>CAVTPM010000001.1:0-17783 GCA_963736655.1 uncultured Actinomycetota bacterium
GGCCTCGAGCGGCGGGCGGTGATGACGGCGGCAGCGGCATAGCGGCGAGCATCTCGGGAGCGGTTCGTACCCCTGCCATGGCGGTCTCCTCGGACGTCAGCGGGTCCCCGTCGATCACGGGCGCCGGCGCAGCAAGGCCGCGCCGTGCAGCCACCACGATGACGAAGCAGCGCCGCCGCCTCCATCTGGAGCGCCCCAGCGACGAGGCGCCGCTGCCACAGCTCGACCCAGCCAGCCAAGGACGTGGTCGGCGTGAACGCTGCGTTCGAGTGCACGACGCCGCGGTCGAAGCCAGCCCTCGTTCAACGCCGGCCGCCAGGCGGCATCCTCGAGGGCAGATCGTCGGGCGGCATCGGCGGCCGCCGGGACCCAGCGGGCGCCAGGAGGTCGCTGGCGCGTCCTCCCGGACCGCTGCCGTGGCCACGACCACCCCCACATCACCGAAGCCTCAGGTCCAGGGCCACCGCCGTTCCCACCAGATCATCCAGAGTCCCGCCGGCCCGGCACCAGCTCCTCGCCGGCCACGCCGGCGCCCGGGCCAGCCCGACGCCGTCGGACACAACGGTCACCGGCGCGCCACGATCCCCTCCGGCAATTCTCAGGTTTTTCCAGTTGCTCGCGTTTTCCTCGGGCCAGCCGACCCGCTCTCCCACCGCGCGGCGCGGGCTCGGGTCACCAACGACCACGACGTTTCGGCACGAGCCGGGCGACGGGGATCCAAGGATCACCGCCGACACCCTCGCGGGCGGCACGCCGGGCGACGTCGGGCTTCCTTCCAGTTCGGCTTCGCAGGACGCCACCCAGTACGGGCCAGGGAACGCTGATCGTCGAGTCGGCGCCGCCCAGCATCACCCCCACAGGTCGAGGCGCAGGTAGACCTTCACCGTCAGGATCAAGGTCTCCACGCAGACGGAGCCGTCGCGCGCATAGAAGCCAGCCAGCCACCCCTCACCGGCCGGCGTCGCTCGGCGCACGGCTCAGTCGCTCCTTGCGCCCGCACCAGGCTCCACGACCTCCCACGGGCACCCCCTGACCATCTCCCTCCCGTTCCGTCGTCAGAGTGGATAAGAACAGCTTCCACATCAACCAGCCCCCGTTGATATTTCAGCGGGCTGAGGCTCCACGTCCCAGCTTCAGCATGACAAGCCCAAGCAGGGTCTCACCTCCGTAACGGCTCTCTACAGGGTTCCCATATAGGTTTGCAGCGGCCTCGCAGTCGGGTCGCCGACGGTCTGACGACCGGTTCCTGTTCGGGCGTGAGTGTCACCGCCTCGAGGACCAAGTCAAGGTTTCGCCTAGATCGTCTCACGCAGGTTGACCGCCACAGCCAACACGCTCAGCTCACCTGGCCCGGTCAGCACACCCAGGCCCATGAGAGTGCTTCGCCGCTGGTTCACCCATCACCCTCGTCCGTCACCCGTCCTTTTCCCCCGCCGCGGACCGGTCACCAGCGTCCACCACGTCAGCGCCACGTCCTCAGCACACACACCCTCACCAGTACCTGCTCGTCACGGCCCACGCGGAGCGGGCCAGTAAGGTCGTCGCATCAACGACCAGCTCTGCTCACGTCCACGGTCGCCGGACCGACTTCTGGCTCGGACGGCTCGGTTCGGCGCCGCTGACCGAGTAATAACGGCTCGAACGCTCGCGATTGCTTAGAGAGTCGACCCGGGCTCGTCGATGACGCTGAGGGAACCATCAGCCGCGGCGGCGGTGGCCTGCTCACCAGCACCAGAAGGCCCTGGTAGGTCCAGTCGTAGCAACTGCAGTTCTTCCCGTCCTGGTTGAGAAAGGCGTGCGCGGGCGCCGAGCGCTTCGCCCGGCGCGAGATCTACCTGGCCCTCGACCAACGGGAAGAGCCTCGAACCAAGGACCATCGCCACGTCATGGCGGCTCACGTTCTCAGACGCGCTCGTCGTCGAGTCACTGGCCACCCCGAGGCGTCGGAGCCACCAGCGTCCAGCCGCAGACCACTGCCGCCGCCAGCTCCGAGCCACCGACGCCCGCCAGTACCGCCCGAGCCGGTCGGCTGGGCTTCCAGGAGCAGCCACCGCGGTCATGCGTCGAGGACGATCAGCACCATCACGGTTCGTGGCGGGACGCCGATCGCCGCGCCCTCGTCCATCGCTTGCCGAGCCACGCCCGCTCGCCTCTCTATGGCGTTGATGACCATCTCTGTGGGTCCCTAGTCATCGCTTCACCTCGTCTGGACGCCGGCGGCGCGCGGCGCATCCCTCAACGGGCAGCGAGCACAGCCCCGCCGAACAGGTCCAGACTTTCGCAGCCGGGAGCACGGCCCCGACTCCAGCCTCGGGCACGGGTTCCGCATTTCCCGATGACGGCCCCGCTGTCGATGACACCGCCCGGCTGTCGGCGTCATCGGCAGCTCCGAGACCGAGCTTCTGCCGCTGTACCACGACCCGCCCAAGGCCGCGGTACCGCCACGGCCTGGGCGCGGCCCCCATGTTCGCGGGTCGACCCGTGCCCAAGCAGCCGTTCGCGCCCACGTCCCGCTCGGCACGCCGTCGGCACCGTGCGCCGGCGAGGCTCGACGACACCGTGCCCGGTGACTCGGCGCGGCCGAGTTCGATGCCGAGCACCAGCTCTGGTCTGCGACCTGGCGCTTCGTACGCGGGCGCTGCCATATCCGCTCATCCAGTTCGCCCTCGCGCTCTGCCACTGAGCGCCCGTGCCGGCGTCGAACTGTCACCGTCGAGTTCAAGGTCGACTTCGGCGCCCCACCTACCGCGACACGATCCGTTTTTTCGTCGCCACGCCGAAGTTAACCACATAGGCGTCGCGCTGGCAGGACCAGTTCGGTGTCCCGCGGGCGCGTGCGTGTCTTCCCGATTTCGCTCAGAGGTCCGCGCCTGGCGGTACGGTTCAGGCCTGGGTCCAGAAGGTTTCAGCAGATGCGACCAGCGGCCTCGGACTGGAGCCAGGTCGGGATGCCGTCGAGCTCGACTGGCTCGTCCTCTCGGCCGCGCACGACGATGGGTTCGGCGGGGTCGAAGTAGGACGGGTACCGTACCGCTGCCGACCCAGGTCCCGTCGAGCTTGGCGACCGCTGCGCGTACGGATCGCGGGGTACAAGGTTCGCGGGGCCGACTGGACCTCGGCTTCCGCCATCAGTCCTCGGTCTCCCTCGGCTCCGTCATCGACAAGATCCGCGCCGACTGGGTCGATCTTTCGTGACAACGACGGATCGACAAATAGGCCAGCACGTCACCAGAACCGGCTCCACATGGAACGACTGCAGCAGCTACCATAACCAACCCTTCGTTCGTTCGGTGTCGGAACGTTGAGGAGCGGGTCGGGACCTGCGCGACAACCAAGAAGCCGTCCCTGGTCGGCGCCACAACGGATGTCGTCGCCGGAGCGGCACGCAACAGCCGCTGGCGTCCCTCGCCCCGCGACCACCAGCACGCCCTGGAACCGCTGCGCGGCTCGGCCGGCCCGACCAGGAGGTTCGGAACCATGACGCCGCCCTCGCTGTCCGCCATCAGGGCATTGAGCCACCATCGGGCAGCTCTCAGCGTGCCCCACCGGCTCAGCAGTCGGACCGACCAGCAGATGTCGTTTCGCACCCCGCTGGTCGTCGAGCACGAGATCGCGGATCGGCTCGGATCGCTGATCGCGTTGCCACTGGACTCTCGTCTCCCGCAATTTCGCGCTCTGCCTTGTCGCAGCGGCACCGGACCGCCTTGATCGCGTACGCAGCGACGCCCAGCTCGTGCGCCGCGACGTGCGCGACAGAGCGGCCTGCGCGGCCGCGTAGGCGGCGTGTCGCGCTGCCCCGCTCAAGGGTCTGGCTGCCGCCATGGCATGTCCACCGCTGCGCGACCCCGGTCATCGGCATCTCGCCACGGGCCCAGGCGCCGGCCAACACTATGGCCTCACGCGGTCGTAGGGTCGTCGGGCTGCGCGGTCTCGAAGAGGGGCAGGACATGCTCGGCGCCGAGGCCGCCCACAGCGCGAGAGCTGATCATTCATCGTCGGTGAGCGTGCCACCGCCGCGGATCGTCATGGACCGAGGGTCGCGGACCTTCGGGAGGATCATCGACTACCTGGCCCACCTGGCTGGGTGGCTCGGCGCGCCCGCTGCGCGAAGGACTGCATGGTTACCGCGGTTCGGCTCGCGCCCGAGGAGTGCGGCGGGACGAGGAGGGCGCCGCGCCATTCCCGAGTCCCAGCGGCGGATCGCGGCATGGCGGACATTCTCGCGGGGCCAATGGATTCATGTGGACCACGCTGATCACACCAACGACCACCACCAGCAGATCACTGGCACGACATGCGGCGTTTGACAACGAGCTGCTTCATCGAACCAGTGATTCACCATGCTCGACAATGACCACAGAGACGACACGATCCGCTTCGTGGAACGAACGCTGGTACCGCTTACCGACTACGCGACTGGCTCCAGGACCATGACGGCCCTGAGAGTGACACATAGGTCTCTATCGCTGTACGCCTCAAGCTGATGGAGAGAGACGGAACCGCGGCTACACAGTCGCGAGGCCGTGCCAGGCTGATCCTGGTCGGGGTTGACAGCGGCGGCGGGGTTCGACTGATGCGTCACCGCAGACGCCCCATCGTCTCGTGAACTCATTCCTCCCATTCGAATAAGGCGATTGCCCGGCCGAGTCGTTCGCCTGTTCCTCGATCGACCTCCACGGAACTCGTTCCGCTGGGAGACGACGTAGTGTCCGCGCTACCACACAACGCGCGCGCGCATCACTCTTCCTTCGACGTAGCCGACCGTTCTTCCAAAGCAGGTCGCAGACGATCGGCCGCGAACAACCACCCCGCCTCACACTCTTCGTCGACAGCCATTCGTTCGTCGATCGTGACGAAGCCAGCTCGACAGCACGGCGGGCGTCGGTTTCGTCAGGTCGCCGGTCCATCCCCGCGAGGGAAGGGCGGCGTCGCAGTTGGTACACTAGGCAAGACACAAGTAAGTCGCCGGAAGAACCGACCTCAACAGCCGCAGCACGTTCTCCGTCAAAAAGCCTCAAACTGGCACCGCTGACGAGCCCATCAACGTAGTTCGTCCTCAGCCTCGAGACGGTCAGGACGAAGTTCTTCCAGTTGACCACGATCTTTCGCACCTCAGGCTTCCGCCAGCACTTCTCCGCATCGACACATCACAGCGAGCAGGGCGTCAGGCCCGACGACCTGCTGCGCCATTCGCTCGGCGTCGAGGCGGCTTCCCGGGTGCCCGCATCTCGTCCAACGTGTCGCGCAAAGCAGTTCGACCACCCTGGTCGCCTGGTACCGGTCGACGCGCTCGAACTGGAAAAGATTCTTCGGCCCTCTCGAAGAGCCACGTCACGCCGTCGTCGCCCGCGACGACGTGGCACACCATCAGCGAAACCACCATCGCGCGCACGCCTCATGATGACGGCGGTTGCTTGCCGTCTGCGCACCACCTGACAGCCAGACCCCCAGCGACCATCACATCACTGTACAAAGCCGGCGTCCGTGCCCATGCCGCCGGTACCGTAGAGGAGGACCAGAGCCAGGACGAAGGCTCGAAGGTCAGGACGTCAGTTTGACGCCAGGTCGCGGCGGCGTCCGTCCAAGTACAGATCCAGCCCGGGCGTCTGATATCGCTCCATGCTCGTCACCCGATCCGCCATCGCGCGCATCGGCAAGGCGACGAAGGCACACCTGTCGGTGAACTGAACAGCCGAGCGAGGCGTGGTGGAGCTGGAGCATCCATCGGCAGCCCGCGACTGGTGCCGAGCATCGGCAGCGCCGAGTATCGCCGAGGCCGACGCGGCAAAGAACCATGCCGGTCTCGGTCCGCCGGCTTGACGCCCACCCGGCAGAAGAGATCTTCTACCGCTCCTCGAGCTGTGACGCGACGTGGCCGCTTCCTCGATCAGCGAAGGCGTCCCACGCCTGTTCGAGCGCGACGTGGATCGAGCACGCCAGCCAGACCACCGTCCCGCGAGAGGTTGATCTCCGCTCGACGACCGTCGCGCCGATCATGATGAACATGTCACCCCCGATCGTGCGTCGCGGCCTTCCACCATCGACGTGCAGGAGCAGCGCCAGCTCCGACGACGACCAAGCAGTCAAGCGCCTCATCATCAAGTGCCCAGCTCCATACGACGCAGTTCTTCCTCTGCGGCATCAGGACGTCCTCGGCGATCCTCAGCCTCGACGAGCAACAGCCGCGTCGCCTGCGCGCGTAGCGTGCCGCCATGGTCGCCCGGATTCCGATCGCGGTCGCAGCGCTCGTTCGCGACGGTCTCGTGCTGCTGGTGCATCGTCATCCGTCGCGTGAGTGGTACCCGAACTGTTGGGACCTCGTCGGCGGACATGTCGAGACCGGTGAGTCGCCGCACGAGGCGGTCGTTCGGGAGTGCCTGGAGGAGCTGGGTGTCCACGTCCACGATCCCCGGCCGATCCCGATGACGTTCAACGACCCCACCCTGGACGTGCACGCGTTCCTCGTGACACGATGGGACGGGGAGCCGGTCAACTCCGCACCCCATGAGCACGACGACCTTCGCTGGTTCCGGCCCACCGACCTCGCCGCGCCTGAAGCTGGCCGACCCGGCTGCCCTGCCGAGCATCGTGGGTGCGGTGCGGGCCGCCACCGGCTCGCACTGGCCCTTGCCAACGGTCGGAGGAACCGGGGTCATGGCACCGGTTTGTCCCGATCGTTGTGCCGCCGCGTCCACCCGGCACCGGTCGCCCGCCGCCCGAGTTGCCAGGCTCAGGGAGCCGGCTTCCTCGCGATGCGGTAGTGGAGGGTGAGGAACGGAAAGCCGAACATCCAGAACGCGTGCTCGGCGCGCAGGACGCCGTCCTCGACGAACACGTCGAGCTGCTCCGCGAAGCCGTGCACGGCCAGGGCGGTGAGCTCGTCCGCGGTCGTGTCGACGTACGTGAGGTAGTGCCCTGTCTGCCCGTCGTCGGCGCGGCTGGTCAGTGTCAGGCCCCGGTCGGGGCGGGACCGCGGGAGGAGGGTGGCGGTGAAGCTGCCCTCCGGGACAGGGAATCCGACGCTGACGTAGCCACTGCTCGCGGTGGGCGTACGTGGTGTAGATGCCGACCATGATCGGCTCGTCGTCGTCGGCGAACGACCTGATCCACCCGCGCACGGACACTGCGCCGTCGACGCCGCTGATGGTGTCGATGCGGCTACGGATGCCGCGCTGGGCCTCGCGCTGGTTCATGGGGATGCTGGCCTGGCCCAGAGGACGGGCGACTGCGGTGCGGTACAGGAGGTAGCCGGGCCTGACCCACAGCCGCCACTCCGGGACGATGTCCAGCGCGAAGCGCGTGGTGTGCTCGTAGAACTCCCGGACGAGCGGGTCGACCCGGCTGGGGTCGAACTGCGGACCCGCGAGCGTGTCGAGGGAGGCCACGATCCCGGTGTCCTGGGCGTCAGCGGTGTAGAGGGCTCCCAGCTCCTCGGCCAGTTCCCGGACGTACCCCGTACCGACGTACCTCGACCTCGCCGGGCGCGGTACGACGAACGGCAGGTCGGCGGCTCGGACCCGGTCGGCCAGCAGGCTGACCTGTTGGTCGCGGAAGACCAGCGCCGACAGGCTGCGGTACGCCAGCACCGTGCTGCTCGCGACCACGGCCGCCGGCGCCGGCCCACGCGAGAGCGCCTGCCCGATGACGGCTCCCACGACGGGGCCCATCGCCACCTTCTGGGGTCGGATGCCGAGAGTCCCGACCACGGCACCGGTGGCGGTGCCGACGGTGCGTGGTCCCGCCGTGGTCACTCTTCCGGCAAGCCAACCCGCGGGCGCCGCCAGTGCGGCACTGACCGCGATCCGGTGCCACAGCGCCGGGATCTCCCCCTCCTTCTGGCGAGCTCTGGCGACCGCCTCCGACGTCCCCAGGGCAACGGCCCCCAGCAGCGCGGCACCGGCCGCCGCTCGTGGACCCCGGTGAGCCGCCAGCGACGCCCCGGCAAGCCCGCCGATCGACGCCGCGAAACCGATGGAGGAGCTGGACGCCATGCGAGCGAACCTAGCCGTCGGGCGCAACGGCGACAACGAGCGCAGGGGCCGTGATCGCGAGTGGCGCACCCACATCCGCGTGCGGTCAAGCACATCCACATCGCTGGGCCAAGGCTCGGCCACGCAGTGTCGAAGGCTGAGGGCTGCCTGAGAGCAAGGTGCGCGAGGATCTGCACGAACCTGGGCGCGCGAGACGAGCTGACTGCCACGATTCGCGAGTGACGCCATCCCATGGCGACCTTTGCAGGGGGGTCCCGGGGGTGGCGTCACGGCTGACAGCGGCCCGCCACCGGTTGACATCCCGGCTGCTGACACCCTGGTCGTCGGTGGATGAACGACATGCCTGGCGCGACGAACCTGAGACGCGCGGCCCGCGCGATCATCCTGGCCGATCACCACCCGCGTCCTGGGTTGCTCGGACTCTGATCTCCGCCCTCTGGGACACCTCGCTCCGGCGGCCCTTCCGCCACTCGCAGGAGGGCCTTGGCGGCTCGCATCACCCAAGTCGGGTCTGCGCCGCCGACGAGCGACTGAGCTCCGGAGAACTGGCGACCACGCTTGGGGGGTGGTAGTACACCAGTGGGCCTTCCCGGCGCGCCATCACCCTGCGACGGGATGAGGGGTGGAGACTCTCGCGCCGAGCGGTGCGGACCGCTCAGCGCGGCAGCGGGTTCGGGCCGGTCGCGGTCACGAGTCGCTGGGGCACCCAGTCGTCGACGTGGTGGAACCCGTCGTCGAACGGGCCGGCATCGAGCTCGACGGATGCTCGCAGTGAGAGTCGATAGAACTTCACGTGGGTGAAGTCCTCGAACAGGATGTAGACCGGGTCGGGTGTGCTGTTCGGGCCCTGGAACTGCTGGCCGGTGAGGACGGGCTTGTGGGCGGTGACGAACGCGTCGAAGGTGTCGCCGACCACGACGCCGAGGTGCTCCAGCCCCATCTTGTAGACGCGCTGGTGCACGGGCGGGATGAGCTCGATGAGCGGGACGGCCTTGCCGTCGAGGACCTCGAGCGGCTCGGCGGGGACGATCAAGGAGATCGGGCGGCCGTTCCAGACGTTCTCGCGATTGATGACCGCGTGGCGTTCGAGCAGGGTCCGGACGTGCACGTACTGGTCCCACTCCGGCACGCGCACGGCGAGGTGGCTGAGCGGGTACGGCCGGACGTCGATGCCCCGGGTGAGGAGACGGTCTGCCTGCTGCGCGGCGAACGCGCGATAGTCCCCGATGATGTCGCCCAGTGGATCGGCCATCGCCGCCTCCTCTCGGCCGCCACCTTACGACGATGAGGTTCTGATGGCCACGGCCGAACTGGGGCCGTGGACTTCGGACGGGCCCGAACGAGACCTCGGGACGATCGCTGCCACCCGTGGCTGGTCAGGCCGTGAGGTCCACCATCACCAACGTCATCCGGCAAGCCGTCTCGGCGACCAACGCGTGCGGCGCACCCGGCGCGAGATAGATGACGTCGCCATCACCCATGGCGTGCTCGGTGCCGTCGACGGTGAACCGCATCCGGCCACTCACCAGCTGAACAGCCACGGCGCGCGGCGAGGTGTGCTCCGTGAGCAACTCCCCGGCATCGAAGGTGAACTGGACGATCCGCATCACGTCGTTGGTCACAAGGACTCGCGAGGTCGTCGACTCGGCCACGACCGGCAGCGTGTCGGACAGGTTCAGGTGGGCGGACGCACTCGGAGACCAGCGACTGCTTCGGCATGGTCGTGAGCCTACGTCCGGCCGTCGGACGCCGTTCGCCTGGCAGCGGTGCATCCCGACGACAGGTGGGTCGCCTCACCCGGCCGGAACCGCCTCGACCAGATGGACCGCACACCTGAGGACATCGAATGGACAAACCGGATCTGTTGCAGCGGAGTCGATTTGACCTACCCCTGCGGCGACTCGAGCCGTTCGGGACGCGCGACGTCGGCGGCGTTGGTACGGGACAGCCACTCGCTCGCCATGGCGGCGACAGTGATGACGAGGGAGATCAACGCCACCAGAACCCACCGCTGGAAGCTGGCCTGCGAATCCACGGTCACAAGGCTGGTGCCGCCACGACCGGAGCCCGCGTCGAGGTGCGCGAACGACGTCCAGGTGCCGTACCAGTTCATCGCGGCAATGCTGGCGCCCGCCGCGACCAGCAGCCCGACCACGACGGTCCAACGCGACCAACGAGCCACTCGTGCTGACATGCCTGAAGGCTAGCGCCCGGCAACGAACCGGAGCCGACCGCGGCGTCTCGCGACTGGAGTCCCGCCGGTTGCGGGACGCCCGCGCACCCTGTGACCTTGCAGGCAGCCGGTCGTCGAGGGGGTCTTCCCGCGGGATGCTGGACGGGGCCGGGCAGTGGGTCCGGCCCGGCGGAGATGGTCATGGACAGCGTGGAGGTCCAGCGGTCCGACGCCCGGGGTCCTGGGCGCTTCGAATCGGCCGCGGCCGGGTGGTGGGTTCTCACTCTCGTGGGAGCTGCCGCGTTCTGGTTGGCCAACCTCGCCATCTCGTTGACCCCGGTCGCCGCCGACTTCCGGTCCGCGCGGTCGATCGCCTACGTCCCGATGCTCGTCGAGGCGGCGGCCGGCGGGCTGGTCGTCGCGGGCGCCGTGGCCCTCCTGCTCACCCGGCTCCCCGGTCAGGTGCCCGGTCACGACCCGCTGGGCAAGGCCCTGGTGCTCGCCGCCGCGGCTCTGGTGCTGCTCACCGTGTTCGTCGCGCTGCCCTCCACCTTGCTTTCGGACGTGGCCGACCCGGGCCACTGGCTGCTGGTGGAGTCGGGGATCAACGCGATCCGCCTCCTCGCGCTCGGCGTGGCCATCGGGCTGGTCAGCCGGTCACGGACGACCCGACACGACCGCCGCCGTCCGGCGGCGAGGAAGGCACGGCCATGACGGTCATGACGCAGCGGTGGAGCCGCAGCACGGTCGCCCGTTGGGCGGGAGGCCTGTACCTCGCGTACATCCTCGCCAACGTGCTCGCGAGCCGAATCGGCGACATCGGGCTCAGCGACGCGCAGGTGCTCCGCGCGACGATCACCGAGGACGAGTCGCGATTCCGGTGGGGACTCGTCGCAGCGCTCGGCTCGGCGTTGCTCTTCGTCCTCACCGCCTGGGCGCTCTACGTGCTGCTCCGCCCGGTAGACGAGCCGCTGGCGCTGCTGCTTCTCGTCCTCAACGCCGTCGGCGTGGCCGTGCAGTGTGCGAGCTACCTCCCCCTGCTTGCCGTCCTCGCCCAGTCGGACAGCGCGGTCGACGTGCACGCCCTGGCCGGGCCGCAGCTCGACGCCCTGGCCGTGCTCGCGGTGAGTACCTACCGGGTCGGGTTCGTCATGGCCCAGCTGTTCTTCTCGGCGTGGCTCTTCCCCCTCGGGTGGCTGGTGCTGCGCTCCGGGTTCCTGCCCCGATTCCTCGGTTGGCTGCTCCTGCTCGACGGTGTCGCGGTCATCGTCTGGTTCCTCCAGGTGTTCCTGGCGCCCGGACACCCGGCGATCAGCTACCCGTCCTGGGCTGTCGGCTTCATCGCCGAGCTCGGCCTCGCCCTGTGGCTCGTGATCAAGGGCGTGGAGCCGGGTGAGCCGGCCGCCGGCGGCCGGCTCGCGGGACCTCGCGAGTGAGAGACCCACATCCATCACGGTGCTCTGTGTTGACCGGTAAACCAATCCGCGTAGTATACCGGTATACCAACAAGGAGGAACCATGGAACTGCTGCTCAACACCCTCGTTCGCGAGCTGGCGCACGGCACCGCCGCCAGCGCGCTCCCCGGCGCACCGGTCGTCCCCCACACCCCGCGACGGAGCACGCTCATCCGCCGTCAGGCCGGAGCGACGCTCCATGGTCTGGCTCGACGGATCGAGCCTCGTGACGCGCACCGCGTGGAGGATGCCTGCTACGGCACGGCATGATCGGTGCGAACCTGCTGGGCGCCCGCCCGGCAGTGACGGTCGAGGAGGCGTCGTGGCGAAGGTGACGCTCCAGGACGTCGCGGATGCCGTCGGCGTCAGCCGGATGACCGTCTCCAACGCCTTCAACCGGCCGCACAAGCTCTCGGAGTCGCTGCGGGCGACCATCCTCGAGACCGCGACCGGGCTCGGGTACGACGGCCCCGACCCCAGCGCCCGCGCGCTGGCGCGAGGCCGGTCGGGCACCGTCGGCCTGTTGCTCACCGACACCCTCGGCGAGGCGTTCCGAGACCCGGTGTCCACCGAGTTCCTCGTCGCCGTCGGTGACGCCCTCGCCGAACGGTCGCTGGCCCTGACGCTCGTCGCGGCCGCTGGTGACAAGCCCCCGCTGGGCCAGGACCTGCCGATGGACGGTGCGATCGTCTACGTGTGTGACCCACGCGTCGACCTCGACTGGCTCCAGCGCCGGGGCACCCCGGTCGTGACCGTCGACCAGAGCCCGACCAAGGGGGTTCCCGCGGTCAACGTCGACGACGTCGGGGGCGCCCGGGCCGGCGCCGAGCACCTCCTCGAGCTCGGCCACCGGAGGATCGGCGTGATCACCGTCGGGCAGGACCTCGACGGCCGGATCCGTCCCGCCGGGCAGCGGTGGGACGGGTGGCGCAAGGCCCTCACCGCCGCCGGGGTCGAGCCGGTCGTCGCCCACGCCGGCCCTCGTCCGGACACCGCCGCGTACGACGCGGCGAAGGAGCTGCTCGACCGGCCGGACCGCCCGACCGCCCTGCTCTGCTTCTCCGACGTCTACGCCGCACACGCCATCCGGGCGGCCGAGGACCTCGGCCTGCGCGTCCCCGAGGACCTGTCCGTCGTCGGCTACGACGACGCCGACTTCGCCTCGACCTTCCGGCCCGCGCTCACCACCGATCCGCCAGGACGTCGGCGCGAAGGGCCGCGCCGCCGTCACCGCACTGACCGCGCTCATCGACGGCAAGGCCCCCAAGGCACGAACGGTCCTGCGCACGGAGCTGATCGTGCGCGAGTCGACCGCCGTCGCACCCCCGGTCCGGATGCCGCCAGTCGAGAGGTCATGAATCGCCCGCGGGAGTCGCCGATCCCGGGCATGTTGTGACCCCTCGTCGTGTCGACCTGGCCCGACCCGCCAGCCACCCCCCTGGTCTGAGCGAGGAGCACGTCGACATCGCCTCACGCCACGCCTTTTCGAGGCTTCAGCCGCCGGCCAGGTTGCGGCTTCGCTGGTCGATGCCCAGCTCGCCGTAGGGGTAGTCGCCGGCGTGGAGGTCGCTCGCCTCGTCGAGCACCGCGTGCTCCTCGGGCGACAGCTCGAGCCCGGCGGCCCGCAGGTTCGTCTCCAGCTGCTGGGTCGTGCGGGCACCGAGGATCGTGGACACCACTGCCGGACGGTTGTTGACCCAGGCGAGCGCGACCTCCGCCATCGAGATCCCGCGGTCCTCGGCGACCCGGCCCACCGCGTCGATCACCCGCCAGGTCCGGTCGCTGCCTCGCCTGTCGTAGGCCTCCATCCCCCGGCCGGGGTCCTCCCCGAGCCGAGTCTCGCCGGTGGGCCGCTGGTCGGGCCGGTACTTGCCGGAGAGCCAACCGCCCCCGAGCGGGCTCCAGGGCAGCAGGCCGATGCCGACGTCGAGCGCGGCCGGCACGATCTCCCACTCGATCTCGCGGACGATGAGGCTGTACTGCGGCTGCAGGGTCACCGGGGCGCGCAGCCCCAGCGCACGCGCGGTCAGCACCGCCTTGGTCAACTGCCACCCGGTGAAGTTCGACAGGCCGTAGTACCGGATCTTCCCGGCCTGCACGAACCCGTCGAGCGTGCGCAGGGTCTCCTCCAGAGGCGTGTACGGGTCGTACGCGTGGACTTGGTACAGGTCGACGACGTCGACCCCGAGCCGGCGCAGCGATGCGTCGAGGGCGCGGGTCAGGTGCCGCGCCGACAGGCCGTTGCCGTTCGGCCCGGCATCGGTGGAGAACCTGCCCTTGGTCGCAAGGACCACCGCGCTCCGTCACGTCCCGCGGGCGCGCGGCGAGCCATCGTCCGATGATCTCCTCGGAGATGCCCGCGGAGTACACGTCCGCGGTGTCCACGAGCGTGCCGCCCGCGTCGATGAACGTGTCGAGCTGCTCGTGCGAGCCGGCCTCGTCCGTCTCGGCACCGAACGTCATGGTGCCCAGGCACAGCTCGGAGACCGCGCAGCCGCTGTGGCCCAGTAGTCGGTAGCGCATGAAATCACCCTAGCCTCGGGCCCGGTCCGGGTGGTCGGTCCACCCTGGGCTGTTACCGCCGGCAGGCCCGCGGCTCACCCCGTGACCGAGCTCTGGAACAGCCTCAGCAGCGCCGGCGTGCCACCGTCGCGAACGGCAGCCCGTTGACGCTGTGCCCCGTCGCCCTCGTCGAGCACCGCCTGCACCCCGGCAAGGGTCGCATCGCGCTCGGCCGCTGGCAGCCCCGCGCACGCTGCCGCGGTCGCCTCGAGGACCAGCGCGGATGCCGGGCGCAGCCGCGGTTGGCGACCCCGGGGTGGAGTGAGGTCGAGCAGGTTGTCGGTCAGGCCCTGGTGCGCCGCCCGCCATGCCGCGGCCCGCAAGGCCTCCGGTGCCGGACGGGGAACGGGTAGCGACTGCGACCCCTCATCCAGGGCCTGGGCGACGAGCGCACGGGCCAGGCTCGCGCAGCGAACGGCCGTGGCCGCATCGAGAGCCACGTCGGTCACCCGGATCTCCACCGTCGGGTACCGGTCGGACACGCGGGCGTGCCAGTAGAGCATCGCCCGGTCGATGATGACGCCGCTGGCCAGGAGCGTCTCGACGCGCCGCTCATGGTCCTCCAGCCCGGCGAAGAACGGCGTCGGGCCCTCGACGGGCCACCGCTGCAGGTGCACCGAGCGCCAGCTGGCGAAGCCGCTGTCCCGGCCTCGCCAGAAGGGCGAGTTGGCACAGAGGGCGATCAGGACGTGCAGCCGTGGGCGCAGGCGGTTCACCACGTCGACGCCGGCCGCGCGGCTGGGCACGCCGACGTGGACGTGCATGCCGTTGAGGAGCTGCTCGTTCAGCAGGGCCGGGACGGCGTCGTGCATGGCGAGGTAGCGGTCCGAGGCGGTGATCGAGGCGTGCGGCTCACCGACCGGCGCGGCACCCACCGGCGACAGCACCGCCCCCTGCGCCTCGGCGGCCGCCGCGAGACGGCGGCGAGCCGACCTGAGGTGCGCCTCGAGCTCCGCCGTCGACCGGCAGATCGGGGTGGCGCTCTCGACCTGACACCGCAGCACCTCCTGGGTCAGCGACGACTCGGGGCACCGTGCCCCGGGGCGGCGCCCCACCCCCTCGAGCACGGCATCGGCGACCCACGTCGGCAGGCCGCTCACGCGGTCGAGCAGGAGGAACTCCTCCTCGACACCGAAGGTGGGCAGGGTCATGGCGGCCGCCCCCGCCACGGCAGGAGTCGGTGGTGTGACCACATCCTCTCCAGGGGGACCATCACGGCCACCTCCACTTCGTCGGGTGCCGCTCGACGGGCCGCGACGCGAACCGTGGTGACCCAGGAGGGCTCGGCGCCGCGACCATTCTCCTGCGGCAGGCGTTGCCCGACGGCTCGACCCGCACGCCGTCATCGTGGTCCGTGAAGCAGGCCCCTGCGCTGATCCGGCCGATCGTCGTGAGGGGGCGTGGTGCCGGTGAACTGCGATGCCGGGTCCGTCCAGATCTCGCTCATCGGTACCGCGCGCGGATGCTGCGCCGAGGGAGGTGCGGCAGGAGCGTGACCGAAGGCGGCCCAGCCCCAGACGATGGCCGTGGGCAGGAGCGAGATCATGGACAGCCCAACCATCGTGGCCTTCGCGCTCTGCGGGAAGCCGTCCTCGACGAACGCGGCCGGGTAGAGCCAGGCGGTGCTCAGCCAGAACACCGTCGAGCAGGCCACAGCCGCGCGCGCCGTCCGAACGGCCAGCACCGCGAGCCCGACGAGCGCTGCGAGGCCACAGACGATGATCGTCCCTCCGGGCATCCAGGCGAAACTGGTGTCCCCGCTCGGGGCCTCGGGCCACTGGGAGACGGCCTGCCAGCCGATGAGGAAGGTGATGGCGACGGCGACGGGTGGGCCGACGCCGCTCAGCAGACGGACGAAGGCGCCGGGGGTGCGTTGCCATCGCCCGGTCCTGGCCGTCACGCCGGTGTCGTGTCCAGGCGTGCTGGCGGCAGTCGCTCCGACCGCCTTCCCTGCCGGCCCGGCGCCGGCGGCCGGGTGCGGACCAGCCAGCTGAGCGACGGCGAACACGACCGCCCACACGTTCACCGCGACCACGCCCATGAAGCCGAGCATCACGCCGACCCCGGCTGCGACGCCGGCCAGCACCGTCACTGCCCCCAGCCACCGGTGCCAGGTGCCTCCGCCCCAGGCGTCAGCACCGACCAGGACCAGCCACACCGCCACCAGCTGCGTGCTGTCGACCGGGAACCAGAACGGCGCGTAGCCGCCGGCCACTTCCCACCACCACGGTGTAGCCGACAGCCACGCCAGTACCGCAACGGCCACCGCCGCCCACGACAGCACCCGCAAGGGTGCGGTGTCCGCGAGCACGAACATGGCAGTCACGGCGACCGCTGCCGCCGCCACCAGCGACGTGGCCGCAGTGAACCGGTAGGTCACCTCCCAGGCGACGCCCTGCCCCAGCCAGTCGTCGAGGAAAACGGCGCCCTGCAGGAACAGGCCGACCACGCTGCCGACCGTCGCGGAGGCGAGCACCAAGGCGCCAAGGGCGGCTCCCCAGTGGAGCCTGGCATCGTCACGACCGCGCTCCGGTGCTGAGAGGGACTGCTGGTTCAGTGGCGTCAAGGTTGCCATCGCACTCACCTCGCACACCCATGGTTTCATCGCACCACCGACCCAATCGACACGTGTCTGCATCGTCACGCCGCACCGCCCTCCACCTTCACTGCGACCTGCTGGCCGTCCCCGGCGTGTCCCTGCCCGGGTGGGGCCCGGGTCGTCCGAGGTCGGACGCGGTCGTCCTTGGCTGTTGGCGAGTTCACGGAGACTTCATCTGCAAGACTGCCGACATCCGGGCAAGCACCAGCTCGGGACCTCTGGGACGAATGATGACGATGTCGACTCCGGACGCTGACCCGCGTCGCGCTCCGAGACCGCTCCTCCTGTCGTGGTTCCGGCGACAGGGAGCGGCCCGGAGGTCACCGTGCGCTTCGACCGCGCGTCGGTCTGGCGGGCGGGGCTCGTGGTCATGGGTCTCGTGGTGGGGCTGCTGCTGTTCCTGTGGCTGTTCTCGATGCTCAGCCACTTCCTGTTCCTGCTCGTGCTCGCGTGGCTGTTCGCCACCGCGCTGGAACCCGGGATCCGGTGGTTCGTCCAGCGCGGCCGCTCACGGGGGGTGTCGACCGCCGTCGTGGGCGGAAGCGCCGTCCTCCTCGCCCTCGGCCTGGCCGTGGTCTTCGGGCAGCTGTTCTTCAACCAGGTCACCGACTTCGTGAACGGCCTGCCCGACCTGACGACCTCCGTGATCGACTGGGTCAACCACCGGTTCAGGACCGACCTCGACCCGAACACGATCGCCTCGGAGCTGCACCTCGACCCCTCCCAGATCGCCACGTGGGCCGGTTCCCTGTCCGGCGGGGTGCTCGGTGTCGTCGGGTCCCTGTCGTCGGTCCTGTTCGACCTCGTCACGGTTCTGGTGTTCGGGTTCTACTTCGCCGGCGCCGGCCCCAAGCTCATTCACAACCTCGCCTCGTGGATGCCGCCGCGCGTCCAGGTGGTCTTCATCACCATCACCGAGATCACGATCGCCAAGACCGGCGGCTACGTCGTGTCCAAGATCGTGCTCGCGGCTGCGTCCGCCTTCTTCCACGGCATCTTCTTC
>CAVTPM010000002.1:0-455492 GCA_963736655.1 uncultured Actinomycetota bacterium
AGCCGGCTGCCGTCGACGCGCTCGTCCTCGTAGGTCAGGTCGCGCTCGGGGGCAACGAGCTCGTCGAGGGTCGACTCGACGAGGCCAGCGCAGTCCTCACCGAAGCGCTGAGCTTGTGGCGCGGCACGCCATACGCGGAGTTCGTCGACTGCGAGCCGCTCGAGGCCGAGGCCGAGCGCCTGGGTGCCCTGCGGCTCGACGCGCTGGAGCGACGGATCTCCGCCGATCTCGGCCGCCCAGGGTGCACACCACCGCTGGCGAGCTGGAGGCGCTCGTGCGCTGGCATCCGATCCGCGAGTCGTTGTGGGCGCTGCTCATGACCTCGCTGTACCGGGCGGGACGTCAGGGCGATGCGCTCGGGTGGTACCAGCGCGCGCGCGCCGTACTCGCGGACGAGCTCGGAGTCGAGCCCGGGCCGCCGCTGGAGGAGCTGGAGCGGCGCATCCTCGCGCAGGACCCGTCGCTGGGATACCGCCGGATGGCGACTCCCCGCCGCGCGAGCGTCGGCTCCTACTCTGACCGGTGGCACTCGTCGAGCGTGAGCCGCTCCTTGCGACCCTCGCTGACGCCGCCCACGACGCGATCGCGGGCGCCGGTCGCCTGGTGCTCGTGCCGGGTGAGGCGGGGCGGGAAGTCGGCGCTGGTCCGGACGTGGAGCGCGTTGCTGCGGCACCGCCGGCCGCGTGCTCTGGGGAGCCTGCGATCCGCTGTCCGTCACCGCGGCCACTCGGTCCCCTCGCGGACGTCGCGGCGCATCTGGTCGGCCGGGTGGGGGAGCTGCTTCGCGCCGGTGAGCGCGACGGCCTGTTCGAGGCGGTCTGGAGGCTCTTGGGGCGAGACCGTCGGTGCTGGTGATCGAGGACCTGCATTGGGCGGACACCTCGACGCACGACCTGGTTCGTTTCCTGGCGCGACGGATCGAGGGCGATTCTCCGGTGGTCGTCGTCGTCACCTATCGCGACGACGACCTCAGGCCGTCGGACCCGGTGCGCGTGATGGTGGGCGACCTCAGCGGCCAGCTGACGGTCCGGCGGCTCGCGGTGCCGCGCTGTCGGCTGGCCGCGGTGGCCGAGTTGGTCCGGCGACTTCGGCATCGACCCGGAGGCACTCCTCCTCGAGACCGGGGGCAACGCGTTCTTCGTCACCGAGGTCGTGGCCTCGGGCGGTCAGCACCTGCCCGCGACCGTGCAGGACGCGGTGCTCGCGCGGGTTCCCCGTCTCTCACCCCGGGCACGGCTCGCGCTGGAGTCAGCGGCTGTCGATCGGCTCGCGCATCGAGCCCTCGTCTGCGTGCACGCCATGCCGGACGTGTCGCCGACTCCGTCGACGAGTGCGTCAGCGCCGGGATGCTGCGCTTCGAGGCCCCGGCGTACGCCTTCCGGCACGAGCTGGTCCGCCAGGCCGTGCTGTCCGGAGTCACCCGGGACGCCTCGGGCGCCTTGCACTGGCAGGTGCTCGACCGGCTCGCGGTCCTGCCGATGTCTCCGCGCCCGCTCGCGCGGCTCGCGGATCATGCCGAGATGGCGGGCGACGGTCCGGCCATCCTCGAGTTCGCCGTGGCCGCCGGCGATTCCGCGGCCAGTCTCGGCTCGCACCGCGAGGCCGCCGTTCCAGTACGGCCGCGCGATGCCCTACGCCGAGCTGCTCGACCGTCGACGCGCGCATCAAGCTGCTGCGGCGACGTGCCGACGGAGTGCGCCATCGCCGACCAGCACGAGGAGGCGATCGAGGCGTGGGAGGCGGCCAGATCCGCTCCTGCTGGAGCGCACCGACCGCGACCTCGAGGTCGTCGATGCCCTGCTGGGCCTCGAGTAGTCGCCTTACACGATCGGCGACAACAGTCGCCGGCACGGAGCTCGCTCGATCGCGGCCTTCGCGCTGCTCGAGGGCACGGCCCCGAGCCCGCAGCTCGCCCGGACCGCTCGCGCTGCCGCGGCGCTCACCTCCTCCGTGCGTCGGAGAATTCGGAGGCTCGGTCCCGTGGCTCGAGCAGGGCGCTCGCCATGGGACGAGAGGTCGGCGCCACGCGGTCGTGGCGCGCGCGAGCCTCGCGAGCCTCGGCCTGACGCGCTTCCTGCCGGCGACCGGAGCGCGAGGCGGCGAGGAGGTGCGAGGAGGGCGCTGCAGATCGCGCTGGACAACGACGTGGAGGACATGGCCGGCGAACTCTACCAGTCGGTCGCTGACCTCCCCTGGCTGCAGTTCGACTTCGCCGAGGCGCATGCCCGGATGGAGGAGGCGGTGCGGTACACCGCCGAGCACGACCTCAATGGTCACCTGATGTGCGTGCTCGCCACGGAGATCACCTGGAAGCTCGAGCTCGGCCGCTGGGACGAGGCGATCGAGGAGGCCGCACGACCTGCTCTACGTCCGCAACACGGGACGGGCGAGCCGCATCGAGCCGCTCATGGCCATCGGGCTGCTGGGTGCGCGTCGCGGTGACCGTGATGACGTCTGGACCTACCTCGACGAGGCGCGCGACTACATCGCCAAGTCACAGAACCTGGGCTACCAGGGAACCATCGCGATCGCGCGGGGTGAGGCCCATCTCCTCGAAGGCAACACGGAAGCGATTCGGGTCGAGGTGCTCCCCTGGTACGAGGAGTCCGTACGGCTCTGGGACGAGGAGCTGTTCCCCGACCTCACCATGATCGTCTGGCGTGCGGGACTGATCGACACCCCGCCCGACGGCATGCGCGAACCCGAGATCTGGTCGATGACCGGCCGCCATCGGGAGGCTGCGCAGTTCTGGTCCCGTGCCGGCGCGCCCTACAAGGCCGCGTGGGCGCTGCTCGACAGCGACGACGAGGTGGACCTGCGCGAGGCGCGGGTGATGTTCGATCGGCTGGGCGCTGCCGTGCTGGTCGAGCGCTCGACGCCAAGCTGCGGTCGATCGGCGCGAAGGTGCCGCGTGGTGCGCGCGCCAGCACCCGGGCCAACGTCGGCGGGCTCACCGACCGCGAGGTCGACGTGCTCGACCTGCTCGACGAGGGACTGCGCAACGCCGAGATCGCCGGTCGCCTGCACCTGTCCGAGAAGACCGTCGGGCACCATGTGTCGGCCATCCTCGCGAAGCTCGGCGCGTCCTCGCGCACGGAGGCCGTACGCCGCGCCCGGGACCTCGCCGCCGTCGGCTGAGTGCCGTCCTGCCGCCGAGATAGGTAGTCGTCGCGCGCAAGTTGGGTAGCGCTCCCGATGTGGGCCGGTCGCCGCCCTGGCTGACTGGTGCTCGACGGACCGACCTGCGGTCCGACGAGCACCGAGGAGTTCCGATGCCCCGATTCATGGTCGAGCGCACGTTCCCCGATGGCCTGGAGATCCCCACGACCGACGACGGCGCCAAGGTGTGCCTCGGCGTCGTGGGCAACAACGCCGACGTCGGGGTGACGTGGGTGCACTCCTACGTCAGCGATGACAAGAAGAAGACCTTCTGCATCTACGACGGCCCGAACCCTGAGGCCATCCGCGCAGCTGCCACGAGCAACGGCCTGCCGGTCGACTCGATCTCCGCCGTCAGCGTGCTCGACCCGTACTTCTACCACTGACCCGACTACCGCGGCGCCCGTCGTGTGCCGCTCCCACCACTCGAGGAGAACAGTCATGCGCCATAAGAAGCTCGTCGGGGCCGTCGCCGTCATGGCGGCCGCTCTCGCACTCACCGGTGCGCCCGCAGCCAGTGCGGCCCCCAGCGATCTCCGGGTGATCGCCTCCGGGTTCGCTGGTCCTCTGCATATCGCCTTCGGCCCCGGCCACTCTCTCTACGTCGCTGACGCCTTCGCCGGGTCGGTCGTCAAGGTGGATCTGAGGACCCAGTCCTCCCGCACCATCGCCGACGGACTGGGCTTCTCCCCAGGTGTCGACGTCGGAGGCAACGGCAAGCTGTTCGTCACCTCGACCCTCGGTGCACCCGGCACCCTGCCGGTCCCCGAGGCCCGGCTGGTGCGCGTGCACCATGACGGCCGCGTCACGGTGAAGGCCGACATGCTCGCCTACGAGTACGCCAACAACCCCGACGGGCAGTCCCAGGATGTCGACGCCATCTCGAACCCGTACTCCGTTCTCGCTCTGCCCGGTCGCACCTACGTCGTGGACGCTGCGGCCAACGCGATCGTCCGGGTGGGGGCCAACGGCTCGATGCGGACCCTGGTGGTCTTCCCGAACGTCACCACGGGCGACTGTGCCGATGCGGTCAACAACGATCCCGAGCACCCAGGCTGCGATCCGGTCCCCACCGACGTCGAGCTCGGCCCCGACGGCTACCTGTACGTGTCGGGGCTCGGTGCCGAGGTCGAGGGTCACATCTACAAGGTGAACCCGCGCAACGGTCAGATCGTCCGGACCTGGGGTGGCCTGCCGCCGCTCACTGGCATCGCTGTGGACGGCCACGGCACGATCTACGCCGCATCGCTGCTCACCGACCAGGTGTTCCGGTTCTGCGGTCACCACGTCGCGATCGCGTCGGTGCCCTCACCGTCCGACGTCGAGGTCAATCACGGGATGCTCGTCGCCGCGTCCGCGTACACGGGCACGATCTACGAGGTCCCCCGGGGAGCCTTCGGCTGATCGGTCAGCGGCGACTGCTCCTACGCGTGCCCCCGTCCTCCTCCTGGACGGGGGCACGCGCAGTTCGGGGGCATGGTCCACTGCGGCGTTCGTCACTAGCCTTCCCTCACCTGTAGGAAGAGGGATCGACATGAAGGCGAGCGCGGCGTGAGCGATCTGGCCGGTTCCGGCATCCTCATCAGCGAGTTCATCGGAACGGCCATCCTTCTCTTGCTGGGTGTGGGAGTGGTCGCCAACGTGTCCCTGAGCAACTCCTACGGCTACGGTCGTGACTGGTTGCTCATCGCGCTGGGGTGGGGGTTCGCGGTCTTCGCCGGTGCCAGCGTGGCGTGGAAGTCAGGGGCGCAGCTCAACCCGGCGGTGACCTTCGCCCTCGCCCTGACCGGCACCGTGCCGTGGGACCAGGTGCCCTGGTACTGGCTGGCGCAGGTGACCGGGGCCTTCTTCGGCGCCTTCCTGGCCTACCTCGCGTACAAGAAGCAGTTCGACGCCGAGGCGGATCGCAGCACGACCGGAGGCATCTTCTTCACCGCTCCGGCGGTGCACGCCCCTGGCTGGAACGTGCTGACCGAGGCGATCGGCACGTTCGTCCTCGTGTACTGGGTGCTGCAGAGCACGCCGTTCACCCCCGGTACGGGCGACCTCCCGCCGCAGTTCGGCAACGCGGCGCTCGGCTACGCGGGAGTGGCCTTCGTGGTGATGGCGATCGGTGGCAGCCTCGGGGGACCGACGGGCTACGCGATCAACCCGGCACGCGACTTCGGCCCGCGCCTGATGTACGCCCTGCTCCCCATGCAGGGCAAGGGCAGCTCGAACTGGAGCTACAGCTGGGTCCCGGTCGTCGGACCGCTCGTCGGTGCGGCTGCCGCTGCGGGCCTGTTCGACCTCGTGGGAGGGTGAGGGTCATGGCCACCAAGTACATCGCTTCGATCGACCAGGGAACGACGTCCACCCGGTGCATCCTGTTCAACCACTCCGGCATGCCGGTCGCTCAGCACCAGATGGAGCACCGTCAGATCTTCCCGCAGGCCGGTTGGGTGGAGCACGACGCGACCGAGATCTGGGAGAACACCCGGTCGGTCATCGCCGGCGCGCTCGCCCGTGCCGACGTCACCTCCGACGCGGTCGTGGCCGTGGGGATCACCAACCAACGCGAGACGGTCGTCGTCTGGGACCGGGTGAGCGGGCAGCCGGTCTACAACGCCATCGTGTGGCAGGACACCCGCACTGCCGGGATCTGCGAGGAGCTCGCCCGCGACGGGGGCACCGACCGATTCGCCGAGAAGACGGGCCTACCGCTGGCGACGTACTTCTCCGGCCCCAAGGTGCGCTGGATCCTCGACAACGTTCCGGGAGCACGGGCGAGGGCCGAGAACGGCGACCTGATGTTCGGCACGATGGACACGTGGATCACCTACCAGCTCACGGGTGGTCCGGACGGCGGCGCCCACGTCACCGATCCGACCAATGCGTCACGGACGCTGCTCATGGACCTCGCCACCCTGGAGTGGGACCCGGAGATCGCCGCCACGATCGGCGTGCCGCTGTCGATGCTCCCGAAGATCGTGTCCTCGTCCGAGGTCTACGGCACGGTGGGCGCCCGGTCGGCCCTGGCCGGGGTGCCGGTCACCGGCATCCTGGGCGACCAGCAGGCCGCGACCTTCGGGCAGGCCTGCCTGACCCCCGGTGAGGCCAAGAACACCTACGGCACGGGCAGCTTCGTGCTGCTCAACACCGGACACAAGATCGTGCACAGCAAGAACGGCCTGCTCACCACGGTCGCCTACAAGATCGGCAACGCCCCCACGGTCTACGCGCTCGAGGGCTCGGTCGCTGTCTGCGGGTCGCTCGTGCAGTGGCTGAGGGACAACATCGGCATGATCTCCAGCGCGTCCGAGGTCGAGGCGCTCGCCGCGTCGGTCCCGGACAACGGGGGTGCCTACATCGTCCCGGCGTTCTCCGGGCTCTTCGCTCCGCACTGGCGGCCCGACGCCCGCGGCGTCATCGTCGGGCTCACGCGTTTCATCAACAAGGGCCACCTTGCGCGTGCCGCGCTGGAGGCCGCTGCCTTCCAGAGCCGCGAGGTCATCGAGGCCATGAACGCCGACTCGGGGATCCCGATGACGGCGCTCAAGGTCGACGGCGGCATGGTGGGCAACAACCTGCTCATGCAGTTCCAGGCCGACATCCTCGACATGCCGGTCATCCGCCCGGCGGTCGCCGAGACCACGGCACTGGGTGCCGCCTACGCGGCCGGACTGGCGGTCGGGTTCTGGAGCGGTGAGAGCGACATCCGCGCGAACTGGAGCGAGGGGCAGCGCTGGTACCCGAACATGGGCGCCGAGGAGCGCGACCGGCTCTACGCCGAGTGGGGCAAGGCGGTCACCCGCACCCTCGACTGGGTGGACTGAGGCGTCCCTGCCAAGGTTCGTGCTTGCCAAGTCGTGTCCTTTGCGGCGATCGATGGGGCACGAGGTCCCTGGTCATGGGCGGGGGCTGCGCTCACCATGGAGTTGCACATGGAGGTGGTGGCCATGTCGACCCCGACAGTTCCCCAGTCCTCGCAGAACCCTCCCCAGCCCGCGTCGATCGACGGTTCAGCACACTCATTGACCGTCATGGCGTTCCTGGCGCCCCTGACGTACCTGATCTGGTTCTGGGTCATGTTCGCCGCTGGATACTGGCTGACCGATCTCTTCGATGCGTACCCGTCGTCCTCGACCGCCCCTGACCTGGCCAGCATGGGAGTGGGCGGATGGCTCGCCAACCTCGCCTACTTCGTGGTCCTCGCCCTGCCCAGCTGGGTGGGCGCCGGGTTGGCCGTGCGGGCGCGGAGGCACGGCGGGGGCGCCGCGGCCCTCGTGGCCCTCGGCCTGAACCTGCTCCTCATCGTCGGATGCCTGGTGCTCGGCCTCGTCTCAGGGCTCTAGCAACCTGCTCGTCCAGGTGGCGCGGCACTGCGGCCGTTCCCCCGCGGGGCTACAGTCCCGGGAGGCACCAAGGTGCCTGCACCGTCCCTGGAAGGGAGCACCCGAATGCCCAGCGAAGCCGAGCTCGTCGCGCTCGAGGAGCGCCGCCGCGAGTTGCGCGAGCAGTACCTGCGCCCGGCGGCCGCAGCGTCCGTCGACCCCGGGTCGCGGGATCCACCACGCGGCTCTCATCTGTTCCGACGTCGAGCAGACGATCGCGTTCTACCAGGGCCTTCTCGGCTTCCCGCTGGTCGAGCTGGTCGAGAACCGGGACTACCCGGGGTCGTCGCACCTCTTCTTCGACCTGGGCAACCAGACGCTTCTCGGCTTCTTCGACTTCCCGGGCCTCGGGCTCGAGCCCGGGGTCGAGTCGATCGGATCCGTCCAGCACATCGCGATCTCCTGCCCGCGCGACCGCTGGGAGGAGCTGCAGGTCAAGCTGGAGGAGGCCGGGGTGCCGTACGCCGGCCCGGACCTGGGGATCCCGGAGTCCATGTACTTCAAGGACCCTGACGGGATCCAGATCGAGCTGCTCAGCGACCCGTTGATGTACTTCGGCGGCATCCAGCTCGACGAGTAGACGCCGAGCCGATTCTCACGGACGCGGCGGCGCGGTAGTCGAGCGCCCCGTCCACCTCGGCGTAGATGTTCATGCCCACCGGGCTGCGCATCTCCTCGGCCAGGTGCCCCAGCAGACCTGCCGTTCGGGCCAGCAGGGCGAACCCGCGAAGGATCCCCACCGGGAAGCCCAGGTCGCACAGGGCGGCCCCGCACACGCCGGCTCCGTTGAGGGGAAGCGTGCGTCCGAGCACCTCTGGGTGAACCCGCCCCACCGCCTCGAACAGCCGCAGGTGCGGGCCGAGCTGTCCCTCTTCGGCGGCGATGCGCAACAGGGCGGGCGTCCTGGGGTCGCCGTTCTTGTGCAGGGTGTGCCCGAGGCCGGGGACGAACAGACCGGCTGCGCGCTGAGCTCGTACGGCCTCGCGGGCAAGGTCGTCGTACCCCTCGTCGGTCGTCGGCAGCGTGGCACCCTCGGCGACGTGGGCGGCCAGCGCGTCGTCGAGGAAGCGACCGGTGTCCTCGGTGACCCCGAGGAAGCGCGACCCGCCGCCGAGCAACCCGGCGGCCACCGCTCCCTGCAGGGACTCCGGAGCCCCGGTCAGGGTGAGGCGGGCAGCGATCACGGTCGGGGTGAAGCCGTGGTCGGCGAGCGCGACCAGCACCGTCTCGAAGACCCGCAGCTCCCCTGAGGTGGGGCGCCGCATGGCGACCAACCAGAACGCGAGCTCCGCGAAACCGACCTGGCCCATCAGGTCCTGGGCCAGGTCGTGGCCGAGCAGCTGGATGGAGGCCTCGTCGGAGTGGCCGATCGACGTCGGGTAACCGGTCATGGTCCGTCCTCGGGGTGCGGGGTGCGTCGGGCCGCCTCGGCGTCGTACTCCTCCGGCGGGTGGCCGGTCGGGAGCCGGTGCTTGGCCACCCGTGACGTCGGGGTTCGTGGGAGGGCGTCGACAGCCTGCCAGAACCTCGGCACCTTGAACGCTGAGAGCCGTTCGGCCGTCCACTCCCGCAGCTCGTCGAAGTCCAGCCGCTGCCCCGGGACCGCGACGACGAAGGCCTTGATCTCTTCCTCGGTGAGTTCCGACGGCACCCCGACCACGGCCACCTCGAGCACGGCGGGGTGGGTGGCGATGGCGTCCTCGACCTCGGTCGGCGACAGGTTCAGCCCCCGTCGACGGAGCACCTCCTTGCGCCGGGCCACGAACGTGTAGGTGTCGTCGTCGTTCACCGTCACCAGGTCACCGGTGTGCAGCCACCCGTCGACGACGGTCTCCGCTGTCACCTCGGGCATCTGCCAGTACCCCGGCGTCACCACCGGGTTGCGCAGCAGGAGCTCGCCCGTGTCGCCGGGGCCGAGCTCCCTGCCGTCGTCGTCGATGACACGGGCCTCGTTGACGATCCCGAGCGTCGGGTGCTGACGGGGTGAGCCGAGCGAGCCGAACGGTCGCGTGCCGTGCCGCCAGATCAGGCCGTACGGCGACTCCGACAGGGCGTAGCCGCACACGACGCGCAGGCCGAACCGCTGCTCGAACGCCTCCTGCCACGCCCGCTCCGGCGAGGGCCCGGTGTAGCAGAGCCGCAGGTCGGTGGTCGGCGTCGTCTGTCCCGTACGGGCTGCCGCATGAGGATCTCGAGCATGGCGCCGATCGCGTTGAACTCGGTCGCGCCGTGCCTGCGCGCCGAGTCGAGGAAGCCGCTGGCGGAGAACCGTGGCAGCAGCACGAGGCCGGCGCCGCAGGCGAGCGAGCCGAGCACCGAGTAGGCGGGCGCATTGATGTGGAACAGCGGCAGCGAGGTCATCAGGCGGTCGGCTGCGGTGAGCTCCATCCAGTACGGGAAGCCCTCGCCGGCCATCGCGTACGCGCGGTGGGTCTGCATGACCAGCTTGGAGCGACCCGTGGTGCCCGACGTCGGGATCAGCACCGCCAGGTCGTCCGGTCCGACGCCCGTGCGGAGGGCAGTGGCGCGCGCCTCTGCGAGCTGCCAGTCCGGCAGCGAGAGTGTGGATGTCCAGCATTCCGAGCTCGGAGAGCGTCGCCGACGCCGGCTTGCTCGAGGGCGGGGACCAGCTCAGCATCGCTGACGACCAGCCGCGGTCGGACCTGGCCGATGAGCCCGTGGAGCTCATCGACCGTGCCGGCGGGGTCGGTGGGCACGGTGACCGCCCCGAGGCTGGCCAGCGCCAGCCAGCAGAGCAGGTACGGCGGCGTCGTGCGCGTCGTCACGACGACCAGGTCGCCCCGGCGTACCCCCTCCTCGCTCAGCCGCGCGGCAAGACCGGCCACCTGGCTGACCGCGCCGGCGAAGCTGAGGCTGCCCTCGTCCGTTCGCACCCAGCTGCCTTCGGCGTCACGGTCGGCCGCGGCGACGAGCAGGCCAGGAATTGTGTCGGGCACGGCCGGGTCGCGTCCTCAGCCCTTGGGCAGGTGACCGACGCGTGGTCCCATCGCCTCGCCGATGGCGGCGAGCCCCGAGAGCGGCCGGATCATCACGGTGAACTCCGCGACGAGCCCGTCGGCGTCGAAGCGCAGGTGGTCGAGGCCCTGCAGCTGCTTCCCGCCCACGGTCGCGGTGAACACGAGGGCATGGGTGTCGTCCCCGTCGAGCTCGTCGACGTAGACGAAGTCCTCGAACACCTCGAGCAGGTTCCAGAACAGTTCTGCCGCGGCGTCGCGGCCCACGAAGGGTCGGAAGGCGACCGGGCTGAAGAACACCACGTCGGGCGCCATCAGGGCGACCATCGCTGCGTGGTCGCGGTTCTCGACGGCGGTGCGGAAGGGGTGCGCCATGAGCCCAGGCTAGGCGTCCTGGTCGAGGGTGGCTCGTTCGGTCAGCCGACGCCGAGTCCGTTCAGGCCCTTCAGGAGCATCCAGGTGCCGACCACCAAGCAGATCGTGATGACGATGACCCGGCTGTGACGCCCGAGTCCGGCCGCGATCCGGTCGAGCATCGAAGCCGACCGCGCGGGTGCCACGGCGGCCGCCACGACGACGGCCAGGGACGGAGCGACGGCGATGAGGGCGAAGACCAGCAGGTTCACGGCCGCCACAGCCCTACCCAGGTCGGCCGCCTCGAGCGTGGCGACGGCGCTCAGCGTGAAGACCCAGAACTTGGCCCCGACGGCGAGCAGGGCGATGCCGACGGCGAAGGCGCGGCCCGGACTGTAGGACTCGACCGCCTGCACCCAGTGGGGCGGCGCGTCGTCCTCGTCGGCCGCCCCGGCAAGGAAGGCGCGGAATCCCTTCACCAGCAGCAGCAGGCCCGCTGCGACCAGCAGGGAGGCGACGATGACTCCGGGTCCGGTCTCGGTGTCCTCGGCCGAGCTCGCACCGAGGAGCAGGCCGAAGACGAACCCCTGGACCATCCGCAGCACGACGTAGCCCGACAGGAACGCGAGGGCGGACCGCACGCCCGCCGAGCCGCGCAGCATGAGCAGGGTCAAGGTCCACTGCGCCGGGACGACGGCACTGGCGAGCGCCAGCGGAAGCAGCGTCGTCCACACGGTCGCACCCTCGCTCACAGCTGCACGGTCGTCCAGGTGACGACACGCCAGGCTAACCGGGCCGGAACGGGTACTGCGCCGGCAGCGAGTGATTGCTGCGCGGCGGGATCAGGGGCTCGGTAGACGAGCGCCTGCTCGCCCCGGGTGATCGTCAGCGCCTTGCCGTCGATGGCGTACGCGACCTCGCCCTGGAGCACCGACAGCACCGCCGACTCCACCGCAGCGGCAGCGTCGTCGGCGCAGGCCTTCTTGGTCAGCGCGATCGGTCCGAAGGTGAGGGTGCCCTCGCCGATCTCGACGCCGCCGGAACCGTTGTTGCAGCCGGTCTCGACGAACGCCTTGGGCAGGCCCGAGCCGAAGGCGAGGGTGGCAGGATCGCCGGCCGGCACGCTGGTGGCTGCGTCGCCGTCGATGATCGTGTCCAAGGTCCACTCCGTCATCACCAGCGAGGCGTCCGGCACTGCTGTCCGCTCGTCCTGAAGGACCATCGTCGTGCTCTCCGCTCGCGAGGGTCAGCAGGTCGCCGTCCACCGTCAGGTCGCTGCCAGCAGCTGAGCAGGGCCGCCAGCCAGGTGTCCTGGTCCATCAGCTCCTGCGGGCAGGCCATCTGGGTGCTCGCGAGTGCGCTGGTCACGGTCATCCGTGAGCCGTCGAAGGCGACGTCACCCTCCAGGGTGTTGCAGCCGGCGTTCGCCGACAGGCGCCCGTCGCCGAACGTCAGCCTCACCACGCTGCCGGGCACCAGGTCGTAGGCGGCGCCGCCCTGGGTCATCTCCGTCGACAGGAAGGTGCGGCCTTCGAGGTCGGACTCCACGCTGCCTCCGGTGGTCGTGCCGGTGCTTCCGCACGCGGCAAGGATCAGGGTCAGCCCGAGCAGGATCGGGAGTCGTGCGCTCATCTTCATGGGACGCCGGGCGCTTGCGTCTGGTTCCTGGAGAGATCCGCGGGGGAGGTGGTCTCAGCGAGCACCGGTCGCGCCGTCGAACAGGTCGAGGAGGCCGTCGACGCTCTGGGCGGCCTCGAGCGGATGCCTGAACGGCATGCCGGTCGACAGCGTGTAGGTGTTGCGCCGTCCGGTCTTGGTCCGCAGCACGTACCCACCCTCGACGAGGTCGTTGAGGATGTGCTGCGCCGCGCGCTCGGTGATGCCGACGCGGTCGGCCAGGTCGCGCACCCGCGCCGAGGGGTCCTGGCGGACGGCCAGCAGGAGATGCGCGTGGTTGCTCAGGAACGTCCAGCCTCGGGTTGACATAGGTAGCAGAATACCGGAAACTTGATTCATCGGTGAGATCGCCTCGCCGCTGACGCCGACCCGTTCGGCGTGTGAAGGGGAGTACCCCACGACGTCCTCGTCGTCAGTACGGCCCGACCGGGTGACCGGGAAGGCCCGGCGAGGGCGGGTGACCGGCGCACCGCCGGGGCATCGGGGGAGACCTTCGGTTCGCACTCGAAACCGGAGGCTGTCCCGTGTCCGTCCCCCTGTGGCTGTGGTTCGCCGTGCTCGCGGTGATCCTGGTCATGCTCGCCATCGACCTGCTGGCCCACCGCGGTGAGCGGGTCGTCTCCCTTCGCGAAGCCGGCATCTGGTCCGCTGTCTGGGTGAGCCTCGGTCTGGGCTTCGGCCTGGTCGTCTGGCGGATGTTCGGCTCCGAGGCGGCCGGCGAGTACTACGCCGGCTACGTCATCGAGAAGAGCCTGGCCGTCGACAACGTCTTCGTCTTCGCCCTCATCTTCGCCGCGTTCGCCGTCCCGAGGGCCTACCAGCACCGGGTCCTCTTCTACGGCGTGCTCGGTGCCTTGGTCATGCGGGCGGCGTTCATCGCCGGCGGCGCCGTGCTCATCGACCGGTTCGCCTGGATCCTGTACGTCTTCGGGGCGTTCCTCGTCGTCACCGGCATCCAGATGTTCCGGACGCGCAACTCCCACGCCGACCCGACCCAGCACCCCGTGCTCCGGCTCACGCGGCGGATCATCCCCAGCACACCGAGCTGGCACGGCACCAAGTTCTGGGTCAAGGAGAACGGCCGCTGGTTGGCCACCCCGCTCTTCACGGTCCTCGTGCTCGTGGAGACGACGGACCTCATCTTCGCCGTCGACTCCATCCCGGCGATCTTCGCCGTCACCCAGGACCCGTTCCTCGTGTTCACGAGCAACGCGTTCGCGATCCTCGGTCTGCGCGCCATGTACTTCCTGCTCGCCGACCTCATGCACCGCTTCGTCTACCTCAAGGTCGGGCTGGCCGCGGTGCTCGTCTTCGTCGGCGTCAAGATGCTGCTCCTCGACGTCTACAAGATCCCGATCACGTTGTCGCTCGGCGTGATCGGTGCCCTCGTCGTCGGGTCGGTGGCCGCGAGCCTGTGGCGCACCAAGAACGACCCCGGGCTCGACGACTGCCCCACCGCCAGCCCTCATCCGCTGCCCCATCGGAACCTGCTGCCCCGTCGATCTCCACCGGAGGACCGTCATGACCACCCCGAAGCCTGCTGACGCCCACGCCCGGCTGCGTCCGACCTTGCCCACCCCGAGCATGGTCACGCTGCTCCAGGCCATCGAGAGCTACCCGGCGGTGACCGTGCTGATGTCGACGACGCCGGCACGCGCGCATGCTCCCGGAGGACGCCGAACGGCTGCTCGGCATGGCTCGCGAGGCTGAGGTGCGGTTGACCTCGGAGTCCCTCCCCGGGATCCGTGCGACGGTGCTCGGGCCGCTGGCCGAGCTCGCCGAGGATGCGGGCCGGGGGCCGGCGACCGAGGCGATCGCGATCTTCGTCTCGGCGGCGACCCGCGCCGTGGTCCACCTCAACCTGCTCGTTGCCGACCGGGTCGTCGTCGACCCCACGTTCGCCACCCGCGACCTGGTGCGTGCGCTGCACCGGACGCCCCGACACGTCGTGCTCACGCTGAGCCAGCACGAGGCTCGGCTGTTCGAGGGCGCGGGTGGCGATCTCCACCCCGCCCCGGGGACGGTCGTTCCCCCGGGTCGCGGCGGGCGCCGAGGCTGCGCAACGGGGCGAGCGAGGGATGCGCGTGCAGGAGCGGACGTCCTTCTACCGCGACGTCGACCGGGCGCTCGGTGCGTACCTCCGGGTTCACCCGGCACCCCTCGTCCTGGTCGGCACCGAACGCGAGCTGGCTGAGTTCCGCGGGCTCTCGGCCAACCTCGGCCGGCTGGCGGGTTGCGTCCACGGGAGCATGGTGACCGCGCCCATGTCCGACCTGGTGCCGCGGATCCGCCTGGTGATGGAGGGCTACCTGCGGTCCCGGCAGCAGGAAGCCCTCGCCCTGCTCGAGGAGAGGGCCAGCGCGAAGCGGGCGGTCTCCGGCATCGCCTCGGCCTGGCTGGCCGCCCAGGCGGAGCGCCCGGAGATGCTCGCGGTCGAGGAGGGCTACTTCTACCCGGCGCGGGTCGACGGCAGCGGTGAGCTGCTCAGTCCCGCCGATGACGTCGAGCACCCCGACGTCATCGACGACGCCGTCGACGAGCTGATCGAGACCGTCCTGCGCCGCGGCGGCTGGGTGGCGTTGGTCGAGGACGGCGCCCTCGTCGACCACGAGCGCGTGGCTCTCACCCTGCGCCGATAGGGCGCACCCCGCGGGCGCCGTGCGCAGCTGTCGCTCGGTACGTTGGAGCGGTGCCGGGGGCGTCGTCGTGGTGAGCGAGGCGTCGTACTCCGTCTTCGTCGCCACCGGGGACTCCTTCACCGAAGGGCTCGAGGACGAGACCGGTCCCTCAGGGCGGCATCTCGGTTGGGCCGACCGGGTGGCGGATGCGCTGGCCGTCAGGCACCCGGGGCTGCGGTACGCCAACCTCGCGATCCGCGGCCGCGTGCTGGACCAGGTGGTCGACGAACAGCTCCCGGTGGCCCTGGCGGGCGGCCTCGGCCGACGACGTCCTGCTCGTCTCTTTCCACGCCGGGCCCAACGACGCCCTGCGCCCGCGGGCCGATCTGCCCGACCTGCTCCGACGCTACGACGCCGCCGTGGCGGTGCTGCGTGCGGAAGGCGCCCACGTGCTCCTCTTCACGGTGATCCCGCGCGCCGGGGGTTCGGGACGTACGGCCGCCCGGTTGGCTGCGCGGTTCGAGACCTTCAACGCAGCCGTCCGGGAGACCGCCTCCCGGCACGGCTGCCTGCTGGTCGACGCGGGTTCGGTCCCTGCTCTGCAGGATCGTCGGCTGTGGCACGAGGACCGGCTGCACCTGGTGCGGGAAGGGCATCGGCGGGTGGCTGCCGCGGTGCTCGAAGCCCTCGGGGAGCAGGATCCGGCCCTGCTCGGCGGGCCGGTGGGCTGGTGGCGCGTACCGCTTCCAGCCCGTACCCCGCACCGGCGCACCGCTGCCCTTGCTGCCGACCTTCGGTGGGCCGGTGTGCACCTGGCCCCATGGGTGGGCCGACGGTTGCGCGGGGTCTCCAGCGGTGACGGGGTTCCGGCCAAGCGCCCGACCGCCGACCCGGTGTCGCGCCAGGACGGTGCGGAGTGACGTCATCGGCCGCGGGCGAGGGCATGCTGCGCGAGCTGCGGTGGGTGCACGACATGCTGCGGCGCGACCTGGAGGTCTGCCGGTTGCTCGCTGCTGCCCTCAGCTCCGGGGTGTCCGCACCTGAGGCGCGGCTGGTGATCGACGAGCTGCAGACCAAGGGCCTGCTCTGGCAGCTCCGCACCCGGTGCCTGGGCTACTGCACCTTCGTCCACGGCCATCACGGTCTCGAGGACGCGGTCGTCTTCCCGGCGGTCCGGTCGGCCGATCCCGCACGCATGACCGAGGTCACGGCGCGGCTCGAGGCCGACCACCGGGTGGTCTCCTCGCTCCTCGACGAGGTCGAGGCCGCTGGCCTGGGCCTCGACGTCGACGGCGATGACACCGAACCCCGGGCCCGCCTCGCTGACTCCCTGGAGGTCCTTGCCGAGCACCTGCTCGCCCATCTTGCCTTCGAGGAGGAGGCTCTGGCGCCGGTCCTGCGCACGTGGACCCAGTGGCCCGGTCTCGGCTGACCGACCGGGGCGCTCAGCGGGAGTGGTCCGCGCTCTCGTTGGTCAGGGCCAGCCGAGCGAGCCGGGTGCGGGCAGCCTGCTCGCTCGGTGACGTCGGTCCGAGGGCCAGACGCATGCCACCGAGCAGCCCCCTGACGGCCAGCCTCGTGGGAACCCGTGGCACGTCGCGCAGCCCGAGGAGCTCGCGGTGCCGTGGCTGAAGGGTCGAGACGGCGCCTGCGACGAGGACGGCGTAGGCCGGTCGTGCACCCCGGGGCAGCGGCGGGTGGAGGATGAACTGGACGACTTCGCGGGCGTCGGCGCCGCCCCGCAGCTCGTCGTCGAACGCGGCCAGCTGCGCCGTCAGCTCAGCCGCGCTGCGCGGTGGGTCCGGCAGCCCGAGCGGCTCGGCGGCGCGCGCCCAGTCCGCGACGTACGCGTCCGGACCGCCGGGGATCGTCCCGCCCCAGACCTGGTACGTGGCCAGGAAGGAGTCGGTGAACGCCAGGTGCACCCACCGGAGCAGGTGCGGGTCGCCGGCGGAGTACGTCCGTGGGCGGTCCGGCTCCTCCGGCGTCGTCCACGTGCCCCGGACCCGGTCGTGCATGATCCGCACCCGCGCCGACTCGCGCTCCACGGCCACGCTGTCGCCGAAGGTGAGCGTCACCAGCCAGCGTGCTGTTCCGGCCAGCCGCCCCAGAGCGTCGTCCTCGTAGCGCGAGTGGCCCCGCACCCCGGCCAGTGCCGCCGGCTGAAGCGCTTGGAGGAGCAGTGCCCGGACGCCCCCGACGAGCGTCGTCAGGTTGCCGTGCACCGCCCATGGCGCAGACCCAGGGCCGAAGAGCCCGGCGTCGTCGCCGTCCTCGAGCGCGCGCACCCACGCCGGCCGGCCCTCCGGGTCGCCTGAGACGATGCGCCGGAACGTGCGTGCCACGGGGTTGTCCTCGAGGCGGGGCAGCGTAGGCACTGCAGCAGTCTGCTCGGTGGTCTGGCCTGGCGCACCCGGAGATCGACCGTGTGCATCCGTCGATCCGCGTGCCATCAAGGCGTCGGACGCCTGGTCAGGCCGAAGGTCGCGAGCGTCTCGTACGTCGGGTGCGGCCCGGCGTCCGAGCGGACGAGCAGGTACTCGGTCACCGTCCAGGATGCGGTCTCCCAGTCTCGAAGCTGCTCCACCCATGGGTGGAGATCCACCGGGCGCGAGGCCCTCGCGAGGGTCAGGTGCGGGTGGTAGCGGCGCTCATGGACCTCGAGGCCCAAGCGTCGGCCGGCTGCTCCGGTCGACCGGGCGAGATCGCGCAGCGGCGTACTGCCGAGGCCGATGCCGAGCCAGAGGACTCGGCTCGAGAAGCGTCCCGCGCCGCACAGCTGGAGCTCGAAGGGCCTTCGGCGGCTGCCGGCGCGCTCAAGCCGGCCCACCAGCTCGGCGACGCGTGCCTCTTCGACGTTTCCGAAGAAGGCGAGGGTCACGTGCCACTGGTCCCGACGGGTCCAGCGCAGGCCGTCCTGACTCCCGAGCGCCCCTTCGCGCATGCGCTCGCTGAGGTCTCTCACGCGGTCGAGCACTGTTCCAGGCGGCGTGACGGCAGCGAACAGCCGAAGTGCTGGTCCCTGACTCATCGTTTCGCGTGGATCGTTCAGAGCTCGGCGAGCGGCACCATCGGGTCGGCGAGGCGACCGACGTCGACCGGACGGTTGAGGGAGACGACCGCCTTGAGCGGGTCGACACCGTCGTCCCAGAGGTTCACGTGCATCGCGGCCTCGATCACACCGTCGAGGAGCCAGAAGGCCTGGAAGGCGCGGCCGGGGACGTCGCCCCTCAGCACCACCCGGGTGACCGCCGGGTCGGCCCAGCCGACGTACTCCATGCCCAGGTCGTACTGGTCGGTGTAGAAGTACGGCAGCCGGTCGTAGGTGACGTCCTGCCCGAGCATCGACCGCGCTGCTGCCGGCCCGCCATTGAGCGCGTTGGCCCAGTGCTCGGTGCGCAGGTGCCGGCCGTAACGCGGGTGGAAGGCGGCCGCGACATCACCGGCGGCGAAGACGTCGGCGGCGGAGCTGCGCAGCGCCGCGTCGACGACGACTCCGCCGTCGACCGTCAGCCCGCCGCTCTCGGCGAGTCCGGTCACCGGACCTGCGCCGACTCCCGACGAGGACGGCCGCGGCAGGGAGCACGTCGCCCGTGCTCGTCACGACCGCGTCGGGGCGGATCTCGGAGACGCCGGTGGCGAGCCGGAGGTCCACTCCGTGCTCGCGGTGCAGCTGCGGCGAAGACGTCAGCCACCTCGTCGCCGAGCACGCGGCCGAGCGCCTTGGGTGCGGCCTCGACGACCGTCACGTCCACCCCGGCCGCGCGGGCGGCCGCAGCCACCTCGAGCCCGATCCACCCGGCCCCGATGATGACCACCGGGCCACCGGCGGCCAGCGCGCCCCTGAGCTGCTCGGACTGCTCGAGGTCGCGCAGGTAGTGCACGTGCTCCCCGTCGGCGCCCGGGAGGTCGAGCCTGCGCGGCGCCGATCCGGTCGCCAGCAGCAGCTTGTCGTAGTGCAGCTCGCTCCCGTCGTCCAGCAGCAGGCGGTGCTCGGCGGGGTCGAGGCTCTCCGCGCGCGTGGCCAGCCGGAGGTCGACGTCGTGCTCGGCGTACCAACCCGCCTCGTGGACGAAGACGCTGGCGCGCTCCGCGGTGCCCTGCAGCAGGCCCTTGGACAGCGGCGGCCGGTCGTAGGGCAGCTCGGCCTCGGCGGCGACCAGGACGATGGCGCCGTCGAACCCTTCCGCGCGCAGCGTCTCGACCGCTTTGGCTCCGGCGAGCCCTCCGCCCACGACGACGTACGTGCTCACGCGTGCGCTCCCTGCTCTCGACCTGCCCAGCGTGCTCGTCCGCTCACTTCATGCGGTCCGGTCGGGTCTGTCAACCGGACGGAGGCCGACCGGACAGCCGGCGGGTCAGCTGAGCCGCGCTGCGACGCACGGCGTCGGCGACCGCGGCCCGCTCCTCGGGTGGGTGCTGGTGGCTGGCGAAGGTGGCGCCGATGGCGGCGACCGGGCGGCCGAGGTGGTCGAAAGCGGGGGCGGCCACCGACGCCAACCCCTCGGTGACATGGCCGTCCTCCTCCGCCCAGCCGCGCCGGCGCTCCGTGGCGAGGAGCGCGCGCAGCTCGCTGAGCGAACGAGGACCCGCACCGGTCCGGTCGACGAAGCTCGCTGCCGACGGGAAGAGCGCGCGCAGCTGCGCGGCGGGCAGGTGCGCGAGCATCGACCGGCCGACGGCCGTGAGCTGGGCCGGCAGCCGTACGCCGACATCGGTCACCAAGGTCACGGGGTGGGGAGGCTGCTCCTTGAGCAGGTAGAGGGTCTCCGCGCCGTGCAGGACGCCGAGGTGGGCAGTGGCCTGAGTGCTCGCCACGACGCCGAGGAGCAGCGGGCGGGACCGTCGTTCGAGCGGGTCGTTGCGCAGGTAGGCCGAGCCGAGCTCGAAGACGCCGAGCCCGAGGCCGTAGGTGCGGTCCTCCGGGAGGTGCGTCACCAGGGCCGCGGCCTCCAGCGCCGCGAGCAGCTGGTAGACCGTCGATCGGGGGAGTCCGAGCTCGCGCGCGATCGACGCGGCCGGCAGGGGCGCCGGGTGAGCGGCGAGCACCCGGAGCACGGCCACCGCGCGGGTCACCGCCGGCACCTTCTCCTCGGCCCGCACGCCCGCCTCCCGACCACCCCGCTGAGGGTGACGTTTCGTACGCGACACGCGGCGTGTCGCGTCCATTACGTCACCCTCAGCGGGGTGAATGGTCCGGGATCCCGGACACTTGTCGCGAGAGTACGGCAGACACGACGGTCGGAAGTGACTTCGATGAGGACATGCCGTCCCGCGTGCTCGTCGGTCCGCCTCCGCTCTCCCTCGACGATGTCGTCTCGGTCGCCCGCGACGGTGCCGAGGTCGTGCTCACCGACGTGGCCGTCGCGGCGGTCGCCGCCGGCCCGCGAACGGATCGAGACGCTGGCGGCCGGCGAGGTCCCGACCTACGGCGTCTCGACGGGCTTCGGCGCGCTCGCCACCCGCCACATCCCCACCGAGCAGCGCGAGCAGCTGCAGCGCTCCCTGATCCGCTCGCACGCCGCCGGTACGGGCGCCGAGGTCGAGCGCGAGGTCGTCCGCGCGCTGATGCTGCTGCGGCTGCGCACCCTGGCCACCGGCCACACCGGGCGTGCGCGTCGGAGATCGTCCAGACCTACGCCGCGCTGCTCAACGCCGGCATCACCCCGGTCGTCCGCGAGTACGGCTCGCTCGGGTGCTCCGGCGACCTCGCGCCGCTCGCGCACTGCGCGCTGGCCCTCATCGGCGAGGGCGAGGTGCGCGACGCCGCACGGCGACCTGCACCGACGCCGCCGCCGCGCTCGCCGCGGCCGGGCTCGAGCCGGTACGTGCTGGCCGCGAAGGAGGGCCTCGCCCTCATCAACGGCACCGACGGCATGCTCGGCATGCTCGTGCTCGCCTGCCACGACCTCGCGCGCGCTGGTCCAGCGTCGCCGACCTCGTCGGCGGCGATGAGCGTCGAGGCGCTGCTCGGCACCGACCGCGTGTTCGCCGCCGACCTGCAGGCCCTGCGCCCGCACCCGGGCCAGGCCGCGCTCGCGCCGCCAACATGCGCGCCTGCTCGCCGGCTCGCCGATCGTCGCGCAGCCACCGCGTCGGACGACACCAAGGTGCAGGACGCCTACTCGCTGCGCTGCGCCCCGCAGGTGCACGGCGCCGCGCGCGACACGCTCGCCCACGCCGCGCTGCGTCGCCGACCGGGAGCTGCGACTCGGCGATCGACAACCCGGTGGTCGCTCGCCGGACGGCCGGGTCGAGTCCAACGGCAACTTCCACGGCGCGCCGGTCGCCTTCGTGCTCGACTTCCTCGCGATCGCCGCCGCCGACCTCGCCTCGATCAGCGAGCGCCGCACCGACCGGTTGCTCGACGCCGGCCCGCTCGCACGGGCTGCCGCCGTTCCTCGCCGACGACCCCGGCGTCGACTCCGGCCACATGATCGCCCAGTACACCCAGGCCGGCGATGGTCAGCGAGATGAAGCGGCTCGCGGTCCCGGCGAGCGTCGACTCGATCCCGTCCTCGCGCGATGCAGGAGGACCACGTCTCGATGGGCTGGTCCGCGGCGCGCAAGCTGCGCCGCTCCGTCGACGCGCTGACCCGCGTGCTCGCCATCGAGGTGCTCACCGCCGCGCGCGCCCTCGACCTGCGGGCCCCGCTGACGCCCGCCGCCGGCACCGGCGCCGCGTCGCGGACGTCCGTACGCGCGGTCGCCCAGGGCCCGGCCCCGACCGCTTCCTCGCCCCCGAGATCGAGGCCGTCGTGCGCATCGTCGCTGACGGCACCCTGCTCGCCGCCGCCGAGTCCGCCGTCGGCGACCTCGCCTGACCCGATCGAAGGAGCTCCGATGACGATCACCACGCCGGCCCCCGCCCGTCCGCGCCCCGCGCGGCACCGACGCTGACCTGCCAGGGCTGGCAGCAGGAGGCCGCCCTGCGGATGCTGCATGAACAACCTCGACCCCGAGGTCGCCGAGCACCCCGACGACCTCGTCGTCTACGGCGGCACCGGCAAGGCCGCGCGCGACTGGGCCGCCTTCGACGCGATCGTCCGGACCCTGCAGCGGCCTCAAGGACGACGAGACGATGCTCGTGCAGTCGGGCAAGCCGGTCGGCGTCTTCCGCACCCACGAGTGGGCGCCGCGCGTGCTGATCGCCAACTCGAACCTGGTCGGTGACTGGGCGACCTGGGCCGGAGTTCCGCCGACTCGAGGCAGCTCGGGCCTGACGATGTACGGCCAGATGACCGCCGGCTCGTGGATCTACATCGGCACCCAGGGCATCCTGCAGGGCACGTACGAGACGCTTCGCCGCGGTCGCGGCCAAGCGGTTCGGCGGCACGCTGGCCGGCACCCTCACCGCTCACCGGCGGGCTGCGGCGGCATGGGCGGCGCGCAGCCGCTCGCCGTCACGATGAACGACGGCGTCTGCCTCTGCGTCGACGTCGACCGCGTCACGGCTCGAGCGCCGGGTCGACCGACCGCTACCTCGACGAGGTGGCCGACGACCTCGACGACGCGCTCGCCCGGTGCGCCGCGGCCCAGGCGCGAGCGCCGCGGCCGCTGTCGGTCGGGCTCGTCGGCAACGCCGCCGAGGTGCTGCCCGAGCTGCTGCGCCGCGGCGTCGCCGTCGACATCGTCACCGACCAGACCACCGCGCACGACCCGCTGTCGTACCTGCCGGTCGGCGTCGCGGTCGAGGACTGGCACGAGCTACGCCGCCGCGAAGCCGGAGGAGTTCACCGACCGCGCGCGGGCGTCGATGGCCACGCACGTCGAGGCGATGGTCGGCTTCCTGGACGCGGGCGCCGAGGTCTTCGACTACGGCAACTCGCATCCGCGGCGAGGCCAAGCTGCACGGCTACGAGCGGGCCTTCGACTTCCCCGGCTTCGTGCCCGCCTACATCCGGCCGCTGTTCTGCGAGGGCAAGGGCCCGTTCCGCTGGGCGGCGCTCTCCGGCGACCCGGCGGACATCGCCGCCACCGACCGGGCGGTGCTCGAGCTGTTCCCGGACAACGAGCCGCTGCGCCCGCTGGATCCGCATGGCCGAGGAGCGGGTCGCCTTCCAGGGCCTGCCGGCCCGGATCTGCTGGCTCGGCTACGGCGAGCGCGACAAGGCCGGGCGTGCGGTTCAACGACATGGTGGCGAGCGGCGAGCTGACGGCGCCGATCGTCATCGGCCGCGACCACCTCGACTGCGGCTCGGTCGCCTCGCCCTACCGCGAGACCGAGGCGATGCTCGACGGCTCCGACGCGATCGCCGACTGGCCGCTGCTCAACGCGCTGGTCAACACCGCGTCGGGCGCGTCGTGGGTGTCGATCCACCACGGCGGCGGCGTCGGCATCGGCCGCTCGATCCACGCCGGCCAGGTGACCGTCGCCGACGGCACCGCGCTCGCCGCGCAGAAGCTCGAGCGGGTGCTCACCAACGACCCGGGCATGGGCGTCATCCGCCACGTCGACGCCGGCTACGACCGCGCCACCGAGGTCGCCGACGAGCGCGGCGTGCGCATCCCGATGCGCGAGGGCAGCGCGTGACCTTCGCCGCGCTGTGGGCCGACCTGGCCCCGATCGGTCGCGACCCCGAGACCGGGGGCTACCGACGGGCCGGGTGGACCCCGGCGCTGATCGAGGCCGAGAGCTGGTTCCTCGAGGCGTGCGCGACCGCGTGGGCTGGTCGTCGAGACCGACCGCAACGGCAACCACGTCGGCCTGGTGGCGGCCGGACCCGGCACGCCGGCGACGCCGGGCGTGCGTCACCGGCAGCCACCTGGACTCGGTGCCGGACGGCGGCGCGTTCGACGGACCGCTCGGCGTCGTCTCGGCGCTCGCGGCCGTCGACGTCCTGCGCGCGCGCGGCTTCGAGCCCGCCCGGCCGATCGGGGTGGCGATGTTCGTCGAGGAGGAGGGTGCGCGGTTCGGCGTGGCCTGCCTCGGGTCGCGGCTCGCCACCGGGGTCCTCGACCCGGCTCGGGCCCTGGCCCTGCGCGACCGCGACGGCGTGACGCTTGCCGGAGGCGTACGAGCGAGCCGGGTTCGGCATCGCGCCGGACTACGGCGCGGTCCGACCTGCCCGACGATGGCGCAGGTCTTCGTCGAGCTGCACGTCGAGCAGGGCCGCTGGCTCGCGGAGGCTGCGGACCCGAGGACGGCCCGGTCGGCGTGGCCACGGCGATCTGGCCGCACGGCCGCTGGCGGTTGGAGTTCGGCGGCCGCGCCAACCACGCGGGCACGACGCGGATGGAGGACCGCGCGACCCGATGCTGACCGCCGCCTTCGCCGCTGCTCGCCGCCAACAAGCAGGCGCCGCCTCGCCGGCGCGCGGCGCCACGATCGGCCGGCTCGAGATCGACCCCAACGCGACCAACGCCATCCCGTCGCGGGTCCGCGCCTGGCTCGACGCCCGCGCCGCCGACCAGGACGACGGTCGACGCCGTCGTGGCGGCCGTCGCGCAGCAGGCAGCCGACCGGGCCGGCGCGTGACGGGACGACGTACACGGCGACCGCGAGTCGCTGTCGCCGCTCGTCGAGTTCGACGCGTCGCTGCGCGACCGGCTGGCTGGCGTGGTCGGCCAGCCTCGGCGACGGCACGCCTGCGCCGCTGCTGCCGACCGGGGCCGGCCACGACGCCGGGATCCTGGCCGCGCCGGGGTCCCGACCGCGATGCTCTTCGTCCGCAACCCCACCGGCGTCTCGCACGCCCCGGCGGAGCACGCCGAGCCCGACGACTGCCTCGCCGGTGTCGAGGCGCTGGCGGCCGTACTGGAGGACCTGGCTGGGCGGCGGTGACCGCATGACGTCCTACTGGTGCGAGCACGCCTGGCTCGGCGCCGGCGGCGTGGCCAAGGACGTCCTCGTCGAGGTCGGCGACGGACGGTCTCGTCGACGTCGGTGACCCCGGGCGCGGCTGCCCGACCCGGACGGCTCGGTCGTTGCGGGGCCTGGTGCTCCCCGGGCTTCGCCAACGCCCACTCGCACGCCTTCCACCGGGCGCTGCGCGGGCGCACCCACGCCGACGGCGGCTCGTTCTGGACCTGGCGCGAGCAGATGTACGCGCTGGCCGCCGGCTCGACCCGGACCACGATCTACGCGCTGGCCCGCGCGGTCTACGCCGAGATGGCGCTGGCCGGGATCACCTGCGTCGGCGAGTTCCACTACCTGCACCACGGGCCGGACGGGCGACGCCGTACGACGACCCGAACGCCATGGGCGAGGCGCTGCGCGCGGCGGCGACGCGACGCCGGGATCCGGCTCACGCTGCTCGACACCTGCTACCTCACCGGGGGCGATCGGCGAGCCGCTGTCAGGGCCCGCAGCTGCGCTTCGGCGACGGCAACGCCGAGCGCCTGGGCCGAGCGCGTCGCGCGAGCTGACCGGCGACGCGACGTCGCAGGGTGGGCGCGGCCGTGCACTCGGTGCGCGCGGTGCCGGCCGAGCGACCTGGGCCGTCGCTGGTGGCGGCCTGCGCCTGACGCGTCCGCTGCACGTGCACCTGTCGGAGCAGCCCGCCGAGAACGACGCCGTGCCTGGCGGCGTACGGCTGCACGCCGACCGAGCTGCTCCACGAGGCACGGCGTCCTCGGGCCGCGCACCACCGCCGTGCACGCCACCCATCTGACGGACGAGGACATCGCGCCTGCTCGGCGGCGAGCCGGTACGGCTACGTGCTTCTGCCCGACCACCGAGCGCGACCTCGCCGACGGCATCGGCCCGGCCCGCCGGCTCGCAGACGCCGGCTCGCCGCTCTGCCTCGGCAGCGACCAGCACGCCGTGATCGACCTGTTCGAGGAGGCCCGCGGCCTGGAGGCGCACGAGCGGCTCAGCAGCCGGCAGCGCGGCCACTTCACCGCCGACCGAGCTGCTGGCGGCCGCCGACCTGGCAGGGCCACGCCGCGCTCGGCTGGCCCGAGGCCGGGCGGATCGCGGTCGGCGCGCCGGCCGACCTGGTCGCGGTCGCCACGGACTCGGTCCGCACCGCGGGGAGCGACCCGACCAGATCGTCTTCAGCGCCACGGCCGCCGATGTCACGGACGTCGTGGTCGACGGGCGCGCCGGTCGTCGAGGGCCGGCGAGCACCTCGGGCTCGGTCCTGTCGGCCCGATGCTCGCCGACGTGATCGACGCCCTCTGGCGGGAGGTGGTCTCCCGATGACCACGACCCTCATCACCGGAGTCGGCGAGCTCGTCACCAATGACCCAGCGCTGGGTGACGAGTCGCCGCTCGGGTTGCTCGAGGACGCCGCCCTCGTCCTGGACGGGGACCGCGTCGCCTGGGTGGGAGCAGCGACCGACGCCGGTCCTGCGGACGAACGGTTCGACGCCGGAGGTCGGGCCGTGGTCCCGGGGTTCGTCGACAGCCACGCGCACCTGGTCTTCGCGGGCGAGCGCAGCGCGGAGTTCGCGGCGCGCATGACCGGGGAGGCCTACTCCGCCGGCGGGATCCGCACCACGGTCGCCGCCACCCGCGCTGCGACCGACGAGGCCCTGCGCGCCAACGCGGCTCGGCTGGTCGCCGAGATGCTTCGGCAGGGGATCACCACCGTCGAGATCAAGAGCGGGTACGGCCTGACGGTCGAGGACGAGGCCCGGTCCCTGGTGATCGCCGGCGAGCTGACGCCGGAGGTGACCTACCTCGGTGCGCACGTGGTGCCGGACGGGATCGGCGCCGCGCCGACTACGTCGCGCTGGTCACCGGGCCGATGCTCGAGGCCTGCGCGCCGCACGCTCGATGGGTCGACGTCTTCTGCGAGCGCGGGGCCTTCGACGCGGACCAGGCACGCGCGGTGCTCACTGCAGCGGGTCGACGGCCGGGCTCGCTGCCCCGGATCCACGCCAACCAGCTGGGCGCCGGCCCGGGCGTGCAGCTGGCGGTCGAGCTGGGCGCGGCTTCTGCCGACCACTGCACCTATCTCGACGGACGCCGACGTCGACGCGCTCGCCTCCTCCGACGACGGTGGCCACGCTGCTGCCCGGGAGTGGAGTTCTCCACCCGGTCGCCGTACCCGGACGCCCGCCGGCTCCTCGACGCGGGTGCCACCGTGGCGCTGGCGACCGACTGCAACCCGGGCTCGTGCTACTCGTCGTCGATGGCCTTGTGCGTCGCCCTCGCTGTGCGCGAGATGCGGATGAGCCCGGCGGAGGCGCTGTGGTCGGCCACGGCCGGAGGCGCCAGAGCGTTACGTCGGTCCGACGTGGGCCACCTCGGTGTCGGCGCCCGGGCCGACGTCGTCGTCCTCGAGGCGCCGTCCTACGTCCACCTGGCCTACCGCCCCGGTGTTCCCCTCGTCCGTGAGGTGTGGCAGGCGGGCCGACGGCCTACTTCCGAGTCGACCCGCGGACCAGGGATCACAGCAAGCGCGGCGACCGACTAGCCCTTGCACCGCCAGGTGATGACCGAGCGCGAGACGTCGTCCACGGAGAAGTTGATGGTGCCTCCTTGGGCCAGGTCCGACCGTTGGGTGATGCGGACCTTGACGATCCCCGTGCGGCTGGCCATGCCGATGTAGGTGTCATCGGTGTTCGGCAGGGAGCAGCCGCGAAGCGACCGATCCGTCGGCGAGCGTCACGACGATCTGGAATCGGTTCGGGTAGCCGAAGGGTTCGAGCATCAGGCCGACCGCGTGCACCGTCCCCCCGTGCCGGAAGCTCAACGAGAGATCGAGGGTGCTGCTGCCTTCCGTGAAGTTGCGGGACAGCGCGTTGGAGCGCGGCGGGTATCCGTCGAGGCGGATCACGAAGGACGGGTTCTCGGGTGCCAACGAGGTGTATCGGACCCCGTCGAAGGTCAGCCGGCGTTGCGATGCGGGAAACAGTCGTGGGGGTGGCGAACTCGTCGAACGTCTCGGTCGAGTGCACCCGCACGTGCTCCAGGAAGATCGCCTTGTCGGTCGTGAACCAGACCATCCCTCGCCCGCTCGCCTGGGCGGGGGGAGTCGCCAGACCGAGAACAAGAACAGTGACAGCTGCTGTGGTGAGAAGGGCCGCGGCCCACCTGCTGGGCCGCCCTCGGTGCGATGTCATCCTCATGACACGATCGTCGCTCGCGCCCCGGGCGTGACCAAGGGCCGAAGGTCCCGCCAGGGCGGCACCCGGACCCCGAGGGCAGCTGGCTCTAGCATCGGCCCGGCAACTGAACCGGATTGGCGAGGGAGGGCTCCGTCGGTGAGCGACAGCGCAGACACGGCTTCGGCCGCACCGCAGGACCTCACCAGTGTGCTCGCCAGCCGCGGCTACAGCGCGCTGCTGGTGGTCTCCGCCCTGATCGGGGTCCCGGTGGCGCTTGTCGCCTTCGGATTCCTGGCGCTGGTCACGAATCTGGAGGACTGGGTCTGGGGGTCCGTGCCTGAGGCGCTGGGCTGGGACCAGCCGGCGGCCTGGTACGCGGTCGTCGTCCTGGTGGTCGCCGGACTTCTCGTCGGTCTGGTCGTGACGTACCTGCCGGGACGTGGCGGGCATCTGCCGGCGAAGGGCTTCGCGGGAGGCATGCCCTCGTCCGTCGAGCTCCCGGGCGTGTTCGCCGCCGCCCTCCTCAGCCTGGTGCTGGGGGCTGTCGTCGGCCCTGAGGCGCCGCTCGTGGCGCTGGGCGGCGGTCTGGTGCTGTTCGTCGCCAGTCAGACCAAGCTGGCCGAGCAGCCCCAGGGAATGAAGCTGCTCGCGGTCGCCGGCTCCGCGGCAGCGATCGCGACGCTCTTCGGCAACCCGCTGGTGGCTGCAGTCCTGATGCTCGAGGTCGTCGGGCTCGCCGGTTCGCAGGTGCTCCTCGTGCTGCTCCCGTGCCTCGTCTCCGCGGGGATCGGTTCCGTCGTCTTCATCGGCCTGGGGAACTGGACCGGCATCGACGTCCCCTCGCTGACCATCCCAGGGCTTCCGTCCGCACCGCTCGACGCCGGAGACATCGTGTGGGTCCTCCCGGTGGCTGCCCTCGCAGCCGTCGGAGCCCAGGCCGCGCGTCGCCTGGGACTCCGGACGGCTCGGTCCACGGCTCAGCACACGGTGGTCACGACCGCGCTGGCCGGGCTCATCGTCGGGCTCTGCGCCGCGGCGTACACCCTGATCACGGACCGCTCGCCGATCGAGGTGTCTTGCAGTCGGGCGAGGCTGCGCTGCCGGGCCTCCTGACCTCACCCGAGACGTGGTCGATCATGACGCTCCTGCTGCTCCTCGCGTTCAAGGGTGTGGCGTACGGGATCTCGCTGGGCTCCTTCCGAGGCGGCCCGACCTTCCCCGCGCTGTTCCTCGGGGCCGTGATCGGCGTCATCGTCGGTCCGCTCCCGGGTCTGGGAGTCACCGCGGGTGTCGCGATCGGGATGACCGCCGCCACGACGGCCGTGCTCCGCCTCCCGGTGACCTCGATCGTGCTGGTGGTGCTCCTGCTCGGGGAAGCGGGCTTCAGCCAGATCCCGGTGGTCATGCTCGCTGCCGCAGTGGCCATGGTCATGGCGGTCACCCTCGACGGCCTCGGCCGGAAGACCACGGCTGAGGTATCTCCTTCATAGCGCCCGGTTGGTGGCAGGGTGGGACCCGTGACGACCGTCGCTTCCGCGAGCGCCCCCGGCAAGCGGCGCGGCCGGTGGCGATGGCTGAGGCGCACGTTCGTGGGGCTGCTCGTGCTCATCCTGGGCATCGCGCTGCTGGCCACGCTGGCGACGGCTTGGGCGATTCGTCGACCGTTCCCCGTCACCTCCGGCGTGCTCGTCGTCGGGGGGCTGGAACAGCCGGTCACTGTCCAAAGGGATGCCTGGGGGATCCCATCGGTCTATGCCTCGACGAGCCACGACCTGTTCTTCGGCCAGGGCTACGTCCACGCCCAGGACCGGTTCTGGGAGATGGACTTCCGGCGCCACGTGACGGCAGGACGTCTCTCCGAGATGTTCGGCGACACCACGCTCGACACCGACGAGTTCGTCCGGACGATGGGTTGGCGCAGGATCGCCGAGCAGGAGGTGGAGCTCCTGTCGCCGGACACGCGCGCCTGCTCCAGGCCTACGCCGACGGGGTGAACGCCTACGTCTCCGGCCGGTCCCCAAGGGAGCTGTCCCTCGAGTACTCCGTGCTGTGGTTGACCAACCGGGGCTACACCGTCGAGCCGTGGACGCCGGCGGACTCGCTGGCCTGGCTCAAGGCCATGTCGTACGACCTCAGCGGCAACGCCACGACGGAGATCGAGCGCGTGCTCGTCGCTGCGAAGGTCGGGGCGGCGCGCGCGGCACAGGTCTTTCCCGGCTATCCGTACGACCGCCACCGTCCGATCCTCGACCAGGGTGCCTGGACCGGTGCAGGTGCAGAGACGGTCTTCGACCAGGACCTGCCGGCCCCGACCGGCTCTGCCGCCGAGACCGCGCTCGCGCTCGACCGGACCCGCGGCGCGCTGCAGGACGTGGGCACCGAGCTGGTCACCGTGCAGGCGCTGCTCGGGCTTCAGGGCCAGCATGCTGGGGCCGGAAGCAACAACTGGGTCGTCTCCGGCGATCTGACGACCACCGGGAAGCCGTTGCTTGCGAACGACCCCCATCTCGCCCCGAGCATGCCGAGCATCTGGACCCAGATGGGCCTGCACTGCGCACCGATCTCCTCGGCCTGCCCCTACGACGTCGCCGGCTACACGTTCTCCGGCTTCCCCGGAGTCATCATCGGGCACAACGCGACCATCGCCTGGGGGTTCACCAACCTCGGTCCGGACACCCAGGACCTCTTCCTGGAGAAGGTCCAGGGCGATGCCGTCCTGGTGGACGGCGTTGCTCGCCCGATGACCACGCGACAAGAAGTCATCCGGGTGGCCGGCAGTGACCCGGTGACGATCACCGTGCGTGCGACCTGCCCACGGGCCGCTGATGAGCGACGTGAGTGACGACTACGCCGACGCCGGCCGATCTGCCTCCGCACCAGCCGGGGCGCCGCCACGCGCTGACGGCTACGGCGTCTCCCTGGCGTGGACGGCGCTGACCCCGGGCCGTACGGCAGAGGCTGTCTTCGCACTCGACAAGGCGACGGACTGGACGTCCTTCCTGGCCGCGACCGAGCTCTTCGAGACACCCAGCCAGAACGTCGTCTTCGCGTCGGTGGACGGCACGATCGGCTACGCGACGGGAGGGAAGTTCCCGATCCGCAAGGGTTTCGACGGGCTCACCCCTGCGCCGGGGTGGGACTCCTCCGTGGGTTGGGACGGTTACGTCCCGGCCGCGGCCGTCCCGAGAGTGAAGGATCCCGCGGACGGCTTCATCGTCACCGCCAACAACCAGCTGACGCAGCCCGGTCTCGGCTACGCATTCGTCGTCGACAACGCCTTCGGCTCCCGCAGCCAGCGCATCACCGACCTGATCGAGGAGCTCACCGCGGGCGCAGGTCGGCTGGAGGCGGCTGAGATGACCCGCATCCAGAACGACACCTACAACGAGCCGGCCGCATGGGCGGTGCCTCTGGCGCAGGCGGTACCGCTCGAAGGCTCGCCTGCCGAGTCTCGGGCCTGGTGGGACGGCTGGGACTACTCGATGAATGCGGAGGACAGCCCGGCCCCCGCGTACTTCGCGGCGTTCTACCGCGCCCTGGTCAACGGGGTCTTCGGCGACGAGCTCTCCGACGACCTGGTCACCCTCGACAGCACGGACCGCTGGTACGAGGCCATGCGGGGCCTCGCGCCGGACGATCCCTGGTGGGACGACAAGACGACGCCCGAGGTCGAGGACCGCAGCGGCGATGATGCGCCGCGCCCTGGTGCTCGCCGATGCCGAGCTTCGGGACACTCTCGGGGACGAGTCCGGGACGTGGTTCTGGCAGGACATGCACACCCTGACGATTCGCAACGCCACCTTCGGCGAGTCCGGCATCGCGCCGATCGAGTGGTTGTTCAACCGCGGGCCGTACGGCACGGATGGCACCGGCGCCGCGCCGAACGCAACGGACTGGAACATGACGGAGGGCTACGAGATCGTCTGGATCCCGAGCATGCGGATGGTGGTCGACCTCGCCGATCTCGACGCCTCCACCTGGGTCAACCTGACCGGGGCCAGCGGGCACGCGTTCGCCGACCACTACGTCGACCAGGCCAAGCTGTGGGCTCAGGGCGGCACGACGCCGTTCGCCTTCAGCCGCGCAGCCGTCGAGGCCGCTGCCGCGGAGACGCTCGTCCTCCGACCGCAGAGCTGACCACCCGCCTGGGCGGCGACGTCAGGGGGTGTCGAGGTCGCGGCGCCGGAAGCCGACGGCGCCGGCCGCGACCAAGGCTGCGGCGACGAGGAGGAGTGCCAGCACGGGCGGCCAGGCCATGGCGCCCCCCGGCAGCTTGGGCAGATGCCCGAAGGGCGACAGGTCCCGGAGCCACCCGGGCACGCCCAGGAGAACCCCCAGCTCGTCGATCAGCACGAAGCCGACCAGCCCCACCCATGCAGCGGCCACGAGCCGTGGGGCCAGCCCGAACAGGGCCACGGTCAGCCCGGTCAGCACCCAGATGGCCGGCAGCTGGACCAAGGCGCCGGCGAGCACCGACCCGACTCGGTCCGACGACCCGAGCTGGACGGCGTCGGCGAGCGCGGCGGCAGTGCCGAGGATGACGGTCAGCGCGGTGGTGCCCGCCAACGCGACAGCGACATGGCTGCTGAGCCACCGGCTTCGAGACATCGATCCGGCAAGCACCGGCTCGGCGCGTCCCGACGACTCCTCGGCGTGCAGGCGCATCGCGGCTGAGACGCCGTAGGCCGCCGTGATGGCGGCGGTGATGCTGAGCTCAGCCGCCATGAACGCGTCCGTGAGCACCTGGCTCCCGCCCAGCTTGGCGATCATCTCCTGGGCCTGGGTGCTGTCGAGCAGGGAGCCGACGTCCGAGGCGATGGTTCCGAGCAGGAGCCCCAACAGGGCGTAGCCGATCGCCCACCCGAGGAGCATGCCGCGCTGCAGCCGCCAGGCGAGCGCGAGCGGCGACTCGAGCCACGTCGCCGCGTTTGCGGGCCCGGCCCGGTCGGCGAACAGCCCGGCGCCCAGGTCGCGGCGGGAGGCGAGAGAGTAGGAGAGCCAGACGGCGAGGACGCAGAACACGACGGGCAGGAGCAGGACCCACCACCGGTCCCCGGCGTACGGACGGACCTGTTGTCCCCAGCCGATCGGCGACAACCACGACCAGAAGGCCGAGGCGTCCGGGCTGCCGGACACGTCACCCACGCCGCGCAGGACGTACGTCACCGCCAGCACGGTGACCGCCAGGCCGGTGGCCGAGCGCGCGGAGACCGTCAGCTGGGCGGCCACCGCAGCGACGACGACGAAGGACAGGCCGGTGGTGGTCCAGGCCAGACCGAAGGCCCACGAACCGGCTGCCGGAAGGCCGACGGCCGTCAGCCCGAGTGCTGACAGCACGCCGATGAGGAGCATGGTGCCGCCGGCCACCAGGAGCCCCGCAGTCAAGGAGGCTCGGCGGCCCACCACGGTGGAGCCGAGCAGCTCCAGCCGCCCGACCTCCTCCTCCGCGCGCGTGTGCCGGACGACCAGCAGGACGCCCAGGACCGCCAGCATCGCGGCGGTGACGCCCGTCATCTTCATGAGGGACAGCGCTCCGAGCGAGGACGGGTCCCAGACACGGCCGTAGAAGGCCACCAGGGCAGGGATGTCGTTGATCGCCGACGCGGCCTGGATGCGTGAGGCCAGAGTCGGGTACAGGCCCACGGTCGCCGAGGCCGAGGACACGACGGTGACGACGAAGATCGCCGACCAGACCGGAACCAGGACGCGGTCTCGGCGCAGGGCGAGGCGGGTCAGCGCCCAGGTGCCGGTCAGCTCGCTCACGACGGGTCCGCGTAGTGCCGGAGGAAGAGCTCCTCGAGCGTCGGTGGCTGGCTCGTCAGGCTGACCACCCCTGCCCGGCCCAGGTGCTGAAGCACGGTCCCCAGGTCGGACGGGTCCACCTGACAGCTGACCAGTCGTCCAGTGATCACGAGGTCGTGGACGCCTGCGACGGAGGCGAGGCCGTCGACCGGTCGTTCGAGCTCGGCAGTGATCGAGGTTCGCGTGAGGTGCCGCATCTCGGCCAGGGTCCCGGTCTCCACGATGCGACCGGCACGGATGATGCTCACTCGGTCGCTGAGCGCCTCGGCCTCCGCCAGGATGTGGCTGGACAGCAGAACCGTGAGGCCGCTTCTGCGCTCGCCACGGATGAGGTCACGGAACATCGACTCCATCAGGGGGTCCAGCCCGGACGTGGGCTCGTCGAGCAGGAGAAGCTCGACGTCGGAGGCGAGCGCGGCGATCAGGGCCACCTTCTGACGGTTGCCCTTGCTGTACGTGCGCGCCTTCTTCGTCGGGTCGAGGTCGAACAGGTCGAGCAGGCGAGCGCGGCGCCGCTCGTCCAGCCCACCACGGAGCCGGCCGAGGAGATCGATCACCTCCCCACCCGTGAGGTTCGGCCAGAGCGCGACGTCACCCGGGACGTAGGCGAGCCTCCGATGCAGCCCGACCGCGTCGCGCCAAGGGTCGGAACCGAGGACCGTCGTCTGTCCGGAGTCGGCCCGAAGGAGCCCGAGCATGATTCTCAGAGCAGTGGTCTTGCCGGCGCCGTTCGGACCGAGGAAGCCATGCACCTCGCCGGTCTCGACCGCGAGGTCCAGCCCGTCCAACGCCCGCGTCGCGCCGAAGCTCTTGACCAGGTTCTCGGTCCGGATCGCCATGCTCATGCCCCTCAGGCTAGGGACGTGCCGCACTTCGGGGTAGGGACGAAGTCCCCTCCCAGGGCGGGAGTCGTCCAGGGCGTCCGAGCGTCCGCCGGGCGTCGCGACCACGATTCTTCGGATCCCCTCAGGTCACGCTCAGGCAACACCTAGTCAACGGTGTTGACTTATCGCCTCGCTCCCGTAATCTCGCTTCGCTCCCTGCCGCCCGGCCGGAGCGACGCGGCGTCCCCACGCTGCCGCGGTGATCCCGAGAGGACCCTGCATGTCGTCGACCACACCTGCTCGTGGCGTGATCCGCCGCGGTCGGGGGACCGCCCGGAGGACCGTGCGAACCACGGCCACCCTGGCGACCTTCGCGCTGACTGCCGGCCTCGCGCTGGTGCCCGCCATGCCCGCATCCGCAGCCGCCCCCGCCGCGCGCCCGTCGACCGGGGTCCCGACGGTGAAGACCGTGACCTTGGTGACCGGAGACGTCGTCCGGGTCTCCACCGGCAGCGACGGCCGCACAGCAGTATCGATCGAGCCCCGACCTGACGGCACGATCCCGCAAGCCGCGATCAACGAGGTCAACGGCCACACGTACGTCGTCCCGGCTGCTGCGTTCGGGCTGCTCGCCGCCAAGCGCCTGGACCGCGATCTCTTCGACGTGACCGGGCTGATCGCCGCCGAGTACGACGACGCCTCCCGCGCGACCTTGCCGGTCATGATCGACTACGGCACGGGTCGGAGCGCGGCCGCCGAGGCGCGGAGCGCGTCGTTGATGTCGGCCGAGCGCACGCTCACGGTGCCCCAGCTGGGCATCGCTGCATTCCACACCGACAAGCAGGACGCCCGTGCGTTCTGGGACGACCTCACCAAGGGCCGCGACGCCGCAGGGAACCCAACGGCTCTCTCCGACGGCGCCACGCGGGTCAACCTCGACGGTCGCGTCGACGTCACGCTCGAGGACTCCGTCCCGCAGATCCACGCTCCCGAGGCCTGGGTCGCCGGCTACGACGGCTCGGGCGTCAAGGTCGCCATCCTCGACACGGGCATCGACGCCACCCACCCCGACCTGGTCGGCCAGCTCGGAGCGACGAAGAACTTCACGCCGGACGCGTCGGTGGCTGACGGCAACGGTCACGGCACCCACGTCGCCTCCACCATCGCCGGCCTCGGGAAGGCGTCGACTGCCAAGCGCGTCGGCGTCGCCCCTGGGGCTTCGCTGATGATCGGCAAGGTGCTGGCCGACGCCGGCTACGGCGAGGACTCCTGGGTCCTCGCCGGCATGGTGTGGGCGGTCGACCAGAAGGCCGACGTGGTCAGCATGAGCCTCGGAGGGGACGCCGACGACGGCACCAACCCGCTCGCGCAGGCCGTGAACGAGCTCTCCGCCACGTCCGACACCCTCTTCGTCATCGCGGCGGGCAACAACGGCTTCAACGGTCCGTCGACCGTGTCCTCGCCGGGGAGCGCCGATGCGGCCCTGACCGTCGGTGCGGTCGACGTCGACGACGCGATGGCCGGCTTCTCCAGCCGCGGTCCTCGTCTCAACAACGGGGCGCTCAAGCCCGAGGTCGTGGCCCCCGGCGTCAACGTCACCGCGGCCCGCGCGGCGGGCACGGACCTCGGCGGCGACGTCGACATCGACCCGAGCTACACGACGATCAGCGGTACGTCGATGGCCACGCCGCACGTCGCCGGCCTCGCCGCGATCCTCAAGCAGGAGCACCCGGGCTGGGGCGGCGAGCAGCTGAAGGACGCGATCGCCAACACGACGGTGCCAGTCGCGAACGCGAACGGTTTCGACGCAGGGACCGGTCGCGTCGACGCTCTCCGGGCCATCACCCAGGACGTCTTCGCCCCGGCATCTCTGTCCCTGGGCAACTTCGCGTGGCCGTACTCCACGCTCGATCCGACGACGACGCCTCTCACGTACACCAACGACGGGACCAGCGACGTCGTCCTGTCCCTCGAGGTGGCCGGCGAGGACGGTTCTGTCGAGCCGACCGGGGGACTGAGCCTCAGCGCCGCGATGCTCACGGTTCCGGCCGGCGGGCAGGCCTCCGTCGACGTCATCACCGATCCCACCGTCGCGGCCCCGGGTGCCTACTCAGCCGTGGTGACGGCCACCCCGGACGACGGCGGCGGAACTGTGCGTACCGGCGTCGCCTACCAGCTCGAGGCCGAGCGCTACGAGGTCAGCGTCACGATCAAGCCGCGCTCCGGCTCACAGAACGTGTCGCACCTGTTCGGGTTGAGCGGCTTCGCCGACCCGTGGATCTACGAGCAGCGGACGTTCGACGCCTCGTCCGAGGAGCAGACCGCGACCTTCCGGCTACCTCCGGGGACCTACGCGACCGGCGCCATCTCCTTCGGTCTCGCGGCTGACGGCGCCCACGAGGGTGTCGTCACCTACGAGCCGGCGTTCACGGTCTCCGAGAACACGCACCTCGTCCTCGACGAGAACCAGACCGGTCTCTTCGACTACCGGGTGGCTCGCCCGGTCGCCGAGGAGGCAGCCGTCCTCGACGTCACGTGGGAGGGGGATGCGGGGACGACCGGCTTCACCTTGTACGGCGCGATGGACCGCTCCTACGCCCGTCCGTCTGCTGGGCTGCCCGGGAAGACCACAGTCGCAGGGACCTACCTGCTCAGTCAGCCCGAGGGGGTGCTGACACCGGCTGGCTCGACCCCGGTCGCCCTGCGGACCCTGACGGCACCAGGTGGACAGTCTTCGGAGACGCCGGTCGCCGGCCTCTCCGGCAGCTTCCGCGTCGTCGACGTCGGGGCGGCGACCTCGCTCCGACCCGTGTCGGTCCGGGGCGCGGTGGCGGTGGTCTCGGGCACGTGCGACGACCTCACCGCAACGGCACTGACCCTTCGCCAGGCCAAGGCGGTCGCGATCGTGGCCTACGCGGCAGCAGGAGAGAAGTGCGCCGGCACGATCGAGGGCCGAGTCGGCATCCCGACGCTCCAGGCCAGGCCGTTCGACGTCCCGCGCCTGCTCGCGGGCGGGTCCGGCAAGGCCACGCTCGTCACGCACAAGAACCCGGCGTACATCTACGACCTGACGAAGTACTGGGCGGAGGACGTACCCGATGGAGGGACGATCGACGCGACGGGCTCGAAGGTCGCCGCCCTCGTCGAGACCTATGACGGCCTCGGGACGACCAGTGCGGACGGCCTCGAGCTGATCGAGGAGGCCATCGGCTGGGTGCCCAGCCGCGGCGGGTCCGCCAACGTCCTGGTCCGTCCGGTCTCGTTCCCCTCGACCGTCACCCACTACGTGTCCACGGGTGCCGAATGGGAGCGTTCGGTCCGGGTGAAGGACGCCGAGCTGGGCGGCGAGTATGCCCAGCTCTTCAGCCCCAAGCGGACGTTCAAGGGCGGCTCGACGACCAGGGAGACCTGGTTCGGAGGACCGGTCGCGATGCGCGTGTCCCCTCTGCTCACCCTCACCAACGGGTTCCCACCGCCGGTCCGAGAGATCTGCGTCGATCCGGCCATCTGCGCGACCCCGTGGGACGAGTTCTTCCTGTCCATGGGTGGATTCACGGATGCCGCCGGCCATTACGGGCACACAGACATCTTCGCCAACGAGTACGACGGCAAGGTCTACGCCGACGGCGAGCTGATCCTCGACCAGTGGGCCTCGGTCTACATGAACACCGAGGTTCCGAGCGGTGAGCACCGGTTCCGGGTCGTCACGGACGCCTACCGTGAGAATCCGTTCTGGCAGCACTCGACGCGGATCAGGACGGCTTGGGGCTTCACCTCGGACACCCCGACCGTCAAGCAGGTGCGCGCGGTCTTGCCGCTGCTCGGCGTGAACTACCTCATGGACCTGTCCTCGACGGGGCGCGCTGCCGCAGGCCGGTACGACTTCGGCGTGCAGTTCGTGATGCCCAACGGCCTGAAGACGTCGCCCGTGGTCAAGCGCAGCGTCGAGATCTCCTGGAACGGCGGGAAGACGTGGAAGCCGGCGAAGCTCACCAGGTGCGAGAAGGCGGCGTGTGACGTCCGGGTGACGAACAGGGCCGGCGGCAAGGCGACCCTCCGGGCCAAGGCCACGGACTCCGACGGCAACACCGTCCGGCAGCTCGTGGTGAACGCCTACGAGGTCCGCTGACCACCGGAGCTCGCGGGTTCGACCACCGGGCTGCACCGCTGGGGGCGCGGCAGTAGCGTGCGACGCATGCCGCGCCCCGAGGCCGTCCTGGCGATCGACCAGGGCACTTCGGGCACCAAGGCCGTCGTCGTCGCTCCTGGTCGCGGGGTGATCGGGTCCGCAGAGGTCGTGCTGCGGCCGGACTTCGGCGCGGGCGGAGCGGTCGAGCAGGACCCGCGAGCCCTGTTGACCTCGGTGCTGGAGGCCGGCCGCGCCGCCGTGGCCGCCGCCGGCGAGCCAGTGGCTGCGGTCGGTCTGGCCAACCAGGGCGAGACCGTCCTCGCCTAGGACCGTTCGCTCCCCCGATTGGCCGCAAACCGTTGGCTCGCCTGTCATTTCGACGTTGCTCTCGAGTCGCCGGCCCGTGCCAGCGTGAGACTCACCCCCGCGCCCATCCAGGGCGCCCGAGTCCGCGGAGGAACGCGTGAGCTCACTGAAGACGCATCACCGATCGATCGCCGCCGTTGCGGCGGGAGCGTCGGGTCTCGCCCTGGTAGCGGCTGCTGCCGTACCGGCCCGGGCGGTACCCCTGTCCCCTGGTGTCTCCATCGCCCCGACCACGACCACGTCTCCCTACGTGCTGCCGGCTGCCCCAGGCGTCGGGATCACCTCACTGCTGACCGTCGGAGACCAGCCTGCGGGCAACGGCTACGCGATGGTGGGTCTGCCGGACGGACTCGGTCTGCTGGCGGGCGACCAGGAGGGCAGCGTTGACGTCCTGGTCAACCACGAGGTGCGCGACACCCTCGGGGTCGCTCGGGCGCACGGTCAGAAGGGTGCCTTCGTGAGCCGCTTCACGATCGACACCGATTCCGGTGCCGTGACCTCCGGAGAAGACTTCATCTCTTCGGTGAGGTACTGGAACTACTCGCTCGGGACCTATGGTGCGGCTCCTGTAGCCCCAGCTGGCGCTGCGTACGGCCACACTGCGGCCTTCGCCCGCTTCTGCTCCGGATTCATCACCGACGCAGGTGCGCTGACGTACCGGTCTTACGGCTACGACGGGCAGATCTATCTGGCCAACGAGGAGAACGGCGACGAAGGGCGAGTCTTCGGCGTCGACCTCGACGGGACGGCCTACCAGCTGCCTCGACTCGGTCTCTTCTCCTGGGAGAACACCTTGGTGTCCTCCGTCAAGAGCCAGCGCACGGTGGCCCTCGGAAACGAGGACGGTGGGTCAGGTCAGCTGTGGGTCTACTCAGGCACCAAGCGTGCCAACGGAAATCCCGTCGAGCGAGCCGGCCTCACCAACGGACGACTCTTCGTGATGGACGTGGCTGACCAGGACATCTCCAGTGACGCGCAGTTCCGGGCGAAGTACGGCAAGGGAAGTGCCGTGCCGGTCGTCATCGGCGCGGACCAGGAGATCGACTGGACCAAGAACGGCGTCGCTCAGAACACTGAGGCTGCCGCCAAGGGGTTGTCGCTCACCCGGATCGAGGACGGTGCCTTCGACCCGCGGAACCGGAACGACTACTACTTCCTCACCACCGAGGGGGGCGACAAGACAGCGAACCCGGCCGAGCCAGCCGTCTCGCGTGACGGCGGCGGTCTGTGGCGGCTGAGTTTCGAGGACGTGACCAGGCCGTCGCTCGGCGCCACGCTGACGCTCCTTCTCGACGGCTCCGAGACGCCGTACCTGAGCAAGCCGGACAACATGACGATCGACCGCCGGGGCAACCTCCTGATCCAGGAGGATCCGGGCGGCATCGACCACGTGGCCCGGATCGTTGCTTACCGGCTGGCGGACGGCGCGCGGGGGATCGTCGCGGAGTTCGATCCTGAGCTCTTCGGTGCGAGCAACACAGCAGGCGTCACACCGGCTGACCGGGCAGTGCTCACGACCGACGAGGAGTCGAGCGGGATCATCGACGTGGCCAAGCAGTTCGGCCGGGGGACGTTCCTGTTCGACGCTCAGGTGCACACCTCGAAGCACCTGCCGCTCGGTACGGGTCCTGGCACGGTGGAGGAGTTCGTCGAAGGGGGCCAGCTCCTGCTCATGAGGGTGCGCAGCTGGAGTTCCGTCTACGACGGCTGACAACGCAGACTCGAGCAGCAGGCTGGGCGCTGGCGCCCGGCCTGCTGCTTCTTCGTGCTTCGGTACCATCGGAGCCCCAACAGGACCTGTGGGGGTCCGGAGATCCTCGGCGTCAGCGCGCCGGACAGCTGCCGGGCTGCGCGGCTCGGGGACGTGGCAGTAGCGTGCGATTCATGCCGCGCCCCGAGGCCGTCCTGGCGATCGACCAGGGCACCTCGGGCACCAAGGCCGTCGTCGTCGCTCCTGGTCGTGGGGTGATCGGGTCCGCTGAGGTCGTCGCTGCGGCCGGACTTCGGCGCGGCCGGAGCGGTCGAGCAGGATCCGCGAGCCCTGTTGACCTCGGTGCTCGAGGCCGGCCGGGCCGCCGTGGCCGCCGCCGGCGAGCCAGTGGCTGCGGTCGGTCTGGCCAACCAGGGCGAGACCGTCCTCGCGTGGGACCGTTCCACGGGCGCGCCGCTCAGCCCCGTGGTGGTGTGGCAGGACCGGCGCTCCGCCGACCTCTGCTCCCGGCTCGCCGAGCACGGTGATGAGCTCACCGCCTTGACCGGCCTGTCGCTCGATCCGTACTTCGCGGCACCCAAGATGGCCTGGTTGCGCGAGCAGGGCCAGACCGGCGGCGTGGTCACCACCAGCGATGCCTGGCTGGTGCACCAGCTCGGTGGGGCCTTCGTCACCGATGCCAGCACGGCCTCCCGCACCCTCCTCCTCGACCTCGACCAGGTGTCCTGGTCACCCCGAGCCCTCGAGATCTTCGGCCTTCAGGCGGAGGACTTGCCGGAGGTGGTGTCCTGCGCGGGTTCCTTCGGCGAGACCTCGGCTTTCGGTGCCGGCGTTCCTCTCACCGGGCTGGTCGTCGACCAGCAGGCCGCCTTGTTCGCCCAGGGGTGCCTGCAGCCCGGACAGGCCAAGTGCACCTACGGCACGGGCGCCTTCCTCCTGGCCAACGTCGGGGCCGAAGCGAGCCGGTCCCAGTTCGGGCTTCCGACCTCGGTGGCGTGGCAGACCAGCGCGGGGACGACGTACTGCCTCGACGGGCAGGTCTACACGGTCGCGTCGGCGGTGCGCTGGCTCGTCGACCTGGGCGTGCTCGCGGGCGCCGACGACCTCGACCGGCTGGGCGGGACGGTGGCCGATGCGGGGGAGGTCACCTTCGTGCCGTCCCTCGCGGGGCTCGGTGCCCCCTGGTGGGAGCCGGGGGCGAAGGGCGTCCTCACCGGTCTCGGCTTGGACACCACGGGTGGTCACCTGGTGCGTGCCTTGTGCGAAGGGATCGCCGCCCAGATCGCGGACCTCGCCGCGGCGATGGCTGCGGACCTCGGTGCACCGCTGACGTCGTTGAGCGTCGACGGCGGGCTGACCCGGTCGACCCTGCTCATGCAGACCCAGGCCGACCTTCTGCAGCTGCCGGTCGAGGTCTACGCGTCTCCCGACGCCACGGCCCGAGGGGCAGCGGCGTTCGCCAGCCTCGGGCTCGACCCGTCACTGACGCTCGGCGACGCTGTGGAGCCGACGCGCCCGGCCGCGACGTACGAGCCCCGGATCGGCGCGGACGAGGCCGCGGAACGACTGCACCGGCACCGCGGGGCGGTCGCTGGCGTCGTCGCCTCGCGATCGGCCGTCGCCGGATGACCGTGCACGAGAGCCGGACCTACGACGTGGTCGTCGTCGGAGGCGGGCGTGGTCGGGTGCGCGGTCGCTCGCGAGCTGGCCCGCTGGCCGTGGCGGGTGGCGTTGCTCGAGGCGGCTGACGACGTCGGTGACGGCACGTCCAAGGCCAACACCGCGATCCTGCACACCGGGTTCGACGCCACGCCAGGGACGCTGGAGTCGCGCCTGGTGGCTCGGGGCTTCGACCTGCTCTCCGCCTATGCGGCCCGCAGTGGCATTCCGGTCGAGCCGGTCGGCGCGCTGCTCGTGGCCTGGGACCCCGAGCAGCTGGCGGCGCTCCCCGGGCTCGCCGAGAAGGCGGCCAAGAACGGGTACCAGAGGACGCGGCTCGTCGAGGTCGACGAGCTCTACGCGGCCGAGCCGCACCTCGGCGCCGGCGCCCTCGGCGCCCTCGAGGTCCCGGACGAGTCGGTGATCTGCCCGTGGACGACGACCCTCGCCTTCGCCGTCGAGGCCGTCGGGCTGGGGCGTCGAGCTGCACCTGGGGACCCAGTTGCTGGGCGTCGAGCGCGCCGCCACCGGGGGACACCTGCTCGAGACCACGAGCGGCGAGATCCGCGCGACGTACCTGGTCAACGCCGCGGGGCTGGCCAGCGACGAGGTGGACCGGATGCTCGGTCACCGCGGCTTCACGGTCACGCCGCGCCGCGGCCAGCTCGTCGTCTTCGACAAGCTGGCACGGAGGCTGGTCTCGCACATCCTGCTCCCGGTGCCGACCGCCCGCGGGAAGGGCGTGCTGGTGGCGCCCACCGTCTACGGCAACGTCCTGCTCGGGCCTACGGCCGAGGACCTCGACGACAAGACCGACACCGGATCGACGGACGCCGGTCTGGCCGCGTTGCGTGAGCACGGGCGCCGCATCCTGCCCGACCTCCTCGACGAGGAGGTCACGACGATCTACGCCGGGCTCCGCGCAGCGACGGAGCACGGCGACTACCAGGTCGACGTGCACCCCGAGCAGGGGTACGTCTGCGTCGGTGGCATCCGCTCCACCGGGCTGACCGCCTCGTTGGCCCTCGCCGAGCACGTGGCGGCCGCCATGGTGGAGCTGGGCTGGCCGGTCGGCGAGCCTCGCGGGTCCGAACCCCCGCGGATGCCGAACCTCGGCGCAGGCCTTCCCGCGGCCCTACGAGCTGGCCGAGCTGATCGCCGAGGACCCGGCGTACGGGACCATCGTCTGCCACTGCGAGCGGGTCAGTCTGGGCGAGGTGCGCGACGCGCTCCGCGGTCCGATCCCCGCGGTCACGCCCGAGGGCCTGCGCCGTCGCACGCGCGCCGGCATGGGGCGCTGTCAGGGCTTCTTCTGCGGCGCACAGGTTGCCGACCTCGTCGCGGGAGCCGGATCGTGATCGATCCTCACGGCCGAGTCGCCCGGGAGGTGGACGTGCTCGTGGTCGGTGGAGGCCCCGCCGGGTTGGCAGCGGCTGCGGCACTCGCGGCAGCAGGGGCAGGTCGCGTCGAGGTCGTCGATCGCGAGATCGAGGCAGGAGGAATCCCCCGGCACTCCCACCACACGGGGTACGGGCTGCGCGACCTGCACCGGGTCATGACGGGGCCGGCGTACGCTCGCCGCCGCGTCGATCTCGCCGCTTCGGCGGGAGCGGAGGTTCGCCCGGGAGTGAGCGTGACCGGCTGGGCGGGCGAGCGACAGCTCGACCTCACCGGCCCGGGTGGGCTCGAACGGGTGCAGGCGGGGGCTGTCGTCCTCGCGACGGGTGCGCGGGAGCGTCCACGGGCGGCGCGATGGGTGGCCGGTGACCGGCCGTCGGGCGTCCTCACGACGGGTCAGCTCCAGCAGGCGGTCTACCTGTTCGACCAGCCCGTCGGGCGACGAGCCGTGGTGGTGGGTGCTGAGCACGTGAGCTTCTCGGCCCTGGTGACTCTCGCCCACGCCGGCGTCGAGGTCGTGGCCATGATCACCGACCTGCCGCGGGCGCAGTCGTATCCGGCGTTTCACCTCGGCGCAGGTGCTCGCTGGCGGGTGCCCGTGATCACCCGCAGCTCGGGTCTGTCGGGTGCTGGGCCACGGCCGGGTGAGCGCCGTCGAGCTGCAGCGCGTCGACGAACCCGACGACGTCCGCCGGCTCAGCTGCGACACGGTGGTGTTCACCGGTGACTGGGTGCCCGACCACGAGCTCGCCCGCTCGGGTGACCTGGCCATGGACCCGGGCACGCGGGGCCCTCGCACCGACACCGAAGGTCGAACCGACGTCGACGGTGTCTTCGCGGTGGGGAACCTCGTGCACCCCGTCGAGACCGCTGACGTCGTCGCCATCGAGGGGGGCCGGCTGGCCGAACCGGTGCTGCGGTACCTGCGGGGGGGTGGCGCGACCGGGGAAGCCGTCGAGCTGACGGCCGAGCCCCCCCTGCTCTGGGTGGCGCCCAACCTCGTGCGCCCGGGTGATCGATCCCCCGCGCGCGACCGGTACCTCGTCTGGCCCTCGGCGTTCGTCGAACACCCTCGCTTCCAGGTGCGGCAAGGCGATCGGGTTCTCGGCGACTACGCCAGCCGGAGAGTGCTGGTCCCCAACCGGCCCCGCGGCCTTCCGGCTGGATGGCAGCGGGAGGTGCGGGCCGACGCAGGGCCGGTCACGGTGTCGGTGTCGGGCCAGTTGATCGGCTGACGGTCGGGGATCAGGGTCTGAGCACGACCGTCCAGGAGGTCGCCGAGCTCGCGCTGGCGTTCGCGGTGGCCACCAGCCCCCCGCACGGGCCGGGTGCGACACCCTGTCCTGAGTCCGCGGACAGGGTGGCGAGCGCTCCGCCGGCGGAGCCGTACGACGTCCCGCGCGTGACGACACCGGCCGGTGCGGTCCACGCCGTCGTCGTCCCCGCGGACTTGTCGACCCAGTAGGAGACGACCCAGGAGCCATCGACGGTCACGCTCCCGCTCGGGGTCGGGTGGCTGGCGGTCGAGGTCTGGGCCGCTGACGTCGCGGTCGCGAAGCCCGTAGCTGCCACCCCCCGGTAGGCCAGCACCTCCATCGCGACCTTGGCGTAGCCGCTGACCTTGGCGACCACCGCGCTGCCGGCGTCATCCGCGGTGGCGGTCCGTACCAGCAGCCGGCTGATGACCGTTCCGGAGACCTGCTCGCGCAGCAGCGTCCACCCCGCGGGCAGCGTCATGACGAGCGACGTGGAGTTGGCGGTGACGAACAGCAGCAGACCGTCGCCCGCTTGAACGCCCCGCAGGGATCGTCACCGACGCCGACGTGGTGTTCGCGTTGAAGCGCGCGACGCCCGGCCAGGGCGATGGCGGGAGGTGGAGGGGGCGGAGGGGTGGTGCCGTGTTGATCACCACCGATCGGCTTTCGGTGTCGGTGAGCTGGCCTTCGTCGGTGACGGTGAGGATCACGGTGAAGGTGCCGTCGTCGGCGAAGGTGTGGCTCGGGGCTCGATCCGCCGTCGGTGCTGCCGTCGCCGAAGTCCCAGGCATAGGTGGCGATCGGGGCGTCCCCGGCCGTGGAGCCGGACGCGTCGAACTCCACATCGCGTCCATCGGCGGTCCAGGTGAAGGACGCCCGAGGCGCGACCGGCCCCATCGGCCCGACCCGACGGGCGAGCGGGATCCCGCTCGCCGGGGGTGTCCGGAGCAGCCAGACGGGGTTCGAGCCAGCGATCACGGTCCCGTTCGAGCTCCGGACGACGACCCGGACGTAGACGTCGTCCGACGTGTCGATGACGGTGTCGGCGAAACCCGCACCGAAGGCGGAGGCGGGCATCGTCGTCTTGGTCGTCACCGGGTCGGGAAGGCCGACCCCGCGTAGTCCACCACGCCGGTCACGACGTCCACGGTCGAGCCGGAGGGAAGCCCGGTAGCGATGACGCGGAGGGATCGCGTGGTCAGGGCCTCGACACTGACCGCGCCCATCGGCACGTAGCCGTCGACGACGAGGTCCAGCTGTCCACGGAAGACGGCCGGGTTGCCCCAGTACACGCGGCCGGCGGCGAGGGCCTGCGTGAGGGCACCGCTCTCGGTGGACCCGGCCCAGGCCCAGGTCACGAAGTTGGCGCTCAGGGTGAGCCAGTTCTGACCGCTGTGGTCGTCGCTGACTCCCGTGCCCGTGACGAAGATCCCGTTGCGGGACAACGCGTCCCAGAGGCTCAGGTAGCCGGCGATCTGCACTCCGCCCTTGACGGGATAGCCGACCTCGAGAATGTCGCATCCGTAGGCACGGGCGGCGATGAGCTCCGTAGCCCGCCCGCGGCGGGCGGAGTCCTGGGCGGACTGGCTGGACGCCGAGCCGGTGCCGCTGCCGAAGGGGTGGTTGTACGACGCGACGCCTCCGGCGTCGTGGATCCGCTGGGTCGCCGCGAGCATGGCCGCGGTGCTCGTGTCCTTCTGCCAGGGAGGGCTCGTCGGCGGGGGGAGCGTGAGCGAGCCCCCGTACCAGTTCACGTGCTGGTTGAGCATCGACCACTCGAGGGCGCCGTGCTGTGTCACGGAGGGGAAGCGGGGCGCGTAGGCGCCCATGAGCTCGCGCTGGAGGTCCAGCACCTCGCTCGGGCTCTTGCGTACCCGATCGAAGCGGAGGAAGTCCACGTGGCCCTCGGTCCGGAAGCCCAGCCTCGAGCCGACACCGATCGCGACGGTGTACAGGAGGCGTCGCGCCCGTCCACCCAGGGCCAGAGAGCGGCCATGTCTGCAACGGGGTCGATCGACAGCGTGGTCCAGACACCCGGCCGCCGCGCCCAGCGAGATGATGCCGTTGCGTCCCGAGCGGACACGGGAGCCGACGGCCTGGTCGCCCCCGACGCGATACTCCAGCGTGTACGAGCCCGCAGTCTCCCCGCCCCCGGCTGGTCGGTGGGACGTCGTGAGGAAGACCGCCAGGTATCCGTTCGGCCCGACCGCGGTCGGGTTGACGTCGACGAGCATGGTCGTGCCATCGAGGGAGGTGCGGTGGAGGGTGTTGTACTGCGAGCCGTTGAGCCGGTAGGTCGCGAACGCCGAGCTGGTGCTACGTCCTACGAGTTTCAGCGCCTTCGAGCCGGCTGTGTCAGCAGGGGAGACCGGTCCGGTGACGAAGGTCGCGGACTTCTCGGTCAGGCTGCCGCTGCTGGCCGCGGTCCAGGTCCAGGCGAGCCCGTCCTCGCTCTCGCTGAGCCCGTCGAGGTGGAGGACCCGGCGCGCGCCGGAGGCGGTCATGCGGAACTCGTGCTCGCTCCACCAGATGACGTCGATGCCGTTGGTTGCTGCCTGGTCCAGCTGGGCCTCCATGCTGCCCGCGCCCTCGGAGAAGCAGCCGTGGATGTGCATGGCCATCGACCAGGCCCGCAAGGTCTCCGCGCCGGCAGCCCTCGCCGAGCCCACCAGAACGGGGGGTGCGACCACCCCGCCCACTGCGCCGACGGCAGCCAGGGAGAGCCCGCCTTGGATGAAGGTCCGTCGACTGATCGGGTTGTCGACCACGTGCGGCTCCTGGGTCGGCGGATGGCTCCGCTCGGCCCCCCCTGGCCCCCGGCCGGGGCCCACACCCCCGACGAGCACACCGTGGCCCTTCGCAGCCGGGAGGGCAAGGGGCCACGCCGCCGAACCTCGTCGGTGGGCGGGGGCTTCAGTCGTGGGGCATCATGGTCGAGTGAGTAGAAGGCTCGGCTTCGTGGTCGAGCACGTCGTCGAGGCGGTGAGCGATGTCCGATCGTGGCAGGACGCTGCTCCGGCGCTTGGTGCGCACCGTCTCCGTCGCCACCGTGGCGGTCGCCGTCGGATCTGGGTTGGCGGTCGTGCCGCAGACCGCCGCTGAGGCGGCGACGTGCGTGCCCAAGGTCGGTTCTCTCGCGTGCTCCACCCCGGGCACCAAGCCCAAGCCGCCGCCGCCCCCGCCGTCGGCGTCGTGGCGCGTCACCTACCGCGTGTGGTCCAACCACATCAAGATCTACAAGGGCGGCAAGCTGGTCCGCGACGTGCCGGTGGCCGGCAACCCCTACCTCTCGCCGCACCTGCCGTCCACCTGCTACGTCAACCAGAAGATCCGCACCAACTGGGACAAGACCAACGAGTGGCGCCTCGACTACTTCACCCGGCTGTGCGCCGGCCGCGGGGTGGGGACGCATGCGATCCCGGTCAACCGGTTCAGCGGCCGGCTGAGCATGAACCCGGCCGACCTGGGCAAGACGCCGGGCATCGGGTCTCCGGTGAGCCACGGCTGCGCGCGCATGCGCGAGCGTGATGCCCGGTGGATCTATGAGAACGTGCCGATCGGCACGAAGGTGTCCATCAGCTACGCGCGATGACGCGTCGATCGCGCCAGCTCCTGCTGTCGGCGCTGCGTGCTGGCGGTCCTTGGCACCGTGTCGCTCCCCTCCGCCTCGGCCATGCCGCTGCCGGTGACCGAGCGGGTCGTCATCGGCTACTCCGTGCAGGGCCGCGAGATCGTGGCCTACCACCGCTTCACCGCGGGGCGGGTGGGAGCCAAGCCGTTCCTCGTCCTGGGGCAGATGCACGGCAATGAGGAGACCGGCAAGCGTGTCGTGGCGGCGCTGCGCTCCCGGGTGCTCCCGGCTCGAACCTCGACCTCTGGATGATCCCGACCCTGAACCCGGACGGCGACGTACGCGACAAGCGGCGCAACGCGCGCGGGGTCGACCTCAACCGCAACTTCCCGGAGTCGTGGATGAGGCAGGGAGCCGGGACGGCGTACTTCTCGGGGCCGTCAGCGGCGAGCGAGCCCGAGACCCGTGCCCTCCGCGACTTCGTCCTCGCGGCTCGAGCCGTGGCGCACGGTGTCGTTCCACACGCCGCTCTACGGGGTCGACACCAGCAGCGGCAAGGACCCGGCCCTGGCGCGCGACCTCGCGTGCCTGGTCGGGCTACCCCCTGCGGTCGTTCACCTGCAACTCCGGCTGCAGGGGCACCATGACGCAGTTCGTCAACGCGCAGGACACCGGGATCCGCGGTCACCTTCGAGTTCGGTCGGTCCACGACCTCCGCCCAGCTGAACCGGGTCATCGACGCCGTGATCCGCGTCGGAGCCTCCCGCTAGCGAAAGCGGTCAGCCGCCCCGGGAGACATGGAGCGGCGGCACCCGACCCGCCCACGGCAGGGCCTCCTCGAGCTGAGCGGACACCCTCAGCAGCAAGGACTCGCTGCCCGAGGCGCCCACCAGCTGCATGCCGATGGGCAGCCCGTCGTTGCTGGTGTGCAGCGGGAGGCTGATGGCCGGCTGCCCGGTCGCGTTGAAGCACGGGAGGAACGACTCCCAGGGTGACCAGGTGGCGAACAGCTCGTGGAGCTCGATCCGCTGTGTCGGGTCGTACATGCCGAGGGGAGCGGGCAGCCGACCCAGCGTCGGGGTCAGCAGCACGTCCTGCTGGCTGAAGTATCGACCCATCGCGCGCGCCACGGCGTTCGCCTGCGCCATGCCGTCGAGGAACCGCCCGGCGCTCACGGTCCGGCCGTACTCCACGGCGGCCAGCGTGGCGCCCTCGACGGTGCTGCTGTCGACGGGGCGGCCGACGGCGTGGGCGAACTCGTCGATGGTGTGGGCCGAGTCGGCCGCCCACACGTCGGTCATCGCGGTGAGGAACGGCTCCCAGTCCAGGAGGTCCTCGGTCTCGACGACGTCGTGGCCGAGACCGGCGAGGAGCTCGGCCGTGGCCAGCGTGGCTGCGGTGACCTCCGCATCGACCGGAGCTCCCGACCAGGGCCGGGTCGCCACGCCGACTCGCAGTCGCTCGACGGGCGCGCCCACCTCGACGGCGAACGGTCTGCTCGGTGGCGCGATGGTGAACGGGTCACCGGGTGCAGGACCTGACAACGCGTCCAGCAGGGCTGCGGTGTCCCGGACCGACCGGGACACCATGAAGTGGACCGCCCACCCGGCGAGCGCCTCGGCGATGTGGGGTCCCCACGTGACGCGTCCGCGACTGGGCTTGAGGCCGACGACCCCGCAGGCGGAGGCCGGGATCCGGATCGAGCCGCCTCCGTCGCTCGCTGCGGCCACGGGCACGATGCCCGCGCCGACCACGGCCGCGGCCCCCCCGCTCGAGCCGCCGGCCATGTGCTCAGCGCTCCACGGTGAGCAGGTGCGTCCCTCGGCGATCGTCTCGGTGGTGCCGAGGATCCCGAACTCCGAGGTCGTGGTCCGACCGAGGTTGACCAGCCCGGAGCGACGGATGCGCGTCGTGAAATGGCCGTCGGCAGGCGCCACCCAGCCCTCGGAGAGCCGGCTGCCGTTCCCGCAGGCCGTCCCCCGCTCCGCGTGGAACAGGTCCTTCAGCATCGTGGGTACTCCGGCGAAGGGGCCGTCGACCCCGTCCTGCGCCGGCGGCGCGCCGATCCGCTCGGGGTAGGTCGCCACGACCGCGCCGAGGGTCGGGTCGACCCGCTCGACCCCTTCGATGACGCAGCGCGCCAGCTCGGAGGGCGTCACCTGGCCGGTGCGGATCAGCTCGGCAAGACCGGTGGCGTCGTACGACGCGAACTCGTCCACACGCACGCCCGGACTCTATCGAGGCGACCGCCGGGCGCTTCAGCGGGGAGACGGCCTGGCCCGTCCGCCCGCGGTCGCCGGCCCTACCGGCCCAGGAGACCCCGAGGCCGCATACTCGGCCTTGTGACTGTCCAGCCCGCCGTCGTGCCTGTCGATGTCGGCTTCGCTGCCGTCGACTCGGGCACGGAGGTCACCGCGTTGGCCGGGTCCTTCACCGATGCCTGGCCGGCTTACCGCCGTTGGTACCTGCGCGACGGCGAGGCGGCCCGACCGGAGTACCTCGAGTGCCGTCATGCGCTCCAGGCGCACCTCCCCGAGCTCGTGCCGACGTACGACCGCCTCGTGGCCGCAGTCGGTGGGGGCGACCTCGCCGCTCGGTTCCTGAGCCACTGGAACCCGCCGCCGCTGTTCGCGGCTTGTTCGTTGGCCGCCTGGTCGCGCGAGCGTCGGGTGCTCGTCCGCAACTACGACTACCCGCCGACCCTCTGTGATGCGCTCGTCGTGCGCAGCGAATGGATGGGCGCCCCGGTCCTGGCGATGAGCGACTGCGCGTTGGGCGCGCTGGACGGCGTGAACGCCCACGGGCTGGCCGTGGCGATCGCCTTCGGTGGGCGACGGGTCGTGGGCGAGGGCTTCGGGATCGGCATCGTGGTGCGGTACGTCCTCGAGCTGGCACGTGACGTGCCGTCGGCGCTGTCGCTGCTCGCCCGCATCCCGGTGCACCTGGCCTACAACGTGGCCCTGCAGGACTCCTCCGGTCACAACGCCATCGCCTACCTGTCCCCTGACCGCGCCATGACCGTCAGCGGCGGGGCCACCGCAGCCAACCGGCAGGGTGAGACCGAGTGGCCGGAGCACGCGGAGTACAGCGCGACGGAGGACCGCGAGGCTGCTCTGGAGGCAGCGGTGGACGCCCCCCAGATGGACGCAGACCTGCTGGCCCAGCGGTTCCTCGAGCCTCCGCTCTACCGGCCGACGGCTTCGACGACGTGGGGCACCGTCTACACCGCGGTCTACGACGTCGACGCGCTCACCTTGGACCTCCGCTGGCCCGACGACTCCTGGTCGCTGTCGATGCACGGCTTCGAAGGCGGTCGGCGGGTCCGCTCGATGGAGATGGCCGTGCCCGCCGCGGTCGAGCCGCAAGGCCCCCCGCTGGTGGCTCAAGGGCGCCCGCTCCTCATCGCCTGATCGGACCGCTGAGCGTCGAACGGATCGAATGTGGCCGACTCGGTTGCCGCCCGCCTCACCGGGTCCTACCGTGACGGCACCATGGGACAGGGCCAAGGACGGTCGAAGCCGCCTTCCAAGAGCAAGAAGAAGAGGCGCGAGGAGTCTGCTGGGACTCCGGATCGCCCGATGTTGCGCAGCCTCAGCGACGTCTACGGCTTCTTCCGCTCCAACACGACGCCGGTCTACTTCGTGTCTCCGACTCCCTACAACTTGCTGGGGCTCGACGAGTGGGTCGGCGGGTTTCGCTACATCAGCTACTTCGACAGCTTCGACGGTCTGAAGCCGCACTCGTTCGCGCCCACGCACGAAGGTCCTCGGGACTTCGAGTCCTTCGAGTCGGTGAACACCTACCTCCTCGGCAACAAGGAGGTCATCGACTACATCGGGCGCAACGGCACCGGCATCGTGCTGTTCGTCATGTTCGACGAGCAGACCGAGGCGCGAGCCGACGAGCTCGGGCTGCGGATCGCCCTGCCGCCACGCGAGCTGCGCGAGCGCATCGACTCCAAGGTCGTCACCACCCAGCTCGGCAACGAGGCCGGGGTGCGGAGCGTCCCCAACGTCGTCGGGCGCGCAGACAGCTACCGACGACTGCTGAAGCTCGCGAAGAAGGCGAAGCTGGGCGACGACCTGGTGGTCCAGACGCCGTACGGCGACTCGGGTCGCACCACCTTCTTCGTGCGGACGGAGGAGGACTGGGAGAAGTACGCCGAGGACCTGGTCGACGAAGAGCTCAAGGTCATGCGCCGGATCAACCATCTTCCGGGCACGGTCGAGGCGGTCGCCACGCGGCACGGCACCCTCGTCGGGCCGATCCAGACCGACCTGACCGGCTTCGAGGAGCTGACGCCCTACCGCGGCGGCTGGTGCGGCAACGACATCTTCCCCGACGTCTTCGACGCCAAGACCCGCAAACGGATCCGGAAGATGGCCCGAAGGCTCGGCAAGCGCCTCTACGCCGAGGGCTACCACGGGGCGTTCTGCATGGACTTCCTGCTCGATACCGACGACGGGTCGGTCTACCTCGGCGAGATCAACCCGCGGATCTCCGGTGCGTCACCGCTCACGAACCTCATCACCTCGACCTACGGCGGGGTGCCGCTCTTCCTGTTCCACCTGCTCGAGTTCTCCGACGTCGACTGGTTGCTGGACCTCAAGGAGATCCAGAGCCGCTGGGACGACTTCGACCAGTGGAGCCAGCTGGTGCTCAAGCAGACGACGGACGAGGTGGAGCTGATCACGGAGGCTCCCTCGTCGGGCCTGTGGCGGATGGACGAGGACGGTTCGGTCCGCTTCGTGCGGCAGGAGATCGACTGGCACGCGGTGAGCCGGGACAACGAGGCGTTCTACCTGCGGGTCTACGGGGCCGGGGAGTACCGCTACCCCGGAGCCGACGTCGGCGTCGTGGTGACCCGCGGCCGCATGCAGACCGACGACCGTGAGCTGCTCGAGCGCGGTCGGCTGTGGGCCGAGGGCCTCGTCGGCACCTTCCGGGGCGTCGCTCCTGAGTCGGTGGTCGTGCCCCGCGAGCAGCTGCTCTCCACCAAGTGGTTCTGACCGCCGCAGACCGTTGACGTAGACGCACCGGCAGAGGCAGTATGTTGTTTGCCCAAACAAACGAGTGTGTCGGGAGTCACGATGACGCTGCTGCCCACCCCTGAGGACCGCTTCACCTTCGGCCTGTGGACGGTCGGCTGGCAGGCCCGCGACCCGTTCGGGGACGCCACCCGTGCGCCGCTCGACCCGGTCGAGACGGTGCACCGGCTCGCCGAGCTCGGCGCCTACGGCGTGACCTTCCACGACGACGACCTCATCCCGTTCGGCGTCGGACACGATCGAGCGCGAGCAGCACATCGCCCGCTTCCGCAAGGCGCTCGACGAGACCGGCCTCGTCGTGCCGATGGTGACCACCAACCTGTTCACCCACCCGGTGTTCAAGGACGGTGCGTTCACCAGCAACGACCGCGACGTCCGCCGATTCGCGCTGCGCAAGGTGATGCGCAACCTCGACCTGGCCGCCGAGCTCGGCGCCAGCACGTACGTCTTCTGGGGCGGCCGCGAGGGCGCCGAGACCGACGCGGCCAAGGACGTGCGAGCGGCGCTCGACCGCTACCGCGAAGGCATCGACCTGCTGGCGTCCTACGTCATCGAGCAGGGCTACGACATCCGGTTCGCCCTCGAGCCCAAGCCCAACGAGCCGCGCGGCGACATCCTGCTGCCCACGATCGGCCACGCGCTGGCGTTCATCTCCACGCTCGAGCACCACGAGATGGTCGGCCTCAACCCCGAGGTCGGGCACGAGCAGATGGCCGGGCTCAACTTCGTGCACGGCATCGCCCAGGCGCTGTGGCACGGCAAGCTCTTCCACATCGACCTCAACGGCCAGCACGGCCCGAAGTTCGACCAGGACCTCGTCTTCGGCCACGGCGACCTGCTCAGCGCCTTCTTCCTCGTCGACCTGCTGGAGAACGGCGGGCCGGACGGGACGCGCGCCTACGACGGGCCGCGGCACTTCGACTACAAGCCGCCGCGCACCGAGGACATGAGCGGCGTGTGGGCCTCGGCCGCGGCGAACATGCGCACCTACCTGCTCCTGAAGGAGCGGGCCGCGGCGTTCCGCGCCGACCCCGAGGTGCAGGCAGGCGCTCGGCGGACGCAAGGTCGCCGAGCTCGGCCGTGCCCACGCTCGCCCCCGGTGAGACGGCAACCGATCTGCTCGCCGACCGGACCGCGTTCGAGGACTTCGACGCCGACGGCCGGGGCGCGGTCGGGTACGGCTTCGGCGAGCTCGACCAGCTCGCCGTCGAGCACCTGCTCGGCGCCCGCTGATCTGATGCGCGCGTGACGCTGGTCGCCGGGGTCGACTCCTCGACCCAGTCGTGCAAGGTCGTCGTGCACGACGCCGACACCGGCGCGCTGGTGCGCGCGGGGCAGCGCCGCGCACCCGGACGGCACCGAGGTCGACCCCGACGCCTGGTGGGAGGCGCTGACCGACGCGACGGCTCAGGCGGGTGGCCTCGACGACGTCGCGGCCGTGTCGGTCGCCGGCCAGCAGCACGGCATGGTCTGCCTCGACGACGACGGGCGTGTGGTGCGCCCTGCTCTGCTGTGGAACGACACCCGCTCGCCGGGTGCTGCCGCGGACCTGGTCGCCGAGCTCGGCGCGGGCGACGAGGGCGTCGCGCCTGGGCCGAGGCGGTCGGCTCGGTGCCGGTCGCCTCGCTTCACCGTCACCAAGCTGCGCTGGCTGGCCGACCACGAGCCGGACGTCGGTCGCGCGCACCGCGGCGGTCTGCCTGCCGCACGACTGGCTGACCTGGCGGCTGTCCGGCGGCACGGGCCTCGGCACGCTGGTCACCGACCGCGAGCGACGCCAGCGGCACCGGCTACTGGTCCCCGGCGGCGGGGACGTACCGGCTCGACCTGCTCGCACTCGCCCTGGGCCGTGGTGCCGCTGCTGCCGCGCGTGCTCGGACCCGCACGACCTCGCGGGTCGGACGCCGTCCGGCGCACTGCTCGGTCCGGGCACCGGTGACAACGCGGGTGCGGCGCTCGGTCTCGGTGCCGCAGCCGGCGATGTCGTCGTCTCGCTCGGCACCTCGGGCACCGTCTCGGCCGTGTCGTCCGTCGCCGTCGGCCGACACCATCGGGAGCGGTAGCCGGTTTCGCCGATGCCACGGGTCGCTTCCTGCCCCTGGTGTGCACCGCTCAACGCGGCGCGCGTGCTGTCCGCCGCTGCCGCGCTGCTGCGGCGTGGATCTCGACGACCCTGTCCGACCTCGCGCTCTCCGCACCGGCTGGTGCTGACGGCTTGGTCGTCTGTCCCGTACCTCGAGGGGGAACGGACCCCCGATCGTCCGGATGCGACCGGGGCGGTCCACGGCTGGCAGCTCGCGACGCTCGACCCCGGCGTCACCTGGCCAGGGCCGCGGTCGAGGGCATGCTGTGCGGGCTGGCGGACGGCCTCGACGCGCTGGTGGCTCAGGGCGCCAGCGTCGACCGGGTGCTGCTCATCGGCGGGGCCGCCGGGTCCGAGGCGGTCCGCCGGATCGCACCGACGATCTTCGGTCGCCCGGTCGTCGTTCCGCAGCCAGGGGAGTACGTCGCCGAGGGCGCCGCCCGGCAGGCCGCGTGGGTGCTGTCGACCGAGCCCGAGCCACCCGCATGGGAGGCGACCGGGTCGGAGACGTACGACGGGGACGCGGTCCCGCACGTCAGGGAGCGCTACGCGGAGGTCCGCGAACTCACCGCGTCGCGACCGGCCTAGGAGCAGGATGGCGGTATGACCGCCGAGCTGCACGTCCTGACCACCGGCTACGCCGACGAGCGCGTGGCGAGCACCGTGACGTTGGTCCGTGAGGGCTACACCGTCGCCATCGTGGACCCTGGCATGGTCGCCGATCGCTCGGCGATCCTGCACCCCCTCGCCGCTCTCGGGATTCATCCCGACGAGGTGACCGACGTCGTCTTCAGCCACCACCACCCCGACCACACGCTGAACGCTGCGCTGTTCCTGCGCGCCCGGGTGCACGACATCATGGCGACCTACGAGGGCGATGTGTGGACCGACCGCGATCCTCAGGATGCCGGACTCGGCCCGTCGATCCGGCTGCTCGCCACGCCGGGCCACACCGACGAGGACGTCTCCACGCTCGTCGAGACGGGGCTCGGCCTGGTCGTCCTCACGCACCTGTGGTGGTCGGCGGACGGACCGGCCGACGATCCCTTCGCCCGGGACCGTGACCTTCTCCGCAGGTCGCGCGAGGCGGTGCTGGCGCTGAATCCCGGGCTGATCGTGCCCGGCCACGGGGCTCCCTTCACGCCCGGCCCGGACCTCGTCGTCTGACGGACAGGGCGGACCGGGGAAGGGCCGGCGCAGCCGTGGCGGGCCTGGCGGGAGGCCGAGCGCAGCGAGGCCGGATGGTAGGCCAGCCGGTCCTTCCCCGGTCCGCCCGGCGCGGACGTCGAACCGGGTTGACCTCGACGTCCGGACCTGCGTGACTGCGGAGGTGGACCACTACGACCCCATGACCAGCTTCGGCCGGGCCACCGCCGACAGCTATGACGGCACCCCGCGCGGCGACGAGGCCGAGACGGTCTCGTTCCTCCACCGTCTCGCGGCCGGCGGGCCGGCCCTGGAGCTGGCCATCGGAACCGGGAGGATCGCTCTTCCCCTCATGGAGAAGGGGATTCGCGTCGACGGGATCGACCTCTCGCCCGAGATGGTCGCCCGGCTGCGGGAGAAGCCTGGTGCGGATCGGATCACCGTCACCATGGGGGACTTCGCGGCGGTGGACGTCCCTGGCCGGTACCCGTTGGTGTACCTCGTGTTCAACACGCTGTTCAACCTGTTGAGCCAGGACGACCAGGTGCGCTGCTTCGAGAACGTGGCGGCCCACCTGACCGACGACGGGGTGTTCGTCGTCGAGGCCTTCGTCCCGGACTTCCTGTTCCGGCTCCGGGACCACCAGTACGTCGACGCAGAGGCCATCGGGGTCTCCGCGGTCCGCCTGGACGTCGGGCGGCACGACCCAACCCAGCAGCTGCTCGAGGAGAGCCACGTCGAGCTCACCCCGGCTGGTGTCCGGCTCTTCCCGATCGTCTGCCGTTACGCCTGGCCGAGCGAGCTGGACCTGATGGCCAGGTTGGCCGGGCTCCGGCTCATGAACCGCTGGGGCGGCTGGAGCGAGGAGCCGTTCACATCGGCCAGTCCGAGGCACGTGTCGGTGTATTCCCGGTAGCCCCGTTGACTTCGGCGCTCGGTGGGTCGACCGTGGACGGCGCGTGCGGTCTGCCGCGCGCTGCGCCTGCTGAGACGAGGAGGGTGAGCATGGACGCCATCGAGACCGTGGAGGCCTTCGGATCGGCGTGGGCCGACCATGATCTGGACGCGGCTCTCGCGCTGATCACCGACGACTGCCTCTTCGACAACACCGATCCGGCGCCCGACGGGACGCAGCACGTGGGTCGGGAGGCCATCCGGGCTGCGTGGATGCCCATCTTCGACGACGCCGACTCGAGCTTCACGGCCGAGGAGACCTTCGCCGCCGGAGACCGCGTCGTCCAGCGGTGGGTCTACACGTGGGCCACGGGTCACGTCCGCGGGGTCGACCTGTTCACTGTTCGCGACGGCCTGGTGAGCGAGAAGCTGTCCTACGTCAAGGGGTGAAGCGAGCGTTTCTTCACCGTCGGGCGGGTAGGCCCTCCGACCCTCGGTCACCTGTCGAAGGGCACTGTCCGCCGAGCCGGTCCGCGCCCCACACTCGCGGTGGACGAACCGGGTCCCTCGCCGGTTCTGGTCGACCGGAAGGGAGAGGGCCATGACCGACGTCTTCGACGCCAAGCGCGCAGACCTCGCGGGGCCGGGGATCGGCAGCTACGACGAGGTGGACCGGGTCCTGCCGGACGACTACGCGTCGGCACTGACCCCGCGGGCCACCCAAGAGGCCATCTTCGCCGTCAAGCGCTCGATCGAGGAAGGTCTCTGCCGGGAGCTCAACCTGCAGATGGTCCAGGTACCGCTGATCGTCGGCTCGGAGTCCGGCGTCAACGACATGCTCGACCGTGACGGGTCGCGGACTCCCGTCCAGTTCCGGATCGCCAACGACGGCGCGCACCCGGTCGACGCCGAGGTCGTGCAGGCGGCCACCAAGTGGAAGCGGCTCGCCCTCCAGCAGTTCGGCATGGGTCCAGGCGAGGGCTTGTGCACCGACATGCGTGCGGTCCGCAAGGACTACTTCCTCGATCACGACCACAGTGCGTACGTCGACCAGTGGGACTGGGAGCGCACGATCACGGCGGACGAGCGGAACCTCGACCACCTCAAGGACACCGTGCGCCGCATCTGGTCGGTGCTGCGCGGTGCGGAGCGCGAGGTCCAGGCCCTCTTCCCGCAGCTGAAGGACGACCGCTACCCCGACCTGCCCGAGGAGATCACGTTCGTCCACGCCGAGGAGCTGCTCGCCCGCTATCCCGACCTGCCCCGCAAGCAGCGGGAGACCAGGCTCCTCCAGGAGATCCCCGCGGTGTTCCTCATCGGCATCGGCTGGACGCTGGCGGACGGCTACCCGCACGAGATGCGCGCCGCCGACTACGACGACTGGGTGACCCCGACGACGTCCCCGGGCGGCGAGCCGACCCACGGGCTCAACGGCGACATCCTCGTGTGGAACCCGGTGACCCGCCGCCGCCACGAGCTGAGCTCGATGGGCGTGCGCGTCGACGCGTCGACGCTGCGCCAGCAGCTGGAGCTCACCGGTCAGCTTGACTGGCTCGAGCTGCCGTACCACCGGGGGATCACGGAGGGGACGCTGCCCCTCTCGATCGGGGGCGGCATCGGCCAGTCCCGCACGCAGATGCTGCTGCTCCACAAGGCCCACCTCGGCGAGGTGAGCGTGACCGTGTGGCCGGAGGTGCTCAAGCAGCTGTGCGAGAAGCACAACATCCACGTCATCGAGTAGGCGTGAGCGGAGTTCGTGCCGTTCGGCGCGACGACAAGGACTTCGTTGCCCTACCCGTGTGAGCGCGGGCGGTCGATCCTGGATGCATGACCGCTCAGGGCCGTTCCCCTCACGACCGCAGCCGAGAGGCGGAGGCCGCGTGGTCGCGTCTGCCGCACGGTGGCCACGACACCGTCCGACTCCGGGTGCAGTGTGCTCACAGCCACCATGTGGCGGCGGTCTACGCCACCGACGTCGGCCTGGTCTACCGGGCGCCCGTGCGTGCTCGGTCGCACGGTTCCTTCGACCTGCCCGACGAACCCCACGGGCACCAGGATCCGCGCCCATGGTTCGACCTGCTGGCCGACGGCGAGGAGGCGACGGTCGACGACGCGCTGCCCGCCTGGTGCGACTGCGGTCACCGGACGCTGTCTCGGGCGGCGGTGCTGGAGTGGATCCGCTCCGGTGAACACCGTGTCGTGATCGACTGACCGGATTGGCGGGTCGGTTACTGCGCCGGCAGGGGGCCGGGGATGCCGCGGAAGCCGTACGGCTGCGGCTCACGCCCTGCTTGGACGAACCAGCACTCGCCCGGTTCGGCCTCGGCCAGGGCGTGCAGCACGGCCGAGGCGATCGTCTCGGGGGCCATCAGCGGGAAACCCAGGGCGCGCACGGCGTCCGCCTGGTCGGCCACCAGGGCGGTGTCGGTGAAGCCGGGACACACCGCCAGCAGCCGGATGTTGTCGGCGACCAGGCCCGGAGCGGCCGAGCGGACGAGGCCGACGACGGCGTGCTTCGTGAGGCCGTACAACGGATCCATCGGGATCGGCGCGAGCCCGCCTACCGAGGCGGTCGCGACCACGGTGCCGCCGCCGGACCGGCGTAGCGCGGGGAGCGCGGCCCGCAGGCCGAAGAACACCCCGTCGACGTTCACGGCCAGCAGGCGGCGGTAGGTCTCGTCGTCGACCTCGACCGTGGGGCTGTCGGTCGTGACCCCAGCATTCAGGTGAACGATGTCGAGCCGGCCGAACGTCTCCTCGGAGCGGGCCACCGCCAGTGCCATGGAGGAGGGGACCGTGACGTCGCAGGAGACGAACCAGGCGCCGACCTCGTCAGCGAGCGCGGTGCCACGCTCGACGTCGACGTCGGCGATGGTGACGGCGCACCCGTGCGCGCGCAGCGCCCGTACGGTCGCCGCGCCGATGCCGTCGGCGCCGCCCGTGACAAGGGCGGCCGACCTCGCGAGGTCGACCGCCCCGGTCAGGCGTTGCTGGGTGCTCAGCCGAGGGCCTTCGCCTTGAGAGCGGCGAACTCCTCGTCGTTGATGGCACCCGACTCGTGGAGCTTCTTGGCCTCCGCGATCTGGTCGGTCGCGCTCTTGGTGGCGCCGCCTTGCTGGGCGACGATCTGGTTCGCGTACTCCACCTGCTGTGCCTGCTGCTTCTTGGCCGCCGCCATGGCGCGCTCGTTCATGCCGCTTCCGCGGGCGATGACGTAGACGAGCATGGTGAGGAGCGGGATGAAGAGCAGCACGATGATCCAGATGGCCTTGACCCAGCCGGACATGTCGTCGCTGCGGAACAGGTCACCGATGACCGTGAAGATCATCATGAAGTAGATGATGAAGAAGAAGAACGCGATCATGTACCAGAGGAAGTCTCCGGCGTTCATACAGCACACCTCTCGTGTCGTGCAGCCGGACGCCGCACACCGAGGATGATTATGGACCAACACCGTTGACTTCGTCGTCTTCTGGTGGTGGGGCGCCTGCAGAGCCCGCTGACCTCTTCGGTACGTTCGCCTCGTGAAGGTCGTCGTCCCAGCTGAGATCCGACCCGGTGAGCGACGGGTCGCGGCCATGCCCGAGTCGGTCAAGCGCCTCCTCGCAGCCGGGCTCGAGGTCGTCGTCGAGTCCGGCGCCGGAGTCCACGCTCATGCGAGCGACGCCGACTTCGAGGCCGTCGGTGCCGCTGTCGTCACGGGAGATGTGCTCGCGGGGGCCGACGTCGTCCTGCACGTCTCCCCGCTCACCACCAACCAGATCGCGTCGCTGCGGTCGGGTGCCGTGACCATCGGGTTCCTCGCGCCGAGCACGAACGCCGACGGCATCCGAGCCGCCCGAGACGGCGGCGTGACCGCACTGTCGGTCGAGCTCCTGCCGCGGATCTCGCGGGCGCAGTCCATGGACGCCCTCACCTCGCAGGCCCTCGTGGCCGGCTACCGGGCAGCGCTCGTGGCCGCGGACCGGCTGCCGGTCTTCCTCCCGCTCCTCATGACCGCGGCGGGCACCATCAAGCCGGCCAAGGTGCTCGTGCTCGGGCGCCGGTGTTGCCGGGCCTGCAGGCCATCGCCACGGCCAAGCGGCTGGGCGCCGTCGTCTCGGCGTACGACGTGCGCCCGGCCTCGGCCGACGAGGTGCGTTCGATGGGCGCGAAGTTCGTCGAGCTGGACCTCGAGGCGCTCGAGGGCGCGGGTGGCTACGCGCGCGAGATGGGCGAGGACCGGGCCGCCCGGCAGCGCGAGCTCCTCGCTCCGTACGTCGCCGCAGCTGACGTGGTCATCACGACCGCCGCCGTCCCTGGGCGCCCGGCGCCGCTCCTCGTGACCCGCGCGATGGTCGAGGCGATGCGGCCTGGTTCGGTCGTGGTCGACCTCGCGGCGGAGACCGGTGGCAACGTCGAGGGAGTCGTCGCCGGCGAGGAGGTCACGATCGGCGGCGTGACCGTCTGGGGTGGGCAGGACGTGCCCTCGCAGATGCCCGTCGACGCGAGCCGGCTGTTCGCACGCAACGTCTCCGACCTGTTGCTGCTGATGACGAAGGACGGGGTCGTGACGCCCGACTGGGACGACGAGATCATCGCGGGCTGCTGGGTCACCCGCGACGGGGCCGTGCGCGAGGGGGTGACGGTATGACTCAGAGCATGGCGCTGCTGACGATCTTCGTCCTCTCGGTCTTCATCGGCTTCGAGGTCGTCTCGAAGGTGTCGACCACGCTGCACACGCCGTTGATGTCGGGGGCCAACGCGATCCACGGCGTCATCCTCGTCGGCGCGATCATCGTGACCGGACAGGCCGACGACACCCTCGGGCTCGTGCTCGGGCTGATGGCCGTCGTGCTGGCGACCGTCAACATGGTGGGCGGCTTCGTCGTCACCGACCGGATGCTCGAGATGTTCAAGGGCCGCAAGCGATGACCGACGTGACCACCGAGACCTGGGTGGCCCTCGCCTACCTCGTCGCTGCCGTCTGCTTCATCCTCGCGCTCAAGGGTCTGTCGTCCCCGCGCAGCGCGCGCAACGGGAACCTGATCGGCGCCTTCGGCGCCGGGCTCGCGACGATGACGGTCCTCGTCAGCGAGGACCTCGACCACCTTCCCGCTGATCCTGGCGGCCATCGTGGTCGGCTCGATCGTCGCGGTGCCCGCGGCTCGCCGGGTCCCGATGACGGCCATGCCGCAGCTCGTGGCGCTGTTCAACGGCGTCGGTGGTGGCGCCGCCGCGATCGTGGCCGCGCTGGAGGTGCCGAAGACCGACGGCGGGTTCCCGCTCGTCGCCTCCTTGTTCACCGTCGTCATCGGTTCGGTGTCGTTCTCCGGCTCCGTGGTCACCTTCCTCAAGCTGCAAGAGATCATGACGACACGGCCCGTGGTGTGGCCGGCCCACGCCTTCCTCTTCGGCGGGTCCCTCGTCGGCGCTGTCGGGGTCTCGGCCTGGGTGTTTGCTGAGGGCGGCACGGGTACGTCCTCGGCGTACGGCGTCGTGCTCGTTGCCGTGTTCTCGCTGCTCGCCGGTGTGCTCTTCGTCCTGCCGGTCGGCGGGGCCGACGTGCCGATCGTCATCTCCTTGCTCAACGCGTTCACGGGCCTGTCGGTCGCGGCGTCCGGCTATGTGCTGGGCAACGTCTTGCTGCTGGTGGCGGGCACGCTGGTCGGGGCCTCGGGCACGATCCTCACCCGCCTGATGGCGCAGGCGATGGGCCGACCGATCACGTCCACGCTGTTCGGCGCGCTCACCGGCGGCTCCAGCGCAGGCTCGGCTGGGCCGAGCACCGACCGTCCGGTGCGCTCGGCCAGCCCCGACGACGTCGCGATCCTGCTGGGCTACGCCCAGAAGGTGATCATCGTCCCTGGCTACGGCCTGGCGGTGGCTCAGGCCCAGCACACGGTGCGTGAGCTGGCCGACCTCCTCGAGGAGAAGGGGGTGGAGGTGCTCTACGGCATCCACCCCGTCGCCGGCCGCATGCCGGGGCACATGAACGTGCTGCTCGCGGAGGCCAACGTGCCGTACGAGCAGCTCAAGGAGATGGACGAGGTCAACCCGCAGTTCGGCACCACCGACGTCGTGCTGGTCATCGGCGCGAACGACGTGGTGAACCCGGCGGCCCGACACGCCAGGGCACCCCGATCTCCGGCATGCCGATCCTCGACGTCGACCAGGCGCAGAACGTCATCTTCCTCAAGCGCTCGATGCGTCCCGGCTTCGCCGGCATCGACAACGAGCTGCTCTACCAGCAGAACACCACGCTGCTGTTCGGCGACGCCAAGGACTCCTTGACCAAGGTCGTCGCCGCGCTCAAGTCCCTCTGACCACCCCGCTGAGGGTGACGTAACGCACGCAACACGCCGCGCGTCGCGTACGTAACGTCACCCTCAGCGGGGGTCAGACGACGCCGTAGAGGCGGTCGCCGGCGTCGCCGAGGCCGGGGACGATGTAGCCGTGGTCGTTGAGGCGCTCGTCCAAGCCGGCCGTCACGAGGAAGACCGGCGCCTTGGCGCCGAGCTCTGCGGCCACGTGGGCGACGCCCTCGGGGGCGGCGAGCAGGCAGACCGCCGTCACGTCGGTGGCGCCCCGGTCGAGCAGGAGCCGGATGGCGGCCACGAGCGTCCCCCCGGTCGCGAGCATCGGGTCGAGGACGTAGCACTGGCGGCCGGCGAGGTCCTCGGGGATCCGGTTGGCGTACGTCGTCGCGGCGAGGGTCTCCTCGTCGCGCACCATGCCCAGGAAGCCCACCTCGGCGGTCGGCAGGAGGCGCTGCATACCGTCGAGCATGCCCAGCCCGGCGCGCAGGATCGGCACGACCAGCGGCTTGGGGGAGGCGAGTCGTACCCCGGTGGCTGGGGCGACGGGGGTGGTCACGTGCACCTCTTCCGTGCGCACCTCGCGGGTGGCCTCGTAGGCCAGCAACGTCACCAGCTCGTCGGCGAGCCGACGGAAGGTGGGTGAGTCGGTGCGCTGGTCCCGCAGCGTGGTCAGCTTGTGGGCGACGAGCGGGTGGTCGACGACGAGCGTTCGCATGGCGCCGAGGCTATCGCCCGAGGGATAGGTCCAAGGCCCCTGTCCTCCGGTCCCCGTGTCTGCGACGATGCGGCCATGGACGACTCCGGCGTGGACTTCGCGATGGTGGCCGTCCGCGAAGAGGGTGCGTGGCAGCTGGAGTCGCTGCCGCCCCGAGCCGGGGACGAACTGGGTACCTTCCTGCACGCGCTCAGGCAGCAGCCAGGCGAGGGCGGCACCCTGGGTTTCGTCTCGGTGGCCGAGGACTTCTTCGTCGCAGCGCGAGTGGTCGGTGACGAGACCCGTCTCCTGCTCTCCGACGTCACCTGCGCCCAGGACTGGCCGCTGGCGGCCGCCGTGCTCGATGAGCTCGGGCTCGACCAGCCAGAGGGGGAGGAGCTCGACGAGGTCGCCCCTGCGGGGGATCTGGCCATCTTCTCCGACCTCGGCCTTCCTGCGATGGAGCTGGCGATGCTCTGCGAGGACCTCGACCTCTACCCCGATGAGCAGATCGGGTCGGTGGCCGCACGGCTCGGCTTCGGCGAGCTGTACGAAGCGCTCGTCGACACCGAGCTGACCTGACCACCGGTGCGAGAGACCGACGAGGGGTGGATGCGGCTCGCCCTGAGCGAGGCGCGGAGCGCCCCTGAGCACGGCGACGTACCCATCGGTGCCGTGGTCATCGACGCCGGCGGGGAGGTGGTCGGACGGGGCGCCAACGCCCGTGAGCTGCTCGCGGACCCGACCGCGCACGCGGAGATCCTGGCGCTGCGTTCCGCAGCGGCTGCCGTCGGTGGCTGGCGACTTCACGGCTGCACCCTGGTCGTCACTCTCGAGCCGTGCACGATGTGCGCCGGAGCGGCCACGCTCGCGCGGGTCGATCGGGTCGTCTTCGGGGCCTGGAACGACGACGCGGGGGCGGCCGGCTCCCTCTGGGACGTGCTCCGCGACCGCCGGCTCAACCACCGTCCCGAGGTGGTCAGCGGGGTGCTCGCCCAGGAGTGCGCGGCGCTCCTGGGCGCGTGGTTCGCGGAGCAGCGTCAGGCGGGCCGGGCTCCCGAGTCGGGTTTCTGACCGCGAGGACGGCTCCGGTACCCTCGTCGGCGGTGGCGTGTCCGAGCGGCCGAAGGAGCACGCCTCGAAAGCGTGTGAGGGGGCAACCTCTCCGTGGGTTCAAATCCCACCGCCACCGCCACAGGATGTCCGGCCGGGACGTCCTTGCAGGTCGTGCCCGCGACATCGTTCACGTTCTGGCCTGTGGTCGGTGCCACGTGACCAGTGATCCGCGGGACACCGAGGTCGAGCTGACTCCCGCAGACCTCCGCACCTCGGTGACGTCGCCGCTCCCCGGCCAGGGTCGCGGCCTGACTCACGCCCTCGATCGGCTGTCAGGGGCTTGGGGCCGTCGTGTCGATGGAGAGCACTCGGTAGCGGGCGGCAGCGTCGCTGAGATCGGACACCCACAGGATGTCGCCGTCCAACGTGATGCCCACGAACTCGAAGGGGTCGTCGGTGGTCAGCACCGCTCCGACGGTGCGCGCGTCCAGGTCGAGCCGGGTCAGCGGCGCTGTGCCTGAGGTTCCGACCCACGCGTGATCACCCGACGTCGTGAGGTCGCCCAAGTAGTCCGGCCTCACGTCGTACGCGGCGCGCACGGCGAGCGTGTCGGGGTCGACCTCGGCGACGCCTTGGTCGCCCCCGATCAGCAGGTGTTGATCGACGGCGACGTAGAGCCCGCCCGGCCATGGCACGGTTCCGGTCACGTCGCGCGAGACCGGGTCGACGCGCACCAGACCGAGGTTGTGGCAGGCCACCCACACGGCGTTCAGGCCAGCCGCGACGTTGTCGCACCCAAGCGCCGGCAACGCGATCGGCGCTCCGATCTCCTCGCCGGACGCGGCATCCAGTGAGTGGAGCGTGGTCCGATCCTCGCCGAGCAACCACAACTGATCGTTCACGACGGGGATGCGCAGCTGGTCAGGGTGACCGGCGAAGGAGGCGGTGCGCGTGCGGCCCTGCGGCGTCACTCGGACGTACGTCCCCGGCCGCCGGCACACCCACAGCGCAGCGTCGGTCGCGCCCATGCCCTCGCACCCGGGTTCAGGCGCACGCACGTCGGTCGGATAGGTCCGCTCCAGCTTCCCGGTCGACGGGTCAAGCCTCACCAGATCCCCGGGCCCAGACTTCAACCAGACCGACCCGAACGCAACCGCAGGCACCCCGAGCCTGCCTGCCTTGGTCACGGTGCGGACCCGTTCGGCCAGTGGTGTCGTCGGAGCGCCGGCGGTGCTGATGGGGGTACTGGTCTCGACCGGCGTAGGTCAGCGGGGCCACCCGACGTCGCCGAATCGGCGCTGCACCCCGCGGCCAGGAGCGCGACGCACGCCGTCGCAACCAGCAGGGAGGCCCTCAAGCGAGAGGCAGGTGCACCGGGTCGGCTGGGCACGCGCGCCCACCAGCGTGTCTGGTGAGATCCGAGCCGGAGCTGTCGACGTAGGACTGTGGTGTCCACGACATCCTCGGAGACTAGCGATCCGCTGTCCGCCAGGGCAGATCCCCCGGCCTACCTCCCGGCGTTCCCGGGGCGCTCTGGTCAGGGTGTGGAGACCGTGCTCGAGCCGGCGACGTAGGCCGCGAGGTGCTGGCCCGTCAGGGTCGGGCGAGTGGCGACGAGGTCGGCGGGGGTGCCCTCGAACACGATCCGTCCGCCCTCGTGCCCGGCGCCGGGGCCGAGGTCGATGATCCAGTCGGCGTGCGCCATGACCGCCTGGTGGTGCTCGATGACGATGACCGACTTGCCGGAGTCGACGAGCCGGTCCAGCAGAGCGAGCAGGTGCTCGACGTCAGCGAGGTGAAGGCCGCTCGTCGGCTCGTCGAGGATGAGCACGCCGCCCTTGTCCCCCATGCGGGTGGCCAGCTTGAGCCGCTGTCGTTCGCCGCCGGACAGGGTCGTGAGTGGCTGGCCGAGGCTGAGGTAGCCCAGGCCGACATCGGCAAGCCGGCCCAGGATCGTGTGCGCTGCCGGCGTGCGTGCCTCCCCGGCGCCGAAGAACTCCTCGGCGCTGGTCACCGACATCGCGAGCACCTCGCTGATGTCCCGGCCTCCGAGGTGGTAGTCCAGCACCGACGCCTGGAACCGTCTGCCCTCGCACTCCTCGCAGACCGTCGCGACACCGGCCATGATCGCCAGATCGGTGTAGATGACGCCAGCCCCGTTGCAGGTCGGGCACGCGCCCTCGGAGTTGGCGCTGAACAGCGCCGGCTTCACGCCGTTGGCCTTCGCGTACGCCTTGCGGATCGGGTCCAGCAGACCCGTGTACGTCGCCGGGTTGCTGCGTCGCGAGCCCTTGATCGCTGCCTGGTCGACCGCCACCACCCCGTCGCGACCTGAGACCGAGCCCGTGATGAGGGAGCTCTTCCCCGACCCGGCCACTCCGGTGACCACCACCAGCACGCCGAGGGGGATGTCGACGTCGACGTCCCGAAGGTTGTGGGTGACCGCACCGCGCACCTCCAGCGCCCCCGCCGGCGTCCGGACTGACGACTTGACGAACACGCGGTCGTCGAGGTGCTGCCCGGTCACCGTCCCGCTGGTCCGGAGCCCGTCGACGGTGCCCTCGAACATGACCTCTCCCCCGGCCGTTCCTGCGGCGGGACCGAGGTCGATCACGTGGTCGCCGATCGCGATCGTCTCCGGCTTGTGCTCGACGACGAGCACCGTGTTGCCCTTGTCGCGAAGCTGCAGCAGCAGGGCGTTCATCCGCTGGATGTCGTGGGGGTGCAGGCCGATGGTGGGCTCGTCGAAGACGTAGGTGACATCGGTGAGCGAGGAACCGAGGTGACGGATCATCTTGGTGCGCTGTGACTCGCCGCCCGACAACGTCCCCGACGGACGGTCGAGGGAGAGGTACCCGAGCCCGATCTCCGCGAAGGAGTCGAGCGTGTGCCGCAGCTTCGTCAGGAGTGGCGCGACGGTGGGCGCGTCCAATCCGCGCGCCCACTCGGCCAGGTCGCTGATCTGCATCGCGGAGGCATCGGCGATGTTGATCCCGTCGATCTTCGACGAACGCGCCGCCTCGCTGAGTCGGGTCCCCCCGCAGTCGGGGCACGTGGTGAACGTGATCGCCCGCTCCACGAACGCGCGAATGTGCGGCTGCATGGCATCGACGTCCTTGGACAGGAACGACTTCTGGATTCTCGGGATCAGTCCCTCGTAGGTGAGGTTGATGCCCTCGACCTTGATCTTGGTCGGTTCCTTGTAGAGCAGTGCCTGGAGCTCTCGCTTGGTGAAGGCGCGGATCGGCTTGTCAGGGTCGAAGAAGCCGCAGCCTCGGAAGATCCGGCCGTACCAGCCGTCGACGCTGTAGCCGGGGATCGTGAGCGCACCCTCGTTGAGCGACTTCGAGTCGTCGTAGAGCGCAGTCAGGTCGAAGTCGGTGACCGACCCCATGCCCTCGCAACGCGGGCACATGCCTCCGGTGATGGAGAAGCTGCGGCGCTCCTTGACGGTCTGTCCACCGCGCTCGACGGTGACGGCACCGGCACCGCTGATGGACGCCACGTTGAAGGAGAACGCCTGGGGAGAGCCGATGTGCGGCTCTCCGAGCCGGCTGAAGAGGATGCGCAGCATCGCGTTGGCGTCGGTGGCCGTACCCACGGTGGAGCGGGAGTTCGCGCCCATCCGCTCCTGGTCGACGATGATCGCTGTCGTCAGGCCCTCGAGGACGTCGACGTCCGGGCGCGCCAACGTCGGCATGAAGCCCTGGACGAAGGTGCTGTAGGTCTCGTTGATCAGGCGCTGGGACTCGGCGGCGATCGTGCCGAACACCAGCGAGCTCTTGCCCGAGCCGGAGACACCGGTGAACACCGTGAGCCGGCGCTTCGGGATCTCGACGCTGATGTCCTTGAGATTGTTCACGCGCGCGCCGTGCACGCGGATCAGGTCGTGGCTGTCGGCAACGCGCGGTTCGGGCGCCGCCGCGTCGGACTTCTCGGCCTTGCTCATTCCTGTCTCACTCCGTCCACCCTCGTCGCCGCCTCGATCCCCGAGAGCCGACCATGACGAGAGCATCGCAGAGCGGCTCGTCGGGACCGTGCCGAGTGCCCACGACTCCCCGCGGCCCCGGGCCGCCGGTTCGAGGTCGGCGGGTGGGACTGGCAGGACCGACCATAATGAGCGGATGACGGACGTGCGGCTCGCCGATGTGGTCGATCGGACCATCGGTGCGAGCGACGCCGCGGGTCTCGTCACGGACCCCTCCGCGGGGGCCGTGGTCACCTTCTCCGGGGACGTGCGTGACCACGACCAGGGACGGGAAGTCACCCGGCTCGAGTACGAGGGTCACCCCACGGCCGCCGCGGTGATCGCCGAGGTTGCCGCCGACGTGGCAGCCCGGCACGAGGTCATCGCGTTGGCGGTCCTGCACAGGGTCGGCTCCCTCGAGGTGGGAGACACGGCACTGGTTGCCGCGGTCAGCGCCGTTCATCGTCGGGAGGCCTTCGCGGCGTGCGCCGATCTCGTCGAGGAGACCAAGCTCCGGCTGCCGATCTGGAAGCACCAGATCTTCGCTGACGGCACCGACGAGTGGGTGAACAGCGCGTGAGCGCGCTGGTCGACACCTACGGCCGAGTGCATCGAGACCTCCGGGTGTCTCTCACCGACCGGTGCTCGCTGCGTTGCACCTACTGCATGCCGGCCGACTTCGCCGACTGGATCCCTGGCCCGGAGCTGCTGACCACCGACGAGCTCCTGCTGGTGCTCGACGTGGCCACCGGCCTGGGTGTCGACGGAGTACGGCTCACCGGTGGCGAGCCGCTGATGCGTCCTGACGTCGTCGACATCGTGCGGCGGATCAACGCGCTCGCCCAGCCGCCCGAGATCAGCCTCACGACCAACGGGCTCAAGCTGCCGGAGCTCGCACAGCCGTTGCGCGACGCTGGTCTTCAGCGGGTGAACGTCAGCCTCGACACCTTGGACCGGGACCGCTTCAAGGCCATGACGTTCCGCGACCGCTTCGACGACGTCATCGCCGGCATCCGGGCCGCACAGACGGCAGGGCTCGACCCGGTGAAGGTCAACGCCGTGCTCATGAGGGGCGTCAACGACGACGAGGCACCGTTCGCTGCTGCGGCACGCCATCGCGGAAGGGTGGAGGCTGCGCTTCATCGAGCAGATGCCTCTGGATGCCGGCGGCACCTGGCAGCGCGAGCACATGGTGACCGCTGACGAGACCTTCGCGGCGCTGTCGGAGCACTTCACTCTCACGCCGGTGCCCGGTCGTGGGTCTGCGCCGGCAGAGGAGTTCGACGTCGACGGGGGACCGGCGAGGGTGGGCATCATCGCGAGCGTCACCCGCGCCTTCTGCGCCGCCTGCGACCGCGTACGCCTCACGGCTGACGGCCAGCTGCGCAACTGCCTGTTCGCCAAGGACGAGCTGGACCTCCGCCGCGTGCTGCGCGACGAGTCGCTCACCCCGGCCGGCGTGCGGGCCGAGGTCGAGCGCAGGCTCCGTCAGGTGGTGGCCGACAAGCTGCCCGGGCACGGCATCAACGACCCGTTGTTCATCCAGCCCGCTCGCCCGATGTCCGCCATCGGCGGCTAGGACAGCTCGCTGGCTCCATCCGCCCGCGCGGACGACCTACAGGACCGCTTCGAGGAACTGTTTCGTCTCGGGGTGCCGCGTGTGGTTGAACAACTGGTCCGGCGTGCCTTGCTCGAGGAGCTTCCCCTCGTGGAAGAAGCACATCTGGTTCGCGACCTCGCGGGCGAAGCCCATCTCGTGCGTCACCACGATCATGGTCATGTGGACCTTGGCGAGGTTCCTCATGACCGGAGAGCACCTCGCCGATCAGCTCGGGGTCGAGGGCTGACGTGGGTTCGTCGAAGAGCATGACCTCGGGCTCCATCGCCAGGGCCCGGGCGATCGCCACCCGCTGCTGCTGCCCTCCGGAGAGCCGGATCGGGTGGACGTCGGCCTTGTCGGCCAGACCGACCAGGTCGAGCAGCTGCAGCGACATGCCGCGGGCCGTGTCCTTGGAGACCCCCTTGACCCGGACGGGTGCCTCCATGACGTTCTGCAGCACGGTCATGTGCGGGAAGAGGTTGAACTGCTGGAACACCATGCCGGCCCTGATGCGCAGCTGGCGTACCTGCTCGCGCTTGGCCCGGGTGCGGTGGCCGCCCTCGAGCCGCAGCCCAGCGACCTCGATCGTCCCCTCCGTCGGGTCCTCGAGGAAGTTGATGCACCGCAGCAGCGTGCTCTTGCCCGAGCCCGACCGTCCGAAGATCACGACGACCTCGCCGCGGTGGACGTCGAGGTCCACGCCGCTGAGGACCTCCAGGTTGCCGAAGCTCTTGTGGACCCCCTCGACCCGGACCACGACATCCTCGCTCGAGCGCGGTGTCATGGGGCCCCCCCTCGTCGTGCACCACGTCCGCGTCGACCGCGAGGGGTGCTGGCGGTGCCGCGAGACCGGGTTGGCCGCCGGCCGCGGCGACGGCGACGGTACGGGCCTCGCTCGTGCGGACGTACCCCTTGCCGAGCCGACGTTCGAGCCGCGCCTGGAAGACGGTGAACAGCGCCGTGAGCGCCCAGTACATGAGCGCAGCGAGCAGGTAGGCCTCGAGGTTCTTGAAGTCGGCCTTGCCCACGAGCTGCGCCCTTCGGAAGATCTCCTCCGAGCCCTGGGACGACACCCGAGGAAGCCGACCAGGGCGGTGTCCTTGAGCATCGCGATGAACTCGTTGCCCGTCGGCGGGATGATGACGCGAAGCGCCTGAGGAAGGATCACCCGCCTCATCCGCTGGGAGTACTTCATGCCCAGCGCCTCGGCGGCCTCCCACTGCCCGTGCGGCACCGACTGGATGCCGGCCCGGAAGATCTCGGTCATGTAGGCGCCGTAGTTCAGGCCCAGAGCCGATGACGCCCGCCTGGAAGACCGAGAGAGTCAGGGCTTCGGTGAGACGGGGGTTGTCCGAACCCGGCGCCGATCTGGGGCAGAGCGAGGTAGATGAGGAAGAGCTGGACGATCAGTGGTGTCCCGCGGAAGAACGAGGTGTAGAAGCCGGACACCCCGAACAGGACGGGGTTGGAGGACAGCCGGCACAGCGAGCCGATCAGCGCCATGATGCACGCCAACGCGATCGCCGCGATCGCCAGGAGCATGGTGTACTTCAGCCCCTGGGCGACGAACCAGAACTTCTCCCGCATCCAGCCGACGTCGAAGCCCGCCATCGAGAACAGGCCGATGAGGATGACGGCGATGAAGAACCACACCACCGCGAGCTTGGCCCGGAACGGGCACCCGCGCACTGGCGAGCTGGAAGCGCTCGTACAGGCCCGGCTGGCCCTGCGCGACCGTCGTCATCGTCGTCCGGGCAGCGAGCAGCAGTCATCACGTCACTGCGCGGTGGTGTAGTCGATCCCGTCGTACCACTTCTTCGACAGAGCCGTGAGCGTGCCGTCAGCGTGCATCTCCTCGACGATGGTGCTCACCGCCGCGCGAGGGCCGTCGCTGTCCGCCTTCTTGTCGAAGGCGACGCCGAGCGGCTCGTAGAACAACGGGTCGCCGACCACCTTGATCGGGGCGCCGGCGGCGATCGCGCCCTGGAGGACCGTGATGGCCGACATGGCCGCGTCGAGCCGGGTCCCGTCGCCCAGCGAGAGGTCCTGGATCGCGGTCGTGTCGGTGTCGTAGCCCGGAGACCTTGGCGTCGTCGACGACGAAGTCGAAGGTGTAGCCCGGGATGGCGAGGGTCTTGTTGAGGAAGGCGTCGTACGTGCACCCGCTGCACACCCCGATCTTCTTGCCGTCGAGGTCGGTCGTGAGGTCGTTGATCGTCGTGTTGTCCTTGTGCACGGCGATCGAGGCGGGCGTGTAGTAGTAGGCGGGCGTGAAGTTCAGGACCTTGGCCCGCTCATCGGTCACCGACATCGAACCGACCGACATGTCCCAGCGGCCGTTCCAGCCACCGGCGGTGATGACCTCCCAGGCCGGCGCCGTCCACTCGACCTCGACGCCGAGCCGCTTGGCGATCTCGGTGGCGACGTCGATGTCGAAGCCCTCGTAGTCGCCCGTGGCGTCGTTGAGCGACGACTGCGGCGGGTAGGCCGGGTCGGTGGAGACGACGATCGTGCCCGCCTTGCAGATGCTGGCCAGCTCGTCGGTGCCCGCTGTGTCGACCCCGTCGCAGACAGCGGCACCCGTGGCGCCCGACCCTGACGGCGTGGGCCCGGTGGCCGTCGTACCGCCGGAGCTCCCGCAGCCCGACAGGGCCAGCACGGCACCTGTGGTCAGGGCGGCGATCAGCGGGAGGGGAATTCGTCGCATGTCATCTCCAGGTACCCAGGGATTCGGCCGTCAGTTGGGCGCAGGCTACACACCCTCCGTGGAGGTGGGGCGGTTTGTGTCGCACCTGTGACCTGGGCGGCCTGACCGTCGTCGCCGTCAGGTTCCGGAGCACCCCAGGATCCCCGCGGCATCCTTGGCCGTCAGGACCCGTTCCGCGGAGGCGTCGACGAGCCGGGCGAAGGCCGGGCGGCGTTCTGCGCGCTCGGTCATGGCCCTGGCCATCTTCGGCACGTCCTGCGCCTGGACCGTGAGGATCAGGTCGCCGCCGGCCTCGAGGACCCGGATGGCGCGGGCGGCCACTGGCGCCTCGGCGCGTACGGCTGCGGCGGCGCCGACGTCGTCGGTGATGACGACTCCGGTGAAGCCGAGATCCTCGCGCAGCAGCCCGGTGACGATCGCCTCGGAGAACAGCGCCAGCTCGGCCGGGTCGAGCCGGGCATAGCGGGCCGAGGACACCATCACCATCGGGATGCCGGCGTCGACGGCAGCGCGGAACGGGACGACGGCACCGCTGGTGGGTGTCGTGGTGGTGTCCACCACGTTGACGCTCACGTCCGGGTTGCCGCGGACGGCGCCCAACCCCGGGAAGTGCTTGACCACGGGCAGCACGCCCGCAGCATCCATCCCTCGTGCGAAGGCCAGGCCGTGCGAGGCGACCTCGCGCGGAGCGGATCCGTAGGCGCGGTCGTAGCGGCCGATCGGTTGGTTGCTCGCGCCCAGGGCCCGAGGGACGACGTCGAGCACCGGCGCGAGGTTGAGGTTCACCCCTGCGGACGCCAGGGCCGCGCCCCACCGTTGCGCCTTCCGCTCGAGCTGCCGGACCGGGAGAGCTGCCCTTGCTCCTCAGCGCTGGGCATCTCGGGGAAGCCGGGTCCGTGCAGGACCTGGACCTGGCCGCCCTCCTGGTCGGTACCCACGAAGAGCGGGAGATCTGCCGCGGCCTGCAGCCGGTCCGTCGTCGCTCGTACGGCTCCGACGCCGGCGTAGCTGCGACCGATGAGGGTCACCGAACCCAGGCGGTGGTCAGTCACCAGGCGGATCGCCGGATCGGGCGGTCCGCCTGCGTCGAAGCCGAGCATGAGCAGCTGGCCGACCCGTCCCTGCAGGTCGAGCCCGGCCAGGGTCCGGTCCACGCACGAGAGCGTGGGCGAGGCCGTCGGCGGCGACGCGGACGAGGGAGACGGGACGCCCGAGGGGCGGTTCGTGGCGGGGACCACGGTGTCTGCGTCAGCCATCCCGGCATCGCAGCCCGCCCCGCAGATGAGGGCGACCGTCGTGGCGGCCGCGAACCACACGCACCGCAGCGGCGACATCGTGCTCAGCAGGTGGGGGACGGCGAGGGGGTCAGCGCAGCCGCCGCCTCCTCGGGGGTGGCCAGGCCCGTGTAGGCCTCGCCGAGGGCGAGCGAGACCACCTTGCTGGTCCGCTTGTCGTTGACCAGGGTCGAGCCCGTGACCTGGGCGGCGACGACGGTGGCGTTGCGCTTGCCCTTCGGGCCGTACCGGACCTGGGCGGTGCCCGCGATCTTCTTGCCCAGCGGATCGTTGTCGATGGCTCCGATGCGGAATCCGCGTGCTTCGAGCTGTCCTGCCGTCGTCTTGGCCAGGCCCTGCCGGTCGGTCGAGTTGAGGACGTCGACGGTGATCGTCGACGGTTTGGGCAGGGGCTTCGCTGACGCGCCGGGCGAGCCGGAGGGTGAGGCGCCGGGAGAGGGACAGCTGGAGTTCGTCGGTCCCGGGCTCGCGGTCGTGTCGTCGCGGTTCATCAGGCGCCAGCCGAGGTAGCCGCCGGCCGCGAGCACGAGCAGGCCGATCAGGATCACCGTGAGGGCCTGGCCCCCGCGCCTCTTGCGTCCGCCTGACGGCGTGAGCGTGCTCATCGCGGTCAATCTACGCGGTCGGACGCCCCGAATCCGGTTTCCGGCGCCTCGCCGTGGCGGAGGCGGGCAGCACGCCCGGCAGGGCGTCGACGTCGAGCACCCGAGCGTGGATCACCTGTCGCTGTTGGAGCGCCGCACGGACGGCGCGGTGCAGACCGTCCTCCAGGTAGAGCTGACCCTCCCAGCGGACCACATGGCAGAAGAGGTCACCGAAGATCGTCGCGTCCGAGGAGAGCAGGGTCTCCAGGTCGAGAGCCGCCTTGGTGGTGACGAGCTCGGCGAGCCGCACCTGTCGCGGCGCCACGGCCGACCAGTCCTTGGCCGAGAGGCCGTGGTCGGGGTACGGACGACCGTCGCCGACCCTGAGGAAGATCACCTGACGATTCTACGAGAGCGTCCTAGGGTGACCTTCCCGGCGAGGTGCGGCGTGCACGGGCGCGCCCGGTCGCGTCCGGGGTCGAGGAGGTCGGTCGGTGGCTGAGCAGGACGAGGTCGACGTCGTCGCGCAGGTGACCCAGGGATACGGCTTCGCCGGCGCCTCGCTCGAGGTCGGCGCCCTGGTCGTCGACGGGGCCGCCACAGCTCCCGAGGCCAAGGTCCGCATCCCGTTGTCGATGGTGAGCCGGCACGGCCTGGTCGCGGGTGCCACCGGGACGGGCAAGACCAAGACCCTGCAGCGGCTCGCAGAACAGCTGTCCGAGCAGGGCGTCCCCGTCTTCCTCGCCGACGTCAAGGGCGACCTGTCCGGGCTGGCGACCGCCGGTGCGACCAGCGACCGTACGGCGGCTCGGGCCGGCGAGGTGGGCCAAGCCTGGACGGGGACCGCGTACCCCGTCGAGTTCTACGCGCTCGGGGGCCAGGGCACCGGGGTCCCGATCCGGGTGAGCATCACGTCCTTCGGGCCGGTCCTGCTGTCGAAGGTGCTCGGCCTCAACGCGACCCAGGAGTCGTCGCTCGGGCTGGTCTTCCACTACGCCGACACCGCCGGGCTCCCGATGCTCGACCTCAAGGACCTCCGCGCCGTCGTGAGCCACCTGGTGAGCGACGAGGGCAAGGCCGAGCTGGCCACCCTGGGTGGCCTGTCCAAGGCCACGGCGGGGGTGATCCTGCGTGAGCTCATCGGCTTCCAGGACCAGGGCGCCGAGGTCTTCTTCGGCGAGCCCGAGTTCGACACGACCGAGCTCCTGCGGCTGGGTCCTGACGGTCGCGGGGTCATCTCCGTCCTGGAGCTGCCTGCGCTCCAGGACCGCCCGGCGCTGTTCTCGACGTTCCTCATGTGGCTGCTCGCCGACCTGTTCCAGGACCTCCCCGAGGTCGGCGACGTCGACAAGCCCAAGCTGGTCTTCTTCTTCGACGAGGCGCACCTGCTCTTCACGGACGCCTCGAAGGACTTCCTCACGCAGGTCACCCAGACCGTCCGGCTCATCCGGTCCAAGGGGGTCGGTGTCTACTTCGTCACCCAGACCCCGAAGGACGTCCCCGGCGACATCCTGGCCCAGCTCGGCAACCGGGTGCAGCACGCGCTCCGGGCGTTCACCCCAGACGACGCCAAGGCGCTGCGCGCGACGGTCTCGACGTTCCCGAAGTCCGCGTACGACCTCGAGGAGGTGCTCACTCAGCTGGGCATCGGCGAGGCCATCGTGACGGTGCTGTCGGAGCGAGGCGTGCCGACCCCGGTCGCCTGGACCCGGCTGCAGGCGCCCCAGTCGCTCATGGGGCCGACCGAGGCTGCCCTGATGCAGCAGATGGTGGCCGGGTCGACGTTGTGGCCCAAGTACGGCGTGGCGATCGACCGCGAGTCGGCCTACGAGCAGCTGGCCGCACGACTGGCCGCGGCCCAGGCGGAGGACGCTGCCGCTGCACCCCCGCCGGCCGCTCCGGCGCCCGCACCCGCACCGTCGGCGACGCCGGCGCGTCGCGAACCCGAGTCGCAGACGAGCAAGACGGTGAAGGTCTTCGCCGCCGCAGCCGCCACGACCCTCGGCCGCGAGATCGTTCGCGGACTGTTCGGCACCGCCAAACGCCGCCGCTGACGCACCCTCGTGCGTCCGACCAACCGAGCGCGATAGGGCACGGTTGCTCGGACGCAAGGGACGCTGGCGGAGGATGCGGGATTTGAACCCGCGAGAGGTTGCCCCCTACACGCTTTCCAAGCGTGCGCACTCGGCCACTATGCGAATCCTCCGCCGAGGAGGATACCGGCGGGCGGCGCCGGGTCGTTAATCCCGGGCCGAGGGCGCCCCGCTGAGCCCGTACGATGGCCTCGACCCCTCGCGTGGCGTCATCCCGCTGAACCCCCCCAGGGCCGGAAGGCAGCAAGGGCAGGTGGGCTCTGGCGGGTGCGCGGGGGGTCGCTGCGTCCCCCCGCGTCGTCCTCAGGGTCCCGACCCGTCGCCGGCCCCGCATAGGGTGGCCGCCGTGTCCCTCGCTCTCTACCGCAAGTACCGTCCGGCGACCTTTGCCGAGGTCGTCGGCCAGGAGCACGTCACCGACCCCCTGCAGCAGGCGCTGCGCAGCAACCGGGTGCACCACGCCTACCTGTTCAGCGGTCCACGCGGCTGCGGCAAGACCTCCAGCGCGCGCATCCTGGCCCGGGCGCTGAACTGCGAGCAGGGGCCGACGCCGGAACCGTGCGGCACCTGCCGATCGTGCGTCGAGCTCGCGCCGCTCGGCCCCGGCAGCATCGACGTCGTCGAGATCGACGCCGCGAGTCACGGCGGGGTCGACGACGCGCGTGACCTGCGCGAGAAGGCCTTCTTCGCACCGGTCGCGAGCCGCTTCAAGGTCTACGTCATCGACGAGGCCCACATGGTGACCGGTGCCGGTTTCAACGCCCTGCTCAAGCTCGTCGAGGAGCCGCCCGAGCACCTCAAGTTCATCTTCGCGACCACCGAGCCCGAGAAGGTCCTGCAGACCATCCGCTCCCGCACCCACCACTACCCCTTCCGGCTGGTTGCTCCCCGCACGCTCGAGGCACACCTGCGGCGGATCGCCGGCGAGGAGGGCATCGTCATCGACGATGCGGCGCTCGCCCTCGTGGTGCGCGCAGGTGGCGGCTCGGTGCGTGACTCCTTGTCGGTGCTCGACCAGCTGGCGGCGGGCTCGGGGGACGAGGGAGTCACCTACGAGCTCGCGGCCTCGCTCCTGGGCTACAGCGAGGAGTCCTTGATCGACGAGATGGTCGACGCCTTCGCCGCTCACGACGCCCGCGAGATGTTCGCCACCATCGACCGGGTCGTCGAGACCGGTCACGACCCGCGACGGTTCGCCGAAGACCTGCTCGAGCGGTTGCGCGACCTGCTGGTGCTCGAGTCGGTGCCCGACGCCGCCGACCTCGGCATCGTGCGGGCTCCCGCGGACAAGCTCGAGCGGCTCCGCCTCCAAGCGGGCCGCTTCGGGAGCGCACAGCTGACTCGGGCCGCCGACGTGGTCAACGGAGGGCTCGCGGAGATGCGGGGCGCGGTGGCGCCTCGGCTCCTTCTGGAGATCGTCTGCGCCCGGGTGATGCTGCCGGGGGTGGATGAGGACGCCCGGGGTGCGCACGCCCGCCTCGACCGATTGGAGCGTCGCCTCGACGTCTCCGGGTCAGGGTCCCCCATGCCAGCACCCGCGCAGCCGGCCCGGGTCAAGCCGACGGCGACGGAGACCGCACCGTCGGCGTCTGCGACACCCGCTCCGGCCGCGGAGCCCGTACCACCGGTCGTGGAGACCGACCGGTCGGCTGCTCGGACCTCCGACGGAGCGCCAGCCGCTGCAGAGGTTCCCGAGGTCGCTGGGGAACCGGTCACTGACTCGGACCCGGCTTCCGCCGAACCTGTGACGCCGGACGGCGCGGCGGCGGGGGGCGTCGACGTCCACGCCGTACGGCAGATGTGGCCGCAGGTGCTCGACCGCGTGAAGGCGAACCGGCGGGTCACCTGGATGCTGCTCATGGAGCAGGTGCAGGTCTCCTCGGTCGACGACCGGGTGCTGGTGCTGGCCTTCGGCAACGAGGGAAAGCGGCGCGGCTTCTCGGCCAGCGGTCACGACGAGATCGTCCGGCAGTCGCTCATCGACGTCCTGGGGCTGGACCGTCGGATCGACGCCGTGCTCGACCCGTCCGTGGCGTCGGTGAGCCATGCTTCGCCCCCCGCGACAGCGCCGCGGCCGGCTCCCGCGCAGGCCGCGCCATCGATCGCTGCGGCCAGTGCCGCTGATCCGGCTCCGGTCGCCTCGGCTTCGTCGGCAGGCAGCCAGGCCGACGCGTCCGCTGCTGCCCGTCCAGCAGCGGACCCGGCGGGTCGTCCGGTCGCTGCAGCCCCCACGGTCCGCCCCGAGGACGACGTCCCCGCCGATGACGACGAGGACGCCGAGGACGCGGGCCTCGCCGGTGCCGACCTCGTGGCCCGCGAGCTCGGCGGCACGGTGATCGGGGAGTTCGGCCCGGGCTGACGTCCGCGGATGTCCGACACGGACCGGCCTGCCGCCTCGCGCTCGCATGATCGATCAGCGAACGCGGTGGTGATCGAGCGGGCGATCAGGGGCCTTGGGACGCACCCGTATCGCCATCGATCATGAACGTGCTTCCTGCTCGGCGAGCAGTTGCGCTCCGAGACTCGCCGACCAATGCTCCCGGTCGATCGTCCACACGGAGAGGACTCCAGTCTCGGCCTCGGCCTCCACCTCGGCCTCTACCTCGCCGACGTAGGTGAAGCCCAGCTTCGCCGGCACCCGGGCGCTCGCGGTGTTGGCGACGTCGTGGTGGACCTCGATGCGCTCGACGCCCGGGAGTGCGAGCCCGGCCCGAGCCAGGCCCGCAGTCGCCAACGTGGCGAAGCCTCGTCTGGTGGCGTCGGCGGCGACCCAGTAGCCGATCTCGAGCGCGCCGGGTCCGAGACGGCCCATCAGGGCGCCGGATCCGACCACTGCGCCGGTGGTTGGGAGCGTGAGGGCGAAGCCGTAGGCCGTGCGCGCCTCCCACTGCGCGTGGGCGCGACCCAGGAACGCAGCGATCTCCTCCAGCGTGCTCGTCGGTGCCCACCCCATGAAGGGCCGGAGGTGGTCGACCGACCGCTGGACCACCGCGTCGAGCTCCGCCACGTCGTCGGTCCGCCAGCGGCGCAGGGTGAGGGGACCGAGCGGGATCACCTCTGGAGGCGGCGCTGAGGTGGGGTACGTCGGTTCGACCGGCATGCCGGCGATCCTGCTGGTCGAGGTGCGGTGTCGTCCAACGGGCAGGCGAAGGCTGGGCTCGGCGAGCGTCCGGCCGTCGGCGCCGACCCGTAGGCTGCCGGTGTGTACGAAGGAGCGGTCCAGGACCTCATCGACGAGCTCGGGCGGCTGCCCGGGGTCGGTCCGAAGAGCGCCCAGCGGATCGCCTTCCATCTCCTCGCCTCCGACCCGGCTGACGTGCGCCGGTTGGTGCATGCCCTCACCGAGGTCAAGGACAAGGTGCGGTTCTGCCGCACCTGCGGCAACGTCGCCGAGGCCGAGGAGTGCCGGGTCTGCCTGGACCCCAGGCGCGACCTCACGGTCATCTGCGTCGTCGAGGAGCCCAAGGACGTCGTGGCCGTCGAGCGCACCCGGGAGTTCAAGGGCCGCTACCACGTGCTCGGCGGGGCGATCAGCCCGATCGAGGGCATCGGCCCCGACGACCTCCGGGTGCGCGAGCTCATGGTGCGACTGGCCGACGGCACCGTGACCGAGATCATCCTCGCCACTGACCCGAACCTCGAGGGCGAAGCCACGGCCACCTACCTCGCCCGGCTGATGAAGCCGATGGGCCTGCGGGTGACCCGGCTGGCGAGCGGGCTGCCGGTCGGCGGCGATCTCGAGTACGCCGACGAGGTCACGCTCGGTCGTGCCTTCGAGGGGCGGCGGCTGCTCGATGTGTGACCTGCCCGCAACCGCACCCGCAACCGCAACCGTGTCCGGTCGTCCGGCCGGCCTGTCCCCGACCCACCGGAGGCCGTGATGCCCGAGGACCTCGAAGACTTCGCTTCTGACGTCGAGGCGCACGCACGCACGTTCATCGCCGGGGTGTCCGAGATCGCCGCCGGGGGCGCCCCCGAGACGACGATCTCGGCCTTGGTCGTCCAGCTGGCTCAGATCTCGATGGCCGGGGCGATGCTCGCCGCCGTCGAGGACGTCGTGCCGGGCGAGCGCTACGAAGCCGACGCCGGACCAGACCCCGACGCCGACCCGCTGCGCGAAGGCCTGGCCGGCCTGCTCGACGGCATCGACGAGTACGCCTCGGTCTTCGACCCGTTGCTCCCGGTCGAGCCGCACCTCGGGCGGATCAGCGACGACGTGGCCGACGTGGCCATCGACCTGGCGCACGGGCTTCGCCACTACGACGAAGGACGGGTCGACGAGGCCCTCTGGTGGTGGCAGTTCTCGTACCTGTCGAGCTGGGGGCAGCACGCGCTGCAGGCGCAACGGGCCCTGTTGTCGATCGTGAGCCATCAGCGCCTCGACGCCGACGACGACGCCGCCATGGAGGCTGAGGTCGACGCGCTGCTGCGGCCCTGAGGGGCCGGGCCGTCTCCGACGAAGTCGTGAGACGCCGGTCCCACGATGCGGACGTCGGGAGGCGCCCTCCGAGGCCTCGGTAGACTCGTGACCTGACCGAGACCCGTCGGATCCGGCAGGAGGTGCGAGCCCGTGGCGCTCATCGTCCAGAAGTACGGCGGCTCCTCCGTCGCCGACGCTGAGTGCGTGAAGCGGGTGGCCCGCCGCATCGTGGACAGCAAGAACGCCGGCTACGAGGTCGTGGTGGTGGTCTCGGCGATGGGGGACAGCACCGACGAGCTCATCGACCTCGCCCAACAGGTGACGCCGAACCCGGCGCCTCGCGAGCTCGACATGCTCCTCACCGCAGGCGAGCGGATCTCGATGGCGGTGCTGGCCATGGCCATCGCCGACCTCGGCCAGGAGGCGCGCTCGTTCACCGGCAGCCAGGCCGGGGTGATCACCGACTCGGTCCACGGCCGCGCCCGCATCATCGACGTCACGCCGGGCCGGATCCAGGGAGCGCTCGCCGAAGGCGCCGTCGCGATCGTCGCCGGCTTCCAGGGCGTCAGTCAGGACACCAAGGACATCACCACGCTGGGGCGCGGTGGTTCCGACACCACCGCCGTCGCCTTGGCGGCGGCGCTCGGCGCCGAGGTCTGCGAGATCTACACCGACGTCGACGGGGTCTTCTCCGCCGACCCGCGCATCGTGCCCACGGCCCGGCGCCTCGAACGCGTCTCCTACGAGGAGATGCTCGAGCTGGCGGCCGCCGGGGCGAAGGTGCTGCACCTGCGGTGCGTCGAGTACGCGAGGCGCTCCAACCTGCCGATCCATGTGCGCTCCTCCTTCAGCGAGCGCGAGGGCACCTGGGTCACCGATGAGAGGGACGACATGGAGCAGGCCATCATCTCGGGCGTCGCCCACGACCGCAGCGAGGCCAAGGTCACGGTGATCGGCGTCCCCGACAAGCCCGGCGAGGCCGCAGCCATCTTCCGCGCGGTGGCCGACGCCGAGGTGAACATCGACATGATCGTCCAGAACATCTCGGCGGCCTCGACGGGTCGCACCGACATCACGTTCACGCTCCCGCGGGCCGACGGTGAACGGGCGACCGCCGCGCTCACCGCAGTCCAGGACGCCATCGGGTTCGAGCGGCTCATCTACGACGACACCATCGGCAAGGTCTCGCTGGTGGGTGCCGCCATGAGGAGTCACCCGGGGGTCTCCGCCACCTTCTTCGCCGCGCTCGCCGAGGTCGGGGTCAACGTCGAGATGATCTCGACGTCGGAGATCCGGATCTCCGTCGTGACGCGTGAGGACGACGTCGACGTCGCCGTACGCGCGGTGCACTCCGCGTTCGGTCTCGACGCGCTCCAGGACCAGGCGGTCGTCTACGGAGGGACCGGTCGATGACGGTGACCTCGGCCCGCGGCCTGAACGTGGGAGTGGTGGGCGCGACCGGCCAGGTGGGGGCGGTCATGCGTCGGCTCCTCGAGGAGCGGGACTTCCCGGTCGCCGGCATCCGCTACTTCGCCTCGTCCCGGTCCGCCGGGACCACCCTCCCGTGGCGCGGAACCGACGTCGTCGTCGAGGATGCCGCCGCCGCGGACCTCACCGGCCTCGACATCGCGTTGTTCTCGGCAGGCGGCGCAACGTCTCGTGAGCTCGCACCGCGTTATGCGGCCGCGGGGGCCGTGGTCATCGACAACTCCTCGGCCTGGCGGATGGATCCCGACGTGCCGCTCGTCGTCAGCGAGGTCAATCCGTGGGCCGTCGGCGAGGCCCGCAAGGGGATCATCGCCAACCCCAACTGCACGACGATGGCGGCCATGCCGGTGCTCATGCCGCTGCATGTGGAGGCGGGCCTCGTGCGGCTCGTCGCGAGCACCTACCAGGCGGTGTCGGGGAGCGGGCTCGCGGGCGTCGACGAGCTCGACAAGCAGGTGCGTCAGGTCGCGGACCGGGCGACCGAGCTCGTCCACGACGGCTCGGCCGTGGCCTTCCCCGCGCCGGAGAAGTACGTCGGCCCCATTGCCTTCAACGTGCTGCCGATGGCGGGCTCCCTCGTCGACGACGGGTCCTTCGAGACCGACGAGGAGCAGAAGCTCCGCCACGAGAGCCGGAAGATCCTCGGCATCCCCGACCTGTCGGTCTCCGGCACCTGCGTGCGGGTCCCCGTCTTCACGGGTCACTCGCTGTCGATCAACGCGGAGTTCGAGCGACCGCTGTCGGTCGCCCGCGCCACCGAGCTGCTGGCGCACGCGCCGGGGGTCGAGCTCAGCGACGTACCCACGCCGCTGCAGGCGGCCGGCCGGGACCCGAGCTTCGTCGGGCGGATCCGTCAGGATCCCGGGGTCCCGGGAGGCCGCGGGCTCGCGCTCTTCGTGAGCAACGACAACCTGCGCAAGGGTGCTGCGCTCAACGCGGTGCAGATCGCCGAGCTCGTCGCCGCGCAGCGGCCGGTCGGCTGAGGACCCGCGTCTCGTGCGGGTCACCCTCCGGGTGCGGCCCGGTTCGGGTCGGACGGTGGTGGGCGGGTCCTACGACGGAGCCCTGGTCGTGCGCGTCGGTGCGCGTGCCGTCGACGGTGCGGCCACGGAGGCAGCCCTGCTCGCGGTGGCCGACGCGTTCGACGTACGGCGACGCGACGTCAGCCTGGTGTCCGGCGTCACCAGCCGGACCAAGGTCGTCGAGGTCGTGGGAGCGCGGCCGGAGGCGCTCGAGCGGCTGCTCGCGGGCGGGTGAAGACGGTGGTTCCCGGTTGTCGATGTGCGCGGTGTCCGTTCGTCGTCATCATGTGAGGGCGGCGACGGGCCGCCAGACACCCGCGGAGGTCAGTCGTGCAGTACATGCTCCTCATCTACGTCAACCCGGAGTCCTATGCGGGGCTCAGCGAGGACGAGCAGAACGCCATCTTCGGTGAGTACCTCGACTACACCGCCAAGATGCGCGGCGCCGGCGCGTTCGTCTACGGCGACCCGCTGCAAGGGGTCGACACGGCGACGGTCGTCCGCGTCCGTGACGGTGCTCGTGCGGTCACCGACGGTCCGTTCGCGGAGTCGAAGGAGGTCCTCGTCGGCTACTACCAGGTGGAGGCCGAAGGCCTGGACGAAGCGCTCGACTGGGCGGCGCAGATCCCTGACGCGCGGTTCGGCGCCATCGAGGTTCGACCGGTCGCGCAGCTGCCCCCGGCCTGACCGCGGTGGACGACGCCGGCCCGGCCCTCGAGCACCTGCTCCGCACGGAGTCGGGTCGCGTGCTCGGTGGGCTGGTCCGGCGCTTCGGCGACCTCGACCTGGCCGAGGACGTGTTCCAGGAGGCCTGCCTGGAGGCGCTCCAGCGCTGGCCGCTGGACGGGGTGCCGGGCAACCCGGCGGCCTGGCTGACGACGGTGGCGCGCAACCGCGCGCTCGACCGGGTGCGGCGTGAACGGCTCCGGCCCGGCAAGGAGGCCGACTCGCTCGGGCTGCGGGAAGGGGACGCGGACGGTCAGACCACCTGGTCGGCGTCCACTCCCGACGATGAGGGTCCGCTCGCCGACGACGAGCTCCGACTGATCCTGCTGTGCTGCCACCCGGCCCTGGCCCAGGACGCCCAGGTGGCCCTGACCCTGCGCGCCGTGTGCGGGCTGACCACGTCGGAGGTGGCCGCAGCCTTCCTCGTGCCCGAGCCGACGATGGCCCAGCGCGTGGTCCGGGCCAAGCGGAAGATCGCCCTCGCCGGCATCCCGTTCAGGCTGCCCGAGGGGGCCGAGCTGGCCGAGCGGCTCGCGCCTGCCCTGAACGTGGTCTACCTGGTCTTCAACGAGGGCTATGCGGCGACCTCCTCGGATCTTCCCGTGCGACGGGAGCTGTGCGCGGAAGCCGTACGGTTGGCGAGGCTGTTGGTCGACCTGGCTCCGGGCGACCCCGAGGCTCTCGGGCTGCTCGCCCTGCTTCTGCTGCAGGACTCACGACGGGCGGCACGCGTGGATGCCGCAGGTCGGCTGGTCCCTCTCGCCGAGCAGGACCGGGCCCTGTGGGACGGCTCCAAGATCGACGAGGGTTCTGCGCTCGTCGAGCAGGCGCTCGCGAGCGGCCGGCTCGGCCCGTACCAGCTGCAGGCGGCGGTGGCGGCGCTGCACGCCCGGGCCACCGACGCCGAGCCCGTGGACTGGTCGGAGATCCATGCGCTCTACCGCATCCACGAGGTGGTGGCGCCCTCGCCGATGGTGACGCTGAACCGCGCTGTCGCCTTGGCCCGCCTCGAGGGACCGGAGGCCGGGCTCACGTTGGTCGAGGACCTGCGAGCGTCCGGCGCGCTCGCCGGTCACCACCGCCTCGAGTCCGTGCGGGCCCACCTGCTCGAGGAGAGCGGCCGAGTCCGGGAGGCTCAGGTGGCTTTCGGCACGGCGGCGGACCTCGCCACGTCCCCCGCGGAGCGGGACTACCTGCGCGCCCGCGCGACGGGACCGTGAGGACGTCGCGCGGCGGCCCACGTCACGGGCTAGCGTGGGGCACCAGGACTTCAGCCGAGCGAAGGACGGACGACGATGGGGCTGCGCGGACACGGGCTGGACGGCCCGACCTACCAGATGCGCGAGAAGGTCTTCGCGATCGGCGACGACTTCTGGATCGAGGACCAGGACGGCCGCAAGGTCTACAAGGTCAACGGCAAGGCGGTGCGGATGCGTGACACGTTCATCCTCGAGGACGCGCACGGCGTCGAGCTGGCCAAGATCCAGGAGAAGAAGCTCAGCGTCCGCGACAAGATGACCATCGAGCGCGGGGACATGAAGGCCACCGTGCACAAGCGGCTGTGGGGATCCGGGACCACTACGTCATCGACGTCGACGGTGGCAAGGACCTGAAGGCGCACGGCAACATCCTCGACCACGAGTACGAGATCGAGTGCGACGGGGACACCGTCGCGCAGGTGTCCAAGAAGTGGGTGCGGGTGCGCGAGACCTATGGCGTGCAGCTCGCCGAGGGCCAGGACGCCGCGCTTCTCCTGGCCATCACCGTCTGCGTCGACGAGATGGCCCGCGGCTGACGGGCTGCCGCTCAGGCGGTCGCCGGTACGTCGTTCCGGAAGGCCTCGACTGCTTCGGCGACCGTCGGGAACACCCTGGCCTGGTCGAAACGCTCGCGCAGGCCGTACGCCTCGAGGGTGTGGATGAGCCCTGGATCCACCGCGGCGACGGCGAACACCAGCCCGTCGCGGTGCAGCCCGTCGATGAGACCGCCGAGGTTGAGGCCCGCCGAGTAGTCGATGTCGTCGATCGAGGAGCAGTCGAGGACCACCCAGCGCACGGGCGACGGGGCCGCGGCGACCAGGTTCTGGACGTCGTCGACGAAGCGGCTGGCGTTGGCGTAGAAGAGCTCGGCGCCGTAGCGGAAGACCAGGAGGCCGGGAAGGCTCTCGGCGCCCGCAGCGGCTGGTTGGTACGTCGGCTCGCCTTGGTCGTCGATCCCGAGCACGAAGTCCTTCGGCTTGTACTGGCGCCGAACCAGCTCGAGGATCGACAAGACGATGGCTAGGATGATCCCCTGCTCGACGCCCACCATGAAGACCACGCACGCGGTGAGGGTTGCGATGACGAACTCGCTGAACCGTCCGGCGCGGATGTTGGTCAGACCCATGATGTCGATCAGGTTGACACCGATCAGGAAGACGATGGAGGCGAGCACGGCCTTGGGCATGTTGGTGAGGAGCCCGGTCAGGAAGAGCACCACGATCAAGGCGACGAGCGACATCGTGATGTTGGCCACCTGTGTGCGGCCCTTCTGCTCGTCGAGCATCTCGGTCTTCGTCGGGCTTCCGTTGACGACGAAGGTGCCGCTCAGCCCGGCGGCGAAGCTCCGAAGCGCTGAGCCCCACGAGGTCACGGTTGATGTCTGCGTTCTGGTTGTGCTTCATCGCGAAGCTGCGTGACGTGGCGGCGCTCTGGGCGATGATCAGCACGAAGCACGACACGGCGATCCCCAGCACCGTCGGCACGTCGCTCCAGGTGATCCCTTCGGGCAGGCCGATCGGCGGGAACCCTCCCTGCACCGGTCCGACGACTGCGACCCCTTCGCTGCTCGCGTCCAGAGCCGTGGAGATCGCGATCGACAGCAGGACGGCGATCACCGCGCCGGGGATCTTGGGGGCGAACCGCTTGAAGCCGATGATGATGGCCAAGGTCCCGACGGCGAAGGCCACGGTCCAGAGGTTGGCGTCGCTGAGATGGGTGAGCATGTAGTACTGCTGCTCGAACCAGTTGCCGGTGCCCTTCGGAATCCCGAGCATGTCGGGGATCTGTCCGGTGAACACCTGGATGCCCACCCCGGTGAGGAAGCCGATGAGCACCGAGGCACTGAGGAAGTCACCGAGGAAGCCCAGCTTGAGCACGCGCGCGATCAGCAGCAGGCCGCCGCAGACCAAAGCCACGAGGCTGGTCCACGCGAGCCACTCGGTGGTGTTGGGCTCCAGGCCGGCGATCCCCAGTCCGGCCAGCCCGGCCGCCAGGATGGCTGCGGTCGCGGAGTCGGCGCCGACCACGAGCAGGCGCGACGACCCGAGCAGCGCGAACATCAGCGTCGGGAAGATGATCGTGTAGATGCCGGTGACCACCGGTGTCTGAGCGATCGAGGTGTAGCCCATGCACTCGGGGATCGCGATCGCAGCCAGCGTGACCCCGGCAATGATGTCGCCGCTGAGCCAGGAGCGGTCGTAGCCGCGAAGGGATGCTGGGAGCAGGCGAGCAAGAGTCGACATGGCTGTCCTTCGGAGGGCGGCGAACCTGGACCTCGGACACTCTAGGCAGTCGTGCCGGGGTGCCGTTGCCGTTTCTCCTCGATGGCCGTATGCCGCGCCAGCACCTCTCCCGTCAAGGCGTCCAGCTGTTCGGCGGCGAGCTGGGCCGTGTTCTGTGGCGGTGGTGAGACCGCATAAGCGGCCTCCTCGACCGCGACGAAGACCGAGCGGTCGCTCTCTGGGGAGGTGACCCGCAGCGCCAGCTCGTGCACCGTCTCGGTCGGGGCGCGGCCGGCGGACACGGTCTCGAGGGAGCGTTCGAACCGGTGGAAGGCCGGCAGTGGGTCGATCCCGTCGCGCTCCCGCCTGGCTGGGCGAGACCGGACCGAGGACGTCTCCGGAAGCGACGAGCCTGCGACGCCAGAGCCTCGCGAGCCCCAACCACGCGAGTGCGACGCCGACGAGGAGAAGGGCGAGCATCGCCCGTCCTCCCACGTTGGCAAGGAGCCCCCGGACGCCGTCAGTGACACCCGCCCACCACGAGGCGCTCTCCGGAGCGAGCTCGGCACCAGCCGTCGGGTCCGACGCGGTCCACCCGCGGCCGGGCACCCACGCCTCGACCCAGGCGTGAGCGTCCTTGGCACGCAGGGGTCGCCATCCTCCGCTGGCCCCCGGGGCGGCGGAGAACCCGGTCACGACGCGGGCGTGGACCCCGCCCGCGCGGAGCAGCACGGCCTCGGCGCTGGCGAAGTGCTCGCAGAACCCGAGCCTTGAGCCGAAGAGGAAGTCGTCGACGACGTCTTGTCCGTCGGGCGTCACGGGGGAGTCCAGGGTGTACCGAGCGGCTCCGCGGACGTAGTCCTCGACGGCGGCAACGGCCGCCGCGGTGTCGCCCGCACCATCGACCAGCTGCCTCCCCAGGTCGCGGACCCGCTGCGGCAGCGTCGACGGCAGGTTCAGCCACAGGTCAGAAGGCGGGTCGAGCTCTCCCGAAGGTGCGCTCGGCTCGGCTCGCACGTCGTCGATGGGGGTCGACTCGACGACGTACGTCGGTGCTTCGCGGCTCTGATCGGCCATGGAGGGGCGGGTGAAGCCCTCCGGGGTCACCAGGCGCAGCGACCCCAACCCGCTGAACAGAGCGCTGTCCGCCATCACGCTCACGGGGCGGCCGGGCGCCACCACCACCCCGGAGAAGAGATCCGTCGCCACCACCGGGTAGGACGTCGACGGTGCGGCGGGGATCGTCCCCTCCTCCGGCGCTGGGGTCAGCGACACGAAGGTCGGCACCTCGGCGGTGGCGGAGCTCGGCCCGGCGACGTACCAGAGCCCACCGTCGTAGGTGTCGTAGACGGTGCCACGCCAGAGGTGGGGTGAGTCGGAGGGGACGTAGAGCACTGGGTCGTCGGTGAGCTCCCCGCGCAGCCGAAGGTCCATGGTCCCGTCCTGATACGTGGACGTGCTGCGGATGGACGTCGTGGACTCCCCGCTCTCCCCGGTCGGCAACGCGCCGGTCCCTAGGCGTGACGGGAGAGAGGATCCGCTGGGGTCGGGGAGGAGAAGGAGGACCAGGCCCGTGGTCAGGGCGACGGCGAGGATCGCCCGGGCGACGGTCCCGACATGGCGCGCCGACCGCCGAGGTCGAGTGGCGGCAGCCCCGACATGTGCGGCACGAAGCTGAGCGTGCCGGTGCAGGACGACGAGGGAGCCGACGACCCCGGCCCAACCGAGCCCGAGCGGGAGCGCCAGCGGGCCCGGGCCACCTGTCCCTGCCGCCAGGACGAGCATGAGGACACCGATGACCATGCCCACGGTCAGATCTCGCTCGGAGTCCTGTACCAGGGTGTGCGCCGTGCACAGGCCGAGCAGAGCGACCGCCAGGGTCGGCGACGGAGACGTCGTCAGCTGCTGGTGTGCGGCCACGATGCCGCCGAGCACGACCACGAGAAGGACCAGGCTGGCCGCCTTACGGATCGCTCGGCCCTGCGCATCCCGCCACGAATGGGCCGCGATCGCCGCGCACACGACCGCAGCCAGTCCCCAGGGGGCGAACGTGGGCGACAGCAGTCCCGCCAGGGCAAGGGCGAGCAGTCCCGCGGCAGTCACCCCGAGGACGAGCAGCCGCAGCAGCCGGTCGTCACCGGCGTCGAGGCCCACGCCGGGCGGCAGAGCGGCGGGGTGCAAGGGAGGTGGTTCGCACCGCTTCCTTGGGATCGGCTGCCCAGTCGAGGTCATCGAACCGCTCCGGGCAAGGACTCCAGATCGATCACGTCGATGGCGTAAGGCCCCAGCGCCGCACGCAGCGCGTCCCAGTCCTCCTGAGTGAAGCTCGGCGCCGTGACATGAACCGCTCCACCCGGCCCGGCCGCCTCGGCGACCTCGGCAAGGGTCGCTGCCGATGGCCTGGCAGCGTCGTCCAGAGCGGCGCACCAGTCCAAGGCAGACTCGCGGTTCGCCGTGAGGAGCTGTTCCAGCCCCGGCTGGCTCGACCACAGGGTGGTCAGGTCCCCACCGCGGATCGCCTGGACCGCGGCGGTGGCCAGGGTCGCCACGGCGCGATCTCCTCGGGCGTCGGACAGGGGGCCGATGGCGAGCAGGGTGACCCGTGTCTGCCTGGGCGCCTCCCGCTCCACCACGACGAGCTGGCCGCGTCGGGCGCTCGACCGCCAGTGGACCTGCCGTGCGTCGTCTCCGCTTCGCCAGTCCCGCAGACCGCGCACGGTCTCGCCGTGCCTGACCGCCCCTGCCGTCTCTGCCCGGCCGTCGGTTCGCTCGCGAGGGCGCACCGGGGGAGAGGAGGTGAGGGCCGGCCAGACGACCAGCGGGGCCATCAGGCGGGCGGTGGCGGTGGTGAAGCGCAGGCCGTACGGCGCGCTGCTCGACACCAGGGCGACGTGCCCCGGCGTGACCCCCCTTCGGGTGGCCAGGCGCGGGACCTCGAGGGTGACCGACTGGCCGGGTGCGAGCCGTGGCAGGAGCACCGACACGTCCTCCAGCCCGTGAGCATGGTGTCGAAGATGGCCCGTCGACGTCCACCGACGCCCGTGGTTGGTCACGGTGAATCGATGCTGGGACTGCTCGCCCACGGTGGTCGAGGTCGGGTGCTCGACGGTGAGCGCCAAACCGGACACCCGCGGGTCCTCGACGCACGCCACGACCACGGTGGCGAAGCACAGGGCGGCGAGGACGTGCAACCACACGTCGCCCGTGAGCCAGGCCAGACCTTCGAAGGTCACGGCCAGGCCGACGGGGACCAGGCAGTACTTCGTGTAGCGATAGACGGGGTCGGCGAACAGGGAGGAGGCTGATGCCGTCCGTACGCCGGGCACGGCCGGCTCACGCACCGATCGGGACGGCCACCCGACGAAGGGTCTCCTGCACGACGAGCTCGTCGAGGTCGACATGGGCGGGAAGCATGACCAGGCGGTGGGCGAGCACGGCCGAGGCGACGCGCCTTGACGTCGTCCGGCGTGACGTACTCCCGACCGTGGCAGACAGCCCGGGCTTGAGCGCAGCGCACGAGCGCGATCGCCGCGCGTGAGCTGGCGCCGAGGTGGACCCGTTGGTCCTGGCGCGTGGCTCGCGTCACCGCCACGGCGTAGTCGAGGACCTGGCTGGCGACATGGGTCTGCCGCACCTCGTGCTGGGCTCGCCGCAGCTCGTCTGTCGCGACGACCGGAGCCAGATCGTCGACGGTGGCGTGCTCCAGCTGCTCGCGGACGACTTGGACCTCGTCGGCGAGCTCGAGGGGGCCGAGCCGGAGCCGTAGGGCGAAGCGGTCCAGCTGCCCTTCGGGGAGGGGGTAGGTGCCGTGGTGCTCCAGGGGGTTCTGGGTCGCCAGGACGAAGAACGGATCAGGGACGGGGTGCCGATCGCCGTCCACCGTCACGGCGCCCTCGTCGAGCACCTCGAGGAAGGCGGCCTGAGTGCGCGGCGGTGTGCGATTGATCTCGTCGACGAGCACGACGTGCGCGAAGACCGGCCCTGGAACGAAGGTGAAGCTCTGGTGGGACGGGTTCCAGATGCTCGTCCCCGTGATGTCGGACGGCATCAGGTCGGGGGTGCCCTGCACCCGGCCGAAGCTGCCACCGATGGAGCGGGCGAAGGCACGGGCGAGCGTGGTCTTGCCGCTTCCGGGTACGTCCTCGAGCAGGACGTGCCCGCCGGCGAGCAGCGCGGCGGTGACGTGCTCGACGACCTCGCCTCGGCCACGCACCACACGCTGGACGTTGTCCATGAGCCGTTGCGCGACCTCTCCGGCCGTGCCGGACGGCATGGGCGACCCCGGATGGAGCTCGGTGGACGAGGTGAGACTCACCGTGCGGACCCCCAGGGCATGCGACAGCCGACCCTTGTCCTTCGACCGTCTCGGAGCCGCACTGAAGGCCGTCGGCTCACGGGGGGGGGGCAGCCTCCGATGAGGCGTGCGTGATGCGCTGGGCTCGGGCGAGGAAGAGGCCGAAACACTCCGCTGACGCGCCTCGCTCGGACGTCGGGGCGGCGTCAGTCCGCAAGGACGAAGTGGCCCTGCGTGTCGAACGAACCGGGGCGCACCGCATGGACCGAGCGGCAGGGCAGGGGCGCGTAGAGGTGCGGGTAGAGCGTGCCGTTGCCGCCGTCCTCGAAGCGAACCGGCAGCCCGTCCGCCTCGAGCCTGGCCAGATCCATCACCAGCACCACCAGTCTCCTCCTGGCTCTCGCCGTAGACGAGCTCGGCCACCTCGTGGAGCTGGTCGGGCAACGACCCATGGATGAAGCCGACCTCGTCGAACGTCTTCCCTCGGGTCGATCCGCGATACACGCCCTCGGCCTGGGCGGCGTCCCACTGGGTCCTCGTCGTCAGGTGGTAGATGCATGCGCCGTCAGTCATCACGCCATGGTGCCCTGACACGACGGCGACGAACGGGACCGTCGAACAGTCGCCTGGGACCGTGGGGTCGAGCATCGTGGCTCTCGATGCTTGCGTACGCCTTCCTGGCGTCGACGTCCCCGGGCCAGGATGATGCGGGCCATGGATGCTCCCGAGTTCCGCACGATCATCGAGCCGTTTCGGATCCACAGCGTCGAGCCGCTGCGGATGACGACGCCTGAGCAACGCCAAGAGGCGGTGCGCAGGGCGGGCTACAACCTGTTCCAGGTGCACGCCCAGGACGTGATCGTCGACCTGCTGACCGACTCAGGGACGGGCGCGATGAGCCGGGATCAGTGGGCCGCGCTGCAGCACGGCGACGAGTCCTATGCCGGGTCACCGTCGTACTACATCTTCCGTGACGCCGTGCGCGAGCTGTTCCCGTTCGAGCACGTGATCCCGACGCACCAGGGCCGCGCGGCCGAGCGCATCCTGTTCAGCGTCCTGGGTGGGCCGGGAAAGGTCGTCCCCAACAACACGCACTTCGACACCACGCGCGCCAACGTCGAGTACACGGGCGCGACTGCGGTCGATCTTGTCCCCGCCGCGGCGCACGACCCGGCGTCGATCTCTCCGTTCAAGGGCGACATGGACGTCGAGGCGCTCGAAGCGCTGCTGCTGGAGCGCGGCGACGACGTCCCCCTCGTCATGGTCACGATCACGAACAACAGCGGCGGCGGACAGCCGGTTTCCCTCGCCAACCTCCATGCCGTGCGCGCCGTCTGCGACCGGTACGGCAAGCCGCTCTTCCTCGACGCCTGCCGGTTCGCGGAGAACGCGTGGTTCATCCGCGAGAAGGAGGCCGGGCACGTCGGGGCGCGACGTGACCGACATCGTGCGCGAGATCTCGAGCCTCGCCGACGGTATGACCATGAGCGCGAAGAAGGACCCGATGGGCAACATCGGCGGCTGGCTCGCGATGGACGACGACGACCTGGCACGGCAGTGCCGCGACCTGCTCGTCCTCGGCGAGGGCTTCCCGACCTACGGTGGCCTCGCCGGTCGGGACCTCGAGGCGTTGGCTCAGGGCCTGCGCGAGGTCGTGCATCACGACTACCTGCGCTATCGCGTGCGGTCGACGGCGTACCTCGGCGACTCGCTGGTCTCCTCGGGGATCCCGGTGCTGACGCCGATCGGCGGGCATGCGGTCTACATCGATGCCCGCGCGATGCTCCCGCACATCCCGCCGCTGCACTATCCCGGCCAGTCGCTCGCCGTCGCGCTGTACGAGGCCGGCGGGGTGCGCTCCTGCGAGATCGGCACCGTGATGTTCGGGCGGCAGCCGGACGGGTCGGAGCAGGCCGGGGGATCGCGATCTCGTCCGGCTAGCGATCCCGCGGCGCACGTACACCCAGAGCCACATCGACTACGTGATCGAGGCCTGCCGCCATGTGGCGGCGCACGCGGATGAGCTGACCGGGTACCGCATCGTCGAGGAGCCCCCGACCCTTCGGCACTTCACGGCTCGCTTCGAACCGCTCGGCTGACCAGCGGGACGAAAGAGCGGGCCGGCGACGGGATCGCTGCGCGCTCACAGTCCCCAGAAGGAACCGGAGAGTCCGACGCTTCGCAGGTAGTCCTGTGCCGCCGACGGTTCACGCCGGACGTAGCCGTGGTCGAGTCGTCCGTCGTACCAGTGGGCAGCGAACCGCCAGAGGGTGGGCAGGTCCATCACGTAGCCCTCGTCCTGGCCGGTGCGGTCGAGCCAGCCGCTGACGCAGTCTCGGGAGCAGAAGATCCTCTGGTTGCCGCAGGTGTGCACGACGTCGTCCCACATGTGGGCTGCTGGGACCAGGAAGTGAGCGACCTCATCTCCGTCCGGGGGGTGCCGGGTCCCGACCGACCACGCATGGGGCCGGTCGCAGGATGGGCAACGCGTCGCGATGAGAACCTCGTCCTCCCAGGGCATCAGGTGTGGGAGGGCGAAGGAGTCCCAGGCGCAGCCGCCCCACCAGAGCGATTCCGTCCCCATGACGGAGAACCCGAGCGGCACCGAGGAGAAGGGGTGCGCCATGAGGATGGAGCCATCGGCTCCGAGAACGAGGTGTCGGCCGTCTGCGAGCTCCCGCAGAGCTGCCTGTACTCTGCGCCGCGGTCACTGCGAATCGGGCTGCGAGTCGATCGAGGTCGGGGGCTCGACCTGTGCGGCTGAAGGATTCGTACACGGCCACGCGCACGTCTTCGGCATCCACCGATGCAGCCTAGGAGGACGTCAAGGAGTGTGCGAGTTCCTTCGGCACTTCGCGCGCACCTCAGCGGCACGTTGACGGGCCAGTCTCTGGATCGCGAAGCGAGTCGCGGGACTGCTTTAGCTCGCTACCTCACCCAAGAGAGTCGGTTGGAAGAAGCCGGTCTGTTCGGGCATCAACCATTGAGTCCCCACGAGCCCCGCCTCGTCGGCACTGGAGGACAGTTCGTTCCGCGTCATCGCCCAGAACGTCGCCCGTCGGCACACGACGTGCCACGCTCCGGCGTCGTTGTTCAGTTGGAAGTGCTGAAGGTCGTACCTCGCGCGGTCGTCATGCCATCCCCAGACCCGGAAGGCAATGCTGTTTTCGGAGGCCTGGGGCAGGGTGCCAGGTAGTTGCTCTCGCCGCGCTTGCTCGTAGTCACGGATGCTGACCAGGACCACGACGACGTCGTCGTGGGACATCAGGGCGCCAGCGCGTTGTCCGCACAGATCAGGGCATCGAATCGTCGGTCAGGGAACGGGAGGTTGCGCATGTCGGCGACCCAGGTTGGCTGTGAACTCGGACCGAGCACCGCCTTGGCCCGCCTGAGCGTTGGGCTGATGCGGTGCGATGTCGCGACGCGCAGTCCGCGGGCTTGGACCGTCGCATGCGCCCCGCGAGTCGCAACCGCACCACCCTCCGGCGCAGAGTCGGCGAGGCCACCACCTCGTATCCAGCTTCGAGGAAGACCTGCAGCAGCCCGACCGAGGCCTCGTCCCAGATCACCGTCTTCCCGTCCGCAGGCTCGGTCGGGTAGCCCTCCAGGACCTGGGCGCCCACCTGTCCGCCGTAGTCGACCGTGGCGGCGGCAAGCTCGTACATCAGCCCTTGCCGCCGGAAGCCCTTCCGGACGACGAAACAGGTGACCGACCAGATGCCGTCGAGTCCGGGGTCCATCCGCATCCAGGGCTGCTTCCGGCTCCAGATCCTCGGGTAGTTCTCTCGGGGCTCGACCGCGACCCAGCCGGCCGGCTCGCCGTCGAGGTACCCGATCAACCCGGACGTGGGTCGGTCGGTGCCGCAACCGGTCTGCTCTACCTGCGCGGCGTCCCGCTGCTCCTGTGTGGTGTCGCGCCAGATCCAGCCCGCGGTCTTGAGCGCCTGGCACCGGCACTTGCGGGCGCCACCGGCGTCGAACACAGCTGTGACGTCGTCGGTCGTGGCCTCGTTGGCCGGTCGCCAGCTGAACTCGGGCACGCCGCAGCCTAGCCCGGAGACGGTCAGGAGGTACTCGGCTGTTCGGCGTTCACGACAGCGGAAGTGCTTGCGCTGCAGAGGTACGCGGGGCTGATCGGATGACGATCCGCCGGGCGAGGGAAGGCACCTGGCCGACATGGCGCCTGCGGAAGAGCTCGACGAGGCGAGTGAGAACGGCAGGGATGTTGGATTGGGGTGTTCTCCCGCCCGGTCTGACTCGAAGTAACGGCTGGCACTTTCGGGTTGCCCTCTAAGTGATCCGTCGACCGGGCGGGAGTCCACCTGGCACGGCCAAGCTTGCGGAAGTGACTTAGTAGGAGCCTCCAGCAACAGGCTTCCCGTCCACGGGCCGTTCGACTCCGCTGCGCTCGACGGCGTGCTTCATTGCCTGCGAGACCGCTCCCGCGCAAGGCTGCCGCCATCGCCAACGTGGCCGCGGTCCTTGCCCCGACCGGAGGCCTCTTCGCCGCCACGAATCCGCGCGCGAACCAGTCGACCGGTTGGACCTCCTGACGTCCTCGCGCGACGACCGAGCCCGCGCGGACCGGCGAAGACTGGCGAGTCAGAATGCCGGTTCGACACACGGACACCGGGTCTGAGAACGCAACGAACCTACGTGCCGATCTGACTCGCCTCAACTGGAGCTGATCCGGCAGTATGCGCGGGGTGCGCGCGATGACCAAGGACCCGTCGTTTGTGGCGCTGGTGCTGGTTACAGGTGTGAGCCCCTTCGCGACGGACACCTACATCGCGGCGCTTCCGGCGGTGCAGGACGCCTTGGGTACGACTTCGAGTGCAGCGCAGTTGACCATGACTGCTTTCCTGCTCGGGTTCGCGGTTGGTCAGTTTGTGTGCGGGCCGATCAGCGATGCCACCGGGCGCCGCCGGATCTTGATCTTCTCTTCGGCCGCGTTCGCCGTGTTGTCCCTGACCTGCGCTGCGGCCCCCAGCGTCGGTCTCCTCATTGCGGCGCGTGCGCTGCAAGGTTTCGTCGGTGGGTGCGGGTTCGCTGTCGGCCGAGCGGTGGTGAGTGACCGACACAGCGGCGGTGACGCGGCGGTGCGTTTCGGCGCGCTAGCGGCGGTTACGCTCCTCGCGCCCGTAGTTGCGCCGGCGGTTGGTGGGTTGATCCTGCTCGTCGGGGACTGGCGGACGATCTTCCTGTTCCTGGCCGCCCTGGGTGTGGTGATGACGGCAGCGGTGTTGATCGGGATCCCCGAGACGTTGCCGCCGAGCGCCCGATCGTCGCCTGGTCTTGCTGGGACCGGGCGCAGGATGGCCGGTCTGCTTCGGCTGCGTCCGTTCATGGTCGCCGTGGTGGTGCAGTGTCTGGCAACCGCTGGGTTCTTCGTCTACATCGGCGGCTCTTCGTTCGTCCTGCAGGACGACTTCGGTCTGACCGAGTCGGGGTACACGTTGCTGTTCGCGACCAACGCCGCCGCGATGGCCGCGGTGAGCGTCGGCTTTACCGTCACGGTGCGACGAGTGGGGTCCCCGCGGCTAAGGGCCCTCGGCGTGGGGACCTCGACCGCCGCGGCAGTCGGCCTGGCTCTTTACGCCCTCGCAGTCGACGAAGTGCAGTTGGCTCCGGTGTGGGTCCTGCTCGCGGTCTGCGTTGCCGGCATGGGTCTGACCTTCCCGGCCACCACGGCGATCGCTCAAGAGTTGGGCCGCACGGTCGGCGGCACCGCCGCAGCGCTGCAGGGTGGGTTGACCTTCGCCGTTGGAGCCGCAGCGACACCGCTCACCGGACTCACCGGACTCACCGACGTCGGCGGCATGGCCCTTCTCATGGCCGCCCTGTTCCTGAGTGCTGTGTGTTTCCTGGCCGTATCCCGGACCCTTGGCTGGACCGACCAGCCCTCCACGAGGCCCAGCGCCTCACCGACAGCCTGACGCCGGCAGACAACGCCCACCGCCCCGATGTGCCGCTTTCGCTCGCGTCTCGGGGTAACGGACCGGCATCGCGTTCGCGTCGTCGGGCAGGAAGGCGGCACCTGCTGAGCACTATCGCCGAGACCGGGAGGTTCGATGTTTGCCGTCTCAGGAACCTGGAAGATGGACAACTCCTTGCGGGAGAGGCAGGCAGCGGTGCTCCCGCAACTCGTGGCCGGAGTAAGGCAGAACCCGGGCTTCGTTCGCGGATTCTGGGCGAACGACCTTGAACAACAGGATCTGAGCGTCACTTTCGTCGTCTTCGAGACTCTGGATCAGGCCCGCAGTTTCCGCGAGGCTGTCATGGCGAACGCCCCCCGCCCAGGTGGAGGTGGGGAGCGAGCGTGCTGGACTGCGGATCGTGGAGATCCAGGCAGACGCATGAGTGCCGTTCTGCATCGGTCCTGAGTTCCGGCATTCGCGCTCGCATCCTCACTGCAGGAGAAGGACCAGCCCGACGATTCCTGTGTAGACGTGCGCCCAGAACGGTGGATTGAACGGGCCTGCGAACCGAGTCGCGGCGAACCCGGCTGCGAAGGCGAGACCCCACACGATGCCGGCCCAGCCGAGCCAGGTCGGCAGATCGTCCGAGATCAGGACGGCGATCCCGAGCACCGTGTAAGCGACGTAGGCGGTCAGCATGTGGATGACGTAGAGCGCACCGGCCCACTGGTCGTAGGCCGCAAAGCCGTCGGGCACGAACCCGTCCGTGAAGGTGCGCTCGGCCGCCCAGGGCACCACGGTGAGGCGGAATGCCAGGGAGGCGATCCAACAGACCGCGCCGGACACGTACACCGCTGTCGCCATCGCTGCGAGGACGGTGGCGGTGGGCTCCACCAGTGCCACGGTGAGGCCTGCCAAGCCCGCAGAAGTGACCACCAGGGCGGCAATCATCCACACGTGGATCCAGGCCCTGCGACGACGGTCCTGGTGGATAACGAGCAGCGAATCCGGCAGCGGCTGCTGGTAGTCCAGGCGCCACCCGACGGCGCCTACCATGAAGATCACCAGTCCGGCCAACAGAGTGCCGCCGACAAGGACCGAGCTGTCCATGGCGGCATCGTGCCAGCGAACCTCCAGCCACGGAACCAGCACGGGAGGCCGATTCCCGGCCGAGGAACAACCCATGCCGATGTGCCGTGAGATCGCACTCGCGGAACAAGGTGCACGCTGCGAAGTCGCGTTGAGCCCCCATGCGGCGGAACATTGGCCCCGAGCTTGCCGATCGCTTTGGAATGGGGCCACAACACGGCAAACGACCCGGTGCCGACTGCGCGGCTCAGGATGACGTCAAGGGTGCGTCAAGGAATGGTCGCAGCCGTCGTGACGGTGCTTCGATGGTGTTGTGACCATTCACTGGGAGGACCGACGGGCTCACCGGACTGTCATGACCGTGGCTGTCGTTGCACCACTCGCGGCTGGCGCCCTGCTCTCGCAGTTCCGCGAGAGCGTCACCGCTGCCACGGCGGTCCTCGTGTTCGTGGCTCTGGTGGTCGCAATGGCAGCGGCTGGAAGCCGGGCTGCCGGCGTCACGGCTGCCGTTTCCAGCGCCGCCTCGTTCGACTTCTTCCTCACCCAGCCCTACGGGACCTTTGCGATCACGAACTCAGACGACATCGAGGTCGCTGTGCTGCTCCTGCTCATCGGTCTCGCGGTATCCGAGATCGCCCTTTGGGGACGCCGACAGCAAGCGCGTGCCAGCCGCCGCCAGGGGTACCTCGACGGCGTCCTCCGCATCGCCGGTCTGGCCACCGAAGCACAGAACACGCCCGACGCGATCGCAAGTCACGCTGCCGACGAGATCGTCGTGGTTCTGGACATCGACAGCGCCCGGTTCGCCCCCGGTGAGGTCCACGACCCGAGGGTTCCACGGCTCAATCACGACGGTCGCGTGACTAGGAGCGGCCACCCGGTGAACGTGGAGCGCGATGGCATGCCCACCGACAGCGAGATCGCACTTCCAGTGCGACACGACGGAGTCACGACCGGCTACTTCATGCTCACCGCCTCGACCCGCATCGCGAGACCCTCCATCGAACAACGGCAAGTGGCGGTCCTTCTTGCAGACCAGGCTGCGCTGGAGCCCCGACATCAGGCTCGAAACAGGGCGGAGACGGCGACCGACTAGCCGAACCGATGTGCCTACCTGTTGACTTCCGGGCAGCTCGTGGCCGGGCCAGGCTGTGGGTTAGGTGGCCGGCGGATCGCTCTTGATGTGCCTGCCCACGGTCTCCGTGTGGCTCTTTAACGGAGTGCGTTCCGCTGGTCGCCGTTGACGGGAAGTGGCTCGAGAGGGGTCTGCGTCGCCCGAGGTAGGCATGCCCTCCCGTCGTTCCTTCCAGCGACAGGAGGACGGGCATGGCAGGCTGTGGTGATCGGGGTCGATCCGGCGAAGCGGTCGAACACGATCGAGGTGATCGACGCCTCGGAGACCGTGCTGGTCACGGCCCGGTTCGACAACAACAGCGCGGACTACCGCAAGATGCGGACCTTGGTGAAGCGGTGGCCTGACCGGGTCTGGGCGGTCGAGGGAGCGACCGGTGTCGGTCTGCATCTCGCGCAGCGGTTGATCTCCGACGGTGAGCGGGTCGTCGATGTCCCCTCGAAGCTGTCGACCCGGGTCCGGGCGATCGACTCCGGGCACGGCCGCAAGAACGACCCGACCGACGCCCACGCTGTCGCGGTGGTGGGTCTGCGGACCAAGGGTCTGCGCGAGGTCGTCGCCTGATGACCAGATGGTCGCGATGCGGTTGCTGTCTGAGCGACGCCGTGACCTGGTCCGGTCTCGCACCCAGGCGGTGAACCGGCTCCACCAGGTGCTCATGGAGCTCATTCCTGGTGGGGCTGCAACGGAAACTGACCGCGGCCAAGGCCAAGGAGGTCGTCGCGACCGTCCGGCCCCGCGACATCGCCGGCAGGGCCCGCCGCCAGCTCGCCGTCGACCTCATCGACGACGTGGCCGTGTTCGACCGCAAGCTCAAGGCCGTCGACGAACGCATCACCGAAGCCGTCAAGGCCAGCGGCACCACCCTGACCGACATCGTCGGGGTCGGCCCGGTCACCGCCGCGACCATCCTCGGCGAGGTCGGCGACATCGCCCGGTTCGCCACCGCCGACAACTTCGCCAGCTACACCGGCACCGCACCGACTCGAGGCCTCCAGCGGTGAGGTCGTCCGACACCGCCTCTCCCGCGCCGGCAACCGGCGCCTGAACTGCGCCCTGCACGTCGTCGCCCTGTCCAACAAGCGGCTACGACCCCCGCGGGAAGGCCTACTACGAACGCAAGCTCGCCGCCGGCAAGGGATCCAAAGGGCTCGCTGCGCTGCCTCAAACGACGCCTGTCCGACGTCGTGTTCCGCGTCCTGGTCGAGGACCGGGCAGCAGCGAACCCGGGAGGGCAGATGGGGGCGACACTCACAGCCAGCGCGGTTGACCAGATCCCCAAGGCCAACACTTCGGACAAGCCACAACCCGGGTTCACACCGAGGCTACGCCGACCAGACGCCCCGCGAAAGCCGCCTCTTGACACAGAGGGGAACCGTTAGCGCTCGGGTCGTCTGACCCTCCCTGGCATCCTGATCACGTGGCCGATGATGAGACCAAGACGCCGTCCCTTCCGCGAGGGATTGGGGGTCCAGCCACGCGCGCCCTCGTAACAGCAGGCTTCACCAATCTCGCGCAGCTCGATGGTGTGCCACTCGCGCAACTCCAGGCACTTCACGAAGTTGGGCCGAAAGCGCTCACCGTCCTCCAGGCCGAGTTGGCGCGAACCGGGATGTCCCTCGCCTGACCCGAACGCGATGTACCGATCGAGCTCGCCTATCCAGAAGTCGAAAAGGCACTATCGCAGAGCGGACAACCCGCGCTCATGCGGATCTGCGGGCGAGTGCCCCCGCTGCTACGCCAACACCGGGAGCGATCATGACCCAGTACCTCATCTACTTCAACCAACAGTGGGTGGGCGACCACACCGAGGAGTGGTTCCGCGGGCGCGGACCGCTCGCAAGGGCGGTTTCGGCCGAGATGAAGACTGCCGGCGTGTATGTCTTCGCCGGGGGGCTGGAGGAGGAGGACGGCCCGATCTACAGCGCCGACATCACCAATGGCACCTTGCTGATCACCGACGGACCATACGTCGAGACCAAGGAGTTTCTTGGCGGGTTCGCCGTGGTGGACGTGGCAGATGACGAGGCCGCCAAGATGTGGGCGGGCAAGGTCGCGCAGGCGTGCGGATGGCCTCAGGAGGTTCGCCGCTTCAAGCCACAGCCTCAAGACGAGTGACTCCATCGTCGAGCTCCGCGTCGACGTGCCGCTATCGATCGGTTCCAGCGAGGCGATCCGGCAATTGGCGCACGCTTGGGCGGGAAGCTGGGCGTACGCTCGGCAGGAACTCGCACCCGGAGGTGGCCCATGGGCGGAGCGCCTGGCTTGAAAGAGTGGATCGCGGGTGCGGTCATCCTGATCGCGATCGCCGGTTTCTCGTGGTGGAACGGCAGGGCCAGCGCCAAGCACCCCACCTTCGGAGACGACCAGGCGCGCAAGTACCGGAAGCACGGCGGAAGCACGCTGGGGGGCTAGGTCCCCTCCTGGCCCGTTTGACAGGCATGACCGAAGTGCCGTTGGCGATAGTTCCGAGGCGTACCGATCGGCGAACGGCGCGCAGAGTCGGGCCATCGCGGACCGATCTCCGGAACCTCGCCGCGTGCTGAAGGCCGCGACGTTGGGCGCAGCAGGCTTGTTTGACCTCAAGGGGAAGAGTCCTCTTACCGCGCCTTGTCGGGGCGATCTTCGTGGTTGTCGGTGCCGCGGCGTGTTCGACTCCGGCCGCTGGCTTCCGCAGAGCTCCCGTGACCAATCCTGTGACCAACGGTCCGTTTCGGACCACTCAAGTCAGCGGCCGGTGCCTCTGACCTGCAGAGACACCGGCCGGCTCTGGTCGGGGTGGCGGGATTTGAACCCACGACCTCTTCGTCCCGAACGAAGCGCGCTACCAAGCTGCGCCACACCCCGAAGCACGCTGAGGATAGCCCGCCTCGACCGAGCCCCCCAAACCGGTTCGTCGATCAGCGGGGAGTGACGGGTACCAGGGTGATGAGCGTGGCCTCTGGCGGGCAGGCGAAGCGGATCGGTGCGTAGGGCGAGGTCCCGAGCCCGGCCGACACGTGCAGCAGCGTGGCGTCGGAGTGTCGACTCAGCCCCTTGGCGCGCTTCGCGGGGGAGGTCGCAGTTGGAGACCAGCGCCCCGTAGCCCGGCACGGCGACCTGGCCGCCGTGGGTGTGCCCGGCGAAGATCAGCGGGACGCCGTCGGCGGCCATCGCGTCCGTGACCCTCAGGTAGGGCGCGTGCACCACCCCGAGGGTGATGTCGGCCTCGTCGTCGGAGACGGGTCCGGCGACCGCGCCATACACATCACGGTGGATGTGCGGATCGTCGACGCCGCGCAGAGCGATCGTCACTCCGCCGACCGTCAGCGACGTCCGGGCGTTGCTCAGGTCGGCCCAGCCGCCGGCGCGGAGTCCGGAGACCAGGTCACCCCACGGGAGGTCGATGTGGCGCTGCTCGGTGCGAGCGCCAGTGTCGCCGGCGAGGTAGCGCAAGGGGTTCTTGATCGTCGGGCTGTAGTAGTCGTTGGAGCCGAGGACGAAGGCGCCGGGCCGGTCGAGGAGCGGACCGAGCGCCTCGAGCACCTCGGGCACGGCGTCACGGTGCGCCAGGTTGTCGCCGGTATTGATCACGAGGTCGGGTTCCAGACCGGCGAGGGACCGCACCCACTCGCGTCGCCCGGTGTTCGACGGCGTGAGGTGAAGGTCGGAGACCTGGAGCACCCGAAGCGGCGGGCAGCCCTGCGGACAGGACGGGGACGACGAGGCGCCGGAGTCGGTAGGCCCGCACCTCGTAGCCGGCGGCGTAGGCGAGCGACCCGACGCCAGCAGCGGCGCCGGCCAGGACGGCACGGCCGAGCAGGGTTCGCGAGCGCATGGTGACCCATCCTCCCCCATCGCCCACGGAGTACTCGCATCGGCGAGGATGAGGTCATGACCGACCTCAAGAGCCGCCTCAAGTCCGACCTGACCGAGGCCATGCGAGCCCGTGACGAGCTGCGTACGGCCACGCTGCGGATGGTCCTCACCGCCGTGACCAACGAGGAGGTCTCGGGCAAGCAGGCGCGCACGCTGTCCGACGACGAGGTGGTCGCGGTGCTGGCCCGGGAGGCCAAGAAGCGTCGCGAGTCGGCGGAGGCGTACGCCGCAAGCCGGGCGGCCCGAGCTGGCGCAGCGGGAGATCGACGAGTGCGCCGTGATCGACGACTACCTGCCCGCACAGCTCTCCGACGACGAGCTGACGGAACTCGTCGGTGCGGCGGTGGCCGTGGTGCGGGCGGCCGGCGCCGACGGGCCGCGAGCCATGGGTGCCGTGATGAAGCAGGTCCAGCCGGCGGTCGCCGGGCGCGCCGACGGAGGCCGGGTCGCAGCCGAGGTCAAGCGCCAGCTCGCGAGCTGACGCTTCAGGGGACGGGGCTGACGGTCGGGCTCGGGCTGACCGTCGGGCTCGGTGGCTCACGGTCGGTGAGGGCTTCGGGCTTCGGCGGCTTGGGTGGCGGGGGAACGCCGTTGCTCACGTAGATGATCACGACCCGGCCGGAGCTGACGATGCCCCGGTGCCCGGGCTGGTGTAGGCCACGGTGCCCTGAGGGGCGTTGGAGGCCACCTGGTTCGGCGAGAGCGTGGCGGTGAGGCCCGAGCGACTGCAGCTGGGCGGCCGCGGCGAGCGGCTGGAGCCCGTAGAGGTTCGGGATCCGCACCGTGACGCCCTTGACCACGGACGGGTCGATCGCCGGGAAGCTGGAGGGCGGTACGCCCTTGAGCGCCGCCGTCATCACCCGCTTCCAGATCGGGCCCGGGAAGGTGCGTCCGTACACGACGGAGTAGTAGGTGCCGTTGATGGTGATGTTGCGCAGGGGGTACTTCTGACCGCTGCGCTGGTCGCCGACCCAGACGGCTCCGGCGAGCTCGCGCGTGTAACCGCAGAACCAGACGGCAGCGTTGTCCTGGGTGGTGCCGGTCTTGCCGGCGGCGGGCCGACCGATGGACATGGGTTCACCGGTGCGGCCGGGGATAGGGGCCGTCGATGACCCCGGCGAGCAGGCTGGTGACCCCGTCGGCGACCGCGCTGTCGATGGCCTGCTCGCAGCGCTTCGGAGGGACCTGCAGGCTCTTGCCCTCGCGGTTCTTCATGGAGAGGATCGCCCGGGAGTCGCAGTGCCGCCCGCTCGCGGCCAGCGTGGCGTACGCCTCCGCCATGGTGAGCGGGGAGACGACGGGGGTCCCCAGGGTGAAGTGACGCCACCTGCGGGGGACGCTGACCCGTCGCGGTGCGGACGCCGAGCGCCTCCGCAGCCTGGACGGTCTCGCACAGGCCGGCCCGGCGCTCGAGCTCGACGAAGTAGGTGTTCACCGAGTAGGCGGTCGCCTGACGCATGTCGAAGGTGCCCGACGAGGTCGAGTTGCCGACCGGGTAGCTCTCGCTGAGCGCTGACTTGCCCTTGCAGTTCAGGAACGAGCCGGCCTCGAAGACCCTGGAGCTCGGTGGCGCTGATCCGCTCGCTCACCGGGAGGCCCTTCTCGAGGGCGGCGATCAGCGTGAACGCCTTGAAGGTCGACCCTGCCTGAAGCCCGATCGTGCCGTTGTACTTCTTGTCCACGAGGTAGTTGATGGAGGTGACACCGCGCTTGGACTCGACGCCGTAGGACCGGTTCTGCGCCATCGCCAGGATCGCGCCCGTGCCGGGCTCGACGAAGACCGCGGCCGCCACCTTCTTGCTCGGGTCCCTGCGCGGGATCGCGGCGTCGACCGCCTTCTGCGTCTCCCGTTGGATCTTGGGGTCGAGGGTGGTGCGGATGACCAGCCCGCCCTCCTTCAGGAAGGACTCGCGCGCCTCGGGCGTCTCGCCGAAGACCGGGTCGTTGAGGATGACCTGGTAGACGTAGTCGCAGAAGTACGGCGCGTAGGTCTCCGAGCAGCCGTTGCGCAGCCGCTTCGGCTTGAGCGTCTTCTTGATCGGGGTGGCCACGGCGGCGCCGTACTCGGCGGTGGTGATGTAGCCCTGGTCGAGCATCCGCTGCAGGACCACGTCGCGGCGCGCCTGTGCCGACTTCGGGTTGCGCAGCGGGTCGAAGGCCACCGGTTGCTGGACGATCCCGGCGAGCAGCGCGGCCTGGGGGAGGGTCAGCTCGGCAGCCGATGTCCCGAAGTACCGGCGCGATGCGGCTTCTGCGCCGTACGCCCCGGCACCGAAGTACGCGATGTTGAGGTAGCCCTCGAGGATCTGCTGCTTGGTCCAGCGCTTCTCCAGGCCGGTGGCCAGGCGCCACTCGCGCAGCTTGCGACTGACGCTCTGCTCGCGGGCGGCCTGACGGTCCTCCTCGGTGCTCGCGGCGGTGAGCAGGACGTTCTTGACGTACTGCATCGTGAGGGTGGAGCCGCCCTGTTGGATCTGCCCGGACTGGCTGTTGGTGGCGAGGGCTCGCAGGGTTCCGCGCAGGTCGACACCGTCGTGCTCGTAGAAGCGTGAGTCCTCGACCGCGACGACGGCCTTCTGGAGCTGGGGGTCGATGGCGTCGATGTCGACGACGATGCGGTTCTCGTCGTAGAAGGTCGCGAGCCGGCTGCCGTCAGCCGCCAGCAGGATGGACTGCTGGGGCAGCGCGGGGGGCATCAGCACGTCTGGGATGGCCTGGTAGCTGTCCGATGCCGTGCGGGCCACGAGGCCCACGGAGCCGACCACCGGCAGGGCCAGCCCGGCCACGAGCACACCCGAGACGACGCTGACCAGCACGAACAGCGTCATCCGCGTGACTGCTGCACCGGCGCGGGACATGGTGTCGAGGGTACGTGAACGGGGGGCAAACAGCGCTCATCGAACCCGTGGCCCCTGTGACTGGTGGAGCGAGAGTGACTCCAGTGGCGTTGTCCATAGTCACTTTGGGGGATGCGAAGATCGACCGTTCGGACCTGTTGGGCGAAGTGTCCGTTTCCGTACCTTCCGCAACATGTGGCAAGCGGACTGGAGTGCGCGGGCGGCCTGCAAGACGGCCGACCCTGATGAGTTGTTCGTGCAGGGCGCCGCGCAGAACCGGGCGAAAGCCGTCTGCAGCGGCTGTCCGGTCCGCACGGAGTGCCTCGCCGACGCCCTCGACCACCGGGTCGAGTTCGGGGTGTGGGGCGGCATGACCGAGCGCGAGCGCCGGGCCTTGCTGCGCAGGCGTCCGCACGTCACCTCGTGGCGGCACCTGCTCGAGACCGCGCGGGACGAGTACGACCACGCCGTCCTCGCGCCCGACTGCAGCCTCGGCGCCTGACCCGCTGCTGAGCGCCCCTACGGGGCGCAGAGGTCGGACCCGATGGTCCGCAGGCCGTCGAGGTCGTGCACGTCCGTGGCCTGGGCCGGCGCCTCGACCCGCGCTACCGCAGGGTGCGCGGCGGCGAACCTCGACACCACCTTGGCCTCGGCGGTCATCCGCTGCGCACGCTCGGCGTGGACGCGGAGCAGCCCGGCGGTGAGAGGGTGGCTCCGGTCGGCCTCGAGCCGCTCAGCGCCGGCGAGGGACTGCTCGACGTTGAGGCTGCTCTCGGTTCGGTGGACGCGGTTGACGACCAAGCCCGCCAGCGGCATGCCTTCGGACTCCAACCGCTCGACGAAGTAGGACGCCTCGCGCAGAGCGTCGGGCTCGGGAGCGGCGACGACGATGAACTCCGTGCCGGGTGCCTTGAGGAGGGCATACGTCACCTCGGCGCGCTCGCGGAAGCCGCCGAAGGTGGAGTCGAGAGCGGCGACGAAGACCTGCAGGTCCTTGAGGATCTGCGCGCCGATGACCCGAGTCATCACCGACGTGACCGCACCTAGCCCCGCTCCGAAGGCTCTCAGGTAGACCCGACCTCCTGCCTTCGCCGGGCTGAGCAGGAAGCGGATGAAGCGCCCGTCGAGGAAGGATCCGAGGCGCTGAGGGGCGTCGAGGAAGTCGAGGGCCGATCGCGAAGGAGGAGTGTCGACGATGATCAGGTCCCATCGGCCCTCGGCGTCGGCTCGCGCCCGGAGCTGGCCCAGCTTCTCCATGGCCATGTACTCCTGCGTGCCCGCGAAGGACGAGGACATGCGTCTGGTAGAAGGGGTTCGCGAAGATGGCCTGGGCGCGCTCGGGGTCGGAGTGCGCCTCGACGATCTCGTCGAAGGTGCGCTTCATGTCGAGCATCATGGCGTCGAGCGAACCGCCCGCCGAGGTGTCGATCGACTTGACGGGGTGCGGCTCGTTGCCGAGCTCGGTCAGGCCCATGGCCTGGGCCAACCGCTTCGCCGGATCGATCGTCAGGACCACCACCGAGCGACCCTGTTCGGCAGCGCGGACGGCGAGCGCGGCTGCTGTGGTCGTCTTGCCCACCCCGCCCGACCCGCAGCAGACGATGGTTCGGGTCTCCGGGTCGGCGAGCAGGGCGTCGATGTCGAGCCTCGGTGCAGCGTCGCGGCGACGTGGTGAGGTCGTCATGCGAGCCCCTGCTCCCGAAGCGCGGCAGCCAAGGCGTAGAGGCCGCCGAGGTCGATGCCGTCCGGTACCCACGGGAGCTCGTAGGTGGGGCGGCGAAGGGCGACCAGTCGCCGTCGCTCGCGCTTCTCCACGGCGACCCGGGCGCCGAGGTCGGCGCCCTCGTCGAGCAAGGCGGTGGCGGTGATCGCATCAGCGGTCACGCCGGCAGCCTCGAGTCCTTCGCGCACGGTGTCGACGGGGACCGCGGCTTTGGTCAAGGCCTGGAGGTCGGCCAGGCGAAGCCCGTGGGGGCGCACCTGGTTGATGATGACGGCTCCGATCGGCAGGTCCGCGGCCGTCAGCTCGGCGATGCCGTCGACGGTCTCCTGGACCGGCATCTCCTCGAGCAGGCTGACCACGTGCACCACCGTGCGAGCCGACGTCAGCAGCCCCATGATGTTGTCGGCCTGACTGCGGATCGGCCCGGTCCGGGCGAGGCCGGCCATCTCGGCGTTGACGTTGAGGAAGCGGGTGACCCGTCCCGTCGGTGGCGCGTCGAGGACGACCGCGTCGTACTCCGTGCGGCCGGACCTCCGTCGACCCACGGCCTCATAGACCTTGCCCGTGAGCAGGACGTCGCGCAGCCCCGGGGCGACGGTCGTGGCGAAGTCCACCGCGCCGACCCGCTTCAGCATGCGGCCGGCCCGGCCCAGCTTGTAGAAGAGGTCGAGGTACTCCAGGAGCGCGGCCTCGGTGTCCACGGCGAGGGCGTAGACGTCGCCCCCGTCCGGGGCCACTGCCACCTTCCGCTCCTCGTAGGGGAGCGGGTCGGTGTCGAACAGGCGAGCGAACCCCTGCCGTCCCTCGACCTCGACCAGCAGAGTGCGCCGCCCGCCGGAGGCGAGCGCGAGGGCCAGCGCGGCGGCCACCGTGGTCTTGCCGGTGCCGCCCTTGCCGGTGACGATGTGGAGGCGGACCTCTGACCAGTCGTGCTGTCCGCGGTCGGCGGACGCGGACGCTGCCATGTCACCCAGCGTATGCCGCCAGTAGGGTGCGGGCATGACGACCTGGGAGTACGCCACCGTCCCGCTGCTCGTGCATGCGACGAAGCAGATCCTCGACACCTGGGGGTCGGACGGCTGGGAGCTGGTCCAGGTCGTGCCTGGCCCGAGCTCCGAGCAGCTCGTCGCCTACCTCAAGCGTCCGACCGGCTGACGGGAGCGCAAGCGATGACCACACCCGAGGAACGCCTGGAGGCGATGGGTCTCACCCTGCCCGAGGTCGCGAAGCCGGTGGCCGCTTACGTACCCGCGGTGCGGACCGGCCATTACGTCTACACGTCCGGTCAGCTGCCCATGGTCGAGGGTTCCCTGGCGGAGACCGGCAAGGTCGGTGCCGAGATCACCCCTGAGCGCGCCAAGGAGCTCGCCGAGATCTGCGCGCTCAACGCCCTGGCGGCCGTCCGGTCGCTGGTCGGCGAGCTCTCCGCCGTGGTCCGTGTCGTGAAGGTCGTCGGTTTCGTGGCCTCGGCACCGGAGTTCACCGGTCAGCCGGGCGTCATCAACGGCGCGAGCGAGCTCCTGGGCCGTGTCTTCGGCGACGCGGGCATCCACGCACGGTCGGCGGTCGGCGTCGCCGTGCTGCCGCTGGATGCGCCCGTCGAGGTCGAGATCGTGGTCGAGGTCGCCTGACCGCTCAGTCCGACGGCGTGAAGTCGCGCACGGTGCGCTCGAAGGCCTCGGCCGCGTCCTTGCGGAGGATCACCTCGAACAAGGTCGTCATGAGCTGCACGGCGGGCGGCGTCGTCTGCTCGAACGCGTCGCGCATGGCCTCCACGTCCCCGTTCTCGGCGGTCCCCACGAGCGCCGCCTCGGCCCGTGCCTGCCACAGGGCGACGTAGACGTCCCCCATCTTCCGGATCGTCCGATGCGTGGCGAGCAGCAGGTCGATGATCGCGTCGGGGGACAGCCCCAGCCGGTTCAGCTCCCAACCAGCCTCGGCCAGCCCGGGGTGGGTCAGCATGACCCCGTCGGAGTCCACCCTGATGGTGCCGATCGACCGGAAGATCGCGAGCGAGCCCGGCCTGGACTCCTCGGACATCCGGATCGCCTCCTCGTCGACCGGCACCCAGCCGTCCGCGACGCTGTCCCTCAGCTGCTCGCGAAGGGCCGTGACCTGGTCGAGGAAGGCGTCTCCGCGTTCGACGAGTGCAGCGATCGCGGCGAGGTTGAACCCCTCCGTCTGGAAGCGACCGATCAGCCTGATGCGGTCCACGTGTTCTGCGCCGTAGTAGCCGACCCGTCCGCGGATCTCGGGACCTGGCACCAGATCGCGGGACTGGTACGCGCGGATGTTGCGGACCGTCAGGCCGGTCTCGGCGGCCAGCTCGTCGATCGTCAGGGTGTTCGCGCGCGCCCCGGTGTTGATCATGGGCGCACCCTAGAGCCTGAGAGGGCTGGACGCGCGTCGTACGATCCGGCGCATGAGCAGCGCGGAGCAGCCGGTCGTGGTGCGCGACGCGGCCACCGTCGTCCTCCTGCGACAGGGGGAGCAGGGTCTCGAGGTCTACCTTCAACGCAGGGTCTCGACGATGGTGTTCGCCGCCGGCGTCCACGTGTTCCCGGGGGGTGTCGCCGACCCGGCGGACGGCGATCTTGTGCAGACAGCGATCCGCGAGGTGGCGGAGGAGACCGGCGTGGAGCTCGTGCGGGCCGACGTCCGTCCCTGGTCGCGCTGGATCACCCCGGAGGGTGAGCCGAGACGGTACGACACCAGGTTCTTCGTAGCGGTGCTTCCGGGAACCGCCACCCCGACGGGAGTCGGCACCGAGATGGACACCACCGGTTGGTGGAAGCCGGACGCGGCGGTGGCCGCCGGCGAGCGCGGCGAGATCGTCCTGTGGCCGCCGACCCTGGTGACCCTGCTCGAGGTCTCGGAGTGGTCCAGTCCCGAAGCAGTCCTGGCCGCCTCCTCCGACCGTGACCTCGAGCCGGTGCTCCCCGTCGTGGTCCGTGACCCCGGCGGCTACCGCGTTCGGCTGCCCGACGGCCGCGAGCTCGGCCGGTGACGGTGCCGGGCAGCCCCTCGTGGTCGACGCGCCAGGTGACCCCTCGCGCCTTGTGCGTCCTGGCCCCCAACCCCGGCCCGATGACTCTCGACGGGACCAACACCTGGGTCCTGCTCGAGCCGGGTTCGTCCGTGGCCGTGGTGGTGGACCCCGGACCCGACCTTCCCGAGCATCACGCTGCCGTGCTGGCCGCCGTCGCCCAGCAGGGGGCTCGGATCGGTGCGGTGCTCCTCACGCACGGGCACCCCGATCACGCCGAGGGGGCGGCGACGCTGGCCGGGCTCGCGGGAGTGGGGGTGCGGGCTCTCGACCCGGCCCGGCGGCTGGGGGCCGAAGGTCTGTCAGGAGGAGAACGGGTCGACGTCGGCGGCCTGGTTCTGACGGTCGTGGCCACTCCCGGTCACACGGCCGACTCGCTGTCGTTCCACCTGGTGGCCGACGGGGCGGTGCTCACCGGCGACACCGTGCTCGGCCGCGGCACTTCCGTCGTCGCCCACCCGGACGGTCGGCTGGCGGACTACCTGGTGTCCCTGGAGCGACTCCAGGCCCTGGCGGAGGTGTACGGGCTGGAGCATGTGCTGCCCGGGCACGGCCCTGCCCTGCGGGACCCTGCCAGCGTGATCGCTGCCTACCAGGCGCACCGGGCGAGCCGGCTGGCGCAGGTGGCCGCGGCGGTCGAGGCCGGTGCTGCGAGCGCACGTTCCGTCGTCGAGGTCGTCTACGCCGACGTCGACCCGAGCCTGTGGCCGGCGGCCGAGCTCAGCGTCCGTGCCCAGCTGGACTATCTTCGCGAACGCTGAGCCCTACTGGGCTCGGCGGCTGAGACGTTCGACGTCGAGCACGGTGACGGTGCGGGGCTCGAGCCTGAGCCAGCCACGGTTCTGGAAGTCGGCCAGCGCCTTGTTGACCGTCTCGCGGGACGCGCCCACGAGCTGCGCCAGCTCTTCCTGGGTGAGGTCGTGGGTCACCAGGATCGACCCGTCCGGCTGCGCCTCGCCGAACCGGGAAGCGAGGTCGAGCAAGGCTTTCGCGACCCTGCCCGGCACGTCGGAGAAGACCAGGTCGGCCATCGCCTCGTTGGTGCGCCGCAGCCGCTGGGCAAGCGCCTGGAGCAGCTCGAGGGCGACCTCCGGGCGACCGGTGAGCCACGGAGCGAGGTCGTCGTGCCCGAGGGCCAGCAGTCGGGTGTCGGTGACCGCCGACGCTGTCGCCGTGCGTGGGCCAGGGTCGAACAAGGACAGCTCACCGAACATCTCGCCCGGCCCGAGGAGGGCGAGCAGGGTCTCCCGGCCGTCGGTGGAGGAGGCGCCGAGCTTGATCTTGCCGTCGTCCACGACGTAGAGCCGGTCGCCGGGCTCGCCCTCGGTGAAGACGACGGTCCCGCGTTCGACGACCAGCGTGGTCATCGAGGCGCGCAGTGCGGCAGCCGCGTCCTTCTCGAGGGCGGCGAACAGCGGTGCGTCGGCCAGGGGGTCCTCGTGCACGCGCCCATCATGCCGCGTGAGCGGCCTCAGCGGGTCGGAAGCACGGCCAGGCACAAGGACGGTTCCTCGCGGTAACGGGCGATCAGCTCGTGGGTCGCCGCGCCCAGTCGGGCGTGCAAGGCGGTCCGGTACGCCGACAGCTGCAGCTCTGCGAAGGCCAGGTCGCGGCGCAGGGCGTCGGTGTAGGCCTCGTCCGCCGGGCGGAGCTCACGTGACCACAGCTCGGTGAGATCGGGGAGCGGCGGGATGTCGTCGATGGGGACCAGCGACACGAGCGCCTGCCGGGACTCCCCGCTGCGCGCCTCGGCGAGCACCCCGCGCAGCCGCTCCACCTTGTCGTCGTCGACCAGGTTGCGGTCACCGTCGTCGCGCAGCACGTCGAGACGGGCCTGGATGAGCCGCCGCCAGTAGGACACGCGGCTCTCCTCGTGGGTGAGCGTGCGTCGGTACGCGCGCAGCGAGACGAGGTTCAGGTGCGCGAAGTCGGGGCTGCGCTCGGGCACCGGCCGGGCCGAGCCGGACCGCTGCGTGGGAGGTGACGCAGGCTGGGCGCCGACGCGCCGTCCTGTCCGTGTGGCCATCGCTGGCATCCACCCCCCGCCCCTGGTCTGTTCGGATGTGCTGTCGTAGAAGGCGTTCGGCGGTGTCGCGTGCGAGGTTGAGAGCAGGTCACCCGTCCGGTGGTCACCCGTACGGCTCACGCACCACCAGGGTCGCGGCCCCCGCGGAAGCACCTAGGCTGGTGAGGTGACAGAGGCTGAGGTCGGGACGCCCACCGGGGAGACCCGGCTGGCGCTCGTCCGGCGGGCCCGTCGCATCAATGCCGAGCTCGCCCTGACCTACCCGGACGCGCACTGCGAGCTCGACTTCACCTCGCCGCTCGAGCTGGTCGTCGCGACGATCCTCTCGGCGCAGTGCACGGACCAGAGGGTCAACCAGGTCACCCCCTCGGTGTTCGCCCGGTACCGCTGCGCGGCCGACTACGCCGGAGCCGACCGAGCCGAGCTCGAGGCGCTCATCGCGTCGACCGGGTTCTTCCGCAACAAGACCACCTCGCTCATCGGGCTGGGTCAGGCCTTGTGCGACCGCTTCGGCGGCGAGGTACCCGGCCGCCTGGAGGACCTGGTCACCCTGCCCGGGGTCGGTCGCAAGACGGCCAACGTCGTGCTGGGCGACGCCTTCGGGGTGCCCGGCATCACGGTCGACACCCACATGGGACGGTTGGCGCGCCGGTTCGGCTGGACCGAGGAGGATGACCCGGTCAAGGCGGAGCACGCCATCGGTGCGCTGTTCCCGCGCAAGGAGTGGACACCGCTCTCCCACCGCGTGATCTTCCATGGCCGTCGTTGCTGCCATGCCCGGACGCCCGCGTGCGGCGCCTGCCCGGTCGCCCGGTGGTGCCCGTCCTTCGGGGCAGGGGAGACCGACCCCACGAAGGCCCGCCGCTTGATCAAGAGCACGCCCGAGAAGGGCTGAGCTCGTGCTGCCTCCATGGTTCCAGCCGTTGGCTGATGCTGTGGCCGGTGTGCGAGGTGAGGACCTCACGCGGTTCCTCCCCCCGGACGACGGCGGGCGCGAGGCAGCGGTGCTGATCCTCCTCGGTGAGGGAGAGGCCGGACCGGATCTGCTGCTCATCGAGCGGTCCCACGACATGCGCTCCCACGCCGGGCAGCCGGCCTTCCCCGGAGGCGCTGTCGACGACTCCGACGACGACGCGGTCGCCACGGCGTTGCGGGAGGCCGAGGAGGAGACCGGTCTCGACGGGCGAGGGGTCGAGATCGTCGCCACCTTGCCACGACTGTGGCTGCCGCCCTCGGGCTTCGTGGTGACGCCGGTGCTCGGTTGGTGGCACACCCCGTCCCCGGTCTTCGCCGCCGACCCGGCCGAGGTGGCGGCCGCACACCGGGTGCCGTGTGTCGGAGCTCGTCGATCCGGCGAACCGGTGGCGCGTCCGTCATCCGAGCGGCTGGGTCGGGCCCGCCTTCGGGGTGCGCGGCATGGTCGTCTGGGGGTTCACGGCTGGTCTGCTCGACCGGCTCATCGCCCTCGCCGGGTGGGAGCAGCCCTGGGACGCCGACCGGGTCGTGGACCTGCCCTCCTCCGCGACGCGAGGCGACCCGTGACCGGTTTCGACTGGCTCGTTCTCGCGCTGGTACCCCTCATGGTCTACGCCGGGCACCGGCTCGGTTTCCTCGTCTCGACCCTGTCCTTCGGTGGCTTCGTCCTCGGGGTGGTCCTGGGTCTGGCGGCTGCTCCGCGAGTGGCCGGAGGTCTCGAGCCGGGTCCGGGGCGTGCGATGGCCGCGTTCGCGGTCGTGCTCGCGGCCGGCATGTTCTGCCAGGCTGCCGGATCCTTCGTCGGCGCCACCTTGCGGGACACCCTGACCGGCCGGCTGGCGCGGGGCGTCGACGCGGCGCTCGGCGCCACGGTCGCGCTGGTGGCCCTGTTGGCCGGGACCTGGCTCGTGGGTTCGGCAGCCGGGCAGGCCGACGACCTCCCCTTCGCGGCCTCGGCCAGGGACTCCCGCCTGGTCGCGGCCCTGTCGGCCTCGGTGCCGCTCGACTCCGACTCGGTGCTCGCGACCTTCGCCACCTTGGTGGACCGTTCCGGCTTCCCGGCCGTCTTCGGTGACGCGGGGCTCGAGCGCATCGAACCGGTGCCCGCCGCCGACCCCGCCGTGCTCGACGAACCAGGGGTACGGGCGGCCTACCCGAGCCTGGTGAAGGTGCTCGGTGTTGCGCCGTCGTGCCGTCGCAGCTTCGAGGGGTCTGGTTTCGTCGTGGCGCCCGGCCGGGTCATGACCAATGCCCACGTCGTGGCTGGGACCCGCCAGCTCGACGTGTACCTGGTCGACTCGCTGCGGCCCTACCCGGCTGAGGTCGTGGTGTTCGACCCCGCCACGGACGTGGCGGTGCTCGACGTCCCCGGGCTCCCGGCTCCTGCGTTGTCCTTCGGCCCTGGCCTGCGCCGAGGCGACGACGCCGTGGTCGCCGGCTTCCCCGGCGACGGACCGCTGGCGGCGTACGCCGGCGCGGGTGCGCAGCCAGATCCGGGCTGTGGGCAAGGACATCTACGGTCGTGACCAGGTCGAGCGGTCGGTCTACGCGCTGCGCGCCGAGGTCCGGTCGGGGAACTCCGGCGGACCTCTGCTCGATCCCTCGGGCCGGGTGGCCGGCGTGGTGTTCGCCGCCTCGGTCGACGACCCCGCGACGGGCTACGCGCTGACGCCGGAGGCCGTGCGACCGGCCCTGAAGGCGGGCATCAAGGCACGTACGTCTGTCCCGACAGGCGCCTGCACCGGTTGAGGACGAGCTGTCAGTCGAGGGGCCGGAGGAAGTCGAGCAGCTCGGTCAGCACCAGGTCGGGTGACTCCTCGTGGACGAAGTGACCGACGCCTTCGAGAAGTCGCCACCGATGGGCGCCGAGCACGTAGCGCTCGGCGCCCTGCGCCGAGGCGGGCGCCATGCTGCCGTCGAGCGAGCCATGGAGCTGCAGCACCGGCGCGGCGATCGGCGCCGACATGCGCTGGGCGTACCGGACGCCGTCGGGGCGTACCAGGGAGCGCAGCACCCAGCGGTGGTACTCAAGGGCCGATCCCGCCACGCCGGGCCGCATCATCACCCGGCGGTAGGTCTGCTCGACGTCCTCGGGCGGCCAGCCCGGCCCGGACCAGTTGTGCAGGCACTCGCCGACGAGGGCGGCGTCATCCTCGACCAGCTGCCGCTCGGGCACGTACGGCAGGGCGAGGCCGACGAGCTGACCGGAGCGGCGGATCTGGCGTGCGCTGCGGGTCAGGGCTGCGCGGAGGCGGCGCGGGTGCGGCATCGAGAGCACCGTCAGCGAGCGCAGCGTGGCCGGCTGCAGGACGGCCGAGGACCAACCGAGCCAGCCGCCCCACCCGTGCCCCACGACGTGGGCGTCGGCACGGCCGAGGGCCCGGATCACTCCAGCGACGTCGGCGCTGAGGGTGTACGGCTCATAGCCGGTGGGCGGTCGGTCCGAGCCGCCGTAGCCCCTGAGGTCGAGGGCTACTGCGCGGTAGCCCGCGGCGGCAAGAGCCGGGAGCTGGGTGCGCCACGCCCACCAGAACTCGGGGAACCCGTGGAGCAGCAGGACCAGCGGGGCTGACTCGTCTCCAGCCCCGACCCCATGGAAACGGATCCCGTTGGCCGTCAGGGAGAGGTGCTCCCAGGGGCCGACGGCGAAGACGTCGGGGTCGTCGGGCACGGGCTGGCGGTGGACCCGCGCGTCAGGCTGCGGGCGGCGTGCCGCCGTAGGAGGGGAAGACGGTGGTGGACTCCGGCTCGCTCGCCTCCTCGGCCGTCGCGGACACGAGGGCGACGGCAGCGGCGGTCTTGGACGCGCGTCGGTCGGCGAACACCTTCTTGGTCTTGTCGAGCTCCTCCTTGGCCAGGACCGGTCCGGTGATCTTGTTGAACTGCCGGTAGGCGATGAAACCGAGCATCGCGGTGACCAGCAGCATGAGAATTCCGATGACGAGGAAGGCGGCCCAGTTCGGGAGGCCGGCCGCCACGAGGCCGAAGGCCGCGGAGAAGGCAAGCATCAGCAGCGCGAAGAGAGCCATGAACACCGCGAGCCCGATCATCCCCCCGCCGGTCGCCCCGCGCTTGGCCGACTGGGCGATCTCGGCCTTGGCCAGCTCGACCTGGCCGTTGATCAGGGCCTGAACGTCGCGCACCGCGTCGGAGACCAGCTCGGACAGCTTGGGCTCGGTCTGGGCGGCCATCGTCGGCTCCTCGTCTCGTGGTGATCGGTGTGCGACCCGATCATGCCGCAGGTGGGACGCGTCCGGTGCGTCGCCCGTCAGAGCGGCAGTCTCCGGACCGCTCCGGTCCTGGTAGACGTCGGGCACGCCGTCGCCGTCGGCGTCGAGGTTCTCGCGCTCCTCGAGAGCCCGATAGTGGGCTGTGCGGCCTCTCAGGACGACGCTGGCGAGAAGCGCCGCCAGCAGCGACCCCACGAGGACCGCGGTCGTGGCCAGGTCGCGGCGGACGGCGTCCTCCTCGAACGCCAGCTCCGTGATCAGCAGCGAGACCGTGAACCCGATGCCGGCGAGCAGACCGACCGCGGCGATGTCGCGCCACGCCAGGTCCTCCGACAGCTGGGCCCGGGTCAGCCTGGCCACGAGCCAGGTTCCGCCGAAGACTCCGACGAACTTGCCGACCACGAGGCCCAGGACGATGCCCCAGGCGACGCGGTCGTCGGCCAGGGCCTTGAAGGCGTCGACGGACAGCACCACCCCGGTCGCGAAGAAGGCGAAGATCGGGACGGCGATCGCGGCGGACATCGGACGGAGCCGGTGCTCGACTCGCTCGGCGGGCGAGTGGTCCTCGTCAGCGTCAGGGCGTACCCGGGTGAGGAGACCGAGAGCCACCCCGGCGATCGTGGCGTGCACTCCTGAGGCATGGACGAGGGTCCAGACGCTGAACGCCAACGGTGCGTAGATGAAGCTGCTGCGCACCCGACGGTGCTGGAGGTAGGCGTACAGGATCAGCCCCACCACCGCGCCGGCGAGCGGAGCCAGGGCGATCGAGGTCGGTGTAGAAGAGGGCGATCACCAAGATGGCGCCCATGTCGTCGACGACGGCGAGGGTGAGCAGGAACGCCCGCAGGGCCGGGGGTAGCGCCCGGCCGACCACAGCGAGCACTGCGAGCGCGAAGGCGATGTCCGTGGCCATCGGGATGGCCCAGCCGGCGGTGGCCCCGGGGCTGCCCCACGCGATGGCCAGGAAGACCACGGCAGGGACGACCATGCCGCACAGGGCGGCAGCCACGGGAAGCACGGCCTCGCGGCGGTCGCTGAGGCTGCCGACCAGGAGCTCGCGCTTGAGCTCGAGCCCAGCGATGAAGAAGAAGATCGCCAGCAGGCCGTCGGAGGCCCAGTACTCGATGCTGATGTGCAGGTCGAGCGCCGCGGGTCCCACCTCGAACGCAGCGAGGGACTCGTAGGCCTCGGCGAAGCCGGAGTTCGCGGCGACGATCCCGAGGACCGCGGCGATCAGGAGCAGGACGCCGCCGGTGGTCTCCTGCCGGAGCGCGTCGCCCAGGAAGGTCCGCTCGGGCAGCGGCAGCCTCCCCAGGAAGGTCCGCGGGGGCGGACTCGCCGGGTTCGAGGTGCTCACGTCTTCGACCCTATGCCGCGCACCTCTGGAGGGAACCTTGTGCGGTTCCCCCCGAACACGGCCGCTCGAACGTGTACCTGTAGAGAGCCACGCGTCGAGGGGTGGGGGTGGACGTGCACGGAACAGCGGACGAGGACTCGTTCCACGCTTTCGTCGCCGCTCGTCGCGGCGCGTTGCTGAGGAGCGCGTACCTGCTGACCGGTGACCATCACGCGGCCGAGGATCTCGTGCAGACCGCGTTGTACAAGACCGCGCTGCACTGGCGGCGCGTGGTGGCCGCCGGCGACCCGGAACCGTACGTGCGTCGCGTGCTCTACAACGAGTTCGTGTCGGCCTGGCGCCGGCGTCGGCACCTTCGCGAGGTGAGCGAGCTCGAGATCGTGGCCCCAGAAGGAGCGGCCGCACCCGCGGGATCGGACGACCGCGTGGTGCTGCGGGCGGCGCTGGCGCGGCTGACACCCAAGCAGCGAGCCGTCCTCGTGCTGCGCTACTTCGACGACCTCACCGAGGTGCAGGCGGCCGCGGTGCTCGGCTGCTCGCCCGGCACGGTGAAGTCGCAGACCCGGCACGCGCTGGAGCGCCTCCGGGTCCTCGCCCCCGACCTGCTCGCCGATCCCGATCGCGGTCCCCTGTCGGGACCTGTGACATCCCCCGCCAGTGAGGTGGCGCCATGACCGTGCGACTCTCGGACGTCCTCCGGGACCTGGCCGACGATCGTCCGTCTGATGCGGGGCTGACCCATGACGGGGAGGCCGCGCGCGGGGCGTGGGCGAAGGCGCGGCGCGTGCGCCGACGCCGCCAGGTCGCCGGGGCCCTCGGGATCGCGGCCGGAGTCGTCGTCGTGGCGGCCACAGCAGCGTCCTTGCCCCGACTCAACGCCGAGCCGGCCCCGCCTAGTGGCCCGACCGTGGTCGGGGGGTCCCGGACCGCATCTACCCCGTTGATGACGTCTTGCTGTCGGTGAGGCGCGCCCCGACCGGTCCTGCGGCTCTCGTCTTCACCGGCAACGACTTCACGGTTCCCCAGGTCGTGGTGGCTGCTCGCAGCGACGACTACCGCTCCCTCGAGATCCCGTCGTTGGACTACGCGCATGACCCGGTCGTCGTCTCCGGCGAGAGGTTCGTCGCCCTGTCTCGTGACGGTCGGTGGGCTGCGATCGTCCAGACGACGCAGGAATCCGCCGGGGGACCGCTCGACGCGACGGTGTCGCTCGTGGCCATGGACACCGGCGCCAGCAGCGTCGTGGACTACCCGGGCGTGGTCCTGTCCAGCGCGGTCTTCTCCCCGGACGGCACCCGGCTCGCGCTCCTCGGCGGCGTGGTCACGGACCAGCGACCCGACGGCTACACGACGGAATCGAACGTCTTCGTCCAAGAACCTGACGGAACCGTCCGTGATCTGGGTCGTGCGAACTCCCTTCTGGGGTGGACTCCCGAGGGCGCGGTCGTGCTCTCCCGCGCCACGCGAACCGTGGCCGTCGAGGTGACGGCGGGGCGTCCACTCCTCGCGGGAACTCGGACCGAACATCGACTTCCTGGGGGACGGCGGAGCCTCGGCCCTCTCCCCGGACGGCCGGCTGGTGGCCACCGTCGGCCTGGTGGGCGGCAGCGTCAGACGGCGCAGACCCGTTCCGGCTCGTGGTGACGCGGATCAGCGACGGGAAGACGGTCCAGACGGTCGACTGGGCCGAGGTCGGCGACGTGAGGTTCGTGGGGTGGCAGGACGCCACCACGCCGGTCGTCGCCCTCCAGGAGGCATGGACGAGCGACGGCGAGGACCCCTTCCAGCTGGTGGCCGAGGCGTCAGTCCGGGCCACAGGTACTCACGGTGGCTTCCGCGGATGCCAGGCCGTTCCGCGTGGCGGCCGCCCAGGACCTGCTGGCCAACGTGCGGGTGGCCGCACCTCCGCCAGCCATCCCCTGGAACGACCTCGGGACCGCTCTCCCGCGATTGGCTTCGGCACTAGGGACGACCCAGCGGGTTCTCGTCGGTTGGGCGGTCGGTCTCGGCCTGATCGCGTTGTCGATCGTCGGAGTGCTGCTCAACCGACGGGTCAGGCGCCGCGATCCTGAGGTGCACGTCGGGTGATCACGCCCAACCTCGCGGGACGCTCATGCGTTACTAGGAGGTGTGGGGGACGCGCGCGATCGTGGCGAGGCGGACTTCCGCGCGTTCGTCGTCGCCCGGCAGCCCGCGTTGCTCCGCGCGGCGTACCTGCTGACCGGAGACAGGTATGCAGCCGAGGATCTCGTCCAGACGGCCCTGGCCGAGGCGGCCTATCGCTGGCCGAAGCTGTCGACGGGTCAGCCGGAGGCGTACGTGCGCCGCGTGATCTACACCCGGTTCTGCTCGGGCCTTCGAAGGCGCAGAGTCCTGGTCGAGGCATCGGTTGCCGACACGCCTGACCGGCCGTCGCCCGATCTGACGGAGTCGGTTGATCAGCGGGTCGGGCTCGAGCGGGCGCTGGCGTCGCTGGCCCCGCGGCAGCGAGCCTGGCGTGGCTGGTCCGACTGCCGATGCCCTGCGGTCTGCTGACATCGCGTGGGCAAGGGCGGCCCTCCGGCGGCGTCGTGCGTCGGCTCACCGCCGCTGTGTCAGTGGTGGGGGTGGTGATGACGGCGTTCCTCGTGGGGACCTCAATCAACCGACCGGTTGCACAGCAGCTGCCCGCCACCGGGGAACTGGCGCCGGGCCAAGGAATCCCTGAACAGATCTACTCCGCCAAGCCCTGGCTTCCGACGATCGGCTCCGAGCCCATCCCGCCGATCGCCTACATCGTTGAGGAGGCCTATCTCGACCGCCCGGTGGCCATCTCGGTCGACGGGAGCTACCGCTATCTGCCAGGACCGCCGGGCGACGAGGGCTACACCTTGAGTTCCTATGCCGTGTCCAGAGACGGTCAGCACGTCGCGGTCGCCTGGTCCGGCGTGGGGGAGGCGTGGACCGGCGCGCCGGTTCGCGCCCAGATCTGGGCGTACGACGTCACGACCAGGGGGCGCCGCGGCCACTGGCTGGCCAAGGGCTTCGGTGGCGAGATCACTGAACTCGCCTATCGGCCGGACAACGAAGGCTTCGCCTGGCAGGAGAGCCGCCCCGTCAAAGGCGAGCCCGACGCAGACCCAGATGTCGTGGTTGTCGCCATGTACTGGGATCACTACAGACAGGATGTCGTGGGGGCCGAGGGTCCGGTGGCATGGTCGCCGGACGGCAGCGAGCTCTTGGTCAACCAGCTCGACGGTGATGCCCGCGTCGTGTCGCTTCCGCAGGGCGGCTCCCGGGTCCTCGCAGGTGCCCATCGGCACCGAGTTCGGGGCTTCCGCATGGTCCGCTGACGGGTCGGTGGTAGCTGGACTGGACGCCAGCTATCAACAGCCGCGGTTGGTCATCGCCGATGCCCAGTCGGGTCAGGCGACGTCGGTATCCCTGGGCGACACTGCTCCTCGATCCATCGTGGGTTGGCGGCAGGAGCGCGTGGTCGTCGCCTTCGATGAAGGGACTGGTGTGGTGGTCCGGGCGCTGGATCCCGAGCTCGGCCCTGACGGCGCTGCGCCGCTCACGACATCGACGGGAGCACGCGCGGTGGAGGGCCTGATCGCCGCTGAGGGCGTGCTCGACACCGCAGAGGCCGTGGAAACCCCGCCGCCAAACCAGTCTCGGCTCAGCTGGACCTTCCTTCGCACCAGACCGGTGGAGCTGACCTTGCTCGCCATGACCATCGGGGGCATCGTCGTCCTCACCGGCTGGGGGATCACTCGTCGGAGGCGCCGGAGTCCAGACCCTTCCCGATGAGGCCCATCACGGTCGGGTCGGCGAGGGTCGTCACGTCACCGAGCTGACGGTGCTCGGCCACGTCGCGGAGCAGCCGGCGCATGATCTTGCCGGAGCGGGTCTTGGGCAGCTCGGCGACGACGAGGATCTGCCGGGGCTTGGCGATCGGGCCGATCTCGTGCGCGACGTGGGCACGCAGCTCTTGGATGAAGGCGTCGCCGTCCTCGGCGGACGTACCGACGTCGATGCCTTGCCGCACGATGACGAAGGCCACGATGCCTTGTCCCGTCACGGGATCGGACGCTCCGACCACTGCGGCCTCCGCCACCGACGGGTGCGAGACCAGGGCCGACTCGACCTCGGTGGTCGAGATGTTGTGGCCGGAGACGAGCATGACGTCGTCGACGCGGCCCAGCAGCCACAGGTCGCCGTCCTCGTCCTTCTTCGCTCCGTCACCGGCGAAGTACCGGCCGGGGAAACGTGACCAGTAGGTGTCGACGTAGCGCTGCGGGTCGCCCCAGATGCCGCGCAGCATCGACGGCCACGGCTCGGTGAGGACGAGGTAGCCGCCCCCTCCGTCCGGCACGGACGTACCCGCGTCGTCGACCACGTCGACGCCGATGCCGGGAAGCGGCACGCATCGCGGACCCGGGCTTGGTCGCCGTGACGCCGGGGAGCGGGCTGACCATGATCGCCCCGGTCTCGGTCTGCCACCACGTGTCGACCACGGGGGTCCGGTCGCCACCGATGACGCGGCGGTACCAGATCCACGCCTCCGGGTTGATCGGCTCACCGACCGAGCCGAGAAGGCGCAAGGCTGGTCAGGTCGAAGTCGCCGGGGACCTGTTCCCCCCACTTCATGAAGGTCCGGATCGCCGTGGGCGCGGTGTAGAAGATCGAGACGCGGTACTTCTCGACGGTCTCCCAGAACCGGCCCTGGTGCGGGGTGTCGGGGGTTCCCTCGTACATCACCTGGGTCACGCGGTTCGCCAGCGGCCCGTAGACGATGTAGCTGTGGCCGGTGACCCAGCCGATGTCTGCGGTGCACCAGAAGACGTCGTCGTCGGGCTTGATGTCGAAGACGTTGCGGAACGTGTAGGCCGCTTGCGTGAGGTAGCCACCGGTCGTGTGCAGGATGCCTTTGGGCTTCCCGGTGGTGCCGGACGTGTAGAGGATGAAGAGCGGGTGCTCGGAGTCGAAGGCCTCCGGCTCATGCGTTTCCGGTTGCGCCGCAAGGGCTTCGCCCCACCACACGTCCCGCCCCTCGGTCCAGGCGACGTCTTGGCCGGTACGGCGTACGACCAGCACGTGTCGCACCGAGGTGGCTCCGAGCTCGATCGCCTCGTCGACGGCGGGCTTGAGCGCCATGGCCGCGCCACGGCGGTAGCCCCCGTCGGCGGTGATGACCACCGACGCCTCGGCGTCGGCGATGCGGGAGCGCAACGCCTCTGCGGAGAAGCCGCCGAAGACGACCGAGTGGGGCGCTCCGATCCGGGCGCAGGCCAGCATCGCGACAGCCGCCTCGGGGATCATCGGGAGGTAGATCGCGACCCGGTCGCCGGCCTGCACGCCCAGTGCAGTCAGCGCGTGCGCGGCTCTGCGACACCTCGCGCTGCAGGTCGGCGTAGGTGACGTCGCGGGTGTCGCCCGGCTCACCCTCGAAGTGGATGGCGACCTGGTCACCGTGGCCAGCGGCCACGTGCCGGTCGACGCAGTTGACAGCGACGTTGAGCCGCCCACCGACGAACCACTTCGCGAACGGTGCCTCGGACCAGTCGAGGACGGTGTCCCAGGGGCGGTCCCACTCCAGGTGACCGGCCTGCTCGGCCCAGAAGCCGAGCCGGTCCGCGGAGGCGTCCCCGTAGAGCGCTTCGGTCGCGTTGGCCTGGGCAGCGAACTCCGGCGAGGGCGGGAAGCGGCGTTCCTCGTGCAGCAGGTTCTCCAGCGCCTCGTGGGTCAACGTCGCTCCCGGGGTCGTCGAATCGGTCGTCGGTCGACGGCGAGCCGTCGCTGGGTGGCCAGGATAGGAACCCTCGCACGATAGAAACAGCGTGTGTCCCAGAAGCCGGATCCGCTCGCCGCCGTCGCCGCGCTGCCTGGCGTCTTCGAGTCGGTCGAAGCGGCGCGCGGCTCGGTCGACGCCCTCCTCCGCGATCTGCGCTCCGCGGCCCTGCGGCGGCGGGTCACCGAGGTGACCGCGGAGTCGGTACGGCTCGCGGCCTGGGCCTCGGCCGCCCTCGAGGGCCGCGCCGGGTCCGCCGAGGACTTCGTCGCGCCGATCGCCGACCTCGTCGGGGCCAATGCCCTGCGGCTCGCCGTCGAGCTGGCCTCGCTCGCCGAGACCTGGGAGTCCGCGCCGCTCGCAGTCGATGGCCCGGATGCACGTCCTCGCGGCGGCGGTCTGGTCGCAGACGACGCCCTGGGTCGGCCGGCCACGGCTGAGGCGGCGGCCCGGCTCGACGCCCTGGCTCGCCTGCTCGCCCAACCGACCACGGCGCCCGCGGTGGTGGTGGCGGCGGTCGTGCACGGGGAGGTCCTGGCCACGAACGCCTTCGGCGTCGGCACCGGTCTGGTGGCCCGCGCGGCCTCGCGCTGCGTGCTCGTGGCGCGCGGGCTCGACCCCGAGGGCGGCGTCGGTGCCCGAGGCGGGTCACCTCGAGCTCGGCGCGCGAGGCGTACGGGCTCGCGCTCGCCGGCTACCGGTCAGGAGGGAGCCGAGGGGTCGCCGGCTGGGTGTCGCACTGCGCCGAGGCGGTCGCACTCGGGGGCCGGGTGGGTCGTCGGGTGGCCGACGGCGTGCGGACGGCGCGACTGATCCGGGACCGACCCGAGCATGCGGGCGGCGCTCCGCACGGGGGGTCGGAGCGCCGCCGCTGACCGTCAGTCCGGGTGACCAGGCGTGCTCTCCTCGTAGTCGTCGGGTCGGGACAAGCCCGTCCGACGGCCCTGACGTGGGCTGGTCGCCGCGTGGGTACCCAGGTGCCGGCACCTGCCTTGATACTCCGGTTCCCGGCCGAGGGGAACCCCTCGATCCGGCGTGTCGGGCCGGCAGCTCCGGCTGCGCCTGCGTGTCAGCCGGCCAACCTGGTCCGTCGGCGGACGTACCAGACCAGCCCGGCGGTGGCAGCGCCGGCGAGGGCGACCGCCGTCGCCGTCCGCTTGGGCGGGAGCTCGCCCATGCGCGGGAATCGACGCTGGAGCCCCACGGGGGTCGCGAAGATCAGCACCGGCCAGCCGCGCTCACGTCGGCTTCCTCGCGGAGCGCCTTGTCGGGGTTCACCGCGAACGGGTGACCGACGGCCTCGAGCATGGGGGCGTCGGTGGCGGAGTCGGAGTAGGCGAAGCAGGCCTCGAGGTCGTAGCCGACCGTCGCGGCGAGGTCGCGCATCGCCTCGGCCTTGTTCGGTCCGTAGGCGTAGAAGGCGATCTCGCCGGTGTAGAGGCCGTCCTCGACGACCATCCGGGTCGCGATCACCCGGTCGGCGCCGAGCAGGGCCCCGATCGGTTCCACGATCTCGGCGCCGCTGCTGCTGACGATCACGACGTCGCGGCCGGCCGCGTGGTGCTCCTCGATCAGGGCTGCTGCCTCGGCGTAGATGAGCGGGTCGATGAGGTCGTGGAGGGTCTCGGCCACCACCCCTCGGACCTGCTCGACGTCCCAGCCGGTGCACAGCGCCGAGAGGTACTCCCGCATGCGCTCCAGCTGGTCGTGGTCGGCGCCGTTCATCACGTAGACGAACTGGGCGAACGCCGACCGCAGGACGGCTCGGCGGTTGATCAGGCCGGCGCGGCTGAAGGGCCGGCTGAAGGCCAGCGTGCTCGACTTGGCGATGATGGTCTTGTCGAGGTCGAAGAAGGCGGCGCTGCGGGCGGTCACACGGTCGATGCTAGGCCGTCCCCTGGCGCTCGACGCCTTCGCGAGCCGAGGGTCGTGCGGGGCCGCAGGCGTCGTGCCCGATCGATCACCCCCCGTATCGAATTCACCCAGATGGCGCACAGCCAGAGGTTTGCGGCCGGACCCCTCCCGGGTACACGATGGACGTGCCGGCCTCAGGGCTGGTTGCTCGGTCCGACCCATCCCCCCCGGGCCAGGACCCAGCGACGACCCCCGCTATCCCCCCCAGCGGGGGTCGTCCCTTGTCCGGACTCGGTTATCTCGGTCAGGCGTAAGCGACACTCCGAAGTTCGACGCCGTGTGGGGCGACTGCTACGCAGCGTGACGGTCTCTGGTTCGCAGTCGGTCCGTGCCTCCTCCCCAGCCTCCGTCCTGGTCCACAGCCGACCCGCGTCCGGGTGTCCCCGGCGACGCATGGGCGCCCAGGCTGGAGGCCCCCGCGACCCCCTGGAGGCCCTGATGGCTGCCGCCGACCCCGCGCTCCCTGGTTCACCGCCTCGGGTGCTCGTGGCCACGGGTTCGGAGGAGCTGCTGGACGGCCTCCTTCGGCTGTCCTCGGCCGCGGGGGTCGAGGTCGAGGTGGTCCCCGACGCTGCCGGGGCGCGCCGGTCCTGGGCCTCGGCCGCCGGTGTCCTCGTCGGTGACGATCTCGCCCCCTCGCTCCTGCTCCGCCCGCCGGCTCGGCGCGACGGCGTCGTCCTGGTGGGCGTCGACGAGGACGACGCGGGTGTCTGGCGCCGCGGTGTCGATCTGGGCGCCGGCCACGTCGTCTTCCTGCCCGACGCCGAGCCCTGGGTCGTGGGGTGGCTCGCCGACCGGGTCGACGTGCTCCCGGGGCTGCTCGGCACCGGCCACGTCGTCGGGGTCGTCGGTGGACGAGGTGGTGCTGGGGCCTCCACGTTGTCCGTGGCTCTCGGGCTCGCCGCGGTCCGGCGCGGGGCTGAGGCGATGGTCGTCGACGCGGACCCGTTGGGTGGGGGTCTCGACCTGATGCTCGGGCTCGAGCACGCCCCCGGGCTGAGGTGGCCCGATCTGGCTGCCTCCCGGGGGCGGGTGTCGGCGGCGTCGCTGCGGTCCGCCGTCATGACCGTGGACGGTCTCGGGGTGCTGCCCGTGGTCGCGCGACGACCTCGTCGCGCTGCCCCCTGCGGCGGTGGCGGCGGTGCTGTCGGCCGCCGCGCGGGCCCATGACCTGGTGGTCGTCGACCTGCCGCGCACGCTCGACGCAGACGCGGAGGAAGCGGCCGCTCGGTGCTCGCTGGTCTACCTGGTGGTGCCGGCCGAGGTGCGGGCCGTCTCGGCCGCTGCCCGCGTGGCCGCCGTGATCGGCGGCGTCGCGCCGCACCTGGAGGTCGTGGTCCGAGGGCCGTCGCCGAGCGGGCTGTGTGCGGAGGAGGTGGCCGACGCCCTGGGGCTGCCGCTGGGGGGTTCGATGCGAGCCGAGCCCAGGCTGGCCGCCACGCTCGACCGCGGTGAGCTGCCCGGATCGGGCTCGCGGAGCCCGCTGGCCCGGCTCAGCAACCGGCTGGTGAGCGGGCTCCTGTCGCGCGCCGAGACGGGTCGCGCTGCATGAGTGACCGGCAGCCCAGCGCTCGAGGTGGCACGGTGCCGCCCGTGCGACGCCGGCTCTGACGCCGCCTGGGTGGGCCGGGTGCGCGATCGCCTGCTCGTGGATGACGGCTCGACCGGTCCGTCGTCCGAGCCGCCTCGCAGCCGCAGTCCGGGCCGAGCGTCCGGTTCTCGGCGACCAGGCGATCCTGGCCACCTTGGGGGCGTTGCGGGCCGAGCTGGAGGGCGCTGGTCCGCTGTCCGCCGTGCTGCACGATCCTTCGGTCACTGACGTGCTGGTCAACGGGCCGAACGACGTCTGGGTCGACCGGGGAGAGGGCCTGACCCGCACCTCGGTGCGCTTCGCGAGCGAGGCGGCGGTGCGACGCCTCGCCCAACGGCTCGCCGCCACGGCCGGTCGGCGCCTCGACGATGCGGCACCGTGGTGCGACCTGCGGCTGCCCGACGGAGTACGCCTGCACGCGGTGCTGCCTCCTGTCTCCAGGCACGGGACGGTCCTGTCGTTGCGCGTACCTGCCCGGCGCCCATGGACGGTGGACCAGCTCGAAGGGTCGGGCGCACTCGGTCCGGTCGGTCGACGGTTCCTGGGGGACCTGGTCGGCGCCCGTCGGTCCTTTCTCGTGTCCGGCGGCACCGGCACGGGCAAGACCACCCTCCTCACGACCGTGCTCGGCCTGGTGGCGCACGACGAGCGGATCGTCCTCGTCGAGGACCTGCCGGAGCTCGTGCCCGAGCACCCGCACGTCGTCTCCCTCGTGGGACGCCCGGCCAACGTCGAGGGCGCCGGTCAGGTGACCGTGCGGGACCTCGTCCGACAGGCCCTGCGGATGCGTCCTGACCGGCTCGTCGTGGGCGAGTGCCGAGGCGCGGAGGTCGTCGACCTGCTGGCCGCCCTCAACACCGGGCACCAGGGCGGTGCCGGCACGGTTCACGCGAACTCGGCCGCCGACGTCCCCGCCCGGCTCGAGGCGCTCGGCGTCGCGGCCGGCCTCTCCCGCGAGGCGCTGCACGCCCAGCTGGCGAGCGCGGTCGACGTCGTCCTGCACCTCGAGCGGACCGCATCGGGTAGCCGGGCGTTGGCGGAAGTCGCCGTGCTCGAGCGCGACGGGGCCGGCCTCGTCGTGGCCCGGGCGGCTCTGGTCCGGGAGTCCGGCGACCTGCGCGAGGCTGCCCATGCCGACCGGCTGGCCGAGTGTCTCGCGGGGGTCCGCAGGTGACGCCTTCCTCGGTCCTCCCTGCAGCGGTCCTCGCGGGGGCGGCCGCCCTCCTCGTTCACGCACCTCGCGGGGCGGCAGCTCCAGGCGCGGGCGCGTCGGTCGCGCTCCCTCCGCGGCGCGGTCGAGGGCTGGCGGCTCGTTCGCCTTCCCGTCCGACCGGTGGCTCAGGGGCCCAGCCCTGGCGGCTGCCCTGGTGGCAGTGGTCCTGGGGCCTCGACCGGTCGGGCTCCTCGTGCTCCTCGCGGTCGTCGGTGCCGCCGCGGCCCACCGACGCAGAGCGGCCGCGGCGACGCGCCGGGCGACCCAGCTCTCGGCAGCGGTCGTCGAGCTGATCAGCGGGCTCGCCGCCGACCTGGCAGCCGGCCATGCACCCTTGTCGGCCCTGGAGGCCCTGGCCGACGAGCACCTCAGTCCGCCGCGCACGCCGGCGCGCCAGCAGCTCGGTCACGTGCTGCGCGCCGTCGCGGAGGGAGGGCGGTTGGGCGCGGCCATCCCGCCGGGGCTGCGGCGCGGAGGGCAGATCCGGGGAGCGGAAGGACTCCAGTCGCTCGCGGCGGCCTGGCAGGTCGCTGAGCTCACCGGCGCCTCGCTGGGCCGGGTGCTCACCCAGGTCGTGGAAGGGCTCCGCGACCAGCAGATCGCCGAACGCTCGGTCCTCGCCGCCTTGTCCGGTGCCCGTGCCACCGCCCGGCTCCTCGCCGCGCTTCCGCTGCTCGGCCTCGTCCTCGGCACCTCCCTGGGCCTGGCGCCCGCCAACTTCCTCCTCGAGACCCTGCCGGGACGCGTGTGCCTCGTGGCCGGCCTGGGCCTGGAGGCGCTTGGGCTCACCTGGACCGACCGGCTCGCCGAGGCGGCAGTCCGGCCGGTTCCTCGGTGAACCACGGCGTGTGGACGGCAGCCCTCCTGGCCGGTGCGGCCGTGGCCTGGACCGCGCCACCGGCAGGCCGGGCTGTTCGGCGGCGTCGGCCCGAGGACGCGACCCGGTCACGGGAGGTCTCCCGCCTCGCTGACCCCCGCGTACGCCGGGGGGTGGCCGTCGGTGCGGGCCTGGCGACCCTGGCGGTCGTCGGTGGTGCCGCGAGGGCTCCTGCTCGGCATGGTGACCGCGGTGGCCGCAACGCACCTGTTGGGCCGCCTCCAGTCGAAGGCGGGCGAGGTCAGGCGTGCCCTCCTGGTCCGGGACCTCCCGTTGGCGGGCGACCTGCTCGCCGCCACGCTGGCGTCCGGCGCCGCTCAGGGGTCCACGCTCGCTGCTGTAGGCGCCGCGATCGGTGGTCCCCTCGGCGCGGAGCTCGCCCGGGTCGCCCACGCCCTGGAGCTGGGTCAGCCCCCGAGCACCGCCTGGGCCGTGCTCCTGGACGACCCCGCGACGGCTGGTCTGGCGCGGCCGCTGGTGCGGGCCGCGGAGCGAGGCGCTGCCCCGGCGGCCGCCCTGGCCCGCGCGTCGGAGGATCTCCGTCGTACGGCGCGTACGCAGGCCGTCGAGGCCGTCGAGGTGGTCGCCGTCCGCGCCGTAGGACCGCTCGGCCTCTGCTTCCTGCCCGGGTTCGTGCTCCTTGCCGTGGTCCCCCTCATCGCCGGCTCCGTGCTGGCCCTGCTCGGCCCCTGAGCTTCGCCGGCCGACGAAGGGACTCGACGGCTTCTGCACAGGTCTGGCGTCGTCCCCAGAACCGCCTCGCGCGCTCCCGCCCGACCCCGGGCAGCCCGAGGCTCGACCTGCCCGGCACCCGCTGGGCGACTCGCACCGGCTTCGGCCGGAAAGGGAGGTCCACGCATGACCCTCGTCCCCCACCACCCGCGGCCCGCCCGGTTGCGCCGTCCGCTGGCCGTGCTGCGGTCCGCCGAGGCAGGCGCCGTGTCCGCGGAGTACGCCGTGGCCACGGTCGCCGCCTGCGGATTCGCCGGGATCCTCTACAAGATCCTCACGTCCCCGCAGGTGCTCCAGCTGCTCGTCAGCCTGTTCACGCGCGCTCTCAGCTTCGTCTTCTGAACGCCTGGGCTCCTGCCCGTCTCTCGAAGGAGGAACGACCGGTGACGTGTCTTCGTTGCAGGGACGCCCGCGAGAGCGGCGTGGTGTCTGCTGAGATTGCCGTCGCCCTCCCGGTTCTCCTTCTTGTCACCTGGCTGATGCTGTCCGTGCTCCGGCTCGGGGCGGCCCAGCTCGCCTGCCAGGACGCTGCACGGGCCGCCGCCCGTGCAGCGTCCCGCGGTGAACCGGCGGCCGTCGTCCTCGACACGGCTCGGCGCGCAGGTCCGGACGGCGCCGCGGTCCAGATCCTCGACTCCCCGACGATGGTCGAGGTCGAGGTGCAGGCCCAGGTGGGGGTCGCGCTGCCGGGGCTCTTACCCGCCTGTCACCGTGAGAGGACGGGCCGTCGCCGGCGTCGAGGGTGCAGCCCGATGACGGGCCACACCGGGACGTCCAGGCTGACGGCTCCGCGCGACGCCGGCTCGGGCACGGTGTGGGTCCTCGTCGCCACGACCCTGCTCATGGCGGCGGTGGCTCCGGCCTTCCTGCTGCTCCACCTGCGCGTCCTGCGGGCTCAGGCGGCGACCGCCGCCGACCTGGCGGCGCTCGCGGCCGCGTCAGCAGGGCCGGCCCACGTCGACCCGTGCGCCGCCGCGCGCGAGGTGGCCGAGGCCCAGGAGGCCGTGCTCGTCGGCTGTTCGCTCGACGGGCCCGTGGTCGACGTCGTCGTTGCTCGGACCTGGCCCGGCCGGCTGGCCGTCTTCCCCGAGGTCAGAGTGCGGGCGAGGGCCGGCCCGCCAGGAGCACGGTGAGCAAGCGAGCCGCTCCCGCCTTGTCGAGCGGGTCGTTGCCGTTGCCGCACTTCGGCGACTGCACGCACGACGGGCACCCGGCTGGACACTCGCAGGTCTGGAGCACCTCGAGCGTGGCGTCGAGCCAGTCGGCCGCTCGCTCGAAGCCGCGCTCGGCGAAGCCGGCGCCTCCCGCGTGACCGTCGTAGACGAAGACGCTGGCGCGCCCGGTGTCCGGATGGACCGCGGTCGAGACCCCGCCGACGTCCCAGCGGTCGCAGGTCGCGACCAGCGGCAGCAGTCCGATGGCGCAGTGCTCCGCGGCGTGCACGGCCCCGGGGACGTCGACCTCGTCGAGCTCCGCCGCCGCCAGCTGGGCCGCGCTCACCGTCCACCACACCCCGGTCGTCGTCAGCGTGCGCACGGGCAGATCCAGCAGCTCCTCGCCGAGAACCTCGCCGGTGCGCAGCCGCCGTCGCAGGAAGCTGACGACCTGGGCGGTCACCTCCACGGACCCGACGCTCAGCCGGGCGTCACCCCACTCCACCGCTGCATGCTCCTCGAGCACCCGCAGATCGGTGACCTCGCGGGCCGAGGTGGTCCAGTCGGGCGTAGCCACCGTCACGAGGGCTACGGAGTCCTCGAGGTCGAGCCGGTCGACGACGTACGTCACGCCCTGATGCACGTACACCGCCCCGTCATGAACCGTGCGGTCCGCCGCGCCCCGGTCCACGGTCCCGACGACGCGCCCGGTCGAGGACTCGACCACCCGCACCGGTCCGCCGCCAGTCCCTCGCAGGTCCGCCAGGTCGGAGGCGCGCTCCGGGCGGGTCCAGTACCAACCCCCGGGCCGCGCCCGAAGCAGCTCGCGCGCCACCAGGTCGGCCACCACGTCGGCCGCCCCCGGGCCGAACGCAGGCAGGTCCGCCGGAGTCAGCGGGAGCTCGGCTGCGGCCGCGCACAGGTGCGGTCCGAGGATGTAGGGGTTGGTGGGGTCCAGCACGGTGGCCTCGACCGGGCGCCCGAACAGCGCCGCCGGGTGGTGCACCAGGTAGGTGTCGAGGGGGTCGTCCCGAGCCACCAGCACCGCCAGCGCGCCTTGGCCCGCCCGCCCGGCGCGTCCGACCTGCTGCCACATCGACGACAAGGTGCCCGGCCAGCCAGCCAGCAGCACCGCGTCGAGCCCGACCACGTCGACGCCCAGCTCGAGCGCCGACGTGGCAGCCACACCGAGCAGTCGGCCCGACTGAAGGTCGGCCTCGAGGGCACGTCGCTCCTCGGGCAGGTAGCCGGCCCGGTACGCGGCCACCCGCTCGGGCAACGTGGGGTCGACCTCGTGCAGCGCTTCTTGCGTCGTCATGGCGACGACCTCGGTGCCGCGGCGGGACCGCACGAAGGCGAGGGTGCGCGCTCCTTCGACCACCAGGTCGGTCAGCAGGTCGGAGGTCTCGGCCAGCACGGATCGGCGGACCGGGGCACCGCGCTCGCCGACCAGGTCGGTCAGGGGCGGTTCCCAGAGGGCGAAGGACGTCGCCCCGCGGGGTGACCCGTCGAGGGTCACCGCTTCGACGGCCGTCCCCACCAGGCGTCCGGCGGAGGTGGCCGGATCCGAGACGGTCGCCGAGGCGAGCACGAACACGGGGTCGGCGCCGTACCTCTGCGCCACCCGGCGCAGCCGGCGCAGGACCGCGGCGACGTGGGAGCCGAACACCCCGCGGTAGGTGTGGCACTCGTCGACCACGACGAAGCGCACCGAGCGCCAGAACGGCGCCCAGCGCGCGTGCCCGGGGAGCAGCGACCGGTGCAGCATGTCGGGGTTGGTGAGCACGTACGCCGCGTGCGCGCGGGCCCAGTCCCGCTCGTCGGTCGCGGTGTCCCCGTCGACGGTCGCGGCCCGCACCCCCGGGACGTCCAGCGCCTCCAGCGCGCGCAGCTGGTCGGCGGCCAAGGCCTTGGTCGGGCTGAGGTAGAGCACGGTGGCGCCGCGACCATCGCTCGACTCGAGGCCCTCCCGCACCGCCGTCAGCGCCGGCAGCAGGTACCCGACGGACTTGCCCGACGCCGTGCCCGTCGCGACGACCACGGACCGACCCGCCCGGGCGTGGTCAGCGGTCCGCACCTGGTGGACGTACGGCTGCAGCACGCCCTGGCCCTGCAGCGCTTCCACCACCGCCGGGTCGGCCCAGTCCGGCCAGTCGCTCCAGGCGGCCGCGCGTGGGGGGACGTGCTCGACGTGGGTGATCCGGGCGGCCCGCGCAGGGGTGCGCGCCAGACCGGCGAGGAGGCGGTCGGCGCGGGTGTCGGCGGCGGGGCTGGTCACGTCCGAGGCATCCTCGCACCGAGGTTCCCCGTTCGGACCAACCGGAGCCCGGGCTCCCAGGGTTGACGCGCTCGGGGTGGTTGACTGGAGCGGCATGGTTCGTACGAGCGGTCTCGAACTCGAGGGCCGCCCCGAGAGAGGAGCCCCGTGGACCTCAGCCTGGTGACCCGTACCGAGGGCGACCGCACGGTCGTCGAGGTGGGCGGGGAGATCGACGTCTACACAGCGCCGCAGCTCCGCGAGCGCGTGGTCGAGCTCGTCGACGCCGGCCAGGTCGACCTCGTGCTGGACCTCACCGGCGTCGACTTCCTCGACTCGACCGGGCTCGGCGTGCTCGTCGGGGCGCTCAACCGGGTCCGGGCGCAGGACGGTTCGCTCGCCCTGGTCCTCACCCAGGAGCGCATCTTGAAGATCTTCGAGATCACGGGGCTGCGCAAGGTGTTCCCGATCCACGCCACCGTGGAGGAGGCCGTCAGCTCCGCGAGCTGACCCTCCATGGCCACCGTCGAGCTCAGTCTCTCTGCGCTCAGCGCGCACGTGCGCACCGCGCGTCTCGTCGCTGTGTCCCTGGGGCGCCGGGCGGGCCTGGGCGAGCAGAGCCTCGACGAGGTTCGGCTGGCCGTCGGGGAGGCGACGTCCCGCGCGGTCGGGCTGCACGCCGCCGCGTGCCCGACCGAGCCCGTCGTCGTGCGCTTCTCGGACGACGAGCCGGGTGTCTTCTTCGTCGAGATCGTGGACCGCGTGCCGGCGGCCACCGATCCGGACCCGTCGCACGACCTGGCGTTCGCCGCTCTGGCCGAGCACGGGGACGAACTCGACCGGGCCGACCTCGGCCTCCTCCCGCCCGCGGTGGGGCTGGCGGTCATCGACAGCCTGGTCGACGACGTCTCGGTGAGCACCGCCGCGGAGGGGTCGTCGGTGCGCCTGTCCTGGCCGGTTCCGGGGCCTCCGAGGCGGGGCCGTTTCGTAGTCCGCGCTTCCTTCTGCGTAGACTCCGCCCGCCGACGACGTGGGCCGGGGGACCCCCCAGCCGCCGCCCGTACGGCGTGACGCACGCGTCCCCCGGGCACGTCAGAGGTCTCCCCCGGGGCGAGCCGCGCCTCGCACGACCGAGCTGGAGGAGTACGGATGTCCGGGTTCAACCTCGTCGCCGACGGCGACGCGCTGGTGTCCCTCACGGGGCAGAACCAGACGATCGTGGTCGTCGTCGCCCTCATCGCCCTCGCCGCGCTCGGCGTGGCCGCCTGGTTGGTGCGCGAGGTCCTCGCCGCCGACGAGGGCACCCAGAAGATGCAAGACATCGCGCGAGCGATCCAGGAGGGCGCCTCGGCCTACCTGAGCCGGCAGTTCCGCACCCTCTCGGTGTTCGCCGTGCTTGGTGTTCTTCCTCCTGTTCCTGCTCCCGGCGGACACCACGGGCGAGCGCGTGGGCCGCTCCATCTTCTTCCTGGTCGGCGCCTGCTTCTCGGCGATCACGGGCTACATGGGCATGTGGTTGGCGGTGCGTGGCAACGTGCGCGTGGCTGCCGCGGCGAACACCTCGGGCGCCAACCGGGCCACCCGGATCGCGTTCCGCACCGGCGGGGTCGCCGGCATGTTCACGGTCGGGCTGGGGCTCTTCGGTGCCGCCCTGGTGGTGCTGCTCTACAAGGCCGAGGCCCCCAAGGTCCTCGAAGGCTTCGGCTTCGGTGCGGCCATGCTCGCGATGTTCATGCGAGTCGGCGGCGGCATCTTCACCAAGGCTGCCGACGTCGGCGCCGACCTGGTCGGCAAGGTCGAGCAGGGCATCCCCGAGGACGACCCCCGCAACGCGGCCACCATCGCTGACAACGTCGGCGACAACGTCGGCGACTGCGCTGGCATGGCGGCCGACCTCTTCGAGTCCTACGCGGTGACCCTCGTCGCGGCGCTGATCCTGGGCAAGACGGCCTTCGGCAACGAGGGCCTGGTCTTCCCGCTCATCGTGCCCGCCATCGGCGTCCTCACGGCCATCATCGGGATCTTCGCCGTGTCCCCCCGCCCCGGTGACAAGAGCGGCATGGCCGCCATCAACCGCGGCTTCTTCATCTCCGCGGTGATCTCGGCCGTCCTGGTGGGCATCGCGGCCTACGCCTACCTGCCTGCCACCTTCGCCGAGCTCACCGGCAACCCGCTGACCGCCGGTTCGGACGTCAACCCGCGGAACTTCGCCATCGCTGCGGTGCTCATCGGCATCATCTTGGCGGCCGTCATCCAGGTCCTCACGGGCTACTTCACCGAGACCAACCGTCGGCCGGTCGACGACGTCGCCAAGACCTCGCTCACCGGCCCGGCGACGGTCATCCTGTCCGGGATCTCCCTCGGCCTCGAGTCGGCGGTCTACTCGGCCCTCGTCATCGCGAGCGCCGTCTATGCCGCCTACCTGCTCGGTGGCGGCGTCCTGATCCTGTCGCTGTTCGCGATCGCCCTGGCCGGCACCGGCCTGCTCACCACGGTGGGTGTCATCGTCTCCATGGACACCTTCGGTCCGGTGTCCGACAACGCTCAGGGCATCGCCGAGATGTCCGGTGACGTCACCGAGGAGGGGGCTGCAGTCCTCACCTCGCTCGACGCCGTCGGCAACACGACCAAGGCCATCACCAAGGGCATCGCGATCGCGACGGCCGTGCTGGCCGCGACCGCGCTGTTCGGGTCCTTCACCGACGCCGTGGCGCAGTCGTTGATCAAGGTGGGGGTGGACGAGAACGCGCTGACCGGCTTCGACAGGATCAACCTCTCGCTCAACGTGGCCAACCCCAACGTGCTCGTGGGCCTGATCATCGGCGCCTCCGTGGTGTTCCTCTTCTCCGGCCTGGCCATCAACGCGGTGTCCCGTGCGGCGGGAGCCGTGATCTTCGAGGTCCGGCGGCAGTTCCGTGAGCACCCCGGGATCATGGAAGGCACCGAGCTTCCGGAGTACGGCCGGGTCGTGGACATCGTGACCAAGGACTCCCTGCGCGAGCTGGTCACCCCGGGCCTCCTCGCGGTCCTGACCCCGGTCGCGGTCGGCTTCGCCCTCGGGATCGGCTCGATCGCCGCCTTCCTTGCGGGCGCGATCGCCTGCGGCACCCTGATGGCTGTCTTCCTGGCCAACTCCGGTGGTGCGTGGGACAACGCGAAGAAGTTCGTCGAGGACGGGCACCACGGCGGCAAGGGCTCGGAGGCGCACGCCGCCACGGTCATCGGCGACACGGTCGGCGACCCGTTCAAGGACACCGCCGGCCCGGCCATCAACCCGCTGCTCAAGGTCATGAACCTGGTGGCCCTGCTCATCGCGCCGGCGATCGTCCAGCTCACCTACGGGGCGGACGCCAACACGGCCCTGCGGTGGGGGATCGCCGTGGTGGCCCTGGCCATCGTCGTCGGTGCCGTCTACGTGTCCAAGCGTCGCCCGATCGCGGTGGGCGACGCGGTGGACGCTGCCGTCGACGCCTGACCCCTCCCCGCAACGGGGTAGCTCGTACCGGCGAGAACCGGCACGGATTACCCCGTTGCGGGTGCGGGCCGTAGCCTCACTCACGCACCGTCCCGCTTGAGACGTCCGGAACCGAGGAGCGCAGTGCCCCCCAGCGACGACCTTCGTCGGCTCGTGATCGTGGAGTCGCCCGCCAAGGCGAAGACGATCGCGGGCTACCTCGGGCCGGGCTACGAGGTCGAGGCCAGCATCGGCCACATCCGGGATCTCCCGACACCGAGCGAGCTGCCGGCCGAGGAGAAGAAGGGCCGGTTCGGCAAGTTCGCGGTCGACGTCGACCGTGACTTCGAGCCGTACTACGTCGTCGACGCCGACAAGAAGAAGAAGGTCGCCGAGCTGCGGCGCAAGCTCAAGAACGCCGACGAGCTCCTCCTGGCCACTGATGAGGACCGCGAGGGCGAGGCGATCGCCTGGCACCTGCTCCAGGTCCTCGAGCCGACGGTCCCCGTGCGCCGGATGGTGTTCCACGAGATCACCCGCGATGCCATCAGGCGCGCTGCCGAAGACACTCGCGAGCTCGACCAGCGCTTGGTCGACGCCCAGGAGACCCGACGGATCCTCGACCGGCTGTACGGCTACGAGGTCAGCCCCGTCCTGTGGCGCAAGGTTCGGGCCGGCCTGTCAGCAGGACGCGTGCAGTCGGTCGCCACCCGCCTCGTCGTCGAGCGCGAGCGTGACCGGATGGCGTTCGTCCGAGCGGGTTACTGGGACCTCGAGGGCGTCTTCGACCCGGGTGCCTTCACCGCGCGGCTCGTGGCCGTCGACAGGTCACGGGTGGCAACCGGCCGCGACTTCGACACCGACGGTCGGCTCAAGACGGCAGGCGCCGTCGTCCTCGACGAGTCATCGGTCCGCAGCCTGGTCTCCGGGCTGGCCGAGGCCTCCTTCGCCGTCCGCTCGGTCGAGGACAAGCCGTACCGCCGTTCGCCCGCAGCACCGTTCATGACCTCGACGCTGCAGCAGGAGGCGAGCCGCAAGCTCCGGATGTCCAGCCAGGTCGCGATGCGGGTGGCCCAGCGGTTGTACGAGAACGGCCACATCACCTACATGCGCACCGACTCGACCACGTTGTCCGAGTCCGCCATCGCCGCGGCGCGCAGCGCGGCCACCCAGATCTTCGGCGCGGAGAACGTCTCCGAGACCCCTCGTCAGTACACGCGCAAGGTCAAGAACGCGCAGGAGGCCCACGAGGCGATCCGGCCGTCCGGCGACGTCTTCCGCACCCCGGGGGAGCTGGCGCGCGAGGTGAGTCCGGACGAGCTCGCGCTCTATGACTTGATCTGGAAGCGCACCGTCGCCTCGCAGATGTCCGACGCGCGTGGACAGACCATGTCCGTACGGCTCGGTGCCGTCTCCAGCGACGGGCGCGACGCCGAGCTGGCTGCGTCCGGCACCGTGATCACCCACCGCGGGTTCCTGGCGGCCTACGAAGAGGGGCGCGACGAGCCCGGCGCGGGTGAGGACGACGAGCGTCGGCTGCCCGCCATGAGCGTCGGAGACGTCCTGTCGGCGGTGTCGCTCGAGGCCGACGGCCACGAGACCCAGCCTCCGGCCCGGTTCACCGAGGCGACGCTGGTCAAGGCGTTGGAGGAGCGCGGCATCGGGCGACCGTCGACGTATGCGGCGACCATCTCGGTCATCCTCGACCGCGGCTACGTGTTCAAGAAGGGCACCGCCTTGGTGCCCACCTGGTTGGCGTTCGCGGTGACCCGGCTGCTCGAGCAGCAGTTCGCTGAGCTGGTCGACTACGACTTCACGGCCCAGATGGAGTCCGACCTCGACCGGATCGCTGCGGGGGAGGCCGACCGCGTCGCCTGGCTCCACGACTTCTACTTCGGCGCCAGCGACGGGTCGAGCGGGGTCCAGGACGGCCTCAAGGGGCTCGTCGACAACCTCGGCGACATCGACGCCCGGGCGATCAACAGCGTCGACATCGGCGGCGGCATCACCTTGCGCGTCGGCCGGTACGGCCCCTACATCGAGCGCGGCGAGGAGCGAGCCTCGGTGCCCGAGGACCTCGCCCCGGACGAGCTGACCGTCGCCCACGCCGAGGAGCTGCTCGCGGCCCCGTCGGGTGACCGACCACTGGGCACTGACCCCGCGAGCGGGTTGGCGATCCTCGCCAAGAGCGGGCGCTACGGGCCGTACGTCACCGAGGTGCTCCCCGAGGACGCGCCCAAGAAGGCCAAGCCGCGCACCGGGTCGTTGTTCAAGGACATGAGTCTGGACACCGTGACCCTGGAGGACGCCCTGCGCCTTCTCTCGCTCCCGCGGGTGGTGGGTGTCGACGCGGACGGGGTCGAGATCACCGCGCAGAACGGTCGTTACGGGCCGTACCTGAAGAGGGGCACCGACTCGCGTTCGCTCGAACGGGAGGACCAGCTCTTCTCGGTCACGCTCGAGGAGGCGCTCGCGATCTATGCGCTGCCCAAGGCCCGCGGGCGCGCAGCCTCGGCGGCCCCGCTCCGCGAGCTCGGTCCTGATCCCGTGACCGCGCGCCCCATCGTCGTCAAGGACGGTCGCTTCGGGGCCTACGTCACGGACGGCGAGACCAACGCCACCTTGCGCAAGGCCGACACGGTCGAAGGCGTGACGGTGGAGCGCGCCGCCGAGCTGCTGGCGGAGAAGCGCGCCGCCGGTCCGGCCAAGAAGGGCGGGCGTCGCCCGGCGAAGAAGACCGCCGCGAAGAAGACGACGAAGAAGACCACCGCGAAGAAGAGCGCAGCGAAGGCGCCGAGCAGCTCCTGACTCACCGTCCCGGAGGGACCGACGCAGCTCCTGCTCAGAGCTCAGTCGTCCGATTCACCGTCTGTCTCGGACACCACCGGGACCCCTTGGGAGCAGCGGATCTTGACCTCGGTCTCTTGGTCCCCGGACAGGAAGGCGATCTCCAGCTCCTCAGGTCCACGCTCCTTGACCTCGACGCGCCAGCCGTCCCTGGGTTGCGCCGACCTGAGGGCGATGGTGGCGCCCGTACAGGAGGCCGCGACGGTTCCCCCCGGGACCCCGAAGGTTCGGTTGACGGTCTTGGGCCCTGCGCTCTGACTCGGTTGTGCCGTGTGCCGTGGACGGGACGAGGAGGAAGTGGGCCTGGGGGTCGGTCGTGCGGTGGGGCTGGACGACGGCTCCGTCGACGGGCGCGACGACGGCGATCGGGAGGCGGACGGTTTGGGGGTGGCGCTCGCGATGCGGCTTGGCCGACGGGTGTCGCACGTTCCACGGCCGACGACACCGCGGCGGCTGAGAGCACGCGGGTCGGCTGGCCGCCGACCTCGTCGGCCACCACCTCGACGGCAAGCCAGGCGGTCACGGTGAGCACCGCGGTCGTGGAGGCCCACAACGCCACCAGCCCGACCCCTCCTGCTCGCATGGATCCACTGTGCCTGATCGGTCCGCCGGCACGGTTAAGCCTTCGTCAAGCAGGTCGCAAAGTCCCTCCCCGCCGGCCATCGTGGGCTCCGTGGACGTCCGGGACGGCCTAGCGTGGGGGTGTGCCGCAGATCCTGCTCATCGAGGACGACGCTGCCATCCGCACGTCGTTGGTCAGAGCCCTGGGTGAGCGAGGGCACACCGTCATCAGCGCACCGACCGCGATGGCCGGGCTCCAGGCAGCCGTCGACACGCGCCCCGACGTCGTGCTCCTCGACCTGGGACTGCCGGACCTCGACGGTGGGACGTTGCTCCAGATGCTGCGAGCGGTCAGCCAGGTGCCGGTGGTCGTGGTGACGGCCCGAGACGACGAGGCAGAGATCGTCCGGCTGCTCGACCAGGGAGCCGACGACTACGTCGTGAAGCCGTTCCGCCCCGACCAGCTGGACGCGCGGATCCGCGCCGTGCTGCGCCGTGCCGGACATGCCGAGCCGTACCAGCCGAACGAGGTCGGTGGCCTCGTCGTCGACACCCGCACCCGCATCGCCACGCTCGACGGTGAGGAGCTCACCCTCAGTCGCAAGGAGTTCGACCTGCTCGCCTACCTCGCCGCCCGGCCTGGCGAGGTCGTGTCCAAGCGGGAGCTGCTCGCAGAGGTGTGGCAGCAGCCCTTCGGCGGGGGGGATCGCACGGTCGACGTCCATGTGTCCTGGCTGCGTCGCAAGCTCGGCGAACGAGCCGATGACCCGCACTACCTCGTCAGCGTCCGCGGCGTCGGACTGAAGCTGGTCGATCCTGGCGCATGAGACGACGGATCGTTCTCTACGGCACCGCGACGACGGCCGCCGTCGTCATCGCCTTCCTGCTGCCCCTCACCCTGCTCGTCCGCACCCTCGTGGCCGACCGAGCCCTCGACGCGGGGCGGCAGGAGGCGCAGGGCATCGCCGTCGTCGCGGCGGCCGACGACGGGAGCATCGACGAGGTCGTCGCCACCAACAACGCTGAGGGAGTTCGCTCCACCACCGTCTTCCTCCCGGACGGCACCGTCGTGGGCGCCCCGGCCGAGGTGACGGCATCGGTGGAGCTCGCCCGCACGGGGCAGGCGTTCACCGCCGACACCGCTGGTGGCAAGGAGGTGCTCCTTCCCGTCGAGGGGCCGAGCGGGCTCTCGGTGATCCGGGTGTTCGTGCCGTCGGACGTGATGACCCAAGGAGTGGGCGCCGCCTCCGTCAGCCTGCTCGGCGTGGGGATCGTCCTCGTCCTCTCCGCGGTGGTGATCGCGCGCGTGGTCGCCCGGCAGATGAGCCAACCCATCGTCGAGGCAGCGGCGGTCGCCGAGCGGCTCGCGGACGGGGAGCTCGATGCCCGGGTGGAGCCAGCCGGCCCCCCCGAGGTCGTCGAGCTGGGGCAGGGGCTCAACCGGCTCGGGGACCGGATCGAGCATCTGCTCGCAGCCGAGCGCGAGCTGATCGCCGACCTCTCCCATCGCTTGCGCACCCCCATCACCGCTCTGCGCCTGGAGGTCGATGCCCTCGAGGACCGAGAGCTCGCCGCTCACCTCGAGGAGCGCGTCGACTCCCTGGCCGACTCGGTGGACTCGGTGATCAGGGCCGCTCGGCGGCCCGTCCGGTCAGCGGTACCGCGGTGCGACGCCGTCGCTGTCGTCACCGCTCGCGTGGGCTTCTGGTCGGTCCTCGCCGAGGACCAGGGGCGTAGGGTCGACAGCCGCCTCGACGTGGGTCCGCGCCTGGTGCCCGTCGACGCCGACGAGCTCGGGGCCGCCGTCGACGCTCTCATCGAGAACGTCTTCGCCCACACCGCCGACGGGGTCCCCTTCGCCGTGTCGGTCACCGCAAGGGCGGACGGCGGAACCAGGGTCTGCGTGGGGGACGGGGGTCTCGGGGTGTCCGGGACCGGCCTGGACCGCCGCGGGCGCAGCGATTCCGGGTCCACCGGGCTGGGCCTCGACATCGCGCGGCGATGTGTCAGGACGGTGGGCGGGTCCTTCGGCCTCGGCACGTCGGCTCTCGGCGGTGCCGAGGTCAGGCTCGACTTCCCGGCCTGACCCCGGCAACGCGTCGACCGGCAACCCGGTCAGTCGTCGTCAGGCTCCGCCATCGTCGTCGCCGTCGTCGCCGTGGTCGTCGTCGTGGTCCTCGCCGGGCTCGGTCGCGTCGTCGTCGGAGTGCTCGCCTGCGTCGTCGTCTGCGTGCTCGGCCCTGTCGTCGCCCTTGGTGGCGTGCTCGGGCTTGTGGGACGGGGTGTGGGTGCTGCTGGTCGAGCGGTCCGCGGCCACCGCGACCGGGGCGGCCGTGACGGGGACGACCCTGGCCGGCTTCGCTTTGACCTTGACCTTCTTGACGACGGTCACGACGACCGCGCCGCCCCTGGGCTCGGTCAGCTGGGTGGCGTCCACCGTCGACTGAACTGAGGCAGGAGCGGACGCGGACGGTGCATCATCTTGGGCCTGGGCCAGCGCTGAGCCGGCGAGAACGGTGCCCACGGCGAGCGCCGTTCCGACACTGAGGGTTCGACTGATCATGGTTCCTCCACGTGGGGTGTCCTGGTCGGGTGCCACTGTGCTGCGCCCCGGCTCAGGCCCGCGCGAGGGTTACGTCAAGCCTCGCCCAGGAATCGAGGCCTCAGGGGGCCCCGGGGGCGCTGATTTGTTGGGCTCGGCTTAACGGTCGGATGGGGATCGGTTCACCGGTGCTCGTCGATGCTGGGGCAGACCCGGCGACCGACGTCGGGCCCCGGCCCTGGAGGTCCCCGTGCCCACCCCCGACCAGCCCGTTCGAGCACTCGGCCCCGACATGCCTGCGCCGCGGGCTCGCTCCGCCCGGCGCCGTGATCGCATGGTGCGTGGGATGGACGCAACCGGCAGCGTGGCCATCGTCGGAGCGCTCCTCGCGACCGGTGTGGTCGCCGGGGCCATGCAGTCGTCGGCCGCCGAGGCGAAGGCGGACCAGCCGGTCGAGCTGGCCGTCGCGCAGTCCCGCACGCCGCTGTCCGCCCCGGCACCACGCCCGACGCACACCATCTACAAGACCGTCCTGGTCACGCCCAAGCCCCGACCGCCGGCGCAGCAGACGTGGACGGCGAGCACGTCCTCCTCGACCCGGTCGTCGTCGGGTTCCTCGAGTTCCTCGGGTTCCTCGGGCTCCTCGCACTCGAGCTCGCAGCCGAAGAAGGCCACGACTCCGGTCAAGAAGGCCCCGCCGCCGCCTGCACCCGCGCCCGCGCCGACGGCGAAGGCCTCGGGATCGTGACCGCCACCCACCCGATCTGCTCGAGGGAGACGCACGTCGTCGACCTCCTGGCGTGGGGTACCCACGTCCGGGTGGCCGTCACCGAAGCCGCTGCCCTGCCGGCGGCGGAGGCGTACACCCGGTCCTGGCTGGACGTCGTCGACCGGGCCTGCAGCCGGTTCCGCGACGACTCGGACCTGATGGCCGTGAACCAGGCGCCGGGCCGGGCGGTTCCCGTGAGCGACGTGCTCCTCGAGGCCCTCACCGCAGCGTGCGACGCCGCTCGGGTCACCGACGGCCTGGTCACCCCCACGGTCGGCGCCGCCGTCCGTGCGGCCGGCTACGACCGGACCTTCACCGCGTTGGCGACGTCCGGCCCGTCCGGGCTCCTGCCGTCCGGGCTCGCCCACCTCCCGACCGGCCCGGCACCGGACTGGCGGTCGGTCACCGTCGATCGACAGGCCGGGACCGTCGAGGTTCCCGCTGGCTGCCACCTCGACCTCGGCTCGACGACCAAGGCCTGGGCGGCTGACCGGCTGGCCGAGCGACTCGTCGACGCGCTGTCCTGTGGCGTGCTCGTCGACCTCGGGGGCGACCTGGTCGCCGCCGGGCCCGCCCCCACCGAGGGCTGGCTGATCCAGGTCGTCGACGGAGACCCTTCCGCCGACGTCGGGCCGCTCGTGGTCATCCACGACGGCGCGCTCGCGACCTCGAGCACGGTGGTCCGCCGCTGGGTGCGCGATGGCGCCCAGCGCCACCACATCATCGACCCCCGGACCGGCCTCTCCTCGGACGACCTCTGGCGGACTGTGACCGTTCAGGCGGCGACCTGCTTCGACGCGAACATCGTCAGCACGGCCACGGTCGTGCTCGGGGAGGCTGCGCCCGAGTGGCTCGAGCAGGTCGGTCTGCCCGCCCGGCTCGTCCGCCGCGACGGTGCCGTCCTCGCGGTCAACGGGTGGCCGGCCGACGACGTCCAGACCCAGGAGGTGGCGTGATGTTCGACCCCTCACTCCTGTGGTACCTGGGTCGCGGCTCGGGCCTGGTCGCCGAGGTGCTGCTCACCTTGGTCGTGGTCATGGGAGCCGTGTCGTCCGCGCCCGGCGGGTCCGGCTCGGTGCGCCGCCGGGTCCTGTTGCAGGGCCTCCACCGCCAGCTCCCCCTGGCTGGGGTCGTCGTGCTCGTCGTGCACATCGGGACGCTCGTCCTCGACACGTATGTGGACCTCGACCTCGTGGACGTGGTGCTTCCCTTCGGCTCGACCTACCGCACGGTCTGGCTCGGTCTGGGGACCTTGGCTCTCGATCTCGCGGCCGTCGTCGTCGTGACCTCTCTGCTGCGTTCCCACCTCGGTCCCCGCTCGTGGCGGGCCACCCACCTGCTGGCCTACGTCGCCTGGGCGATGGCGATGGCGCACGGCCTGATGTCCGGCAGCGACGTCGGGTCGCTGCCGGTCCGATGGCTCGCCGCAGGATGCGTCGGAGCCGTGGGCATGGCGTTGACGTACCGGGTCGAGTCCGCGCGCTCGGCGAACCGACGCGCTCCGGTCGGCGAGCGGCTGGCGGTGCGGTCGTGACCTCCCCCCGTTATCCGGTGGTCGCCTCGCCCCTGGTGGGGGCGTTGAACTCTGCACGTCTCGGCCCGCCCCCCGCGCTCGACGTGGAGGCCGTGGTCGGCCTGGCCGAGTCCGCCGGGCTCCGCGGCCGCGGAGGTGCTGGCTTCCCCGCAGCACGCAAGATCCGTGCCGTGGCCGACCGTCGCCGTCGGCCGGTGGTGGTCGTCAACGCCGCGGAGGGCGAGCCGGCGAGCGGCAAGGACGCGGCGCTGCTTCGGCACGCACCGCACCTCGTGCTCGACGGAGCGGAGATCCTCGCCCGCGCGCTGGGTACCCGCGACGTGCGGGTCTGGGCTCCCGGCCACGACCCGGGCGCCGCGGCCGTGCTCGCCTCGGCCGTGGCCGAACGAGCCTCCGAGCGTCGCCGGGGTGCACCCGTGGTGCAGGTCGTCCTCGCACCCGCGCGTTTCGTGGCGGGCGAGTCGACAGCCGCGGCGCGCGGCCTCTCGGGGCGCGCCGCGATCCCGCGGGCCGATGGCCGCCGGACGTCGGTCACCGGCGTGGACCGGCGACCGACCCTGCTCCTCAACACCGAGACCGTCGTCCAGCTCGCTCGGCTGGCCCGCGGCCTGCCGACGACCCGCCTCGTGACCGTGCTGGGCGCCGTGGCGGATCCCGGGGTCGTCGAGCTGCCCGACGAGAGCCGGTTGACCACGGCGATCGAAGCCGCAGGCGGCCTCTCCGAACCCGTTCGCGCCTACGCCCTCGGCGGCTACCACGGCCGCTGGTGGTCAGCCGAGGAGGCCGAGACCCTGTGGCTCGGCGACCCGGACGGACCGGTGGCGGACTGCTCGATCGTCGTCGCCCTCCCCGAGCACGGCTGTCTGCTGTCCGAGCTCGAGGAGGTGGCCCGGTTCCTGGCGGGGGAGTCCGCCGGTCAGTGCGGACCCTGCGCCTTCGGGCTGCCTGAGCTGGCCGCATCCGTCGAACGGGTCAGCCGCGGGGTGGGGACCCCGGCCGCGGTCGAGGCCCATCGTGACCTCCTGGTCGGCCGTGGTGCCTGCGCCCACCCCGACGGCTCGATCGGCTTCCTGAGCAGCGGACTCGCGGTGCTGGCCGCGGAGGTGGAGGAGCACGTGGTCGGCAGGGGATCCTGCGGTCGGCCGTGGCGCCGGGTCCTCCCCGTGCCGTCGGCGGAGCCGAGGGCGTACGCCCGCACGATTCTCGCGGAGCGTTCGGCATGAGCGCCCACGCCCGAGGTGCGCGGCAGGTGGCGCGGGTCGATCTCGAGGTCGACTGGGCTCGGTGCCGAGGCCACGGTCACTGTGCCGAGCTGCTCCCGGAGCTCGTCCGGCTCGACCCGTGGGGCTACCCGGTGGTCTCCGACGGGGCAGGGGGCAGCGCCGTCCCGGTGGGATCGGAGGCGGCTGCCGAGCGAGCGGTCTCCTGGTGCCCGAACCTGGCACTGCGCCTCCGTCCCGGCGGCTGAGCGTCAGCGGCCCCGGATAGGGTCGCGGGCGTGAGTACGGCTGGCGGGCGCGTGGGTTGTTCGTGGCTCTCGAGGGCGGTGAGGGCACCGGCAAGTCCACGCAGGCCCGACTCCTGGCCGGTCACCTCGAGCGGGCCGGTCTCGACGTGGTCGTCACCCGGGAGCCCGGGGGCACGCCGGTCGGTGTCGCCATCCGGAGCATCGTGCTCGATCCCGCGACGGGTGCGCTCGCGCCCCGCGCCGAGGCGCTGCTCTACGCAGCCGATCGGGCCCACCACGTCGCCACCGTCGTCCGGCCGGCGCTGGCCAGGGGTGCGACGGTGATCACGGACCGCTATCTCGACTCCTCCCTCGCCTATCAGGGGGCCGGTCGTACCCTCGACCGCGACGAGGTGGAGTGGGTCTCGGGCTGGGCCACCGAGGGGCTGATCCCCGACCTCACCGTCGTCCTCGACGTCGACCCCGAGGTCGGGCTCCGGCGTGCCGGACGGCCGGACCGGCTGGAGGCCGAGCCGCTGGACTTCCACCGCCGGGTGCGCCAAGGCTTCCTCGAGCTGGCCGCCCGGGCGCCGCAGCGCTACGTCGTGATCGGTGCCGACCGTCCGATCGCGACGGTCTCGGCCGACGTGGTCGCCTCCGTCGACCGCGTTCGGGGGGCGTCCGATGACCGTGTGGGACGCCCTCATCGGTCAGGGTCGCGCCGTGCGCCTCCTGCAGGATGCCGTCGTCGACGCCGGAGCCGTCCTGCGCGGCGAACCCGGCCCCGCCATGACCCACGCGTGGCTGGTCACCGGGCCCCCCGGGTCCGGGCGCTCCAACGCCGCGCTGGCCTTCGCCGCGGCGCTGCAGTGCGAGGACGGGGGCTGCGGCTTCTGTCACGCCTGCGAGACGGCCTTGGCCGGAAGCCACGCCGACGTCTCGGTCTACCAGCCGCAAGGCACCCACTCCTACCTCATCGGCAACATGCGCGACATGGTGCTCGAGGCAGCGCGGATGCCGAGCCAGGGTCGTTGGCGGGTGATGATCATCGAGGAGGCCGACCGGTTCGGCCTCCAAGGGTCGGACTATCGCAGCGCCGGTGCTCTTCTCAAGGCCATCGAGGAGCCGACTCCGCGCACCGTGTGGGTGCTGTCGGCCCCGACCTCGGCGGACACCCCGTCGACCATCCGGTCGCGGTGCCGCCAGGTGGCTCTGGTCTCCCCGTCGGCTCGTGCCGTGGCCGACCTGCTGGTCCGGGACGACGGGATCGACCCGGCGATGGCCGCGTTCGCGGCGTCCGCCAGTCAAGGGCACGTAGGGCGAGCCCGCGGCCTGGCGCGAGACGAGGCCTCGCGGGTGCGTCGCGCCGAGGTGCTGGGGGTGCCGCTGCAGACCGTCGACGGTCGGAGGGTGCGTCACTGCGGCCGCCAATCTCGTCGAGGCCGCCCAGGAGGACGCCGAGGCCATCAGCGGCCCGCACGAGGCAGCCGAGCTGGAGGCCCTGCAGCAGGCACTCGGGGTGGTGCCCGGGGGACGCCGGCCCGTCGGCACGGCGGGTGCCCTCAAGGAGCTCGAGGACTCCCAGAAGCGCCGGCGCACCCGCGCCCTGCGCGACTCCCTCGACCGAGCCTTCCTCGACCTCGTCGCGTTCTATCGCGACGTGCTCGCCCTCCAGGCGGAGGCCGACGTCCCGCTCGTCAACGTCGACCGGCGACGCGACCTCGAGGCCGTGGCAGCGGGGAGCACGCCGGAGCAGACCCTGCGTCGCATCGACGCGGTGATGGCGGCCCGGCTCGCCATCGAGCAGAACGTCGCGCCGCTCCTGGCCGTCGAGGCGCTGACCTTGAGCCTGCGTGCCGCCTGAGGTGACGGCCCTGACGCTCCCCTCGGGTCGCCGAGGGAACCGCTCGCTGCGCCGGGCCGTCCTTCACGGGGGGCTCCGGCACGTCAAGCGTCGAGGAAGGCCCCGTGATCGCCCCGTCCGCGAGGAGCTGTTCCGTGCCTGTCGTCCATCGCCCTCGTCGGGCCGCCCTCCTCGCGGTGGCCGTTCTGGCGGCCGTTGCGAGCCTGGCTGCCGGGTGCACCACTGACGGGCCCACCCCTGCTCCCATCCCGTCCTCGTCGGTCGCTCTCTCGGGGCCGCCAGCCGATCTCGCCCGCTACTACGACCAGTCCCTGACGTGGTCGAGCTGCGGCGGCGAGTTCGAGTGCGCCCAGGTGACGGTCCCGCGGGACTGGTCCCATCCCGCGGCGGGTGACCTCGAGGTTCCCGTCCTTCGGCTTCCGGCCACCGACCCCGACGCTCGGATCGGATCGCTGCTGGTGAACCCCGGTGGGCCGGGTGTCTCCGGTGTCGACTACGCCCGCGCGGCCCGTGCGCAGTTCACCGCCCCCGTCCGCGCGTCGTACGACATCGTCGGGTTCGATCCTCGCGGCACGGGGGGACCAACCCGGTCCGTTGTCTGCCGAGCGCCCAGCTCGACGACTTCTTCGCGGCCGACCCGACCCCGGACGACGCCGGCGAGCAGCAGGAGCTCCTGACCTCGATCAGGGACCTGACCGAGGGCTGTGAGGCGAAGAGCGGCGGGATCCTGCCCCACGTCTCCACCGAGGACACCGCTCGCGACATGGACGTGATCCGGGCGGCGCTCGGCGACGAGAAGCTGTCCTATCTCGGGGCGTCCTACGGCACCTATCTGGGTGCGGTCTATGCGGGCCTGTTCCCCGACCGGGTCGGGCGTCTGGTGCTGGACGGCGCGCTCGATCCCTCGCTCGACGGTGTCGCGACGGGCAAGGGCCAGCTGCAGGGCTTCCAGCAAGCCTTCGACTCCTTCGTGGCCGACTGCGCGACGCACGACGACTGCCCGCTGCCCGAGGACCCCGCGGCAGCCGGTGCGCGGATCGCGGCGTTCTACCGGCGAGCTGGACGCCACCCCGCTCCCGACCTACGACGCGGCCCGACCGCTCACCGAGGGCCTGGCGAACCTCGGCATCGGCGAGGCGCTCTACGCGCCGGAGTACTTCTGGGAGCCCTTGCGCACCGGTCTGGCCCAGGCCTTCGGCGGTGACGGGTCCACCCTGCTCCAGCTGGCCGACCTCTACACCGACCGCAAGGACGACGGGTCCTTCGGCAACCTGCTCGAGGCCAACATCGCCATCAACTGCCTCGACAAGGGCAGCCTGACGGAGCTCTCCGAGGCCGCGGCCCTGGTGCCGGAGTACGAGAAGCTGTCGCCGGTCTTCGGCGCGGGCTTCGCCTGGGGCTCGATCTCGTGCCGCGACTGGCCCTACCCGCCCGTGGCGACGAGCGCCCCGATCACGGCCGAGGGCGCCGCACCGATCCTGGTCGTCGGCACGACGCGCGACCCGGCGACGCCGTACGTCTGGGCCCAGGCCCTCGCCGAGCAGCTGTCCTCCGGGGTCCTGCTCACCTACGACGGCGACGGGCACACGGCCTACAACCGCGGCAACGCCTGCATCAACCGAGCCGTCGAGGCCTACCTGGTGGCCGGCACCGTCCCCCCGGACGGCACCACCTGCGGCTGATACCCGACGCAAGGTCACCTTGTACCTGATTCATGCGGGGTTTCCTCACCTTCATTCGAGCGGCGGCCGCGGATCCAGAGCCTCCGGCGGGTCGGGTATCGTTCGGGACCGCTCGGTCGCACCGGGCGAATGGCCGCCTTAGCTCAGTTGGTAGAGCGACGCACTCGTAATGCGTAGGTCAAGAGTTCGATTCTCTTAGGCGGCTCCAGCACGCGACCAGCGCAAACACCCAAAACCACGCTCCTGTGAGTGGTTGGCCGGAGGGGGGTCGCCCCCTCCATATGCCCTCCATCGGTCCGAGGAGGCTCGGCGGGTAGGGCGCCTGTTTCGGCTCAGACGGGGAGGCGGCCGTCACCGTAGGTCGCCTTCACTTGGCTGATGACGATCCGGTAGCCGTCGTACCAGCGCTGGACTTGACCTTTGGCCTCGCGGTGCTGTGGGAAGCGAGCCAGCTGAGCGACCGACTTCTGGTCGTCGAAGTAGTACATGGCGTTGACGACGTCACCTTCGGGTGAGTGCCAGGTCTCGACCCGCACGAAGCCGGGGAGGCTGCGGGCGAAGGCGTCGATCTGTTGGTCGAGGCGATGGAAGTCGTCGTCGTAGGTGCCGGGTTTGAAGATGAACTGGGCGCAGATCATGCAGTGCTCCTGTGGAGAGGTCGTCGCGAGGGCGTCGGCTAGCCGGTGGCGCCGAGAAGGCGCGAGGCCGCAGTCGCCTCCGGCGTGGCTGCAGTGAGCGCGTCGATCAGCGCGCGCACCGGCCGCTTCGAGCGTCTCGGTGCTGACTGGCTGGAGTCCGTCGAGGATGAACAGGATGTTGCTGGTCTGCTCACCGAGGCGGGTGCGGACGCATTGGCGCCAGTTCCACCGTGCGACAGGTCACGCCGAGGTCGTCGCGCCAGAGCACCTCGCCGGGTTCGGCGGTCACGGTGACTGGTTGGCCATCTGCGATGGTGTCGAAGGGCTCGTCCCCGGTGGCCCGCACGAGCCGAGGTGGCCCGACATAGCGATCGAGGTCCTCTCCGCCGAGCGGGAGGAGATGCTCGACTGACACGGCGTTGTAGAGGTCGGTGAGCCGGTTGATCCGAGGAAGGCCGGCATCGACCCGACGAAGGAGTGCCTCCACGCTGCTGCGGGCCGCTCGTGGCTTGACGCCGAACCCGAGGAACGCTTCCCGCCACGCGGCGATCTCCGGAAGCGACTCCGGCGCACGCGCCAGCCGAGCCGGGCGCGGGCCCGCTCCTCGGCGCGATGGAGGGCGGCATCGCTGACCTCATCGGTGGGGCCGCCTCGCAGCACCGGACACGACGATGAGCAGCGCCCGGTAGTCCGGACGCAGTGCCAGAACCGCGTCATCGACACGTCGCCCCAGCAAGGGCATCGGAGAGGACCGGATCGGGCGTCATGGCTGCTCCACAGTGAGGGCGGGCTCGTACACGACGAGGCTGAAACGGGCTGGACGAGTCGCCGAGGCATTGCGGTAGCTGTGCGCGACTGCGCCGTCGAAGCTCGCAGAGTCACCGGGCTTGCAGTCGGTGCTCCGACTCGCCAACGACCAGTTCCACGGTGCCCGACAGCACCAGCAGCAGTTCGCGCGTCCCCGCACGGTGGGCCTCGCCGCGGTAGGCGTCGCCGGGGCCCAGCCGCCAGTCCCACAGTTCGGTCACATCCGGCGGGCTGGTGCCAGCCACCATGACCGCGGACCCACCAGCCGGCAGTCGTCCACATCGCCGTGAGCATCGCCGTCTCGATGGATGACGACAGCGTCCGCTCCGTCGTCTGCGGTGTCGACCAAGGCAGGCAGCCCGACGCCGAGCGCATCGGACAGGCGCAACAGCGTCGCGATGCTGGGGTTCGTGGAGCCCTGCTCCACGTTGACCAGCATGCGACGGCTCACCCCGGACCGCTGCGCGAGCTGATCGAGCGTCCAGCCCAAGTCGATCCGGCTCGCCCGAACGCGCCGGCCGATCGTGCGCGCGATAGCGGCGGCTGGATCGGACTGAGATCTCACTAGCCATGTAAGGCATTATAGTGCACTCCGTGACCTATCGAGTGCACTGCCTTTGCATCGGCACGGCTGGGAGATCGATCTCGAGCAAGACCATGGGGCCGGCAGGTCACTGGCACGTCTCCCGAGTCTTACCGGACGCGCGGGCAGGGACAGGTCAGTGGCCGACTGCCGAGTCACTGGCGGCGCAGATCCTCGCCGGGTTCGAGGAGTCGGCCGAGCAAGAGCCAGACGAGGCCAAGCGGGGCAAGATCCGCGCGGCTGCGGCCGTCCTCGGTGAGGTCGCCAAGGGGGTGACCACGAACGTCCTGACCGCCGTCATCCTCAGCAAGACCGGGATGACCTGACCGCTCTAGTGCCAGTCCGCACCCTCCGCATGCCCTCCACCGTGCCGGGCCGGAGACGAGTTGGCCAAAGTGGGACGGTGGTGGGGTATGGAGCGGATCACGTTGCCGGACATGGTGTTCCGGGCCAATCGGAGGGTGCGCTGCCGCTGCCCGCCAGATAGTGAGCTGTTTGTGGACTCGGCCTCGTAATGCGTAGGTCAAGAGTTCGATTCTCTTAGGCGGCTCAGTCAGGAGCTCGGCACCGACCGGTCGAGCTCCCTCGACCTTGCTGCCAGAAGTCGTCATGACCTGCGGCGCAAAGGTTGGCGGCTCCTTCTCTGTGGAGAGCGAAGTTCGGTCGTCGATCGCAGCCCTGCGCCCGACGTCCGGGCACCGAGCTGGCACCGGCACTGTCGTCTAGGTTGGCCGCAGGCGACGACGGCGAAGGGGACCACGTGCGCGGACCGACGCGCGAGACGGCGGGCAAGGATCTCAGCGCCGGCTTGACGCTGGGCGTCGTGAGCGTCCCCGACGGCCTGGCTGCCGGCCTGCTGGCTGGCGTGAACCCCATCTTCGGGCTGTACGGCTACCTCGTCGGCACCGTCACGGGCGCCGTGGCGACCAGCTCGGTCTTCATGTCGGTGCAGGCGACCGGCGCCATGGCGGTCATCATCAGCGACGTACCTGCCGTCCAGACCGGCCCGGACGCGGACACCGCCCTGTTCACCTTGTCGGTGCTCACCGGCCTGGTCATGCTCACCCTCGGGCTGCTCCGGCTCGGGTCTCTCGTCCGGTTCGTGCCCAACGCCGTGCTCACGGGCTTCATCAACGCGGTGGCTGTCACCATCGTGCTCGGCCAGCTCGCCAACTTGACGGGCTACACGTCGACGGCCGGCAACCGCGTGACCCGCGCGGTCGACACCCTGCTGAACGTCCCGTCCTTCGATCGCCCGACGTTCGTGATCGGCCTGTCGACCATCGCCTTGATCCTCCTCCTCGAGCGCACCTTCCTCGGGTCGCTGGGCATGGTCGTCGCGGTCGTCGTGACGTCGGCAGCCGTGACTGTGCTCGGCCTCGAGTCGGTGAAGACCGTGAGCGACCTGGCATCGATCCCGGACTCCCTGCCGCGCCCCGGGCTCCCCAGTCTCTCGCTCGTGGCGGGGCTGCTCGTGCCCGCGCTCTCGCTCGCGCTCGTGGGGCTGGTGCAGGGGGCGGCGATCAGCAACTCGATCCCGAATCCCGACGGTCGTTACCCGGACGCGTCGGGTGACTTCCGGGGCCAGGGTCTTGCCAACATCGCCTCCGGGCTCTTCCAGGGCATGCCGGTCGGAGGGTCGATGTCAGCGACCGCACTGGTGACTGCCGCCGGTGCCCGGACCCGGCTCGCGAACCTCGTCGCCGGGGTCACCATGGCGGTGCTGATCGTGGCGGTGGGTGGCTTCGTGGGGGCCATCGCCATGCCGGCACTCGCCGGACTCCTGGTCCTCATCGGGATCCGCACGTTCAACGCGGACAACGTGGTGATGGTCTGGCGTACCGGGCCGACGCAGGCCGCCATCATGGTCACGACGTTCGTGCTGACGCTGCTCATCCCGCTGCAGTTCGCCGTGCTCGTCGGCGTGGGGCTCTCGGTGATCCTGTACGTGGCGAACCAGTCGTCGAAGGTGCGCGTGATCCGGTGGGAGTTCGACGAGCCCGGGGGGCTGCCGATCGAGGCCGACGTGCCGCGGGAGCTCCCTCCATCGGAGATCGTGGTCCTGCAGCCGTACGGCAGCCTGTTCTTCGCGGCGGCACCCGTCTTCGAAAGCCAGCTCCCGCAGGTCACGCAGCAGTCCACCAGCTCGGTGGTGATCGTCCGGCTGCGGGGTGAGCAGGAGCTCGGGAGCACCTTCCTCAAGGTGATCGAACGCTACGCCGGGGAGCTGGCCCCCGTCGGGAGCCGGCTCATGCTGGCCGGTGTCGGGGGGCGGGTGGAACGTCAGCTGATCGCCACGGGTCTCATGGACGCCCTCGGTCCGGATGCGGTGTTCCGGGCGACACCGCGGCTGACCGCGTCGCTGCAGGGGGCACTCGCGGAGGCCGAGCGCTGGCGGGCCGAGGTTGCTGGTTCGGCGGGAGAGGCCGCGCCCGGCTGACCCAGCGCGACGACTGGCCCACGACTGCGAATCAGTCACCGAGAGTGACGGCGGGCAGCCTCGATCTACGTCGGGATAGGCCGTGTGGGGGACCTCCTCGGCCGCTCGGTAGCCTTGGCTGGCCGAAAGGACGACCCCTACAGCCGGTCCGGATTCCTACGCTGTGTAGTCACCGAGAGTGACCTGCGTGGTGTGCGCCACGCGCTCTCGGCGTCGACCGAGCGAGGGAAAGACGTGACGATGTCTCAGACGAAGCGAGTGCGTGGCAGCCTGGCAGCCGGGGTAGCCGTGGCGCTCGGTCTTGGCGCCCTGTCGGTCACCACGGCCTTGGCGCCGGCCGCATCGGCCGCGCAGGCCAAGCCGGGCCACACGCGGCTGGTCCCTGACCTGCCTCGACGGGACACCCCACGCATCGTCAACGGTGAGATCTGGGACCTCGAGGTCGTGGGCAACCGGGTCTTCATCGCCGGCACCTTCACCTCGATCGCCGACGTCAGCGGGACCACGACGCCCCTGGCACAAGCCTCACTGGCGGCGTACGACCTCACCACCGGCAAGATCGACCGCACCTTCAGGCCCACGTTCGGCGGCGGCGGGGTGACGGCGGTCGAGGCGTCCCCCAACGGTTCGGCGCTCTACGTCGCCGGGTCCTTCAACACGGTCAACGGGGTCACCAAGCGCAAGATCGCTCGGCTCAGCCCGACGACCGGTGCGCCGGTCACCGCCTTCACGGCGAACGCCGGCGCGCGGGCGACCGCGCTGGCCGTCAGCAACACCTCGGTCTACGTCGGCGGCCAGTTCACCACCGTCAACGGCACAGCGCGGGTCGGCCTCGCGGCGCTGAACCCGACCACGGGCGCGGTTGACACCGGTTTCAACAACCAGATCTCCGGGGGGATCGGGGTCAACGGCGCGCTGACGGTTCAACAGCTGAAGCTCACCCACGACGACAGCAAGCTGCTCGTCGTCCACACCGGCCGCAAGATCGCGGGCCAGGACCGGCTCGCGGCCGCCCTCATCGACACCACGACGAAGCAGCTGCTGCCCTGGCGGACCCGGCTGTGGGACGACAACCTCGCTCGGGTGGGTGGTGTCACCCGGGTCTACGGGGCTGACATCGCCCCGAACGACCAGTACTTCGTCCTCACCAGCGGGTCTGGCGGTGATGCTCCGCCGATCAGCGACACAGCGGTCGCCTACCCGGTCGCCGGTGGCGACTTCACCGAACCGCTGTGGATCTCGCGCCAGTTCGACAGCATCTACTCCGTCGCGATCACCGAGCAGGCCGTCTACGTCGGCGGCCACTTCAGCTGGCTCGAGTCACCCACGGCGCAGCAGCCGTGGCCCGGCCTGACCAACGTCGGGTACGGCACCGGCCAAGGGCTGTCCGGTTACGGGCTCGGCGACCAGGTGGTCCGCCGGGATCACATCGGCGCGCTGAACCCGGTCGACGGCACCGCACTCGAGTGGAACCCAGGGTCTGACTCCTTCGAGGGCAACAAGGCCATGGAGGCGACGACTCGAGGTTTGTTCGTCGGCGGTGACGGCAACTACCAGGGCGGCTACAACACGGGACGTGTCGCGTTCTACGACTTCAACTCCCTGCCCGCGCCGTCGACCACGGACACCACGATCACCGCCCCGATCGAAGGTCGCGTGGTCACCTCGGGGGTGCCCTTCACGATCACGGGCGTCGCGACCAACCCGGTGGGGATCCGTCGGGTGCAGGTGGAGATCGTGGACCGGGACTCCGGCCGCTACCTGCAGGACGACCTGGTCAGCTGGGGTGCCAGCAACAACGTCTACGCGACCCTCGGCGCCGGCACGACGAGCCGCCCTTGGTCGTTGCCGCTGACGCTCACGGGCAACCACAGAATCCAGCTGAAGGCCAAGACGTACGGGACGAACAACGTCAACGACGCGACGAAGGCCCTGAAGACGATCGAGTCCTTCAACTTCGACGACCAGACCCCCACGACCTCGATCAACGGTCCGTCCGGCATCCAGACGAGCACGTCCTTCGTCCTCACCGGGACCGCGCAGGACGACCACGGCGTCAACTCGCTGACCTTCTCCTTCCGTGACGCCAACAACCAGTACCTGCAGGACGACGGCACGACGGCGGCGATCTTCAACACCTTCCGTGGCTCCCCGGACGTCGTCGGCGCGGCCTCGGCATCGTGGTCCTACCCGGTGACCCTCCCGCGCGAGGGCACCTGGACGGCCAGCGCCACTGCGGTCGACACAGCCGGTCAGGCCGATCTCCGCAGCTCAGACCGTGAGATCACCATCAACGCCAACGCGGTCGCACCGACCGTGACCATCGCCCAGCCAGCCGTGATGACCCCACCCATCGCGGCCCAGACGGTGAACCTGGCCCCGGGCGCCCGGCTGACCTTCTCGGGCACCGCGACCGACGACGAGCTGGTCCGGTCGGTGGAGATCACGCTCCGGAACTCGACCACCCGGGAGAACCTCGGTTCCGACGGCACCTGGAGCACCACGAACTCGGCGGGCAACTACGCGATCACGAACCCCAACCTCAGCGTCCCGAGCTACAACTGGTCCTACACCACCCCGTTCAACCTGACCCCGGGGCAGTACACGTTCTCGGTGCGGGCGACGGACAACGACGAGCTCACCACGTCGTCGAGCAACCAGGGCCGTCTCACGCTGAACGTGCAGGTCCCTGGGGACAACCCGCCCGTCGGGGGCATGACCCCGACCGGGACGCAGCTGCCGCTCACCGCGCCGCAGGTGACGGTGACCGGGACAGCCGTCGACGACTTCGGGGTCTCGGCCGTCGAGCTCACGGTCTACGACAACGACACGGGCCGCTACCTCCAGAGCAATCTGACGACCATGTCCTCCGACTACTACCGGGTCCCCGCCACTCTCGGCGCCGGGACGACGAACCGCACCTGGTCCTTGCCGCTGACCCTGCCGACCGGAGGTGACTACTCCATCACGGTCTTCGTCAAGGACACGGCCGGGCAGCAGTCGCCCGGGGTGTCGGTTCGCTACGCGTACTACCCGGGCGACGCCGCTCCCATCATCGAGCCCGCCTTGATGGCCCCCGTGACCAACGGCACCTTCACCCAGGGCAAGATCGTGGTGTCCGGCCGGGCCACGGACGACTTCAGCATGGGCCGTGTCGAGGTCGGCATCGTCAACGCCGCCAACCAGTGGCTGAGCGGGACCGGGACGTTCACGAGCACCACGCCGAACTGGCGGGTCGCGTTCCTGAACAGCCCTGGGACACCCGGCTCGAACTACTCGTACACGACCCCGGTCATCCCGGACGGGACCTACCAGGTCCGCGTTCGGGCTCGCGACAACCACAACCAGTACGGCCCCGAGGTCGTCTCCACCGGGATCGTGGTCACCCACCCGGCGAACAACCCGCCGGTGGCGAACGCGACGTTCAGCTGCGTGGTCAACGTCTGCACCTTCGACGGGCGCAGCACCACCGACGAGAACGTGCCCGCGGTGACGTACTCCTGGAACTTCGGCAACGGGACGACCGCCTCCGGACCCGTGCCGGTGCGGACGTTCACCTCAGCCGCCACGTTCAACGTGGTGCTCACCGCGACCGACGAGTGGGGCGTCCCCTCCACCTTCAGCCTGCCGGTGACCATCACCGAGCCAGCGGGCAACGTCGCACCGGTTCCCGTGTTGGCCACTGGGTGCATCGCCCTGGCCTGCTCGGTGAGCGCTGCCGGCACCGTCGACCCCAACACCACGGGGGACGTCGTCTCCTACTCGTGGAGCTGGGGGGACGGTACGGCCAACACCACCACCTCCTCGGCGACCCACACGTACGCCCTGCCGGGCACCTACGTGGTGACGCTGACCGTGCAGGATGGCTGGGGCAGGGTCGCCCCAGTGCTCACGAGGACCTTGGTGCTCACCGAGCCTGCGACCAACCACGCGCCGACCGCCCTGTTCACGGTGTCGTGCACGAACCTCACGTGCCAGGTGATCAACAAGACGACCGATCAGGACAACGACGTCGTCAGGTACTCCTGGAACTTCGGTGACGCGTCGGCCCCGCTCACGGCGACCCAGCCGCAGAAGGCCTACGTGGCGCCCGGGACCTACACGATCACGTTGACAGCCACGGACGGCTGGAACCGGGCCGCGACCTACAGCCAGATCGTGACGGTGCCGACGCCCTAGACACGCCGAGGCTGGCAGCGTGGATCGTCGGGCGTGTCAAGGCGACACTCCGTCACCGAGCGTGTTACTTGAGTGAAAGGTGGGACGGAAGTCTGCCGATGGGACTAACGTCGCGCATCCGACCCGCGACGTCCACCGGACACACCTGAGGGGGGAACCCGTGCCGTCGAGCGAGCTCGAGGTGCGCCGGCGCGCACCGGGGGGAGCGAACGCTCGACGTCCGGGTGTCCGGTGGATGTCGCGGGGCCGCCTCGGCGCCCTCGTCGGGGTCGTCGCCGCCTCGCTGGCCTTCGGTCTGGTGCCCCAGGCCCAGGCCGACCCGGGGGACCCGACCCCGTCCGCCGCCGAGGTGAACCGCGCGCAGCAGGCGGCCCAGGCCGCAGCCGGGGACGTCGGCCGCATGCAGGCCAAGCTGGCTCGCGCCCAGTCCCAGCTCGACGCCCTGCTCAACGACGCCGAGCGCGCGGTCGAGGCCTACAACGGGGCGCTCTACCAGCTCGACCAGGCCAAGGCGGCGGCTGCCGCCGCGCAGGCCCGAGCCGACGCCGCCGCGGCCTCCGTCGCCGCGGCGCAGCGGGAGGTGGGCCGGTTCGCAGCGGCGAGCTACCGCATGGGCGGGGGCATCGCGAGCTTCGCCTCCATGCTCGACGCGGACGGACCGCAGGACCTCATCGACCAGGCCAGCGCCCTCGCCAACGTCGCGGCGAGCAACGACCGTGCGCTGGACGAGGTCGCCGCCGCCCGGGTCGTGGCCGCGGTGCTCGAGGAGCAGGCTGCCGCGGCACTCGAGGAGCAGACCGCGGCCGCGGAGCGCGTACGCCTCGCGAAGGTCGAGGCCGAGGCCAAGGTCGCTCGTCAGCAGTCCCAGATCGGAGGCCTCGAGCGGCTCACCCGGCAGCTCTCGGCCCGACTGGCCGCAGCCAGGGCTCAGGCCGGGTCGCTCTCGCAGCAGCGCAAGGAGGGCCTCGCCCGCGCGGCTCGGGTGAAGGCCGCCAACGAGGCCAAGCGCCGCGCGGCCGCCGCTGCGGCGGCCGACAAGGGGAACAACGGCTCGACCGGCACCGGTGACGGCAGCGCCAACAACCCGTCGCACTGGGCACCGTCCTTCATCGGCGGCACCCAGTACGGCACCGTGGAGGGGGCGGCCAAGGCGATCGCCTACGCGCGCGCACCAGCTGGGCAAGCCCTACGTCTGGGGCGCGAGCGGCCCCAACAGCTTCGACTGCTCCGGACTGACCCTGATGGCCTGGCGCCAGGGCGGCGTCAGCCTGCCGCACTGGACCGTCGCCCAGTGGGCGCAGGCCAAGAAGATCCCTGCCTCGGAGGCGCGGCCCGGCGACCTCGTCTTCTTCGCCTTCGACATCTCCGACACGAGCACGATCCATCACGTCGGGCTCTACATCGGCGGCGGCCGGATGATCCACGCGCCGCACACCGGTGACGTGGTCCGCGAGGCCGACGTCTACTCCGACGGCCTCATCGGCTTCGTCCGTCCCTAGCGCCGTCGCGGGGCTGGGCCGGGTTCGCTCAGCCGTCGGTGCCGACGACCGCGGCGTCCTCGGCGTGCTCGGCCTCGTGTCGCACCAGCCGCGCGTAGGAGGCGTGGATCTCCGCCTCCGCCTCCATCTTGCCGCCCCAGGTGGCGCCCTCGACGGACTTGCCGGGCTCGAGGTCCTTGTAGACCGAGAAGAAGTGCTCGATCTCCAGCCGGTCGAACTCGGGCACGTGGAAGATCTCCTGCAGGTGGGACTGCCGCGGGTCGCCCGACGGCACGCACAGCACCTTGTCGTCGCCGCCCGCCTCGTCCTTCATCCGGTACATCCCGATCGCGCGGCACTGGATGAGGCAGCCCGGGAACGTGGGCTCCTCCAGGATGACCAACGCATCGAGCGGGATCGCCGTCCTCGCCGAGGGTGTTCTCGATGAACCCGTAGTCGTGCGGGTAGCGCGTCGAGGTGAACAGCATGCGGTCCAGCCGGATCCGCCCGGTCTTGTGGTCCATCTCGTACTTGTTGCGCTGGCCCTTCGGGATCTCGATGGTGACGTCGAACTCCACGGGGTCTCCTCGGGTGCGGCACGCGGCCGGCTGTCGGCGGGGCAGGGAGGGCGCGAAGTGGCCTCCGGCACGGCTTAGTGTGGCGCATCGACCACCCCCGGCCGACCCCGATCGGCCAGACCGCTCCCGAGGTGCCCCCTGCGCAGGACCTACGTCGCGATCGGCGCGCTGGCTGCCGTCACGGCCGGAGTCGTCCTGCTCGACGCCACCGTGGGCCTGCCCGGCGGGGTGCTGGGCGGCCGCCTTCTCGACGGGGGTACGTCGGTGGCGACGCCCACCGAGTCGCCGCGGCCCGCCCTGAGCCCCGTATCAGCGGGGACGGTCCTCGAGCCCGCTGAGGGCGCCACGGCGCCGGACCCCGACGCCCTGGCGGCGGTGCTCGACCCGATCCTGACCACGAAGGCGCTCGGACGCACGGTCAGCCTGACCGTCGTCGACCTGGCGACGGGCGACCTGCTGTTCGACCGTACGTCGGCCTCGCCGCGTACCCCCGCGTCGACGGCCAAGATCCTGACGGCCTCGGCCGCCCTGGAGCTGCTCGGAGGGGATGCCCGGCTGACCACCAAGGTCGTCCGCACCACTCCTGCTGCCGGTGCCGACCTCGCGAGCATCCCCGAGATCGTGCTCGTCGGCGGGGGAGACCCCTCTCTGCGCATCATCCCCGGGGGCGGGGATCCGTCGCTGCGCGCTCTGGCCAAGCGCACCGCGAAGGCCCTGGCGACCAGCGGGGTCGAGAAGGTGCGGCTGCGGTACGACGCTTCGCTGTTCTCGCCGCCCACCGCTTCGCCCGCCTGGCCGGCCACCTACGTCGCGAGCGGAGTCGTCGCCCCGGTCACCGCGTTGTCCGTGGATGACGCGCGCCAAGGTGACCCGTCGCGCTTCGCCGCCGAGACGTTCCGCAGCGAGCTGGTCGCCTCCGGCATCGCGGTCCGCGGCGGGCTCTCCTCGGTGAGGGCGGGCACGAGTGCGCCCGAGGTGGCGCGCGTGCAGTCCCGTCCGGTGGCGATGCTCGTCGATCAGATGCTGACGTCCAGTGACAACGACTACGCGGAGGCGTTCGGACACCTGGCCGCTGTGGCGGCGGGGGAGCCGGCGACCTTCGAGGGCGGGGCGGCGGCGACCCTGGCTGCCGTCGCCGGGCTCGGCGTCCGGACCACCGGGGTGCAGCTGTTCGACGCGAGCGGGCTCGCCCGCTCCGACCGTGCACCGGCGGCGACCTTGGCGTCGATGCTCTCCGTCGCGGGTGCCCCCGGCCGCGATGGAGCTGCAGGCCGGTGGTCACCGGGCTGCCCGTCGCCGGATTCACGGGGACCCTCGCCGACCGCTTCCTCGTCGGGTCGGCCAAGGCCGGCGCCGGAGTGGTGCGGGCCAAGACGGGCACCCTGACGGGCGTCTCGGCGCTCGCCGGCACCGTGCCCGACCGCGAGGGTCGCGTGCTGGCCTTCGCCTTCCTCGTCGACCGCACGGCGGACGGCGGGGCGCTCGAGGTCCCCGCGACCCTCGACCGCGCCGCAGCCGCCCTGGCGACCTGCGGCTGCCGCTGAGGCCGCAGGTCTCCGCCCTCCTGCGTACGGTGGGACCGTGACTGCCCTCGTCGACTGGGATCTCGCGGAACGGACGGGCTCCCGGCTGGTGCGCGGCGGCCCCGACCTCGCACCTGCCGAAGCGCGGGCGGCGGTGCTCGAGCTGCGACGTGCGGCCGTGGCGGCCCGCAGCCACGTGCGCGCCTTCACCGGGCTGGACGCACCGGTCGCCGGGGCTCCGGTGGAGGTGGTCGACCGTCCCAGCTGGGTCCGGGCGAACGTCGCGGGGTTCCGCGTCCTCGTCGAGCCGGTCGAGGCCCAGCTCCTCCGGGGCCGGGACCCGTCGGGCGCCGTGGCCGCAGTGGGGAGCGGAGTGACCGCCATGGAGCTCGGCGCCGTCCTCGCCTGGCTGTCGTCCAAGGTGCTCGGGCAGTTCGAGGTGTTCGCCAGCGGGCAGGACCAGCCTGGTCGGCTGCTCCTGGTGGCCCCCAACATCGTCAGTGCTGAGCGTGAGCTCGCGGTCTCCCCCTCGGACTTCCGGCTCTGGGTCTGCCTGCACGAGGAGACCCACCGCGTGCAGTTCGGCGCCGTTCCCTGGCTGCAGCCGCATCTGCTGGGGGAGATCCGGGGGTTGCTGACCAGCATCGACTCCTCGCCCGGAGCGCTCGGCCGGCGAGTGCGTGAGGTGGTGCAGGCTCTCCTCGGTGCGGCCCGTGGCGGGGCCGTCCCGTCACTCGCCGACCTGGTCCAGACCCCCGAGCAGCGCGTGGTGGTCGAACGGCTCACCGGGGTCATGTCGTTGCTCGAGGGGCATGCCGACGTCGTGATGGACGGTGTCGGCCCTGAGGTCGTGCCGACGGTGGCCCACATCCGGGAACGGTTCCAGCACCGTCGTCAGCACCCGTCCCCGGCCGATCATGCGCTGCGCCGCCTGCTCGGCATGGAGGCCAAGATGCGGCAGTACCGAGACGGAGCCGTGTTCGTCCGTTCCGTCGTCGACGCGGTCGGCATGCCCGGCTTCAACCGGGTCTGGGACCGACCGGAGCACCTCCCCAGCGCGGCCGAGATCAGCGATCCCGCCCGGTGGGTGGCGCGGGTGCACCCCGCGTCGTGAGCGGCCCGCCTGCTGCCCTCGCTGCCACGCGGAGGGCGGTGCGCCTGGCCCTGGCCGACCTGCCGGCCGGCGCCGTGGTGCTCGTCGCCTGCAGCGGAGGTGCCGACTCCCTCGCGCTGGCCGCCGCGGCGGCTCACGTCGCAGCACCGGCCCGGTGGCGGGTGGCGGCGGTCACCGTCGATCACGGGCTCCAGCCAGGATCCGCGGGTCGCGCGCGCACGGTCGCGGGCGTGCTCGAGTCCCTCGGACTCGACCCCGTCGAGGTCGCGACCGTTCAGGTCGGTCCCGGTGGGGGTCCGGAGGACGCCGCTCGTCGCGCCCGTCGGGCGGCGCTCGAGGAGGCGGCCGACCGGCTCGGTGCTGACGTGGTGCTGCTGGGGCACACGCGCGACGACCAGGCAGAGACCGTCCTGCTCGGCCTGGCCCGGGGCTCCGGCGCTCGCTCCCTGTCCGGGATGCGGCCGGTCAGCGGACGGTTCCGCCGGCCGTTCCTCTCCCTCCCCCGGGAGGTGGTCCACGCGGCCGCGGTCGCCGAGCGGCTCGCAGCCGTGGCAGGACCCGCACAACGGCGATCCGGCGTACGCGCGCAGCAGGGTCAGGCACGACGTCCTCCCCCTTCTCGAAGCATCCCTCGGTCCCGGGGTGACGGCTGCGCTCGCCCGGACGGCCGACCTGCTCAGGGCCGACGCCGACGCCCTGGACGCCTGGGCCTCGCGCACCGAGGTGGCGACCACTCGGACCGCCGAGGGAGGGCTCGAGATCGCCGTGGACGTGGAGTCGGTCGCGGGTCTTCCGGCGGCGGTCCGCAGCCGCGTGCTCCGCCGGGCTGCCGTCGCTGCCGGGTGCCCGGCAGGGTCGCTCGCCGCGGGTCACGTCCGCGCCCTCGACGCCTTCGTCGTGGCCTGGCGCGGACAAGGTCCGGTGGCCCTGCCGGGTGGGGTGTCCGGCCGCCGGGACTGTGGGAGGCTGCTCCTCGCCCGAGACCGGGCGCTCGATCCGACGGAGAGCCAGGAGACCCCCGGTGGACGCTGAGGACCTGGGTACCGATCTCGAGACGATCCTCGTGCCCGAGGAGGCGATCAAGGCTCGCATCCTCGAGCTGGCCGCACAGGTCGACGCCGACTATGCGGGTCTCGACGTGCTGCTGGTCGGGGTGCTCAAGGGCGCGGTCATGGTCATGGCCGACCTCGCCCGGGCCCTGCACTCCCCGGCGCAGATGGACTGGATGGCCGTCTCGTCCTACGGCTCCGGCACCAAGTCGTCCGGGGTCGTCCGCATCCTGAAGGACCTCGACGGCGACATCACCGGACGGCACGTCCTGGTGGTGGAGGACATCGTCGACTCCGGGCTCACGCTGTCGTGGCTGTTGCGCAACCTGCGGTCGCGCGGCCCCGCGTCGGTCGAGGTCTTCGCCCTGCTGCGCAAGCCGGACGCCGCGCGCGTCGCCGTCGACGTGCGCTACGTCGGGTTCGACATCCCCAACGAGTTCGTCATCGGTTACGGGCTCGACTACGCCGAGCGGTACCGCACGTTGCCCTTCGTGGGGACCCTGGCCCCGCACGTCTACACCTGAGCACGCCCCGCTCGGCTACGCCTGGCGCGAACGGGGCCGGCTCGGGGGCGCAGCGGGTCCACGACCGGGGTACCGTGGAACCCCGGCGGGCTGGTCCTCCGGGCGTTCGTCCGTCCCTCAGGCAGGAGGTCGGGGCGCCTTGGCGTCCCTCGTCTCGGTGAAACGATTCTTTCGGGGTCCGATCGTCTGGATCGCCCTCCTCGTCCTGGTCCTCCTGCTGGCGGCCCAGGTCGTGTCGTCGACCGGCGGAGCCGACCGGGTCAAGACCTCCGAGATCATCGCCGACATCGAGAACGACCAGGTGAAGACCGCGCTGCTCATCGATCGCGAGCAGCGCGTCGAGATCACCCTGAAGGACGACTCGAAGAAGCAGGCCCAGTACATCGCCGCGCAGGGCCCGATCCTCGCCGAGCTCCTCCAGGCGAACGTGCCGCCCGAGGGCTACGACGGCAAGAACCCGACCCAGGGCCTGCTCACGTCGCTGCTCATCAACCTGCTGCCGATCATCTTGCTCGTCGTCTTGTTCTTCTTCGTGATGAACCAGATGCAAGGCGGCGGTTCCCGGGTCATGCAGTTCGGCAAGTCCAAGGCCAAGGTCGTCTCCAAGGACACCCCCAAGACCACGTTCGCCGACGTGGCCGGGGCCGACGAGGCCGTCGAGGAGCTCGAGGAGATCAAGGACTTCCTGGCCGAGCCCGCGAAGTTCCAGGCGGTCGGCGCCAAGATCCCGAAGGGCGTGCTGCTGTACGGCCCTCCGGGCACGGGCAAGACGCTCCTCGCCCGGGCCGTCGCCGGCGAGGCTGGTGTCCCGTTCTTCTCGATCTCGGGTTCGGACTTCGTCGAGATGTTCGTCGGGGTCGGCGCGAGCCGGGTGCGTGACCTCTTCGAGCAGGCGAAGGCCAACGCACCCGCCATCGTCTTCGTCGACGAGATCGACGCCGTGGGCCGTCACCGCGGCGCGGGGCTGGGCGGCGGCCACGACGAGCGCGAGCAGACCCTCAACCAGCTCCTCGTCGAGATGGACGGCTTCGACGTCAAGGGCGGCGTGATCCTCATCGCAGCCACCAACCGCCCCGACATCCTCGACCCTGCGTTGCTCCGCCCTGGCCGGTTCGACCGGCAGATCGCCGTCGAGCGCCCCGACCTCAACGGCAGGCACGAGATCCTCATGGTCCACGCCAAGGGCAAACCCATCGCGCCCGAGGTCGACCTCCGTGCCGTGGCCAGGCGCACCCCGGGATTCACCGGCGCCGACCTGGCCAACGTGCTCAACGAGGCGGCCCTGCTCACCGCCCGCCAGGGCGCCACGCTCGTCGACTCTCCCCGCATGGACGAGGCCATCGACCGGGTCATCGCCGGACCGCAGAAGCGCACCCGGCTGATGAACGACAAGGAGAAGAAGATCACCGCCTACCACGAGGGTGGGCACGCACTGGTGGCGGCGGCGCTCCCGCACACCGACCCGGTGCACAAGGTGACGATCCTCCCGCGCGGCCGAGCCCTCGGCTACACCATGGTCCTCCCGGACGAGGACAAGTACTCCACGACCCGCAACGAGATGCTGGACCAGCTGGCCTACATGCTCGGCGGCCGGGTGGCGGAGGAGCTCGTCTTCCACGACCCCACCACGGGTGCTGCCAACGACATCGAGAAGGCCACCTCGGTCGCGCGCGCGATGGTCACGCAGTACGGCATGAGCGAGCGCATCGGCGCCATCAAGCTGGGCCAGGACTCGGGCGAGGTCTTCCTCGGCCGCGACGTCGGGCACGGTCGCGACTACTCCGAGGGCGTCGCCGAGATCGTCGACCAGGAGGTCCGGGCGCTCATCGAGACCGCCCACGACGAGGCCTGGGAGATCCTGAGCGACAACCGCGACGTGCTGGACGCCCTCGTTCTCGAGCTGCTCGAGAAGGAGACGTTGAACAAGGAGGAGGTCGCCGCGATCTTCGAGCCCATCCGCCGCAAGGAGTCGCGGTCGGTCTGGCTCTCCTCGGCGGGTCGTCCGGTCTCCGATCGGCCGCCGGTGGTCTCGGCCAAGGAGCTGGCCAACCGCGCGTCGGCCGTCAACGGGTCACCCAACGGGTCGGCCCACGGATCGCCGGGCGCGGCCGGCCACGACGAGCCGGCCGCCCAAGGGTCGGTCGATCCGGCGCCCGGCTCGGTCGAGCCCCCGGCCTAGAGCGCGTCAGCCATGGTGGACCCCCTCGGAGTGCACGACCGCGTCGTGCCGCCCTTCGACCAGGGCCGCGCCGAGAAGGCCGTCCGCGAGCTCCTCATCGCCGTCGGGGAGGACCCCGACCGCGAGGGCCTGCGGGACACCCCCTCCCGGGTCGCCCGGATGTACGAAGAGGTGTTCGCCGGGCTGCACCAGCAGCCCGCCGACGTCCTCACGACCACGTTCGACCTCGGGCACGACGAGCTGGTCCTCGTGCGCGGCATCGAGGTCTGGAGCCAGTGCGAGCACCACCTCGTGCCGTTCTTCGGGCGCGCCCACGTGGGCTACATCCCCAGCCTGGACGGGCGGATCACCGGCTTGTCGAAGCTGGCCCGGCTCGTCGACGTGTTCGCCAAGCGACCGCAGGTTCAGGAGCGGCTGACCACGCAGGTGGCCGAGGCCCTGGTTGCCGAGCTGCAGCCGCGCGGTGTCATCGTCGTCTTCGAGTGCGAGCACCTCTGCATGGCCATGCGCGGCGTCCGCAAGCCCGGTTCGGTGACCGTGACCTCAGCCGTGCGTGGCCAGCTGCGCGACCCGGCGACCCGGTCGGAGGCCATGAGTCTGATCATGGCCGGGCGTTGAGCCCCGGGCGCCCTGATCGGTCCGTAGGCTCGGAGCCGTGACCTCGCCCCGCGAGCCGGCCGGGCTCCCCCAGCACCTGCGCGGGCTCGGGCGCACCCTGGTCATGGGGATCCTCAACGTGACCCCCGACTCCTTCTCCGACGGGGGTCGTTTCCTGGCCCTCGAGGACGCGGTCGCGCCAGGGACGCGCCTTGGCCGCCGCCGGCGCCGACCTCGTCGACGTGGGGGGTGAGTCGACCCGGCCCGGAGCGGGCCGCGATCCCGGCCGAGGAGGAGCAGTCGCGGGTCCTTCCGGTGATCCAGGCTCTGGTCGCGGCCGGCGTCGACGTGAGCATCGACACGATGCGCGCGGGGACGGCGGCGGCCGCGGTGGCCGCCGGCGCCCTCCTCGTCAACGACGTGTCCGGGGGGCTGTCCGACGAGGCGATGCTGACGACCGTCGCGGGGTTGCGCGTCCCCTACGTCGCCATGCACTGGCGCGGCCCGAGCGACCGCGATGGAGGAGCTCGCGGTCTACGGCGACGTCGTGCGCGACGTCCGCCGTGAGCTCGCGGCTCGGCTCGACGCCGCCGTGGCGGCGGGACTCGATCCCGCGCGGGTGGTGCTCGATCCTGGTCTGGGTTTCGCCAAGCAGGCTCACCACAACTGGTCGCTGCTGGCCCACCTGCACGAGATCGACGCGCTCGGCCGACCGATCCTCGTGGGGGCCTCGCGCAAGCGGTTTCTCGGGACGGCGCTGGCTGGTCCTGACGGGGTGGACCGGCCCGTGGAAGGACGCGACGCAGCGACCGATGCAGTGTCTGCCCTGGCGGCGCGCAAGGGCGTCTGGTGCGTGCGGGTCCACGACGTCGCCGGCAGCCTGGACGCGGTGCGCGTGGCCGCGGCCTGGCGGGCGGCGCGATGACGACCGACCGGGTGGTCCTCCGCGGGCTGCACGCGCGCGGGCGGCACGGGTGGTTCGCGCACGAGCAGCGCGACGGGCAGGTCTTCGTCGTCGACGTGGTGCTCCACGTCGACACCCGCCCCGCGTCAGCGAGCGACCACCTGGACGACACGGTCGACTACGGCGTCCTGGGTGCTCAGGTGGTGGAGGTCGTCGAGGGCGAGCCGGTCCACCTCATCGAGACCCTCGCGCAGCGCATCGCCGACGTGTGCCTGGCCGACCCTCGGGTGGAGCAGGTCGAGGTGACCGTCCACAAGCCGGAGGCCCCGATGTCGGTCGGCTTCGACGATGTCGAGGTCTCCATCGTGCGGGGCCGTGAGTGACGGCGGAGTCGGCGTACGTGCGCGGGGCGCTCGCCCTCGGGTCCAACCTCGGCGACCGTGAGGCCGTGCTCTCCGCAGCGGTCGCGGACCTCGCTGCGGTTCCCGGCCTCACGCTGGTCGCGGCGTCCTCGGTCTACGAGACCGCGGCGGTGGGTGGTCGGGCACAAGACGCCTACCTCAACGCCGTGCTCGTCGTGGACACGCGCCTGAGCGCTCGGGACCTGCTCGACGCGGCGCTCGAGGTGGAGGACGCCCACGGGCGGGTCCGTGATGAGCGGTGGGGGCCACGCACCCTCGACGTCGACGTGCTCGCGCTCGGGTCCTTGGTGTCCGCCGACCCGGTGATCACGCTGCCGCACCCTCGGGCGCACGAGCGCGGCTTCGTGCTGGTCCCCTGGGCCGAGGTGGACCCCGGCTTCGAGATCCCCGGTCGGGGGAGCGTCCTCGACCTCCTCGACTCCCTGCCCGGCGGCGCGCTCGTCGGTGTGCGGCCCTATCCGTGGCGACTTCTGCTGCCGAGCGCCGGATGAGAGCCACCGACTGGCGCACCCTCCTGGCGTGGGCCGTGGCTGGCGTCGTCGTGGGCTGGCTCGTGGCCCGCCTGAGCTACGTCGCCCGAGGCGAGGTGGCTCCGGTGCCCTGGTCGGCGGCGCTCGTGCTCGCGGCGGCCGGAGTGGCGCTGGTCTTCACCGCCATCCGCACCCGGCACCGGCTGGAGCGCAAGCCGGGCACCAAGCCGCTCCCCCCTCTGGTCGGCGCGCGGCTGGCGGCCCTCGGGCTCGCTGCCTCCCGGGTCGGTGCCGGGGTCGGCGGCGGCTATGCGGGCTACGCGCTCTTCCTGCTCGGCGACCTGACGACCGACTACCGCAAGGAGCTCGTGCTCAGGTGCGCGCTCTGCGTCCTTGGCGCCATCGTCGTCGTGGTCGGCGCGCTGCTCCTCGAACGCGCCCTGCGCCTCCCCGAGGACACCGACGAGGCGCACCTCACCACGTAGTCACGGGCGGGCGAGCAGGGCGGGGTCGGCCGCGACCCGAAGGCCGGTCAGGGCCAGCGCCATGGCTCCGTCGAGCAAGGTGCGGTCCCCGGCCGCGGTGACGCAGTGCGCGGCGAACTCGTGCTGGTGGTTCACCACCGGCCAGCAGTGGACGGCGAGATCGGCGTGGAGGCCGGGGACGAGCTGGCTCACGTTGCCGAAGTCGGTCGATCCACCCAGCCCGCCCTGGGGGTCGGGGGTGTAGACGCGGCCGAGTGCCACGCAGGCCGCGGAGAAGGCTTCCGCCAGCCCGGGGTGGGCGTCGATGGGTTCGTAGACGTGCCCGACCTGGGTGATCTCCACCGTGGTCCCGCTGGCCCGGGCGGCGCCCTCGAGGCACGCGCGCACCCGCTGGCGCAGGTCCTCGAGGTCGTCGGCGTCGACCGCGCGCAGGTAGTAGGCCGCCTCCGTCACGTCCGGCACGATGTTCGGCGCGGCCCCGCCGTGGGTGATGATCCCGTGCACCTGCTGGTAGGGCCGTAGGTGCTGACGGAGCAGGCCGATCGACGTGTAGCCGAGGACGAGCCCGTCGAGCGCGTTGCGTCCGAGCTCCGGGGCGGCACTCGCATGGCTCGCCTGCCCACGGACGACGACCTGCCACTCCTCGATGGCCAACGCCTGCGGCGCGTGGTCGTCGAAGGGCGAGGGGTGAACCATCATCGCCGCATCGGCGCCCTCGAAGGCACCGGCGCGGATGAGGTCGACCTTGCCGCCGCCCGACTCCTCCGCCGGGGTTCCGAGCACGGTGACCCGGAGCCCCGCCTCGTCCGCCAGCGCCGCGAGGGCGATGCCTGCCCCGACGGCCGACGCGGCGATGATGTTGTGGCCGCAGGCGTGACCCACCTCCGGAAGCGCGTCGTACTCCGCGCACACGACCAGGTGGGGGCCGCGGCTGCCGGCACGCGCGGCGAACGCGGTCGGGAGGCCGTACGCCCCGCGCTCGACCGCCAGTCCGTGCGACTCCAGCAGGACGGCGCACCGCTCCGCTGCGCGGTGCTCGTCGTAGGCCAGCTCAGGGTCGGCCGCCAGCGTGTGGGACAGCTCGAGCAGCTCGGGCTCGACGCCGGTGACGAGTCGCCGGACGCGTTCCAGGTCGGCAGGGGTGGGGCTGAGGTCTCGGGCGGGCTGGTCAGACATGAGCCTCAGTCTCGTGCATCGGCTCCGGGCTCGTGCGAGGGACGTCGCTCGGCGAGCGTCACGGCGAAGTCACCCGACGCGTCGGTCCAGGTCTCCCGGACGGAGAACCCCGCGGCGCCGAGCTCGCGCCGGATCCCGTCGATCCGGAACTTGGTGGAGATCTCCACCCGGATCTCCTCGCCGGCGGCGAGCTCCAGGTCGAGTCCGGCTCCGGGGATGCGCACGCGTTGCGGCATCTCGGCGCGCAGCCTGAGGTCCATGCGCTCCATCCGCGAGTCCCAGAACGGGACGTAGGCGAAGGCGCTCAGGTCGAAGTCGGCCCCCAGCTCCCGGTTGAGCACCCGCAGGCAGTTCGTGACGAACTCCGCCGTCACGCCCTGTGCGTCGTCGTAGGCGGCGATCAGCCGGTCCACCGACTTCACGAGGTCGGTGCCGAGGAGGACGGTGTCGCCCGGCTCCAACGTGTCGGCCAGCGCCCCGAGGAAGGCCGCCCGCTCCTCGACGTAGAGGTTGCCGATCGTGCCGCCCAGGAAGGCCACCATGCGACGGCCTCCGCTCGGCAGGTGACCCAGGTGGAGGGTGAAGTCGCCGACCACCGCCTCGACCTGAACGCCCGGGTAGTCGACGGAGATCCGTTCTGCGGCGTTGCGGAGCGTGCCCTCGGAGACGTCGACCGGGACGAACCGCTCGAGCTGGCCGGCGGCAGCGAAGGCGTCGAGCAGGGTGCGGGTCTTGTCGGAGGTGCCGCTCCCGAGCTCGACCACGGTGGCTGCCCCTGACAGCTCCGCGATGTCGGCCGCGTGGGCGTGCAGGATCTCGCGTTCGCGCTCGGTCGGGTAGTACTCCTCCAGCCGGGTGATCTGGTCGAACAGCTCCGACCCACGATCGTCGTAGAGCCACTTGGGGGGCAGGCTCCGTGGGATCGCACCGAGGCCACGACGGACGTCTCCGACGAGGCCGCCCCGGGCCCAGTCAGGGTCGAGCAGGATCTGGACGAGAGGCTCCTTCACGCCGGTCATGGCGCGATCCCACGAGGTGCGCCGCCGTCGGCGAGCCGTACGCCGGACAGCGCCCACCGCGCGCCGTGCGGGAAGAAGTTGCGGTAGGTCGCCCGCGCGTGCCCCGAGGGCGTGAGCGCGCACCCGCCGCGGAGCACCATCTGGTTGGACATGAACTTGCCGTTGTACTCACCGATCGCTCCGGCAGGCGGGCGAAAGCCGGGGTAGGGGTGGTACGCCGACGACGTCCACTCCCAGCAGTCGCCGTAGACCTGACGAAGGCCTCCGGTGCTCGGACCCGCCGCGCGCGGGTGGAACGTCTCGGAGTCGGCCAGGTTCCCGAGGACGGGCCGGCCGTCGGTGACCACGGCGTGCTCCCACTCGGACTCGGAGGGGAGACGCTTGCCGGCCCAGGTGGCGTAGGCCTCCGCCTCGTAGAAGCTCACATGGCTCACGGGCAGACCGGGGTTGACCGGCCACGTGCCGTGCAGCGTGTGCTCCAGCCAGACCCCGTCCACCTCCGCCCAGTAGAAGGGCGCCCGGACGCCGCCGGCCTTGACCATGGCCCAGCCGTCGGACAACCACAGCTCGTGGCGGCGGTAGCCGCCGTCGGCCATGAATTCCAACCATTCGGCGTTGGTGACAAGGCGGTCGGCCAGCCGGTAGGGCTCGAGCCAGACGCGGTGCTGCGGCTCCTCGTTGTCGAAGTGGAAGCCCTCGCCGGTGTGCCCCACCTCGACCAGCCCCCCCTCGACGTCCACCCAGCCCAGGGCGTCCGGCTCGCTGATCGGGGACGGGCGTCCCGCGTAGACCGGCCGCAGGGGGTTCCGGGACAGGACGTGCTTGATGTCCATGAGCAGCAGCTCCTGGTGCTGCTGCTCATGGTGGAAGCCGAGCTCGAGGACCGGGGTCAGCTTCTCCAGGGTGCCGCCGTCGACCCCGGTCACGAGGTCACGGAGCCGGTTGTCCACGTTGTGCCGGTAGTCGCCGACCTCGCGCGCGCCGGGTCGGCTGATGAGTCCGCGGTCCGGGCGCGCGTAGCGCGGACCCACGGTCTCGTAGTAGCTGTTGAAGAGGAACCAGTAGGAGTCCTGGAAGGGCGCGAACCCCGCCTCGAGGTCGGCGAGCACGAAGGTCTCGAAGAACCAGGTGACGTGGGCGCGATGCCACTTGGTCGGGGAGACGTCGGGCATCGACTGGACGGTCTGGTCCTCGGGCGAGAGGGGCGCGGCCAACCGCTCCGTGTGCGCCCGCACCTCGTCGAAGCGCTCGAGCAGGACGGCAGGGTCGCTGGTCGTCGTCGCCATGGAACGGGCCTCCTCGACCTGTCGCGGCGGGCGGTCTGGTGCCGATCGCTCGTGGCTTGTGTCGAGGCTAACCCTCGGGTCGGACTCTGGCATCACTCGCCAGCGGACCGTCAGCGACTGTTCATCTGCCGTAGCCGCTGCGTCGGCGACCTCCGAGGCCCGGTCGCCACGGCCCGACACCGAAGACCCAGTGTGATCTTCTGGATACAGAAAGTAATTTCGCGGCGGCGCTCCGACGTTTCTTTTCGTCCGCGCCCTGTCAGGACCTAGTCTTCCCCCATGAGCCGCCACAGCCAGCCGCGCCCCTCAGGGGGATGGCTCTCGCTGGTTCTCGCTGTGGCCGCCGCGCTCGGCGGAGCCTCGATCGCCGGCAACGTGGCGGCCGGCCCCGCCCGCGTCGCCATCGGATGGGCCTCGGTGCTCGCTGCCGCGGTGTTCCTTCTCCAGTGGAGGAGCGAGCGGCGTAGCTCGTTGCGCCTCGCCCGGATCGATCATGCTCGCCGTCGTGATGCGATGCGCCTGCGCGAGGAGATCGCCGAGTCGCACCACCGGTCGCGGTTGGCCGTCGAGAGGTCCTATGCCGCGGTGGCCCGCACCGAGGCGCTGGCCGCCGAGGTCAGCCGGCTGCTCGCGGTGATCGCCGCGACGCCGGCCCCCGCTGCTTCGGTCCAGCTGCTGCCGCTCGTAGCCGCGGCCCAGGCCGCCTCGGTGACCCCCGCCCCCGTCGCCCCGGTGACCCCCGCTCCGGTCGCCCGTGTGACCCCCGCCGCCAAGGTCGCCCCGGTGACCCCCGCCCGTCTCCCGCGGTCTCCGGACAGCTTCGCCCGAAGGTGACCCCTGCATCGGCCGCCCCTGGAGGCCCGGCTCCGGTGACCCCGGCCGCCCCCGCCGCCTTCACGCCGGCGCCGGCGAAGCCGCTGGCTCCGGCAGCCCAAGGGTCGGGCCAGCAGGTCGGCGCCTCCCTCGAGCTCCCGCTCGTGACAGCCTGGCCGCCCCCGTCGCCAGCTGGACCCATCACGTCGAAGATCTACCGGCCGCTCGCGTCGCCCGCGGGTCCCGACGAGGACGCGGACCGCCGCGTCGACCTGCGCGACCTCGAGAGCCGTACGCGCTACGCCCGCGGGGCCTGACCGCCCGGGCGACGTCCCGGCTACTTGTCGACGTCGCCGAGCACGTAGACCATCGACTGCAGGATCGTCACGAGGTCGCCCAGCCGCTGCCCTGGCAGCAGCGCCTCGAGCACCTGGACGTTGTTGAACGACGCCGAGCGCAGCTTGAGCCGCCACGGGGTCTTGTCCCCACGGGACACCAGGTAGTAGCCGTTGATGCCCAACGGGTTCTCGGTCCAGGTGTAGGTCTCGCCCTCGGGCACGCGGAGCACCTTGGGCAGCTTGAGGCTGACCGGGCCGGGCGGCAGGTCGGCGAGGGAGTCCAGGCAGGCGTCGGCGAGGTCGAGGGACACGACGCACTGCTCGACCAGCACCTCGTAGCGGGCCAGGCAGTCACCCGACGTGCGGGTGACCACGCGGAGCACGTCCTGCGAGCTCGGCGTAGGCGAGGTAGGGCTCGTCGCGCCGCAGGTCGTGGTCGACGCCGGAGGCCCGTGGCCACCGGGCCGGACAGGCCGTACGCCGGCACGAGCGCGGCGTCGAGCCGGCCGACTCCCTCGTGCCGGGCCCGGAACGCCTCGTCGTGCACGGTGGCGGCTGCGATCAGGGCGAGGTCCTCGCGGACGGCGACGACAGCGCCCCGGACCCGCTCGCCCCAGCCGGCAGGGGCATCGACCTTCAGGCCGCCGACCTGGTTGGCCATGGAGTGGAGCCGCCCGCCGGAGAACTCCTCCATCACGAGCTGGAGGCGCTCGCGCGCCTGCCAACCCGTGGGGGAGCCGAGGAACGCGAGGTGGTTGAGCACCCGGGTCAGCTCGGCCAGGAGGGTGCGGATCCACACGGCCCGGACGGGCACCTCCATGCCGAGCATCCGCTCGACCGCCAGGACGAGGCCGATCTCGTTGGAGAACGCCGAGAGCCAGTCGTGGCGGTTGGCCAGGACGAGTGCCTGCCGGTAGTCGCGCACCTCGAAGAGCTTCTCGGCGCCGCGGTGCACGGATCCGATCACCGGTCGCGCGCCGGTGATGAGGTCGCCGTCGAGAGTCAAGGCGAGCCGGAGGGCGCCGTGGCTGGCCGGGTGGTGGGCGCCCAGGTCGAGGACGAGCTCCTCGCCCCCGAGGTCACGGGTCGAGACCGTCAGCTCGCGGCTCGGCCCTTCGTTCACCACCGCATCATGCCTCGTGCAGACAGCCGTGGAGGTCCGGCCCCGGGACGGGGCCGGACCTCCACGTGGTGCTGAGTCCGCCTACGGCTCGTCGTGCCGGTGGTGCTCGCCGGGGAGGAGACCCTCTTCGTGGTGCTCGAGGGCGATCTCGTCGGCCGAGGAGACGCCTGCCGGCAGGTCGATCGTGTGCTTCGGCCCGGTGAACCAGTGCTTGGCCGAGACGTGCCAGCCGATCCAGAGCGCGATGAAGATGGCGCCGAGGACGAGCGGGGCGTAGTTGACGAACTTCCAGTCGAACGGCACCTCGGCCGTGTCGGGCGCACCCAGGAAGCCGCGCATGAAGCCGGGGGCCCCGGCCGGGTACAGCGGCAGGATGAAGTAGACCGAGGTGATGAGGATCTCGGCGATGGCCAGCGGAGCCATCCACTTCCACTTGGTGCCGAGGTTCCACGACCCCTGCTTGAAGGAGTCACCGGCCTTCCAGCGGTAGTAGATCGGGATGGCGAAGGCCAGGTAGAGGCCGAGCACACCGATCGACACGATCGCGAAGAACGCGGTGACCGTGTAGATCGGTGCTTCGGCGGTGCCGATGTTGACCTTCCACAGCGCCGGCAGCGTGAGGATGAAGCCGGCGATCGCTCACCGCCAGCACCGCGTTGACCGGCGTCTTGCTGCTGTTGAGCTTGGCCCAGTGCTTGGCGCCCGGCACTGCGCCGTCACGGCTGAACGCGAAGAGCATCCGCGAGGCCGAGGTGAGGCAGGCCGTGGTGCAGAAGAGCTGACCGATGGTGGCGATGAGCAGGACGAAGCCGGCCATCTTCGGGGTGAGCGCCTGGTCGAAGATGACCTGGACGCCGCCACCACCCGCCGACACCGCGTCGGCGTCCTGGACCGCGAAGAGGAAGGTGAGCAGAAGGATCCAGCCACCGATCGCCGAGTAGAAGATCGACTGCCAGATGCCCTTGGCCGCAGCGTTCGCGGCGCCGTTGGTCTCCTCGGACAGGTGGGCGGAGGCGTCGTAGCCGGTGATCGTGTACTGGGTGAGCAGGAAGCCGAGCGGCAGCACGTAGAACCAGAAGTCCGAGGCCGGTGGTCTCGCCGTCCGAACAGCCCGCCGGTGTTGTTGACACGTCCCGGTGAAGACGTCGCTGGCGCCCCAGTGGGTCGCCCCGTCCTTGAGGAAGAAGACGAGGATCAGCACGACGATCGAGGCGCCGACCACGTGCCACCACACGGAGATGTTGTTGAAGACGGCCAGCAGGTGGCTGGAGAAGATGTTGACGACCGAGCAGAAGATCAGGATGCCGACGAACATGAAGAAGACGCGTTCCAGCGAGTACCCCTCGGCCCACGACGTGCTGAAGCGCGAGAGGCTGTAGTCGAGGAACGTGGCGCAGCCGTAGGCGACCGACGCCACGATGGCGACGAGGCCGACCAGGTTGAGCCAGCCGGTGTAGTAGCCCGCCTTCGACGCCGCCGAGCTTGCTGGCCCACCAGTAGATGCCACCGCTGGTCGGGTAGGCCGACACCAGCTCGGACATGCAGAAGCCGATGATGAGGATGAAGGCGGAGATGAGCGGCCAACCGAGCGAGATGGCGATCGGACCGCCGTTGTTCCACCCGAAGTAGAACGTCGTGAAGCAGCCGGCCAGGATCGAGATGATCGAGAACGAGATGGCGAAGTTGGAGAAGCCGCTCCAGGTGCGGCTGAGCTCTTGCTTGTAGCCCAGCTCGGCGAGCATCTGCTCGTCGGCACTGAGTTTCGTGGTGTCAGCCACGTCGTTGCCCTCCTCGGGAGGTAGCCGCTGCACGGACCGCGGACACCCCGCGCTCCTGAGGTGGGTTATAGCGCGATCAATGGTCCGAATGTGTGACTTTGGTCACGCGCCACGAAATCCGTCGTCAGGTCGTGACCCGGGATCGAGCGGGCGCGGCGACTAGTTTGGGGTCGTGGGCTACGACCGAGAGCTGATCCCGGCGGGCGAGCGTCCCGACCCGGTGGGGTGGGTGGCGGTGTCGCCGAAGCTCGCGACCGCGCGCCGGCTGGTCGCCCTCGCCGTCATCGCGGTCCTCACCCTCACCGGCGTCGTGCTCGCTGCCGTTCACGTCGCCCCCGTGGGTGGCGCTCCTGGTCCTCGCCGCGGGTCTGGGGCTGGCCGGCTGGGCCTGGTGGCTCATCGGACGCCAGGTCGCGGCCACGGCGTACTCCGAGCGCACCGACGACCTGGTGGTGCGAAGCGGGATCCTCTTCCGACGCACCGTCATCGTGCCGTACGGGCGGATGCAGCTCGTCGACGTCACGACCGGGCCGGTCGACCGCTGGTTCGGCATCGCGGCCGTCCAGCTGCACACCGCCGCCGCCACGACCGACGCCTCGATCCCCGGGCTCCCGACCGACGAGGCGGCGCGGCTGCGCGACCACCTCGCCGCCCTCGGTGAGGCCCGGTCGGCCGGCCTGTGAGCGGCCTGGCCACCGAGCCGCGCCGGTTGCACCCGCTGACGCCGGTCGCGCAGGCGGGACGGGTGGCCCCACCGGCGTTCTTCGGGCTCGCGATCGTGCTCGCCGGGGACCTGCCCGGAGGGCCACTGGTCCGATTCTTCATCCTCGTGGTGCTGGCGCTGCTGATCGTCGGCATCGTGGCGGCAGTCGCCTACGTCGGCTGGACGCGCACGACGTTCTGGTTCGACGACGACGGTGACCTGCGGGTGGCCAGCGGACTCATCCGCCGACAGGAACGGCGTCTGCAGCTGTCACGTCTGCAGGCCGTCGACGTCGTCCAGCCGCTGATCGCACGGCTGGTCGGCCTGGCCGAGCTCAAGCCCGAGGCGGCGGGCGGGGAGTCCGGGTCGGTGTCGCTCGCCTTCCTCGGCGAGGCGGACGCGCACGCGCTGCGCAACGAGCTTCTGGCGCGCGCGGCCGGTGTGCGTACCGGCGAGCAGGCCGCTGCACCCGAGGCACCCGAGCGGGTGCTCCTGCGCGTTCCTCCGCGCGACCTCGCGCTCTCCTTGCTGCTCAGCGAGTCACTCATCATCGGGGTGCTCATCGGCGGTGCCGTCATCGTCGGCACCCTGCTCACGCAGGGAGGCGCGGGGCTCGTCGGCCTCCTGCTCGCCGTGGGCATCCCCGGTGTCTCGACGGTGAACGGCTTTCTCGCGAACTACGACTTCACCGTGGCCGAGTCCCCGGACGGGCTTCGCTTGCGGCGGGGCCTGCTCTCCACTCGCGCCCAGACCGTGCCCCCGGGCCGGGTCCAGGCCATCGAGATCTCGCAGCCCCTGCTGTGGCGACAGCACGGCTGGGTACGGCTCCGGGTCAACGTCGCGAGCTACGGCACCGGCAACGACGACGCGGACGGCGGAAGCACCGTGCTCCTGCCGGTCGCGCCGGTCGCCGTCGCCAACGCGCTGCTCGCTCGGGTTCTCCCAGGTGTCGAGGTCGAGCAGGTCCGGTTGACCCCGGCCCCGGCCGCCGCCCGCCGCCGAGCGTGGATCCAGTACCCCCGACTGGCGGCCGGTCACGACGACAAGGTCTTCGTCGCCCGGTCCGGACGCCTCGTGCGGCGGATCTCGGTGATCCCGCACGTGCGCACGCAGTCCGTACGCGTCACTCAGGGACCCTGGGAACGATGGCTGGGACTGGCGTCGGTCCACGTGGACTCGACACCGGGGCCGGTCACGGTCACCGCGGCCCACCGCAGCTTCGAGGAAGCCTCCGAGATGGCCACCGCGCAGGCCGCGCGGGCGCACGCCGCCAGGCTGGCGGCGCCCCCGGACCGGTGGATGGCCGACCGGATGCGGCGTCTGGTGGCAGCCCGCCGCGCTGCCGCGGGAGCGGGCACCGAGGGTGACACCGAGGTGGACACGGAGCGGGCTGGCGCCTCATGAGCCCGCTGGGGCCGGCGGAGGCGTTGGCGGCCTTCGACCTCGGCGACCCCGACGTGGTCCGGGACCCCTACCCCGTCCTCGAGGGGTTGCGCGCAGCCGGTTCCCCTGTCTGGCACGCAGGCCTTGGGCTCTGGCTCGCTGCCCGCCACCAGGACGCGGACTCGGTGCTCCGGAATCGGCGGCTCGGGCGCCTCTTCACGCCGCGGGAGCCGGACGGGGTCTGGGAGACCTTCAACTGGCTGCACGCCGACTCCATCCTCGACAGCGAGCCCCCCAAGCACACACGGCTTCGCTCGCTGGTCGCCAAGGCGTTCGCGCGGGGACACGTCGAGCGACTGCGACCCCGCGTCCTCGAGCTCGCCGCGCAGCTCCTGGACGCGGCGGACCCGAGGGGTTTCGACGCGATCGCCGCCTACGCGGAGCCGCTCCCGGTCATGGTGGTCGGCGAGCTCCTCGGGGTACCGCTGGAGGAGCAGGAGCCGTTGCGCCCGTGGTCGCAGGCCATCGTGAAGATGTACGAGTACGCGCGCACCGGGGCGGACGAGCAGCGAGCGCGTACCGCCTGCGCGGAGTTCGCGGCCTACGTCGTCGAGCTCGCTGACCGCAGGCGTTCCCAGCCCGGTGACGACCTCGTGACCCACCTCGTCCAGGTCGAGGAGGCGGGTGAGCGGCTGACCGAGCGCGAGCTGGTGGCGACCTGCGTGCTCCTCCTCAACGCCGGTCACGAGGCCAGCGTGAACGGCTTCGGCAACGGCCTGGTCGCGCTCCTCCGGCGCCCCGACCAGTGGCAGCGGCTCGTCACCGAACCGGAGGCCGTGGCTGCCACCGCGGTGGACGAGATGCTGCGGTACGACTCACCGCTGCAGCTGTTCGAGCGCACGGCCACCGAGGACGTGGAGATCGGCGGGTCATGGTCCGGCACGGCCAGCGGATCGCGGCGCTGCTCGGCTCGGCGAACCGCGACGGCGAGGTCTTCGACCGCCCGGACGACTTCGACGTCGGCCGTGACCCGAACCCGCACCTCGCCTTCGGTGCCGGGATCCACTTCTGCCTCGGGGCGCCGCTCGCGCGCTTGGAGCTGCAGATCACCCTCCCCCTGCTCGCCCACCGGTTTCCTGAGCTGCACCTCGTGGGGACGCCCCGCCTCCGTCCGACCTTCGTGCTGCGTGGCTACGAGACCGTGGAGGTCTCGGGCTGATCGATCGACGCGGGGACCGACCGATCGAGTGCATGCCCACGCCCTCGCGACCCATCGGTGATCATGCGGCTTTCGCCCGTCGCCCCACGCGTCATCCTGATCATGCAGATTCCGCCCCCGCGCCAAGGGGAACCAGTCGCCTCCTCACGACCACCCGAACAAGAACCCGCACCGGGCGCGCCCCGAACCCGACGCAGACCGTGACTCGGCGTTCCGGCCGGCTCCGGCAGTCATGGGAAGGCGCGGGCGAGTGATCGCGTCGGGGCACATCGCGACGCACCTCGCCCCTGGAAAACCCTCGCGGTGAAGGGCAGGTCAGGACACTATGGCGAGGTGACCGACACCCTCGACGCCTGGGAAGCCGCGTCCGAGCAGGCCGAGGTGTCCCGTGAGGCCGTGGCTCAGGCAGCGTTGCGGCACGTGGCCACCGCCGTGCTGGAGGCCTTCCCGGATGCCGTCTTCCTCGAGGTGACCTTCGGCTCCTTCGGTGACGGGCTGGTGGCCGAGTCGCTCCACGTGGAGGGTGACGTGGGCGAGGTGTCCGACCTGCCGGAGGACGTCCACGACGCGCTCGACGACCTCAACGAGTACAACGCCGGCATCTGGATGCCCTTCGTCGTCGACGACGACGAGGCGGAGGACACGGCCGAAGCGGACGACGAGGAGGAGGGCGGCCCGCCGCTGCTCATCGACCTCACCCTGGTGCGCGAACGGCTGGGCTGACCCCCTTCAGCTGGAGCAGCCAGCCGAAGCCGCCCAGCCCGTCGAGATCGGTCAGCTCGCGGGCCTCGGATGCTCGTTGCAGTGCCGAGGCGTACGCCGTCGGATCGGTCGCCGCCTGGGCGCTGTCCGGCAGCCGGGCCACGACCCCGAGCGCGGCGAGCGATTCCGCCTGGTTGGTGAGGACCGACAGGTCGACGACGCCGGAGGTCGCCGCCGCGCAGGCATCCAGGGCGACGTGCGCGGTGAGGTCGCAGGAGCCGTCAGGCACCGGCGGCACCCGGCGGCCGCGTCGGTGGCCGACCAGGCTGCCGCCCGCCCAGCGGCCGGACCCCCGGTCGTCGGCTGAGTGGGCGTAGTCGATCGCGAGGGCTCCCCCTGACTCGAGCCTGCGAGACGAGGTCCTGCCACAGTGCATCGCGGGGCCGCCCGATCTCGGCGCGCTCGCCGATCTCCTCGAGCGGCCACCATCGTGCGAGCCAGGCGAGGTCGTCCGGCCCCGCTGGCGGGCCCTCGCTCTCGACGCCGGTCTCGCTGTCGACCAGGACCAGGCGTACCGCGCCTCGTTCGTCCACGGCGACGACCGGGCACGGGACCACGTCGAGGAGCTCGTGCGCCATGAGGAGCCCCGTCACCCGAGCGGGAGCCTGGTCGAGCCAGTCCACCCGATCGGCCAACCCCGGGGGGCGAGCGACCAGGTCGACCCCGACCAGGCGCCACCGGCGCGGCGCCAGCTCGACCATCAGGTCCAGGAGCTCACCGCGCCCGGCGCCGACGTCCACGACCGTGAACGCGTCGGGCCGACCCAGGGCGATGTCGAGGTCGGTGGCCAGCCGCACCAGCGCCTCGGCGAACCTCGGGACGTGCGAGGAGGTGCGGAAGTGGCCAGCCGGACCCTCGGGTCGGCGGTAGAAGCCGGTCCGCCCGTACAGCGCCTGCTGCCACGCCTCCTGCCACGGGATCGCCGACACGCGCCCACGCTAGCCACGCCGATACGCTGACAGCGTCCGGTACCCCGGCAGGACTGGAACACCCATGAGCGAGCACGACGGCGTCCCCCTGGCGCCCCCCGCGCGACCGGCGCGGCTGGCGGTCGGCGTCGTGGGTGCCGGGCGGGTCGGTGCGGTCCTCGGCGCGGCGTTGTCCGCTGTCGGTCACCGGGTGCTCGCGGCCTCGGGGGTGTCGGAACGCTCCCGGGAGCGAGCGGAGCTGCTGCTGCCCGGTGTCCCGCTGGTCTCCCCGCAGGACGTCCTCGCCGTCGCCGACCTCGCGCTCCTCACGGTGCCCGACGACGCCCTGCCCGACCTCGTCGCGGGACTCGCGGCCACCGGCGCCGTACGCCCGGGACAGCTGATCGTGCACACCTCGGGGCGGTACGGCCTGGCGGTGCTCGATCCGTGCCCGGGCCCTGGGCGCGCTTCCTCTCGCCCTGCACCCGGTGATGACCTTCACCGGGACCTCGATCGACCTCCGCACGGCTGGGTGGCGCGACGTTCGGCGTGACGGCACCCGACGGGCTGCGCCCCGTCGCCGAGGCACTCGTGGTGGAGATCGGCGCCGAGCCGGTGTGGATCGAGGAGGAGGCCCGGGTCCTCTACCACGCGGCCCTCGCGCACGGTGCGAACCACCTGGTCACGCTGGTCGCCCAGGCTCGGGACCTGCTCGCCGACGCAGGCGTCGCCGATCCCGGTCGGGCGCTGGGCCCGCTTCTCTCGGCCGCCGTCGACAACGCGGTCCTGCAGGGGGACGCGGCCCTCACCGGGCCGGTGGCGCGCGGCGACGCGGGCACGGTCGCGGCGCACGTGCGCGCGCTGCAGGCCGTGGACCCAGCGGTGCTCGCGACCTACCGGGCCCTCGCCCGGGCCACGGCGGACCGCGCCCTTGCCTCCGGGCGACTCCGGCCGGCCCAGGCCGAAGCCCTGCTCGAAGCCCTTGCTGGTCCCGCCGCGGGCAGCGCCTCGTGAGCAGCGCTGGCCCGGACCCGGGTCGAGCTCGCGGAGGCGCTGCAGGGCGGCCGTCCCAGGGTGCTGGTACCGACGATGGGCGCCCTGCACGACGGCCACCGGGCGCTGGTACGCCGGGCGCGGGCGGTCGCCGACCCGGACGGGTTGGTGGTGGTGAGCGTGTTCGTGAACCCCCTGCAGTTCGGCTCGGCGCAGGACCTCGCCGGCTACCCGCGGACCCTCGATCGCGATCTCGTCGTCTGTGCCGAGGAGGGGGTGGACGTCGTCTGGGCGCCTTCGGTCGACGTCATGTACCCGAGGGGCACCCCTGGGTGACGATCTCGTCGGGTCTGCTCGGCACCGTCCTCGAGGGCGCCTCCCGCCCGGGGCACTTCGACGGGGTCCTGACGGTCGTGACCAAGCTGTTCGGACAGGTGCGCCCGGACGTCGCGGTGTTCGGCGCCAAGGACGCCCAGCAGGTGTCGTTGGTGCGGCGCCTGATCCTCGACCTCGACCTGCCCGTGGCCCTCGAGACGGTCGACACCGTCCGTGCTGCCGACGGGTTGGCGCTGTCCTCCCGCAACGGACGGCTGACGGACAAGGGACGGCAGACTGCGACCGCGCTTCCACGCGCGTTGTCCGCAGCGGCCGCGGCCGCGCCCGTCGGCCCGAGCTCAGCGGCGCGTGGCGGCACGAGCCGTGCTCGACGCCGAACCCGGTCTCGTGCTCGACTATCTCGCGCTCGTCGATCCTGAGACCTTCGCCGAGGTGGGTCCCGGGTACGTCGGACCGGCCGTGGTGGTCGTCGCTGGAACCGTCGAGGGCGTTCGGCTCATCGACAACGTGACGGTGACGTGCGGATGACGCACACGAGTGGGCGAGGCGGTGACGACGTGTCCGTACGACTCCCCAACCGGTTGGCTGCGGACCGTCCCGGCTGGCGGGCGCAGGCCGATGTCGTCGTGGTCGGCAGCGGGATCGCCGGGCTCACCGCTGCCTTGCGTGCACGCCGGACCGGCACCGTCCTGCTCGTCACCAAGGCCGACCTCGGGGACGGCTCGACCAAGTGGGCCCAGGGCGGGATCGCCGCCGCCATGGGGCCGGGCGACACCCCTGACCAGCACCTGCGCGACACGTTGGTGGCTGGGGCGGGTCTCTGCGACGAGGCGGCTGTTCGGGTGCTGGTCACCGAAGGCCCCGGGGCGGTCCGGCGGTTGATCGACGAGGGTGCCAGCTTCGACCTCGACGCGGACGGCGAGCTGTCGCTCACCCGGGAGGGCGGTCACCACCGCGACCGGATCGCGCACGCCGGGGGAGACGCGACCGGGGCCGAGATCTCCCGCGCCCTCGTTGCCGCTGCCAAGGCCGACCCGGGCGTCGAGATCATCGAGCACGCCCTGGTGCTGGACCTGCTCACAGCCGAGGACGGGGCCGTGTGCGGCGTCACCTTGCACGTCATGGGCGAAGGCCAGCGCGGAGGCGTCGGCGCGGTCGCAGCGCGCGCAGTGGTCCTCGCGACCGGTGGCATGGGACAGGTCTTCGAGCAGACCACCAACCCCCGGGTGTCGACCGGCGACGGCGTGGCCGTCGCGCTGCGGGCCGGCGCCGAGATCGCCGACCTCGAGTTCGTGCAGTTCCACCCCACGGTCCTCTACCTCGGGGTCCGACGCCCGCGGTCAGCAGCCGTTGATCTCGGAGGCGGTGCGCGGCGAGGGTGCCTTCCTCGTCGACGACGACGGCAAGCGGTTCATGATGGGGCAGCACGAGCTGGCCGACCTCGCCCCTCGCGACGTCGTCGCCAAGGCGATCATGCGCACGATGCGCGAGACCGGTGCGGCGCACGTCTGGCTCGACGGGCGGCACCTCGGGCGCGGAGCTGTGGGCGCACCGGTTCCCGACGATCCTCGAGTCGTGCCGCTCCTACGGCTTCGACCCGGTCACCGAGCTGTTCCCGGTCGCTCCTGCGTGCCACTACGCCAGCGGCGGCGTCCGCACGGACCTGGACGGCCGGACGTCGGTGCCCGGGTTGTACGCGTGCGGAGAGGTCGCGTGCACCGGCGTCCACGGCGCCAACCGGCTGGCGTCCAACTCCCTGCTCGAGGGCCTGGTCTTCGCCGAACGCATCGGCGCTGACCTGGCGCGAGGACTGCTGCCCAGCCAGGAACCCGCCGCATCGCGGTCGGACGGCGACTGGGTCGGGCTGCTGTCGGCAGCCGTCCGCCCCCTGGTCGCGGCGTCGATGACCGAGGGAGCAGGGGTGCTGCGCAGCGAGACCAGCCTGGCAGGAACCGGGCAGCGGCTGGCCGCCTTGGCTGCTGCAGGAGAGCGCCGACCCCTGCACCGAGACCTGGGAGGCCACCAACCTGCATGCCGTCGCGTCCTTCCTCGTCGCGGCCGCGCACCTGCGTCGAGGAGACCCGCGGCTCCCACTGGCGGGAGGACTTCCCCGACCGCGACGACGAACGCTGGCGGGGCCGGCTGGTCGGACGGCTCAGCGACGGCCGGCTCGACCTCAGGTTCGCAGACGATCGAGGAGATCCCATGACCCCTGAGCCGACGACGCTTCCCCCTGATCTGGTGACGCAGCTCGCGACCGCGGGACTCGACGCTGCTGCGGTCGAGGATCTGGTCCTCGCCGCCCTCGCCGAGGACCTGGCCGGAGGGGTCGACGTCACCTCCGCCGCGACCGTGCCCGCCAGCCAGCGCGCGGTCGGCGACTTCGTCGTGCGCTCGTCGGGTGTCGTCTCCGGCCTGGCCGTCGCGCGGGTCGTCATGGAGGTCGTCACCGACGGTCGTGGCCGGTTCGACTCCTTTGCCGAGGACGGCGACCAGGTGCAGCGTGGCGACGTCCTCGCCACGGTCCAGGGACGGACCCGCGACCTGCTCACCGGTGAGCGCACGGCCCTCAACCTGCTGTGCCACCTCTCCGGGGTGGCGACCCTGACCCGAGCGTGGGTCGACGCCGTCGCCGGCACAGGAGCCGCCGTGCGGGACACCCGCAAGACGACACCGCTGCTGCGCGCGCTGGAGAAGTACGCCGTGCGTTGCGGGGGAGGGGTCAACCACCGGATGGCGCTCTCCGACGCTGCCCTGGTCAAGGACAACCACGTGGTCGCGGCGGGTGGGGTGGCCCCGGCCTTCGAGGCGGTCCGGGCGATGTGGCCAGGGCTGCCGGTGGAGGTCGAGGTGGACTCCCTCGAGCAGCTCGTCGAGGTGCTCGAGGCCGGAGCTGACCTGGTGCTCCTGGACAACATGCCGGTCGACCAGATGCGCGAGGCCGTACGGCTGGCCGACGGCCGCGCGCGACTCGAGGCGAGTGGCGGACTCACCCTCGACACTGCCCGCGCGGTGGCCGAGACCGGCGTCGACTTCATCGCCGTCGGGGCGCTCACCCACTCCGCCCCGGTCCTCGACATCGCTTTGGACCTGCGGGCCGAGGTGAGCCGCTGATGCTCCTGGCCATCGACGTGGGCAACACGAACACGGTCCTCGGGCTCTTCCGCGGTGAGCGGCTGGCCCGCTCCTGGCGGGTGCAGACCAACCCCCGGGCCACGGGCGACGAGATGCTGCTGATCTTCCGCGGCCTGCTGCACGGACAGCCCGACATCACCGGGGTCGCCCTGTGCTCGACGGTGCCCTCGGTGCTGCGGGAGATGCGCGTCGTGCTCGAGCACTGGCAGGGCAGGGTGCCGATCGTCATCGTCGAACCGGGGACGAAGACCGGCGTCCCGGTGCTGACCGACAACCCCAAGGAGGTCGGCGCCGACCGCATCGTCAACACGCTGGCGGCGCACACGCTGTTCGGCGGCCCGAGCGTGGTGGTCGACTTCGGCACCTCGACCAACCTCGACGTCGTCAGCGCCGACGGTGAGTTCCTCGGTGGCGCCCTCGCGCCGGGCATCGAGATCTCCATCGAGGCGTTGGCGTCGCGGGCGGCTCAGCTGCGCAGGGTCGAGCTCGTCCGGCCCCGGTCGGTGATCGGGAAGAACACCGTCGAGGCGCTTCAGTCCGGAGCGTTGTACGGCTTCGCCGGCCAGGTCGACGGACTGGTCCGGCGCATCGCGGCCGAGTTCGACGTACCCCTGACGGCGGTGGTGGCGACCGGTGGTCTGGCCCCCGTCGTGGTGCCCGAGTCCGAGACGATCACCGACCACCGACCGGACCTCACCCTGGTCGGTCTCCGGCTGATCTACGAGCGCAACACCTGAGCCCGGTAGGCCCGGGTCACGTAGGGCAGGTCCAACGCCGCCCGTCCCCGCAGGTCAGGGTGCTGGGTCACCAGGCCACGGACGGCGGCGAGCACCTGGTCGCGGTCGGCGCGAAGCCGTACGTAGGAGTAGGTGCGCACGAGCGCGACGAGCTCGTCGACCGACAGCTGCTGCACCTGCGCCCACGAACAGGACTCGGGCGCGGCGAACTCGGGGCCGAGGTCCGGGGCCCCTCTGGCCGCGATCGCGGTGAACCGGTCCTCGCCTCCGATGATCTCGGAGAGCTCGTGCATCCAGGGCACCCGGTCGTCCCTGGAGTTCCAGAGCACGGCGAGGTGCCCGCCCGGCCGGAGGACCCGCGCGATCTCGCGGTGGGCGGGCTCGGGGTCGAACCAGTGGTAGGCCTGAGCGGCCGTGACCACGTCGACCGACACGTCGGGAACCGGGATCGACTCGGCTGAGCCGACGGCGGTACGGCCGGGGAGCGCGGACTCCGCGACGGTCCGCATGGCGTCGTCCGGCTCGACCGCGAGCACGTCGAAGCCCAGCCGGTCGGCGGCCCTCGCGAACCGACCCGTCCCCGAGCCGAGGTCCACGACCCGACTTCCCGGAGAACCGCAGCACCAGCGCACGGCCTCGTCGGGGTAGCCGGGCCGGTACCGGTCGTAGTCGGCCGCGGCAGCGCCGAAGGACAGCCGTCGGTCGACCCACTCCGGTTGCGCACCCGTGCCTACGGTCATGGCCGCCAGGATAGGCAGCCGCGCGCGACCGTTAGCCTTGCCCCTCATGACCGATGCCACGGCCGTCCCCGCGGACGACCACGCCGCCGAGGACCTGCTCCCCGAGCAGATGCGGGTGCGTCGGGACAAGCGCGAGCGCCTCATCGCGGCCGGCGTCGAGCCGTACGCCCTGGGCTACCCGCGGACGCACACCCTTGCCGAGGTGCGCTCCTCGTGGCCCGAGCTCGAGGCGGGAGTCGAGACGGGCGAGCAGGTCGGCGTGACCGGTCGGGTCATCTTCATCCGCAACACCGGCAAGCTCTGCTTCGCCACGCTGCGCGAGGGCGACGGCACCGAGCTGCAGGCCATGCTCTCCCTCGACCGCGTCGGCGAAGAACGGCTGGCCGACTGGAAGAGCGACGTCGACCTCGGTGACCACGTCGGCGCGACCGGTGAGGTCATCTCCTCGCGGCGCGGAGAGCTCTCGGTCCTCGCGAGCTCGTGGGCGATGACCGGCAAGGCGCTGCGGCCGCTGCCGGTCGCCCACAAGCCGCTGTCGGAGGAGTCGCGCGTCCGCCAGCGCTACGTCGACCTCGTCGTGCGCCCCGAGGCGAGGACGATGGCGCGGCTGCGCCCTGCGCGTGGTGCGGTCCCTGCGCCACAGCTTCGAGGACCGGGGGTTCGTCGAGGTCGAGACCCCGATGCTGCAGACCCTGCAGGGCGGAGCGACGGCGCGCCCCTTCGTCACCCACGCCAACGCCTTCGACCTCGACGTCTTCCTGCGGATCGCACCGGAGCTGTTCCTCAAGCGCTGCGTGGCGGGGGGATCGACCGCGTCTTCGAGATCAACCGCAACTTCCGCAACGAGGGCGCCGACTCCACCCACAGCCCCGAGTTCGCGATGCTCGAGTTCTACGCCGCGTACGAGGACTACGAGTCGATGGCGGCGATCACGCGCGCACTCGTCCAGGAGGCGGCCGTCGCGACCTTCGGGTCGACGACGGTGACGCACGTCGACGGTTCACAGGTCGACCTCGGAGGCGAGTGGGCCAGGGTCTCGATGTTCCCGTCCGTCTCGGCGGCGGTCGGCGAGGAGATCACTCCGACGACCCCGGTGGAGCGCTTGCGCGAGCTCGCGGCGGCCGCCGAGATCGATCACGACCCGCACGCGATCCACGGCAAGCTGGTCGAGGAGCTGTTCGAGCACCACGTCGTGGGCACCTTCTCCGGCCCCACGTTCGTCGTCGACTTCCCGGTCGACACGTCTCCCTTGGTCCGTCAGCACCGGTCGCTGCCGGGGGTCGTGGAGAAGTTCGACCTCTACGTCGCCGGGTTCGAGCTCGGCACCGGCTACTCCGAGCTGGTCGACCCGGTCGTCCAGCGCCAGCGCTTCGAGGAGCAGGCGCGGCTGGCCGCCGGCGGCGACGACGAGGCGATGCCGCTCGACGAGGACTTCCTGCGGGCGATGGAGTACGGCATGCCGCCGATGGGCGGAGTCGGCGTGGGCATCGACCGGCTGCTCATGGCGCTGACCGGGGTCACGAGCATCAGGGAGACCATCCTCTTCCCCCTGGTGAAGCCGGAGGCCTGAGGTGAGCCCTCGGCGCGCCACGTCGGCCGTGCACGTGCGCCGGGCCCGCACCGCGGACGTCGCCGCGATCCGCGTCCTCGTCGATCAGCACGCCGAGGACCGCAGGCTGCTGTCGAAGGCCACGGTGACGCTCTACGAGGACGTTCAGGAGTTCGTGGTCGCCGAGCGCGACGGGCAGGTCGTCGGCTGCGGAGCACTGCACGTGCTGTGGGAGGACCTCGGCGAGGTGCGGACCGTCGCCGTCGACCCGGCGCACCTGCGCAAGGGCATCGGGTCGATGATCCTGCAGCGGTTGCTGAACAACGCCCGCGAGGTCGGGGTGAGCCGGGTCTTCTGCCTCACCTTCGAGACCGAGTTCTTCGGCCGGCACGGTTTCGCCGAGCTCGAGGGAGAGCCGGTCAGTCACGCGGTGTTCGAGCAGCTGCTGCAGTCCTACGACGAAGGCGTCGCCGAATTCCTCGACCTCGACCGCGTCAAGCCGAATACTCTGGGAAACACGAGAATGCTTCTTCATTTGTCATGACATTCGCTGCGGAATAGTCTTCTCGACGATCACTTCCGTTTCTCGAGGAGTCATTCATGGCGCAGAAGGTCCAGGTCGTGCTCGTCGACGACATCGACGGTGGTTCGGCGGACGAGACCGTGGCCTTCGCCCTCGACGGGGTGACCTACGAGATCGACCTGTCCAAGAAGAACGCGGCCAAGCTCCGCGACGAGTTCGCCCCGTGGGTGGGCTCGGCCCGCAAGGTCACCTCGACGCGTGGCCGTCGCAGCGGTGGGCGTCCCCGGAGCGGCCGCTCGGGCGACACGGCCGCTGTGCGGGCCTGGGCTCGCGAGAACGGCATCGCCGTCAACGAGCGCGGCCGCATCTCGGCCGACGTGCTCGCGCAGTACCAGGCCGCCCACTGAGCGACCGGACGTCCGCCGCCGGCGGCGCGGGCCGCGGTGTCCGTCACCGTCACGGTGCGGTGGGCGGACATGGACGCGTTCGGCCACGTCAACAACGCGGTCTACCTGAACTACCTCGAGGAGGCCCGTGACCTGCTCCTCGACCGAGCTCTTCGAGGGCGCCGACGACTTCGTGATCGCGCGGGTCGCCATCGACTACCGTCGCGAGGTGACCCAGGCCGACGGCGCGGTCGTGGTCACCTGTCGCGTCGAGGGTTGGGGTCGCTCGAGCGTGACCACCGCCGAGACGATGACCTTGGCCGACGGCACGGTCGCCGCGGAGGCGGCGACCGTACTCGTGGCTCGCGACCGGGTCGCCGGCGGCAGCCGCCCGCTCACCGAGGACGAGCTGGCCCGGCTCACCGCCCGCTGGTCCTGAGCCGGCGTCGCGTCCGACCAACCGAGCGCCATAGGGCGCCGTTGGTCGGACGCTAGCCTCCGAGGCGAGGAGCTCGGTCTGCCAGGCCTCGCGCGGTTGGGCGTGCAGGGTCCAGTAGTGCTCCGCCAGCACCTCGGGGGCGAAGGCGGGGCTCGCGCCGACCACGCCCTGGATGGTCACCGTGGCAGCGTGGATGCCGAGCGGACCCAGCTCGTCGGCCAGCGCGAGCACGTAGCTGCGCAGCGCGGCCTTCTGCATGCCGAGCGCGGCCATCGGCGCCCATGGCTTCAGAGCGAGGCCGCCCCCGGTGAACAGCAGCGTCCCTCGTCCGGCGGCCCGCATCGCCGGAACGCACCTCCTGGGTGGCCGTGACCGCGGCGACCGCCCCGATCGCCAAGCCCCGCGCGACCTCGGTCGGGGCCACCTCGGTGGGGAGCCCGGAGATGCCGGCGGACGGGTTGAACACCAGGACGGCCGGATCCCCCACCGCGTCCCTGACCTGCGCGAACGCGCCTCGAAGAGACGCCTCGTCGGTGACGTCGGCGGCAAGGCGTACGGCCCCGAGGGCGTCCAGGTCCGGCGCGTCGATCCGGCCGGGGTCGCGGGCCATGAGGACGGGTCTGAAGCCTTCGGCGGCGAACGCGGCGCGCGACCGCCAGGCCCATCCCGGGCCCTGCCCCGACCACGACGACGGTTCTGGGAGAGCGTGCTCATCCCGTGAACCTAGCCTCCCGGGCGCGGTGTCGTCCCGGCGGTGTTCGCCCCCGGCGTAGTGGGCCCGGGAACTGAGCCCGGGGTCCGACTGTTGCAATCAGGTGAATCCCCGCTCGTGCCGAAGGGTAGGCGACGGCGGTCACGACTAGCATGAGACGGACCCGCTCCCGGTCCCCGGGGGTGCGGAGACCGCCCGTGCGAGGAGCGCTGAGATGTTCGAGAGATTTACCGACCGCGCGCGGCGGGTTGTCGTCCTGGCCCAAGAAGAGGCCCGGATGCTCAACCACAACTACATCGGCACCGAGCACATCCTGCTCGGGCTGATCCACGAGGGCGAGGGCGTCGCCGCGAAGGCGTTGGAGTCCCTCGGCATCTCCTTGGAGGCCGTCCGCCAGCAGGTCGAGGAGATCATCGGGCAGGGGCAGCAGGCGCCGTCGGGTCACATCCCCTTCACCCCGCGCGCCAAGAAGGTCCTCGAGCTGTCGCTGCGCGAGGCGCTGCAGCTCGGGCACAACTACATCGGGACCGAGCACATCCTGCTCGGCCTGATCCGCGAGGGTGAGGGCGTTGCCGCCCAGGTCCTCGTCAAGCTCGGCGCAGACCTCAACCGGGTGCGCCAGCAGGTCATCCAGCTGCTGTCGGGCTACCAGGGCAAGGAGCCCGCTGCCGCCGGTGGTCCGTCGGCCGAGGCGCCCTCGACCTCGCTCGTCCTCGACCAGTTCGGCCGCAACTACACGCAGGCTGCGCGGGAGGGCAAGCTCGACCCGGTCATCGGGCGCGAGAAGGAGATCGAGCGGGTCATGCAGGTGCTGTCCCGCCGCACCAAGAACAACCCGGTCCTCATCGGGGAGCCCGGCGTCGGCAAGACCGCCTGCGTCGAGGGCCTCGCGCAGGCCATCGTCAAGGGCGAGGTCCCGGAGACGCTCAAGGACAAGCAGCTCTACAGCCTCGACCTCGGCGCGCTGGTCGCCGGCAGCCGCTACCGCGGGGACTTCGAGGAGCGCCTGAAGAAGGTGCTGAAGGAGATCCGCACCCGCGGCGACATCATCTTGTTCATCGACGAGCTGCACACCCTCGTCGGCGCCGGCGCCGCCGAGGGGGCGATCGACGCCGCCAGCATCCTCAAGCCGATGCTGGCCCGCGGCGAGCTGCAGACCATCGGCGCCACCACCCTCGACGAGTACCGCAAGCACCTCGAGAAGGACGCCGCCCTCGAGCGCCGGTTCCAGCCGATCCAGGTCGCCGAGCCGACGCTGGCGCACACCATCGAGATCCTCAAGGGTCTGCGCGACCGTTACGAAGCCCACCACCGGGTGTCGATCACCGACGCGGCGATCGTCGCCGCAGCCACCCTGGCCGACCGTTACATCAGCGACCGGTTCCTGCCGGACAAGGCGATCGACCTCATCGACGAGGCAGGCGCCCGGCTGCGCATCCGTCGGATGACCGCGCCGCCGGACCTGCGCGAGTTCGACGAGCGGATCGCTTCGGTGCGCCGCGAGAAGGAGTCGGCGATCGACGGCCAGGACTTCGAGAAGGCGGCCGCGCTGCGCGACAAGGAGAAGACGCTGCTCGCCGAGAAGGCCACCCGCGAGCGCGAGTGGAAGGCCGGCGACATGGACGTCGTGGCCGAGGTCGACGAGGACCTCATCGCTGAGGTCCTGGCGACGGCCACCGGCATCCCGGTCTTCAAGCTGACCGAGGAGGAGTCCGCCCGCCTCCTGCGCATGGAGGACGAGCTCCACAAGAGGGTCATCGGTCAGGAACAGGCCATCAAGGCGCTGTCCCAGGCGATCCGGCGCACCCGGGCCGGGCTCAAGGACCCGAAGCGTCCCGGCGGCTCGTTCATCTTCGCCGGCCCGTCCGGCGTCGGGAAGACCGAGCTGTCGAAGACCCTCGCCGAGTTCCTGTTCGGCGACGAGGACTCCCTGATCCAGCTCGACATGAGCGAGTTCTCCGAGAAGCACACCGTGTCGCGGCTCTTCGGCTCGCCCCCCGGGTACGTCGGTTACGAAGAGGGCGGTCAGCTCACCGAGAAGGTGCGTCGCAAGCCGTTCTCCGTCGTGCTGTTCGACGAGGTCGAGAAGGCGCACCCGGACATCTTCAACAGCCTCCTGCAGATCCTCGAGGACGGCCGGCTCACCGACAGCCAAGGTCGCGTCGTCGACTTCAAGAACACCGTCATCATCATGACCACGAACCTCGGCACGCGAGACATCTCCAAGGGCTTCGGCCTCGGCTTCGCCGCCTCGGGGGACACCCAGACCAACTACGAGCGCATGAAGTCGAAGGTCACCGACGAGCTCAAGCAGCACTTCCGTCCCGAGTTCCTCAACCGCATCGACGACGTGGTCGTCTTCCACCAGCTGACCGAGGCCGAGATCGTCACGATCGTCGACCTCATGCTGGCCAAGCTCGACGACCGGTTGCGCGACAAGGACATGGGCATCGAGCTCACGTCGGCCGCCAAGGGGCTCCTCGCCGAGAAGGGCTACGACCCCGTGATGGGGGCGCGGCCGCTGCGCCGCACCATTCAGCGCGAGATCGAGGACGTCCTGTCGGAGAAGATCCTGTTCTCCGAGCTGAACCCCGGCCACGTCGTCCTCGTCGACGTCGAGGGCGAGGGTGACGAGCGGGCCTTCGTGTTCCGTCAGGAGCCGAAGTCGACCGTTCCCGACCTCCCACCGATCGAGACGGCCGGGTCGCCGGAGTAGGTCACGACCCGCGGCCGGGCAGCCTGAAGCTGTCCCGGCCGACGGGTTCGACCAGTCCGTCGGCGACCAGCCCGTCCAGGGCGCGAGCCCGTTGGGCCGGGTCGTCCCAGACGGTGTCGAGCGTGGTGGCCGCAACGGGTCCCTCGGTGTCCCGGAGCACCGCGAGCAGCAGACCCCGCACCTGCCGGTCGGTGCCGGCGTAGGTCTGACCGCGCCGGGCAGGCCCGTCCCAGGGCGGTGACCCGGCCCGCAGCCACGAGCAGCCGCCCGAGAGAGGGCACGCGGCGCAACGCGGGCTTCGCGCCGTGCAGACGAGGGCGCCGAGCTCCATGAGACCGACGTTCCACCGCACCGAGGCTCCCTCGTCGGCGGGGAGCAGCGCCTCGGCCCGCCGGCGCTCGGCGGCCGACGGGGCGCCGGACGGCTCGAACGCGGAACCGGTGCCGAACCGGGCGAGCACCCGCCGCACGTTGGTGTCCAGCACCACCTGGCGCCGGCCGAAGGCGAAGGCGGCCACTGCGGCCGCGGTGTAGTCGCCCACCCCGGGGAGCGCCCGGAGCTCCTCGTAGGTCTCGGGCACGCGTCCCTCGTGGCGCGTCGTGCATGCCGTCGCGGCCCCGTGCAGCCGCAGGGCGCGCCGGGGGTAGCCGAGCCGTCCCCACGCGGCCACGGCTTCGCCGGGCGCCTCCGCGGCCAGCGCCGGGGGAGTGGGCCACCGCGCCATCCACGTGCGCCACACCGGGAGCACGCGGGCCACGGGCGTCTGCTGAAGCATGGCCTCCGACACGAGGACGCCCCACGGGCTGCAGCCCGGTTCGCGCCACGGGAGGTCACGCCGCGCGGAGTCGTACCACTGGATCACGGCGTCGACGACCGCGCCGTCGGTCCCTGCGTTCGCCGGTTCCATGCTGCGTCGATCCTGGCACCTTGGCAGCGGATCGCCTCTAGGGTGTCGCGCGTGAGCGTGTTGCGCCCCGTCGGGCCCCTGCCTGCGCGGGTGTACTGGGTCCGCCGCGCGCTGGCCGTGGTGGTCGCCGTGCTCGCCCTTCTGGCTGCCTCCTGGGCGTGGGGTGCGGTGACCGGGGGTGGGGACGACGGGACGCCGAGCGCCACCGGCCCGTCGCCCACATCGTCGGGGAGCGTCAGCCCGTCGCCGAGCTCGTCGCCTTCGGTGTCACCGGAGCCGTCGGCATCCGTCTCGGCATCGCCCAGTCCGAAGCCGACCGCCTCCGGCACCCCTGCCTGCGCGGACGACGACATCACCGTGACGGCTGCGGTCGGCTCGACCACCTACCCGGCCGGTCAGGACCCTCGCTTCACCGTGAAGGTGGTCAACACCTCGAAGAAGGCGTGCACCCGTGATGTGGGTCAGCGCGCCATGGAGGTGCGGGTCTCCCAGGGTGAGACGCTCATCTGGTCCTCCGACCACTGCGCCCCCGGGGGCGGGGCCAACGTGATCACCCTGGGGCCGGGCAAGGCCTACACGACGTCGGTGGTCTGGTCGCGGACCCTGTCGGAGAAGGGCTGCCCGACCGACCAACCCCCGGCCCCTGCAGGGACCTACGCGTTGACCGGGCGCAACCTGAAGATCGTCAGCGAACCCGTCGCCTTCGCTCTCGCCTGAGCAGCCCCCTCGTCCTCAAGGACACCGCGACTCCTCCCGATGGGGAGGGAGGTGGGGTCGGCATGCGTTGCCGTACCCCTGTCGTGGCGTGGGGGAGGTCCGGTGACGGCGATCGAGGTGCCGACCGGACCCGCCGCGCTCGCACCCGTGACCGTCCTGCTCGTGGCAGGCACCCAGGTACGGCTCCGTCAGCTCGAGCAGCTGGTCGCCGGCGCCAGGGTACGTCGTCGTCGGGCGGCGCCCGGGACGCCGAGCTGGCCGAGGAACTGGTGCGCGAGCTTCGCCCCGCCACGGTGCTCGTCGACCTGGAGCTCTTCGGCGGAGGGCTCGAGGCGATCGAGCGCATCATGGCTGCCGTTCCCACGCCGATCGTCGTCTGTGGTGCCGCCGCCGAGCATCCGGAGGCGGCCATCGCTGCGGGTGCCGTCGACGTCGTGGGCGCGCTCGACGTGCCCGCCGGTTCTCCGCAGTACGCCGAGTTCCTCCGTCGCCATCTGCGTGTGGCCAGCCGGGTGCGGGTCATCACCCATCCGCGTGCCAGGCTCCGCGCGCGTCGGGTGGCCGAGCCGGGGGCCGATCAGGCAGGCACCCGCCCGCCGGTGGTCGCCTTCGGCGCTTCGACCGGCGGCCCGCCCGCGCTGGCGACGATCCTCGGAGACCTCCCCGACGACTTCCCGGCGGCCGTCCTCGTCATCCAGCACATGGCCGCCGGCTTCGTCGAGGGGCTCGCCCGCTGGCTCGACGGGGTGTGCCCGCTCCGCGTCGTCGTGGCCGCTGACGGCGAGCGGATCAGCTCGGGCACCGTCTATCTCGCGCCTGCGGGGCTCAACCTCTCCCTTCGCTCCGGGCACCGGGTGGAGCTCGTCGAGCCACCGGCGACGCAGTTCCACGTGCCGGGGATCGACCGTACGTTCGCGAGCGTCGCCGAGGTGTGTCGCGACCGTGCGGTCGGCGTCCTCCTCACCGGGATGGGCCGCGACGGCGCTCAGGGACTGCGGACCCTGCGCGACGTCGGTGCGTTCACGATCGGGCAGGACGAGGCCACGAGCGTCGTCTGGGGGATGCCGGCCGCCGCTCAGCAGGCGGACGCCGTGGACGTCGAGCTCCCCCTCGGCGCCATCGCCGGCGCCGTCGTGGAAGCCGTGGGCCGGGTGCGGCGACCTGCTGGTACCGGTCGGTGGCCTGCGATGACGCCCCTGACCGACGGCGACTTCGCGCTGCTGCGCGACTACCTGCGCGGCACCGCCGGCCTCGAGTTCGATACGAGCCGGCGCTCGTCGGTGAGCGCCGCGATCGCCGAGCGGCTGAGGTGCGAGCGGGTGCCCGGACGTCGCCTCCTACCTCCGGCTGCTGGACCGCCCGGACGGCGCCGCCGAGCGCCAGCATCTTCTCGACGACGTGACCATCCAGGAGACGCACTTCCACCGCGCGCGGCCCCAGATCGACGCGCTGCGCGAGCACCTGCTGCCCTCCGCTCTCACCGTCGCCGCTCGGGAGGGCCGCGGCATCACCGTCTGGAGCGCAGGCTGCTCCACCGGCGAGGAGGCCTACACGCTGGCGATGCTCGCCCTGGAGGCTCAGGGAGAAGGTGGCCGCAACCGCTCGCGGGTCCGGCGGTCCCCCCGATCCGGGTGGTCGGCACCGACGTCTCGGCGGCTGCCCTCGACGTCGCCCGGCGAGCTCGGTACTCGGGCCGCACGATCTCCTTGGCCGAGCCCGGTGCCGTGACCCGCTGGCTGTCGTCGGACGGCGCGGGCGACCACGTCGTCCGCGACGAGGTGCGGGACCTCGTCGAGTTCGCCCACCACAACCTGGTCACCGAGCCGCCGCCCTTCGCTGACGGCGTGGTCGACCTCGTCGTGTGCCGCAACGTGACGATCTACTTCTCCCGCGAGACCACGCGCGCTCTGGTCGGCCGGTTCAGGACGACGCTGCACCCGTCGGGCTGGCTGCTGCTCGGGCCGGCGGAGACCCTGTGGCAGCTCTCCGACGCCTTCGCCCTCGCTGCGGTCGGCGAGGCCTTCGCCTACCGGCCGCTGCGTTCCGCCGCCCGCGTCGCGATCCGTCCCCCCGCCTGCCGCGGAGTCGCTACGACGGGCCCGGCCTCGGTTGCTGATCCCGAGGCGTGAGGCCGTACGGCCGCCGGAGCGGTCGCGTGCTCCGGCCGCCGTGCAGGAGCGGCCCGCGGGGACGAGCGGCAAGGACCTGCTCGGCCAGGCCACGCTGGCTTTCGACGCGGGGCGCTACTCCGACGCGGCCGTGCTCGCGGCCCGGGCCTGCCAGGCGGACCCGCTCCTCACCGAGGCCTACGTCGTCGCCGGCCGCGCCGAGGCCACCTTGGGCCGTGACGCAGAGGCTCTCGGCCCGCTCGGTCGCGCCGTCTACCTCGACGCGCGGGCCGGCCACGCGTGGTTCCTGCTCGCCGGTTCTCTCGGTCGCACCGGGGACCGGGCCGGCGCCGCCCGGGCCTACCGCGCCGCGGCCGACGCGCTCCCGACGGCGCCCGCTGCCGCGGTCCACGGCCTGCTCGACGGAGCTCCCGTGGAGCAGCTGGTGCAGTTGTGCCACCGACTTGCCGATGACCTCGAAGGACGATCTGACCTGCGGAGGGGTGCGTGAACGGCTACATCACGTTCCGGATGGGCGCGCGCGAGCTCGCGGCCCCCCTGGACCAGGTCCGCGAGGTCGTTCGGGCGACCGGGCGTCGAGACTCTGGTGGGCGTTCGTGCCCCGGTGACCGGGCTGCTCCAGCTGCGCGGGGACCCGCTTCCCGTCGTCGACCTCCGCACCCTGCCCGACCGCGACGACGAGGGCGACGTGCTGGTCCTCGTCGGCGACGCCGACGGCCCTCTGGGTCTGGCCGTGGACCAGGTCGTCGAGGTCTCCGACGCCGAGTCCTTGGTGTCCGACAACGCACCGCGGCCGCTCGGGCTGCCGAACTACGTCCTCGACGTGCTGCGCGCCGCCGACGACGGCCGCCCCGTGTTCCTGGTGCACCTTCGGGCCCTGGCGGGCGTCGCCTCGATCTCTCCGCCGTCACCGACGCGCGCCTGAGCGCTCAGACGTAGCGCTCCAGGATGCTCGACTCGGCGAGCCTCGACAGCCCCTCCCGGACGGTGCGCGCCCGGCTCTCCCCGACCCCGTCGACGGCCTGCAGGTCGTCGATGCTGGCGGCGAGCAGGCGCTGCAGGCCACCGAAGTGGTCCACCAACCGGTCGACCACGAGGGCGGGCAGGCGGGGCACCTTCGCCAGCAGCCGGTAGCCCCGTGGTGACACGCCGGCATCGAGGGCCTCGTTGGCCGGCCCGTGGCCGAGCGCTCGTGCCACGGCCGTGAAGTCGAGCAGCTCGCTGCTGTCGAGGGCATCGAGGTCGCTCAGGATCTGCGGTGACCTGGCGCTGCTTGCGGCCGCCGGCGGGGGCGTAGTCGCGCACGACGAGCTCGCGGTCGCTGTCGACGCCGGCGATGAGCTCGTCGAGCTGCAGGGACAGCAGGCGACCGTCGGCGCCGAGCTCGACGACGTAGCCGTCGATCTCGCGGGCGATCCGGCGCACCATCTCCAGCCGCTGCGCGACCGCGCACACGTCGCGCACGGTGACCAGGTCCTCGATCTCGAGCGCGGACAGGGTGCCGGTCACCTCGTCGAGGCGCATCTTGTAGCGCTCCAGCGTGGCCAGCGCCTGGTTCGCGCGCGACAGGATCGCGGCGGAGTCCTCCAGGACGTAGCGCCGCCCGGTGACGTACAACGCGATGATGTGCATCGACTGGCTCACCGAGATCACCGGGAAGCCGGTCTGCTTGGCGACCCGCTCAGCCGTTCGGTGCCGGGTGCCGGACTCCTCGGTGGGGATGGTCGGGTCGGGCACCAGCTGGACGTTGGCCCGCAGGATGCGCGTGGCGTCGCGATCCAGGATCACCGCGCCGTCCATCTTCGACAGCTCGCGGACCCCGGTGGCGCTGAAGTCGACGTCGAGGGCGAACCCGCCGGTGCACAGGGACTCCACCATTCGGTCGTGACCGAGGACGAGCAGTCCGCCGGTACGGCCGCGCAGGATGCGCTCGAGCCCGTCGCGCAGCGGGGTCCCGGGCGCCATCGTGGCGAGGACGGCCCGCAGGGTCGCCTCGCGGTCGACGCTCTTGTCGTCGCGTGCTGCCGCGGCCATCGGACCCGCCTCCCGTGAAGATCGACCGCGAGTCTAGCGGCGCGACCGCGGGGTCACTGCGGGCCGGAGATCCGGGCGGCCCGAAGGGCGTCGTCGAGGGTCGCGACGGTGCGCACCCGGATGCCGTCGGGGAGCGGACCAGGGTCGGGTGGGACCAACGCGTGGGTGAAGCCCAGCCGTGCGGCCTCGCTCAGCCGGCGGGCGATCGACGGGACGCGACGCACCTCTCCGGCCAGGCCGACCTCGCCGACCGCCACGAGTCCGCCGCGCACCGGGCGGTTGGTCGCCGCCGAGGCGAGCGCGAGGGCAGCAGCCAGGTCGACGGCCGGCTCCGACGTACGGACCCCGCCGACGGTGGAGACGTAGACCTCGGCGTTGGCCAGCGGCAACCCGCAGCGCTGCTGGAGGACGGCGAGCAGGAGGGCGACGCGGCTCCCGTCGAGGCCGCCCGTCGCCCGTCGCGGAGACCCGGACTGGGAGGGGACCACCAGGGCCTGCAGCTCGGCCGCCAGCGGGCGACGACCCTCCAGGGTCACGGTGACGCAGCTGCCCGGGACGGTGGACGACAGGGCCGAGGAGAGGAAGAGCCCGCTGGGGTCGGCGAGCCCGCGGATCCCGGAGTCGTCGAGCTCGAAGCAGCCCACCTCGTCGGCCGGCCCGAACCGGTTCTTGGTCGCGCGCACCATGCGCAGGGTCGAGTGACGGTCTCCTTCGAAGGACAGCACGACGTCGACGAGGTGCTCGAGCAGTCGCGGCCCGGCGATCGAACCGTCCTTGGTGACATGACCGACCAGGATGGTCGGGAGCCCACGGGTCTTGGCCACCCGGATGAGCGAGGCGGCCACCTCGCGCACCTGGGTGACGCCGCCGGCCGAGCCGTCGACGTCGGCCGAGGCGATGGTCTGGACCGAGTCGACGACCAGCAGAGCGGGCCGGACCGCGTCGATGTGGCCGAGCACCGCGCCCAGGTCGGTCTCGGCGGCAAGGAACAGGTGCGGGTCGAGGGCACTGGTGCGGCCGGCCCGCATGCGCACCTGTCCGGCGGACTCCTCGCCGGTCACGTAGAGCGTCGGGGTCGAGGGGGAGGCGTAGCACGCCGCCACCTCGAGGAGGAGCGTCGACTTGCCCACGCCGGGTTCCCCCGCGAGCAGGACCACCGCTCCGGGGACGATGCCCCCGCCGAGCACCCGGTCCAGCTCGTCGACGCCGGTGGGTCGAGCCTGGGTCAGCTCGGCGTCGACCTCGTGGATGCGGCGCGCGGGCTCGGTCACCGGCCCGGCTTCCGTGGTGCGTCCGGGAGCTCCGCCGGGCTCGGCCACCGTGCCCCACGCCTGGCACTCACCGCACCGGCCCACCCACTTGGGTGTCTGCCACCCGCACTCCGAGCACCGCAGCGTCACGCCGCGGCTGCCGCCGGCCGTGCGCCCTGCTGCCTTGGCCATGCCTGCGACCCTAGGCCCGCCCGCCGACACCCCCGCTGAGGGTGACGCAACGTACGCGACACGCCGCGTGTCGCGTCCAGAACGTCACCGTCAGCGGGGGTCCGCGGGGTGGGGGGCGACGGTCGGGGTGCGCGCGACGTGGGCTTCGCAGTGCCGGACGAGCTCCCCGTACGCCGCGGGTCCCATGAGCGCGGTGAGCTCGGGGCCGTTCGAGACGTAGACCGGCTCGAGCCCGACGTGCGCCTCGGTCGCGCCGGAGCAGTACCACTCGAGGTCGTGCCCGCCTGGTCCCCACCCCCGGCGGTCGTACTCCCCGATGGTGACGATCAGCACCTCGGTGTCGTCGTGACGGGTGACGCGCTCGAAGGTGCGCCGGATCGGCAGCTGCCAGCACACGTCCGGCTTGGTCTCGAGGAAGTGCACGCCGATGCGCTCGGCATACCCGTGGAGGGCGCAGCCGGCTCCTGCGGGGAACCCGGGTCGGTTGAGGAACACGCAGCCCCCGTCGACGACGCGGGTCTTGCGCGCGCCCTCCTCGTCCTTCTCGGTCAGCTTCTTCGTGCCGTGGAACTGCCACTCCTCGGGGCGGAGCCGCTTCGCGTGGGCCAGCACCCGCTTCTCGTCGGCCTTGTCGGCGAAGTGGGCCCCGAGGGTGCAGCACCCGTCGTCCGGGCGACCGGCCACGACCCCCCGGCAGCCGGACCCGAAGATGCAGGTCCAGCGGGACGTGAGCCAGGTGAGGTCGCAGCGGAACAGCTGCGCCGCGTCGGCCGGGTCGGGGAACTCGACGAACGCGCGGGGGAAGTCCAGGGGCACCTCAGGCACCCGCACACCCTAGGGCCCGCCCGCAGTCGTTCATCTGGCGGTCACCTTCGGGCGATACCGTCACTGCATGCGCCTCGGAGTGCTGGACGTCGGCTCGAACACCGTGCACCTGCTGGTGGTCGACGCCCATGTCGGTGCCCCGCCGACCCCCGCCCACTCGGTCAAGAGCGAGCTGCGCCTGGCGGAGCTGCTGGACTCCAAGGGGCGGATCGCGGCGTCGGGGATCGAGCGGCTCACCACGTTCGTGTCCGATGCGTTGGCCGAGGCCGAGGACAAGGGCGTCGAGGAGGTCTTCGGCTTCGCCACGTCCGCGATCCGGGACGCCCCGAACGGCGAGGAGGTCCTCGCGCGGGTCCGCGAGGCGTCCGGTGCCTCGTTGGAGGTCCTGTCCGGTGAGGACGAGGCGCGCATCACCTTCCTCGCCGCGCGCCGGTGGTACGGCTGGTCCGCGGGGCGACTGCTCGTGCTCGACATCGGTGGGGGATCCCTCGAGGTGGCCTCCGGCAAGGACGAGGAGCCGGACGCTGCGTTCTCGGTGCCGTTGGGGGCTGGCCGCTTGACCCGCGACTTCCTCACCGAGGACCCGCCGGGCGCCGACGCCGTACGCGCGTTGCGCAAGCACGTCCGCACCGCTTTCGCCCGCGACCTCGGCCGGGTCACCCGAATGGGCCACGTCGACCGGGTGGTGGGGACCTCGAAGACCTTCCGGTCGCTGGCTCGCATCTCGGGGGCAGCGCCGTCGGCCGACGGCCCGTACGTCCGGCGGACGCTCAAGCACGCGGACGTGCGCGACTGGCTCCCGCGCCTCGCGGATCTCTCCGAGGACGAGCGTGGCGACCTGCCGGGGGTGTCGTCCGGCCGCGCGCGCCAGCTCGTCGCCGGAGCGGTGGTGGCCGACGCGGTCATGGACCTGCTCGAGGTCGAGGAGCTGGAGATCTGCCCGTGGGCCCTCCGTGAGGGCGTGATCCTGCGCCGGCTCGACCAGCTGGCGGGTCAGGCGTAGCGCAGCAGCACGTACGGCAGGCTGATCAGGATCGACCCCATCGCGACCGGGATGCCGTAGCGGGCGAACTCCCAGAACGAGATGGGGTGGCCGTACTGCCGGGCCAGTCCGATCACGACGATGTTCGCGCTGGCCCCCACAGCGGTGGCGTTCCCTCCGAGGTCGGCACCCAGGGCCAAGGCCCACCACACGCCACCGTCCACGCCGAGTGCCGGAGTCTCGATGACGAGCTGGGCGACGAGTGGAGTCATGGCGACGACGTAGGGGATGTTGTCAACGAAGGCTGAGATCACAGCGGATGCGACCAGGACGACGACCAGTGTCGCCGCCACGTTCCCGCCGGTTCGGCTGATCACCTTGTCGGCCAAGGAGTCGATCACCCCCGCCTTCACCAGGGCGCCGATGACGATGAAGATGCCGGCGAAGAAGGCCAAGGTCTCCCACTCCACCGCTTCGAGGTAGGTGCTCGGCGGGGCGCGTGAGATCAGCACGAGCAGGGCCGCCCCGCCCATCGCTACGACAGCGGGCTCGGTGTGGAGCGCCCCGTGAGCGACGAACCCGACGATGACCAGGGCGAGGACCAGCAGCGACCGGCGAAGAAGCGTGGCGTCCTGGATGGCGGCCCGCTCATCGAGGTCCTCGACTGCCTCAGCGGCGCCCGTAGAGCCGGCCAAGGCTGCTCGGAAGAGCCAGCGGGCCGCAAGAAGGTAGACCACGAGGATCACGATGATGATCGGCGCCATGTGGACGAGGAAGTCGTTGAAGCTCAGATCCGCGCGACTCGCGATGATGATGTTGGGGGGGTCGCCCACCAGCGTCGCCGCTCCACCGATGTTCGAGGCGAGCACTTCGGCGACAAGCACCGGCGCTGCTCTGAGACCGATGCGCTCGCAGACCAGCAAGGTCACGGGGGCGATGAGTACGACGGTCGTCACGTTGTCGAGGAACGCGGACGTGATGGCGGTGACCAGCAGAAGCAGCACGAGCACGGGGTAGGGACGCCCTCGACCGCGCTTGACCGCCCAGATCGCGAGGAACTCGAAGACGCCGGTGGGTCGGAGCACTCCGACGATGACCATCATCGCGAGCAGCAGGGCGAGGACGTCCCAGGCCACCCCGGTCTCGCGGGAGAAGAAGGCGTCGTCCGTCGTCATCACCCCCGTCACGAGCACGACCGCCGCCCCCCCGAGGGCAGCAGCTACCCGGTGGACCCGCTCGGTGGCGAGCAGGACGTACACCGCCGCGAACACCGCGACGGCGAACCAGCCGGTCATGGACGCCCTGAGCCCGACAGCAGAGTCGTTGATCAGGTGTCGGACGCTGATCGCGCCGACCGGCCGTCCGGCCTCGACCACGACGACGAGCGGTGCGTGGGCGTCGACCATCGAGAGCGCGATCTCGATGACGGTGTCGTCGGGGTCCACCGACAGCGGAGCCGGGATGCGACCGGGGAGACCTTCACGCACGGTCCGAGCCTGGGTGACGCTCGCGAACCGGTCCGCATGTGCCTCGTCCCACGTGCGGGCCAGGCCCGGCTGCCCGCGCAGGTAGCCGGGCAGGACGAGACCGAGGACCTGGCTCGCCGGCAGGACGGTGACGAGCACACCATTGCCGTCCACCACCACGACCCCGGGCGCTCCCGCGCCCACGAGCGCCAAGAGCATCAGCCACCGGGTCGTCGAGCCCCACGGACGGCATCGGTTCGGCGAGGTCTCGGGCGCGCATGGCGGCGAGGTTAGCCCGTGCAGCCGTGGCGGGTACCCGTCCGCCTACCCTGGGCTCATGGTCGAGGCGGTGCGCGTGCCCACGGCGCGGGTCGCGCTGTCCTCCGCCTCGGTCTACCCCGAGTCGCCCGCCGTCGCCTTCGAGCTCGCCGCCCGGCTCGGCTTCGACGGGGTCGAGCTGATGGTCTTCACCGACCCGCTCTCGCAGGACGTCGACGCCGTCAAGCGGCTGTCCGACCACTACGGCGTCCCGGTCCTCGCCATCCACTCGCCCTGCCTGCTCGTCACCCAACGGGTCTGGGGGACCGAGCCCTGGGCGAAGCTGGTGCAGTCCAAGGACGCCGCCGAGACCCTGGGCGCATCGACCGTGGTGGTCCATCCGCCGTTCCGGTGGCAGCGGGAGTACGCCCGGTCCTTCGTCCAAGGCGTGGCGCGGATGGCCGAGGAGACCGACGTGACCTTCGCGGTCGAGAACATGTACCCCTGGCGGGCCCGAAGCCGCGAGATCCAGGCGTACGCCCCTGCGTGGGACCCGACCGACGAGGACTACTCCCACCTGACCCTCGACCTGTCCCACACCGCGGTCTCCGGGTCCGACGCGTTGGCCATGGTCGGTGCGTTCGGTGACCGGCTCGCCCACGTCCACCTGGCCGACGGGAGCGGCGCCGCGCGCGACGAGCATCTCGTCCCCGGCCGTGGGGGCCAGCCGTGCGCTGCGGTGCTCGAGACTCTCGCCGCCCAGGGGTTCGGCGGGACCGTGGTGCTCGAGGTCTCGACCCGCAAGGCCGCCAACCGCGCCGAGCGCGAGGCGGACCTCGCCGAGGCGCTCGCCTTTGCCCGGCTCAATCTCGCAGCGGCGTCACCGTGACTGCTGCTCCGACGTCGGCGATCCGGGCGCGGCAGCTGGAGGTGGTCCGCGGCGGCCAGCGGGTGCTTCGCTCGGTCGACGTCGACGTCCTCAGCGGCACCGTCACCGGGTTGCTCGGGCCGAGCGGCTGCGGCAAGTCGACGTTCATCCGCTCGGTCGTCGGGGTCCAGGTGGTCGCGAGCGGGTCCGTGCAGGTTCTCGGGGCGCCGGCCGGGAGCCCGGGTCTGCGGCACCGGGTCGGCTACGTCACGCAGGCCGCGGCGGTGTACAACGACCTGACCGTGCGCGAGAACCTCAGCTACTTCGCCACGATGCTCGGTGCGCCGCCGTCGGACGTCGACCGAGTGCTCGAGGCCGTCGATCTCGTCGACCAGGCAGGGGATCTCGTCGGCAGGCTGTCGGGTGGGCAGGTCAGTCGTACCTCGTTGGCCACGGCTCTGCTCGGGACCCCGGAGCTCCTGGTGCTCGACGAGCCGACCGTGGGCCTCGACCCGGTGCTGCGCCGTGACCTGTGGGACTTGTTCGCCAGGCTCGCCTCGGACGGGGTGACGTTGCTCGTGTCGAGCCACGTGATGGACGAGGCCGAACGCTGCGACCGGCTCCTGCTCATGAGGGAGGGCGTCTTCCTCTCCGACTCGACGCTCCCCGAGCTCCTCGCTCGCACGGGCGCCTCCGACGTCGAGGACGCCTTCCTGGCCCTCGTCGAGTCGCCGGACGGCGGCGATCGGTGAACCGGCGCAGGCTGTTCTCGACCGCCCGCCGGGTGCTGGCGCAGCTCCGGCACGACCCGCGGACGCTCGCCCTCATGCTGGTCGTCCCGTGCCTGCTCCTCGCGCTGCTGGCCTGGGTGCTCATCGACAACCCGGCAGCCTTCGACGACTTCGGCCCCCAGCTGCTGGCGATCTTCCCTCTCATCGTGATGTTCCTGGTCACGAGCATCGCGACCCTGCGGGAGCGTTCGTCCGGCACCCTCGAGCGACTCCTCGCGATGCCTGTCGGCAAGGTCGACTTCCTCGCGGGCTACGCGGTTGCCTTTGGTGCCATGGCCACGCTTCAGGCCTTGCTCGCCAGCGGACTCTCGCTCGGCCTGCTCGGGATGGACGTGGCCGGCCCCGCCTGGGCGGTCATCATGGTGGCCGTCCTGGTGGCTGTCCTCGGCACCAGCCTCGGCCTGTTCGTGAGCGCGTTCGCGCGCACCGAGTTCCAGGCCGTGCAGTTCATGCCGGCGATGGTGTTCCCGCAGCTCCTTCTCTGCGGCCTGATCGTCCCGGTCGCTGCTCTACCCACGGTTCTCGAGCGCGTGGCGTGGCTGCTGCCGATGACCTACGCCGTCGAGGCGATGCAGCACGTCTCCAGGGTCGGCACGCTGGACTCCCCGTTCCCGAAGGACGTCCTCGTGATCGTGGGGTTCACGGTGGTGCTGCTCGTGCTCGGCTCGGTGACGTTGCGGCGTCGTACGCCCTGAGCCGCCATGTCGACGACGACTATCCGGGACTCAGCCCATCGTCCGATTTCCTGTTGGTGATCACCGCATCCGTTGCTGCCGGACTCTCTGGAGTTGCTCGACCGGGACAGCTTCTACAGGCGACTGGCTTTCCAGGACCTGCCCGACTCGATCATGGGACCTTCGGCTCTGGCTGGATCGCCATTTCGAGCTCGACAGTGAGACAGGCGCAGCGAGGAGGTGGGTCGTGTCCCTGCTGGCGCTGTTCCTTCAGTCCAAGCGATGGTCTGGGGTACGGAGTCTCTGCCGTCTACCGTTCCGGGAGATGAGTGCGATGACTGCCTCGTCGGAGGCTTCGGTTCCGCGGTATGTGGGTGCCGCCTTCTTGTTCCAGTTCTGTACCAGCCTCGCCGCTGGGCTCCTGTCCGCGTCGGTCTTGTCGGGCGGCGTGGCTGACGTCCTCGCCACCGCAAGCACCGATGCGACACGACTCCGCACGGTGGTGCTCCTCGAGTTGCTCACCAGCGTCGGGATCATCGCCCTGACGTCGCTGCTCTACGTCGCCCTGCGCGGGACGGTTCGATGGGTCGCGACGATCGCCTTCGGGCTCTGGCTCGCGGAGGCGACCGTCCTCGCGGTGAGCATGCTCGGTCTCTACGCATTGCTCGACCTCGGCGGAACGAGCGTCGGCTCGGGCGTGACGTCTGCATCCGATGCCGCGGTGGGGAGTTTCGGTCTCGGCCTGCACGAGCACGCAGCAGACATCGCGATGTTGTTCGCCAGTGCCGGTGCGTTGCTCTGGTACTCGCTGTTCATCCGAACGCGGTTCGTTCCGCGGTGGCTGGGCATCTGGGGCCTCGCGTCGATCGCCCTGGTCTGTGTCGCGACCCTGCTCAACGTGTGGGACCGCGCACTCGAGCCTTCGATCCTGCTGTATGTCGCCTACATGCCCTTCGAGTTCGTCGTGGGAATCTGGCTCCTCGCGAAGGGGTCTCCCGTCCGGCCGACGACCACCGGAGGGACGCGGCCTGAGAGGCGCTCTCGCTGACCGAGGCGCGAACAGCTGACGCCGCCGATGTCCACGCGGATGGGATGACGCCCTCCTGAGCAGCCCCGCGAAGTCGGTGCCGACAGTGGTCAGAAGCGATGCAGATCGGCACATCTGCGCGCCGCGCAGCGGCACGCTATCGGGCACATGCGTTCGGTCTTCTGGCGCGCTCACGTCGTGGACCTGGGATGGGTATGGACGGTCAACCTGCGACGCTCCTGGAGCGGGCCTCGATTGCAGCCGGCGCCGAGCGCTGACCGCGAGATAGCCGAAGCCGTTGGTGCGTCAGCGCCCCGGCCGCGCTTCGCCACCTCACATAGTCCTCGGGACGGCGTCTTTGGGAGCGCCGGGCGTTGCGTCGCCAGGCCGCTACTCTGGCGACTCGGAGCGAGCAGGGAGCCGGATGGCAGCGGAACTCGCACGCAAGCTGGTCGCCGTCATGTTCACCGACATGGTCGGCTACACCGCCTTGCTCCTCTCCGACGAGGGCGACGCCGTCGAGAAGCGGTCGGCGTACTGGGCCGCAATCGAGTCGGCGCACGCGGCTCACGGCGGCACGATCGTGCAGCGCCTCGGCGACGGCAGCATGAGCATGTTCCCCAGCGCGCTGGCCGCGATCGAGGCGGGAGTCGAGGTGCAGCGCCGACTCGGCGGGGCCGGCGTCCCCGTGCGCGTCGGTGTGCACGTGGGCGACGTGGTCGTCGAGGAGGAGCGCCTCACCGGCGTCGCCGTCAACGTGGCCTCCCGCATCGAGTCGTTCTCGGTGCCTGGCGCGGTGCTGCTCTCGGACTCCGCACGCGAGCAGGTCGCGAACCGAGCCGAACTTCCGCTGACGGACCTGGGTGCTTTCAAGCTCAAGGGGGTCGGTCGCCCGGTCGTCCTTTACGCCGTCGACGTCGTGGGCGTGGTCGTGCCGGACCCGCGCGAGCTCGAGGGCAAGGGCGACCGGTTCTCCCACCTTCCCGGCAGCGTGCCGGAGCGCACGTCATCGATCCTGGGGCGCGCCGCGGACGTCGAGGCCGTCGCTGCTCTCCTGCAGACCGATCGCCTCGTCACCATCACCGGCCCCGGCGGCATAGGCAAGACCACGCTCGCCCAGGAGGTAGGCCGGGGAGCCGAGGCGAGGTTCCCCGACGGGGTCGCCTTCGTCGCGCTCGACCAGGTACGTGAGGCGACTGAGGTCATCCCGTTCCTCGCCGACGCGCTTGGCGTCAAGGAGGCGGAGGACCGCTCGTGGATCGACGGCATCGTCGCCCTCATCGGGTCGGGGCGGTCGCTCCTGCTGCTCGACAACCTCGAGCAGGTCGTGGCGGCGGCCGCGGAGATCGCCGTGCTCGTCGAGCGCTGCCCGGGCCTGCGGATCCTCGCCACGAGCCGCACTCCGCTCCACCTGCGCGCTGAGCAGGAGTACCCGCTCGCCCCGCTCGGCCTGCCCGCCAAGGCCGCCGGCGACGACGACGACCTCAGGGCCGCGCCCGCGGTGTCGCTGTTCGTGGAGCGCGCGCGCACCGCTCGCGGCGGCTTCGACCTTGATGCCGACAACGCGTGCAACGGTGGCCGAGATCTGTCGTCGCCTCGACGGGCTTCCGCTGGCCCTCGAGCTGGCTGCCGCTCGACTGCGGGTCCTCACGCCGGAGGCCCTGCTGAAGCGGCTCAACCACGCGCTCGACGTCCTCACCACGGGCGCGCGCGACCATCCGGCGCGACAGCAGACGTTGAGGGCGACGATCGACTGGAGCCACTCACTGCTCAACGAGTCGGAGCAACGGCTGTTCCGCCGCATGGCGGTCTTCGTCGGTGGCGCGACCCTGTCCGACGTCGAGGCCGTGTGCTGCGAACCCGGCGACGACGTCCTCGACGACCTCGAGTCGTTGCTCGACAAGGCGCTCGTGCAGACGAGCGGCGACCGCTTCCAGATGCTGCAGATGCTCGCCGAGTACGCCGAGCGAGCGGCTGACCGCATCGGGGGAGCGCGAGGCACTGGCGAGACGGCACGCGGATCGCTTCGCGCAGGTGGCCCGCGAGATCCAGGGCGGAATCGAGGGCGACGACCAGCTGCGGCAGGTGCGGCGCGGGATCGCCGACGAAGGCAACATGCTGGCGGGGCTCGACCTCTACCTGTCACGGGCACGCGCGGACGAGTTGGCCGCCTGCGAGGCCGGAATGCGCATGACCGGCGACCTCATCATGTTCTGGCACCTGCGGGGCAAGAACGTCACGGCGGCGGAGTACGCGGCCGCGTTCCTCGCCGCCGACGACGAGGAAGGAGCCGACAACGGGACGTGCCGGAGCGCTGCTCGCCGCCGGCCTGGCGTCGTGGATGCTCGGCGAGAACGACAGGAGCGTGGCCGAGTGGCGCGAGGCGCTCGAGACGGCGCTCCTCGCCGGTGCGCCGCGCGAGACGTGCTTCGCGGACATGGTGCAGGGACTGGGCGCGATCGCGGGCGACCAGGCCTACGGCATCGAGGCGACGCAACGCGGGATCGAGCGCTCGCGACGCCTGGGACTGGACTGGCACGAAGCGTTCTGCCGAACGGTGAACGGGATCCTGCACATGGTCGTCGGGGACGTCGAGGCCGCTCGCGCCCACCTCGAGGACGCGCGCCGGATCCAGCAGCGGCTCGGTGACTACGAAGGACTCGGCATGACCCTGAGCTCGCTAGCCGCGTTGGCGGCGGGTGCAGGCGACCACGCGGCCGGCCTGGAGCTCTACGGCGAGTCATTAGCCGCGTTCGAGTCCTGCATGGACCGCGCCGAGGAGGCGCGCGTCCTCTCCGAGATGGCCTGGGTGCACCTTGCAGCCGAGGACCCGTCGCTCGCGCGGTGGTACTTCCTTGAGTCGGTGCGCGCCTACTCCGACGTCGCGTCGGTTCGAGGTGTCGGGCTGTCGCTCGTCGGGCTTGCGGTCACGGAGCAGTCCGATGGGCATCCGTTCGTCGCGGTCCAGATCGCCGCTGCCGCGGAGGTCTACGCGCAGCAGGAGGGCATCGTCAACGTGTACGCGGAGGGCGCGCCGCGCGACCGCGTGGACCTGGCGCGGGCCGCGCTGAGCGACGACGACGCGGCGCGCGCGACGGAATCGGGGCGCCGGCTGACGATCGGGGAAGTGCTAACCCTGGCGCGGGTGGGCGAGGTCAGCGTCGTCTGACGCGTCGGGTCATCCGAAGGGAGACGGGAGGGCATGCCTACCTCGGGCGACGCAGACCCCTCTTGAGCCACTTCCCGTCAGCGGTGGCCGGCAGGACGCACTCCGTTCGACAACCACACGACATCACTCGTGGGCAGGCACTTCGCGAGCAACCCACCGACCACCTGATCCCAAGCCTGGCCCGGCCCGGAACTGGGCGGAAGTGAACAGGTAGGCACTTCGGTGCCGGGCTTGGCTCATCCGTGTAGGCGGTAGAAGCGCCAGAACCCGCCGTCAATGGGCAAGATCTCGACCGAGGAGAACCCTGCTTGGGTCGCGTAGTCCTCGAATACAGACGGCCTCATGACCGTGCCTGTCCCGACGGACCCAGGGTGGGACATCCCATCCGGAAGACAGACGAGCGTGCTGAACCCGTACATCAGTCGCTCGATCTCGTCACCAGGAGCAACGAAGCTGGGCTGAACATTCTCGTCCATCACCACCACGGCGCCGGCGGGTGCGGCCATCGCGCGCATCGTGCGCAGTACGGGGACCGGCTGGGGCATGTCGTGGATGCACTCGAACGCGGTCACCAGGTCGTAGTCGTGATTGCGATCGGCCTCACCGGGGTCAACGGCATGGAAGCGGACTCGGTCGGCCAGGCCTTCGGCTGCCGCGTTCTGTCGGGCGCGCTCAATGGCTGGCACGTCGAGGTCGAACCCGTCGATCGTGAGGCTCGGGTACGCACGGGCCAGCGAGATCGACGACCACCCGCCGCCGCAGCCGATGTCGGCCATCTTCGCCCCGTGTCTTGAGAGTCGATCATGGATCTCGGGGACCGAAGAGAACCATGAGGCGAGCGTGTTGATGTAGGTCGGTCGGTTGCCGAACTCCTGTCCTTCACTCATGTCCGGGCCGTACCGGTGCCAGCCGACACCCCCACCCTCGCGGTAGGCCTGAAGGAGTGCTGGCATCTGCTGAGCGGCCGCGACGAACATCCGGGTGTAGGGGGTGAGGTACGTCGCAGCGTCGCGGTCCAGCAGCACCGCCGCATGCTCGTCGGACAGCGAGTACCGGCGCTCGTTGGCAGCGGCTTCGACATCGTCGACCGCCACAAACCCGGCGACGGCCTGCTCCTCGAGCCACTCACGGGCGTAGCGCTCGGCGATCCCCGCCCTCTTCGCCAGCTCGGCGGTCGTTACGCCGCCGCCGCTGGTCAGGTGTGCGTACAGACCGAGCCGGTCGCCAATGTAGATGTTCATCATCTCGGCGGCCCCGATCAGCATCCCGACCAGTCGCTCCAGTAGCGCGTCCGCCTGCTCGCCCATCGCACCCTCCGACCCGGGTCAAGATGGGCCAGTCTTCCGGGGGCGAGCGGTGCTGTCCAGGTTTGGCCGGCCAGCCAGAGAACTGAGCCACCCGGATTGTCCGGGGCCGCACCTAATGCCGGCTATTGACCGGGACTGGAGGGCGTTCGGTGGGTTCAGGCGGGGGTGTTCCAGGGGTCGAAGAGGTCGGGTGGATGGCTGCGAGGTCGGGTGGTGCCCAGCGGAAGTCCCCAGCGGTCGGTGAAGACCCAGCTGCCGCGGTCGTCGCGGTGGATGCTGATGCCGCGGTCGTGGACGTGGGGGTGGTGGTGGTAGCAGAGCAGGATCCCGCCATCGGTGGCGTCGGTGCGGGCACCACCGGCCCACCCGCCGGGTTCGGTGTGGTGTCCTTCGCACTGGCACGGGGGTGCGTCACAGCCGGGGTACATGCACCCACCGTCGTGGGCGTCCAACGCGCGCCGCCTGGGGCCGGTGAAGGTGCGTTGGGCGCGGCCGACGTCGAGGACCTGGCCTTGGGGGCCGAAGATGACCCGGGTGATCGCTGAGTCGCACATCATCCGGTCCAGCACCGCCCGAGGAACGACCTGCCCGGACTGCTGGAGGGTTGCCGGTGGGAGCCCGACCAGGTCCGTCTTCGACGTCCCGGTTCTGAGGGCGAGCTTCTCGAAGGTCGCGTAGGGCACGTTGACGACCAGGCTGGGTCGGACTGAGGCGTGGTCACCGAGCCGGCCACCGGCCAGGACCCGGTTCATGACCGATTCGAGCGCGTCGTGCATCCGCCGTGGGGTGGCCCGCGAGTGTCGGCTGACTGCCGGGACCCCGATCTCGGCGCGCAGCACCACGAGCAGGCTCTCCGCGGCCAGCGGGGTGAGGAACCCGTCGACCTTGGTCCCCCCGGTGGTCTCCGACAGCTGGAGGTAGCAGGCGTCCTTGGCCTCCTGGTAGGCGGCGTCTGCGGCGTCGGGGTCGACCCGGTACGCCCAGGTCGCACCGAACTTCTGGAAGTCCTCGGCCCCGAGCCCGGCCTGGGTGAGCAGGAAGGCCTCCCCACGGTCGGGGTCGGTGAGCATCACGCGCATCGCCTCGGTCCGAAGGCAGGTCCGGGCCAGGACCCGGGCGTGCCCGACCGGCACCGCCCCCTCCAGCAGGGCCGACGCGGTCAAGGGCAGGTGCCCGCGCAGGACGCGGGCGAGTCTTCAGGTCAGCGCCCGCCGCGACCCGGGTCGAGCGCTCTGGCCGGGCCAGCCAGGCCGCCGCCGAACGCGATGCGTCCAACCCCCACACCCCGGACTCCGCGACGACCGACACCGTCGCCAGCCGGTCCGCGGTCAGCAACGCGATCGCGGGGTGAGGACCCCGAGCAGCGCTGCACCGCCTGATGCCCCGACATCGCGGACAGGTCACGCGCGGTGAGCCGGCGATCGCCTCGGCGACCAACGACCGCGTCGTCCATGACCGGGTCCACCACCTGACCACCTCCCCTCGGTCCGAACGACTCGAACTGATGAGGCAATACTACCGGCCACCACCGACACCCCAACAGCCCAGAAACCCAATCTGTGGAAAAAGAAACCCCAACGAGAGACCATCCCGGAAGGGGGAAGAACGCATGATCCGGGTGGGGTCTGCGGCTGCGGGAACCGCATGATCACGGGAGGAGACACGGGCGAAAGCTGCATGATCACGGGGGGTCACGGGACCCCGGGGTCAGGGCCTGAACCAGTTGCGGCTACGGCCTCTAGACTCGCCGCGACCGATGTTGAGGAGGCAGGCCGTGATCCGACGCACGCTGCTCACTGTGTCGCGCAGTGACCGCATCAAGAACCTGGTCTCAGCGGCTCCGGTCAGCCGGGACGTCGTCCGCAGGTTCATCGCCGGCGAGACCGCCGACGACGCGGTCGCGGCGACCAAGGCCCTGGTCGACGACGGGCGGTTGGTCACCATCGACCACCTCGGTGAGGACACCCTCGACCTCGCCCAGGCCGATGCGACGCGCGACGCTTATCTCCTGCTGCTGCACCACCTCGGCGAGGCCGGCCTCACCTCCGGCGCGGAGGTGTCGGTCAAGCTCTCTGCGGTCGGGCAGGCGCTGCCGGGTGACGGCGAGAAGATCGCCCTCGAGAACGCGCGGGCCATCTGCGTCGCCGCTGCGGACGTGGGCACGAACGTGACCCTCGACATGGAGGACCACACCACGACGGACTCCACGCTCGGGATCCTCGCTGAGCTCCGCCAGGACTTCCCGCAGACAGGGGCCGTGCTTCAGGCCTACCTCTACCGCACCGAGGGCGACTGCCGTGACCTCGCGGTCGAGGGCTCGCGGGTCCGCCTCTGCAAGGGCGCCTACAAGGAGCCCGAGTCGGTGGCCTGGCAGGACACGGGCGACGTCGATCGCTCCTACGTGCGGTGCCTGAAGGTGCTCATGGCTGGCCCCGGGTACCCGATGGTGGCCTCGCACGACCCCCGCCTGGTCGAGATCGCCGAGGCGCTCGCCGTCCGGCACGATCGGGCGAAAGGCACCTATGAGTACCAGATGCTCTACGGCGTGCGACCCGACGAGCAGCGGCGGCTCGCGGCCGACGGCGAGACGATGCGCGTGTACGTGCCGTACGGCGACGAGTGGTACGGCTACATGGTGCGGCGGATGGCGGAGAAGCCCGCCAACCTGGCGTTGTTCCTCAAGGCCCTGACGAGCAAGGCGTGACCGCTCGGATCGCCGTCTTCGGCGCGGGCGTGATGGGAGAGGCGCTGCTGTCCGGTCTGCTGCGTTCCGGCGTCAGCGCCGATCGGCTGATGATCACCGAGCGCCGCCCCGAGCGGGCCAAGGAGCTGTTCGACCGCTACTCGGTCGAGGTGGTCGACAACGTCGCGGCGGCGAAAGCGGCCGACACCCTCGTCCTCGTGGTGAAGCCCCAGGACATGGGCGCCCTCCTGGACGAGGTCTCAGGGTCGGTGCGGCCGGGGGCACTCGTCGTGTCGCTGGCCGCCGGCATCACGACGGAGTACCTCGAGCAGCGGCTGCCCGACGGCACCCCGGTGGTCCGCGTCATGCCCAACACCCCGGCCCTCGTCGATGAAGGAATGGCCGCTCTGTCCGGCGGCCAGCACTGCGACGACGCGCACCTCGCCGAGGCCGAGACCCTCATGCGGGCCGTCGGGCAGGCGATCATCGTGCCCGAGAAGTACCAGGATGCCGTCACCGCGATCAGCGGCTCCGGGCCGGCGTACATCTTCTACGTGGTCGAGGCCATGATCGAGGCGGGTGTGCTGCTCGGGCTCCCGCGGGCCACCTCCAACGAGCTGGTCGTCCAGACTCTCGTCGGGGCGGCGAAGATGCTCAAGGAGACGGGTGAGCACCCCACGGTGCTGCGCGAGAACGTGACCTCGCCGGCGGGCACGACGGTTGCGGCCCTCCGCCAGCTCGACGACCACAAGGTCCGGGCCGCCTTCCTGTCCGCGATGGAGGCTGCGCGCGACCGGTCGCGGGAGCTCGCGGGCGGCGCCTGACGCGTCATGCGGCGGCAGGGCTGTCCGCGCCCGGACAGCCACCGGCGATGGCCCCCGCCCCCCGGGCGCTGCCGGAGAGTGCCCGGAAACCTACGATGACTGTTGTGCTGGTGTGGCTGCGACGCCCCGCCGTCCTGGCCGGGCTGGCCGTGGCGGCCGTCCTGGTCACGTCCTGCAGCGGCGATCCCGATCCCGTCGTCGAGACCGCAGCCGTCGGCCGGTCCACCGTCGTCGAGGTGGTCGAGGCCCCTGCTGCCGTCGCTGCCCGCGCCACCGCGACCGTGACCGCCACAGCGTCCGGGACCGTCGCCTCGCTCGAGGTGGCCGACGGCGACCAGGTCGAGCGCGGCGAGGTACTCCTGCGCCTGAGGTCCCCCTCGGCCCAGAAGGCGCTCCGGCAGGCCGAGACCGCGGACCGGCAGGCGGCCTCGTCGTCCTCGGTCTCGTTGCCGCGCGCCGACCTCTCGGCGTCCCAGCAGCAGGCTGACGCTGCAGCGGCCTCGGCGTTCCGTGCCGCTCGGCAAGCGGCCAAGGCGATCCCGGACTCCCAGGCTCGACAGCAGGCCCTGGCGCAGGTCGCCCAGGCCCAGGCGGCGTACGCGGCTGCTCGGGCGCAGGGTCGACGGGCCACCGACAACCTCAACTCGGGTGTCTCCGCGCTCGAACGCTCGCTGGCCTCGCTGGCAAGGACCCAGCGCCAGCAGACCGCACTGGCCCTGGCCGCGGCCCAGGCCACCGTCGACGGCCTCGTCGTCCGTTCACCGCTGAGCGGCATGGTGGCGCTGGGAGCAACCGCGGGAAGTGGCTCGGACGCCTCCGGGATCTTGGGCTCGCTGCCCGAGTCCTTGCAGGGGACGGCCTCCTCCCTGCTCGGGGGGTCCGCCGGAGGCAGCTCGACCACAGGGACTCTCACCGTGGGTGCCCCAGTGTCTGCAGGCTCGACCATCGCGACGGTGACCGACGTCTCCGTCCTGTCCGTCACCGCTTCCGTGGACGAGACCGACGTCCTCCTCGTGGCCCCGGGCGTGAAGGCCGACATCGAGCTCGACGCCGTACCCGACGCGACCTACGCCGGCGAGGTCACCAGCGTCGATCTCCAGCCCACCTCGAGCAGTCGTGGCGGTGTCTCGTACGTGGTTCGGCTGACCTTGGACGGGGGCACGGCGGCGGACGGCTCGCCGGCACCGGTCCCGCGTCCCGGCATGTCCGCCGTGGCCCGGCTGCTGGTCCGCGAGGCCGTCGACGTGGTCGCCGTACCGGCTGCAGCCGTCTTCCGTGACGGCGACGGCGACGCGGTCTGGGTGGTCGCGGACGGCACGGTGGAGAGGCGGGCCGTGCGCCTGGGGGCGCAGGGAGTCGACAGCATCGAGATCGCGGAGGGTCTGGTCGAGGGCGAGACCGTCGTCGTGCGCGGCGCCGACCAGGTGCGGTCCGGGCAGTCCCTGCCGTGACCGCCGCCCCCGCGCTGGAGGCCGTGGACGTCACTCGCACCTACGAGCTCGAGGGCGTCGTCGTCGAAGCACTGCGCGGGGTGTCGCTCGCCGTCCAGCCGGGCGAGTACGCCGCGGTCATCGGGCCGTCCGGGTCGGGCAAGTCGACGCTCATGCACCTGTTCGGCTGCCTCGACCGGCCGACCTCGGGGATCTTGCGCGTCGACGGCCGTGACGTGACGTCGCTCGACGACACCGAGCTCGCCGAGCTGCGCAACGCCGCCATCGGCTTCGTGTTCCAGTCCTTCCAGCTGCTCTCGCGCACGAGCGCCGTCGACAACGTCTCCCTCCCCCTGGTCTACCGCGGCGTCGGACGCCGGGAGCGCCGTCGGCGGGCGATCGAGGCGCTCGAGGCGGTCGGGCTGGGCCACCGGCTCACTCACCGCCCCGCCCAGCTGTCCGGTGGCGAGCAGCAGCGTGTGGCGATCGCGCGCGCCCTGGTGGGAGATCCGCGCCTGCTGCTGGCTGACGAACCCACCGGCAACCTCGACACCGTGAACGGCGCGGAGGTCATGGGCATCCTCGAGCGGCTCAACGCCGAGCAGGGGGTCGCCGTCGTGCTCGTGACCCACGACGCCGACATCGCCGCGCGCGCCCGACGTCAGGTGCGCATGCGCGACGGCCTCATCGAGTCGGACACTCTGTCGACGGCGGGCGCGACGTGAGGGTCGGCGAGGCCTTCCGGGTGGCACTGGACGCCCTGCGCGCGAACCGGCTGCGCAGCCTGCTCACGATGCTCGGCGTGATCATCGGCGTTGCCGCCGTCGTGACGCTCGTGGCCATCGGCTCGGGAGCCAAGCGCGAGGTCGAGACCCAGGTTCAGGGTCTGGGCTCCAACCTGATCCTCGTCCTGCCCGGTCAGTTCGACTTCGGGTCCGCGCCGACAGTCAGCCGGCTCCAGCTCGAGGACGTGGACTACGTCGGACGCGTGATCGGGAACCCCTCGGGCGTCGCGACGACGGTCTCGTCGGGTGAGGAGGCGAGCGTCGGTGCCCGCAGCACCTTCGTGACCGTGGCCGGCACCAACGAGAACATCCCGAACGTCTTCGACCGACCCCTCGCGAAGGGCCGCTACCTCACCGCTGGGGACGTCGACGCGCGTCGCAGGGTCGTCGTCCTCGGGTCCCAGGTCGCGACCACGTTGTTCGGAGACGTCGACCCGCTGGGGCGCCAGGTGTCGATCGCGGGTGTGCGCTTCCGCGTCATCGGGGTCTTCGACGAGGTCGGCTCGACCTTCGGAGTGAGTCGCGACGACGAGGTCCACGTCCCGGTCACCGCCGCGCAGCGACTGTTCGGCGTCGACCGCATCGACGCACTGGCGGTCAAGGCGCCGACGCTCGACTCGATCGAGCCGCTCCAGGAGCGCATCGTCGCCGCGCTGGAGGAGAAGTACCCCGGAGAGACGTTCTCCGCGGTCACCCAGACGCAGATCCTCGGCACCATCGGCACCATCCTCGGCCTGCTGACCCTGGTCCTCGCCGCCATCGCCGGCATCTCGCTGCTGGTCGGAGGTGTCGGGGTGTCGAACATCATGCTGGTCTCCGTGCGCGAGCGGACCCGCGAGATCGGGCTCCGCAAGGCCCTCGGCGCGCGGCAGCGCGACATCACCGTGCAGTTCCTCATCGAAGCGGTGCTGCTCACGACGATCGGCGGGACCATCGGGATGGCGTTGGGCATCAGCGTGTCGTTGATCGCCGATGCCGTCTCCCCCCTGCCGGCGGTCATCGCCTGGTGGTCGGTGGCGCTGGCCTTCGCCGTCTCGGTCGCCGTCGGGGTCTTCTTCGGGGTCTTCCCGGCTCGCCGGGCGGGCCGGCTCGACCCGGTGGTAGCCCTCCGCACCGAGTGACCGGGGGGTAGCGTCGCAGCATGAGCGAGCGGGTGGCGTTCGTCTGGGACGAGTCCCTGGCCGAGTACGACTTCGGGCCGACCCACCCGCTGGCTCCCATCCGCGTCCAGCTGGCCGTGCGCCTGGCCAGGGACCTCGGACTGCTCGAGGACGTGACCGTGCTCACGGCCCCCCGGGCCGACGACGCGCTCCTCGAGCTCGTGCACAGCCCGCGCCTACCTCGACGCCGTACGGGTCGCGGCCGCTGCCGGGCCCCCGTACGAGGACCTCGCCCACGGGCTGGGCACGGACGACGTCCCCGTCTTCGCGGGCATGCACGACGCGTCGGCCCACGTGGTCGGGGCGACCGTCGAGGCGACCCGCGGCTGTGCTGACGGGAGGTTTCGACCACGCGGTGAACCTCGCCGGGGGCCTCCACCATGCGATGCCCGAGGCGGCCTCCGGGTTCTGCGTCTACAACGACCCTGCCATCGCGATCCGTTGGGCCCTCGAGCACGGAGTCGAGCGCGTGGCCTACGTCGATGTGGACGTCCACCACGGCGACGGGGTCGAGCGCGCCTTCTGGGACGAGCCGCGCGTCCTGACGATCTCGATGCACGAGTCGGCGAGGACCCTGTTCCCTGGCACCGGCTGGCCCACCGACGTCGGTGGTCCGGGGGCGGAAGGGCTGGCGGTCAACGTCGGGTTCCCGCCCAAGACCGACGACGACGGCTGGTTGCGGGCCTTCGACGCCGTCGTGCCGGCGCTGCTCGAACGCTTCCGGCCGCAGCTCCTCGTGACCCAGCACGGCTGCGACTCGCACCTCCTGGACCCCCTGGGCCACCTCAGGCTGACGGTGGACGGCCAGCGCGCGAGCTACGCGCGCATCCACCGCCTCGCGCACCTGCACGCGGGCGGGCGATGGGTCGCGGTCGGCGGTGGCGGCTACGCGATCGTCGATGTCGTCCCTCGGGCCTGGGCGCACCTCGTGGGCGAGGTCGTGGGGCGCCCGGTCGTCCCGAGCACCCTCGTGCCGCCGGTCTGGGTCGATCACGTCACCCGGCTGCTGGGCCGTCGGGGGATGTCCACGATGAGCGACGGTCGCGAGCCTCGGCCTCGTCCGTGGGCGGACGGCTGGGACGACGACGACCTGGTCGACCGCGCGGTCCTCGCGACCCGGGCGGCCGTCTTCCCGCTGCACGGCCTCGACCCTCACCTGGACCTGTGAACAGGTGCCGTGCGTCGGAGTTGTGATTCTTCTGCGGACCGGCCGAAGGCTCACTACGCTCGTGCCCCATGGCGGCAAGCAGCGGAGAGCGACCTCTGGCGGAGGTGCGCTTCCTCACGGTGGCCGAGGTCGCGGCAGCGATGCGCGTCTCGAAGATGACGGTCTATCGGCTCGTGCACTCCGGGGAGATGCCAGCCGTCCAGGTCGGCCGCTCCTACCGGGTCCCCGAGCAGGCGGTCGCCGACTACCTGCGGGACTCCTTCGTCGAAGCAGGCTGACCGAGCCGGGTAGTCTGGGCCGCTGCGCGTCACCCGTACCGCCCGATCTCCCTGGTCGGCCTGAGCAGAAGATCTCGAGGTAATCCTGTGGGTTCCGTCATCAAGAAGCGCCGCAAGCGCATGGCGAAGAAGAAGCACCGCAAGCTGCTCAAGAAGACCCGCGTCCAGCGCCGTAACAAGAAGTAGCGCGCGGGCGGACGGCGTGGCGCGCACCGTGCTCGTGACCGGGGTGTCTCGACACCTCGGTGGTCGGTTCGCGCGCCAGCTCACCGCAGACCCGTCGATCGAGCGGGTCATCGGCGTCGACGTCGTCCCGCCGCGCGACGATCTGGGCGGCGCCGAGTTCGTGCGGGCCGACATCCGCAACCCGATCATCGCCAAGGTCATCGCCGCTGCCGACGTCGACACCGTCGTGCACATGAGCGTCATCGCGACCCCGCAGTCCGCGGGCGGGCGGTCGCTCATGAAAGAGGTCAACGTCATCGGGACCATGCAGCTGCTCGCGGCCTGCCAGAAGGCCCGCAGCGTGCAGCGGCTGGTCGTGAAGTCGTCCTCGACGGTCTACGGAGCCTCGCCCAAGGACCCCGCGATGTTCACCGAGGACATGGAGCCCAAGCGGCTGCCGCGCTCGGGGTTCGCCAAGGACTCGGTCGAGGTCGAGGGCTACGTCCGTGGGTTCTCGCGACGACGCCCGGACGTGGCGGTCACCACCCTCCGGTTCGCCAACTGCCTCGGGCCGGGCATCGACACCCCGCTGTCGGCGTACTTCCAGCTGCCGCTGGTCCCGACCGTGTGGGGCTTCGACCCGCGGTTGCAGTTCATCCACGAGGACGACCTGCTGGCGTCGCTCCTGCCTGGCGACGGTCGGTGACCGATCCTGGCACCTACAACGTGGCAGGGGACGGCGTGCTGCTGCTCTCCCAGGCCGTCCACCGGGCCGGCCGCCCGACCCTGCCGCTGCTCTCGCCCCTGGTGACGATGGCCGGGAGCCTGGTGCGGCGGGCCCGCGCCATCGACTTCTCGCCCGAGCAGGTCAACTTCCTCACCTACGGCACGGGGGGTCGACACCACGCGGATGCGGACCATGTTCGGTTTCGAGCCCGAGTTCACGACGCTCGGGACGTTCGACGACTTCGTGAGCTCGCGCGGACTCAACCGACGGATGCCCCCCGAGCTGCTCGAGGGTCTCGAGCACCAGGTCCTTGCGGCGGTCGCGGCGGTGCCACGCCCGTGAGCGACGCGCGCATCATCCCCATCGACGGCCAGTCCCCACGCCGGCGTACGACCAAGCCCACGGGCTCGGCGACCTCGCGCCCCCGCACCAGGCCCGCCCCGAAGACCCGCCCGCGCCCCGCTCCGGCCGACGCGACGCCCGCGGAACCGTTGGCGGCGGTGGCGGACGCCGCCTCAGCGACGGACGAGGGCTCTTCGTCCCTGGACGCCAAGATCGCCTCGACGCTCGCCTTCCTGCGGCGGCGGGTCACCGGCGACTTCGCGGTCGACGACTTCGGCTACGACGCCGGAGCTCACGGACAAGGTCCTGCTCGCCGCGCTCAGACCGCTGTACAAGCACTGGTTCCGGATCGAGACCCGTGGTCTGGAGAACGTGCCGGCCACCGGCGGCGCGCTCATCGTCGCGAACCACTCGGGCACCATCGCCATCGACTCCGTCATGACCCAGCTCGCCCTGCTCGATCACCACCCGCAGCGCAGGGCCTTGCGCATGCTGGGTGCCGACCTCGTCTTCTCGATGCCGGTCGTGTCCGAGTTCGCTCGCAAGTCCGGCGCCACCGTGGCCTGCAACGCCGACGCAGAGCGGCTGCTCGGGCGCGGAGAGGTCGTCGGGGTCTGGCCCGAGGGGTTCAAGGGCGTCGGCAAGCCGTTCACCGAGCGCTACAAGCTCCAGCGGTTCGGGCGTGGCGGGTTCGTCGCGGCCGCGCTGCGGGCCAAGGTGCCGATCATCCCGGTGTCGATCGTGGGTGCCGAGGAGATCTACCCGATCATCGGCAACCTCAAGACCCTCGCCCGGCTGATGGGTGTGCCCTACGTGCCGATCACCCCGACGTTCCCCTGGTTGGGGCCGCTCGGGCTGGTACCGCTCCCGAGCAAGTGGATCATCGAGTTCGGCGAGCCGATCCCCACCGACGAGTACGCCGACGGTGCTGCCGACGACCCGATGCTCGTCTTCAACATCACCGACCAGGTGCGCGAGACCATCCAGCACACGCTGTACCGCCTGCTCATGCAGCGGCGCTCCGTCTTCTTCTGACCGCCCGTCACGGCCGTTGACGCGCATCAACGCACGCGGCGCGGCCGCGAACCGACGACGGGACCCCTCTCCTGGCGTGGGTCCGGGTCCCGTCGTCGGTGCTCCGGGGAGACGGACGTCAGCCCGCGACCTCCTGGCGCGGCAGGGGACTGGCGGCGGGCGCGGACGCCGTAGACGACGAGACCGATCGCGACGGCCACGCCGATCACGGGGATGATCGGGAACCAGAACAACCACACGGTCGAGCCGATCGCGGCGGCGGCGAGCACGAACGCACCGTCGCTGTGGCCGCGGACCAGCCGCACGAGACCGACGACCGCGACCGTCAGGACGACGACGAAGAAGAAGACCGACGTCCAGATGGTCGGCCAGTCGTTGGCGACCGAGCTCAGCCCGGAGAGGACCGCGATGAGCAGGATCCAGCTGACGACGAGGATCCCCGCAGCGGCGGCAAGCCACCCCCGCTGGTCCGGCGCTTGTCGAGCCATGGCGTTCTCCTTCCCGACCGCGCGACGTTCGTCGCGCAGGTGGTGACGACGCCAGGAGAGGTCGGCGGGGACGCCGAGGAGCATGCGGGCCGCGAGGGCGCGGGAGGTGGCAGCGGACGTGAGGCCGGCCGCCCGGGCTGCGGCGATGTGGTCGTAGCGGTCGGAGGCGATCTCGTCGCGGCGGGCCCGGGCGGTCTCGTCGTCGAGGCGTCGCGTGTAGAGCCGGGTCCAGCGGTCGACCAGGCGGTCGCCCACCAACGGCCTCGACAGCTGCTCGGTGGTCATGCCGGGCTCGGTCCCGCGAGGGGTGCTCGGGCGGCGCGACCCCGCGCAGCGTCCGAGGGCCCGCTGGTGGTCGCAGCCGTACGGCCACTCGCGGCCAGCGCGGCCGCACCGGAGCCGGTGACCCGGTAGAGCCGGCGGCGCGGGCGTCCCTCGGCCGCACCGACCGACGGGTCCTCCCACCGGGACTCCAGGAGCCCGGCGTCGCTGAGCCGGCCCAACGCCTTGTAGAGCGTCCCGTGGGCGGTCAGCCGCTTCGCGCCGGTCGCGTCGGCCAGGGTCGCGGCGACCGCGTACCCGTGGAACTCGGGCTCACCGGCCCTCGCCAGCGCGACCCCGGCAGCCAGCAGGTCGAGCTCGAGGCGGAAGCAGCGAACCAGGCGCGCGTCTGACCATGCGCCATTTATAGGAAGATATCTTCTCAGAGTCAAGACCCAGGCCCGAACTGCCGCACGAGCACGCTGATCTTGAGAGATGCACGGTCCGTGTCGGCGGTCGCCATGCTCCTCAAGATCGGCGGGGACGGCGGGGAGGGCGGCGGGTCAGCTGCGAGCGGGTGCGGCGCCGCCGGTCGAAGGCGACGGCGCCGACCGCGATCCCTGCCACGAGCCCCGCCGTGGCCAGCGCGGGGACGCCGATCTTGGCGGCCTTGCGCCCGGTGCGGTAGTCGACGATCCGCCAGTCCAGGTCGCGCGCGTGGTTGCGCAGCTTGGAGTCGGGGTTGACCGCGCAGGGGTCCCCGACGAGGGAGAGCATCGGGATGTCGTTGCTCGAGTCGGAGTACGCGGCGCAGCGCGACAGGTCGAGACCCTCGCGCGCGGCGAGAGCCCGTACGGCCTCCGCCTTCGCCGGCCCGTGGAGCGGCCGGCCGACCAGGTTGCCGGTGTAGACCCCGCCCCGGATCTCGGACACGGTGCCCAGCGCGCCGGTGAGGCCCAGCCGCTTGGCGATGATCGTCGCCAGCTCGACCGGCGCCGCAGAGACCAGCCACACCCGCTGGCCAGCGTCGAGGTGGCTCCGGGCCATGGCCAAGGTGCCCGGGTAGACCTTGCCGACGATCTTCTCGTCGAAGATGTCACGCCCGAGCATCACGACCTCGGCGACCTCATGGCCTCGGACGAACCCGAGCGCGGTCTCGGTGGCCGAGGCCATGTCGCCCATGTCCTCGCCTCCGACCCGGAACTTGACCTGGTCGCGCACGAAGCCGACGACATCGCTCATGGTGAAGAACTTGCGCTGCGCCAGGCCCATCGCGAGGTAGAAGATCGACGCGCCCGCGCACCACGGTGTTGTCGATGTCGAAGAAGGCCGCCGCCGTCGGGTCAGGCGCGACGCTCAGTGCGGCCTCCACCTCGGCCGCTGCGGCCGCGGCCTGGCCGGCGACGACGGCAGGGGAGAGCGGTGCGACTGGCCGTTCGGGGGCGGCGTCGACGGGGGCGGGATCGGGGTCCGGGCTCACGAGAGCCGAGCGTATGCGAGACTCCGCAGGTGCGCTCCAACCTGGCGGATCTGGTGCGCGAGGCCGCCGTCCGGCGCCCCGCGCACACCGCTCTCGTGAGCGAGACCCGAACCCTCACCTGGGCAGAGGTCGACGCCGAGGTCGATGCCGTGGCCGCCGCCCTCCAGGCGCGTGGGCTCGCCCACGGCGACCGGGTCGCGATGGTTCTCGGCAACTGCTGGGAGTTCGTGGCCGTGTACTTCGGGGCCCTGCGCGGGGGATTCGTCGCGGTGCCGCTCAACCCCGGACTGACGGAGTACGAGCTGGCGTACGTGCTCGCCGACGCCTCGCCCCGGCTCGCCTTCGTCGGGCCCGTCGAGCTGGCCGCCGTGCGCGGCGCGGCCCCCGACCTCGACGTGGTTCTGGTCGGTGGTACAGGCGACCCTTGCTGACGCTGCGACGTCCTACGGTGCGCTCGTCGAGGCCGGCCAGGCACCCGCGTCGGTCGTCACCGACCCCGACCAGCTGGCGCTCCTGCTGTTCACCTCAGGGACCAGCGGACGGGCCAAGGGGGCGATGCTGTCCCATCGGGCGCTGATCGCCAACGTCGCCAACGTGGCTGCTGTGGACACGCCCAGCGTGCGCGAGGACGACGTCGTGCTCCTGGTGCTGCCGCTGTTCCACGTCTACTCGCTCAACGGCACCCTGACGGCCGTCACCGACCAGGCGGCCACCGCAGTCATCGTCGAGCGGTTCGACCCCGTCGGGTCCTTGGAGGTCGTGCAGCGCGAGGGCGTGACGAACATCCCGGGCGCCCCGGGGATGTTCGTGGCCTGGAGCCGGCTCCCGGGCCTGCGCGAGGCGTTCGCCGGCGTCCGCATGCTGTTCACGGGTGCGGCGCCCATGTCGCCGACCGTGCTCCAGACGATCGCCGAGGCGTCGGGTCTGCCGGTGTTCGAGGGGTACGGGCTGACCGAGGCAGCGCCGGGAGTCAGCTCGACGCTCGTCGGTGGCGTGGCCAAGCCAGGTTCGGTCGGTCGTCCACTCCCTGGCGTCGAGGTCCGACTGCTCGACGAGGAAGGCAGTGAGGTGGAGGACGGGGACCCGGGGGAGATCTGGATCCGGGGGGCCAACCTGTTCGACGGCTACTGGCCCGACGGTGCTGGGGGTCCCGACGCCGACGGCTGGTTCGGCACCGGCGACGTGGCGTACGTCGATGACGACGGCGACCTCGTGCTCGTGGACCGACGCAAGGAGCTGGTGATCGTCAACGGGTTCAACGTCTACCCCCGCGAGGTCGAGGACGCCTTGATGGGCCACCCGGACATCGCCGAGGTGGCCGTGATCGGCATCCCGGACCCCCGCACGGGTGAAGCGGTCAAGGTCTACGTCGTGCCCCGCGCCGGGGCCGCCCTCGACCAGGCGGCGGTGTCCGCCTACGCGGCCACCCGGCTGGCCCGGTTCAAGTGCCCGACCGTCGTCGTGCTCGTCGACACCCTGCCTCACTCGGCCACCGGCAAGGTCGCCAAGGGGCTCCTGCGCGACGCCGGGTAGCCATCGTGGCCGCTGCTGATGATCCCTCCGCGGCTCCCCGCGTCGTGCTGCTCGGGAAGCCCGGGTGTCATCTGTGCGACGACGCCCGGGTCGTCGTGGCCACGGTGTGCGAGGAGCTCGGGGTCGGTTGGGAGGAGCGCGACATCCTCGCTGACCCGGCGCTCGCGGACCGCTACTGGGACGAGATCCCGGTCGTGCTCGTCGACGGCGCGCAGCATGCTTTCTGGCGCGTGGACGCCGACCGATTGCGGCGTCAGCTGACCACGTGAACCGGCGCCGCGCCCGGGGCTTGCCTGAAAGTTAGGTATGCCTTACCTTTGCTGTCGTGCTCGGCAACTACCTGATCGGCCTGCGTGAGGGCCTCGAGGCGGCGCTGGTCGTCAGCATCCTCGTGGCCTACCTGGTGCGCACCGGCCGGCAGAGCCACGTCCGCTTCGTGTGGGCGGGCGTCGGCCTCGCCGTCGTCCTGAGCGTCGCGGTCGGGGCGCTGCTCGAGTTCACCTCGGCCAACCTCTCCTTCGAGGCCCAGGAGCGCTTCGGCGGCGTCATGTCGATCATCGCGGTGGCGTTCGTCACCTGGATGATCTTCTGGATGAGAAGCGCCTCGCGGTCCATCGCCAAGGAGCTGCAGGGCAAGCTCGACAGCGCCGTGGCCATCGGGGGCACCGCCGTCGTCGTCCTCGCCTTCATCGCCGTCGCACGCGAGGGGCTGGAGACGTCGGTCTTCTTCTGGACCGCCGCCAAGGCCACCGAGTCCACGTGGACGCCCGTGATCGGCTTCGCCCTCGGGCTCGGTCACGGCCATCGCGTTGGGTGTCGCGCTCTACAAGAGCGCCGTCAAGATCAATCTCGCGGTCTTCTTCAAGTGGACGGGTCTCCTGCTCATCTTCGTGGCGGCCGGCGTGCTCTCCTACGGCGTCCACGACCTGCAGGAGGCCGGGGACCTGCCGGGCCTGAACAACCTGCTCTTCGACGTCAGTGCGCAGGTCCCTCCCGGGTCCTGGTACGGCACCTTGCTCAAGGGCGTCTTCAACTTCTCGCCCACGACGACCGTCCTCGAGGGCGTCGTCTGGATCACCTACGTCGTGGTCTGCCTGTTCTTCTACCTGCGCCCGTCGCGCACGGTGTCCAAGCCGGCGCCGCAGGCGTCGGTGCCTGCCTGACCGTCCCCCACTCCTGGAGCACTCCGTGATGTCCCGCGCCCTGGTCGTCGTCGCCGCCCTCGCCGTCCTGCCCGCAGCCGCGTGCGGCTCCTCCGGAGGGTCGAGCGGGTCCGGTGACGGCGGGACGCCGATCACGGTCTCGTCCACGGCAGACGCCTGCACGCTCTCGGCCACGACGGCTGCAGCCGCTGGCCCGGTCACCTTCACCATCACCAACGACGGCGTCCGAGGCCACCGAGTTCTACGTGTACGCCGCAGGACGGCACGACGGTCGTCACCGAGCTCGAGAACATCGGTCCGGCCATCACCCGCGAGCTCAGCGTCGACCTCGAGGCCGGCTCCTACCTCACCGCCTGCAAGCCGGGCATGACCGGCGACGGCATCCGGGCACCCTTCACGGTCACCGCGGGCTGATTCGCGCGTCCGCGAAGCCCGGGCGGCGGCCCGCGGCGCCAGGCCAGGCCGGATGGGCTCGGGCGCGACTTTGTGCGGCCGTTCACAAGCGCTTAGAGTGCGGGGACAGCATCGTCGTAGGCACCAGGAGAGCGCCCCGTGACGACCGCAGCACCAGGCCGCCGCACCCGCAAGGGTGGGGTACCGGACGCGACCGTCGCGCGGCTCCCGGTCTATCACCGGGCCCTGTCCGCCCTCGCTGACCGCGGAGTCTCGACGGTCTCGTCCGAGGAGCTGGCGACCGCCGCCGGGGTGAACTCCGCCAAGCTGCGCAAGGATCTCAGCCATCTCGGCTCCTACGGGACCCGCGGCGTCGGCTACGACGTGGACGACCTGCTGGTCCACATCGGCCGCGAGCTCGGGCTCACCCAGGACTGGTCCGTGGTGATCGTCGGCGTGGGCAACCTGGGGCACGCCCTGGCCAACTACGGAGGCTTCGGTTCACGCGGCTTCAGCGTCGTGGGGCTGGTGGACTCCGATCCCACGCGGCTCGGCCAGACCGTCGCCGGCCTCCCCATCCGCCCGCTGAGCGACCTCGAGCGCGTCGTCTCCGAGTGCAGGGTCAACATCGGCGTCATCGCCACGCCGGCGGCTGCTGCCCAGGACGTGTGCGAGCGGCTCGTGGCGGCCGGCGTCACCAGCATCTTGAACTTCGCGCCGACCGTGCTCTCCGTCGACGACGGGGTCGACGTGCGCAAGGTCGATCTCGCGACCGAGCTGCAGATCCTGGCCTTCCACGAGCAGCGCAAGGCCGACCTGGTGGGGTCCGCCTCATGAGCGTCCTCGTCGTCGGGCTCTCCCACCGGTCGGCCCCGGTGAGCCTTCTCGAGCGAGCGTCCGTGGTCGGCGACGACCTTCCCGGTCTTCTCCTGCGCGCCACCGACGCGCCGCACGTCGGCGAGGCGGTCGTGGTCTCCACCTGCAACCGGGTCGAGCTCTATGCCGTGGTGGACAAGTTCCACGGCGGGGTCGAGGACCTCACCGGACTGCTCGCCGAGCACGCCGGGATCCCCATGGACGAGCTCACGCCCCACCTGTACGTCCACTACGACGAGCGCACCGTCCAGCACCTGTTCTCCGTCGTGTGCGGGCTCGACTCGATGGTCGTGGGCGAGGCCCAGGTGCTCGGGCAGGCCCGGTCCGCACTCCGCGTCGCGCAGGAGACCGGTGCGGCCGGAACACTGCTCAACGACTTGTTCCAGAACGCGCTGCGCGTGGGCAAGCGGGTGCACGCCGAGACGGGCATCGACCGTACGGGCTCCGCCGTGGTTCAGCTCGGTCTCGAGCGGGCGGCGGCGGCCATCGGTGGCCTCGGAGGCGCCAGGGTGCTGCTCATCGGGGCCGGTTCGATGGGCAGCATCGTGGCGTCCGCGCTCGTCGACTCAGGGATCGCGGGAGCCACGGTCGCCAACCGCACCGTCGAGCACGGCGCCCGCATCGCCGCGGCCCTCGACGGTGTCCCCGTCGCGCTCGACGACCTGCCGGCCGCCCTCGCCGAGTCCGACCTGGTCGTGTCGTGCACCGGCGCGACGCGGCACGTGGTCACCCTCGATGCCGCGCGCGCCGCCCAGGAAGCGCGTAGGGGCCGCCCGTGGGCGCTGCTCGACCTGGCGCTCCCGCGCGACATCGACCCGCGCGTCGCCGACCTCGAGTCGGTGACGGTCGTGTCGCTCGACGACCTCGGTGAGCTGCTGGCCGATGCCGAGCACGGCGCCGACGTCGCGGCCGTCCGGCGGATCTCGGCCGAGGAGGTCGCCGCCTACCTCGTCGCCCAGCGGGCCGCTCGCGTCGCGCCGACGGTCGTCGCGTTACGCCAGCTGGCCTCCGACGTGGTCGCCGCCGAGCTGGCTCGTCTTGACTCCCGCCTGCCTGACCTGGACCCCCAGGTCCGCGAGGAGCTCGCGCAGACCGTCCGTCGTACGGTGGACAAGCTGCTGCACGCCCCGACGGTGCGGATGAAGGAGCTCGCGGCCGACGAGGGCGGGCACGCCTATGCCGAGGCCCTGACCCGGCTGTTCGACCTCGATCCCGAGTCGGTGGACCTCGTCGCCCGCGCGGCGCGTCCTCAGCAGGTGCGGGCATGACCGGCACTCTCACCGTGGGCACCCGCCGCAGCGCCCTGGCCCGGGCCCAGTCCTCGCGCGTCGCAGACCAGATCGCTGAGATCACCGGTCGACAGGTCGAGCTCGTCGAGGTCGTGACCGAGGGCGACCGGAACCCCGCCCCCCTGACGTCCTTCGGTGGGGTCGGTGTCTTCGTCACCGCTCTGCGCGAAGCGCTGCTTGCTGGCGACGTCGACCTCGCGGTCCACTCGCTCAAGGACCTGCCCACGTCTCCGGCCCTCGGGCTCGAGGTCGCCGCCATCCCTCGGCGCGAAGATCCCCGGGACTGCCTGGTCGCCCGTGACGGCTTGACCCTGGGTGGGCTCCCGACAGGGTCGAGGGTCGGTACAGGGTCACCTCGGCGCGCCGCCCAGCTCCGCGCGCTCGGTCTCGGTCTCGAGGTCGTCCCGGTTCGAGGCAACGTCGACACTCGGCTCCAGCTGGTGGCCGACGGGGTGGTCGATGCGGTCGTGCTCGCCCGCGCCGGGCTCCTTCGACTCGGGCGGGCCGGCGAGGCCACCGAGGTCATCGACCCGACCCAGATGCTCCCGGCACCCGGTCAGGGTGCGCTCGCCGTCGAGTGCCGGGCCGATCGCCCGGATCTGATCGACGCCCTCGTCCCGCTCGATGACGTCGCGACTCGCGCGGCCGTGTCGGCGGAGCGTTCACTGCTCGCAGCCTTAGAAGCAGGCTGTTCCGCGCCGGTCGGTGCTCTTGCCGACGTCGCGGAGGACGGGTTCTCCGAACCCGAGCTGTATCTGCGCGCGGTCGTGGCAGCCGTTGACGGCTCCTCGTCCGTGCGCTTGTCCACCACAGGTTCCCTGCTCGACGCCCGTGCGCTGGGGTTCGCCCTCGCGCAGCGGTTGATCGAGGAGGGGGCCGACGGTCTGATGGGGGAACGCATCCCGTGACCACCCGTACCCGCAGGAAGCCCACGAAGGCGATGGGCACCGTGACGTTCGTGGGGGCAGGACCCGGTGACCCCGGCCTCCTCACCGTCCGTGCCGTCGAGGCGCTCGCCGCCGCCGACACCGTGGTGCTCGACCGCTTCGCGCGCGAGCAGCTGCTCGTGCATGCGCGGGCCGACGTCGAGGTGCTCGACGGCGCCACCGATCCGGACGGGGCTCCGCTCGCGCAGGCCACCCGGTCGAGGCTCGCCGTCGACGCGGCCAAGGCCGGCCGCCAGGTCGTCCGGCTGATGGACGGCGACCCGTCGACCTTCAACGGTCTGGCCGAGGAGGCCGCTGCTTGCGCCAAGGCGCACGTGCCGTTCGAGGTCGTGCCCGGGGTGTCAGCGGTCGCCGCAGTCCCGGCTTATGCCGGCATCCCGCTGACAGGGGCGAAGACGCGATCGGTCCACGTCGTCACGTCGTCGTGCACCACCGTCGACTGGGCGACGCATGCGTCGGCCGCGACGACGGTCGTCGTCCTCGGCGGGCAGCAGTCGGCGCTGGACGCCGCGGACGCCTTGGTCGCAGCCGGTCGCTCCGGTGAGACTCCGGTCGCGGTCACCGCCCAGGGCACGACGACCGAGCAGCGCACGGTCGTCGCGACGCTCGAGTCGTTGGCCCGGGTGCTCAGGGGCGTGACCTTGCCCGAGCCCGTGGTCGCCGTCGTCGGCGACGTGGTCGACCAGCGGGAGCGCCTGTCGTGGTTCGAGTCGAAGCCGCTGTTCGGCTGGCGGGCCCTGGTACCCCGCACCAAGGAGCAGGCGGGAGCCCTCGCCCTCCAGCTGCGTCACTACGGCGCCGTGCCGCGAGGAGGTGCCGACGATCTCGGTCGAGCCCCCGCGCACGCCGCAGCAGATGGATCGTGCGATCCAGGGCCTGGTGTCCGGCCGCTACCTGTGGGTCGCGTTCACGTCGGTCAACGCGGTGCGGGCGGTCCGCGAGAAGTTCGAGGAGTACGGGCTCGACGCTCGTGCGTTCGCGGGCATCAAGGTGGCGGCGGTCGGTGAGCAGACAGCCGCGGCCCTCACCGCGTTCGGCGTCCGCCCCGACCTGGTGCCGTCGGGCGAGCAGTCGAGCATGGGGCTTCTCGAGGACTTCCCGCCCTACGACTCGGTCTTCGACCCGATCGACCGGGTCTTCCTGCCGCGGGCCGACATCGCCACCGAGACTCTCGCGGCCGGGCTCGTCGAGCTCGGCTGGGAGATCGACGACGTGACGGCCTACCGCACGGTGCGGGCGGCCCCGCCGGCCGCTGAGATCCGGGAGGCCATCAAGGGCGGTGGCTTCGACGCTGTCGTGTTCACGTCGTCCAGCACCGTCCGCAACCTCGTGGGCATCGCGGGCAAGCCGCACACGTCCACGGTGATCGCCTGCATCGGCCCGGCTACGGCCAAGACCGCCGAGGAGCACGGATTGCGGGTCGACGTGCTCGCGCCGACCCCGTCGGTGACGGCGCTGTGCGAGGCGCTGGCCGAGTTCGGGGCGACTGCTCGCGCGGCTGCACTCGAGGCGGGCGAGCAGACCTGGCGTCCGTCGCAACGGCGCGGTGCCGCGCGCCGCAAGGCGAAGTAGCTGCCATGACCGGCCCGGGCTACCCGCTGGAACGTCCGCGACGGCTGCGTCGTACCGCTGCTCTGCGGCGGTTGGTCGGTGAGACCCGGCTGACCCCCGCGGACCTGGTGCTCCCGTTGTTCGTCAAGGAGGGGCTCACCGAGCCGGTGCCGGTGTCCGCGATGCCAGGCGTGGTCCAGCACACCCGGGACTCGCTGCGTCAGGCGGCCCTCGACGCGGTCGAGGCCGGTGTCGGCGGACTCATCCTGTTCGGCGTCCCGCAGGACAAGGACGGTGACGGATCCCAGGCCGACGCCGACGACGGCATCGTTCAAGCCGCGTTGCGGGACCTGACGGCGGACGTCGGTGGCGCCACCGTCGTCATGGCCGATCTGTGCTTGTGCGAATACACCGACCACGGCCACTGCGGCCCCCTCGACGCCCAGGGAGGGGTCGACAACGACCGCACGCTCGAGCGGTACGCCTCGGTCGCAGTCGCCCAGGCCCGGGCGGGTGCTCACGTGATCGCGCCGTCGGGCATGCAGGACGGCCAGGTGGCGGCCATCCGCGCCGGCCTCGACGGCGCGGGCTTCTCCGAGCTGCCCGTCCTCGCCTATGCCGCCAAGTACGCCTCCGCCTTCTACGGCCCCTTCCGCGAGGCCGCTGAGTCGACGCCCGCGACCGGCGACCGGCGGGCCTACCAGATGGACCCGGCGAACGCCGCCGAGGCGCTGCGCGAGGTGGCGCTCGACCTGGCCGAGGGCGCTGATGCCGTGATGGTCAAGCCGGCGGGACCCTACCTCGACGTGCTGCGGAAGGTTCGTGACGCGGTCGACGTGCCGGTGTTCGCCTATCAGGTCTCGGGTGAGTACGCGATGGTCGAGGCCGCGGCCGCCAACGGCTGGATCGACCGCGAGCGCGCGATCCTCGAGTCCCTGCTGGGCATCCGTAGGGCCGGCGCTGATGCGGTGCTGACCTACTGGGCCACCGAGGTCGCCGAGCTCCTCGACGAGAGCTGAGCCACCGGCACTGGCGACGTCAGGCCGAGTCCGCCCGTGGCGATGATCAAGGAATCGCGCACCGATTCGGGCGGCTCGACTGGTGCAGGATTCCTTGATCATCGGGCATCCGACTAGGTCTTGGCGGTCACGTGCTCGGCCACCGCGGGGATCACGGTCTCGCCGTACGCCTCGAGCGTCTGGGCCTTGCCGTCGTGCTGGAGGTAGACGGCGAACTGGTCCACGCCGAGGGCCTTGAGCTCCTCGAGCCGCTCGACGTGGTGCGCGGCATCTCCGAGGATGCAGAACCGGTCGACGATCTCGTCGGGCACGAAGTCGGCGTGGGTGTTCCCCGCCCGCCCGTGCTCGTTGTAGTCGTAGCCCTGCCGGCCCGCGATGTAGTCGGTGAGGGCAGCCGGGACGCCGCCGTCGGCGCCGTACCGCGTGACGATGTCGGCGACGTGGTTGCCGACCATCCCGCCGAACCACCGCACCTGGTCGCGCATGTGGGCGAGGTCGTCACCGACGTACGCCGGAGCGGCGACGCAGATCGTGATCGCGTCCGGGTCCCGGCCGGCCTTCTCCGCGGCCTCGCGGACCGACCGGATCGTCCACGCTGCGATGTCGGGGTCGGCGAGCTGCAGGATGAACCCGTCACCGACCTCGCCGGCCAGCGCCAGTGCCTTCGGGCCGTAGGCCGCGACCCACACCTCCAGCCGGCTGTCGGCTCCCCAGGGGAAGCGCAGGTGTGAACCCTGGTGCTCCACCTCGCGCCCGTTCGCGAGCTCGCGGATCACGTGGATCGACTCGCGCAGCGTGGCAAGCGTCGTGGGCTTGCCGTTCAGGACGCGCACGGCGCTGTCACCGCGGCCGATCCCGCACACGGTGCGGTTGCCGAACATCTCGTTCAGCGTCGCGAACAGCGACGCGGTCACGGTCCAGTCGCGCGTCGCCGGGTTGGTGACCATCGGCCCGACGGTCACCTTGCGGGTCTCGGCGAGGATCTGGCTGTAGATGACGAACGGCTCCTCCCACAGCAAGTGGGAGTCGAAGGTCCACACGTGGGAGAAGCCGAGGTTCTCCGCCTGCCGGGCCAGGTCCACCACCCGGGACGCGGGCGGGTTGCACTGCAGGACGACGCCGAGGTCCATGGGCCGACTCCCTGGGACGTGGCTGAAGGCCCTCATCGTAGGGCGAGCGCGCAGATCTCGTTCGTGCGAGCGCGCGATTCGCGACAGACTGACTTCATGGACGAGGACGCCTGGCGGGCACTTGCGAGCCACCTGCACGAGATTCGTCAACGGGGACGGGTACGTCGGCCCCGCAGAGACTGCTCGGGACGCATCCCGTCGGACGTGGTCCCCGACATGTACGGGGAAGGCGGTGTGGTCGAGGAGCTGGAGGACTACGTCGCGGACCTGCTCGGCAAGCAGTCGGCGGTGTACCTGCCGAGCGGCATCATGGCCCAGGGTGCGACGCTGCGCGTGCACGCCGACCGCCGCACCACGCGCACCGTGCTCTGGCACCCGCACTGCCACCTGGACAACCACGAGGGCGCCGCGCACCAGCGCCTGCACTCCCTCGTCGGCCGGCCGGTCGGCGAGCGGAACCGGTTGATCACGCTGGAGGACCTGCACGCCGTCCCCGAGTCGGTGGCAGCCCTGCTCCTCGAGCTGCCGCAGCGAGACCTCGGAGGGCTGCTTCCGGCATGGGACGACCTCGTCGCCCAGACGCAGTGGGCGAGAGGCGCCGGGGTGGCCCTGCACCTCGACGGGGCACGGCTCTGGGAAGCTGCGGCCGGGTACGAGCGGACCCCGAGCGAGATCGCTGACCTCTTCGACACCGTCTACGTCTCGTTCTACAAGGGCATCGGTGCTCTGCCGGGCTGCTGCGTGGCCGGCCGGGAGTCCGACGTCGTCCTCGTGCGGGAGTGGCGTCGTCGCCTCGGCGGGACGCTCTACGGCCTGTGGCCGGGGGCGGCCTCCGCGCTGGCACTCCTCCCGGAACGGCTGGCCGAGATGCCGGCTCGGCTGGCGCACGCCCGCGCGATCGCGCAGGCCCTGGCTGAGATTCCCTCGGTGCGCGTGGTCCCCGGGGTCCCGCAGACACCGATGATGCATCTCCTGCTCGAGGTCGAGGCCGGCACGCTCGAGGAGCGGGCCGCCCAGCTCGCGCAGGAGCAAGGCATCTGGGGCTTCCGCGACGGGTCCCCCTGTGACGACCCCGGGTGGATCCGGGTCGAGCTCAGCGTGGGCCGTGCGACGTGCGAGTTGAGCCCCGCCGACGTGGCCGACGTCCTGGCCACCCTGACGCTCGCGCACGTAGCGCGCCGCCCCTGACAGGTCAGCGGAGGTATTGGGAGAGGCCGCGCTTCACGTACTGCCCGTGGCCTTTGGTGCCGAGGTAGGCGCCGCCGTCGATGACGACGCTGCCTCGGGAGATCACGGTGTCGACGTGCCCGGCGATGTCATAGCCCTCCCACGCGGAGTGGTCCATGGCCATGTGGTGGGTCTTGACCGAGATCTGGGTACGCCCAGCGGGGTCGTAGACGACGAGGTCCGCGTCCGCGCCGGGGGCGACGACGCCCTTGCGGCCGTACAGCCCGAACATCCGCGCCGGGGTGGTGCAGCACAGCTCGACCCAGCGCTCGAGGGTGATGCGGCCGTCGACGACGCCCTGGTAGAGCAGGTCCATCCGGTGCTCCACCGATCCGATCCCGTTGGGGATCTTGGAGAAGTCCCCGACACCGAGCTCCTTCTGCTCCTTGAAGCAGAACGGGCAGTGGTCCGTGCTGACGACCGACAGGTCGTCGGTGCGGAGGTACTTCCAGAGCTCGTCCTGATGGTGCTCGGCACGGGCGCGCAGCGGGGTCGAGCAGACCCACTTGGCCCCCTCGAATCCCGGCGCCCCCAGCTGCTCCTCGAGCGAGAGGTAGAGGTACTGGGGGCAGGTCTCGCCGAAGACGTTGAGCCCTTCGTCGCGCGCCGCGGCGAGGGTGCCCACCGCCTGCTTTGCGGACATGTGCACGACGTAGAGCGGCGCGCCGGTGAGCCGGGCCAGCATGATCGCGCGGTGCGTGGCCTCGGCCTCGGTCTCCCACGGCCGGGTCAGCCCGTGGTTGATCGGTGAGGTCTCGCCCCGGGCCAACGCCTGCTGCACGAGGACGTCGATCGCGATGCCGTTCTCGGCGTGCATCATGATCATCGCGCCATTGGCAGCCGCTGTCTGCATGGCACGCAGGATCTGCCCGTCGTCGCTGTAGAAGACGCCGGGGTAGGCCATGAAGAGCTTGAAGCTCGTGATGCCCTCGGCGACGAGCTCGTCCATCGCCTTGAGCGAGTCCTCGTCGACCCCGCCGATGATCTGGTGGAACGCGTAGTCGATCGCGCACTGCCCCTGCGCCTTCGCGTGCCACGCCGCCAGCCCGTCCTGAACGCGTTCACCGGTGCGCTGCACGGCGAAGTCGACGATCGTCGTCGTGCCGCCCCACGCCGCGGCTCGGGTGCCGGTCTCGAAGGTGTCGGAGGCGAACGTGCCGCCGAAGGGCAGCTCCATGTGCGTGTGGCAGTCGATGCCGCCCGGGACGACGTACTTCCCGGTGGCGTCGATGACGGTGTCGGCGGCCGCGGCGAGGTCGACGCCCAGGGACGTGTCTCCGGGGGCAACCAAGGCCACGATGCGCTCACCGTCGACGAGGACGTCCATGGGCTGCGACCCGCTCGGGGAGACGACCGTGCCCCCGCGGACCAGGAGGGTCATGGCTCCACCAGGTCGCCGTAGGCGTCGGGGCGCCGGTCCCGGTAGAACGCCCATCGGTTGCGCACCTCGGTGACCAGCTCGAGGTCGAGGTCGCGGACGAGGAGCTCGGGGGAGTGGGCGTCACCCACGTCGCCCACGAACTGGCCCTGCGGGTCCACGAAGTACGACGTGCCGTAGAAGTCGTCGTCCCCGAGGTCCTCGACGCCGACCCGGTTGATCGCCCCGACGTAGTACTCGTTGGCCACCGCGGCGGCGGGCTGCTCCAGCTGCCACAGGTACGACGAGAGCCCCCGGCTGGTCGCGCTCGGGTTGAACACGATCTGCGCACCGTTCAGCCCGAGGGCACGCCAGCCCTCAGGGAAGTGGCGGTCGTAGCAGATGTAGACACCGACCTTGCCGACGGCGGTGTCGAACACCGGGAAGCCGAGGTTGCCGGGACGGAAGTAGAACTTCTCCCAGAATCCCTTCACGTGCGGGATGTGGTGCTTGCGGTACTTCCCGAGGTAGCTGCCGTCCGCGTCCACGACCGCCGCGGTGTTGTAGAGGAAGCCCGGCTGCTCCTGCTCGTACATCGGGAGCACGAGCACCATCCCCAGTTCCGCCGCGAGCGCCTGGAAGCGTTCGGTCGTCGGCCCCGGGACCGACTCGGCGTACTCGTAGAAGGCCGCGTCCTGCACCTGGCAGAAGTACGGGCCGTAGAAGAGCTCCTGGAAGCACATGATCTGTGCTCCGAGCGAGGCTGCCTCGCGGGCGTACTCCTCGTGCGCTCGGATCATGGACTCCTTGTCGCCGGTCCACGTCGTCTGCACCATCGCCGCTCGCACCGTGGTCATCTGCCGACCTCTCTGGCGGGCTGCCCGCCGGGCGTCTCTGAGCCGAGACCCACGATTGTGTCCCCTCCGGCCGGGGTCTGCAGGAAGTCGGCAGGCTGAGAGGATGGCCGGGTGACTCTCCCGTACCGCGCCTTGGCGACCGCGCCCGCCTCCGAGGCGTGGTTCGCGCGGGCGCTGGCGGTCACCCCCGGTGGCGTCAACTCCCCGGTTCGCGCGTTCAGGGCCGTCGGCGGCACCCCGCGTTTCATGGTCTCGGGGGTCGGGCCGTACGTCGTCGATGCCGACGGCAACGACTACGTCGACCTGGTCTGCTCCTGGGGCCCGCTGATCCTCGGGCACGCTCATCCGGCGGTGGTGGACGCGCTCACCGAGCAGGTCGCCCTGGGCACGTCCTTCGGTGCGCCCGGCCGCTTCGAGGTCGAGCTCGCCGAGGAGATCGTCGCCCGGGTGGACCCCGTCGACCAGGTGCGCCTCGTGAGCAGCGGCACCGAGGCCACGATGTCCGCGATCCGGCTGGCCCGAGGCTTCACCGGGCGTACCAAGGTGGTGAAGTTCGCCGGCTGCTACCACGGGCACGTCGATGCCCTGCTGGCCGCGGCGGGGTCCGGCCTAGCCACGCTGGGCCTGCCTGACACGCCCGGGGGTCACCGGCGCCAGTGCGGCCGACACCATCGTTCTTCCGTACAACGACCTGGCCGCGGTCGAGGCCGCCTTCGCCGCCCACGGCGACTCCATCGCGTGCGTCATCACCGAAGCCGCCGCGGCCAACATGGGCGTGGTACCGCCGCTGCCCGGGTTCAACGCGGGGCTGGCCGAGCTGTGTCGGCGGCATGGCGCGCTGTTCGTGAGCGACGAGGTGATGACCGGGTTCCGGGTCTCGCGATCCGGCTGGTACGGCCTGGACGGGTGCGCCCCGACCTCATGACGTTCGGGAAGGTCATGGGTGGTGGGCTCCCGGCCGCCGGCTTCGGTGGGCGCGCGGACGTCATGGCCCACCTGGCTCCTCTGGGGCCGGTGTACCAGGCCGGCACCCTGTCGGGTAACCCGCTGGCGACCCTCGCCGGAGTGACCACGCTCCGGCTCTGCGACGACGAGGTCTACGCCGTGGTCGACACCGTGGCGCACACGATCGGGAACCTCGCCTCGGAGGCGCTCTCCGCGGAAGGGGTTCCCCATCTCCTGCAGCGCGCAGGGAACCTGTTCAGCATCTTCTTCGTCGATCCCACGGTGACCCCCATCGTCACCGACTACGCCCTCGCGAAGACGCAAGCTGCCTATCGGTTCGCCCCGTTCTTCCACTCGATGCTCGACCAGGGAGTCTCGTTGCCGCCGAGCGCCTTCGAGGCCTGGTTCGTCTCGGCCGCCCACGACGACCTCGCCCTCGAGCGCGTCGCCGACGCTCTTCCGGCGGCGGCGCGCGCCGCCGCCGCGGCCCGACCGGAGGATCCAGCGTGAGCGACCCCATCACCGTCGTGCACCTGGTGCGCCACGGCGAGGTCCACAACCCCGACAAGATCCTCTACGGGCGGCTCCCGGACTTCCACCTCTCGGCGTTGGGCCAGGAGATGGCGGAGGTCGTCGCTGCCTCGATGGCCGACCGGGACGTCACTCACGTCGGCTCATCACCCCTCGAGCGGGCGCAGGAGACGGCAGCGCCCATCGCGGCTGCGCACGGGCTGGAGATCGCCACCGACGACCGGCTGATCGAGGCGCAGAACCACTTCCAGGGGATGCAGTTCGGGGTCGGCGACGGATCGCTCCGGCACCCGCGCCACTGGCCCTACCTCCGCAACCCGTTGACGCCGTCGTGGGGCGAGCCGTACGTCGAGCAGGCGAAGCGGATGACCGCCGCGATGGCGACGGCCTGCGAGGCCGCCAGGGGTCATGAGGCCGTGCTGGTGAGCCACCAGCTCCCCGTCTGGACCGCTCGCTCCTTCGTCGAGGGAAGGCGGCTCTGGCACGACCCTCGCAAGCGCGAGTGCACCCTGGCCTCGGTCACCTCGTTCACCTATGAAGGTGACCGCATCGTCGCAGTCACCTACTCCGAGCCGGCCAAGGCCCTCCTGCCTGCGGCCCCCGGCAAGACGTTCTCGGCCGGGGCATGAGGCTCGGGGGGACTCCGCCGGCACGACCTGGGCTGAGGGCCTTGCTGGTCGCGGCGTCGTTGGTCGCGCTCGCTGCCTGCACCCCAGGCAACGCAGGCACGCCGGTCGGCCAGACCGGCCAGAACTACGTCGCGGGCAACGGAACCGTGACCGAGGTCGCGCCGGCCGACCGCGAGGCGCCCGTCGACCTGACCGGCACGACCCTCGACGGCGATCCGCTCGACCTGGCGGCGTTGCGCGGCAAGGTCGTCGTGGTCAACGTGTGGGGCTCGTGGTGCCCGCCGTGCCGCAAGGAGGCACCGGTGCTGAAGGCGGTGAGCGACGACGTGATCGGCGCGGACGTCGCCTTCGTCGGTATCGACACCCGCGACAGCGATGCAGCAGCGCGGGCCTTCGTCGAGAACGTCGGTCTGTCCTACCCCAACGTCGTGGATCCCGACGGGGTCCTCCTGCTCGCGTTCAAGGGGGCCTTGAACCCCAACGCGATCCCGTCGACGCTGATCCTCGATCGGGAGGGGCGCGTGGCCGCCCGGGTCGTGGGCGAGGTCACCGAGGGCACGCTGCGCGCCGTCATCGAGCCCGTGGTGGCCGAGCCGGCCCAGGGCTGACCGGGACATGCTCACTGCGCCCGCCGACACCGTGGCCAACGGCTCCCTGCTCATCGCTGCGCCGATCGCCGTGCTCGCCGGGCTGATCTCCTTCCTGAGCCCGTGCGTGCTGCCGCTCGTGCCCGGCTACGTGTCCTACGCCACGGGTCTGGTGGGTGCCGACCTCGCAGAGAGCCGGCGTGGACGGCTGCTCGCCGGGTCGCTGCTCTTCGTCGCCGGGTTCACCGCGGTCTTCGTGGCCCTGGGCGCCCTCGCGGGGACGCTCGGAGCCGTGCTCATCGAGTACCAGGACCAGATCACGCGCGTGCTCGGCGTGCTCACGATCCTCCTCGGGCTGGCGTTCCTCGGCTGGATCCCCTGGACGAGCCGGGAGTGGCGCTTCCACCGGATGCCGACGATCGGGCTCGCCGGAGCCCCGCTGCTCGGCGTGCTGTTCGGGCTCGGCTGGACGCCCTGCATCGGACCGACGCTGGCCGCCGTGCAGGCGCTGGCTCTCAGCGAGGCCTCGGCCTGGCGCGGCGCCCTGCTCATGGTCTTCTACTGCATCGGGCTCGGGCTGCCGTTCGTCCTGGTCGCGCTCGCCTTCCGGCGGGCGGCGGGCGGGATGGCCTGGGTGAAGCGGCACTACTCCTTCATCATGGGCTTCGGCGGCGCGATGCTCGTGCTGCTCGGTGTCCTGCTGGTCACCGGGGTGTGGGCCGAGCTGGCGGTGCAGATGCGGGTGTGGGCGGCGAACTTCGAGGTGGCGATCTAGATGGCCGACACTCTCGAGTCCACGACGCTCGAGCCGGAGCCGCCGCGGCCCGTTCGTTCGCCCGCGCTCGGCACGGTCGGGATGCTCCGGTGGGCCTGGCGCCAGCTCACCTCGATGAAGACGGCTCTGCTGCTGCTCTTCCTGCTCGCCCTCGCCTCTGTCCCGGGGTCGCTCCTGCCGCAGCGCGGTGTGAACCCGGTGCGGGTCTCGGACTACCGCGCGGCGAACCCCGGGGTCGCCCCCTGGCTCGACCGGCTCGGCCTCTTCGACGTCTACAGCTCGCCCTGGTTCGCCGCGACGTACCTGTTGCTCTTCGTGTCGCTGGTGGGGTGTGTGCTCCCGCGCACGGTGCAGCACTGGCGTGCCCTGCGCGGCAACCCGCCGCCGGCGCCGCGCAACCTGTCGCGCCTCCCCGTGTCCAGGTCGTTCACGACCACCGAGGCCCCGGCCGCCGTGCTCGAGCGAGCTCAGCGCTCGTTGAGGGGCTCGCGCCATCGCGTGGTGAGCGGTGACGGCTGGGTGGCGTCGGAGAAGGGCTATGCGCGCGAGACCGGCAATCTCGTGTTCCATCTGTCACTCCTGGTCCTCCTCGTCGGGGTGGCCGTCGGCTCGCTGTGGGGCGTCAAGGGGGTCGCCCTCGTCGTCGAGGGCGAGGGGTTCGCCAACACCGTGACCCAGTACGACCAGGTGACGCCCGGAGCCGCGTTCGACCTGGGGTCGCTCGCGCCCTTCTCCTTCAAGCTGGACGACTTCCGCGCCACGTACGAGACCGGGACCGTGCAGCGTGGTGCGGCGCGGACCTTCGAGGCCGACCTGTCCGTCCGGGACGAGCCGGGCACGGCACCTCGCACGGTCACCGTCGAGGTGAACAAGCCTCTTGACGTCGACGGCTACAAGGTCTTCCTCGTCGGCCACGGCTACGCCCCCACCTTCACCATCACCGACGGCCGCGGCAAGGTCGTCCTCGACCAGTCCGTCCCCTGCATCCCGCAGGACGGCAACTTCACCTCCCAGTGCGTGCTCAAGGTGCCGGACGCGCGCCCTGACCAGCTCGCCTTCACGGGGTACTTCTTCCCGACCGTCATCGACGGCGGCGGCCCGGTGTCGTACTTCCCGGGTGCCCTGAGCCCGCAGGTGTACCTGAACGCGTGGACCGGCGACCTGCAGCTGGACAACGGCGTGGCACGGTCGGTGTACTCCCTCGACACGTCGGGGCTGAACCCCGTCAAGGCGAAGACCACGGACGGGGCCCCGCTCGTGATCGCCTTGGAGCCCGGCGAGTCACAGGTGCTGCCGGGCGGGCAGGGGACGCATCACCTTCACCGGCCTCCAGGAGTGGGCCACGTTCCAGGTCGCGAGGGATCCCGGCAAGGAGCTGGCCCTGGCCGGAGCGGTGGGCGCCATCGCGGGGCTGCTGCTGTCGTTGTTCGTGCGTCGCCGCCGGGTGTGGGTCAGAGCGACGACCGGGTCGGACGGGGATACGGTGGTCGAGGTCGCCGGCCTGGCCAAGAACGAGGCGGGCGGCGTCGACGCCGACGTGGACGCTCTGGTCGGAGTCCTGGCACCGTCTGACGCGTCCCGCGCGCCCGACAAGGAGGAGTGACCCGTGGTCGACGAGGGCATGGCCAAGCTCAGCCTCGAGCTGGCCTACTCCGCCATGGCGGTCTACACCGCTGCCTTCATCGGATACGCGGTGGCTGCTGCCGCCGCGGCGGGCACCCGCGACGACGCGCGCGCCCGTCGTGACCTCGCCACGGTTGGAGGGGGTACCCCTCCTGCGGACGAGCCGGCCGAACCCATGGAGCGGCCCTCCGAACCGGGCCGCAAGGCCGCAGGCATCGCGACCGCGCTGACCCTTCTCGCCTTCGTTCTCGAGCTGGGCGCCGTGCTCGCTCGCGCGGTCGCGGTGCAGCGGGTGCCCTGGGGCAACATGCACGAGTTCACGCTGACCACCTCGACCGTGGTCGCTGGTGCGTTCCTCGTCGTGGCCCTTCGGGACCGGAGCAAGCAGGTGCTGGGCGTGTTCGTCGTCCCCTGCGTGCTGCTCGCGCTCGGTCTGTCCGTGACGGTGCTCTACGCCGATGCCGCCGAGCTCATCCCGGCGTTGAAGTCGGGCTGGCTCGTCGTCCACGTGATGGCCGCGATGATCGCCACGGGGGCCTTCGCGCTGGGGGCGCTGCTGTCGGCGCTCTACCTCGTCAAGGAGCGGTCGGACCGACGGATCGCCTCCGCCGAGATCGACGGACCCGGGTGGGTCGCCCGCCTCCTGCCCGAGGCCGCACCCATGGACCGGTTGGCCTACCGCATCAACGCGTTCACGTTCCCGCTGTGGACGTTCGCGGTCATCGCTGGCGCCATCTGGGCGGAGAACGCCTGGGGTCGCTACTGGGGCTGGGACCCGAAGGAGGTCTGGGCCTTCATCACCTGGGTCGTCTACGCGGCCTACCTGCACGCGCGGGCGACCGCCGGGTGGAAGGCGCGCGGGTCGGCCTGGATCGCCCTCGCGGGATTCGGGTGCCTGATGTTCAACTACTTCGGCATCAACTTGTTCGTGACGGGGCTGCACTCCTACTCGGGCGTGTGATCCCCACGCCCGACCAGGTCGGGCCGGGCTGTCCGGCGCTCAGTTCAGGCCGCGGAGGAAGTCGTCGTCGTCGTCGGGTGCCATCGGCCCCCGACCGCCGCCGCGCCCACCGCTGTCGCCGCGCGACCCGCTGGCTCCCCAGGTGCGTCCGGCCACCAGCCAGACGGCGCCTCCCACCACGGGGAGGATCAGGATCACCAGCACCCAGATCACCTTCGGCAGGGTCCGGACCCGCTCGGTCGGGGTCTGGAAGCAGTCGACCAGGCAGAAGATGACAAAACCCAGCACCAGCAGCAGGGGCAGGGCGCGGTTCACTCGTCGAGTTTAGGCGGGTTCTGGCGTCCCCGTATTCTGGGACCGTCATGACCACCTTCTGGGCCTACACCCTCGCTCGCCTCGGGATCCTCGCGGTGGCCTTCGGGGCGCTCTACGTCGCTGGCGCTCGCGGCGTCCTGCTGGTCGTGCTCGCCTTCCTCGTCAGCATGCTGCTGTCCTACTGGCTGCTCGCCGGGATGAGGGAGCGGCTGGCCTCAGGGATCCAGGCCCGGGCCGAGCGCATCAACGAGCGGATGGCCGAGGCTGCCAGCGCCGAGGATGCCGACGACGGCGACACGACACAGCAGGCCCAAGGCTGACCGGCCGTCAGGCTCCCGACAGCGCGAGCCCCACGGCGAGGAACAGCGCGAACAGCAGCTCGGTGATCCCGGTCGCCTTCAGCACCGGGACCAGGTCCGGGCCGGATGCCCCGGCGCGCACGAGCCGGTGCTGGACGAGCGACACGGGAAAGGCCGCCAGCGCCAGCGGCGCCCAGGCGAAGCCGTTGCCGTACAGCGCGATCGGCACGACGAAAGGAAGGAGCACGAGCGCGGAGTACATCGCGCGCGTGCTGCGGTCGCCGATGCGTACGGCCAGCGTGCGCTTGCCGGCTTCGGCGTCGCGGGGCAGGTCTCGCAGGTTGTTCGCCACCAGGATCGCGCAGGCCAGCATGCCGACCGGGACGGCCACCACGACTGAGAGCCAGGTGACCGAGCCGATCTGCACGAAGGCAGTCCCACCGACCGCCACCAGGCCGAAGAAGACGAAGACGAACACCTCACCGAGCCCGGCGTAGCCGTATGGTCGCGGTCCACCGGTGTAGCCCCAGGCCGCGAGGATCGCCGAGGCCCCGACCGCCAGCAGCCACCACGAGGTCGCAAGGGCGAGAGCGAGTCCGGCCAGCGCGGCGACTCCGAAGGCGGTGAACGCCGCGCGCTTCACCGCGGCCGGGCGCGCCACCCCCGAGCCCACGAGGCGGAGCGGGCCGACTCGTTCGTCGTCAGTGCCGCGGATGCCGTCGCTGTAGTCGTTCGCGTAGTTGACCGCGACCTGCAGGGAGATCGCGACGACGAGGCACAAGCCGGCGAGGGACCAGACCGTTGCCTCGTAGGCCGCCGCGACTCCGGTGCCGGCGATCACCGGCGCGACCGCCGCGGGCAGGGTTCGCGGCCGTGCCCCCTGGAGCCACTGGTCAGCCGTCGCCACGTCAGCCCACGTCCCTCGGTCGGTTCGCGCTCGGATGCCTTGCCTAGGTCACTGCCGGGGCCATTGTCCGGGCAGGGTCACTCCAGGTGGCGCGAGCGCCGCTCGGTCGACCTTGCCGCTCGCCAACATGGGCAGCGCCGCAACGACGACGATTCGTCGTGGAACGGCTGCGCGGCCGAGCGATGACCGTACGTGCTGACGCACCGCCTCCGAGTCCACGCCCATCGACGGATCGCTGGCCACCGCAAAGGCCACCACCGCATGGCCCCACTCGGGATCCGGTACGCCGATCACGGCAGCGTCGGCCACCGACGGATGCGAACGAAGCGCCTCGGTCACGGCAAGCGGGGACACGTTCTCACCACCTGTGACCACGACGTCGTCGGCTCGGCCGAGGATGTGCACGAGTCCGTCCTCGTCCACCCGTCCGACGTCGGGGGTGATCAGCCAGCCATCGACGAGCGCCTCGGCGGTCAGGTCGGGCCGCAGCCGGTAGCCGGCGAACAAGGTCGGTCCCCGCACGATCACCCGGTCGTCTTCATCGCGCAGCCGGACGTCGATCCCGACGAGCGGCCGTCCGGAGTAGCAGCACCCCCCGGTCGTCTCGCTCATGCCGTAGGACACCAGAAGTCGGCACCCAGCCGAGGTCGCACGCGCGGCGAGGGCGTCCGGAGTGGCGGCCGAACCGACCAACACCGCGTCATAGGACGCCAGCGCCTCGACTGCCGCGCTCCCGCCGTCGAGCAACCGAGTGAGCTGGGTGGGGACGATCGAGGCGTACGTGCGTCCGCCCTCCGCTCGCTCCTGCACAGCCGCCGTTGCGCGCACGAAGCTGTCCGCCGTGAAGCTCTCCCGCACGTCCATCGCCACCGGCACTGTCCCTGCAGCGATCGAGCGGGTGATGACCTGGAGCCCACCGACATGCCAGGCGGGGAGGGCGAGCAGCCAGGTGCCCGGCCCTCCGAGGAGTCGGTGCAACGCCTCGGCGGCCCACATCATCGCTTCGCTGGCCAGCAGCACGCCCTTCGGGGTTCCGCTGGATCCGGACGTGGCCAGCACGGTCGCGATCCCCTCGACCTCGAGCGGCGCGTCCTCGTCGTCTGGCCGGAGGGCCGCGCTGAGCGCGGCCCGTACGCCTGCGTCGGCTGCTGGGACCGGAAGGATCGCGGGGCCAGAGCCGTCCAGCGCCGCGGCCAGGGCCGGCATCAGGACCTCGACAACCGATGGGTCACCCGGGACAGGAACGCAGGTCAGGGCGCGGCTCATCGTCGCGCCAGCGTAGGCGGCCGCGACGGACACCGCGGGACAGGCATGGGTGGGCGAACCTCAGAAGGGCGGGATGTCCTCGGGTCTGGGTGGCGGGTCGGGTTGTGGTGGCCCCGGTGGTTCCGGTCCTTCGCCGACTTCGATGCGCCGGCCGGTGGGGGTGGTCCAGGTGAGGGTGCCGTTGCGGTGGTTGACCAGGTGCCAGCCGGGGGCGTGGTGTTTGAGGTGGTGGTGGTGGACGCAGAGCGGGGCGAGGTTGCAGGCGCAGGTGGGGCCTTCGGGGTGGCGGACGGTGTGGTCGAGCTCGCACGGTGCGGGAGGGGCGGGCGCAGCCGGGGAAGACGCAGCTGCGGTGCCTGACGCGGAGCAGGTTCTTGAGCCGTTCGGGTGGGGCGTACGGGCCGGGTCCTTCAGCCTGGTGGACGTCGGATCCTGGGCAGGTCTGCTCGGTGGCCACTGCACCGTCGACGGTGCCGGCGGTGTGGTCGGTGAGGTCGAGGAGGTCGCGCAGGGTGTCGGCGGTGACCGGTCCGAGCCGAGCGATCTCACCAGGCAACCCGTCATCGGCAAGCCGTGCGGCCCCGTGACGTCCGTCGACGATGACGTGGACGTGGACCGGTGCTGGGGGCTGGATGGTGCCGTCGGGGCGGATGCTGGCGCCGAAGAGGAGGTCGACGAGGACGTCGGCTCTCTTGGCGTCCATGCTGCGGGCGTCGACCTCGCCGTCTGGCCGTCGACGTCGGCGGGGAGGGCGTGGGCGAGCTGGTCGAGGTGCTCGTAGGCGGCGGCTGCGGCGGCGGCGGGGAGGTGGGCGGTGAGCCAGGCCATCCCGTCGGTGCCGGTCTGCAGGCGGACCGACCGGCCGGTCTTCGCCTGCGCGCTCGCGCTTGCTTGGCCGCGGCGGGGTCGAGGCGGTGGGCGAGGTCGCGGGCCACCCGGCCGACGTAGGCGGGGGTCGCCTTGGCGCTGATCGCCATGACTTGCTCGGTGATCAGCGCGGCCAGCGTCGGCCGGGTCGGCGGTCGCCGAGGTCGGCGAGGACGGGTCGCCCGGCCCGGTCGAGCAGGCGCCGTTCCAGGGTGGCGCAGTCCTCGGGGTCCAGGACGGCGGTGGTCTCCAGGACCCGGAGCACGGCGGGCACGCTCAGGCAGCCGGCGGACAGCGCCGACAGCAGCTGGGGGTGCCGGTGGGTGAGGGCGTCGGCTTCGGCGACCCGCCGGCACGCGGCCCAGCGGGTGATGCCGGTGGACACCGCGATCTCGTCGACGGCGTAGGCGGACAGCCCGAGCTCATCGGGTGACCCCGAGGGGTCGGGGCGGCGCCGGGCGAGCTCGTTGACCAGCTCATACCCGCGGGCGGTGGCCCACCGGGTCAGCCGCTCCAACCGGGCCGCCTCGACCACGATCGCCTCATCGGTCCACTCGGTGAGTGGGCGGGCGCAGCGCTGGCCTCCGCGCGGAGCTCCGCATCGAGCAGGGCAGCGCAGCTCGGCATCCAGGTCGAGCTCGCAGCCAGCCTCGAAGTCGGGGTCGATCCCGGTGGGGGCGCCGTAGCCGTCCTCGATGACGTGGGTGAGGTCGTAGTCCCAGGACTGGGTCCAGTCCAGGGTGGTGAGGTCGCACGCGTTCGCGTCGGGGCACGGGTCCCGGAGGTCTGAGCGCGGTGCGAACATGTGAACGATTCTAGGCTACGGCACCGACAGTCGGCAAGGGGTTGTGGGCACGAATCCTCAACAACCCCAACGATTTCACTCACGGGATAATGTCTCGGCAGCCACACCGAAGCCGACAACCCGCTGTCGCCATGTCCGGATCGGCGCTACGTTCCGGGCATGCCGCTCGACTACCTCGACCACCTGGCCCGCGAGTCACGCCGCTTCGGCGACGTACTCGAAGCGACTGACGCAGGCACCAGCGTGCCGACCTGCCCGGACTGGGATGCAGACGATCTGTTGTGGCATCTCGCGGAGGTGCAGTGGTTCTGGGGCACGATCGCGCGCGATCGCCTCGCCAGTCCCGACGGCGTAGATGATCGCCGGCCCGAGCGGCCCACCGACCGAAGCGAGCTCATGGCCTGGTACGAAGAGGTCAGCGCCGACCTCGGTGTGGTGCTCGCGGCCACGCCGCCCGAGACCGCCGTGTGGACCTGGGCCGACGACCACATCGATCGGCTTCATCCGCCGCCGGCAGGCCCATGAGGCACTCATCCATCGCCTCGACGCCGAGCTGACCGCGGGCAGCCGAACGCCGATGGACACCGCGCTCAGCGCGGACGGCGTCGACGAGGTGCTTCGGGTGATGTACGGCGGCGCCCCGCCGTGGGGCACCTTCACGCCGGAGCCGCCGCACACGGTCCGGGTGGCGACCACCGACACCGGCCACAGCTGGGTGCTGACCCTGGGGCGCTTCGTGGGTACCGACCCCGACGAGGGCAGCGCGCTCGACGTACCCGACCTTCGGGTCGCCGCGGCCGACGACGGCCTCGAGGTGGCGGCCGAGGTCCGAGGGAGCGCCGCGGACCTCGACTGCTGGCTCTGGCACCGGCCCCCCGTCGGCACTCTGGAGCGCACCGGCAGCGGGCCGGTCCTCGCCGCTCTCGACGCGACCATCGCCGACGGCATCAGCTGACCGGCGAGGTGCGGCGGGTCAGTAGTAGTGCGGGTACGGCGACCAGTCGGGGTCGCGCTTGTCCAGGAAGGCGTCGCGGCCCTCGACGGCCTCGTCGGTCATGTAGGCGAGCCTCGTGGCCTCACCGGCGAACACCTGCTGGCCCACCAGCCCGTCGTCGAGCAGGTTGAAGGCGAACTTCAGCATCCGTTGCGCCTGTGGTGACTTGCCGTTGATGCGCCGCGCCCAGTCGAGGGCGACCGTCTCGAGCTCGTCATGGGGGACGACCGCGTTGACCATGCCCATGCGGTAGCGCGTCCTCGGCGGAGTACTCGAGCCCCAGGAAGAAGATCTCGCGCGCGAACTTCTGGCCGACCTGCCGGGCGAGGTAGGCGGAGCCGTACCCGCCGTCGAAGGACCCGACGTCGGCGTCGGTCTGCTTGAAGCGAGCGTGCTCGCGCGACGCGAGGGTGAGGTCGCAGACCACGTGCAGCGAGTGGCCGCCACCTGCCGCCCAGCCCGGGACGACGGCGATCACCACCTTGGGCATGAAGCGGATCAGTCGCTGCACCTCGAGGATGTGCAGACGCCCGGCGCGAGCCGGGTCGACGGAGTCGGCGGTCTCACCTTCGGCGTACTGGTAGCCGGTCCGCCCGCGGATCCGCTGGTCGCCGCCGGAGCAGAACGCCCAGCCGCCGTCCTTCGGCGGACGGCCCGTTCCCGGTGAGCAGCACCACCCCGACCGACGGCGTCATCCGCGCGTGGTCCAGGGCTCGGTAGAGCTCGTCGACGGTGTGCGGCCGGAAGGCGTTGCGGACCTCGGGCCGGTTGAAGGCGACCCGTACGGTGCCCTGGTCCACGCCGTCGACGACGTGTCGGTGGTACGTCAGGTCGGTGAGCTCCTCGAAGCCCTGCACGACCCGCCACAGGTTCGGGTCGAAGGTCGCGGAGACGGCGGTCGGGTCGATCGGTGGGCACGTCCGCGAGGATAGGCGTCGTGGCCGCCATCTACGCGATCCCCCTGAGAAGCCGGTTCCGTGGGATCTCGGTCCGCGAGGGTGCCCTCATCCACGGCGACGCCGGCTGGGCCGAGTTCTCCCCCTTCCTCGACTACGACGACCGGACAGCGCTCGCGTGGTGGCGGGCCGCCCGCGAGGCCGCTGACCTCGGGTTCCCGGCAGCCCTGCGCGACCGCGTGGCCGTGAACGTGACCGTCCCGGCCGTGGGTCCCGAGGAGGCAGCCGCGATCGTGCGGTCCTCGGGTGGGTGCCTGACCGCGAAGGTGAAGGTCGCTGAGGTCGGTCAGACCCTGGCCGACGACCTCGAACGGGTCGAGGCCGTGCGGGACGCCCTGGGGCCCACCGGTGCGCTGCGCATCGACGCCAACGGTGGCTGGCCGGTCGAGACCGCCGTGGACGCCATCCGCGCCCTCGACCGCGCCGCCGGCGGGCTGGAGTACGTCGAACAGCCGTGCGCCACCGTCGAGGGCCTGGCCCAGGTGCGCCGCAGGGTCGACGTCCCGATCGCCGCGGACGAGTCGATCCGTCGGGCCGAGGACCCGTTCCGGGTCGTCGAGCTCGACGCGGCCGACATCGCGGTGCTCAAGGTCCAACCGCTCGGCGGCGTGCGTGCGTGCCTGCGCATCGCCGAGCAGATCGGCCTCCCGGTCGTGGTCTCCTCGGCCTTGGAGACCTCGGTGGGCATCGCCATGGGGCTCGCCCTCGCAGCCGCCCTTCCCGAGCTGCCCTACGCGTGCGGCCTGGCCACGGTTCAGCTGCTCGAGGCCGATGTCGTCGCCGAACCGTTCCTCCCCGTCCAAGGGGCCCTCGAGGTCCGGTCCGCCACCCCGGACCCCGGCCGACTCGCTGCCGCACGCGCCGACCCCGCGACGCTGCAGCGTTGGTCGGGCAGGATCACAGCCATGACGTCCCTCGGCGATGCGCGACGTGAAGGATGAACCCCTCGACCGCGCTCGCCCAGGTCCTCGTGGACGAGCTGGTGCGCGGCGGGGTGCGCGAGGCCGTGCTCGCACCCGGGTCACGCTCCGCACCCCTGGCCTTCGCCCTGCACGCGGCCGACGCGGCCGGGGCGCTGCGGCTGCACGTCCGCATCGACGAGCGCTCGGCGGGCTTCCTCGCGCTGGGTCTGTCCAAGGCATCCGGGGCTCCGGTGCCGGTGGTCACCACCAGCGGTACGGCAGCCGCCAACCTGCACCCTGCGGTCCTCGAGGCCTCCGAGTCCGGCATCGCGCTCGTCGTTCTCACGGCCGACCGCCCACCGGAGCTGCGGGCCACCGGGGCCAACCAGGCCGTCGATCAGCTGGGGCTCTTCGGCCGGTCGGTCCGGTCCTTCCACGAGGTCGGTGCTCCCGACGACCGACCCGGCCTGAACGCCTACGTTCGTGGACTCACGGCGAGGACCCTCGCGACCGCAGAGGGAACCCTCACCGGCGACCCCGGTCCCGTCCATCTCAACCTGGCCTTCCGCGAACCCCTCACCCCCCAGCCACCCCTCCGTGATCATGCAGATTCCGCCCCTCCTGGGTGGGCCGAGTCCCTCGACGGGCGAGCCTGACGGCGCGCCGTGGACCCGGGTCGCGCCCTCCACCCGCTCTCCCGAGGTGGCCAGCCACTGGCCGGAGCGGACCCTGGTCGTGGTCGGGGACGCACCAGCGGACTGGGGTCGGCAGGCGGTACGGCTGGCGGAGGCACGGGGTTGGCCGGTGCTCTCCGAGCCCAGCGGCAACGCGCGCACCGGACCGCACGCCCTCACCCTCGGTCATCTGCTCCTCGACCCCGAGTCCTTCCCCCAGCTCCGTCCCGAGCGCGTGCTCGTCGTCGGTCGGCCGACTCTCGACCGCCGGGTCGCGGTCCTGCTCGCCGACCCGGGGATCGACGTGGTCGTCGCGACACCCCACGCCCGCTGGGCTGACACCGGGCGGTCGGCAGCGAGCGTGCTCGCCACCCTGCCCGAACCGGGTGACCACCGGCCGGTCGATCGCGGCTGGTTGGACGCTTGGCGGGCGGCCGACGCCGACGCCGTCCTGAGCTCCGGGGTCGCCGGGACCTGGACCGGTGCCGGGGTGGCGGCGGCCCTGCACGCAAGCCTCGCCCCCGGGTCCCTGTTGGTCGTGGGCTCGTCCCTCCCTGCACGCGACCTCCGCCACGCCGCCCCGCGTGAGGGCGTCACCGTGCTGGCCAACCGCGGCGCCGCGGGCATCGACGGGACGGTGTCCACCGCGATCGGCGCTGCTCTCGCCTGGCAGGCCAGGGGCGGCGGACCAGCGGCGGCACTGCTCGGGGACCTGACCTTCCTCCACGACGGGAACGGCTTGCTGCTCGGTCCGCAGGAGCAGCCGGCCCCAGCTCGCGATCGTCGTCGTCAACAACGACGGCGGCGGGATCTTCGGCCTCCTCGAGCAGGGCCGACCCGAGCATGGCGCGGCCTTCGAGCGGGTGTTCGGCACCCCGACCGGCGCCGACCTCGCCGCGCTCTGTGGCGCCTCTCAGACCCCGTACACGCGGGTCTCGACCCTGGAGGACCTGGCGGCCGTGGTCACCGACCCGCGCGAGTCCTTGCAGGTCGTCGAGGCGCGGGTGCCGCGTCCCGCGGAGACAGCCAACTGACAGGCTGCTAGCTCCCACCCAGGCTTGCACTGGCAAGCCGCCGACCCCGGACAGCCTTCTCGGTCGCGACAGCGTCCGTCCTGAAGGAGTTCCGTGGCCACGTTCACCCGTTGGTGCTACCAGCACCGCCGGCTCGTCGTCCTCCTCTGGCTCGGGGCTGTTCGTCGGCCTCGGCGCGGCTGCCCAGGCGCAGGGGTCGCAGTACTCCTCGAACTTCGACCTGCCCGGTACGGACTCCGTGCGCGCGCTGGAGATCCTCCAGGAGCGCGCGCCAGCCTCCGCGGGCGACACGGCCGACGTCGTCTTCGCCGCCAAGGTCGGGACGCTGAACGATCCAGCCACCAAGGCCGAGGTCGAGGCCGCCCTGGCGGCACTTGCCGCGGATCCGCTGGTCGCCTCCGTCACTGACCCGTATGCCGGTCCCCAGCCGGCGATCTCACCGGACGGCCGGATCGGGTTCTCGACGCTGACCTTCGACGGGCTGGTCCAGGAGCTGCCCCTGGAGCAGGTGAAGGGCGTCGTCGACCTGGCACTGTCCTTCGACAGCGCAACGCTCCAGGTGGAGATGGGGGGCACTGCGGTCCAGTTCGTCGAGCAGGCTCCTCCGCCGAAGTCCGAGATCCTGGGCGTCGCGATCGCCGCCGTCGTCCTGTTCTTCACCTTCGGTTCGCTCGTCGCCATGGCCATGCCGCTGGTCGTCGCACTCCTGTCGATCGGTGCCGGGCTGTCGCTCGTCGCACTCCTCACCCATGTCGATCGACGTGCCCGACTGGGCGCCGATCCTGGCGACCCTGATCGGGCTCGGCGTGGGGATCGACTACGCGCTCTTCGTCGTCACCAGGTTCAGGACGGGGCTGCACGCCGGGCTGACCGTCGAGGAGGCGGTCGTCGAAGCCGGCGCCACCTCCGGCCGGGCGGTGGTGTTCGCAGGATCGATCGTCGTCGTCTCCTTCCTCGGCATGTTCCTGCTCGGGGTGAGCTTCCTGCACGGTGTGGCGGTCTCCTCCGCGGTCGTCGTGACCTTCACGATGCTCGCGGCCATCACGCTGCTCCCCGCTGCTCTTGGCATGCTCGGGCCCCCGCATCGACCGGTTCCGCCTGGGCCGGGGTATCAGCTACGCGGACCACGCCGGGGAGAAGGGCTGGGCGCGCTGGTCGCGAACCATCCAGCGCCGGCCGGTGATCGGTGCGCTGGCCGGGCTCGCCATCATCCTGGCGATCGTGCGTTCCCGCGCTCGCTCTGCGGCTCGGGTCCAGCGATGCCGGCAACGACCCCGAGGGTCGGACGACCCGCGAGGCGTACGACCTCCTCGCCGAGGGCTTCGGGCCGGGCTTCAACGGTCCCTTCCTGCTCGTGGCTGACATGCCGGCCGGCACCGACCCCGCCGTGTTCGATCCACTGGTCGCGGAGCTCGTGCGCCGACCCGGGGGTCGCCAGCGTCACTCCGGCGACCGTCCTGCCGTCCGGTGACACCGCGCTCATCACGGTCTACGCCACGTCCTCACCTCAGGACGAGGCGACCGACCGACCTCCTCGACCGCATCCGCGACGACATCGTTCCCGCGACGACGCAGCGGCACCTCGGTGGCCGTCTACGTCGGAGGGTCGACGGCGATCTTCGCTGACTTCGGTCAGGTCCTCACGTCGGCAAGCTTCCGCTGTTCTTCGGCGTCGTCGTGCTCATCTCGTGCGTGCTGCTGATGATGGTGTTCCGGTCGATCCTGGTGCCGGTCAAGGCCGCGGTCATGAACCTGCTGTCCATCGGTGCCGCCTTCGGCATCATCGTCGCGGTCTTCCAGTGGGGCTGGGGCGCCGACCTGCTCGGGATCAAGCCCGGCCCGATCGAGTCGTTCCTGCCCGTCATGCTCTTCGCCATCCTCTTCGGGCTGTCCATGGACTACGAGGTGTTCCTCGTCTCCCGGATCCACGAGGAATGGATCAGGACCCGCGACAACACCCTTGCTGTGACGCGCGGCCTGGCGAACACCGGGCGAGTGATCACCGCGGCCGCTCTCATCATGTTCGTCGTCTTCGGGTCGTTCGTCCTCGGGCGGTGAGCGCGTGATCCAGCTGTTCGGGATCGGCTTGGCGGCGGCGGTGCTGGTCGACGCCACCGTGATCCGCTCGCTGCTGGTCCCCTCGTTGATGCAGCTGTTCGGGAAGGCGAACTGGTGGCTCCCGGGTTGGCTCGACCGCGTGCTCCCCAACCTCTCGGTGGAGGGCGGACCGACGGCCGCGGAGGAGCCGGCTCTCGCCCGACCTCGTGGACGCCTGACGCGGTCTTCATGGAACGCGGCGCGGCCCGGCGGCGTCCTAGGCGTACTCGCCCTCAGAAGGGGCCGACGTCTCGGAGGCGACGATGAGGAAGCCACCACACCTCAGGGCCCTCTCTGGTGGCTGCCCTCGGGGTCGTTCTTGTTCTGGCGGCGTGCGGCGGCACCTCGGACAACACCGCCGGCGGACCGCTGCCGAACCAGCGCGACGGTGAGTCCTATCCAGGCGTCCGCTCGGAGGTCACCGGTCAGGTGCTCCAGACCGACGACGGGTTGCCTCTATGTCGTGACCGGACCGAGGGCAGCCAGTTCGCCGTGTGGCCACGCGGCGCGGAGCAGGCACGGGACGACGCGCGCGTGGTCCTGCTCGTCGACGGCAACCGCGGTCGCTCCCGGCGACCAGGTCGTCGCGCAAGCGGTCACCATGCCCGTGACGGATCTCGTGGGCGTCCCCGACGGCTACTGGGGCAACCAGCTGGCCTTCTGTGCCCCGGACGCCCGTGCGGTGCTCGTGCTCGACTCCGTGCAGCCCCAGCCCGTCACTCGGCCGCCGCACTCGTGAGGGTCAGGCCCCCCCGAGCGCGTCGCGCATGGCGATGAACTTCGCCTGCGCCTCGGCCAGCTCGGCCTCGGGGTCGGATCCGGCGACGATGCCGCAACCGGCGTAGAGCCGTCAGCCGCGAGCCCTCGCACGCGGGCGCACCGGAGGGCGATGCCCGAGCTCCCCGTCGCCGTCGGCACCGATCCAGCCGACCGGTCCGGCATAGCGCCCGCGGTCCATGCCCTCGAGGTCCCGGATCGTGTCGAGGGCCACCTCGGTGGGCGTTCCGCACACGGCAGCCGACGGGTGCAGCGCCGCGGCCAAGCCCAGGGCGGTCGAGCCGTCCCGCACGACTCCCGTGACGTCGGTGGCGAGGTGCATCACGTTGGGGAGGTGGAGGACGAACGGCGCCTCGGGCACGTTCATCGGCGAGCAGTGCGGCGCCAGGGCGTCGGCCACTGAGCGGACGGCGTACTCGTGCTCCTCCAGGTCCTTGCTCGAGCGGGCCAGCGAGGCGGCGAGCGCCAAGTCGTGGACGTCGTCACCGGTGCGCCGGATCGTGCCGGCCAGGACGCGGGACGTGACGAGGTCCTTCTCGAGCCGCACCAGCATCTCGGGAGTCGCGCCGAGCAGTCCGTCGACCAGGAAGGTCCAGCAGCCGTCGTAGTCCTCGGCCAGCCGGGTGAGCGGCCAGCGCACGTCGAGGGAGGAGGCCGACTCCGCGATCAGGTCGCGGGCGAGCACCACCTTCTCCAAGTCGCCGGCCCCGATCCGCCGCACGGCCTCGGCCACCGCCGTCGTCCAGTCGGTGCCCGACCGCGACCCGTCGGCGAACACGACGTCACGGGGGCTGTCGGGCGCGTCCGTGGGGACCAGGGAAGCCGCCACGGGAGAGCGCCGTCGCCCACGGTCGTCGCGAACCATCGAGCGCCTCGTCTCCCCACGACGACGCTTCGGCACGATCACGAGCGAGACCTCCTCGCCGCCCGAGTCGAAGGCGAAGGACGCGAAGGCCACCAGGCCGCTCCCGGGGAGGTCGATCTCGTCGCGCACGACTGCGTGGCTGACGACGTCCCGCCACCACGACTCGGCCTCGGCGAACCGGTTCTCACCGCGGGTCTCCAGGCGAACGGCGCGCTCCCCAGCCGACCAGTCCCTCGTCGTGCCTGACCCAGGCGAAGGCGTCCTCCCGTGGAAGCAGCGACAGCAGCGGGCCGGGGTCGGCGATCTCGACGGTGCGCACCACCAGGCGCGCGAACGCCTCGGGGTTGACGACGGCCGTACTCACAGCGCACCAGCGTACGGGCCGACGCGTATTCCTACCCCTCGGGCGTCCGAGCGGAGTACCGTCGGCGTCTCACCCGCCGACTGTCGGCGGCCCAGCCGTGGGAGTCCTCCGTGCTGCGATCTATGGGACCGTTCCTCGGTTTCGCCGTCCTTGCCCTGGCCCTGTTCGCGCTGTACTTCGTGATCAAGTCGAAGGCGAGCACCGGCATGAAGATCCTCTGGATCGCGCTGATCGTCCTCATCCCGTTCGTGGGCGCCGTGGCCTACTTCCTGGTGAACGGCACCGGCGCCCCGCCCAGCGACCGCACGAGCGTCACGAGGCAACCGACCGAATCAACCGCGAGGGCTTCCAGCGCTGAGTCAGCCCGGGCCACCCCTCTCGACCGGCGTCGCCCGCGGTTCGGGCTGGCAGGCTGACCCACGATGACTCGCGCCCAGCTCGACAAGGCACCCCACGACGTCGCCGCGATGTTCGACGACGTCGCCGAGCGCTATGACGTGACCAACGACGTGCTGTCCCTGGGCCAGGCCCGCAGGTGGCGGCGCGCAGTAGTCGACCGCGGTCCGAGCCCAACCTGGTCAGCGCGTGCTGGATCTCGCGGCCGGAACAGGCACCAGCAGCGAGCCCTTCCGCGCCGCAGGAGCGGACGTGGTGCCGTGCGACTTCTCCCTGGGCATGCTCGGCGTCGGTAAGCGCCGCCAGCCGGAGCTCGCCTTCACGGCGGGCGACGCGCTCCGCCTTCCCTTCGCGGACGCGAGCTTCGACGCCGTGACGATCTCCTTCGGTCTGCGCAACGTCACCGACATCGCAGCAGCGCTCGCGGAGATGCTCCGGGTCACCAAGCCAGGGGGGCGGCTGGTCGTCTGCGAGTTCAGCCACCCCACCTGGGCGCCGTTTCGCACGGTCTACGTCGAGTACCTCATGCGGGCCCTGCCACCGACGGCTCGCGCGGTGAGCTCGAACCCCGAGGCCTACGTCTACCTCGCGGAGTCCATCCGGGCCTGGCCCGACCAGGCGGCGCTGGCGGCCGTCATCGGTGACGCCGGGTGGGGGCGACCGGCCTGGCGGGACCTGAGCGGCGGCATCGTGGCGCTCCACCGGGCCGTGCGTCCATGACGCACATGCGTGCCGCGCCGGGTGGGAATAGGATGACGAGGTGCTCGTGAAAACTTTCACGAGCACCTCTCCGTTCGCGCACTCAAGGACCGTTCCATGACCTCCGCAGCGACCGACCGCGACGCCGACGTCATCGTCGTAGGCGCCGGTCCGGGCGGCTCGACGACGGCCTACCACCTCGCCCAGGCCGGGCTCGACGTCCTGCTGCTCGAGAAGACCGCCTTCCCCCGGGAGAAGGTCTGCGGCGACGGACTCACGCCCCGAGCGGTGAAGCAGCTGGTCTCCCTCGGCGTCGACACCAGCGCCGAGGCGGGTTGGCTGCACAACCAGGGCCTGCGGATCGTCGGCGGACGGCACCGGCTCGAGCTGCGGTGGCCGGAGCTCGCCTCCTTCCCTGACTACGGACTCGTGCGTCCGCGGATGGACTTCGACGACGTCCTGGCCCGCCAGGCGGTGAAGGCCGGTGCACGGCTCCACGAGCGCACGAACGTGGGAGGCCCCGCTGCTCGACCCGCGCACGGGCCGGATCCTCGGGGTGACCGCCCGGCAGGTCGAGGACGACGGGACCAAGGGTCCGGAGACGACCTTCCGCGCGCCGCTGGTCGTCGCCGCGGACGGGAACTCGACGCGGCTGTCGCTCGCCATGGGCCTGCGCAAGCGCGACGACCGTCCCATGGGGGTCGCTGTCCGCACCTACTACACGAGTCCGCGCCACGACGACGACTGGCTCGAGTCCTGGCTCGAGCTCTGGGACGGCACCGGTCCGGACCGCAAGCTCCTCCCTGGCTACGGGTGGATCTTCGGAGTGGGCGACGGCACGGTCAACGTCGGCCTCGGGATCCTCAACACGAGCACGGCGTTCGGCCACGTCGACTACAAGGACCTGCTCAAGCGCTGGCTCGACCAGACGCCTGAGGAGTGGGGCTTCCGCGACGAGAACATGACGCAGCCCGTCCGTGGCGCGGCCCTGCCGATGGGCTTCAACCGCACCCCCCACTACACGCGGGGCATGCTGCTGGTCGGTGATGCGGGCGGCATGGTCAACCCCTTCAACGGCGAGGGGATCGCCTACGCGATGGAGTCCGGTTCGCTGGCCGCCGAGGTCGTGGCGCAGGCGCTGTCGCGCCCGACGGCCGCGGCCCGCGAGGTGGCCCTCCACGGTTACCCGACCGCTCTGCAGGAGGCCTACGGCGGCTACTTCACCCTCGGCCGGGTCTTCGTGAAGGCCATCGGGCACCCCGAGGTCATGAAGCTCGCGACCCGGTACGGGCTGCCGCGGGAGACGCTCATGAAGTTCACCTTGAAGCTGCTGGCGAACCTCACCGACCCCCGCGGGGGCGACGCGATGGACCGTGTGATCAACGGGCTGACCCGGCTGGCGCCGGCAGCCTGAGACGGTCCTAGGATGAGCGCGCCGACGCCGCGACCCGGACGAGAGAGGAGCGTGACGTGAGACTTGCGGCACCCGTCCTGTGGCTTGGGGCGATCGCCCTCGGCTTCGCCTTGTTCTCCGTCGCGGCCGGCTACCTCAGTGGCCCCCGGCGCTACAACCGCGCAAGGCTCGACGCCTACGAGTGCGGGATCGAGCCGACTCCTCAGCCCATCGGGGGCGGTCGGTTCCCGGTCAAGTACTACCTGACCGCCATGCTCTTCATCATCTTCGACATCGAGATCGTGTTCCTCTACCCGTGGGCAGTCGCCTTCGACCAGCTCGGCGCGTTCGGCCTGGTCGAGATGGTGCTGTTCATCCTCACCCTGGCCGTCGCCTACGCCTACGTCTGGCGGCGCGGCGGGCTCGAGTGGGACTGACCGTCCCCGGAAGCGGAGTGCACTGATGGGTCTCGAGGAGAAGCTGCCGAGCGGCGTCCTGCTGACGACGGTCGAAGGACTCGCCGGCTACGCCCGCAAGAACTCGCTGTGGCCGGCGACCTTCGGTCTGGCCTGCTGTGCGATCGAGATGATGGCCACGGGTGCCGGACGCTACGACCTGGCCCGTTTCGGCATGGAGGTCTTCCGCGCATCCCCCCGGCAGGCCGACCTGATGATCGTGGCCGGGCGTGTCAGCCAGAAGATGGCTCCGGTCCTTCGCCAGATCTACGACCAGATGACCGGCCCGAAGTGGGTCCTCGCCATGGGCGCCTGCGCGTCGTCCGGCGGGATGTTCAACAACTACGCGATCGTCCAGGGAGTCGATCACGTCGTCCCGGTCGACATGTACCTCCCGGGCTGCCCACCGCGCCCGGAGATGCTCATGGACGCGATCTTGAAGATCCACGACCAGATCCAGCACGAGAAGCTCGGCGCGCAGCGTCGGGCGCAGGTGGCCGAGCTCGAGCAGGTCGCGCTGGCAGCGCCCCCCACCTCGGCGATGAAGGGGCTGCTGCGGTGACCGAGATCGAGCTCCCCTCCGCCGAAGCGGCGGTGGCGACCGAGGTGGTCGCCCGCCGGTCCGGGCATGTTCGGCACTCACGGCTCGGGCGACACCTCGGGCTTCGGCGGCCTGGCCCGCGACGTCTCGGTCCCCGTCTCGAGCCCCCGCCCGTACGGCGGCTGGTTCGACGAGGTCGCCGACACCCTTGCGAGGGTCCTCCCCGATGCCGACGCCGCCCTCGAGAGCGTGCTGGTCGACCGCGGCGAGCTGACCTTCCACGTCCGGCGCGAGCACCTCATCGTCTTCATGCAGACGATGAGGGACGACCCTGACCTTCGGTTCGAGATGTGTCTCGGTGTCAACGGGGTGCACTTCCCCGAGCAGGAGGGCCGCGAGCTGCACGCGGTCTACCCGCTGCTCTCCTACACCCACAACCGGCGGGTGCGCGTCGAGGTCTCTGTCCCCGATGCCGATCCGCACCTTCCGTCGGTCGTGTCGGTCTACCCCGGCAACGACTGGCACGAGCGGGAGACCTACGACTTCTTCGGGCTCGTGTTCGACGGGCACCCGGCGCTCACCCGCATCCAGATGCCGGACGACTGGCCCGGCCACCCTCAGCGCAAGGACTACCCGCTGGGCGGCATCCCCGTGGAGTACAAGGGCGCCGAGATCCCGCCGCCGGACGAGAGGAGGGCCTACTCCTGATGTCCACCACAGACAACGTGACCTACGCCGCCGCGGGTGCTGGAGACGACGAGTACGCCGGCAGTCGTGAGACGACCGAGGGCACGATCTACACGGTCACCGGGCAGGACTGGGACACCGTCGTCCAGGGCGTGGCGGCTTCCCAGCAGGAGCGCATCGTCGTCAACATGGGCCCGCAGCACCCGTCCACCCACGGCGTGCTGCGGCTGATCCTGGAGCTCGACGGGGAGACGGTCACCGAGACCCGGGTGGGCATCGGCTACCTGCACACCGGCATCGAGAAGAACCTCGAGTACCGGTCGTGGACGCAGGGCGTCACGTTCGTGACGCGCATGGACTACCTCTCGCCGTTCTTCAACGAGACGGCGTACTGCCTGGCGGTCGAGAAGCTGCTGGGCATCACCGAGCAGATCCCCGAGCGGGCCACGGTCATCCGCGTGATGATGATGGAGCTCAACCGGATCTCCTCCCACCTCGTGGCCCTGGCCACCGGCGGCATGGAGCTCGGCGCGCTGACCGCCATGATCTTCGGCTTCCGTGAGCGCGAGACCGTGCTCGACATCTTCGAGCTCGTCACCGGCCTGCGCATGAACCACGCCTACGTCCGTCCGGGCGGCGTGGTCCAGGACCTGCCTCCAGGGGCGGTCGACCAGATCGCTGACGCGGTGAAGCTGCTCAGGCACAACTTCAAGGACACCGCGGCGCTGCTCGAGGACAACGGCATCTGGATGGCCCGGACCGAGCACATCGGCTACCTCGACCTGAGCGGATGCATGGCCCTCGGCATCACCGGGCCGGTCCTGCGGGCCACCGGCCTGCCCTGGGACCTGCGCAAGATGCAGCCGTACTGCGGCTACGAGACCTACGACTTCGACGTCGTCACCCAGACGACCAGCGATGCCTACGGCCGCTTCCTGATCCGGCTCGGCGAGATGGGTGAGTCGCTGAAGATCGTCGAGCAGTGCCTCGATCGGCTGCGCCCCGGACCGGTCATGGTCGAGGACAAGAAGATCGCCTGGCCGGCGCAGCTCGCGATCGGCGCCGACGGCATGGGCAACTCCCTCGACCACATCCGCCACATCATGGGTGAGTCGATGGAGGCGCTGATCCACCACTTCAAGCTGGTGACCGAGGGTTTCAGCGTCCCTGCTGGCCAGGCCTACGTGCCGGTCGAGTCCCCGCGGGGCGAGCTCGGGGTCCATGTCGTCTCCGACGGTGGCACGCGCCCCTACCGGGTCCACTACCGTGACCCTTCCTTCACGAACCTGCAGGCCACGGCCGCGATGTGCGAGGGCGGCCAGGTCGCCGACGTCATCGCTGCGGTCGCCTCGATCGATCCCGTCATGGGTGGGGTGGACCGCTGAGATGTCCCTGACCGACAGCACGCAGGACGAGATGCGCGCGATCATGGCGCGCTACCCGCGCCCGCGCTCCGCGCTGATGCCCCTGCTGCACCTGGTGCAGTCCGTCGAGGGTCACCTGAGCGACGAGAGCCTGGCTGCCGTGGCCGAGCTCGTCGGTGTCACGCCGGCGGAGACCACGGCGGTGGCGTCGTTCTACACGATGTACGTCCGCAAGGACCAGGGCCGTCACCACATCGGCGTCTGCACCAACACGATGTGCGCAGTCCTCGGGGGCGATGCTCTCTGGTCGGCCCTCAGCGAGCACGTGGGCGTGGGCAGTGGCGAGACGACGGCCGACGGCGCCCTCACGCTCGAGCGCATCGAGTGTCAGGCTGCCTGCACGCACGCTCCGGTTCTGACGGCGAACTGGGAGTTCGTCGACAACGTCACGATCGCGCAGGCCAAGGACATCGCCGACACCCTGCGCGCCGACGGTGACGTCGCCTCGACCCGGGGGCCGGCCGTCGTGCGGCCGTTGAGCGAGGTACGGCGGGTGTTCGCCGGTTTCGACGACGGCCTGGGTGGCGAGGGCGTGAGCGCGGACTCGATCATGCGTGCCGGAGCCGACCGAGCCCGGGCCGACGCGGCGAAGGAGGGCTGAGTCGTGCCCTTGGTTCCCGTGATCTCAGCCCACTGGGACGATCCGGACTCCTTCACGCTCGAGGGGTACCGCAGGCATGGCGGCTACGACACCGTGGCACCGACCTTGGCGCGTCATCCCGACGAGGTCATCCAGGCGATCAAGGACTCGGGACTTCGCGGTCGCGGCGGCGCCGGTTTCCCCACAGGCATGAAGTGGGGCTTCGTCCCGCAGGGCGACAACAAGCCGCACTACCTCGTCATCAACGCCGACGAGTCCGAGCCGGGCGCCTGCAAGGACGTGCCCATCCTGCTGGCGAACCCGCACGCACTCATCGAGGGGATGATCGCCGCGTCGTACGCCATCCGCGCGGAGCACGCCTTCATCTACATCCGTGGGGAGGTCCCGCACGTCATCCGTCGCGTGCTGTCTGCGGTTCGGGAGGCCTACGACGCCGGCTACCTGGGCCGCGACATCCTCGGTTCGGGGTTCGATCTCGAGATCACGGTGCACGCGGGCGCGGGTGCCTACATCTGCGGCGAGGAGACGGCGCTGCTCGACTCCCTCGAGGGCTACCGAGGGCAGCCGCGACTCAAACCTCCCTTCCCCGCAGTCGCTGGGCTGTACGCCGCACCGACCGTGGTCAACAACGTCGAGACCATCGCCAGCGTCCCGTCGATCCTCACCCGCGGTGCCGACTGGTTCCGCGCGATGGGCACCGAGAAGTCACCCGGTTTCAAGATGTTCGCCGTCTCTGGGCACGTGGCCTCGCCAGGGCTGTTCGAGATGGAGCTCGGCTGCACCCTGCGCGAGCTTCTCGAGCTGGCGGGCGGGGTTCGCGAGGGCCACGAGCTCAAGTTCTGGCTCCCCGGCGGGTCCTCGGTCCCGTGGCTGACGGCCGACCACCTGGACACGCCTCTGACGTACGAGGACATGAACGCAGCCGGCACCTTCCTGGGAACCGCCACCGTGATGGTCTTCGACGACTCCACGAGCGTCGTCCGGGCCGCCACCCGATGGGTGGAGTTCTACAAGCACGAGTCCTGCGGGAAGTGCACCCCGTGCCGTGAGGGCGGCTACTGGCTCGTCCAGCTCATGCGGCGCTTCGAGAGCGGCGTGGGCACCCAGGCCGACTTGGACACCCTCGAGGAGGTCGGTCGGAACATGATCGGTCGGTCCTTCTGCGCGCTCGGTGACTCGGCACCGGTTCCGATCCAGTCCGCCCTCAAGTACTTCAAGGACGAGTTCATGCTCGGCACCACCACGCCGGCCGCGGAGCTGTTCGACCCCATGGCGGCGTCGGTCTACTCCGGAGCGCACGCCTGATGACGGTCATCACCAGTGCCCCGGGGGGCCCACCCGTCGAGCAGCGCGACGACCTCGTCTCGCTGACCGTCGACGGGGTGCTGATCTCGGTGCCCAAGGGCACCTTGGTCATCCGGGCCGCCGAACAGCTCGGCATCGCCATCCCGCGCTTCTGCGACCACCCGCTGCTGGACCCGGCCGGGGCGTGCCGGCAGTGCCTGGTCGAGGTCGAGGGGCAGCTGAAGCCTGTCGCCTCGTGCACGACGACGGCCACCGAGGGCATGGTGGTCCGCACCCAGCTCACCTCGGCTGTCGCAGCCGACGCCCAGCACGGGGTCATGGAGCTGCTCCTCATCAACCACCCGCTCGACTGCCCCGTCTGCGACAAGGGCGGCGAGTGCCCGCTGCAGAACCAGGCGATGGCCAACGGCCGGGGGGAGTCGCGCTTCGACGGGCCGAAGCGGACCTTCCCCAAGCCGATCCCGCTGTCCTCCCAGGTGCTGCTCGACCGCGAGCGCTGCATCTCCTGCGCCCGCTGCACGCGGTTCGCCGACCAGATCGCCGGCGACCCCTACATCGAGCTCGTCGAGCGGGGCGCCCACCAGCAGATCGCCGTCGCGAGCCCTGAGCAGCCGTTCAACTCCTACTTCTCCGGCAACACCGTGCAGATCTGCCCGGTAGGAGCTCTTACCGGTACGGCGTACCGGTTCCGCTCACGTCCGTTCGACTTGGTGTCCACTCCGACTGCGTGCGAGCACTGTGCCTCCGGTTGTGCCCTTCGCACCGACGTACGTCGGGGCTCCGTGCTGCGGCGACTGGCCGGCGACGACCCGGCCGTCAACGAGGAGTGGAACTGCGACAAAGGTCGCTGGGCCTTCCACTACGCCGGGCTCGAGGACCGCCTGACGGTTCCGCTCGTGCGTGACGAGTCGGGTGAGCTCGTCGAGGCATCCTGGCCGGAGGCCATCGACGTCGCCGCGCGCGGGCTTGCAGCGGCGCGGGGCGGCCGCGGGGCAGGCGTCCTGGTCGGCGGCCGGTCCACCCTCGAGGACGCCTACGGGTACGCGAAGTTCGCCCGGGTCGCGCTCGGGACCAACGACATCGACTTCAGGGCGCGGCCGCACTCCGCTGAGGAGGCGCAGTTCCTCGGCTCCTTCGTCGCCGGACGAGGTGTCGAGGACCCGTCGACGGCGACGTACGCCGATCTCCAGCACGCCCCGGTGGTGCTCCTCGTCGGCCTCGAGCCTGAGGAGGAGTCGCCGATCGTGTTCCTCCGGCTGCGCAAGGCGACGCGACGCGGGGGCACGCGGGTGGCTTCCGTCGCGCCCTTCGCCACGCGCGGGCTCACCAAGCTGGGTGGCACGCTCCTGCCGGCTGTTCCGGGCGGCGAAGCCGCTGTCGTGTCCCGGTTGTCCGAGCCGGCCGCCGGAGGCGCCGACCTCGGTGCCGAGGTCGCTGAGCTCCTCCGCGAGCCCGGTGCCGTGATCCTCGTCGGAGAGCGACTCGCCGAGAGCGCTGGGGCCCTCAGCGCCGTCGGTCGCCTGGCGACGTGCCACGGGCGCCAAGCTGAGCTGGGTACCGAGGCGAGCCGGTGAGCGAGGCGCCCTCGAGGCGGGTGCCCTGCCCGGGCTCCTCCCCGGTGGCCGTCCGGTGAGCGACGCTGGGGCCCGTGTCGACGCCGCGGCAGCGTGGGGCATCGACAACCTTCCTAGCGCGCCCGGTCGTTCGACCAGCGAGATGCTCGACGCTGCCGCGGCGGGAGACCTCGACGCCTTGGTCGTCGGCGGAGTGGATCCAGGGGATCTCCCCGACCCGACCTCGGCGCTGGCTGCGCTCGACGCCGTGGGCTTCGTGGTCAGCCTCGAGCTCCGGCGCAGCGAGGTCACCGACCGAGCCGACGTGGTGTTCCCCGTGGCCCCGGTGGTCGAGAAGGCCGGCTCCTTCGTGGACTGGGAGGGTCGTCGCCGCGAGTTCCCACAAGTTCTCCGACACACCTTCGCGCTCACCGACGCTGGGATCCTGGGGCTGGTCGCCGACGAGCTCGGGGTCGCGCTCTCCGTGGCCGACCCCGAGAGCGCCCGCGCCGATCTGGCCGAGCTGGAGTCCTGGAACGGCACCCGCGAGGCCCCGCCGGACGTCACCGCCTCCGAGCCGGCATCGGGCCTGGTGCTGGCGACGTGGCACACGCTCCTGGACGCCGGGCGCCTGCAAGACGGTGAGCCGCACCTCGCCGGCACTGCGAAGGCCGCCGTCGCCCTGATGTCGGTCGTGACGGCCGCAGCAGCCGGGGTGGCTGACGGCGACGTGGTCACGGTCGTCTCGTCACGGGGTTCGGTGACGGTGCCTGCCAAGGTCGGTACGGTTCCTGACGGCGTCGTGTGGTTGCCCACGAACTCCGTGGGGTGCGCGCTGAGGCGCGAGCTCCGCGCGGGTGCGGGCTCGACGGTCACGATCAGCGCGGGAGGTGCGCAGTGAGTCTCGCGACCACCGTGACGCAGCCCAGCGGGTTCGGCAACGACCCCTGGTGGCTGATCGCGCTCAAGGCGCTCGCGGTCTTCGTGATCCTGGTGCTCTTCACGCTGATCAACATCTGGGGCGAGCGACGTGTCGTCGCCCGCATGCAGCAGCGGGTCGGCCCCAACCGGGTCGGCCCCTTCGGGCTCCTCCAGGGTCTGGTCGACGGCATCAAGCTGGCGCTCAAGGAAGACATCATCCCGAAGGCCGCAGACAAGGCCGTCTTCATCCTCGCGCCCATCCTCGCGGTCGTCCCGGCCTTCCTGACCTGGGCGGTGATCCCGTTCGGGCCCGAGGTGTCGATCTTCGGCTATGTGACGCCGTTGCAGCTGACGGACTTCCCGGTCGCCGTCCTCTACGTGATCGCCGTCGCCTCCGTCGGCATCTACGGCATCGTCCTGGCCGGCTGGTCGAGCGGCTCGACCTACCCGCTGCTGGGCGGGCTGCGGTCCAGCGCGCAGATGATCAGCTACGAGGTGGCCATGGGGCTCTCCTTCGTGGGCGTCTTCTTGATGGCTGGAACCATGTCGACCTCGCAGATCGTGGCGGCTCAGGCCAACGGCGGGACAGCGGAGATCCTCGGTCGTACGGTGTCGCTGCCCGGCTGGTACATCGTCCTTCTCCTTCCGTCCTTCGTCATCTACGTCGTGTCGATGGTCGGGGAGACGAACCGGGCTCCGTTCGACCTCCCCGAGGCCGAGGGCGAGCTGGTGGGTGGCTTCCACACCGAGTACAGCTCTTTGAAGTTCGCGCTGTTCTTCCTGGCCGAGTACGTCAACCTCGTGACGGTCTCCGCGCTCGCAACGACCCTGTTCCTGGGGGGCTGGCGTGCGCCGTGGCCGATCTCGCTCTGGTCAGGAGCCAACGAGGGCTGGGTCCCGCTCCTGTGGTTCTTCAGCAAGCTGCTCGTCTTCATCTTCGTGTTCATCTGGCTGCGAGGAACGCTTCCCCGCCTCCGCTACGACCAGTTCATGAAGCTGGGCTGGAAGGTTCTGATCCCCGCCTCGCTCGTCTGGATCGTCTGTGTCGCAGCAGTGCGCGTGGCGCGCTCCGACGGGGCCGAGCTGAGCAGGGTCATCGTCGGCGCGTTCGTGGCGGGGGCGTTGCTGCTTCTGGTGTGGTCGCTGGTGGACGCGCGCAACAGCGCCCGCGCTGTCCCGGAGGAGCCTCGCCGCGAGCCCGACCCCTATGACGGCGGCTACCCTGTGCCGCCGATGCCGACCGAGGAGAGCACCCGTGCCTGAGTCGACGATGCCCGGGAAGGGCTTCGTCACCACCTTCCGCACCATGTTCAAGAAGGTGACGACCGAGCAGTACCCGGAGCAGGTCAAGACGACTGCACCGAGGTTCCATGGGCGACACGTCCTCAACCGTCATCCGGACGGCCTCGAGAAGTGCGTCGGGTGCGAGCTCTGCGCCTGGGCGTGCCCTGCCGACGCGATCTACGTCGAGGGCGCTCCGAACTCCGAGAGCGAGCGCTTCTCGCCGGGCGAGCGGTACGGCCGCGTCTACCAGATCAACTACCTGCGCTGCATCTTCTGCGGCCTCTGCATCGAGGCCTGCCCGACGCGCGCCCTCACGATGAGCAACGAGTTCGAGCTCGCCGACAGCGACCGCGCCGAGCTCATCTACGAGAAGCACGACCTGCTCGCTCCGCTGCTCGCCGGGATGCTGGAGCCCCCTCACCCCATGGTCCCCGGCACTGACGAGACCGACTACTACCACGGTCGGGTCACGCAGTCCGTCCCCGAGCAGCACCCCGGTGGAGGACGTCTCATGACCGCCACGCAGCTCGCCTTCTGGATCATCGCGCCGCTGGCCGTCCTCGGCGGCCTGATGATGGTCATCAGCCGCAAGGCCGTGCACAGCGCGCTCTGGCTGGCGCTGTCGATGATCTGCCTGGCCCTCCTGTACATGATGCAGGGCGCGGTCTTCCTCGGCATCGTGCAGATCGTCGTCTACACCGGCGCAGTCATGATGCTGTTCCTCTTCGTCCTGATGCTGGTCGGTGTTGATGCGTCGGACTCCCTCGTGGAGACGCTGCGCGGGCAGCGCGTGGCGGCGGTGGCCGGGGGAGTCGGCTTCGCCCTGCTCCTGATCGCCGTGGTCGCGCGAACCGTGGACACGACTCCCGTGGGCGATCGCGGAGGCCAATGCTGCGGACGGAGGCAACGTCGAGGGGATCGCGCGGCTGATCTTCACGCAGTACCTCTGGGCCTTCGAGGTGACGGCCGCCCTGCTGATCACGGCGGCCGTGGGCGCCATGGTGCTGGCCCACCGCGAGCACGTGCTCCCGAAGCGCACCCAGCGCGAGCTGTCCGAGGCGCGGACCCGGAGCGCGCACGTGCCTCCGCTGCCTGCGCCTGGTGTCTACGCGCGTCACAACGCCGTCGACACACTCGGGCTCCTTCCGGACGGCACGCCCTCGGACCTCACGGTGCCGCGGTCGTTGACACAAGGGGGTGATGAGGAATGAGCCCCGACGCCTACCTCGTCGTCTCCGTCCTGCTGTTCTCGATCGGCTCGGTCGGCGTGCTCGTCCGCCGCAACGCCATCGTCGTCTTCATGTCCGTCGAGCTGATGCTCAACGCCTGCAACCTCGCGTTCGTGACGTTCTCCGACCTGAACGGCAACCTCGACGGGCAGGTCTTCGCGTTCTTCGTCATGGTCGTCGCCGCTGCCGAGGTGGTCGTCGGGCTCGCGATCATCGTGACGATGTTCCGCACGCGGCGCTCCGCGTCTGTCGACGACGCCAACCTGCTGAAGTACTGATGGGGATGACCGTGATCGTGAGCTCCGGGTGTGACGCATGACGTCCGCCCACGCCCTCATGTCCGAGGTGGAGCCGGTGACGGCCGCGTCGGGTGTGTTCTCCTTGATGTGGCTGGTGGTGGCCCTCCCGCTCCTGGGCGCCCTCCTTCTGCTGGCTGGCGGTCGCCGCACGGACCGGTGGGGACCGCTCGTCGCGACGATCCTCCCCCTCGGGTCCTTCCTGCTCGCGGCCAGCATGTTCGCCGCCATGCTGGGGAAGCCTGCCGAGTCGCGAGCGGTCGAGCAGATCGTCTACAGCTGGATCCCCGTCGGCGAGCTCCAGGTCGACGTCGGCTTCCTGCTCGACCAGCTGTCCATCTGCTTCCTGCTCCTCATCACCTTCGTCGGCTCGCTCATCCACGTCTACTCGCTCGGCTACATGGAGCACGACCCGGACAAGCGTCGCTTCTTCGGCTACCTGAACCTCTTCGTCGCCTCGATGCTGCTGCTGGTGATGGCCAACAGCTACCTGCTGCTCTACGTCGGCTGGGAGGGTGTCGGACTGGCCTCGTACCTCCTGATCGGCTTCTGGCAGTACAAGCCGGAGGCAGCAACGGCGGCCAAGAAGGCGTTCGTCATGAACCGTGTGGGCGACGTGGGGCTGTCGCTGGCCGTCATGATCATGTTCGCCACGTTCGGCAGCGTCGCCTTCAGCGGAGTGTTTGCCGGAGTCCCCGCAGCCAGCTCGGGCACGCTCGATGCGCTCGGACTCCTGCTCCTCCTGGCGGCCTGCGGCAAGTCGGCACAGGTACCGCTGCAGGCGTGGTTGCTGGACGCCATGGAGGGCCCGACCCCCGTGTCCGCCCTCATCCACGCGGCGACCATGGTGACCGCCGGCGTCTACCTGATCGCTCGGTCCCACCCGATCTTCAACGCCTCGTCCTTGGCCCTGACCGCCGTCGCGGTGGTGGGCGTCGTGACGCTCGCGTTCGGAGCCGTGATCGGCTGCGCGATGGACGACATCAAGAAGGCCCTGGCTGCCTCGACGATGTCGCAGATCGGCTACATGGTCCTGGCGGTCGGGTTGGGGACCACGGGTTACTCCCTGGGGATCGGCCACCTGTTGAGCCACGGCTTCTTCAAGGCCGGGTTGTTCCTCGGTGCCGGAGCGGTGATGCACGCGATGCGTGACCACCTCGACATCCGTCGGTACGGCGGTCTCCGGAAAGCGATGCCGATCACGTTCGTGACGTTCTTCCTGGGCTACCTGGCGATCATCGGCATCCCGCCGTTCTCCGGGTTCTTCACCAAGGACCCCATCATCGACGCTGCCTACCACTCGGGCGGTTGGCAGGCGATCGTCTACGGCCTGGTCGCGCAGCTGACGGCCGGAGTCACCGCCTTCTACATGACGCGGGTCGTGGTCACGACCTTCTTCGGGCCGACCCGCTGGCACGACGAGGACCACCCTCACGAGGCGCCGGCTTCGATGACCGTCCCCATGGTCCTGCTCGCCGTCGGGTCGGTGGCGTTGGGCGGTTTCCTGATGATCGGGAACCGGCTCATCGACTTCCTCGACCCGGTGCTGGGCGAGGCCGAGGCGGCGAAGTACCTCTCGCCGCTCACGTTCCTCACGCTGGCGATGGTCTTGGTCGGCGTTGGCGTCGCCTGGGTGATGTACGGCCGCCAGCCGGTGCCGGTGACCGCCCCTGTGGGCAGCGGTCTCACGGTCGCGGCCCGGAACTCGTTGTACGGCGACACGGTCAACGAGTCGTTGTTCATGCGCCCCGGTCAGTACCTCACGCGGTCGCTGGTGTTCTTCGACAACCGGGTCATCGACGGGTTCGTCAACGGCTTCGCCGCCGTGGTCGGCGGTGCCTCGTCCCGGGGCAGGCGCAGCCAGAACGGGTTCGCCCGCTCCTATGCGCTGTCCATGTTCGTGGGCGCGGCCATCGTCACGCTTGCCGTCGTCCTGGTGAGGTTCTGATGCCCTGGCTGACCGTCCTCGGCGTGGTGCCCCTCGTGGGCGCCGTCGTCGTCGCCGCACTCCCCAAGGGTCGTGAGCTGCTGGCCAAGCAGATCGCGTTGGGCGTCTCGGTCCTCGTGCTCGCGCTGACCGTGGCCATGGCGCTCCAGTTCGACGCCGCCGGCCCCACGTTCCAGTTCGTCGAGAGCCATGAGTGGATCCCTGCCTTCGGGATCTCCTACTCCGTGGGGATCGACGGGATCGCCCTGGTTCTGATCGCCATGGCGACGGTGCTCGTCCCTCTCGTGATCTTGTCCGCGTGGCACGAGGCTGACGGCGCCAACCGGCCGGTGAAGGTCTACTTCGCTTTGATCCTCGCCCTCGAGACCCTGATGATCGGTGTCTTCGCCGCCACCGACCTCTTCCTGTTCTACGTGTTCTTCGAGGTCATGCTGATCCCGGTCTACTTCATGATCGGCATGTTCGGCGGCCCCCAGCGCTCCTACGCAGCCGTCAAGTTCCTGCTCTACTCCCTGCTGGGTGGGCTGCTGATGCTCGCTGCGCTCATCGGGCTCTGGGTCGTGTCGGCTCGTGAGCTCGGCAGCGGGACCTTCGACTACACGGTCCTCAGCGACCTGCCGATCGACGTCGGCACCCAGAAGATGCTCTTCCTGGGATTCTTCTTCGCCTTCGCCGTCAAGGCGCCCCTGTGGCCGTTCCACACCTGGCTCCCGGACGCGGCCTCGGAGTCGACACCGGGCACCGCCGTCCTGCTCATCGGTGTGCTCGACAAGGTCGGCACCTTCGGCATGATCCGCTACTGCCTGCCGATCTTCCCCGATGCCTCCCGCTACTACGCCCCCGTCGTCGTCGGCCTCGCGGTGGTGGGCATCGTGTACGGCGCCCTGGTGGCGATCGGGCAGACCGACATGATGCGGTTGATCGCCTACACCTCCTTGTCGCACTTCGGCTTCATCGCGCTCGGGATCTTCGCGTTCACCTCCCAGGGGCAGTCAGGGTCGACGCTCTACATGGTCAACCACGGCTTCTCCACCGCCGGCCTCCTGCTGGTGGTCGGCTACCTGGTCAGCCGTCGCGGCTCGAAGCTCATCTCCGACTACGGCGGCGTGCAGAAGGTCGCCCCGCTGCTGGCCGGGACGTTCCTGGTCATGGGGCTCGGCGGACTGGCGCTGCCGGGGCTGTCGACGTTCGTCAGCGAGATCCTGGTGCTCATCGGCACCTACACGCGCTATCCCGCCGCGGCGGTGGTGGCGACCCTAGCCATCGTGCTGGCGGCCCTCTACATCCTCATCTGGTTCCAGAGGGTGGCGACCGGGCCCGCGTCGGACAGCGTGAAGGGCTTCCGAGACCTGGGCGGGCGCGAGCTGCTCGCGGTGGTCCCGCTCGCCGTGATCCTGGTGGCGGTGGGGTTCTACCCCAAGCCGGTCCTCGACGTGATCAACCCGGCCGTCTCGTCCACGCTGGAGCAGGTCGGTGCCACGGATCCCGCGCCGGTCGTCGGGTCAGTGCCGTCCGCTGAAGGGACCACCCCGTGATCCACGTGGCCGCCACCTCTGGCTTCGAGGCGCCGACGATCGAGTACGGGCCGCTGGCGCCGATGCTCGTGGTCTTCGTCGTGGCCCTGGTCGGCGTACTCGTCGAGGCATTCGTCCCACGCGTCCACCGCAGGACGACCCAGATCGTTCTGGCGCTCCTGGGACTGACGGTGTCCTTCGGGTTCGTCGTCCGCAACGCTCTTCAGGGCACGGACCAGCTGGCCGCCGAGGGCGCGGTCGCGGTGGACGGGCCGGCGCTGTTCATCCAGGGCACGGTCCTCCTGCTGTCGTTCGCAGCGGTGTTGCTCATGGCCGAGCGCTCGCTCGACCCCGCGGGCGATGCGTTCTCGCCGATGCCGGCGGCAGCGCCCGGCGGTGTCGAGGAGCAGGCAGCCGTCTCGGCGGGCTGGGCGAGGACCGAGATCTTCCCGCTGACCATGTTCGCTGTCGGCGGCATGATGCTGTTCCCGTCGTCCAACGACCTGCTGACCCTGTTCGTCGCCCTCGAGGTCTTCTCGCTGCCGCTCTACCTGATGGCCGGGCTGGCTCGCCGGCGGCGGCTGCTGTCACAGGAGGCAGCGCTCAAGTACTTCCTGCTCGGCGCGTTCTCGTCGGCCTTCTTCTTGTTCGGGGTGGCGTTCGTCTACGGGTTCGGCGGCGTCCTGGGGCTCGGTGAGATCTCGGTCGCCGTCAGCACCACCGTCGGCCGCGACCCGTACCTCCTCGCCGGTATGGCCTTGATGGCCGTGGGGCTGCTGTTCAAGGTCAGCGCCGTGCCGTTCCACGCGTGGACCCCCGACGTCTACCAGGGGTCGCCGACCTCGGTCACCGCCTTCATGGCGAGCTGCACCAAGGTCGCGGCCTTCGGAGCGATGCTGCGGGTCTTCTACGTCGCCTTCGGCGGGGTGCGGTGGGACTGGAAGCCGATGTTCTGGGCCGTCGCCATCCTCACGATGGTGGTGGGTGCCCTGCTGGCCATCACCCAGACCGACGTCAAGCGCATGCTGGCGTACTCCTCCATCGCGCACGCGGGCTTCCTGCTCACCGGGTTCCTGGCCATCGACCGGTCCGGGGTGTCGAGCACGATGTTCTACCTCGTGGCCTACGGCTTCACGACGGTGGGTGCGTTCGCCGTCGTCACCCTGGTTCGCGACTCGGCGGGAGAGGCCACGCACCTGTCCCAGTGGGCCGGTCTTGGTCGGCGCTCGCCGCTGGTCGCGGGCGTGTTCGCCTTCTTCCTCCTGGCGCTCGCCGGCATCCCGCTCACGAGCGGCTTCACCGGGCAAGTTCGCGGTCTTCTCGGCAGCCATCGGCGGCGGCGCGACCGGATTGGTCATCGTGGCCGTCCTCGTGAGCGCGATGGCGGCCTTCTTCTACGTCCGCGTGATCGTGCTCATGTACTTCTCCGAGCCGGCCCTCGACGGACCGACGGTCGCCGTCCCGAGCGTGCTGACGCAAGTGGCCATCACGGCCGCCGTGGTCGTCACGGTGCTCCTCGGTGTGGTCCCCCAGCCGGTCCTCGATCTCGCCGACCGCGCGTCGGTGTTCATCCGCTAGGCGATCCTCCCGGTGAGGCTGAACGGACCGTTCGGGGCCGGCGTCGCCGACCCCGAGCTCGAGAACGAGCTGGCCGAGTCCTTGGAGTCGGTGGAGTCGCTGCTGCGCGAGTCGGTGGCGAGCGACGACCCGTTCATCGGTGACGTGGCCAAGCACCTCGTCGACGCAGGAGGAAAGCGGTTCCGACCGCTCCTGGTGCTCCTGGCTGCGCAGTTCGGGGATCCCCGTCGGCCCGAGGTGGTCCCCTCTGCGGTCGTCGTCGAGCTCACGCACCTGGCCACGCTCTACCACGACGACGTCATGGACGAGGCGCTGCTGCGGCGCGGGGCGGCATCAGCCAACGCTCGCTGGGACAACACGGTCGCGATCCTGACCGGGGACTTCCTCTTCGCCCGAGCGTCGCGCATCCTCGCCGATCTCGGGCCCGAGGCCGTCCGGATCCAGGCCGAGACCTTCGAGCGGCTCGTGACCGGTCAGATCCACGAGACCGTCGGACCGGTCGAGGGCGCCGACCCCCTCGACCACTACCTGCGGGTGGTGGGCGACAAGACCGGCTCGCTGATCGCGACCTCGGGGCGTTTCGGTGCCTGGCTGTCCGGGGCCGACTCCGCGACCACGCGCACGCTGACCGAGTTCGGTGAGCGCATCGGCGTGGCCTTCCAGCTCTCCGACGACCTGCTCGACGTGCTCAGCGAGCGTACGGAGTCGGGCAAGACCCCGGGCACCGATCTTCGTGAGGGTGTTCCCACCCTGCCGGCGCTGCACGTCCTCCGCGAGGCCGCACCGGGGGATGCCCGACTGCTCGACCTGCTGTCCCGACCGCTCGCCGACGACGACGAGCATGCCGAGGCGCTGGCCCTCATCCGTGCGCACCCCGCCGTGGAGCGCGCCAAGAGCGATCTGCAGCTCTGGGCCGACGAGGCCCGCGACCTCTTGGCTCCGCTCCCCGACGTCGCCGCCAAGCGGGCACTTGCGTCCTTGTGCGACGTCGTGGTGGACCGCACCGGTTGAGGACGGTCAGGCGGTCGCGGGAACCTGGGCGGTCGGAAGATCGCCTCGGTGACGGAGCCCGTCCACGCTGAAGACCGTCAGCGCGCTCCAGACGAGCACGAATCCCGCGACCCGAACGGGTGTCAGGATCTCGTTGAACACCACCACTCCCAAGGCGAACTGCATCACCGGAGTGATGTACTGCAGGAGGCCCAGGGTGGTCAGCGGGACGCGCGGTGCGGCTGCCCCGAACAGCAGCAGCGGGACCGCGGTGATCACGCCGAGCCCGACCATGAGGGCCACGTGTCCGGTGCCCTCGTGACCGAACGCCGCCCCGCCGTCCTGGTTGAGCCAGCCGAGGAAGGCGAGCGTCGGGACGATGAGCATGCCGGTCTCCGCGGAGAGGCTCTCGAGGGCCGGCATGCCGATCACCTTCTTCACGACGCCGTACGTCGCGAACGAGACGGCGAGCACCAGCCCGACCCAGGGCAGGCGGCCGTATCCCACGGTGAGCACCAGCACGGCGGCGACGCCGAGGCCCACGGCGGCCCACTGGGCACGCCTCAACCGTTCCCGGAAGGCCACGATCCCGATCAGCACCGTGACCAAGGGGTTGATGAAGTAGCCGAGGGAAGCCTCGATCACGTGGCCGGTGTTCACGGCCCAGATGTAGACCCCCCAGTTGACCGCGATCATCGTGGCGGCGACGAGCAGCAGTCTCAGCCGACGGGGGTCGTGCAGCAGAGCGAGCACCCAGGACCAGCGTCGCCTGAGCACGAGCACGAGGGTGAGGAAGGCCAGGCTCCACACCACGCGATGGCCGAGGATCTCGAGGGCGCTGGCGGGCACCAGGAGAGGGAAGTACAGAGGGAACAGGCCCCAGAGCAGGTAGGCCCCGACGCCGAAGAGGACCCCCCGCCGCTGCTCGGTCAGTCGATGACCCAGGTGTCCTGGCCGGCGAGCAGCGCGGCCAGGTCACCTGCGCCACGCTGCGCCCGGGCGGCGTCGAGCTGTTCGTTGACCTGCCGGTCGTACGCCGGCCGCCGGATGTCGCGGAACACCCCGATGGGGGAGTGGTCGAGCGAGGTGATGTCGGCGATCCGCGACAAGGCGAACGCGGTCGAAGGATCCTCGGCGTGCGCATCGTGGACCAACAGGTCGTCGGGGGCGACCTCGGCCACTTCCACGACTCCAAGGCTGCCGTTGCGGTGCTGGACCAGTCCGTGGTGTCCGTCGGGTCCGAACCGCACGGGCTGCCCGTGCTCGAGGCGGATGACCGACTCCTCACGGGTGTCGGGCTCCTTGAGCAGGTCGAAAGCGCCGTCGTTGAAGATGTTGCAGTTCTGGTAGATCTCGACGAGCGCCGTGCCCTCGTGCGCCGCCGCCGCCCGGAGCACTCCGGTCAGGTGCTTGCGGTCGGAGTCGATGGTTCGTGCGACGAAGCTTGCCTCCGCCCCCAGCGCGAGCGACAGCGGGTTGAAGGGCGCATCCAAGGACCCCAGGGGGGTCGACTTGGTGACCTTGCCCTGCTCCGAGGTGGGGGAGTACTGGCCCTTGGTCAGGCCGTAGATCCTGTTGTTGAACAACAAGATCTTGAGGTTCACGTTGCGCCGAAGGGCGTGGATCAGGTGGTTTCCGCCGATCGACAGGGCATCGCCGTCCCCTGTGATGACCCAGACCGAGAGGTCTTGGCGTGCGGTCGCCAGCCCCGTGGCGATGGCCGGGGCCCGACCGTGGATGGAGTGCATGCCGTAGGTGTTCATGTAGTACGGGAACCGGGACGAGCAGCCGATCCCAGACACGAACACGACGTTCTCGCGGCGCAGCCCCAGCTCGGGCATGAACCCTTGCACCGCCGCGAGGATCGCGTAGTCACCGCACCCGGGGCACCAGCGGACCTCCTGGTCGGTCTTGAAGTCCTTGGCCGTCTGCTTGTCGTCCGTGCGTGGCACGCCCGAGAGCCCGGGGAAGCCGAGCGACACACTGGTGTCAGACACTGGCGATCACGTCTTCGATGACTCCTTCGAGCTCTTCGGCCTTGAACGGCAGACCTCGCACCTGGTTGTAGGCGATGGCATCGACGAGGTAGCGGCCGCGAACGAGCAGGGCGAGCTGGCCGAGGTTCATCTCCGGGATCAGGACCCGGTCGTAACCCCTCAGCACCTCGCCCACGTTCGCCGGGAACGGGTTGAGGTGGCGCAGATGGGCCTGGGCCACCGAGCCGCCCTTGCGCCGGATGCGCCGACAGGCTGCCCCGATCGGGCCGTACGTCGAGCCCCACCCCAGCACGAGCACGCGGGCCGCACCCGGACGGGTCGTCGACCTCGAGCGGCGCGATCGTCCGTGCGATGCCGTCGACCTTGGCCTGGCGGGTGCGCACCATGAGATCGTGATTGGTCGGGTCGTAGGAGATGTTTCCTGAGCCATCGGCCTTCTCGATCCCGCCGATGCGGTGCTCGAGGCCGGGAGTGCCCGGGACGGCCCACGGGCGGGCCAGGGTCTCCGGGTCGCGAAGGTACGGCCAGAACTCCTCGGTGCCGTCCTCGGAGACGTGGTTGAGCTCGGTGGCGAACTCGACGGTGAGGTCGGGGAGCTCGTCCATCGACGGGATCCGCCATGGCTCCGAGCCGTTGGCGAGGTAGCCGTCGGAGAGCAAGAAGACCGGGGTGCGGTAGGCCAGCGCGATCCGGCAAGCCTCGAGCGCGGCGTCGAAGCAGTCAGCCGGTGAGCGGGGCGCCACGATCGGCACGGGTGCTTCGCCGTTGCGTCCGAACATGGCCATCAGCAGGTCCGACTGCTCGGTCTTGGTCGGAAGCCCCGTGGACGGGCCGCCGCGCTGCACGTCGACGATGACGAGCGGCAGCTCCAAGGACACGGCCAGGCCGATCGTCTCCGACTTCAAGGCGAGGCCCGGCCCGGAGGTGGTCGTGACGGCGAGTGCGCCGCCGAACGAGGCGCCGAGGGCGGCCCCGATCCCGGCGATCTCGTCCTCGGCCTGGAACGTGCTGATCCCGAAGTGCTTGTGCTTGCTCAGCTCGTGGAGGATGTCCGAGGCCGGGGTGATCGGGTAGGCGCCGAGGAACATCGGGAGCCCGCTGCGCTGAGCAGCTGCCACCAGGCCGTAGGAGAGCGCCAGGTTGCCGCTCATGTTGCGGTAGGTGCCGGTCCGCATCGGGGCAGGCTTGATCTCGTAGGACACCGAGAAGTCCTCGGTGGTGTCACCGAAGTTGAAGCCGGCGCGGAAGGCTGCGACGTTGGCCGCCAGGATGTCGGGCTTCCGGCTGAACTTGTCCTCGAGGAACCGGATCGTCCCGTCGGTGGGCCGGTTGTAGAGCCAGGAGAGCAGTCCGAGCGCGTACATGTTCTTCGCCCGCTCGGCCTCCTTCTTGCTCACGCCGAGGCCCTTGACCGCCTCGACCGTCTGTGAGGTCAACGCGATCGGGTGCACGTTGTACGCGTCGAGGCTGCCGTCGTCGATGGGGCTGACGGTGTAACCGACCTTGGTGAGGTTCCGTGGCGTGAACTCGTCGGTGTTCACGATCAGGTCCGCCCCGCGCGGGAGGTCCTTCAGGTTGGCCTTGAGCGCCGCAGGGTTCATGGCCACCAGCACGTTGGGCGCGTCGCCCGGGGTCATGATGTCGTGATCGGCGAAGTGCAGCTGGAAGGCGCTGACGCCGGGGAGCGTACCCGCGGGTGCGCGGATCTCGGCGGGGAAGTCCGGGAGGGTCGACAAGTCGTTGCCGAACGATGCGGTCTCCGAGGTGAACCGGTCACCCGTGAGCTGCATGCCGTCGCCGGAGTCGCCGGCGAAGCGAATGATGACGCGATCCAGTTGGACGACCTGCTTGGCCACGCATCCATCCTAAGTCAGACCGATCGGTGCGGCCGCCCGACGAATCCGGGGCGCGTTCGACCGCACCGAGGGAAGGAGCCCCTCCTGGCGGCAGCCGCCTGCACGCGACCACTATGGCCTCATGGCCGGCGTCGTTCCCCTTCCCACGCCGGTGCGGGGGTCGCCGGCTCTGCGCGCTCCGACGGTCCCGACCCTCGTGACCGGGGCTGGAGACCGCCTCTGGCTGCTCGACGTCGGGCTCGCCTGCTGCGCGGTGGAGATGACGGCGGCGTCGCACGGCCAGCCGAGTCCGCTCGCCGGACTGACGCCCGCCCCGGACCTGGGAGGGGTGGACGTGCTGGTCGTGTCGGGCACCGTCACCGACGCGATGGCCCTGGCCGTCCGCAGGCTCCACGCCCGGCTGCCTCAGCCGTCCTACGTCGTGTCCTTCGGCGCCTGCTCGAACACCGGCGGCCCGTACTGGGACTCCTACTGCGTCACCAAGGGCATCGACCAGGTGGTGCCGGTGGACGTCTTCGTCCCTGGCTGCCCGCCACGCCCGGAGGCGCTCGTCGACGGGCTGCGCCGGCTCGCCGAGCTGATCGCGGCGGGGAGATCCGGGCCGTGACCGCCCGGGACCAGCTCGGCGTTGCTCTGATCGAGGCGCTCGACGGCGCAGGTGAGGTGTCGGAGGCCTTCGGCGACGTCCACGTCGACCTACCGGCAGCCCTCTGGCTGGCTGCCCTCCAGACGGCCCGCGACGCGCTCGGGCTGAGCTTCCTCGACTGGCTCTCGGCCTATGACGACAGCCCGCGGGGCTTCTGCGTCGTCGCTCACGTCGTCGACCAGCGCACGGGACGACGGCTGCTCGTTCGCACCCGGGTACCCGGGGACCATCCGTCACTGGCGAGCGCCACCTCGCTGTGGCCCGGGGCGGCCTGGCACGAGCGCGAGACCTGGGAGATGTTCGGCATCGACTTCGTGGGGCACCCCTCGCTGGACCGGCTCCTGCTCCAGCCTGAGTTCGAGGGCCGGCCGCTCCGCAAGGACTTCGTCCTGGTCTCCCGGGTGGTCAAGCCGTGGCCCGGCCGCAAGGATCCGGCGGACGCCGCGGACCGCCCGAGACGTCGGTCGCCCGCGGTGCCCGGCGTGCCGTCCGACTGGGGAACGACGTGACCGACCGGGGACCCGCCACGGCGGCGCAGCCCGGCAGCCGCGGCGTCATCGCGCTGCTCGCCGACCACTGCACCGTCTGCATGCTGTGCGCGCGCGAGTGCCCCGACTGGTGCCTCTACATCGAGTCCCACCAGGAGGAGGTGCAACCGCCCGGTGGCGGTCGCGTCAAGCAGACGAACGTGCTCGACCGCTTCGCCATCGACTTCGGCCTGTGCATGTACTGCGGAATCTGCGTCGAGGTCTGTCCGTTCGACGCGCTGTTCTGGTCTCCGGTCTACGACTACGCCGCCGCGGGGGTCGACGAGCTGCTCCACGAGCAGCCCCGGCTCGAAGGATGGTTGGCCACCGTCACGGAGGGAACGATCCCGGACGATCCCGACGTTGAACGGGACGAGGGCTGACCGACCGGTCGGCCGTGAACCAGGCCCCCCGGGGTCGGAAGGACAGGACTGCCGTGCACCGCAACGGTCTCAAGACCGCCGCCCTGCTGGCCACGCTCGCCGGCTTCGTGATGCTCGTCGGCTACTGGATCGGGGGGACCGGTGGCCTCGTCATCGGGTTCCTTCTCGCGCTGGCCATGAACGGCTACGCCTACTTCAACAGCGCCAAGCTCGCCTTGCGCTCCATGCACGCCTACCCGGTGACCGAGACCGACCAGCCGGCACTCCACCGGATCGTCCGCGAGCTGGCTCAGGCGCAGGGCCAGCCGATGCCGGCGCTCTACGTGTCGCCGACCGACGCGCCGAACGCGTTCGCGACGGGGCGGAGCCCCGAGCACGCCGCCGTCTGCGCCACCCAGGGGATCCTCGATCTGCTCGACGAGCGGGAGCTGCGGGGGGTCCTGGGACACGAGCTGGCGCACGTCTACAACCGCGACATCCTCATCGCCTCGGTCGCCGCGACTCTGGCGAGCGTGATCATGCTCCTGGCGAACCTCGCCTACTTCATCCCGAGGGGCGGTGACGACGACCGTCCGAACCCGATCGCGCTGCTCATGATCGCGATCCTGGGGCCGATGGCGGCGGCGCTCATCCAGTTCGCCATCAGCCGGTCTCGCGAGTACCAGGCCGACGAGTCGGGCGCCACGATCACGCGGGACCCGCTGGCGCTGGCCAGTGCCCTGCGCAAGCTCGAGCAGGGGACGGCGGCCCGGCCGCTTCCGCCCGAACCCGCGCTGCAGAACACCAGCGCGATGATGATCGCGAACCCGTTCCGGGCGGGTGACGTCAAGAGCCTGTTCTCGACCCACCCGCCGATGGCCGAGAGGATCGCCCGGCTGGAGGCCATGGCGTACGGCGGCTACCGCCCCGAGGCGCCCTGACGGCTCGGGACCGTCAGCGGAAGTTGACGAACTGCACGGCGACGTCGAGGTCCTTGCTCTTGACCAGGGCGATCACGGCCTGCAGGTCGTCTCGGCTCTTCGAGGAGACCCGGAGCTCGTCGCCCTCGACGCGGGCCTTCACGCTCTTCGGCCCCTCCTCGCGGATGATCTTGCCGATCTGCTTGGCCTCGTCCTGAGCGATGCCCTGCTTGAGGGCAGCCGTGAGGACGTACTCCTTGCCGGAAGGCTTGGGGTCTCCGGCGTCGAGGGACTTCAAGGAGATCCCGCGCTTGACCAGCTTCCCCTGGAAGACATCGAGGATGGCCTTCACCCGCTCCTCGGAGTTCGCCTTCATCGTGATGGCGTCTCCCGCCCAGGCGATCGACGCGTCGACGTTCTTGAAGTCGTAGCGCTGGGCGATCTCCTTGGCGGCCTGGTTGAGCGCGTTGTCGACCTCCTGGTGGTCGACCTTGCTCACGATGTCGAAGCTGCTGTCTGCCATGAGGAGGTCCTCCGTCGTGGGGTCTGCGGTGCGGTGCGGGGGGTGCGTGCTGCTGGGGTATTCTGGCGCGCGCTGCCTCCCGGGGCGGCACCGGCAGGTTGCCCGAGTGGCCAAAGGGAGCGGACTGTAAATCCGCCGGCTCAGCCTACGTTGGTTCGAACCCAACACCTGCCACCAACGAAGTACCTCGGTCCGTGAGGCGTTGTGTACGCTTTGCGGGCTGCTGTGCCCCTTTAGCTCAGTCGGCAGAGCGTCTCCATGGTAAGGAGAAGGTCTACGGTTCGATTCCGTAAAGGGGCTCCACAGGTCGCGTCCTCGGACGCGGCCGTGCGGCGGAGTAGCTCAGCCTGGTAGAGCAAGCGGCTCATAATCGCTGTGTCGCCGGTTCAAGTCCGGCCTCCGCTACGCATCGGCCGCCGCCCCGCGGATTTCCGCGGTGCGGCGGTCTGCCGTTACTGTTGTCCTCTGCGTGCGCCCGCCCGCACGCACCGCCCGCACCGAAAGCTGAGGCACTCCCGTGGCCGCCAACGACGTCCGTCCCAAGATCACGATGGCCTGCGTGGACTGCAAGAACCGCAACTACATCACCAAGAAGAACCGGCGCAACGACCCGGACCGGATCGAGCTGAAGAAGTTCTGCCCGAACTGCAACAGCCACACGGCGCACCGCGAGACCCGCTGACGGCTCGCACCCTCGAGGCCGCTCCCCGTGTGTGGGGGGCGGCCTTCGTGCGTTAGCGTCCGTCGAGGACGCCGACCGCCGGCGTCGAGGACGACGGGAGCAGACGTGGGACGCCTGGACGACAGGGTCGCGATCGTCACCGGGGCCGCGCGCGGCATCGGCCGGGCCACGGCGCTGCGCCTGGCGCGCGACGGGGCCCACGTGATGGTCAACGACGTCGATGCGGATCCGGCTCATGAGACTGCTGAGGCGATCAGGTCTGCTGGGGGCTCTGCCGCGGTCGAGCGTCTCGAACACGGTCGAGCAGGCGCAGGCCCACGAGCTCGTCGCGGCGACCGTGGAGGCCTTCGGAAAGCTCGACATCGTGGTCAACAACGCGGGCATCACGCGCGACAAGATGTTCCACAACCTCGACGACGAGACCTTCGACTTCGTCCTCGACGTGAACCTGCGGACGGGTTATCACACGACCAGGGCCGCGATGCCCTACCTGCGCGAGGTCGCCAAGGCCGAGATCGCCGCGACCGGCAAGGTGGCCTACCACCGCAAGATCACGTTCACCTCGTCCGTGGCCGCACTCATGGGCAACCCCGGTCAGTACAACTACACGGCCGCCAAGGGCGCGATCATCGCGACCACCAAGACCCTGGCCCGCGAGCTCGGCCCCTTCGGAATCAACGTCAACGCGGTGGCACCGGGCTTCATCGAGACCCGGTTGACCCAGGCAAAGCAGGAGGGATCCGACCTCGGCATCCCCGAGCAGATGCGGCAGATGTCGTTGATGCTGATCGCCGTCGGACGCTTCGGTGAGCCGGAGGACATCGCCAACGTGCACGCCTTCCTCGTGTCCTCGGACTCCGACTTCATCAGCGGAGTGACGATCCCGGTCACCGGTGGCCAGCTCGGGGGCATGTGATGGCTCTCAATCCCGATTTCGTGGGTCGCACGTACCCGGCTGCTCCTCCTTATGAGGTGGGCCGCGAGAAGATCCGTGAGTTCGCGGACGCGATCGGCGACCACAACCCGGCCTACCGGGAACCGGACGCCGCGCGGGCGCTGGGCCACCCGGACGTCATCGCGCCCCCAACCTTCCCCATCGTGGTGAGCATGCGTGCGTCAGCGGCTGCCGTGTTCGACCCTGACCTGGGGCTGGACTACTCGCGGGTCGTGCACGGCGAGCAGCGGTTCGTGTTCACCCGCCCGGTCCGGGCCGGGGACCGACTGGTCGCGACCCTCTCGATCGAGAGCATCCGCACCGTGGCCGGGAACGACATCCTGGGGACGCGCGCGGAGATAGCGACCGAGGACGGCGAGCCGGTGGTCACCGCCTTCGCCACGATCGTCTCGCGCGGACCGGAGGCCTGACGTGACTGCGAGCATCGCCTTCGCCGACGTCGAGGTCGGCACGGAGCTGCCGACCCAGTCGTTCCCCCTCCAGCGCCTCAATCTCGTCATGTACGCCGGGGCATCAGGTGACTTCAACGTGATCCACTGGAACGAACGGATCGCCAGATCAGTGGGCCTGGCCGACGTCATCGCGCACGGCATGCTGTCGATGGCCACGGCTGGTCGGGTGGTCACGGACTGGGTCGGGGACCCCGGCGCGGTCGTCGAGTACGGCGTTCGGTTCACGCGACCGGTGGTCGTTCCCGACGACGACACCGGTGCGTTGCTGGAGGTCTCGGGGCGCGTGACCGAGAAGCGCGACGACGGCACCGTCGTCGTCGAGCTGACCGCGACCTCCGCCGGCACCAAGGTGCTCGGCCAGGCTCGGGCCACCGTCCGACTGGCCTGAGCAGGGTCTGGTGGAAGAACGCGGCCCCGTCGCGATCAGCGCCCTCACCACGCTTCGCGTAGGCGGCCCCTGCCGTCGTGTGCTCATGCCCTCGGACGAGACCGAGATCGTCGAGGCCGTCACCCGCTGCGACACCGAGGACGAGCCCGTCCTTCTCGTGGGTGGCGGTTCGAACCTCGTCGTCGCCGACGAAGGGTTTCCCGGCACGGTCGTCCTGGTCGGCTCCCGGGGCATCTCGGTGCGTACGGCCGACGAGAGCTCCGTGCACGTCGAGGTGGCAGCTGGGGAACCGTGGGACGGGGTCGTCCAGCGGGCGGTCGCCGAAGGCTGGTCGGGGGTCGAGGCCCTCTCCGGGATCCCGGGTCTGACGGGAGCGACGCCGGTGCAGAACGTGGGGGCCTACGGCCAAGAGGTGGCGGACACCCTCGTCGGCGTGCGAGTCCTCGACCGACAGGCCGCTGCAGTGGTCGACCTGTCGGCCGCCGAGTGCGGCTTCGCCTACCGGTCCTCGCGTCTCAAGGGAGTCGATCGCTGGGTCGTGCTGTCGGCGTCCTTCCGGCTCCAGCGGTCCACGGTGTCGGCTCCCGTCGCCTACGGAGAGCTTGCACGAGCACTGGGCTGCCAACTGGGAACTCGGGTCGCTCCAGCCGACGTGCGAGCGGCTGTGGTCGACCTGCGCCGCACCAAGGGCATGGTGCTGGACCCCTCGGACCCCGACACCACGAGCGTGGGGTCGTTCTTCACCAACCCAGTGTTGAGCCCGGCCGACGCCGACCTGCTGCCAGACGCAGCGCCGCGTTACGAGCAGCCGGACGGTCGGGTGAAGACCTCGGCTGCCTGGCTCATCGAGCACGCCGGGCTGGCGCGAGGCTACGGTCGCGGAGATGCGCGGATCTCGGCCAAGCACACGCTCGCGCTCACCAACCGGGGAAGCGCGACGACCGACGAGATCCTCGATCTGGCCCGGGAGATCCGCGACCGCGTCCGTGAGGCGTTCGGCGTCGACCTCACCGCAGAGCCGAGGCTGGTGGGAGTGACCCTCTGAGGGGTTCTCGGAGAGGCCGGACATCTCCAGGACGCCTGACCCTGTTCCTGGGTCGTGGGAAGATCGAGCCCTCCCTACGGGTTGGAGTTTTGCATGCCCATCAAACGCCTGAACCATGCGGTTCTGTACGTGCGCGATGCCGAGCGCTCCAGCGCCTTCTACTCCGAGGTCCTCGGCTTCGGCCCCGCGACGCTGGGGGACGCGGGGGCAAGCCCGGTCCCGGGAGCGGTGTTCCTGCGTGCCCCGGACTCGACGAACGACCATGACCTCGCGTTGTTCAGCGTCGGGGAGTCAGCGGCAGCGTCGGCAGCCGGTCGCGGAGCCGTGGGGCTCTATCACCTGGCGTGGGAGGTGCGGACCCTGTCCGACCTTCAGGACCATGCGGCGCGGCTGACGGCCGCCGGGGCGCTCGTCGGCGCCAGCGACCACGGAACCACCAAGGCGCTCTACGGACGAGACCTCGACGGGATCGAGTTCGAGGTCATGTGGCTGGTTCCGGCCGACCGGATCGACGCGGCGACCATCGAGGCTCGCTCGCGCATCGAGCCGCTCGACCTGACCGCCGAGATCGAGCGCTACGGCGCCGACACCGAGGGCGGCGTCGGTGTCTCCGAGCGGTCCTTCGCCGGCTGAGCGAGCCACGCGGCGATCCCGTCGATCAGCCTTGCCTTGACCTCCACGGGGGCGACCGAGGCCTCGACCGACATCCGCGCAAGGGCGGCGAGCTCAGCGTCGGACATCGCGTGCGCCGTCCTCGCGAGCTCGTACTGCTCGGCCAGCCGCGCGCCGAAGAGCAACGGGTCGTCGGCGCCGAGGGCCACACGCGCGTCAGCGTCCAGCAGCACGCGGAGGGGGACGCTGGCCGCATCGGGATACACCCCGAGGGACACGTTCGACGTGGGGCAGACCTCCAAGGTGATGCCCAGCTCCGCCACCCGGGCGAGCACGTCAGGGTCCTCGGCAGAGCGCACCCCGTGGCCGACCCGGTCGGCGCGACAGGTCCTCGACGCAGGCGCGCACGCTGTCGGCCCCGAGGAGCTCGCCTCCGTGCGGGACAGCCAGCAGTCCGGCGTGCCGAGCGATGGCGAAGGCCGCTGCGAAGTCCTCCGCGCGGCCACGACGCTCGTCGTTGGCCAGGCCGAAGCCCACGACGCCGTGACCCGCGTGCGCGGCGGCCAGCCGGGCCAGGGTGCGCGCGTCCAGGGGATGTCGGGTGCGATTCGCCCCGATGATCACCCCGATACCGATCCCCCAGGTCGTGGCAGCGTGGGACGCGGCGTCGAGCACGAGCTCGAGGAAGCTCGTCAGACCGTCGAAGCGAGCGGCGTAGCCACTGGGGTCGACCTGGATCTCCAACCAGGCCGACCCGTCCGCGGCCTCGTCCTCGGCGACCTCGTCGAGGAGCCGTCGGACGTCAGCCTCGTCACGGATCACCGCCCGCGCGGCGTCGTAGAGGCGCTGGAACCGGAACCAGCCACGCTCGTCGGATGCTGACAGTCGGCGAGGAACCCTCTCGCGAAGGGCGTCGGGCAGAACCAGGCCGTGGTGGGCTGCCAGCTCGATCATCGTGTCGTGGCGCATCGCGCCGGTGAAGTGCAGGTGCAGGTGGGCCTTGGGGAGCCCGCGAAGGTCCCGGCGGGCTCCCGAGACCGGAGCGGCGGCGCTCAGTCGGTCGCCTCGGACAGCAGCGCGTCGATGCGGCTGACCCCCTCGACGAGGTCCTCGTCACCGAGGGCGTAGGACAGACGCAGGTAGCCCGGCGTCCCGAAGGCCTCCCCAGGGACCACGGCCACCTCGACCTCGTCGAGGATCAGGCTGGCCAGCTCCGCCGAGGTCCCTGGCTGGTGTCCGCGGAGGGTCCGTCCGAGCGCGCCCTTGACGGAGGGGTAGGCGTAGAACGCGCCTTGCGGCTCCGGGCAGGTGATCCCAGGGATCGCGTTCAGCATGCTGACCATGGTGCGGCGCCGGCGGTCGAAGGCCTCACGCATCACGGCCACGGCGGCGAGGTCCCCCGACACCGCCGCGAGGGCGGCGACCTGCGCCACGTTCGACACGTTCGACGTGGCGTGCGACTGGAGGTTCGTCGCGGCCTTGACGACGTCGGTCGGCCCGATCATCCAGCCGACGCGCCAGCCGGTCATCGCGTAGGTCTTGGCCACGCCGTTGACGACCACGCACTGGTCGGCGAGCGCGGGTACGAGCGCGGGCATGGAGGCGAAGCGCGCGTCGCCGTAGGTCAGGTGCTCGTAGATCTCATCCGTCACCACCCACAGACCGCGGTCTACGGCCCACCTCCCGATCGCCTCCACCTGGTCAGGGGGGTAGACCGCTCCCGTGGGGTTGGAGGGGGAGACGAACACCAGAGCCTTCGTCCGAGGCGTGACCGCCGCGTCCAGCTGCTCCACGGATGCGAGGTACCCGGTGGTCTCGTCGGTGGGCACCTCGACCGGCACGCCTCCTGCGAGCCGGATGGACTCGGGGTAGGTGGTCCAGTACGGCGCCGGCAGCAGAACCTCGTCGCCCGGGTCGAGGAGCGCGGCGAAGGCGTTGTAGAGGGCCTGCTTGCCCCCGTTGGTGACCAGGACCTGGGCGGCGTCGACGGCGAAGCCGGAGTCCCGGATGGTCTTGGCCGCGATCGCCGCCTTGAGCTCGGGGAGTCCACCGGCGGGCGTGTACCGATGCCAGCGGGGGTCGCGGCAGGCCGCCACGGCGGCCTCGACGATGTAGTCGGGCGTCGGGAAGTCCGGCTCGCCGGCACCGAAGCCGACTACCGGTCGACCGGCTGCCTTGAGCGCCTTGGCCTTGGCGTCGACGGCGAGGGTGGCGGACTCGGCGATCGAGCCGATCCGGACGGACACGCGGCGAGCGGGTGCAACCATGGGTCGAATCGTGCCACGCCGGCCGGTCGTCCGGCTGGCGGGTGCGCGCGGTTCGACCGGAGCCGTGCGGAACCCGTACACTCGCTGTCTTGGTGGTACGCCACCGTGCGCGAGCCTGCCCGAAGCCGGGCGGCCCGGGCGCGGAGCGGACCGAAGGGCCGTAGCTCAATTGGCAGAGTCCCGGTCTCCAAAACCGGTTGTTGTGGGTTCGAGTCCCTCCGGCCCTGCCGCAGCACGACCGGCACGACGATTACCGCACGAGCAGGGCCTTCGGGCCGTGGACGACCAGCCAGGTGGAGGACGAGTGAGCGAGACCCGCACCACCTCTCCGCAGGGGCGCGCGTCCGGCGACGGCGGTCGTCCCGGCTTGTTCGCCCGGATCTCGCTGTTCGTTCGCCAGGTGATCGCCGAGCTCCGCAAGGTGGTGTGGCCGACCCGCAGCCAGCTCATCACCTACACGATCGTGGTCGTGGTCTTCGTCACGGGGATGATGGCGATCGTCGGAGTGCTGGATCTGATCTTCAGCCAGCTCGTGCTCTGGGTGTTCGGGGGCAGTTGATCCTCTCCAGCCGCGCCCGTGCCAGCACCGTCGTCCACCCCCTGAAGGAAGTCACCGCATCGTGAGCGAGATGGTCCCCCAGGCTGACTCTGTCGAGTCGCCGGATGACACCCTCGACGGCCCCGGGCCGTCCGTCGACGTGATCGACGAGGTCGTCGAGGTCGCGGAGGTCGACGTCACAGCGGAGGTCGACGCGTCTTCACCCGTCGTCGACGAGGACGACCAGCCGGACCCTGCCGCGGAGCTTGCCGAAGCAGCACCTAGCCATGGCTCCGACCGCAGCGTGGCGGTCGAGGAGGTCGCCGTCGACCCGATCGAGGAGTTCCGGCGCGAGCTCATCGGCCAGTACGGCGACTGGTACGTCGTGCACTCCTACGCCGGCTACGAGAACCGCGTGAAGAACAACCTCGAGAGCCGGACCACCTCGCTCAACATGGAGGACTACATCTTCCAGGTCGAGGTGCCCACCGAGGACGTCGTCGAGATCAAGAGCGGCCAGCGCAAGAACGTGCGGCGCAACAAGTTCCCCGGCTACGTCCTGGTGCGGATGGAGCTCACCGACGAGTCGTGGTCCGCGGTCCGGCACACGCCGGGAGTCACCGGCTTCGTCGGTCACGCCCACCAGCCGACCCCGCTGACCATCGACGAGGTCATGGCCATCCTCGGACCGACGGTCGAGGCCGCGGAGAAGTCCGTCGCCTCGGTCACCGTTCTCGACTTCGAGGTCGGGGACTCGGTCACCGTCGTCGACGGTCCGTTCGCGACCCTGCAGGCCACCATCCACGAGATCAACCCCGACACCCAGCGCATCAAGGGGCTCGTCGAGATCTTCGGCCGGGAGACCCCGGTCGAGCTGTCGTTCAACCAGATCCAGAAGAACTGAGTAGGGACCAAACCACCATGCCTCCGAAGAAGAAGCTCGCAGCCATCATCAAGCTGCAGATCCAGGCCGGCGCGGCCAACCCGGCACCGCCGGTGGGCCCCGCGCTCGGTCAGCACGGCGTCAACATCATGGAGTTCTGCAAGGCCTACAACGCGGCCACCGAGGCCCAGCGTGGGCAGGTGATCCCGGTCGAGATCTCGGTCTATGAGGACCGCTCGTTCACCTTCATCACCAAGACCCCGCCCGCCGCTCGGATGATCCTCAAGGCGGCCGGCGTGGAGAAGGGGTCACCGACCCCGCAGAAGGTCAAGGTCGCCTCGATCACCCGCACGCAGGTGCGCGAGATCGCCGAGACCAAGATGCCCGACCTCAACGCCAACGACCTGGACGCTGCCGAGAAGATCATCGCCGGCACCGCCCGCCAGATGGGCATCACCATCACGGACTGACCCGGTGCTCACCCTGAGCACCCGTGGGAGGGCCTGCTTCGGCCCGCCGACCACGACTCCACCGCACCTCGAGGAGCAGCAGCATGAAGCGCAGCAAGTCCTACATCGCAGCCGCGGCCAAGATCGATGCCGACGCGCTCTACAGCCCCCTGCAGGCCGTGCGGCTTGCGCAGGAGACGAACACGACGAAGTACGACGCGACCGTCGAGGTCGCCTTCGGCCTCGGCGTGGACCCGCGCAAGGCCGACCAGATGGTCCGGGGCACGGTCAACCTGCCGCACGGCACCGGCAAGACGGCGACCGTGCTGGTCTTCGCAACCGGTGAGCGCGCCGATGAGGCACGCGCGGCCGGAGCCGACATCGTCGGCTCCGACGAGCTCATCGCGGAGGTCGAGAAGGGCCGACTGGACTTCGACGCCGTGGTGTCGACCCCCGACCTGATGGGCAAGGTCGGCCGGCTCGGCCGGGTGCTCGGTCCGCGTGGCCTGATGCCCAACCCGAAGACCGGAACGGTGACGAACGACGTGGCCAAGGCCGTGTCGGACATCAAGGGCGGCAAGATCGAGTTCCGGGTCGACCGCAACGCGAACCTGCACTTCATCATCGGCAAGGTCTCGTTCACCGAGGCCCAGCTCGTGGAGAACTACGCCGCAGCGCTCGACGAGATCCTGCGGCTCAAGCCGTCGGCCTCGAAGGGCCGTTACGTCAAGAAGGCCACCTTCTCGACGACCATGGGGCCCGGCATCCCGGTCGACCCCAACAAGACCCGCAACCTGCTCGCCGACGAGACCGTCGACGCCTGACCGGGTACGCCCGGGCGGCGATTTGGCCCGCCCGGGTGCCACCCCGTACCCTCACTGCTGTAACCACAGACCGCTGGTCGTCATCCTGCTCCGCAGGGTGAACGAAGGTCCCGCACGTGCGGGCGGCCCGCGTAGGTGAACGAGTTCGACCCCGAGCCCGTCAGGGCCCGAGATCGCCCCGTGCGCCTGCGCCGGGGCGTTTTGCTCGTCTTGCCCTTCCGATGATCCGGCGGCCTCATCGGAAGGAGGCCCATGGCACGGCCCGACAAAGCAGCCACCGTGGCCGAGCTGACGGAGGAGTTCCGTAGCTCGACAGCGGCAGTGCTCACGGAGTACCGCGGGCTGACCGTGGCCCAGCTCAAGGAGCTGAGGCGTTCGCTCGGCCAGACCACGTCCTATGCCGTGGTCAAGAACACGCTCACGAAGATCGCGGCCAAGGACGCCGGCGTGGAGGGCATGGACGACCTGCTCTCCGGGCCCTCGGCCATCGCGTTCATCAAGGGCGACCCGGTCGTCGCGGCCAAGGGTCTGCGCGACTTCGCCAAGGTCCACCCGCTGCTCGTGATCAAGGGCGGCGTGATGGACGGGAGGCCGCTCAGCGCCGAGGAGATCAAGAAGCTCGCCGACCTCGAGTCGCGTGAGGTGCTCCTCGCCAAGCTGGCCGGCGCGATGACCGCTTCGCTTGTCGGGTGCGGTCGCCTTGTTCGCGGCCCCGCTCGCCCAGACGGCCCGGCTCATCGAGGCGCTCCGGGCCAAGGCCGAGCAGGACCCGTCGGTCCTGCGCGGTGGCGCCGGCGTCGCCGCCGAGCCGGTCGTGCCGGAAGCGGTGCCGGCTGAGTCCGACGCCTCGGACAGCACGGACAGCGCGACCGAGGCCCCAGCGGCCGAGGACAGCACGGACAGCGTGACCGAGGCCACCGGACGAGCCGACGGACAGCACGGACAGCGTCGACCGAGGCCCCGGTGGCCGAGGACAGCACGGAGACCACGAGCGAGACCCCCGAGGGCTGACGCCCGACCCACCCATCACCACCAAGGGCCCTCATCCCACGGGAAGCCCCGAACCGAAAGGACCGCCCCCATGGCGAAGCTCAACACCGACGAGCTGCTCGACGCGTTCAAGGAGATGTCGCTCATCGAGCTCTCCGAGTTCGTGAAGCAGTTCGAGGAGACCTTCGGCGTCACCGCCGCCGCACCCGTGGCTGTGGCCGCCGCCGGCGGCGCTGCCGCCGCACCGGCCGAGGCCGAGGCCGAGCAGGACGAGTTCGACGTCGTCCTCGAAGGTGCCGGCGACAAGAAGATCCAGGTCATCAAGGAGGTGCGCGCCCTCACGAGCCTCGGCCTGAAGGAGGCCAAGGACCTCGTCGACGGCACGCCCGCGACCGTCCTGGAGAAGGTCAACAAGGAGGCCGCTGACAAGGCCAAGGCCGCGCTCGAGGGCGCCGGCGCCACGGTCACCGTCAAGTAGCTGCCCGAGCCGCACGTCGGCTCCTGCCCTCCGGGCCCGTTCCGTCCTTCGGAACGGGCCCGGAGACGTTCCCGGACGTTGCGCCGTCCGGGTCACAGTCGTCCACCGAACCGCCCGAGGTGCTTGACCCGGCGCCCTTGCGGTGTCACCCTCGTCGCCGCAAGGGTCGTTTCGGTCGATACCGACTGAGAGCGACCCGCGCGACATGGGGCTCATGGTGAGCCCGAAGTGCTGACCGAGCGTGAGGGATGCTGAGCCGCGCCCGCAACTCGACAGCGGTGTGCCCGACGGGTATGCTGCTGCTTTGCGCTGCCCCCTGACACCTGCCGCGGTCTTGCCGCGGGCTGTCACGCATGCGCTGAAGTGACCGCGTGCCCTCGGAAGGACCCCTCTTGGCCGCCTCGCGCAACGCGAAGTCCCGTACTGACGCAAACCCGCTCGGCCCGTCCCGCCTCTCCTTCGCCAAGATCAGGGAGCCTCTCGAGGTTCCCAACCTGTTGGCGCTGCAGACCGACTCCTTCGACTGGCTGCTGGGCAACGATGCCTGGCGAGCCCGGGTCGAGGACGCCAAGGCTTCCGGACTGTCGGTGCCCGACACCTCGGGGCTCGAGGAGATCTTCTACGAGATCAGCCCCATCGAGGACTTCTCGGGGTCGATGTCCCTGGCGTTCCGCGACCACCGCTTCGAGCCGCCGAAGAACTCCATCGACGAGTGCAAGGACCGTGACTTCACCTACGCGGCGCCGTTGTTCGTCACCGCGGAGTTCACGAACAACGAGACCGGCGAGATCAAGAGCCAGACGGTCTTCATGGGCGACTTCCCCCTGATGACCGACAAGGGCACCTTCGTCATCAACGGCACCGAGCGGGTGGTGGTGTCCCAGCTGGTCCGCAGCCCGGGCTGCTACTTCAACCGCACCCCGGACAAGACCTCCGACAAGGACATCTACGACACCAAGGTCATCCCGTCGCGCGGAGCGTGGCTGGAGTTCGAGGTCGACAAGAAGGACATGGTCGGTGTCCGTCTCGACCGAAAGCGCAAGCAGTCGGTCACCGTGCTGCTGAAGGCGCTCGGTTGGGACGAGGCGAAGATCCTCGAGGAGTTCGGCGACTACGAGTCGATCCGTCTCACGCTGGAGAAGGACCACACCACCAGCCAGGACGAGGCGCTGCTCGACATCTACCGCAAGCTCCGACCGGGTGAGCCCCCCACGCGGGAGGCGGCCCAGACGCTGCTGGACAACCTGTACTTCAACCCCAAGCGCTACGACCTCGCGAAGGTCGGGCGCTACAAGATCAACAAGAAGCTCGGCATCGACGAGGAGACCGCGCCGCTCAGCCAGGGCGTGCTCACCATCGACGACATCGTCGCCGCGATCCGCTACCTCGTCCGGCTGCACGCAGGCGAGACCGAGATGGAGACCCCGCGGGGCACCGTCCGGGTCGAGACCGACGACATCGACCACTTCGGCAACCGTCGCCTGCGTACCGTCGGCGAGCTCATCCAGAACCAGGTCCGCATCGGCCTGGCCCGGATGGAGCGGGTCGTCCGCGAGCGGATGACCACTCAAGACGTCGAGGCGATCACCCCGCAGACGCTGATCAACATCCGCCCTGTGGTGGCGTCGATCAAGGAGTTCTTCGGCACGAGCCAGCTCTCGCAGTTCATGGACCAGACGAACCCGCTGGCCGGACTGACCCACAAGCGTCGGCTCTCGGCCCTCGGGCCCGGCGGTCTGTCACGCGAGCGGGCCGGTTTCGAGGTCCGCGACGTCCACACGTCCCACTACGGCCGCATGTGCCCGATCGAGACCCCGGAAGGCCCGAACATCGGCCTGATCGGCTCGCTTGGCCACCTTCGGCCGGGTCAACGCCTTCGGTTTCGTGGAGACGCCGTACCGCAAGGTACGGGCCGGCAAGGTCACCGACCAGGTCGACTACCTGACCGCCGACGAGGAGGACCTGCACGTCATCGCGCAGGCCAACGCCCCGTTGAACCCGGACGGCACCTACGCCGAGGCCCGCGTGCTCGTCCGCCGGAAGAACGGTGAGGTCGACTACGTCGTGCCGGTCGAGGTCGACTACATGGACGTGTCGCCGCGCCAGATGGTGTCCGTCGCGACCGCGATGATCCCGTTCCTCGAGCACGACGACGCCAACCGTGCGCTCATGGGATCCAACATGCAGCGTCAGTCGGTCCCGCTGCTTCGCTCGGAGTCGCCGCTGGTCGGCACCGGCATGGAGTACCGCGCCGCGGTCGACGCCGGTGACGTCATCGTCGCCACCGCGTCGGGTGTCGTCGAGGAGGTCTCGGCCGACCACGTCACCGTGATGAACGACGACGGCACGCGCATCACCTACCGCGCCGCCAAGTTCCGCCGGTCCAACCAGGGCACCTCCTTCAACCAGAAGGTCATCGTCGACGAGGGCCAGCGGGTCGAGGCCGGCCAGGTCGTCGCCGACGGGCCGTGCACCCACAACGGTGAGATGGCGCTGGGCAAGAACCTGCTCGTGGCGTTCATGCCGTGGGAGGGCCACAACTACGAGGACGCGATCATCCTCAGCCAGCGTCTGGTGCAGGACGACGTCCTCTCCTCGATCCACATCGAGGAGCACGAGGTCGACGCCCGTGACACCAAGCTCGGCCCGGAGGAGATCACCCGCGACATCCCCAACGTGTCGGAGGAGGTCCTTGCCGACCTCGACGACCGCGGGATCATCCGCATCGGCGCCGACGTGGTCACCGGTGACGTGCTCGTCGGGAAGGTCACGCCCAAGGGCGAGACCGAGCTGACCCCGGAGGAACGTCTCCTGCGGGCGATCTTCGGCGAGAAGGCACGCGAGGTGCGCGACACCTCGCTGAAGGTGCCGCACGGCGAGTCCGGCAAGGTCATCGGCGTCCGCGTCTTCGACCGTGAGGAGGGCGACGAGCTCCCGCCCGGCGTCAACCAGCTGGTGCGCGTCTACGTCGCACAGAAGCGCAAGATCTCCAACGGTGACAAGCTCGCCGGTCGCCACGGGAACAAGGGCGTCATCGCCAAGATCCTGCCGGTGGAGGACATGCCGTTCCTCGAGGACGGCACCTCGGTCGACATCGTCTTGAACCCGCTCGGCGTGCCCGGCCGGATGAACGTCGGCCAGGTGCTGGAGACCCACCTCGGGTGGGTCGCCAAGACCGGCTGGACCGTGATCGGCGACGACGAGGCCTGGAAGACCAGCCTCCGCTCGATCGGTGCCGAGGACGGCGCCCCGGGCACGAACGTGGCGACCCCGGTCTTCGACGGCGCCCGCGAGGAGGAGATCACCGGACTCCTGCAGGCGACCCTGCCGACGCGTGACGGGGTTCGCCTCATCGACACCAGCGGCAAGGCGCGGCTGTTCGACGGCCGCTCGGGCGAGCCGTTCCGTGACCCGGTCGCGGTGGGCTACATCTACATCCTGAAGCTGCTGCACCTCGTCGACGACAAGATCCACGCCCGCTCCACCGGGCCGTACTCGATGATCACCCAGCAGCCGCTCGGCGGGAAGGCGCAGTTCGGTGGTCAGCGCTTCGGCGAGATGGAGGTGTGGGCCCTCGAGGCCTACGGCGCCTCCTACGCCCTCCAGGAGCTGTTGACGATCAAGTCCGACGACGTCCTCGGCCGGGTCAAGGTGTACGAGGCGATCGTCAAGGGCGAGAACATCCCCGAGCCCGGTATCCCTGAGTCCTTCAAGGTGCTCATCAAGGAGATGCAGTCGCTCTGCCTCAACGTCGAGGTGCTGTCGAGCGACGGCATGTCGATCGAGATGCGTGACACGGACGAGGACGTCTTCCGCGCAGCGGAGGAACTCGGCATCGACCTGTCCCGGCGTGAGCCGAGCAGCGTCGAAGAGGTCTAGCGGATGAAGGAGGCGCCCGCCAGGGCGCTTCCTCCACCCCCCACCCACGGCGACGAAACCTAACGACGCAATACAGAGAGAGCAGGCGACACGTCTTGCTGGACGTCAACTACTTCGACGAGCTGCGCATCGGCCTGGCGACCGCGGACGACATCCGCCAGTGGTCGCACGGTGAGGTCAAGAAGCCGGAGACCATCAACTACCGCACGCTGAAGCCGGAGAAGGACGGGCTCTTCTGCGAGAAGATCTTCGGCCCGACCCGTGACTGGGAGTGCTACTGCGGGAAGTACAAGCGGGTCCGCTTCAAGGGCATCATCTGCGAGCGCTGCGGCGTCGAGGTCACGCGGGCCAAGGTCCGGCGTGAGCGGATGGGCCACATCGAGCTGGCCGCGCCGGTCACCCACATCTGGTACTTCAAGGGCGTCCCCAGCCGACTCGGCTACCTGCTCGACCTGGCCCCGAAGGACCTCGAGAAGGTCATCTACTTCGCCGCCTACATGATCACCTTGGTCGACGAAGAGGCGCGTCACCGCGACCTGCCCTCGCTCGAGGCGAAGATCTCGGTCGAGAAGGGCCAGCTCGAGAGCAAGCGCGACGCCGACGTCGACACCCGCGCCAAGAAGCTCGAGGCCGACCTGGCCGAGCTCGAGGCCGAGGGCGCCAAGGGCGACGTGCGCCGCAAGGTCCGTGAAGGCGCTGAGCGTGAGATGGCGCAGATCCGTCGCCGGGCCGACCACGAGATCGACCCGCCTCGAGGAGGTCTGGGACCGCTTCAAGAACCTCAAGGTCCAAGACCTCGAGGGCGACGAGCTGCTCTATCGCGAGATGCGTGACCGCTTCGGCATGTACTTCTCCGGCGGCATGGGCGCCGCGGCGATCCAGAAGCGGCTCGAGACCTTCGACCTCGACGGCGAGGCCGAGAGCCTGCGCGAGATCATCGCCACCGGCAAGGGCCAGAAGAAGACCCGGGCGCTCAAGCGGCTCAAGGTCGTGTCCGGCGTTCCTGAACACCCGGAACTCGCCCGATGGGCATGGTCCTGGACTGCGTCCCGGTCATCCCGCCGGACCTGCGCCCGATGGTCCAGCTCGACGGTGGCCGGTTCGCGACGTCCGACCTCAACGACCTCTACCGCCGGGTCATCAACCGCAACAACCGGCTCAAGCGCCTGCTCGACCTCGGCGCCCCCGAGATCATCGTGAACAACGAGAAGCGGATGCTCCAGGAGGCCGTCGACGCGCTGTTCGACAACGGCCGCCGCGGACGTCCCGTCACCGGCCCGGGCAACCGCCCGCTGAAGTCCCTGTCCGACATGCTCAAGGGCAAGCAGGGTCGCTTCCGGCAGAACCTGCTGGGCAAGCGGGTCGACTACTCCGGCCGCTCGGTCATCGTCGTCGGCCCGCAGCTCAAGCTGCACCAGTGCGGCCTGCCCAAGCAGATGGCGCTCGAGCTGTTCAAGCCGTTCGTCATGAAGCGTCTCGTCGACCTCAACCACGCGCAGAACATCAAGTCGGCCAAGCGGATGGTCGAGCGCGCCCGTCCCGTCGTGTGGGACGTGCTCGAGGAGGTCATCTCCGAGCACCCGGTGATGCTCAACCGGGCTCCCACGCTGCACCGTCTGGGCATCCAGGCCTTCGAGCCGCAACTGGTCGAGGGCAAGGCCATCCAGATCCACCCGCTGGTCTGCACCGCGTTCAACGCGGACTTCGACGGCGACCAGATGGCCGTGCACGTGCCGTTGTCGGCCGAGGCCCAGGCCGAGGCCCGCGATCCTCATGCTGTCCTCCAACAACATCCTGAGCCCCGCGCACGGTCGGCCGATCACGGCGCCGACGCAGGACATGGTGCTGGGGCTGTTCTTCCTCACCTCGAGCCGTCCCGACAGCCGTGGAGAGGGCCGTGCGTTCACCTCGATCGCCGAGGCCCTCATGGCCTACGACGCCCGGGAGCTCGACCTGCAGGCGCCGATCAAGCTGCGCGTGCGCGACGTGGTCCCGCCGGAGAACGTCGCCATGCCGGAGGACTGGGAGCCGGGTCAGCCGTACCTGCTCGACACGACGCTCGGCCGCGCCTTGTTCAACGAGGCCCTCCCGGTGGACTACCCGTTCGTCGAGGCCGAGATCGACAAGAAGCGCTTGTCGGCGATCGTCAACGACCTCGCCGAGCGCTATCCGAAGGTGCAGGTCGCCGCGACGCTCGACGCGCTCAAGGCGTCCGGCTTCCACTGGGCGACCCGCGCCGGCGTCACGATCAGCATCGGTGACGTGGTGACCCCGCCGCGCAAGGCCGAGATCCTGAACGGCTACGAGATCAAGGCCGAGAAGGTCCAGAGCCAGTACGAGAAGGGTCTGATCACCGACGACGAGCGCCGCCAGGAGCTCATCGAGATCTGGACCCAGGCGACGACCGAGGTCGCCAAGGAGATGGAGCTCAACTTCCCCGACACGAACCCGGTCTGGATGATGGTCCACTCCGGCGCTCGCGGAAACATGATGCAGGTCCGTCAGATCGCGGGCATGCGTGGGCTGGTCGCCAACCCCAAGGGCGAGATCATCCCGCGGCCGATCAAGGCCAACTTCCGCGAGGGGCTGTCGGTCCTCGAGTACTTCATCTCGACCCACGGCGCCCGCAAGGGCCTCGCCGACACCGCGCTGCGCACGGCCGACTCCGGGTACCTGACCCGGCGGCTGGTCGACGTGTCGCAGGACGTGATCATCCGCGAGGAGGACTGTGGGACCGACCGCGGGCTCACCTTCCCGATCGCGGTGCCGGGTTCCGGCGGCGGTCTGCGCAAGGCCGACGACGTCGAGAGCACGGTCTACTCACGGACGGTCGCTGACGACGTCGTGGTGGGCGGCACCACCTTGGCAGCGGCCGGGGACGACATCTCCATCCCGCTCATCGACACCCTGGTCGAGGCCGGGCTCCAGGAGCTGAAGGTGCGCAGCGTCTTGACCTGCGAGAGCAAGGTCGGCACGTGCGCGAAGTGCTACGGGCGCTCGATGGCCTCCGGCAAGCTCGTGGACGTCGGTGAAGCGGTCGGCATCATCGCCGCGCAGTCCATCGGCGAGCCCGGCACCCAGCTGACGATGCGGACCTTCCACACCGGAGGCGTCGCCGGCGAGGACATCACGCACGGTCTCCCTCGGGTGGTCGAGCTGTTCGAGGCGCGTACGCCCAAGGGCAACGCCCCGATCAGTGAGGCTGCCGGCCGGGTCAAGGTCGAGGACACCGAGAAGACCCGCAAGCTCGTGGTCGTCCCTGATGACGGCACGGAGGAGGTCGGCTACCCGGTCTCCAAGCGGGCTCGGCTGCTCGTCGGCGAGGGCGACCACGTCGAGGTCGGGCAGCAGCTCGTCGTCGGCGCTGTCGACCCCAAGCAGGTCCTGCGGATCCTCGGTCCGCGCCGGGTGCAGCAGCACCTGGTGGAGCAGGTCCAAGAGGTCTACCGCAGCCAGGGTGTGTCGATCCACGACAAGCACATCGAGGTGATCGTGCGCCAGATGCTCAAGCGCGTGACCATCCTCGAGTCGGGCGACGCCGAGATGCTCCCCGGAGAGCTCGCTGAGCGCACCGCCTTCGAGACCGAGAACCGCAGGGTCGTCGCCGAGGGCGGCACCCCTGCCTCGGGGCGCCCGGAGCTCATGGGGATCACGAAGGCGTCGTTGGCCACGGACTCGTGGTTGTCGGCGGCCTCCTTCCAGGAGACCACCCGGGTGCTCACGGACGCGGCGATCCACGCCAAGTCCGACCCGCTGCTCGGGCTGAAGGAGAACGTCATCATCGGCAAGCTCATCCCGGCCGGTACGGGGCTTCCCCGTTACCGCGACATCCGGGTGGAGCCCACCGAGGAGGCCAAGGCGGCCATGTACGCGCTCCCGGTCTACGACGTGGACTACTCGACCACCTTCGGTGGCGGGTCAGGACAGGCCGTGCCGCTGGACGCGTTCGACTTCGACAGCAGCAACTTCCGGTAGGACGACGGCCCCGCGTTCCGGCTCGCTTTGACCGGTGCGCGGGGGCCCGGGTACCCTTGGCACTCGCGCCTGGGGTTCCCTGGGCCGTCGTGCGCGCTCCTGCGGCTGATTGGTCGCGGACGGCGTGCGACTCTCCACCGACACGGCCGGGGCAACTCGGACGGGTGGAGCCTGCGACACGCCCGACCTCGGGGGTCGCGGGACGCACAGCACGACGCACCGACAGCAGCGACCGCACCACCCAGCACGGCCCCCAGACCAAGCACCACCACTGCACGAGACACGGAGACGTAGTGCCCACGATCCAGCAGCTCGTCCGCAAGGGCCGCCAGGACAAGACCAGCAAGACCAAGACGCCCGCGCTCAAGGGCAGCCCTCAGCGCCGTGGCGTGTGCACTCGCGTGTACACGACCACGCCCAAGAAGCCGAACTCCGCGCTCCGCAAGGTGGCGCGTGTCCGGCTCACGAGCGGCATCGAGGTCACGGCCTACATCCCCGGCGTCGGTCACAACCTCCAGGAGCACTCGATCGTGCTCGTCCGCGGCGGCCGGGTGAAGGACCTCCCCGGCGTCCGCTACAAGATCATCCGGGGTTCGCTCGACACCCAGGGCGTCAAGAACCGTAAGCAGGCGCGCAGCCGCTACGGTGCGAAGAAGGAGAAGAGCTAATGCCCCGCAAGGGCCCGGCCCCCAAGCACCCGGTCGTCATCGACCCGGTCTACAGCAGCCCGCTCGTCACCGCGCTGGTCAACAAGATCCTCCTCGACGGCAAGAAGTCGACTGCCGAGCGGATCGTCTACGGCGCTCTTGAGGGTTGCCGCGACAAGACCGGCACCGACCCCGTCGTCACCCTCAAGCGGGCCCTCGACAACGTGAAGCCCACCCTCGAGGTCAAGAGCCGCCGCGTGGGTGGCGCGACCTACCAGGTGCCGATCGAGGTGCGGGCCGGTCGGTCCACGACCTTGGCGCTGCGCTGGCTGGTCAGCTACTCACGGCAGCGCCGTGAGAAGACCATGACCGAGCGCCTCATGAACGAGCTGCTCGACGCCAGCAACGGCCTCGGCGCCAGCGTCAAGAAGCGCGAGGACACGCACAAGATGGCCGAGTCCAACAAGGCTTTCGCCCACTACCGCTGGTAGACCCCGCTCCACCCTCCCGCAGTCCCCGATCGATCCTGACGAGAAGCGAGAACTCCGAACGTGGCCACCGACACCGCTGCCGCCCTGGGCATGGTCCGCAACATCGGGATCATGGCCCATATCGACGCGGGCAAGACCACGACCACCGAGCGGATCCTCTTCTACACCGGGATCAACTACAAGATCGGTGAGGTCCACGAGGGCGCGGCCACGATGGACTGGATGCCCCAGGAGCAAGAGCGCGGCATCACGATCACCTCGGCGGCCACGACCTGTGTCTGGGACGACCACACGATCAACATCATCGACACCCCTGGGCACGTCGACTTCACCGTCGAGGTCGAGCGCTCGTTGCGCGTCCTCGACGGCGCGGTCGCGGTCTTCGACGGGGTGGCCGGCGTCGAGCCGCAGTCTGAGACCGTCTGGCGGCAGGCCGACCGCTACGGCGTCCCGCGGATCTGCTTCATCAACAAGCTCGACCGCGTGGGTGCGGAGTTCCACCGCTGCGTCGACATGATCGTGACGCGGCTGAACGCCGACCCCGCTCGTCCTGCAGATCCCGATCGGGGCCGAGGGCGACTTCACCGGCGTCATCGACCTGGTCGCCATGAAGGCTCTCGTCTGGTCGGCGGAGGCCGAGAAGGGCGAGATGTACGACACCCTCGAGATCCCGGCGACTCATGTAGAGGCCGCCCGCGACGCCCGCGAGAAGATGCTCGAGACCCTCGCCGAGAACGACGACGCCGTCATGGAGAAGTACCTCGAGGGCGAAGAGCCGGCCGAGGACGAGCTGATCGCGGCGATCCGCCGCGCGACCATCGGCAGGCTGCTGAACCCCGTGCTGTGCGGCTCCGCGTTCAAGAACAAGGGCGTTCAGCCCATGCTCGACGCGGTCGTCCGCTACCTGCCCTCACCGCTCGACGTCGACGCCATCGAGGGTCACAAGGTGGGTGACGAGGACGTCGTCGTCGCCCGTCAGCCGAGCGAGTCGGAACCGTTCTCGGCGCTCGCATTCAAGATCATGTCCGACCCCCACCTCGGCAAGCTGACCTACATCCGGGTCTACTCCGGCCTGCTCCAGTCGGGCACCCAGGTGCTGAACAGCACCAAGGGTCGCAAGGAGCGGATCGGCAAGATCTACCAGATGCACGCGAACAAGCGTGAGGAGCGACCCACCGTCGGGGCCGGCCACATCGTCGCCGTCATGGGGCTCAAGGACACGACCACGGGTGACACGCTCTGCTCCGACAGCCAGCCGGTCATCCTCGAGTCGATGACGTTCCCGGCACCGGTCATCCACGTCGCCATCGAGCCCAAGTCGAAGGCCGACCAGGAGCGTCTGGGCACCGCCATCCAGCGGCTGGCCGAGGAGGACCCGACCTTCCAGGTGCGCTCGGACGAGGAGACCGGTCAGACGATCATCGCGGGCATGGGCGAGCTTCACCTCGACGTGCTCGTCGATCGCATGCGCCGCGAGTTCAACGTCGAGGCCAACGTCGGGAAGCCGCAGGTCGCCTACCGCGAGACCATCACCAAGAAGGTCGAGAAGGTCGATTACACCCACAAGAAGCAGACCGGTGGGTCGGGCCAGTTCGCCAAGGTGCAGATCGACATCGAGCCCACGGGCGGCGAGGGCGACGGCGGTTACGAGTTCGTCAACGCTGTCAGCGGCGGCCGGATCCCGCGGGAGTACATCCCCTCGGTCGACACGGGCTGCCAGGAAGCCATGGAGTTCGGCGTGCTCGCCGGCTACCCCCTGGTCGATGTGAAGGTGACCCTGAAGGACGGGTCCTACCACGAGGTCGACTCCTCGGAGCTGGCCTTCAAGATCGCCGGTTCGATGGCCTTCAAGGAGGCCGCGCGCCGCGCCGGACCCGTGCTCATGGAGCCGATGATGGCCGTCGAGGTGACCACCCCGGACGACTTCATGGGCGAGGTCATCGGCGACCTCAACAGTCGCCGGGGCCACATCCAGGCCATGGAGGAGCTCATCGGCTCCCGGGTCGTCAAAGCGATCGTCCCCCTGTCGGAGATGTTCGGTTACGTCGGAGATCTCCGGAGCAAGACCCAGGGACGGGCGAGCTACAGCATGCAGTTCGACTCCTACGCGCAGGTTCCGGCCAGCGTCGCGCAGGAGATCATCGCCAAGGCTCGGGGGGAGTAGCCCCACCGAGCAGGGCCTCGGCGCAACCCGCGCCGGAGCCCACGAGTCGCGCAGGATCCCCTGCACGGCTCAACCCGACCAGACGTCAGAACGGCGTACAGATCAAGTCCTGAGGGAGGACCCCCGTGGCGAAGGCGAAGTTCGAGCGGACTAAGCCGCACGTCAACATCGGCACCATCGGTCACATCGACCATGGCAAGACCACGTTGACGGCTGCCATTACCAAGGTGCTGCACGACAAGTACCCCGACCTGAACCCCTTCACGCCGTTCGACCAGATCGACAAGGCCCCTGAAGAGCGTCAGCGCGGCATCACCATCTCGATCGCGCACGTCGAGTACCAGACCGAAGCGCGGCACTACGCCCACGTCGACTGCCCCGGCCACGCCGACTACATCAAGAACATGATCACCGGCGCGGCGCAGATGGACGGCGCGATCCTCGTGGTCGCGGCGACCGACGGCCCCATGCCGCAGACGAAGGAGCACGTCCTCCTGGCCCGCCAGGTCGGCGTCCCCTACATCGTGGTGGCGCTCAACAAGGCCGACATGGTCGACGACGAGGAGATCCTCGAGCTCGTCGAGCTCGAGGTGCGCGAGCTCCTGAGCACCTACGAGTTCCCCGGCGACGACCTGCCAGTCGTCCGCGTCTCCGCGCTCAAGGCCCTCGAGGGCGACGCGGAGTGGGGCGCCAAGCTGATGGAGCTGATGGACGCGGTCGACACCGCGATCCCGCAGCCCGAGCGCGAGGTCGACAAGCCGTTCCTCATGCCCGTCGAGGACGTCTTCACGATCACCGGTCGCGGCACCGTCGTGACCGGCCGGATCGAGCGTGGCATCGTCAAGGTCAACGAGACCGTCGAGATCGTCGGGATCAAGGAAGACAAGCAGACCACGACGGTCACCGGCGTCGAGATGTTCCGCAAGCTGCTCGACGAGGGCCGGGCCGGCGAGAACGTCGGTCTGCTCCTGCGTGGCACCAAGCGTGAGGACGTCGAGCGCGGCCAGGTCGTCTCCAAGCCCGGGTCGATCACCCCGCACACCGGCTTCGAGGCCCAGGTCTACATCCTGAGCAAGGACGAGGGCGGACGGCACACGCCGTTCTTCAACAACTACCGCCCGCAGTTCTACTTCCGCACCACGGACGTCACCGGCGTCGTCACCCTGCCCGAGGGCACCGAGATGGTCATGCCCGGCGACAACACCGAGATGTCGGTCGAGCTGATCCAGCCGATCGCCATGGAGGAGTCGCTCCGGTTCGCCATCCGCGAGGGTGGACGCACCGTGGGTGCCGGCCGCGTGACGAAGATCACCAACTGACGCACGGATTTCGCTCGGGCCGTACTCGTACGGCATACTAGGAAAGTTGCTCGGCCGGGGGGCCGGGGCCGCTTCGGCGGCCCGGCCCCCCGGACCAGGCCACCCATGGTCTCCACCTCGGAGACCCACCCCCAGGTCGAGCCTCATGGCTCGCGACGCAGGGTCGGGATGCGACACACCCGACCGCGGGGGTCGGAGCTCCGAACGGCACGACCACATCAGCAGCGGCACGACGACCGAAGGACAGGCAGCCCACCATGGCGGGACAGAAGATCCGCATCCGGCTCAAGGCGTACGACCACGAGGTCATCGACAGCTCGGCGCGCAAGATCGTCGACACCGTGACGCGTACGGGCGCCAAGGTCGCCGGTCCGGTGCCGCTGCCGACCGAGAAGAACGTGTACTGCGTGATCCGGTCGCCGCACAAGTACAAGGACAGCCGCGAGCACTTCGAGATGCGCACGCACAAGCGCCTCATCGACATCCTCGACCCGACGCCGAAGACCGTCGACTCGCTCATGCGGCTCGACCTTCCGGCCGGCGTCGACATCGAGATCAAGCTCTGAGCCCCCAGAGCCTGAGCACCCAGAGGACATAGGTCAGTCACATGAGTAAGCACGAGAAGGCCGTGCACGGCTTGCTGGGCGAGAAGCTCGGCATGACCCAGGTCTGGGACGCGAACAACAAGCTGATCCCGGTGACCGTGGTCAAGGCCGGGCCCTGCGTCGTCACCCTGGTCCGCACGGCGGACGAGGACGGCTACTCCGCCGTCCAGCTCGCGTTCGGAGCGATCGACCCGCGCAAGGTCAACAAGCCGGCCGCCGGGCACTTCGCGAAGGCCGGGGTCACCCCGCGCCGCCACCTCATCGAGGTGCGCACCTCAGCCGCGGCCGACTACACGCTCGGCCAGGAGGTCACCGCGGAGCTCTTCGAAGCCGGTGCGACGGTCGACGTGACCGGGCGCTCGAAGGGCAAGGGAACCGCCGGCGTCATGAAGCGTCACGGCTTCCATGGTGTCGGCGCCTCGCACGGCGCCCACCGCAACCACCGCAAGCCCGGGTCCATCGGCGCTTGCGCGACCCCCGGCCGCGTGTTCAAGGGTGTCCGGATGGCCGGGCGGATGGGCAACGCGCGCGTCACCACTCAGAACCTCACCATCCACGCGGTCGACGCGGAGAACGGCCTGCTGCTCGTCAAGGGCGCGGTCCCCGGCCCCAAGGGCTCAGTCGTCCTCGTGCGCACCGCCGCGAAGGGGGCCTGAACGCCATGACCCAGGTCGACATCCGCACGCCGGACGGCGCCACGAAGGGCACCGCCGAGCTGCCCGCCGACGTCTTCGACGTCCAGGTCAACATCCCGCTGATCCACCAGGTCGTGGTGGCCCAACTGGCGGCCGCACGCCAGGGCACCCACTCCACGAAGACTCGTGGCGAGGTCCAGGGCGGTGGTCGCAAGCCCTACAAGCAGAAGGGGACCGGCCGCGCGCGCCAGGGGTCGATCCGCGCACCGCAGTTCACCGGTGGTGGTGTGGTCCACGGCCCTCAGCCGCGTGACTACGGCCAGCGGACGCCCAAGAAGATGAAGGCGGCGGCACTGCGCGGAGCCCTGTCGGATCGGGCGCGTAACGGTCGCGTGCACGTGGTCACCGGCGTCGTCGACGGGGACACCCCGTCGACCAAGGCGGCAGTCCAGGCCCTGGCGCACGTCTCGGAGCGACGCCACGTGCTGGTCGTCGTCGAGCGGGCCGACACCGTCGCCTGGAAGAGCCTTCGCAACGTCGAGCGGGTCCACCTGCTGGTCCCGGACCAGCTCAACACCTACGACGTGCTCGTCTCCGACGATGTCGTCTTCACGCAGGGTGCGCTCGCCGTATTCCTCGCGGGCCCGCGCAAGGGCAAGTCCGTCAAGGCGGTGGCAACTTCCACTGAAGTTGTCGCGCAGGCGAAGGCGTCCATCGAGACTGAGGAGGCGTCCGCATGAGCAAGATCGCCGACCCGCGTGACGTGCTGCTCGCGCCGGTCATCTCCGAGAAGAGCTACGGACTGCTCGACGAGAACAAGTACACCTTCCTCGTCGCGCCGGATGCGAACAAGACCGAGATCAAGATCGCTGTCGAGCAGGTCTTCGACGTGTCGGTCGTGAGCGTGAACACGCTGAACCGTCAGGGCAAGCGCAAGCGCACCCGGACCGGCTTCGGCAAGCGCAAGGACACCAAGCGCGCGATCGTGACCGTCGCCGACGGCCAGCGCATCGACATCTTCGGGGGTCCGGTCTCCTGACCGGGTCCAGACGACGAGGACGAAAAGACTCCCATGGGCATCCGTAAGTACAAGCCGACGACACCCGGTCGCCGCGGCTCCAGCGTCGCTGACTTCGCTGAGGTCACGCGGTCCGAGCCGGAGAAGTCGCTGGTCCGACCCCTGCACTCCAAGGGCGGCCGCAACGGCCACGGCCGTGTCACCGTTCGCCACCAAGGCGGTGGGCACAAGCGGGCCTACCGGCTCATCGACTTCCGTCGCCACGACAAGGACGGCGTTCCGGCCAAGGTCGCTCACATCGAGTACGACCCGAACCGCACCGCTCGCATCGCACTGCTGCACTACGCGGACGGCGAGAAGCGCTACATCATCGCTCCGCGCCTGCTCAAGCAGGGCGACCGGGTGGAGAACGGCCCGAGCGCCGACATCAAGCCGGGCAACAACCTGCCGCTGCGCAACATCCCGGTCGGCACCGTGATCCACGCGATCGAGCTGCGGCCCGGTGGCGGCGCCAAGATCGCTCGCTCCGCCGGAACGTCGGTGCAGCTGGTGGCCAAGGACGGTCCTTTCGCCCAGCTCAGGATGCCCTCGGGTGAGATGCGCAAGGTCGACCTCCGCTGCCGCGCCACCGTGGGCGAGGTCGGCAATGCCGAGCAGTCCAACATCAACTGGGGCAAGGCCGGCCGCATGCGCTGGAAGGGCAAGCGCCCCACGGTCCGCGGTGTTGCCATGAACCCCGTCGACCACCCGCACGGTGGTGGTGAGGGCAAGACCTCGGGAGGCCGGCACCCGGTCAGCCCGTGGGGCCAGGCCGAAGGACGTACCCGCAAGCCCAACAAGGCGAGCGACGCGCTCATCGTCACCCGTCGCAAGTCGAACAAGAAGCGCTAGGAGCTCCCGGGATGCCGCGCAGTCTGAAGAAGGGCCCGTTCGTCGACGACCACCTGATCGCGAAGGTGGACGTACAGAACGACAAGGGGACCAAGAACGTCATCAAGACGTGGTCGCGTCGCTCGATGATCGTGCCGGCCATGCTCGGCCACACGATCGCCGTGCACGACGGCCGCAAGCACGTCCCCGTCTTCGTGACGGAGTCCATGGTCGGGCACAAGCTCGGCGAGTTCGCTCCCACGCGCACCTTCCGTGGGCACGAGAAGGACGACCGCAAGGGCCGTCGTCGCTGACGCGACGCCGGTCTGGCAGAACGAACACCCGACAAGCAAGGGGAAAGCGATGGAAGGCACCGCCCGAGCAAGCGCTCGGTACGTGCGCGTCACGCCGATGAAGGCCAGGCGCGTGGTCGACCTCATTCGAGGTCTGCCGGCCGCCGAGGCTCAGGCCGTGCTGCGGTTCGCGCCGCAGGGCGCGACCGAGCCGGTCGGCAAGGTCCTGGACAGCGCCATCGCCAACGCCGAGAACAACCACAACCTCGACCCGCGCTCGCTCTATGTGAGCGAGGCGTTCGTCGACGAGGGCCCGACCCTCAAGCGGTTCCGACCGCGCGCCCAGGGGCGGGCCTTCCGCATCCGCAAGCGCACCAGCCACATCACGGTCGTCGTTGCCGCGCGCGAGTCCGCGCCGGCACGGAAGAAGGGGTGACCCGGACGTGGGTCAAAAGGTCAACCCAAACGGTTTCCGGCTCGGCATCACCACGGAGCACTCCAGCCGGTGGTTCGCCGACAGCAGCAAGCCTGGTCAGCGCTACCGGGACTACGTCAAGGAAGACGTGGCCATCCGGCGGCTCATGGTCAAGGGCATGGAGCGTGCCGGCATCTCCCGCGTGGACATCGAGCGCACCCGTGACCGAGTGCGCGTGGACATCCACACGGCTCGGCCCGGCATCGTCATCGGACGACGTGGAGCCGAGGCCGACCGCATCCGCGGCGATCTCGAGAAGCTGACCGGCAAGCAGGTCCAGCTCAACATCCTCGAGGTGAAGAACCCCGAGATCGATGCACAGCTCGTGGCCCAGGGTGTCGCCGAGCAGCTCTCGAGCCGGGTCTCCTTCCGTCGCGCGATGCGCAAGTCGATGCAGTCGGCGATGAAGGCCGGCGCCAAGGGCATCCGGGTGCAGTGCTCGGGCCGCCTCGGTGGCGCCGAGATGAGCCGCTCGGAGTTCTACCGCGAGGGTCGCGTCCCGCTGCACACCCTGCGGGCCAACATCGACTACGGCTTCTACGAGGCCCGGACGACCTTCGGCCGGATCGGCGTGAAGGTCTGGATCTACAAGGGCGACGTCAGCGGGGTGCGCGCCGAGCGTGAGGCTGCTGCGGTGGCCGCGGCCCGCGGAGCGACGCGTCGCCCGGCACGGGCGCGTCGGCCCGAGGACGAGGCTCGGCCTGTGGTCGAGGCTGCTGTGGTCGAGGCTCCTGTGGTCGAGGCTGCTGTGGTCGAGGCTGCTGTGGTCGAGGCTCCTGTGGTCGAGGCTCCTGTGGTCGAGGCTCCTGTGGTCGAGGCTCCTGTGGTCGAGGCTCCTGTGGTCGAGGTCGTCGAGACGCCCGGTCAGGAGGCCTGAGTCATGCTGATCCCGCGTCGCGTCAAGCACCGCAAGCAGCACCGCCCCGACCGCCACGGCATGAGCAAGGGCGGCACGACCATCGCCTTCGGTGAGTACGGCATCCAGGCCCTCGAGCCTGCGTACGTCACGAACCGTCAGATCGAGGCCGCCCGTATCGCCATCACCCGGCACATCAGGCGTGGTGGCAAGGTCTGGATCACCATCTACCCCGACCGACCGCTCACCAAGAAGCCGGCCGAGACCCGCATGGGCTCCGGCAAGGGCTCGCCGGAGTGGTGGGTCGCCAACGTCAAGCCCGGCCGCATCATGTTCGAGCTCAGCTACCCCGACGAGAAGATCGCCCGTGAGGCGCTCCTCCGCGCGGCGCACAAGCTCCCCATGAAGTGCCGGATCGTCAAGCGCGAGTCAGGTGAGGCGTGATGAGCACGGCCGTCGAGCTTCGTGGGCTCGAGGACAGCGAGCTCGTCTCGCAGCTCCTCGAGGCCAAGCAGGAGTTGTTCAACCTCCGGTTCCAGGCCGCCACCGGTCAGCTGGAGAGCCACGGACGGCTGCGTGCCGTCCGCAAGGAGATCGCCCGGATCTACACGGTCATGCGCGAGCGTGAGCTCGGGATCACGACCGTCGAAGGCGGTGCCGCGTGAGCGCGAGCAGCGACACCAGCAGCGACACCACGAGCAGCGACACCACCAGCAGCGACACCAAGGACCCCGCGATGACCACCAACGACACAACCGCCGAGGTGCGCGGGTTCCGCAAGACCCGTGAGGGTCTCGTCGTCAGCGACAAGATGGACAAGACCGTCGTGGTCGCCGTCGAGGACCGCGTCAAGCACCCGCTCTACGGCAAGGTCATCCGCCGCACGAACAAGCTCAAGGCTCACGACGAGGGCAACGAAGCCGGCGTCGGCGACCGCGTGCTCCTCATGGAGACCCGCCCGCTCAGCGCGACCAAGCGCTGGCGCGTGGTGGAGATCCTCGAGCGGGCCAAGTAACCCATCCGTTCCGCCAGGCTCGCCTGAACCGCGAGAACCGGCAGACACCCCAGGAGATACAGACGTGATCCAGCAGGAGTCGCGACTTCGAGTCGCCGACAACACCGGTGCGAAGGAGATCCTTTGCATCCGGGTGCTCGGCGGCTCCGGTCGGCGCTACGCAGGCATCGGCGACGTCATCGTGGCCACCGTGAAGGACGCCATCCCCGGCGGCAACGTCAAGAAGGGTGATGTCGTCAAGGCGGTCATCGTCCGCACGGTCAAGGAACGTCGGCGTCCCGACGGCTCCTACATCCGTTTCGACGAGAACGCCGCCGTGATCCTCAAGGCCGACGGTGAGCCGCGAGGCACGCGCATCTTCGGCCCCGTGGGTCGCGAGCTGCGGGACAAGAAGTTCATGAAGATCATTTCACTCGCCCCGGAGGTGCTCTGAGATGGGCAGCAAGCAGGCGAAGATGCACGTGAAGAAGGGCGACACCGTCCTCGTCATCACCGGCAAGGACCGTGGTCGCACGGGCAAGATCATCGCTGCCTACCCGGAGTCCGAGCGCGTCCTCGTCGAGGGCGTCAACCGGATCAAGAAGCACACCAAGGTCGGTCAGTCCGCCCGTGGGGCGAAGACCGGCGGCATCGTCACCCAGGAGGCGCCGATCCACGTCTCCAACGTCCAGCTGGTCGTCGAGGTCGACGGCAAGAAGGTCGGCACCCGCACAGGTGTCCGCATCGACGAGGACGGCACCAAGACGCGGATCGCCAAGCGCACCGGTGAGGACATCTGATGAGCACCACCACGACGTCCGCTCCGGCGGAGACACCGCGGCTCAAGGCGCGCTACCGCGCCGAGATCGCTCCCGCGCTGTTCGAGGAGCTCGGTCTGTCCAACGTCATGCAGGTCCCCGGCCTGACCAAGATCGTGGTCAACATGGGGGTCGGCGAGGCGGCTCGGGACTCCAAGCTCATCGAGGGCGCCATCCGTGACCTCGCCGCGATCACCGGGCAGAAGCCGCAGGTGACGAAGGCCCGCAAGTCCATCGCGCAGTTCAAGCTTCGCGAGGGCATGCCGATCGGCGCCCACGTGACGCTGCGCGGCGACCGCATGTGGGAGTTCCTCGACCGGCTTCTGTCGGTCGCGCTCCCGCGCATCCGCGACTTCCGTGGCCTCTCGCCGCGTCAGTTCGACGGCCGCGGCAACTACACCTTCGGTCTCAACGAGCAGTCCATGTTCCACGAGATCGACCAGGACAAGACCGACCGCGTACGAGGCATGGACATCACGGTCGTCACGACCGCGACATCCGACGACGAGGGGCGCGCGCTGCTGAAGCAGCTCGGCTTCCCCTTCAAGGAGAACTGACCGTGGCCAAGAAGGCACTGATCAACAAGGCGGCTGGCACCCCGAAGTTCAAGGTGCGGGCCTACACGCGGTGCCAGCGGTGCGGTCGTCCGCACTCGGTCTACCGCAAGTTCGGGCTCTGCAGGGTGTGCCTTCGGGAGATGGCACACCGCGGAGAGCTCCCCGGCATCACCAAGAGCAGCTGGTAACCACCACGGCGCCGCAGGTCCGCACCGCGGATACCACGGCGAGAGAGGCCTCCGGCCAACCATGACCATGACCGACCCGATCGCGGACATGCTGACGCGCATCAGGAACGCCAACACGGCGTACCACGATGACGTCAGCATGCCGTCGAGCAAGATCAAGACCAACATCGCGGAGATCCTCCAGCAGGAGGGCTACATCGCCGGCTGGAAGGTCGAGGAGAACGACGACGTCGTCGGTACGACGCTCGTCGTCGACCTCAAGTACGGTCCCAACCGGGAGCGCTCCATCGCCGGCGTCCGCCGCGTGAGCAAGCCCGGCCTGCGGGTCTACGCGAAGTCCACCGGTCTCCCGCGCGTGCTCGGGGGGCTCGGCGTCGCCATCATCTCGACGTCCTCAGGGCTGCTCACCGACCGCCAGGCTGCGAAGAAGGGCGTAGGTGGGGAAGTCCTCGCCTACGTCTGGTAGGGGGTCTCGCATGTCACGCATCGGACGGCTCCCCATCGAGGTGCCGGCAGGCGTCGAGGTGTCGATCGAGGGCCAGGACGTCACGGTCAAGGGCCCGAAGGGCACCTTGAGCCACAGCGTCGCCAGCCCGATCGAGATCGCCCGCGACGAGAGCGGCACCCTCACGGTCACGCGGCCGGACGACGAGCGTCGCAGCCGCGCCCTGCACGGGCTCTCCCGCACGCTGGTCGCCAACATGGTGATCGGGGTGACGCAGGGCTACAGCAAGACGATGGAGATCGTCGGCGTCGGCTACCGCGTTCAGCCGAAGGGCTCGGCGCTGGAGTTCGCTCTCGGGTTCAGCCACCCCGTCGTCGTCGACGCTCCCGAAGGGATCGCCTTCGCGGTCGAGTCCCCGACGAAGTTCTCGATCTCCGGGATCGACAAGCAGCAGGTCGGCGAGGTCGCTGCCAACATCCGCAAGCTCCGCAAGCCGGATCCCTACAAGGGCAAGGGCGTGCGTTACGCCGGCGAAGTTGTTCGGCGCAAGGTCGGAAAGGCGGGCAAGTAGCCATGGCTGCAGGACTGAACAGCGTCAAGCTCAGCGGAACGAGGATGAGCAAGAACACCCTCGCCCGCAAGCGGCGCCACGTTCGTGTGCGCAAGAAGGTGTCGGGCACGTCCGAACGGCCTCGTCTTGGTCGTGACGCGTTCCTCGCGGCACGTCTTCGTCCAGGTCGTCGACGACGTCGCCGGCACCACGCTGGCATCGGCGTCGACGATGGAGGCCGATCTTCGGGCTCTCGACGCGGACAAGACCGCGAAGGCGCGCAAGGTCGGCGCCCTCGTGGCTGAACGTGCCAAGAGCGCAGGCGTCGAGGACGTCGTGTTCGACCGTGGTGGCAGCAAGTACCACGGCCGGGTCGCGGCACTCGCCGACGGCGCCCGTGAGGGCGGGTTGGCTTTCTAGATGAACACCCCGAGCAGGAAGAAGGACCTCTGATGGCTGGACCCCAGCGCCGCGGTGGCGGTGCCGGCGGCAACGAGCGACGTGACCGTCGCGACGACCGTCGGGGCGGTGCGGCCGAGAAGACCGCATACCTCGAGCGCGTCGTGGCGATCAACCGCGTCGCCAAGGTCGTGAAGGGCGGTCGACGCTTCAGCTTCACCGCGCTCGTCGTCGTCGGTGACGGCGACGGCACGGTCGGCGTCGGCTACGGCAAGGCCAAGGAGGTGCCTGCGGCGATCGCCAAGGGCGTCGAGGAGGCCAAGAAGAACTTCTTCAAGGTCCCGCGGATCCAAGGCACCATCCCGCACCCCATCCAGGGTGAGAAGGCCGCAGGGGTCGTCCTCCTGCGTCCGGCGAGCCCCGGTACCGGCGTCATCGCCGGTGGGCCGGTGCGCGCCGTCCTGGAGTGCGCCGGGATCCACGACGTCCTGAGCAAGTCGCTCGGGTCCGACAACGCGATCAACGTCGTTCACGCGACCGTTGCCGCGCTGAAGGGCCTGGAGCGGCCGGAGGAGGTCGCAGCACGTCGCGGCCTCCCGCTCGAGCACGTTGCCCCCGCCGCGCTGCTGCGGGCCAGGGCCGGAGCAGGTGCCTGATGGGCCGGCTCAAGGTGACCCAGGTCCGCTCCGGCATCGGAGGCAAGGACAACCAGCGCCAGACGCTGCGCTCCCTCGGGCTCAAGCGCATCGGTGACGTGGTCGTCAAGGAGGACCGTCCCGAGATCCGCGGCATGGTGAAGACCGTGCCGCACCTCGTGACCGTCGAGGAGGTCGACTGACATGACGCTCAAGGTTCATCACCTGCGCCCGGCGAAGGGCGCCAAGACCGCCAAGACCCGCGTGGGCCGTGGCGAGGCGTCCAAGGGCAAGACGGCCGGTCGTGGCACCAAGGGCACCAAGGCCCGCTACCAGGTGCCGGCTCGGTTCGAGGGCGGTCAGATGCCCATGCACATGCGGCTGCCGAAGCTGCGTGGCTTCAAGAACCCGGCTCGCGTCGAGTACCAGGTCGTCAACCTGGCTGCTCTGTCCAGCCTGTACCCGGACGGCGGTGAGGTCACGGTCGACGACCTGGTGGCCAAGGGCGCAGTGCGCAAGAACCAGCCCGTCAAGGTCCTCGGTCAGGGCGACCTGACCGTGAAGCTGCAGGTCACGGTGAACGCGTTCTCCGCCACGGCGAAGGACAAGATCACCGCGGCCGGCGGCTCGGTGACCGAGCTGTAGTTCGTTCGACGCGTCGTGAGGGGCGCCCCGGGTGGGGCGCCCCTCACGACGTGACCTGGCTGTTACCCTCAGCAGGTCCCGTACGCGTCGGGACCCCGCACCAAAGCGCGATCGGGCCGGCTGGCCCTCGTGCGCAGGAGGAGTGCCGTGCTCACCGCATTCGTTCGGGCTTTCCGTACGCCCGACCTGCGACGCAAGTTGCTGTTCACCTTGTTCATCATCGGACTGTTCCGTCTCGGCTCGCACATCCCGACGCCCGGTGTCTCCTACGTCGCGATCGAGAGCTGCCTGACCCAGGTCCAGAACAACAGCCTCTACAGCCTGGTCAACCTCTTCAGCGGCGGCGCGCTGCTCCAGCTGTCGATCTTCGCGCTCGGCATCATGCCGTACATCACCGCGAGCATCATCGTGCAGCTCCTCACCGTGGTCATCCCGCGGTTCGAGACGCTGAAGAAGGAGGGGCAGGCCGGGCAGGCCACGCTCACCCAGTACACCCGCTACCTGACCATCGGCCTCGCGGTGCTGCAGTCCACCGGTCTGGTCGCGATCGCCCGCACTCCCGGACAGCTGTTCCAGAACTGCTCGGAGCAGCTCGTCCCCAACGACTCCCCCTTCGTTCTCGCCGTCATGGTGCTGACGATGACCGCGGGCACGGCCGTGATCATGTGGCTCGCGGAGCTGATCACCGACCGCGGCATCGGCAACGGGATGTCGCTCCTCATCTTCACGTCGATCATCTCGAGCTTCCCGTCTCAGATCTGGACGATCCAGAAGACCAACGGGAGGGTGACGTTCGCCCTCGTCATGCTCATGGGCCTCGCGCTCATCGCTGCCGTCGTCTTCGTGGAGCAGGCCCAGCGGCGCGTCCCGGTGCAGTACGCCAAACGGATGATCGGGCGACGGCAGTACGGGGGGACGTCGACGTACATCCCCATCAAGGTGAACCAGGCCGGTGTGATCCCGGTCATCTTCGCGTCGTCGCTGCTCTACATCCCGACCTTGCTCGTCAACTTGTCAGGGACGCCGGACACCGGCTGGGGAGCGTGGGTGCAGACGCACTTCGTCCGCGGCGACCACCCGCTCTACGCGCTCACGTTCTTCCTGCTCATCATCTTCTTCACGTACTTCTACGTCTCGATCACGTTCAACCCCGACGAGGTCGCCGAGAACATGAAGAAGTACGGCGGCTTCATCCCCGGCATCCGAGCCGGCCGGCCGACGGCCGAGTACCTCGACTACGTGCTGTCCCGACTGACGGCCGCCGGGTCGCTCTACTTGGCGTTCATCGCGGTTCTTCCCCTGATGGCCTTCGCCTTCATCAACTTGTCCGGCAGCTTCCCGTTCGGCGGCACCAGCATCCTGATCATGGTCGGCGTCGGGCTCGACACGGTGAAGCAGATCGAGTCCCAGCTGCAGCAGCGTCACTACGAAGGGTTCCTCCGCTGACCAGGCTCGTGCTCCTCGGCCCGCCTGGCGCGGGCAAGGGCACCCAGGCCAAGGAGCTCGCTACCCGCCTGTCGATCCCGGCCATCTCGACCGGGGACATCTTCCGGGCGAACGTCGCCGGCGGGACGCCCCTAGGCGTCGAGGCCCAGGCGTACATGGATCGCGGTGACTACGTGCCGGATGCCGTGACCAACGCCATGGTGCGGGACCGGCTCGCTGAGCCCGATGCGATGAAGGGCTTCCTGCTCGACGGCTACCCACGGACCACCGCACAGGTGGTCGAGCTCGACGCGATGCTGGCCGAGCTCTCGGAGACCCTCGAGAAGGTGCTGGAGATCACGGCGCCGGTCGAGGAGGTGGTCCGCCGGCTGCTCCTGCGGGCCGCCGAGCAGGGCCGCTCAGACGACACCGAAGAGGTGATTCGGCGTCGGCTCGAGGTCTATGCCGAGCAGACGGCCCCGTTGTCCGCTGCGTATCGGGCCAGGGGCATCCTCGCCGAGGTCGACGGCATCGGCAGCGTGGACGAGGTCACCGCGCGGCTCTTGGCCGCCCTCGCCCCGGGCGCCGCAGAGCTCCCGTGATCTTTCGCAAGCGTGAGCCCATGATCCAGATCAAGACCCGCGACCAGGTGGAGCTCATGCGCAGGGCGGGGATCGTCGTAGGGGAGGCCCTCGAGCTGCTCAGGGAGGCGGTCCGGCCGGGCGTGTCCACCGCGGAGCTCGATGCGGTGGCCGAGGAGCACATCCGTGGACGCGGCGCGGTGCCGTCGTTCAAGGGCTACCACGGGTTCCCCGCGACGATCTGCGCGTCGGTCAACGACGAGATCGTCCACGGGATCCCTGGGGAGCGGCTGCTCGTCGACGGCGACATCGTGTCGTTGGACTGCGGAGCCATCGTCGACGGCTGGCACGGCGACGCGGCGATCACCGTCCCCGTGGGCACGGTCACCACCGAGGTCGCCGAGCTGATCGAGATCACCGAGCAGGCGCTGTGGAGCGGCCTGGCCGCCGTCCGGCTCGGAGGGCGGCTCTCCGACATCGGGCACGCGGTCGAGTCGAGCGTGCGCTCCCGCGGGGACCACGGCATCGTCGAGGAGTACGTCGGCCACGGCATCGGCACCGAGATGCACCAGCCGCCCAACGTGGCGAACTTCGGTCGCCCCGGTCGCGGCCCGGAGCTGGTGGAGGGGCTGGTGCTCGCGGTGGAGCCGATGGTCAACCTCGGCACGCGCTTCACCCGCGAGCTGGCCGACGGGTGGACCGTGGTGACCCAGGACGGTCGCTGGTCGGCGCACTTCGAGCACACCGTGGCCGTGACAGCCTCCGGTCCGTGGGTGCTCACGGCGCTCGACGGAGGCGCCGAGCGCCTCAGGTCGGGGCTGTGACCTGCCGGTTTCCCCTCGGGGCTGCCGCTGGCGTAGACTGAGCCGTCGGCTGACGCCGGCCAGGCTGTCGCGCGCCCCGCGGCTGATCCAACCGGGCTCGTGTTCCTGGCTTCGTCCTGCCCGACGGCACCACCGACCAGCACTCTGACATCTGCCAGCACCGAAACGCGGAGGACATGCCGAAGAAAGACGGCGCCATCGAGGTCGAGGGCACCGTTGTGGAATCACTCCCGAACGCCATGTTCCGGGTGGAGCTCCCCAACAAGCACCTCGTCCTGGCCCACATCAGCGGCAAGATGCGCCAGCACTACATCCGGATCCTCCCCGAGGACCGCGTAGTGGTGGAGCTGTCTCCGTACGACCTCACCCGGGGTCGCATCGTCTACCGCTACAAGTAAACGACCGAACTCCAGACTGAGAGCCGCACCCCGATGAAGGTCAACCCGAGCGTGAAGCCGATCTGCGACAAGTGCAAGACGATCCGTCGCCACGGTCGCGTCATGGTCATCTGCGAGAACCCCCGCCACAAGCAGCGGCAGGGCTGAGCAGCAGGCCAGCTCCACCGCACCACCCGCACACGCTGTTCCCGACCCCAGGCCCGGACGCCATCCGGCCCTGGACGCCACCCCAGGCCCGGAGGCCTGGGACCCACCCCGGGCGGGTGGGACCGGAACGGTTCGAGACCTCCGGCCCGACCAGGAAGAGAGACCACCGCCCCATGGCCCGCCTCGTTGGCGTCGACCTCCCGCGCGACAAGCGCATGGAGGTCGCCCTGACCTACATCTACGGCATCGGCCGCACCCGCGCGCTGCAGACTCTTGCAGCCACCGGTGTGAGCCCCGACGTTCGCGTCAAGGACCTCACCGACGAGGACCTCGTCAAGCTTCGCGACCACATCGAAGGCGCCTTCAAGGTCGAAGGTGACCTCCGCCGTGAGGTCGCGTCCGACATCAAGCGCAAGGTCGAGATCGGCTGCTACCAGGGCCTCCGGCACCGCCGCGGCCTGCCGGTCCACGGACAGCGCACCCACACCAACGCCCGCACCCGCAAGGGCCCGCGGCGCGCCATCGCTGGCAAGAAGAAGGTCAGCAAGTAGTCCCATTGACGTAAGGCCCCTTCCGTCAACAAGGGACCGACGACCTCCAGGAGTAAACGCAGGATGCCTCCCAAGAGCCGTACAGCGGGCGCCAAGAAGGTGCGCCGCAAGGAGAAGAAGAACGTGGCCCATGGCCACGCTCACATCAAGAGCACGTTCAACAACACGATCGTCTCGATCACCGACCCGCAGGGGAACGTGATCGCGTGGGCCTCGGCCGGCCACGTGGGCTTCAAGGGCTCGCGCAAGAGCACGCCGTTCGCCGCCCAGATGGCTGCCGAGTCGGCTGCCCGTCGGGCGCAGGAGCACGGCATGAAGAAGGTCGACGTCTTCGTCAAGGGCCCCGGCTCGGGACGCGAGACGGCGATCCGTTCCCTCCAGGCCACCGGCCTGGAGGTGGGGTCGATCCAGGACGTGACCCCGTCGCCGCACAACGGCTGCCGTCCCCCCAAGCGCCGTCGCGTCTGACGCCCGCGTCCGAGATCGAGGAGAAGAACTAACCCATGGCCCGTTACACCGGCCCGGACTGCAAGCGCTGTCGCCGTGAGAAGACCAAGCTCTTCCTCAAGGGTGCCAAGTGCGAGTCCGCCAAGTGCCCCATCGAGATCCGTCCGTACCCGCCCGGCGAGCACGGCCGCGGGCGCACCAAGGACAGCGAGTACCTCCTGCAGATGCGCGAGAAGCAGAAGTGCGCGCGCATCTACGGCGTGCTCGAGAAGCAGTTCCGCGGCTACTACGAGGAGGCGAACCGTCGCCAGGGCAAGACCGGCGAGAACCTCCTGCGCATCCTCGAGTCTCGCCTCGACAACGTCGTCTACCGAGCCGGCTTCGCCAAGTCCCGTGACATGGCCCGCCAGCTCGTGCGCCACGGTCACTTCACGGTCAACGGCGTCAAGGTCGACATCCCCAGCTACCGCGTCAGCGAGAGCGACATCGTGGAGGTTCGGTCCGGCTCGGTCGAGCTGACGCCGTTCGTCATCGCGCGCGCCGAGGCCGGCGAGCGCACGGTGCCGGCGTGGCTGGAGTCCATCCCGACCCGGATGCGGATCCTCGTGCACGCCCTCCCGGCGCGTCAGGTGATCGACACCCAGGTCCAGGAGCAGCTGATCGTCGAGCTCTACAGCAAGTAGGCAGGATCCCGCGGCGGCCGGATGCCGCCGCGGGCGACGTACGCGACGTCAAATAGCGGTCGTCGCGGGAAGGACATACCCAGTGCTCATCGCCCAGCGCCCCATGCTGACCGAGGACGTCGTCGACGACCACCGTTCGCGGTTCGTCATCGAACCCCTCGAGCCCGGCTTCGGCTACACCCTGGCCAACTCCCTGCGCCGCACGCTGCTCTCCTCGATCCCCGGCGCGGCCGTGACCTCGATCCGGGTCGACGGGGTCCTGCACGAGTTCACCACCGTGCCTGGCGTCAAAGAGGACATCACCGACGTCATCTTGAACATCAAGGAGCTCGTCGTGAGCTCCGAGCACGACGAGCCCGTGGTCATGTACCTGCGCAAGCAGGGGCCGGGCGTCGTGACTGCGGCCGACATCGCCCCGCCTGCAGGCGTCGAGGTGCACAACCCGGAGCTGCACCTGGCCACGCTCAACGCCAAGGGCAAGCTGGAGATCGAGCTCACGGTCGAGCGTGGTCGTGGCTACGTCTCCGCGGTCCAGAACAAGCAGGTCGGCCAGGAGATCGGCCGGATCCCCGTGGACTCGATCTACTCGCCGGTCCTCAAGGTCACCTACAAGGTGGACGCGACCCGCGTGGAGCAGCGCACCGACTTCGACCGGCTCGTCATCGACGTCGAGACCAAGGCGAGCATGAAGCCGCGCGACGCCGTCGCGAGCGCCGGCAAGACGCTGGTCGAGCTGTTCGGTCTGGCGCGCGAGCTGAACGTCGAGGCCGAGGGCATCGACATGGGTCCGTCGCCCGTCGACGCGGCCCTCGCGGCCGACCTCGCGCTCCCCATCGAGGAGCTCGAGCTCACCGTCCGGTCGTACAACTGCCTCAAGCGCGAGGGCATCCACACCGTGGGTGAGCTCGTGGCGCGCAGCGAGGCGGACCTGCTCGACATCCGCAACTTCGGGGCCAAGTCCATCGACGAGGTCAAGGTGAAGCTGCACTCGATGGGTCTGGCCCTCAAGGACAGCCCCCCCGGGTTCGACCCCGGCTCCGTGGTGGACAGCTACGGCGACTTCGACGACGACGACCAGGGTTTCGCCGAGGACGAGCAGCTCTGAGCTCCTGAGCTCCGCGCCGCACCCCTCAGCCCTCGACAGGAGTAAAGATGCCCACGCCCACCAGGGGACCGCGCCTCGGCGGTGGTCCCGCGCACGAGCGGCTCATGCTCGCGAACCTCGCGACCGCGCTGTTCGAGCACGGCAAGATCACCACCACCGAGGCCAAGGCCAAGCGCCTTCGGCCGCTCGCCGAGCGCCTCATCACCTTCGCCAAGCGCGGAGATCTCGCGGCTCGTCGCCGGGTGCTGACCGTCGTCCGTGACAAGGACGTGGTCCACGTCCTGTTCGAGGAGATCGGGCCGCGCTACGCCAACCGCCCGGGCGGATACACCCGGATCACCAAGATCAGCCCCCGCAAGGGTGACAACGCCAAGATGGCGGTCATCGAGCTGGTCGAGGCGCTGACGGTACGGCAGAAGGCGGTCGGCGAGGCCGAGGGCGCCACCAAGCGGGCTGCCAAGACCGCTGCCCCCGCCGTCAGCCGAGACCCGTCGAGGTCGAGGTCGAAGACGCCGTCGAGGATGCCGTCACCGAGGATGCGGTCGAGGTCGACGAGGTCGTGGACGAGGTGGTCGAGGACGACGTCGCGGAGGACGCGGTCGCTGAGGTCGTCGAGGAAACGCCCGCCGACGACGCCGAGGCGACCCCGAAGGCCACGGACGAGTCCTGAGCGTCAGCACGAGCACCGACGAACCCGCCGCCCCTCCGGACGGCGGGTTCGTTCGTCTGCGCCTGGACCTCGGGTACGACGGCACCGACTTCTCGGGGTGGGCTCTTCAGCCGGGCTTCCGTACCGTCCAGGGGGTTCTCGAGGACGCCTTGGCCGTCATCCTGCGCCTGGACGAGCGGCCGCGCACCACGGTGGCGGGCCGCACGGACGCCGGCGTCCACGCCCGCGGCCAGGTCTGTCACGTCGACGTCACGCAGCGGGACCTGGGAGCGGTCGGGCTGGACGGGTTGGTCCGGAGGCTCGCGGGCGTGCTGCCCCCAGACGTGGTCGTCCGGTCCGTGAGTCCGGCCCCGCCAGGGTTCGACGCGCGGTTCGGCGCCTTGTGGCGCCGGTACGCCTACCGGGTCGCTGACGCGCTGACGGCCGTGGACCCGCTGCGCCGGCACGAGGTGCACCACCACGCTCGACCGCTCGACGTCGACCGGCTCAACGATGCAGCCCAGCAGCTGCTGGGGGAGCACGACTTCGCCTCGTTCTGTCGGCGTCGGGCCGGCGCGAGCACCGTGCGCACCCTGCTCGACCTGTCGTGGGAGCGAGACCCAGCCGGGCTCGCCGTCGCGACCGTGCGTGCCGATGCCTTCTGCCACTCGATGGTGCGCTCGCTCGTCGGGGCGCTGCTCCCGGTGGGCGAGGGTCGACGCCCGCCGGAGTGGCCGAGGGCGCTGCTCGACGCCCGGGTTCGGGATGCCTCCGTGACCGTCGCTCCGGCGCGGGGTCTCACGCTCGAAGAGGTGGCCTACCCGCCGGACCCCGAGCTGGTCTCGCGCGTACGGCAGGCACGCACCTACCGTGGCTGACAGAGTAGGGCTGAGCCTCCCGACGGACTGAGGCTCCGACCGAAGAGGGGTGACGGGCATGCGCGTCGTGGTGGCCCTTGGGGGCAACGCCTTGCAGAAGCGTGGCGAGAAGATGACGGTCGAGAACCAGCGGGCCAACGTGGCCGTGGCCTGCCGAGCGATCGCTCCGGTCTGCCTCGAGCACGAGGTGGTGATCAGCCACGGGAACGGCCCCCAGGTCGGGCTGCTGGCGCTGCAGGCCGCGGCCTTCGGTGAGGACGAGTCCTACCCCTTCGACGTGCTGGGTGCACAGACCGAGGGGATGATCGGCTACTTCATCGAGCAGGAGCTGGGGAACCGCCTCCCGTTCGAGAAGCCGATCGTGACCGTGCTGACGATGACCGAGGTCTCCCCCGACGATCCGGCCTTCGCCCATCCCAGCAAGTTCGTGGGACCCGTCTACGACGAGGAGACCGCCCAGCGGCTCGCGGCTCAGAAGGGCTGGACGGTCAAGGCCGACGGTGACGTACTGGCGTCGCGTGGTCCCCTCGCCCCTTCCGCAGCGGATCTTCGAGATCCGGCCGATCACCTGGCTGCTCGACAACGGCGCGGTGGTGGTGTGCACCGGCGGAGGCGGCATCCCGACGATGTACCGCCCCGGCACCCGCGAGCTGGTCGGGGTCGAGGCCGTGATCGACAAGGACCGCTCGAGCGCGGTGCTGGCGAAGGACCTGGGCGCCGACACCCTGATCATCGCGACCGACGCAGACGCGGTCTATCTCGACTGGGGCACGCCCGAGCAGAGGGCGATCGCCGAGGCGACCCCCGAGGCCCTGGCCGCCTTCAGCTTCGCCGACGGCTCCATGGGGCCCAAGGTCGAGGCAGCGTGCGACTTCGCCCGTACGGCTCCCGGCAAGGTCGCCGTCATCGGTGCGTTGCCGGACCTGCCGGCGATCCTCGCCGGCACCGCCGGAACCCGGATCACCACCGCGGCCGACGGGCTCTCCTTCCGCTGATCGAAGGGGTTCCCACAGGGCCGTGGGCGGGAGCATCATCGTGCGATGGAACGCGTGACGGGGATCGGGGGCATCTTCCTCCGCTCGCGCGACCCCGAGCAGCTCGCGGCCTGGTACGCCCAGCACCTCGGACTGCCGGTCTCGGCGGGCGACGCCACCGCCGAGCTGGTCTGGGAGGGCCCGGGGTCCACCCTCTGGGCGGCCTTCCCGCAGGACGACGGAGTACTTCGGCGCCGGCGGACGTGAGTGCATGCTCAACTTCCGGGTCCGCGACCTCGACGCGATGCTCCGCCAGCTGAAGGCCTCCGGAGTGCGGGTGGAGCCCGAGGTCGAGGAGTCGGGGTACGGCCGGTTCGGCTGGACGGTCGACCCTGAGGGCCGTCGCATCGAGCTCTGGGAACCGCCGCGTCCGGAGACCGGCGAGAACCCGGTGGCCTGACTCGTCCCCGGCAGGCAGGATGGCCCGGTGTGGGCCACATCGACGTCAACCGCGTCGGTTTCGTGCTGCCCGACGGGCGGGTGCTCCTCGACGAGGTGACCTTCCGCGTCGGCGAGGGAGCCAAGGTGGCCCTGGTCGGCGCGAACGGTGCGGGGAAGACGACGTTGCTCCGGATCATCACCGGTGACCTCGACGCCTCCAGCGGCAGCGTGACGATCTCCGGCGGTCTCGGCGTGATGCGTCAGTTCGTCGGGTCGGTACGCGACAGCTCGACGGTGCGCGACCTCCTGCTCTCCGTCGCCCCGCCCCGCGTGCGCGGTGCGGGTGCGGCTCTCGACGCCGCCGAGACCGCGATGATGGAGACCGATGACGAGCCCACCCAGATGCGCTACGCCCAGGCGCTGGCGGACTGGGCCGACGCGGGCGGCTACGACATCGAGGTCACCTGGGACGTCTGCTGCATGCAGGCGCTCGGCGTCCCGTGGACGTCGGCACAGTGGCGTGACGTGCGCACGCTGTCGGGCGGGGAGCAGAAACGGCTCGTCCTCGAGGCTCTGCTGCGCGGCCCCGACGAGACCCTGCTGCTCGACGAGCCCGACAACTATCTCGACGTCCCCGGCAAGGAGTGGCTCGAGGAGCGGCTGCGTGAGTCGGTCAAGACCGTGCTCTTCGTGTCGCACGACCGGGAGCTCCTGGCCCGGACGGCGACCACGGTGGTGAGCCTCGAGCTCGGTGCGGCCGGCAACTCGGTGTGGGTGCACGGTGGCGGGTTCGCCACGTTCCACGGGGCGCGCCAGGACCGGTTCGCGCGCCTCGAAGAGCTGAAGCGGCGCTGGGACGAGGACCACGCGAAGCTGAAGGCGCTCGTGCTGATGTACAAGACCAAGGCGGCGTACAACGACGGCCTGGCGAGCCGCTACCAGGCGGCGATGACCCGGCTGCGCAAGTTCGAGGAGGCGGGACCTCCGACGGCCACCCCGCGCGACCAGAACGTGACGATGCGGCTGCGCGGCGGCCGTACCGGCAAGCGGGCGGTGGTCTGCGAGCGGCTGGAGCTCACCGGGCTGATGAAACCGTTCGACCTCGAGGTCTGGTTCGGCGAGCGGGTCGCGGTCCTCGGTTCGAACGGCTCCGGCAAGTCGCACCTTCTGCGGCTCCTGGCTGCGGGAGGCAGCGATCCCGACATCGAGCACCGACCCGTGGGCGACGTGCCGATCGCCGACGGTCGACCATCGCGGGGTCGCGCGGCTCGGGGCCCGGGTGCGCCCCGGCTGGTTCGCCCAGACCCACGAGCACCCCGAGCTCCTCGGCCGCACGCTGCTCGACATCCTGTGGCGGGGCGACGACCACCGCTCCGGCATGGGACGGGAGCAGGCGAGCCGTGTGCTCGACCGCTATGAGCTCGCCGAGGGCGCGGAGCAACCCTTCGAGTCGCTGTCGGGCGGGCAGCAGGCGCGTTTTCAGATCCTGCTCCTGGAGCTGTCGGGCGCCACCTTGCTGCTGCTGGACGAGCCGACGGACAACTTGGACCTGGCCAGCGCCGAGGCACTCGAGGAGGGGCTGGCCGGGTTCGAGGGCACCGTGCTGGCCGTGACGCACGACCGCTGGTTCGCCCGGTCCTTCGACCGCTATCTCGTCCTGGGCGCCGACGGCGAGGTGTACGAGTCGCCCGAGCCGGTCTGGGACGAGGGTCGCGTCGTGCGCGCGCGCTGAGCTGTGGACCTAGCGGCGGAAGTCGCTCTTCACCGAGCGTGAGATGAAGCCGGCGACCAGGGCGAGGACGCACCCCACGGCGGCCACCCAGAAACCCCAGTCGACCTCGTGGAGCAGGAAGTCCTGGGTGCTGATGGATCCGCGGGCCTGCTCGGTGAACACCACGAGCAGGGCGGTCACCCAGGCGCAGCCCAGGAAGGACAGGGCCTGGCTCCCGGCGGCCATCGAGGCGAACATGATGATGCCGCCGCCGACCAGGATCAGCGCGATGGACGCGAAGAACGTCGAGGTGCTGAGCCCGGCGTAGCCCTGCCACAGCCCTCGGATGGCCAGCTCGTACGGCTTGTTGCCGTCCCAGAACGGCACGAACGCCGCGATCGTCATCGCCACCGCCGCCAGCGCTGCCAGCGGCCCCCCCACGGAACCCTTCATGGGGCCATGATGACCGGTCTGCACGTCCTCATGAGGGGCGTTCGCCGCAGATCGAGCCGGACGGGTCACTTTGACCCTGGACCGTCGCCCCGCGTATCCTCAACAGGTTGCCCGGCTTCGTGCGGGGCACCCGAATCCCCGTACCGACCAGCGAAGGCCTACGACCGTGCGCACGTACACCCCCAAGCCGGCCGACATCCAGCGGCAATGGTTCGTCATCGACGCGACCGATGTCGTGCTGGGCCGGCTCGCGACCCAGGCGGCGACGCTGCTGCGCGGGAAGCACAAGGCGATGTACGCCGCGCACATCGACACCGGCGACTTCGTGGTGATCATCAACGCCGAGAAGGTCGCGCTCTCGGGCAACAAGCGGGAGCAGAAGATGGCCTACAGCCACTCCGGCTACCCGGGCGGCCTGCGCGCCGTGGCCTACAAGGATCTCCTGGAGACGCGGCCCGACAAGGCGGTCGAGAAGGCGATCAAGGGCATGGTCCCGCACAACACCCTCGGTCGGCAGATGCTCACCAAGCTCAAGGTCTACGCCGGCCCGACGCACCCGCACCAGGCCCAGCAGCCGGTGCCCTTCGAGATCTCCCAGGTCGCGCAGTAAGCCCTCGCGGAACCCCGCGGCGACCGCACGACACCCGATGAAGCAGCGAAAGGACCCGTGGCAGTGACTGAGGCCACTCTCGACTCCCTCGACGCACCCGACGTCGACAGCCTCGCCGACGAGATCGACGGCGACGCCGACGTCAGCGAGTACACCTCGCAGTCGTCGCACGCTGCTCCGGCCCGCGAGATCATCACCGCGCCTGCTGCCGCGACCGGGCGCCGCAAGGAGGCGATCGCCCGCGTGCGCATCGTTCCGGGGACCGGTCAGTGGACGGTCAACGGCCGTGAGCTCGCCGAGTACTTCCCGAACAAGGTGCACCAGCAGCTGGTCAACGAGCCGTTCCGCATCCTCGAGGCCGACGGTCGCTTCGACGTCGTCGCCCGGGTCCACGGTGGCGGCACCACCGGTCAGGCCGGCGCGCTGCGCCTGGGCGTGGCCCGTTGCCTGAACGAGATCGATGTCGAGGGCAACCGTCCGACGCTGAAGAAGGCCGGGTTCCTCACGCGCGACGCTCGGATCAAGGAGCGCAAGAAGGCCGGTCTCAAGAAGGCCCGCAAGGCTCCGCAGTACTCCAAGCGCTGACGTTCGGACGTCGATCGCCCGTGGGCACCCTGTTCGGGACAGACGGGGTACGGGGGCTCGCCAACCGCGACCTCACGGCCGAGCTGGCCCTCGACCTCTCGGTGGCCGCCGCCCACGTCCTCGGCGACCTCGGGGCGTTCGCGGGTCATCGCCCGGTGGCCGTCGTGGGCCGGGACCCCCGGGCCTCTGGTGAGTTCCTGTCCGCCGCCGTGTCGGCTGGCCTCGCGAGCGCGGGCGTGGACGTCCTCGACGTCGGCGTGCTGCCGACTCCGGCCGTCGCCCATCTCACGGCGAGCACGGGCGCCGATCTCGGCGTCATGCTGTCCGCCTCGCACAACGCGATGCCCGACAACGGGCTGAAGTTCTTCGCCCGAGGCGGGCTCAAGCTCGACGACGCCCTCGAAGAGGCCATCGAGGCTCGGCTCCGGGAGCCGTGGGACCGGCCCGTCGGAGCCGCGGTCGGAAGGATCCGCCCCTTCCCCCAAGGTGCTGACGACTACGTGGAGCACCTGCAGAAGGCCGCACCGTCCTCGCTGGCCGGGCTCACCGTGGTGCTCGACTGCGCCCACGGGGCTGCCTCGGTGGTGGGGCCGGAGGTTCTGCGCAGGCTTGGCGCCTCGGTCGTCGCGGTCGGTGCCGAGCCCGACGGCTGGAACATCAACGACGGGTGCGGGTCGACCCACCTCGGTCCCTTGCAGCGAGCTGTCGTCGAGCAAGGGGCTGATCTTGGGCTCGCCCTTGACGGGGACGCCGACCGCTGCCTCGCGGTCGATGCCGACGGCGCTCTGGTCGACGGTGACCAGATCCTGGCCATCCTGGCCCTGGCGCTCCGAGAGAGCGATCGGCTCGCGCAGGACACGGTCGTGTCCACCGTCATGGCCAACCTGGGCTTCCGGATCGCGATGGATCGGGAGGGCATCAAGGTCGTGGAGACGCCCGTGGGAGACCGCTACGTGCTCGAGGCGATGAGTGCTGGCGGGTACGTCCTCGGCGGCGAGCAGTCCGGGCACCTCCTGCTGCTCGACCACGCGACCACCGGTGACGGGCTGCTCACGGGCCTCACGCTCCTCAACCGGGTCGCCGCCTCCGGGAGGTCTCTCGCAGCGCTGGCTTCCGTCGTCGAGCGTCTGCCCCAGGTGCTCGTCAACGTGCCCGGAGTCGACCGGTCGCGTGTCGCGGAGTCTCCCGGCCTCCTCTCCGCTCTTGCCGAGGTCGAGTCCGAGCTGGGGGGTACCGGACGTGTGCTCCTTCGACCGAGCGGGACCGAGCCGCTCGTCCGCGTCATGGTCGAGGCCCCCACGCAGCAGCAGGCGACGGAGCTGGCCGAGCGGCTCGCCGACGTCGTGAGGGCCGAGCTCGCGCTGACCTGATCCGCCGCGGCGGAGCCGTACCCTGGGGTCATGTGCGGCATCGTGGGGTACGTCGGCGACCGTCCGGTCCTCGAGGTCGTGGTCGGCGGACTTCGGCGGCTCGAGTACCGAGGCTACGACTCAGCCGGTGTCGCCCTCGTCGCGGACGGTCATCTCGCCACAGCCAAGCGGGCCGGGAAGCTGGTCAATCTCGAGGCGGCGCTGGAGGCGGAACCGCTCCCCGCCGCCACCGTCGGGATCGGGCACACCCGGTGGGCGACGCATGGCGCACCGAACGACCGCAACGCACACCCGCACCTGGACGACAGCGGCCGCGTCGCGGTCATCCACAACGGGATCATCGAGAACTTCGCGAGACTGCGAGCGGAGCTCGAGGCGAGAGGTCGGGAGTTCCGCAGTGACACCGACACCGAGGTCGCCGCTCACCTGATCGCCGAGGAGTTCGCGGTGACCGCCGACCTCGCTGAGGCCATGCGCCGGGTGTGTCGGCAGCTCGAGGGTGCCTTCACCTTGGTCGCCGTGCACGCCGATCAGCCAGACGTGGTCGTCGGGGCGCGCACGGAACAGCCCGCTGGTCGTGGGCCGCGGCGAGGGCGAGAACTTCCTCGGGTCGGATGTGTCGGCCTTCATCGCCTACACCCGCGAGGCCGTCGAGCTGGGGCAGGACCAGGTCGTCGAGCTCCGGCGGGAGGGCATCACCGTCACCACGTTCGAGGGCGGGCCGGCCGACGTGAAGGAGTATCACGTCGACTGGGACGCGTCCGCGGCGGAGAAGGGCGGCTACCCCTGGTTCATGGCCAAGGAGATCGCGGAGCAGCCACGCGCCGTGGCCGACACCCTCCTCGGTCGGGTGGGGATCGACGGGCGCCTGGTGCTCGACGAGATGCGTCTGTCCGACGCCGAGCTGCGTGATGTCGACAAGATCGTGATCATCGCCTGCGGCACCGCTTTTCACGCCGGCCTGCTGGCGAAGTACTCCATCGAGCACTGGACGCGGATCCCGTGCGAGGTCGAGCTCGCTTCGGAGTTCCGCTACCGGGACCCCATCCTCACGAGGTCGACGCTCGTCGTCGCGATCAGCCAGAGCGGGGAGACCATGGACCTCCTCATGGCCCTGCGCCATGCACGTCAGCAGAACGCACGCGTGCTGGCCATCTGCAACGTCAACGGCTCGACCATCCCGCGCGAGTCCGATGCCGTGATCTACACCCACGCCGGGCCAGAGGTCGCTGTCGCCTCGACGAAGGGCTTCCTCACTCAGGTCGTCGCCGTTCAGATCCTCGCGCTCTACCTCGCCCAGGTGCGAGGCTACGCCTGGGACGAGGAGATCAGGGCGGCGGTGCGCGAGCTCGCGAAGATGCCCGAGAAGGTCGACCGGGTGCTCGACACGGTCGACCCCGTCCGGGTGCTGGCTCGCGACCTCGTGGACGCCAAGGCGATCCTCTTCCTGGGCCGGCACGTCGGCTATCCCGTGGCACTCGAGGGGGCGCTCAAGCTCAAGGAGCTCGCCTACATGCACGCGGAGGGCTTCGCGGCCGGGGAGCTCAAGCACGGCCCGATCGCTCTCATCGAGGAGGGACTCCCCGTCGTGGTCGTGGTGCCCTCGCCGCACTCCCGCGGCCCCCTGTACGAGAAGATCGTCTCCAACGTCCAGGAGGTCCGGGCACGCGGGGCGCGCACCATCGTGATCGCGGAAGAGGGCGACGACGCGGTGGTGCCGTACGCCTCCGACCTGATCCGCATCCCTGCCGTGCCCACGTTGCTTCAGCCGTTGGTCGCGACGATCCCGCTTCAGGTGCTCGCGTGCGAGATCGCCACGCTCAAGGGCTACGACGTCGACCAGCCCCGCAACCTGGCGAAGTCGGTCACGGTCGAGTAGCCCCGCTCCTCGCGGGGACGCGCCGCACCCTCGAGCGCGAAGGTGGGTCCGGGGCGGCCCTAGGCTGGACCGGTGATCGTGGGGATCGGCGTGGACGTCGTCGACGTGGAGCGCTTCGAGCTGACCCTGGCACGCACCCCGGGTCTGCGGAGGCGACTGTTCACCACCGCCGAGGCCGACCTCCCTCCAGGTTCGCTCGCTGGGCGGTTCGCCGCGAAGGAGGCGCTGGCCAAGGCCCTGGGCGCACCTGGTGGGCTGCGCTGGCACGACGCCGAGGTCGTGAAGAACCCCGACGGGCAGCCGTCCTTCCTCGTGACCGGCACCGTCGAGGCGCTGGTCCGGTCGCTGGGGGTGACCCGGCTCCATCTGTCGATCAGCCACGATGCGGGGATCTCCTCCGCGATGGTCGTGGCCGAGGGGCAGTCAGGGGGGTCGGTGTGAGGCTCGCCCACGAGGTGGCCGAGGTGCGCCGGGCCGAGGCCGGGCTGCTCGCGGCGCAGCCGGAGGGCGCCTTGATGGAGCGTGCCGCCAGCGGCCTCGCGCGCACGTGCGGAGGGCTGCTCAGCGAGCGCGCTGGCCGCGTCTACGGGGCTCGGGTCGTGCTGCTGGTCGGAGCCGGCAACAACGGCGGGGACGCCCTCATCGCCGGAGCGCTGCTGGCGGGACGCGGCGCTGCGGTCGACGCCGTGCTGCTGGCCCCGCAGCCGTACGCGCCTGGAGTGGTGCGGCTGCTCGCTGCCGGCGGCCGCGTGACCCAGGATGCCGAGGGTGCGCTGGCCGACGCCGACCTCGTGGTCGACGGCATCGTCGGGATCGGGGGCCGCGGGCCGCTGCGCCCGTCGGCTGCTCGGCTGCTCGCGTGCATCGGTCCGACCGCTCTGGTCGTCGCCGTCGACCTCCCCAGTGGGGTCGATCCTTCGACGGGAGCCGTCGAGGGAGCCGCGGTGCGCGCCGACGTCACCGTCACGTTCGGCACCCTCAAGCCGGGGCTGCTCGTCGATCCCGGCGCAGCGCACGCCGGACTCGTCGAGGTCGTCGACCTCGGACTCGGTCCGCTGCTGGGAGGACCTGCGCTCGAGGGCATCGACGAGGAGGACGTGCGCGCGGGCTGGCCGTGGGCGGGGAGGGACGACGACAAGTACGCGCGCGGAGCGCTCGGCGTGTTCGCCGGCTCGAGCGGCTACCCGGGGGCTGCCGCGCTGTGCGTCGCGGGCGCGATGCGTTCCGGGTCCGGCTACGTACGCGTAGCCGCTGAGCCGGGAGTGGCCGAGGCCGTACGGCTGGCCTGGCCGGAGGCGGTGGTCACGGTCATCACCGGATCGGCCCCGACCGAGGAGGTCGGTCGGGTCCAGGCGTGGGTGGCGGGGCCCGGGCTCGGCCTCGACGACGTCACGGGGTCGCGCCTGGCAGACCTCCTCGCGTCCGGGCTGCCGGTCCTGCTGGATGCCGACGCCCTCACCTGGGCGGTGCGCGACCGCTCCCTGCTGGCGGGCCGCGACCCGGCGACGACCTTGCTGACCCCCCACGCCGGTGAGCTGTCCAGGTTGCTGGCGGTCGACCGCGCCGACGTCGAGGCCCGTCGCCTCGAGCACGTCCGCGAGGCGGCCTCCTTGTTCGGAGTCACCGTCTTGCTCAAGGGATCGACGACGCTGGTGGCCTGTCCGGGACGGCCCGGTGCGCGCCGTCGCCACCGGCCCAGCGGAGCTCGCGACGGCGGGAGCGGGCGACGTGCTCTCCGGGGTGGGCGGCACCTTGCTCGCCTCCGGGCTCGCCGCCTCGGAGGCGGGATCGCTCGCCGCCTGGGTGCACGGGACTGCGGCGCGCACCGCCTCGTCGGGCGGTCCGCTGGTCGCCAGCGACGTCGCCGCGCAGATGCCGGCCACGCTGGCCGAGCTGCGGCGACCGCCGGCTCGAGGGTGACCGCGTGGGAGAATCCTCGGTGATGGACCAGCCCACGCAACGAGCCGAAGCGCGGGTCGATCTCGCGGCCGTCAGGAGCAACGTCGAACGGCTGAGGGTGGCGGCGCCCACCGCCGAGCTGATGGCCGTGGTCAAGGCGGACGCGTACGGGCACGGGCTGGTCGAGTGCGCCGGCGCCGCACGAGCCGGCGGTGCCTCCTGGCTCGGTACGGCACTGCTCGACGAGGCGCTCGCGCTGCGGGCCGCCGGCGACGCCGGCAGGGTGCTCGCCTGGTTGCTCGACCCCGCGGATCCGTTCGACCGCGCTGTCTCTGCGGGCATCGATCTGTCGGCGAGCGCCCCGTGGGCTGTCGCGGCAGCCGCCGAGGCGGCCCGGTCGACCGGTTCGGTGGCCCGGCTGCACCTCAAGGTCGACACCGGCCTGGGTCGGGCCGGAGCGTCGAAGGCCGGGTGGCCCGACCTGGTGTCGGCAGCCCGGGCGGCCGCCGCCGAGGGGGCGGTCGAGATCGTCGGCATCTGGTCGCACCTGGCCCACGCCGATGCCCCGGCCCACCCCACGATCGACGCTCAGATCAGGGCCTTCGACGAGGCCCTGGAGGTCGCCGCCGCAGGGGGGATCCGCCCGCAGCTGCGCCACCTCGCCAACTCCGCCGCCACCCTCGCCCGCCCGGACGCCCACTACGACCTGGTGCGTCCGGGCCTGGCCGTCTACGGGCTCTCGCCGATGCCGGTGGAGCACCCTGCCGAGCGGCTCGGGCTGCGACCCGCGATGACGCTGGTGGCGAGGATCGCGCTCACCAAGCGCGTCCCTGCCGGGCAGGGGGTCTCGTACCTGCACCGCTACGTGACCGAGGAGGAGACCACCCTCGCCCTCGTTCCTCTGGGGTATGCCGACGGCGTCCCCCGGGCTGCGACCAACCTCGGACCGGTGCTCGTGGGTGGGCGACGACGGACGATCGCCGGGACCGTGTGCATGGACCAGTTCGTGCTCGACGTGGGCGACGACGACGTGGTGCTCGGCGACCCGGTGGTGCTGTTCGGCCCCGGCGACAGCGGTGAGCCGACGGTCGAGGACTGGGCGGACGCGCTCGGGACGATCTCCTACGAGATCGTCACGCGGGTGGGACCGCGGGTGCCGAGAGTGCACCTGCAGTGAGGCGAGGCGTGGGGTCGGCGGGTCTCGGGCTCGGGCTGCTGGCGGTCGGGGCGGCCGCCGGCTGGCTGGGGGAGCGGGCGGTGGTCCGCGAACCGCTCGGCCGCGGCGAGCCCGCCCGTGCGTACGGTTCCTTGCGGTCGACGCCGCGGTCCCTGACCCTCGACGACGGGGTGGAGCTCTACCTCGAGATCGACGAGGCGCGGCCGGCCTCGCCGTACCCGGGACTCACCGTCGTCTTCTTGCACGGGTATGCCCTCAACCTGGACTGCTGGCACTTCCAGCGTGAGCACTTCAGCGGACTCGTGCGCACCGTGTGGGTCGACCAGCGGGGGCACGGGCGTTCGGGTCGGGGGCCGGAGGGCTCGCACGACATCGACCGGCTGGGTCTCGACCTCGCGCAGGTGATCGCCGCTGCCGCGCCCGAGGGTCCGGTCGTCGTGGTCGGTCACTCGATGGGCGGGATGACCGTGCTCGCGCTGGCTCACCATGCGCCGGAGGTCTTCGACGGCCGTGTCGTCGGGGCCGGGCTGCTGTGCACGTCGGCAGGAGGTCTCGGCGACGTGCCCGTTGGGCCTGCCTCGACAGCTCGGTGCGCTCGTGCACCGCACTGCGCCTCGCCTGGTGTCGGCCCTGGCGCGGCGGCCCGAGCTCGTGGAGCGCACCCGTCGCTCCGGGAGCGACCTGGGTGCGCTGCTCACCCGGTACTACTCCTTCGCCACACCCGTGGCCCCTGGCGTCGTCGACTTCGCCAGCGAGATGCTCGGCGCCACGCCGCTCATGGTCATCTCCGACTTCCTGCCGGCCTTCGACAACCACGACAAGGTCCAACGCCGTGGACGTCCTGCAGCGCTGCGAGACCCTGGTGCTCGGGGCCCAGCAGGACCTGATGACGCCGGTCGAGCACAGTCTGGCCATGGCACAGGTGCTCCCGGGCGCGCGGCTGCGGATCCTCGACCCAGGAGGGCATCTGGCGATCCTCGAGCACCCCGACGAGGTCAACCTCGAGCTGCGAGACCTGCTGGACGGCGCCTGGGCGCTGGCCGGGATCCGCGGGCTGCGGTGAGCACGGGTGAGGACTCCGTCGCGGCGGGGCCGGTCGAGCTCCCGAACGCCGAGGCGACGTCGGCGCTGGGTCGGCGGCTGGCCGGGGTGCTGCGGGCCGGTGACCTCGTGGTCCTCGTCGGGCGGGCTCGGGGCCGGCAAGACGACCCTCACCCAGGGGATCGGGGGCGGTCTGGACATCAGCGGCGCCGTCACGTCACCGACGTTCGTCATCGCGCGCGTCCACCGGTCGCGCTCCGGCGGTCCTGACCTCGTCCATGTGGATGCCTATCGCGTGGGCTCCCGCCTCGAGGTGGACGACCTCGACCTCGACGCCTCCCTCCCGGACTCGGTGACGGTCGTGGAGTGGGGGGCCGGCAAGGTCGAGGGGCTGGCCGCCGACCGGCTCGTCGTGACCCTCGCGCGGGCCGAGGGCTCCACGGACGACGAGACCCGAACGGTCACCGTGACCGGGTTCGGCGCCCGGTGGACCGGCGACGGCGGCCGCCGACCTCGCGACGCTGCTCCGCGCCGACGCGCAGCCCTAGCCGCCCGTAGCCTGGGGGAGTGCTCCTCCTCGCCCTCGACACCGCGACACCAGCCGTGACCGTCGCGGTGCACGACGGCACCCGGGTGCTGGCGGAGGCCTCCGTGATCGGTGCGCGCCGCCACGGTGAGCTGCTCGCGCCGATGATCCGCGACGTCCTGGTCGAGGCCGGCGCGGCGGTCGGTGACGTGTCCGACGTGGCCGTCGGGGTCGGGCCAGGACCCTTCACGTCCTTGCGGGTGGGCGTCGTCACGGCGCGTGCCTTCGCCCTCCCCCGTCGACTTCCCGTGCACGGGGTCTGCTCGCTCGACGCGCTGGCCCACGAAGTCGTGGCCGACGGCCGGTGGGCGAGCTCCCTCGCCGTCGGCTTCGTCGTCGCGACCGATGCGCAAGCGACGCGAGGTCTACTGGGCGACCTACGACCCGACCGGTGCTCGCCTCGACCGGTCCGGCCGTCGACCGGCCCGCCGAGGTGGCGGCGGTCCGGGCAGGGCGCCCTCTCGTCGGGGAGGGTGCGCTCGTCCACCCCGAGCTGCTCGGTGGCCCGATCGGACCGGTCTTCCCCCGGGCCGGCGCCGTGGCCGAGGTCGCTGTGGACGCCCTCCGGGCCGGCGCGGCCGCTCCGGCCGAGCCGTTGTACCTGCGTCGCCCGGACGCGGCCGAGCCCTCGGTGCGCAAGCAGGTGCTGCGATGACCGCCGCCGTGGTGCGGCCGATGCGGTGGTGGGACGTCGCCGACGTGATGCCTCTCGAGCGCGCGCTGTTCCCGGCGGACCCCTGGACCGGAGCAGGGTTCTGGTCCGAGCTGGCCGGGGTTCCCGGCACCCGGACCTATCTGGTCGCGGAGGCCGACGGGGAGCTGGTGGGCTACGCGGGTCTGTTCTTCGCGGGCGACTCCGCCGACGTCCAGACGATCGCTGTGCGCAGCGACCGTCAGGGCCGTGGCCTCGGGGCGACCCTTCTGCTGGCCCTGACGGACGAAGCCGTCCGCCGCGGCGCCAGCACCCTCCTCCTCGAGGTCCGCGCCGAGAACGCCGCGGCACTCGCGCTCTACGCACGGCACGGGTTCGAGCGGCTGGCGCTGCGGCGTGGCTACTACGGGCCGGGGGCGGATGCCGTCGTCATGCGGCGGAGGCTGAACCGGTGACTGCCTCCGACGAGCCGTTGGTGCTCGGCATCGAGACCTCGTGCGACGAGACCGGGGTCGGTGTGGTGCGAGGCACGACGCTGCTCGCCGATGCGGTGGCGAGCAGCGTCGAGGAGCATGCGCGCTTCGGCGGCGTCGTGCCCGGAGGTGGCCTCGCGGGCCCACCTGGAGGCCTTCGCGCCGACGGTCGAGCGGGCTTGCGCCGAGGCCGGGATCCGGCTGAGCGACGTGGACGCGATCGCGGTGACCGCGGGTCCGGGGCTCGCAGGCGCCCTGCTCGTCGGCGATGCAGGGGCCAAGGCGCTCGCGCTCGCGCTCGACAAGCCGATCTACGCGGTCAACCACCTCGCGGCCCACGTCGCTGTCGATCAGCTCGAGCACGGTCGGCTGCCTGAACCGTGCCTCGCTCTCCTGGTGTCGGGTGGCCACTCGTCGCTCCTCCTCGTGCGCGACGTGACGGGTGCGATCGAGCCCTTGGGCCGTACCCTCGACGACGCTGCTGGCGAGGCCTTCGACAAGGTCGCCCGGCTCCTCGGTCTGCCGTTCCCCGGCGGGCCGCACGTGGATCGCGAGGCGCGTCTCGGCGACCCCACCGCGATCGCGTTCCCGCGCGGCCTGACGGCTCCCAAGGACCAGGCCGCTCACGCCTACGACGTCAGCTTCAGCGGTCTGAAGACCGCGGTCGCACGCTGGGTCGAACAGGCTGTGCACGAGGGGCGCCAGGTCTCGGTGCCCGACGTTGCCGCCTCCTTCCAAGAGGCCGTGGTGGACGTCTTGGTGACCAAGACGGTGGCAGCGGCGCGTGCCGAGGGGATCGGGCACGTGGTCATCGGCGGCGGGGTGGCTGCCAACTCGCGCCTGCGTGCGGTCGCCGAGGACCGGTGTGCTGCGGCGGGACTGCAGCTGCGCGTGCCCCGACCCGGGCTGTGCACCGACAACGGGGCCATGGTGGCGGCCCTCGGCGCGGAGCTCGTCGGTCGAGGTGTGCCGCCGAGCAGCCTCGATCACGCGACGGACTCGTCCATGCCGGTCACCGAGGTCCTCAGCCCCGCAACGGGTTGACGAGGAGGGCCAGCGGCCGGTCGCCGACCCGGGTGAGGACCAAGGTGGCGGTCGGCCCGTCGCCGGACAGCCGCAGGTCGTGGCGGAGCTCCTCGGGGACCACGGCGACCCCGCGCTTCTTGACCACCACGTCCCCGAACCCCCGGGCGCGCAGTGCGGCGCGCATCCGCTTGCGGGCGAAGGGGAGCTCGTCGACGACCTCGAAGGCGCGCCCGTACGGCGTGGACGGCTGAACCTCGCTGGTCAGGTAGGCGATGGCCGGGTCGAGGAGGCGCCCAGCGATGCGGGAGGCAAGCGCGGCGACGAGGCCGGCCCTGATCACGGCTCCGTCCGGCTCGACGAGCCATCGGCCGACCGGGCCAACCTGGGCGGGGGTCATGCCCTCGTCGGTCAGCGTGGCCCCCGACGGCAGCAGGGTCGCCCGGCGGGTCACCTGCGGGGTCGCCAGCGGACCGTGCCAGAGGCACGCCTCGAGGACGTCACCGGCGTCCGAGACCCACTCGGCCTCCACGCCTGGGGGGAGCAGCGCGTGCGGGATCCCCGGCGCCACCTTCGCCGCGGTCGCCGGGACCTGCGCGGCCAGGGTCGAGACGAAGCTGAAGGGCGGTGAGTAGCCCTCCGGGTCGAAGGTCCGACGGCCGCCGGATCGCCGGGCCGGGTCGACGAAGGCCGCGTCGCAGCCCTCCCCCCGCAGGTCGAGCCCGGTCACGTCGGCACACCGCACCTCGAGGAGGTCCTCGAGCCCGAGGATGCCTGCGTTCGCCCGGGCGACCTCGACGGTCAAGGGGTCGTGGTCGACGGCGAGCACCTCGAGGCCGGCTCCGGCCAGGGCGACCAGGTCGCCGCCGATCCCGCAGCAGAGGTCGGCGACGCGGCGGGTCCCCTGCGCGACGAACCGGGCGGCTCGGTGCTCCGCGACCGAGCTGCGCGTGGCCTGCTCGAGCCCTGCCGGGGTCCACAGCAGCCGATCGGCGTGGGCACCGAAGCGCCGCCGCGCCCGCTGGCGCAGCCGCACCTGGGTGAGCACGGCGGCCACCAAGGCCGGATCGTCGCCGCCGGAGCGCAGTCGCGTGGCCACCGACAGGTCGTCCTCGGGCGGGTGGTCCGCCAGGCGCCCCAACAGGTCCTGGCCGCGTGAGGACGTGAGCAGCGCCACGTCCTCAGGGGTCATCCGGGCAGCCTCCCACGGGTGCCTCGTGGCCCGGGGGCTGGCACTCGAGTTGACGGAGTGCTAACGATCTGGCTAGCGTGACCGTTGGCACTCTCCCTCGGGAAGTGCCAGCGGTCCGACGGTTCCTGACCCCCGCGACGGCAGGGTCCCGACGTCCGCCTGACCACCTACCAGGACTCTTCAACGGAGGGCAGACCACCGTGTCGGTCTCCATCAAGCCGCTCGAGGACCGCGTCCTCGTCAAGCCGCTCGACGCCGAGCAGACAACCGCGTCCGGGCTCGTGATCCCGGACACCGCCAAGGAGAAGCCGCAGGAGGGCGAGGTCCTCGCCGTCGGTCCCGGCCGATTCGAGGAGGGCCAGCGACTGCCGCTCGACGTCAACGTCGGCGACAAGGTCGTGTACAGCAAGTACGGCGGCACCGAGGTCAAGTACAACGGCGAGGAGTACCTCATCCTCTCCGCTCGTGACCTGCTTGCCGTCGTCGTCGGCTAGCTCGACCCCATCCCGCAACAACCGCCCCGGCGGCCCACCCGGGCCTCCGGGGCGGTCTGCGTACGAGAGGACCATCGAAAACCGCCATGCCCAAGACCCTCCAGTTCGACGAGGAAGCCCGGCGCAGCCTCGAGCGCGGCGTCAACGCGCTCGCTGACGCCGTCAAGGTGACCCTCGGCCCCAAGGGCCGCAACGTCGTCATCGACAAGAAGTTCGGCGCGCCGACGATCACCAACGACGGGGTGACCATCGCTCGTGAGATCGAGCTCGACGACCCCAACGAGAACCTCGGCGCCCAGCTGGCCAAGGAGGTCGCGACCAAGACCAACGACGTGGCCGGCGACGGCACCACCACGGCCACCGTCCTGGCCCAGGCCATGGTCCGCGAGGGCCTGCGCAACGTCGCGGCGGGCGCTGCCCCGATGGACCTCAAGCAGGGGATCGACGCCGCCGTAGAGGCCGTGTCGGCCGAGCTGCTGCGGACCGCCCGCGAGGTCGGGGGCAAGGCCGAGATCGCCCAGGTCGCGGCGATCTCCGCCCAGTCGCAGGAGATCGGCGACGACATCGCCGAGGCCTTCGACAAGGTCGGCAAGGACGGCGTCATCACCGTCGAGGAGTCCAACACCGCCGGCACCGAGCTGGAGTTCACCGAGGGCCTGCAGTTCGACAAGGGCTACCTCAGTCCCTACTTCGTCACTGACGCCGAGCGCATGGAGGCTGTCCTCGAGGACGGCTTCGTGCTGCTCCACCAGGGCAAGATCAGCTCGGTCTCCGATCTGCTGCCCCTGCTGGAGAAGGTCTCCCAGGCGGCTAAGCCGCTGCTCATCGTCGCCGAGGACGTCGACGGCGAGGCCCTCTCGACACTCGTGGTCAACAAGATCCGCGGACTGTTCACCTCGGTGGCCGTCAAGGCTCCCGGTTTCGGTGACCGCCGCAAGGCGATGCTCGAAGACATGGCGGTCCTGACCGGTGCTCAGGTCGTCGCCCCGGAGGTCGGGCTGAAGCTCGACCAGGTCGGGCTCGAGGTGCTCGGCAGCGCCCGGCGCATCGTCGTCACGAAGGACGACACCACCGTGATCGAGGGTGGAGGCACTCACGAGGGGGTCGCTGACCGCGTCGCGCAGCTGCGCTCCGAGATCGAGCGCACCGACTCCGACTGGGACCGGGAGAAGCTGCAGGAGCGCCTGGCCAAGCTCGCCGGCGGGGTGTGCGTCATCAAGGTCGGCGCCCACACCGAGGTGGAGCTCAAGGAGAAGAAGCACCGCATCGAGGACGCCGTGTCGGCCACCCGCGCGGCCATCGAGGAGGGCATCGTCGCCGGTGGTGGCAGTGCGCTCGTGCACGCCGTCTCGGTGCTCGAGGGCTCCTTGGGGCTCGAGGGCGACCGCGCGACCGGCGTCGAGATCGTGCGCCGGGCGGCCGACGAGCCGCTGCGATGGATCGCCGAGAACGCTGGCCTCGAGGGCTACGTCGTCGTGGCCAAGGTCCGCGAGCTCGAGCCCGGACAGGGTCTCAACGCCGCCACCGGGGACTACGGCGACCTCATCGCCGCCGGTGTGGTCGACCCGGTCAAGGTGACGCGGTCGGCGTTGGTGAACGCCGCGTCGATCGCCGCGATGCTGCTCACCACTGAGACGCTCGTGGCCGAGAAGAAGGCTGACGACCCCGACCACGGGGGCGGTCACGGGCACTCGCACGGCCCGGGCGGCCACAGCCACTGAGCACACCCGCACCGCACGTAGGCCCCGAGGACCCGTGAGGGTCCCGGGGCCCACGTGCTCTCGGAGGGCTCAGGAGACGGCGGCGAGGCGTCGCCCGTCGTCGTACAGCGCCTCGCGGTCGTCCTCGGACAGGCCACCCCAGACGCCGTACGGCTCACGCACGCGCAGCGCGTGAGCAGCGCACAGGGCGACCACGGGGCAGGTGGCGCACACCGCCTTGGCTGCCTCGTCCCGAGCGGCGCGGGCCGGGCCGCGCTCGCCGTCGGGGTGGAAGAACAAGGCGCTGTCGGTGCCGCGGCAGGAGCCGTCGAGCTGCCAGTCCCAGAGGTCTGCGTTGGGGCCGGGGAGCCGCGAGACGTCTGCCATGGGGTCCTCCTTGGGGGTGTGAGTCCAGCCGTAGTATCGCTTCATAAGTTGGTCAAGTGTCCAACGATGAACTGATTCTGAACAAGCGGGTAGCGAGGCATTCCTCGGTGCGCCGAGGTGCGGTCCCGGCCGCGGGGGCGGAGAATCCAGCGGTGTCCGAGCCGCGGTCGACCAGCACGCCGAGGGGGTCCGCATGACCCAGTCCGGACCCGCCCTCACGGTCGCAGCCGTCGCACGTCGGCTCGGCGTCGCGCCGGCCACCCTGCGCACCTGGGACCGCCGGTACGGGCTCGGTCCGAGCGCACACGCGGCAGGAGCTCACCGGCGCTACGCGCCCACCGACGTGGCCCGGCTCGACGTGATGCGGCGGCTCACCCTGGAGGGGGTGTCGCCGGGCGAGGCGGCCCGGGTCGCGCTCGCCACCACGATCGACGAGGTCGCGTGGGTCGCAGCGCCGCCCACGTCGTCGCTGCCAGCCGCGTGGGCCACCGGACCGGAGCGGTCGGGCCCATCCGTCGAGGACGTGCTCGTGGCCGATGACCCGCGGGGCCGGGGCGGACGGGTGGTCGCGCTGCCCGGGGGGAGCCCCGCGGCTCGTGGGCTCGCGCGCGCAGCCCTCGCGCTGGACGGACCAGGTGTCACCGAGATCGTCGATACCAGCCTGGCCAGGCGCGGGACCATCGCGACGTGGGACCACTTGCTCGTCCCTGTGCTGACGGCTGTGGGAGCGCGCTGGGAGGCCACCGGCGCGGGGGTCGAGGTCGAGCACCTGCTCTCCGAGAGCATCCAGACGGCCTTCCGGGCGGTGATCAGTCGGGTGCGGCAGCCGCTGAACCCACGACCGGTGCTGCTCGCGTGCGCGCAGGACGAGGTGCACGCCCTCCCGCTGCACGCCCTCGCGGCTGCGTTGGCCGAGCGCCAGGTGTCGGTGCGCGTGCTGGGCCCGCGGGTGCCGCGCGACGCCTTGGCCTCGGCCGTCCGTCGGGTCGGCCCGGCCGCGGTGTTCGTCTGGTCCCAGAGCCCGGCCACCGGGGACGCGGACTCCCTCGCGGCGTTGGGTTCGGTGCGACCGGCGCCAGCGGTCCTGGTCGGTGGTCCGGGCTGGCGGGAGCCCGTGCCGCCGGACGTCAGCCGGGTCGACGACCTCGTGGAGGCCGTCGAAGGGGTGCTCCGGGCTGTCGGGGCCTGAGCGCGGCTCGGCTGCGACAATGAGCGTGCCGCTCGATCGGCTCCACGCTGCGGCACCCGCGGTCGGATAGCCTGCCGCCGGGGTGGGCGCGCCGTGCGCCTTCGACGCGGGAGGTCCGGTGGACGACGAGCTCGCGGTCCTGCTCGCCGCCGGGGAGCGCGCCGCCTTTCATGGGCGTCCGGCTTCGGGCGTGGCGCCGCTCCAGAAGGCCGTCCAGCTGGCCCGGTCCACGAACCGCGACGCGGAAGCCACTGCAGCCGCCTGGCTGCTCGGGGTGTCGCTCGGGGCAGCCGGCCGCTACGGCAGCGCACTGAGCGTGCTCGAGCCCATCGCGGGTCATGGTCAGGGGGGCACGCCCGAGCGCGCTCTGTTCGCGGCCCTGTCGTCCTCGACGCTGGCGAGCCTCCACCGGCAGATGGGGCGGCACGCCGCGGCGCGCGCCCTCGACGAGGAGGCTCTCCGCCTGGCGGGTGACTCCGCGGGAGGCCGCCTTCGACGGGCGGCTGGGGCTCGCTGCCGACGCCATCGGCCTCGGCGACGCGGCCACCGCCAAGGCCGAGCTGGCCCGCGCGACCAGTCTCGCCGAGGGACGCGGGGACTGGTGGCGCCAGCGTGTGCGCCTGCTGTGGGTCCGGGCCGAGCTTGCGCTGCTCACCGGCGACCCGGCGGCGGCGGAGAAGGCTGCGGAGACCGCCGTGACTCTGGCTGAGGGATCCGGGGCCCCCCGGCACGTGGCCAAGAGCCTGCTGTTCCAGGGCGTCGCGCAGGTCCAGGGGGGCGAGCTCGAGGAGTCCGGCACGACGCTGCGCCGGGCCGCGACGTTGGCCGAGTCCTTGGGCTGCCTTCCGCTGCTGTGGCCGTCCCGGGCGGTGCTGGGTGCCCTTCTCGAACCGACGGCGCCGCAGGAGAGCGCGCGTTCGTTGGCCTCGGCGCGCAACGCCGTCCTCCAGATCGCTGACGACCTCCCGGAAGGCCTTCGGGACGAGTGGCTCGCGAGGCCGGACGTCGCGGCACTGCTCGGCGGCTGAGCGACCCTCCGACCCGGTCGGGTCTTGGGGCTCACGTCCCAGGGGGAACCTGCCGACAACTCTGTCGTGACCACGGTGTGCGTCTGTGACGACTCCCCGCTCGCCCGCGAAGCACTTCGCCGGGCCGTTGCCGCGTTGCCCGGGGTCACCCGCGTCACCGGCGCAGGAAGCGGCGAGGAGGTGCTCGCCCGCTACGGGCAGGAGCGCCCGGACCTGGTGCTGCTCGACGTACGCATGCCCGGGCTCGGTGGCGTCGAGGCGCTGCGTCGGCTCGTGGCCACGCACCCGGACGCGTCCGTGCTCATGCTCACCCTCGCCGAGGACACCGACGGCGTGGCGCGGGCCGTCGCCGCTGGCGCCCGCGGCTACCTGCGCAAGGACGCCACCCGCGAGGAGCTCGCCGCGACCGTGGGGCACGCGCTGGCCGAGGCGACCGAGCGGGAGCCGGTCATCTCCCGGCCTCGTCCCACCTCGGCCGGGGCGCCTCCGGCACTCACCGAACGGGAGCTCCAGGTGCTCTCGGGCATGTCGCGCGGACGCTCCAACGCCGAGATCGGCCGCGAGCTCTATCTCTCGGAGGACACCGTCAAGACCCACGCGCGGCGGCTGTTCCGCAAGCTCGGCGCCTCGGACCGGGCGCACGCGGTGGCGATGGGCTTCCGTTGGGGCTTCGTGCGCTGAGGCGATTACCTGAACTCGAATTCGTGTGTTAGGGTACAGGTAAAGGGGAGTACCTCGACAAGCGTGACCCCGTCAGCTTCGATGGCCCGACGGCCGTCCGGGGCGCCGCCTGGGACCAGGTGAGGGAGACCTTCGTCAGGCCTCGCCGTCCGGCGAGGAGTCACGAAGGGCTCGGTTGGTGGTGGCCTCGGCGTCCCTGTCCGACGTACGTGCCGGCCGACTCGCGCGTCTGGTGGACTCCGACGGCTTCAACGGCGTCATCGCTGCGGTGATCGTGGCCAACGCCGTGGTGCTCGGGCTCGAGACCTATCCGGGTGTCGTCGCCACCCATGCCTCGGTCCTCGTGCTCCTCAACGGCGCCTTCTACCTGGTCTTCGTCGTCGAGCTCGTCCTGCGTCTCGCCTCCTACGGGCGCCGGCCGCAGGACTTCTTCCGGAGCGGCTGGAACGTCTTCGACCTGATCATCATCGGGTCCGTCGCCCTTCCCGTCGTTCGCGAGCAGGCGCAGCTGCTCCGGCTGCTGCAGGCTGGCGAGAATCGTCAGGCTCGTCCGGTTCCTTCCCGACGCCCGACTCCTCGTGCTCACGGTGGTGAAGTCCCTCCCCTCGGTCTTCAGCATGGTGGTCCTGACCTTCGTGCTGATCTTCGTCTACGGGATGCTCGGCTGGTCTCTCTACGGTGCGGAGCTTCCGGAGAGCTGGGGGACCATCGGTCGAGCGATGCTCACGCTGTTCATCCTGCTCACGCTGGAGAACTTCCCCGTCTACCTCGCCGAAGCCGAACAGGTGAATCCGTACTCGCCGTTCTTCTTCGTGTCCTACGTCCTGCTGGCCGCCTTCATCGTCTTCAACCTGTTGATCGGCATCGTCATCGGCTCGATGGAGAAGGCCCGCGAGCAGGAGGCTCGCAACGCCCCTGAAGACCCGGGGCCGGTCCCCGAGCCCGACGGGGCCCTGCTGGACCGGATCGCCCAGCTGCAGGACTCGCTCTCCGAGCTCGAGGACGACCTGCGCGGGCGCAGCGCACGCGCATCCGTAGGGGCCTGAGCGCCCGGCTATCATCGGCGGATGGACGACGAGCGCGCGATCCCCGGTCTCGTCACGCAGCTCGGGCTCACCTTCGACGACGTCCTGCTGCTCCCGGGCGAGACCGACGTCATCCCCTCTGAGGTCGACACCACCACGCGGCTCACCCGGGACCTGACCATCAGGGTGCCGCTCGTCTCTGCGGCGATGGACACCGTCACCGAGGCCCGGATGGCCATCGCCATGGCCCGCCAGGGCGGGCTCGGGGTTCTCCACCGCAACCTCTCGATCGAGGACCAGGCCTACCAGGTCGACCTCGTCAAGCGGACGCAGACCGGGATCATCTCCAACCCGGTCACCATCCACCCGAAGGCGACCCTCGAGGAGCTCGACGAGGTCTGCGGGCGCTATCGCGTCTCCGGGCTCCCGGTCGTCGACGAGGGCCAGACGTTGCTCGGCATCATCACGAACCGCGATCTGCGCTTCGTGCCGGTGGCCGAGTGGTCGCACCGCACGGTCGTCGAGGTCATGACGCCGATGCCTCTGGTCACCGCTCCGGTGGGGATCGGGCGCGAGGACGCGACGACGCTCCTGCGTCAGCACAAGCTCGAGCGCCTCCCGCTGGTGGACGCCGAGGGCCGTCTCGCCGGGCTCATCACGGTCAAGGACTTCGTGAAGTCCGAGCAGTACCCGCAGGCGTCCAAGGACGGAGACGGAAGGCTCCTCGTCGCCGCAGCGATCGGCTACTTCGGTGACGCCTGGGAGCGCGCGACCACGCTGGTCGAAGCCGGGGTCGACGTCCTCGTCCCTGACGTCGCCAACGGGCACGCGCGCCTGATGCTGGAGATGATCCGGCGGCTCAAGACCGACCCGGCCACGCGCGACGTCCAGATCATCGGGGGCAACGTCGCCACGCGGGCGGGCGCACAGGCGCTCGTCGACGCCGGTGCCGATGCGGTGAAGGTCGGTGTCGGGCCGGGGTCGATCTGCACGACCCGGGTCGTGGCCGGCGTGGGCGTCCCCCAGGTCACGGCCATCCACGAGGCGAGCCTGGCCTGCCGTCCGGCCGGCGTACCGGTGGTGGGCGATGGCGGTCTGCAGTACTCCGGCGACATCGCCAAGGCGTTGGTCGCTGGCGCCGACACCGTCATGCTCGGCTCTCTGCTCGCCGGCTGCGAGGAGAGCCCCGGGGACACCATCTTCGTCAACGGCAAGCAGTTCAAGGCCTACCGGGGCATGGGCTCGTTGGCCGCCATGGCCTCGCGCGGCAAGAAGTCGTTCTCCAAGGACCGCTACTTCCAGGCTGACGTCGCGAGCGATGACAAGATCGTCCCGGAAGGGGTCGAGGGTCAGGTCGCTTACCGTGGGCCGCTCGCAGCGGTGGTCCACCAGCTCATCGGCGGGCTGCAGCAGTCGATGTTCTACGTGGGGGCCGGCAGCATCCCTGAGCTGCAGGCCCGCGGCCAGTTCGTCCGCATCACGGCAGCGGGGCTCAAGGAGAGCCACCCGCACGACATCCAGCTCACCACCGAGGCCCCCAACTACCACTCCCGCTGACGCGGACCCAGACCCGAGGGAGGCCGCCGCGTGGCGGAGATCGAGATCGGCCGTGGCAAGCGGGGCCGTGAGGCGTACGGCTTCGACGACATCGCGATCGTCCCCAGCCGACGGACCCGGGATCCTCAGGAGGTCTCGATCGCCTGGCAGATCGACGCCTACCGCATCGAGCTCCCCATGCTGGCCGCGCCGATGGATTCCGTGGTCTCCCCCGAGACCGCGATCCTCATCGGCCGGATGGGCGGTGTCGGGGTGCTCAACCTCGAGGGTCTCTGGACGCGGTATGAGGACCCCCAGCCCCTGCTCGACGAGATCGCCGAGCTGCCGGCCGAGCGGGCCACGGGACGCATGCAGGAGGTGTACGCCGAGTCCATCAAGCCCGAGCTGGTCGACGGCGCGCATCGCCGAGGTTCGGGCGGCGGGGGTGACGACGGCGGCGGCCCTGTCGCCCGGACGGACCGCCCAGCTGTGGCGAGCAGTCGTCGACGCGGGCGTCGACCTGTTCGTCATCCGGGGCACGACCGTCTCGGCCGAGCACGTGTCGGGCGAGTCCGAGCCGCTCAACCTCAAGCAGTTCATCTACGAGCTCGACGTGCCGGTCGTCGTCGGCGGCTGTGCCACGTACACCGCGGCGCTGCACCTCATGCGCACGGGAGCGGCCGGTGTCCTCGTCGGGTTCGGCGGGGGAGCGGCCCACACGACCCGCAACGTCCTCGGGGTCCGCGTGCCCATGGCGTCAGCAGTCGCAGACGTGGCGGCCGCCCGCCGTGACTACATGGACGAGTCCGGCGGCCGCTACGTCCACGTCATCGCCGACGGCGGTGTCGGCCGGTCCGGCGACATCGCCAAGGCCGTGGCCTGCGGTGCTGACGCGGTGATGATGGGCTCACCGCTCGCCCGGGCGGTCGAAGCGCCGGGCCGTGGCTGGCACTGGGGGTCGGAGGCTCATCACGCGCTGCTGCCTCGCGGCGAACGGGTCCAGGTCGGCACGTGCGGAACGTTGGAGGAGATCCTGCTCGGGCCCGCCCGGACGCCCGACGGCACGATGAATCTCTTCGGGGCGCTGCGTCGCTCGATGGCCACGACCGGCTACTCCGACCTCAAGGAGTTCCAGCGCGTCGAGGTGACCGTCACCCGCAACCCGCTCTGACCCCCGCTGAGGGTGACGTTGTGTACGGCGACACCGGCGTGTCGCGTACCGAACGTCACCCTCAGCGGGGTCAGTCCTCGTCGGTCCAGGACCGCCACAGCTCGGCGTACGGCCCTCCGGCCGCGACGAGGTCGTCGTGGGTGCCGTACTCGCTCACCCGACCGTCCTCCACCACAGCCACGATGTCGGCGTCGTGCGCGGTGTGCAGCCGGTGAGCGATCGCGATGACCGTGCGCCCTTCGAGCACCGCGGCGAGCGACCGCTCGAGGTGTCGCGCTGCCCGGGGGTCGAGCAGCGACGTCGCCTCGTCGAGCACCAGGGTGTGCGGATCAGCCAGCACCAGTCGAGCGAGCGCGACCTGCTGCGCCTGGGCCGGGGTGAGCTTGAGGTTGCCTCCGCCGACCGCGGTGTCCAACCCGTCGGGCAGGGCCGCGGCCCACTCCTCCGCGTCGACGGCACGCAGCGCGGCGAACAGGGCGTCGTCGTCGGCGTCGGGTCGGGCGAGCCGCACGTTGTCGCGCAACGAGCCGACGAACACGTGGTGCTCCTGGGTGACCAGGGCGACGTGCGTGCGCACCCGCTCCACGGGCATCCGCGACAGAGCGACCCCGCCCATGTCGACGCGGCCGGTGCGCGGTCCGTGGATCCCGGCCAGCAGGCGGCCGAGCGTCGACTTGCCGGCTCCGGAGGGTCCGACGATCGCCAGCCGGGTCCCCGGGAGCACGTCGAGGTCGACGCCGTGCAGCACGTCGCGGCCTTCGCGGTAGGCGAAGCGCACGTCGCGCGCCTCGATCTCGGCCGATGCCGGCTCAAGGGTGTCGTCGACCTCGGGGTCGGGGATCTCGTGCACCCCGACGAGCCGCGCGAGCGACGCCTGGCCGCTCTGCAGCTCGTCCATCCACGACAGCAGGATGTCGATGGGCTCGACCAGCATCTGGGTGTAGAGCACCGAGGCAGTCACCTCGGCGAGGGTCACCGACCCGCGCGCGTAGAAGACGCCGCCGAGGAAGAGAACACCCGCGGTCGGGAGCACGTAGGCGATCTCGATGGAGGGGAAGTAGCGGCTGCGCAGCCACAGCGTGTAGCGCTCCCACTTCACCCAGCGGTCGATCCGGGCGTCGGTCAGCTCGACCCGCTCCGGGCCGAGCCGGTAGGCCTCCACGGTGCGACCCGCGTCGACGGTCTCGGCGATGGCCGCGTTGACGCCGGTGTAGGTCGTCGTCTCGGCGCGATAGGCCATCGGCGCCCGGCGGAAGTACCAGCGCGAGACCACGATGATCGGCGGGACGGCGAGCAGCCAGGCGAGCGCGAGCTCGGGCGCGGTGAAGATCAGCGCACCCCCGATGAGCAGGGCCGTGACCACCGCGATGGTCATCTCGGGGACCGCCATCCGCACGGCCCAGGCGAGCCGGTCGACGTCGGTCGTCGCGCGGCTCACCAGGTCACCGGTGCCGGCCCGCTCGACCACGCCGAGCGGCAGCCCGACCGCGCGCTTGACGAGGTCCTCGCGGAGGTCGGCCAGGATCCACTCACCGAGGATGGCTGCGCGCAGGCGGGCCCACCGCGTGAACACGGTCTGCACGATCAGGGCACCGGCGAAGATCAGCGACAGCGTGTTGACCTGCGACGACGTGATGCCCGTCTGGACGCCCTGGACGATCTGACCCAGGACCTGCGGACCCACGAGCGCAGCGAGGGCCGCGACCGAGTTGAGGGCGATCACGACGACGAAGGTGGCCCGGTGCCGACGCAGCAGCCCGGCGACGTGGGTGCGTACGGCTGGCGGGTCGGCGACCGGCAGCTGGTGGGTACGGCGGAGCACGTCGTCGTAGCTCTCCGGGGGTCTCACAGCGCACCCCCGGTCGGCGAGAGCGCGTCGTCGTCACGGACGACGACGGCCCGGTAGCGCGGCTCGTGACGAAGCAGCTCACGGTGCCGACCGGTGGCGACCACGCGCCCGCCTTCGAGCAGTGCGACGACATCGGCATGGTCGAGCAGCAGCGGACTGGTCGTGACCACGACAGTGGCGAGGCCGGGGCGAGCGCCCTCGAACCGCTGGCCGATGCGCACCTCGGTGTGCGCGTCGACGGCGGAGGTCGGCTCGTCGAGCAGGAGGAACTCGGGGTCGGCGACCAGTGAACGCGCCAGCGCGAGGCGCTGCCGTTGTCCGCCGGACAGGGTGCGGCCGCGTTCGGGGAGCTCCGAGGCGAGCCCCTCGGGCAGGCCGTCGACGATCTCGCCGGCGTCGGCCTCACCGAGCGCCGTCGACGGCATCCACCCGACCGGACCTCGGGACGTCCAGCATCTCGCCGAGGGTTCCGGCGAAGACCACCGGGTCCTTGTCCTGCACCAGGATCCGGCGGCGGACGGTCTCGTGCGGCAGATCGGAGATCAAGGTGCCGGCCAGGGTGACCGATCCGGGCCGGTAGCCGCCCATCCGCTCGATCACCGCGGTGGCCTCGTCGGGCTCGGCGGCGACGAGCGCCACCACCTGGCCCGGGCTCACCGACAGACCGCTCTCCGGGTCGACGAGGTCGCCGGGAGGGGGCTCAGGTGCTGGCGTGCCGGGTTCCGGGTGCTCGCGCTCGAGCGAGAGCACCGCGATGACGCGGCGGGCCGCCACCCGTGCTGACGTCCACTTGTGCGCGGTCTCGGTCACCGTGCGCAGCGGGATCACGAGGAAGGCCGCGTAGCCGTAGAACGTGACGAGCTCGCCCGTGGAGATGTCCCCGGCGAGCGCCAGCTGGGCGCCGTACCAGGTGACGGCGACGAGGAAGGCCCCCGGGAGTGCGACCTGCAGCGCGTCGAGCAGCGAGCGGACCTGGGCCGTGCGGACGGCGGCCGCGCGAACCTCCCCGGACTTGTCGTTGAACCTGCTGAGGAAGAGCTCTTCCCCTCCGATGCCGCGGAGGACCCGCAGCCCGGCCACGGTGTCGGCCGCCATCTCGGTGGTCTCGCCGAAACGCGCCCGTTGGGCGCTCTCGCGGCGCTCGAGCGGTCGGACGAGGGGGGCGATGGCGGCCGCCGTCAGCGGCACGCCGATGATGACGACGATGCCGAGCGTGGGGGAGACGAACAGCATGACGACGGCCACAGCGGCGTAGGCCACGACGGCTCCAGCCATCCGCGCCGTGACGTCGAAGGCGCTGCCGATGCGCTCGACGTCGCTGGCACTGACCGCGACGACCTCACCCGTCGCGACCTGCTTGGGCAGGTCACCTCCGAGGTCGGCCGCCTGCCTGGCCACGAGCTGCTGGATGCGCGAGGCGGCGCCGATCCAGTTGGCGACGGCCATCTGGTGGCGCAGGATGCCCGACGCAGCGGTGACCAGACCCAGCGCCAGCACCACGGCGGACCACTGCGCCACGCCTGGGAGGTCCTCCGCGGACACCGCATCGATCCCTCGGCCGAGCGCTGCTGGGATCGCTGCCTGGGCCAGCATCCACAGGATGCCCCAGGTGATGCCCAGGCTCAGGGTGCGCCACTGCTGGACCGCGATCCACCGGAGGAAGGGCCAGACGCCCCGCAGGTCCGGCGTCCCAGGGTCCTCGCGAGGGAGGTTCTTCAGCAGACGCATGGCTTGCGCCACGGTACGCCGGAGAACCGTCCATCCTCCAATCAGTTTCCGGGATGCGTGGCTTCGCGGGCGCGTTCCTAACGCGTGAGCTCGTCGAGCAGCTCGGTGATCACGCTGACGTACAGGTCGACGTCGTCAGCGGTTGCCGCCACCGAACAGGTCGGGCCCGCTCCGACGATCGCCTCCCAGACCCCGCGGTTGGCCAGGTAGACGCGCATGAACCGTCTCAGGTCGACGTCCAGATCACGGACGGCATCGGCACCGTCGGCCGGCATCGACGGCGTGAAGCTGAACCCGCTGCGCGGCCAGAACCGGTGGATCGTCCAGTCGAGCCCGGCGCCGGCCACGGCCGCTTCGAGCCCGTCGGCGAGCCGCGCTGCCCTGGGCCTGCGACCGGGCGTAGGCCTCGGCCGTGAGGACCTCCGACATGGTCGCTCTCGCTGCGGCCATCGACAGCGGGTTGCCGAAGAGGGTGCCGCCAGTGGCCACCAGCGGTTTCGGGTCGTCGCGGCCGAGGGGTCGCTCGAGGACTGTGGCGACGTCCTCGGTCATGCCGTACGCCCCGAGGGGTACGCCTCCCGCGATCGACTTCCCGATCGTCACGACGTCGGGCTCGAGCGACCACGTGCGCGTCAGGCCCCCAGGGCCGACGACCTGCGTGTGGGTCTCGTCGAGCACGAGCACGGTGCCCGTGTCGCGGGTGATCCGGCGCAGCGCCTCGTGGTAGCCGGGTGCGGGCATGACCAAGCCGACGTTGTTGGTCATCGCGGGCTCGGCGATGATCGCCGCGATCTGCCGCGACGACAGAGCGCGCTCGAGCGCCACGACGTCGTTGAACGGGATGATGACCGTGCGCGAGGCGACGTCGACGGGCAGCCCGTCCTCCTCGGCTGCCTCCACGCCGTCGATCAGCTCGACGAGCGACTCGTCGAGATGGCCGTGGTAGTGGCCGTCGAAGAACGCGACGCCCTGGCGGCCGGTCAGTGCCCGGGCCACCCGGATGGCCTCGGTGTTGGCGTGGGTGGCCGACAGCGTGAACTGCCACTTGGGCAGGGCGTATCTGCGTGCGAGCTCCTCGGCGACCCAGACGCTGTCCTCGTTCGGGGCCATGAACTGTGAGCCCTGCGCCATCCGCCGGGAGACGGCGGTGACCACGGGTTCGGGCGCGTAGCCGGTGAACATCGACATGTCCGCGATGTTCATGTCGAGGTAGTCGTGCCCGTCGACGTCGCGGAAGTGCGAGCCGACTCCCTCGTCGACGAAGATCGGGATCGGCTCGAAGGAGTTGCGCAGCCAGCTCATCGGGACCCCGTTGGGCATCGACGCCTGGCCTCGCTGCCAGAGCGCCAGGGTCTTCGGGTGCCCCGCGAGGTAGGCAGAGTCCTCGCGAGCGTGCAGCTCCCTCAGTCTCTGTCGGTCGATGCCGCTGCCCACGCGTCCAGCCTCCCTAGACGACGTCGCTGATCTGGCGGTGCGCACGAGCCTCTCACGGCGTGGCGCGAGGCGAGCAAAGAAAGCACTTCGGGGCGTCGTGACGCGGGACGAGATGCGAGGCGGAGGCAGACCGCGTCATCCTGATGTGGTGGCACTGGAGATCCACACGTTCGCGGAGCGCCCCGACCTGGCCGAGGTCGGGATCCCGTCCTCGGACGTGTGGCCGGAGTACAACCTGCATGGTGACGTTCTCAACCCGTTGTGGGGTCCGCTCTGCGACGAACTGCCGGAGTTCCAGGCGGTGGTGGTCGATCAGGGATCTGGGTTGATCGTGGCGGAACTCCACACCGGGCCACTGATGTGGGACGGCATCGACGTGCACCTCCCGTCGGGAATCGACGAGGTCATCCGGTCCGTCGTCGAGGGTCGACGCGAAGGTCGCAGGACGAACACCTTGTGCGCGATGGCTGCCGAGATCTCACCGTCCGCGCAGGGAACGGGCCTGGCCACCGTCGGAGTGAAGGTGATGCTCAACGTGGCCCGCTCCCACGGCTACCGGCATCTGATCGCCCCGGTGAGACCTTCGTGGAAGGAACGCTACCCGCTCGCTCCCATCGACCGGTACGTGTCCTGGCGACGGTCCGACGGATACTCCATCGACCCCTGGATCCGAGTCCACCAGCGTCTGGGGGCACGAATCTCGACCCCGATCCCTGAGTCCATGCGCATCTCAGGAAGGGTCGCCGAGTGGGAGCTATGGACCCAGATGGCGTTCCCGGAGTCCGGGAACTACGTCTTCCCGCACGGGCTGGCCACCGTGCATATCGACCGAGAGGCCGACGTTGGTCTGTACTACGAGCCCAACGTCTGGCTCATCCACGATGTGCCTGCGAAGCGACGTCTCTGACTCGATGGGCAACGGTCCGAGAACGAGCCCGCAGTCGCGCGGAGCCCGTGGTGGTTGCCTGCCCGAGGAGCGGTACAGAACGGCACATAGCGAGCCCCTGCTGCGCGGCATGGTCGGGCGCTCCTGGCCGCAGCCTCAGGGAATGGGCTCAACTGTCGCCTCTGAAGCGGCCGGTGACGTCAGCGCGAGCACCGTTCGGACCTGTAGGAACCGCTGGAGGAAGGTGGTCTCGTCGAGGCGCTTGCGTCGTAACCAGCCGGTGACCTCGCCGTTGCACTTGCTCGCGTTGCAGGAAGCGCAGGCCGGCACGACGTTGGTCACCGTGTATCGCCCGCCCCGGGAGATGGGTAGAACGCAGTCGCGCTGGAGTGGCACGTCGGTCGCGCCACAGTAGGCACACGAACCCCAAGCGAACTTGAGGGCGATCCATTGTTCGTCGGTGAGGTCGTGAACCCCCCGAGCCAGGTGGCGGTTACGGCGGCGACTCGCCCGCGCTCTGCGAACTCCGCTTACCGCCATACAAAGACCCTAGGACGCTGCCTTTGACCGAGCGTCGATGGCGCGCCGCCCGTGAGGGGCGCGCACCCAATGCCGGTTTGCCACCCCGAAGTGTGAGCGCGAACGGCACTTCGGAGCGGCCGCTGCGCGTGTTCCGCACACCATTCCACCAGTGCACGAGAATCGTCGCGTGAGCGAGACTCCTGAGCTGCTGGTCGCCGACGCGACCAGCTGGCGTGCGTGGCTGGCGGCCAACCATGCGACATCCAGTGGCGTTCGGCTCGTGCTGGCGAAGAAGGGTGTCAGCGAGCCGACGCGATTGACCTACGACGACGCGCTGCCTGAGGCGCTCAGCTACGGGTGGATCGATGGCCACGTCACCCGCCGGGACACAGCCACGTACCGGGTCCGGTTCACGCCCCGGCGGCCGCGCGGCTCGTGGTCGCAGCGCAACGTCGAGCTGGTTGGACAGTTGATCGCCGCTGGCCGGATGCAAGCTTCCGGTCTGGCCGAGGTCGAGCGGGCAAAGGCTGATGGGCGGTGGGAGAGGGCGTACGGCGGTTCGGCATCGATCGAGGTCCCGGACGACCTGAGCGACGCGCTCGCCACCTCGCCCGAAGCCCAGGCGATGTGGGACGTGCTGACGCGCACAAACAGGTTTGCCGTGCTCTACCGGGTGCACGAAGCCAAGCGCCCAGAGACTCGTGCTCGCCGCATAGCGCAGTACGTCGAGATGCTGTCGCGCGGTGACACGCCACACCCGCAGGCAAGGAAACCCTGAGTGATGCGCTAACGGTGCCCGGTCGCGCCCGAACGGCACCTCGGCTCGGGCCGTGCCTTACGCGAGGGGTGATCGCCGTTCTGCTGAGGCGAAGCCGAGCCAGGTATGTCGGTTGCCCGCCCAGCACCAGCCGACCTTAGGCGCGTTTCGGCGAGTCGTGCCGTCTCTGCCGGTTCCATTGCTGATCCAAAGGGCAGGCGTGCGGGCGTCGAAGCTGCCGTCGGGCTTTCGCAGCCGTGAACCGACGGTCATGAAGCAATGATTGCGTTCCAGGAGGCCGGGTCGCTGGAGCAGCAAGTGGATCCCTTCGGCCACGGTGAGGGGTGTGCGGTTCTGGCGGACGAGTTCTGAGAGCGCCTCGTTGGGGCTCCAGTTGGCCAGGTCGTCGCCTCGATCAACTCGGTGGACGAGGTAGAGCCTCGACTCGGGCGGTTCGGCTTCGGCGATGGGCGTGAAGTCGTCAAGGTCGGTCATGTCCTCTACGACGAATCCGGGCTTCCCGTCGAGCCGCAACAGCAGCGCGATGCTCGAGGGTGAGAGTGCCTCCCGACTGATGACCAGGAGGGCATCGCGGTAACCCGGTTGAGCGGCGACTGCCCGGCGGATTTCGACCTCAGGGATACCAGCCAGGGTGTGTACATCAAGTTGGATGAGGCGCTCGGCTTGTTCCAGGAGGGTCGGGAGCGGCTGAGTGGTGACAGGCAAGCAGTACTCCGACGGCTTCGGCTGTGGGAATGTGCCTCAACGCGATTGGAACCGTTGAGTATTCCGGTTGGGCTGCGCCAATCCCCGCCCCGGACGAAGGGCTGCGATCTTGAGAGGCGTGCGCGAACGGCACTTCGGTGCGCTCAATCGCGCAGGAACTCCGCGACCTCGGCTGCGACCCGACTCAACTCCTCGCCAGCGTCAAAGGCGAATGTCGCGGACGCTTCCCAGTCGGGGCGGTAACCGAGCGAGCCACGGAGAGTCACGCGAACGGTGACGTGGCCAGTCCCGTCGTGCCGTGCCAACAGGCTGGCATCGTGCTCAAGAGATTCCCAGGTCTTCTCGCCCTCCCAGCCCCGGAACGAGTCGGCCAAGTCCTGCCACCAGTCGGCGAGCAGGTCGCCTTTCATCGTCTCGATGCCAGTCGAGGCAACCAACTCATCATTCAGCTGGAGCGTGGCGCTCAGGGAAACGAGATCAACATCGTTCAGCAGGGGTTGGCGGCCCGCTCTACGAAGGGACAGCCGTGGCCCGTACGGTGCCCCGGTCAGCACGAACTCGCGATCCGTCACTCGCGCATCCTGCCGGATCGACGGACCGCAACTGATCGATAGCGGCGCATCGCGTGCGGCCCCTATCGGCACCGCGCCCACCGCATGCGACCGCTCGACGGCTGCCGTCGAGGCTGGGCTCGGAGGAGTTGCCTGTTCGTGTCGCATCGCGGCGATCGGCGGGTGAATACTCGGTGTCGTGATGGGGGTTGATGCGGGGAAGCGAGGAACCGACTGGCGGGAACTGATCGCGGTGATCCTGCTGTCGGTGACCGCGATCCTTACGGCCTGGTGTGGATTTCAGGCGACCAAGTGGGCGGGCGCCATGTCGATCTCGTTCACCCAGGCGTCCGCAGCCAGGATCGAGGCGTCCCGTCTTGATGGCCAGGCGAATCGGAAGCAGACGATCCAGGTGGCTTTGTACTCGCAATGGCTGCAGGCCAAGGCCAACCGGAATCAGTCCGCGATGGACTACCTGTCCACCCGCTTCCCTGAGCCGTTGAAGACCGCGTTCGCGGCTTGGCTGGTCACCGGACCGGACACGAACGTGAACGCCCCCGCGTCACCGTTCGCGATGCCCGAGTTTCAACTTCCGGAGTTGGCCGCCGAGGCGGCGGCGAGCAGCCAAGCGGACCTGAACTACGTGGCCGCTCTTGAAGCCAACCAGCGCGGTGACAACTACGTCATGTTGACGGTCGCCTTCGCCTCGGTGCTGTTCTTCGCCGGAATGTCCGGGAGAATGAAGTCCAGCGGAGGTCAGTGGGCACTGCTGGGGGTGGCCTTGGCGATCTTCACCACCGCGGCCCTGTTCCTAATCTTCTTCCCCAAGCGCATCTGACACGTCTGCGGGTCTTCCGTCCAGACATCTCGCGCTTCCCAGCGGTGCCGGCTCGACTCACAGCCAACCCTCACCTATGACTTTCAGCTTGACAGGAATCCGGCCCAGCGGAGACGCAAGGATGGGGTCATGACTTCCAAAGCGAGCGACGCCACCCGCCGCACCCTGGCCGAGACCACCGCGCACCTGCCGATGGCGGACACGCAGGACTTCGAGGACGCCGAGCGCGGCCTGGTGGCTCGGAGCACCGAGCGTCAGGTCCGGGCCGCGGACGGGCGGGTCGTGTGGGACCTCGACGCCTACGCCTTCCTCGACGGGCCGGCCCCCGACACCGCGAACCCGAGCCTGTGGCGGCAGGGCCAGCTGCTGGTCAAGGACGGCCTGTTCGAGGTGGTCCCCGGCATCTACCAGGTGCGCGGCTACGACCTGTCGATCATGACCCTCGTCGAGGGCGAGACCGGTGTCATCGTGATCGACCCGCTGATCAGCAAGGAGACCGCCGCGGCGGCCTTCGCGCTCTACACCGAGCACCGCGGGCCGCGACCCGTGACCGCGATGATCTACACCCACTCCCACATCGACCACTTCGGCGGCGTCAAGGGCATCATCAGCCAGGACGACGTGACCAGCGGCCGGGTCCCGGTGATCGCCCCCGAGGGGTTCATGGAGCACGCGATCGCCGAGAACGTCTTCGCCGGTACCGCGATGGCCCGACGGGCGGGCTACATGTACGGCGCCGCGGTCGAGAAGGGCCCGGCCGGGCAGATCGGCGCCGGGCTCGGGCAGACCACCTCCACCGGTGAGGCCACCCTGATCTCGCCGACGGTCGACATCACCCACACCGGCCAGGAGCTCACCCTCGACGGCGTTCGCATCGTGTTCCAGGTGACCCCGGGCACCGAGGCGCCCGGCGGAGATGAACTTCTACTTCCCCGACCACCACGCCCTGTGCGCGGCCGAGAACACCTCCCACACGCTGCACAACATCCTCACCATCCGCGGTGCGGTGGTCCGCGACGCCCACGCCTGGGCGCACTACCTCACCGAGACCATCGACCTGTGGGGCGACGACCTCGACGTCGTCTTCGCCTCCCACCACTGGCCGACGTGGGGCCGGGAGCGCGCCGTGGAGTACCTGGCGATGCAGCGCGACATGTACCTCTACCTCCACGACCAGACGCTGCGGCTGATCAACCAGGGCTACGTCGGCTCCGAGATCGCCGAGATGCTCCAGATGCCGCCGGCGCTCGAGGCGGCCTGGCACACCCACGGCTACTACGGGTCGGTCAGCCACAACGTCAAGGCCGTCTACCAGCGCTACCTCGGGTGGTACGAAGGCAACCCCGCCCGCTTGTGGCCCCACCCGCCGGCGGAGTCCGGCACGCGGTACGTCGCCGCGATGGGCGGCGTCGACGCCGCGGTGGCGCGTCGCGCCAGCGGGCCTACGACGAGGGCGACTACCGGTGGGCCGCCGCAGCTGCTCGACCACGTCCTGTTCACCGACGCCGAGCCACGCCGGTGCCGGGCGCTGCAGGCCGACACGTTCGAGCAGCTCGGCTTCGGCGCCGAGAACGGCACCTGGCGCAGCGCCTACCTCGCCGGCGCCACCGAGCTGCGCGAACGGCCAGTTCGGCACACCGACCACGGCTGCGTCAGCCGACCTCGATGGCCGCCCTGACCGTGCAGCCAGGTCTTCGACAGCATCGCGATCCGCGTCGACGGCCCCCGGGCCTGGGACCACGCACCTCACCATCTCCTGGACCATCACCGACGAGGACGCCACCCACGTCACCGAGCTGCGCAACGGCGCCCTCAACCACCGCACCGTGCCGGCCGCCGACCGGGCACGACGACCTTCACCCTCACCCGGCCCACGCTCGTCGGCCTGGTCACCGGGACCCTGGACCTGGCCGGCGCCATCGCCGACGGCACGGTCACGGTCGACGGCGACCCGGCTGACCTCGGCACGCCTGGTCGGACTCCTCGCGCCCGTCGACCCGGACTTCGCCATCGTCACCCCCTGACCGCCCCCAGCGCGACACTCGGATCGCTTGGCGGTCAGGCGAGCGCGATTGCCGGATCTTGCCTCGGTTGGGCGAGCCAGAACGGCACCTCGGTTCGAGCTACATCACCTGTGACAGTCCCAAGACTCTGTGCGATGCAGACCTTTGTGGCGATGGTGCGGGCCAGGCACGTCGTGTCTCACTGGCTCAGGCGTAGTTCGGGCGACCGCCGACGCGGTACGTGAGGGCAACGATGCCGGTGCCGAACACGTGCGACTCGACCAGGTCGAGCGCGAAGTCGAGGCCCTGCTGGGGTAGCCAGCGTTCGCCCTCACCGACGATCACCGGGAATAGAACGAGGTCTAGCTCGTCCACCAGGCCGTTCTCCAGCAACCACCGCGCAAGCGAGGCGCTGCCTACCACGAGCAACTCGCCGCCGGGTTGCTCCTTGAGCTCCCGTACGCGGGCGGCGACGTCACCGGAGACGAGTGTGGTGTCTTTCCAGGTTGGCTCGGTAACGGTCATGGAGACCAGGTACCTGGGCTTCGAGCTGATCGCCTCACCGAAACCGCCGTCGTCGCTGCGGGCCCCCCAATAGGTCTCGAAGAGGTTGTAGGTCTTCCGACCCAAGAGGAATGCGTCCGGTCGCCGCCAAGTGTCGAGGAGGTACTGCGTGGAGTGTTCGTCACCCAGCGGAATGGCCCACCCACCGCGGGTGAATCCGGGGTCCATCTCCGTGTTGTTGCCGCCGTTCGCCTGCGCGACGCCGTCGAGAGTGACCTGGAGGTTGATCGTGAGTTTCATGTGCCTGGTTCCGATTCTCGTCAGGGGACGATGGGGCTTCCGAGCTCGATACCACTTATCTAGTCTCGTTGGTTCCCAGTTCGTCGCGCGAGGTTGTGTCCGTTCAGTCCGCAGGACCGGCGCGTGACAAGGCCCTAAGTGGCGAGTCAGAACGGCACTTCGCGTGCACCGCATGATCCCTTACAGAGCTGGTCGAGCAGTTGACAAAGGCTCGCCCAGCAGCCTCGGACAAGACACGTTCCATTGGGGTTAGCCAGATCCGTGCCTCGGTCGTCGTCCTGCGCGCGACCTGTCTGACAGGTCACACTTGCAGATCCGCACGCCATTCCGGCGGCCGTAGCAAGGAGGATGACGCCACCATGTCAACCGCCCAGGTCGGCGCCACACGTTGGTGGGAGCGAGCCACCCGTCAGGGCCGACCGGTCCCTGAGTGGGTTCAGGTGAATCTGCGCTACTACGAGACTGAAAGCCGGCGGGCGCGGATCAGTTTCTACGTTCTGGAGACGACGGTCATCGTGGTGTCCGCCGCGATCCCCGCCGCCGCCGCAGTCGGGGCTTCGGTGGCTGTTACTGGCGTCCTGGGTGCGGCCGTCGCCGCGATGGTCGGGCTGCGGCAGCTCTCCGGCTGGCGGGAGTCATGGGTCCGTCGTGCGGTGTTCCGGTCGGCGATCGAGCGCGAGGTGGTCTCGTGGAGCGCGGGGCTCGGTGTCATGGGGGACCAGACGCCGACGAGCGCCTACTGCTCGCGACACAGGAGCTCGTCGCGGGCGAGACCGGACGTTGGGCGACGCTGCGGCAGTCGCACGAACCCGGTACGCCCTCGTCAGGTCAGGCGCCGAAAGCCTGAGCCCCACTTATCGGCTATCGGCACATATGAGCGGAGCGATCAGGGCCAGTCGACTCCGGGGGGATCTGGTGCGAACGAGTCGCTAATACCGGTCACCGAGCGGTAGCGGGCTACCTCGGCCTTCGGGAACTTGCTGACCCGGACCGTACGAAGCGACTGCGATGCCTCCAGGTCGGCGAGGGACCGAGAGACAGGCTGCACGCCGAACAACTCAAGGTGCTCCAGGCGGGGCAGCTGGGCGATCGGCGCGATCGAGGCCACCTGGATGACCTTCCCGGATGAGTCCCATGACGGCAGCGACGAGAGCCGCAAGGTCTTGAGCGAGGGCAGTTCGGCCAGGGGATCCAGGTTGGTGACCTTGGGGAAGTGCAAGAGCCTGAGGTACTCGAGGCGCTTCAGGGAGGCGAGCGCCGCCAGGTCTTCGTCCGGATATTCGGCTATGACCAGGACTTGGAGGGCCGTGAGTTCCGAGATCGCCTGCAGTGTTCGGTAGTTGCAGAACCACACGCGAAGGGCCGTGACGTCGTCCGGTTGGGCCAAGGTCGGGAACGCCTTCGACTTGTCCCGTACGTGGTCTTCAATCACGGCGACAGGATGCCTTACACCGTGACTTCAGCGTGATCACCCAGCGAGCGCGATCGGCACGTCTGCGGCGTGGCCGCCGCTACTCTCGCGGCATGGAACTCGCGGCGATTCTCCTCCTCCCCGTTCTAGTCATCGCGGCGCTGTTGTGGACGAGACGGCGGGGCAACGCTGGGTCTCGTCAGACCGATGCGCTCGCCAACCGGAACATCGGTGCGAATGGTGGGCCGCCCATGACGAACCCCGGGGGTGGAGGCACCCACGGCGGCTCAGGTTTCGGTCCCTGAGCGAGAACGGCGCTTCGGTGCGAGCGCAGCGCTAACGTTGTTTGGTAGGGATGGTGCCCCATTTGTAGGTTCCCGACTTTTTGCGGCCCCCCGCAGATTGGTGGTGATGGTGAACCTCCCGCCGAAGTTGTCCGCCACTCAGCTCCTGTGGTGGGGAGTGGGCGTCGCGCTCGGTGGCCTGCTGCTGAATCAAGGTTTCGTTCGAGCCTTGGTAACGCACGGCATGCTCGGCGAGCAGGTGCTGCCAGGAGATGTCACGAGCATCGTGCTCGCGATACTCCCAATGATCTCGATGCTCGGAGTCGCCCTCATCGCCGTGTCGTTCGCGGTACGCGCCTTCTCTGAAGACCCGACTTCTACAGACGAAGACGAGATGAACAACGACTCGGGCTCCGTCTAGCCAGGTGTGTTCAGCAGAGCCGCACCATGCCGGATGACCCGCGCTAGAACGGCACTTCGGCGCGCGGTCGATCCCGGGGTCTGAGGGCGGGATACCGCCGCCTGTGAGCGAGACCCCGGAGCTGCGGGGAGCCAACGTCGGAGCGTGGCGTTCTTGGCTCTCACGCAATCACGCGAAGTCCAGCTGAATGCGGGGGGGCAAGGAAGTAGCGTCGCGTCCGTGGCTGAGCTGCAGGTGATCCCGTTCCTGGTCTCTGAGCTGCGCCTCGACCGTGGCGAGCAGCAGCTCCTTCAGCGCGAGTGGTGGCCGTCGTACGCTCACGCCGTGGTGCACCGTGACGGTGTCTTCCTGTTCGACAATGGCGTCGGATTCGGTGATCCCGAAGTGGAGGCTGCCTTCACACCACGGGTGCGTCGACTTGGTGATGCGCTCGCGGTACATGGGATCTCGTTCACTGACGTCACGGGTGTCGCGAACTGCCATCTGCACTTCGATCACTGCGGACAGAATGGCGCTGTTCCGTCCGGCATCCCCATCTTCGTACAGCGAGCCGAGTGGGCGATGGTGCACGAACCGGACTACACGGTGCCGGTGTGGATCGACGTTCCCGGGCTCTCCTATGAAGTGCTCGACGGGGAGCTCGAGGTGGCACCCGGGGTCCGGATCATCCCGACGCCGGGACACACCAGCGGCCACCAGTCCGTTGTGCTCGACACCGACGGAGGAACGGTCGTGCTAGCCGGGCAGGCTCTGCAGTCGCTGGCCGAGTGGGAAGGGGCTACCTCGCCGGTCGAGTCGGGCGAGCCGTCAGCCAAGGACGGCCGCTACGCGGACTCCGTCGCTCGGCTGCGCGACCTCGACCCCGTGCGCGTGCACTTCGCGCACGACGCTGCGGTGTGGCAGCGCTCCGCGTGATGCTCACGCGTCACGGGACCTACCGCGGTTCGGTCGCGGCCTGGCGGTGAGGCCACGAGACTCTCATGCCGCAGAAAACGGCACGTCGGTGCGCGTGGGTCGAGCGTCTTGACATGCTGTGGCGATGGCCTTGGGCGGTGACCGTTCTGCGCTGGAACTGCTGCGACGGGCTGAGCACGGAGTTCTCCTCTACGGGATAACCCCGCCGACTCTGACGACGACTCCGGAGCGCGCTGACGAGATCGCCCGGGCCACGCTGGCGCGCCTGGATTCGGTGGCACTGGATGGATTGATCATCTACGACGTGGACGCCGAAAGCGATCGTTCCACGGACGCACGGCCCTTCCCGTTCATGCCGATGATGGATCCCGCGGACTTCATGGAACGGCACCTGCCCGGCTGGACCAGACCGGTGCTCGTCTACCGCGCTGTCGGCAAGTACACCGAGGCGGAGTTGAGCGGTTGGCTGACCGAGGTCGACGCTGACAGGGTGCTCACGGTCCTGGTCGGGGCCGCCTCACGTCACCAGGCGGTGAAGACCCGGCTCACCGACGCCTACCGGCTGTACGCCGGGTTGGACCGACGACCCGGCATCGGTGGCGTCTGCATCGCTGAACGGCACGTCGGCACCGCCCAGGAGCACCGACGGATGCTGAGCAAGCAGAAGGACGGCTGCGACTTCTTCGTCTCCCAGGTCTGTTACGACCTGGATCACAGCCGCGACCTGCTGTCTGACTACGTCTACCTCTGCCGGGACGAGGACATACTCCCTCGCCCAGAGGTCGGGGTTCAGGGATCGGGGGGTGGTGGTGCCCACGGGCAGCCCCCAGCGGTCGGTGAAGACCCAGCTGCCGCGGTGGTCGCGGTGGATGGTGATGTGGTGGTCGTGGACGTGGGGGTGGTGGTGGTAGCAGAGCAGGATGCCGCCGTGGGTGGCGTCGGTGCGGGCGCCACCGGCCCAGCCGCCGGGGTCGGTGTGGTGGCCTTCGCACTGGCAGGGGGGTGCGTGGCAGCCGGGGTACATGCATCCGCCGTCGTGGGCGTCCAACGCCCGCCGCCTGGGTCCGGTGAAGGTGCGTTGGGCGCGGCCGACGTCGAGGACCTGGCCCTGGGGGTCCGAAGATGACCCGGGTGATCGTCGCAGTCGCAGACCATCCGGTCCAGCACGGTGCGAGGGATCGGGGTCCCGGACTCCTGCAAGGTCGCGGGCGCCAACCCGGTCAGGGCTGCCGTTGACCGGTTCGAGCGGCTTCGAGGGTGGCGTAGGGGACGTGGACGACCAGGCTGGGTCGGACGGAGGCGTGGTCACCGAGCCGACCGCCGGCCAGGGCCCGGTTCATGACCGATGCCAGCGCGTCGTGCATCCGCCGCGGGGTGCCCCGGGTGTCGGTGACCGCGGGGACCCCGATCTCGGCGCGCAGCACGCTGATCAGGCACTCCCCGGCGACCGGGTCGAGGAACGCCCGCACCGCGACCCCCCCGGTGGTGACAGCGGCCTGCAGGAAGTAGTCGTCGGTGGACTCCCGGTAGGCGGCATCGGCCGCGTCGGGGTCGACCCGGTACGCCCAGGTCGAGGCGAACGTCTGGAAGTCCTCCGCACCGAGCCCGGCCTGGGTGAGCAGGAAGCCCTCCCCACGATCAGGGTCGGTGAGCATCACCCGCATCGCCTCGGTCCTGAGGCAGGTCCGGGCCAGGACCCGGGCGTGCCCGACCGGCACCGCCCCCTCGCGCAGCGCCGCGGACGTCAACGGCAGGTGCGCGTCCAGCAGCCGGGCGAGCTTCAGGTCCGACCCGGCCGCCGCCCTGGTGGACCGCTCCTCGCGGGCCAACCACGCCGCCGCCGAACGCGACGCGTCCAACCCCCACACCCCCGACTCCTGCACCACGCTCAACATCGACAACCGGTCCGCGGTCAGCAACGCGATCGCCGCGTTCAGCTCCGACAGGCGCTGCACCGCCTGCTGACCCGACAACCCCAGCCCGGTCCCGGCAGGTGAACGCCGTGACCGCATCAACCAGCGCGCCACCCACCGGCCACCACCTCCCCACCCGGTCCAACACTCGAACTGATGAGGCAATACTACCGACCGCCACCGACACCCAGACAGGGCAGAAACCCAATCTGTGCATAGAGAAAACGACAGTGCGGAGGTTGGCGCCGAGAGCGAATCAGTGAGGGGTGCGGTGGACGGCATCGCCGGTCTGCACGCGCCACAGTGCTGCGTAGAGTCCGCCGGCGGCCACCAGCTCGTCGTGCGTGCCCGCCTCGGCGACGTCACCCGGCCTCGAGGACCCAGATGCGGTCGGCGTCGCGGACCGTCGAGAGCCGGTGGGCGATGACGACGACCGTACGTCCTTCGCCGACGCGGGCGAGCGAGCGCTGGATCGCCGCCTCGGTCTCGTTGTCCACGGCGGAGGTGGCCTCGTCGAGCAGGAGGACGGCAGGGTCGCGCAGGATCGCGCGCGCGATCGAGAGCCGCTGGCGCTGGCCGCCCGAGAGCTTGACGCCGCGCTCGCCGACGACGGTGTCGTAGCCCTGCGCGCAGCTCGAGGACGAAGTCGTGCGCCTCGGCCAGCCGCGCAGCCTCCTCGATCTCGGCGTCGGTGGCGTCCGGACGGCCGTAGGCGATGTTGTCGCGCACGCTGCCGTGGAAGAGGAAGACGTCCTGGGCGACGTAACCGATGGCCCCGCGCAACGAGGCGTAGGTCAGGGTCCGAAGGTCGTGGCCGTCGAGGGCGACCGTGCCCGATCGCGGGTCGTGGAAGCGCAGCAGGAGACGTACGAGCGTCGACTTGCCCGCGCCGGTGGAGCCGACGATGGCGTGGGTCTCTCCGGCCGGCACCCGGAGCGTGATGCCCCGGAGCACGTCCGGTCCGTCGGCGTAGCCGAAGGTGACGCCGCTGCAGCTCCAGGTCGCCCCGCGACCGGCAACGGGAGCGAGCCGGTGCCGGGCTGCATGACCGGCCCGACGTCGAGCAGGTCGAGGATGCGGCGCGTCGAGGCCATGGCTCGTTGGTAGAGGTCCAGGGTCTGGCCCAGGCTGGTCAGCGGCCAGAGCAGCCGCTGGGTCATGAAGACGAGCACCGAGTACAGGCCGACGTCCAGAGTCCCCTCGATCGTCATCCAGCCACCGATGAGCAGGGTGGCCGTGAAGCCGAACGAGGATCGCCATCCGGATGATCGGCACGAAGGCGGAGGAGAACTGGATGGCGGCGCTGTTGGCCTCGACGTAGTCCTGCGAGACGGCCTCGACCCGGTCACCCTCACGCCGCTCCGCGCCGAAGGCCTTGATGGTCGTGATCCCGCCGAGGTTGGCGCTGAGCGTGGCTGAGATCTCGGAGACGCGCTCGCGGACGCTGGCGTAGAGCGGCTCGAGCCGCCGCTGGTAGCGCAGCGATCCCACGACGATCACCGGGATCGGCAGGAACGCGACCACGGCGAGCTGCCAGGACACCAGGAAGAAGACGGCGCCGACGATCACGACGTTCCAGAACAGCTGGATGATCGTCTCGGCCCCGGTGTCCAGGAAGCGTTCGAGCTGGTTGACGTCGTCGTTGAGCACCGCCAGCAGACCACCGCTGGTGGTGTCCTCGAACCAGGACACCTCGAGCTCCTGAAGGTGTCGGTAGGTGTCGGTGCGCAGGTCGTGCTGCATGGACTGGGCGAGCCGGCGCCACCGCGTCGCCGCCAGGTAGTCCGTGATCGACTCGATCACCCAGACGACCAGGTTGATGGCAGCGAGGACGAGGAGCTGCGTGAACGTGCTCTCGATGCCGAACGTGGTGGCCAGGAACGAGTCCGACCCGCGCACCACCACGTCCACCGCAGCGCCGATGAGCAGCTCCGGGAAGACGTCGGCGATCTTGTTGAGCGTGGTCCAGACGACGGCCATGACGATCCGACGCCGGTAGCGGTCGCCGTACTGCCAGAGCCGGACGAGCGGGTGGGCCGCGTGGTTGGTGAGGGGCGTCACGGTGGGTCAAGGGTACGGCCGGGCCCGGATACCCTGGGCGCGTGAGCGACGCCCCCGTGCAGCCGGTCCTCGTCCTCGACTTCGGTGCGCAGTACGCGCAGCTGATCGCCCGCCGGGTGCGTGAGGCGAGGGTCTACAGCGAGGTGATCCCCTCGACGACGTCGGTGGCGGAGATCCTGGCCCGCCGGCCGCTCGCCGTGATCCTCTCCGGCGGCCCGTCGTCGGTCTACGCCGACGGCGCCCCGCAGGTCGACCCCGCGCTGTTCGACGCGGGGGTCCCGACCTTCGGCATCTGCTACGGCCACCAGGCGATGGCCATCGCCCTCGGAGGCACGGTCGAGCAGACCGGTTTGTCCGAGTTCGGGCCCACCCCGCTGTCGGTGACGGTGCCCGACTCGGCGATCTTCCGTGACCTGCCGTCCGAGCAGACCGTCTGGATGAGCCACGGCGACTCGGTGGCGAAGGCGCCCGAGGGCTTCGTCGTCACGGCCACGTCGGCAGGCGCCGCCGTGGCCGCCTTCGAGGACGTCGCCCGCGGCCACGCCGGGGTGCAGTTCCACCCCGAGGTCCTGCACACGGCCCACGGGCAGGCCGTCCTCGAGCACTTCCTCTACGACGTGGCCGGCATCGAGCCCACCTGGACCCCGGCGAGCATCGTCGAGGAGCAGGTCGAGCGGATCCGGGCCCAGGTCGGGGACAAGCGGGTGATCTGCGGGCTCTCGGGCGGTGTCGACTCCGCCGTCGCCGCGGCCCTGGTCCATCGAGCGGTGGGTGACCAGCTCACCTGCGTCTTCGTCGACCACGGACTGCTGCGCAAGGGGGAGGCCGAGCAGGTCGAGCGGGACTACGTCGCCGCCACGGGCATCCGGCTCAAGGTGGCCGATGCCCAGCAGCGCTTCCTCGACGCCTTGGCGGGCGTCAGCGACCCCGAGGACAAGCGCAAGGCGATCGGCCGGGAGTTCATCCGGGTGTTCGAGCACGCAGCCCGGGAGGTGGTCGCCGAGGCCGGTGCCCATGGGGAGACCGTCGACTTCCTGGTGCAGGGAACGCTCTACCCCGACGTCGTGGAGTCCGGCGGCGGCACCGGCACCGCCAACATCAAGAGTCACCACAACGTGGGCGGCCTCCCCGATGACCTCGAGTTCGCCCTCGTCGAGCCCCTGCGGTCGCTGTTCAAGGACGAGGTGCGCGCGGTCGGCCTCGAGCTCGGCCTGCCCGCCGAGATCGTCTGGCGGCAGCCGTTCCCCGGCCCAGGGCTCGGCATCCGGATCATCGGCGAGGTGACCCGTGAGCGGCTCGACCTCCTGCGTGAGGCGGACGCGATCGCCCGCGAGGAGCTCTCCGCCGCAGGCCTCGACCGCGACATCTGGCAGTGCCCGGTGGTGCTGCTGGCCGACGTGCGCTCGGTGGGGGTGCAGGGCGACGGACGGACGTACGGCCATCCGGTCGTGCTGCGGCCGGTGTCCTCGGAGGACGCGATGACCGCCGATTGGTCGCGCGTGCCCTACGACGTCCTGGCCAAGATCTCCACGCGGATCACCAACGAGGTCCGCGAGATCAACCGGGTCGTCCTCGACGTGACGAGCAAGCCGCCGGGCACGATCGAGTGGGAGTAGCGCGCGACCTCAGCCGGTCGGTCAGCGAGCAGACATCGTGGTGTGCGACGAGCGCCAGGACATCACCGACTGGCGTGACCCGCCCGACAGCAGCGACCCGAAGCTCGCGAACGAGCCGATCGAGAACGCGGACAGCGCGGACCCGACGCACCCGATCGAGAGCACCGACCCGACCGACCCGATCGACAGCACCGAGCCCTTGGACCCGATGGACAGGATCGAGCGCTCCGAGCGGATGGACCAGAGCGAGGTCTTGGACCCGCTAGCCGAGTGCACGGATGCCCTCGGGGAATCGGCTTCCGGCGAGGATCGCGGCGCCCGAGTCAGCCAGCGCGGTGAGCGCGATGCGCTGCGCCCAGGGGCCGAGGGACACCCGCGCGACCCCGAGGTCCTGGAAGTCCGCAGGTGCCAGCGACCCCGGACCGGCGATCAGGCTGACCTTGCGGGCACCGATGCCGTCGACGAGGCGCTTGATCGTGGGCTCGTCCTTGACCCCAGGCACGAAGACGCAGGCAGCGCCGACCTCGAGGAAGGCGCGGCCCCGCGCGATCGCGTCGGTGAGTACGTCCTCCCGGTCGCGGTCACCTGCCTTCACGAAGGCATCCGTACGGGCGTTGAGCACGAAATCGACGCCCTCGGCGGCTCCCGCCTCCACCGCCGCCTCCACGGCGGCCACCGCGTCGTCGAAGGGCCGCATCTGGTCCTCCAGGTTCGCTCCGACGATGCCGACGGCAACGGCCCGCCGGACGGTCTCGCCCGGGTTGCCGTACCCGGCCTCGAGATCGGCGGTGACCGGGAGGTCGACGGCGGCGGCGATCCGCCCGACGGTCGCGATCATCAGGTCCAGGGGGATCTGCTCGCCGTCGGGGTAACCGTGCGAAGCCGCGATGGAGTGGCTGGCGGTGGCCAGGGCTCGGCACCCTGGCAGGTCGGCCACGACGGTGGCGCTGATGACGTCCCAGACGTTGACGAGGACGAGCAGGTCGGGGTCGTCGTGCAGGCGTCGAAGGTCGGCGGCTTTCGCGGTGAGGCTCATGCTCTGGACCTTAGCCAACCTCGGACGGGTGCCCGGCCTCGAGGACGAAGAGCGGGATCTCGCGGTCGGTCTTGGTCTGGTAGTCGGCGTAGGTCGGGAATGCCTCGACGGCCCGGAGCCACCACAGCGCGCGTTCCTCACCCGTCGCCTCGTGCGCGGTCATGTCCTGCCGGACCGGCCCGTCCTGCAGCTCGACGAACGGGTGGGCGCGGAGGTTGTGGTACCAGAGCGGGTGCTCGGGCGCGCCGCCCTTCGACGCGACCACGGCGTAGCGGCCGTCGTGCTCCACCCGCATCAGCGGGGTCTTGCGGATCTTGCCGCTCGTGGCGCCCCGCGTGGTCAAGATGATGACGGGGAGCCCGTTCATCGTGGTCCCGTCGGTCCCGCCGGAGCCCTCGTACAAGGCGACCTGGTTGCGGACCCAGGCGGACGGACTCGGCTCGTACTCACCCTGCAGAGGCATGCCTCCAGTGAACACCGGGACCCCGGTGGTCGCCACGGGTACGGTCGAGGCATGACCATCACCCCGGACACCAAGGACTGGACCTGGGTCGTCGAGCTGCGTTGCCCCGAGTGCGGGTTCGACGCCAGCGCGATCCCCGCGAGCGACGTGGCGGGTCGGCTCCGCGAGGAGTTGGCGATCTGGCAGGCGGCGCTGGGTGGTGCCGTCGCGGCCGAGCGGCCGGACCCGATGACCTGGTCGGCCCTGGAGTACGGCTGTCACGTGCGGGACGTCTGCGCGCTCTACGACCGACGGTTGCAGCTGATGCTCACCGAGGACGACCCGCTCTTCCAGAACTGGGACCAGGACGAGACCGCGGTCGACGCGAAGTACGGCGAGCAGGATCCGGCCGAGGTGCTCGGCCAGCTGGAGACCGAGGCCGAGCGGCTCGCAGCGTCCTTCGACACCGTCACCGGCGACCAGTGGCAGCGCCCCGGTCGGCGCAGCGACGGGGCGGTCTTCACGATCGACACCTTCGCGCGCTACCTGCTCCATGACATCGTCCACCACGGTTGGGACGTCACCGTCGACGAGGCGGAGTAGCCGCGTGCCGAGCTCGTACTAGCGTCGGGTCATGCGCTACCAGCCGCTCGGGGACTCCGGGCTCGTCGTCTCGGTCGTGGGTCTCGGCTGCAACAACTTCGGGGGCCGCCTCGACCTCGAGCGGACTCGCGCCGTCGTCCATGCGGCCCTCGACGCCGGTGTCACCCTCCTCGACACCGCGGACATCTACGGCGCCGAGCCCGGCGCCTCGGAGACCGTCCTCGGTGAGGTGCTCAAGGGCCATCGCGACGACGTCGTGCTGGCCACGAAGTTCGGGCACGAGCGCTACGACATGGGCTACGGACCCGCGGCCGGCGCGAAAGGCGGTCGGTCGTACGTCCGCCGCGCCGTCGAGGAGTCCTTGCGGCGGCTGCAGACCGATCACCTCGACCTCTACCAGCTGCACACGCCCGATCCGGTCGACCCCGATCGAGGAGACCCTCGCCGCGCTGCACGAGCTCGTCCTGGACGGCAAGGTGCGCTACGTCGGGAGCTCCAACTTCAGCGGCTGGCAGATCGCGGAGGCCGACCACGTGGCCGCGGAGGGTGGCTACCCGCGCTTCGTCTCGGCTCAGAACCACTGGTCGCTGCTGGAGCGCGACGTGGAACGCGAGGTGGTGCCGGCAGCCGAGCACTACGGAATCGGCGTCCTGCCGTACTTCCCCCTGGCCAACGGTCTGCTCACGGGCAAGGTGCGTCGTGGGGAGGCGCCGCCGGCGGGCTCGAGGCTGTCCGAGACCCGCGCCGCGGGCTACGTCACCGAAGCCAAGCTCGATGTGGTCGAGCGGCTCGAAGCGTGGGCGCACGAGCACGACCGCTCGTTGCTCGAGGTCGCGGTCGCCGGCCTGCTGGCATTCCCGGCCACCGGGTCGGTCATCGCAGGCGCGACCTCGGCGGAGCAGGTCCGTGCGAACGCCACGGCCGGGGCGTGGGAGCTGACCGACGACGAGGTCGTCGACCTCGAGCAGATCCTCGCGGTCTGACCGGCCGGTTGGCCGTCGGTCGAGCACGCCGACCGGCCACACTGTCGGCATGGATCTCAGGCGGCCGTGGCGGGAGTACCCGTCGGCTGCCGAGATGTCTGCCGCGACCCCTCCCGCCCGCGATCGCGTCGTCGACCTGGTGCGGGCCGGTTCTCTGGTCATCGTCGTCTTCGGGCACTCGTTCATGGCGCTGGTCGTGTTCGGGGACGACGGCACGACGCTCGGGAACACCCTGGCGGCGACGCCTTCCCTCCAGCCGGCCACCTGGGTCCTCCAGGTCATGCCGTTGTTCTTCGCCGCGGGGGCCTGGGCGAACGCGCTCAGCTACCGGAAGGCGGTCGGGTACCCGTCCTGGCTGAACGCTCGGGTGCGACGTCTGGTCCGTCCGGTGATCGTCTACGCGGGCTTCTGGATCCTGGTCTCCCCGCTGCTCCTGGCCTGGGACGACAACGTCGCCCTCCCGCTGCTGCGGATCTCCACCCAGCTGCTGTGGTTCCTCGGTGCCTACCTGTTGGTGACCGCACTGACTCCGGTGCTCGTCCGCCTGTCGGCCCATCCGGTTCGCGCGACGCTCGGGTGGCTGGTGGCTGCCGCAGCGATCGACCTCGTGCGCCTCGCGGGGGCGCCTGGGGCCTTCGGGCTGGCCAACTTCGTCCTGGTGTGGGCCCTCGCCGGCCAGTGCGGCCTCTGGGCGTTCTCCCCCACCAGGCGTCCGTCGCGCACTCGGGCCGCGGTGGTCGCGGTGGCCGCCATGACCGTCAACGCAGCGCTCGTGGGCCTCGGTCCCTGGCCGTTGAGCCTGGTCGGCCTCCCGGGTGAGGAGATCTCGAACATGGCGCCACCGTCGGCGGTGCTGGCTCTCCACTGCATCAGCCTCGCGGCCTTCGTGGTCCTCCTCTACCCGGGGCTGCACCGCCTGGCTGCGACGGAGCGTGTCGTGGCGGCCCACGTGCGTCGTGAACGGCGCCGCCATGACCCTCTACCTGTGGCACCTCGCGGGAATGATCCTTGCCATCGCCTCCTTGTCGGTGCTCGGCCTCGACCTCGTGGGGTTCTCCACGTCCGGATGGCTGGTGCCACGGCTCACGTTCTGGGTGCTGTTCGCGGCCTACACCGTGGGCCTGGTCTGGGTGATGAGGCCGTTCGAGCACCTTCCCCTGCCGTGGTGGGACTCCGCCCCGCGCCGTCACCCGCTGAAGTCGTGGCCCTACCGCCTGCGGGCCACGGTCAGCGTCGTCGGCGTGGTGGCCGTCGCCGTCGGCCTCCTGGCGTTGTCCGTCACCGGGCTGGTCGGCTTCCCCTTCGGGGTCTCCTCGCAGTACGCAGGGTTCAGGTTCACCCCCGGGCTGGCGCTCCTCGTGTCCTTCGTCGGGGTGCTGCTCATCCGGATCCCGGTGGGCGCACCAAGGCCCGGTCGGTCGGTCTCTGACGTGGGAGCCGAGTCGTGACCCAGCGCATCCCTGTCTACCTCGAGGTCGGGACCAAGCGGGTGTTCGCCGTGGCCGTCGACTGGCCGGGTTGGGCCCGGTCGGCACGGACCGAGGAGGGGGCGCTCGAGGAGCTCACGCACTACGTGGATCGCTACGCGCCCGTCGCTGCCCGGGCGGGGCTCACGGTGCCCGCGGTGCCGGAGCTCGAGGTGGTCGAGGTCGTGCCAGGCAACGCCACCACGGACTTCGGGGCCCCCGGGGTCGTTCCCGACCTCGACCGGGTGCCCGTGCCCTGCGAGGAGGGCACCAGGCTGGCGGCGATCCTCGACGCTGCGTGGGCGGACCTCGACGACGTGGTCGAGGGCGCCCCGGCGACGCTGCGGAAGGGGCCGCGAGGAGGCGGGAAGGGACCGCGACGCCATCGTGGAGCACTGCCTCGCCGCGGAGGTTGCGTACGCCCGCAAGCTGGGGCTGCGGCCAGCTCAGCCGTCGGTCGCCGACCGGGCCGCTGTCGTCGCGCAGCGTGCTGCACTGGTCGCCGTGCTGTCGGACGGGCGGCTCGGGGCCCCCGGACACCGGCTGGCCGCTTCGGTACGCCGCCCGACGGATCGCCTGGCACACCCTCGACCACGCCTGGGAGATCGAGGACAAGTCCGACCTTCAGGAGGCGCAGTGAGCCACCATCGCGACATCGGCGTCGAGGACGTGCTCGACGTCCCGCTCCGCGAGGTCTCCGGGCTGACCCTGTTGACCTCGGCGGGCCGGCACCGGCTGGTCGCCGTGGGGGACCACACGCCCCAGCTCGCGGTGGCCGACGTCGGTCCCGACGGTTCGCTCGGAGCCTGGACGATGGTCGACCCACGGGGTTTCGACGGACCCGCCGAGCACGCCCCGGACGCTCAGCTCGAGGCGGTCGCCGCGGACTCCGCCGGTCGCCTGCTCCTGCTCGCGGAGGAACCCTCGCGCATCCACGTCGTCGACCTCGACGCCCGAACGGTGGTCACGTCTTTCCGGCTCGACGTCTCGGCCCTGCCGGATCTGGCTGAGGCCTGGGACGCCGACCCGTCGTCGCGCGGAGAGGGACTGCTGCTGCTCACAGGCGGCCACCTCGTGGTGGCCAAGGAGAAGCATCCGCCGGGCCTCGTGGAGCTCGGCCCCGCCGGCGACCAGCCGTACGGCGTGACCGCTGACTCACTGCTCGGGAGCGGCGAGTTCGTGCTGCCAGGGGAAGGACGGCTGCACGCGCTCGCCTGGTGGCCGATGCCCGAGGACAGCGGCCTCGACGACCTCAGCGAGATCACGGTCGATGGGGCAGGTGGGGTCCATCTGCTGTCCGACCAGTCCGCCTGCGTGGCCAGGCTGCAGCTCCCGCTGCTCCCCGGCGAACCACCCGTGGTCGAGAGTGTGTTCGAGATCCCCAAGAAGGCCAAGAAGATCGGCAAGACCGAGGGCCTCGCGGTGCTCCCGGACGGGCGACTGTTCATCGCCGGCGACCGACCCGAGGCAGGGCGGGCGCTCGCGCGTCTCACCCTGCCTCAGGACTGAGCCGGTCAGTCGGTGACGGCCGGCGCAGTCGCGTCGTCTTGCGCCTCCCGAGGGTCGGTCTGGAGGTCCGCCGCCGCTGGGTCCTTGCGCAGAGCGCGGTTGAGACCCGCCGCCACCGCAGCGACGCCGAGACCGATGAGTGTCAGGGGGAGCACCCACGCGCCGTCGACGCTGCGGTCTTGTGCCTCGGCCACGAGGTACGCGAGGGCTACTCCCGAGAGGACGAGCCCGAGGACGAACGATGCCGGGTCGAACGCGTGGCTACGCACGGTTGACCACCACCTCTCCGATGCCGACCGTGAGGTCGAGGTTGATCGTCTGCGACGCGCTCGCGCCGTCAGGTGAATCCGTGAGGTCGACGGTGAGGCCCACCCCGTCGACCCCGTCGACCCCGTCGACCTGGACCGTCCCGAGCCCGGCCTCGGCCGTGCCGGTGATCGCTGCGTCCCTCGGCACCAGCACCGTGAGCGAGCCGGCTCCGAGGTCGAAGGCGACCGTCAGATCAGGGTCTCCGGCGACCTGGGTCAGGTCGAGGACCACCTCGCCGGCCCCCCACTCGTAGGTGGGCAGCACCTGCTCGCTGGTCTGGGGAGTGAACGTCCGCGACCCGCGCGGGCCGTCGAAGCCGTTGAACCCGTCGAAGCGCGCCACGACCCCGGAGGTCGCTGTCGCCATCAGCAGCAGCACTCCCGGGATGACCAGCCACCGAGCGCGCCCGACGAAGGTGCCCACGAGCAGTCCCAGCCCGAGGGTCAGCGTCGTCGCCGCGAGGATCGCCGTGGTCGTGGGTGCGCCTGTGTCGTTGACCATGCGCACCGCGACGAGCACGCCGGCGGTGAGCGCCGCGAGCCCCAGGGTGAGCACACCGAGCGCGGAGCGCTCCCGCGGCGGCTTGGGCGGTGACGGGGGGACCGGCTGCGCCTGGAGGGGCGGGGTGGTCGGCGGCGGCCCCCCGTACGGGGCGTACGGCTGGGTGGCGTACGTGGGTGCCGCATACGGCTGGGTCGCGTACGTGGGTGCGGCGTACGCGCCAGGTGACGGTGCCGGAGAAGGGCCGTAGGGCGTGCCGGGCCCGTAGCTCACGGGGGTGGCAGGAGCGCGGGACTCGCGACGGGTGAGGACCAGCGCGACCACCCCGAGGACCGCCAGGAGGACGAGGGGCCCGGGGTCGAGGCCGACGACGATGCTCAGGATGACGGCGGCGGCGAGCGCGAGCAGGATGACGGTGGCCGTCGACCAGGCCCGCGACCGGACCCAACGATCGGCGACCGAGGAGCCGTCGGAGCCGTCCTCCGGGACCAGCAGCCACAGGAGGCCGTAGAGGACGAGCCCGCTGCCACCGATGACGGCGAGGGCGACCAGCACGACCCGGAAGATCACCGGGTCGACGCCGAAGGTGCGCCCGAGGCCGCCGGCGACGCCGGCAACGACCCGGTCGTCGCGGCTGCGCCGCAGCGGCGGCCGTGGCTCGGTCGGGGGGAGGTAGGGAGGCGGGAGGGCCCCGCCGGGATCGGTTGCGTTCATGGTGTCGTTCATGTCCTCGAGCCTGCCCGGGTCTCGGCGGCCGGGCATCCAGGCTGGACCCTGGGGTCTCCCTGATCCGTGCGCCTGGTCGTCTCAGGGTCGCACCCTGATCCGCCGACCGACTGGATGCGACAGCATGGACGGGTGAGCAGCCCTGTGACCACCGGCCCGCCGGCGCGGCCGTACCCGCGGCTGTACCGCGCGTCCACGGACCGCCTGGTGGCCGGCGTGGCCCGCGGCCTCGGCGACCACCTAGGCGTCCCGACGGTGTGGGTCCGGATCGGCTTCGTGCTGCTGGCCTTCGCCAGCGGTGCCGGGTTGGTCATGTACGCCGCCTTCTGGATCGTCGTCCCGCAGGCGCCGGACCCGGTCGACGGCGCGCCGGTCGACGACAGCCCGTCCGCCCGCGACCGGGACCTCCTCGTCCTGCTGGGCGTCGGGGCGGTGGCCGTGGGTGCGGCGTCGCTCGCTAGCCGGCAGGGCCTGAGCTCCGCGCTGCTGGTGCCGGTGATGGTGGTCGCCGTCGGCGTCGCCGTGCTCTGGCGGCAGGGCGACGACGCCCAGCGCCTGCGCTGGCGGTCCCACGCCACCCGCGCCGCCTGGCTCGGGGGCCGTGGCGGCTGGCTCCGCGTGCTCATCGGCGTCGTGCTGGTCCTGACCGGGCTCGCGTGGGTGGTCGCCTCGACCGGAGACGTCGCCCTTCTCGCCGACGGTCTCGCTGCCGGGCTGATCCTGCTCGCCGGCCTCGTCCTGGTGGCCGGTCCCTGGCTGCTCCGGCTCGTGCGCGAGCTCACCGAGGAGCGGCGCGAACGCATCCGTTCCCAGGAGCGGGCCGAGCTGGCCGCGCACGTCCACGACTCGGTCCTGCAGACGCTCACGCTCATCCAGCGCAACGCCGAGGACCCGCAGGCGGTGACCCGGCTGGCGCGGGCCGAGGAGCGCGCCCTCCGCGGGTGGCTCTACCGCCCGGGACCCGTCGACGAGGGCTGGTTCGTGGCAGCCCTCGAGCGTGCCGCCGGCGAGGTCGAGGACACCTACGCCGTCGCCATCGAGGTCGTCACGGTCGGCGACGTCGTCGTCGACGAGTCGGTGGGTGCCCTGCTGCAGGCGGCACGGGAGGCCATGGTCAACGCCGCCAAGCACGCGGGTGCCGCTGGGCCGGTCGCCGTCTACGCCGAGGTGGCTGACGGCGCAGTCGAGGTGTTCGTCCGCGATCGTGGCGCCGGTTTCGAGGTGGATGCGGTGCCGGAGGACCGGCTCGGCGTGCGCCAGTCCATCATGGGCCGCATGGAGCGCAACGGGGGTCGCGCCGAGGTGCTGAGCTCACCGGACGGCACCGAGGTACGTCTGAGGCTGCCGAGCAGGGCAGAGAGGGGGAGCTGATGACCGAGCGACCACGGGTGGTCCTGGTCGACGACCACCGCATGTTCCGCACCGGCGTCCAGGCCGAGATCGGGTCGACCGTCGAGGTCGTCGGGGAGGCCGAGGACGTCGCCTCCGCGGTCCGCGTGATCCTCGCCACGCAGCCGGCTGTCGTGCTGCTCGACGTCCACCTCCCGGACGGCTCCGGAGCCGACGTCGTGCGCGCGTGCGCCGAGGGCGCGCCGGAGACCAGGTTCCTCGCCCTGTCGGTGTCCGATGCCGCGGAGGACGTGATCTCGGTGATCCGCGCGGGAGCACGGGGTTACGTGACCAAGTCCATCTCGGGTCCGGAGCTCACCGCTGCCGTGACCCGCGTCGCCGACGGCGACGTGGTCTTCTCGCCGAGGCTCGCCGGCTTCGTGCTCGACGCGTTCGCAGGGTCTCCGGACGTCCCGTCGGTGGACGAGGACCTCGACCGCCTCACCCAGCGAGAGCGCGAGGTGCTCCGGCTGATCGCCCGCGGCTACGCCTACAAGGAGGTGGCCAAGGAGCTGTTCATCTCGGTGAAGACCGTCGAGACCCACGTCTCGTCGGTGCTGCGCAAGCTGCAGCTGTCGAACCGGCACGAGCTGACCCGTTGGGCCACCGACCGCCGCCTGCTCTGATCCGGGGGTCAGGCCGTCGAGACGACCATGAAGCCCTCGGCCAGCCGGCCCTCGGCCAGCCCGGCCTGCTCCGCCACCGTCTCGCCCCAGCCGCGGATGAAGTCCGGCAGGTCGGGGCGGTGCCCTGTCTGCGACTCGTGCGCCCGCAGGGCCTCGATCTTGAGGTCGAAGGTGTCCGTGACGTCGACGTAGTGGTCGGGGTTGGCGCTCGCCATCACCCAGACCTCGGTGACGGCCCAGTCCTCGAGACCCTCGGCGGCGAGCGCCGGGTGCGCGAACGGGTTCCGTGCGTCGGGGTAGACGGCCTGGATCGCGGCCTCGCCGGCAGCCAGATGGTCGGGGTGGGAGGCCTGGATGCGCTTCCAGTTGCGCTCGGGGGACTGCACGAGCATGCGCTGAGGACGGACCTGGCGGATCACGCGCGAGATGTCCCGCCGCAGGTCATGGCTCACGGCGAGCTCGCCGTCGACGTACCCGAGGAAGCGCACGTCGCTGACCCCGACCACAGCCGCGGCCGCGCGTTGCTCGGCCCGCCGGATGCCGGGGATCTCCGACCGGGGGACGAGCGGATCGAAGCCGCCGGCGTCCCCGTCGGTGACGATGCAGTACGTCACCTCGATGCCGGCCCGGGTCCACGTCGCGATCGTCCCGGCCGCACCGAAGTCCACGTCGTCGGGGTGCGCGGTCACGGCGAGGACGCGTTGGACCTCGTGGTCGTCCAGCACGTGGATCGTTCCTTCCGTCGGGGCTCGCGATGTCGTAGCGTCCGGCCATCGTAGAGAGCGCGCTTGAGATCGGCGCCCGGGCCGCCGATGAGTTCATGGTGAGGACCTCAACGGCCCCCCGGGTCGAGCGCGCCCTGGTGGCTGCCTGCCTGCTCGTCGCGGCGCTGGCCGTGTCTGTGCTGCAGCCGGTCGGACCGGCCTCCGCCGCGGCCGTGGTCCCCACGGCACCCACGCTCCCCGCTGCGATCGAGCCGCTGCCCGCCTGGCAGGGCGTGCAGCTGTGCGACCCCGTGTCCCGCAAGGGCCCGCTCCGGCTCAAGGCCCTCCTCGCCAAGACGTACGGCTCGACGTCCTTCGGCATCACCCGCGCGTGCAGCGGCAGCACGGGCACCTCAGAGCACCATGAGGGTCGGGCCCTGGACTGGATGATCAGCGGCAAGGCCCAGCGCGCCAATGCGGCTGCGCTGCTCAGCTGGCTGTCGGCGAAGGACACAGCCGGCAACACCTACGCCATGGCCCGCCGCATGGGGCTCATGTACGTGATCTGGGACAACAAGATGTTCCGCTTCTACGACCCGGCGCGCGGATGGACCGAGTACAGCAGCTGCCTGACCACGCTGTCGTCGTCCTACGACACCACCTGCCACCGCGACCACGTGCACTTCTCCTTCACCTGGGACGGCGCGGCGGGCAAGACGTCGTTCTGGAGCGGGACGGCGGTCACGGCGCCAAGCTGCCCGACGACGGTCACCCCGGCGGCCGCGCCTGCGGTCCCGAAGGCCGGCCTCGAGTTCGTCGCTCTTCCGCCGGCGCGGGTCCTCGACACCCTCGCCGGAGTCGGCGTGACCGCGCGATGTCGCCTCAGCCAGGACTCGTGGTCGGGGGAGAACCGTCGGATCGACCTCCAGGTCGCCGGCCAGGGTGGCGTGCCCGCCACCGGAGCCGTCGCCGCGACCCTTTCGATCCAGCTGCGGGGCCCGAACGCACCGACCAAGCTCTACGTCGAGCCGGCGGGCTCGCCGTCACCGCGCCTGCGCGCCTCCACGACAGCCATGAACGTCAACGGCCTCGGTGCGGTCACGGTTCCCCTCGGTTCGGGAGGTCGGGTCAGTCTGACCCTCTCGACGGGGTCGACGGACGTGACGGTCGACGTGCTCGGCTACTACACCGAGCCCGGCAGCACCACGTCGACGTTCCACGCGAGCGACCCGGCTCGGGTGCTCGACACCGTGGCGTCCCAAGCGGTCCTTGCGCCCGGTGAGTCCCGGACGCTCGACCTCGACGGAAAGGCCGGCCTGCCGGCGGACGGTGCGACCGCCGTCGCGTTTGCAGCGACCGCCTCCGCGGCCTCGGCCTCCGGCGGGGTGACGGTGTACGGCGGGGCTGATGAGGCACCGCCCACGACGCTGCTGTCGGTCTACGCCCCGGCGGGCCGCCAGCGGACCAACCTGGTGATCGCCAAGGTCGCGCCCAACGGCACCGTGGTGCTGCGCAACGACTCCACCGGCACGCGTCACCTGCGTCTGGACGTCCTCGGCTGGTGGGGGGCCTCGGATCTTCCGGGAGGGTCGCGGTACGTGCCTCTCGCACCCAAGGAGGTCATCGACACGACCCAGAACCAAGGGGTGACGGGTCCCCTCTCACCCAAGCGGGCGGTGACGGCGACCTTGGCCGGAGTCGCCGGAGTTCCCGCCACGGGGGTGACCGCCGTGGCGCTCCAGGCGACGGCGATCCGTCCGACGGCTGACACGGTGCTGCTCACCTGGCGGTCGGGGGCGAGCAAACCCGCCACCCGGTCGGCCAGCCCACGGCTGGGCAGCGACCACACCGTCTTCCTGATCGCGCCTCTGGCGGCGGGCGGCGCCTCGTTCATCAATGCCGCCGGCAATGTCGACCTGCGGGCCTATGTCGTTGGATACTGGTATCTCCCCTAGTCGGCCGTCGGCAGTGGGTGCAGGTCAACCGGGGGATCGCGTGGGGCGCAGGAGAGGTGAACGCGGCACCACGCTGCTGGCGGTCGCCGGTGTGCTCGGTCTCGATCCTGGTCGGTACCGTCCCGGCCCAGGCGGCCGAGGCCCTTCCGCGCGGAGCCACCGTTCGTGCCGTGGTGGTCACCGACGACGCCGGCGAGGGTGCGCAGGTCGCCCGCGCCCTCACGAGCTTCGAAGGACGAGGGCTCTCGGTCGTGGATGCTCGTCCCACCGGACGCACCGTCACGGTCGACCTTCCGATCGCCGCACCGGGCCTGGTCGCCGCCGTGGAGGGGTTGACCGACGTGGCCGCCGTGGTGCCGGAGACGACGTACACGCTCTTCGACGTCCCCGATGACCCGCTGTACGGCGACCAGGGCACGTCGCTGCGCGCCCTCCGCCTGCCGCAGGCCTGGGACGTCACCCACAGCGCGGGCTCGGTGGTCGTCGCCGTGATCGACAGCGGGGTCGCCGTCGGGCATCCGGATCTCACGGGAAAGATCGCGGGTCAGTACAACGCGGTCACGGGGTCGGCGACGGTCACCGACCAGGTCGGGCACGGCACCATGGTTGCGTCGATCGCGGCCGCGTCGACCCACAACGCGACCGGAATGGCAGGCTCCGGCTGGGACACGTCGATCCTCGCGGTCAAGGTCGCCGATGGGGACGGAGAGATCACCAACGCTGCGCTGGCCGACGGCATCGACTGGGCGGTGGCTCACGGTGCCGACGTCATCAACCTCAGCCTCGGGAGCGAGACCGACGACACCGCGGTCCGGGCGGCCGTGGCGGATGCCGTGGCCGCCGACGTGGTGGTCGTCGCTGCCGCGGGGAACTCCGGGGTGACGACCAGGTTCTACCCGGCGGCGCTCCCGAACGTGCTCGCCGTCGGTGCTACCACCGTGGGCGGCGGGAGCCGCGCGAGCTTCTCCCAGTACGGCAGCTGGGTCGACGTCGGGCGCTCCCGGAATCAAGATCATCGGCGCCAACAAGAGCTATGCCACCGCGGCTGACTACGTCGTCGGCGACGGCACCTCGTTCGCGTCCCCGCTCGTGGCCGGAGTCGCGGCTCTGGTGCGTGCCTCGAGGCCGGAGCTCGGGCAGGCGGCGGTGCGAAGCACGATCACCGCGACCGCTTCCCCGCGCACCTACGGGTTCGCGGGAGGGCTGGTCGACGCCTATGCGGCGCTCGGTCACGAGCTGGTGCTGCCCGGGCCGTCGGTCAGCCAGCCCGCTCCGGGTGCCACAGTCAGCGGGACGGTCGCCGTCGTGGTGGACGCCGGTGCCGTCGACGCTTCCCACGTCCGGGCCCGGCTGGCCGACGGAGGACCGACGGTCACGGCCCCTCTGGTGGGGGGCGTGGCGACGCTGCTGCTGCCCACCGACGGGTCTGCAGGAGCGGAGACGTTGTCCGTGGTGCTCTGCCGACAGACGCTCGTGCTCCAGCAGCGGGACCGATCGGCCGCTCGTCGTCGACAACCCGGCGCCGGTCGATCACCGCGCCTGCCGACGGGACCCGGGCCACCAGCGGCTTCACCCTCACGGCCGACTGCCACCAGCCCGGCGGTCCGATTCGTCGCCGACGGTGGCACCACGCTCGGCACCGACACGGTCTCACCGTTCTCCCTCGACGTGGCCGTGACCCGGCTGAGCCCTGGCCCCCACGTCCTCACCGCGCTGGCCTGTGACGCGGCCGGCACCACGTGCGCGGTGGAGCGCCCGTCGTCCCCGGTGGCGCTGACGGTCGCGCGGCTGTCACCCACGATCGCCTCGCTCACGCCCAACCCCTTCTCGCCCGACGGGGACGGCCGCAAGGACACCGCCACGCTGACCTACACCCTCGACGTCGCCTCCACCGTGTCGCTCACCGTGAAGCGTGCGAACGGGTCGGTCGTCACCACGAAGAACGTGGGTCTCCAGCCGGCGGGCTCGCACGCCTGGACCTGGGGCGGCCGGGACTCCGCTGGAGCGGTGGTCGTCTCGGGGGCCTACTCGATGGCCGTCGACACCACCGCAACGGTGGCCAACGAGGTCCTCGTCGGCCAGGCCGTGCGCAGCCTGGTGGTCGACAAGGTCAACCCCACGCTCACCGGTCGGACCACCACCTACCCGACCGTGTACCCCTTCAAGGACGGCTACCGCGACACGACGAGCCTCAGCGTCACGGTGAGTGAGAAGACGTCGGTCGCTCGTCGCCCGCGTCTACGACGCCTCGGGCCGCTCGGTGTGGTCGTCGACCCGGGCACGCGCGGCAGCCGGCACCGCCAGGTTCACCTTCACCGGGCGGTCGACCTCGGGCAACCGCCTCCCTGCCGGCAGCTACACCTTCGGTTTCAGGGCGACCGACCCGGCCGGGAACGTCACCACGTCGCCGCGGAGCACCGTCAAGGTGTCGGCCAAGAAGCTGTCGTCGGCGCGCACGGCCACCCGAACGCTCACGGGGGAACAGACCACCGACGGATGGGGAGCCCCCGACGGAGACAGCTGCTCGACGCTCTACCGCAGCGAGTGGGCACCCGGGGCGCTGTATTGGGAGTCCTGCTCCGGCGGCTACGTCGTCAGCCTCCACCACCTGAGCATCCCCAAGGCCGTCGCCTACGGGACCGTCCGCGTGAGCACCTACGCACGGGGGAGCGCAGGGTCCCGCGCCACCTTGACTGTACGTCGACGACGGCGACGACGTCGTGGCCGAGTCGCACCTCGACAGCGACGACCGGGACGCATCGCGCGCACCGCCGTCCGGCTGAACGCCGCCCTGCTCGCCGGCCAGAAGGTCCGGTGGGGCATGGTCGTCGAGGACGGCGACCGCTACTGGGCCAAGACGTTCACGGTCACCTGGACGTACTACGCGCTCGTCTGAGGGTGTCGGCCCGGGAACCTAGGATGGACCGGCGATGAGCAGCCTGTTCCCCGACCTCGAGCCGGTCGTCACGACGTCGGCGCCTCGGCCCTCCCGGGCCGAGCAGCTGCTCGAAGGGCTCAACCCCCAGCAGCGGGCCGCCGTGGTGCACGCGGGCTCCCCCCTGCTCATCGTCGCGGGCGCCGGGTCAGGGAAGACCCGGGTTCTCGCCCACCGCATCGCCTACCTGCTCGCCGCGCGCAACGTGTCGCCCTGGGCAGGTGCTCGCCATCACCTTCACCAACAAGGCCGCAGGGGAGATGAAGGAGCGGGTCGCTGCGCTGGTCGGCGGCCGGGCGAGGGTGATGTGGGTCTCGACCTTCCACTCCGCCTGCGTGCGCATCCTGCGTGCCGAGGCCAAGACCCTGGGCCGGGCCACCACGTTCTCGATCTACGACGCAGCCGACTCCCAGCGGCTGATGACCCTGGTCTGCCGCGAGCTCGACCTCGACCCGAAGCGCTACAACCCGCGGGCGTTCATCAATCAGGTGAGCAACCTCAAGAACGAGCTCGTCGACGCCCCGACCTTCGCCGCGCAGGCTGCCAACCACATCGAGCAGACCCTGGCCGAGGCCTACGTCCTCTACCAGCAGCGGCTGCGTGAGGCGAACGCCTTCGACTTCGACGACCTGATCATGGAGACCGTCCGTCTGCTCCAGCGCCACCCCGACGTCGCCGAGCACTACCGGCGCCGCTTCCGGCACGTGCTGGTCGACGAGTACCAGGACACCAACCACGCCCAGTACGTGCTGGTGCGCGAGCTCACGCAGGGCACGCCCGGGGTCGAGCCCGCCGAGCTGTGCGTGGTCGGGGACGCCGACCAGTCCATCTATGCCTTCCGGGGCGCCACGATCCGCAACATCCTCGACTTCGAGGAGGACTACCCCGACGCGACGACGATCCTGCTGGAGCAGAACTACCGCTCGACGCAGACCATCCTCAGCGCGGCCAACGCGGTCATCGCCCGCAACCCGCGACCGAAGCCGAAGCGGCTGTGGACCGAGGCCGACGACGGCGAGCCGCTGACCGCCTACGTGGCCGACAACGAGCACGACGAGGCAGCGTTCGTGGCCCGCACGATCGACGCCCTCCACGACGCCGGCGACTTCGTGCCGTCCGACGTCGCGGTCTTCTACCGCACCAACGCCCAGTCCCGCGTGTTCGAGGAGGTGTTCATCCGCGTCGGGATGCCCTACAAGGTGGTCGGGGGAGTGCGCTTCTACGAGCGCAAGGAGGTGCGGGATGCGCTGGCGTACCTGAGGCTGCTGGCCAACCCCGACGACACCGTGTCGTTGCGCCGCATCCTCAACACCCCGAGGCGCGGCATCGGCGACCGCGCGGAGGCCTGCCTCGAGGCGCTGGCCGACCGCGAGCGGATGCCGTTCGCCGCGGCCATCGACCGGGCCGCCGAGGCGCCGGGCATCAACCCGCGCTCGCTCGCGGCGGTCGAGGGTTTCCGCTCGATGATCGAGGCCCTCCGCACGCTCGTCGAGGCGGGGAGCGGGCCGGCCACCGTGCTCTCCGCCGTCTACGAGCAGACCGGCCTGGTCGCGGAGCTGCAGAACAGCTCCGACCCGCAGGACGAGACCCGCGTCGAGAACCTCCACGAGCTCGAGTCCGTGGCGCGTGAGTACGAGGAGGCCAACCCCGAGGGGACCTTGGGCGACTTCCTCGAGCAGGTCTCGCTGGTCGCCGACTCCGATGAGATCCCCGACGCCGATGCGCACGGGGGAGTCGTGACGCTGATGACCTTGCACACGGCCAAGGGGTTGGAGTTCCCGGTCGTCTTTCTCACCGGGCTGGAGGACGGCGTCTTCCCCCACATGCGCTCGTTGGGCGACGAGAAGGAGCTGGAGGAGGAGCGCCGGCTGGCCTACGTCGGCATCACCCGGGCCCGGCAACGCCTCTTCATCTCGCGCGCCCTCGTGCGGTCGGCCTTCGGACAGCCCTCGTGGAACCCCGCATCACGATTCCTCGACGAGGTGCCTGACGAGCTCCTCGACTGGGAACGCGCCGAGCCCCGGTCGGGCAGCGGGCGGGGTACCGCAGCGCCGGCGCTCGCTCACGTGGCCGCGCGGCCCTCGGCGAAGTCCCCGGGCAACCGCGAGGTGGTCCACCTCGCACCAGGCGACCGGGTCACCCACGACACGTTCGGGCTCGGCACCGTGGTGTCGACGGCAGGAGTCGCCGAGAAGTCCGAAGCCACCATCGACTTCGGTGACTACGGCACCAAGCGCCTGCTCCTGCGGTACGCCCCCGTCGACAAGCTCTGAGACTCGAGCGACGGCTCTGAACCGAATGCGGGGTTCCGGTCCCGGCTGCGGCCGCCTTGCCAAGCTCGTCCCACGCCGGGGATAGTCACGAGGGTGACCGCAGAGCCCGAGGCGAGTGAGTCGATCCATCCCGATCGAGGGGCGCGGGTCTTGGCGCTGGCGATCGACGGGGCGCTGATGGGGTTCTTGGGCGTCGGCGTGGTGCTCCTGGTGACGATCGCAGCCTTCCCGTTCTGGAAGCCCGGGGACACGTCCGCCGGGACGGGTGGAGGCGACGGACGTGCCCTGGACGGGGTGCTGCCGAGCTGGCTGAGCTGGGTCATGCTCGGGGTCCTGGCGATGTTGGCGCTGGGCCTGTCCGGCGCGTTGTCGCGCTCCGGCCCCAGGACCAGCCACGGTCTGCGCTTCTGCGAGCTCGAGGTCGTCCTCGCCTCGGCCGTGCGCAGTCCCGCCGGTGGACCGCCCGCGGCGGATCTGGAGGGCGTCGCTCCCGCCCGATGGAGAGTCGGAGCCCGCTGGCTGGTCCCGTTCGGGCTCTTCGCGCTGACGACGTACGTCGTCGGCGGCTTCTGGGCAGCGGTCGTCGTGCTCGGCGCCTGGGCTCCCGCACTGCTGGGTGACCGGCGATCGCTCTACGACGTCGTGGCGGGCGTCGACGTGGTCGACGGCGTACGGATGGCGCGTCGAAAGATGGCGCGCGCGCGTCAGAAGTCGACGTAGCGCGCGCTCAACCACCGCGCGGGGTCGACGAGCGACCCGCCCTGAAGGACCTCGAGGTGGAGGTGGGCACCGGTCGTGTTCCCGGTCGATCCGACCCGGCCGATGACTTCGCCGGCCCCCACGCGGCCGCCGTGGACGGTGATCGAGGACAGGTGGTTGTACGTCGTGACCGTGCCATCGGCGTGCCGGACCTCGAGGCGGTTGCCGTAGGCCCCGTCGAAGCCGGCCGCGATCACGATCCCGGCCGCGACGGCGTGGACGGAGGTACCCACGGGGCAGGCGAAGTCGAGACCCGTGTGGCGACCCGAACCCCAGAGCCCGCTGCGGTCCCCGAACCCCGCAGTGATGCGGTAGCCGCCGGTGACCGGCCGTACGACGGCGGAACGCAGCGAGGAGCGGCTCGCCCGGACCTTGGCGACCAACGCCCTGGCGCGGTCCTCGGCTCGTTGGGCCGCGCGCTCACGGGCGCGGGCCAGGCGCTCCTGGCGCGCCACGGCGGCAGCGATCGCAGCACGCCGGTCGGCGCGGTCGAGGACGGCCTCGAAGGCGGTGACGGGATCAGTGGCCGACAGGACGGGTGCGGTGGTCGACGTGGTCCCGCTGGCTTGCGCATCCGGCGTCTCCACGGCGCTCGCGGGTCCGGCCACGAGAGCCGTCGTGCCCGCCACCGCGGCCACCACAGCCATCAGCCGGGATCGACGGTGACGGTGGGATCGGGCGCGGTGGGACGCGCTGGCGTGGTGCGTCGGCATGCTGCTGACCTCGGGGGATCGGGGACGTCCGCCTCGACAGGGAGCAGCGGCTCCGCTGACCGCTCAGATGCGGTCCGCGTGCGGCGGGGTACGTCCTCCATGGTCCCCCGAGGGGCCCGCAGCGGACGAATCCGCGGGACGTGATCTCGGTCTCATCCAGCGGAGCTCGTACGGCCCTGCTGCGTCCGGCCCGCGGTCCGGGCCCTCGTGGTCTTCCGATCGGGAGCCGTGCTCGCGATCGGCGTGACCCCACCCACGACGGTGTGACCCTCATGGTCGAGCTGCGCCAGGGTCGAGCAGATCTCGTGGACGACCCGACCGTCGACCGGGAGCGACATGTGCCCCACACCACGGACGAACACGTTGCGGGCGCGGAGGTCGGGGTGGTCGATGGTGGCGGACCGCTTGGGCACCACCATCTGGTCGAGGTCGGACCAGATCGCCACGAATCGGGTGCGGCAGCCGGGCGCGGGTTCGCGAAGCTCGGTGACGACGTCGCTGCTCGGCCTCAGCTGGCGGACCAGGGGGTGCGGAACGAGCCGCGCCGGGAACGTCCCTCCGTGCGGCGTGCCGAGCGTCACGAGCGTGTGGACGTGCTGGTCGCCGCCGAGTCGCTGGACGTAGTAGCGCGCGGCCATCCCGCCCATCGAGTGCCCGACGACGTGCAGGCGCTCGTAGCCGGTCTCCGCGCACACCTGCTCGACGAGCGTCTGCAGGCGTTCCGCCACGTGCCGGACGTCGTCGGTCATCGGGCTGTAGTTCAAGGCCCGGACCCGGCCGAACCCGCGACGCCGCAGGCCACGCCGCAGGAGGGTGAAGATCGAGCGGTTGTCGACCATGCCGTGCACCAGCAGGATCGGGGTGCCGGCGGCCTCGACGTCGCCGATCACCAACCCGCGCTGGACCGGCGGGAGCGAGGCGACTCCCAGCAGGTCTCGGTCGAGGTGCGCCTTGTCGCGAAGCGCACCGAGCGGGTAGAGGGCCAGGTGGGCACCGATCCAGGCCACCTCCAGCGCCGTCCCGCGGACCCCCCGAGGGGAGAGCAGAGCCCGGGCCGACCGCCGCGCTGAGCGCCCGGCCGCCCCGCCCAGCCCTGCGCCCCGTCGCAGAGCGCCCGCTGCGAGGTGCGAGGGAGGTGTCGTGCCCGGTGGGTCGTCAGGTGCTCGTCCCGCCATCGCTGCCCTCCTCTCCTGTCGCTGTGCGGGTCACCCTGGCACAGCACTGTCCCCGAGCTGCGTCGAGACCCCCCGAAACGCCGTACGCCGCCGAGGTTTACGCTGCCCACGTCAGAGTCGGATGCGCTTCCGGTGGGACCAGCGGACAGGGGTCGTCATGGCGAGCAGCCCAGTGCGTGTGGTGGTCGCCAAGCCCGGGCTCGACGGGCACGACCGAGGGGCCAAGGTCGTCGCTCGGGCCTTGCGCGACGCTGGGGTCGAGGTGGTCTACACCGGGCTGCACCAGACCCCCGAGCAGATCGTCGAGACCGCCATCCAGGAGGACGCCGACGCCGTCGGGCTGTCGGTCCTCTCCGGTGCCCACATGACCTTGTTCGCCAAGGTCATCGAGCTGCTGAAGGCGCGCGAGGCCGACGACATCGTCGTCTTCGGCGGCGGGATCATCCCGGCGGCGGACATCCCTGAGCTGACCGCGATGGGCGTCGCCCAGGTGTTCACCCCGGGCACCCCGACCCAGGAGATCGTGGACTGGGTCAACGCCCACTGCGGGGATCGAGCGGCTGCCTCCTAGCCCGAGGTCCCTTCGAGAGCCGAATCATGCGCGGACTACGCTGCGCCTCGCAGGGCACCGCCCCCGGCCGCCCGGTCGGACCCCTGCGCCGAGAGGACACCGAGCCGTGGACCTGTTCGAGTACCAGGCGAAGGAGTTGTTCGCCAAGCACGGGGTTCCGTGCCCGTCCGGTGAGGTCGTGACCACCGTCGACGCCGCCGTGGCGGCGGCCGAGCGCCTGGGCATCCCGGTCATGGTGAAGGCCCAGGTGAAGACCGGCGGTCGGGGCAAGGCCGGTGGCGTCAAGTTCTGCGCGAGCCTCGACGACGTGCGGGCGAGCGCCGAGGCCATCCTCGGTCTCGACATCAAGGGGCACGTCGTGCACCGCGTGCTCGTCACGCCCGCCGCCGACATCGGCGAGGAGTACTACGTCTCCTACCTGCTCGACCGCGCCAACCGCACCTATCTCGCGATGGCCTCCCGCGACGGCGGCATGGAGATCGAGCAGCTCGCCGTCGAGCGGCCCGAGGCGTTGGCCATGATCCCGGTCGACGCCCTCGCCGGGGTCGACGCGGCCAAGGCCGCGGAGATCGCTGACGCCGGCCGCTTCCCGGCCGAGGTGCGTGACCAGGTCATCGACGTCCTCCAGAAGCTCTGGGTGGTCTTCCGCGAGGAGGACGCCACGCTGGTCGAGGTGAACCCGCTGGTCCGGACGCCCGACGACCAGGTCGTCGCCCTCGACGGCAAGATCACCCTCGACGACAACGCCGACTTCCGTCAGCCCCACCACGAGGCCTTGGTCGTGCGCGAGGAGACCGACTCCCTCGAGCTGGCGGCCACGGCCAAGGGCCTCAACTACGTGAAGCTGGACGGCGAGGTCGGGATCATCGGCAACGGTGCGGGCCTGGTGATGAGCACCCTGGACGTCGTCGCCTACGCCGGCGAGACGGTCGCAGCCGAGCGCGGCGGTCCCGCCGTACGCCCGGCCAACTTCCTCGACATCGGGGGTGGCGCCTCGGCCGACGTGATGGCCGACGGACTCGAGATCATCCTCGGTGACCCCTCGGTGCGCTCGGTCTTCGTCAACGTCTTCGGCGGCATCACCGCGTGCGACAAGGTCGCTGACGGGATCGTCCAGGCGCTCGAGATGCTGAAGGCCAAGGGTGACGGGCTCACCAAGCCGATCATCGTGCGGCTCGACGGCAACAACGCGGCCGAGGGCCGCCGCATCCTCGAGGACGCCGAGCACGACGTGATCGAGATGGTCGACACCATGGACGACGCCGCGCGCCGCGCGGCCGAGCTCGCCGCAGACGCGGCCTGAGAGGACCACCCCGATGGCCATCTTCCTGACCGAGTCCTCCCGCGTGATCGTCCAAGGCATGACCGGCTCCGAGGGCACCAAGCACACGGCGCGGATGCTCGCGTCCGGCACGCAGATCGTGGGTGGTGTCACCCCGGGCAAGGGTGGCCAGAGCGTCGATTTCGACGGGACCGCGGTCCCGGTCTTCGGATCGGTCGCCGAGGCGGTCACCGAGACCGGGGCGGACGTGTCCGTCGTGTTCGTGCCGCCCAAGTTCACCCGCGGTGCCGTCGTGGAGGCCGTGGACGCGGCCGTCCCGCTCGTCGTGGTGATCACCGAGGGCGTCCCGGTGCGCGACACCGCGGAGTTCTTCCAGTACGTGCAGAACTCGGGCACCACCCGACTCGTCGGTCCCAACTGCCCGGGCCTGATCAGCCCCGGCAAGGCCAACGCCGGCATCATCCCCGCCACGATCACCCACGCCGGACGCATCGGTCTGGTCAGCAAGTCGGGCACCTTGACCTACCAGATGATGTACGAGCTGCGCGACCTCGGCTTCTCCACCTGCGTCGGCATCGGAGGCGACCCGGTCATCGGCACGACCCACATCGACTGCCTAGCCGCCTTCCAGGACGACCCCGAGACCGATGCGATCGTCATGATCGGTGAGATCGGCGGCGACGCGGAGGAGCGGGCGGCGGCCTACATCGCCGACCACGTGACCAAGCCGGTCGTCGGCTACGTCGCCGGGTTCACCGCCCCCGAGGGCAAGACCATGGGCCACGCCGGCGCCATCGTGTCCGGGTCGTCGGGGACGGCCGCGGCCAAGCAGGAGGCCCTCGAGGCGGTCGGCGTGCGCGTGGGCAAGACGCCCAGCGAGACGGCGCGGCTGATGCGCGAGATCGTCACCGGCTGAGCAACAGGCCGCTGGGTAGAAGGCGCCCGCGAGCCCCGAGCCTTCACCCCCTCGTGATCCTGAGTCTCGGCCACTCCGAAGTGCGCTCCCTGGGCAATAACCGCATGTTCACGGGGGTGAGGTGAGGGTGCGGCGATCAGGTGGTGGCGTCGTTCAGCGCGGCGGAGACCAGCTCCGGCGACCAGGCCCAGCCCGTCCGTCCGTCGGGGGAACCCATCGACCCCCAGTCCAGGACGACCACGATGTTGCCGCGCCGGGCCACCGCGGTCTCGGCGTAGGACACGTCCGCGTCAGCGGTGGGGGTCGTCGTCCGGCTCAGGCGGTAGCCCTCGCCGCTGGAGACCAGCAACGCCTCAGCGGCGCGGTCCTCGACCGTAGCGTCCGCGGCGGATCCTGTCGGGCAGGCCGAGAACTCCGCCCTCGTCCGGGCCGCGGCGGCTGCGGCGCTGGTCGCGTCCGGGAACACGAGGACGGTCTCCCGGAACGTCGCGTCCAGATCGCTGAAGTAGAGGTGGCTGCCAGCGGAGGTCGCGCCCCAGGTCGTCGGGGCTGACAGGCAGGGGATCCGTGGCGCCCCGGCGCTCGTGTCGTCGGCCTGGGTGAAGCGGCGGTAGGGGCCGATCGGCCCGATGTCAGCGGCTCGCAGGAACGGGTCCGCCGAGAGGGTCAGAACCGGCTCGGTGGGAGTCGGGGTCGACGTGGCCGGGGGAGCGCCAGCCGGGCGGTCGGTCAGGTGCCGGCGACGCCGACGGCGCCCACGGCCAGCACGGCGACGCCGAGGACGGTGCCTGCCTGGGTCATCCGGCGACGGCGGTCGCCGCGGCGCCGTACGGACGAGGCGTCGGCGAGCATCACGCCGTCGGTGTCGGTGTGCAGCGCGCGGAGCCGACCCTCGAGCTGGTCGGTGCCGCCGCTGGGCGTCAGGTCGTCAGTCATGGGAGCCCACCTCCGTGGGGGCGTCGATCGTGGAGTCGGACAGCAGGGGGGCCAGCGCGGCGCGACCGCGGGCGAGCCGCGCCTTGACGGTTCCTTCGGGGACGCCGGTCTCCTTGGCCACCTCGGCCACCGAGCGGCCACCGAGGTGGTGGAGGACCAGCGCTCGCCGTTGCGCTTCGGGGAGCTGCTTCAACGCAGCGACCAGGTCGACGGTGTCTGGGCTCGGCTGCGCGGCGTCGGCGGCTGGGCCGTGCCGCAGCAGCGCGATCGCGCCGTTCTTGGCCTTCCGCCAGCGGCTGGCCGCCAGACGCCAGGCCACCGTGCGCACCCAGGCCTCGGGGTCCTCGTAGGCGGAGACCGTCGACCAGCGCTGCCACGCGCGGGCGTAGGCCTCCTGGACCAGGTCCTGGGCGTCGCCGCGATCGCCGGTCATCGCGTACATGTGCTGGAGCACCCGACGGTTCGTGCCCACGTAGAAGGCGTCGAAGGCGTCAGTTCCGCTCCTGCTCACGGGCACCTCCCTCGGTCTGCTCTCGTCGCTCGTCATGGTCCCTGTCACATGAGATGACTCGCCGACCCCCGCCCCGGTTGCATCGGGCCCCAGTTCAGCATCTCGGCAGGGCCTGCGGCGCGTGTCGGTCGGACCGGACTCCGTGCCCATCGCGCACGATGAACGCGTGGCCCTGACGAACGATCGCCGACGCCGGGGTCCCCGCGCCGCGGCTCCGGCGCGGCCGGCTACGAGCCCGGCGGTCGCGACGGCCTCGGTCCGCACCCCGTTCGGGGCCGCCCTCCCGGCTGCGCTGTGGTCGGCCGCCCTGGGCCTGGCTGCGGTCACGGTGCTCGTGGTCATCGGTTGGGCCGCGGCACCGGACACCGGCGTCACCACCGGCGCTGCCGTGGCCGCGGGCGGACAGGCGTGGTTGCTGGCGCAAGGCGCGGACCTGACGCTGCCCGAAGGCGTCATCACCTTGACGCCCCTCGGACTGCTTCTCCTTCCGGGCTTCGTGCTCGTCCGGTCCGGGCGCTGGGCCGCCCGCGCTGCCGACGTCCGCTCCTGGGCCGACGCGGCGCGCACCGTCGGGCTGATCGCGCTCCTCTACGCCTTGGTCGGGCTGGGCGTGGCGTTCGCAGCCACGACCCCGGTCGTCCGTCCGCAGCCGTGGACGGCGTTCGTCGGCACCGGCCTGGTTGCGTTGCTGGCCGCCGGCTGGGGGGTCTTGCGCGGCTCCGGCCTTGCTGCCGCGGTCCCCGCAGCGCTGCCGGGCAGGCGGTCCCGGTCCTCAGAGGCGCGGCAGGGGGTCTGGCCGTCCTGGTGGCCGGCGGTGGTCTGCTCGTCGCGCTCTCCTTGGTCGTGCACGGCGGACAGGTGAGCGAGCTGTGGTCCGGTCTCGGCCTCGATCCGGTCGGCGCGGCACTGCTGCTGCTCGTCTCGTGCGCCCTGATCCCCAACGCGATCCTGTGGGCCTGCGCGTACGTCGTCGGCCCGGGGTTCGCCGTCGGGGTGGGCACCTCGGTCGCCCCGACCGGGATCGTGGTGGGCGCCGTCCCTGCCCTCCCGCTGCTCGGGGCGCTCCCCGGCGCGGGCGACGCGCCCCTCCCGTCGCTGCTCGGGCTCCTCCTCCCCGTGGCTGCTGGGCTGGCGGCAGGCATCCTGGTCGCCCGCCACCCGGGCGCGGCCGAGGACGACGCGAGTCGAACGGCGCTGCTGGCGGCCGGCTCCGGCGCGTTGGCCGGTCTCGCTCTGGGCTTCCTGGCGAGCTTGTCGGCTGGGGCTCTGGGCGCCGGCCGGATGGCCGACCTTGGCCCGGCCGGGGTCGAGGTGGCTCTCGTGACGGCGCTCGAGATGGCAGTGGTAGCGGCCGCCGCGTGCTGGGAGTGGCGTCGACACCTCGCCCATCGGACCCAGCGCACCGTGGACCTCAGGTCGTCCTGAGCAGCCAGTAGGCTCGGCGCCCGTGACGCCCCGGACCCCCACTCGAGTCGTCGTGCTCGTCTCGGGCACAGGGAGCAACCTCCAGGCGCTCCTCGACGCCGCGCGTGATCCCGAGTACGGCGTCGACGTCGTCGCGGTCGGTTCGGACCGGCCGGGCACCCTCGCCGAGCAGCGCGCCCGCGACGCCGGAGTCCCCACGTTCGTGCTGCGCGTGCCCGACTTCGCTGACCGCGGAGTCGTGGGACACCGCCTTCACCGAGGCGGTCGCGGCCTTCGAGCCGGACCTCGTGGTCTCCGCCGGGTTCATGCGGCTGGCCGGTGCGACGTTCCTCGCCCGGTTCGAGGGCCGTTACGTGAACACCCACCCGGCTCTGCTCGCCGTCCTTCCCGGGCATGCACGGGGCGCGCGACGCCCTGGCCTACGGCGTGAAGGTCACCGGCTGCACGCTCTTCGTGGTCGACTCCGGTGTCGACACCGGCCCGATCGTGGCTCAGCGCGCCGTAGACGTCGAGGACGACGACACCGCCGAGTCCTTGCACGAGCGCATCAAGACCGCCGAGCGATCCCTGCTCGTCGAGTACGTGGGCCGGATGGCCCGCGACGGTTGGTCCATCAACGGCAGGAAGGTCTCCATCCCGTGAGCACCCGTCCCGTACGTCGCGCCCTCGTGTCGGTCTATGACAAGACCGGGCTCGAGGAGCTCGCCCGTGGTCTGCACGACGCCGGTGTCGAGATCGTGTCGACCGGTTCCACGGCCGCGCGCATCGCCGCGATCGGTGTGCCCGTGGTCCAGGTCGCCGACCTCACCGGCTTCCCTGAGTGCCTCGACGGTCGCGTGAAGACCCTGCACCCCCGCGTGCACGCCGGGATCCTCGCCGACCAGCGACTCGACGACCATCAGCGCCAGCTCGACGAGCTGGGCATCGCCGCCTTCGAGCTCGTCGTGGTCAACCTCTACCCGTTCGTCGAGACGGTGTCGTCCGGCGCGAGCCCGGACGCCTGCATCGAGCAGATCGACATCGGCGGTCCGACGATGGTGCGCGCCGCTGCCAAGAACCACCCGAGCGTCGCGGTGGTCACGTCGCCGTCCCAGTACCCGTCGGTGATGACCGCCGTCACGGGCGGTGGGTTCACGCTTCCTCAGCGGCAGGCGCTGGCCGCCGCGGCCTTCGTCCACACGGCCGACTACGACGTCGCGGTCGCCTCGTGGCTGGGCAGCGTGGTGGCGCCGAGCGACGAGGGCACCGGTTTCCCCGCCTGGGTCGGCGCCACGTGGGAGCGCGCCGAGGTCCTCCGGTACGGCGAGAACCCGCACCAGCGCGCCGCTCTCTACGTGAACACGTTCGCGCCACACCCCGGGCTCGCGCAGGCCGAACAGCTGCACGGCAAGGAGATGTCCTACAACAACTACGTCGACGCCGATGCGGCCCGGCGGGCGGCCTACGACCACACCGAGCCGGCGGTCGCCATCATCAAGCACGCGAACCCCTGCGGCATCGCGATCGGCGCCGACATCGCGGAGGCGCACCGGTTGGCGCACGACACCGACCCGGTCTCCGCCTTCGGTGGGGTCATCGCGACCAACCGTCCGGTGACAGCAGAGATGGCCGCCCAGGTCGCCGAGATCTTCACCGAGGTGGTGGTGGCGCCCGGCTTCGACGACGACGCGCTGGCGATCCTCCAGGAGAAGAAGAACCTGCGGCTGCTCGTCGCGGCCGGTGTGCCCGAGGGCGGCGGCGTCGAGATCCGTCCGGTGAGCGGCGGGCTGCTCATGCAGTCCATCGACGCCGTCGACGCTCCCGGCGACGATCCGGCTGCCTGGACGCTGGCCTGCGGGGAGGCCGCCGACGCATCGACGCTTCGCGATCTTGCCTTCGCCTGGCGGGCGTGCCGCTCGGTGAAGAGCAACGCGATCCTGCTCGCCCGTGACGGGGCGGCGGTGGGGGTCGGCATGGGCCAGGTCAACCGCGTCGACTCGGCGCGGCTGGCCGTGGCCCGGGCCGGCGACGGCCGGGCGCGGGGTGCGGTGGCCGCGTCCGACGCGTTCTTCCCGTTCCCCGACGGGCTCGAGGTGCTCACCGAGGCGGGCGTCCGTGCCATCGTGCAACCCGGGGGCTCCGTGCGGGACGACGAGGTCGTCGCAGCGGCGGTCGCCGCCGGGGTCACGATGTACTTCACCGGCACGCGGCACTTCTTCCACTGAGGTCCGGGACGGAGGGGCCGTGTCGACGTCTGCGGACCGCGGCTGGCAGCTCGCCCAGCTGAACCTGGCGCGACTCTCGGCGCCCCTGGACAGCCCGCAGCTCGCGGACTTCGTCGCGTCGCTCGAGCCGGTCAACGCACTGGCTGACGCGGCACCCGGATTCGTGTGGCGGCTCAAGGACGACTCCGGCAACGCGACGGCGCTGCGGCCCTGGGGGGAGGACACGATCGTCAACCTCTCGGTGTGGGAGTCAGTGGACGCCCTCCGGGCCTTCGTGTTCGGCACCGTTCACGCGGCCGTGCTCCGGAGGCGGCGCGCGTGGTTCGGGCCGTACGGCACTCCCTCGCTCGTGCTCTGGTGGGTCCCGTCCGGTCATCGCCCGACGATGCAGGAGGCACGGGACCGGCTCGACCTGCTCACGTCGGTGGGTCCCGGCGCCGACGCCTTCACGCTGCGCGAGTCCCACGGTCCTCCGTCATGACCGAGCACGTCGACCTCGACCTCCAGGGGGTGGACTGGTACGCCCGTGAGCTGGTCGGTGAGCGCTTCCTGCGGTGCGACTTCTCCGAGGCAGACCTCACCGAGATCACCACCACCGACTGCGTCTTCGAGGAGTGCAGCTTCGGAGGAGCCCGGCTCAACGCCTCGGTCCACCGGCGCAGCGCCTTCCTCCGGTGCTCCCTGCGCAGGACCAATCTCTTCGACGTGACCTTCGAAGGGTGCAAGCTCGCGGGCACGGTCGTCGCCGAGGGCTGCACGCTTCGGCCCCTTCAGGTGACCGGCGGGGACTGGTCGTACGTGACCCTCCGTGGGGTCGACCTCGGTGGCGTCGTCCTGGACGGCGTACGCCTGACCGGCGCCGACTTGTCCCTGGCGGACCTGCGCGCAGCGTCACTCCGGGGCTGCGACCTCACGGCAGTACGGTTGCACGGGACGCTGCTGACGGGCACCGACCTGCGCGAGACGGTCGTGGACGGGGTCGACCTGACCGGCCTGGACCTGACCGGCGCCCTGGTCGATCCGGCCTTTGCCGTGGCCCTCGCCATCGCCCACGGCGCCGAGGTGTGCTGAGGTCATGGCAGGATCAGCGCCCGTGACTGCGACCCTCCTGGACGGCAAGGCCACTGCGGCGACGATCAAGTCCGAGCTGGCGGCCCGCGTGGCTCGGCTCGTGGCGGACCACGGGGTCACCCCTGGACTCGGCACCGTGCTCGTCGGTGACGATCCGGGAAGTCGGTCCTACGTGGCCGGCAAGCACCGCGACTGCGCCGAGGTCGGGATCGCCTCGCTGCGCGTCGACCTCCCGGCCGACGCGATCGCAGGGCGACGTGGAGGAGGCCGTCGACCGGCTCAATGCCGACCCCGCGTGCACCGGGTTACATCGTCCAGCTGCCGCTGCCCGCCGGGCTCGACGCGAACGTGATCCTCGAGCGCATGGACCCGGCCAAGGACGCCGACGGCCTGCACCCCGTCAGCCTCGGACGGCTGGTCCTGGGCGCGGAGGCGCCGTTGCCCTGCACCCCCCGCGGCATCGTCGAGCTGCTCCGCCGCTACGGCGTACCCACGGCCGGAGCGGACGTCTGCGTGGTCGGCCGAGGTGTCACGGTCGGCCGCCCGCTCGGGCTTCTGCTGACCCGTAAGGCCGAGAACGCCACGGTCACCTTGTGTCACACCGGCACTCGGGACCTGGCCGCCCACACCCGTCAGGCGGACATCGTGGTCGCTGCGGTGGGAGTTCCCGGCTTGATCACGGCAGACATGGTGAAGCCTGGCGCGGCGGTGCTCGATGTCGGCGTGAGCCGTACCGACGCGGGTCTGGTCGGCGACGTGGATCCGGGGGTCCTCGAGGTGGCGTCGTGGCTGGCTCCGATGCCGGGCGGGGTCGGCCCGATGACCCGGGCGATGCTGCTCACGAACGTGGTCGAGGCAGCCGAGCGGTCCGTCGCGGCGTCGTGACCGCTCGGCTGGTCGTCGTCCTGCGTCGCGAGTGGCCGCTCGCTCTCGTGCTGACGGGCGTGGCCCTTGGCCTGGCCATGGCGGCAACCGGTCGCTTCCGGTCCGGTGCGGTCCTTCTCGCCGCCTCGGTGGTCTTCGGTGCCTGGCTGCGCGTCGTGCTTCCCACCGAGCGGGTGGGTCTGCTGCAGGTGCGCGGCCGGGCCACCGACATCGCGACCCTCGCGGTGCTCGGGCTCGCTCTGACGGTGCTGGCCCTGGTCGTCCCCTCGCCCAACTGAAACCGCCGTCGGAAGGGTCGCGCCGTCCTGGAGTAGCCTGCCCTCCGGGCAAGTCTCTTGATGACGAGATAACGAAGGGCACACTCGACATGACGGACCGCACGGGCAAAGTGACAGTCGTCGGAGCCGGTTTCTACGGTTCCACCACGGCACAGCGACTTGCTGAGTACGACGTGTTCGAGACGGTGGTGCTCACCGACATCGTCGAGGGCAAGCCCGAGGGTCTCGCTCTCGACCTGAACCAGTCGCGTCCCATCGAGGGCTTCGAGACCAAGGTCGTCGGCCAGACGACCACCCCCGAAGGTGCCGGTTACGAGGCAACGGCCGGGTCCGACATCGTCGTCATCACGGCCGGTCTTCCGCGCAAGCCGGGCATGAGCCGGATGGATCTCATCGAGACCAATGCGCGCATCGTCCGCAACGTCGCCGAGAACGTCTCCAGGCACTCCCCGGACGCCGTCATCGTCGTGGTGTCGAACCCGTTGGACGAGATGACCGCTCTCACGCAGCTGGCCTCCCAGTTCCCGAAGCAGCGGGTGATCGGGCAGGCGGGCATGCTCGACACCGCCCGGTTCAGCTACTTCGTGGCCGAGACCCTTGCCGTTCCCGTGGCGTCGGTCCGCACGCTGACGCTGGGCTCGCACGGCGACACCATGGTGCCCGTGCCCAGCCGTTGCACGGTCGACGGCCGCCCCCTGGCAGAGCTGCTTCCTCCCGAGGTCGTCGAGGAGCTCGTCGTGCGCACCCGCAACGGCGGCGCTGAGGTTGTCGCACTGCTCAAGACCGGCTCGGCCTACTACGCCCCCTCGGCAGCGGCCGCCCGGATGGCGAAGGCCATCCGTGAGGACTCCGGCGCCGTCATGCCCGTCTGCGCCTGGGTCGACGGCGAGTACGGCATCTCGGGCGTCTACCTCGGCGTCGAGGCCGAGCTCGGAGCCGGCGGGGTCCGCCGGGTCGTCGAGGGTGACCTCACCGATACCGAGCTGGCCGGGCTGCGCGAGGCGGCCGAAGCCGTACGCGCCAAGCAGGCAGACGTCCAAGACCTCTGAGCCGAGGCATCGACCATCCCCTGCGTCCGACCAACCGTGGCCAGCAGCGCCCGGCGGGTCGGACGTAGGGACTGAGCAGAAGGAGCGCCGCGGCGTGAGCAAGATCAAGGTGCAGGGCACGATCGTCGAGATGGACGGCGACGAGATGACCCGGATCATCTGGCAGTTCATCAAGGAGCAGCTGATCCTGCCCTACGTCGACGTCGAGCTCGACTACTACGACCTCGGCATCGAGCACCGCGACGCCACCGACGACCAGGTCACCGTGGACTCCGCGCACGCCACCCAGCGGCACGGTGTCGCCGTCAAGTGCGCCACGATCACGCCGGACGAGGCGCGGGTCGAGGAGTTCGGCCTGAAGAAGATGTGGAGGTCGCCGAACGGCACGATCCGCAACATCCTCGGCGGCGTCATCTTCCGCGAGCCGATCGTCATCTCCAACATCCCGCGCCTGGTGCCGGGCTGGACCAAGCCGATCGTCATCGGTCGTCATGCCTTCGGTGACCAGTACCGCGCCACCGACCTCGTGGTGCCGGGCGAGGGCACGCTGACGCTGACCTTCACGCCGAAGGACGGCAGCGCTCCCATCGAGCTCAACGTCTTCGACTACCCGAGCGCCGGCGTCGCCCTGGCGATGTACAACCTCGACGACTCGATCCGCGACTTCGCTCGGGCCTCGATGCGGTACGGCCTCGACCGGGGCTACCCCGTCTACCTGTCCACCAAGAACACGATCCTCAAGGCGTACGACGGGCGATTCAAGGACCTGTTCGCCGAGGTGTTCGAGGCCGAGTTCAAGGCGGAGTTCGAGGCTGCCGGAATCACCTACGAGCACCGCCTCATCGACGACATGGTCGCCGCTGCCATGAAGTGGGAGGGCGGGTACGTCTGGGCCTGCAAGAACTACGACGGCGACGTCCAGTCCGACACGGTCGCCCAGGGCTTCGGCTCGCTCGGGCTGATGACCTCGGTGCTGATGACCCCCGACGGCAAGACCGTCGAGGCCGAGGCCGCCCACGGCACCGTGACCCGACACTTCCGCCAGCACGAGCAGGGCAAGCCCACGTCGACGAACCCGATCGCCTCGATCTTCGCCTGGACCCAGGGGCTCAACTACCGAGGGAAGATGGACGGCACCCCGGAGGTGTCGGCGTTCGCCCACACCCTCGAGCGCGTGTGCATCGAGACCGTCGAGTCCGGGGCGATGACCAAGGACCTCGCGTTGCTGGTCGGTCCTGAGCAGCCGTGGCAGACGACCCAGGAGTTCCTGGCGAGCATCGACGCCAACCTGCAGAAGGCGATGGCCTGACGGTCAGATCCCGAAGAGCAGAGGGTTCGCAAGCGGCTGCCGGATCGCGGGGGATAGGCGGTGCGAGACGCAGCGTTCGCGCGGTTGAGCGATGTCGTCAACCCGCGTCGACGATCGTCCCTTGGTGGTAGACGACCTGCCAGGTCGCTTCCGCGCGGTGCCACACCGTGGCACGACGTGTGATCCGAGGACCCTGCCGCAGAACGTAGGTGAGCAGGTAGGTATCAGTTCCGAGAAGACGACAGAAGAAGTCGGTGGCTTCCCACTCGTCCTCGTGGGCGGGGTCCGCGTAACGCGATTCCAGGACCGGCCAGATCTCTTCGCGGCCGTAAACCCGTCCTGAGGCGCCGACCTCCCAGTAGTCAGCGATGGTCTGTGCCTCGAAGTCGCTGCGGCTGGCACCGAGCTCTGGATGATGGAAGATCGGCTCCCGCGCGGCGAGGGATCGGCACACGTCGGCGACCTCAGCCGACATGGCCAACACGTGTGACTCGATGCTCACGCGGAACAGGATGCCGGTTCGATGTCGCGGGAAGCGAGCGGTGGCGGGAACCCATGTTCAGTCCGGTCCGGGGCATCCCCCTGTGTCTCGCCCACCGAGAGGGAGGCCCGCCCCACTCCGTCATCGCATCGCGTAGGTTTGGCGCTCTTGGTTGCTGCGCGCGTGCAAGGCCCTCAGCGGGAGGTGGCGACCAGGAGTTCAGCCAGGCGCTCCGGCTGGTCGTGGAAGAGGCCGTGATCGGCATCGATCTCAACGAGGTCCGCGCCGATCGACGCCGCCATGACCCGCTGCGCGTCCGGTGGAACCAGCGTGTCGGCGAGCGTGTGGACATAGGTGCAGCGGCGCGATGCCGGAAGTCCGCCGCGCCACTTCTCGCGGAGAACGGCGATGCCTTGCGGCCGCTGCGTCCCCTTCAGGTAGGCGCGAAGTGCGTCACGCTCGGCAGGCTCGGCTGCTTCGACGTACCTGTCGATGTTCAGGGCGCACAACCCAGGTCCGGCACTGAGGAACAGCCCGCCGAAGGCGGCGATTCCTGCGTCCTCGCCGGCCTCGAACGGATCGCCACCTGCGAACAGGTCCATCACCGACGTGCCATCCCGCGGAATCCACGCCGCGACGAAGACCACCGGCATCTCGGGATGCTCCACGGCAACCCGTGAGGCGGTGAACCCACCGAACGAGTAGCCGACCAGCACGACGTTGGCCGGGTCATCCGGGAGCGCGGCCCGGACGACGTCGGCGTAGTCGTTCAGCGTCGCGTCGGCGTTCTCGCACGGCAGATCGACGATGGTCACATCATGGCCGACCGAGGCCAGCGGATCGATGATCGGCCCCAGCGCGGCGGGGGCGTCCCAGGCTCCGGGGACAATGACGAACGTAGACATCAGCCCACTCCTCCTCGAAATGCGCGAGCGAAGTGCGCAGTCCAGATCCGCACGCGATCAGAATGCCGGATCTTCGTGCAGGAATGCGGACAGGACCGGACCTGGTCCTACTCGGTCTTGTCCGTCCCTCCCGTCCGTCACTCGCATCCCGCCGACAAACCTCAAGAGGTCGAGAGCCAATTCATGAGCAATACCAACGGTGTTCTCTCAAGGCCGAACCTCCCCGCACCCATGCTGGCGGTCTGTCGTCAGGCGGACAAGCGTGGGTCGCGCACCGCGCGCCGCACCCGGTCGGCGGAGATGTCGTCGGGCTCCTCGCGCGCGAGGCGCTCGGCGTCGAGCCGGCGGTGGTAGCGGGTCACCTCGTCGGCCCGGCGTTGCGGACCCCAGCCCAGCACGTCACCCACGAGGTCGGCCACCTCGGTGGCTGCCGCCTCACCCCGGTCGACCGCCTCGATCGAGGCCCGTGTGCGACGGGTCAGTACGTCGTCGAGTACGAGCGCACCCTCGTGGGTGGCGGCGTACACCGCTTCAGCGCGGAGGTAGCCCGGCGACATCCGCAGCGGCACCCCGAGGGAGGGGTCCTCGGCGATCAGGTCGAGCACCTCCCCGGCGAGCATCCCGTGCCGGTCGGCCAGCCGTTGCACGGCGTCGCCACCGACCGACTCGGCGACCGGGTGCCGCTGCGCGGCCACCCGTACCTCGGTCGCGGTGCCGGCTCCGACCAGGGGGAGCTCCGCGGTGGGGCTCGGCGGCAGCGCGACCCCGTCCGGGGCCAGGTCGGGTGCGGCGGCGTCGACGGCGTCGGCGGCCATCACGCGGTAGGTCGTGTACTTGCCGCCGGTGATGGTCACCAGACCAGGGAGGGGGCGCCGCACGAGGTGTTCCCGGGAGAGCTGGCTGGCGCTGAGGCCGGTCCGGTCGACGAGCGGGCGCAGCCCGGCGAAGGACGAGACGACGTCCTCGCGTGTCAGTGGGTCGCGCAGGACGGTGTTGACCTGGCCCAGGAGGTAGTCCACGTCCGCGCTGCTCACGGCTGGGTGGTCGGGATCGAGGGTCCACTCGGTGTCGGTCGTGCCGATCATCCAGCGCTCGCGTCCCCAGGGGAGGACGAAGAGCACCGAGGTCTCGGTGCGCAGGATCAGCGCCGTGGACGACTCGATCCGGTGGCCGGGAACGATGAGGTGGACGCCCTTGCTGGTGCGGACCGTGACCGGGTCCGGCACGCCGCCCATGGTCTCGAAGCCCGTGGTCCAGGCCCCGACGGCGCCGATGACGACGCGGGCGCGCACCTCGATGTCGTCCCCGGATGCGGTGTCACGGATGCGGGCGCCGACGACCCGCTCACCCTCCTTGAGCAGGCCCACGACGCGAACGGCGGAGGCGCAGGCGGCCCCCAGGCCGGCGGCCGTACGGACGACGGCGAGGGTGTGCCGGGCGTCGTCGACCTGGGCGTCGTGGTAGCGGATCGCGCCCGTGAGCGAGTCCTCCCGCAGCGACGGGGCGAGGCGCAGAGCCGCGGACCGGGAGAGGTGGCGGTGCCGCGGCACGGCTGCCGAGGTTCCGGCGAGGGCGTCGTACAAGGTGATGCCGGCGCCGACGTAGGCGCGTTCCCACACCCGATGGCGGAGGGGGTAGAGGAACGGCAGCGGACGGACCAGGTGGGGCGCGATGGTCGTGATCAGCTGGCGACGCTCGTGGAGGGCCTCGCGAACGAGCCGGAAGTCCTTCTGCTCGAGATAGCGGAGTCCACCGTGGACGAGCTTGCTGGACCGGCTCGAGGTTCCCGACGCCCAGTCCCGCTGCTCCACCAGCGCCACCGAGAACCCGCGCGCGGCGGCGTCGAGCGCGGTCCCTGCGCCCGTGACCCCGCCCCCGACCACGAGCACGTCGAAGGTCTCCTCGGCCATGCGGCGCAGGGCGGTCGTCCGCGCCGCCGGGTCCAGGGCCGCGGCTGCCAGGTTCGGGGCCGGCGGGGCACCCGTTGCCGCGGCAACCGGGTCGGACGAGGTGGGCCGTGGGGAGGACACCCTGTCATCCTCCCTCACCAGCGACCGGCTGTGCAGCCGAAGGCCACCCGACCGGCACTACGCTGACGCACCATGGGCGGCGTCTGGGTCAACGTCGTGCTGATCCTGGTCTTCATCCTCATCGGTGGCTTCTTCGCCGCGTCCGAGCTGGCGCTCGTCTCGCTCCGGGAGAGCCAGGTACGGGCGCTTGCGCTTCAGGGCCGGCGAGGCAAGGCAGTCGAGCGTCTCGTGGCCAGCCCCAACACCTTCCTGGCTGCTCTGCAGGTGGGGGTGACGCTCGCGGGGTTCCTCTCCGCAGCGCTCGGCGCCGCGACGCTCGCCGACTCCTTCGAGCCCGTGCTCGTCTCCTGGGGAGTGCCCGCGTCCCTCGCCGGACCGACGGCGCTCGTGACGATCACCATCGTGATCTCCTTCTTCTCGCTGGTGCTCGGTGAGCTGGCTCCGAAGCGACTCGCGCTGCAGCGAGCTGAGGGCATCGCCCTGGTGGTGGCCCCTGTCATCGACCTCACTGCGCGGGTGCTGCAACCGGTGATCTGGCTGCTGTCACGTTCCACCGACCTCGTCGTCCGCCTGTTGGGCGGCGACCCCTCCGCCGGCCGAGGCGTCATCTCCGCCGAGGAGCTGCGCAGCATCGTCATCGCCAACGAGTTCCTCGGGGCCGAGGAACGCCGGATCGTGGAGGACGTGCTCGACGTCGGCGACCGGCAGCTGCGCGAGGTCATGCTGCCGCGGACCGAGGTGGACTTCCTCGACGCCTCCCTGCACGTCGACAAGGCGGTGCGCGAGTGCCGGGACAAGCCGCACTCCCGCTATCCGGTCGTGCGTGGGTCCGCCGATGACATCGTCGGCTTCGTGCATGTGCGGGACCTCTTCGATCCCGCGGTGGCTGCCCGCTCGACCCGGGTCGCCGACCTCGCCCGCGAGGTCCAGCTGTTCCCGGCGACCAAGCGTGTGCTGCCCTGCCCTCTCCGAGATGCGCTCGGCGGGCCACCACCTCGCGATCGTGGTGGACGAGTACGGCGGCACGGCCGGCATCGTGACCCTGGAGGACCTCGTCGAGGAGCTCATCGGCGACATCCGGGACGAGTACGACGCCGAGGGCGGCGAGACCCGCCGCCTGGTCGGGGGGTCCTTCGAGGTGGAGGGCCTGCTCAACCTCGAGGACTTCGAGGACGAGGTCGGCTTCGCTCTGCCCGAAGGGCCGTACGAGACGGTCGCGGGCTTCATGGTCGCCGTCCTCGGTCGGTTGCCGTCCTTGGGCGACGAGGTCGTGGTCGACCTTCACCGGCTCGAGGTCCTCGAGCTCGACGGTCGTCGCATCGCGCGCGTCGGTGTCACCCTGCAGGCTCCGCCGGACACGGAACCGCAGCCTCCCGAACCCGACACCGCGGCGTAGGCGAGAATGGCACCCGTGCCTGTCCTTCCTCGCGTCCTCTCCGGGATGCAGCCGACCGCCGACTCGCTGCACCTCGGGAACTATCTCGGCGCGTTGCGGCAGTGGGTGGCCCTGCAGGACGACCACGAGGCCTTCTACTGCGTCGTGGACCTCCACGCGATCACCTCGGGCCACGAGCCGGAGGTGCTGAGGGCGCGCACCCGGGCGACGGTGGCGCAGTACCTCGCCGCCGGCGTCGACCCCGAGCGGTCGGTCCTGTTCGTCCAGAGCCACCTGCACGAGCACACCCAGCTGGCGTGGGTGCTCGGGTGCATCACCGGGTTCGGCGAGGCGAGCCGGATGACCCAGTTCAAGGACAAGGCCCAGCGGCAGGGGGCCGACTCCGCCAGCGTGGGCCTGTTCACCTACCCGGTGCTGCAGGCCGCCGACATCCTGCTCTACCAGGCCGACCGCGTGCCGGTGGGAGAGGACCAGCGGCAGCACATCGAGCTCACGCGCGATCTGGCGCAACGGTTCAACGGGCGCTTCGGCGAGACCTTCCGCGTCCCGGAGCCGTACATCCTCAAGGAGACGGCGAAGATCTACGACCTGCAGGTCGTGGACAAGCAGATGTCGAAGAGCATCGGAGGTTCGGGCTGCCTCTGGCTGCTCGACGAGCCGGCGGTCTCGGCGAAGAAGATCAAGTCGGCCGTGACCGACACGGGCCGCGAGGTGCGCTTCGACCCCGCGTCGAAGCCTGGCGTGAGCAACCTGCTGGGCATCCACTCGGCGCTGTCCGGACGGTCCATCGCTGAGCTCGAATCGGACTTCGAGGGCCGCGGCTACGGGGATCTGAAGAAGGAGCTCGCCGAGGTCTACACCGACTGGGTGACGCCGCTGCGCGACCGGACGCTCGAGCTGATCGACGATCCCGCCGAGCTCGACCGGATCCTGGCCTCAGGCGCCGAGCGCGCCCGGGCTGTCGCAGCGCCGACGCTGGCGCAGGCGTACGACCGGGTCGGGTTCCTGCCTGCAGGACCGCGGTGACCGAGCCGGAGGCAGCTGTCGACGTGGGGTCGGTTCCTGCGCGGGTGATCGGCGTGGCTCTCGCCGTGGCCGAGCCCTTCGGCAGCCAGCTGCAGGAGTGCCGCGAGCGCTTCGGTGACCCGATGGCGCGAGTGATCCCGACCCATGTGACCCTGCTCGCCCCGATCACGGTCGACGAGTCGCTCCTCCCCGAGATCGAGGAGCACCTCCGCAGTGTCGCGGAAGCCGAACGACCGTTCGAGATCGAGCTGCGCGGCACCGGGACGTTCCGTCCCGTGTCGCCGGTGGTGTTCGTGCAGCTGGCGCGGGGGATCAGCGGGTGCGAGCGGCTCGAGCGTGGGATCCGGTCGGGCCCGCTGGCCCGCGAGCTGGCTTTCCCGTACCACCCGCACGTGACCGTGGCGCACGACGTGCCCGGCGCGGCCCTCGACCAGGCCTACGCCGAGCTCTCGGACTACTCGGCCGAGTTCCCCGCCTGGGGTTTCAGCCTCTATGAGCACGTCGGAGGTGTGTGGCGCCCGCAGCGGGACTTCCCGCTGGGCCAGGAGCTGCCCGGCCCCGTGCTCGCGACGCCCGCCACTGACTGAGTCGTGACCACCACAGACCGGGCAGCAACGGTGGCGCGACTCCAACAGCGCGCCGTCGACTACGCCGTGGACCGCCCGTTGCTGGCCCGGCTGTGGCGGACCGCGGCTCGCTACGTCGAGGTCCGGGTCGCCCGGCTCGCTGCCTTCGTCACCTACTACGGCTTCATGGCGCTGTTCCCCCTGACGGCCCTCGCGGTGTCGATCGTGGGGATCCTGTCGCGCTACCTCCCCGCCCTCGACGACGCCGTCGTCGGCGCGCTCGATGACAACGTCGACCGGCTCGGCCTGGACCCCCAGCTCCCGGATCAGCTCCAGCGCGCGGCGGTGGGTCTCGGCCTGATCAGCCTCGGCTTCCTCGTCTACGCCGGCGTGCGATGGATCGAGGCCCTGCGCGAGGCCATGGCTCTGGCCTTCGGGGGCGAGCCGCCCCGCGGGCGGATCGTCGGCCGGGTCCTCGCCGACCTCGTGCTGCTCTTCCTGCATCGGCGCGTTGCTGCTGGCGACGGTCGTCTTGTCGACCGTCACCGCCATGTCGGCGGGCTGGTTGGCCGACCTGCTCGACCTGTCGGCCTCCGAGGGCCTGTTGCGGCTCGCGGGGGCGGCGGTGATCTCCTTGCTGGCGAGCGTCGTGCTGATCGGGCTGATCATGGCGCGGCTCGCCGGCCGGCCGGTCGCGCAGGCGACTGCTCCTGGAGGGCGCCGTCGTCGGAGGGATCGGGTTCGAGGCACTGCGGCTGGGGGCGACGCTGATCATCGGCCAGTCGTTGAAGAACCCGATCTACGGCGTGTTCGGTGTGACCATCGGTCTGCTCGTGTGGATCAACTTCGCCTCGAAGTGGCTGCTCGTCGTCTCGGCCTGGGTCGCCGTCGCCGACGACCCGGGGTTGGGCACCGGGCTGGTGCTACCGGGCGCGCCGGGCGGCAGCGACGAGCCGCTGCCGGCTGAGCTCGTCGCGACGCCGTCCGCGCACGGACAGGAGCCCGACGACGGCACCCGTGACGAGAAGGGCAGCGCCGATCCACCGAGCGACCGGCCACGGTGACGCTCCGGTGGAGGTCGCGGCGACCGGGACGTCGTCGAGGGGTGCGGCAGCGGTGACCGGTTGCGGGTCGACCGGCACAGGGGCCGGGGCGTCCTCGACGGGGTCCACGAGCCGGCCCACCGGGGTCACGTCGGGCTGAGCCTTGAAGCCCCAGGTGAGCAGCTTGGCCGCGGCCGATCCGGTGGGCTCGGTGATCCCCATGAGCGTCACCAGGAGCGTGCGGTCGCCTCGCTGGGCGGCCCCGACGAAGGTGCGGCCGGCAAACGTGGTGTAGCCGGTCTTGACCCCGATGGCCCCGCGGTAGCCCTCGCGCAGCAGCGGGTCCTGGTTCCACAGCTCGAAGGTCGACCGCTTCTTGCCGGTCTTCGCGGGCCGACCGGGGAAGTCGTGCTGGAGCGTGGAGACGTACGTGCGGAAGGCGGGAAGCTGCAGGCCGGCGCGGGCGATGAGCGCCAGGTCGTAGGCGGAGGACACCTGCCCCGGGGTGTCGAGCCCGTGCGGGGTGCGCGCGACGGTGTCGAGGGCCTGCAGGTGGCGGGCCACCTCGTTCATCTCGGCGACGGTCTTCTTCACCCCGCCGTTGGCACGCGCGAGTGCGGTGGCCGCGTCGTTCCCGGAGGGGAGGAGCATGCCGTAGAAGAGGTCGTCGACGGTGTAGCGGGCTCCCTCGACGATCCCGGCCCGACTGCCCTCGACCGCCACGTCAGCGAAGACGGGTCGGTAGACGCTCGCGGCGTCAAGCTGCGGGATCAAGGTGAGGGCGGTCAGGGTCTTCAGGGTGCTTGCCGGCGGCCGCACCTTGTGAGGAGCCTTCGCGGCGAGGATCTCGCCGGTGGTCGCATCGGCGATCACCCACGAGGCTGCCGCGATGGGCGGGAGCGGTTCAGCACCAGGGCCGTAGACCACGTGGACGCCGCGACCGGCGAGGCCAGGGCCCCCGATCGGGTCGGCGTCGCTCGCCCGGGCTGCGGTCGTCGGCAGCGTCAGAGCGAGGGTCACCACGGCCAGCAGCGGTCCGGAGGCGAGGCGCGACCGGCGCGAGAAGGAGCCCATGGCGACGCTCAGAGTACCTGCCGAGGAGTCCGCGAGTGGACCGGCTGAGCTGCGGTCAGGAACCGCGGGCGCCGCTGCCGCGCTCGGCGGCCAGCGCCGCAGCCAGCCTTCCGATCAGGGCAACGGGGACCGGCTGGTCGTACCGGAAGCGCGCCGTCCCCTCGGAGGCCCGGTAGGGCGCGAGCTCGGCCTCCAGGTCTGCCGGCCCGGCCGGGAGGGGATAGAGGCCGAGGTGCTCCTTCCAGGCGGCGAAGTGGACCAGCGAGCGACCGTCGAGCGTGATCGTCGGCATCTGGTAGCTGATCGCCTCGCCGGCCCCGGGCACGGCGGCGTGCATCGCGCGACGCACGTCCTCCAGCACCCCCTGGACGTCGTCGGGGAAGGTGGCGATGTAGGCGTCGATGTCGGTGTACGTCTCTGGCATGAGTGGACCTTCCTCGCGGAGCGACGCTGGGGCTCAGACTCGGACGACGGCGTCGACGGCGACGGAGTGCCCGTCGGCGCCTCGACCGACGAGCACCGGGTTCAGCTCCACGAGGCCGAGCTGCTCGCTGAGCAGCAGGTCGCCGACCGCCGCTGCGAGCCGGGCGAGGGAGCGCAGCGCGTACGGCTCGCCGTCACGGGCGCCGAGCAGCATCGGGGCCGCCCGCAGGCCGAGGATTGCGGCTTCCACGCGGTCGGCGTCGGCGGGGAGCGGCACCACCACGACGTCGTCGAGCACCTCGGCCCAGACCCCGCCGAGCCCGAGCACGAGCACGGGCACGACCCCGTCGCGGTGCGCGGCGACCACGACCTCGAGGCCGGGGTCAGCCATCCGCTCGACGAGGACGCGGGCCCCCGCCGGCCCGGCGGCGAGGACCTGTTCGGCAGCGGCGTGCACGTCCGCGGGGTCGGTGAGCCCGAGCACGACCGCGCCGAGCTCGGTCTTGTGGAGCAGGTCGGCGTGAACCGCCTTCACCACGACGGGTGGGCCGAGGGCTGCCAGGGCCGTGACCGCTCCGGTGGCGTCGTCGGCCACGAGCCCCTCGGGGACCCGCACGCCGTGCTGGGCCAGCAGGGCCTTGCCCTGGTCCTCGGACAGGGAGAAGGCGTCTGCGCTGGATCGGGGGCCGGCGACCCCGGCGACGGCTCGCATGCGGTCGCCGTCGGCGGGGACCTCGGCAAGCAACGCGGCTGCCGCGAGCAGCCCGACCCGAAGCCCCCCGAGCGCGCCGTCGCGATCGGGTCGGTGGTCGGGAAGCGTCGAGGCGATGAGGAGCGGGACGCCAGCAGCCGCCACCCCACGGACGTCGCCCTCCAGGGTGTCGCGCCACTGGCTCGCGGCGTCCTCGGGCAGATCAGCGGGCTGGTCCTGGAGCGCCAGCACCACGCCGACCTCGGGGTCGCGGGCCAGGACCTCGACGATGGCCGCGACCGCGGGGGTGTCTCCGAACACGGCGTTGGTGTGGTCGAGGGGGTTCACCACGGTGGCGGTCGGCGGCAGAACCGCGTGCAGCCCGGCCCGGGTCTGGTCGGTGAGCCGGGCGAGGGGGATCCCGAGGTCCGCCGCGAGGTCCCCGGCCATCGTGCAGTCGCCCCCGGAGCAGGTCACGACGGCCAGCTGGGAAGCCGTCGGTCGGGGAGCGGTGCGCGGCCGGTCGAGGGCCTGCGCGACCCCGAGGAGCTCGGCCAGGTCGTCGACGACGACCGCACCGGCCTCGCGCAGCAGGGCACGGAACACGCGGGCGTCGCCGGCGAGAGAGGCAGTGTGCGCCGCTCCGGCGGCGCGGCCGGCCTCGCTCCGGCCGCCCTTGAGCACGACCACCCGGACCCCGAGGTCGAGGCAGCGGGCGAGCGCCGACGCCAGCTCGGCGCCCTCGCCGTCGGACTCGAGGTAGAGCGCGGCCACCCGCACGCCGTCGGTGGCGGCCAGGTGCGCGAGCAGGGCCGAGGCGTCGAGCACGGCCTGGTTGCCCCCGGAGACGACGGTGTGGAACCTCGGGCCACCCCGCAGGGCCAGGGCGTTCACCCCGACGTTGCCGCTCTGGGTGATCAAGGCGATCCCCCCGGGCGGGCCCAGCGTGACGGCGTCCCCCCACATCGGTGCCCGGCTGTGGACCGCGACCAGACCGTTCCCGTTGGGCCCGACGACCGGCAGGTCGTGGCGCGCGGCCGCGGCCACGAGCCCCGCCTGCAGAGCGGGACCGTGCTCCTCGCCGGGAGCCTCCGCGAAGCCCGCGGCGTAGACCACGACCCCGCCTGCGCCGAGCCGCCCGGCCTCGTCGACCAGCTCGGCGACGCCCTCAGCCGGGGTCGCGACGACGACGGCGTCGGGGGCGGATCCGAGCCGCTCCGCCGCCTCGGTCAAGGTCGGGAGGCAGGCGAGGCCGTGCGCCTCGGTCCGACCGGGGTTCACCCCGACGAGGCCGCCGTCAAAACCTGCGAGGAGGAGGTTGCGCACCGTCTGCCCGCCGTAGGACGCCGGGCGCTCGGTGGCGCCGACCACGACGATGCTGCGCGGGGCGAGCAGGCGACCGAGGTCCATCAGGTGATCATGGCGGTGACGCCGCGCTTCTCCAGCGCGCGGGCCACGATGATCCGTTGGATCTCCGAGGAGCCCTCCCAGATGCGGTCGACGCGCAGCTCGCGCCAGTACCGCTCGGCCGCCGTCGTGCGCATGTAGCCCCGGCCTCCGAAGACCTGCACCGCGCGGTCGGCGCAGCGGTAGGCAGCCTCCGAGCAGAACAGCTTGGCCATGGACGCCTTGCCGTGCACCAGCTTGGGGTCGGCCCCGGCGTCGGCCAGTCGGGCCACCTCCAGGGCCAGCAGCCGTCCAGCCGCCGCCTCGGTCGCCGAGTCCGCCAGGGGGAAGGAGACTCCCTGGTGGTCGAGGAGCCGGGCTCCGCCCTGCTCGCGGTTCGCCGCCCAGTCGACCGACTCCTCCAGGAGTCGGAGCATCGCCCCTCCGCACCGCGCGGCGATGCCGAGCCGTTCCTCGACGAACCAGGAGCGCTGGAGGTCGTCGCCGGCACCGACCTCGCCGATCACGTCCGCGTCCGAGACGTGGACGTCGGTGAAGCTGAGCGTGGGGTGCCCGTGGGGGTAGTTGTGCGTGAAGGCGGGCTGGTCGACCACGGCGATGCCAGGGGCATCGGCGGGCACGGCGAACAGGGTGGGCAGTCGCGGGCCGTCGGGTCCTTCAGGGAGCGCCCAGGCGTTCACGACGATGACCGCCGCGACGTCGCCGAAGGTGACGAACCACTTCTCCCCGTTGAGCACCCAGCCGCACCGGCGACCCTGGTGGCGGTCGACCGCATGAGGCTCGGGTCGGAGCCGGCGCCGGCTTCGGTCACGGCGTACGCGTCGTGCAGCTCACCGCGCAGGGCCGGGTGCAGCCAGCGCTCCTTGAGCCGTTGGCTGGCCGCGCGCCAGACGTTGTAGGCGTTGGGCACGTACCAGCTGACGGCGTTCGTCGTCCGGCCCAAGGCTTCCTCGACGAGGAACCACTCGAGGTAGGTCCAGGAGTTGCCGCCGTCCTCCGTGCGGTGCAGCCCGCCCTGCAGCCCGGCCTCCAGCGCCGCGCTGCGGATCCGCTGCTGGCTCGCTGCGGAGACCGGCCCGCCACCGAGCTCGGCCTCCAGCTCGACGGGTTGGACCACCTGCTCGGCGAACTCGGTGGCTCGCCGGGCCAGCGCTTGCTGGTCCGGTGTGAACTGCGACAACCCGGTCACGACGCCTCCCGCGGTCCGCTTCGGTGAGTGCGGTGCCGCGGGGGTATCCTGAACGTGCATTCAGGACCGCGTCAAGCCAGCCACGCCGCGAGAGGAGCCCGTCGGTGGTCATCGCCGCGAAAGCACCCGAGGAGCGGCGCCGCCGGATCCTGGCAGCGGTGGTCGAAGTCCTCCGAGAACGCGGCTACGCCGGCACCCGGGTGGCGGACATCGCGACGGCGGCAGGCACCTCGTCCGGACTGGTGCTCTACCACTTCTCCTCACTCGCCGGCGCCCTCACCGAGGCGCTCACCACCCTCGAGGACGCCTTCTACGACGATCTCGAGCGCGACCTCGCCGCCTCCGACGGCCCGGCTGACAAGCTGCGCCACATGGCCGAGCTCGGGTCCGGGTCCGGTCCAGCGGTCGGTGACTGGACCCTGTGGCTCGAGCTGTGGGTCCGAGCCCTGCACGACCCGTCGGCTCGCGCCGCCCGCGAGCAGCTGGACCGGCGCTGGCGCAGCTGCCTGCGCGACGTCGTGGACGAAGGGATCAGCGCGGGGGTGTTCGCGCCGGCCGACCCCGACGACGCGACGGTGCGACTCGCTTCGCTGATGGACGGTCTGGCCATCCAGCTCGCGCTCGAGGACGAGGGGATGACGCCCGAACGCATGCAGGCACTGTGGCTCGCCTCGGCCGCTCTGGAGCTGCACGCGGAGGTCTAGCCGAGGCCCCGGAAGCCCCGGCGATAGGCTCGCAGCATGGCTGCCGAACCACGCCCGGAGGCTGCCCGCCTCACCGAGTCAGGACTCCCGATCGCTGCGGTCTACGGGCCGGAGGCGCTCGACGGCTGGGACCCGGCTGAGCGGCTCGGCGCGCCAGGCGCGTTCCCCTACACCCGCGGCGTCTACCCGACGATGTACACCGGCCGCCCCTGGACCATGCGCCAGTACGCCGGCTTCGGCACTGCCGCCGAGTCCAACGAGCGCTACAAGCAGCTGCTCGCTGCCGGCACGACCGGCCTGTCGGTCGCCTTCGACCTGCCGACCCAGATGGGCTACGACTCCGACGAGCCGATCGCGCACGGCGAGGTCGGCAAGGTCGGCGTGGCCATCGACTCGATCGAGGACATGCGCACGTTGTTCGGCGGCATCCCGCTCGACAAGGTGTCGACGTCGATGACCATCAACGCGCCGGCGGCCATGCTGCTGTGCCTCTACGAGCTGGTCGCCGCCGAGCAGGGCGTGCCCGGCCCGGCGCTCAACGGGACGATCCAGAACGACGTGCTCAAGGAGTACATCGCTCGCGGCACCTACATCTACCCGCCGCAGGCCTCGCTCCGGCTCGTCACCGACATCTTCACCTACTGCCACCGTGAGATCCCCCGGTGGAACACCATCTCCATCTCCGGCTACCACATGGCCGAGGCCGGGGCGACGCCGGCGCAGGAGATCGCCTTCACCCTCGCCAACGGCATCGAGTACGTCCGGGCGGCCATCGCCTCCGGCCAGGACGTCGACGAGTTCGCCCCCAGGCTGGCGTTCTTCTTCGTCTCGCGCACGACCATCCTCGAGGAGGTCGCCAAGTTCCGGGCCGCCCGACGGATCTGGGCCCACGTGATGCGCGAGGAGTTCGGTGCGAAGAACCCCAAGTCGCTGATGCTGCGCTTCCACACCCAGACCGCTGGCGTCCAGCTGACCGCTCAGCAGCCCGAGATCAACCTCGTGCGGGTTGCCGTGCAGGGCCTCGCGGCTGTGCTGGGCGGCACGCAGTCGCTGCACACCAACTCCTTCGACGAGGCGCTCGCGCTGCCGACCGAGAAGTCGGCGCGCCTCGCCCTTCGCACCCAGCAGGTCCTCGCCTACGAGACCGACGTCACCGCCACGGTCGACCCCTTCGCGGGGTCCTACGTCGTGGAGTCGATGACCGACGAGCTCGAGGCTGCCGCCCGGCACCTGATGGCCCGCATCGAGGACCTCGGAGGTGCGGTGGCGGGTATCGAGGCGGGCTTCCAGAAGAGCGAGATCGAGCAGTCCGCCTACACCGTGACTCGTCAGATCGACGCCGGCGAGCGGGTGGTGGTCGGGGTCAACCGGTTCGCCATCGACGCCGAGGAGCCGTACGAACCGCTCCGGGTCGACCTCGCGATCGAGGGTGAGCAGTGCGAACGGCTGGACCGGCTGCGCGCCGACCGCGACACCGCGGCTGTCCAGCGGGGCCTGGACGCCCTGCGGCGGGCCGCCGAGGGCACCGACAACTGCCTCCCTCCGATGCGGGAGGCCCTGGCGGCGTCGGCAACGGTGGGTGAGGTGTGTCACGCCCTGCGCGAGGTCTGGGGCACCTACACGCCTGCCGACGCCTTCTAGACGCGCTGACGGCCACCTGTCGGGGGCTCGACGGTCTCGAGCACCCCGCCACGCTTGGGACACTGGGGACATGACCACCGTCGTGCTCCTCCTGCTCGCCACCGCCGTCGTCAGCTGGGTCTTCCGCCGGGCGCTGCTCACCGACCGCAGCGACGAGACCGACCAGTTCCACCACGTCCAGGAGATCGTCGCGGGCTGGACCGAGGAGGCGCGCGCTTCACAGTCGGGTAACGACTCGGCGAACAACGGCTAGAGGTTCGGAAACGCACCGCTCCCGCGACTAGGGTGGAGGGAACGCGCCGGCACGTCTGTCGAGCGCGACCTTGGAAGGAGAACGCCCTTGCGCAGGGTGATCAAGATCGCGGCTGCGACCTCCGTCGCGGCACTCATGCTCGCTGCCTGTGGCAGCAGCGGTGGCGGTAGCACCGGCACCGGAACCTCGCCCTCCCCGTCCGGCTCGACCACGACCATCAAGGTCGGGATGGCCTACGACGTCGGTGGGCGAGGTGACCAGTCGTTCAACGACTCGGCGGCCGTCGGCCTCGACCTCGCCGCTACGGACTTCAACGGCCTGACGGTCAAGGAGCTCTCCGCGGCCCCCCAGGGTGAGACCGACGCCACCCGCTTGGAGCGGCTCACCCAGCTGGCCGAGGACGGGTACAACCCGATCATCGCGATCGGCTTCGCCTACGCCCCGGCCTTGACGAAGGTCGCCACGGAGTACCCCGACATCAACTTCGCCATCGTCGACGACGCCTCCCTCGCTGACGAGGCCAACGTCGCCAGCCTGGTCTTCGCCGAGGAGCAGGGGAGCTACCTGGTCGGTTCCATCGCCGCCCAGGCATCCAAGACCGGCACCATCGGGTTCATGGGGGGCGTCAACGTCCCGCTGATCCAGAAGTTCCAGGCCGGATTCGAGCAGGGCGCCAAGGAGATCAACCCGGACATCAAGATCCTGGTCAAGTACCTCACCGAGCCCCCGGACTTCTCGGGCTTCAACGATGCCGCGAAGGGCCAGACTGCGGCCCAGGGCATGTACGACGACGACGCCGACGTGATCTACGCGGCGGCCGGCGGCTCCGGTGCGGGTGCCATGAAGGCGGCCAAGGTGGGCAGCCAGTGGGTGATCGGCGTCGACTCCGACCAGTACAAGCAGCCGGCGCTGAACGCGGTCAAGGACGTCATCCTCACCTCGATGCTCAAGCGGGTGAACGTCGCTGTCTACGACATGATCAAGTCGTGCGTCGACGGCACGTGCCTGACCGGGGTCCAGGTCTTCGACCTGGCCAAGGACGGCGTCGGCTACTCGAAGTCCAACCCGGCGGTCCAGCCCTACGAGGCCGAGACCGACGCGCTGGCGGCGAAGATCATCTCTGGTGAGATCGTCGTGGCCGACAAGCTGTAACGGCTTCCGGCGGCTCACCCCGGGCCCGGTTCGCGCGCGATAGCGTGCGGACCGGGCCCTTCGCCGTCAGCGACCGGCACACCTTCGAGGGAGGAGCACGACCATCTCCGTCAACGACCCGCACCCGGCTCCTGCGGCCGACGTCCCACCGGCGGTCGAGCTTCGTGGCATCACCAAGCGGTTCCCCGGGGTCGTCGCCAACCATGACGTGGACCTCACGGTGCGGCGTGGCACGGTCCACGCGATCGTCGGGGAGAACGGTGCGGGCAAGTCGACGCTGATGAAGACCCTCTACGGGATGCACCGCCCCGAGGAGGGGACGATCAGCGTCGACGGCGAGACCGTGGTGATCCACTCGCCCTCCGACGCCATCGCCCGGGGGATCGGCATGGTGCACCAGCACTTCCAGCTGGCTGACAACCTCACCGTGCTCGAGAACGTCGTCCTCGGCGACGAACCCACGCGGCGCGGGTGGCTCGACTTCGGTGCGGCGCGCCGCAAGATCATGGAGATCTCCGACGCCTACGGGCTCGACGTGGACCCTGACTCCCTTGTCGAGGACCTCGGAGTGGGTGACCGCCAACGGGTGGAGATCCTCAAGGTCCTCTACCGGGGCGCCCGCACGCTCATCCTCGACGAGCCGACCGCGGTGCTCGTCCCCCAGGAGGTGGACGAGCTCTTCGGGGCCTTGCGCGGTCTCAAGGAGCAAGGCATGGCGATCATCTTCATCTCGCACAAGCTGGACGAGGTGCTCAAGGTCGCCGACGAGATCACGGTGATCCGCCGGGGTACCACCGTGGCCTCCGTGCTGCCCGGCGACGTGACCTCGCGTCAGCTGGCCGAGCTCATGGTCGGCAGCGAGCTGCCGTCCCCGGAGACGCGCGAGTCGACCGTCACCGACCGACCGCTGCTCACGGTCTCCGGCCTGGGCCTCACGAGCTCCGACGGCAGGCCGCTGCTGTCGGACATCTCCTTCACCATCCACGCCGGCGAGGTGCTGGGGATCGCCGGGGTCGAGGGCAACGGGCAGGCGGAGCTGGTCGAGACCCTGATGGGCATGCGGCACGCCTCCGCCGGGACGGTGGTGCTCGGCGACGAGGACATCTCCCACTGGTCCACCCGACGTCGACGGGAGACAGGCGTGGCCTACATCCCTGAGGACCGCACGCGGCACGGCCTGCTGCTGGACGCCCCGCTCTGGGAGAACCGGATGCTCGGTCACCAGACCCAAGCCCCCGAACGCCCGCGGCCCCTTCATCGACCCGCGTGGGGCGAAGAAGGACACCAAACGGATCGTCGACGACTACGACGTACGGACTCCGTCCATCGACGTCCTCGCCTCGGCGCTGTCGGGTGGCAACCAGCAGAAGCTCATCGTCGGCCGCGAGATGAGCGCCGACCCGATCGTGCTCGTGGCGGCGCACCCGACCCGAGGGGTGGACGTAGGAGCGCAGGCTGCGATCTGGGATCTCATCCGGGACGCGCGCGGCCGCGGGCTCGCCGTGCTCCTGGTCTCGGCCGACCTGGACGAGCTGATCGGGCTGTCCGACTCCCTCAAGGTGATGCTGCGCGGCCGGCTGGTCGCGGACATGGATCCCGCTCACGTCACCCCTGAGGACCTCGGGACCGCGATGACCGGCGCCGGAGGCGAGGCCGCGTGAACGGGCGCTTCTCCCTCCGGAGGCTCGGGCTCGCCCTGGCGGCACCGCTGCTCGCGATCGCGTTCACGATCGTCATCACTTCCCTCGTTCTGGTGGTGAGCGGTCGCGACCCGTTCCAGACGTTCCAGGTCCTGGCCGGCGAGATCGGCAAACCGCGCATCCAGGTGCAGATCCTCAACTCGGCCACCACGTACTACTTGTCGGCCATCGCCGTGGCGATCGGGTTCAAGATGAACCTGTTCAACATCGGTGTGGACGGTCAGTACCGACTTGCGGCGCTCGTGGCGGCGGCCGTGGGGGCTGCCGTGTCTCTGCCAGGTCCGCTTCACGTGCTCCTGATCATCGTGGTTGCCATGCTCGTGGGTGCCTTCTGGGCTGGCATCGCGGCTGTCCTCAAGGTCACCCGGGGGGTGAGCGAGGTCATCTCGACGATCATGCTCAACTTCATCGCGACCGGGCTCATCGCCTACCTGTTGACGCCGGGCCGCCTCGCCGAGACGGTCGAGGGCTCCAACAACATCTCCACCAAGCCGCTCCCTCCGTCCGGCCAGTTCCCCGGTCTCGGCATCATCCCTGGCGCGAAGGGAGAGGTCTTCGGCTTCATCCTCGTCGCGGTCGTGGTGGGCGGGGCCTACTGGTTCCTCCTCAACCGCACCCGCTTCGGCTTCGACCTGCGGGCCACGGGCAGCTCGGAACCGGCGGCGGTCGCGAGCGGGGTCAACGTCAAGAAGATGATCCTCGTCGCCATGCTGCTGTCCGGCGCGGTCGCCGGGCTCGTCGGGATGCCCCAGCTGCTGGGCTCGTCGTACGCGTACTCGCTGGACTTCCCTGCCGGGCTCGGGTTCACCGGGATCGCCATCGCCCTGCTCGGTCGCAACAACCCGGTGGGCATCGCGTTCGGCGCGCTGCTCTGGGGCTTCCTCGACAGCTCCGCCACTCGGCTCGACTTCGAGGGCATCCCGAACGAGATCGTCCTCATCATGCAGGGCGTTCTCGTGCTCTCGGTGGTGATCGCCTATGAGCTGGTCCGGCGGTACCGCATCCGACAGGTCGCCCACGACGTCGGCCGACAGCTCGGCACGGCCGAGCCGGTCACTCCCCAGGGAGCAGCGGCATGAGCCTCTCAGCGCAGCCGCAGGCTGACCCCACCGTCGACGTCAGGCTCCGCAAGAGCAGCTCGCGGTCCCTCGGGGTTCGCGGGATCGCGCTGATCTTCCTCGGCGTGATGGTGTCGTTGTCCTTGGTGCGCATCGTGACCGGGGCGGACGATCTCACGTCGGCGGGCACGGTCGCGGCGGCCGTCGGGCTGTCCGTGCCCATCGCGATGGCCGGGCTCGGCGGGCTGTGGTCGGAGCGGGCCGGAGTCGTCAACATCGGTCTCGAAGGGATGCTGATCCTCGGGACCTTCGGTGCGGGTTGGGCGGGCTACCAGTGGGGGCCGTGGGCCGGCTTGTTCTTCGGCGTCACCTTCGGCGCCCTGGGAGGGCTGCTCCACGCCGTCGCCACGGTGACCTTCGCGGTCGACCAGATCGTCTCCGGTGTCGCCATCAACATCCTGGCCCTCGGACTCACGCAGTACCTCGCATCCGTTCTGTTCGAGGGGGTCGAGGGCGGAGGTCCCACCCAGTCGCCGCCGATGGAGTCGATGGGCACGGTGACGATCCCCGGGCTGTCGCCGTTCCTGCTCGACGTGGCGAACAACGGGTGGTTCGTCGTCTCGGACGTGGCCGCGGTGCTGGCCGGTCTGACGACGAACCTGTCCTACCTCACGATTCTCGCGATCCTGCTCGTCGTCGCGAGCTACTACCTCCTCTGGCGCACCGCCTTCGGTCTGAGGCTGCGCTCGGTGGGAGAAGCTCCGCACGCTGCCGCCACGCTCGGCGTCCGCGTGAAGCGCTACAAGTACATCGCGGTCGTCGCCTCCGGCGCGTTCGCCGGCGTCGGCGGTGTCTTCCTCGCCGAGGTGCTCAACAACATCTACCGTGAGGGGCAGACGGCGGGGCGGGGCTACATCGGCCTGGCCGCGATGATCTTCGGCAACTGGCGGCCGGGTGGTCTGGCGGCGGGCGCCGGGCTGTTCGGCTACGCCGACGCGCTCCAGCTGCGCGGTTCCGAAGCCGTGCACGCGCTCCTCGTCGTTGCGGCGCTCGCTCTGCTCCTGTGGGGTCTGTGGCTTGCTGGTGCGCAAGCGCCAGGTCATCACCGGCACTCTGGCGCTGGTCTTCGCGGCGTTGTTCGCCTGGTGGTACCTCGCGACCGACGAGCTCCCGGCGCAGGCCACGTTCGTCACGCCGTACGTCACGACGCTGGTCGTCTTGTCGTTGGCCACCCAGCGGCTTCGACCTCCGGCGGCGGACGGCATCCCCTACCGCGAGGGGGAGGACTAGCCGGTGGCGGTCGACCCGGGCTGGGACGAGCTGCGCGCGGCAGCTGTCGAGATCATGCAGCACGCGTATGCGCCGTACTCGAACTTCAAGGTGGGGGTGGCCGGCCGGGTCGACGACGGCCGGATCGTCGTCGGCTGCAACGTCGAGAACGCGTCGTACGGGTTGGGGCTGTGCGCCGAGTGCGGCATGGTGTCGGCGCTGCACGCCAGCGGCGGTGGCCGGCTCGTCGCGGTCGTCTGCGTCGACCAGCACGGCGCCGCGCTGATGCCCTGCGGCCGATGCCGGCAGCTGCTGTGGGAGAACGGTGGAGCCGACTGCCTCGTCGAGACGGTCAGCGGGATCAAGCCGATGCGCGAGGTGCTCCCGGACGCCTTCGGGCCGGACGACCTGAAGGAGCGCGCATGAGCAGGGCGGAGGCCTACAACGCTGTCGAGGTCATCGTCGGCGAAGCGCGACGGCGGTGAGCTGACCGACTCTCAGATCGACTGGGTCGTCGACGCCTACACGCGCGGCGTCGTGGCCGACGAGCAGATGTCGGCGCTGGCCATGGCGATCCTGTTCAATGGCATGACCCATCATGAGATCTCGCGGATGACCGACGCGATGATTCGTAGCGGCGAGCGGATGGACTTCTCCTCGCTCGACCGACCCACGGTCGACAAGCACTCGACAGGCGGGGTGGGCGACAAGATCACCCTGCCGCTGGTAGCACTGGCTGCCGCCTGTGGGGTAGCCGTGCCGCAGCTGTCCGGGCGCGGGCTCGGGCACACCGGGGGCACCCTCGACAAGCTCGAGTCCATCCCCGGCTGGCGTGCAGAGCTCTCAAACTCGGAGATGCTCGGCGTCCTGCGCGACGCCGGTGCCGTCATCTGCGCGGCGAGCCCGTCACTCGCCCCGGCGGACAAGAAGCTGTACGCCTTGCGCGATGTCACCGGCACGGTCGAGTGCATCCCGCTCATCGCGAGCTCGATCATGAGCAAGAAGATCGCCGAAGGCACGGGCGCCCTGGTCCTGGACGTCAAGGTGGGCTCCGGCGCCTTCAACAAGGACGCGGCCAGGGCTCGCGAGCTCGCGGTGATCATGGTCGGCCTTGGCACGGCCGCCGGAGTGCGCACCGTCGCCCTGCTCACGGCCATGGACACCCCGCTCGGGCTCACCGTGGGTAACGCCCTGGAGGTCACGGAGTCCGTCGAGGTGCTGGCCGGCGGGGGACCGTCCGACGTGGTCGAGCTGACCCTGATCCTGGCCAGGGAGATGCTCGCGGCCGCTGGTGTCACCGACGTCGACCCAGCGGACCGGTTGGCCGACGGGTCGGCGATGGACCACTGGCGCCGGATGATCTCAGCACAGGGCGGCGACGCCGGACGCGGTGCTTCCGGTGGCGCGAGAGTACGCACGTCGTCGTGGCTCCCGGCGACCGGCACGCTGACCAAGCTGGACGCGTACGCAGTGGGCGTGGCTTCCTGGCGGCTTGGGGCGGGACGGGCCCGCAAGGAGGACCCGGTCTCGGCTGGGGCGGGGGTGGTCATGCACGCCAAGCCAGGGGATCACGTCGTGGCGGGCAGCCTCTTGCTCACCCTGTGCGCTGACGAGTCGGCTCGATTCGCTCGGGCGCTCGAGGCGCTGGACGGCGGCATCGAGGTCGACGGTCCGTCGGTGCCGCTTCCGCTCGTGATCGACCGCGTCGAGGCCTGAGCTGGGCGGTCGTCAGGAACGAGTGAGCAACTACGGCGCGCTGGCCTTGAACGGGTCGCGCACCGGCGGAGCGGCCAGCTCGGCCCGCGGGCAGCTCTCGAGGGTCAGGCCGACCCAGGTGAGCGCGTCGTCGCAGAGCCCGTTGACCTCCCAGCCGAGCTCCTTGCCGTACGCCGTGATCGTCACCTTGTAGATGGTGATCTGGTGACGGTGCGGGGAGTCGTACATCACGGCGATCGAGCCGATGAGCCGGGCCGAGCCACGGCTCCCGCCCAAGCCGTCCCAGGGCAGGTCGTAGCGCTGCCACAGCGAGGACGAGGCGTTCCAGAGCCCACCGTTGGCGACATCCAGGCGCGCCAGCTCGGTCATGACCCGGACCGTGGTGCGCTCGTCGAGCACCGCCGCGGGCCGGATGACACGGGTCTCCTCGACGGATGGCATGCGCTCTTTGTCGGCGGAAACAGGCCCGGGGTTGAGCCCCGCTACGGTGGGACGTGTGATCGACCTCTCCGTGCTCCGTCGCGCTCCCAAGGTGCTCCTCCACGACCACCTCGACGGGGGTCTGCGTCCACGGACGATCATCGAGCTGGCCGCCGAGACCGGCTACGTCGGCCTTCCGACCACCGACCCGGACGCGCTGGCCGCCTGGTTCGTCGAGTCGTGCGACTCGGGATCCCTCGAGCGCTACCTCGAGACCTTCGCGCACACGGTCGGGGTCATGCAGACGCGGTCGGCGCTGGTGCGGGTCGCCGCTGAGTGCGCCGAGGACCTGGCGGCCGACGGGGTGGTCTACGCGGAGGTGCGGTTCGCCCCTGAGCTGCACGTGGAGGGGGAGCTCTCGCTGGCCGAGGTCGTCGAGGCGGTCCTGGAGGGCTTCGGCGAGGGTTCGGCGCGGGCCGAGGCCGCGGGCCACCCCATCCGGATGGGCACGCTGCTCACGGCCATGCGGCACGCCGCCCGTTCGCGGGAGATCGCCGAGCTGGCGGTCGCCTACCGGGACCAGGGTGTCGTGGGGTTCGACATCGCCGGGGCGGAGGCGGGCTACCCCCCGACCAGGCACCTCGACGCCTTCGAGTACCTCCAGCGAGAGAACGCGCACTTCACCATCCACGCCGGCGAGGGGTTCGGTCTCCCCTCCATCTGGGAGGCCATCCAGTGGTGCGGCGCCGACCGGCTGGGCCACGGGGTGCGCATCATCGACGACATCAGCGTCGCCGCTGACGGGACCGTCGAGCTGGGCCGCCTCGCGGCGTACGTGCGTGACCAGCGCATCCCGCTGGAGATGTGCCCGTCGTCGAACATCCAGACCGGGGCCGCCGGCTCGATCGCCGAGCACCCCCTCGGGCTCCTGACCCGGCTGCGGTTCCGGGTGACGGTCAACACCGACAACCGGCTGATGAGCGGCACCACGATGACTCGCGAGTTCGCGCTCCTGTCGGAGGCCTTCGGCTATGACCTCGAGGACTTCGCCTGGTTCACGGTCAACGCGATGAAGTCGGCGTTCCTGCCCTTCGACGAGCGGCTGGCCCTGATCACCGACGTCATCAAGCCCGGCTACGCCGCCCTCACCCCCTGACCTCCGCTGAGGGTGACGTTGTGTACGCGACACGCGGCGTGTCGCGTACGTTTCGTCACCCTCAGCGGGGGTCGGGGAGCTGGACGGTGACGGACTCGAGGACGTGCTGGAAGCCCAGCCGTTCGTACGTGCTCCGCGCCGGGTTGCCGTCGGTGACGGCCAGACCGAGGGTGGTCCAACCCTCGTGGGCCAGGAGCGCCAGCGCCCTACGGAGCAGCAGGGAGCCGAGCCCTAGGTAGCCCGGAGCCGGCCTCCGGAAGACGTCGACGACCCACGGCCCCTCCTGCGGACGGTCGGTGACCAGGCAGGCGGCGACGACCGAGCCGTCCGGGCGCCGGACGACCCCGCTGGCCATGAGCAGCGGTCCCAGCGTGCCGTCGAGAAGAGGGGTGATGTCCTGGGCCAGCCGGTCGGCGGGTGAGGCAGCGCGGCTCCCAGTCCGGGTGCTCGGGCGGGTAGGCGGCCTCGGCCGCCTCGAGGTACTCCAGCGCGACGAGGGACGCGGGGCCGACCGTGAGCGAGGGGCCTTCCGGCACGAGGCGCCCCCACGCCGGGTCGGGCGGGTCCGCGACCAGGTCGCGCGCCATCACGTGGGCGTGCCGGATGCGCCTCGCCCCCCGGTCGAGCAGCAGCCGGCCGAGCGCAGGAGGGGCCGAGAAGGCCCACCCCGGGAAGGAGGTCTCCGCGACCGATGCCGCGTCGGCGGTGGGGACTCCCGGCGCGAGCTCCACGAGGTCGGCGGCGGGCAGGTCGTCGCGGGTCGTCCGGACGAAGGTCAGGACCGGTCGACCCGTGCCATCGGTCAGCGTCTCGCGCGACACCTCCGTCATGGCGTGACCGCGGCGCTCGTCCGGGTGAACTCGTGGGTCCGGCCGATCTCCGCGAAGCCGAGCCGGGTGTAGAGGTGCTTCGGCCAGTCGTCCTCGGCGGCCTGCAGGTAGACCAGGTCGGCGCCCTCGCCGCGAGCCCGGCGGGCCGCCTCGAGCACGAGCGCGGAGGCGTACCCCCGCCCTCGGTGGTCCGGCAGGGTCATCACGTCGTCGATCTCGGCCACGTCGTCGATCACGACCAGGTCGGCCTTCGCCACGACGGCGCCGGACGCCGGGTCTCGGACGGCCAGCCGGGTGATCGGCCCGACGCGGTCCATCGCCGCACGGCGGCCGACCAGCTGACGCACGGTCTCCGCAGAGAAGTCCGGCTCGTCCAGCAGCCAGCCTTCCTCGACGAGGCCACGCACGTCATGCTCCGGGACGGCGTCGACGGTGACCGCGTCGATCGCTCTGGCCGGTTCCGAGGTCGCTGCCATCAGCAGCACGACGTCATGGGCGAAGCCCGCCGCGACCAGACCGGCTTCGAGCCGGTCGCCCGTGGCGCCGTCGAGGACGTCGACCTTGCGGTGGTCGAGCCCTCGCCCGGAGAAGGCTTCCTCGGTGAAGGCGAGCACGTCCTCGGGCCCCACGCCGGACGGGAGGTCAGCGGTGACCAGTACGCGGTTGGAGAAGTGCGACGCCGGCCATTCGCTGTCGAAGACGGCGAGCAGCCCGGGTGGACCGTCGACCACCGACAGGGCGCGCCGGATCGACTGCTCGCGCAGGTGACCGACCGCGCGAGCGTGGGCGTCAGACACCGATCGGGTGCCAGACCGTCTTGGTCTCCACGAAGGCGCGCAGCCGGGTGAGGTCCGGCTCGGGCAACCAGTCGGCCTCGCGTCCGTCCGCGTCGACCCGTGGCCGCAGCACCCGCTTGACGTTGTCCGCGGCGGCGACCTCGAGGTCGGCGGCCGAGGGCCCGGCACCGGTGAGGTCGATGGCGTTGACGTCCATGTGAGAGGCCAGGTGCGGCGCGACCTCGGAGACCCTGCCCGTGAGCAGGTTGACGACGCCTCCGGGCACGTCGGAGGTCGCGAGCACCTCGGTCAACGTGACAGCCGGGCAGCGGCCTGGCCTCGGAGGCGAGCACGACGCAGGTGTTCCCGGTCGCGATGACCGGTGCCACGCAGGACACCAGGCCCAGCAGCGAGGACTGCTGCGGCGCGAGGATCGCGACGACCCCGGTGGGCTCGGGGAGGGAGAAGTTGAAGAAAGGCCCGGAGACCGCGTTGGAGCCGCCGAGCACCTGGGCGATCTTGTCGGCCCAGCCGGCGTACCAGACGAGCCGGTCGACGGTCGCGTCCACGAGCGTCGAGGCCTTGCGTGCGCTGAGACCCTCGGCCGCGGCCACCTCGTCGACGAACTGGGCGCGCCGCCCTTCGAGCAGCTCGGCCACGCGGTAGACGACCTGGCCGCGGTTGTACGCCGTCGCTGACGACCACTTCGGGAAGGCGGCGCGGGCGGCGACGACGGCGTCGCGCGCGTCCTTGCGCGAGGCGAGCGCCGCGTTGGCCAGGAACTCGCCCTTCGCCCCGGTGACCTCGTAGCTGCGGGCGCTCTCGCTGCGCGGGAAGGCTCCGCCGATGTAGAGCTTGTAGGTCTTGCGGACGTCGAGCCGCTCGGGTGCGGCAGGGGGTCGGCGGTCAGACATCGAGGTAGGCCTCCAGCCCGTGTCGGCCGCCCTCGCGACCGAAGCCCGACTCCTTGTAGCCGCCGAACGGCGAGGCAGGGTCGAAGTGGTTGAACGTGTTGGCCCACACGACCCCGGCGCGCAGGTGCTGGGCCATGTGCAGGATGAGGCTGCCCTTCTCGGTCCACACGCCCGCCGACAGGCCGTACGGGGTGTTGTTGGCCTTCTCGACGGCCTCGGCCGGGGTACGGAAGGTGAGCACGGACAGCACCGGACCGAAGATCTCGTCGCGGGCGATCCGGTGCGCCTGGGAGACGCCGGTGAACACCGTCGGGGGGAACCAGAAACCCCGGTCGGGGAGGTCGCAGGGCGGGGACCAGCGCTCGGCGCCCTCCGCCTCGCCGATCATCGACATCTCACGGATGCGCTCGAGCTGCTCGGCGGAGTTGATCGCCCCGATGTCGGTGTTCTTGTCGAGCGGGTCACCGAGGCGCAGCGTGCCGAGCCGGCGCTTGAGGGAGTCCACGACCTCCTCGGCGACCGACTCCTGCAGGAGCAGCCGGGTGCCCGCGCAGCAGACGTGGCCCTGGTTGAAGAAGACTCCCCGGACGATGCCCTCGACGGCCTGGTCGACGGGCGCGTCGTCGAAGACGATGTTGGCGGCCTTGCCCCCGAGCTCGAGGGTGAGCTTCTTGCCGGTGCCGGCAGTCGCCCGGCGGATCGCCTTGCCGACCTCGGTGGAGCCGGTGAACGCGACCTTGTCGACGTCGGGGTGCTCGACGAGGGCCTGGCCGGTGCCGGCCGGCGCCGGTGAGGATGTTGACGACGCCCGGGGGGAGGTCGGCCTGCTGGCACACCTCGGCGAAGAGCAGGGCCGTGAGCGGCGTCGTCTCCGCCGGTTTGAGGACGACGGTGTTGCCGGTGGCGAGGGCCGGGGCCACCTTCCAGGCCAGCATGAGCAGCGGGAAGTTCCACGGGATCACCTGGCCGGCAACACCGAGCGGCCGGGGGGCCGGCCCGAAGCCGGCGTGACCGAGCTTGTCGGCCCAGCCCGCGTGGTAGAAGAAGTGCGCCGCCGCCAGGGGGACGTCGACGTCGCGCGCCTCCTTGATCGGCTTGCCGTTGTCGAGGCTCTCCAGCACCGCGAACTCCCGGCTGCGCTCCTGCAGGATGCGGGCGATCCGGAAGAGGTACTTGCCCCGCTCCCGACCGCTGAGCCGCGACCACGGACCGTCGTACGCCTGCCGCGCGGCCGCCACCGCCCGGTCGACGTCGCGCGGGCCGGCCTCGGTGACCTCGGCGAGGACCTCCTCGGTGGCCGGCGAGATCGTCTTGAAGGCCGACCCGTCCAGCGGGTCGACGAAGTCCCCGTCGACGAACAGGCCGTAGGACGGCTTGAGGTCGACGACGGCGCGCGACTCCGGCGCGGGGGAGTAGGTGAACCGCGATCCGGTCATGCGGGAGCGCCCATCAGTCGAGGGTGAAGTAGTCGGGCCCGGAGTACCTGCCGGTCGTCAGCTTGGTGCGCTGCATGAGCAGGTCGTTGAGCAGGCTGGACGCGCCGAGCCGGAACCAGGCCGGGTCGAGCCAGTCCTCGCCCACGGTCTCGTTGACGAGGACGAGGTACTTCAGGGCGTCCTTGGTCGTGCGGATCCCCCCTGCCGGCTTGACGCCGACCTGCCGCCCGGTGGCCGAACGGAAGTCGCGCACGGCCTCGAGCATCACGAGCGTGACCGGGAGGGTCGCGGCTGGTGCGATCTTGCCGGTGCTCGTCTTGATGAAGTCGGCTCCGGCGACCATGGCGAGCCAGGAGGCGCGCCGCACGTTGTCGTAGGTCTGCAGCTCGCCGGTCTCGAGGATGACCTTCAGGTGGGCCTCGCGTCCGTCGGCTCCGGTGCACGCCCGCTTCACGGCCGCGATCTCGTCGTGCACCTGCAGGTAGCGGCCGGACAAGAACGCGCCACGGTCGATGACCATGTCGACCTCGTCAGCGCCCGCGGCGACCGCGTCGGCGGTGTCGGCCAGCTTCACGGGCAGCGAAGCGCGACCGGACGGGAACGCGGTGGCGACGGCGGCCACGTGCACGCCGGACGAGCCGAGCGCCTCCTTGGCGATCCCCACGAGGTCGTTGTAGACGCACACCGCCGCGACGGGCGGGGTGGTGGCGTCCGCGGGGTCCGGGTGCCTGGCCTTGGCGCACAACGCCTTGACCTTGCCCGGGGTGTCGGCGCCCTCGAGGGTCGTGAGGTCGATCATCGTGATGGCCAGGTCGATGGCCCAGGCCTTCGAGTCGGTCTTGATCGAGCGGGTGGCCAACGCTGCCGCGCGCCCGTCGGCTCCGACCTGGTCGACCCCCGGCAGGCCGTGCAGGAAGCCTCGCAGGCTGCTGTTCGAGGCGCTGACCTGGTCCAGCCGGGCGGCTCGCGCCGGTGCGGTCGTCACCGGGTCAGCGTAGTCCTCGCCCCGCAGCGGCAGGATGGGCTCCGTGAACGTGACGATCCGGCCGGTGACCGAGGACGACGAGCCGCTGCTCGAGGCGTGGGGCGCGGATCCGGGGCCGTACGCGGACTGGGGTGATCGGACCGGGGGACGACGGGTGGAGGTCCTCGGACGGATGCTGGTGCTCGAGGACGGCACGCCGGTCGGCAACCTGTCCTGGCACGCCGAGGCGTACGGGCCGAACGCCGGATCAGTGGCCCTCAACATCGGGATCGAGCTGGCCGCGGACGCCCGCGGGCGCGGCATCGGCACGAGGGCGCAGCGCCTTCTGGCCGACCACCTGTTCGCGACGACCGAGGTGCATCGCGTGGAGGCCAGCACCGACGTCACGAACCTCGCCGAGCAGCGGGCCTTGGAGAAGGCCGGCTTCACCCGCGAGGGCCTGCTCCGCGGCGCCCAGCACCGGGCCGATGACCTCCACCACGACCTGGTGAGCTACTCGATCCTCCGGACCGACCTGGAGTGATGATCAAGGAATGCCGCACCGATCCGACCATCGGCACCGGTGCAGGATTCCCTGATCATCGGCGCCAGGGGCGGCTGCGACCTACCGCGGGACTTCGTCGTGGGGACGGGACCTGGTTGGCGTCGATGGAGGCGCGCTCCTACGCTCCGACCTCCGTGACCTCGATGCCAGCTGCCGCGAGAGCCTCCCGGATCGCCTGACCCACCTCGGCGGTCGACGCGGCCCGGTCGGCCTTGCCGCGGCTTCGGAGAGCGCGGCGAGCTTCGACGAACACGCTCCATGCGACCGGCGACGCCGCGTAGCCCCCGGCAGGGTCGGTCTGGCTCGCGCACCCGATGGTCACTGTGGCGCCGCCGTCGGCAGCGTGCTCGAGCAACCAGCCCCAGTCCTCGCCGATGGGGTAGCTCGTCACGACCCCGTTTCGGGCGAGCTCCTGCGACAGCCAGCTCGCGAGCTCGAAGCCGTACACGCCCGGGTTGACCTGGCACTCCTCCGGCAGAAACGGGAGGAAGTCCGCGGAGGTGAACTCGATCTGCCACATGCGGGCCATTGTGCCGTCGTTTTGTCGCCCACCGGTCACAGTCCCGCTGCGGCCGCCACGTCGGCGCTGAGCGCGGCGAGCAGGTCCGCCGCCTGCGCCCGATCGGCCTCCAGGTCGCCGAAGGCTCCCACGCTGGCGGGCAGCACGACCTCGAGGTAGGCCTTGATCTTGGGCTCGGTGCCCGACGGTCGGACGACCACGCGGGCAACCTCGACGCCGTCGCCTCGCATCAGGTAGCGCAGCCCGTCGGTCGGCGGCAGCTCATCGGTTCCCACGCTGAGGTCGTCGATCGACACGACCGCGAGACCACCCAGGCTCTCCGGTGGGTTCGCGCGCAGCCGTTCCATGGCCGCGGGGATCGCATCGAGGTCGGCGAAGCGCACCGACAGCTGGTCGGTGGCGTGCAGGCCGTGCGTGCGCATGAGGTCGTCGAGCAGGTCGAGCAGCGAGCGGCCCTGCGCCTTCAGCCCGGCGGCGAGCTCGGCGACGAGAAGCGCCGCGGTCACGCCGTCCTTGTCACGAACCGCCTCGGGGTCCACGCAGTAGCCCAGGGCCTCCTCGTAGCCGTAGACCAGACCTGGCACGCGCGCGATCCACTTGAAGCCGGTCAGCGTCTCGACGTACGGCTGTGGCGGGTCGGCGGCCTCCGCGATCCGACGCAGCAGCATCGACGACACGATCGAGCAGGCGAAGGTGCCCCGCCGGCCGCGGTCGAGGACGTGCGAGGCCAGGAGCGCGCCGACCTCGTCGCCGCGCAGCATCCGCCAGGAGCCGTCCGGCCGCGGGACGGCGACGGCGCATCGGTCGGCGTCGGGGTCGTTGGCCAGGACCAGGTCGGCGTCCACGGCACGGCCGGCGGCGAGCGCCAGGTCGATGGCACCGGGCTCCTCCGGGTTCGGGAAGGAGACGGTCGGGAAGTCCGGGTCGGGGTCGGACTGCTCGGCGACGACATGGGGGGCGGCGAAGCCGGCGCGGGCGAAGGCTTCGAGGACCACGTCGCCGCCGACCCCGTGCAGGGGCGTATAGGCGAGGGTCAGCTCGCGCGGTGCCCCAGGAGCCATCAAGGCGGCGGCCCGGGTCAGGTAGGCGTCGAGCACGTCGTCGTCCAGCAGGGTCCAGCCGTCGCCGCGCGGAACCTCGGCCAGGGCACCGACGGCATCGATCGCGGCACTGATCTCCGCGTCGACCGGTGCCACGATCTGCGAGCCACCGCCCAGGTAGACCTTGTAGCCGTTGTCCTCCGGCGGGTTGTGGCTGGCGGTCACCATGACGCCGGCCGCGCAGCCGAGGTGGCGCACGGCGAAGGCCAGCACCGGGGTGGGCAGCGGTCGCGGGAGAAGGAACGCGGTCAAGCCGGCACCGGCCATGACCTCGGCCGTGTCGCGGGCGAAGACGTCGGACTTGTGACGGGCGTCGTACCCGATGACCACGCTGCCGCCGTCGGCCGAGGTCCTGACGTAGGCGGCGAGCCCTGCCGCGGCCCGGATGACCACGGCGCGGTTCATCCGGTTGGGTCCGGCACCCAGCGCCCCTCGCAGCCCGGCGGTCCCGAACTCGAGCCGTCCGGCGAACCGGTCGGCGACCTCCTCCACGTCGCCGGTGACCAGAAGGGCCTCCAGCTCGGTGCGGGTGTCCTCGTCCGGGTCCTCGGCCAGCCACTCCCGGGCCCGGTCGAACAGGTCGGCGCTCATAGCCGCACCACCACGCTCGCGAGCAGGGCCCCCATCCGGGCGGCGGCTGCCCGCCCGGCCTCGAGGACCTCTTCGTGGTTCAGCGGTGCGCCCGTCATCCCGGCGGCCGCATTGGTGACCAGGGACAACCCGAGGACCTCGAGCCCGGCCTCGCGCGCGGCGATCGCCTCGAGGGCGGTCGACATGCCGACGAGCCGGCCGCCGATCGCCCGCACCATCGCGATCTCGGCGGGGGTCTCGTAGTGCGGTCCGGGGAACTGCACGTACACGCCCTCGGGCAGGCTCGGCTCCACCTCGCGGCACAGCGCGCGCAGCCGGGCTGAGTACAGGTCGGTGAGGTCGACGAAGTTCGCCCCGACGATGGGCGATCGGCCGGTGAGGTTGAGGTGGTCGCTGATCAGCACGGGCGTGCCCGGGGACCAGGCGGGGTCGAGGCCCCCGCAGCCGTTGGTGAGAACGACGACCCGGCAGCCGGCGGCGGCCGCCGTACGTACGCCGTGCACCACCGGTCCGACCCCGCGGCCTTCATAGAGGTGCGTGCGACCGAGCAGGACGAGCAGGTTCCGGTCCCCGGCCCGCACCGAGCGGATCCGACCTGCATGGCCCTCGACCGCCGGGGGCGCGAACCCGGGGAGGTCGGTGACGGCGAGGTCGGCGACCGTCTCCCCGAGCAGGTCGGCTGCGGGCACCCAGCCCGAGCCCATGACGAGGGCGACGTCGTGGCGTTCCACGCCGGTGGCAGCAGCCAGGGCCGCGGCGGCCTCGGTCGCGCGCACGTACGGGTCGGAGTCGGGCTGGTGGTCGTTCACCAGACCGACGCTACAACCCCACGGAACGGCAGGGACGGCGTCTGAGATCTCTCACGTAGTCGGCAGGGGCTCCCGCGGCTTCGGCCGCGTCGGCGATGATGCCCAGGTAGCGCGCCGAGGGCAGGCCCCCTTCCCATGCCTCGAGGACGTAGAGCCAGGCGCTGACCTCACCGTCGAGGGTCTGCACCCGGATCCGCAGCTTGCGGTAGAGGCCGACCGCCGAGCCCTCCCAGGCGTCGAGGGCGTCCTCGTCATGGCCGGCGAGGTCGTACAGCATCACGAAGACCTGAGACCCCGCGTCCTCGACGACGGTGGCGAGCGCTCCCTCCCACCCGAGCTCCTCGCCGCCGAAGGTGAGCCGCCAGCCCAGGAGCCAGCCGCTGGCCTGCGGGAGGGCGGTCGGGGCGCGCTCCATCATCTGGCGCGGGTCCAGGTTGCTTCCGTACGCCGCGTAGAGAGCCATGGTGGTCAAGGGTAGGCATCCGGACCACATGCACTCTGCCTGGTCCCCTCGAGAACCGGTCTGGGACGATGACGCCCGTGACGCGTGTGGTGATCCTCGGCGGCGGTCCCGGCGGCTACGAGGCGGCCCTGGTGGCCGCCCAGCTCGGGGCCGAGGTGGTCGTCGTCGATCGCGACGGACTCGGTGGCTCGGCGGTGCTCACCGACTGCGTGCCGAGCAAGACCCTGGTCGCGACGGCTGAAGTCATGACCCTGGCCGCTGAGAGCGGCGAGCTCGGCGTCCGGCTCGGACCCGTCGGTGCAGGGGGCTCGTCGGTGGGCGTCGACCTCGGTGCGGTCAACACCCGCGTGAAGCGGCTGGCGCTGGCCCAGTCCCAGGACATCCGGACGTCGGCATCGAACGTGAAGGGATCCGGCTCGTCGTGGGCGCGGGCTCACTCGTCGAACCCTGCGTCGTGGCGGTCGACGGCGAGCGCATCGAGGCCGACGCCGTGCTCGTCGCCACCGGGGCACGGCCCCGCGTCGTGGCCGGTGCCGAGCCCGACGGGGAGCGCATCCTGACCTGGACCCAGGTCTATGACATGGACCGGACGCCCGAGCAGGCTGGTCGTCGTCGGCTCCGGCGTCACGGGGGCCGAGTTCGCCTCGGCCTACCTCGCGCTGGGTTCCGAGGTCGTGCTCGTCTCCTCCCGCGACCGGGTTCTTCCGGGGGAGGACGCCGATGCCGCGCAGGTCCTCGAGGACGTGCTCCAACGGCGCGGAATGACGGTCATGGGTCGGTCGCGCGCCTCGTCCGTGGTCCGCGAGGGCGACCGGGTCGTCGTGACCTTGGCCGACGGCCGGACCGTGGAAGGCTCGCACTGCCTGATGGCTGTGGGATCGGTCCCCAACACCAGCGGGCTGGGCCTGGAGGACGCAGGTGTCCGGCTCGACCCACGCGGCTTCGTCGAGGTCGACCGGGTGTCGAGGACGTCGACGCGAGGGGTCTACGCGGCCGGGGACTGCACGGGAGTGCTCATGCTCGCCTCCGTGGCCGCCATGCAGGGACGCATCGCGATGCGCCACCTGCTCGGGGACGCCGTGGCACCCCTGGACCTCAAGTCCGTGTCGTCCAACGTGTTCACCGACCCCGAGATCGCGACCGTCGGCGTGACCCAGGCCGAGGTCGATGCGGGCGCCCCCAACATCGTCTCGGTCAAGCTGCCGCTGGCGACCAACGCCCGCGCCAAGATGCTGGGCATCACCGACGGCTTCGTGAAGATCTTCGCCACGGGCGGGATGCGCACGGTGCTCGGGGGCGTGGTGGTCGCCCCCCGGGCGAGCGAGCTGATCTTCCCGCTCGCCCTGGCGGTGCAGCAGCGGCTGACCGTCGACGAGGTCGCGGCGGCCTTCACGGTCTACCCGTCGTTGTCCGGCTCCGTGGCCGAGGCGGCCCGACAGCTGCACCCGCACGCGTGAGCGAGCGTCAGGAAGCCGCTTGGAGCGGGAGCCCGGGCGTCGCCCAGGTCTGCTGGTCACGGTCGACCAGGAAGGCCGCGTAGGCCGGCAGGTCGATGATGCGGTCGATGCCGTCGAGGCCCTCGACGAACAACGCCGTGGCCAGCGCGTCGGCCAGCCCGGGGTCGGGCCCGACCACCGTGGCCGACAGCAGCCGCGCCGCTCCTCGTCCCGTGCGCGGGTCGACCACGTGCTCCCCACGGGCGTACGCGCCGGACGTCGCCACCGCGGTCCCGGTCGAGGAGGGGTCCGAGAGGGCCAGCACCGTGGCCAGCGCCGTGGCCTCGAGCGGGTGACGGATCCCCACGGACCACGATCGACCCGGCTCGGGGACGCCGTGCACGAGGAGGTCGCCCCCCGCATCGACCAGGAAGCCTGTGCAGACCGGTGCGAGGAGCCGCCCCACCTGCTCGAGCGACCAGCCCTTGACGAAGGCACTCGGGTCGAAGCCCTCCGGCACCGACCACGGGTCGAACCAGCCGTCGGTGAGGACGTATGCCGTGCCGCACCGGTCGAGGACCTCGTCCACCAGGGGGAGGTCGACGGCATCGACGGCTCGGTCCTCGCGCAACCGGGTCACGGCGCTGTCCGGTCGGTAGGTGCTGAAGACCCGGTCGACGCGGTCCAGCCAGGCGGTGGCCGAGGCGAGCGCCTGGTGGCCCGCGGCCTCGTCCGTGACGCCGCGCAGCGCGTAACGGACGCCGGTGCCCATCACGAGCTGCACGTGGTCGAGGCTGCTCACAGCCCCGCCTGCTGGAGGGCCGAGCTGAGCGAGGAGATGAAGGCGCCGGTCGTCAGCGTCGCGCCCGAGACGCCGTGGATGTTCGCGGACTGGGCCTTGAGGGCCTGGGAGACCAGGATCGGGATCGCCTGGCTGTTGATCCAGCGCGACCTCCCGTCGCCGGGCTGCTGGATCACCTGGATGTCGGTCACGGTGCCCTGGGCGACGGTGATCTCGACCTGGATGGGTCCGAACTGCTGGCGGGCGGCGTTGCCGGTCACGGTTCCGGAGACCGCCTTCGTCCCGGCGGATCCGGAGCTGCCGGAGGACCCGGTGCTTCCCGAGCTGCCGGACGATCCCGAGCCGGCCGACGATCCCGCGCTCCCGGTGGCCGTGCCGGTCGACGCGCTGGCGGTCACCGGGCTCACGTGCGGCGCCAGGACCAGGACGCCCGTCACGCCCGCCGCCGCGGCGGCCGTGGTGAGCAGTGCGCGGTTCATGACCGTTCCTTTCGCTGGTGGGTCGGGTGGTGAGTCGATCAGGCGGGGAGGAAGGAGAAGCTCTCGGCGTGGACGCGGTCCTGCGGGATCCCGAGGTCGTCGGCGGCCTCGCGCACCGAGGTGATGAGGTCCTCGGGGCCGCACAGGAAGATCGTCCGACGGGTGACGTCGGGCACCAGCTCGCGCAGTCGCGCCGCGTCGAGCGGCTGCTCGTTGCGTCGCCCGGAGAGGACGTACACGGTGGCCCCGTAGGAGCTGACCATCCGCTCGAACTCGTCGCGGAAGAGCACGTCCTCGTGGTGGCGCACCCGGTAGAGCACGACGGTCCCGCGGCGCGGACCCTGCTCCTCGAGGATGGCCCGCACCGGGGCGACGCCCACCCCGCCGGCCACCAGCAGCAGCGGCTGGTCGCCGAGCTCGCCGTGCTCGGCGACGTGGAAGCGCCCGTAGGGGCCTTCGATGAAGACGCGGGTCCCCGGACGAAGGTGGATGAGCGCGGAGCTGTGCTCGCCGACCTCGCGCACGGTGAGGCGAAGGAACGAGCCGTTCGGCCCGGACGAGACCGAGTAGGGGTGGGCCCGCCACCAGAGGTCGCGGGTCAGGAAGCGCCACAGCAGGTACTGACCGCCGTGGACGTCGAGCGCGGCGAGGTTGCGGCCTGTGAGGTACACGCTGACGACGCCCGGCGACTCCTCGACGACGCTGTGCACGCGGACCTGGTGCCGCGTCGAGCGCACGACGGGGATGAGCACGCGGCCGTAGAGCACGAGCACCGCGACGCCGTACGTCATGACCGTCCAGATCAGGCTGAGGGTCGCGTGGCCGACGAAGGAGGCTCCGGTGGCCAGCTGGTGACCCCAGGCCAGGATGACCGCGACGTACGTCGCGAGGTGGAGCACCCACCAGGTGGCGTAGCGCATGAGGCGGCGAACCTGCGGGATGGCGAGCACCCCGATCATCAGGAAGAGCGCGAACCCGGCGGTTCCCTTGAGCATCTCCGGGTAGGTCGTGACGATCGTCCAGAACTCGCTGACCACGTTCGTGCCCGAGGCCGCGGCGTAGCCCAGGGTGATGAACACCGTGTGGGCGATGAGGAGGGCGAGGGTGCTCGTGCCGAGCTTGCGGTGCGCGTAGACCAGGCGGTCGTGCCCGAGCCTGCGCTCGACCCAGGGGAGGCGGGCCGAGAGCGCGATGCTCGCGAGGGCGGTGTAGGTGCCCAGCAGGCCGGTCAGGCGGCCGATGAAGGTCAGCCAGCCGCCAGGGGCGGCGCCGAATCCGGGGGCCTCGGTGATCCAGGCGATTCCGGCGAGGATGCCGGCGCCGAGCGCGAAGACGGCCAGCCCGGTGTCGACGCGCCGGCGTGAGCGTTGGGTGCGCAGGGGGATCGGGGCGCGCAACGGCGGGGCGACGAGTGCGACGGAGCGGGTCATGACGCCAACGATCGGTCACGAACCTGAGCGGATGCTGTGGACGCCCTGTGGCGGCCGTGTGCGATCGGTCGGGTCTGCTAGCGTCCTGAACCGACGTTCAGGATCAGTCGGAGGGAGCCCGTCGTGCGCGTGGTCGTCGTGGGAGCGGGGTTCGCCGGGCTCGCCTGCGCCGAGGAGCTCCTTCGTGCGGGGCACGAGGTCGTCGTCCTCGAGGCGAGGGACCGGGTGGGCGGCCGGGTCTGGTCGGCGACGCTCGAGGGCCCGCTCGGCCCGGCCGTCGTGGAGCGCGGGGCCGAGTTCGTCCTCGACGGCTACGACGTCCTGCACGCGGTGTGCGCGCGGTCACGGGCTGGCCGTCGCTGACACCGGGATGAGCTACTACGTCCGGGAGCCCCGCGGCGGGATCGGCACCGACGCGGACGCCCTGGCACGTGGCGCAGCCGGACTGCAGGCAGCCGCGGACCTGGTCGGGCCGGGCGGCTCGGTCGTCGACGTCCTCGACGCCGCCGCCCTCGACCCAGGGGTCCGCGAGGCGCTTCGAGGCGCGCATCGAGATCTCCTGCGCCTATCCGGCGACCGGCCTGTCCGCCGAGGTGCTCGAGCATGCAGCCTCCTTCGCCGCCCTCCCGTCGGCACGCGTTCTCGGGGGCAACCAGGGCGTGGCGGACGCCCTGGCGGCGGCCCTGGGCTCGGCCGTACGGCTGTCAACTCCGGTCCGTGCCCTGAGCTGGGACGACCAGGGGGCGCTCGTCCGCACCGACGACAGCGAGATCGCGGCCGACCGCGTCGTGCTCGCCGTGCCGCTCCCGGTCCTCGCCGACCTGGAGTTGTCGCCTGCGCTTCCGACGTGGAAGCTGGACGCGATGTCGCGGGTGTCGTACGGCGATGCCGCCAAGCTGCAGGTCCCGTTGCGCAGCCCTGCACCGACCTCAGCGGTCATGTCCACGTCCGACCGGTTCTGGTCCTGGACGCTGACCGCTGGATCCTCCGACGTGCTCCCTGCGGTGCACTGCTTCGCGGGATCCGCTCCGGCGCTGGAGCGGCTGGACGTCCGTGCGGGACCGGAGGGGTGGGCGCAGGCGCTGGCGGCGCTGCGCCCCGAGCTCGACCTCGACCTCGACGGCGCGCTGTTGACCACGTGGGCCGACGACCCCTGGGCTCGCGGCGCGTACACCGCCCTCGGTCTCGCGAGCCGCCCGGCGGACGAGGACGTCCTGGCGCGACCATTCGGTCCCGTGCACGTGTGCGGGGAGTGGACTGCGGGAGCGTGGTCCGGCCTCATGGAAGGCGCGCTGCGCAGCGGGCTACGGGCCGCCGCGGAGATCCTCGCGCTCGCAGCCCAGGGCGCGGACCGGACCTAGAAGGGCGGGACGTCGTTCGAGGGTGGGTCCGGTTCCGGACGGGCAGGGGGTGCGGGGCCTTCGCCGGTGTTGTGGTCGCGGTGTTGGTGTCGCTGCTGTCGCCGACGTGGATGCTGTCGTGCCGGTGGGGGTGGTCCAGGTGAGGGTGCCGTTGCCGTGGTTGACCAGGTGCCAGCCGGGGGCGTGGTGTTTGAGGTGGTGGTGGTGGACGCACAGCGGGGCGAGGTTGCAGGTGCAGGTGGGTCCTTCGGGGTGGCGGAGGGTGTGGTCGAGCTCGCAGGTGCGGGAGGGTCGGGCGCAGCCGGGGAACACGCAGGTGCGGTGGCGTGACGCGGAGCAGGTTCTTGAGTCGTTCCGGGTGGGGCGTACGGGCCGGGTCCTTCAGCTCTGGTGGGTGTCGGCTCCTGGGCAGGTCTGGTCGGTGGCCACGGCACCGTCGATGGTGCCGGCGGTGTGGTCGGTGAGGTCGAGGAGGTCGCGCAGGGTGTCGGCGGTGACCGGTCCGAGCCGGGCGATGTCACCGGGCAGAGCATCGCGGTCGGTCGGCACCCGGCCTTCTGCCGTCCGTCGACAATGACGTGGATGTTGATGGGTGCTGGGGTTTGGAGGGTGCCGTCTGGGCGGATGCTGGTGCCGAAGAGGAGGTCGACGAGGACGTCGGCTCTCTTGGCGTCCATGGATCGGCCGTCTGGCACCTCGTTGCCGTTGATGTGGCCGTCGACCTCGGCGGGGAGGGCGTGGGCGAGCTGGTCGAGGTGTTGGTAGCAGGCGGCTGCGGCGGCGGCGGGGAGGTGGGCGGTGAGCCAGGCCATCCCGTCGGTGCCGGTCTGCAGGCGGACCGACCGGTCGGTCTTCGCGGCGCGTTCGCGCTTCCTGGCCGCGGCGGGGTCGAGGCGGTGGGCGAGGTCACGGGCCACCCGCGCGAGGTAGGCGGGGGTGGCTTTGGCGCTGACCGCGATCACCTGCTCGACGCTCAGTCGCAGCGCAGCGTGGCTGGGTCGGCGGTGCCGAGGTCGGTGAGGACGGGTCGGCCGGCCCGGTCCAGCAGGCGCCGTTCCAGGGTGGCGCAGTCGGCCGGGTTCAGGACGGCGGTGGTCTCCAGGACCCGGAGCACGGCGGGCACGCTCAGGCACCCGGCGGACAGCGCCAACAACAACTGGGGGTGCCGGTGGGTGAGGGCGTCGGCTTCGGCGACCCGCCGGCACGCGGCCCACCGGGTGATGCCGGTGGACACCGCGATCTCGTCGACGGCGTAGGCGGACAGCCCGAGCTCGTCGGGTGACCCGGAGGGGTCGGGGCGGCGCCGGGCCAGCTCGTTGACCAGCTCGTAGCCCGCGGGCGGTGGCCCACCGGGTCAGCCGCTCCAACCGGGCCGCCTCGACCACGATCGCCTCATCCGACCACTCGGTGAGTGGTGCTGCCGGCGTTGGCCCTCGGCCCGGACCTCCGCAGCCAGCAGGGCACGCAGCTCGGCATCCAGGTCGAGCCTCGACGTCGAGGTCGATCCCGGTGGGGGCGCCGTAGCCGTCCTCGATGACGTGGGTGAGGTCGTAGTCCCAGGACTGGGTCCAGTCCAGCTCGGTGAGGTCGCACGTGCTCGCCTCGGGGCACGGGTCCCGGAGGTCTGAGCGCGGTGCGAACATGTGAACGATTCTAGACTAGACCGCCGACAGTCGGCAAGAGGGTGAGGGAACGAATCCTCAACAACCCCAACGATTTCACTCACGGCAGAACCGCACTCGCTGCTTGGCCCGGGCTGCGGCGAGGCCGGTGTTCCGCGGGCGAACCCGACGTGCCGGGTCAGGCCTTGATCTGACAGAGGACCTCGCCGTGCGGGACCGTGGCGCCGACCTCGGCGACGAGGTCACGGACGACGCCGGCCTTGTGGGCGTTGAGCGGCTGCTCCATCTTCATGGCCTCGAGCACGACGATCAGGTCGCCCTCGGCGACCTCCTGGCCGTCCTCGACGGCGATCTTGACGATGGTGCCCTGCATCGGCGAGATGAGGGCGTCGCCCGCCGCCCCGCCGGACGACTTCTTCGCCTCCACCGCGCCGCGGCGCGGCCTTGCCCACGGCGCCGGCGCCGTTGGCGGCGCTCGCTCCCAACCCAGCCGGGAGCGTGACCTCCAGACGCTTGCCTCCGACCTCGACGACGACGGACTCCCGCGGTGCCGGCTCGTCGGCTGCCGCACCTGCCCCGACGTACGGCGGGATGGTGTTGTCGAACTCGGTCTCGATCCAGCGTGTGTGCACGGTGAACGGGGCTCCGCCGACCGGCGCGAACGCCTCGTCGGACACCACTGCGCGATGGAAGGTGAGGGCGGTCGCCATCCCGTCGACCTCGAACTCGGCGAGCGCGCGGCGGGACCGTTCGATCGCCTGCTCCCGCGTGGCGCCGGTGACGATCAGCTTGGCCAGCAAGGAGTCGAACGCTCCGCCGACGCACCCAGCCCTCCTCGACACCGCTGTCCAGTCGGACTCCGGGGCCGGACGGCGGGGACCACCGCGTGAGCGAGCCCGGCGCTGGCAGGAACCCGCGACCCGGGTCCTCGCCGTTGATGCGGAACTCGATGGAGTGGCCGCGCAGCTCCGGGTCGTCGTAGCCGAGCGGCTCGCCGTCGGCGATGCGGAACATCTCACGCACCAGGTCGATCCCGCTGACCTCCTCCGACACCGGGTGCTCCACCTGGAGGCGGGTGTTGACCTCCAGGAAGGAGATGGTGCCGTCGGTGCCGACCAGGAACTCGCAGGTGCCGGCGCCGACGTAGCCCGCCTCCTTCATGATCGCCTTGGAGGCTCGGTAGATCTCGGCGGTCTGCGCCTCGCTGAGGAACGGCGCCGGCGCCTCCTCGACGAGCTTCTGGTGCCGACGCTGCAGCGAGCAGTCGCGCGTGGAGACGACGACCACGTGCCCGAACTGGTCCGCCAGGCACTGGGTCTCGACGTGTCGCGGGTTGTCCAGGTAGCGCTCGACGAAGCACTCGCCGCGCCCGAAGGCGGCCACGGCCTCGCGGACGGCGGAGTCGTAGAGCTCGGGGATCTCCTCGAGGGTGCGTGCGACCTTCAGGCCGCGACCGCCTCCGCCGTAGGCAGCCTTGATCGCGACCGGCAGGCCGTGCTCCTGAGCGAAGGCCACGACCTCGTCGGAGCCTCCGACCGGCTCAGCCGTGCCCGGCACCAGGGGCGCCTCGGCCCGGAACGCGATGTGGCGCGCCTTGACCTTGTCCCCGAGGCTGTCGATCGCCGACGGCGGGGGGCCGATCCAGATGAGCCCCGCGTCCAGGACGGCCTGGGCGAACGTCGCGTTCTCGGAGAGGAAGCCGTATCCGGGGTGCACGGCGTCAGCACCGGACCGGGCCGCCACGTCGAGGATCTTGGCGACGTCGAGGTACGTCGTCGCGGGGGTGTCGCCCCCCAGGGCGTACGCCTCGTCGGCGCCTCGCACGTGCAGCGCGTCACGGTCGGAGTCGGCGTAGACGGCGACGCTGGCCAGGCCGGCGTCACGGCAGGCGCGCACGACGCGTACGGCGATCTCGCCGCGGTTGGCGATCAGGACCTTCTGCACGATGCGTCGTGCCCCCTTCCGAGGCCGGGCCACGCGTCCGTGCCCAGCCCGTGCAGCCTATCGGGGGGTCAGGATCCGGCAGCCCAGAGGTCGGCGACCGAGATCCCCACGTCGGACAGCAACCTGCGCAGGCCCGGAAGGGACAGGCCCACCACGGTGGACGGGTCGCCGTCGACCCCGTCGACGAACCAGCCGCCGAGCCCGTCGATGGTGAAGGCACCCGCCACCAGGAGCGGCTCGCCGCTGGCGACGTAGGCCTCGATCTCCTGGTCGGTGGGGGAGCCGAAGCGCACGGTGGTCGAGACGACGGCGGCCGCCTCCTGGGGGCCCCGGACCACGCAGTGACCGGTGCGCAGGACACCGGACCGCCCCCGCATCTCCCGCCATCGCGCGGTCGCCTCCTCGGCGTCGACCGGCTTGCCCAGGGTGCGGCCGTCGAGGTCGAGCACCGAGTCGCACCCGACCACGACAGCAGCCGGGTCTGCGAGCGCCACGGCGACGGCGCGCGCCTTGCGCACGGCGAGCTCGAGGGCGACGTCTTCGGGGGACCCGTCGACGCCCTGCTCGTCCACCCCGCTGACCACCACCTCGGGGTCGAGGCCGGCTGCGCGCAGGGTGGCCAAGCGCGCGGGGGACGCCGAGGCGAGGACGAGCCGAGTCACGACCGGGTCAGCGTGGGTAGCCGGACGCGCGCCAGGCGTCGGGTCCTCGGGCGGCTGCCGGTCGGATGTTGCGGCCCCTCGAGCGCCACTGCCCACGGGGCTCCGGCGCGGCCGCGGCCGGGGCGGTGCTCGTCGCTGTCACGACGGCGACGACCGCCGCCAGCTCCTCGGCCGTCGGCTCGCCGCGGACCACGCGCAGCAACGGCCGGGTCGGCTCCGTCGGCTCGGGCGTCACAGCGGGATGTTCCCGTGCTTCTTGGGCGGCCGGTTCTCGCGCTTGGTGCGGAGGGCCCGAAGGGCGAGGCTGACCTGCGCGCGGGTCTGCGACGGTTCGATGACCGCGTCGATGTAGCCGCGCTCGGCAGCCAGGTAGGGGTTGAGCAGGGTGTCCTCGTAGGAGTCGATGAGCCGCCTGCGTTCGGCCTCGACGTCCTCGGCGACGCTGAGCTCCTTGCGGTGCAGGATGTTGACCGCACCCTGAGCGCCCATCACGGCGATCTGGGCCGTCGGCCAGGCGAGGTTCATGTCGGCGCCGAGGTGCTTGGACCCCATGACGTCGTAGGCGCCGCCGTACGCCTTGCGGGTGATCACGGTGACCAGGGGCACGGTGGCCTCGGCGTAGGCGTAGATCAGCTTGGCGCCCCGACGGATGATGCCGTTCCACTCCTGGTCGGTCCCGGGGAGGAAGCCCGGCACGTCGACGAAGGTCAGGACCGGGAGGTTGAAGGCGTCGCAGGTGCGGACGAAGCGGGCGGCCTTCTCCGACGCGTCGATGTCCAGAGTCCCGGCGAACTGCATCGGCTGGTTGGCGACCACCCCGACCGAACGCCCCTCGACCCGACCGAACCCGCACAGGATGTTCGGGGCGAACAGCGGCTGCACCTCGAGGAACTCCTCCTCGTCGAGCACGGCGCGGATGACGGCATGCATGTCGTAGGGCTGGTTCGCGGAGTCAGGGACGATCGTGTCCAGCGTCCGGTCCTCGTCGGTGACGGTCAGGTCCGACGTGGGGGCGAACGTGGGGGCGTCGTCGAGGTTGTTGCTCGGCAGGTAGGACAGCAGGGCACGGACGTAGTCGATCGCGTCGGCCTCGTCGGCGGCCATGTAGTGGGCGACGCCGCTCTTGGTGTTGTGGGTCCGGGCCCCGCCGAGCTCCTCGAACTCCACGTCCTCGCCGGTGACGGTCTTGATGACGTCCGGGCCGGTGATGAACATGTGCGAGGTCTGGTCGGCCATGACGGTGAAGTCGGTGATGGCCGGTGAGTAGACGGCACCTCCGGCGCAGGGCCCGAGGATGAGGGAGATCTGGGGTACGACTCCGGACGCGAGCACGTTGCGCCGGAAGATCTGGCCGTACAGGCCGAGGGAGACGACGCCTTCCTGGATGCGCGCGCCGCCTGAGTCGTTGATGCCGACCATGGGCACCCCGGTCTTCAGCGCCAGGTCCATGATCTTGACGATCTTCTCGCCGAACACCTCGCCGAGCGATCCGCCGAACACGGTGAAGTCCTGGGCGAACACGCAGATCTGGCGGCCGTCGACCGTGCCGTACCCGGTCACGACCCCGTCACCGTACGGCCGCTTCTTGCCCATCCCGAAGGCTGTGGTGCGATGCCGGGCCAGCGCGTCGGTCTCCACGAAGCTCCCCTCGTCGAGGAGGGCGTCGATGCGTTCGCGGGCGGTCTGCTTGCCCCGCGCGTGCTGCGCGTCGACCGCCTTGCTCGAGCCGGCGTTCCTCGACTCGTCGACCTTGTGGCGCAGCTGCTGCAGCTTGCCCGCGGTGGTGTGGAGGTCCGGGCGGGACTCGGGCTCGAGCGGTTCGGCGGCCACTACGGACTCCTCGGGACGGTCGGGCTTCGCTGTTGGCTAGCGTAGTGGGGTGCCCTCAGACCGCCCCGTCGCGCCCGGCTCGCTGCCGTTCGCCGATCTCGACCGCCCCCCGCTCGCAGTCGCTGCCCTCCGGCGGGCGTTGTTGAGGGACGGCTCGTCGTGGGCCTCGGTGGACGTCGTGGACTCGACCGGGTCGACCCAGGCCGACCTCGCTGCCTCGGCACGGGCGGGTCGCTCGGTCGCCGGCTCGGTGCTCGTCGCCGAGGCGCAGACGGCGGGGCACGGCCGACTGGCCCGGTCCTGGGTCAGCCCCCCGCGAGCGGGGCTGACCTTCTCCGTGCTCCTCGCCCCCTCGGTCCCGGTGGCCTCCTGGGGATGGTTGCCGTTGCTCACCGGGCTGGCGGTCGTCGACGGCATCCGTGCGTCCACCGGCCTCGAGACCAGCCTCAAGTGGCCCAACGACGTCCTCGACGCCGCCGGGCACAAGCTCGCGGGGATCATCGCCGAGCGCGTCGACCTCGAACGGGTCCCGCACGCTGTGGTCGGGATCGGGATCAACGTGTCGACGCGCCGTGCGGAGCTGCCCGCTGACTCGGCCAGCTCGCTGTGGCTGTCCGGCGCCGAGCAGAGCGACCGCCTGCCGTTGCTCACGGCGGTGCTGCGCGCGCTCGACGTACGGCTCGCCGCCTGGGAGGACGGCGCCTCGGTCGCCGAGGACTACCGCGCCGCCTGCACGACGTTGGATCGCACCGTCCGCGTGGAGCTCCCGGCCCACGAGCCGCTCGTCGGTGTTGCCGTCGACGTCGACCTCGAGGGGCGCCTGGTCGTCGAGGGGGCCGACGGCCGGACGGCGGTCGCCGCGGGCGACGTGGTCCACCTGCGCTGAGCGCTCACGGGATGGAAGGATGCGCGCATGGGATACCCCGCGAAGCTCCTGGCGGAGGGTGAGCGCATCGACTTCGAGATGCGTCCGCACTGGAAGTCGATGATCTGGCCCTCCTGCGTGCTCGTGGGCACGCTCGTCGTGGGCGGCTGGCTGCTGGCGAAGGCTCCGGACGGTTCGACGGGCACGGCCTGGACCTGGGTCGTGGTGGTGGTCGGCCTGATCCTGGTCGTCGGCTGGTTCGTGCGCCCGCTCGTCGGCTGGCTGACCACGCAGTACGTGTTCACCGACCGACGGATCATCACCCGGACCGGCATCGTCGCCCGGCGCGGCCGCGACATGCCGCTGTCGAAGGTCAACGACGTGTCCTTCCACTACTCGGTGATCGAGCGGATCGTGTCGTGCGGGACGCTGGTCGTCTCCTCCGCGTCCGACGACAACCTGGTCATCGCCTCGGTCCCCCACGTCGAGGACATCCAGCGCGAGATCTACCGGCTGCGCGAGCACGAGGAGGAGCGTCGGCGCGGTCGCGGAGGTCCGCTGCCCGACTCCGGTGTCGCCGACGACTGACCCGGGTGCCGACGACCTTCGCCTCGCGATCGAGGCGATCGTCCTCGGGGCCGAGCCGGAGTTCGACCAGCCCGCCTTCGAGGCGGCCTCGGGGATCCCCCTCGAGCGCGCCCAGCGGTACTGGCGCGCCCTCGGGTTCCCGGACGCGGAGCCCGGCGAGACTCCGTACACCGCGACCGACGTCGAGGCGTTGAGGCATGCCCTCGACCTCGTCGACAACGGGGGGATCGAGGAGAAGTACGTCCTCGCGGTGACCAGGGCGCTCGGTCAGACGATGTCCCGGCTGGCCGACTGGGAGGTCGACATCGCGGTCGACCGGTTGCTGGTCGAGGGACGGCCGATCGATCCGGTGCGGACGCGGGCTCGGCTCGAGTCCAGCCTGCCCGACCTCGAGCACATGCTCGTGCACGCCTGGCGCCGCCACCTGCTGGCTGCCGTCGAACGCGTCCTCGACGCAGACAAGGACGACCTGTCTGCAGTGTCGTTGACCGTGGGGTTCGCCGACCTGGTGGGCTTCACCGGGCTGACCCGTCGCCTCGACGAGGACGAGCTGGGCTCCCTGGTCGAGGGCTTCGAGGCCTGGGCGGCGGGGTCGGTCATCGCCCTCGGCGGAAGGCTGGTCAAGACGATGGGCGACGAGGTGCTGTTCGCCGCGCTCGAGCCGGAGGTGGGCATCGAGGCGGCGCTGCTGCTGGCCGCCGGGTGGGGACGCGACCAGCCCCCGGTCCGGGTGGGCCTGGCCACCGGCCGAGTCGTGCACCGGATGGGCGACGTGTTCGGGACGCCGGTCAACCTGGCGAGCCGGCTGACGGCGTTCGCGCGCCCGGGGAGCGTGCTCTCGGACGCCGACGACCGCCGAGGCGGTGAGCTCGATGCACGGCGTGGGTGCGCGCGCCCTGTCGCCGCGGTCGGTGCGCGGACTCGGGATCGTCGAGCCGTGGCTGCTCTCGGCGACCCCGCACATCGAATCCCCAAAAACCTATCAATAAGGTACTAATCGGACTTTTCTCGTGCGTCCGGCCCGGACGACGGCGCTGGGCGCACCCGATCAGGCGACCGACGGTCAACACCGGGCACCTTCTGGCCGATGGGTGGAGGAGCGGCAACCGTCGCGGTTCTCGGCGTGGGGAGGGGTGGGCAGCATGAGCGCGCTCGAACCGCTGCCCTTCTGGGCCCCTGCCGCGGCCGCCACGCGGGACGACGACTCGGCTGACCGGCTGCACGCGCTCGTGGCGATCGCCAAGGTGGTGGCCTCGGCCGAGGCCTTCGACGACGTCCTGCGGCTGACCGCCGCCGAAGCTCGGGCCGCGCTCGGGGCGGCCAGCCTCTCCCTGTCGGTCTGGGAGCGGGAGCGCGGGTGGCTCCGGGTCGTCCTCAACGTGGGAGACCTCGGCCCCGGGGAGCGGCCGGACGGCACCGGGGAGGTGTACCCCGTCACCGAGTACTCGTGCATCGAGGCCCTGCTGGACTCCCAGCCCTACGTCCAACAAGTCGACGCAGACCCAGCGACGCCCGGGTACGACGCCGCGGTCGTCGGCCTGCTCCGCGACCTCGGGAAGGGCTCCTGCATGGGGGTCCCGGTGGTGCTCGAAGGTCGGGTCTGGGGTGAGCTGTTCGCCACCCGCTACCCCGGCGACCGGCCCTACGGCCGAGAGGACCTCGACTTCGCCGGAGCCGTCGCCGGGCAGATCGCAGCAGGGGCTGCCCAGGTCCGCCACCTCGAGCAGGTGGCCCGGCTGGCCTACACCGACGAGCTGACCGGGCTCGCCAACCGGCGGGCCATCGAGGACCGGCTGGACGCGGCGATCGCCCGGCACCGCGCGACGGGCAGCAGCGTGAGCCTCATCATCGCCGACGTCAACGGGCTCAAGAGGATCAACGACGACCGCGGGCACGAGGCGGGCGACCGGGCGCTGGTCCACGTCTCGGGCCTGCTGTCGGCATCGGCCGGCCTGGTGCCGGGCAGCCTCGCGGGCCGGCTGTCCGGCGACGAGTTCTGCATCGTCTTGGAGGACGTGGCGGCCGACCACGCGGTCTGGGTGGCCGAGGATCTCTGTCGGCGGGCCAAGGCCGGGCTGGACGAGGGAGTGGCGTGCGGGGTCGCCTCGACGGGCGACCCGGTGGGAGTCATCGACAGTCGCAAGCGGCTGTTCCGGCTGGCCGACGCCGCGCAGTCCCGCGCGAGCGCAGCCGCTCCCGCGGACCGTGGTCGGCCGGCCGCGGCCTGCCCGAGGACGCGACCGTGCGGTTCGCCGATCTCGCGCGGGGATCGGGGGACGATCGACGATCCGTCCGGTCGCGGGACACCCGCGACTCCGTGCGGGTGCTCGAGGACGGGGTGCCGGCCGACGAGGACGACAGCGCGCTGTCGGTTCGGAGGAGCGCCTGGAGCCGCTGTTCGCCGGTCGGCGGCCCTGCTCCTTGCGCAGACGCGGCCGCTTGGGTGCCCTAGCCTGAGCCGGGGGCCGGGACAACTGGTCAGCGTCGTGTTCTCGGCCATCCGGATGACCGCCGGGTACCTGTCGACGGGTCGAGGCCCTGTTCCTCTCGCCGCCGACCAGGCGCAACGACCTCGCCCAGTACCCGGCGACGGCGTTCGCCCTCGACGGCGGTCGATGGCGACGCTGTTGACGACCTCCGCTGCGACCGGGCCGAGCTGCCTGTGCCGAGCGCCTCGGGTCAACCGTGCGGTGAACCTGATGGCCGGCGCGCGCCAACAGTGCCGGCGGTGGCTGGCTGGTCAGGTCGTTCACCGACGAGATCGAGCACGCCGGCGGGCCGACTCGGTCCTCATGCTCCGTGCCCTGGTGGTGCGGCGCTGGCCCGGCGATGACCGGGACGTTGACCGGCTGGTGCGGCCTGGCCCTCGGCGCGCTCGCTGGTGGCCGCGCGCTCCAGGCCGAGGTGGCGAGGGTCGCCTGCCCAGCCCGGTTTGCCTTCGGCGCTGACGCCGAGGCGTTCGCGGGCCGGCTCGATGAGCGCCGGCCGCGTACTCCTCGCGAAGAACGCCGGGGACCTCGGCGTGGGAGGACGCGAGCCGGTGGGGGATGATGGACCGGCTGGCCGACTTCCCGCTGCTCGCGACGGTGGAGGACGTAGCGGGTCTTCGACCGCCGACCGCGCAGGCTCCACCCGGAAGGTCACGTCGTTGATCACGGCCCTCGGTTACAGCGGGCTGGCTGTCCGTGCCGCTCATGGCGTACTGGTTGGGGCGGAGCCGTTGACGACCAGGCGGGAACGTCACCTGTTTCGACGATGTCGTGGTACACCGACTTCGGCGATGCTTCGCCGGGTCGGTGTCGGCCGGTCTGGCAGGTCGATACCAGCGGGCGCGGCGGCTGCGTATCCTCGATATTCTCACCGGGGCTGAACGACGCTTCGTCGAGAGGAGCGGCTGGACGAAGCGCTCTCGCCACCGGCGATGGCTGCTCGGTGTCTCGTGATGGCCCATGAACGGTCTCAAGGT
>CAVTPM010000003.1:0-12295 GCA_963736655.1 uncultured Actinomycetota bacterium
GGTGCCACATAACGCCGGCTCGGTGGAGCGCGCGGATCGGCACTTCTGTGGCGTCGTGCGCACGGCCTCGGGGATTGCGGGTCGGTGTCACAGTCTCAAGGGGTTGGAGGGTCTCAGTAGGTATGGACGGTGACCGATGACGCAACGCCAGCGGGAAGCTCGACACGTCGGAGCCCGGCGCCGAGTGGTTCCGTTCGTTCGAGTCGACCGGGCCACATCGCCTTCGCATGGCGCTTGTGTCCGCCTACGGCACAGAAGTCGGAGCGGAGGCGGCCGCAGAGGCCGTGTCGTATGCGTGGGAGCACCGAGACCGCCTTGCTGGGATGGCCAACCCGCTCGGCTACCTGTTTCGGGTCGGTCAGTCGGCTACCCGCCGACATGTGCGGTGGCGTCGAACGTTCCCCTTGCCGGCGGTGCCGGTCCAGCTGGAGGAGTTCATCGACCCCGGTCTTGTCTCCGCTCTGGGTCGGTTGAGTGACCGCCAACGAACCGCCGTGGTGCTCGTGCATGTGAACGACTGGACGCTGGACGACGCGGCCGAAGCGATGGGTGTGGACCTGTCCACCCTACGAACCCACGTGGCCCGCGGTCTGGCCCGACTCAAGCAGCTTCTCGGCGAGGAGGACCAATGATGCCGACGATCGAATCCCAACTGGCGCGGTACGGCCAACACCTCGCAGACCTCGACAACGCCGGCCGTCTCGTAGCGCCCGCACCAGAGACGCCGAGACACCGTCGGAGTCTCGTACTCGCCGGTGCACTGCTCGTGTTCGTGGCGGCACTGGTTGGTGTCGCATGGCGGGCGACCGAGTCCAGCACCCCAAGCGTCGACCAGCCGCCCACAGGCACCGTCCCGGTCGAGGTCGTCACCCTTCCCGACGACGGCGGCACAGCCTGCACGAACGACGGCCTCTGCGTGAAGCTCTCACCGCGAAACGCCGCCGCCTCACCCGACACGGTTTGGTTCGTCGGCATCACCGCCGACGTGCCAGGTACGGGTCCACCGAGTGGTCGCCCTGCTCGCCGTTCAGGGGGCTCGGTCTCAGCGGATCCACCGACAACATCGTCGATGGAGCGGCCGGGATCGTCCCACCCGACACCCCCGTTGTGGCTGTTCCGGGTGCGAGGGTCCGACAGCTCGCAGTGTCCGCAGGTGGCGACACGATCTCGGTCATCGCTGTCACAGGCGCCACGGGCGAAGTCATTGCCGACGCCGTGCTCCCGTATCGCCCCCCGGTGGACGCCACCCCGCAGTCCTGTCTCGATGAGTTCCAACGCCAAATCACGGGGGGCTGACTTCGTCACCTCGGACCGCGTGCCCTACCGCCGGGATCGTGCGACAGGCGGGGTCGTCGAGCCTGTCATCATCACGGGCGTGGTTCAGGCGGCTCGAAGACTCCAACGACAGGGTGATGGCGGCGCTTGCGTGGGGAGGGGCCTTGATGGCGGGACCCCTCGTCCCCGGCGCCGTGTGGGTTGCATCTCGGAAGCAGCCCGGGTCGCTCGCCCGACAGCGAGGCCAGGTTCGCCACGATCGTCTGGGGCATCGTGCTTGCCATCTGGTTGCCGGTCGTCGTGTTCGGCCTCATGATCCCCGCGTTCACCACCGAGCCGTCCGAGGACAACGCTCCTCCGGCTGGCGTGCTGCTGGTCGGCTTCGTGCTTGTGCTCGTGTCGTGGACGATCTCGATCATCGGCCTGGTCCGGTCGTTGCGGAGCACCATCCGCCAAGCTCCACCGTCACGCCGGTCGCGCCGACAAGCTGAGCGAGTCCAGAAACCGGGTCGGTATCCGAGAACGCCGGGACTGGGTGCAGATCGTGACGGGCAGTCTGCAGATGCGGCGACCGCCTTCGGATAGACAGGGCGCGTGCGGATCTTCGGAGGCCTGTTCGCCATCGCCATAGGGCTCCTGCTGCTCTGGGGGCGGAGCCTCCCGTGGCGGATGAACTCACATCTCTGCGCCAGGCGTCTTCAGGGACCCGACTCGGACTCCAGACGGTGGTTCGAGGCGGTGCCGATCTTCATGGGCGTTTGCGCGATTGCTTGCGGAATCGTCATCGTCCTCGCCGCAATCTTCAACTGGAAGTGACGATCAGCGAAGCATCACCTATCGCCGGGACCGGGTGACCCGGCGTTGCTCATCTGGTGGAGGTCCCGTGCCGGAATCGGACATGGAGCCGCCACCCGTACAGGTGAGGGCGCTCACTGACCGCCGGGTCTGGGTGGGTACTCGCTCCAGACGCCGGCCTCGTCGTAAAGGCCCATGGGAACCACGCCCCACCAGACGGAGCCGGGGCGGGGTGAGTATCCCGTGACGACGCAGTCTCCGTCGGCCGTCTGACCCAGAACCACCGAGAAGGTCAAGCGGTCGGCTGTCGCCTTGTCGATCGGACCCGGACATGGTCCTCCGATCGAGACTCCAAGAATCTGCTTCGTACGGGCAATCTCGTCTGCCAGCGCGGCCGGTGAGGGAACATCGGTCGTACTCGGTTGCGTCGGTAGCTGCTCAACCTGCTCCGGCGACGGGGTGTCCGGCTCCTTGGAACTGAGCTCGAGCGGGAGGCTGACCGCCGCATCTGAGACGGTGGCCACCATCCACGCCTCCTCGGAACTCATGCTGAAGGAGTAGAGCCCGGGCGTCGCGACGAGCACGTACGAACCCGGCTCGAGTGCATAGGTCCCCAGGTCAACCGTTCCCTCGATGCGGATCGACTCTCCGGGGCCCAAGGTCTTTGCGTCTTCGAGGCTGCCGGGGCTGTAAGTACGTCCGTCGGTGACGGCCAGGTCGGTGAGCAGAAGCCCCCCGCCCTCCGGGTCGATCTCGGCGCCAGATGGATTGGCGTAGATCTTGAAGATCGCGGCGGCACGGGTCGCGACGTCGACGGGTTGGGTGGAGATGTTGGTGATCTCCGCCTCGGCGCTGATCACCGAGTCGAGCATGAGATCGGGTCCCGTTGCGGTCATGGTCACCGACAGGGTGTCATCGCCGCCGACGGCCGTCGCTGTCTGAGCCGAGTCGGAAGTACGGGTGAGGATGGCCAGGGCGCCGGCAATCCCCACGAGCACCACCAGGCATGCCGCGAGGACGTAGCGGCTCCCCGGGGCCTTCGAACCGGTGTCTACCAGGTCGTCGTTGGGGTCGGGGCCGATGGCGGCGGGTTCGTTGGTTGCCTCGGCGTAGAGACGAATCTGCTCGACCAAGTCGTTCACGACGTGACCTCCCCGATGCTCTTGCGCAGCTTCTTCAGCCCGCGCTGGTAGTGGTTGTGGACGCTGCTGGGCGCGATGCCGAGGACGTCGCCGACCTCTCTGGCGGTCCATCCCAGACCCGCCATCAGATAGACGGCGGCACGTTGACGCTGCGGGAGAGACGCCAGCGCCGCTGAGAGGCGTGGCTCGATCTCTGGGAGGACTGCCGCCGGAACCGGTGGGAGGTTGGGCACGGTCCGTCGAGTGTTACGGAGCTTGCTGCGAGCAACCCGGTAGAGGTAGCCGCGGGGGTTGTCCATGCTCATCACCCGTTCCGGCTGGCGACTGAGATGGAGCAGCGTCTCCGCCACCGCCTCGTCAACCTGCTCGGGACCGCCCAGTGCTCGAAGAGCGGCACGAAGTCGGGGGAGGTAGGCGGTCACGAACGTTTCGAGATCGGCGTCTTGGCTCCGATCCTCTGACTCCATTCGGGGTCCACCTGCGCTCGGGGTCGGAACGATCATCACCCAGAGAAAGGTCTGAGACCCTCCGGCGTGCCACACGAAGTTTCCCTCGATGCAGGACGCGTCCCTGACCGCCGGGAGTGAGTGACGGTGCTTTCCTTAGCAGCCGTCGGCCGGTTCGATTCCGAGCATCGAACTCTCACCTTGAATCTGGAGAACGATGCAGTCCCCGGGCTCCGGAACCGAACCCTCGGGGATCCCCGCGAGGCATTCGCCGGATGAGGGCGACTTGTCGCCGTAGGAGCTGCCGGCGTCGACCGTGCTCGAGAGGCAGACCTCAAGTTCCCCAGGGGAATCGTCAACGGTGCGCACCTCGGCCACGACACCCTTCCTCCGTGCAATCCCCGGGTCACACGAGGGCAGCGTCATGACGCTGGCTGCCAAGAGCGACACCGCCACGATCCGCCTCATGGACCACAGTCTGCTCCGCCCCGGCTACGCAAGCTGTCCCAGACCGCCGGGACCGGGGGACGCTGTCGAGCTCGCGGTCTGAGAGACTGAGCCGGTGAGGATGCGGCGGCGGGTCCCCTATGTAGGCGCTGCCTGCGCGGTGGTGATGGTTGTCCTGCTCGGGTGCAGTGCGTCGAGCACCACCATCAACGGCAAGATCATCGCTGGCGAGGACCTCGCGACGTGGGAGCCCGACCAGCAGCCGCCTCCGGGCTGAGCTCGGGGCTCTCTACGAGATCAGGATCGGCGCTGCGCCCTCGTGGCTCACAGACGTCGGCGATCAGGTCCAGCAGGTAGTCCTGATCTCGAACGACGACATCCCCATCTACTGGTTCAGCACGAAGACCGGCGTCGTGTACTACCACTCAGTGGGCAAGCCCTGCGGCGAGATGATGCAGAACGTCCGGGACACCCTCAGTGACAGCACGACGGCACATCCGAGCCCGCCACCGGTTCCCACCGACCAGGGCGACCCGTGGGACTTCGAGTGCCGGCGGGGCGACTCGCCGCCGCTCGGTCAGCTCTGACCAAGAGGCATCACCTATCGCCGGGTGTGGGTGGCGCTCATGGGTCGGCGGCTCACGCGGCTAAGCGAGCACTGCGAGGAGGATCATCCCGCTCCCGATGAACACGATGATCCCGGCCATCGCGACCTTCACCCACCGTGGGTTGGTGTTCCGCACGAACGGGCTGGCTGGACCGTCTGGAACCTGCAGGACGTCGAACGCTGCAAGTAGCTGGACGGCTGCGATGACCAGGCTGATAGCTCCGACGGCCAGGTAGAAGAGCATCACCGGGCGAAGTACAGCATGGGTGCATCCCCTATCGCCGGGTGAGGGGCGCACTGGATGATCTCCTGTGGGAGGCTCTGGAGATGATCTGGCGGATCTTCAGTGGACTGGTCGGCGTGTGCTCGTTCGTGGCGGTGTCGCTCGGAGTCGGTTCGGCGGACGCACCAACGCCATGGAAGCTCCTCGGCTACCTGGGCGCAGTGTTCATTGCTGTCGCAGTCGGCTCGTACACGAGCCTGCCTCCGTCACGCCGTCCGCTCACCGGATGAAATCCGACCGAACCGAGTCGACCATCCCATAGCGCCGGGTCGGGGTGACGGGTCCAGTCCGCTCAGCTCGACACAGCCCTGACGGGCTCAAGGGTTGGGGAACATCCGGCAGTCCCTGCTCTCACCCTGGTAGCCCGGTCGCTCACCGCACCCCAGCAGCGCACGGTCGCCCAATGGTGAGCTCAACTCGACCTCGACCGACCGCAGCCGCATGTCGCTGGAGCAAGCCTCCGCCCCGGAGGAGTGGATCGTCGCTGTGATCGTGACGGCGTCGGCCGATTCGTCAACGTCGGCGGTCTCGAACCGGTCGCAGGACGACGACCCGACGTAGACCGTGATCGGTATCACCGACGTGCTTAAGTCCACAGCACTTCGCAACTCCCACGGGACGCTCGACGTGGTTCCGTTTCCCCCGCTACACGCTCCGCCGACCGCCACAACCGCAACCAGAACTATCGCTCCCACCACGGCGTGCATCCGCATGAGAGCAAGCCTGGCATGCATCTCGACCGTCTCCTATCGCCGGGAGCGGGAGACACCCACGCTGCTCCGGCCTACGCGCCGAACACCGTCTGGCAAGGCTGCTCATCGTGACGACAGCCGAGCAGGAGGCGGTCCACGAGCGGGGCGTCCAGCTGGATCGTCATCCGCACGAGTACGCGCAGCGCCGCTGCAGCCCTTCTCGCCGTTTGGCCCGACCTTCCCGGTCCAGGGTGTGCGGATGTCCACCACGACCGTCGTCTCTGACTCCTGGATCTGCACCGTCCCTACCTCGTCACACATGCCGTGCTGGACCGTGAGCTCAAGATCAGTCGAGACGGACGAGGGTGCGCTGTTCAGCCACCATGAGGCGTACTCCCCGACGTCGGCAGTGGACACCGTGGCCGACTGATTGCCTTCAGATCCGCAAGCGCCAGCTGCGAGCACGGCCACAACGACGGCGAGTGCTCCCAGAACCCGAACCGAACGTCGCACCCTCTTCCACACCCCCCGCTCGGTCATCACGCTGTCTCTGATGACTTCTGACGAACGGTAACCCTCGTCGGTTCCCGACCGTCACCTACCGCCGGCTTGGAGGTGCTCCAAGTGCCCGCGCTGATCCGAGATAGCGACCAGACTCCCTTCCAAGCGGAGGAGAGGCGGCGGCCAGGTGGACACCGAGCAGATCGGACGTGCAGTGCAGACGGTCATCAAGAAGCAGCTCCGTGCTCTGGACGGGGCTGACCCAGGCGGCGCCTTCCCCATACCGGTCCCGCTAGTCCGGGCCCTCCAAGCCTGGGCAATCGCTCACCCTGCGGACGCCGCTCAGGTCATCAAGCCTTCCCCGCCTATCCCGAAGACCCCCGAGCAGCTCGACGACATGGTGAGCCACATCCGCTACGAGGTCATGAAGCTCACGTGGTTCCTTCGCATCGGCAACGGCTGGGTCCCGCCGATCGACGGCATGCCCGGCGCCGACGTGTTCGTGGACGAAAGCCTGCTGGAGGCAGCGCTGATCCATGCCCGCTGCATCGCCGAGTTCCTGCGAGAGACCGGCCGGCCGGCCGAGACGGTCACCGCCAAGGACTACGTGCCGAAGTGGCACTGGATCGAGGGAGAACCGCTCAGCGACGACATCGCGCAGATCCACGGCCGAGTCGCTCATCTCGGCCTGATCCGTCGCTCGGTCCAGCATGACGGCGAGGACTTCACCTGGAAGATGTTCCTCGACGATTCGGCGGTGCCGGTCCTGCTCGAAGGGTTCCGGGACTTCCTCTCCAAGATCCCCGCCGAGCGGCTCGCACAGTTCAACCGCGTGCATACCGAGGACGGCAGCGTTGTGATCATCGACCTCGACGCGAGGATCGCCGAAGTCCTCGTCGGCCGTTCCTGAACCTCGGCCTCCTGCTGGGAAGGCTGTCCCGCCGTCTCCTCCCCGAGGGCAGACGGTCGAAAGCGTTGAGAGGGGCCGTTCGCCGACGTGCGGGCTGGTCAACGACCGAATCGGTCGAGAACCAGCCCGGACCGGATGGGTGCCCCGTAGGCCCAATCTCGATGCTGCGTCGCGATCATCGTCATAGTGGTATCCCCTACCGCCGGCACTCTCGGACGCGGTGGGGCACCTTGAGGGGCAAGGGCGAGAGGCAGTGGAGTCGGTGCAGCCGCTGGCGTAGGTTCGTCTCGTGGTGACGCCGAAGGCAACGGAGGAGGACCGGCTCGAGGCGATCCGGCTTCTGCTCGTGGGTCTCGCTGCCGGCCAGGACGTGAGCGAGCTGGTCGATGCGGTGGCCGGGCTGCATCCCAGGAACGACACGTTCCCGGGCGAGGTCTTCATGCGCCTCGCAGCGGAGGTCGTGGCTGACACCACGGCCGCGGGCGCCGGCCCGATCAGCTACTCGGGGCTTCGTGAGCGGCACCTCGCCGAGTACGAGCTCGTCGGCAAGGAGAACCGCAAGTTCCAGTACGCGGTGCTGTGCAGCGCCGCGGTCGCTGGCGGTCTCGAGCCTGACCTTCTGGAGGAGGTCTCGTGGTGGCGCACCGATGACTTCTGGCGCTACGCGCTCCTCGCCGCGGTGGCGCTGACCCGCGCCGGCGCTGAGCGTCGAGGGGTCCCGGTCGCGGTCGTGGTCGCCGAGCTCGCGGCCCGGCACGAGGTCTCGATCCCGGGCATGTAGGCAGCAGCCGCCGTCAGCCCCCCCGGCACTTGGGTGGCGGAGGATGGCAGGCGGGTGTGGGTTGGAGGCCACACGCCCAGGAGGCCTCTCATGCAACCCACCAGCCACCACTCGACCCTGCTCGCCGCCATCGGTTGGGACGCCCCCGACGAGGCCGACGTCGCTGTCGCCGCGTTCCTGGCCCGCTACAGCGGCCGCACCCGCGAGGCCTACCGCCACGACCTGCGCTCGTTCTTCCAGTGGGCCAACGACGTCGGGCTCGACGTGCTGGCAGCCACCCGGCCCCACATCGAGCTGTTCCGGGTCCACCTCGAAGAACGAGGCCTCGCCCCGTCCACGGTTGATCGCCGGCTCTCGACGGTGTGCGGCTTCTACCGGTTCGCGCACATCGACGGGCGCATCGCGTCGAACCCCGCCCAGTACGTGCGCCGCCCGACGGTGCACCCCACCGAGTCCCCGGGGATGGACCGAGCCGCGCTCGGCACGTTCTTGTTCACCGCCGAGCGCATCGACCATGACCACGCCGCGCTCGCCGTGCTGCTCGGCCTCAACGGGCTGCGGGTCAGCGAAGCCTGCGCGCACCAACATCGAAGACCTCGGCTTCGAACGCGGGCACCGGACCCTGAAGATCCTCGGCAAGGGCGCCAAACCCGCGCTCATCCCGCTCGTCCCGCGCACGGGCCGAACCATCGACCTCGCCATCGGCGAACGAACCGAGGGACCGATCCTTCGCCGGGCCGACGGACAGCGCCTCGACCGGCGAACCGCGCACCGCTGGGTCAGCTCCATCGGCCGGAAGGGCGGGCTCGGACACGTCCACCCCCACATGCTCCGAGCAGCGTTCATCATGGCCGGCCTCGACGCCGGAGTCCCGCTGCGCGACATGCAGATCGCCGCCCGCCACGCCGACCCACGCACCACCACGATCTACGACCACCGCCGCCAGAACCTCGACCGCCACGCCGCCTACATCGTCGCCGCCTTCGTCACCGGCGGATAGCGCCACAACCCGGCGATAGGGGACGCCGGGAAGCTTCACTGCTGTAGCTCGCTCCCGGGGCAGCCCGGCTGGATGTGCCCGTCGCCCGAGGTCAGTGTGTACGGCGTCCCGTCAGCGCTGTAGAGATCAAGGGGACCCTGCTGAGCGTCACCAGGCGGTAGCCATGCGGCTGCGTAGCTGACACCGTCGACGCCGGGGAGTGTGAAGGTTTCGGCCACAACGCGGGTTCCATCGGCGAGGTGGACGACGAACCGGGCAACGTCGCTTGGCACCTGCCAGAAGGAGGCTGCTCGCCCGTCAGCGTTGGAACCCGACACCTCCCCGCTGGTCTCGATCGTCGATGCGGCGTCGGCGGCCGCGCAGGTGTCGTAAGTCCAGTTCGCTGCCGTTGTGCCGTTGACGACGAGCACGATCCCTGAGCCGTCAAGTGAGTGCTCGACGCCTACGCAGAGGCCTTGTCCGTCAGCTCCTTGAACCGCTACGCCCGGTAGGCCAGGGGCGCAGCTTCCGAAGGCTCCGCCCCACGAGGTTGGATCGGTCAAGGGCTCCGTTGTGGCGGGTGGAGAGGTTGCCGGCCCTGAGGGCCTAAGCGCCAGGAATCCGACGCTGGCGATGAACAGGACGAGGGCAGCGGCGAGGATCCACCGTCCGCGGCCGGGGTTCGCTCCCGGGATGTCAAGGGGCGGGTCGCCGACCGGTGGGCCGACGACGTCAGTTGCGTAGCGGCGGATCTGGTCTTCGAGGGTCATCATTTTTCGACCTCTCCGATCTCGTGGCGCAGCTTCGTGATACCGCGCTGTGTAGTGGTTCCGGACGGTCGCACGGGCTCGTGCCGAGGAACTCGCCGATCTCGACCCAGGACCACCCGAGCCCGGCGGCCAGGAACACGCTGGAACGCTGATTCGGGCTGAGGTGCATGAGCGCTGGGACGAGCTCGGGACTTACCTCTGGCTGCAGTTCGGGGCGAACGGACGGAAGATCGGGCTGGAGTCGCCGGCTGCCTCGGGCCTTGTCCCGTGCGATCCGGTACAGGTAGCCCCTTGGGTTGCGCAGGGCGAGGATGCGTTCTGGATCGGCGCAGAGGTGAGTGAAGGTCTCGCTGATTGCGTCCTCAGCATCAGCGGGGCCCGCGTAGGCGAAGAGGGCCTGACGAAGGAGCGGTCGCATCTCCGCGAACAGTGCAGCGACCCGGGGGTCGAGGGACCCACCGGGTGCCACCTCACTGGGATGCGCCGCCTCAGTCATCACTTCATAAGAGCAGCGAGGGACGCCGATCTGTCACACACACAGAGAACTTCCCCGCCACGCAAGCGACGAAGCGTCGGTCACGGGGTCAGCCACAGTCCCGGCGTTAGGGGACGCTCAAGAAAGCCGACCCGGCCCGCCTTGTGCGGACCTCTGTCCGCAAGGAGATTGTATCGTTGTTACTTTCGGGGTAGCTTTCCGTGCCACTGGTCACACCGCCCGGAACTCCGTTGGCACGCCGCTGGTATGCGCCAACCAGGTTCACGACAGGTGCCACGTGGCCGCTCAAGGTCCGCCTACTTGGGGGAGCATGTGATGTCGTCCGGCCTGGTTTACGACCCCGTCGCTCCGGCCTTTCAGGCTGAGCTCCACGAGGTCTATGCGCGCTTGCGAAACGAGGCGCCCGTCCACCGCGCAGGCGATGGTGCGTTCGTCTTGTCTCGCTTCGAGGACGTCCGCCAGGCCGCGGTCGACTGGGAGACCTTCTCGTCCGATCACGTCGCCGAGGCGGCTGCGCACCTCCCGATGCTGATCTATCGAGACCCGCCGACCCACACGTCGATGCGGGCCCTTGTGTCTCGCGCCTTCACGCCCCGGCGGGTGGCAGGCCTTGAGCCGAGCATACGAGCGCTCGCTCGCACGCTCCTCGCAAAGTGGGACGACGATTTCGATCTCGTCTCGGGCTACGCCGCGCCGCGACCGAGCATCGTGATGGCCGAGCTCATCGGTGTGCCCCCAGAGCAGCGAGAAGAGTTCCGACTCCTGACCGAGGCGTTCGTCGACACCGACGCCGCCGGCACCCTGCCCTCGCGCCTGGCGAGGATCTACGAGATGTTTGCCCTGCTCTTGGAGGAGCGACGTCGCCGACCGCAGGACGATCTGATGTCCGCCCTGATCGGAGCAGACATCGACGGTGTCGGTCTCAGCGACGACGAGCTCCTGGGCTTCTGCTTCCTCCTGCTCCTGGCCGGTAACGACACCACAACGACGCTCATCGGGAACGGCGCGGCGTTGCTGGCGGACCATCCGGATCAACGAGCCGTGCTGGTTGGCGACCCCGAGCGGTTACCGCAGGCAATCGAGGAGATGCTCCGAATCGAGTCACCTACGCAGGCCCCTACCGCGAACCGCTATGCGCGACGTGTCCCTCCACGGCGTCACGATCCCCGCCGGCTCGCGGGTCATGCTCCTGTGGGGAGCGGCGAACCTCGATGAGCGTGAGTTCCCTCACCCGGAGCGATTCGACATCGACCGGGAGATCACCCGCCACCTCGCCTTTGGCCATGGCCTTCTCCACTGCCTCGGCGAGCGCGCTCGCTCGCCTGGAGGTCCGCGTGGCCTTCGAGGAACTGCTCGCCGCCGCTGCGGACTACAGAGTCACGTCCTACAGGGAGCGCTTCGTCTCCAGCTGGGCCCGGGCGTGGAAGACACTGCCCGCAACCCGCACCTGACCGAGACAACCCCCGACCAAGTCGAATCCGAACAAAGAGGCCAAAGGCAGAAGGTCGACTACATCCAGGCGGGAAGGCCGAGACACCTATGCGCCCCAGTCCCGGTGTTATACGGGTGATCCGTGAGGCCCTGGGCGGGGGTCATGCAAGCACGGTCATCGGGTGGTGTCGAGGTTGTCGAGCAGGTCGGTGAAGAGCTGCGCCTGCTCGTGTTGGTGTGGTGGGTGGCGTGGTCGCGTTGGCGGATGAGGACGGGCACGAATTCGGGGCCGGTCTCGAAGAAGCCGCAGCGTTCGCAGATCGGTTCGTGGATGCAGTCGAGGGCGGCGGGGCGGGTGCAGTGACCGTTGCCGAGGTGGCGGGTGGTCGGCGGCGAGGCCGTGCATGTTCGGCCGGCGGCGTCGCGGGCGGGGCTGGTGGGTAGTGGGCTTCGACGGCGTCGGTGACGCGGAAGTACTCGTCGGCGACGGTGCGGTCGGAGATGCGGGCGTAGGTGAGGGTCATGTTCATGGACCGGTGTCCGAGGAGCGCGGCGATGGCTTCGAGGCTCATGCCCCGGTTGATGGCTTGGGTGGCGAGGGTGTGGCGGAGTTGGTGGGGGTGGACGTGTCCGATGCCGGCGCGTTCGGCGACGGTGGCGACGTAGCGGTGGATGGTGCGCCGGTCGAAGGGCTGGCCGTCGTCTGCGTTCGACGAGACGCCCGGATCGGGACGGTCCGC
>CAVTPM010000004.1:0-202665 GCA_963736655.1 uncultured Actinomycetota bacterium
TCCCAGTGAGGTTCGCGGACGCGGGCGGAGCCACCCGTCCCCGTCGTCGTGCTGGCGTCTGTGGCGGAGCCGCAGGCCGTCAGGGCAGCGGTGAGGGCGAGGCCGGTGGCGGCCAGGGCGAGGGGTCGTGCGCGCATCGCGTCGTTCTCCTTGCGGTGGTCGCCGGCGACCTGATGTCCCCGGCGGTGTGGGTGGGGGGATCGGGTCAGGTGACGTAGTCGAGGCGGGTCATCATCCCGGCCTCGGCGTGGTAGGCGTTGTGGCAGTGGACCATCCACTGTCCGGGGTTGTCGGCGGCCAGGTCGACCGAGACTGCGCCCATCGCGGGTACCAGGACGGTGTCCTTGCGGGGGCCGGCACCGCCGGCGGCGCCGAGCTGGAAGGTGTGGCCGTGCAGGTGCAGCGGGTGCGGCATCATCGAGTGGTTGCGGATCCGCAGCCGGCCGGCCTGGCCCTGCCGGATCGTCAGCGGGACGGTGTCTGTCGTAGGTGCGTCCGTTGATCGTCCAGACGTAGGGCCCCATCGAGCCCGACAGCAGCAGGTCCTGCACCGTGTCGGGGTCCTTGGCCGGCAGGGCGCTGCCAGGTGCGGCGCGCAACGCGTCAACGGTCAGCGGGTAGCCGTCGAGCTCGGTCGGCCGGACGTCAGCCGCAGGGGCGGGACCGGCGCCGGTGCGGACCAGGGCGCGGGCCAGACCAGACTTGCCGACGGGCTCGGCCACGAGCGGGAAGACCCCGTCGGTGAGGGTGACGATCGCGTCGTAGCGCTCCCCCATCCCGACGCGCAGCGCCGAGGTGGTCACCGGCTGCACCGGGTACCCATCGGTGTGGGTGACGGTGAGGTCGTGTCCGCCCAGCGCGACGGTGAAGATCGTGTCCGCGCCGGCGTTGATGATCCGCAGCCGGACCCTTTGCCCGGGCTTGGCGGTGAGCACATCGGGGTCGGTGGGGGCACGGCCGTTGATCAGGTACAGCGGGTAGGTGACATCGCCGCCGTCCATCCCACCCATGCCACCCATCCCGCCCATGCCGCCCATCCCCATGCCGCCCATCCCTGAGGATCCGCCGGCCTTGAGGTCGGCGTAGATCTGCTCGGGGCTGGGTCCGACGCCGTCGGTCCAGTCGTCGAGCACGACGACCCATTCGGCGTCGTACCCGCCGGGCTCTGCGGGGTCGTCGACGATGAACGGTGCGTACAGGCCGCGGTCGAGCTGCATCCCGTGGTGGGGGTGGAACCAGTGCGTGCCCGGATCGGGGACGACGAAGTCGAAGGCGAACGCCCCGCCGGGGACAACCTCTGGGGTGGTCACCCCGGGGACGCCGTCCATGTCGTTGCGGATCGCCAGGCCATGCCAGTGCACGCTGGTCGGCTCCGGCAGGTCGTTGGTGAACGCCACCTGCACCCGGTCACCCGCGGTGGCCCGGAACGCCTTCCCCGGCAGGGAGTCTCCGTAGCCCCAGGTCGTGACGACCCGACCGCCGAGATCGACCTCGACCGGTCGGGCCCGAAGCGCGAGAGAACGCACGCGACCGGTGGTTGCACGGGCGGACTCCGCCGCCGCGACCGCACCTGGTCCGACCGGGGCCGGTCCTGGACGCAGCCCGCACGCGGACAGTCCGACTGCGGCCCCGACACCGAGCATCCCGGCCAGGAGCTGGCGACGGGAGACAGACGGGGCGGGCTGCACGGGTCTTCCTCCTCAGCGAGTTCGGCCGCCCACCAGGGCGGGGCGCGTCTCTGGGCGCCACCACCACTGTCGACGACGCCCCCGGTGAGTTCGCCGGACCTTCCATGAAGGTTCGATGAAGGCGGTCTCATGACGGCGAGCCTTCATCGAACCTTCATGACCAGCCCAGGCTGATCGATACCCCGCGCCGCCACCCTGGAGGGGAACAGCAAGACACAGGAGGCGCGCCATGATGGGTTGGTACGACAACGGATGGGGCTCCGGCCTCGGCATGCTCGTCATGCTGCTCGTCTGGGGTGGACTCATCGGCCTGGGTGTGTGGGCGGTCGCCCGGCTGACCCGTGGCGAGTCCCGGCCTGCGCCGGTCGAAACCCCGAGGCAGATCCTGGACCGCCGCTTCGCCAGCGGCGACATCGACGCCGAGCAGTACGCCGAAGCGCGTCACCTGCTGGAGGGCCGCGGCGCGGTGACCCCCACCCCGCACAGCTGACCAGGACTACCGTCGTCCTCCAGGACGAGACCCAGCCGGAGGATGCAGATGCCTGACCCGCTACGGGTGCTCGTCGTCGACGACGAGCAGGCGCTGGCCACAGTGGTCGCCAGCTACCTTGAGCGCGAAGGCTTCGCCGTCGACCTCGCCCACGACGGGCCGACCGCCGTCGCCGCCGCGCGGGACCACCGGCCCGACCTCGTGGTGCTGGACGTGATGCTGCCAGGGTTCGACGGGATCGAGGTGTGCCGCCAGGTCCGCGGGTTCAGCGACGCCTACATCATCATGCTCACCGCCCGCGACGAGGAGGTCGACAAGGTCGTCGGCCTGTCCGTCGGTGCCGACGACTACCTGGTCAAGCCCTTCTCGCCCCGCGAGCTGATCGCACGCGTACGCGCCATGCTGCGGCGTCCCCGCACCGTCACCGGTGCCGCAAGCGGCGCCGACTCCGAACCCGAATCCGAGCCGCTCGTGGTCGGCGACCTGGCTGGTCGACACCATCGCCCACCGGGCAAGCCTCGACGGAACCCCCCTCGATCTGACCCGCACCGAGTTCGACCTGCTCGCCACGATGGCGGCCCGCCCCCGCGCGGCCTTCACCCGACGCCAGCTCATCGACGCCGTGTGGGGACCGGAGTGGTACGGCGACGAGCACGTCGTCGACGTCCACGTCGGGCACCTGCGCCGCAAGCTCGGCGATGACGCCACCAACCCCACCTACATCCGCACCGTCCGCGGCGTCGGCTACGGCATGGCGTCGACGTGATGCGCCGACCCAGCAGCCTGGCCGCACGGTTGATGGTCGCGCAACTGTTGGTGATCGCCACCGGGGCACTGACCTTGGTCGTCGCCGCTGTCCTGGTCGCCCCGACCTTGTTCTCCGAGCACCTCGCCCGCACCGGCGAGGACTCACCCATGGTCCAACAGCACGCCGAAGAGGCGTTCGCCTCGTCCTTCGCGATCTCCCTCGCCCTCGCGATGGTGGCCGCGCTCACCGCGGCCGGGCTGGTGTCCTGGTTCCTGGTCCGCCGCGTCGCCCACCCCGTCGTCGAACTCGCCGACGCCGCCGACGCGGTCGCCGCAGGCGACTACACGGTCAGGGTGCCGGCGGGTGGCTTCGGCAGCGAGCTCACCCGCCTGTCCGACGCGTTCGACCACATGGCCAACCGACTCGCCGCCACCGATGCCACCCGAACCAGCATGCTCGCCGACCTCGCCCACGAGCTGCGCACCCCGCTGGCCACCCTCGAGGCCTACATCGACGGCATGGAAGACCACGTGGTCCCCTCCGACGCGCCCTCCTACGCAGTGATGCGCGACCAGGTCGCGCGCCTGCGCCGCCTCGCCGGCGACCTCAAAGAGGCAGCAGCGGCCGAGGAGCACGCCCTCGGGCTGGTCCTCACCCCATTGGACCCGGCCACGATCACCGGCGACGCCGTCGCCGCCGCACGACCCGGTTACCAGAACAAAGGCGTGGACCTCGAGCTCGAGCTGCCCACCTCCTGCCCGCTCGTCGCCGCCGACGCCGAACGGATCCAGCAGGTCCTGGCCAACCTCCTCGACAACGCGCTCCGACACACGCCAGCGGGCGGCGCAGTGAACGTCTCGATCCACGACGGCCGAGACGGGCGAGACTCTGCCGTGACCATCACGATCACCGACAACGGTGACGGAATCGAATCCGACCAGCTGGACGACATCTTCGAACGGTTCTACCGCGCCGACCCGGCCCGGGCCGTCCACAACGGCGGCGGCAGCGGACTAGGACTCACCATCGCCCGCGCCATCGCCGAGGACCACGGCGGCTCCCTGACGGCGTCAAGCGCCGGGGTCGGCCAGGGCAGCAGCTTCACCCTGAGCCTGCCAGCGACGAGCGAGCGCCTGCAGCCGCGACCGTGATGTGTCCGACGACGGGACCACCTGGGTTTTCGACCCAGAGGTCAAACGATGTTCCAGCCCGCCGGAGCAGACGGGACGTCCCCGAACGTCTCTGCACGTCCAACAACGTCGGGCGGACCGGCGTCAAACGGCTATCGGCGGTCGCCAATGTCGGCAAGCTTGCCGACATCCTGCCAACACGCAGTCAGGGCCATGATCGGTGATCATGGCCCTGACCTGCGAAAACGTTGGTAGCGGGGGCAGGATTTGAACCTGCGACCTCTGGGTTATGAGCCCAGCGAGCTACCGAGCTGCTCCACCCCGCGTCGGGTAACGCCACTCTAGTCGACCGCTGGCGAGTGGCCAAATGCCGACCGAGCCTCGCAGCGCGCTGACCCGTTACGGCCGGAAGGACGCGGCTGCAGCTGAGGGGGACGGGCTGGCTCCAGGTGCGGGGCTGGTCGACGGGTCAGGGACTGGACCACCTGCGATGGTCTGCTGCGCCGCGACAGCCCGCGCAATCGCATCTGCGAGCTGCTTCTGAGCCACTCCGTAGGCGGTGAAGTCTCCCGCCTTGAGCGCTTCGTCGGCCGCAGCGATCGCCCTCTCGGCGTCGGCGAGAGCCCGCGCCAGGTCCTGCTCCGCTGTCGTCGTCCCACCGGTACCGTCACCAGGAGGGGTACCCCCGTCGCCGCCGGAGCCTGAGGACTCGCCAAAGACCTGCGCGAGCGCCCCCGTGAGCGTGTCGTCGTAGCCGACCTTGTTGCCGAAGGCGACGAGCACCTTGCGCAGCAAGGGGTACGCCTCGCCCGACGACGCCTGGATGTAGAGCGGCTCGACGTACAGCAGACCGCCACCCACGGGCAGGGTCAGCAAGTTACCGAGGTCGACCTCGGACCCCTGGCTGCGGAAGAGCGCGAGGTCGCGCGACACCACGGGGTCGGACTCGAAGTTGTTCTGCACCTGCGACGGTCCGGGGATCGTCGTGTTCCGAGGCAGTCGGAGCAGTCGGATCGTCCCGTAGTCAGGCCCAGGCTCAGAGTTCACCGCCATGAAGGCGGCCAGCTGCTCGCGCTTCTGCGGAGCGAACGTCGTGGTCAACGAGAAGGCAGCAGCCTTCTGGCCGGGCATCTTCACCGAGAGGTAGTACGGCGGCTGCGCCGCGGCGGCTGCGCCCGACGTGGTCGGGTCGGACGGCACCTTCCAGAAGTCCTGGCCGCCGTAGAACTCCAGCGGTGTGGTCACGTGGTAGCGCGCGAGCAGGTTGCGCTGCACCTTGAACAGGTCCTCGGGGTAGCGCAGGTGCGGCAGCAGGGCCTCGGGGATGGATTCGTAGCTCTGCACGGTGCCTGGGAACGCGCCTTCCCAGGCCTTCAGCACGGGGTCGGTCGTGTCCCACTCGTAGAGCTTCACGGTGCCGTCGTAGGCGTCGATCACGGCCTTCACGGAGTTGCGGATGTAGTTGACCTGCCCGGACTCGAGGGCCGTCACCGACCGCGAGTTCGCCGTCAGGGCGTCCTGCGTGACATCACCGAGCGTGGTGCGCTGGGCATAGGGGAAGCCGTTGCTGGTCGTGTAGCCGTCGACCACCCACACGATGCGACCGTCGACCACCGCCGGGTAGGCGTCACCGTCGACGGTCAGCCAGGGGGCCACCTTCTCGACGCGCTCCCGCGGCGTGCGGTCCCACAGGATCTTGGAGTCGGAGTTGACCAGGTCGGACAGCAGGATGTTGCTCTCCTGGAACCGGACGGCGAAGACCAGTCGGTTGAACGCCGAGCCGACGGGCACGCCGCCCTCGCCGGCATAGGTGTTGTTCGCCTGCCCTGTCGCGCTGGTGTCGTCGGGGAAGTCGAGCTCCTGCGGCGTCGAGCCTTCTGGACCTCCGACGATCGAGTAGACCTTGGTGTTCTCCCCGAAGTAGATCCGAGGCTGATCGATCTCCAGCTCGCCCTGGGTCGGCACGTCGAAGGAGAAGAAGTCCGGGCGACCGGTCGAGGTCGCGGTGTTGCCGTAGGCCCCGACGAAGCCGAAGCCGTGGGTGTAGGTGGTGTGCAGGTTCGCGAAGTTCTGCGCGCTCGCCGGCAGCCCTGCGTAGTCGATCTCGCGCACGGCGACCACGGCGTCACGCTCGACACCGTCGATCACGTAGCGGTCGACGTCGAGGGGGTCGGGGAACCCGTAGAACCCACGGATCTGCTGGACCTGCTTGTAGGTCTCTGACACCACCGCCGGGTCGATGAGCCGGACGTTCTCCACGGTGCTGCGGTCGGCGGCCAGCGCCGCGGCCGTCGGGGTCGACGTGGCCTGGTACTCCTGCTCGTCGATGCCCGACAGGCCGTACGACTGGCGCGTCGCGTCGATGTTGCGCTGGATGTACGGGCTCTCCTTGATGTTCTCCGACGGTCGCACCTGGAACTGCTGGACCACGGCCGGGTAGATCCCGCCGATGACCACGGCGGACAGGATGAGCAGGCCGAGCCCGAGCACCGGCAGCGCCCACGTGCGGCGGAAGACGTTGGCGAAGAAGAGGATCGCGCACACGAGGGCGATCCACACCATGATGTTCTTGGCCGGGAGGATGGCCTCGATCTCCTTGTAGCCACCGCCGGTGAACAGGTTGCCGTCGTTGACGACCAGGTCGTAGCGGTCCAGCCAGTACGACGCCATCTTGAGCAGCACGAAGATGCCCAGCAGCACCGAGAGGTGGGCGCGGGCCGCGGGGGTGAAGCGCTCTCCGGGCGACTGGAGCTTGATGCCTCCGTAGAGGTAGTGGACGACCGCGGCACCCATCAGGCACACGAAGGTCGTGGCGAAGCCGAATCCCACGAGATAGCGCAGGAAGGGCAAGCGGAAGGCGTAGAACGAGACGTCGGTGCCGAACTGCGGGTCGTTGATCCCGAAGGGCTGGGCGTTGACGAAGAGCAGGTACTGACGCCACGCCCCTGCCGCAGCGCCGCCAGCGAGGAGCCCGAGCATCACCGAGACCGCCAGCACGATGCGCCGGCGGACCGGCTCGAGCGTCACCCGGTAGCGCTCGAGGTTCTGCTGCTCGGGGGTCATCCCGCGGAAGGCCGGCCGCAACCGGTAGGCGAGCCAGAGGGTGAATCCGACCGAGAACGCCATGAACAGCCCGAAGAACCCGAAGAGCAGAAGCCTGGTCGTGAGCTGCTTGGTGAAGACGCTGTTGAACCCGACCGACTTGAACCAGAGCCACTCGGTGTAGTAGCCGGTGAAGACGACGAAGACCACGAGGATCGACCCGAGGATGAGCACCGTCGGGAGGAGGGCACGGCTGCGTCCGGAAGGCCGCGGGCGCAGGGTGGTCGGCTGGCCGGAATCCGGCGGGGGCGGGCCCTCGGGGGGCATCTCGAACGACACCTCGACAGCGTACGTGGCTTCCCGAGCGCGCCCGACATCGAGATCATCCGACCAGCCCTTTCGATACCTCGCCGTGACCCGTCGGTGATGCGCGATGATGACGGCGTGTCCACTCCCCTGCCGCCCGCCCCTGATCCCCTGACCGCTGTGCTGCTCGACATCGAGCGGCACGCCGCAGCCTCCGGCTGGGACCAGCCCTGGCGGGTGTTCGCCCTCGTGGAGACCACGCAGCTGCTGGCGCACGAGCCGGCTCTCGCCGCCACCCTTGGCCCGGAGACCACCGCGCCGTGGACCCCGGTGGAGCAGGACCAGCTCCCCGACGCGGTCACTCTCGAGGAGCTCCTCCACCAGCTCGCCTGGCCCGAGGCCGTCACCGGCGCGGCACTCGTGGTCGAGCGGGTCATGCTGCCCGCCGAGGTCGAGGGCGACCTGCCCGCCGACCAGGCCGAGATCCTGAAGGCCATCGCCGAGCATCCCGATCGACAGGAGATGCGGCTGGCCGTCGCGGTGCTACGGGACGGCGCCCGGTCCTGCGCCCTGCGGTTCAGGAGCCACGACGACGAGCAGTCGGTGCTGTCGGGCGACGACCTTGCACCTCGGCTCACCGAGGCGCTCGCGGCGACCTTCGACGACTGAGCCACCCGCGTCGGTCAGCAGGTCGGGAGCACCGCCGCGTCGCCCTGCTTGTCCAGCTTCTCCAATGCTCGGGTCGCGCTGCGAAGGTTCTCCACGCGTACGAGCCGGAGCCCGTTCGGCGCGGCCGCTGCAGCCTCGGCGCAGTTGTCCGCAGGAACGAGGAAGACGGTGGCACCGTCGCTGCGGGCTGCGCGCAGCTTCTGCTGGATCCCCCCGATGGGCCCGACGGTGCCGTCGACGGCCATCGTGCCGGTGCCTGCCACGTGCCGACCGCCGGTCAGCGGCCCAGGCGTCAGCTTGTCGTAGATCCCCAGGGAGAACATCAGGCCGGCGCTGGGACCGCCCACGTTGTCGAGCTGGATGTCGACCGTCACCTCGGAGTCGTACCCCAGCCGCGGCACGATGCCGATGACCGGCCGGGTCGGGTCGTCCGTCGCCGCAGCCGTGGTGATGGCGACGACCTTCTCGGTGCCGTCCCGGTCGATGCGAAGACGTACGTCGTCGCCGGGCGAGACCTTCGTGACCTCGTCGCGTACGTCCTGCGGGGAGGACACCGGCGCCCCGTCGATGCGCAGGATCGCATCGCCCACCTCGAGGATGCCTTCGGAGGGGCCGTCCGGGGCCACCTCGGCGACCAGCGCGGTCGGCGTCAGGGGAACACCGGCCTGCCGGAGCGCAGCGATCGTTGAGGCGTCCTGGCTCTCCAGCATGTCGGAGGAGTTCTGCTCGGCGATCTGGTCCGGCGTCGCATCCGGGGGGTAGAGCAGTTCCTCAGGAAGGACGGCGACCGCCGGACGCACCCAGCCTGCGAGCGCCTCCACCAGCGACATCGACCGCCCCGGGCCGCCGTTCTCCGAGACCGTCGTGAGGTCGAGCTGGCCCTCCGTCGGGAAGGTGGGGGCACCGGTGACCGTGATCAGCGGCTGCCCGTCGACCTCCCCGAGCGTGTCGAAGACCGGCCCGGGGGACAGGGCGACGTAAGGGACCGGAAGAAGCGCGGCGACCACGATGAGCACCACCAGGAAGGCCCCGGCCAGCAGCTGGCGAGCGAGACGAGGGGACATCAGGCGGTGAGGTCCGTGTCTTCCTCGGTGGCCGTCGAGCGACGCGGCGCAGGGGCGGGACGCTCCATCGCCTGCCGGAACCGCTCGTGCTCGGCCATCGACTCGCGAGGGTCGGCGGGGGGACGAGACCGGTGGGCGAACATGACCCAGAGGGCTGCCAGCGCCGTGACCAGGAGCGGTACCAGGAGCCAGTAGAGGACGGTCACAGGGCAAGGGTAGGCGGGATCCGCGGGCGCCAGCGACACTGCCCGGCTGCACCGATCCCGGCCGACTCCCGGCGCCGAGCCACCGGCCATCGGGTGCGCCGTGAGCGAACCAAGCGCCAGCACGGGAGTCAGGACCGTGCCCGGCTCGTTACCGTGGTCACGCGACGATGAGATCGTGGCGCCCCGGCACCAACACCAGGTTGACCCACGCGAGGTGGACATGAGCAACACGCCCTTCGGCTTCGGGCTCCCCCCGGACCCCGACGACGACGGTGAGACGCCCCCGGGCGACGCGAACCCCCTGGGTGCCGGCAACCCGCTCGCAGCGCTGTTCGGCGCGGCCGGCGGAGGACCGGCCGACCTCGGCGCAGCGCTGCAGCAGCTCGGGAAGCTGTTGTCCTACGAGGGCGGCCCGGTCAACTGGGACCTCGCGCGGGACACCGCCCGGCAGACCGTGGCCGCCGCCGGCGACCGGTCAGTGTCCGACGCCGAGCGGCGCGCGGTCGACGAAGCCGTACGCCTTGCCGAGGTGTGGCTCGACGGCGCCACCGGCCTCCCGGCTGCCACCACGGGCGCGCAGGCCTGGAGCCGCGCCGAGTGGGTGGAGGGAACGCTTCCTGCCTGGCAGCGGCTCGTCGAGCCCGTCGCACGCAAGGTCGTCGAGACCGCGGGTACGGCCGTCCCGGAAGAGATGCAGGCGATGGCTGGCCCGATGGTCGGAATGGCCCAGCAGCTCACCGGGGCCATGTTCGGCGGCCAGGTCGGACAGGGCGTCGGTCAGCTCGCCGGCGAGGTCGTCACCGGGACCGACATCGGCCTGCCCCTGGTCCCGAACGGCACAGCGGTCCTGGTGCCGCAGAACGTCGCCGAGTTCGGCACCGGCCTCGAGGTTCCCGAGGACGAGGTCCGGCTGTACCTCGCGCTGCGCGAAGCCGCTCACCACCGGTTGTTCGCCCACGTCGAGCTGGCTCGATGCCGCCCTCCACAACGCGGTCGCCGACTACGCAGCCGGTATCACGGTCGACACCGGCCGGCTCGAGGAGCTCGTCCGGGGGATCGACCCCAACGACCTGAACCAGGTGCAGGGCGCCCTGACCGAAGGGATGCTGGCCCCGGAGGACACGCCCGAGCAACGCCAGGCGCTCGCCCGCCTGGAGACCCTCCTCGCGCTGATCGAGGGCTGGGTCGACGCCGTCGTCACGACCGCGGCCACCACGTTGCCGTCGGCCGCGGCGCTTCGCGAGACGGTACGACGCCGCCGCGCCACCGGAGGTCCGGCGGAGCAGACCTTCGCCACTCTCGTCGGCCTCGAGCTGCGCCCCCGCCGGCTGCGGGACGCGGCGGCGTTGTGGGAGGAGCTGGCCAGCGCGCGCGGCACCGAGGGGCGCGACGCGGTCTGGGAGCACCCGGACCTGCTGCCGACCGCCGAGGACCTCGACGACCCGGTCGGATTCGTGGCCGGGGGAACCGGCGAGGTGCTCGACCTGTCGGGCCTGGACGACCTGCCACCCTCGGCCGCCGGTCCCGAGTCGGCGGACCCTGACGCGACCGGTTCGGGGACGCCTGCCTCATGACGCTGCACGCCGACGCGCTGCGCGAGCTGTCGGCGTGGACGGCCCCGACGACCGCTCAGGACGGGCTCCGCGGCGCCTACCTGGCGCACCTGCGGGCTCACCCGGACGGCCTGGCCCGCAGCTGCGTGCCCGACCACGTCACCGCGAGCCTGCTCGTCATGACGCCAGCAGCCGATCACGTCCTCCTGACCCTGCACGCCCGCGCAGGTCGATGGCTCCAGCTGGGCGGTCACACCGAGCCGGGCGACCCGACCCTGGTCGCGGCCGCGCTGCGCGAAGGTCACGAGGAGAGCGGGCTCGACGCCCTCGAGCTCGTGCCGGGCGGCCCTCTGCTCCTCGACCACCACGCGGTCGCCTGCACGACACCCGGGGCGATGCGGCACCTCGACGTGCAGTACCTCGCGGTCACCGCCGGCTCAGCGGTGCCGGTCGTCAGCGAGGAGTCCCTCGACGTCCGCTGGTTCTCCGTCGACGCGTTGCCGGAGGTCGACCGCTCGGTGCTCGACCTGGTGACCGAGGGTCAGGTCCGGTTGGGCCGAACGACCCGTCGTCCTCGGCCCGCTAGGAACTGACGTCAGCCCTCGTCGTCGGAGAGGTCGAGGCCGCCTGCGGTCGAGAAGCCGTCGAGGTAACCCCGCGCCCGTTCAAGCCGAGGGAATCTCTCGAGCAGGCCCCAGAACTCAGGCCCATGGCCTGGTGCGAGCAGGTGGGCGAGCTCGTGGAGCAGCACGTAGTCGATGACGTAGCCCGGCATGCCCTCCAGACGCCGGGACAGCCGGATCGTGCCGTCGGCGGGCGTGCACGATCCCCACCGCCCGTGCTGGTTGTCGACCCAGCGCACCGAGGCGGGGCGTGCTCGACCCTGCAGATAGCTGGTGGAGAGCCGCTGCGCCCGCGCCAGGAGCTGGACGTCGGACGGCCGGCGGCGGCGTTCGGAGCGGTCGAGGCGCTCGACCATCCGCTGGACCCACTGCGCTTCTTCGGCAGCCGACATCCGAGCCGGCAGCAGCACGATGGTCCGGCCGGCCTCGCGGTAGGCCGACACCGTGCGACGCCGGCGAGCGCTCCGGCGCACCTCGACCGGCGCCGGGTCCGTCAGGTGGGTGGCGGCCGGGTCCGGGCCAGCCGCCGGGTCGAAGTCGGACATGGGACGAGCGTACGGGTGGCCGCCGACGCCCGGTTCGGGAAAGAAAGTGGGCCACGAGTTTTCCTCCACAGCCGGGGGATGGCATCGGTGCAGGCCAGACGGCCCTTCGTCCGGAGTCCCCAGGTCGATCCCCAGGACCCCCCACCGGTTGTCCACAAGGGCGCGCCACGCGCTCCCCAGCATGTCCACAGCTCCGTCCACAGGGTGAGGCCCCCGCGGCGTTGACGTGACCGCACCCGCGCGCATAGCGTCCCCGCCCATCGAGGCCCCCGAGATAACTCGGCGTGGGCGTCCGCAAGGGGAAGGCGGACGGACACGTCGTGCGACTCGGGGGCCTCGGCACGCGGGCTCCTCGGTCCAGACCGAGGACCCTCGAGCCGCCCGCGCAGCGCGACGCGCGGTGCGCCCAACGGCGGGGCTCCCCCCGTTCGAGGCCCGCGTGACGTAATCTGACCGCCGATCGCAGCGCACGCACCCGAGCGGGCGCCGACGTAACGAGGAGGACCCGCGATGGCCGAGAGCTACACCGGCGAGGCCTACTGCGTGAAGTGCAAGGCGAAGCGCGAGTTCACCGGCGAGGTCAAGGTGAGCGCGTCAGGTCGCCGCATGGCCCAGGGCATCTGCCCGACCTGCGGCACCAAGGTCAACCGGATCCTCGGCAAGGCCTGAGCCCACCCACGCTCCATCAGGACGGGGTGGTCGTCTTCGTGACGGCCGCCCCGTTCGTGGCGTCCGGCCCTAGCACGACAGCCTTGGGGAGCGCGGAGACGCGTCCACAGGGCCGAGCTCGCAGGCTCCTCGCATGGCCACCGTCCCCGAGGACCCTTCGCCGCTCCCGCGGCGCCCGATGCTCGCGCCTGCGCTCGCACGCGTCTGGCGCGCCCCTGATCGACTCCAGCTCGGGGTGGGCACCCGGGCGCCCGTGGTCCTGGCCGGGCTGGAGGCGACGGACGCCCGCTTCCTGCTCGGCCTCGACGGTCGACGCGACCGCGCCGCCACGCTCGCCCACGCGGCCACCCTGGGGCTGCCGGTCAGCCGCGCCGAGCGGGTGCTCGAGCTGCTCGACGCCGCAGGCTGTCTCGCCGACGGGTCCGCGGACGCCCGGGCACTCGCCGCGCTGGAGACCCACGACCGCGACCGGCTCGCTCCCGACGTGGCGGCGCTGTCGCTGCTGCCACCCACCCGCAGCCTGGGGCTTCCAGCGTTCGCGGCCCGACGCACCGCCCACATCGAGGTCCGCGGTGCAGGACGGGTCGGCGCAGCCGTCACCACCCTGCTGGCCGCCGCAGGGGTACGCACCGTGAGCGTCACCGACGACGAGGCCGTACGCCCAGCTGACCTCGCCCCACTCGGGCCGCACCGAGGGTCCGTCGGGCGACCGCGCTCCGACGCCGCCGTGGACGCGGCGCGGTTCACCGTCCCCTCCGTACGGCGGGACACCGACCAGCCCGTCGACCTCGTCGTGCTCACCGGTGCCCCGGTCGTCGACCCGGGCACCGGCGACGACCTGCTCAGCCGCCGCACCCCGCACCTGCCGGTCACGCTCGTCGGCACCACGGCCACGGTCGGGCCGCTGGTCACGCCGCGCGCCGGCCCTTGCCTGCGCTGCCTCGACCTGCACCGTTGTGACCGTGACCCGGACTGGCCGGTGGTCGCCGCTCAGCTCCAAGGACCCGACCGCGGCAGCCGCGCGGGCCGACCTGCGGCCGAGGCCTGCGACGTCGTGCTCGCGACCTGCGCGGCCTCGCTCGCGGCGCTGCTCGTCCTCGCCTGGCTGGGCCATCGGGCGCTCCCCACGCGCGACAGCAGCGACGAGGAGGTCCCACCCGGCACGGCGTACGTGCTGCGCCTGCCGGGCGGTCAGCCACGCGAGATCCGGTACACCGCGCATCCCCGCTGCGGATGTGCCTGGGGCACGGGACAATGACCCGGTGACCGACCTGCCGAAACGCGCGATGACCCGTTCGGCCAAGCTCGCCTCGCTGCCGCTCAGCTTCGCCGGGCGCCAGGCCCTCGGCGTCGGCAAGCGGGTGGGGGGTCGGCCGGCCGAGGCCGTCACGGCCGAGATCCAGCGCGCCACCGCCGAGCAGGTGTTCCGCGTGCTCGGTGAGCTCAAGGGCGGGGCGATGAAGGTCGGCCAGGCGATGAGCGTCTTCGAGGCCGCGCTGCCCGACGAGCTGGCCGGTCCGTACCGGGCGACCTTCGTGAAGCTGCAGGAAGGCGCGCCGCCCATGGAGGAGGCGACGGTCCGTGCCGTGCTCGCCGAGACCTTCGGACGCCAGTGGCGAAGGCGGTTCCAGTCCTTCGACGAGACCCCGGCTGCGGCCGCGTCCATCGGCCAGGTGCACCGCGCGGTGTGGAAGGACGGCACCGACGTCGCGGTGAAGGTGCAGTACCCCGGCGCCGAGCAGGCGCTGCAGGCCGACCTCAACCAGGTCGTGCGGATGGCGAGGCTGTTCAACGCGGTCATCCCCGGCATGGACGTCAAGCCGCTCGTCCAGGAGCTGCGGGACCGCATGGTCGAGGAGCTCGACTACACCCTCGAACGGGAGGCTCAGAGCGCTTTCGCCGCGGCCTACGACGGCGACCCCGAGTACGCCATCCCTCGGGTGCTCGACGGCGGCCAGCACGTGGTGGTCTCGGAGTGGATCGAGGGAACCCCGCTCGCCAGGGTGATCGCCGAAGGCAGCGCGGAGGAGCGCAACCACGCCGGCCAGCTCTACGTCGCCTTCATGTTCGCCTCCCCGGCCCGGGTCGGGATGCTCCACGGCGACCCCCACCCGGGCAACTTCCGGGTCCTGGCCGACGGGAGGCTCGGGGTGCTGGACTTCGGCGCAGTGGCGCGGCTGCCCGACGGCCTTCCGCCCTCGATCGGGACCTTGCTCGGCGTGGCTCTTTCCGGCGACGCCGCGACCGTCGAGGCCGGGCTTCGCGCCGAGGGTTTCATCAAGCCGAAGGTCACCATCGACGCTGAGTCCTTGCTCGGTTACCTGGGGCCGTTCGTCCAGCCTGGTTCGGTGCCGAGCTTCCAGTTCGACCGACCCTGGATGCAGGCGCAGTTCCGCCGCATCAACGACCCGCGCACGGAGAACTGGTCGACCGGGCTGAAGCTCAACCTCCCCCCTGAGTACATGCTCATCCACCGGGTCTGGCTCGGCGGCATCGGAGTGCTCTGCCAGCTGGAGGCCGAGGTGTCGGTACGCCAGGAGCTCGACCGGTGGCTGCCCGGCTTCAGCGAAGCCGCGCCACCGTTGACGACCTGAGGCGCGTCACCAGAAGGTCGTGTCACCAGAAGTCCGCGTCCAGCTTCCCTTCCATGGCACGCAGATGCTCGCGGCTGCAGCGGTCGCAGTAGTACAGCAACCTGCCGCGCTCGGTCGAGGTGCTCCACGTGAGCGGCACCTCGGTCACCGTGGTGCCGCACCAGGCGCAGGCCACGTCGGTCGTCGAGGCAGAGGCGTCGAGCGCGTCTCCGGATTCGCCGCTCATGGCCGGGAATCTAGCCCGCACCCAGACTTCCCGCTGGAGCAACGGGACCTCGACACACGAAGACCACCGCTGCCGGGGAGGTCAGCGGTGGCCTTCGTGGTCGTGCGTCGATCCTCACGCGGAGGCGAGGTGCAGGCGCGCACGCAGGGCTGCGTGCTGTGCCTTGTGGAGCCGGCGCTGAGCGCGCCGATGGGCCCGGAGCTGGCGCACGAGACGCTCGCGCTCCGCGAGCTGGACGCGTTCTCGCTGCGCCAGGGCCAGATGCTGTGCCTGAAGGTGGTGCATGACAGTTCTCCTGATCATCGAGTCTTCGGTCGGTCGGATGTCGATCGGCATGAGCGGTGCGCTGCTCATGCGGCGTCCGCCGTGGCGGCAGCCGCATGGGCGGCGATGTCGGACTTGCGCGGACGACCTCGCGGCCGCTTGCGGGCCACGACGACGCCCTGGATGAACAGCTCGCCTCCCCACACCCCCCAGGGCTCCCGGCGCTCGAGGGCGCCGGTGAGACAGGCGGTGCGGAGGGGGCATTCGGTGCACAGGGACTTCGCGTACTCGACGTCCTGCGGTGACTCGGCGAAGAACAGCTCCGGGTCGAAGGACCGGCACGGAAGCAGCGAACCGACGGTGTCGAGCTCGGGGGTCTCGAGCACGAACATCGGGGTCACCTCCAAGTTGACCTCGTGGATGGGCGGGGGCAAAGGAAAAGGCCGCGGATCCCGGGTGGGGGTCCGCGGCCTGGAGGCTGCCGGTCTGTGGGGTGCTAGACCGGTGGGCTCCAGGCGTAGGACGGGCCACCATCGGCGGTCGGGCGCACATCACCCGTGACACCGAACGTGGGCACGATCACGGACGCCCGAAGAATGGCGTGCGCGAAGGCGCCCTTGGCGTTGGCCGTCTTCATGCAGGTCGTGGTCTCCACCGGGGTCACCTCCTCGCTCGTGCTGCTGCCGGGCGCTGATCGCCACGACTATCGGGTCTCCGCAGGGTAGGGAACATCCGCACCGATGCGCAAACCTATTTACGGGTGAGTCGTCGCAGCACGCGAGACCGCTAGGGCGACGGGTCCGACGCCGCCGCGAGAGCGACCTCGACCGAGGCACCCGAGACCAGGGCGATCACGGCGTCGGAGTAGCGCTCCAACTTGGTGGCGCCGACCCCGCTGATCGCCGAGAGCTCAGCCCGCGAGGACGGTCGCCGCACCGCGATGGCCTCGAGGGTCGCGTCCGTGAACACGACGTAGGCCGGGACCGAGTCGGCACGGGCACGCTCGAGGCGCCAGGACCTCAGCAGGTCGTAGAACGCTTCGTCGTAGTCGGGGGGGCAGTCGTCGCACCGGCCGCGCTTGCGCTGCGCCGCAGTCACCAGCTGCGCACGGCACAGGTGGCAGTGCTCCTCGAGCCGTCCCCGGCCACGACCCGACCGCTTGCTCGCACCGGCCCGACCTGCGGCCGGAGCGGTCGCCCGGTCAACGGGGCGCAGCCCGTCCAGGAATCGGGACGGTTTGCGGGTGCGGGCGCCTCCCGGGTTGCGCGCCCACGACCAGGACAGGCTCAGGTGCTCGCGCGCGCGGGTGACCCCCACGTAGAGCAGCCGACGTTCCTCCTCGACAGCCGTCGCCGTCTGCGCATGCACGATCGGGACCATGCCGTCGACGAGCCCCACGAGGAAGACCGCATCCCACTCCAGGCCCTTGGCGGCGTGCAGGCTCGCGAGCGTCACGCCCTCGACGGTCGGCGCGTGCTGGGCGAGCGCACGTTCGTCGAGCTCGCCGACCAGCTCCCGCAGCGTGGCCGTGGGGCGGGTGGCCGCGAAGTCCTCGGTCAGTCGCACCAGCGCCGCAAGGCTCTCCCAGCGCTCCCTGGCTGCCCCGCCCGTCGGTGGGGCAGCCGGATCCCAGCCTGCGGCAGCCAGCACGTCACCGACCTCCGCGGGCAGCCCGCCGGCAGTCACCTCGGACGCCCGGGCGGCACCCCGGAGCAGCAGGACCGCCTCCTTGACCTCGGGCCGTTCGAAGAAGCGTTCGCCGCCGCGAAGAACGTACGGGATGCCCAGCGCTGTCAGCGCGTCCTCGTAGGCCTCGGACTGGGCGTTGATGCGGAACAGGACGGCGACCTCCGACGCCGGCACCCCAGCGTCGAGGAGCGCGCGCACCTCCGTGGCCACCGCGGCCGCCTCCGCGGGCTCGTCGGCGCACCCCAAGAAGACCGGCTCCGGGCCGGTCGGCCGCTGCGCGACCAGCTCGAGCCGAGCCGCGGCCGCGGGGCCGTGGGCTGCGGCCAGCAACCGGTTCGCGAGGGCCACGACCTGGGGGGTCGAGCGGTAGTCGCGGACCAGGCGTACGACCTCGGCGCCGGGCCAGCGGCGCGGGAAGTCGAGCAGGTAGCTGGGGGACGCCCCCGTGAAGGAGTAGATGGTCTGGCTCGCATCACCGACCACGCAGAGGGAGTCGCGGTCGCCGAGCCAGAGCTCGAGGAGCCGCTGCTGCAGCGGGTTGACGTCCTGGTACTCGTCGACGACGAAGTGCCGGTAGGCGCCGCGGACCTCCTCCGCGACGTCTCGCCGTTCCTCGAGGGCCGCGACGGTGAGCAGGAGGACGTCTTCGAAGTCGATGAGACCCTTGCCGCGCTTGGCCTCCTCGTACCCGGCGAAGACCCGTCCCATGGTCGCGGCGTCGAGGTCGAGGGGTGGCGTCCGGCCGGCGCGCGTGGCCGCAGCCGGGTAGTCCTCCGGCGCCGTACGTGTCACCTTGGCCCATTCGACCTCGGCGGCCAGGTCGCGCAACCCGGTCGGCCCCGGGGCCAGCCGCAGCCGACCGGCGGCCTCGGCCAGGATCGGCACCTTGCGGTCGGTGATGCGAGGAACCTCACCACCCACGACCCGCGGCCAGAAGTAGCGCAGCTGGCGCAGCGCCGCCGCGTGGAAGGTCCGGGCCTGGACCCCCCCGACACCGAGGGCGCGCAGCCGCCCGCGCATCTCCCCGGCCGCCCTGGCCGTGAAGGTCACCGCGAGCACGCGCTGAGGCGTGTAGACGCCGGCGTGGACGCCGTAGGCGATCCGGTGGGTGATCGCCCTGGTCTTGCCGGTGCCGGCGCCCGCCAGGACGCACACGGGTCCGCTCAACGCCTCGGCGACCGCGCGCTGCTCGGGGTCGAGCGCGGCGAGGACGGCGTCGGCATCCTTCGGGGGCACCCCCCCATCCTGCCTGGGCGCACCGACCCCCTCCACCGGGAAGGAACGCGCCCGGCGAAGCGTTGGACCCGTTCGGTGCCTCGAGACCGGCGCCCGACGAGAGCCCGACCGACGACCAGGAGAGACTTCGATGCCGCCGCTGACGATCTACAGCACCGCGTGGTGCGGACCGTGTCACCGGCTCAAGGCTCAGCTGGACCGGGCCGGCGTCGACTACACGGAGATCGACATCGAGCGGGACCTGGAGGCGGCGGCGTACGTCATGGCGGTGAACCACGGGAACCAGACCGTGCCGACCGTCGCGTTCCCTGACGGGTCGACCCTGACGAACCCCAGCGTCCTCCAGGTGCAGGACCGCCTGCGCGCGACGGCCTGACGGGCTACCAGCGCTCGACCCCGGGCTCGGCCATCGGGCCGCCCCACCAGTGCTCGACCAGCCGCCGGGCGATCGAGACGTCGCTGGGCAGGAGCACCTCCCCCGTCGCGACGGAGGCTGCGAGCTCTTCGCGAGTGAACCACCTCGCCTCGCAGATCTCCTCGCCGTCGACCACCAGCGCGCTCGGGTCGGCGGCCAGCGCGGTGAACCCCAGCATCAACGACGACGGGAACGGCCAGGGCTGCGAGCCGAGGTAGGTGACGTCGACCACGTCGAGACCGACCTCCTCGCGCACCTCGCGCACAACCGTGCGCTCCACCGGCTCCCCCGGCTCGACGAAGCCAGCCAGGGTGGAGAACCGCCGCTCGGGCCACCTGGGATTCCTGGCGAGCAGTCCACGGCCGACGACATCGGTGACCATCACGATCACGGCCGGATCGGTCCGCGGGAAGTGCTCCGCACCGCAGACCGGGCACCCGACGCACGTGGCCCGCCTGCTCCACGCGGGTCGGCTCGCCGCAGCGCGCGCAGCGGGGGTGCGCGGCGTGCCAGTTGGCGAGAGCGACGGCGTGGACCAGCAGCCCTGCATCGCGGTCGTCGAGCACCGCTCCGACGTCGCGCAGGCCGGCCACGGTGAACGCTGCGTCGACGACGAAGGGTTCAGCCTCGAGGGGTTCTGCCCGGAGCACCGCGAACCAGGGAGCCGCGTCGGCGTCGACCCCGAGGAGGTAGCGCTCGCCCTCCCCCGCGGTCGCGGCGGAGACCGGGACCAGCCGGTGGCCGTCGACCAGGGTCCGGCCGTCGTGCAGGAGCAGGACCTGGGCGCGCGGGTCGGCCCAGGCCGCAGCCAGCCAGACCTCGTCCTTGCGATGCTCCGACGCCGGGTCGACGGCCGTACGGGCCAGCGGCGAGGCGCCCCAACGGCCCCGTCGTCACGGGGTGGTCGTCTCGTGCGCCTCGGCCAGCTCGGCCCAGAGGTAGGCGACCGCCTCGGCGCCCTTGAGCAGGCACCGCACGTCGGCCTTCTCGTTCGGCGCGTGGATCCGGTCGTCGGGCAGGCCCACCCCGAGGAAGACGACGGGGACCTCGAGCACCTCGGCCAGGTCGGCCTCGGGACCGCTCCCGCCCTCGCGCGTGAAGAGCACCTCCGCGTCGAAGGCCCGCGCCATGGAGCGCAGCACGGCTGCGAGCACCGGGCTGTCCAGCGGCGTGGCGCACGGCCGGACGCCGTCACCCTCGAAGGCGACCGAACCGGTGATGCCCGCGGGCAGCCCGTCCTCGACCCAGGCCCGGACGGCGGCGACCACCTCGGAGGGCACCTGGTCGGCGACCAGCCGGAAGCTGATCTTCGCGTGCGCGTCCGTGGGCACGATGGTCTTGCCACCGGCTCCCGTGTACCCGCCCCAGATGCCGTTGAGCTCGGCCGTCGGCCGTACCCACACCCGCTCGAGGGTCGACCAACCAGCCTCTCCGTGGGGCGCCCGGGACTGCGCGGTGCGCAGCCAGGCGTCCTCGTCGAACGGCAGCCTCGCGAGCAGCGCCCGCTCGGCGGCATCGGGTTCCCGCACCCGGTCGTAGAAACCGGGCAGCGTGACGCGACCGTCGTCGTCGTGGAGCCCGGCCACGAACCTCGCCAGCACCGTCAGGGGGTTGGGGACGGCTCCGCCGAAGGACCCGGAGTGGAGGTCGCCGTCGGGTCCGTGGAGGTCGATCTGGCAGGAGACCAGCCCGCGCATCCCCACGCACACCGAGGGGACGTCCCGGTCCCACATGCCGGTGTCGCTGACGATGACGGTGTCGCAGCGCAGCCGGTCACGATGCTCGCGGAGCAGGTCGACGAAGTGTGGGGAGCCCGACTCCTCCTCCCCCTCGACGACCAGCTTGAGGTGCACGCCCGGCGCGCTCCGGCCGGTCGCCGCGAGGTGCGCCTGCAGGCCGAGCAGGTGGTAGAGGACCTGGCCCTTGTCGTCGATGGCGCCGCGCCCCACGAGCTCGTCGCCATGATCGGTGGCGCGGACGAAGGGCTCGAAGGGTGCGCTGTCCCACAGCTCGAGGGGGTCGACGGGCTGCACGTCGTGGTGGCCGTACACCAGGTAGGTGGGAGCGGACGGGTCAGCCGCCGGCCACTCCGCGAAGACCGCGGGGTGACCTGGGGTGTCCCAGACCTCGACGGTCGGCCAGCCATGACCGCGCAGCTGGGCGGCCAACCATTCCGCGCTCGCCCGTACGTCGTCGGTGTGGGCCGGGTCGGCGCCCACCGACGGGATCCGCAGCCACTCCGACAGCAGGCCGAGGAAGGTCGGGCGCGCGGCCTCCACGTGGGCGCGGACGCGAAGGTCTGGCGGGGGGACCGACATGCTGCCGACCCTATGAGACCCGTACGGTCGAGTCATGTCCGAGCACCCGACGGCGCGGATCGCCACCTTCAACCTGCTGCACGGCATGGGTCTGCGGTCGGGGACCGCCGAGCCGGCTGCGCTGTCCGCCGCCGCACGCGCCGTCGGCGCCGACCTGATCGGCCTTCAGGAGGTCGACCGCCACCAGGAGCGCTCCGGCGACGATCGACCAGGTCGCGGTCGTCGCCGAGGCGCTGGGGGCGGAGCACTGGCGCTTCGTCCCCGCGCTGCACGGCACGCCCGGTCTCGGCACCGACTGGTCGGCCGCATCGGCGGACGACGGCCACGAGACCTCCGGCGCCACGTACGGCATCGGCCTGGTGTCGCGGTGGCCGGTACGACGCTGGTGGGTGCGCCGCTTCGAGCCGGCGCCGTTCTCCCTGCCCCTGCTGGTCCCTGGGCAGCCCAAGCCCAGACTCCTGCGCATCCCGGACGAGCCCAGGCTGGCGCTGGCGGCGCTCGTGGACGGGCCGCACGGGACCTTCACCGCCGTGACCTGCCACCTCTCCTTCGTCCCGGGCTACAACGTCCGCCAGCTGCGCACCATCACGCACTGGGTGGCGCGGATGCCGCAGCCGGTCGTGCTCTTCGGCGACCTGAACCTTCCTGGTCCAGTCTCCCGCGCTGGGCGACCGGTTGGGAGTCGCTCGCGGGGGCGGCGACGTACCCGACGTACAGCCCCAAGATCCAGTTCGACCACGTGCTGGGCCTGGGCGTCGGGCCGGCGGACGTACGGGCGGAGCACGTGCTCGCCCTCGACGTCAGCGACCACTGCGCGCTGGCTGTCGACGTCGACCTGGCGGCCGCCTGCGGACGAGCCGGGGTCAGCTCGCGAGGGTGATCAGGTCGGTCAGCTCGGCGACGCCGGGGAGGTGGTCGTGACGGACGATCTCGCCGCGAGCGACGTAGTAGAACGCCGCGCCGACCTGCGTCCTCGGCCACGCCGGCGATCTGCGCCCACGCGGCCCGGTAGACCGCGAGCTGCAGCGGGTCGGAGGCGGCTGACCCGGTCTTCCAGTCGACGACGTCGAAGCCGCCGTCGGCCCGGAGGTAGACCGCGTCGATGCGACCGCGCACGACCCGCTGACCGAGCACGAGCTGGAAGGGCGCCTCGACCCGGTACGGCGGCTGGACCGCGTAGGGCCCGGCGAGGAAGGCGGCCTGGAGCGCGGCGAGCGACTCGTCGTCGACCAGGTCGTCGTCGGCCGCGCCCCCGAGCTCGCTGCGGTCGAGGAGCGGCTGCTCGCCGAACAGTCCCTCGACCCAGGCGTGGAAGCGGGTGCCTCGCCGCGCCGCGGGGGCCGGCGGTCGAGGCATCGGCCGGGCCAGGTCGCGCGCCAGGCCCGCCGGGTCCGCCGCCAGCCGGACGAGGGCTGATGCCGACAGCGCCGGCGGGACCGGTACGTCGTGGACGACCTCGTGCAGGGCGCGCGCCTCCTCGAGCAGTGCCTCGGCGTCGCGGTCCCACGCGGCGAGCAGATCCGCATCGCCGGCCGCTGCCTCCTCGGGCGCGGCGTCGTGCTCGAGGGCGGCGAGCACGAGGTCTCGGGCCTTCCGCCGCTCGGCGAGGGCCTCCGCGTCGAGCGCGAGCGGCCACCCGAAACCCGCGCCGTCCTCGGCGGCCAACCACGGGTTCTCCGCCTCCTCCGGGGGCGGGGTCCACACCACCACGTCGCCGTGGCCGGCCAGGCAGTGCTCGTGGACGATGTCGAGGTAGGGCGACGGGCCACGAGGCTTCTTCTGGGTCGGGCCCCACCAGTGCCCGGTGACGACGAGCGTGTGCTTGGCGCGGGTCAGCGCGACGTAGGCGAGCCGACGTTCCTCCAGCTCGTTGATGGCACGCATGGCGTCCTTGTGGGCCGCCAGTCCCTTCGTCGACCACTCGGGGGCGGGCGGGAAGTCACTCGCGTCCCCACGCAGGCCGACGGGGAGCGCCGACCCGCTCGACACCCAGGACGAACGGGCCCGGGTCGAGGGGAAGACGCCGCTGGTGACGTCCGGGACGACCACGATCGGCCACTCCAGGCCCTTGGCCTTGTGCACCGTCATGAGCTTCACCGTGTCGCCGGTGGTGGGCGCAGCCGTGTCGAGACCGCGGTCGAACTCCTCGGCGGCCGCGAGGAAGGCGAGGAACGCCCGCACTCCGGCGTCGCCGTCCAGGTCGGCGAACGCCGCGGCGTGGTCGAGGAAGCTGGCGAGCGCTTCCGAACGCCGGGTGACCGGCGCCTGCGGCCCGGCACCGACCTCGATGTCGAGGCCGGTGGCCGCGAGCACGCGGTGCAGCAGGTCGAGGAGCGGGTCGCCCGGTGTGCCGGCGCAGCTCGCGAAGCTCGGCGGCCAGGCGGGCGAAGCGCTCCCGGGCCTCGGGCGAGTACGCCGCCCCTCCGGGCCGCTCGAGAGCCTCGGCGAGGGAGACCACCTCGGCCGGGTCGACCCCGGCCACGGCCCGGTCGAGCAGGGCCTCGACGTCGACGGCGTCGACGGCCGTGCCGCCCTCGACCTCAGCAGCGTCCTCCGGGTCGGGTGCGCCGGGACGCGTGGCGACCAGGTCGGCGGCCCGCCTGCCCAGCAGCACGAGGTCGCGCGGCCCGATCCGCCAGCGGGGACCGGTGAGCAGCCGCACGAGCGAGCCGTTGGCCGTGGAGTCGGCGAGCACGTCGAGGGTGGCCACCAGGTCGGCGACCTCGGGCAGGGCGAGCAGCCCCCCAGGCCGACGACCTCGACCGGCACCCCTCGGGCGACGAGGGCGTCGTGGTACGGCGCGAAGTCGGACCTGACGCGGACCAGGACAGCGACGTCGCGCGGGCGTACGCCCGGGCGAGGCCACCTGGCGGGCCACGGCGTCGGCCACCCAGGCGACCTCCTCGGCCTGCCGCGCGAACAGCCCGACGACCGTACGTCCCTCGGCCACCACCTCGGGCCGGGGCGCGAGCTCGAGCAGCCCGGGGTGTCGCTCCCGCAGCGTCGACGGACAGCGTGTTGGCCAGCCTCAGCAGGAGACCGCCGCTCCGGTTGTTCTGGGCGAGGTCGAAGCGGGCGGCCGGTGCACCGTCCGCGCGCGGGAAGTCGACGGGGAAGGCGTCGATGTTGCCGACCGACGCGCCGCGCCAGCCGTAGATCGCCTGGCACGGGTCGCCGACCGCGGTCACCGGGTGGCCGTCGCCGAAGAGCGCGGCGAGCAGGACCTTCTGGGCGACCGAGGTGTCCTGGTACTCGTCGAGCAGGACGACGCGGTAGCGCTCCCGCTCGGCCTCCACCACCGCCGGGTGGCTGCGGACGAGCCGGACGGCCTCGGCGAGCTGGTCGCCGAAGTCGAGGACCCCGAGCCGCACCTTCTCCGCGCGGACGTCATCGATGACCTGCGAGAGCTCGATGCGCTGAAGGGCGGCCTCGCTCGCCTTGGCGACGTCGGCGATGCGCTTGGGCAGCGCGGCGATCTCCGCGCGGAGCGCCTGGTCGTGCGCCCTCATCCGCTGCGAGGAGACCAGGTGCTCGGACAGCTCGCCGTCGAGGGCGACGACGTCGCCGACCAGGGACGACACGGTCTTGTCGAGCGCCTCGAACGGGCCGGCCGCCCGCCGGAGCACCCGCTCGGCCAGCTGGAAGCGGGTGGCGTCCGCCAGCAGGCGAGCGCCCGGCTCGACGCCGATCCGCAGGCCGTGGTCGCGCAGCAGCCGACCGGCGTAGGCGTGGTAGGTGGCGACGGTGGGCTCACCCTCGACGGGGAGCTCGGTCGCGCCGGCGCCACCCTCGGGGGCGACCGGCGCGGACTCGGCTGGCTCGGCAGCACGGCGAGGGCCGTGCGGATCCGCACCGCGAGCTCGGCGGCCGCCTTGTTGGTGAAGGTCAGCCCGAGCACCTCCTCCGGGCGCACCTGGCCGGTGCCGACCAGCCACACGACCCGAGCCGCCATCACCGTGGTCTTGCCCGAGCCCGCCCCGGCGATCACGACTCCCGGGTTCGAGCGGCGCGGTGATCGCGGTGAGCTGCTCGTCGGTGAACGGGACGTCGAGCAGGGCGGCAAGGGCGTCGGGCGGTCGAGCAGGCGTGCCGGTCACGCGATCACCTGCCGGCCGGCGTCCTGGGCGGGGCAGGACGTGGTGAACGAGCAGAAGCGGCACGCGTCGCCCGGCGTCGGGGCGAACGCTCGAGGGTCATCGCGTCGACGGCACCGGCCAGCAGCCGGTCGATCGCGGTGGTGCCGTCCTCGTCGAGCGTCGAGCGGCCGGCTGGGACTGCACCTTGGGCGAGCCCGCCCTTGGTCTCCTGGCGCAGCTGGACGAGCTCGGCACCGCCGCTGGTCGATCCCGCCAGGCCCTCGAGGTCGGCGACCGCGCCTTCGCGCACCGCGACCTGGTAGACCCCCAGCTGGGGGTGCTCGGCCACCTTGGCGGCGGTCGGCTGCATCTTCCCGGTCTTGAGGTCGACCACGTGGACGAGGCCCTCGTCGTCGACCTCGACCCGGTCCATCGACCCGCGCAGGATCACGTCGCGGTCCCCGATCCGCAGCGTGACGGTGAACGGGTGCTCCGACGCCACGAAGCGACGGCCGCGATCGGCGGCCTGCCAGACCAGGAACCGTTCGAGCGCACGCCGGGCCTCGAGGCGCTGCCGGTCGGACTGCCAGCGCGCCTCGAAGGCCAACGCGTCCCACACCCGGTCGAGGAGCGCCATCAGCGGCTCGATCTGCGCAGGGCTCTCTGCCCTTGGCCACGTCGTCGGCGATGGTGTGCACCACGGAACCGAAGCCGAGGGCGGTGCTGCGCGAGGACGTCGCCTTGGCCTCATGGTCGAGGAACCAACGCAGCGGGCAGTCGAGCAGGCCCGAGAGCGACGAGCCGGACAGCCGGATCGGGGCACCTGCGGGGTGGAGCGGTCGCCCCGGGTCGGTGAGCTCGTCGAGCCCCCACCACCGGTCGGGGTGCGCGCCGGGGACGAGAGGCACCCCACGGGACGAGGTTGCCGACGCGAGGCGCGCCAACCGGGCAGCCGCCGCTCCCCGAAGCGGATCGGCGACCGACGGGTCGGCCGCAGTGGCGCGCAGCTCGGCCACCAGCGCCGGAAGGGTGAGCGGCCGGCGCGGTCGCTCACCGATCAGCGTGACGGCCGCGCCGAGCTCGACGACGAAACGGCTGGGCCGGGACCCGTCGTCCTCCGGGGAGTCGACGGCGGTGACGACCAGCCGGCGCCGGGCACGCGTCACGGCGACGTAGAACAGCCGGCGCTCCTCGGCCAGCCGCTCGGCCGGTCCCGGGGGCGTGCGTGGCACCGTCGGCCGCCAGCTGTTCGGCGTCGAGCAACGAACCTCGACGACGCAGGTCGGGCCAGGAGTCCTCCTGCACGTCGACGACGACGACGAGGTCCCACTCCAGGCCCTTGCTCCGGTGGGCGGTCAGGAGCCTCACCGAGTCGCCGCGCACCGCGCGCTCGGCCAGGGTGTCGGCCGGGATCTGCTGGGCCTCGAGCTCCTCGAGGAAGGTGCGGGCGCCACGGTGCTCGGTGCGGTCCTCGAACCGGGAGGCCGCCTCGAACAGCGCCACGACGGCGTCGAGATCGCGGTCGGCGAGCCGCCCGGCCGGCCCACCGGCCCACGCCGCCCGCTCCAGCCGACGCGGCCAGCGACGTGCCGTCCCAGAGGGCCCAGAGCACCTCGTAGGCGCTGAGCACCCTGGTCGCGACACCTCGCGCGCCCGCCGGAGCAGCTCGGCGAGCCGGGCGGCCGGACCGACGACGACGTCGTCGAGGGCCACGAGGCGCTCGGGCTCGACCAGGACACTCGCGGACCAGCTCGGCGCTGGGACGCGGGAGGGGTGCGCCGTCGCCCCCGCCGCTCCTCCTCGCGCAGCAGCCGACCGAGCCGACGAAGGCCGGACGCGTCCATGCCGCGAGCGGACTCAGAGCAGGTCCGCAGCGGCCTCCTGGGTGAGCAGCGACGGGTCGGCGACCACGCGCAGCGCGAGCAGCAGCGGAGCGACGGCAGGCTCGCGGGCCAGCGGGCAGCTCGTCCGCTGCCGACCTCCACGGGCACGCCCGCCGCGCCGAGCACGCGCCGCAGGTAGGGCAACGACCGGGCGCCGGAGCGGACGAGCACCGCCATCTCCGACCAGGGCAGACCCTCGTCGAGGTGGGCGCGTCGCACCACGTCGGCCACGGCGTCGAGCTGGGCCGACCGCGACGGGATAGGTCCACACGTCGAGCTGCCCGGCGGGGGTGCTCGCGGCCGGGACCAGCGCCCGATGGGTGCGCAGCGCCTGGGTCAGGCCGCCACCGACGAGGGGCATCCGGCGGGCCACCGAGCGGGACGCCGCGAGCAGCGTGGCCCCGGCCCGGCGCGACACGCGGAGCGCGTGCGACGGCAGCGAGATCGCCAGACGCCGTCGGGAATCGGGAGCGGAACTCGAGCAGGCCGCGCACCTCGGCGCCGCGGAAGCTGTAGATCGACTGGTCGGGGTCGCCGACCACGACGAGGTCACGGCCGTCCCCGGCGATCGCGGTCAGCAACCGCTCCTGGGCGGGGTCGGTGTCCTGGTACTCGTCGACGACGACGAGGTCGAAGCGCGCCCGCAGCGCCGCGCGCCCCGCCGCGGACTCGGCGTGGACGACGGCCCGGTGGACCAGCTCGGCGTAGTCGAGGGCGCCGAGCTGGTCGAGCACGGCCGAGGTAGTCGTCGAGGAAGCGCGCCGCCGCCGTCCAGTCGGCCCGGCCCCCGGCCTCCGCCGCCACCCGGGCGAGGTCCGGCGGCTCGAAGCCGAAGCCCCGGGCCCGGGCGAGCAGCGTGCGGACCTCGTCGGCGAAGCCGCGCGTGCGCAGGGCGACGCCGAGGTCGTCGGGCCAGTCGCTGCGCCGGTCGGCCCGGTCGCCGGCGAGCATGTCGCGCACGACGACGTCCTGCTCGGGCCCGGACAGCAGCCGCAACGGGCGTCCGAGGTCCTCCAGCGGCCGGGTCTCCCCCGCGAGGGCGTAGGCGAAGGCATGGAAGGTCCACGCCGACTGGGCCTCGACGGTGCGTCCGAGGCGCGCCGCGATGCGGTCGCGCAGCTCCTGGGCGGCGCGGCGGGAGAACGTGAGGGTGAGGATGCGGTCGGGCGGGGTGCCGGCCTCCACCCGACCGGCGACCGCCTCGACGAGGGTGGTCGTCTTGCCGGTGCCGGGACCGGCCAGCACGAGCAGCGGGTCCGTGGCCGGGCTGGGCCACCGCGTCGACGACGGCCTGCTGAGCCTCGTCGAGGACGACCCGGCCGACGCGGCGGCAGCGGGCCCGAGACCAGTCGGTACGGAGCAGCAGCCCCACCCCCGCGCGCACTCATGGACCTCAGCGAACCAGATGGCACCGACACGGCTGGTGGTCGCTACTCGTCGTCCGGACGCCAGCGGCAGCGCTCGAGGTCGACGCGTTCGCGCGGGCACCCGGAACGGGCACCCGTTCCTCGCTGCAGCCGCCGGGCCGCCTCGACCTCGTGGCCGGGCGGCAGCAGGCCGCCGGCGCGGATCACCCGCCACCAGGGGACCCCCGACCCGAACCTGCTCATGACGTTGCCCACCGACAGCGCAGAGCCCCCCGCGAGGCCGGCCACGTCGCCGTAGGTCACGCACCTGGCCGCTGGGCACCCGAGCGACGAGGTCGAGGACCGACTCGGCGTACGGCGTCGGGAGCACCCCCGCATCTTGTCGCCTCCCGGCGGCGGACGGCGACCCAGGCGGAGGCCGCCGTGACACGATCGGCGCGTGAGCGAGGACGCTGGTGCGCGACGGACGGAGCCGGCGACGGCGCGTCGCGGCACCCAGCCCTCGCCGGGGTCGAGGTCACGGAGCCAGCGACCCCCCAGCGGATCAGGCTCCCGACGGACCTGTTCCGGCTGGCGCTCACCGTGCTGCTGCTGGCCGCCCTGCTCGCCCTCGGGACGTTCGCCACGCAGACCGCGACGGGGTCGAGAGCGACGTCACCGAGGCGGTCGCCCTGCTCCCCGGACCCCTGCTCTTCGTCATCAACCTGGTCGTCGGGGCTGGGGTTCCTCGGTCTGCCCATCATCTTGGGCGTCGACCTGATCCTGCGACGACGGCTCCGGATGCTGCTCGACGCCCTGGTCGCGGTGGCGCTCGCGATCCTGCTCGTCGCGTTGCTCGACGTGGCGATCTCCGACGACACCGCCCCACGGCTGCTCGCGGCGCTCACCAAGCCGGGCGGGTCCACCCGACCCTTCAGCGCCCTGCTGGCCGGGGTCACGGCCTACTTCGTCGTGGCGCGGGTGGGCGCCCGCCGGCTGTCGCTCGTGACGGCCTGGGTGGTCGTGGTCAGCTTCGTGGTCACGGCGCTGATCGGCGGCAATCTGACCCTGCTGTCCTTGCTGTCGAGCGTCCTGCTCGGCCTGGGGACCGGGCTCGCCGTCCGCTACGCGCTGGGAACCCAGGCCTCCCGGCCGTCGGGGCGGCGGGTGGCGCTGGCGCTCGTGCGCTGCGGCCTCCCGGTGACCCGGCTCGAGCGGCAGTCTGCCGGACAGCCGCGAGGGTCGCCGCTACCTCGCCACGCTGGAGGGCCGACCGGCGCTCGACGTCCTGGTGCTCGACAGGGACCAGGAGGGCGCCCGACTGGGCTACCGGCTGTGGCGTCGCCTGCGGGTGCGGCGGTCCGCGACCGGCCGGACGTACGTCTCCGTCCGCCGGTCGCTGGAGCACGAGGCCCTGCTCGCCTACGCCGCCGCGGCTGCCGGGGTGCGCACCCCGCGCCTGGTCGCGACCACCGAGGTCGGCGCCTACGCCGCGTTGCTCGCCTTCGAGCACATCGACGGGGTGCCGCTGGCCGAGGTCCCTGCCGACTCCCTCGACGACGACACGCTGCGCGACGCGTGGGACCAGCTCGGCGCGTTCCGGCTCGCCCGCATCACCCACCGCGGCATCAACGACCGGAACCTGCTGGTGACACCGGCCGGCGAGGTGGCCCTGGTCGCGGTCAGCAGCGGGGAGGTCGCCGCCTCGGACCTCGCGCTCCGCATCGACGTCGCCCAGATGCTGACCACGCTGGCGCTGGCCGCCAGCCCCGAGCGTGCCGTGCGCACCGCGGCCGAGCGCCTGGGCACGACCCCGTTGGCCGAGGCGCTGCCGGTGCTCCAGCCCCTGGCACTGACCATGACCAGCCGGCAGGCCGTACGGCACGACAAGCAGGTCCTCCACGAGCTCCGCGGGCAGCGATCCTCGCCGCGCTCCCGCGCGACGTCGACGTGCCGACCGAGCCGGTCCGCCTCGAGCGGCTCTCGGCCCGCACCTTGTTCGTCGTCGTCGGTGGCAGCGTTGCCGGCTACATCCTGCTGTCGCAGCTGAGCAACGTGGACCTGCGGACGCTGTTCTCCAGCGCCGACTGGCGGTGGGGCGTGCTGGCGCTCGCCTTCTCGGCGCTCACCTACGTCGGCGCGGCCTCAGCCTGGTCGGCTTCGTGCTGCGCTCGCTGTCCTACGCCCGCGCGTTCCTGGTCCAGGTGGCCTCGTCCTTCGTGAGCCTGGTCGCACCGCCCGCGGTGGGCGGGATGGCGCTCAACGCGCGCTTCCTCCAGAAGGCCGGCGTGGACGCATCGGTCGCCGTCGCCACGGTCGGCGTGTGGCAGGCGATGGCCTTCGTCGTCCACATCGTGATGCTGGTGCTCTTCGGGGTCGTCGCAGGGACCCAGGCCGAGACGTCCTTCGACCCTCCCCAAGGAGCCATCCTGGGCGCGGTCCTCCTGCTGCTCGTCGCAGCCGTGGTGGTCTCGCTCCCGTGGGGCCGCCGCGTCGTGGTGGCCAGGGTCACCGACATCGCCGGCCGCGTCGTGCCCGCGCTGTTCGCCATCGCCCAGCGGCCGAGCAAGCTCGCGGAGGGGATCGGCGGGAACGTCCTGCTCAACCTGGCCTACTGCGGCGCGCTCGTCGCCTCGGTGCGCGCCTTCGGTGGCGATCTCGCCTGGCCCGCGATCGCGGTGGTCTACCTGACCGGCAGCGCGATCGGCTCGGTGGCGCCGACCCCTGGGGGTCTGGGCGCCGTCGAAGCCGCGCTGGCCGCCGGCCTCACCGCGGCCGGCCTGGACGGCACCACGGCCGTCTCGGCGGTCCTGCTCTTCCGGGTGGTCACCTACTGGCTCCCCGTCGCCCCCGGCTGGGTCGCCTTCCAGTACCTCCAGCGCCGCGACGCCATCTAGGACGCACGGTCACCTTGTACCCGCCCTCCGCCGCCGCCGCCGCCGCCGCGATGATCAAGGAATCGTGCACCGGTCTCGTCGACCACATCGGTGCAGGATTCCTTGATCATCACCAAGGGCGCCCGATCAGTAGACGGGCTTGCTCGGCTCGATCTGGTTGATCCACGCCAGGATGCCGCCGCCCACGTGCTGGGAGTCGGCGAACCCCGCGGACTTCAGCACCGCGAGCACCTCGGCGGACCGCGCGCCCACCTTGCAGTGCAGGATCACCGGCTTGTCCTGCGGCAGCCCCGCGAGCGCGTCGCCGATGAGGAAGTCGTTCTTCGGGATGAGGACGGCGCCGGGGATGCTGACGATCTCGTACTCCCCCGGCTCCCGGACGTCCACCAGGAGGAAGTCGGTCTCGCCCTTCTCCCGGGCCTCCAGCAGGACAGCCAGCTGGCGCACGCTGATCGTCGAGTCCTTCGCCGCCTCCGCGGCCTCCTCGCTGATCGTCCCGCAGAACGCCTCGTAGTCGATGAGCTCGGTGACCGGGGCGCCCGTGGGGTCCTTGCGCAGCTTGAGGGTGCGGTACGTCATCTCGAGGGCGTCGTAGACCATGAGCCGTCCGAGCAGCGTCTCACCGACACCGGTGATGAGCTTGATGGCCTCGGTCACCATGATCGAGCCGATCGACGCGCACAGGACACCCAGCACGCCGCCCTCGGCGCACGACGGCACCATGCCGGGGGGCGGGGGCTCGGGGTAGAGGTCGCGGTACTGCGGACCGTGCTCGGCCCAGAAGACGGACGCCTGGCCCTCGAAACGGTAGATCGAGCCCCAGACGTACGGCTTGTTGAGGAGCACGCAGGCGTCATTGACCAGGTAGCGCGTGGCGAAGTTGTCGGTGCCGTCGAGGATCAGGTCGTACTGGGCGAAGATCTCGAGCACGTTGTCGGAGTCGAGGCGCACCTCGTGCAGCCGTACGTCCACGTAGGGGTTGATCTCCTTGACCGAGTCGCGCGCGGACTCGGCCTTGGACCGGCCGATGTCGGACTGGCCGTGGATGATCTGGCGCTGCAGGTTGGACTCGTCGACGGTGTCGAACTCGACGATGCCGAGGGTGCCGACGCCGGCCGCGGCGAGGTACATCAGGGCCGGCGATCCGAGGCCGCCCGCGCCGACGCACAGCACCTTGGCGTTCTTCAGCCGCTTCTGCCCGACCATCCCGACGTCGGGGATGATCAGGTGGCGGCTGTAGCGCATGACCTCGTCGACGCTGAGCTCAGCGGCGGGCTCGACCAGGGGCGGCAACGGCACGGCGGTACTCCTCGAGACTGACAACGGGTGACGGGCGTCTGTCCTCGCCTCAACGGTGCCACGCGGGTGCGTTGTTCCGGACGGCGCGGTCCGCCCTTCGGACAGGAGGCGGACACCACCTGGGAGACTCGCCTCGTGCGTCCCCTCATCGGCATCACCTCCTACGTCGAGCAGGCCCGCTGGGGCGTGTGGGACAGCCGCAGCCGCTCTGGTGCCCGTACGCCTACGTCGAGCAGGTCGAGGCGGCCGGCGGACTCGTGGTCGTGGTCCCGCCCAACGCCACCCACGCCCGCGAGGTGCTCGGGGCGCTCGACGGGCTGCTCCTCGCCGGTGGCGCCGACCTCGACCCGGCGCTGTACGGCGCCGACGCGCACGAGCAGACTCTCGGCGTCCGGCCCGACCGGGACGCCGGCGAGGTCGCCGCGCTCGGCGCAGCAGAGGAGCTCGGGCTGCCCGTGCTGGGCGTCTGCCGAGGCATGCAGCTGATGACCGTGGCCGCCGGCGGGCACCCTGCACCAGCACCTCCCCGACGTGGTCGGCCACGAGGGCCACCGTCCCGAGCCAGGGGTCTACGGCCTTCACGACGTGCGCCTGGCGGAAGGATCACGCGCAGCGTCCGTGCTCGGGGCGAGCGTGACGATCGCCTCCTACCACCACCAGGGCGTGGAGTCGGCGGGCTCCCTCACGGTGACGGGCTGGGCCGAGGACGGCACGATCGAGGTCGTCGAGGACCCCTCCAAGCCGTTCGCCGTCGGGGTGCTCTGGCACCCCGAGGTGGGCGACGACCCGCGCCTCTTCCAGGCCCTCGTCGAGGCCGCCCGCACCAAGCGGACCGCCCACCCCCGCTGAGGGTGACCTTGTGCACGCGACACGCGGCGTGTCGCGTACGTTTCGTCACCCTCAGCGGGGTCAGGCGCGGGCTTCGGTCAGCTCCCTGACGGCTCGTGCCGCGGCCGCCCGGACCCGCGGCACCGCGTCGTCGGAGAGGCGGACCACCGCCGACAGCGCCCCATCGACCTCGTGGCGAGCGACGACCTTGCACGCCATCTCACGCACGCGCCAGTGGTCGTCGGCCAGGGCGACGAGCAAGGCGTCATGAGCCAGGTCGTCGTAGGCCCACAGCAGGCCGCGGGCAGCCCACACCCGCAGCCAGTACTCCCGGTCCCGCCCGGCGAGGACGTTCTCCGCGTGCTCTCCGCCGAGCACGAGGACCAGCGCGTCGTCGACGTCACGACGCAGCAGCAGGTCGCGACACCCCTCGGCGACCGCCTGCGCACCCCGTCGCTCGCACTCGGCGACGATGCGCGTGCGCGGGGGTACGTGGCTGCGGCTGGTCACGCCAGGAGTCTGGCCCAGAACGTCGCTGCTCGCGGGACACTGATGCCGCGCTCACCGTCCGGGTTCGCCCGACGAACGGCGCCCGTCAGGGTGCCAGACTGGGGAGCGGAACCACCCGACGCTGGAGGCCGACGTTGCACGAGTACAAAGTGCTGACCGAGCGAGACAGCACGTTCACCGGGAGATTCGACGCGGAGTCGCTCGAGGAGGTCCTGAATGAGTACGCCGCAGGCGGATGGCGCGTCGTCAGCGGATTCCTCGCCACCAGCGTCTGGAAGTCCTCGAAGACCGACATCGTGGTGATTCTGGAGCGCGAGAAGCCCGAGACCAGCTAGCCCACCCGGGCGTTGAGCAGTCTGGCCACCGGCGCGAGCTCCGGCCGACGGACGGACTCCTGGACGCAGCGCGCGAACAGCCACTGAACCTGGCGGTCGGGATCGACGCCCACCAGGTCGGCCATCCGGCGAGCCAGGCCCACCGGGTCGGCGAACAGCCGACGCGGGCAGTTGAGCATGTGCTGGACGGAGTCGTACGTCGGGTCGCCGACGTACGGCTTCGGGTCGATGACCAGCCACGGTTCCCGTTGCGCCGCAAGGACGTTCGCGGCATGCAGGTCGGTGCACAGCAGCGCCGTTCTTTCGGCAGTCCGAGGAAGAGAGCGGAAGAGCTCCATGCCAGCTCGAACGATCCCGGGGTCCAGCGGATCGTCGGCGCCACCAGGGATCCCGCCCGAGGCCGCGTCGGCGTCGTGCTCTTCGGCCCACTGCTGACACATCGCGTCCAGGCTCTGGAACGGCCCGTCGACCGGCGCGCGCCAGAGCCTCCTGAGGAGGCCGGCCACCACGATGTCCTGCTCCTCCTCGGGCAGTCCGGCCAGCGTGTCACCGGGCTCGCACCGCTCGAGCAGCAAGGCGTTCGTGTCCTCGAACGCGCACACGTCGTGCAGCAGCACGGCCCCCCGACCCGCCCAGCACCGGAGCCCTTCGGCCTCATGAGCGGCCTCCGGGTGAGCCCACCCCACCTTGAGCACTGCCTCGAGGCCGGTGGCCGTACGTGCCGGCGCGACCCACGACACCGATCCGCCTGGTTGGTACGGCTCACCGACGTGGAGCTCCCAGCGGTGCGGCAAGGGCACGCACCGTCTCGGGCAGCCGCGCCACCCAGTCTCGCCTCTCCTCCGGCCCGTGCTCGGCCACCGACGCGACGAGAGCACGCGGCAACGGCAGCTGGTCCACGGACCCATCCTTCCCGGCGTCCGTCCACCAGTCGAGCCGCGGCTCCCCGCGCAACTCGACCTTCCCGAGGAGCTGGGTCGCAAGGAAGGGCCAGGGCAGAGTCAGAGGCCAAGGCCAAGGCCAGCAAGGTGGTGCGGGGTCGGCTCCGGAGCCCTCCCTTTCGGAGATTTCTGTGCGACCGTCTCGACGAATGTCATCGAACGGGGCGATCCAGGCCCCTCGATTGCACAGTTCGTGACCATTCGACGAAAGGTCCGCCGGATCCAGGGCGCGAGCCACGTCAAGACGGTCAGGCGGCGTCTGACCCAGCCCCGCTCCCCTTGCTGCGCCGTTGCCCGCAGCCCGGGACCCGATGACGCACCTGCGAGCGCGAACGCATGCGGGCCCCGACAGAATGAAGCCCTCATGCCTGAAGGACACGTGACCCACGGACTCGCCCGCGACCTCGTCCGCACCCTCAAGGGTTCGCCGGTTCACGCCACTTCCCCGCAGGGACGCTTCGCCGAGGGCGCCACTCTCGTGGACGGCCAGCCGCTCAGCGCACGCGGAGGCCTGGGGGAAGTACCTCTTCCTCGACTTCGGCCACGGCCGCATCGTGCACATCCACCTCGGGCTGATCGGCAAGCTCCGCCAGGCGGCGCCCGCCGCACAACCCAGCGACACGGTGCGGCTGCGCCTGGAGAACGACGACCACGCATGGCAGCTGACCGGCCCGACCCGGTGCTCCCTCGTCACCCGGGCCGAGAAGAAGCAGATCTGCGCTCCCCTGGGCGCCGACCCGCTGCGCCCGCGACCAGACGTCGACCGGATGCGGGCGAGCCTGCGCAAGAAGAAGGCGCCGATCGGAGGCGTACTCCTGGACCAGACCGTCATCGCCGGGATCGGCAACGTCTACCGCGCCGAACTGCTGTTCCTGCAGGGGATCCACCCGCAGCGCCCCGCCAGCACTCTCACCGAGGAGGACGTCGACGGCCTCTGGGAGGAGACCGTCTTCCAGCTCAAGCGCGGCCTACGGCTCAACCGGATCATCACCACCGACCCGGCCGAGATCGGGCGCCCGCTGAGCCGGATGAAGGCCGACGACCGGCTGTACGTCTACCACCGCACGCACTGCCGCCGGTGCGGCACCGAGCTGCAGACCCTCCAGCTGGCCGGCCGACCGATCCAGTACTGCCCGACCTGCCAACCGTCCTGACCCCCGGACCCCCCGTCGGGCTACAGCGGGGTGACGTACGCCCCTGAGATGCCGCCGTCCACGAGGAAGTTGGAGGCGGTGATGAAGCGACGAGTCGTCACTCGCCAGGAACGCCACCGCGGCGGCGATCTCCTCGGGCTCGCCGAAGCGACCGAACGGGATGTGCACGAGCCGACGCGCGGCCCGCTCCGGGTCCTTGGCGAACAGCTCCTTCGAGCAACGGGGTGTTGACCGGTCCCGGTGACAGCGCGTTGACCCGGATGCCCTCGCGAGCGAACTGCACGCCCAGCTCGCGCGACATCGCGAGCACTCCACCCTTGGACGCGGTGTAGGAGATCTGCGAGGTCGCCGCAGCCATCGTCGCGACGAAGGACGCCGTGTTGATGATCGAGCCCTTGCCCTGCCGCTGCATGTGGGGGATCACGGCCTTGCAGCCGAGGAAGACCGACGTGAGGTTGACCTCCTGCACCCGCCGCCACGCCTCGAGCCCGGTCACCAGGATCGAGTCGTCGTCGGGCGGTGAGATGCCCGCGTTGTGGAAGGCGATGTCCACGCGGCCGTACGTCTCCACGGTCGTCGCATAGACGCGCTCGTTGTCTTCCGGGCTGGTGACGTCAGCGGCCACGAAGAGGCCGCCGAGCTCGGCCGCGACGGCCTCACCCGCCTCGGCGTTCATGTCGACGACGACGATCGTCGCGCCCTCGGAGGCCAGCCGGCGCGCGGAGGCGAGGCCGATGCCGCTGGCCGCGCCAGTGATGACGGCGACGCGGTCGGTGAGGCGGTCGAGGGCCATGCAGGAGCCTCCGGGTCAGAGATCGGTGGAGAGAAAGACGTTCTTGGTCTCGGTGAACGCGTCCAGCGCGTCCGGGCCGAGCTCCCGGCCCAGGCCCGACTGCTTGAAGCCGCCGAACGGCGTGGAGTAGCGCACCGAGGAGTGGCTGTTGACCGACAGGTTGCCGGTGTCGATCCCCCGCGCGACCCGGAACGCGCGACCCAGGTCGCGGGTCCAGATCGAGCCCGAGAGACCGTACGGCGAGTCGTTGGCGATCCGCACCGCGTCGGCCTCGTCCTCGAAGGGGATGACCACGACGACCGGTCCGAAGATCTCCTCGGTCACGGCCCGGTCGGAGGCGCTCACGGGAGCGAGAACCGTGGGAGGGAACCAGAATCCCGGGCCCTCGGGCGCAGATCCGCGGAAGGCGACGGGGGCCTCGTCGGGCACGAACGACGCCACGGTCTCCCACTGCCCGCGGGAGACCAGCGGCCCCATCTGGCTGGTCTCCAGCAGCGGGTCCTCGACCCGGACGGCCAGGACCGCCGGCTCGAGCAGCTCCATGAACCGGTCGTACGCGCTCCGCTCGACCAGGATCCGGGAGCGGGCGCAGCAGTCCTGCCCGGCGTTGTCGAAGACGGCACCGGGCGCTGAGGCGGCAGCCTTCTCCAGGTCGGAGTCGGCGAAGACCACGTTGGCGCTCTTGCCGCCCAGCTCGAGCGTCACGCGCTTCACCTGCGCCGCACAGCCGGCCATGATGCGCTGCCCGACCTCGGTCGAACCGGTGAAGACCACCTTGCGCACCAACGGGTTCGTGACGAAGCGCTCCCCCACCACCGAGCCCTTTCCCGGGATCACGGTGAAGACGCCCTCGGGGATCCCCGCCTTGAGCGCCAGCTCACCGAGCCGGATCGCCGAGAGCGGCGTGATCTCCGCCGGCTTGAGCACGACGGTGTTGCCGGCAGCCAGCGCCGGGGCGAAGCCCCAGCCGGCGATCGGCATCGGGAAGTTCCAGGGCACGATCACCGAGACGACGCCCAACGGCTCCTTGAACGTCAGGTCCACGCCGCCGGCCACCGGGATCTGCCGCCCGAAGAGCCGTTCCGGGGCCGCGCTGTAGTAGGCGAGCACGTCGCGGACGTTGCCCGCCTCCCAGCGCGCGTTGCCGATCGTGTGACCGGCGTTGGCGCACCTCGAGCTGCGCGAGCTCCTCGAGGTGGTCGTCGACCACGTCGGAGAACCGGCGCAGCAGACGACCGCGGTCCGCCGGGCTGACCGCCCGCCAGGCAGGGAAGGCCGCGTGCGCGGCGGCGATGGCCCGGTCGGTCTGCTCGACGTCGGCGAGGTCGACGGTCCGGACGACCTGCTCGGTGGCCGGGTTGACGACGTCGTACGTGCTGGCGCTGGTGGTCACAGGCGCTCGAACCCCCGCACGCGCTCCCAGTCGGTGACGGCGGCGTTGAACGCCGTGACCTCGATCCGAGCCATGTTGGCGTAGTGGTCGACGACCTCGTCGCCGAAGGTCGCCCGCGCGAACGCGCTGCTCTCCCAGAGGGCGAGGGCACCGGCCAGCGTGTCGGGCACCCGCTCGGCGTCGGAGTCGTACGCGTTCCCTGTGAAGGCGTCCTCCAGCTCCAGGCCTCGCTCGATGCCGTCGAGCCCGGCCGCGACCATGCCCGCAACGGCGAGGTAGGGGTTGACGTCGCCGCCCGGCACCCGGTTCTCCAGCCGCAGCCCGGGACCGTGCCCGACGAGCCGGAACGCGCACGTGCGGTTGTCCGGCCCCCACTTGATCGCCGTCGGGGCGAAGGACCCGGCGACGTAGCGCTTGTAGGAGTTGATGTTCGGCGCGAAGAGCAGCGTGAGGTCCTTCATGTGCGCGATCTGCCCGGCGACGAACGAGCGCCCCGCTGCCGACATCCCGTACACCTCGTCGGCGTCGTCGGCCATGACCAGCGAGCCGTCGGTGCCACGGAAGCTCAGGTGGATGTGGCACGAGTTGCCCTCGCGCTGGTCGAACTTGCTCATGAAGGTCAGCGCGGAGCCGTCCTGCGCGGCGATCTCCTTCGCACCGTTCTTGTAGATCACGTGGTTGTCGCACGCGACGGTCGCCTCGTCGAAGCGGAAAGCGATCTCGTGCTGCCCGAAGTTGCACTCGCCCTTCGCCGACTCCACCGTCATGCCGGCTCCCGCCATGGCGTTGCGGATCCGCCGGATCAGCGGTTCGACCCGCGCCGTGCCGAGCATCGAGTAGTCGACGTTGTAGAGGTTGGCCGGCGTGAGGTCGCGGTAGCCGGCCTTCCACGCCTGCTCGTAGGAGTCGTTGAAGAGGATGAACTCCAGCTCGGTGCCGACGAAGGCCTCCATGCCGGCGTCGGCCAGCCGCGCGGTCTGCCGCTTGAGGATCTGCCGCGGTGAGGCGATGACGTCGCTCCCGTCGTGCCATCCGAGGTCGGCGATGAGCATCACCGTGCCCTCCTGCCACGGCACCTGGCGCAGCGTCGACAGGTCGGGGGTCATGACGAAGTCGCCGTACCCGGTGGACCACGACGACATCGCGTAGCCCTCGACGGTGTTCATGTCGACGTCCACGGCGAGCAGGTAGTTGCAGCCCTCCGTGCCGTGGTCGAGCACCTGGTCCATGAAGTAGCGCGCGTGCAGGCGCTTGCCCTGAAGCCGGCCCTGCATGTCCGTGATCGCCACCAGCACCGTGTCGACCTCGCCGAGGTCGACGAGCCGCTCGAGCTCCTCGACGGTGAGCATGCCGGGCTTGCTCATGGAGCCTCCAGGGCGATCGAGGACGAGATCGACGAGCGGGACAACGGCGCAATGGTATGGAACCGCACCCTTTGGCACCAGGGTTTCGGCGGGTCAGACCCGCGGGTCATCGGGCCGCGGCTGGGAGGCGAGAAAGCGCTCGAGCTCGGCACCCAGCTCGTCGGCGGTGGGGAGCTCGCTGGCCGCGACCGCGGCGTCGTAGGCCTGCTCGAAGGAGGCGACCATGGCCGCACCCTCCTCGTTGTCGGCCAGCTGGACGTCCACGGCCCTGCGGGTCTCCTCCGCGGCGGTGCGCAGCGTCTCCCCGGGCAGCTCCAGATCGGCGGCTCGCCCGATCCCTTCGAGGAGGGCGACCGCCGCCGCCGGGTACGGCAGCTGGGCGAGGTAGTGCGGAACCCCCGCGGCGAACCCCATGGCGTCGAGCCCGCGCTCGCCGAAGCGCAGCTCCAGCAGGTTGCCGGCGCTGCCGGGGACGACCACCGTGCCGACCCAGGGCGTGTAGCCGGCGACCAGCTCGGCGCGCGTGGCGTGCGCGGTGAGGCGCACGGGTCGGGTGTGCGGGACCCCCATCGGGATCGCGGTGAGCCCGATCGTGAGACGTACGTCGAAGTCGGCGACGAGACCGGCCATGCAGGCGATGAACCGCTCCCACTGGGTGTCCGGCTCGGGCCCGGTCAGCAGCAGGAAGTCGTGGCCGGCCGGGTCGGTGACCTGGTGGAGCTCCAGCGCCGGGGCGTCGACGCTCTCCCAGTGGTCCTCGACGAACACCATCGGGGGACGCCGCGCGCGGTAGTCGTGGAGCTGGTCGACGTCGAAGGACGCGACCACGCGGTGCGGGAGCGTCTCGAGCAGGTGGTCGACGGTCTGCTGCACCGCAGCGCCCGCGTCGACGAAGCCGCTCATCGCGTGCACCAGGACCGGTCGCCCGGTGATCCGGACGTCGGCGGCCAGGGTGACCAGGTCGTCGGGGTCGGTCATGCGAGGAACCCCCGGAGCAGGGCCGAGGTGGCGTCGCAGTGCTCCTCCATCACCCGGCGAGCGCGCTGCGGGTCGCCCACGAGCACGGCTTCGACGACTGCCTCGTGCTGGGCGTCGGAGTGGGCGATGTTCCGACTCAGCACGGGGATCGCCGCGAGCAGCTGACCGACCCGGAGCTGCACGTCGGCGACCGCCGTGAGGAGCGAGTCGGAGCCGGCCAGCTCGGCGATGACCAGGTGGAGGCGGCTGTCGGCCCCCCGACGTACGGAGTCCGACGGGGCATGGGTGCAGGCCTCGAGCGCGCCCCGAAGCCTGCTGCGCTCGTCGGCCGACAGGTCGCGGGTCGCGGCCAGCCCCGCCGCTCCCGGCTCCACGACGCGCCGGAAGGCGAGCGCGTCGGCCAGCCCGGCCCCCATGTCGCGGGCCAGGGTCCCGGCGTCCTCGCTGCGGTCGAGCGAGGGGTCGTACGTCACGAACGTGCCGCCACCACGCCCGCGGCGGGTCTCGACGTAGCCCGCCTGGCGCAGCGCCTCCAGGGCCTCCCGCAGGGTCGTGCGTCCCACCTGGAGAGCGTCGGCCAGGTCGCGCTCCGGTGGGAGCCGCTCTCCCGAGGGGACCACCCCGAGCTTGATGGTCTGCACGAGCCGCTCGACCGTGGTCTCGAAGGCGTTGCCGCCCCGCTGGGGACGCAGCAGCGTGTGCGGGACGACGGCCATCCCCCCATGATGACGCCAGGGCGCCGCGCGCGCTCAGCCACCCGCGAACCTCACGCCCGGATGCGGGATCCCTCCGGGTCGTGCAGCGGGTCGGCGGCCACGACCCCCGGCACCCACTCCCCGAACACCAGCACCTCGACCGCGGTCCCCACGACGGCCGCCTCCGCGGGCAGGTAGGCGAACGCGATCGACGCCCCGACCGTGTGACCGCTGCCTCCGGAGGTGACGCGCCCGACGGTCACCCCGCGCACCCGGACCGGCTCGTTGCCCAGCACCAGCTGCCTGAGGTCGGACAGGGTCACGCAGGCGAGTCGCCGGTCGGGCTCAGCACGGCCGACCAGGGCGTCCCGTCCGAGGAACCCGCCGTCCTTGTCCATGCGCACGCAGAAGCCGAGCCCGGCTTCGTACGGCGTCTCGTCGGGAGTGACGTCAGATCCCCAGTACCGGTAGCCCTTCTCGGCCCGGAGCGAGTCGATGGCCTTGTAGCCGCACGGCAAGCCGCCTGCCAGGGCGACGGCCTCGGCCAACGCGGTCCACACGCCGAGGCCGTACTCCGTGGGCACGTACACCTCCCAGCCGAGCTCTCCGACGAAGGTCACCCGGACGATGCGGGCGGGCGCCCCACCGACGGTCGACGCGCGGACGCTCATGAACGGGAAGTCCGCGTTCTCCAGCGACTGAGGGGTCAAGGGCGCGAGCACGTCTCGGGCGCGCGGACCCCACAGGCCGAAGCACGTCCACGCCGACGTCACGTCGCGCACCACCACGGACCCGTCGCGCGGCGCATGCCGGCGCAACCAGGCCAGATCGTGGCCTCCGAAGGCCGTGCCGGTGACGAGCTGAAAGGACTCCGGGCCGAGCTGGCTCACCGTGAGGTCGGCCTCGACCCCGCCGCGGGAGTTGAGGAGCTGGGTGTACGTCACCCGCCCCGTGCCCCTGGCCACCCGGTTGTCGCACACCCACTCGAGGAAGGCGGCGGCGCCCGCCCCGGTGACCTCGATCTTCGCGAAGGACGACTCGTCGAAGAGGCCGACCGTCTCGCGGGTCGCGCGGTGCTCGGCCTCGATGGCCGGGGACCACAGCTCGCCGGCCCAGCCGCGGGGGCGCTTGCCGGGGTCGCCGAGGGCCGCGTGGGAACGGTAGTAGCTCACCCGCTCCCACCCGCTCTTCTCCCCCATCTCGGCGTCGTGGTCGAGGTGCCACGAGTACGCCGCCGAGACGCGTAACGGACGACCGGCCAGCCGCTCCTGGCCGGGGTACTTGATGTCGTAGTAGCTCTCGTAGTTCTCGACGACCCGGGCCAACGTGTAGCCCGGTGAGCGGTACTGCGGCCCGAACCGGCGGACGTCCATCTCCCACAGGTCGTGCTCGGGGTCGCCGTCGAGGATCCAGCCGGCCATCGCCTTGCCCATGCCGCCCGCCCCGGCGATCCCGTGCGCGCAGAACCCCGCGGCCACCCAGAAGCCTCGGACGTCGGTGGGGCCGAGGCAGAACTCGTTGTCCGGGGTGAATCCCTCCGGCCCGTTGACGACCGTGCGGATCTCCGCTGTCTCCATGACGGGCACCCTGACCACCGAGTTGGCGTAGATCTCCTCCAACCGTTCCCACTCCTCGGGGAGCAGGCGCCCGTTGAAGTCCGCCGGGATGGCGTCGAGGCCGTCGTCACCGAGAGCGAACGGGCGCGACTGGCGCTCGTACCCCCCCATCACCAGACCCGCCACGTCCTCGCGGTAGTAGACGAGCAGGTCGGGGTCCCGCAGCGTCGGGAGCCGTTGGACCTCCGGACCGAGCTCGCGGACCGGCTGCGTGACGACGTACTGATGGCTCATCGGGACGATCGGCACCCGCACGCCGACCATCCGAGCGACCTCTGCCGCGAACATGCCCGCGGCGTCGACCACGACCTCGCACTCCACGTCACCGGCATCCGTGCGCACCCGGGTCACGGCTCCGTCGACGGTGTCGATGCCCAGCACCCTGGTGTGCGGGCGGACGGTCACCCCTTGGCGCCGCGCCGAGGTCGCCAGGCCGTACGCCAGCCGCGAGGGGTCGAGGTAGCCGTCGGTGGCGAGGTAGGTGGCGCCGAGCACCCGCTCGGTCGACATGAGTGGGAACAGGTCCCGGGCCTCGTCCGCCGAGATCCGTTGCAGCGGCAGGCCGAAGGTCTCCGCCCAGCCGACCTGACGCTCGAGCTCCTCCATGCGCGCGGGTGAGCAGGCCAACCGGATGCCCCCGGACTCGACCCAGCCCGGGTCGGTGTCGGGATCCTCGGCCAGCCGCCGGTAGAGCGAGGCGCTGTCCATCATCATCCGGGTCAGCGTCACCGACCCGCGCAGCTGGCCGACCAGACCGGCTGAGTGGAACGTCGACCCGCTCGTCAGCTCACCGCGGTCGAGGAGCAGCACGTCGCGCTCCCCGCGTTCAGCGAGGTGGTGGGCGATCGACGTCCCGCCGACCCCGCCGCCGATGATCACGACGCGGGCCCGCGTCGGCAGGTCGGCCATCTCGCTCCCTCTCTGTTGCGTCCGACGGACGGTACGCAGTAGCGCTCGGTGGGTCGGACGCAGGTGTCAGTCGGGGGCGGCAAGGCCGGCGAGCAGCCGGGTGTGGTGTGGACCGAGCAGCTCCGCGCGGGCGGAGTCGTACTTCTCCATGCCCCACGACCAGAAGTCGAAGTCGATCGTCGAGACGCCGTCCTGGATCGAGGCCCACAGCGTCCAGCCGTACCGGGCGAGCAACGACCAGGCCTGCGCCCTGGCCAACCGGTGCGCGGAGGGGCCGCCCCAGTAGGCCTCGACGAGGAGCGTCGTCGTCTCCTCGTCCAACCCGGACTCGCTGGCGATGTTGCCGAGCTCGAAGCTCGCCTCGTTCATCCCGCTGTACTCGTAGTCGATGATCCACACCCGCGAGCCGTCGTCGATGAAGTTGGCCGCCAGCAGGTCGTTGTTGCACGGGACGAGGGGTTCGGGGCGCGCGGTGAGGGCGTCCTCGAGCTGCTCGACGAGCGGCGCGAGCTCGAGATAGCCGGCCGGGATCCGGAACCCCCGATCGACCACCAGGTCGAGGTAGCGCCGCCGGATGGCGCGCATGTCGAAGGTCCCCAGGAAGGCCGGTCCGGCGTGCAACGACCGCACCGCGGCGGCGACGCGACGGAGCAGGACGGGGTCGCGGAGGTCGGCCGGCTCGAGCGTGCGGCCCTGGAGGAAGCCCACGACGAGCACGTCCTCGTCCGGGCAGCGACGCCACGACGGGAGCACCGACGCCGGCCTCCCAGGCCGCTGCCGTGTTGTGGCGCTCGTTGGCGCGGTCGATGGCGAGCAGCGTCGACTCGTTGGAGCTGATGCGCACGACGTAGTCACCGCCGTCGTCGGTGCGCACCCGGAGGTTGCGGTTCGTGAGCCCGCCCCCGAGCTCGTCGACGGTGCGTCGACGGCCCGCGAGGACGGGCAGCCGGTCGAGCAGCACGTCGAGCACGGGGTCGACGCCGGCGGTGGACACGTGCGGACGCTAGCGGCCCGAGCCGCCCGGCGTCTCGCGGACGATCCGGGAGCCGCGGAGCCGACTCACGGCAGGAGCGACTCCGAACCCTCCCTGTCGAGGTGCTCCCGCACCAGTCGGGCGACCAGCACGGGGCGCTCCATCTGGGCCACGTGCCCGGTCTCCGGGAGCACGACGACCCGGTTGTCGGGGAAGGCTCGGCGCGCACGGCGCGCGGTCTCCGGACGGACCAGCCGGTCCTCGGTGCCGTAGATGAGCAGGGTCCGGGCCGTGACCCGCGTGGCCTGCTCCCACAACGACTCGGGCCCACGCCGCAGGAACTCGCGGGCAATGCTCCGCGTGGACTGCACCATCGCGTCGGGCGCGTACGGCAGCCGCTGCCGTGCCGCGGCGTCCCGCTCGGCCGCCGCACGCCACTGCGCGGTCACCGCGGTCGGGTCGGCGAAGCACACGTCGATGAGGCCCTCGACGCGCTTGGCCGGGCTGAGCGCAGCGAGCTGCCGGGCGGCCAAGGGGCCGAGCCCCGGCATCGCGAGCACCCCCACCTGCGAGCGCCAGCGCCCGGGCGTCAGGTCCGGCAGCGCCGGGGAGACCAGGGTGAGGGTGCGGACCAGGTCGGGTCGGGTCGCCGCGACGGTGGTCGCGACGGCCCCGCCCAAGGAGTTGCCGAACAGGTGCACGGCCCCCCGGTCGTCGGCCTCGATGAGGGCGACGACCGCCCGGGCGTGCCCGCCGATGCTGTAGTCGCCGTCGTCGGGAGGAGGGCTGAACCCGAAACCGGGCAGGTCCGGGGCACGGACCGCGAGCCGGTCGTCGAGCATGCCGATCAGGGCGGTCCAGTTGTGCGACGAACCGCCGAGCCCGTGCACCATCACGGCCGGCTGCGCACCCTTCGCAGCCGGACCCGTGCGCACGTGCAGCGTCAGACGAGGCGTCGGCTCGATCGTCTCGGCGGGCCAGCCGTCGTGCGGGAGGTCGGTGATCACCCGTCGATCCTCACACGACCCTCTGTCCGAGCCGGGCAGCAGGTCAGGCCTCGGAGACCGCGGCCACCCGTCCGCTCGCGATGGCTGCTACCAGGGCCGCGTGGTCCTGCTCGTTCTGGTCCGCGTACGCCTCCGCGAAGGAGACGACGGCCTCGTCGAAGGCAACGCCCTTCCCCAGGTAGGCGCTGATCGCGATGGGGTCACCGGAGCGCGCGTGAGCACGCGCGAGCGTCCACCCGCAGATCTCGCCGTAGATGGCGTGCCCCAGAGGTCGGAACAGGTTGGGGTCGAAGCCGCCCTTGCCGTCGCGGAGCTGACGGAAGTAGAAGTCCCGCTTCACCCCGTCAGGCATCACCGCGCCGTGCCAGCCCAGGAAGATGTCGCTGGACGCCTGCATGAGACGCTGCCCCGCGACCACGCGTCGTCCCGCGGAGCCGTACCGGCTGCGACCCACGTACGGCTCGAGGACCGAGGCCTGGGCCTCCTTGACCTGCAGCAGCAGCGGGTCATCGGCGTCCCGGCCGAGCATCAGGGCCACCCAGGCCCGGGTCCCGACGCTGCCGACCCCGACGACCTTGCGGGCGAAGTCGACGAGCCGGAACTGCTCCATGAGCCGGCGGTGGTCGTCGGACAGGGTGGTGCGGTAGCTGCGGATCCCCTCGTGCAGCGTGGTCTGCAGGAGCCCTGCCTGCTCGGCGGGGAACAGCTCCCGGATCGGCACGACCAGGGGCGGGACGGAGGCGAAGCGCGGCTCTCCGTCGACCAGGTGCGTGAGCTTGGAGGACGCCTGCAGGTTGTCGCGGCCCGCTGCCTTGTCGCGCAGGCCCTTCAGGTACTTCATCCGCCGGGCGTCGATGTACGGCTGCACGCGCCGGATGATGGTCTCGACGTCGAGCCGGGTGTACCAGATCTCCAGGTTGCGCATGGTGGCGAACTGCGCCATGGCCCGGCGGTAGCCGGCGGCCGCCTGTCGGGCGCCCTCGGCGGACTCCTTCCTGCTGAACCCGTTGGAGCGCCCGGCGACGATCATGGAGGCCGCGAGCCTCTTCACGTCCCACTCCCACGGCCCAGGGAGGGTCTCGTCGAAGTCGTTGATGTCGAAGACGAGCTGCCGGTCCGCGGAGTAGTAGATGCCGAAGTTCACCAGGTGGGCGTCACCGCACGCCTGCACGGTGAGCCCCGACCGCGGCGTACCGGCCAGGTCCGCGGCCATCACGGCAGCGGCTCCGCGGTAGAACGCGAACGGTGACGCCGCCATCCGGCCGTAGCGCAGCGGCACCAGGTCGGGCACCCGGGTCGCGGCCTGGGCCTCGAGGATCTCGATGGGGTCCCGCCGTTCAGCGGCCGCCTCGAAGCCGGCATGGCTGGACCGGGGCACGTCGTTGCGGGCTGCTCGCCCTCGCGCCCTGCGCTCGTCGATGGTCAGGTGTGCCACCGCGCGCGGTGCCGGGGGGCGGGGAGGTCGAGGCTGTCGTCATGGACGGCAGTCTGCCGTCTGCGGCGCTCCGCCGCAGCCGGTCGGCGGCCGGCCACCCGTTCGGTGCCGGCATGCCTACGGCCGGGGGGTCCTCCGCCGGGCGAGGTCGGGACGTTTGCCCCTCCCTTCCGCCACCGACGTGCCTTAGGCATGGAACATCGCGTCGTCGATCGACCAGGAGGTCGCAGGTGTTCCAGGTCCGCATCCACGGCCGTGGCGGCCAGGGCGTCGTGACCGCCGCCGAGCTGCTCGCGGTGGCCGCCTTCGTCCAGGGTCGGCATGCGCAAGCCTTCCCGAGCTTCGGGTCCGAGCGGACCGGTGCCCCCGTGGTCTCGTTCTGCCGGATGGACGACCGCGAGATCCGGGTCCGGGAGCCGGTCATGGAGCCCGACGCGCTCATCGTCCAGGACCCCACGCTGCTGCACCAGGTCGACGTGTTCAGCGGCCTCCGTCCGGACGGCTACATGCTCATCAACACCGCGCGGTCCTTCGCCGAGCTCGGCCTGGAGGAGTTCGTGTCCGGCTTCCGGCACGACCGCCTGCTCACCGTGCCGGCCACCGAGATCGCGCTGGCCACGGTGGGTCGACCGCTGCCAGGAGCGGTCCTCCTGGGTGGGTTCGCGGCCATCAGCAACCTGGTGTCCCTGGGCTCGGTGATCGCGGCGATCGATGAGCGCTTCCACGGGAAGCTGGCCGCCGGCAACGCGGAGGGCGCGACCCAGGCGTACGACTTCGTGAAGGACGAGATGAGGGAGCTCGCGGATGCTCAGACAGATTGAGGGCTCGCGCGCAGTCGCCGAAGCCGTCGCCCTGTGCCGACCCGAGGTGATCTGCGCCTACCCCATCTCCCCCCAGACCCACATCGTCGAAGGGCTCAGCCAGCTCGTGAAGTCCGGTGAGCTCACGCCGTGCGAGTTCATCAACGTGGAGTCCGAGTTCGCCGCCATGTCCGTGGCCATCGGCGCCTCCGCGGCCGGCGCGCGCGCCTACACCGCCACGGCGAGCCAGGGACTGCTGTTCATGGTGGAGGCCGTGTACAACGCCTCCGGCCTCGGGCTGCCGATCGTCATGACGGTGGCCAACCGAGCCATCGGGGCGCCGATCAACATCTGGAACGACCACAGCGACGCGATGTCGCAGCGCGACTCCGGCTGGATCCAGCTGTACGCCGAGACCAACCAGGAGGCGCTCGACCTCCACATCCAGGCCTTCGTCCTCGCCGAGGAGCTGTCGCTCCCCGTCATGGTCTGCATGGACGGCTTCATCCTCACCCACGCCGTCGAGCGGGTGAACGTCCCGACGCAGGAGCAGGTGGACGACTTCCTGCCGCCGTACGAGCCCCGCCAGGTGCTCGATCCCGCGGACCCGGTGTCCATCGGCGCGATGGTGGGGCCGGAGGCCTTCATGGAAGTGCGCTACCTCGCTCACGCCAAGCAGATGCAGGCCCTGGAACGGATCCCCGAGATCGCCGCAGACTTCGAGCGCGAGTTCGGTCGTCCGTCCGGCGGCCTGCTGACCACCTACCGCACCGAGGACGCCGAGACCATCGTCGTCGCGCTCGGGTCCGTCCTCGGCTCGATCAAGGACGTCGTCGACGAGCTGCGCGACGAGCACGTCCGCATCGGTGTCGTCGGCATCACCTCGTTCCGACCCTTCCCCCTCGAGCAGGTCCGAGCCGCCCTGGGCCATGCCCGTCGCGTCGTCGTGATCGAGAAGGCGCTCGCGGTCGGCATCGGCGGGATCGTGTCCGCCAACGTCCGGATGGCCCTGTCCGGGATCCACCTGCACGGCTACACCGTGATCGCGGGACTCGGGGGCCGCGCGATCACCAAGACGTCGCTGCGCACGCTCTTCACCGAGGCCGCCGCCGACCGCCTCGAGCCGCTCACGTTCCTCGACCTCGACCACGAGCTCGTCGAGCGAGAGCTGGCCCGGTCGAGGTCGTCCCGGCGGTCCGGACCGACGGCGGAGAACATGCTGCGCGACCTCGGCGCTGTCGCCTCAAGGATCGGGTGACGACCATGGCCCCCCAACCCCTGAAGTTCTACCAGACCGGCAGCTTCGCGATCGGCAACCGCCTGCTGGACCCCGAGCAGGCCTCGGTCCAGTCCGACGCGACGCGCACCAACTCGCTCAACAGCGGCCACCGGGCCTGCCAGGGGTGCGGCGAGGCGCTGGGCGCGCGCTACGCCCTGGACGCGGCGATGCGCGCGACCGGCGGACAGATGGTCGCCGTCAACGCCACCGGGTGTCTCGAGGTGTTCTCCACGCCGTACCCGGAGACCTCCTGGCAGATCCCGTGGATGCACTCCCTGTTCGGCAACGCGCCGGCTGTGGCCACGGGCGTCGCCGCGGCCCTGAAGGTGAAGGGGCGCACCGACGTCCGCGTCGTCGGTCAGGGCGGCGACGGCGGCACGGTCGACATCGGCTTCGGCACGCTCTCCGGGATGTTCGAGCGCAACGACGACGTGCTCTACATCTGCTACGACAACGAGGGCTACATGAACACCGGCGTCCAGCGCTCCGGCGCCACGCCACCGGCCGCCCGGACCGCCACCACCCAGGTCGTCGGCCCTGAACCCGGGAAACGTGTTCGGCCAGGGCAAGAACCTGCCGTTGATCGCCATGGCTCACGAGATCCCGTACGTCGCCACGGCGACGGTCGCCGAGCTGCGCGACCTCGAGGCGAAGGTCGAGAAGGCCATGACGATCCGGGGCGCCCGCTACCTGCACGTCTTCGTGCCCTGCCCGCTGGGCTGGGGAAGCGCCTCGAGCCAGACCGTGAGCCTGGCCCGGCTGGCGAAGGAGACCGGCATCTTCCCGGTCTTCGAAGCCGAGCACGGCGAGGTCACCGGGGTCTCGCCCATCCGCCGGCAGCTCCCGGTGGAGGACTACCTGCGGCCGCAGCGGCGCTTCGCCCACCTGTTCTCGCCGACCCCGCGGCACCGAGGTCATCGCGCGGATCCAGGCCGGCGCGGACCGCAACATCCGTCGGTTCGGGCTGCTCCCGGACCCCGACCCCGAGGCGAGCCCCTGATGGACAAGCCGTTCGCGATCACCCTCGACGTCGGCTCGAGCCTGGCGAACAAGACCGGCTCGTGGCGCACCGAGCGGCCGGTCTACCTCGACCGACTGCCCCCGTGCAACCAGGCCTGCCCGGCCGGGGAGAACATCCAGGAGTGGCTGTACCAGGCCGAGGACGGCGGCTACGAGGCCGCGTGGCGGGCGATCATGCGGGACAACCCGCTGCCCGCCGTCATGGGCCGGGTCTGCTACCACCCGTGTCAGACCGCCTGCAACCGCGCCCAGCTCGACGAGGCCGTCGGCATCAACTCCGTCGAGCGCTTCCTGGGCGACCTGGCCCTCGAGCGCGGGTGGACCGTGCCCGTCGAGGTCGAGTCCTCGGGTCGGTCGGTGCTCGTGGTCGGTTCAGGACCTTCAGGGCTCTCGGCCGCCTACCACCTCACCCTGCTCGGGCATGCCGTCACCATCGTCGACGCAGGTCCCAAGCCCGGCGGGATGATGCGCTTCGGCATCCCCAGCTACCGGCTGCCGCGCACGGTCATCGACGCCGAGATCGCCCGCATCGAGGCGATGGGCGTCACGGTGCGGACCGGCCACCGGGTCGACGACGTGCTCGCCGAGATGCGCGACGGCGGGTACGACGCCGCCTTCCTCGCCGTCGGGGCGCACATCGGCAAACGCGCGTACATCCCTGCGGGCGAGACCGCGAAGATCCTCGACGCCGTCACGCGTGCTCGCCAGCATGGAGGGTGAGGACCAGCCGCTGCTCGGCCGTCGCGTCGTCGTCTACGGCGGTGGCAACACCGCGATGGATGCGGCCCGCACGGCCAAGCGTCTCGGCGCCGAAGAGGCGATCGTCGTGTACCGCCGCACGCGGGAGCGGATGCCGGCCCACGACATCGAGGTGGAGGAGGCCCTGGAGGAGGGCGTCCTCATGAAGTGGCTGTCCACGGTCAAGCACGTGGAGGAAGGGCACCTCACGCTCGAGCGGATGGAGCTGGACGCGTCAGGGTTCCCGCAGCCCACCGGTGAGCTCGAGGAGCTCGAGGCCGACTCCTTGGTCCTGGCCCTCGGGCAGGACGTCGACCTGTCCCTGCTCGACCAGGTGCCCGACCTGGTGGTCGAGGACGGGGTCGTCCAGGTCGGACCGGACTTCATGACCGGCCACCCCGGGATCTTCGCCGGGGGCGACATGGTCCCGGCCGAGCGGACCGTCACCGTCGCTGTCGGGCACGGGAAGAAGGCAGCCCGGAGCATCGACGGCTGGCTCCGCGGCGTCCCGTCCGCCCCGACCGCGAAGCACCCGCTCGCCACCTTCGACCTGCTCAACACCTGGTACTACGCCGATGCCCCCCACGCCATGCGTCCACGGCTGGCCGCGGCCCGCCGGACGTCGACCTTCGACGAGGTCGTCGGCGGTCTGGACGAGGAGACCGCGCTCTACGAGGCCAGGCGCTGCCTGTCGTGCGGCAACTGCTTCGAGTGCGACAACTGCTACGGCGTGTGCCCGGACAACGCGGTCATCAAGCTCGGAGCGGGCCAACGCTTCGCGATCGACTACGACTACTGCAAGGGCTGCGGCATCTGCATGGTCGAGTGCCCGTGCGGGGCGATCGAGATGGTGCCCGAGGACATCTAGCCCGGCGGAGGCGTCAGGCCGGGACGAGGTAGGACTCGAGACGCCGGTTCAGCGCGTCCAGCGTGGCGCGCACCACGGCCTGGCGGGCGTCGTCGCGGATCGTGCTCACCCCGGTGAGGCGCTCGGCCCCACGGCGCGTGACCAGGGAGATCTCGACGATCACGGCGCGCTGGTTGCCCAGCGGGGGCGTCTCCAGGTGCTCGAGCTCCAGCCGCATCGCCCCTCCCACGCATTGCTCGACAGCGCGCAACGTCGCCGCTGCGACCGACCGGTGCACGGACGACGGGGTCGCCGCCCCGTCGGCGTGCCCCGTCCAACGATCCTCGCCGAACCCGAGCGTCACCTCCGTCTCGATGCCCAGGTCGGCCGCCACCAGCTGCATGCGCGCGATGAGCAGTCGAGGTCCGCGCGGGGATGGCCCCTCGGGGACCGGGGGACGGTCGTGGTCGTCGGGCTGCGGCAGCTCCGTGCGCCCGTCGGCCGGTCGGCCTGGTCGGCGTCGTCGGCCTCGACCAGCGGCGGCACCGCGGCCAACGGTGGAACCACGGCCAACGGCGCGTACGACTCGTCCTCGACTGTCGTCGAGCGGGTCGACCTCGTCGAGGTCGACGAGCTCCTCGACGTCGTCGACGGGTCCGGTGTCGCGGGGCCAGCCGGTGAAGGGACGGCCCCCGACCGAGGAGTCGGACGGCCCGGAGGCTGCTGCCGGGTAGGCGCCCGGAGCGAACAGCGGGGACCCGGGAGCGTCGGGCACCGAGCTCAGCCTGGTGGGGGACGTCTCGTCGACGACCGACACGTTGTCGGTGTCGACGGCGAGGCCGAAGTGGTCGCGCAGGATGCGGTTGACCGCGGTGGCGACGGCCACCTCGTCGGCACCGGGCATGAGGGACAGGTGCAGGGTGCCGGCCCCCCCGAGGCGCCGGTCGGGGGTGATCGAGGCGTCGGCGACGCCGTCGACGGCACACAGTGCCGCGACGACGTCACCGGTGGAACCCGGACCCCCCTCGGCCATGACCAAAGTGTGACAGGTGGGACACTAGGACGCTCTGCGTGACCGAGCCTTTCGCCCGGTCGGCGTATCCACCGCGGGGGCGGGCTCCGACTCGTCACTCTGCGTGACCGATTCGGCGCCTTCGGCGGTCTCGCCGCGGGCCCGTCTGGCCGCCTCGACGCTCGCCCGGAGAGCGGCCATCAGGTCGACCACCGAGCCGTCGTCACCCGCCTCTGACGGTCGGTGCCACGACCTCGCGACCCTCGACCTTGGCCTCGATGAGCGTCTGCAGCGCCTCCCGGTAGGAGTCGGTGTACGCGTCGGCGTCGAAGTCCCCCGAGAGCGCGGTGATGAGCGACTCCGCCATGGCCATCTCCTGGGGCCGCACGTCGACGTCCTCGTTGAGGAAGCCGAAGTCCGGGGTCCGGATCTCGTCCGGCCACAGCATCGTCTCGAGCACGAGCACGGAGTCACGCACGCGCAGGGTCGCCAGCGTCTCGCGCTGACGGAGCGCGACCTTGACGATCGCGATCCGGCCCGACGCCTCGAGCGCCTCGCGGAGCAGGACGTAGGGCTTGACGCCGATCTGCTCGGGCTCGAGGTAGTAGGACTTGGCGAAGTAGATCGGGTCGACCTCCTCCGCGGGCACGAACTGCAGCACCTCGACGGTCTTCTGCGTGGCCAGGGGGAGGTCGGCGAAGTCCTCGTCGGTGAGCACGACCGTCTCGCCGGTCGGCAGCTCGAAGCCCTTGGCGATCTCCGAGTACGGCACCTCCTCGCCGTCGGCCTCCGCGACGCGGCGGTAGCGGATCCGGCTGCCGTCACTGCGACGGACCTGGTGGAAGGCGACGTCGCGTTCCTCGGTGGCGGAGAACAGCCGCACCGGGATGGTCACCAGGCCGAAGGAGATTGCACCCTTCCAGATCGTGCGCACCCGCCCGAGGGTAGCGCCGGCCGGTACCGTCCGGAGGCGTGGCGGGCGAACGCGTGCAGGTCGAGGTCGACGGGCGACGGCTGTCCCTGTCCAACCTCGACAAGGTGCTCTACCCCTCGGTCGGCCTGGTCAAGGCGGAGGTCGTCGACTACTACTCGAAGGTCGCCTCCGCCCTGCTGCCGCACGTCGCCGGTCGACCCATGACGTTCACCCGGTGGCCCGACGGCGTCGACGGGCCCGTCGTTCTTCGAGAAGAACGCCGCGCGGCACGCGCCCGACTGGGTGCGCAGGGTCCGCCTCCCCGCGCCCGGATCGGGGATGGATCGCACCACGATCGACTACGTCGTCGTCGACGACCGTCCCACGCTCGTGTGGGCGGCGAACCTCGCGGCGCTGGAGCTGCACGTGCCTCAGTGGCGGGTCGACGCGGCGGGGCAGGTCCAGGACCCGGACCTGCTCGTCCTCGACCTCGATCCCGGACCTCCCGCGACCGTCGTGGAGTGCTGCGCCGTCGCTCTGCTGCTGCGCGACGCGCTCGCCGCCGACGGCCTGCTCGCCTGGGCGAAGACCAGCGGCAACAAGGGGCTTCAGCTCTACGTCCCGGTGCGGGAGACCTCCACCGAGCGCGCCAGCGCGTACGTCAAGGAGCTGGCGCAGCGTCTGGAGACCGCACATCCCGACCTCGTGGTCTCCCGGATGACCAAGACCCTGCGCCCCGGCAAGGTCTTCGTCGACTGGTCGCAGAACAACGGGGCCAAGACCACGGTGGCGCCGTACTCGCTGCGGGCGCGGGCCACCCCCACGGTCTCGACCCCGGTCACGTGGGAGGAGGTCACGGGGTGCCGCGCGCCCGAGGACCTGCGCTTCACGGCCGACGAGGTGCTCGACCGCCTGGACCGTCACGGCGACCTGCTCGCCGGGCTGGCGGGGCCTGACCGACCCTCGGTGCCGCCGGGGGCTTGACCGCACGCACGAAGGCCACCCGCGCCCTGAGGGCGGGTGGCCTTCGCTCGCGGCTCCGGGACGGGCCTCGACAGCCCTCCCGGAGCGGTTCGGATCCGCCGTCAGGCGGTGCCCTCGTCGCTGCCGAGGGTGACGGTGGCCGTGGCCTCGTTGCCGTCACGCAGGTAGGTCAGCGTCACCTCGGTGCCGGGAGCCTGCGACCGGATGGCCGCGACCAGACCCTCAGAGCCGTCGATGACCCGACCGTCGATCTTGGTGACCACATCACCGCTGCGAAGCCCGGCCTTGGCGGCCGCGCTGCCGTCCGTGACCTCGCCGAGGGTCGCGCCGGTCCCGGTCTGGACGTCGCCCACCGTGGTGCCGAGGCGGGCGTGCGTCGCGGTGCCGGAGTCGATGAGCTCCTGGGCGATGCGCGTGGCCTGGTCGACCGGGATGGCGAAGCCGAGACCGATGCTGCCGGACTGGCCGCCGGCGGAGCTGCCGAGGGAGGCGATGGCGGAGTTGATCCCGACGAGGTGACCGCTTCCGTCGACGAGCGCCCCACCACTGTTGCCGGGGTTGATCGCGGCGTCGGTCTGAATCGCCTCGAACACCGCGAGGGAGCTCGTGGCGGTCGCCTCACCAGCGGTCACGGGACGGTGCAGCGCGCTGACGATGCCCTCGGTGACGGTGCCGGACAGTCCGAGCGGCGAGCCGATGGCCAGCACCTGGTCACCCACGGCGAGGTCACCGGACGTGCCGAGGGTGATCGGCTTGAGGTCGTCGAGCCCGTCGACCTTGATGATCGCGAGGTCGGTGGCGGGGTCGAGTCCGACGATGGTGGCCGCGGCGCTGCGTCCGTCCTGAAGGACGACCGTGAGCGAGCCGCCGTTCTCACCGAGCACGGCGACGTGGTTGTTCGTGAGGATGTGACCTTCGGCGTCGAGGATGACGCCGGAGCCCTCCCCGCTGCTGCCCTTGATGGACACCACGCTGGGGAGGACGTCTGCGGCGACTGCGGCCACCGAGCCGTCCGCCCGCGCCACGGCGGGGGGGTTGCTCGACACCTGCTGGAGGGAGGAGGACGAGGCGGCGTTGGTCGAGTCGCCGGCGTCGCTCGCGAGGAGCACCGCGCCGGTCCCGGCCGCGCCGATCAGCAGGCCTGCGGCCAGGGCGAACGCGACGCTCTTCGAGGAGCGCTTGGCAGGGGGGGTCGAAGGTGCCGGAGGCAGTCCACGTGGTCTCGGGGAGGCCGAGGATCGGCTCCGTGACTGCGGGAGTCTCGTCGGGGCTGGGGCTGGGGGTGGGGTTCCACGTGGTTTCGGTCATGCATCGAGGATCGCGTCGGATGCTGAGACCACCCTGAGAGCCGTGCCAGGGGATGCTAAGAGTCGGCGGCTCCCACCAGAAGCCGTCGCGACGGGCGCGACCGGCGCACCAGGGACCACGAAGGTGACCAGGGCTCCTCCCCCGGGCGCCCGGCCGGCCGCCACGGCTCCGCCGTGGCGCTCGGCCGCCTGCCGGACGATCGCGAGCCCCAGCCCGGACCCTGGCGTCGAGCGGGCCTCCGGGGACCGGTAGAACCGGTCGAACACGTGCGGCAGATCGGCATCCGCGATTCCAGGACCCTGATCGGTCACCGTGAGACGACCGCCGCTGAGCGAGACGGTGATCGTGCCGTCGGGGGGGCTCCATCGCGCGGCGTTGTCGAGGACGTTGGTGACCGCTCGCTCGAGCAGGGCGGCATCGCCCACCATGGGCCAGGTCTGGAGTGACACGGCGAACGTGGCGCTCGGGGCCCGCCGACGGACCCGGGTCACCGCGCGCTCGACGACCTCGGCGAGGTCGAGCGGCGCCGCGACCGACTCCGGGGGGTCCTCGCGCGCCAGCTCGACGACGTCCCCGACGAGGTCGCCCAGCTCCTCGACCTGGGCCCGGACGTCCCCGAGCAGGGCGTCGCGGTCGGCCGGGTCCAAGGTCCGACCGCCGGTCGCACCGGCCGCGTCGGACTGAGCGAGCAGGTCGAGGTTGGTCCGCAGGCTCGTGAGCGGCGTGCGGAGCTCGTGCCCCGCGTCGGCCACCAGCCGCCGCTGCCGGTCTCGCGACTCGGCGAGCGCTGCCAGCATCCCGTTGAACGTCGTCGCGAGCCGGGCCAGCTCGTCCTGCGGCGCCCCTTCCGGGATGTCCAGCGGTTCGGGGATGCCGGTCCGGCTCGCCTTCTCCGCCGCCTGGGTGAGCCGCTCGACCGGCCGCAGACCGGCCGAGGCCACGGCCAGGCCGGCGAGAGCAGCCAGTCCCACGCCGACCAGCCCCACGAGCAGGAGCACGAGGGTCAACCGGTCCAGGGTGCGCCGCAGCTCGTCCGTCGACTGCGCGAGCACCAGGGAGAGCCCCTGGCCGATCGGCACGGCGGCCACCCGCACCTCGTTGCCGGCGGCGTCGGGCGCAGTCCGCACGGACTGGTCGAGACCTCCCTGGGCCACCGCGAGCTCGGGCTGCCCGGTCGGTGGCGCGGTCGCTCCCGAGGCGGAGAACACCCGCCCGTCGGAGCGCACCACGGCGATCTCGACGTCCCCGGCGCCGAGCGCGGCGGCGGGGATCTTGACGAGCAGCTCAGGGTTGGCCAGGGGCGAGCTGGCTGCAGCCTCCGCCCGGCCCAGGAGCCCTGCGTCGAGCTGGGCGCGCAGCTGCGTGCCGACGGTCACGTAGGCCGCGACGGCGACGAGCGCCACCCCGAAGGCCACCGCCAGGGCGACGAGCAGCGCCAACCTGGTGCGCAGGCTCACGGGGCGGTCTCCCGCAGCACGTAGCCCACCCCGCGGACGGTGTGGATCAGCCGAGCCTCGCCCTCCTCCTCGGTCTTGCGCCGCAGGTAGCCGACGTAGACCTCGAGGGAGTTCGCCGTGGTGGGGAAGTCGAAACCCCAGACCTCCTCCAGGATCAGGGCGCGCGAGAGCACCCGGCGAGGATGGCGGAGGAAGAGATCGAGCAGGTCGAACTCGGTGCGGGTGAGGCGCAGCGGTCGGCCGGCCCTGGTCACCTCGCGCGTCACGGGGTCGAGCACCAGGTCGGCGAAGGTCACGCGTCTCGTCCGCCGGATCCGTGCCGTCGAAGCGCCGGCGGCGCAGCAGGGCGCGCAGCCGGGCGAGCAGCTCCTCCAAGGCGAACGGCTTGGGGAGGTAGTCGTCGGCACCCGCGTCCAGGCCGGCCACCCGGTCGGCCACCGCGTCACGGGCCGTGAGCATGAGGACGGGCAGGTCGTCTCCTTGGGAGCGCAGCACGCGGCAGGCCTGCAGCCCGTCCATCCGCGGCATCATCACGTCGAGCACCGCGGCGTCCGGACGGTCCGACAGCGATCAGTCGCAGCGCCTCCTCCCCGTCCGCGGCCGTGACGACGACGTAGCCGTTGAACGCCAGCGACCGGCGAAGCGACTCCCGGACGGCGGGGTCGTCATCGGCCACGAGGATGCGCATGCACCCAGTCTCACCTACGCGGGGCGCCCGGCGGGAGACGTCGCCACCGCGACGCTACTCACGAGTAGGATCCCTCGCCGTGACCGTCGCCGAAGAGCCCAGCGTGGGGACCGCCGCCCGCGGCACCCGTCTGCCTCGCTCCGCCCGCCGCGTGCAGCTGCTCGACGCCGCGCGCGAGGTCTTCGTCTCCCAGGGCTACCACGCCGCGGCGATGGACGACATCGCCGACCGCGCCGGGGTGTCCAAACCAGTGTTGTACCAGCACTTCCCCGGGAAGTTCGAGCTCTACCTCGCGCTGCTCGACGAAGGCGCGGAGCTCCTGGTCGACACGGTGCGCGACGCCCTCGACTCGACCTCGGACAACAAGCAACGGGTCCACGCGACCATCGCCGCCTACTACGACTTCGTCGGCGACAACAACGGAGCGTTCCGGCTGGTCTTCGAGTCCGACCTCACCTCTCAGGAGCAGGTCCGCGCCCGCGTGGACTCGGCGAACCGACGGTGCGCCGACCTGGTCACCAAGGTCATCGCCGAGGACGCCGGGCTCTCGCCGCACGAGGCGCACCTGCTGGCCGTAGGGCTGATCGGGCTCGCCCAGGTGAGTGCTCGCTCCTGGCTCGGCGGAGACGCCGGAGTGGGCCGCGACACGGCCGTGGAGCTGTTGTTCCGGCTGGCGTGGCGCGGCATCGGCGGGTTCCCGCGTACGTCCTGACTCCTGGCCTCGGTTAGGTTGGGGGCCGGACGACGGGCAAGCAGACGACGGAGGTCGGCGTGGAGGTCAAGATCGGCGTCAAGGGCGCGCCGCGTGAGCTGGTGCTGGAGACCGAGCACAGCGCTGACGAGATCACGGCCGCGCTGACGGCCGCGCTGAGCGCAGAGGGCGGGGTCTTCGCCCTCGCCGACTCCCGTGGCCGTCAGGTCCTCGTGCCGGCGGACAAGCTGGCCTACGTCGAGATCGGCGAGTCCGAGGCCCGCAAGGTCGGTTTCGGCACCCTCTGACCAACAGCGCCCTCGGCACCCGGTCGCGACCCCGGGTCGGCCGCGACGCGTGACACCCGACGCGCCCGCTTACCGCGTCAGCGCGCGCTCCCGTGAGACGGTCGATGCGTGTCCTCGACGCCGCTGCTGCGCCTTCACTTCGACCCACGGGGCGACCTCCTCGAGGAGGCACGTGCCTGCGAGTCCGACGTGTTCCTCCAGTGGTACGGGAACACGCGCGCCCAGCTCAACGAGGAGTACGGCGGCTACGAGCCGTCGTCGGTGTTCCTGGCGCTCGCCGACGACGAGGGCGACGTCCTCGGCGTCGCACGGCTCATCAGCCCCAGCAGTCGGGGACTGAAGACGCTGGTCGACCTCGAGCGACCGCCCTGGGAGCTCGAGGGTCGACGCAGTGCCGCCACCGCTGGTCTCGACCCGACCAGGACCTGGGACGTCGGGACCCTCGGGATCCGGTCAGGACTCGCCGGGAGGGGCGCGCACACGGCCGCCTCCCTCTATCACGGCCTGGTTCTGACAGCGCGGGCCAACGACGTGCGTTCGTTCGTCGGCATCCTCGACGACCGGCTCAGACGCCTCCTGCTGTCGATGGGGATCGTCCTCAACACCCTGCCGGGGGCGGGGTCAGGCGCCTACCTCGGATCGCCGAGGAGCACGCCGATCTACGCCCACTTCGCGGCGCTGCTCGACCACCAGCGCCGCGTGAACCCCGAGGCTCATCGACTCGTCACCCTCGGGGCGGGCTTGGACCTCGTCACCCCGGACCCGAGGGCCTTCGTCCTTCGGCCGAAGGTGGTCGACCTCACGGGTCTGACCGAGAGCTCAGCCGAGCTGTCCGACGCCCTGACCGGCTCGGGCCCGAGTGAGTCCCGCTGACCATCGGCGCATCCACGGCCCGATCTCCGAGGCAGCCATCGGTGGTGAGACGTGATGCCCTTGGAGCACGTCGATCCCCATCCCCATGAGCTCGGCCGCGGTCTGTGAGTCCTCGACCCCCTCGGCGACCACACGAAGCCCCATGGCGTGCGCCATCTGCTTGGTCGAGTCGACGATCACGCGGCTGCGCCGGTCGGTGAGGATCGTGGAGACGAAGGACCGGTCCATCTTGAGCTCTTGGACCGGGAGGTCGCGCAGGTAGGCCAGCGACGAGAACCCCGTGCCGTAGTCGTCGATCGCGACCTGCACCCCGTGCGCCCGGATGTCGAGCAGGCTGTTCGCGTGCCCGCTCCGGGTCGGAGAGGAACGAGTCCTCGGTGACCTCGACGAGCAGGCTCTCAGCAGGGAGCCGTGCGTTCTCGAGAGCGTCGAAGAGCCTCGGGAGCAGACTGCCTCCGAGCAGCTCCGGCGGGGCGCAGTTCATGCTGACGCGGAAGGAGAAGCCGCTGTCCAGCCAGCGGCGGGCGTCGCCGACCACCTGATGGGCGACCGCCTCGGACAGGGCGAGCATCAGCCCGGACCGTCGCGCGTCGGGGAGGAAGTGCAGGGGCAGCAGAAGTCCTTCGGTGGGGTGCTGCCAGCGGACCAGCGCCTCCACGCCCGAGACCTCGTGAGTGACGGCATCGACCTGCGGCTGGTACCAGACGACGAGCTGGTCCTCGGCGATCCCCCGGCGCAGGTCCTCCGCGAGCCTCAGCCGCTGCCGGGAGAAGCCGTCCCGCGACGCGTCGTAGAGCAGCGTGCCGGCGCGCGAGACCTTGGCCTCGAACATCGCGACGTCCGAGCGGCGGAGCAGATCGGTGGCCCTGGCGTCGCCCTCGCCCTTCACCGTGATGCCGATCGAGGCCCTGATGGCCAGCTCGAGACCTTCGACGCGTACCGGTTCGAGGAGGTCGTCGCGCAGCCGCTGAGCCATCTCGAGGAGCGCGAGCGGGTCAGCGTCACGGACCATGACCGCGAACTCGTCGCCGCCCAGCCGGGCCACGCTGACGCCAGGACTCACGAAACGGCGCATGCGGTCCGCGGCCACGCCGAGCACGGCGTCACCGGCGGCGTGGCCGAGGCTGTCGTTGATGTCCTTGAACCCGTCGAGGTCGAGCAGCATGAGCGCGAGCGGCCTGCCGTCCTGCATGGCCGTGTCGAGGTCCTGCAGCACGGCGCGACGGTTCGGGAGTCCGGTCAGCTCATCGGTGCGCGACAGGCGGAGCGCGTCGGCCGCACCCTGGGCGTCGCGGAGCGCAAGGACGAGGCGGTAGCCGGCAGCCACCAAGGTGACCACGGCCGGAACCGTGATGTACCAGGCGGTGACCCCGGTCGGTCGGACGGCCAAGGCGATGAGGGCGATGGACGCAGCGCCCATGAGCACCCCGGCACGCTGACGACGCTCCTGCAGCACGGCGAGGTCGGGGCGCCGGGCGCAGGCGCCGGCAGACACCAGGGCGAAGGCTGCGCCGTACAACATGTCGATGACCACGTTGGAGACGTACGTGGCGTTGTTGAGGTTGAGGGCGAGACTCGAGTCCGCAACGGCGAGGGCGACGAACCCGACCCCGAGGAACACGGTGGGGCGCGAGACCTCACGCAGCCGGAGCACGGCCTGCCCCACGACGATGGTGGCCAGCAGCAGATCGATCACGGGGTACAGCAGGGCGACGAGCACGGCCGTCCCGTCGGTGCCCGCTGCCGCGAACTGGGCGGCGACCGGCATGAGCAGCAGCCCGGCGACGCACGCGGCGCCCCCGCAGACCACCGCCGTCTCCAGCCAGATCGTGCCGGCGTGAGACCTCCGACGGGCGACGTCGAGGAGCAGGAACGTGGCGATGCCGAGATACGACGTGAGGAAGAGCAGCTCGCCGGGGGACGGGAATCGGGTAGCCGCAAGGGGATCGCCGGAGTTCAGAACGATCGCCGAGCCGGCGGCCCAGAAGCACAGGCCCACGGCGAGCGAGACCAGCGCCGTGCGGCGGGAGGGGAACGCCAAGGCGGCGGCGACGACCCGGGCCACGACCAGGGCGAAGAAGACACCGAGGAAGAGCACGACGAGCTCCTGCCGGACCCTGGTCAGGTCGACGACCTCGACGAGGACACCGACGAGGACGCCGAGGCCGAAGACCGTCCAGACCGCACGGCCGAGCACGAGCTCGACGCGCGTCCAGGAGCCGGCACCGAGCCGACGGTCAGCCCCCACCGGTCTCCCTCCCCTGAACGACCCGACCGCTCACGCACCACGGCGCGGCGGATCGGGGCGAAGCTCACTCCCTGCGGGGTCATCGGCACGAAACGACGCCGAACCTGAGCGAGATCGCCCATCCGCACCAGGGCGGTCGCTCCTAGGCGGACAGGCCCAGCGACTGCATCCGGCGCGTGTGGTTCTCGGTGAGCCGGGCGAACATCCTGGAGAGCCCGGCCAGGTCGAAGGCCGGCTGACCAGCGGGTGCCATGCCCCCGACGATGAGCGTCACGAGCGCATCCCGGTCCGCTGCCACCCGCTGGGCCTGGCTGAGCATCTCCCCGACGAGGCGTCGGCCCCAGAGAGCGAGCCGGCCGGCGACCCGCGGGTCGGCCTCGATGGCAGCACGCACCCGGTCGACCGCGAACTCGGAGTGACCCGAGTCGGCACAGACGTCCAGGACGAGCGACCGGGTCGCGGGGTCGAGGAAGGCCGCCACCTCCCGGTAGAAGTCCGAGCCGATCCCGTCACCGACGTAGGCCTTGACCAGCCCCTCCAGCCAGTCGGCGGGAGCCGTCGAGTCATGGAACCCGTCGACGCCGGCCTGGAACGGGTACATCGCGACGTCCGGGTCGCAGCCGAGCTCGACGAGGCGGTTCCGCAGCGGTCACGAAGTGGCGGTACTCAGCGACGGCCATGCCGGCAAGCTCGGCCTTGTCGCCGACCGTCGGTGCCAGTGCGGCATCGGCGGCGAGCCGCTCGAAGGCGCTGAGCTCGCCGTAGGCGAGGACGCCGAGCAGGTCGACGACAGCGGCCCGGTAGCCCTCGTCGTCGAGGGGATCGAGGCCCACGGAAGGAACGTCGGCCGAGGATGCGTGCGACACGTCACTCATGGGCGCAGCGTAGCCAGACCGCCGGGCGACAGCCGTTACACTCGATGGCGTACCCGTGAGCGCGGGCGCGATTCCGACAGGCCAGTGGGCGCCCTGCCAAGGCGCAGCCCCGCCTCCGCGCTCGACAGCTCGCGATGCGAATAGAGGCGTTTCCCCTGACCACCTTCCGTGACCTCGGGGTCCTACCCGAGACCTGCGCGGCCCTCGAGGCCATCGGCATCACCGAGCCCTTCGCCATCCAGGAGCAGACGCTCCCCGTCGCCCTGGCGGGCAACGACGTCATCGGCCAGGCCAAGACCGGCACCGGCAAGACCCTCGGCTTCGGCATCCCCCTGCTGCAGCGCGTGACCGGTCCCGCAGGACACCGGCTTCGGAGACCTCGCCGACCCCGGCAAGCCCCAGGCCCTCGTCGTCGTGCCGACCCGCGAGCTGTGCGTGCAGGTGACGCGCGACATCCAGACCGCTGGTGCGCTGCGCGGTGTACGCGTGCTCGCCGTCTACGGCGGACGTGCCTACGAGCCGCAGGTCGAGGCCCTGCGCAAGGGCATCGAGGTCGTCGTCGGCACCCCGGGCCGGCTCATCGACCTGGCCAACCAGAAGCACCTCGACCTCGGGCACGTGCGGATGCTCGTCCTCGACGAGGCCGACGAGATGCTCGACCTGGGCTTCCTGCCCGACGTCGAGCGGATCCTGCGCTTCATCCCTGACGGCCGCCAGACCATGCTGTTCTCCGCGACCATGCCGGGTCCGGTCATCTCCCTCGCGCGGCAGTACATGACCCAGCCCACGCACATCCGGGCCCACGACCCCGAGGACGCCGGGCTCACGGTCGCCAACGTCGAGCAGCACGTCTTCCGGGCGCACGCCCTCGACAAGGTCGAGATGCTGGCCCGCATCCTGCAGGCGCAGGGCCGCGGCCAGACCATGGTGTTCTGCCGCACCAAGCGCACGGCGCAGAAGGTGGCCGACGAGCTGGCGCTGCGCGGCTTCGCCTCCGGCGCGGTGCACGGCGACCTCGGCCAGGGCGCGCGCGAGCAGGCGCTGCGCGCCTTCCGCAACGGCAAGGTCGACGTGCTCGTCGCCACCGACGTCGCGGCTCGCGGCATCGACGTCGAGGGCGTGACGCACGTCGTCAACTACCAGTGCCCCGAGGACGAGAAGACCTACCTGCACCGCATCGGGCGTACGGCTCGCGCCGGCGCGTCGGGCACTGCCGTCACCTTCGTCGACTGGGACGACATCCCGCGGTGGACGCTGATCAACAAGGCTCTCGGGCTCGACTTCGAGAGCCCGGCGGAGACGTACTCCACCTCCGACCACTTCTACGAGGCCCTCGACATCCCGCGCCACGCGGGGGGCGAGCTGCCCAAGTCGGAGCGCACCCGGCCGGGCTCGACGCAGAGGCTGTCGAGGACCTCGGCGAGACCGGCAAGGCCCGCGGCCGGGGAGACGCCAGTCCGCCGCCCGGCGGCTCCCGTTCCGGGAAGGGCTCGCCGGCGCCCGAGAGCAAGCCACGTCCCGCACGGACCCGCTCGGGTCAGCGTCAACGCACCAGGAGCGGAACGCCGATCGCCACGACCACCACGGAGAACCACGACGACAGCCAGCCGCGCACGACCGACGGTGAGGGTGCTCCCTCAACCGGTCGTCGGCGCCGGCGGGGTGGCCGCGGCAAGGGCGGCGGGTCGTCCGCGACCGCCTCGACCTCGACGGGTGGCTCCGGACGACCCGAAGGCCTCTCAGCCCAGGACGACCACGGACGTGCCGACGCCGGCCCAGGCGTAGAGCCACCGCGCGTCGGCGTCCCGGGAGCGCACGCACCCGCCTCCCACCACCGGGTGGCCGAGCTGCTTCGAGGGTCTGGATCGGCAGACCGCGGCTGTCTCGCGGGATGCTGTGGAACCCGATGTTCAACGCGTGCCCCTGCGCGAACCGGATCATCCATCGGAACCTCACGTGGCTGACCGGCGAGCTGGACGTCGGCGACTTCGAGAACACCTGGTAGGAACCGGGATTCGGCCAGTCCCTGCGGCCGCTGACCTTCCAGTCCCGGACCACCTTCCCGTTCTCCGCCACGACCCACACGTGCATGGTGCGCTGGCTGTAGACCACGCGGCGTCCGACGCCGGACCGCGCCGGCAGCGGGTAGCGAGGGATCGGGGACCGGGGATGGACCGCTGCCTCGACGGAGGACGGACGTCCGGTTCCGGATCCGGGGTCGGGAGGGACCATCGCGAGCGCAGGCGTCGGGCCGACCAGACCGGCTGACCCGAGCGTCGCCGCAGCCGCCCACGCGACCGCGGTGCGTGACCAACCCATCTAGAGCCGGACCCCGAGCCGCACCCACGTCCGACGACCGCACGCGGGGCAGCGCATCCACGAACGGTGCCGCTTCGGCCCGACGAGGAGGTGGAACGACGGGAGAACGGCGCGGGTGGCCGCCCGCAGCCCTACCACGCTGGTCTGCTGACAGGACGAGCACTCGACCGTGACCGACCCGAACGACGGGGGCTCGACGACGTCGCTCCAGAGCGCGTGCCGACCGTCATGATCCGTCGGCATCTCGGAGATGACGGGCTCGGGCTCCGGCGCCACCGTGCGTGGCCGGATGCGGTCGAACCGAGGTTCGGGGCTCACGCGCCCACCTCTGCCGACGGAGAACCGCTCGACCAGCTGGCGGGCGTGCTCGCGGTAGGCCTCGGCCCCCTTGGAGGTCCGTGCCGTCGAGAGCACCGAGCGACCGATGGCCGGCGCCTCGGCGAAGCGCACGGACTTCGGGATCGGCGGCTCGAGCACCGGGAGGCCGTACCTCCCGGTCACGTCGGCCAGGACCGCGCGCGAGTGGTTGGTCCGGCTGTCGAACAGCGTCGGCAGCACCCCGAGGACCTCGAGCTCGCGGTTGGTGCGCTTCTGCACCTCGCGCACGGTGTCGAGGAGGTGTCCGACCCCGCGGTGGGAGAGGGTCTCGCACTGCAGCGGGATGAGCACGACGTCGGCGGCGGTCAGCGCGTTGAGGGTCAGGACCCCGAGGGACGGGCTGCAGTCCAGGAGCACGAAGTCGTAGTCGGGCGCGATCTCCTCCAGCGCCTCCGCGAGGACGTACTCGCGACCGGTTCGCATGAGCAGGTGCGCCTCCGCACCCGCCAGGTCGATCGTCGCCGGGAGGACGTCCAGCCCGTCGTCGGTCGTGCGTACAGCCAGCCCCGCTCCGACCCGGCCGAGCAGCACGTCGTGCACCGACAGCTCGAGGGCCTCGGGGTCCAGGCCGACGGAGAACGACAGGCAGGCCTGGGGGTCGAGGTCCACGAGCAGGACCCGGTGGCCCAGCTCGACGAGGGCCGAACCCAAGGAGACCACCGTGGTGGTCTTGGCGACGCCGCCCTTCTGGTTGACGACGGCGATCGTGGTGGTGGTCACAGTTCCCCTGGTGCTGAGCAGCGGACCGGGCAGGCGTTGCCGCCTATTCTGCCCCCTGTGAGCACCCCTCCGTTCCTGGCACCTCCTCCCGGCACGTGCGCCGAACCGCTCGAGACCTCGCGGGGTCGCTTCGCGGCCTGGGTGCTCGACCCGGAGGGTCGGTCCCCGCGAGGCACGGCCATCCTCGTTCCGGGCTTCACCGGCAGCAAGGAGGACTTCGTCGCCGTCATGGCCCCGCTCTCCGGTGCCGGCTGGCGGGTCGTCACCTACGACCAGCGAGGGCAGCACGAGACACCCGGGAGCGCCGAGGCTCCTCCGGAGTCCTACGGCCTTCCTGCCCTGGCCGCCGACCTGCTCGCCGTGGCCGACGCCGTGCGGGTCGGCCCCGTCCACCTGGTCGGGCACTCCTTCGGTGGGCTCGTGGCGCGGGAGGCCACCTTGGCCGCGCCGTCCAGCGTCGTGTCGCTGACCCTTCTGTCGTCCGGACCCGGCGGGGTCGGCGGGCCGACCGCGCAGGTCGCCCACGTCTTCGCCACGGCGCTGGAGTCGATGCCGATCGAGGCGGTCTGGGACGCGAAGGTCGCCTACGACGCCGCCAACGGCCTGCACCTGCCCGACGACCCCGCCCTCGCCGACTTCCTTCGCGCCCGCTTCGTCTCCAACGACCCGCTCGGGCTCGCCGCGTTCGCGAGGACCCTCACCACCGCGCCGGACCGCACCGCCGAGCTGGCCGCGGCCCGGGTCCCGGTGCTCGTGGCGTACGGCGAGCGCGACGACGCCTGGCCGCCCGAGGTCCAGTCGGAGATGGCCGTACGGCTCGGCGCCCGGCGTGAGGTGGTGGCCCACTCGGGGCACTCCCCCGCGGCTGAGGCCCCGGACGCCACGGCCGACTTGCTCGTCGAGTTCTGGGCCGAGACGGAGTCCGCGGCGTAACGTTGAGGCGAGGGGAAGCACGTGAGGGGAGGGGCCACTCGTGGAGTTGCGTGCCGCCTTGCGTGCTGAACCCGGTGAGGTGGCCGTCGCACGGCGCCTGCTTCGAGGGCTATCTCTGCGATCAGGAGCCCACCCCTTCCGACAACCACGACGTGCCGGTGCTCCTCGTGAGCGAGCTGGTGACCAATGCGATCCGGCACGCTCAACCGCCGCTCGAGCTGCACGCGTTGACCCGCGACGGCGGCTTGCGGGTCGAGGTGCACGACGGCGGCTCCGACCCGCCGATGCTGGTCGCCCCCTCCCTCCCCGGCGCCGTGCTCGGCGACGGCGGGCGCGGCCTCCAGCTCGTGGCGACGCTGGCTGACCGGTGGGGCTGGGACGGGAACGCTCTGGGCAAGGCGGTCTGGTTCGAGCTCGACGCCCTCTAGCGGAACCGAAGGGCCGCGCTGCTGGGCGGTGCCTGGCTATGGTGCCTTGTGATCGTTTGCGCGAGCTGTTCCGCCGAGATGCCGGAGGGGTCCAAGTTCTGCCGTGAGTGCGGCGCGGCCGCCCAGAACCGGACCTGCCCCTCCTGCGGGGCCCCCGCTGATTCCGGGCGGTTCTGCGGTGAGTGCGGTACGCCTCTGGACCCGGCGTCGGCGTCGGCGCCGGCGCCGGGTGGGTCGGCGTCCAGGTCAGCCCCGGTCGCCGAGCGGCGGATCACCTCGGTGCTCTTCGGTGACCTGGTGGGCTTCACCCCGCTCTCGGAGAGCCGGGACCCCGAGGAGGTCCGCGAGCTCCTGTCGCGCTACTTCGCCGAGTGCCGGACGGTGATCGGCCGCTACGGCGGCACGGTCGAGAAGTTCATCGGCGACGCCGTGATGGCCGTGTGGGGCGTCCCCACGGCGCACGAGGACGACGCCGAGCGCGCCGTGCGCGCCGGGCTCGAGCTCACCTCCGTCGTGGCCGGCATCGGCGAGGACGTCGGCGCCCCTGGTCTCGCGATGCGGGTCGGGGTCGTGACCGGCGAGGTCGCGGTCACGGTGGGTGCCACGGCTGAGGGGATGGTCGCCGGAGACGCCGTCAACACCGCGGCCCGGGTGCAGAGCGCCGCAGAGCCGGGCAGCGTCTACGTCGACGAGGCACCCGCTCGCTGACGGCAGCCGCGATCGCCTACGAGGACACCGGCGAGCACACGCTCAAGGGCAAGGCGGAGCCGATGCGCCTGCACGCGGCGCGGGCCGTGGTCGCCGAGGTCGGCGGCGCCCAACGCGTCGACGGGCTCGAGGCCCCGCTCACCGGTCGTGACCGCGAGATGCGGCTGCTCAAAGAGCTCTTCCACTCCGCCGAGGAGTCGCAGCGCCCCCGGCTCGTCGTCCTCGACGGCGAGGCCGGAGTCGGCAAGTCCCGAATGGCCTGGGAGTTCGAGAAGTACGCCGACGGCCTGTCAACGGTCACGCGCTGGCATCGCGGCCGCTGCCTGTCCTACGGCGATGCGGTCGCGTTCTGGCCTCTGACCGAGGCCGTCCGGGCGCGGCTGGGCCTGACCGAGGGCGACTCTGGCCCACGTCGTCTCCGAGAAGCTCGACGAGGGGCTGGCGGCCTTCGTGCCCGACCTCGAGGAGCGCGACTGGCTGCGGCCACGACTGGCCGCGTTGATCGGCGCCGGGGCGACCGGCACCTTCACCCGCCCGGAGCTCTTCATCGCCTGGACCACGTGGTTCGAGCGCGTCGGTGCCGACTCCGGGTCGGTGGTGCTCGTCGTCGACGACGCCCAGCACGCCGACGACGCGCTGCTGGACTTCCTCGAGCACCTGCTCGCCAACGCCCAGTCAGCGATCTTCGTGCTCGCCCTGGCTCGACCCGAGCTGCTCGCCCGTCGACCGACCTCGGCGGCACGCCGTACCTCGGTGATCCGGCTCGACCCGCTCGACGACGACGCCATGGCACGCCTGGTCGACGGCCTGGTCGTCGGCCTGTCCGACGAGAGTCGGGCGGCCTGGTCGGCGCGGGCGAAGGGGTGCCGCTGTTCGCCGTCGAGACCGTGCGCGCCCTCATCGACCGGGACGCCGTGGTCCCTCGCGAGGGCCGCTACGTGCCCGCCGACGGCGCCGTGATCGACCTCGACGGGATCGGCGCACCGGCCTCGCTGCAGGCCCTGGTCGCTGCCCGGGTCGACGCACTGTCCTCGGACGAGCGGCGCGTCGTGGCCGACGCCAGCGTGCTCGGCGCGGTGTTCACGCGCGAGGGGCTCGAGGCACTGGGCAACGACCCAGAGGTCCTGGATCGAGTGCCTGGAGTCGTTGCAGCGCAAAGAGATCCTCGCGGTCCAGCAGGATCGGTTCGCGGCTGACCGAGGACAGTTCCGGTTCGTGCAGTCCGTGGTCCGTCAGGTCGTCTACGGCACCCAGTCCCGACGCGACCGGAAGTCGCGCCACCTCGCCGTGGCCGCGTACATGGGCGGACTGCGCCGATGCGGACGGCGACCTCGCCATGGTCATCGGTCAGCACCTCATCGACGCCGTCGACGCGTCATCGTCGGGCGACACCGACACCGAGGAGCTCAGCGCCCGAGCTGCAGGCTGCTGGAGAAGGCCGGTCACCGATCGCGGGCGCTGGGGTCGATGGCCGAGGCGCGCCGGCTGTTCGGCTCGGCGCTCGAGCGCGCCGTCGATCCGGCGGACCGCGCGCGGCTCACGCTGGCCACCGCGGACGCGGCCTCCAGCGCGGGCGACTACGCCGCCGCGCGCGACCTCGCGCTCTCGGCCACCTCGCTGTACGACGACCTCGACCTGCCCCTCGAGGCGGGGTACGCCGCCGGGCAGGCGGGTGACAGCACGACGCTGCTCCTGGACCCGGCCGGGGCGATCGCCCTGGCCCGACCGCGCTGGGACGCCCTGCAGGACGTCGAAGGCGCGGAGAGGGCCCTGATCAAGCTCGCGCAGGGGCTGGGACGTGCCTACGCGGACCTCGGCGACACCGAGTCGACCTGGGAGGTGGCCGACCGGCGCCTGAGGTGCGCCGAGGCGTACGGCGACCCCGAGCACATCGCTCAGGCGATGCTGGCCCTCGGCACCGGCTACACCAACTCCGGAGCGCCCGAGACCTCAGCGGGCCCTCAACGAGGCGGCGGCGCGGATCTGCCGTGACCACGACCACCCAGCCGTGCTCTCTCAGGCGCTCAACAACCTGGCGGCCCAGCAGGCCAGCCGCGATCTCGTCGAAGCCGAGGCTGCGGCCCGGGAGGGGCTCGAGGTCGCGCGGCGGTCGGGGATCGTCGGGTTCATGGACTACACCGCGATCAACCTCACCATCGCGCTGTGGATGTCCGGGCGTCTACGCGAGGCCGCTGAGGTCATCGAGGATGCTCGCGCCTGGATCTCGCTGCCCATGCTCCGCCTGTTCCTCGGGTGTCTGGACAACCGGGTCGCCGATGCGCGCGGTGAGCCGGTGGCCGAGCTCCCGGAGCTCGGCGCGACCGGGCACGAGGGCGAGATCGTGGCCTGGTCGGACATGGCGATGCTCCACGCCGAGAGGTCAGGGGACCACGTGCGCGCCGCCGAGCTCGCGGAGGCCTCGCTGCCGCATCGTGCTGTCGGCCATGGGCATCGACGACGACTTCATGGTGTTCTGGCCGCCGATGGTGCTGGCTGCGGTGGCTGCAGGAGACGTGGCGCGCGCCGAGAGCATGCTCGCCCCGGTCGAGAGCGCCGCTGCGGCCCTCGTCTCACCGGCTGTGTGGGCCGAGTGGCACTGGCTGCGCGGCCTGGTCGCTGCGCTGCGCGGCGACGACCCCGAGACGGTCGAGACCGAGCTCCGGATGGGCATCGCCGCCCTGGAGGCCTTCGGGGCAAAGGGAATGCGCGCCCAGGCGCAGGAGGACCTCGCGCGCTGGCTCAACGGACAAGGCCGTGCCGTCGAGGCAGAGCCGCTGCTCGCTGCCGCTCGGGAGACGTACACCGAGATCGGTGCGGACGGCTGGCTGGCCCGCCTCGACGCCTGGGCCACGACGAGAACGCTGCCGTCTGAGCGACGGCACCTTCAGTCGAGAAGCGCGGCCCAGGGTTCCTTGGTCGGGGCGACAGCTCGCCCCTCGGGGCAGTGCCGGGCGAAGTCGCACCAGGCGCACATCGACCCGGGGCGGGGAGGGAACGTCTCCGCCCAGTCGTCCGGCGCGGTCCGACAGCCCACCCTTCCACTCGACCTCGGCCGCCGCCGCTTCGGCGCCGATGGCCTCGGCCCGCCGCAGATGCCGCGTGAGTGACTCCTCGGTGTGGACCCAGCGCACGACGGTCGCGCTCGGCAGGTGGTGCAGCTCGACGGTGCGGCAGGGTTGGCGCAGGGTCCGTTGCGCTCCGAGGGCGTACAGCGCAAGAGCCAGCGATCCGCGGGCCTCGTCGGTGTCGGGGACCCAACGTCCGGTCTTGTAGTCGACGACGACCAGCTCGGTGTCCGGGGGGTCCTCGTCGGCGCCCTCGTCGATGACCCCGTCAGCATCGACCACGTGACGTTCGTCGATGCGGTCCACCCGGCCGGAGACGGCGAGCGTGTCGGTACGAAGGGCCACGGTGCGTTCGACACCTCGCGGTTCGTCGTGGGGGTCGAGGCCGGAGACGTACTGCTCGACCATCGCCCGCGATCGAGTCCGCCAGGCGTCGCACTGGGCGTCGTCGCGGAAGCCGTCGGTGAGCCAGCACTCCTCGACCAGGTCTCCAGCGGCTGCCGGCGTGCGGACGGCTGGCGGCAGGTCGTACCACCGCTTGAGCGCTGTGTGCACCGCGGCGCCGACGCTGGTGTGCGCCCACGGCGCGCCCTTGGGCGGGGTCGGGCGGTCGAGGTACGTCATCCGATAGCGGCGCGGGCAGTCCAGCCAGGTCGTCAGGCGCGTGGGGAAGGCGGAGAAGAGCCTGGTCGGCATCCCTTCGAGGCCGAGCTGCTCCGCCACGTCAGGTCCCTGCTGCCGTGAGGGCCCGGAGGGCGGCGAAGACCTCGGGATCGGTGGTGTTCTCCCCGAGCCCCTGCAGCTTTCCGGTGCCGTGGTAGTCGCTGGAGCCCGTGGCCAGGAGCCCCAGCGAGCGGGCGAGGTCGGCATAGTGGGCGCGCGCGTCGTCGTCGTGATCGGGGTGATCGACCTCGAGGCCGGCGAGCCCAGCGGCAGCCAGCTCCTCGACGACGTCGTCGCTGACGAGGCGGCCGCGCTTCCCGGCGCCGGGGTGCGCGAAGACGGTCACCCCGCCCGCTGCCGCGACCAGGCCGATCGCCTCCACCGGGTCGGTGGCGTGATGCGTGGCGTAGTACGGGGATCTGGCGTTGAGCAGGTCGGCGAACGCCGCGTCGCGGTCGGGCACGACTCCTGCGCTGACCAGGGTGTCGGCGATGTGCGGCCGACCCACTGTCGCTCCCTCGGCCACGTGTCCCTCCACGTCGGCCCAGGTGATGGCGTACCCCGCCGCGGCGAGCCGGCGGACGATCTCCTTCGCCCGGGGGATGCGGTCGTCCCGATTGAGGAGCAGCTCGGTCGCGAGTTCGGGGTGGGTGCGATCTGGCCAGTAGCCCAGCAGGTGCAAGGAGATCCCGTTGACGGCACAGGAGATCTCGACTCCAGGGACGACCTCGACGCCGTACGCCGTACCCGCCGCCAACGCCTCGTCGATGCCCGCGAAGGTGTCGTGGTCGGTGAGCGCGACCGTCGTCAGGCCCGCGGCCGCCGCGGCGCGCACCAGGTCGGCCGGGCGGTCGGTGCCGTCGCTGGCCGAGGAGTGGGTGTGCAGGTCGATGCGCATCTGCGCCGAGCCTAACGGCGCCCGCCCCTCCGCTGCGTCCGACGGATCGTGGCTTATAGCGCTCGGTGGGTCGGACGCAAGGGTCAGGGGGCGAGGCGGGGGGAGAGCGCGCCGAAGGGGAGATCGAGGGAGAAGGCCGGATCGCGCAGGTCGATGAAGGTCAGCCCGTCGTGGAGCAGGAGGTCGGCCGTCTCCGGCCACAGGACCAGCCACAGCCACGCGCCTCCCGCCTCCCCCACCCACACGGACCGGTCGCGGGCGACATCCGGGTCCTCGACGAGGCACCACAGGGGCGTCGGCCAACCGGCGACGTCGAGGTGAGCACCAGCAGGCCCGTCCGCGAAGCCGTCGCCCGGGTCGGGGCCAGGCAGCCCGGCGAACCTGGCCCCCAGCCCGAGGCCCGGTTCCTCCGCGACGACCAGAAGCTCACCGACGCCGCCGAAGGGTGCCGGCCCGCTGCACGCCACGACCGTGGCCCTGGCCCCGGTGCGTTCGTCGCCGGCATGGGCGGCACCGGTGACCAGCCAGCCGGCGGGAAGCGGCCACGGCAGCCACACCGGGACCTGGGCCGCCTCGACCACCCGCCGCACGGACCCGTCACCGGGCGTCGTCGGCCGGTGATAGGGGTGGACGGCCCCGTGCTGCTCGCACAGCCAGTCGCTGGACCTCAGCCCCGGGCTCAGCAGGGACCCGGCGCAACGCGGGCACTGCGGCTGTCTCATCGAGCCTCCACGCCGTGACGGTCCCGCCGAGGGGGTCCTCCGGTCAAGGGGCCGGCGGCACGAGCCAGCGCACCGGGACCCCGTGCGGTGGTGCCGTGCCGAGCAGCTGGTCGCTGAGGCCCTGCCCCGCGCTCCAGCGCAGGCGTACATCGAAGTCCTTCGCCGACGCCTCCGGTGGCTCGAAGGTGACGTGCGCGAAGGGGCTGTTCGCCGTCGCTGACTCCGCCAGTCGATCGCGTTCGCGAAGCACGTCGCGCTGCTCGTCGTCGCCGAGGTACTGCCACATGACGCTCTGCCAGAGCACCGTCACCTGCCCGTCCACCGGCCGTACGTCTCGCAGCAGCTCGGCCGCACCGAGCCGGCGTACCTGCGCCGGCACCCGTCCGGCGATCGCGAGGGCAGCGCGCAACCGCTCGAACCTCCGGAGGTCGTCGGGCCAGACGTAGGAGCAGATCGTGAGCCTTCCCTCGGTCGTCGTGGGGTCCACGGGGTCGAGGTCGCACCCCAACCGGTCGACGACGTGTACGGCGGTCCCGGCGGCAGCGCACCGAGGTCCTCGGGGCGGTGGATCGGCGCCAGTGCCTCGGCGCGAAGGTTCAGACCGGCGCTGGCCCCGATCTCGACCAGCCGGACCGGACGTCCGCCCGATCGGGTGCTGACCACTGCGAGGGACCCGAGGAGCGGGAGGGACCGACCGGTCTCGTTCGTCTGGGGAGGCCGGGTGAGGGTCTCGCGAACCGCGTGCTGGTGCTGGTCGAGAACGCCCCGGAAGAGCCGCCAGATCTCGTCGTCGGTGGCGACGTCACCGGCGACGTACCTCCCACCGACGCTCGGGTAGTGAAGGGCGAGCTCCGGCGCCTGCCGGGCGAGCACCAGCCGGTGAACCGCCCCGGTCAGGCGGAGCGCGACGGCCGCCCCGGGCGCGGCATGTTCGTAACCGGCCAACGTGTCGGCGGTGACTCCCCCAGCCTCGAGGTCGTCGGCGGCGCGGACGAGGAGCTCGGCGTACAGCGGCGAGCCCAACGATGCGCAGGCCGCGGCCTGTCGTCGGAACCGTTCGGGCTGGGCCACGTCACGGGCCGCCGACGGAGTCGCAGGCGTCCTGGACCGTCTGCGGGACGGCAACCTCGACGCCGAAGAACGTGGCCGTGCCGGCGCAGGTGTCGGCGTACTCGAGCAAGGCGGCTCGCTGCGTCCACACCGCGAACGCGAGGCCGAAGCAGACGACGAGCACGATGACCTTCATGACGACGGCCTTGATGACGAGGGCCAGCACGACCCCGAGCACGGGGAGGCCGATCCCGAGGATCAGCGCCCAGGTCTTCACGGTGTCCAGGTCGACGTCCACCCGGCCATCCTGGCGTACGCCTGGCCTGCTGGGGCGCCATAGAGCGCTGCGCGACCGGGACCTCTGGCCCTACGCCGTGCGCCGGTTCGGGCAGGATCCTTGGAGCAGGACCAGGACCAGGACCGGGCACGAGCGTGGAGGTGGCGATGACCGGGTTGAGACCGGTCGGAGCGGTCGACGGCATCTGGCTGAACATGGACCGCCCGAACAACCTCATGGTCATCGACTCGGTCATGTGGTTCGACGACCCGGTCGACTGGGACCGGCTGATCGCCGTGGTCGAAGCGCGACTCCTCGACCGCTACCCGTGTTCCGGCAGCGCCTCGTGGTCGGCTGGTTCGGCCTGGGTTCGCAGCACTGGGAGGACGACCCGGACTTCTCCCTGGAGCGCCACCTCCGCAAGGTGACGCTGCCCCCTCCAGGGGACGACGCGAGCCTCCAGCGGTACGTCGAGTCGCAGATGCAGGTGCCGCTCGACCGGGACCACCCGCTCTGGGAGCTGCACCTGGTCGACGGGTACCGCGGCGGCGCAGCGGTCCTGTCGCGGTTCCACCACGCCCTCGCCGACGGGATCGCCCTCGCCGAGGTCCTGCTGTCCCTCACCGACGAGACCCCGGACGCCGACCGCGACACCGGGGACGACTCAGACACGGAACCGGAGACCACCGGACGATCACGGTTCGCCGTACCCGGTGCCCGCAGCGCTGGTCAGCTTCTCGCCAGGCTCCCGTCGCTGGCTCGTCCGTCGGCCTTCGTCGAGGCCCTGACGCTCGCCCAGCAGACCAGCCACGTCGCGGACAAGCTGCTCCTGGGATCGAATCCGGCCACCCCGCTGAGTGGCGACCCCGGCCTCGAGAAGCGCGCCGTCTGGTCCAGCCCGCGGCCGCTGGCCGAGGTGAAGCGGGTGGGACGGCTCGCGGGGGCGACCGTCAACGACGTCCTCGTCGGCGCGGTGTCCGCCGCCCTCACGAGCTATCTCGTGGACCACGGGGGCGATGCGAGAGACCTGACGACCATGGTCCCCATCAACCTCCGCCCGGCCGGGGTGCCGTTGCCGCGCGAGCTCGGGAACCGCTTCGCGCTGGTGATGCTGCCGCTCCCCACCGGGATCCGGGCCCCCCTGGCGCGACTGTCGGAGACCAAGCGCCGGATGGACGCCATCAAGGTCTCGCCCGAGGCCTTCATCACCTTCGGGTTGATCAACGCGATCGGCATGACGCACCCGCGGATCGAGGAGGTGCTCGTCAACTTCTTCTCCGGCAAGGCGATCGGCGTGACGACCAACGTGATCGGGCCGATGCACGACCGGTTCGTCGCGGGCAGCCGGATCGCCGGTGTGCTCGGCTGGGTCCCGGGGTCCGGCCGGCAGACCGTCGGCGTGTGCATCTTCACCTACAACCAGACGGTCCGCGTGGGGTTCAAGGTCGATGCCACGGTGGTCCCCGACCCCGAGTCACTGGTCGAGGCCTTCGACCAGGAGCTGGACGACCTCGAGCGGATGGCCCGAGCGGTCTGAGGAGACGATCACGCAGATGCCCACCGACGCAGCGAGCCAGACCCTCGAGATCGAGGCGCCGTACGACCGGACCCTCGCCACGATCCGTGACGTCGCCACCCAGCCCGACTGGGTCAAGGAGGTGAAGACCGCCGAGGTCCTCGAGGAGAACGCGGACGGCACGCCGTCAACGGCGCACTTCACGGCGGCGACACCGGTCGGCACGGACGAGTACACCCTCGCCTACGAGCACCGCGAGGACGGACTCAGCTGGTCACTCGTCGAAGGCCGCCTCCAGACCGGGCAGGACGGGTGCTACACCCTGCGGCGGCTCGGCAAGGCGCGCACCGAGGTGACGTTCGCCCTCACGATCAGCCACAACCTCCCGCTGCCGGGATTCGTGCGGCGCAAGGTCCTCAACGGTGTCGTCAACAGCACCGTGACCGGCCTGAAGGGCTACCTCGAGGCCTGAGGGCGCATCCGATCGAGCGAGGAGCAGGGCCGAGCGCGAGTGCGTGACCTCTCGAGAGGCACGAGCGGCCGTCAGAGCGCGTAGTCCTCCAGAAGACGACGGCCGATGATCATCTTCTGGATGTCGGCCGTGCCCTCACCGATGAGCAGCATCGGCGCCTCGCGGTAGAGACGCTCGATCTCGTACTCCTTGGAGTAGCCGTAGCCGCCGTGGATCCGGAAGGAGTCCTCGACGACCTCCTTGCAGTACTCGCTGGCGAGGTACTTGGCCATGCCGGCCTCGACGTCGTTGCGTTCCCCGGAGTCCTTCTTCCGCGCCGCCATCACCATCATCTGGTGGGCGGCCTCGACCTTGGTCGCCATCTCGGCGAGCCGGAAGAGCACAGCCTGATGCTGGGCGATCGGCTTGCCGAAGGTGCTCCGCTGCTGGGCGTAGGCGATGCCGAGCTCGAAGGCCCGTTGGGCCACGCCGCAGGCCCGCGCAGCGACGTTGACGCGGCCGACCTCGACACCGTCCATCATCTGGTAGAAGCCGCGCCCAGGCGCCTCGCCGAGCACGGTGTCGGCGCCCAGCCGCAGCCCGGTCATCACCAGCTCGGTCGTGTCGACGCCCTTGTAGCCCATCTTGTCGATCTTTCCCGGGATGGTCAGTCCCGGCCGTACCTCGCCGAAGCCGGCCGGCTTCTCGACGAGGAAGGTCGTCATGTTGCGGTAGACCGAGTCGCCGCCCTCGTCGGTCTTCACCAGCACCGCGACGACCGTCGAGGAGCCCCCGTTCGTGAGCCACATCTTCTGGCCGTCGAGGACGTACTCGTCGCCGTCGCGCACGGCCTTGCTGGTGATGGCGGCGACGTCGGACCCGCAGCCGGGCTCGGACATCGAGAACGCCCCACGGATCTCGCCGGCGGCCATCTTGGGGAGGAAGTGCGCCTTCTGCTCCTCGGTCCCGTGCTGCTTGATCATGTAGGCGACGATGAAGTGGGTGTTGATGATCCCGCTCACGCTCATCCAGCCGCGGGCGATCTCCTCGATGCACAAGGCGTAGGTCAGCAGCGACTCCCCGAGCCCGCCGTACTCCTCGGGGATCATCAGGCCGAAGACGCCCATCTCCTTCAGCCCTTCGACGATCTCCGTCGGGTAGGTGTCGGAGTGCTCGAGCTCCTGGGCGTGCGGGATGACCTCGGCGTCGACGAAGTCCTTGACCGTCTTGAGGATCTCCAGCTGGAGGTCGTTGAGACCCTCGGTGTGGGCCAGTCGTCCCATGATGGGGTCTCCTCGCGTGCGGTCCGGCGCTGCTTCGTGTGGCGCCACCGATGTTACTCGCCAGTACGCCCGACCCAGGCCCCTTAGGAAGAGAGGTTGTGCTTGGCCCACAGAGCGGCCGACGTGCGGTCACTCACCCCGATGGCCTGGAAGACGCTGGTGAGGTGCGCCTTCACCGTGTGCTCGGTGATGCCCAACGCGCGTGCGATCTGCTTGTTGGCCATGCCCCGAGCCACCAGCCCGAGCACCTCGCGTTCCCGGTCCGTGAGCGCTCCACGAGGGGACGGCGCGAGCCGATCGGTCAGGAGGGTCCGCGCCACCCGCGGGTCCAGGGGCGATCCGCCTCGAGCCACGGCGCGAAGAGCGTCGAGCAACCCGTCCGGCTCGGAGTCCTTCAGCAGGTACCCCACCGCTCCCGCGTCGAGCGCGTTGGTGACCTGCTCGCGGTCAGCGAAGGAGGTGAGCACGAGCACCTGGACGGTCGGATCCTCGGTGACGATCATCCGGGTCGCTGTCACGCCGTCCATGCCCGGCATGGACAGGTCCATGAGCACGACCTGTGGCCGAAGCTCTCGGGCGAGCAGGACGGCTTCGAAGCCGTCCGCGGCACTGCCGACGACGGTCATGTCCTCCGCCGATCCCACGAGCGCCTCGAGCCCCGACCGCACCAGCAGGTGGTCGTCCGCCAGCAGGACTCGGATCACGGCTGCTCCACGAGCATCCGAACGCTCGTCCCGCGGCCCAGCGCGGAGCGGAGGTCCAAGGTGGCGCCCGACTGAGCCGCGAGATCCGCCATCACCAGCAGACCGACGTGCCCGTCAGCGGCGCGCGCGCGGAGAGCCCCTGCGTCGAAGCCCACCCCGTCGTCGGTGACGGTCAGCTCGAGGCGGCCCTCGGTGCGCGTGAGACGGAGGAGGACTCGGGAGGCGCGCGCGTGCTTGACGACGTTGCGCAGCGCCTCCTGGGCCACCCGAAAGATCAGCCCGTCGAGCGGCTCGGGCGGCTCGCCGCCGGCGGGGAGATCGACCTGGACGTCGACGGTCAGCCCTCGGGCACGCAAAGGACCGGCAAGATCGCCCAGAGCGACCCCCAGTCCAGCTGCGCGGAGGCTCGGCGGGTAGATCTCGACCAGCATGGTCCGCAGCGCTCGGATCGACTGCCGCACCGCTGCCGCCGCCGGCTCGAGGTCCTCGGCTCGCACGGTCCTGTCCGGCGTCCGGTCCATGGCGCCGGCCAAGACGTACGACGCGCCCGCCAGGTCCTGGACCACCCCGTCGTGAAGATGTCCCGCAATCCTCCTCCGCTCGTCGAGGGAGGCATCCACGGCCCGCCTCAGCAGGAGCTCTCGCTCGTCCTGGGCATGCTGGAGCTGTCGGAGCATGCGACGGGCCAGGGGGATCTGGACCAGGGCGAGCACGAGCACGACGAGGACGGAGATGGGGGCGAAGGCCACCCAGATGTCGCGCGCCCTGGACGCCACCGAGTCGTACCGGGCGTAGGTCTCGAAGAGCAGCGGCGTCCCGTCCACTGCGCGGATCGGGCGGTAGACCTCCAGCAGGGAGCCGCCAGCCTGCTCGAACTGGTTCTCCGGCCGCGAGACGCTGCTCAGCTCCGCCCTGCTGACACCGTCGGCCATGGCTGCGAGCTGTTCCTCCCCAAGGGGAAACGTCGTGCCGATCAGCTCCGGCTCGTCCGAGTACACGATGGTGCCGTCCGCGGTCCAGATCTTGACACGCACGGTGGTCTCGTCGAGGACTCGGGTCCGGATGGCATCGTCGAGCTCTCCCAGCGCTCCGGGCTCCCCTGCGAGGACCCGTGGGCCGACGAGGGGCTCCACCACTGCGGTGGCAAGCAGATCAGTCGTCCGACGTGCGTCGAGCAGCGCCTCGTCACGAGCCACGGCCCGGCTGACGACCAGACCGACACCCAGAAGCAGCACCACGGCAAGGGTGTTCGCCACGACGAAGCGCCCCACGATGCGTCGGGGATCGGTGGTGCGCTTCCCGGGCGCTGCGTGGCCAGGGACCGGGTCTCCGGTGAGCCGCACCCAGCGGGCGGCATCGGGCTGTGGAGGAGAGGTGTCCTCCCCACGGCCACCTGTCACGTCGCCAGTCTCGCCCCGGTCGCGGCAGCCCGTCGACTGCCGCGCCGGGGCCACGGCCACCGCTACAGGCTGACGCGAGCCGTGCACGTCTGCCCGGAGCGCACGTTGGTGGCGACACCGACGAACCGGTCGGTTCCGGCGCGGTTGGCGACCCGCTTGTTCACCGAGAAGGAGCCGCTCGGCGCGAGGGTGGTCCGCGTGCCGGAGAACACCCGGACGCCGTTGTCCTTGATGATGACCGACCAGACCTGTCCGACCCGGTTGCTGTCGACCTCCAGCTCGAGCTCGATGCGGCCGTCGTCGGGCTTCGCCTTCATCTTCCACGTCGCGCTTCCGGAGCAGCCACCGCTGGCACGGACTGCGTCACTGCCCTTGGCGCTGGCAAGGGGGGCGACGGCCACGGTGCCGGCCACGAGGGCCGCGAGGGTCATGGTTGCCGCAAGGGTTCGGGTGCTCTTCATGAGGGTCTCCCAGAGTCGTGACCACCTCGGGTGGTCCTTGGATCGTCCGGCACAACGATCCGACGGACGAGGTCGAGAACACCATGGGACCTTCGTCGTACGACAGTTCTTGAGCCGCTCTTAACACCCCCTGGGTGTCGACCTAGGACAGGTCCCGACGCCCGAGGGTCTGGTCACGCATCGGGGGGCGTGAACGCCTTCGTCCGGCTCATACCGCCGGCGCGGCCCTTGGCCGCCATCACCAGCGCCATCTTGCGCGACGCCTCGTCGATCATCTCGTCGCCGAGCATCGCCGCGCCCCGCGCGCCGCCCTCGGCGGAGGTGTACCAGTCGTAGGCGTCGAGGATGAGCTCCGCGTGGTCGTAGTCCTCCTGGCGCGGCGAGTAGGTCTCGTTCGCCGCCTCGATCTGACCTGGGTGGAGGCACCACTTACCGTCGAACCCGAGCGCGGCCGAGCGGCCGGCCACCCGGCTGAATCCGTCGACGTCGCGGATCTGCAGGTACGGACCGTCGATCGCCTGCTTGTCGTTCGCGCGGGCCGCCATGAGGATCTGCATGAGGATGTAGTGGTAGGCGTCGCCCACGTCGTAGCCGGGCGGCTGCTCCCCCACGACGAGCGACTTCATGTTGATGCTGGCCATGAAGTCGGCCGGCCCGAAGATGATCGTCTCGACACGGGGTGAGGCCTTGGCGATCGCGTCGACCTCGATCAGCCCTCGTGCGTTCTCGATCTGGGCCTCGATGCCGATCCGACCGACCTCGTAGCCCATCGTCGTCTCGATCTGGGTGAGCAGCAGGTCGAGGGCGATCACCTGCTGGGCCGTCTGCACCTTCGGCAGCATGATGCAGTCGAGGTTGGCGCCGGCGCCCTCGACCACCTGGATCACGTCGCGGTAGGTCCAGTGCGTGGTCCAGTCGTTGACCCGGACGACCCTGGCCTTGTCGCCCCACCCGCCCTCGTTGAGGGCGGCGACGATGGTGCCGCGCGCCTCGGGCTTGGCGAGCGGGGCGCAGGCGTCCTCCAGGTCGAGGAACACCTGGTCGGCGGGGAGGCCGCGCGCCTTGTCGATCATCTTGGGGCTGCTGCCGGGGACGGCCAGGCAGGAGCGGCGGGGACGCAACGGGCGGTCGGAAGCGGTGCGCTCAGGCATGCTCGCACGCTATCCGGGAACCAGGTGCCCGCCTCAGCCGGGGGGCTCGACCTCGACGCCCGCCGGCGCCTGCGACCGGACGACGACCGCGATGCCGCCCAGCATCAAGGCCACTGCGGGAAGCACCTCGGGCGGCGGCACCTGGCCGAGGAGCACGGCGGCCACGACGATCGAACCAGGGACCTCGAGCAGGATCGCGAGCGACACGACGGTCGCCGACGTGGTCCGCAGCACGACGTTGGCCAGCGTGTGCCCGAGAAGCTGCGCGAGGATCGTGAGCAGCACGATCTGCGCCCAGTCCTTGGACGAGTAGCCGGAGAAGGAGGCGCCCGCGGCCAGACACGTGCCCGCGAGCAGTACCGCGCACAGGCTGTAGCAGAGCAGCGTGTACGGGCTGGTGCTCACCGTGCGCCGCACCTCCGCGCCGACGGTGACGTACCCCGCCGCCGCCATCCCCCCGACGATCGCCAGCACGTCACCGAGCAGGACGTCCCGCCCCTGGCCTGCGTCGATGCCGGTCAGGACGAGGACTCCGCCGAAGGCGATCGCGATGCCCAACCAGGCCTGCCCGGGAACGGCGTGCCCGCGCGCACGGGCGATGAGCACCACCCACGCGGGCTGCAGGCACACCAGCGCCACGGACGAGGCGACCGACGTGAGGCGAAGCGACGGGATCCAGGTCGCGAAGTGAAGGGCGAGGAAGATGCCGGCGACCCCGGAGAGCCGGAGCTCTCGCCTGGTGAGCCCTGCCAGCTCCGCGCGGCGCTGGGGGCGCGTGGCGACGTACCCCCCGATGGCGAGCGCGCCGAGCGCGTTGCGCCAGAACGCGATGGCCAGAGCCGGCACGGCCGTCGCCACGACCAGGGGACCTGAGGTGCTCACGGCGGCGACGACCACGGCCAGCAACGCGACGTCGCGGGCGGGCGGTGCGCCGAGCGGGACCGGTGCGCTGGGCGGATCGTCGGTCACGGGCGGCATCGTGTCAGCCGACGGCCCCGTTCCCACGCCCGGCCATCGATCCGGGCGCGGCGCGAGCGGGCACGGTCATCCGGCCGGAGGGCCTTAGTCTGCGGGCGTGCCCGATCCCCTCCGCCCCCAGACGCCTCAAGGACCCCGCCTCGGAGGGCTCCCGCTCGAGCCCACCGAGATCGCCGCCGGGGACCTCCAGCTGTGCGTGTGGGACGTCCGCATGGTCCCTGCCGTCCTCGAGGCGGCCGCCGACCCGGAGATCACCCGCTGGAACACCGTCTCGCTGGCGGCCGCCGACACCGGGGAGACACTCCGGGACGAAGCGGCGGCCCGGACGTGGATCGAGCAGCGCTCGAGCTGGGACGACCACGCCAGCTGGGCCGTCTGCGACGCCACCACCGGATCGGTGGTCGGCTACGTGTCGCTGCACCAGCTCCAGCCCCGGCACCTCGCAGGGGAGGTCGGCTACTGGGTGCTCCGTGGGGCACGTGGTCGCGGGGTCGGGCGCCGCGCCGTCACGGCCGCCAGTGGGTACGCCTTCGGAGCCCTGGGGCTGAACCGGATCGAGCTGTTCCACGCCGTGGACAACCCGCCCTCGTGCAGCGTCGCGACCGGCGCGGGGTTCCTCCTCGAGGGGGTCGCGCGGCAGGCCTACCGCTACGGCGACGGCGCTCTGCACGACGAGCACCTGCACGCCCGCCTGGCCAGCGACCCCACCCCCCGCTGAGGGTGACCTTGTGTACGCGACACGCGGCGTGTCGCGTACGTTTCGTCACCCTCAGCGGGGGGTGAGGGACGCCAGCTCGAGGGCGAGACCGTCACCGCGTCCGGCGACCACGACCTGCGAGAGCCCCAGCCAACCCGCCATCAGCTCGAGCTCCGCCAGCAGCTCCTCGGCCGTGTGCTCGGGAGCCCCCGGCTCGGCGAAGGCCGCCTGCACGAGCAACGCACGTGCGGCGCGGTCGGCCTTGAGGTCGACCCTGGCCACGAGCTGGTCGTCGAGAAGGAACGGCAGCACGTAGTAGCCATGGACCCGCTGGTCGGCGGGAACGTAGATCTCGATCCGGTACCGCATCCCGAACAGCGCCTCGGACGCGCGACCGCTCCCACACCAGCGGGTCGAACGGCGCCAGGAGGGCCCGTGCCCTCACGCCTCGGGGCAGCCGGGCGTCGCGGTGCAGGAAGGCGGGACGACGCCATCCCTCGACCCGGACCGGCAGCAGCTCACCGGAGTCGACCAGCGCAGTGAGCGCAGAGCGGGCGTCCGCCGGACGGAGGCGGAAGTAGTCGCGCAGGCACTGCTCGCTGGCCACCCCGTGCGCCCGGGCAGCGTGGGCCATCAGCGCACGGAAGGCCTCCTCCTCGGTGGGGTCGGGAGCCTCGAGGACGTCCCGGGGCAGCACCCGCTCCGGGACGTCGTACCGACGCTCGAACTGAGGCGTCCGGCCCGCCGAGGTGATCTGCCCCGCCCAGAAGAGGTACTCGAGGGAGCGCTTGACCAAGGACCAGTTCCAGCCCCACTCCTTGGTGGAGCGGGGCGCGTCGTGCGCCAGGGCCCGTTCGACCTCGACCGAGGTCATCGGTCCACGGTCCTGCACCTCCTGAAGCACCGCTGCCACGAGGTCCGCGTGATCGGTGACGACGGACTTCATGCCGCCCCAGGCGTCGTCACGCCATCGGGCCATCCGCCAGCGCAGCAGCCGGTGGGTCTCCGGCCGCACCAGCGACGCCTCGTGAGCCCAGTACTCCACGAGCCGCCTCGGGGCCCTGTCCGGAGGCACGGTCGAGCAGCTCCGGGTCGTAGGAACCGAGCCGGCTGAAGAGCGGGAGGAAGTGGGCGCGGACCAGCACGTTGACGCTGTCGATCTGCAGGAGACCGATCCGGTCGACCACCCCGGTGAGCTGGCGCATCCCCGGGTCGGTCGGGCGCCCAGCGGCGAGGCCCTGGGCGGTGATCGCGACCCGTCGTGCCTGAGCCCTCGACAGCCCCTCCGCGCGCACTAGGTGATCTCGAGCAGCTTCTGCCGTACGGCGTAGACGACCGCTTCCATCCGCGAGTGCAGCTGGAGCTTCTCGAGGATGTTGCGGATGTGGTTCTTGACGGTGTTCTCACTGATGAACAGCTCGCGCGCGATGTCGCGGTTGTTGAGCCCGCGCGCCACGAGCTTCAGCACCTCGAGCTCGCGGTCGGTCAGCCGGGGCTCCCCGGGTGCGTCGCGCAGCTCGTCCTCACGACGCACCAGGGCCGCGAACTCGGTGAGGAGCTTCCCGGCCATCGCCGGACTGATCGTCGACTGGCCCCCATGGACCGAGCGGACCGCTGACAAGACGTCCTCCACGGAGCTCTCCTTGAGCAGGTAGCCGCTGGCGCCGGCACGGATGGCGGCGTAGAGGTCCTCGTCGCGGTCGCTCGCCGTGAGCACGAGCACGCGGACACCGGGAACCGCCGCCACCAGCGCCGGACACACGTCCAGCCCGCTGCGTCCCGGCATGCGCACGTCCAGCAGGATCACGTCGGGCACGAGCTCGATGGCGCGCAGCAGGGCCGCGTCGGCGTCAGCGGCCTCGCCGACGACCTCGAGGTCCTTCGTCGTCGCCAGAGCCGAGCAGACCCCGCGCCGGAAGAGCGCGTGGTCATCGACCACGAGCACGCGGATCACGGCCGACGCGTCACCGCGCACACCCCCGTCGAACGCGGGTGTCGGGGCCCGGCGCACCGCCGACCCCACGGCCGACGCGGCAGCGTCGGACACGGCACTCTCCATGGGACGAACCCCCCCAACTCGCCCATGATGCCACGCGGACGACCGCCTCGGAGCGTTCTTGCTCCGCCCTGCTCAGGCCTCGGTCGTCTCCAGCCGGATCACGCCGTAGTGGTAGCCCCTCCGGCGGTAGACGACGGCGGGCCGTCGGGTGTCGGCGTCCAGGAACAGATAGAAGTCGTGACCGACGAGCTCCATCGCCGCCAGCGCCTGGTCGAGGGTCATCGGAGCAGCCGTGTGGGTCTTCTCGCGGACGTCCATCGGACCGTCCTCGGGGTCCGCGGGCATCGGCTCGACGGCCACCTCGAGAGGACCGGACGCCGACGCGTCGAGCATCGTGTCGGACTGGAGCGTCGTCGCTCGCCGGTGGTCGTTGCGACGGTCGGCGGCCTTCCGCAACCGCGCCTCCAACCGGTCACAGGCCGTGTCGAGCGCCGAGTACTTGTCGTCAGACGCGGCCTCGGCGCGGACGACCGGTCCCCGACTGCGGATGGTCAGCTCGACGCGCAGGGCGCGGTCGGCCATCCGGGGGTTGGCCTCCTTGGACACCTCGACGTCCACCCGCTGGATCTTCGGGTCGAAGCGCTCGACCTTCCCGAGGCGCTCCGTCACGTGCTCGCGGAAGCGCTCGGACAGATCGACCTGGCGACCCTTGACGACGATGTCCACGGGTGTGCCCTCCTTGGTTCGGTGCTCACCACCAACCTATCCAGCCGGACCGCGAGCCGTGGCCGGTCAGGGTGACACCCGCCCGGCCGACCTGGTCTTCGACCCCACATCCGCCTGCGGGAGGGCTTGCAGCCTCGGGGGCCACTCCCCCTCTCTCCCGGGTCGGCAGCCATCTGGACCGCCGTCGGGGCAGGACTCACTCCTAAGCCGCACCGTGATCGGACGACGAGAAGTCGCCTTACGTGGGCCGTTTCGCCTGCGGCTGGCATCGGCTTGCCGGGGGCCGCGGTGCGGGAGACCCGCACCACCGTTCCCGACGCAACCACGGACCCGGGCGGGTGCCACGCACTGACGCTAGCCCGTCGGGGCTGCCCGGTCGAGGGACGAGCGCCGGGGGGTCGCCGCCACCACGGCTGCGCTCACCGACGTCAGGCCGGCCACGCGCAGCACCCGAGTGGCCTCGACCAGCGAGGCTCCCGTGGTGACGAGGTCGTCCACCACCACGATCGCGACGTCAGGGTGGAGCCGGACGAGGTGGCGCTCACGGGCCCGGTGAGCACCCCTGAGGTTGGCCGCGCGGGCAGCCGCCGCGAGTCCTGCCTGGTCGGCGACGCGCCGGTCGAGGGTGAGCACGGGCACGACCACGGCCGGTCGGCCGGACCGGCGCAGCACGTACGCCGCGCGGCGGGCGAGGCGCCCGAGCGGATCGTGCCCCCGGCGTCGCGTCGCCGCACGCGCCGACGGCACGGGCACCAGCACCAGTCCGGCAGGAGGCACCCGGCAGGGCTGCTCCGGCGGCGGCGACCGACCGGGCGAGGGCGTCGCCGAGCGGCCGGGCGAGGGCGAGCCGGCCGCGCTCCTTGTGCGCGACGAGCGCCTCCCGCACCGGTCCCGCATAGGGCGAGACCGCCCAGGTCCGAGGGAAGCCCACAGGAACCGGCTGCGGCGCGGTCGGCCACGCGGCCGACTCCAGCGTCGAGGCACAGGCCGGACACCAGAGCTGCTGGGGTGCCCCGCAGCCCGCGCACAGGCGCGGGACGACCAGGTCGAGGAGCGCCTCGCCGACGACCCCGAGACGCTCGAGCACACCGTGATGCTGGTGGCTGGTCGGACGTCGCAGAACCGTCCGTCGTCAGCCGGTGGACCGACGCGGGCTGTGGATCAGCCCGGGTAGGCAGGGGCCGACCCCTTGCCCAGGTTCTGCCAGCCCACATCGGTGTCGAGCCAGATCGTGCCGTCGCTCGTGGCGGCGATCAGCGGCTTGCCGGGCGCGGCGGCGATCCGCACCAGCCCCGAGAGCGACCCGGCCGCCCGCCGCACGGTGCCGTCGGCCTCGACGATGAGGGGTTGCACCACGCCGTTCGGCTCCTGCCCGAGGACGGCCATCCGGTCGGCGTCGGCCCACGCCACGTCGATGACGTCGACGAGGGTGGACTCGACGCGACGCAACCCGCCCAGCCTGGGGGTCTCGCCGCGCTCGATCCGGCCGACCAGGAGGCTTCGACCGCCGGCGTCGTCTCCGACCACCACGGCCACGCGAACCCCGTCGCGGGCGATCCGTAGCGCGACGACAGGCTGGTCGGCCAGCTCGGGCGAGGCGACCCGTTGCGGCGGATCATCTCCGGGTCGCACCGCCCAGACGGTCGTCACGCCGCCGGTACGGCTGGTGGTCCAGACGCTGCCGAAGGGGTCCCAGGACGGGGCGGTCAGCCGGGGGGCGACGAGCCGGGTGCGGACGGGCGCGTCGACCGAGGGAGTCGTGAGGAAGAGCCGGTCACCGGCTGGTGACAACGCGGCGAGCAGGTCCCCCTCGGGGGAGCTCGCGGGATCGGTCGCGGGGATGCTGCCGTCGCCCAGCTTTCCGGGCAGCGGGACGGGCTTCCCTGCCACCTGGACGAGCACGCGACCGTCCCGCTCGAGGTAGGGCTCGCCGACAGGAGGACCGTCCGGGGAGAACTGCGGCCACGCATCCCGCGCCTGCTGCGGGTCCAGACCGGGCAACGGGAGGCCCCCCGAGGTGATCCGTACCGCGGAGACGTCGGGGAGCTGACGAAGCGTCCAGACGAGCTGGGCGGCGAGCGCCTGTCGGTCCTCGAGGTCCGAACCGAGCACCGAGCTGCTCAGGTCGACCTGCACCACACCGTCCTGCACCGGGGCCGACGGGACCGTGAGCTGGGTGCCGGCGGGGAACGCCGTGCGCACCGCGGGCGCCAGCCAGTCGGTCGGACCCTCGAGCAGGGCCGTGACGAGACTCGTCGAGGCGACCGGGCCCACGGGCACGAAGACCGCGTTCGGGACCAGGCGCGTCGAGGTGCCGTCGAGGAAGTAGAGGTCGAAGGAGCGGTAGGAGCGATCGACGTCGAGCGGGGTGAGGAACAGTCCGTCCGGGAGGTCCGCGATCCGCCACTCCCCCTCGACCTTCCGCATCGAGAAGCTCGCCTTGGTCATGCTGTCCGTGGTCGCCGCCTCGAACTCGCCCCGTGCGCTGATGGCCGCGACCTTGCGGGCGCTGAGCTGGAGGACGTTGCCGTCCTGCTCGAGGATCGTCCGGTCCGGGTCGTCGGAGTAGACGACGGCACCCTGGCTGGGGTCCCACGTCGCCGCCGCCTCCGGCGCCAGGAACTCCCGCGCGACGGAGTGGTCGTCGTCGAAGGACGCGGACGCGCGAAGGAACCCCTCGAGCACCTCCTGCTGGCCCATGCCCGCGACCGGACCCTTGGCAAGGACGCGGACGAAGGGGTCGTCCCGCTCGCTGCGCACCTCACCGCGTTGCTCGACCGGCCCGGAGGTCGGGATCTGTGCGCACGCGGTCAACGACGCGAGGACGACGACCAGGGCAGCGGCCGTCCGGCCGAGCCCGCTCACGACGTCCTCCGTACGGGCGCCGCCGCCGCGAGCGGCACCCGACGGTCGGCGCGGGCGTCGGGCGGTTCGAGCGGGAGCGGCGAGGACTCGAGGTCCACGCGCGAGCGACGCGGCAACGTGAGCCGGAAGTTGCACCCGTCGCCCGGAACCCCCCACGCCTGCAACCAGCCACCGTGCAGGTGGGCGTCCTCCATGGCGATCGCCAGCCCGAGCCCGGTGCCCCCCGTGGTGCGCGCCCGAGCCGGGTCGGCGCGCCAGAAGCGGTTGAAGACCAAGGCGGACTCGCCGGGGCGAAGGCCCACCCCGTGGTCACGGACCGCCAAGGCGACGGCGTGGGAGTCGGCGGCCAAGGTGATGACCACCGGTCGCCCCTCACCGTGCTCGACCGCGTTCACGACGAGGTTGTTCAGGATGCGCGAGACCCGTCGCGCGTCGACCTCGGCGACACAGGCCGTCTTCGGCACCTCGAGCACCAGGTCGCTGCCCTTGCGCTCCGCGAGGGGCTGGGCCGCCTCGATGGCCCGTCGGGCGAGCTCGACGATGTCGACCGGCTCAGCCTCGAGGACTGCGGCCCCGGCGTCGTACCGGCTGATCTCCAGCAGGTCGGTGAGCAACAGCTCGAAGCGGTCCAGCTGGTTCTGCAGCAGCTCGGCCGACCGCGCGGTGGCGGGTCGAAGTCCACGCGGGCGTCGTGCAGGACGTCGGCCGCCATCCGCACGGTGGTCAGCGGGGTCCGCAGCTCGTGGGAGACGTCCGACACGAACCGTCGCTGAACGCGGGAGAGGTCCTCGAGCTGACGGATCTGCCCCTGCAGCGAGCCGGCCATCTGGTTGAACGACGTGGCCAGCTTGGCGAGGTCGTCCTCGCCCTCGACCGCCATGCGTTCCTCGAGGCGTCCGGCCGAGAACTGCTCGGCGGTGCGCGCTGCCATCCGGACCGGCGAGACGACCTGCCGCGTCACCAGCCAGGCGATCCCGCCGAGCAGGAGCACCAGGGCGATCCCCGCGACGGCGAGGGTGCGCTTGACGAGGGCGAGGGTGTTGGCCTCCTGGCTGAGCGGGAACAGGTAGTAGAGCTCGTAGGCGCCCACGCCCGGCAGGACCAGCGGCGCGCCGACGGCGAACCCCGGGACGGCCGGGCGCCCGTCGGCGTAGACGACCTCGGTGTACGTCGAGGACTGGCGCTGGGTCTCCCGTACGGCGTCGCGCAGAGGTGGCGGGCACGCTGACCGCCGACACCTGGTTGGAGCCGAACTCGGGCACGTCGACGAGGGCGTTGCCCGGCGACACCGAGCAGCAGGACCTCGTAGATGGACGGGTTCCCTGCCCGGTTGGCGAGCTGCCGGGCGACCCCGTCGACGAGGGCGACGTTGCTCAACGGGTCGCCGCCCCGCTCGGCGGCGTCGGCCAGGAGCTGGGCCTGGGCGAGGCCGGCACGGGCCTCGTCGAGGGCGGACCGCTCCTTGGCCGCCAGCAGACCGTCGGTGACCCGCCCGAGCAGGAACTGCGACAGCACCAGGAGCACGACGAGGGAGAGCGAGAGCGTGGTGAGCACCACCCGCAGGTGCAGGGACGACCGCCACGCGTGCCGCGCCCGGGCGAAGGGTCGGGAGACCGCGAACCGGACCCGGTGCAGCACGTCCCAGGCGCGGTCGGCGCCGGTCGTGCCGTCGTGGGCGGTCATGACTCTCGTTCGTCTCGGGGCGGGGCAGGGGGAGGCGCACGGGGCCGGGCGCGGGCGTCACTCGCCGCTCGACGACCCGGCCTTGTAGCCGACGCCGCGGACGGTGACCACGATCTCGGGGTTCTCCGGGTCGATCTCGATCTTGGAGCGCAGCCGCTGGACGTGGACGTTGACCAGGCGGGTGTCCGCGGCGTGCCGGTAGCCCCACACCTGGTCGAGGAGCAGCTCGCGCGAGAACACCTGCCAGGGCTTGCGCGCCAGGGCGACGAGCAGGTCGAACTCCAGCGGCGTGAGGTTGATCGCCGTGTCGCCCCGACGGACGGCGTGACCGGCGACGTCGATGCTGAGGTCCCCGATCGACAACGAGCCCTGCGTGGGGTCCTGAGCCGGACGAAGCCTGGCCCGGACCCGAGCGACGAGCTCCTTGGGCTTGAACGGCTTGACCACGTAGTCGTCGGCGCCGCTCTCGAGGCCGAGCACCACGTCGATCGTGTCGCCCTTGGCCGTCAGCATGACGATGGGGACGCCGGACTCGGCACGGATCTGCTTGGCGACGTCGATGCCGTCACGTCCGGGAAGCATCAGATCGAGCAGGACCAGATCAGGGCGGGTCTCCCGGAAGGCGTCGAAGGCCTTGGCGCCGTCGGCGCAGAAGAAGGGCTCGAAACCCTCCCCACGAAGGACGATCCCGAGCATCTCGGACAGCGCGAGGTCGTCGTCGACGACGAGCACGCGGCCCTTCATGGTCTGCCCCTTCCGATCATCGGCTCCACGGTAGGCCCAAGCAGCCCTCCACGACACCTCCGACGAAATCGTCGGGCCCTCGGTTCCGCCGGACGCCGCCCCGCTGACGGTGGACCGCCTGCGCGTGCGAGCAGGCCGCAGGTGGAACGATGCCGGGATGACCGACGACGCCGGATGGGGCCAGCCCGGCCAGGAGAACGACGAAGCGGGATGGGGCCATCCCGGCCAGGAGCAGGCGCCGCCCCACCCGGGCTGGGCTCCCGAGCAACCGCCCGCGCCGCCGCCGCCCCACCCGGGCTGGGCTCCGAGCAACCGCCGCACGCCGCCGCCCCCTCCAGCAGCCGGGCTACCCGCCGCCCGGGACCTACCCCCCGACCTACCCCCCGCCTGGCGCGTACCCGGCCCACCTGGGCCACCCCGGTTACGCGACGATGCCGCCCGCCGCGCCCAAACCGGGCGTCATCCCCCTGCGCCCGCTCGGCATCGGCGAGATCCTCGACGGCGCGATCCAGAGCGTCCGACGCAACCCGAAGGTCATGCTCGGCCTCTCGGCGGTGGTCGTGAGCCTGACCTCGCTCATCACCTTCGCCCTGACCTGGTCGTTCCTGCAGGACCTGAGCGCGCTCGACCCGGCCACGGCGACGCACCGACGACTTCGTCGGCGCCTACGGGAGCCTGATCGGGGGCAGCATCCCGGGCACGGTCGTCGGCACCGTCGCCCAGACGATCCTCATCGGCGTGCTGACCGTCGTCGTCGGTCGTGCCGCGCTCGGGCAGACCCCGACGCTGAGCGAGGCGTGGACGCTGGTCCGCCCGCGGCTCCTGCGGCTGCTCGGGCTGTCGATCGTCGCCACGGTCGGGACCTGGGGGCTGCTCGTCGTCGGCGTCGGAGCGGTGGTCGCCCTGGCGTTCGCCACCACGCCCTGGCTGCTCGTGCTCCTCCCGGTCGCCGTGCTGCCGGCGGTCTTCGTCTACGTCATGTGGTGGATCGCGAGCCCCGCCCTGGTGCTGGAGAAAGCGCCGGTCTTCCGCTCCCTCGGTCGCTCGTGGGCCCTGGTGAAGGGCGCGTGGTGGCGCACCTTCCTGATCGTCTTGCTCACGCTGGTCCTCACCACCGTCATCACCTCGGTCATCGCAGTGCCGTTCCAGCTGCTCGGAGGCTTCACCACCTTCTTCACCTCGAACCCGGACAACCCCTTCGAGATCAGCGTCTGGGGGCTCCTGGTCCAGTCGATCGGTCAGATGATCGGCCTGACGATCACCTACCCGTTCACCGCGGCCGTCACCGTGCTGGTGTACGTCGACCGGCGCATGCGCGTGGAGGGTCTCGACCTCGAGCTCGCCCGTGCGGCGACCGCCCCGAGGCCGACCGGGCCCCCTCAGCCGTGATGCCGCTGGCGCTCTCCGACGTACCGGTCGAGCTCGGACGCGACGAGGCTGCGCGCCTGGCCGTGCAGGAGCTCGCCGACCCCGCCTATCACGTCGACGACCCCGGGCTGGTCGAGCGCGGGATCCGCTGGGTCGTCGACCGGCTCGGCGAGCTCGTCGACCGGGCGGCCGGCTCGCTCCCCGGCGGACGATGGGGGCTGCTGGCCCTGGTGGTCCTCGCAGCGATCGTGCTCGCGTTCGTGCTCTGGCGGGCCGGGCCGGTCCGACGCAGCTCCTCGAGCGCCACGGCGTTGTTCGTGGGGCGGGCGAAGACCGCGGCCGACCATCGTCGAGAGGCCGACCGTGCGTCGGCGCAGGGCCGGTGGGAGGACGCCGTCCTGGAGCGCTACCGCGCGATCGTCCGGGCCCTGGAGGAGCGCACGATCCTCGACCCCAGACCCGGGCGTACGGCCGACGAGGCTGCGCACGAGGGCGGCCTTGCCCTGCCGGCCCTGGCTGCCGACCTGTGGTCCGCGTCCACCACCTTCGACGCCGTCGCCTACGGCGGTCGACCGGCCTCCTCGACCGATGACCGGTTCCTGCGCGCGCTCGACCACGCGGTCGCGGCCGCTTCGCCGCAGCGGGTCGCCACCAGGACCGCGTGATGACGACGCCTGCGACCACCTCGGCCACCACGTCGGTCTCCCCGACCAGCCGCGGCCTGTGGCGCTCCGGACGCGGCCCGGCGATGGTGGGCGTCCTCGTCGTCCTCGCGCGCGCTGGTCATCGCCTGGGTGTCCTCCGGCGACCGGGTCGGCTTCCTCGACCCCGACTCGGTGAGCGCGACCGGGAGTCGCGCGGTCGCCGAGATCCTCCGCGACCAGGGGGTCGAGGTGGTGCGGGCCGACGGGGTCGCGGCCGCGACCCAGGCCGGGCCGGGCGACACCCTCGTGCTCTCCCAGCCGGACCTGCTCTCCCTCGAGCAGGTCCAGGAGCTCGCGTCGACCGGCGCCGACCTGGTCGTCGTCGGGGCCGTGCGCGAGGACGTGGTCCAGGCGTTGGCACCGGACCTGACCACCCTGCCCGCCGGACGCAGCGCAGGTGCTCGACCCCGACTGCGAGCTTCCCCTTGCCGTTCGCGCGGGCCGGGCGAGCACCGGCGTGACGACGTACCCGGTGGCCCCCGGAGCGCGTCCACTGGCCGCCTGCTACCCGGTCGAGGGCGACCCCTCGTTGGTCGTGCTCGACGAAGGGGGGCGCCTCCTGGTCCTGCTCGGGTCGTCGGCCGCGCTGGAGAACGACCAGCTCGCCAAGGAGGGCAACGCCGCCTTGGCCCTCGGACTGCTCGGCGTCCGCGACCGCGTCGTCTGGCACGTGCCCTCCGTCGCGGACCTCCCGACCGAGCCGCAGGCCTCGTTCTTCGACCTGGTGCCGCTGTGGGTCACCGGTCTGGTCCTCCAGGTCGGTCTCGCCGTCGTCCTGCTGGCGCTGTGGCGGGCCCGCCGCCTCGGGCCGGTGGTCCCCGAGACGCTCCCCGTGGTCGTGCGCGCGGCGGAGGCCACCGAGGGGCGGGGTCGGATGTACCGGAGGGCCGGTGCCCGCGACCGCGCGGCCGAGCGGCTGCGGGACGCCACCAGGAGCCGGCTCGCGCCCTCGCTCGGCCAGCCCGGGCGCGTGGACCCCGCCACCTTGGTCGCCGCGGTCGCCCGACGGACCGGCCGACCCGGTGTCGCCGTCCAAGGACTGCTCTACGGCGGGTCGCCGGCCGACGACGCCGCGCTCGTACGCCTGGCCGACGACCTCGACGCCCTCGAGCGCGAGGTCCGACCGAGCTCGGGCCGATGACCGACGGCGGGGGATCCGGCGGCACCGGCAGCGGCTCGCATACGGTGACGGGGTGACCGAACCCCACGAGGCGACGGAAGCGTCGGACGACGCCGCGCCTGTCGATGCCGGGCCCCTCGACCCGACCCCAGCCGAGCTCCCGGCGTCCGAGGTCGATCGAGCCCCCGCCCCCCACGTCCTACGATCCCGGGGCGGCCGCGCGAGCCAGCCTGCTGGCCCTGCGCGGGGAGGTGGCCAAGGCCGTGGTCGGGCAGGACGCTGCGGTCACGGGGCTCGTCATCGCGCTGCTGTGCCGAGGTCACGTCCTCCTCGAAGGGGTTCCTGGCGTCGCCAAGACCCTCCTCGTGCGCACCCTCGCTGCCTCGCTCGCCCTCGACACCAAGCGCGTGCAGTTCACGCCGGACCTGATGCCCGGCGACGTCACCGGGTCCTTGGTCTACGACGCCCGGAGCTCGGAGTTCTCCTTCCGGCCCGGGCCGGTCTTCACCAACCTGCTGCTGGCCGACGAGATCAACCGCACGCCGCCGAAGACGCAGGCCTCGTTGCTCGAGGCCATGGAGGAGCGGCAGGTCTCCGTCGACGGGGTCCCGCGTCCCCTGCCCGACCCCTTCGTCGTCTGCGCGACCCAGAACCCGATCGAGTACGAGGGGACGTACCCCCTGCCCGAGGCCCAGCTCGACCGGTTCCTGCTCAAGCTGACCCTCCCCCTTCCGGCCCGCGAGGAAGAGGTGCTCGTTCTCGCCCGGCACGCCGCCGGGTTCGACCCGCGCGACCTTGCCGCGGCGGGCGTCCGCCCGGTGGCCGGGGCTGCTGAGCTCGCCGCGGGTCGAGCCGCGGTCGGGCGCGTGACCATCACCTCGGAGGTGCTGGGCTATGCGGTCGACGTCTGCCGAGCGACCCGCCAGTCCCCCGCCCTGAGCCTGGGTGTCTCGCCCCGCGGCGCCACCGCCCTCCTCGCCTCCGCACGCGCCTGGGCGTGGCTGTCCGGTCGGGACTTCCTCACTCCCGACGACATCAAGGCCCTGGCCCGACCGGCCCTGCGCCACCGGGTCCGGCTGCGCGCCGAGGCCGAGCTCGAGGGGGTCACCGCGGACGGTGTCCTCGACGGCGTGCTCGCCTCCGTCCCGGTCCCTCGCTGACCCATGGCCCTCACGGGACGCCTGGCGCTCCTCGCTCTGGTCGGTGCCCTGGTGGTGGCCGCCCTGGTCGGCGGGGCCGGCTGGTCGGTGCGCGGCGCCCTGCTCGTCGTCGACGGGTTGCTGGTCGCGGCCGTCCTGCTGGACCTGGCGCTCGCCGGGTCCGTGCGCGCGCTGCAGCTCACCCGGGTCGGCGACACCAGGGTCCGGCTCGGCGAGGCGGCCACCGTCGACCTGCTCGTCGGCAACCCCGGCCGGCGCCCCGTGCGGGGTCGCCTGCGCGACGCCTGGCCCCCCTCAGCCGGCGTGCTGGAGCAACGCCACACCGTCGCCGTGCCGCCCGGGGAGCGCCGCCGGGTGACCTCCTCGCTGCGCCCGACCCGACGCGGGGACCGACGCGCGGCCCGGGTGACCGTCCGCTCCACCGGGCCCCTCGGACTGGCCGCGCGCCAGGGGTCGCACGTCGTCCCCTGGACGGTGCGCACGCTGCCACCGTTCACGTCGCGCAAGCACCTGCCGTCCAAGCTGTCCCGGCTGCGCGAGCTGGACGGCCGCACGGCGGTCATGGTGCGCGGCCAGGGCACCGAGTTCGACTCGTTGAGGGAGTACGTCGACGGCGACGACGTCCGCTCGATCGACTGGCGCGCCACCGCGCGCGCCAACGACCTCGTGGTGCGGACCTGGCGCCCCGAGCGGGACCGGCACGTCCTCCTGGTGCTCGACACCGGGCGCACGGCTGCCGGTCGGGTGGGTGACGCCCCACGCCTGGACGCAGCCATGGACGCCGCCTTGCTGCTCGCCGCCCTCGCCTCGAAGGCGGGTGACCGGGTCGACCTGATCGCCCACGACCGCTTGGAGCGGGCGTCGGTGGTCGGGGCGTCCTCGACCGAGCTCCTCCACCAGCTCGTCCAGGCGATGGCACCGCTGGACGCCTCCCTCGTCGAGACCGACTGGCGTGCCGTCGCCTCGACGATCCTGCGGCGCGCGGGCCACCGTTCGCTCGTCGTGCTGCTCACGGCCCTCGACCCGGCGCCGTTGGAGGAAGGCCTGCTGCCGGTGCTGCCCCTGCTCGCGCGCAAGCACCACGTGCTGCTCGCGTCGGTCGCGGACTCCCGGGTCACCGAGCTCGGGCTGGGTCGCGGCGACGCCGACGCGGTCTACGGCGCGGCCGCCGCAGCTCGGGCCATCGCGGCCCGTCGCCACCTCGAGCGGGTGCTGCGCCGCCAGGGGGTCGACGTGGTCGACGCCGAGCCCGACGACCTCCCTCCCAGGCTCGCCGACGCCTACCTCGCCCTCAAGGCCGCCGGGCGGCTGTGATGGACGTGACGACCGGCCCCAGCATCCAGGAGCGCCTGTACCCGGACGTGGCCTGCTTCGGCTGCGGGCCGGCGAACCCGAAGGGCCTGCGACTGAAGAGCTACCCGGGAGAGGGCGAGGTGACCGCGACCTTCACCCCTTGGCCGGAGCACGACAACGGGCTGGGTCACCTCAACGGCGGGATCATCGCCACGGTCCTGGACTGCCACAGCGCCGCCGCCGTCCTGTGGGAGGCCGATCGCCGAGACTGGCCGGCACTTCCGGGTGCGGCACTGTCCTACGTCACCGCCGGCCTGGACGTGCGCTACCTGCGACCGAGCCCGCTCCACGCGCCGTGCGAGCTGCGCGCGGTCGTGACCTCGGCGCTGGAGTCGGAGATGACGGTCGAGGTCGAGCTCGCCTGGGACGGCAAGGTACGGGCTGCAGCGACCGCTCGATGGAAGCGCTGGCGCCCACGCCCCTGAGGCACCTCGACCATGGCCCGACACCGGACGTCCTGCGTGCCGCGTCAGCCGGCGGTGGGCAGGACGTCACCACGCACGTCCGCCGCAAGGTCACCGGTCTCGCCGCGTCGCGCCGCGGGACGACCGAGCACGACCACCCAGGCGACGAAGGCCGACCACACGACGAACCCGATCGAGATCCGCGCCCAGGTGGGGAGCCCGGACGGGGTCACGAACGCCTCGACCAGCCCGGACACGAGGAGCACGAGCCCCAGGCCGAGGGCCACCCCGACGGCCGCCCGGGCCTCGCGCGAGAACGCCTCGCCGCGGGTCAGCGGACCCGGGTCGATGAGCGACCAGCCCAGCCGCAGTCCGACACCGGCAGCGACGAAGACGCAGGTCAGCTCCAGCATGCCGTGCGGGAGGATCAGTCCGAAGAAGAGGTCGAGGCGGCCGTTCGCCGCCATCAGCCCACCGACGATGCCGAGGTTGTAGGCGTTGGTCCAGAGCAGGTAGATCACGGGGATGCCCGTAGAAGCCGCCCAGGGCGATGCAGAGCGCAGCGACCCACGCGTTGTTGGTCCAGACCCGGAAGGCGAAGGATCCCGCCGGGTTGGACGAGTAGTAGTCCTCGAAGCTCTGCCCCACCAGCTGGCGCACCTGCTCCGGCGTCGCGAGGGAGGCCTGGACCTCGGGGGTGGTCGCCACCCACCAGCCGATGAGCGAGAGCCGCGAGACAGAAGCCCAGACCGGCACCCACGACCCACCAACGGACCCGCCACACCGCGACCGGGAAGTCCACCCGGAGGAACCGGGCCACCGAACCCCAGCCCGACGACGAGACACCCGTGACCCTGGCCCGGGCGCGGGCCACCAGCGTCGACAGCCGGGCCACGAGGGCCGGGTCCGGCGCCTGGCTCTGGACGACCGACAGGTGCGTGGCGACGCGCTGGTAGAGGTCGATGAGCTCGTCGGCCTCTGCGCCGGTCAGCCTGCGCCGACCGACGAGCACGTCGAGGCGGTCCCACTCCGCGCGGTGCGCGGTCACGTAGGCGTCGACGTCCATCGCCGCCGAGGCTACGCGGGCCGGTGCCGCCGATCAGGCAGGATGACCCCATGAGCGACGTACGGGACGGCCCAGCCCGTCGTCACCGGTGAGGCGGTCGCCCTCGAGCTCCGGCTCGCCCAGCTGCCGTCCCGGGCGCTCGCGCTGATGATCGACATGAGCATCCAGGTGGCCGCTCCTCGTGGTGCTGTTCACCCTGCTCGGGGTGGCGGCGGCTCCCTCGACACGGCCGCCCTGAGCGCGGTCTCACTCGTCCTCATCGTCGGCGTCCTCGTGGGCTACCCCCTGGTCTGGGAGACCGTGAGCCGGGGCAGGTCGGCCGGCAAGTACGCCTTCGGGCTGCGCGTCGTGCGCGACGACGGCGGGTCGACGCGCTTCCGGCACTCGCTGGTCCGCGCGCTCATCGAGGTCGTCGAGATCTGGCTGCTGCTGGGGGTCCCGGCCCTGTTCTGCTCGTTGAGCAACAGCCGGGCCAAGCGCTTCGGCGACCTGGCCGCCGGCACCGTCGTCGTCCGCGAGCGGATGCCCGCCAAGGGCGGCACCCGAGCACCCATGCCGCCCGAGCTCGCCGGCTGGGCCGCGGCGACCGACGTGGGCCGGGTCCCCGACGACCTGGCGCTCGCGGCCTGGCAGTTCCTCGTCCGCGCACCCGAGCTGAGCCCGCAGGTGCGGTGGTCGATGAGCCAGCGCCTGGCAGCCGACGTCGCCCCCTGGCTGACGCCCCCACCGCCGGTCGGCACACCGCCCGAGCGGCTGCTGGCCGCCGTCGTGGCCGAACGCAGACGCCGCGACGAGCAGCGGATGGCCACCCAGGCCAGCGCGACCCAGGCGTGGGCCGACGCAGCCTCCGCCGCACCCGCCCACAGGGGCGTCACCGACCCCCTGAGTCCCACGCCGCACGAGACGTACGGCCTCCGGCCCGCACCGGTCGCAGCCCGCGCCCACGCACTCCGCCGGCTGCACCACCCGACAGCGGACCGACCCAGCGGTCGGGTCGGACGGGTTCACCGTCCCCTCGTGAGCGCCGGTCAGCTGAAGGCGAGCCCGATCAAGGCGATGCCCCCGGGAGGTTGTTCGACCATGTGCGTGACGATGCTCGCCCCCGTCGACGCCGTGCGGGCCCGCACCCAGCCGAGCACCAGGCCGATGACCAGGAGCACCACGAACCGGGTCGGCTCGAAGTGGAAGGCGGCGAACAGCAACGACGACACGAGGATGCAGCGGACCATGGTCTTGCCCCGCTTCTCCTCAGCCCCGAAGAGGAGCCCCCGGAACGCGATCTCCTCGACGACGGGAGCCCCGAGGACGGCGAGGAGCGCGAGCACCACGACCGGCCAGGGCGAGGCCTCACCGAGGCTGTCGGCGAGCTGTCCGACGGAGGACTCGAGCGGGTCGCCGAGGATCTTCTCGACGCCGACGGCGACGATCCCGGCGAGCAGCAGCCCGACGACGCCCGCAGCCGCACCGAGGGCCAGGTCGCTGGGCGAGGCGCGAAGCCGCAGGTCGAGCACGGGACCGCGGCCCTTGAACCGGGTCGCCGCGATCGGCCAGCCCGCCAGACCGAGCCAGGGCAGCGCCACGGACGCGACCACGGCCCAGGCCTGAGCGTCCGGGGTGTCCGGCACCGCCGCCACCAGACCGACGCCGGCGAAGGCGAGGAAGAGGTAGAGCGCGACGGCGATCCAGAAGTCCCCGAGGCCCCACCAACGCGCCGGCTCGCTCGGACCCGGCGCGACCTGCGCGGGCACGGACGAAGGTGGGGTCAGCTCCTCAGGCACGGCGTGAGCCTACGGTGCGCCCCGAGGACGACCGGTCCGGTCGGTCAGTAGCGGTAGTGGTCGGACTTGTAGGGGCCTTCCACGTCGACGCCGAGGTACTCGGCCTGGACCTTGGTCAGCTCGGTGAGCCGGACCCCCAGCGCGTCCAGGTGCAGGCGCGCGACGGCCTCGTCGAGGTGCTTCGGCAGGACGTGCACCCCGAGGGGGTACTCGTCAGCCTTCGTGAACAGCTCGATCTGGGCCATCACCTGGTTGGTGAAGGAGTTCGACATCACGAAGCTCGGGTGACCCGTGGCGTTCCCGAGGTTCATCAGGCGACCCTCGGACAGCACGATGATCGAGTGCCCGTCGGCGAACTTCCACTCGTCGACCTGCGGCTTGATCTGGATGCGCTCGACGCCAGGCAGCCGGGCGAGACCAGCCATGTCGAGCTCGTTGTCGAAGTGACCGATGTTGCCGAGGATCGCCTGGTGCTTCATCCGCGACATCTGGTCGGCGGTGACGACCTCGAAGCAGCCGGTCGCGGTGATGAAGATGTCTGCCGTGGCGAGGACGTCCTCGAGCGTGGCCACCTGGTAGCCGTCCATGGCCGCCTGAAGGGCGCAGATCGGGTCGACCTCGGTGACGATGACCCGAGCACCCTGGCCCCGCAACGACTCCGCGCAGCCCTTGCCGACGTCGCCGTACCCGCAGACGACGGCGACCTTGCCGCCGATGAGGACGTCGGTGGCCCGGTTGATGCCGTCGATCAAGGAGTGGCGGCAGCCGTACTTGTTGTCGAACTTGGACTTGGTGACCGAGTCGTTGACGTTGATCGCCGGGAAGAGCAGCGTCCCGGCCTTGAACATCTCGTAGAGCCGGTGGACCCCGGTCGTGGTCTCCTCGGTGACGCCCTTGATGCCCGCGGCGATCTCGGTCCAACGCGTGGTGGACTCGGACAGGGAGTGGGCCAGCAGGCCCAGGAAGACCTCGAACTCCTCTGACTCGGCACTCTCCGGCGACGGCACCGCTCCCGCGAGCTCGAACTCCCGGCCCTTGTGCACGAGCATCGTGGCGTCGCCGCCGTCGTCCAGGATCATGTTGGGGCCGGAGCTGGACGTGCCGTCGGCCGAGGGCCAGCGCAGCGCCTGCTCGGTGCACCACCAGTAGTCCTCGAGGGTCTCGCCCTTCCACGCGAAGACCGGGACGCCCTGGGGGTCCTCGGGGGTGCCGTGCGGGCCGACCGCGATGGCGGCTGCGGCGTGGTCCTGCGTGGAGAAGATGTTGCAGGAGGCCCATCGGACCTCGGCGCCGAGCGCCACGAGGGTCTCGATGAGGACCGCGGTCTGCACGGTCATGTGCAGCGACCCGGTGATGCGGGCACCGGCGAGCGGCTTGGTCTCGCCGTGCTGGGCACGCATCGCCATCAAGCCGGGCATCTCGTGCTCGGCGAGGCTGATCTCCTTGCGGCCGAAGGGGGCCAGGGACAGGTCGGCGACCTTGAAGTCGGAAACGTTGGTCATGGACGTCGCACTCCACTCGGTGGGCGGTTCAGTGGGGGCGCGACGGGCGGCACGAGGCTTCGATGGCTCGTCACGGGCAGCGGCCTGGGCCGCTCACCCCATTGTGCCACGCCTCGGCCAGGTCGGCCTCCGCTCAGCCTCCGGGCTCGGCCACCCAGGCGGCGCCGTCGCCGACGAGGGTCAGCGGTCCGGCGGCGGCCGAGACGTACGCGGCATGCCCCGGCCGCACGGGCAGCGAGCCGTCGGCGGTGCGCACCTCGAGCAGCCCGGAGGTCACGAGGATCAGCCGGGCGCCGGCTGCAGGGCACCGAGACGGCAGCCGCCGGATGACTGCGCGTGGATGAGCCGGAACGCCTCCGAGCCCGAGTCGTAGACCTCGACACCCGGCCCCACCGGCCTCGGGTGGACCCACGGGATCGGGCGGGCGTGGAAGTCCACGACCCCGAGCAGGGCGTCGACGTCGACGTGCTTGGGGGTGAGCCCGCCGCGCAGCACGTTGTCGGAGCTCCCCATGACCTCGATCGCGCCGCCCGCGAGGTAGGCGTGCAGCGTGCGGGGCGGCAGCGCCAGGCCTTCCCCCGGCTCCAGGGTGACCGTCTGCAGGAGCAGGGGGGCGAGCGCGCTGACGTCGCCGAGGTGCAGCAGCGCCAGTCGAGCCACCCAGGCGTACGCGCGGGCGTCGCGCGGGTCGGTGCCCGGGTCGGCCGCATGACCCGCCGCAGCGGCGGCAGCAGCGACCACCAGCGCCGTACGTCCCTCCGGCGCGACCGTCATGCCCAGGGTGAAGGCATCGCGCAGGGCCACCTCCGGATCGTCCTGCTCCAGCGCTGCGGCGAGCGGATCGAGGGCCGGACAGTCCAGGGCGCAGGGTGAGGCGGAGCGCGTCCTCGGGGTCGCGGAAGCCGCACAGCGCCGAGAACGGCGTCAGGGCGACCAGCATCTCCGGCTTGGCGTGCGGGTCCTTGTAGGTGCGATGGGGGGCGGCGTACGGGATGCCCGCCGCCTCCTCCCGCGCGTAGCCCGCCGCAGCCTGCTCAGCGTCTGGGTGTGCCTGCAGCGAGAGCGGCTCGACGGCGCTCAGGAGCTTCAGCAGGTACGGCAGGTCGGGCTCGACCTCGGCGAGGCTCCGCCCGTCGGCCAGGACCGAAGGGCCGCCCGGGTGGGTCCCCACCCACAGCTCGGCCCAGGGATCGGGCGCCGGCGCCGGCAGCCCGAGGATGGCCGGGATCAGCGTCCGCGAGCCCCAGGCGTAGTGCTGGACCACGGTCTCCAGGGGTTGCGGCGCGTTCATGCGCGCTCGAGGTCGGGCTCGAGGTAGATGACGCGGGCGACCGGCACCGCGGCCCTGATCCGGGCCTCCGCGGCGTCGATGGCCGCCGCGATGTCGGCGCCGGTGTCGGCCCTGGTGATCGCGACCTTGGCCGCCACGAGGAGCTCGTCCGGTCCGAGGTACAGCGTCTTCATGTGGATGACCCGCGCGATGCCGTCCCCCGCCGTCAACGCCTCCTGGATCGCCGCACGTCCGCGGCCGAGGCACCCTCACCGAGGAGCAGGGACTTCGTCTCGATGCCCAGCACGACCGCCACGGCGACGAGCAGCGCACCGATCAGGATCGTGCCGACGCCGTCCCAGACCCCGTCTCCGGTGACCACCGCGGTCACCACGCCGAACATCGCGAGCACGAGACCGAGCAGCGCGGCGGAGTCCTCGAGAAGCACGACCGGCAGCTCAGGAGCCTTCGCCCTGCGCACGAACTGGACCCAGCCCTGTCCCGGCGGCCGTACCTCGTTGGACTCGCCGACGGCGGTGCGCAGGGACAGTCCCTCGAGCACCATGGCGATGATCAGCACGGTGATGGGGAGCCACGCGTCGCGGATCGGCTCGGGGTGCTGGATCTTGTGGACCCCCTCGTAGACCGAGAACAGGCCTCCGACGGTGAACAGCACGATCGAGACGATGAACGCGTAGACGTAGCGCTCGCGGCCGTAGCCGAAGGGGTGCAGCGCGGTCGCCTCGCGTCGCGCCCGCTTGCCCCCGACGAGGAGCAGGACCTGGTTGCCCGAGTCGGCGAGGGAGTGGATCGACTCGGCGAGCATCGACGAGGACCCGCTGACCAGGTAGGCGATGAACTTGGTGACCGCGATCCCGAGGTTGGCCAGCAGAGCCGCGATGATCGCCCGCGTGCCGCCCGACGCACTCATCGAGCCGTGCCCTCACGCAGCTCGGCGACGTGCCTCGAGGTGGCCGGGTCGAGTCCGGCTCCGAGCGCCAGGTAGGTCGAGGCGAAGTCCGTGAGAGCGACCAGACCCGCGATCCGCGCCAGTGGATGCGCCCCGGTGGCTGCCAGCTCGTCCACCATCACCCCGCTGGAGGCAGCGGTGTCGCGCACGACGTCGGCCACGTGGCGGGTGTCCGGGTCGGCCTGGTCGTCGCGAAGGAGCAGCAGCCGCAGCCGGGACGTCCCCGGCGCCTGGTCGGTGAAGGGATCGGCGAACACGTCGTCGTCCCCTCGGGCGAAGGGCCCGTCGAACGTCGCGACCACCGTGGTCGCGTCGTCGGGAAGGATCCCGTGAACCGCTGGGTGCCGTGCGCTCCGGGCGAGCTCGGCAGACGCACGTACGGCTGCGGCGCCGGCGAAGGGGCCCTCTCCGAGGACGAGCGGGATCGACCCCGCGAGGTCGACCGCCAGGCTCTTGGCCGGGTTGACGAAGACCTCCGACGACGGCCGGGAACGTTCCGCTACGTCGTCGAGCACCGCGCTCGCCTCCTGCAGGCCGGCGTCGGACAGCTCGATGAGGCTGAGCGCGTGCGCGGCGAGCAGGACCGGGACGGACAACGCCCAGATGCTCGACCGCGACGAGAGCAGGCCCCGGCCGGTCGGGACGTGGATGCCGCGGGCACGCGCTGTCACGTCGGCCAACGGGGACCCGGCGGCACCGACCGTGAGCAGCCGGCAGCCGCGACGGGCCGCCTCCGCGGCCACGGCGAGCGGTCCTTCGGCCCGACCGGACAACGACACGGCCACGACCAGGTCCACGGGGCCGACCCAGCCGGGCAGCGTGTTCGTGCGCACGGCCTGGACCGGCACCGGGGCCCCGGGGCCGGCGAGCGCGGTGAGCAGGTCACCCACCGCGGCGGAGCCGCCCAGGGCGGCGAGCACCACGGCGCGAGGCCGGCCGTCGTCGGCCACCCGCGCCACGTCGGCCTCGGCGGCCAGCGTTGCGGCCTCGCGCACCTGGGCGCCGGCGAGAGCGAGCGCCAGCAGGGTGCCACGGGAGTCGGCGGCCGCCAGGGCGTCCGGGTCGTCGAGCAACCGCTCGTCGAGCGGGAGCGTCATGCCGGATCGGGACCCTCGGTCGCCTCGCCGATCCCGCGCGGTCCTGGCGAGGCCTCGTCGAGCAGCATCACGGGGATGTCGTCGCGCACCGGGAACGTCGTCCGGCAGTACGTGCACACGATCGTGGACGCCTCGTGGTCGGGCACCACCGGCTCGTGCCGGGGGCACGGGCAGGCGAGGATCTCCAGGAGCAACGGGTCGAGGTCCATCACGACTCCCCACGGATCCGCACGAGGACGTCGTCGCGGACCCGTTCCATGGTGGGTTGGTCCCTCGCCTCGACGTTGAGGCGAAGGAGCGGTTCGGTGTTGCTGGGACGAAGGTTGAACCACCAGTCGTCGGCGTCGACCGTGAGCCCGTCGAGGTGGTCGGTGGTCACGCCCCCGAGGGCGAGGTAGGCCTGCTCGACGGCGGCCGAGGCGCCCGCCGGGTCCGCCACGGTGGAGTTGACCTCACCGGAGTCGACGTAGCGCTGGTACGGCGCGAGCAGGCTGGACAGTGCGGTGCCCGGCGGGGTCTCCCCCAGGGCGGCCAGCACGTGCAGCGCCGCCAGCAGCCCGGAGTCCGCCCGCCAGAAGTCCCGGAAGTAGAAGTGGCCCGAGTGCTCGCCCCCGAAGACGGCACCGGTCTCGGCCATGACCGCCTTGATGAAGGAGTGCCCCACGCGGGTTCGGACGGGGGTGCCTCCGTTCTCGCGGACGACCTCGGCGACGGCCCGGCTGGTGATGAGGTTGTGGATCACGGTCGAGCCTGGCTCGCGCCGCAGCTCGCGCGCCGCGATCAGCGCGGTGATCGTGGACGGGCTGACCAGGCCGCCGTTCTCGTCGACGACGAAGCAGCGGTCGGCGTCCCCGTCGAGCGCGAGGCCGAGGTCGGCGTGATGGGCGAGCACGGCGGCCTGCAGGTCGACCAGGTTGGCCGGGTCGATGGGGTTGGCCTCGTGGTTCGGGAAGCTCCCGTCGAGCTCGAAGTAGAGCGGCACGACCTCCAGCGGGAGCCCGTCGAAGACCACGGGGACCGTCAGCCCGCCCATGCCGTTGCCGGCGTCGACGACGACCTTCAGCGGTCGGATGCCCTCGACCGGGGCGAGGCTGCGCAGGTGCTCGGCGTACTGCTCGAGGAGGTCGGTGTCGGAGAGCCGTCCCGGCGTCCCCGTCGTAGCCAGGGACGGAGCCGGTCTCGATCAGCGTGCGGATCTCCGCCAGACCGGTGTCCTGCCCGACGGGGGCCGCCCCGGCACGGCAGAGCTTGATCCCGTTGTACCGCGCCGGGTTGTGGCTCGCGGTGAACATCGCGCCGGGGACATCGAGGCTGCCGCTCGCGAAGTAGAGCCCGTCAGTGGAGCACAACCCGATCCGGATGACGTCCGCGCCCTGGGCGCACGCCCCCTCGGCGAAGGCGGCGACCAGCTCCGGGGACGTGGGCCGCATGTCGTGACCGACCACGATGCGCCCGCCTGCCGCTCCGACGACGCGCACGAAGGCGGCTCCGACGGCCCGGGCCAGGTCGGCGTCGAGCTCCTCGGGCACGAGGCCACGCACGTCGTAGGCCTTGATGATCCCGCTGAGGTCGATCCCGCTGAGGTCACGGGGACGGTGGACGGCGTCGGGCACGGCCGCGAGCCTAGTGGCCGCGCGGCAGAAGGCTCTCCGCGGTCGGGTCCGGGGTCAGCGGACCTTCTGGGCCTTGGCGAGGACCGAGTCCACGGCCAGGGTCGACCCGCCCAGCTCCGACCAGGTCCGGTGCTCGCAGCGGTGACAGGAGGTGAACGAGACGGGGGTGCCGTCGGTGAGCGTCATCGCCAGGCGGGTGACGGCCTCGCTGTGGCAGACCGCGCAGCGGACGCCGTCGCGGGCGCCCGGTTGGGTGAGGGAGCCCAGGGGCGGAGCCGGCTGGACCCGCGGGGCGATCCGGGAGCGCGAGCGCCGAGGCCGAGACGGGGCGGACGGCGAGGGGGTGGCACGCGGCATGCGGGACTCCGTGGGGGAAAGGGCCAGCCGGTGGGCTGGGAGCGTGCTGGGCGGTTGCTCAGCAGGCGCTCAAGGGCTGCTCGGACCCCACGGTTCTCGGCAGGACCCCACGAGCGACTTGAGCATACGGAGTTTCTATGACAAACCGGACATCACGCACGAACGCGTCAGCGCTCCGGGGACTGAAGCACCCGTAGGTGACCCCGGCGACCCACCTCGTGGCCGACCCCGACCGGCTCGGGCTCGGGCCTTCGAGCGGGCCGCGCCGACTCGCGCACGGCGTCCGCGAGCGCCTCGAGGTCATCGGCGGTCGGGAGCAGCGCCTCAGGGTCGGGAGCGAGCCTGAGCACCTCCCAGCCACGCGGCGCGGTGAGCCGTTCGCTGTGCTCCTGGCACAGGTCGTAGCCGTGCGGCTCCGCGTAGGTCGCGAGCGGGCCGAGGACCGCGGTCGAGTCCGCGTACACGTAGGTGAGCGTCGCCACCGCCGGACGTCCGCAGGCGGTGCGCGAGCAGCGCCGGATCAGGCTCACGGTGCCGGAACCTACCCGTGCGCGCCGATCGCACCCCGAAGGCGCGCCGCGCGCACCGGCCGGCACCGCGGCTTACGCTTCGGCCGTGCGACGACTGCGAGGGAGCCCACCCGAGCCGTCTCGCCTCCGGCATCGGGACCGACGGGGGCGCGGCATGCGCGGGCCTCTCGGGCCGGCCCAGCTCCCGGTCGTGCGCAGCCGCGCCGAGCGCTTCGACGACGCCGTCCTCGACGCCCTCGAGCACCTCGAACGCAGCTGGGGGACCGAGCTCGCCGGCGTGCAGGTGGTGGTCGAGGAGGTGCCGGGCGCCCCCGCCGACGGACAGGAGCCCCCGGAGGTGCCGCTCGGCCGGGTGGAACCCGCCCGCCGGCGTCGGGCCGCTCGGCTGATCGTCTACCGGAGGCCGATCGAGGCGCGCGCCCGTGACCGACAGGACCTCGACGACCTCGCGCAGGCCGTGCTGACCGATCTCGTCGCCGATCTCCTCGGGCGCCGCCCCGAGGAGATCGACCCCGACGGACCTCCCAGGACCGGCTGAGGCGTTCCCGCTCAGTCCTCCGGGACGCCGGTCGCGGGGTCGGGCTGCACCGGCGGGACCGCCACGGTCAGGGGACCGGCGAGCAGCGGGACCGTGGAGACCAGGACGCCGTAGGAACCGGTGTCCTCGAGGAGCAGGGCGGCCTGGACCGGGCCCGATCCCGCCTCGGGGGTCACCACCAACCCCGCTCCGGACCAGGTACCGGTCAGCGGCACCGCGAGGGTGGTGCCGGCGGCCACGACGACCAGCCGCTGGCTCGGCTCACCGCCGGACGGGTCGAGCAGCGTGACGGTGACGGTCGCCTCGGCGCCGGCCGCCGTCAGCAGGACCTTCGGGCGCCGGGCATCGTCGACCGAGACCGGCCCGAAGGCCGCTGGACCGGCCAGCGCGGGCGTCGCCGCCGTGTAGGCCGACTCGGAGCGGCCCGAGGCCGCCGGCTGGATCATGCGGACTCCCGCGATCACGGGGACGTCGCTCGCCAGGACGACCGCAGCCGATGCCGTCCCGTCGAGGAAAGGAGCGAGGTCCACCTGTCCGACCGCGCCGGCGGGGATCTCGAGCACGGCGGCCGTGTCGGGGGCGAAGGTGCCGTCCTCGGTCACGATCGTGAGGTCGACGATCGCGTCGGCGTCGCCGGGCGCCAGGACCTGGAGAAGTCGCTTGCCCGAGGTACCGCCGAGGATCCCCGGCACCACGAGTGTCGCCGTCGGTGGCGCTGCCTGGGGGACGAAGTCGGCCCCCAGCGGGATGAGCCCTCGGGTGTTCACGTCCTCCATCGCCGAGGACACCCGCCCCGCCCGGGCGATGACGTGCACGGCCGTCCGGGTCGTTCCCGGGGCCAGCACGTCGAGCCGCAGGGCCTTCTGCTTGCGCGGTGGCACGAGGACCCCGGTGCCGCCACGGACCGTCACCGGCCCGTCGGGCCCGAAGAGCTCGACGTCGACGACGGCCGGTGTCGAGTCCGGGTTGGTCAGCCACAGGGTCGTCCGACGACCCACCGCTCCGCCCCCGCCCACGAACCAGGCCTCGGCGGCCGGCGCGGCGCAGCCCGTCGCGCGCAGGCCGAGGCCCCGACCCTTGACCGTGCGCGAGACCTGACCGGCCGCCAGACCGGGGGCGAGGGCGCCCTCCCCGTCCGCGACGACCGGCATCGTGGTCGTGGCCGCCGGGACGGTCACGACGGCAGCCGTCCCGACGGCCTGGAGACCCGGCCTCGGTTCGGAGCCCACGGCCAGGTCGGTCCACGTCGCGCGACCGTCGGGCACGACGGCCGCCGCTTCCACCTCGGGCGGCGACACCAGACCGAGCGCCGTGCTCGTCGCGCCGTCGGCCACCGGTCGCGGACAGACGAGCGACACGGCCTGGACCGCTTCCACGGAGCCGGTCGGTGGGGTCGGCGCTGGCGGGCGGGCCAGCCCGGCCGCCACGCACGCCAGGGCGGCGCCTGCAGCGACCAGAACGGTGAGCCTCGCGGGGCCGGGAGCTCTCATGGCGCGGCCTCCATCCGGTTCAGCGGCTCCGCGCCGGGGGCACGCACCCGGTGCGGCCGGGAGGTCGTCCTCGTCCTCGTCCTCGGTGGTGCGACGCCCGGGCAGGGCCACGACGACCACGGCGAGGAGGAGCAGTCCTTCGAGGAGCAACCAGCGGGTCCGCGTGGTGCCGTCGTAGTCCAGGGTCAGCCGACCGCCGCCGGCGGGGAGGGCGAAGCGCTGCGCCCAGGTCGCCGTCGGGCCGGAGTAGGCCGGGACGGGCTTGCCCTCGGCGGGCGGCTGATCGACCCCGAGAGCCTCGAGGGGGCTGCCGTCGAGGGTGGCCCGCCAGCTCGGGTCAGTGGCGTCCGCCAGGGCCAGGACACGGTTCGGGATCACGCCGTCGGCGTCCGGAACGGCCGGCGGGACGGGCGCATCGGCCCCGACCGGTCCCGACGGCAGGGCGACGGCCGAGCCGTCGGAGGACTGGGCCCGCAACCGGGCCGGGTCACCGGCCACGCCCCACAGGGCACTGCCGTCCGTGGCGGCGAGCCGCTCCAGCCCAGGGACGGCATCGAGGGCCTGCGTGAGTGACGGATCGGCCGGAGCGGTGACCAGGACGTACCCGGCGCCGTAGGTCGCGAGCCGGGCGGCGACGTCGTCACCGGCCCGACCCGACGCCAGGTCGGACACCAGCGCTCCCAGCGGACCGGCTGCGTCTGCGTCCGGGGCCACGTCGGCGTCGCCGAGCGTGCCACCGGAGCGGTGGAGCAGGGCGAAGGTCACGGGTGAGCCGTCCGTGGCGGACAGCGTCAGCGTGCTCGGCTGCTGGGGAGTTGCCGCCGCGGCAGCGACGAAGGCGGGCAGCACGTCCGTGTCGAGCCTCGTCAGCGGGCCACCGGCGCCGCGGGCGACCCAGCCGACCGCAGCCGCGGCAGGTCCGAGGAGGGCGAGTGCCACGATGACCACCGCGACCGGCTGCCGCCAGCCGAACGCCTGCCGGGCCAAGGCGGTCCGCACCCCCTCGGCCCCGACCACGGCGGCCGCGACGAGGCCCCCACCGATCAGCAGCGTGGCCGTTCCCGGCCACGGGACCACCGATGCGTCGAGCGAGGGGACCGGCACGCGCACGACGAGGGTCAGCAGGCCCAGGCCGAGGCCCACGAGGGCCACTCCCCAGGCCGCGGCGACGACGCGGCGTCGGCGGCCGACGAGCAGCCCGGCCAGGCCCGCAGCGAGCAGCCCGGCGGTGACCCAGGGCGCGGCGAGGCCCGGGCCACCCGGCCAGGCGAGGGCGACGGCCCAGGCCGGGAGGTCTGCGTCGCTGAGCCCGCGACCCTGGGCGCCGGCCTCGAGCAGGATCCGCGACGGATGGGTGACCAGGCCGAAGGACCACGGGAGCAGGACGGCCACCGGGATGAGCAGGAAGGCGGCACCGCGCAGCCACCAGGCCCGCGCGGGTCGCGCGAGCGCCCCCGCGACGGCGAGCCCGACTGCGGCGGCCGCCCAGACCACCGGCACGAACGCGGCGGCAAGGGACAGCAGCAGGCCGGTGCCGCACACCGATCGCCAGGTCGGCCCCGGAGCCGCCTGGGGCCGTAGCCGCCACGCGGCCAGCCCGAGCCACGGCAGCAGCCAGGCGACGACAGCCGTACCGAGTCGGCCCGCGGCCACGGCTCCGGTCACCGCGGGCAGCAGGGCGTAGGCCGCGCTCCCCCACAGGCGCAGGCCGCGCGAGGACGTGAGTCGGCGCAGGACGACGTAGGCGCTGGCGCCTGCCAGGGGCACGGCCAGCACCAGGAGGAGGCCGACGAGGACGCCCGGGCGGCCGAGGGTGAGCACCGAGGGCAGGGCCACGGCAGCGATCCACGGCGGGAGCGGCCACGTCTGACCCCACACCCACGGGGTGCCACGGCTCGCTGAACCGCTGCCACAGATCGCCCATCGACTCCGGCGCCGGCAGCAGAGCGCCGCCTTGGAGGGCGCCTCCCACGAGCAGTCCGCGCCAGGCGAGCACCGTGACGAGCAGCAGTCCGAGCACCACCCAGGCTCCTGGACGCGTCAGGGCCCTGGCCAGCGGTCCGGCTCCGGTGGGCGCCATGGCGTCGGCGTCGTCACCGATGGGCCCGGACTCAAGGGCGCTCCCCGCGCCGCTGGAGACGTCGGCACCGGCCGAGCCGAAGGCGGCCTCGAGCCCGTGCCGAAGATGAGTCCCGCTGGGAGCGAGCAGGGGGCGGACCGACGACCAGGGCTCGGTGCGGGGGGCGGACCGACGCCGGCGAGCCGCGATCACGCGGTCCGGTCGAGCCACGACTGCGGCCCATGCGGCAAGCTCCTCGGCGGCCGCCCTCGGGCGCCTTCCCGACCAGCAACCCGAGGGCCCGGACCAGCGAGCCAAGGGTCAGCCGGAGGTAGGCCCACGGGAGCGCGCGGCCGGGCAGGTTGCCGAGCAGGACCAGCAGCGAGGAGCGCCGATCGGCGCGATGCACGCCGACGCCCGCTGCCACCGGCTCGCGGCGCCCATGAGCTGCGGCCTCGGCGTGGTGCACGATCGCCTCGGGCGCCACGACGACCCGATAGCCGGCCCGCAGCGCCCGCCAGCCGAAGTCGACGTCGTCCCTGAACAGCGGCAGGTCGTCGGCGAACCCGCCCAGGGCGTCCCAGACGTCGCGACGGACGAGCATGCCCGCAGACCCCACGGACAAGACGTCCCGGCGCTGGTCGTGCTGGCCCTGGTCGGTCTCCCCGCGTTCCAGATCGGTCTCCCGGCGCCCCCCTCGACCCAGCGTGACCCCGAGCTCGAGAAGGAGCCGACCATCCTTCCAGCCGCGCACCTTGGGTCCGATGAGGCCGGCGGACGGTGTCCGCTCGGCCTCGAGGAGCAGCGCTCGCAGAGCCCCCGGCTCGGGCGCACAGTCGTCGTGCAGGAGCCACAGCCAGGCGACGGCGGGGGCGTCGTCGTGCGCGGTCGGCAGGCCGGGGGCTCCTTCGAGCGCGGCTACCGCGTGCGCCACGGCGGCGCCGAAGCCGGTGTCGCGGGGCATCCGCAGCACGCTGGCCTCGCCGATGGCCTCGGCGAGCACGGCCGGGCTCGCGTCGGTGGACCCGGTGTCGACGGCGACGACGCGTCGGGGCGGACGATCGAGATCGGCGAGCGCAGCGAGACAGAACGGCAGCCAACGGGCGCCGTCGTGAGCCACGAGCACCGCGGTGACGTCGTGGCGCTGGAGCCGCGCGGTGAGCCGGAGCTCCTCGGCCGCCAGGGCCTCCGCGTCGACGGGTTCGTCGTCCACCCAGGCCCGCCAGAGCTCGGCGGCGTCCGTCACGTCGCGGACGTCGACGGGGGCAGCCTCGGGAGGATCTGGGAAGGTCGGCACGGGGCTCCCACATTACGCGACCGGCGCAGGCGCCTGGCCGGTCCGCCGGGGCGCAGGCGCTCGGCCCCGCGCCCTCGCCCAGGAGGACGCTAGACGGCAGCCTTCTTCAGGCGCCGACGCTCGCGCTCGGACAGACCACCCCAGATCCCGAAACGCTCGTCGTGAGCGAGGGCGTACTCGAGGCACTCGGGCCGGACCTCGCAGCCCGTGCAGACCTTCTTGGCCTCACGGGTCGATCCGCCCTTCTCCGGGAAGAACGACTCCGGGTCGGTCTGGGCGCACAGCGCGCGCTCCTGCCAGCTGAGCTCGGCCTCCAGGGGGTCAGCGGCCGCAGCGACCACCTCGGCGCTCGCCAGCGGCGGCACCTCCACCGGTTGTGCCACGCTCATCGCGTGCCCTCCTCGACCCTCATGGACTCGACCCTGACGTGCACCCTGGTCGACCCGATCCCGATCAGCTCGATCGTGAACGACGCGACCCTGGTCCGGGACCGTCACCAGCTGCAGGCGCGGGCCACCAGGCTCACGCACCTCCGACCACCCGAACGACATGGCTGGAATTACAGGGCAGTGATGCCTCTCCCGTCAAGGGGCCGGTCGGTTTCTGTTGAGCGACCCGACGTCACGATCCGATCACGGAGAGTGAGATAGGAGGGTGAGCCGGGTCCGGGACGCCGTACGTCGTCGTGCGTTGACGCACCGGCCGGCCGATGCCGGCGGCGATCGCGGTGAGCTCCTCGACGGTCTTCGCCGAGCCGTGCAGCGAGCCGGCCATCCGGCTGATCGTCTCCTCCATCAAGGTGCCTCCGACGTCGTCGGCTCCCCCGGTGAGCATCAGGCGGGTGCCCTCGACGCCGAGCTTGACCCACGACGTCTGCACGTGGTCGATCCGTCCGTGGAGGAGCAGCCGGGCCACCGCGTGAACCGCCCGGTTCTCCTCCACCGTCGGTCCGGGGCGCGCGAGACCGGCGAGGTAGACCGGCGCGCTGGTGTGCACGAACGGCAACGGCACGAACTCGGTGAAGCCTCCCGTCTCGTCCTGCAGCCGGGCCAGCACGCGCAGGTGCGCCACCCAGTGGTGGGGCGCGTCGACGTGGCCGTACATCATCGTCGCGCTGCTCGGCAGGCCGATCTCGTGCGCGGTCCGGATGATGTCGACCCAGGCCGCCGCAGGCAGCTTGCCCTTCGTCAGCACCCAGCGGACGTCGTCGTCGAGGATCTCCGCGGCCGTGCCGGGGACCGAGTCCAGGCCGGCCGCCTTGGCCTCGAGGAGGAACTCGCGGTACGACAGCCCGGTGCGCGAGGCACCGTTGACGACCTCCATCGGACTGAACGCGTGCACGTGCATGCCGGGGACGCGGGCCTTCACCGCTCGGGCCAGCTCGAAGTACGCCGTGCCCGGCAGGTCGGGGTGGATGCCGCCTTGCATGCAGACCTCGGTGGCGCCGAGCACCCAGGCCTCCTCCGCCCGGTCGGCGACCTGCTCGAGGGACAGCGTGTACGCGTCCGCGTCGGTGCGCCGTTGCGCGAAGGCGCAGAAGCGGCATCCGGTGTAGCAGACGTTGGTGAAGTTGATGTTGCGGTTCACGACATAGGTGACGTCGTCACCGACCGTCGCACGACGGACGTCGTCGGCCAGTGCACAGACCGCGTCGAGGTCGCTGCCGGTCGCCGTCATGAGCGCGAGGTACTCGTCGTCGCGGAGGCCGGCTGGGTGGTCCTTGGCCTTCCGCAGCGCCGCGGCCACGTCGGGAGAGCCCACCGGCAGGCGTACGGGCTGGCGCCGGTTGACGGCGTCCACCTGCTCACCGATCGCGGCCCAGTCGCCGTAGACGGCGTCGAAGTCCGACCGCCGGTCGTCGGTACGGCCCACGGTGTCGACCTCGACGTGCAGGTCGACCCGGCCGGCGGCGACGCTCCCCCAGTCCGGGTCCGGCTCCTGCCACGGCAGCCCCGTGGGGCGACGTCCCGCGACCCCGAGACCGGTGACCGGGTCGGCCAGGGCTGCGACGTGCGGGCGTACCCGCGGATCGAGCCAGGGCTCGGGCGACAGCACGTACTCGGGGTGGGCGGTCAGCCGCTCGACGAGGGTGAAGCCGGCCTCGGCGGTCAGCCGGGTGAGGTCGTCGAGGTGCGGCCACGGGCGCTCGGGATTCACGTGGTCCGGAGTGAGAGGGGAGACCCCGCCCCAGTCGTCGACGCCGGCCCGCAGCAGGAGCCCGAGCTCGGAGGGGTCGGAGAGGTTCGGCGGGACCTGGAGCCGCATCCGCGGGCCGAGCAGGAGCCGCGCGACTGCCACGGTGGCGACGTACTCCTCGACCGCGAAGTCCGGGACGGCCCGCATCGGCGTGCGCTCCTTGGCCCGGAAGTTCTGGACGATCACCTCCTGGACGTGCCCGTGCCGTCGGGCGGCGGCCCGGATCGCGAGGAGCGCGTCGACACGCTCGGCCGCGGTCTCACCGATGCCCACGAGGATGCCGGTGGTGAACGGGACCGAGCTGCGTCCGGCGTCCTCGAGGACGCGCAGCCGGACGGCCGGCTCCTTGTCGGGCGAGCCGAAATGGGGCTGCCCGGGCTCGGCCCAGAGCCGTTCCGCCATCGTCTCGAGCATCATGCCCATCGAGGGCGCCACCGGCTTCAGCCTCTGGAGCTCGTCCCAGGTCAGCACACCGGGGTTGAGGTGGGGCAGCAGCCCGGTCTCCTCGAGCACCCGGACCGCCATGGCGCGGAGGTAGCCGAGCGTGGAGTCGTAGCCGTGGGACTCGAGCCAGACGAGCGCCTCCGGCCAGCGGTCCTCCGGCCGGTCGCCGAGGGTGAACAAGGCCTCCTTGCACCCCAGTGCGGCGCCGCGTCGCGCCAGGTCGACGACCTCGTCGGGGGCCAGGAACAGGCCTTCGCCGTCGGAGGCCAGCCTCGAGGGCGTGGTCGCGAACGTGCAGTAGTGGCAACGGTCCCGGCACAACCGGGTGAGCGGCACGAACACCTTCCGGGAGTACGTCACCAGGCCTTCGCGGCCGGCGGAGGCGAGCCCGGAGTCGCGTACCCGCCCGGCGGCGTCGAGCAGCCGGTCGAGGGCCTCACCCCGCGCGCCGAGCAGCACCTCGGCCTCCGCCGCGTCGAGGGACTTGCCGTCACGCGCGCGGGCCAGCGCGCGGCGCATCCCGTTCTCGACCACCGCTCCCATGCATCGACCCTACGACCGGGCGCCCGCACCCTTGAGACGAGTGCGGGGATAGTGCCCGATCAGGCCGGTCAGAACGGGCCGTTTCCCCGCACTCGACAAGGAGGGGCGCCCCTATCCTGACCCGATGGACCTGCTGTTCAGCGGCCCGCTGTGGTTCTGGAGGGGCCCTTCGCCCTACCACTTCGTCACCGTGCCCGAGGAGGAGAGCGCCGAGCTGGAGGCTGCCTCCGCCTTGGTGACGTACGGCTGGGGCATGATCCCGGTCAGCGCGCAGATCGGTCAGACCGACTGGACGACCTCGCTCTTCCCGAAGGACGGGGGGTACGTCGTGCCGGTGAAGGACCTGGTGCGGAAGGCCGAGGGGCTCGAGGTCGGGAGCGCGGTCACCGTCCGCCTGACTGTCGACGTCTGACCCGACAGGGACGCATCGCCCGTCAGCGGCTCGCAGGCGTGGTTCCCGTGGCCAGGTCAGGCTGGCGTTCTCGACGGCATGTCGCGCAGGCGACCACCAGGGCCACGGTGACGGGGAGGACGAACACCCCGATCGTCAGCATCGCGAGGAGGGTGAACACCGCGAGCACCCCCGTCAGGGCCCACGCGACCGGCAGCATGCCGCGCCGGGCCGGCTGCCAGAGCGCGGCGGCGACTGCGAGGCTTACCAGCAAAGGGATCCCCAGCACGAGGGCGACGCCGACCCCGTTCTCGGCGACCAGGGTCCTGGAGTCCTGCGCCACCTCGCCGCTTGAGGAGACGCTCTCCGTCGAGTACACCGGCACGAAGAATCCACCAATCACAAGCACAGCGCTGTAGACGAGCGCGGCCACCAGCGCGAGGAAGCCGAGCCGACTTCGGCCCGACCCGCCACCCCGCTCGTCGTTCACGGTGCCGGCCACCGGGCCATCATGCTCACGACGTCAAGCGAGCAGCGTTCTCAACCCTCGCAGCTCGACGAGTGGCCTTGAACGGGGCGTTCTAGCCTCTTTGATTGCCCCGTTCGTCCCCACTCGAACGGGCGGGAGCCTCGTCGAGGGACCAGCGCGCCTGCCCCGTCCAGCTCAAGGTGACGACGGTGCCGGCCGGCGCGGGGAGCTCGGCCAGGGCCGCACCGACCTCGGGCTCCGCCGACTCGGGCAGGCACAGCCGGCGGGTGATGAGGGCGACGTCGACCGGGTGACCGGGGTCGGGCCGCTCCCACCGCTCCACCACGACCTCGTCGACCCCTGACTCCCTCACCACCGCCACCGCGTCGTCGGCGGTGGGTGTGGTCGGCCGGACGATCCCGTGGAAACGCAGCCACAGCGGTGCCATCCAGCTCAACGGGTGCACCGGCGGGAGCTCGACCACGACCCGGCGCCGAGCTGAGCGGGTGAGCGCCGCCACGAACGGCGCGAGGTCGGCGACGTCGTAGAACACGTGGTGGCAGATCACGACGTCGTGCGGACCCACCTCGACCGCGGCCTCGGGCCAGCGCCCGATCGACGGTGCGGGCGGGGATCGCGCTCACCCGGGCCGCGCGGTCGGCGAGCATCGCGAGCATCTGCCCCGACGGGTCGACCGCGGTGAGAGCCGTGGCGTACGGCAGCAGCGGGAGGCCGCCGGCCCCGACGCCGGCGCCCACGTCGAGCACCGAGCCGGGCGAGGAGGCCAGCGCCTCCACCGCCCGTTCGAACGACGCCCCCGACGGTGCCGCGAGGGCGGTGTCGGCGCGCATCGCGAACCGGTCGGCCGGATGACCCCAGGGCGAGCGCTCCGCCGCCGCCTCGATCTCCTCGGGGATCGCCCAGGCCCCGAGCGCCGCCTGCCACCTCTTCGCTGCGTCCGCCACGCCCCCATCCTGGCCGGTTACGGACGTCTGACGGTTCCTCCGCACCGACACGGCCCACGCCCGAGCGGCCGTACGCTCGCCCCATGGCCCATGTGCTCGTCGTCGAGGACGACCCCACCGTCGCCGAGGTGGTGGTCTCCTACCTCCGACACGCCGGGCTCGAGGCGACCCACGTGTCGGACGGGGCGGAGGCCGTCCCCGCGTTCCTCGCCACGTCGCCGGACCTCGTGGTGCTCGACCTGATGCTTCCCCACGTCGACGGCCTCGAGATCTGCCGTCGGTTGCGCGCCCTGGACGCACCGGCCAACGCCGTGCCCGTGGTGATGCTGACCGCGCTGGGAGAGGAGGAGGACCGGGTGGCCGGGCTGGTCGTCGGGGCGGACGACTACGTCACCAAGCCCTTCTCGCCGCGCGAGCTGGTCCTGAGGGTGCAGTCCGTCCTCCGACGGTCCGCGGCCGGAGCCGACGCCGCTCGCCACAGCCGACGGCCCGGCCACGCTGGTCGACGGCGACCTGGTCGTCGACCTGACCGGGCACCGGGTCAGCCTCGGCGGCCGAGAGCTCTCCCTGACCTCCCGTGAGTACGACCTGCTGGTCTTCCTGCTCGGACACCCGGGGCAGGCCTTCACCCGCGCCGACCTGATGGAGCGGGTCTGGGGCTGGAGCTACGGCGACCAGTCGACGGTCACCGTCCACGTCAGGAGGGTGCGCGAGAAGGTCGAGGTCGACCCCGCGCAGCCCGTACGCCTCGCGACGGTCTGGGGCGTCGGCTACCGCTGGGACCCCACCCCCGCATGACCGTCGAGCGCCCGTGAACTCCGACGCGCAGGTCGTCCTGACCGCTGCGGCGTCTGCCGGCGCGGTCGGCCTCGTCGGCTGGTGGGTCGTGCGGATGGCGGGCCAGCGTTCCGTGCGCTGGGCCGCGCTGGCCGCCTCGATCACGACGGTGGCGGCCGTGGCCGCGGGAGTGATCGCCACGTCGCGGCGGATGTTCCTGTCCGAGCACGACCTCGGGGTGGTCCTCGTGGTGTGCGCCGTGGCCGGCGTCGTCGCGATCGCCGTGGGGGTCGCCCTCGCGCGTCAGGTCGGGGCCCTCCAGGCCGAGTCGCTCCGCCTGGCGGAGCAGCGCGAGCGGGACGCCGCGCTGGAGGCCTCGCGCCGCGAGCTGGTGGCGTGGGTCAGCCACGACCTCCGCACGCCGCTGGCGGGACTGCGCGCGATGGCCGAGGCGCTGGAGGACGGGGTCGCCGACGACCCGGCGCGCTACCACCGGCAGATGCGCCTCGAGGTCGACCGGCTGTCCGGTCTGGTCGACGACCTCTTCGAGCTGTCCCGGATCCAGGCGGGCGCGCTGTCCCTCGCCTACGAACGACTGCTCGCCGCCGACCTGGTCTCCGACACGATCGCCGCCGCCGACCCCCTGGCCCGGGCCGGAGGCGTGCACCTCCAGGGCAGCGCGACCGGCCCCCTGCCTCTGCGCGCGGACGGGCGCGAGCTCGGACGCGCCCTGGCCAACCTCGTGGTCAACGCGATCCGGCACACCCCGGCCGAGGGAGCGGTCATCGTGACGGCCGAGGGCGCACCAGGGGGCGACGACGTCGTGCTGGCGGTCACCGACGGCTGCGGCGGCATCGAGGCGGACGAGCTCGACCGGGTCTTCGACGTCGCCTGGCGCGGGAACACCGAGCGCAACGCCGAGGCCGGCGGCGGTCTCGGCCTCGCGATCGTCCGGGGCATCGCCGAGGCGCACGGCGGCGAGGTCGACGTCCGCAACGTCGACGGCGGCTGCCGTTTCGAGCTGCGGATCCCTGCCACGGCGGGGTGACCCCGGGGATCGCCGTCCTCGCCCCTGACAGGATGACCACGTGCGGATCACGGCCCTCGCGGGCGGCATCGGTGGGGCCAGGTTCCTCCGTGGGCTGCGGGACGACCTCGCCGGCGACCCGACGTACGGCCCCGACGGCAGCGACCCCGCCGAGATCACCGTCGTCGGGAACACCGCCGACGACATCACCTTGTTCGGCCTCCGCGTGTGCCCCGACCTCGACACGCTGATGTACACCCTCGGCGGCGGCATCCACGAGGAGCAGGGCTGGGGCCGCGCCGAGGAGACCTTCGCCGTCAAGGGCGAGCTCGCGGCGTACGGCCTCGAGCCCCAGTGGTTCGGGCTCGGCGACCGCGACGTCGCCACGCACGTCGTGCGCACCCTCATGCTCGACCAGGGGTACCCGCTGTCGCAGGTGACCGAGGCGCTGTGCGCCCGCTGGCAGACCAGGAGTACGACTGCTTCCGATGAGCGACGACCGGGTGGAGACCCACGTCGTGATCGAGGACGAGGCGGGCCGCCGGGCGATCCACTTCCAGGAGTGGTGGGTACGGCTGCACGCGACCGTCCCTGCGCTGCGAGTTCGTCCCCGTGGGGGCCGAGGACGCCAAGCCGGCCCCGGGGGTCCTCGAGGCGCTCGCCGACGCCGACCTCGTCCTGCTCCCCCCGTCCAACCCGGTGGTCTCGATCGGCACGATCCTCGCCGTGCCCGGCATGCGGGACGCCCTCGCCGCCACCTCCGCCCCGGTCGTCGGGGTGTCCCCGATCGTGGGCGGCGCGCCCGTCCGCGGCATGGCTGACGCCTGCCTGACCGCCCTGGGCATCGAGACGTCCGCACGCGCCGTGGCCGGCCTCTACACCGGGCTGCTGGACGGCTGGCTCGTCTCCGAGCAGGACGCCGCGACCGTGGTGCCGGACGTCCAGGTGCTCGCCCGCCCCCTGCTCATGGTGGACGCCCCCGCCACGAGGGCCCTCGCGCGCGCGGCCTTCGACCTCGCGCTCTCGCTGCGCGGCGCAGCGTGAGCACGGTCACGGTCGTCGGCGTCGAGGGGCTCCCCGAGGTGGTGGCCGGCACCGACCTCGCGGCGCTCGTCGCGGAGCACGTACCGCAGCCTGTCCGACGGCGCCATCGTCGTCGTCACCAGCAAGGTCGTGAGCAAGGCCGAGGGGCGCAGCCTGGCCGCCGACGACCGGTCGGCGGCGATCGACGTCCGAGACCGTCCGCGTGCTCGCGACCCGGGGGGACACCCGGATCGTCGAGACCCGGCAGGGGCTGGTCCTCGCCGCTGCCGGCGTCGACGGCTCCAACACCCCCGCCGGGACCGTGCTCCTGCTCCCCGAGGACCCGGACGCCTCGGCCCGTCGCCTGCGGGCCGGGCTCCAGCAGCGTCTGGGGGTGCGGGTCGCCGTGGTGGTCAGCGACACGTCGGGCCGGCCGTGGCGGCTGGGGCTGACCGACCTCGCGATCGGGGTCGCCGGCCTCGCGCCGCTGGACGACCATCGCGGGCCGGCAGGACCCTGAGGGGCGGGCCCTGGAGATGACCGTGACCGCGGTCGCCGACGAGCTGGCCGCGGCAGCCGAGCTGGTGAAGGGCAAGCTCTCCCGGGTGCCGGTGGCGATCCTGACCGGCCTCGAGCACCTCGTCACGGACGAGGACGGCCCCGGGGCGGCCGCCCTGGTCCGCCCCGCCGAGGACGACCTGTTCCGGTTCGGCCACCGCGAGGTGGTGACGGCTCGCCGCACGGTCCGGGCGTTCACCGCCGAACCGGTCGACCGCGCCGAGGTCCTCCGCGCGGTCGCCGCCGCGGTGACCGCTCCCGCGCCGCACCACACCACGCCGTGGCGGTTCGTGCTGGTCGAGGACGCCGCCCGGCGGACGCACCTGCTGGACGCCATGGCGGCGGCCTGGGCCGAGGACCTCCGTCGCGACGGTTTCACCGACGAGCAGGTGGGCCGTCGACTGAGGCGGGGAGACGTGCTGCGCGCCGCGCCGTACCTCGTCGTCCCGTGCCTCGTGGCCGAGGGCGCGCACGCCTACCCGGACGAGCGCCGGGCCACGGCCGAGCGCGAGATGTTCCTCGTCGCCGCCGGGCGCCGGCGTCGAGAACCTGCTCGTCGCGCTCGCCGCCGACGGGCTCGGCTCGGCGTGGGTGTCCTCGACGATGTTCTGCCGCGACGTGGTGCGCGCCGCGCTCGAGCTCCCGGGCACCTGGGACCCCGTGGGGGCCGTCGCGGTCGGTCGGGCCGCGCACCCGCCGACGGCACGCCCGCCCCGCGATCCGGCCGACTTCGTGGTGATCCGATGACCACCTGGCTGCGGGGCGAGGCGCTGCTGTGCGACCTCGACGGGACGCTCGTCGACTCCTCGGCGTCGGTGGAGCGTGCCTGGACCCGCTGGGCCGAGCGCCGGGCAGGGGCAGCTGGTCGGTTCCTATCGCGGAGCTGATCGACCACCAGCGCGGTCGCGTCGCCGAGGACACGATCCGAGCCTTCGCGCCGTCGCTCTCCGAGGACGAGGTGGCCGCGGACGCAGCAGCCCACCTGGTGGGCCAGGCGCAGGACACCGCCGACACGGTGGCCTTGCCGCGGCGTCGCCACCGTCCTCAGCGAGCTGACCGGCTTCGGAGCGCGCTGGGCCGTGGTCACCTCGGCCGACACCCGGCTGGCGCGGGCGCGCCTCTCGGCAGCCGGGCTGCCCCAGCCACCGGCGCTGGTGACCGCCGACGACGTCGACCGCCCCAAGCCCGACCCGGAGGGTTTCCTCGCGGCGGCACGCGCTCTGGGCGCCGACCCCACGCGGTCGCTCGTCGTCGAGGACGCCCCCGCCGGGGTCGCCGCCGGTCTCGCTTCCGGGGCGCGGGTCCTGCTCGTCGGGGACGACGTCGTCGACATCGGCTCGCAGGGCGTCATCCCCTTCCGTTGGGCCGACGTCGTCGACATCCGCGGCGGCCCGGACGACGTCGTGCTCCACCTGCGCTGATTTCCACCTGCGCTGAGAAAGGACACCCATGGCCGACCTGGGCTGGGACGAGGTGGCCGAGCGGTTCGCCGCCGCTCGGAACTGGTGGGTCGCGACCGCCGGACCGAGCGGGCCGCACGCCGTGCCCGGTGTGGGGAGTCGCGGTCGAGGGAGCCCTGTGCTTCTACGGCGACGCGGGGTCGGTCCGATCCCGCAACCTGGCAGCCGACCCGAGGGTGGTGCTCCACCTGGAGAGCGGCGAGCAGGTGCTCATCGTCCACGGTGTGGCGCGCGGTCTCGGTCCGTCGTCCGGGACTCCGGAGGTCGTCGCTGCCTACCGGGCCAAGTACACCGATCCCGGCGACCAGGGCTACCTGCCGGACGATCCCGAGATGGGCGACCCGGCGATCGTCGCGGTCACCGCGCAGCGGGCGATGGCCTGGGACCTGACGTCGTTCTTCGACTCCCAGCGTCGCTGGCGGTCCGCCGACTGAACAGGTCGCTCGGCTACCGGGCCCGGTGGTCGAGGGGCGCGTAGCGCGGCCCGCGCCGCGGCCGGCTCACCCCGGACAGCTCGATCATCCGCACCACGCGGTAGCGGTGCCCTGCCCAGGGCTCGAGCAGCTCCAGCATCCGGGCGTCGTCGCCGTCCAGGTCCCCGGTGAGCGCGAACACCACCTGCCCGGCCAGGTGGACGTCCCCGACGGAGACCGCATCCGGGTCGCCGTGCGCCCGTTGGCGCACCTCGGCGGCCGTCCACGCACCGACCCCCGGGAGCACGCGCAGCGCCGCCTCGACCTTCCCCAGCGGGAGGTCGAGGGTGCGCTCGATCGCGACGGCGCGGGAGGCCGCACCGACCAAGGTCCGCGCGCGCTCCGGACCGACTCCTGCCCGGTGCCACTCCCACGACGGGATCCGTGCCCAGGTCTCCGGCGCCGGCACCACGCGGAGCCGGGCGGGCACGAGGCCCTCGGGCCCAGGGGCCGGATCGCCGTAGGCGTGCACGAGCCGACGCCACGAGTTCCGGGCCTCGCCCCCCGTCACCTTCTGCTCGAGGACCGTCGGCGCGAGCGTCTCCCACACCCTCCGGGAGCGCGGCACCCGCCAGCCCGGATGCCGTCGCCAGGCAGCGCGGACCACCGGGTGCACGGGGTCGAACTCCTCCGCCGTGACGTCCGAGGCCCCGAGCAGGTCGGGCAGCGTCTCGAGCAGCCAGTCGGCCCCGTCGCCCCATGCGGTCCCGCGCAGCGCCCCTTCGCGCTGCGTCGACCCGCAGGTGCAGGGTCCCGGGCCCCACGGGTGTCCGAGCGGTGCGCCACAGGCCCGCGGTCGCCTCCATCACGGCGGTGGGGTCACCCCCACCCCGGAGCAACGGCCCCAGCGTCGCCCTGAGGTCGACGGGCCACCCGGGCCGCCAGACCCGTGTCGCGGTCACGCGTCCGGGGAGAGCCGGACCGCCTTGTCGGGCAGCACGACGTCCGCCCACACGCGGGCCCCCGGCGGCAGCTCGCAGTCGGCTCCGATCGACGCACCGTGGCCCACCACGACGCCGTCGAGCACGGTCCGCTCGCCCACCGAGGCACCGGCGCCGACGACCGAGGACCGAACCACCGCACCAGCGGAGACCACGGCTCCGTCCTGCAGCACGGACCGCTCCACGACTGCCCCAGCCCCCACCGAGGCGTCCCGGCCGACGACGGTGCCGCCGGACACCCGTGCATCCGGGGCGACCACGGCACCGGGGAGCAGCAGACGCTCACCGGTCGGCCCGGGGAGGGCGCTGGAGGCGATGACTCCCGACACGAGGTCGACCGAGCCGCTGACGTACGCCTCCGGGGTGCCCAGGTCGAGCCAGTACGGCCGAGTCGAGGTAGCCGAGCACCACGGCCCCGGCGGCCAGCAGCCCGGGGAACGTCTCGCGCTCCACCGACACCGGACGGCCGGTCGGGATCGCGTCGACCGCCGAGCGGCGGAAGACGTAGCAGCCGGCATTGATCTGGCGGGTCGGTGGGTGGTCGGACTTCTCGACGAACCCGGTGACCCGGCCGTGCGCGTCGGTGGGCACCGAGCCGAAGGCACGGGCGTCCTCGACCTCGACCAGGTGCAGCGTCACCGCGGCAGCGGCCGCCTCGTGCGCCGCGAGCTGGCCGGCGAGGTCGTGGCCGGAGAGCACGTCGCCGTTGAGGACGACGACCGGGTCGTCGGGCCCGCTGAGCAAGGCGTCGGCCGCATGGCGGATCGCCCCACCGGTGCCGAGCGGCTCGGTCTCGTGCACGTGGACGAGCTCGAGACCGAGGTCGGAGCCGTCGCCCAGCGCGGCGAAGACCTCGGGCCGGTACGACGTGGCGAGCACGACGCGCGTCACCCCGGCCGCCTGCGCCCGAGCCAGCTGGTGCAGCACGAACGGCACGCCGGCCACCGGCAGCATCGGCTTGGGGCAGCCCAGCGTGAGCGGCCGCAGCCGGGTGCCCAAGCCGCCGACGAGCAGGACCGCCTCGACTCCGTCCATGACCGCCGGAGCCTAGCCGGGCCCGAGCAGGCACCGCCCAGCGACTGCCCGCTAGCTCGTGACGTACCCCGCCACGTCCACGATGACGGCCGCCTGCCCGGCAGGCACGTAGATCTTGATGGCCCCTCCGGTGCCGACCTTGGCGAGAACGGTCGTGCGAACACCGACGCCGGCGTCGTAGGTCAGCGAGCGTGCGATCGGCCGCGCCAGCCCGGCCGGGTAGACGGCGAGCCAGCCGGCGGTCCGGGGGCTGAGAACCCCGACCGTGACGAGGACCGCGGAGACCCCCGACGAGGGCACACCGTTGCGTCCGAGGACGGGCACCGTCAGCGTGGTTCCGGCCGAGAGGGCCGACGTCGCTGCGCGGGAGTCGTACGCCCGGACCGGCGACAGAACCTTCGTCCGCCCGCCGGCAGCGAGGCCGTCGTCGACGCACGAGGTACCCCGTGACGTCCACGCGACACGCGTGCACCCGCCCTCGAGGCGAGGACGGTGACCCGACCGTCGGCAGCGAGCGGAGCCACGACCGGGACGGTCATGGTGTGCCCCGCGGGCACCGTGACCACGGGCACGGCCCGAGCGAGAGTCCCATCCGGCGACAGCCGTACGGTCGACTTCGTCGCGCCAGCGACGACCGTCACCTGAGCGACCACGGCAGCGGCCCCACGCGGGACACCGTTGCGGCCGGTGACGGTCACGGTCATGGGGGAGGCCGAGGTGACGAGCCTCGCGCCGACCCGGGCCGGCGTGACGGCGACCAGACGTCGTCCGACGCCGCCTTGCAGCGTGTAGTAGCCGACGACGTCGACTCCCACGGGAGCTGCAGCGGACGAGCGGAGCGTGACGGTTCCGCCAGTTCCTGGCGCGACCGTCACGAGGTTGGTCGTCCGACCGGTCGAGCGAACCGCCACGGGAGCCACCTGTGCGGGCCGTCCGGTGGGTGCCACCATCAACACGCCCCGCTCCCCGGTGCCCGTGGACGTGACGCGCAGCATCACCGCAGAGACGCCGGTCGACGGGACACCGGCAGTGCCCAGGACCCGCACCACCTGATCGGTCGACGCGGGCAAGGCAGCGCTCCACAGCCGTGCGGCCGGGACGCTGACCTGGTAGCCGTACACCGAGGTCGGGAGCACCGAGGACCTGACAGGGCTGGACGAACCCACCGAGCTCCGGGCGAGGACCGCGATCGCGTACGAACGACCGTTGACCAGCCGGTCCAGGGTCGCCGAGCGCGCCGTGGCCGGCAGGTCGATCACCCGCGGCCCCGGGGAGAGCGTGACCCGGTAGCCCGTCACCGGCCGGCTCCCGGCACTGCGGGGAGCGGTCCACGACAGGGTCGCGACCCGGTCCCCCGCGACGACCTTCAGCGATCGGACCGGCGTCGGCTCGACGACAGGGGGCGCCGTGGGCACCACGACCGGCGGAGGCGCCGGAGCCACCTGCTGGCCGCGGAACCACTCGCTGCGCAGCCCGAGTGCGCTGCGGAACGCCGTCCCCGTCACGGTCACGTCAGCAGCCGACCCCTCCAGACGGATCCGGGTGACCCGGCCGCCCCACTCACCGCGCCCGTCGCGCCCGAGGACGACGAGCCTCTGCACGGTGCCGAGGCTCCGGTAGGCGGCCTGCACCGACGCAGCGGACACCGAGGTGGTCCATGCGTGACCCCAGTTCGCGGAGCCCGTGACGACGCCGTCGTAGGGATCGGCCTTGGCCACGAGGTAGGGCTTCCCGCCCGACGCGCTCCAGCCACCGTTGGCGGAGCCGAACTCGGCGAAGATCGGTGCCCCCGCCGAGGTGAGGTACCGCCGAGCGGTCGCCGTCGCCGCCTTCGCCTCCGCCGGGGTCTCCCCGGAGTAGCCGTTGTAGACCTGGCACGAGGTGGTGTCGCAGATGTGCGACGCGCTCCCCGCAGCGACGGCCGCCGCACGCTTGAACAGCGCGTAGGAGCGGGCCGCCACCGCTTGCGCCTGGTAGGCGGCCGGCGACCAGCCGCCGGGCATCTCCGCCGACACCACGGACTTCACGTAGTCGTCCACGAGGACCTCGGACACGGCGGAGAGGCGGTCCCCGGACGCGTTGGCGCGGGCCTCGACGACCCCTCGGTAGACGACCTCCTGCCCGTTGGGACGCACGAGCGTCACGCGTGACGTGGTGGAGGCTCCTGGCGCCGTGGTGAATCGGAACGGACCTGGCCGCGCCGCCCACCCGGGGATCGGGGTATAGGCACCACCGACCCAACCGAAGAGGCTGAGCTTGCCGCCGGACAGGGTCGTCCTCCACATGGTGACGGACTTGCCAGCGATCAGTCGCGGAAGCACCAGGTCGGTGCCGCCCTCGGAGACCTGCAACCCGGCTTGTGGCCGGAGGCGCAGGTCAGGCACCGAGGTCGAGGTCCGGACTCCTTGCGACAGCGCGACCCGCATGGTCTGCGCGGCCGGCGCCGTCGCGAGCGCAGTTCCCGGGTAGTAGAAGGCCAGGATCTGTGCGTAGCTCAGGCCCTTGCGGGCTGCGCCTTCGGCGCCGAACTGCGACATCCCGTGCCCGTGGCCGTACCCGCGACCTTCGAGGTGGAAGATCCCGTCAGCCGGGCGTGGGAGCACGTTCGGATCGGCGAAGAGGGACACGTTGACCGCATAGGGCACGGCCGCGCTCGTCGCGTTCCACGACTGGAGGGTGAGGGTGTAGACACCGGCCGGCACGACCTTGCCGTCGCTGCCCTCGAGGTTCCAGCCCACCTGGATCAGCTCGTCCTTGGCGGCCGAGCCGGACGCCGTACGGACCACGGTGCTCGTGCCCTGCTTCGTGATCTCCAGGCGCCAGCTCTGGGCCGTCATCGGCCGGGCCTGCACCCTGACCGGGGTGGTCGTTCCCTTGTCGACCACGCGCGGCGCAGCCGTCGTGCGGTAGAGCTGGGCTCCCATGCGCGCCTCGACCGAGGACCTGATCGCGGGCAGCTTGGCATACAGGAGCTCCCCCGGGCAGGCCGTGGACCCTGCGTCGCGGTGACCGGAGATCACGTTGAAGGTGACCTTGGTCCCGTCGCGGTACTTCGCCGTCGTACCCGCCCCGTTCGCGGCCGTGAGGGTCGCCCTACCGGCCGGGTCGAGGTGAGAGATCCCCGCCTTCCAGGCCACGACGTTCGTCAGGGAGTTGACCAGCGCCGTGGAGGGAGCGCTCGTGGAGTAGTTGCCCAGGGCCGACACCGCCCACGTCTGCGCGTTGAAGCCCCCGGTGGCACCCGACCGCACCGCCCGGTCCAGGCCGCCATGGCGTCCTTCGAAGACCTGCCCGAACTTGTCGACGAGGACGTTGTAGGCGATGTCGGACCAGCCGAGGCTGTTGGTGTCGTAGGCGTAGATGGAACGGACGGCAGCTGCGGCCTGGTCCTTCGTGTAGCTGTTCGACGTCGCCGTGTGGTGGACGAAGACGACCCGGACGCTGGGCTCGTACGTCGGGCCCGAGTTGCGCAGGGACTCGTCCGCGCCCCACTGGGCGCGGGTGATCACCGCGGGCATCCCGGTGGCCGCCTGGGCCGACGAGGGCGGTGTGGCCACCAGGGCGTCGTCGGCCGCCGAGCTGCCCGGGTCGACCAGGTCGACGCGAAGGCCGGTCGGGAGAGTCCCCGCGAGGGTGTCCACCCGCACCTGGACCCCGTCCGAGGGACCAGCGAAGTACGGCGACGTCCCGGTCCGCGCCGGGCGTCCGACTCCGGCGGCGGCCCCTTCGACAGGAACCACACCCTCGCCCTCGGCCGGGCCGTCCCCGGAGTCGGTCTCCAGGACGGTCCACGGCTGCCAGCTTCCGCCGGACCGGGTCCGCACGGTTACCCGGAGGTCCGCGGGGTCGACGGGAGCGGACTGCTCCGCGTCCCAGGTGACGCCCACGAGGCTGTAGTCGGCGGTCCTCAGCTGCTGGGTGAACACCTCGGGACGGTCGCCGGCCACCCGTTCCACCGTGGCCTCCGCCGGGGCCGGACGGGTCCGCTCCGCAGCCCAGGCGGTGGCGTCCACCCCGCCGAGGGCGAGGGTGTCGAGACGGGGAGCGACGGGGTGCGGTCGCGCGGCTGCCTGGCCCACGGTGGGTACGACGATGAGAGCGGGAACGGTCACGCTCAGCATCAGGACAGCGGCGGTACGGCGCACGGACTCGGCTCCTCGGCGTCGGGCGTGACGGACGCGGCCGGACGACCGCGTCCCTAGGGCTATCGGCGGGTCGGTCGCCGACCCTGAGCCGCCACCGCCTCGCTCGCCTCGCTGGACCAGTGCCAGGGTGTGCGGGTGACGACGCCCTCCACGCCGTACGCCGCGCTCGTCGAACGGCTGCGACGCGACCCTGCCGAACCGCTGATCACCGACCTCGACCTGAGCACCGGCGAGCGGGTCGAGCTGTCGGTCGCGAGCGCGGCCAACGGCGTGTCCAAGGCGGCCCATGCGGTCCGTGCGCTCCACGACGAGCTCGGGCAACCGCTGAGCGTGTCGGTCCGACTGCCCCTGCACTGGCAGGCCGTGACCCTCGGACTGGGCGCCTGGGGCGCAGGCGCGACGCTTCGCCTCGAAGGCGACGAGGGCGAGCACGTCGAGGACCCCGAAGGCCCCGACCTCGTCGTCGTGGGACCGGACCTGGCCCACTCGCCCGCGGGAACAGCCGCGAAGTCCGTGTGGGCCACCCGCCTGCACCCGTTCGGGCTCCCCCTCGAGACCCCCCCCTGCCTTTCCGGTCGAGGACCTGACGCTCCTCCTGCGCGCGCAGCCGGACGCCCCTCCACCGGATCACAGCACCCTCACCTCAGCGGCCCTGGCGACCGGATCGAGATCGACCAGCACCCAGCAGCTCCTCGACCGAGCGCTCGAGCTGCTGGCGGACCCGACAGGCGCCGCAGCGCCTGCTCACCTGCCTCCCCCTCACCAGCACAGACGGCTGGGTGGCGGCCGCCGTGCTCCCCGTGATCCACGGCGGGTCGGTCGCGCTCGTCCGAGGGGGTGACCCGTCGGCGCCGACCTCGAGAGGGTCTGCCACGACGAACGGGTCACCGCCACGGTCGGCGTCGACCTGCCTGGGCTCCCCAGGCTGGCGTGAACCTGACGGAACCGCCGCCCCGTTCGCGGCGTCGCACCAAGGACGGGACGTTCCGTAGACTGTCCCGATCCCCCCAAGGAGCAGTTGATCGTGAGCGCGGTGCCATGACCGAGCAGCCGCCGTCCCCCGAGACGGTCATTGCTGCGCGCCCGCACAGGTCCCGACGCCGGCGGGCCCTCATCGCCGTGGGCGTCGCGTTCGCCGTGCTCGCGGCCGGGACCGCAGGGTTCGCGGTCTACGCCTACAACCACCTCAACGCCAACCTCGACGCGATCGAGGACACCCAGGACCAGAGCGACCGCCCCCAGGTCATCACGCCGTCGGCGGCCGCCGCCCAGTCACCGCTGAACATCCTGCTCATCGGCTCGGACACCCGCGAGGGCGACAACGGCTTCGTCGGTGGAGAGTCCGGCGCCGGCCTCTCCGACACCACGATGCTGCTGCACATCTCGGCCGACCGGCAGAGCGCCCTGGCCGTGAGCATTCCCCGCGACTCGATGGTTCAGATGCCGACCTGCAAGACGCAACGGCGGCACGAGCAGCGCCGGGCTGCGGCAGTTCAACTCGGCGTACTCGATCGGCGGCGCGTCCTGCGTCCGCCGCGTCGTCGAACAGCTCACCGACATCCGGATCGACCACTTCATGGTCGTGGACTTCAACGGCTTCCGCGGCATGGTCAAGGCGCTCGGCGGGGTGAAGGTCTACCTGCCAGAAGCGGTCAACGACACCGTGGGCCACATCTCGCTCCCGGCCGGCTGCAACACGCTCAACGGCGACCAGTCCCTGGACTACGTGCGCCTGCGGCACATCGGCAACGGCAGCGACCCGGAGCGGTTGGCGCGCCAGCAGGCGTTCCTGTCGTCCGTGATGCAGAAGGTGACCTCCAAGGGCACGTTGACCAACCCGGTCAAGCTCTACTCGTTCCTTGACGCGGCGACCTCTTCGCTCAGCACGGACAAGGCCCTGAACAGCGTCTCGAAGCTCGCTGCTCTCGCCCAGGACGTCCGTCAGGTGGGCCTGGACCAGATCGAGTTCATGACGATCCCCGTCGAGGTCTACCCGCCCGACCGCAACCGCCTCCAGTGGACGTCGCAGGCGGACATCGTCTGGAAGGCCATCCGTCAGGACAAGCCGCTGCCCGGGTCGGACACCGGCGCCAGCCCCTCCCCCTCCCCGTCGGCGTCGCCGCTCGTCGCTGCTCCCACGACCATCAACGTCCGCGTCGTCAACGCCACCGGCGTGACGGGCGCGGCGAAGGACGCCGCCAAGGAGCTCGACAGGCTCGGCTACACCGTCGTCGGCTACACCACCGCTGCCGGGGTGCGCGACACGACGATCGTCCGCTGGTCGGAGCCGCGCAGCGAGTCGGCCCGGACCCTTGCTGAGGCCACGTCGTCCCAGACCCGGCAGGTCGAGGGGCTCGGGCAGGTCGTCGAGCTCGTCCTCGGCACCGACTACGCCGGAGCCTCGGCCGTCGAGGTCACCGTCAACCCGAGCAAGTCACCGTCCACGCCGACCTTCGAGACCCGCAAGGCCGACGCGGCGATCTGCAAGTAGGTCCTCCTCCACTAGGGTCACTGGCCGTGGACAAGGTCGTCAGCACAGCAGCCGAAGCCGTCTCCGACATCGCGGACGGCGCCTCTGTCGCCGTCGGTGGGTTCGGGCTCTGCGGCATCCCCAGCGTGCTCATCCAGGCGCTCTACGACCGTGGGGTCACCGACCTCCGGGTCGTGTCCAACAACTGCGGGGTGGACGGCTGGGGACTCGGCGTCCTGCTGGGTGCCAAGCGCATCGCCCGCACCACGTCGTCCTACGTCGGCGAGAACAAGGAGTTCGAGCGGCAGTTCCTCACCGGCGAGCTCGAGGTCGAGCTCGTGCCGCAGGGCACCCTGGCCGAGCGCCTGCGGGCTGGGGGGGCGGGCATCCCTGCCTTCTTCACCGCGACCGGGGTCGGCACGCAGGTGGCCGACGGCGGGCTGCCGTGGCGCTACGCCCCCGACGGGTCGGTCACGCTGGCGTCCCCGGCGAAGGAGACCCGCGACTACGGCGGGCGCACCTACGTCCTCGAGGAGGCGATCACCACCGACGTGGCCCTGGTGCACGCGGCTGTCGGTGACCGGCACGGCAACCTGGTCTTCCACGAGTCGGCGCGCAACTTCAACCCGCTCTGCGCAGCCGCCGGACGCCTGACCATCGCGACGGTCGAGCGCCTCGTCGAGCCGGGCGACCTCGAGCCCGACCACATCCACACCCCGGGCATCTTCGTGCAACGGGTGGTCCTCGTCGGCCCCGACGACACGGTCGCCGAGAAGCGCATCGAGCGCCGCACGGTCCGTCCCCGCGCGACCCAGGAGGCCTGACCCATGCCCGTGGTGCCGCTCACCCGCGAGCAGCTCGCCGCCCGCACCGCCCTCGAGCTCGAGGACGGCCAGTACGTGAACCTCGGGATCGGGCTGCCGACCCTGGTCCCCAACTACCTGCCCGACGACATCACGGTCGTCCTGCAGTCCGAGAACGGGATCCTCGGGGTCGGCCCCTACCCCTTCGAGGGCGAGGAGGACCCCGACCTCATCAACGCGGGCAAGGAGACCGTGACGGTCCTGCCCGGAGCCTCGTTCTTCGACTCGGCCGCGTCGTTCGGGATGATCCGCGGAGGGCACATCGACGCCGCCGTCCTCGGCGCGATGCAGGTGTCGGCGACGGGCGACCTGGCGAACTGGATGATCCCGGGCAAGATGGTGAAGGGGATGGGCGGCGCCATGGACCTCGTCCACGGCGCTCGCCGGGTGATCGTGATGATGGAGCACGTCGCCAAGGACGGGTCGCACAAGATCGTCGATGAGTGCACGCTGCCCTACACCGGTCGCGGCGTGGTCAACCGGATCGTGCGTGCGCGCCACGGTGAGCACGGTCCACGTGCCGAGGTAGACGGGCACCAGCAGCAGCGGCAGCCGGCGCCGCGCGAGCCAGACCCGGTTGCGCGCGTTGAGCCGGTAGTAGGTGGCGTGCCGCGTCGGCGGCGTGGCCGGGTGCACAGCACGACGTCGGCGTCGTAGCGGATCCGCCAGCCGGCGTCGAGCGCGCGCCAGGCGAGGTCGGTCTCCTCGTGCGCGTAGAAGAAGTCGCCGGGCAGCAGCCCGACCCGGTCGAACACCGAGCGCCGCACCGCGCACGCACCGCCGAGGAAGGTCGTGACGTCGCTGCTGCGCAGCGGGTCGCCCGCGCGCAGCCGCGGCACGTGCCGCCGCGCTCCCGGGCCGCCGTCGGGGTCGGCGATGCGGAACGAGACGATGCCCAGCCGGGGGTCGGCGGCGAACTCCCGCGGCCAGGTGCGCGACGCGTCGTCGCCCTGCAGCAGGCCGTCGTCGTCGAGGAACGCGACCACGTCGCCGGTGGTCGCGACGACCCCCTCGTTGCGCCCGGCCGGGATGCCGACGTTCGCCGCGAGCCGCAGCACCCGCACGTCGGGCGGCAGGTCGGGCACGTCGGCCCCGTTGCCGACGACGACGATCTCGACCGCGGCACCGAGCTGGCGGCGCACGGCTCGACCGCCGCCGCGAGCTCGGCCGGCCGGTCGCCCAGGGTGAGGATCACCGCGGACATCGACGGCAGGGCGGCTCCGGCGACCGCCGCCCGGTGCCGGCTCGGTCGTCACGACAGCCGCCGCGACAGCAGGATGCTCGCGAGGTGCAGCACCACCATCACGCCCGCGATCGCCGAGCATGGCCCCGGCGAAGATGCGGGTGGCGGTGAGGTCGCCGGCGACGGCGTCGATCGAGGCCGCGACGAGCAGCAGGAACGACGACTCGAGCGCGCCGGTGAGCTGGTGGATCTTGAACACCGAGGCGACCTTGCGCAGCTTCCCCAGCGCCGGGCTGCGCAGCTCGACCTCCTCGTCGGCCAGCACGCTCTCGCCCTTGCGGGCGCGGGAGACGTCGACGAGGTCGGTCTCGGCCTTCACCAGCACCGCGCACAGCGCGGTGAGCACGCCGAGCGTGGACCACATGCCCCACTCCTGGCCGCCCGCGCGGATGCCGTAGGCGCTGAGGAGGGCCGCCTCGACGAGGTAGTGGCCCACCCGGTCGAGGTAGACGCCGGTGATGCTGGTCTGCCGCCGCCAGCGCGCGACCTCGCCGTCGCAGAGGTCGAGGAGGAAGTAGACCTGCACGAGCAGCACGGCCACGAGCGCCATCCACCAGCCCGCCAGCGCCGCAGGCACGGCCGCGACCAGGCCCACCACGATCATCAGCCCGGTGAGCTGGTTGGCCGTCACGGGCGTGCGGACGAGCAGCGCGGTGATGCGCAGCGACACCTTGCGCAGCACCAGGATCGCCAGCTCTGGTTGAGGCAGAACACGTCCAGGTTCCGCCGTCGACGAAGCCGCCCCAACGCCCTGCGCGTGGAACGACGCCCCAACACGATGTACCCGTAGGAGAGCCGCGCCGGGACAGCCCGTCCGGTTCGGTAGGCGTACCAGAGGTGCAGCGGGATCGGCGCGATGTCCTCCGGGTCACGAAAGCGCGATCCCGAGGTCGTCGCGTAGGCCTCGGGGAACCTCGCGTGCAGCTCGGCGCTGATCGACCGGCGTTGCGCGTGCGGGGTGTGCCACAGCTTCTGGGTCTGCCCGGCGCCGGTCGCCTCCCGCAGCAGCCTCCGGTCGTTCTTGGCAGCGAACGAAGGTGCACCGTCGACCGGCAGCGGCGGGCCGAGGCCGACCTGAGCGCTCGACGGGTAGAAGCGGATCACGCCACCCGGTGAGAAGAAGGCCGTGGGGAGCACGTCCCGTCCGAGGAGCACGTCGTCGTTGAAGTAGACGAAGTGCTCCGCCAGGCCCTCGATGGCGCTGAGGTTGGCCTCGATGGCATGGGAGTTGAAGACCGGCAGATCAGCCGGCTCCGGCCAGATGTCCCGATGACTCACGACCGTGAGCCCAGGGCAGTCCGGCTTCAGCCACGCCGGGGTCTGGTCGTCGGTCACCAGCCACACATGACGGACCCACGGCGCATGCATCGCGAGGCTGCGGAGGGAGTAGCGGAGCTCGTCGAAGTCGGTGAACCGGGCGTAGGAACCCGCCTCCGTCACCCCGGACCGGAGAGTCCCGGTAGGTCTCCATGCGCTCGCGCCAGCGTGGGTCGTCTCCGTCGACCCAGGTATAGACGACGTCGACCGGGAAGGTGACCTGGTCGACGTGCGTGGCGGAGAGCTCCTCGAAGGACGCGAGCTCCAGGTCACCGAACCGGAGCACCGCAGGCACTCGCGCGGCCGGTCGAAGGTTCGGGCCGAAACGGTTGGGGAGCGGCGCTCCCCAGACGTCACCGTTCAGCACCCGCCAGAACTCGAGGTCCACGCCCGCCTCGTCCATGGCCAGGACCATCCGGCGACCCGGATCCACGGCCGGGATCACCGCGCGCAGAGCGCGCTCCTTGGCCAGACCGTGCGAAGGGAACGACGCGACCCCGCGGACCCCGAGGACCCGCTTGCGACGCACCCGCCCGAGATGGAGCGGCTCATGGCGAGCGACGGCGCGGAGTGCGTCCAACGAGCGAGCAGCATCGGTCGACCGCAGGCACAGACGCACCCGTCCGCTGCCGTCCGGCAGCGCGAAGTACTCCACCCCAGCTGCAGCCAGTGCGTCGGCGACCACCCGCGGTGCGTTGCCGGACCTGCCACGGCGTCGCGTAGGGGAGAACGACCGCGCGCATCCGTCGTCCCCGCACCCGAACGACTGTCGTCGCACCATCGGTCGGTGCCGGCGCGCGCGCGGCCAGCCCGGCGACGGCATCGGCGAGGTCGAGCAACCGCCAACACCACGTCGGCAGCGCTGGATCAGCTCGTACGGGAACGCTCCTGGTCCGCCGGTCAGCCACCTCAAGCCGCGGGTCAGCCGCGTGGACGCGGGGTGAGTGGTGACGGGGACGACAGCATCCTCGGCGCTGTCCGGCCGGTCACCGCCCTCGCCGCGTGGGTCCAGCGCCTCAGCCACTCAGAGTCCCTGTCCGTCCGCGCCAGCCGCCTCGTACGCCTCCAGCGCCTCGTGGATCGAGCCGTCGAGCACGAGACGGCCTTCCCTCAGGTACAGCCCTCGCGTGCAGAACTTTCTGCAGGTTGTCCTCGCTGTGGGAGACCAGGAACAAGGTGCGCCCCCCGAGAACAGCTCCTCGAGCCGCTTGGTGCACTTGCGCCGGAACTTCTTGTCACCCACGGCAAGCACCTCGTCGACCAGCAGGATCGGCTCATCCAGCTGGGTGATCACGGAGAACCCGACGCGGACCTTCATCCCGCTCGAGAGGTGACGGAAGCTCATGTCGAGGAAGTCCTTGACCTCCGCGAACTCGACGATGTCGTCGAACCGCTCGTCGATCTGGGCCTTCGAGAGCCCGTGCAGCCCAGCCGTCAGGTAGATGTTGTCGCGGACGGTGAGGTCGCCGACGAATCCCCCCGTGACCTCGATGAGCGGAGCGACGCCGTCGCGCACGTCGACCGTCCCCTCGTCCGGCAGCATGACCCCCGCGACCAGCTTGAGCAAGGTCGACTTGCCGTGCCCGTTGGCACCGACGACCCCGACGGCCTCGCCGGGCTGGATGGTGAACGACACGTCGCGCAGTCCCCAGAACTGCTGGGACTTCTGGACCCTCGACGGCCTGAACAGCTGGTCGCGGATCGAGGCACGGCGCCGTCGGCTCCTGAAGAACTGGACGCCGAGGTCCTCGACCTTGATCGAGTGGGGGGGTGCGATGTCGCGCACGGGGCTGCTCATATCTCCTTCAGCATGGACTTCTCGAGGCGCACGAAGATGATCGCGCCGGCGATGAGGCACAGGACGGAGAGGACCGCCGACGAGGCCACCAGCCACCACCCCACGAACTGCTCGGGGAAGAACGCTGCACGGTAGAGGTCGAGCTGACCGGCCAGCGGGTTCAAGGCGTAGAGAGGACGGAGCTTCGGGCTGACGTTCGCCATGCCATAGAGGACCGGCGACAGGTAGAAGAGCACGCGCATCGCGATGCGCATCAGGCGGTTGATGTCGGGGACGAGCACCGCGAGGGGGGCCAGCGCCAGCGCAACCCCAGTGAGGAAGATTGCCTGGAGCAGCATGGCGAGGGGAACGGTGAACGTGTACCGCGTGGGTTCGGCGTGAAAGAGGACGATGAAGAACACCGCCACCGGGATCGCGAAGAGGAACTCCAGGAACTTGCTGCCGACGAGCCTGAGCACCCACACCTCGCGAGCGATCCGCATCGATCCGACGAGCTTGGACTGGCCGCTGATCGCGTTGGTCGCGCCGTTGATCGCGCCGCTGGCCCAGTACCAGGGAAGCACCCCGAGCAGGAGGAACACGATGTAGGGCTGGGTCCCGCTGGGCCGGGGGAAGGTCCGGGGTGAAGACGAACCAGTACACGACCGACATCAGCAGAGGGTCGAGGACATTCCGCCAACCAGCCCAGGTACGAATCGGCGTACTTGACCTTGAGATCCCGGACGATGAGCAGCTGGAGCAGCTTCGATCTCGGTAGATCGCACGGATCCTCTCGCGCATCGCTGCTCGATCCCTCCCCGAACCCAAGGCAGGCGGACAGGCGCATGCGCGACGCGGACCCGTCGACTTTGCCACCGGGCCGCCGCGCGTCGATGCGCGCCGAGGCCCGTCGGGGACCCGGATCTGCGGCCGTCACACCGCCGCTGAGGGACCGCTCGCCGGCTGTGGCGTGCTGCGGACGGCGGCCAGGCGGCGCGGAGACGTGAGGAATCCCCACCCCCAGGAGGCGTGCATCGTGGGATAGACCGCGAGGAGCAGTGCACGAGACCGCACGCTCAGTCGTCGAGGGGCTCGGGCTGCAGCCACCAGGACGGCCACCGCGTAGCCGACGGGCAGGACGAAGCCCGCGAGCAGGGCCGAGACCCCAGTGGCGATCCCCACGAGGCCTGCCACCGTCCCCAGGCCGACCGCCGCGACCGTGACTGGAGGCGCGAGGTAGCGGAGGCTGACCGTGCCAGGCGCGGTGCGGATGACGGCGCGCCGCCAACGGCCGTAGTCGCGGTACTGGCGCGCGAGGGACCGGAGGTCCGGTCGCGGTCGGTACGTGACCAGGAGCCCTGGGTCGAACCACACCACCTCCCCGCTCTTCCGGATGCGGTGGTTGAGCTCCCAGTCCTGGGCTCGCACGAAGTGCTCGTCGTAGCCTCCCAGTCGGTCCAGCACAGCCCGCCGGAAGGCGCCCAGGTAGACCGTGTCCGCCGGGCCCTCCTCGCCGCCGGTGTGGAAGCGGGCCCCGCCCACACCGAAGCGCGAGGTCATCGCAGCAGCCACCGCGCACTCGAAGTCGTTGGTCCCGACGGCCGCCATCACACCACCGACGTTGGCGGCACCGGTCCGCTCGAGGGTGTTGACGGCCCGGGTGATGTAGCCCGCAGGGCAGCTCGGCATGCCCGTCCACGCGGACCACGACGGGGTGGCTGCACACAGCCAGGGCAGCATTGAGCCCGGCGGGGTGGACCCCGACGGGTTCTCGACGAGCCGGACCCGAGGATCGCGTGCGAGCTCCGCAGCGACGGCGGCCGTCGCGTCGTGGGACGGGCCGATCGCCAGCACCACGTCGAAGGGGCCGGCGTAGCCCTGATCGAGGATCGCGCGCACCGCGGCCTCGAGATGAAGGGCCTCGTTGAGCACCGGCATGATCACCGAGACCCCGGGGTGCGCCTCCTCGACCATGGAGGGGGATGGTAGTCGAGCCCCTCACCGGTACCGGTCCGCCGCACCTGGACGCCGCCGGTGGCCCGGGACCCGGTTCACGGGAAAACAGGACACGGGCGGCTACCGTGATCGGAACGGCCACCTTGACCAGGGGTGACGTACGCAACACCGGCCCTGGCGGGTGAACCAACACGAGGTCCGGTGCGTCCCACCAGGAGACCGGTCCTGACCGGCCGGGGCACGAGCAGGCGACCCGGCGACAGCGAGAGGTGCAGCAGACGTGAGTCAGACGCCCATCGGTGGCCACTCGGCCACTGGTGCGACCGCGACGCTCCCGCCGGAGCTCGACCCTCGCGGGCGTCCGTCCGGGCGGACGCCGGGAGGGCGGACCCCGCCACGCAGGACCGGCATCATCGCCGCCGCGATCGGCTCGACCATGGTGCTGCTGGTCAGCGCCGGAGGCTGGTTCGCCGTGACCGCCCTCGACGCCCAGCTCCAGCGAGCCGACGTGGGGTTGACCGGACCGCGGAGCAGCGTCGCCGACGAGGCCCAGACGATTCTCCTGGTGGGGTCGGACAACCGCGAGGGACTGACCAAGAAGCAGATCAAGAAGCTGCACCTGGGGTCAGCCACCGCGGACAACGGCGCAGGGCGCCGCTCCGACACGATGATCTTGATGCACCTGTCGAAGGAACGCGACCAGGTGACCATGATCAGCCTCCCTCGCGACTCCTTCGTGAAGATCCCGGCGTGGACCGACGACGCGGGCACGAAGCACAAGGAGTCGAGCAACAAGCTCAACGCCGCCTTCGCCTACGGCGGCCCGGCTCTCACCATCAAGACCATCGAGGCCAACACCGGCGTGACGATCGATCACTACGTCGAGGTGAACTTCCAGGGGTTCGTCTCGATGGTGGACGCCCTCGGAGGCGTCGAGGTCTGCGTGAAGCAGCCGATCTCCGACCAGAAGTCCGGGCTCGACCTCCCCAAGGGCAAGAGCGTGCTCAACGGGGCCGAAGGGCTCGCCTTCGTCCGCGCGCGCTACTTCGACCCCCGCGCCGACATCGGCCGCATCGAGCGCCAGCAGCAGTTCCTCGGCTCCATGTTCAGGACGGCGACCGCCAGCGGCACGCTGCTCAACCCTGCCAAGCTCACGGCGTTTCTCGACGCGTCACTCGCCTCGGTGACCGTCGACGACCGGATCAAGCGTGACGACATCCTGGCCCTGGCGGCCAAGCTCAAGCAGGTCGCAGCCGGCAACGTCACCTTCCTCACCGTTCCGATCGCGGACTACGACTACCGCGACGGGCTCCACGGGTCCTCGGTGCGGTGGGACCGCCAGGCCGCGCAGGAGCTGTTCTCCAAGATCGAGTCTGACGAAGCAGTCGTCCCTGTCGTCACGGCAGGGGCCGACGACACGGCGCGCGCCACGGTGGCCCCCGGACAGATCAAGGTCCAGGTGCTCAACGGTGCCGGGATCACGGGGCTCGCCCGAACCGCGGCCAACGACCTCGCCGGCGTCGGGTTCGCCATCGCTGCGCCTCCGGCCAACGCAGCCACTGCAGGCGCCACCCGAACGATCATCGCCTACGACCCGGCCTACAACGAGTCGGTCAAGACCCTTGCTGCAGCGCTGCCGGGCGCTGAGCTGCGCGCCGTCCCGTCCCAGGGGCCGGTGATGCAGGTGATCCTCGGCTCCGACTACACCAAGGCAGTGGCACCGACGGTCTCGGCGCCGAATCCGAGCGGGGCCGGTGACAAGAACGTCACCGCTGCGAAGGCGGGTCGCTGCCGCTAGGCGAAGGAGTCGGGCGGCGGGTCCTCCGCGGCGCCGTCGACCGAGCGCGAGGACCGGATCGCCTCGCGCCGGGCCAGTCGGTGGCTTCGTCGTATCCCGGCCTCGTTCGAGCGGCGGAGCTCCGCTTCCGACTCCGGCACCAGCAGCGGCACGACCCGGGGATGGCCGGTGCCGTCGACACCGACGAACACGAGGTACGCCGTGGCGACCCGGGTGCGTTCCTCGACCTGGTCCCACCTCTCGGCGAGGACGCGCACGCCGACCTCCATCGAGGTCCGCCCGGCCCAGTTGACCTGAGCCTCGGCGCGGACGAGGTCGCCGACCCGCACAGGCGCGAGGAAGGCCATCTCGTCCATGGCCACCGTCACCGCCGCCCCGCCGGAGTAGCGGGCGGCCGCCGCACCAGCCGCCTCGTCGACCAGCTTCATGATGACGCCACCGTGAACCGTGCCCAGGAGGTTGGTGTCGGTGACGCCCATGATGCGCGACAGCGTGGTCCGCGACGACGCGGGCGAGCGCCCGGCCGGCACTGCGAGTCTCCTCAGAAGCCATGTCCGGATCCTATGAGGAAGGTCCCGGGTCGACCCGTCCGGCGTGGCCGCTACCTGAGCAGGTGACGCGCCATGACGATCCGCTGGATCTGGTTCGTGCCCTCGTAGATCTGCGTGATCTTGGCATCGCGCATCATCCGCTCGACGGGGTAGTCCTTGACGTAGCCGTAGCCCCCCAGCAGCTGCACGGCGTCCGTGGTGACGCGCATGGCGGTGTCCGAGGCGAACGTCTTGGCCGCCGAGGCGAAGTACGTGGCATCAGGGGCTCCGCGCTCCGACGTTCAGCCGCGGCGTACGTCAGGAGCCGCGCAGCATCGAGGGCCATCGCCATGTCGGCGAGCATGAATTGCAGTCCCTGGAACTCCGCGATCGCCCGGCCGAACTGCTTGCGCTCCTTGACGTAACCCAGCGCGTAGTCGAGGGCTCCCTGCGCGACACCGACCGCCTGAGCGGCGATCGTCGGGCGGGTGTGGTCGAGGGCGCGCAGCGCCGTCGAGAAGCCGGTACCCGGATCACCCACCATCCGGTCGTCCCCGAGCCGGACGTCGTCGAAGAACAGCTCGCGGGTGGGCGAGCCCTTGATCCCCATCTTCTTCTCGGGGGCACCCAAGGTGAAGCCTTCGTCGTCGTCGTGGACGACGAACATCGAGATGCCGCGGGTTCGCGCCTCAGGGTCCGTGACCGCCATCACGGTGTAGTAGCGGGACACGCCGGCATTGGTGATCCACCGCTTGCCGCCGTTGAGCACCCAGCCGTCGCCGTCGCGAACGGCACGGCTGCGCATCGCCGCCGCGTCGCTTCCCGCCTCCGGCTCGGAGAGCGCGTAGGAGAACATGACCTCGCCACGGGCGAGCGGGGGCAGGTAGCGCTGCTTGAGCTCCTCGGAGCCGGCCAGAATCAGACCCGTGGTGCCGAGCTTGTTGACCGCCGGGATCAGGGAGGAGGCCATGCAGGCGCGGGCGATCTCCTCGACGACGATGGCCGCTGCCACCGCGTCGGCCCCCACGCCGCCGTAGGCCTCGGGGACGTGGACGGCGTGCAGCTCTGCGGCCACCAACGCGGCCAGCACGTCGGTCGGGAAGACCCCGCTCTCGTCGATCTCGGCCGCGCGGGGGGCGATCTTGGCGTCAGCGAGGGCCCGGACCGAGGCACGAAGCAGCTCGTGCTCCTCGGTGGGGCGGAAGAGATCGGACACGGCGTACTCCTGCGGCGGTCGAGACGGGACACCGGTCTCTCGACGTCGAGAGACCCCATGCTGATGGTAGGCCGACCCTGGCTACCCTCGGTGGGTGACCCTTCGCCTGACCGTCCTCGGGACCGGCTATCTCGGCGCGACCCACGCCGCCTGCATGGCCGAGCTCGGCTACGAGGTCTTGGGCATCGACATCGACGCCGCCAAGGTCGACGGCACTGCTCGGCCGGACAGCTCCCGTTCTACGAGCCCGGGCTCGAGGACCTGCTCAAGCGAGGGCACTCGCCTCGGGTCGACTGCGGTTCACCACGTCCTACGCGGAGGCCGCCGAGTTCGCCGACGTGCACTTCGTGTGCGTCGGCACACCGCAGAAGGCCGGGGAGTACGCCGCAGACGTCTCAGCGCTCGACGCCGTGGTCGACGGTCTCGCCCCGCACCTGCTCGCCCCCGCGCGTGGTCGTCGGGCAAGTCCACCGTCCCCGTCGGCACCGCGGCGCGGCTCGCGCAGCGGCTGCGGGCCACGGCCCCGGCCGGCGACGGGTCGAGCTCGCCTGGAACCCCGAGTTCCTCGCGAGGGCTTCGCCGTCGACGACACGCTCCACCCCGACCGGCTCGTCCTCGGCGTCGACCCGGCACGGCCCGGGCAGGCCGAGCGAAGGGCTGCGCGAGGTCTACGCGACCGCTCACCGACGCGGTATGCCGATGGTGGTCACCGACTACGCGACCGCCGAGCTCGTCAAGGTCGCCGCGAACTCCTTCCTCGCCACGAAGATCTCGTTCATCAACGCGATGGCCGAGGTCTGCGAGGCCACCGGCGCCGACGTGACGATGCTCTCGACGCGCCTTGGCCTACGACGACCGGATCGGCGGCGAAGTTCCTGCACGCCGGGCTCGGCTTCGGCGGCGGCTGCCTGCCCAAGGACATCCGCGCCTTCATGGCGCGCGCCGGCGAGCTCGGGGTCGACCAGGCCCTCACGTTCCTCCGGGAGGTCGACGCGATCAACCTGCGCCGCCGCGCCCGCATGGTCGACCTCGCTCGCGAGGTCGTCGGCGGAGCGTGGCCGGAGTCCGGATCGCGCGTGCTCGGCGCCGCCTTCAAGCCCGACACCGACGACGTCCGCGACTCCCCGGCGCTCGACGTCGCCGCTGCTCTGCACCGCACAGGGCGCAGTGGTCGTGGTCCACGACCCGCAGGCGATCGAGAACGCCCGTCGTCGCCATCCCGAGCTGAACTACGTCGAGAGCGCGACGAGGCGCTGCGCGGCGCAGACGCCGTGCTCCTGCTCACCGAGTGGCCGGAGTACGTCAGCCTCGACCCCGAGGCGAGCGGCACCGCTCGTCGCCGCAGCGGCACATCGTCGACGGGCGCAACGTGCTCGAGCCGGCGGCGTGGCGCGCAGCCGGCTGGACCTACCGTGCGCTGGGCCGCCCCTGACGCGACCGGTCAGGTCGGGCCGAAGCCGGTCGTCCCTGCGCGCCGCCGCCGCAGCGTCTCCCCCTTGCCGCTGGCCTCGCCGCGCAGCTCCTCCTGGAAGTCGCGCATCCGGGCCGCGCAGCGCGGCGTCGGAGGCACCGAGGATGCGGACGGCCAGCAGCCCCGCGTTGCGGGCACCGCCCACGGACACCGTCGCGACCGGCACGCCCGCCGGCATCTGGACGATCGACAGCAGCGAGTCCAGACCGTCGAGGTGCTTGAGCGGGACGGGGACGCCGATCACCGGCAGCGGGGTCACCGAGGCCAGCATCCCCGGCAGGTGAGCGGCGCCGCCGGCCCCGGCGATGATCACGCGCAGGCCGCGGTCGTACGCGCTCCGGCCGTACTCGAGCATCTCCTCGGGCATCCGGTGGGCCGACACGACGTCCACCTCGTGCGGCACGTCGAACTCGGTCAGCGCCTGCGCCGCCGCCTCCATCACCGGCCAGTCCGAGTCGCTGCCCATGACGACGCCGACCACGGCACGCGACGCTTCACTCATCGATGTCTCCTCGGAGGTAGGCCGCCGCATGCCGACCACGGTCGAGCAGGTCGTCGAGGTCTTCGCCGCAGACGGTGACGTGACCGACCTTGCGACCGGGCTTCACCTCCTTGCCGTACACGTGGACGCGCAGCGCCGGGTCCCGTGCCAGGCAGTGCAGGAAGGCGGGGTAGAGGTCCGGCAGGTCACCGCCGAGGACGTTGACCATCACGGCGTACGGCGAACGCGCCGCCGGGGAACCCAGCGGAAGGTCGAGGACGGCACGCAGGTGCTGCTCGAACTGGGAGGTGACCGCGCCGTCGATGGTCCAGTGCCCGCTGTTGTGCGGCCGCATCGCGAGCTCGTTGACGAGGACGCCGTCCGGGGTGTCGAAGAGCTCGACCGCCAGCAGGCCGACCACGCCGAGCGCTCCCGCGACCCGGAGCGCGGCCTCCTGGGCGGCGACGGCGTGGTCGTCGGCGAGGCCGGGAGCAGGCGCGACGACCTCGCGGCAGACCCCGTCGACCTGCAGGGTCTGGACGACCGGATAGGCGGCCGCCTGACCCGACGGTGAGCGGGCGACCAGGGCGGCCAGCTCGCGCGTGAAGGGGACGCGCTCCTCCGCGAGCAGACCCGGCGCCCCGGGCGCCAACCGGTCGAGCCAGTCGGCCGCGTCCACCCCCGACTCGACGAGGCGCACCCCCTTGCCGTCATAGCCGCCGCGAGGCGTCTTGAGGACGACCGGCCAGCCCACCTCGTCACCGAAGACGTCGACGTCCTCGCGGGTGCGCACCTCGGCCCACCGCGGGCACGGGACGCCGGCCGCGCTGAGCCTGCGTCGCATGACGAGCTTGTCCTGGGCGTGCTCCAGCGCGTCCGGGCCGGGGCGAACGGCGATCCCGTCGGCCTCCAGGGCACGAAGGTGCTCGGTCGGCACGTGCTCGTGGTCGAAGGTGACCACGTCACAGCCCGCAGCGAAGGCGCGAAGGGTGGCCAGGTCGTCGTGGTCTCCGACGACGACGTCGTGGACGACCTGGGCGGCCGACGACGTGGCCGTCTCGCTGAGCAGCCGGACGGTGATGCCCAGACCGATGGCCGCCTGCTGCATCATCCGGGCGAGCTGACCGCCCCCCACCACACCGACCACCGGGACACCGACCACCGGCCGCGGAGCGGGGTCGGCCCGGGGGGCCGCGTCGGTCACGTCAGTCACGTCGCCAGAGCCTAGTGGCGGCGATCGGTGACCCTGAGTAGCGCCTAACGGACGTCCTGTGACCTCGTGTCGCCTCGTTGTGGCCGATCGGCCACGAACCTGCAGGCACGGGTCGACAACGAGTCACGACGACCGACAGACTGGTGCCGGTCGTAGGGGAGGCAACGAATCCCGGGTGCAGCTGGTCGCGCACCGCCCGGGGGGAGCCACAGCGAAACCGGCCCTGTCGTCCGGAGAGGCCAAGCGCCGCTCCGTCGCGCAGCTGTGTCCCGAAGGAGCCTCATGTCCACGGTCCGGTCCGTCACCCACCGCCCGCGCCGCCGGCTCGCGGCCGTCGGTGCCTCGGTGGCCCTCGTCCTCGGCTCAGGGCTCGCCCTGGCCTGGCCGGGGAGCGCGGCCGCCTCCGGCTACGACACAGCCCGCGGTGGAGATCGTCAAGACCGCCGTCCAGGACGGCACCGCGCTCGACGCGTCGACGCCCCTGGTGCCCGGCGAGACCTTCGACTACGTGCTGACGCTGCGAACACCGGGTCGGTCGAGGTTCGCCAGGTCGTCGTCACCGACGACCTCCCCTCCTCGGTGGTCCCCGACGGCGACGTCACCGTGGCCACGATCGCCACGGTGCTCGACACGCAGCCCGCCGCCGACCCGGTCGAGGTGAAGCTGGGGAGCCTGAGCCCGGGTGAGAGCCGGATCATCACGATCCCGGTGAAGGTGAGCGGCGACGCCACCGGTTGCTCCACGTTCGCGAACTCCTCCTCCGTCGACTTCCTACGTACGGCTACGCATCCGAGGGCACCAGCGACAGCGGAAGGTCACCTTGTCCGTCGGGTGCGCCGACCTCACCATCGTCAAGGTCGTCCGACGCGGCCAGCGCCGGTGGCGGTCGGCGACGAGGTCACGTTCGACCTGACCGTCGCGCTGGCCGACGTGGCGCACCCGGTCGCGGTGCAAGCCGGTCGTGGTCACCGACACCTTCGACACCACGGAGTTCGCGTTCGTGTCCGCGAGCGACGGCGGCACCCACGACGCCGGCACCGTCACCTGGACCCTCGCCGACGGCCTGACACCCGGGTGGCACCGCCACGACCGTGTCCTTGACGCTGCGCGTCCTGGCTCCCGCCGACGGCGGCTCGTCGGCCACCTACACGAACACCGGCTGCGTGTCCCCGACACCGGACGACACCACCCCGGTGGTCCGGCCGCGACGACGACTGCGACACGGTCACGGTCCCGGTCACGTCCAAGCCGACGACCAGCGGCCTCGGGATCGTCAAGGCCAACGAGCCGACCGGCGTCGTGAAGTTCGGCAGCACCATCACCTACACGTTGACCGCCTCCGTGCCCGAGGGCAGCATCCCCCAGACCGAGGTGGTCGTCACCGACACGCTTCCGGGCTACGACGCCGTCCCAGCCGGACTCCGGCACGACCACCTACGTCCCCGACTCGGCGACCTGCGTGGGAGCAACACCTCCTGCCGGGACCTGTGACGTGACCGAGATCAAGGACGGCGACGTCGTCACCGGGCTGTCGTGGGCGCTCGGCACGATGAGCCCCGGGGAGTCCCGGCAGGTGACCTTCCAGGTCACTGCGGACGAGCAGGAGGCGGTGGTCGCCGGCTCGGAGACCGTCGACTTCATCAACGTGGCCGCGGTGTCGAGCACGGAGCGTCCGGTGACGCCGTCCAACACGGTGACGAACACCGCGGTCCTCACGAAGGTGTCCGACAACACGGTCGACGACGACGACAACGGTGAGGAGCTGCCGGCCACCGGCGGCGGGCTGCCCCTCACCGGGATGACGGTGTTCGGGCTCCTGCTCGTCGCCCTCGGCGCCTACCTCGTGCGGCACCCTGCCCTCGTGCCGGTGGCCGTCTACCGCGGACGGCACATCGCGCGCTGAGCGAGCGGTGCCGCCGAACGCCGACAGCCAGGGGTCGACCGCTAGAGGCCGAGGTCGCGTGCGATGAGCATGCGCTGGACCTCGGAGGTGCCTTCACCGATCTCGAGCACCTTCGCGTCGCGGTAGAAGCGGCCGACCGGGTAGTCGTTCATGAAGCCGTAGCCGCCGAAGACCTGCGTGGCCACGCGCGCGTTGTCCATGGCGGCCTCGGAGGCCACGAGCTTCGCGATCGCGGCCTGCCGCTTGAACGGGCGGCCGGCCAGCATCCGGGCGGCGGCGTCGTAGTACGCGAGCCGGGCCGTGTGCGCGCGCACCTCGAGGTCGGCGACCTGGAAGGCCAGCCCCTGGTTGGAGCCGATCGGCCGCCCGAAGGCCGTCCGCTCGCTCGCGTAGCGCACGGACTCGTCGACACAGCCTTGGGCCAGGCCCACGGACAGCGCCGCGATCGCGATCCGTCCCTCGTCGAGGATCTGCAGGAACTGCGCGTAGCCCCGCCCTTCCTCCCCGACGAGGTTGCCCACCGGCACCCGGCAGTCGGAGAAGGCCAGCTCGTGGGTGTCCGAGCAGCGCCAGCCCACCTTGGAGTACGCCGGTCCGACGGTGAAGCCAGGCGTCCCGGACGGACACCAGGATCGTGGAGATCTCCGGGGCGCCGTCGGCGCGCGCGTCCGGTGACCGCCGCGACCGTGACGAACCCGGTGAGCTCGGTGCCGCTGTTGGTGATGAAGGCCTTGCTCCCGTCGATGACCCAGGCGTCGCCGTCGAGGCGCGCCGTCGTGCGCGTGGCACCGGCGTCCGAGCCCGCGCCTGGCTCGGTGAGCCCGAAGGCGCCGATGACCTCCCCTGAGGTCAGCCGCGGGAGCCAGGTGTCCTTGAGCTCCTGCGACCCGAACCGGAAGATCGGCATGGCTCCGAGCGACACCGCGGCCTCGAGGGTGATGGCGACCGAGGAGTCCACCCGGGCGAGCTCCTCGAGCGCCAGGCAGAGGGCGAAGTAGTCGCCGCCCATCCCCCCGTGCTCCTCCGGGAACGGCAGGCCGAACAGCCCCATCGCGCCCATCTGACGCACCAGGTCGACGGGGAACTCCCCGCGCTCGTAGAGCCCGCCGATCTGCGGGGCGACCACGTCGCGGGCGAAGGCCGCCACGGTCTCGCGCAGCGCGGTGTAGTCCTCGTCGAGACTGAAGTCGACCATCGGTGCCTCCTCGTCCGTGGGCCGGAGCTCTCGTGTGACAGACATCGCCCTCGGCGAGGGCATGGTGTCACGGGCCGGACGGCTAGAGTTGTCGGGTGGTCCGCCTCCCCCCCGCGGCGCGACGGCTGGCCCGAGAGCTCGCGAAGTTCGGCACCGTCGGCTTGGTCGCGCTCGTCGTCGACGTCACGACGTTCAACCTGCTGCGGTTCGCCGGCGGCGAGGGCCCGCTGTACACCAAGCCGCTCACGGCGAAGGTCATCTCCGTCGTGCTGGCCACGATCGTGGCCTACGTCGGCAACCGGTTCTGGACCTACCGCAACCGCCGTCACCAGGGCTACCTGCGCGAGTACGTCCTCTTCTTCGTCATCAACGGCATCGGCCTGGCCATCGCCTTGGTGTGTCTGTGGTTCTCGCACTACGTGCTCGGGCTGACCACACCGCTCGCCGACAACATCTCCGCCAACGTCATCGGCCTCGCCCTGAGCACGTTGTTCCGGTTCTGGGCCTACCGCACGTTCGTCTTCCAGAAGTTCGACCGACGACGACGAGCTGCAGGCCAGCCTCCGCGCGCCGGTCTGACGGGACGCCGACCCACTAGCCGAGGACGGCCACGGCGGCGAGCGCTCGAGCCGAGGGCAGCACCCCGAGGAAGGTCGTCGACCCGGTGCCGTGCAGCTCCAGCAACCATCCGTTCGCCGCGACCACGCCCGACCCGAGCCACGCCCGCGGACGTCGGCGAGCGGGGTCTCCGCGTCCTCGGCCAGCAGCTCCACGCCGTGAAGCCTCGCCTGCTGCACCCAGGTCTCGGCAGCCGGCACCGGGAACGCGTGACCGGTCACCGTCTGACCATGCGGCCACGAGACCGGGACCCCGACCCCGTCACGCACCGTGGACACCACCCAGCCGGTCGCACCCCATTCCTCCGCGAGAAGGGCCGCGAGGGCTGAGAGCCGTTGGGCGGTGGGGAGCGCCCGCAGCTCGCCGAGCAGCGCGAGGCCGCGTGGCAGCAGGTCAGCGCCCGCCGAACCACGCCAGCGACGCCGCTCGAAGGGCTGCCCCTCGGCGTCGCGACCGGCGACCACCGGTCGCACGGAGCCGGCCGCCTTGGCGACGTACTGCGCCTCGTCGGCCCAGGCCAGGAGCTGCTCCCGACCGACCGGGCCTTCGGCGAGCTCGGTGGTGGCGATCCCGACTGCGACACCTCGGATGTGCGGGGCCTGCGCCGCAAGGGCGTGGAACTCCGCCGCGAGCGACTCCGCCACCGCGAGCCCACCCGCGACGACGGCGCAGAACTCGTCCCCCCCGATCCTGCCCGCGACCGACCCTGGCGCACGACTGGTGGCCCTCGACAGCGCCGACGCGACGGCGCGCAGCGCGGCATCACCTTCGGCGTGGGACTGGTTGCGGTCGTTGGCCGCCTTGAGGCCGTTGACGTCGGCCATGACGAGGGACACCGGGCGGCCGTCGCGCCGGTGGGCGGAGAGCGCTTCGTCGAGCCGCTCCTCGACGAAACGCCGGTTGCCGAGCCCGGTGAGGGAGTCGGAGTACGCCAGCCGCCGCACCCGCTCGTTGTGCTCGACCTGCCCGAGACCGGCCGACACCAAGCCGGCGAACGCCACGCCGAAGTCGACGTCACGGACGTCGAACGCGGCGGCGTCCCCGCCCCTGGCTGACGAACAGCTCGCCCCAGACGACGCCGTCGAGCAGCACCGGGACAGCCAGACCACTGTGCCGACCGAGGGCCGTGAGCAGCGCGTGACCTTCCGGTGAGCCTGCCGGGTCGGCGGTCGAGAGGACCCACGGCTGCACGTCCTCCACCATCGCCGCGAGCAGCGGGAAGTCAGCGAGCCGGTAGGTCTCGTCGACCGGCTCCGCGTCCTCCCACTCCGCGAGGTCGCCGGCGTTCACCAGGGTGCGCACGAGACCCCGCTCGGGCTCGAGCCGGCCCACCGAGGCGGCGGCGGCACCGAAGGCGAACCGGGCCTCGGCCGCGGAGACCCTCGCCACCTCGGCCTCGGACCGCGCGGCCACCAGCGAGCGCGCCAACCGGGCCAGGCTGCCCAGCCGGTCGACGTCCCCGGTCATCGCTGGGCCAGCGCCACAGCCACCAGGGCACGCAACGTCGAGCCGAGGTCGACCACCGGCGGCGCTGATCTCGTCGGTGAAGACCTCGACCAGCCAGCCGCCGCCGGCGCTGTCGCGCGCGCCGGCCATCAGGTTCGCCGCGTAGCCCGAGGCGCTCAGCACCGCGAGCTCGGCCGGGTCGCAGCGGAGGTCGTCAGCCAGCATCACCGTGGAGCCGCCGTCGAGGGCGAACGCCGTCGCCGGGTACTGGGCGAGGTCGTACACCTGGTCGGCGGCGGAGTCGGGCCTCGACCCGTCGACAGGGTGCCCGGCGGTCATCCGGATGGCCGAGAACCCGACGCTGACCAGCGTCCCGGCCCCCGGCTCGGCGTAGGACACCCACCAGGCGGCCGCGTCCACGAGGCGGGCCACCGAGTCGGCGACGAGCTCGAGGCGTTCCTCCGGACCGACAGCGCCGCTGTGGTCCAACGTGGCCAGCACGTCCTCGAGCATCCGCACGGAGTCGCGGGTGTCCGCGCGACCGGACGGATCGTCGATCGTCCCCCGATGCCCGCGCGAGATCGGCGAACCGCACGGTCGCGTCCTCGGGCAGGCCGCGGCCGGCCACCACGGGTCCGCGGGAGCGGCTGCGCTTCGCGCGGGACTGCGCGGCGTCGGCCAGCCGGAAGAGCCGCTTGCGACTGTCGATGACGCCGACCGGGTCGCCCGTCGAGGCGACCCCGCACGCCACGCCCTCGTCCAGCCCGGCCTTGGCCCGCCGACAGAGGTCCTCGGCCACCCACACCGCGTGGTCGGCCGCCACGTCCTCCAAGACGATGCAGAACTCGTCGCCGGACAGCCGGCCCGCGAGGCTGCCCGGCACCAGGCCGGCCGATGCCGACAGCAGGCCCGAGACGTGGACCAGCGCCCGGTCGCCCGCCTCGTGCCCGCGGTCGTCGTTGATCCTCTTGAGCCCGTTGACGTCGGCGATGATGAGGCTCACGCTGCTGCCCGTCGCGCGGTGCCGGGCGATCGCCGCGTCCAGCCGGTCCTCGATGGCCCGCCGGTTGGCGAGCCCGGTCAGCTCGTCGGTGTAGGCCAGCCGGGCCACCTGCTCGAGGTGGCGGACCTGGGCAGCCCCCGCTGCGATCTGCCCGGCGACGGCCCGGCGAAGTCGAGGTCCTCTCGGCCGTAGGGCCGGTCGCCGGGGTAGCGGGTGGCGAACAGCTCACCCCAGACCCGACCTTCGAGCACCACCGGGACCCCCATGCAGGAGCCCTTCCCGAGGTCGCGGAGCAGGCCGACGACCGCGGCGTCGTACCCGGGCGTCGCTGGGTCTGCGTCGACTTGTTGGACGTAGGGCTGGGAGTCCAGCAGGGCCTCGATGCACGAGTACTCGGTGACCGGGTACACCTCCCCGGTGCCGTCCGGCCGCTCCCCGGGGCCGAGGTCTCCCACGTTGAGGACGACCCGGAGCCACCCGCGCTCCCGCTCCCAGACCGACAGGGAGAGGCTGGCCGCCCCGAGCGCGGCCCGAGCTTCGGCGGCGGTCAGCCGCAGGACGTCGTCGAAGGCCTCGGCCGAGGCCACCACCTTGGCGATCGCGACGAGCGCGTGCAGCCGGTCAGCCGAGTCGTCGTCCCGCGTGGCGGCCGCGGCAGGGGCCCAGAAGGGCAGCGGTTCGAGCGCGCTCATGCTGCCCACCCCTCCCCACGCCGAGACCCGCGACGGTTGCCGCTCCTCCACCCATCGGCCAGAAGGGGCCCGGTGTTGACCGTCGGTCGCCTGATCGGGTGCGCCCAGCGCCGTCGTCCGGGCCGGACGCGCGAGAAAAGTCCGATTAGTACCTGATTGATAGGTTTTTGGGGATCGATGTGCGGGGTCGCCGTGAGCAGCCACGGCTCGACGATCCCGAGGCCGCGCACCGACCGCGGCGACAGGGCGCGCGCACCCACGCCGCGCATCGCGCTCACCGCCTCGGCGGTCGTGGCGTCCGACCAGCACGCTCCCCGGGCGCGCGAACGCCGTCAGCCGGCTCGCCAGGTTGACCGGCGTCCCGAACACGTCGCCCATCCGGTGCACGACTCGGCCGGTGGCCAGGCCCACCCGGACCGGGGGCTGGTCGCGTCCCCACCCGGCGGCCAGCAGCAGCGCCGCCTCGATGCCCACCTCCGGCTCGAGCGCGGCGAACAGCACCTCGTCGCCCATCGTCTTGACCAGCCTTCCGCCGAGGGCGATGACCGACCCCGCCGCCCAGGCCTCGAAGCCCTCGACGAGGGAGCCGAGCTCGTCCTCGTCGAGGCGACGGGTCAGCCCGGTGAAGCCCACCAGGTCGGCGAACCCGCACGGTCAACGACACTGCAGACAGGTCGTCCTGGTCGGCGTCGAGGACGCGTTCGACGGCAGCCAGCAGGTGGCGGCGCCAGGCGTGCACGAGCAGTGCTCGAGGTCGGGCAGGCTGGACTCGAGCCGAGCCCGCGTCCGCACCGGATCGATCGGCCGTCCCTCGACCAGCAACCGGTCGACCGCGATGTCGACCTCCCAGTCGGCCAGCCGGGACATCGTCTGGCCGAGCGCCCTGGTCACCGCGAGGACGTACTTCTCCTCGATCCCCCCGTTGTCGACGAGGTCGAGGGCATGCTTCAACGCCTCGACGTCGGTGCGGTGTACGGAGTCTCGCCGGGCTCCGCGTCCGGGAACCCGAGGGCGCGCCAGTACCGCTGGGCGCGCTCGAGGGGGATCCCCGAGGCCGCCTCGAAGGCGGGCTGGTCGAACTCCGGCTCGGCCCCGAGGACGATCGCCTCGATCGCGAGGCGAAGGTCGTCGGCACCCGGGTCAGTCGTCGGCGACACCGGAGTCGGGCAGCGGACCTCCGTGGCCTCCGCGCCGACGCTCCTCCTCGTGCTCGCGCAGCCGGTAGATCTCGCGCTGGATGTCCTCGACGTGCGGGACCGAGGCGATGACCAGGTTGTCGTCGGACGCGGAGGAGACTACCAGCGTCCCGCACGACACGATCCGCTCGATCACCGAGTAGTGGAAGGACACGTCGTTGACCTTCGACAGCGGCATGTCGCGGCCGCGCCGGGCGACGATGCCGGTCCGGGTGATGATCCGTCGGTCGGTGAACACGTACTGCGTGGTCAGCCAGGCCGACGAGCGGGCGCACGAACCAGCCGACGACCAGGATCAGCCCGACCACCACGACGACCCAGGTCCAGGCCGTGCCCGTCGAACCGTCCGGAGCCTTGCCAGGAGCCAGCCGCCCACGACGAGCGTGCCCACGAGCACGCAGGAGGGCCAGATCATCGACTTCCAGTGCGGACGCATCTCGAAGTCGATGCGCTCACCCTCCGCCAGGAGCTTCGCGGGGTATCCCATGCGCGCATCCTTCCATCCCGTGAGCGCTCGGCGCAGGTGGACCACGTCGCCCGCGGGCGGACGACGCTCCGTCCGACCGTCGGCCCCCTCGACGACCAGGCGGCCCTCGAGGTCGACGTCGACGGCAGCACCGACGAGCGGCTCGTGGGCCGGGAGCTCCACGCGGACGGTACGGCCAACGTCGTGCAGGCGGCCCGGTAGTCCTCGGCGACGGATGGCACCGTCCTCCCAGGCGGCGAGCCGTACGTCGAGCGCGCGCAGCACGCGCCGTGAGCAACGGCAGGCGGTCGCTCTGCGTCGGCGCCGGACAGCCACAGCGAGCTGGCCGAGTCAGCGGGCAGCTCCGTACGGCGCGTCGACACGTTGATCCCGATCCCGACCACAGCGTGCGGGACCCGTGTCGAGGTCGACGCGCTCGGCGAGGATCCCCGCGAGCTTGTCGCCGTCCGGCGTCGAGGACGTCGTTGGGCCACTTGAGGCTGGTCTCGAGGCCGGTGGACGCACGGATGCCGTCGACGACCGCCAGCCCGGTGAGCAACGGCAACCATCCCCAGGAGGCCACCGGGCGGGGGGCGAGGAGCACGGAGAGGTCAGCCCCGCTCGCGGGGGGCTGACCCACGACCGGGCCAGCCGGCCGTGCCCCGCCGTCTGCGCCTCGGCGACGAGCACCGAGCCGGCGACCGCAGCGACCCGCCCGGCCGAGCGGCGAGGTCGGCCTGGGTCGACCCGGTCGAGTGCCACGACGTCCACCGAGGCCCACGAGAGCCGTCCCTCAACAACGCCCGCCGGAGGCGCAGCGACCGCGAGCGGGGGACGGTCGAGATCGGCGAACGGCAGCGAGGCGGGGTCGCCGGGCAGGTCGAGGGCACCCCACTACGCACCAACAGCGAAGCCCGACCGTCCCGAGGAGTCCCGTGGCCGCCGAACCGCTCGAGCCGAGTCCCGCCCGACCTCCACACCACCGCGGGCAAGCTGCGCAGCTGCGCCACAAGGTCGACGAAGTCGGCCACGCCGGCTCAGCAAGGCCGTCGACGCGCAGCACGCGCGCGGCAAGCAGACCGCCCGCGAACGCATCGACGCCCTCCTCGACGAGGGGAGCTTCGTCGAGACCGACGCGCTGGCCCGGCATCGCACCACAGCGTTCGGCATGGGCAAGAAGCGGCCGTACGGCGACGGGGTCGTGACGGGTACGGCACGGTCGACGGTCGCCAGGTCTGCGTGTTCGCGCAGGACTTCACCGTGTCGGCGGCTCGCTCGGCGAGGTCTTCGGCGAAAAGATCGTCAAGATCATGGACCTGGCGCTCAAGACCGGCGTCCCGATGATCGGGATCAACGACTCGGGCGGCGCGCGCATCCAGGAGGGGGTCGTCTCGCTCGGGCTGTACGGCCAGATCTTCCGACGCAACGTCCTGGCCTCGGGTGTCGTCCCACAGATCTCGCTGATCCTCGGGTCCTCTGCGCCGGAGGCGCCGTCTACTCCCCCGCCATCACCGACTTCACGGTGATGGTCGACCAGACCTCGCACATGTTCATCACCGGTCCGGACGTGATCAAGAGACCAGCAATACGTCTAGACGAAGAAGCCGAACAGAAGAAGAATGCCACACAATTGTTCTTACATCTAGCGAAATCCCGCAGCTCTGGAACGTGCTCATCGGTAATATGAGCATCGTTGGCCCGCGCCCACCCATTCCAAGTGAAGTGGAAAAATATAACTACACCCATTTCCACCGGCTGGATGCTGTCCCTGGTATTACTGGTCTTCAACAGGTAAAAGGACGCAGCGATATTTCCTTTAAGCGCTGGGTTGAGTTGGATCTTCAATATATTGAGGAACAGAGCCTGTGGAGAGACATTCAAATTTGCCTGATGACGATTCCTGCGGTGATCTCCGGAAAAGGGGCCTATTAAACTGGTGGACGCAGCAGCTTCCCTGACGAATGGACGAAAAGTAGAACTGACCCCTCGGCAGTTAGTTGTAATTTTAGGCGTGCCCGGTCGATGCCATAACCATGGATGAGGCATTGAGCCGCATCGACACCTTCGTCGCAAATTGGGCGAAAGACAGGCCGCACGCATCAAATTGCCACCGGTAAATGCGGACTTTGTGGTCAACGCCATCAACGATCCTGAAGTTCGCCTGATTCTACAGGAATCAGACATGGCCATCGCAGATGGGATGCCGGTGGTATTAGGTGCTAACCTGCTTGGTGTGAAAATAAAAGACCGCGTGACGGGGGCTGATATGATCCCCTTGCTTGCGGAAAGGGCAGCCGAAAAAGGACACTCCATATATTTCCTGGGCGCCGCGCCAGGGGTCGCCGCCAGGGCTGCTGAAGTTCTGAAAGAACGCAGCCCAGCGCTGAAAGTCAGTGGAATAAGCTCTCCGCCCCTTTGGATCCATTCTAGAAATGGATCCAACTATAATTTCCGAAATCAAAGAGGCAAAACCAGATATTTCGCTGGTCTGCCTTTGGCAATCCCAAACAAGAGAAGTGGATTGCTATGCACCGGTACGAGTTGAATGTTCCTGTAATGATAGGCATAGGCGGAACACTTGATTTTATTGCTGGAAAAACACGAACGGGCGCCGCGCTGGATGCAAAAAAGCGGCCTGGAATGGCTGCACCGCCTTATTAAAGATCCCCGCAGGTTGTGGCGCCGGTACGTGGTCGATTTTGCCATCTTTGGTAATTTTTCTACTTCGTCAGCTGTGGTTGATGAAGCGGTTTGGCAAACTACCCGTGTTCCCTGCCAATGTCAGAGGAACTATTCGTCAATGGCATCGGTGTCTTCGGGTGCGAGGCACGCTGACAGTCGCAAATCTGGCAGACTTTTCCAATCGCGCCGCCAGGATTGTCGAACAGACCAATCAGCTAGTGGTTGATTTATCTGAGGCAGAATTTGTCGACAGCCTGGCGGTGGAACACTGGTGCACCTGAGCAAAGAACTGCACATTGCCCAAGGCAACCTTTTCCTGGTTTCTGTACCTCAACAGATTATCAAACCCTCGAAATGCTGCATCTGGATCAGTTTCTGAATATCAAGGGTCACCTGGAAGATTCTATACGAGGGCGAGACTCTCCGCCATCCTTCAGCCCCAGCAACAGTGAGAATCGCCACATCGCGATCATTGATGGACAACCCTGGTGTGTGATCCATACACCTCGCCGCATCGATTCCAGTAATGCCAACCAGTTTCACCAGGACTGCCTGAATGCGTTTGAGATGAACTCTAACCTCCTCGTTGGATTTCTCGGAAACGGTTATACTGACAAGTGCCGGGCTCGCGGTGTTAGCGAATTTTTCCCGAAAGTCTCAGGAACTTGAGCGCTCCTCTGTTGTTGAAAGGCATAAACAGAGACGTAATGCAGACCCTGAAGCTGGTAAAGTTTGACCAGTTTTTACGAATTGAGCGATAATTCAAACCCGTATTGCTTTTATGATGAAAGAGTGGGCCTTTGAAAACATTGCTCTATGACGTGACTCGGTGAAACCAAAAAACTATACTCCGTTGACCGATCAGCTTGCTTCTCCAATGCTGCCGATCCTCAACCGGCCTGTAATGGATTATGCTCTCAAAGTTTGGCTCGGCAAAAAGTCGAACAAGTGGATGTTTGTCTTTAGTGAAAGACCCGGGAGATTGAAGCATATTTTGGTGATGGCATCGCAGCGGGGCTTAAGACCAACTACCATCTCCAACGCGAGGCATGGGGCGATGCCGGATCTGTGAATTGGGCATTCCGCTCAGCAGATGACACCGTTTTACTGCTGCCCGCTGATATCCTTATCGATCAGATCTTGAGCCGTTCGAGACCTTCCACCGCACGCAGGGCACTTGCCTGACGGTGCTGACGGCCCCTCTGGCCAGCGGCGGCTTTAACATCCACCCACCTGAAGTAACGAAGGTCGCGTTCAGGCGGTTGAGAAGGCAGAACCGATAATACAATGGCTGGGTAAGCACCGGCGTTTTCCTGATCTCGCCTGAGGTGATCGCGAAACTTCCGCATCACACCAAACTTGACTTTATTGAAGATGTGGTTCCGACTGTTGATCGCACAGGAATTCACGGTGCATGCCTTTCCGTTCTCCGGTTACTGGGTGCCTTTGAATTCATTTCTGCAGTTTCGCGATGCACAGTTCTGCATGTGCACCGCCAGGAACACCAGCAACTTAGATGATGTTCCATCTCCCGTTTGGAATATCTAACATTTGAGGGGAAAAGAGTTTCCGATGGTGTTTGGATCGGGCGAAATGTAATACATCCCAGCGCCAGCATTGCCCCGCGCTTCTATATCTCCGAAAACAGCCAGGTTGAGAAAGAAGTGCAGATCGGCCCAGATGTGGTGATTGGACGCGAGGTTGTCATCGACTTGGAAGCCACCATCAGTGACGCGATCATTATGGATCACACATATGTTGGCCGCCTCTTGAATATTCAATCGAAAATCATCTACAAGAACCTTGTCATCGATATCAGCAGTGGTGAATTCACCATCATTGAGATGAGTTTCTTGTTAGCCGAGACAAAAGATGAACATGTCGATCTTAGCATCAGCCGATTTCTGAAGCTCAGCGATGGCTTTGCTTTTAACAATCCTGTTCTTCCCATTCCTTGTGCTGTTCGGGCTGCTCCTGGAGTTTCCGGAACTTCCATGATCACAAAACAAGATAAGCTCCACACAGATATTCGGTGGTTTGTTCCTGATCGAAGACCGCGCTCATGCGAGGTTTCAAACTGCTGCACTTCCAGACTCGGCGCAAGGATGGCTCAGTTCCTTTCTTTGGAAGGTTCCTCGAAACTAGCCAGTTATACCGGTTACTTGAGTTAATCAATATAATCAAAGGAGATCTCCGCGTTCGTTGGAGTTAAAACGCACTTTCGCCCGAGATGACCGAGCAGCTTTCCGAAGAATGGCAAAAAACCAGGTTTTCTGTTCCAGCAGGGGTGACTGGTCTCTGGTATCTGCAGGCTGATGATCAGGCCCCAATAGACGAAGTGTTCTCGTTGCAGATTCATACTACGCCGCCACCCATACCCTCAAAGCTGACGTCAACATCCTCATCCAGTCGCCGAAAGCCTGGTTCAGACAGGTTACCAAGAGATCTCAGTATTTTCAGAAATGTAATGAGCGAGAAAAATCAATGAGCATCAATTCGTATGTGACAAAAAACGTCAAAGTCCTTGAAATCACTGGAAGCTTCTGATAATTACACAGCTTCCCCTGTTCGAGACTGGATGGAAACTTCGACTTTCGGAAGTTCTCGCGAATATCGTCGTCGAATTGACGAAAGTAAATTTCATCGATTCGACAGCCCTGGCAATTCTTGTTCGGGGAATGAAACGCTGCCGCGAGCATAACGGTGACATCCACCTGTGCGGGTTGCAGCAGCCAGTGCGCATGGTGCTCGAGCTTACGCGGCTTGATAGAGTTTTTGAAATTTATCTCAACCAGAATGAAGCAATTATTGGATTTGAGAATTAATTCATTCTTAGGGAATTTATTGAATGAGTGAATTTCTCCAGTCTTTTCTGGATCCCATTAATTCCATCGCAGATGCCTGGCTCAAAACTGGTATTAGCTCATTTTCATTTTGGGATAAGGGTGCTCTTGTCAGAAACTGGGGGAAAAGCAAACCGGATGACGAAGATATCATCACGTCTGTCATCAAGAAAAATGGTTTCATTTACGGGGAACTGCGTGTCAGCGGCAAAGGATCTTAAACCAGCCATCAGCCGGCTGGCGGCTGACGCGAAAATCATTGCCGTTTTGCTAGAATTGCTAAATAACCAACAACAGCTCTGCGAAGACCTGGTTGATACGCGCGACCAGTTAGTCATCCTTTCTTCCATTTCAGAAGTTACCCGAAAGGTCATAGACATCGAAGAGCTCTCCGCGCATTGGCAGCGGAAGCAATCAAACTGGTAAAAAGTGAAGAAGCCTTCTTTCCTCTCGATTTTGAACGTCAGGAACCAGTGACCGTCTTTTATCCGGTTCAATCGATTCAGCTCGACTATTTGACTGGTATTTCTAAACAAATTCAATCAAAAGGACAGCCACTCATCGTTTCAGCCACTATTGACGGGGGCGTAGACGGGCTTCACAAAAATATCCTTCTGATCCCGATCAAATTAAGATAATGCGCTCGCTGGCAATCATGGGGTTGATCGGCAATGGCGAAAAGAGATACACGTCATACGAAATCAAGCTTGCCAAAGCCATTGCCGATTACGCGGCAGCACAAATTGAAAAATTAACCTGATGCGGGCAAATATCGAAATGGCCCGCATTGATACAGAGATCGAACTGGCGCAAAAAATTCAACAGAGCCTGCTGCTAAAGACCATGCCGACGGTCGCCAGGTTTAGAAATATGCATGGCTTTCCAACCACGCTTCCCGGGTAAGCGGCGACTACTATGATGTGATCGTAAAACAAGGTCAGATCGTCGATTTCATAATCGGTGATATTTCAGGAAAGGGCATGCCAGCGGCGCTGTTGATGGGCAATGCACCTTGAAGGTGATTCTGCCCGTGGCAGTGATGCCATCCTCTTCAACGCCAGATTTCATCATCTGCCGCTCAAATGAGATCTTATATAAAGACGCACAACGATCGGGTGATGTTTTCTACTCTGTTCGCCGGACAGTATAACCCGGCAACACGTGAGGTGCTATATTCAAACGCGGGTCATTCCCCGGTGATATATTACCGAGCAGGCAAGAAAGCGGAGATGCTGCGGGGCAGAATTCTTGTTCCATTAGGGCTTTTTCCTGATATGAATTGTCAGCTCGGAAGGCTCCACTGAATCCTGGGGATATTCTGTGTTAGACATCTATGGGATCAATGAAACTTCCAATAAGTCCAGCCGTTTGTTTGGGTTTACACAGTTGATGATGCTGATCGAAATGCTCTCACAAAAGCCTGCGGCTGAAATAACGACGGGCATCCTCCAGGCAGTCAATGCATACGGAGCTGGGAAAAGCCAGGAAGATGATCGAGCAATGATTGGTATCAAAGGCGTTTGATAATCCATGCTTAAGCGGTCAAGCCTAATGATAAAAGATGTTGAACAGCCAGAAGTAATCAAGCTAGAACTTCCAGCAGATGTGAAATACCTGGAGAACTGTATCGTGTGTTCTACAGTCCGTAATCGACCGAATCATTGATCCTTTTAAGGATACACAATCGCAGTTCGCAATTAAATTGGCAGTCCATGAGACGTTTGCAAGTGTTATCGAGCATGCATATCACGGCAAACCTGAGCCAATTAAAGTCGAGATCCAGATAACGCATGCCCCACCCAAAATCATCGTTGAACTAGTGGATGATGGTGAAGAAGCGGACCCGGAGGTCTTCAAGAAGCCCAATCTGGAAGAACCGCAAATCCGTGGCTATGGGCTTTACCTGATAGCACATCTTGTTGATCAGGTGCATTATTTTCGTGAAGGGGGAATAAACCGATGGAGACTGGAAAAAACAATGTAAGCAAGCAGAGCGCGACCATATTGGTCGTTAAGGACTGCAGCATGAACCAAATGCTGCTGGAAATCATGCTTCTCAGGTTAAATCACAAAGTCATCTTTGCCTATGGCGGACAGGAGGCCCTGGAAATCCTTCAGGAAACCCCGGTCGACACGGTTTCTCAGACATTATGATGCCTGAGATGGATGGGTTTGAACTGCTGGAAAAAATACGCAAAAGCAAACGTGCCAATAATATCCCAGTGGGTTCTTATGACCGCCGGGGGGAAGATTTCTTTGTCGGATAAAGCGATGAAAATTGGCGCCAGTGGTTTTTAAGCCACCCATTCAGCTCAATTGAACTTCAGCAAATGGTAGATCGCTTTACCGTGCAGCAGTTTGCCCATAAATTGCAAAATCTTATAGCGCAATCCAATAACCTTAATCCTGACTAATGCCTCTAAGGAGATTAGTATGAAAGTTGCGATTTTAGCAGGTGGTGTTGGCTCACGTTGGCGGAAGAAACCGAAGTAAAGCCAAAGCCAATGATTGAAATTGGGGGATACTTATCCTTTGGCATATTATGATGCACTACTCATGTTACGGTTATCGAAACTTCGCGATAGCTTTAGGCTACAAAGGGGGAGATAATCAAACGTTACATGGCCGATTACTGTTCCCTAAACAGCAACCTGACGGTTGAAACCAAAAAAGCGGCGCCATCAAGGTGCACGACGGCAGCGCTCAGGACTGGACCGTTGAACTGATTGCACCGTACGCAAACTATGACTGGTGGGGAGAATTTAACGTTCTGGCCCCCTGATTTAGGAAATGAAACGTTCAAGCTCCTACCTGGGGCGACGGGGTTTCAACAGTTGACCTGGATAAACTGCTGGCTTTTCATCGCTCGCATGGAAATGTTAGTAACCCTCAACACAGCCGTCCGCCCGCCGGCGCGGTATGGTCACCTCGTTTTCGATGGCAATCGGGTGAGTGAGTTCAATGAAAAGCCGCAAATCGGTGAAGGTTGGATGAATGGCGCGTTCTTCGTCCTTGAGCTGCAGGTCTTCGATTATATTGATGGCTGTTATCAGACTCTAGTGGGGAAAAAAGAACCATTAGAACGACTGGCTGCCGAAGGCCAGTTGATGGGCTTATCCGCATGAAGGCTTTTGGGCAGTGCATGGATACGCTTCGCGAGAAACATCTCTTGAACTCTCTTTGGGACAGCGGAAAAGCTTCCTGGAAAATCTGGGAATAAACCGAGAACGAACAAAGCCCCATAAACGTTCCCATCTTTAGCGGTTCGAGCCATTAAAAAGCTATTTCAAGAAATATAAGTCATAGGGGTAAAGAAAATGCGTGTTTTAGTGACAGGCCATAATGGATACGTGGGTTCGGTTATGATCCCTTTGCTGACAAAAGCAGGTCATGATGTAACCGGTTTAGATACTTACCTCTACGAGCAATACGATGTCTAACCAGTAAATCAGACAAGAACAGGTGCATAACCCGACGTATTGCTTATTCTTTCGGTGATCGTGAGTAGCAACTTTGCTTGGCGCGGGCAAGAGCCTTGATATTTAGACTCGATTAAACGTAAGCGACCAAAAATGCACACACATGACATGTCTCTCTGGCAGCACCAGCATACTTTTAACGTAGGCAATCCCGCCGCAGAAAAGGGAACGCGTGTCGTTATGTGGATTACCGCCGCCATGATGGTGGTGGAGATATCCGCCGGCTGGTGGTTTAACTCGATGGCACTATTGGCGGATGGCTGGCACATGAGTTCGCATGCCTTCGCTATTGGACTAAGCGCATTCGCCTATGCGGCAGCACGACGCTATTCCGCAGACCCGAGATTCGCCTTCGGTACCTGGAAGATCGAAATCCTGGGTGGGTTCGCCAGCGCAATTTTCCTGCTTGGCGTCGCTGTGCATGATGGTGTTTGGGTCGGTTGAGCGAATCTTCTCGCCGCAGCCGATTCATTATCAGGAAGCCATCATCGTGGCGATTTTGGGTCTGTTGGTGAACATTGTCTGCGCCATGATTCTTGGCAATGCCCATCATAACCATGGACACCACCACGGCCATGAGCATGACAAGCACGGCCATCATCACCATCACGACTTGAATCTGAAGTCTGCCTACCTGCACGTCATCGCTGATGCAGCCACTTCCGTTCTCGCGATCTTCGCGCTCGTTGGCGGAATGTTATATGGATGGGCGTGGCTTGACCCGGTGATGGGTATTGTTGGCGCGATTCTAGTGGCTACATGGGCTAAAAACCTGCTCATTGAAACCGCCAAGGTGCTACTGGACAGGGAAATGGATCATCCGGTCGTGGAAGAGATTCGAGAGGTCATCGAGACGCAAGGTGATCCTGATGAAACCAGAATTGCGGACTTGCATGTATGGCGCGTTGGCAAAGAGGCTTATGCCTGTGCCGTCAGCATTGTGACGCACAGTCAAAACCTGACCCCCGAGCAGATCAGGCAGCGCCTATCAATCCATGAAGAGATAGTTCATACGACAATTGAGATCCACCGATGTGATGCGACTTGAAAGACAGCTTCTGGCTGTGAGGGAAAAATCGCCAATTGCCTATATCGGAGCACTTCAGTTCGTCGAATCTGGATCTAGCTGACTGGTCGTTTTAAAGAAAGCTGATTGACTCTTACACCACGCCCCTGGACACGATCAATGCCTGCTGCGGTAACCGGAAAAAATAGCCGAATTTCGCAGCATCTCCGGGAGGTCATGCGGGAGATCGACGGGTTATTGCTGGTGCACCGAATGGCGTCTGGATTCCGCTCCTGAGCATCTGGCTGGACATCGGCGGCCAGATAGGGGTGCGCCGTGATAAATTCGCGTCCGACCAAACATTCCCGCCGTAACTGCCATGACCGACCAACTCGATTTCTTTTCTGCCCCCCCGCCCGCCGTTGCCACGCCTGCCACAGCTGAATTACCGGCTGCGCCGACGGTTGCTGGCGGGTTGCCGCCCGAACTGCCGCCTTCGGCCAGCGGCCCGGCCGACGACATTCCCTCGCCCGCCGATTACGCTGCCCGCCGCTACCTGGAATACGCGATGAGCGTCGTTACCGGCCGCGCCCTGCCCTCGGCTGCGGACGGCCAGAAACCGGTGCAGCGGCGCATCCTCTACGCCATGCACCGCATGGGCCTGTACAAAAGCCCGCGCCATGTTAAGTCGGCGCGCGTCGTCGGTGATGTGATCGGCAAATATCACCCGCACGGGGATTCGTCGGTCTACGACGCGATGGTGCGCATGGCGCAGGACTGGAGCCTGCGTTATCCGATCGTCGATGGCCAGGGCAACTTCGGCTCGCGTGACGGCGACAACGCTGCCGCCATGCGTTACACCGAAGCTCGCCTGACGCCGATCGCCGAACTGCTGCTGGCCGAAATCGACGAGGGCACGGTCGACTGGAAGCCGAACTACGACGGGGCCAACGATGAACCGGCGTTACTCCCGGCCCGCCTGCCGTTTTGCCTGCTCAACGGCGCTTCCGGCATCGCCGTCGGTATGGCGACGGAAATTCCCGCGCACAATCTGCGCGAGGTGGCGGCTGCTGCGGTCAACCTGATCAAAGACCCGAATTTCAGCGAAGACGACGTGCTGGCGCTGATCCCCGGCCCCGATTACCCGGGCGGCGCGCAGATCATTTCGACGCCCGAGGAAATCGCCGCCACCTACCGTAGCGGCCGTGGCAGCCTGCGCGTGCGCGCCAAGTGGAAAATCGAAAACCTGGCCCGTGGGCAATGGAAGCTGGTCATCACCGAACTGCCGCCGGGCGTCTCTACCGCCACGGTGCTGTCGGAAATCGAAGCCTGCTCCAACCCGGTGGCCAAGGAAAAGGCCGGAAAGAAGGTGTTCACGCCGGAACAGCTCAACCTGAAGGCGGCCTTCCTTTCGTCGATTTCCGAAAGCGGCGTGCGTGACGAATCGGGCAAGGAACACGCTGTGCGCCTCGTCATCGAGCCGGCCTCCTCACGCCAGGGCCAGGACGATCTGGTGCGCATGCTGCTCGCCCACACCAGCCTCGAAACCAACGCCTCGATCAACCTGACGGTGCTCGGCGTCAATGGCACGCCGCGCCAGGCCTCCCTGTACAGCATGATCGCCGAATGGTGCCGCTTCAGGCTGGCCACCGTCGAGCGCCGCACGCGCCACCGCCTGGCCGCCGCCGAAAAGCGCATCCACATCCTCGAAGGCCGGCAGGCGATCCTGCTCGACATCGACCGTGTCATCAAGGTCATCCGCGAATCGGACGACCCCAAGGCCGACCTGATGGCGCATTTCAAGCTGTCTGACATCCAGGCTGAGGACATCCTCGAAATCCGCCTGCGCCAGTTGGCGCGGCTGGAAGGGATCAAGATCGGCGAGGAACTGGCCAAGTTACGCAAGGAAGCTGCCGGGCTGAACAAGCTGCTTGATTCCGACATGGCCCTGCGCACCTGCGTCGCCGGCGAAATCGAGGCCGATGCGGCGAAATACGGCGATGCCCGGCGGACATTGATCGAAACCTCGGAAAAAGTCACCATGGCCGATGCCAAGACGGTTTCGATCGTCAACGAGCCGACCACGCTGATCGTATCGAAACATGGCTGGCTGCGTTCGCGCCAGGGCCACAACGTCGACCCGGCGCAACTCGCTTTCCGCTCGGGCGACAGCCTCATGGCCTGCCTGCCCTGCCGTACCGTCGATCAACTGATCCTGCTCGACACCAAAGGCCGCGCCTATTCGATCGCCGCATCGGATATCCCCGGCGGCAAGGGCGATGGTGTGCCGGCCACGTCGCTGGCCGATTTTCATGAAGGTGCCAAGCCCTGCCTGGCGCTGGCGGTACAGGGCGACAGACTTTACCTCGTTGCCGCCAGCGGCGGCTACGGCTTCCGCTGCAGGGGCGAGGACCTGCTGTCGCGCGGCAAGGGTGGCAAGGCCTTCATGACGCTGGCGGAGGGGGAAGCGCCGGTGGTCTTCGCGCCCGCGCCCGACGGCGAGGTCGCCTGCCTGACGCGGGACGGCCGGGCGCTCGTGTTCGCGATCGAGGAAATCCGCCTGTTGCCCAAGGGGCGCGGCCTCAAACTGATCGATGCGGCGCCCGGCAAGACCGCCCTCGAGGAAATCCTCCCGCTCATCGACGGAGCCGCCGGAAAACTCAGGGGCGAGCGAGTCAGCCTGTGCCGTGGCAACCGCGGCGGCAAGGGCAAGCCGGTCAAGGCGCCGCGCAAGTAGCTGGCGACCCAATTGCAAGCCGGGGCGGGCCTCCAGCCCACCCGACTTGCCCGGGCAACCGTTCAGGCGGCGGCGTCCGGCGAGTGCATCACTTCAACCTGCTCGTGCTCCCATTCCTTGATCGTGTCCGAGACCAGGCGGGCTTTTTCATGGGTATCCGGCACATGATGATGCTCTTCCTGAAAAACCTCCAGCGCGTCGTGGATGGCTTCGGCTTTTGAAGGGGCGTGGGTATGGGGCATGATGGATCACCTTTCTTAAAAGAAAAAGCCCTCGCTGAGCAAGGGCTTCTTCGTCAATGGCCACAGGCAGGCGCCGGCAGTTTCATTGGATCAAGCGTAGCTTGCTCAGGCAGCCTTCTTGGCCACGACCTTCGGCGCAACAGCCTTCGGGGCGGCGACATTGGCAGCCTTCAGGGTGGCTTCGGTGGCAGCGGCAACGCTGGCTTCGGCAACTTCAGCAGCCTGCTTGGCAGCCTTGTTCAGGCCTTCGTAGGCTTCGTTGGCCGACTTGAGCGCGGTCTTGACGGCAGCGACAGCGACTTCGGTACCGGCCGGGGCGGAGGCCAGGGCCTTCTCGACCAGACCCGACACGTTGGCGTTGACCACGGCGACCTGGCTTTCAACTTCCTTGGCGATCTTGTCCTTGGTCTCGCTGGCGATGGCGATGACGTTGCGCGAGTACTCCATGCCCTTTTCGAGGGTCGGCGCGGCAAGCTTCTGCTGCAGATTCACGAAGGACTGGACGTCCGTGGCGCCAAGCAAGGCGCTGACGTTGGCGAAGGAGGCCTCGACGACGGAACGGCCGGCGCTCAGATTCAGCGCGGCAAGACGCTCGATGCCGTCAAATGTGGCGTTGGCCAGAAGGGAAACGGAACCGATACCGGCGTTGGCGAGATCCTGGGGCTTGAAGTTCATGGTGGTTTCTCCGAAAGGTACTGCAGGTTTGAATGATTTCGTTGCCGCCGGCAATTGCTGCGCTGCAACATAACTTCATTCTACCTGAGCAAACCACTAAGTCAACAACTTTGTGCACTGCACCAACTACACATAAACAATCACTTGGCGCGATTCCCTCGCCTACTCAAGGCCAGGAAAGAGCTCGTCGGTGAAGCCGAAACGCGTGAAATCCAGTACGCGCATCGGGTAAAGCACCCCGTGCAGGTGATCGCATTCGTGTTGCACTACCCGCGCATGAAAGCCGCTCACCGTGCGGTCGATCAGGCACCCGTCGGCGTCGAAGCCGCGATACCGGATACTGCGCTGTCGTGGCACGACGCCGCGCATCCCGGGCACGGAGAGGCAACCTTCCCACCCCTCCTCGATTTCCTGGTCGAGGGCCGTGATCAGCGGATTGATGAGGATGGTCTCCGGCACCGCTTCGGCATTCGGGTAGCGCGGACTGCTTTCGAATCCGAAGACGACGACCTGCAGGCCGACGCCGATCTGCGTGGCAGCCAGCCCGGCCCCGCCGGCAGCGCGCATGGTGTCCTGGAGATCCGCGATCAGCGCGTGCAGCGCCGGACTGGAAAAGTCAGTCACCGGATCCGCAGGTTCCAGCAGCCGTGGATCGCCCATGCGCAGAATGTTTCGGACAGCCATTATTTCGCTACCTCGCTTCGTGAAATGCCGGAATCGCGGTATTTTGTCACCCTTTTCTCCTGATTGCCGCTGCTTGCTGCGCAATGCCATCACTTTCCAGCATCGACCATGAATCCCGACATCCCCGGCGACCAGTTCGCCACCCTGCTTCCACCCGATACCCAGCGTCTCGCCGCGCGCATGGCGCAGGACGCATTTTCGCGCCTGTTCCGGCTGACCATAGAAGGCGACGCTGCCGCACTCGCCGAGGCGCTGGCCGAGATCGAAACACGCTGCCAACGCTGGTGCGCTGCCGGTGACGGCGAGAACGGGCAGGCGCTGCGTTCGGCGCTGCTGATTGCCGGTCTCGACCAGTGGGGACTGGCCTACAGCCAGGCCTTCGATCTGGCTGCGATCCCGGCCCTGACTACCCTGCTCGGCTCATTGCGCAACGCCCTGACCCCGTCGCTGGAAGCACGCTTCCAGGGTTATTTCCAGCAGATCGAGCGAATCGAGAGCGACGCCATCGACTTCAAGATCGAACTGCGCCGCAGCATCCATCTCGCGCTCTGGCATGCGATGTCGGCCTGCGACGAGGCGGCGGACGCGCAGCGAATCAACCAATGCCTGGCCAGCCTGATGCTGGCCCTGGCCAGTCGCATGCCGCTGCTCGGCTGGCGGCTACTGGCCGACGCCCTGGCCAGCATCCAGATCGGCCTGCTGGCGGACCCCAAGGCGCACAGCGCGCTGGCGCAGGAAATGACGCAACAACTGTTCGCAGCCCTGCGCCAGAATCTGCCGGCAGCCCAATATCGCGACATGCTTGCCTACTCGGGAAAGGCGGTCCTGGCCTGGGACCAGGCACGGCGCACCGCACCCTGAGCCGGCTCAGAAATGGGCGGGCTCGCGACCGCAACCGACACCTTGGCTGCGGTCAACCGCCAGGAATGCCCTATTTCTTGACGATTACCCCGCACGCCTGGCGTGCGCCGGAGTTTCCGGTCGGCTGGGTCTTGTAGTCATCGGGCGAGGCATGAATGATCACGCTGCGTCCAATGATGTTGCCCGGACCGTCACCGATCGTCGGCCCCATGATGTAAGACGCCTGGCGGGCATTGCCGTTGGCATCGGCAACCAGCTGCAGCATGTCGCCGGCGTGATGCTGGGCATGCTCCGGGCTGCCATGCGGCGCGCCGGTGGGGTTGAAATGGCCACCGGCGCTGGTGCCGTCGGGCGCGCTGCAATCGCCTTTTTCATGGATATGGAAGCCATGGAGGCCCGGCGTCAGGCCGCTGACTTCTGCAAGCACCGTCAGCTTGTCGCCGGATTGCACGAAATTGACCGTACCGCTGACCTTGTTGCCCTGCGTCGGCGCCAGCTGAGCCATCGCCGCCGGAGCCTTGCCCGACGGCACGCCGCCCGCACATGCCGTCAATAGTCCGGCGGATGCCAGCGCGCCAATCAGAATGAACTTTTGCATTCGTTGCGTTTCCATTGAAATTACCTCATAGGTGATTGATTTATATATTTTTAATGAAATGCATCAGGATGATTCAGGTGAAACTAAATTCACCTGCCTTTGTGGCAAGTATGGCCTCAGCCACTTTCGTTCCAAGTATTTTCCGCAGAGCCTGTACGGCGATTAGAGCACTTTTTTGCCCTCTCTGCTTTCTTGTCGCAATGCTTACCTGCGTATTGCGGTGAAGCTGGACAGCGATTCCACGCCAAGCGGGACACGCATTCCAGAGCAAGCTGGACAGTCGGAGCGTAGCGACGCGGGGCTTTAGATTTTTACTCTGTTGATGTCATGGGGGTCAGGTTATTGTCGCGCCATGTTGAGCTATCCACGGTCGGCCGGTAGATGTGGAAACGCGTCCTTTAGACCAGACAATCGCACCTCACTGACCGGTGGCACCCGACCCAAAGCCGCCATCAAGATAGCAACAGAATACGTGGTGCTACCAAGCCTAGGCAGACTATGCAGCAAGTGATTCCCTACATCGGCTCTTTAAAGCGCATTTTAGTCAAACGACTCCAATATATTGGAGGAGGTCCCTTGTCCATTGGTAGTCCCTGAACCCAATAAAAGGCAATATATCCACCTTCTTCTGAAAATGAATTTTGGACCATCGCTTTTGATAAGCTATTATCTGTTGGGCTTGGGTTTGATATCGCTATGTTATAGACCAAGTCGCCTGAGATTGTATACTTGGTAATAACCGTTTTTTCTGACATCTCCTGCGAAGAAACAAACCAGACGAAATCATCGCTGCAATAACGGCGGGCTCTCGGTTCATACCTTATTCGACTCGGAAAAGGAGGTGGCCCGGCATACGGAACGCGCTTTGTTTCAGTGGAGTCATTTGTGAAAAACTCCCCTACTAACAAACTGTCTCGGTACAAGGTACGAAAAACCCCTGCGCATTTTTTGCTATTTATCTCTCCGGCTTTGCTCCACAGCATCTTGTAATAGTCATCAACGGTTGCATTAGAAATATCTGAGCTTTCAACCAAATGTAATTCAACATCTTTTGGCGGAGGAAGCGTTATTTCTGGTGGCGGAGGTAAATTAGGGCGACAATCCCCACCTTTTCGTTCATTTCTATATTGTTTTTTGTAAGAATAATTCCACTCGCTATAACTTCTTGGCAACTTCTTCTGAAAGTAGCCCTCGCCTGTATTTCCAGTATCGCTTCTTAGATTAGCCGTTCGCAATATATCAGGAGCGTTTTCCTGTGAAATGGGAATCCACTTTCCAAAAACCCCAGACTCGTGTTTCAAATACACATAAGGCAATTCTGGGCAGCCATAGATTTCTTCTGTTTCTTTTGTCGGCCTTCCAAGAACAACAAGATATGGAGTTCCATCGATAATGTCTAGTAGTACTGGAGCGAATCCGCGCTTGCCTCCCCAAGTAATTTCCTGTTTTGAATCTGGATGCACAAATTTGAGGCTATATTTATCAGGGGAGGTTTGCTCGATACGCGGCGCGACAGGAAGCCCGAAAAATGGGTCTAGCAAATGAAACTCTGTTGTTTGAGAGCGGGTAATCTCAATTTCAATTTTTCGACCATCATGAAGGGTTAAGCTATTGAGCTCACTTATAGCAACCGTGGAATTAAAAAACAGTAGAAACAATGTTATTAGGCGAATAGTCATAAGCTGCGCAAAAAACCACGAAATAGAGATAGCGTTAGCCAATCATTAAGTCACAGCAAACACTTTAATTCAATTGTCATTTCGGCGCAATGTCAGCTACTGGCCGATTGTTGCCTGATGCCAGATAGGTGGTCAACTGGACGAGTCTTGGCGGTCAGTTGCAATGATACTTGGTGGGCAACCGGGTAGAGATTCCGCAGGCAGACTGCACTCCTTCCATCGCAGGCTGGCTGGCGGACGGCGGTAGGTAACTCGGTGAGTACGCGCTGCGGCTCACGGGGTGGCCTCGAGCCATTCCGGTTTGCCCTTTTTGCGCAGCGATGCTACTTCCAGCTATCGCGGACCGCCGCAGCGACCACCTCTATACCAATGTGCTTAAACCCATTCCCCAATACCCTGCCTAGCTCGAGCAAGGTTGCCACCTGACGCGGGGCGACGGGTTTCAGGTTGAACCCTGATGCTCTCCACGCCACCCGCTCGCGGCCTCAATCGCGGCCTGGGTTGTCTCCCAATCGAGGCCGGCCTGCTCTATAAACGAGTGCTCGACCATGGCCCGCTGCATCGCGGGCAAGTCCTGGACGAGATATGCCTCAAACCAATCCACCGCCCAGGGCGTTGTCTCGGCGATGGTATTCCTGCCGGCCAGGAGCCAGGCCTCGTCTTCTCTCGGGAACGGCGTTGGCCGGGACGCAATGACGAAGAACATCAGGTTCTGGTGCACCCCGAGCAGTTCCGCTTCAGACTCAGGGAACCGGGGCAGGCCGAACGTGGCGGAGAGTTTGTGCAGCCAGGCGCGGCCCGCGTCGAATATCTCGAGGCCGCCCCCGGGCGGGGCTACGAAGTTCGCTTCGTTGAACTCGAGAACTTCTTGATGAGCGGTGACCCGCGCAAAAGCAAGGTCCCGCGCGGAGAGTTGCTTTGCTTTACGGACAGCGGCAAGGCTGGTGATTTTGGCTTTGGGCATGTGTCATTTTACAAAATCACTGCTGCAGGAAACAACACCTATCCAACACCTTCCCCGCTCATCAACTGGAAATTCGACCGCTAAAAGCTACGAAATCTATCGTTAAGTCGGCTTAGCGATAGCACTTAACGATAAAACCTGTCTCGAACCCACGCCAAGCGGCGATTTCGGCCTTCCCCGGCCACACGTTAATCGAGATTCAGACCCCCGGTATTACGTGCCGACCTTTGCTTCTGCAAAACCGCCCTCCGGCGGTTCTCCGAGATGAAAAGTTGGCCCCGGTCCGGCCAGGTGTACATCACGGGCGCACACCTCTGGTGTTCTCAAATAGGCCACTAAAACTGAGAGGAGCGAGCGATACGGAAGAGCCGAATTTGGCGACGCTCGTTGAACCAATTTGGTTATCCAGAAGTTCTCATTCAAGACCCTGATTGGTTCCAATTCCAGTTCCAGGATTGGTTCCAGGTTTGTATCCTGCCGCGGCACCATTTGAGGTAGCACTTGGGTTACAAGTCGCGACCCCGATTCGCACCAAGAATGAGCTTGGTCAAACCACATTCAGGTTCCACGATTGTCTCTGCCGGAGACACCAGTGGTGCACCCAGGTTGGACACCCGACGTTAGAAGTCGCACCCGAAATCGTCGCCGCCACAGAAGCTGTCAGTTCCGCAGAGTGCATCGTTCATGGAGTCAAACGAGTTCCCGCTGATGTCTTCGAAAGTGCTCATTGCTCCCCCAGGTTCGCCCGTTCCAAAGACGTTCCCGGCAGCATCGATGCCGCTATCATCGAGCATAGGCAGTCCGGTTGCTGGGTTGACTCCAGCATCAACTTCCAAATCTGCTATCGGAGACCCTGTGTCAGTTCCACTTGTGCCGAAAAAGTTGAATCCAAATATTTTCATGATGCACCCCTCGTGTGATAGCTGATATCTATTGGAAAATAATAGCTGATAGCTGTATATTTGTCCAGTTGTTTATCTCGCATATGACGTAATTGAGTATCTGATGAGTGCTACGTCCTTGTTGGGCTCTATACCCATACCCCCAGCACAACCCACAGGGGCGCCAACACCAGCACAAGAACTATAAGGGGGCGGCCAAAGGGCCACCTATCGAGAGGCCCACCAGACCAGGCAGGCCAGGGGCAAGGCTACCCCATCAAGTAGAACCGCCGGCAAGCTCGGCCCGGGCCAACCGGATAACCGCGTCAACCACCCGCAGCCCCTCGAGCCGCTCGGTCGCGCTGGCGTTGCCAAACCGCACCACAGACCATTGGTCCGCCAAGTCTTCGCGCCAATCTTCCAGCGCGTTCAGCTCGTCCATGTCGTCATAGCCCGACCCCCGCAGCGCGTCCAACTTCCCCACAAGGAACGCGACAAGTTCAGGCCTGGCATGGACCACACCCAGGGCCGCCCGTACCGCGGCGCGCTCGGCAGTGTACAGGATAGGCGCACCCATAGGGCGGGCCGGGGGCGGACTGGACGGGGGTATCACCTGGGCCAGCGGCCAAGCGCCACACGGGCTAGACGGGTAACTTGGTCAATCACGCCCAAGCACTCACGCCGCTCGGCCTCCGTAGGAGTACCAAAACGCACAGAGGACCAATCATCAGCTATATCTTCTCGCCAGTGCTCCAGCGCGTCCAACTCGTCCAGGTCATCGTGATACCCAATGCCCCGTAGCCTGTTCAACTTATCAGCGAGGAACGCGGTAAGGTCAAGGCTGGCGCCGACCTTGCCAAAGGCATCACGTACCGCGCCGCGCTCAGCAGAGTATATGATAGGCGCTGACCTAGGCGGACTCGACGGGGGCGAACTTGATGAGGACATCCGGCAAGACTAACACGGCCACAAAGACGACCTCAACCCCAAGGGCCGCCCTACCCAACGCCGCCCCCGCCCACAGCTGATACGACTATCCAGATAATGTCCGAACCCTGCTACCGACCCGACCACAAAAAGGAAGGACACTTCGCTCGTCGCTCTCCGCCGGAGGGCGCTTTCAGGAGATGGAAATGAGCAAAGGTTCGAATAGCGGTGGCGGCAAGGGTGGCAGCGGTAACGGTGGCAATAGTGGCAAGGGCGGCGGCGGTGGGCGACCGGGCACTGGTTTCCCGGGCGGCAACTGGCCCAGCGGGACAGGACAACCGTCTGGCGGTGGGCGCGGCAACGCACCATCGGGCAACAAGGGCCGTTAAGTAGTTTGGCCCGGTAGTCATGAGAAGAGGCTCATCGGCCTCTTCTCTCTTGCTCCACGCCCCAGCAGTTGCTTTTGCTTCAGGTGATAGTCGAACCAGTAGGGATAGCGCGCCTGCATCCACGACTCGCAATCCGAATGGCCGAAGGGATAGGCTGGCCAGGGACGAAGCGCCAAGACCTGGTCCGACGTGAGCGAAGGTGGATTGGACTTTCTCCACGACTGTCTGCGCCAGATAACCAGTCAGGTTGAGATACCTAGCACCCCAGTACCGGTTCCAGACTGGAGAGTGGGAAGCATCACCAAAGAATGCCTTAACGACCGGCCGCAGCCAGACAGGGTCGGGAAAATGTGAGCCGGCACTCCATCGTTTGAGCGTGGCCATGTCCAGCGATAATTGATTCGCTTTCGGATGGTCCAGCAAAGGCTCGCAGGCTCTTCACCCCTATTGCATCGCGAAGATACGCGAAGAACCGGCTAGTCGGGTTCTTTCCGGGGGCATGCGCGCATGGCAGGAGGCAGGAGAAAGCGCTTTCATCTGCTGACGCCAATTCCGCATCGGCTGCCGCCAGGTAGCTGAGCAAGTACTTCAGTGGCAATCGCTGCTTGCGCTGGCAGAAGTTGCAGCGCCGTATTGCACTGCCCCATGGCTTCGACGACTTCCGGCCAGAGAAAGAAGGAAATCACGGGGTCGGTGCGCATCACTGCTACCGCTTCAGAAATAGCTCCGTCTCTGATGAGATTTATCGGCTCTGCTACTTGCGCGTTCGATGCCAAGCAAGAGCCTTCCCCGCCCAGACATGCGCTGCAAGGTCTTCACCAGCACCCAGAAAATGCGTTTCCCAAGGGCCTAGACTCTCTATCCGGCTCTGAGCGTCGACATCACCATTCAAGGCTGCGCGCAGTTCATCTGCAAGGGGAAACTCGGCCGGAAGCCTATCAAGGAACTCAAGCCCAAGGCTTGAACTCGCACGCTGCTTACCCTTCGAAACCCGCTCCAATTTCTTGTAGATACGCCTCATCGAACTCCTCGGACAGCATACGGCGCAATGACTGTCCGTGCAGCTTCAGCATGGTCTCTGGGACCGAGAAGAAACAGGCCGGACAAGTTGAATGGGAATCGGCTTTCCGGCGATTGGGTTGTAGAAGCGCAAGGGCCTCTGGGCGCTCACCGGTGCCATGCGTACTATAGCGACTGCTCTCGCCGCCCTGCCTCAAAAGCGGCCTCCAGCGCGGCCTTGAGGTTCCATACGGCCAAGTCGTAAAAATCCATGGCATCTGACTGCCGTGATTCGAGCGTTGTCACCCGGAGATGTTGCTGTGCAATACGCTCCAGCGTCGCGTCCAACTCACGCTCTTCCTGGGGTGTTCTGAGTCTAGGTTCCATCGGACCTTCTACCTTCAAATTTTCCAAAAATATGCGCTCTCAAACAGCCGTATGACAACCGGCTACCAGCCTTCAGACAACTTCTCCACCAAGTCTTGCCTGGCCAGAACCCTCTCGCAGAGTTCCCAACGGTCTTTGGTCGGGTCAATGGTGTCGTCGCCTTGGTAGCGAATTTCGAACACGTTTTTGGCGGCCGCCCGCTTCTCGATGTACTTGTCGATTTCTTCGCCAAGCTCTTCCACGTCGTCAATCCACTCGTCGTCAATCGTGTCCGGCAGCGCGCCGAAGATGTCGAACTTGTCTTTGAGCCGCTGCGACAGCACCTCATAGACCCGCTCATCCCGAGTCTTGGCATAGACCAGGTTGAGCATATCAACGACACGCCGGGCCTGGCCGAAACGCTTGATGCGCCCCAGGCGCTGCTCCAGCCTGCTCGGGTTCCAGGGCAGGTCGACGTTTATCAGGGTGCCCAGCGTCTGCAGATTCAAACCTTCGCAAGCTGCGTCTGTGGCAACGACCAGCTTGATTTCGTGACGTTTCACCGCCCCCTTGATGTACTCCCGCTCAACGGTGGCAAATGCACCACCTTTGAAAATGCCACTCTTTCCCATGCCGGCATAGACGGCAACCACGATATCCGGATGCAGCTTGGCAAGCTCGCTCGCCACCCATTTTGCGGTGTCGTAATACTGGCTGAAGATGATGCAGCCGTGCTCGAGCCAGGTCTTCTTGTCCGGACCATTGCCGGTCCTGTGTTGGTCCAGGAAATAGGTCACTGCGGCAAGCTTCGGGTCGCGCGCCTCGGGACGGCTGAGTTCGGCAATGATGACCTTCAGGCATTCGGCTTCGTCCTGGCTCAGGTGCTTCAGTGCGTCTTCAATACCCTCAAGGTCTTCATCATCTTCAATGCTCCGGCTCTCCAGCATCATCTTGGCCGTACCCCATCCAGCCGCGAAACTCGAGCAGATGCGCTGCAGTAACAGGTTTTTCATGAACCCGGCAGCCTTGGTCCGCTGGCCCAGCAGTTTCGTGAATTGCTCAGCCGCTGCGTAGGCAATGTCGAATGGCTGGTTGGTCAGCAGGCCCAGTCCGTCCAGAACGAGTCCTGGGTAGCTACCCGCCTGCGCTTTTGGGTCGGGGTGAACGTCCACGGCCACGCGCTCGAGCAGGCCCTTCTCTTCCAGAACGCTCCGCTTGCGCAACACGGTGTGCCGCAAGATTGGGTTGTTGCGCTGGAAGAACGTCGGGTCCTGCGCAATCTCCTCGAGGTTCATGGGCAAGAAGAAATTCCGGTTGCCCAGTTCCGTAAAGGGTAGTTCGCAATGGTTCTCGGACTCAACCATCCCGAGGTTCATCCGCAAGGTCGTTACGAGTGGGTCGGTCTCAAACGCGGGCGGAAATGGACTCCTGATGTAATCCCAGACCACGCTTGGGTCTGAGAACATCGTTTCCCCTTTGACCACAGGCAAAGCTTGCGCGCAGTCACGCCACCGGCTCATGAATTCCCTGCCCATCACGAAACCCGCACCTTCATTGAGCAGGTTCAGCAGGTCCCATAGTTCCTCAACGTCAGTCTGAATCGGGGTCGCGGTGCCAAGAATCAGGTTCTTCGTTCGGCCGGCCAGCTTGGTCATGAACTTCAGAAGGTTGTTCGGCTTGTACTCGGTTTTGCTTATACCCCGGCCAACACGTGCCTTGTGCCCCTCGTCCAGAATCACTGACCCATAGTGAAGACTCAGTAGCTCATCGCATACATCGGTCTGCTGGACGATGAGGCCCTGGGAGACAATGGCGATGGCGCTTGGGCAGCGCTTGATGGCAGCGGCGCCAATGGTGTTCTTGATGATGTGGCCATGCTCGTCCTGCCAGCACTTCCTGTTCGACAGCCAGACGGTACTCGGGATGCCCAGGCGGTCCTTGAGCTCGGTCTGCCATTGGAAGGTCAGCGTAGACGGGCACAGGATTAGGACCTTGCCGTCACCCAGCAGGGTGCTGACCATGGCGGCCGTGGCCATTGATAGGGTCTTGCCCAGCCCAACCTCGTCGGCGAGCAGCAGGCGGGCTTTGCCGTAGGTCTGGCGGTGCTGGAGGAAGATGCCCACGAAGGCGCGTTGCCACGGCTGCAGCATTTCACCGGCGCGGTACAGCGGGCTCTCGACCAGGGAGCTGGCGGGTATCTCCGCGGGGCTGAGCTCGCCGAAAGCGGACCTCGACCCGCTTCGCCACCCGCTCGATTTCCTCGATGATGGCGTCCGGCAGGTCATAGCTCTCGGCCCAGAGGGCCTCGAACTCCTCGTCGACCCAGGCGACGGCCTCCGGTGATGGGTCCTCCCAGAGTATTTCGTAGTTCGAGGCAAACGCGCTCTTGGACTCGTTGATGGACCCCATGAATGAGGTCATCGTGCCGTCATGGCGCTCGATGACGCCGGCCTTGCCGTGCAGGAAAACCTTCTCCTTGGGCACGACCCGGATTTTGACGTTGCCTTTCTTCAGCAGCTCGTAGAGGCGGCGGTACTTGTCCTGGTACAGCAACGACTCGGTGGCCGGCGAGACGTCGTTCCACTTTTCCTTGAGGGCCGCTTCGCGGGCTGCTTGGGAGACCTTGATGTCGGCCGCGTCCAGTTCGCTGTTGCAGACAATCCGGACGTCCTCGATGGTGTCGATTTCCTCGCCGACCAGTTCGAAGATGGAGCTGCGGAAGTAGCCTGCGATGCGCCGGTACGACTTGGCGCCGGCCAGGCGCTGAGCAAGGAATTCCTTGTCGAGGCGTTGCCGGCGGGAGCTGAAGCGTTGGATTTGGCCAGTCACATGGCCGTACCTCGCGGATGTAGTCTCCCAGTGATTTTCCTGTGCTTGCCTTCCACCAATCCGAGTTGCTGTTTGAGCCACGGATAACCGTAGATGCGGCAGAACCAGATGAGAAGAACTGGTCCGCGGTGAAAACCAGCCCCCGTCTTTGGGGGCGAGGATGCCGGACTCCACTAGCTGCTGGCGATTCGCAGCATAGGCGGGCGCATTTACCTCAAACATTTCACTGACGGGGTGAACAGCGCTGCTTCCGGCTTTGACAACTACGCCGCCCTCGCAGACCTCCAGCGTTGCTGAAACACCCTTGGTCTTCAGCTGAAAGCTCATACCCTGAGGGAGGTTAGTGTAAAGCTCTGCTCGCTTACCCGCGTTGGAGCTTGCAACGGGGATGTCCGACAATGCCGCATCTTCGCCGTCACCTAGCACGCCTGACTCAACAGGCTGCACCAGAAACTGGCGGAACCCCAGCAAGGGAAGCATCAACAACAGCTCATGGAAGAAGCCATTGACGAAAGCACGGTCTTCTTCAGAAAGGTAAGGCTCCTGGGGCTGTTGGATATTATCAAGAGGCACCCGAGAAACCTCCTTTGCCAGAGCCGTTAGCTTGGACTCGAGATATTGAACGTGAGCCTTGTTTAAGCGGCCACCCTCCGCGGTAAAGAAGACTCCACGAGTCCAAAAGTCCTTGGTCTTGAGGTGTGTGTCAATGCGAGCCCCTAACGGGTCCCCCTCACCGATATACATCTTCCTCTCGCTGACCAAGATATAAACGCCTGGTTGGTTGTACTCTTTCCGACCTCGAACCTCCCCGGTTAAGGCTCGAGGAAAAATCACAGCACGGCCTGGCCAGTCGTCACGTGATGCGACCAAAATGCCATTTGGGCTTCCTGAAGGCGAAAACAACCTGATAGAAAACGGACGCACTGGTAGCCCCTACAGACGTTGATTTTCGATTGCTGCAGCCAGAATACGGGCGGCCGAAGCCTCGTCAGGCCGGGACTCATCGACCTTCTTGGCGATGTAGGTAGCTAGCTTGGCTACTGTCTGGCGCTCCGAATAGTAGTTCGGCAGGTTGTGAGGCAAGCCGGCCAAGACGTCATCAACGTCTTTTTCAGCCTGAAGCTCCATCAGCGCGTACAGCACGGCGCGGGTAGCAGTGTTGAACAGCTCGGAGCCTTCCGCCATTTCTGCCCGCCCGAACTCAATGGCTGAGCGAAGACGTGCCTCATTTGCTCTATCGCTACCCATGAACGCCTGCCATTCGCGCACCGAGAAGGCCTTGGCGAAGTTTTGGTAGTTGTCCAGCGTATGCAGGCCGCGGGATTCCATGTCGAGCATCTTCAGGTAGAAGCGCTCGGCTGGGTTCAGGCCGTGCCATAGCGATTCATCCAGGCCATGCGGAACCAATGCCTTGTTGGCCGTATCCACGGCAAAATCGATAAGCTCATCGACCAAGAGTTTCTGGCCGGCAACGCGCGGGCGCAGGGCCTCTTGTGCCATGTCCTTGCCGTCGATGATGCTGTACTTGGTAAGGACCTGCAGCGCGGCGGCATAGCCCGCCATTTGCAGGTCGGCGTCCTCAAAGAGGTTGCCATCTTTGGGGCGTTTGGCAGTCGCTACCACCTCATCATTGAGGCCCGTCAGGCGCTTAACCTGGAGCGCCACTTCCTCCTCAAGTTCATAGGACAAGTCGGTCTGATTGGTACGCTTAGCCCCGAGACGCTTGCGCAGGACCAGGAGGATGGTGCCCTTCACATAACTGCCGTCCCGAAGCGCGGAGTCCGTCTCGGTAACGATATACCAAGCCGCGGTAACCCTTAAACCGCTCGCCCAGACGATATTGGACATGTCCGCCCAGATGTTGCCGCTCTGGTGGGTAAACATAAGGATTTGCAGCCCGTTGTCGGGCATGCACTCTGCCATCCGCTTGTAGGCTGCAACCATCGCAAGCTTGAAGTCATGGTCTTCACCTTTGACCGCTAATTCTCGGCGCGAGTCCCAAATCCAGTCGGAAAATTCCTCAGGGAGGATTCTTGCGCAGCCACGCAATGAAGAACTCGAGGATTTCTTCATACTTGACGGCATCACCATACGGGGGGTCTGTGACGTAAATATCGATTACGGTCATCCAATTCGGTCGCTGCGCATCTTCGTCATTGAATGCGTTCCGAATGGCACTGGGGCACTCTTATAGGTCATCTTGAAAAGTCAAGCCGCGTAGATACTCCCTCTGCATCCATAATTCGACAGAGGTATTTAAGCGCTTGGTTGTCAAAAACACCTTTGAACCACCAGCCCGACCGTCGCCAGCGAATCCGTCAACGACTAAGCCGCGCATGCAGGCTGAAGTAGGGTGAGGCAAAGGCTAATTTTTGCTCTGCTGCTGTATATTTGTTAACCAAGACAGCACATCAATAGCTGTCTTGGATTGAACAACTGGTGCCAGTGAGTCCAACCACGCTCCCATATTGGCTGACTCGGTATTGCCACCCGGGTTCAATTTGTATATCCGGTACCCAGCCCTTTCGATTGCCAGTCAGCCAAGTTGATCTGGACATATGCGCGTAACCTTGACGTTCTCTCTCTAAGTCTTCTGGCGTAACGCTTCGGTAAACTGTTTCAGGGCGGCTGCTGCCCGTCGTCTTTAATCCACTGAATGGCGTAAAGCCTTTCATTGAATGATGTCTGTTCCCTAAATACGATATCTGCGCTATCCCACAGACGTAGCTTGTTTTTAGTGACTTTTCTTCCGTTAATTACCGTCCGAATAGTCACCTCGAATGGACTGACATCGAGTTGCAGATGTTCTTGCCCATCCACGACATGAACTAAGTTACCCTTGGTAAAAGTGCCTTTTTCAGCAGCTTTCAACTCAGCATCACCAACGCCCTGACGTTGACAATATCGTATCGCTTTCTGTCTTGATTGGCCACCAAGCGAGACTACGGCGCTGCGCATCCTTACTCACCACAAAGGTGGGCAAAACAGGCACCCTCCAACCCGAGGAGGGGCAAGTTACCTCCTGGCAGTACAGGTACACCTTGCCCTCGCCAGCCAGCTCGTCACTCTCGACACCAATTGCATCGATTTCCTCTTTAACCTTAGCCACTAATTGCTGTTCGCATTCCAATTTCTTTCGGACTTCGGGGTAGCCCCAACAATGTTAAAGGCCCCCCAAGTAAGCATGCAGGCGACAGGATTAAGGTCCGATGCGTACACATCACAGCCCAGTTGAGCTGCGGCAAAGGGAATTTGACCCGAACCCGAGAATGTATCCGCAACCGTAGGTCGATGACCGAATCGCATTACACCCAGTTGCTCAACCAGTTCAGGAATTGAGTGTGCATTAGTCCCAAATGTCCATTTACTTGCTCCAGATGTGAGTGTAAAGCTTCATCAAACTCCTCCGCTCGCTTTGCCTCGACTGCCACATCTTCCGGTATGAGTCGTGCTCGAAGAACCGTGCGGCCACATCATGTTTCTTTGTCTCGTGATATGTCGCTACGCCACTCAATCGGGGCGTCTTGCTTACCCCGGTCAGTTGAAGTAGTGGTAGTCAGATCATCAAAAGGAGCCTTACGTCGGTACATTCGGTGATCAGCAGCTTCAACTGAAAAGTAGTCGTCAATATCATCTATTGGACGGCTCGAACAATTTCCTCTGGTTTGGGGAGACCAATGCGCTTTGATAGCGAAATGTCATCCATGCCCATCAACAGCTCAAATACTTCCAAGTCCTTGATTGGGTCTGTCGTGGCAGGAAGCAAGCGATGCCAGTACGCATGCCCGATTAAGAACCAGCGGTTTTCGACCCTTCCAGTAGCTGCCCAGCGCTGTCAGTGTCTTGCCCTGAACCGGCCATGCGCTCTTTGTAAACATCAATCGAGAGCTTCTGCACCGGCAGCAGCGACTCAATTAGGGCAGGCGCGTCTTTCAGGCTAAAGGCCTCGACGCCCGACGGGTGAGACGTTCCTACGTAGTCAATTTTTTCGATGGTCATCTTGGTCAGCCAAACAGTGACAGGTTCACTTCGCTATCGTCGGGGCGTACTCGCTTAGGGCGCGCTTCATGTGCGGTACCGCCTGACATCGCGTGATACAGCGCCTTACGCCAGCCCTGTTGCGTATCCTCAGCAAGACCAGCCTCACCAACGGTCTGCGCGAAGAGCCACCATCGCTCTTCCGGCCTGAAAGCGGCCCAGCGAGCAGCAATCGCTTTGCACTCATCGACACTCTTCGCATGCTCAGCTGCCCAGAGCAGGACACAAAGCTCTTTGCCGAGGAGTCGGTCAACCTTGTTCTCTCCGGCGGTCCATCGGCTTGAGCTCAACTTCTGCGCCTTGAGCCGCGCCGCAAAGTCCTTGCGCGCCGTTTCGGCAACAGCCGCCCAGAAGCGACGTGGCAGTGAAATACGGATCTCGCGAGGAGGCAGGCCGTTCTCGCCACCCTTGAGGCCGTAGTCCTCGATGACCACCACATCGTCCTTGGCGGCCATGGGAATGACAACCTTGAAGAGATGCGCTCCAAACTCATCGGTGGCGCCGAACCCAACGTAGCGCGGAACCGCCCTGACCGGCTTTCCCGGTGTCGCGTCGGTCATAGGGATTTCCCGGCGGACTGTTGCTGAATCTCACTCGCCACGAGGGGGAGACTATTTGCTGCGCAGAAGTCGAGCAGGTCCTGGCCGCTGGCGAAGTGGATACGGGATACGGACATGGCAACCGGGGCGCTCGGGTCGAGGAGCCCGGTAATCTGGTTCAGCAAGACTTCAAGCTGTTCAGCGCCAACCTGCACTTCACCCAAGCCGAACTGGGCGACTGCGGGGTTGGTGCCAGCCATCACCTGGATTTTCTCGACCATGGTGCCCCGTGCCTTGAAGAAGTCCAGCGCCTGGAACACGTCGTGGCGAGAGCCCAGTCGCTTCAGGCCATTGAGCGTTGCCGGCGCCGCCTTGTCGACGACCACCTGTGGCTGGCCCCCTTTTCCGACCGCCGGATATTCGAAACGCTCCTTCTGCTCGAGCCCACCGCCTTCCGCGAAGACCAGCAGTTTGACGGCACCGTTGCCAATCTCGATGGGTCCCGTGTATTCCTTGCCATTGCGCGGCTCGGAGCCGTCAAGGGAATAACGCATGGTGCCCGACGGTAGCGACACGCAGTTCAACGGTGCGGGACGGGCCCGGGGTTCAGCAGCGCACGAATCTTGAGCTGGTTCTCCCAGGATACGGAGTCACCGGTGTCGAACTGGCCGTTCGGGTTCACCGCCAGGAACTGCACGCGGTAAGCCTTGGTGGTCAGTGTGTCGTCCTGCAGCACCGGGCTCAGCAGGTGCTGACCACGCCATCCTCGGCGTAGTGAATGCGACCAGAGGGGCCTGCGTTGATGGCATTCAGGCGCAGACGGACATGCCCCTCATCGTCGGGCTGAGACTCAGGAAGAACTTGAACGGAAGTCTTCTTCTTGGCTGGTGTATGGGAGACGTGGCCGGTGCCAAGGTCTTCCCATTTTCCCTTCTGGATAGCCATCGTCTTGATGGTTTCCAGACCGCGCGGCGGCATCCAGGGCATCTTCGGCTTTTGGCGCTCACGGGCAACTGCAGTGGCCCAGTCGATAGTCGGACTATTCTCATTCCAGAGCAGCGTCTCGGCCATGTCGCGCAGGGCGTCAAAGTCAGCTTCGAGGTCAAGGAAGAGCTTGCGCGGCGTGGCGGTCAGTGTCTTTTCAATCTGCTCTTCGCCGTTGAAGGGCTTGGTCATGTCCCGCTTGGTGTCGAGCACCTTGAACTTCAGCTCCGCCGCCCTATCGCCGACCTGGGCGGGATAGACGACCTTGTCGAAGATGGAAAGGATGGTCGCGTGGAAGTCCTGCTCGGCGGCATCCTTCTTCTCCATGAACTCTTCGCGCTGGACATGGTTCGCCGGGATGCGAGCATCGGCTTTGAGGGCCGCATACACCTTGCGGGCAGCCTTATCGACGCTGGCCATCTGGGTCTTGTCACCCGTCAGGACGAGCACGTTGTTCTTCTCGACCAAGGCCTGGAAGAACTTTTCCAGCTCTTCCGGCGGCATCTTGGAGTCCGGGTTGACTATCAACAAGACGCGGTTCCTCTTTACCTCGTTGACCACCTCAGACAGTGCCGGCAACGCGATGACCTTCGTATAGACAGTCTTTCGGTCAGCCGTAAACATGCTTTCCAGGCGTTGCTTGACGAGATTATCGATTTGGGCTTCCGGCGCACTGGCAGCCAGGCCCTGGAGCATCTTGGTCAGGTTTTCCTGGCGGTCGTAGTAGTACCGGTTCTCCTGATTCATGTGCAGGAACCAGCATTCCCCGAGCAAAGTGTCGAAGGCTGCGTTGTACTCGGAGACCGACTGCAACGGCGTGACGAGACACTCCAGAACTTCTTCGCGCGTCAGACCCTTCACCGCGTTCACTGCGGTGGACAGGCTGGAGGTGAATAGCAGGTTCGCCACTTCAGAGGCAGCCCGGTTACCGTTGGAGGCGTCGATGGTCTGCGCGTGGGCCGCGAAATTTACATCCCACAGGTCTTTGGAGATGACGTCCTGCATTCCGGAGATGTCCGCCAGCTTGCCGCGAACCTCGGGCAGGCCCATGTCGAAGTGTTGGGCGCCAATCAGGTACACCTCATCGTCGCGTTCCCAGACCGACTTGAGCAAGCGCGACATGAGTTCCATCAGGCCCCGGGTCTGCTTGAACTGCTCGTTTTCCTTGAACAGGGCGACCAGCTCCTTGAGGCGTGGGTGGAACGGATAGGTCTTGACGACCTCATCGGCCAACGCTTCGGCGCCGCGGGCGATGACCTTCGACTTTGTTGCCTCGCCCAGGGCCTCGCCGTACTTGGCGGCGATATCTTCGATAACGGCCGTATCCGGGAGCTTCACGAAGAGGCGCTTGCGAAGGATGTCGTAGACTTCGTTGCCTGCCAGGTCGACCGGAGTGATGGCCTTTTCCTGGCGGCCCAGCTCTTTGCGGGCGTCAAGCAGGGCTCGCTCAATCAGCGCCCCACCTTCCGCGTAGGAGGCCTCAAGGTCGGAGACAACGACGCAGACGTTCTTGAGCTTGCCAGCAGCGCTGAGCATGTTGGCAAACGCGCGGGTGGCGATGTCGGCCACGGTGCCTGTCCCGAGCGGCTTGGTGCCCAGGAACTGGAAGTACGGAGGCATCTCGTCGAGCAGGATGAGCGTGGGCTGCTCTGACTGGAGCAAGCCGACCCAGGCTGTCTCGTCCGGCGCGTCCGGCCCCTGGACCCAGTATTTCTTGAATGTGTCAGGCTGAGCCAAGCTGGTTGGCAACTTCGCCCCAGAAGTAGTGGACAGGGCTGTTACGACCGTTGAAGGCGACTACCCTGGCGGCACCGAAGGCGCTGCCGGCAGGGATGTCCGCGCAGTGTTTCTGGCGCAGGTCCGGGTGTTTGGCGACCAGGCCAGTGCCGACAATCAGGTGAGTCTTACCGCCGCCCATCGCTTGTTTGAGGTGGAAAATCGCATTCGACGATTTGCCGGCCAGGCGTTCCAAGGTCCCGCGCAACAAATCCCGCATGCCCGCCGTGATGAAAGTCTTCTGGTAGAAGGCCTCTCCGTTGCCCTCGGCGTGGATAAGCTCATCCAGCTGTTCAATCTGGTCGCTGACGTCAATGGACAGCGCGTTTGGCGCGAGTACGCAGGCTTGCTTAACGGTTTTCATTGTTAGGTTCTTTGAGCGTGGATTGAAGGTTGGTGTCAGAAATGGCGTGCTTTTCGCAGTAGTCCAGCACGAGGTGCTCGACCATGTTCGACGCACTACGGTGTTCCTTTGCAGCTGCAGCACGCAGCAACGCCTTCGCTTTCGGCGACATGCGCAGGTTCAGCTGTTCGGTTTTGGTGTCGGTCATCGGCAATATAGGAACCAGAAGTAACTACAATGTATATTACTTGCGTTTATGGGGCCGTCCTATTGTTGGCCGCTGATTCTGGCCACCTTTTGCGCCCGCACTGTAGTTTTGGAACTGGAGAGTTAGACCTACGCCATGAGTAAGCCCGCCCCTCTCCATCAACACCTTCTGCAGGTGGTCTCGGACATGTTTGCACGATGATTGTCGACCTGCACCGGTCCTTCTCAGAACACACAACTGCCGCAACCGACAGCGATGAGCAGGACTGGAGTCAGTTGTTTGACCAACGCCAGGGCCACCTGACTTGGACAGACCTCCACGAGAAGCCGCTCGTCGTTGTTCTTGGTGAGGCGGGCATTGGCAAGACCATCGAGTTTCAGGGCGAGGCCAGAAGACTTCGGTGCACCGGAAAGGCGGCGTTCTTCATTCCGCTGAACCAACTTGCTGACGTGGATTCCTGGCGACTTGTGCTAATTGGCCATGACGCCGAGTTCGACGCTTGGGCCTCATCCGAGGAGCTCGGCTACTTTTTCTTCGATGCGGTCGACGAAGCACGCCTCAAGTCGCATGCCGAGTTCGAGAAGGCGCTCATGGTCGCCCAACGAGTGCTCGGCCCGAACCTGGCCAGAGCGCAAATTGCCATCTCCTCACGGGTCACCGACTGGTCGACACCTGGGGTTCGGTCAGCGGTTGACACCTACCTCGCAAAGCCCATTGAGCGAGCACTTGCGGCCAAGAAGGCCGCTGAAACCCCGTTCACCTTGCCAGATTCGACAATCGCTGCAGCCCCTTCTGTAGGCACAGCACCCTTAGTGAATGCATTTGTCGTCGGTCTCGACCCGTTGTCGAACTCCGAGGCTCACCGTTGCGCAACTGCATTTGGCCTCGAAGATGAGGAGCAGTTCTGGGGAGCAGTAGCGGACGGAGACTACGAGTTCATGGCGACACGTCCGCTGGACCTGCGGTGGATGGTCGAACTTTGGAATCAACGAAGGAGCCTGGGAACCTACCGCGAACTCATCGAGGTGAACATCTCCAACCGGCTGCTGGAACTTAACGAGAGCTACGAGGCCGCGGGCGAGGTTCTATCTGCCGACGAACTGCGCACCGGGGCAATCGAACTGGCCGCAGCTGCGGAATTCGGGGGCTGCGCCTTCTTTGCCTTGGACTCCGGAGTTACCCCGACCAACGGCGAACTGGCTCCGCAAAGGGTCCTCGCCGACTGGCGTCCAACAGCTGTACGTCGCTTGCTGGCGACCGCTGTGTTCGACGAAGCCAGCTTTGGACGTGTAAAGTTCCACCACCGCTCCATACGCGAATTCCTAGCCGCCCAGTGGGTTGCCAAGCAACTGACGCTCGGTGTACCGTTTCAGCGCCTGCAATCATTGTTCTCAGCGCGCCCTTATGGCCAGCAGGTGCTCATCCCTTCGCGTCGAGCAACGCTCAGCTGGTTAGCTGCAATCAACGTCACAGCTCGAGAGTGGGTGGTGCGCGAGTTCCCGGAAATCCTGCTCTTCGAAGGTGACCCCCAATCTTGGGACAGGATTTCGGCAGACGAAGCATTTGAAAAACTCATCGAGAATGCAAAGGAGGGCCTGCAGCTGAGTTGGTATTCGAGCGCCAGCGAGTTCATGCGGGTGGGACGCGCCCTAGGGGGCGGGAAGGTTGCCGGCGCACTGGCCGATGCCAGCCTACCCCCCCAATTCAGGAGCATTTGCTTCCACATTGCACGGAATGCAAAGTTGGCTGACTGCGCACCGGTTTCGTTCGCCGTTTATCAAAACCTCGCTGCGCCGGCTTGGGAGCGAACGCTCGCGCTGAACGTTCTCGAGTTCGTCGGGACAGCGGCCCAGAGGCAGGAAGTTCTGGCCGACTTGAAGGCCGGTCTGCTGGACACAAACGAGCTCATCGCGCATGCCTTGCCTGTAACGGACTGGAAGCACCTTACCAGAGTTGAACTGACAGGCATCCTTGACTCAACACGCACCGAGGAAGATTACGGCTCTGGGCCGATGGCCCGGGTAGTCAAGGAAGAACTCTTACCAGCGGCCGACCTACCGGAGGCAGCGCTGCTCCTCGAGTCGGTCATGGCCTCCTTGCCGCGCCCAGTCCCGGGCCGGCCTTTCGCGCGGTTTCCGGAATCAGACCGGCCCGAGAGAGCCTGGCTCCTCGATGCCCTCCCTGAGTGCTACGAGCATGTGCTTGCATTGCTACCTCGCGACGACGGACTCCTATCAGGCGGTTTGCATGGAAGCCGCGGAGCGAATTGAAGCGCAGCGCGATTCAGGGTTCACTGACAGAGATGAGTTCAAACGACTGTACAACGGCTATCGCACTGCATCCGGAACTTCGCTGGAGAGTTGCTCTTGCCATCGCTCAGTCTGAAGACGTTCGGGCGTCGGTACATCGGCTGACCTGGGGCGCGAGTTGCCTTGTGACCTTTGGCGCCGCAGACCTGCCCGAATTGACAAGGCGAGCGAACAACCCAGAAAGCCCCGCCGAGGAACGGGATATCTGGTTTGCTGTGGCTGTGGCGGTGGCGTTCTCTTTAGGGCATCGCGGCGAGCGGACCAAAGCGCTCAGGGCTCTCGGATTGGGCGAACCGGGCTCGGAGCGCTTCCGCTTGGTTGCGGACGAATATGCAGGATGGCGCCGGGTCTCCATGCAAAGGCGTGTATGGAAAGTTCGGGAACGCGAGCGCAAGGCGGGTCGCACCCAGGCCATAGAAAACTACAAGTCGCAACTCCTTGCCGACTTAGAGCATATTCGCGACGGCACCCATGCAGGGTTACTTCAGGGATTGCTGCAATATTCATTCGGCCATTTGGGAAAACGCGACTACTCCGATATAGCCTTCGATTCAATTGCGACAAGCCTTAGCCCTGAAATCGCTGCAGCATTTGAGGATGGCCTTAAGGCGTACTGGCCCACAGTGACTCCGCCTGACCCTTCCGCCTTTACCGACGGAAGCGTTCCTTGGATTGCGCTCATTGCTCTTGCCGGACTGGGCAGGTCGCTTCACGACACCAACTCCATTTCAGCGATGTCGGCGACAAACGTCGCCAAGGCAGCACAACTTGCCGTATGGGAGCTAGACGGTCCGCCGTCCTGGTTTGAAGCACTTGCTCGCTCGCACCAGACCACCGTCGAAGCCGCGCTCACGCCTTGGGTGGTTGCCGAGGCTCAAGCTCCTTCGCCGAGCGGGAGCCACGAGGTGCGAGGTGCCCTGAAAATGGCACTATGCTGTGCGCCAGATGTTCGCCGAGGCCTCATGGCGCCGCTCGTGCAACTGGTCGAATCCGACCAAATCAGCCGACACGAGACCCTCAAAGTGCTTATCAATACACTGCGGGAGGACAAGCAACTGGAATCGACGCGGGTCGAAGAACTATGTCAAGGCAAACTCAAGGAGCTTATTGGGTCGAAAATACCTGTTGGCGAAATGGAGTGGCTACGCATCTGGGTGGATGTGAACGCTCCCGCTGCATGGGACTGGTTCCAACAGAAACGTCAAAGACAACAGCGAAGACATTGAGACCAAGGTAAGTGAGTTTGTCCGAGCGTTGGGTGACTTGGTATGGCTGCCTGAGCCCTTGAGCGAGGAGGCTGCCAAGGTACTGCTGGGCATATTATGCCTGCTAATGGAACATTCGTCCCTCAGACGAAGCTGGGGACAGTGAGTTCTTTTGGCACTCTGCCAAGACATCTTCGTGAAGCGATTCCGAAGGTGTTTCTTAGAGCTCGTGGTCGAATTGGGCACGATTCGTTGGCGGCCTTGCTGGCCACTCTTGCAGATTCTGGTGAGCGAACCTGGGTAGCAGGACTGCTGAACGAGCATGCTGCTCTCGATGCGGCGGAAACCGCGAACCGTACCTTCGAGGAGCTCAAGTCCATTGGCTCCCCGTTCTTGTCGCCCCCTCGCACTGAGTCTCAACTGTACGAGCAGGTAATCGCCCGCCTTGAGGAGATTCGCAAGAACCTCGAAGAAGGGCCCTTCAGCGAACGCGACCTCTTCTATCCAGGCATGCAAGAAAAGTTCTTGCAGCGATGGCTAGCCGCAAAATTCCGAGACACACAAAACCTTCGATTCAGCGTCCACCGGGAGGAAGAAGTTCGACGACGACAACAAGACCGACATCCAGCTGAGCTGCCCTGCTGGGAACGTCTGTGTGGAAATCAAGCCCGTTAACGCCAAACGAAGCTATTCAGCCGCTTCGCTGACGGGCACGCTAAAGACCCAGATAGTCGGGCAGTACCTCCGTGGCACCAACAGTACCAGAGGAATTTTGGTTCTGATGCAACTCGACAACAAGGTCTGGGACATTCCAGCAGACGCTGCTGGGAAGCCTTTTGCAGCTGGGCAGCCTTTTGCTGAATTGATTAAATATCTTGAGACCCAAGCAGAAGCCATAAAGCGCGAATCAGCTGGAGTGAATGAACTTGCGGTCTTCGGAATTCGATGTGTGGTCTGAAGTTATACCTTGAGAGCCTCTTAACGTTAGACGTCAGCGGCCGGACAAAGCGCAGCTTTGGCTGGTCGGCTGGAAAGACTGCTTAGGAGGGTATGCCACTGTAGCGCGACCTTTCTTCGAACAGGAAGTCGTGACCAACCATCGAATTGAATTTCGGCAGCGAGCGTGGCCCGAAACTCATTGAGCGCATCCAGCACTCGTTCGGCGGCCAACTGGCAGTCTGCTAGCTTGTAAACTCTCTCACCATGTACCAACTTGTTGCGCATCGTAATGGCTGGCGGTACATGCTGCCATTTGGCGTTACCGACGAAGTCGGGTAACGAGCGGTTTTCTTTTTCGAAACAGGGCCAGACATCTTTCAAGTCTTTGAAGCCCATGTTGCTAAATAGAGCATTTGCTTGCTTCGATGTGAAACCACGAGATACAGCGCAAAAACGAAGAGCACGCCTCAACGTTTTCTCGAAGGTGAAAACCGATGTAATTAGTGCTTCAGCATTGTGCCCGTTAGCCAATAGAGCTCGAATTCTTCGCTCTGCTTCTTGAAACCCAAGGGAAACCGGATACATGCTGAAATGCTCCTAACGCTAGCTCAAGGGCGCGCCGCAAGCGGCGCACCCCTCTCGAGCAGCTGGTTGGGCGGCGTTGTACAAGCGCAACTCCCATTCAGCAAGAGAACTGTTACCAGCCATTGCTTTGGCAAGACGAACTATTCGTTCGTATTCGGGTAAAGAGTCGAGTTGCGTCCATTTTACGTCGCGACAACTTGGGATGCATGACAAGACCATAGCATCAAATGGGCAGTGCGGAGGTGTCGGAATCCTCCCTAGGCACCACATATACTTGACGTAGAGATTGAGCGCCTTTTGCGCAGAGCCAATTCTGAAGCGACCTGCATTCAGCGCATTGTTTTGAGACACAGACAGGGAATTTGCTAGTGTCTCTATGTTTGAAAGGTGCTGCGCTTCAGAAATGCCTTCCCTGTACTGTTCGGTAAGGCGCTCCAATTCCGAGCGGAGAGCACGACGGAATGCGTCCCTCTCGGCTTCGGGCGCGCCATCTCGATACAGCTTTCCACGCTGCACGGTGGCCATCAGCGTCATGCTGAAAAACTCATCTTCAAGGAAGGTTTTCTGTTCCGGGTTCATTACTGAGACGCCCAACCTAGAGGTGAGGGGTAGCCGGAGCACGAAGCGCGGAGGGAACTAAAAAGCGCAGCTTCTTGGCTGTCCCTCTCGACTCCGGGTTGGGCGGCATTGTCTTCACCAAAGCCACCCATCGGTGGGCACCTTTGCGGTGTGGCGCCAGATGAAGCTCGCAGTAGCGGCAAGCACGACCGCTAGCAGTAGCCAAAGGACGACTAGCCCCGTTGAGCCCGTGAGGTCAACGACGGCTTCGATTATCGATGCCAAACGCCCTCTGAAGGGAGGGGCCGAAGGTGCTAGCAACTCAATAAACGCGCCCCCTATTGCGAGGACTGAGAGCCCGGCAAGGAGGCGGACAAACCAACGCGTTTCCTGAGCACCTGAATGTATGCGAATAGGTTTCATGACGCCCATCAGTGTTTACACTGACATTGGGGTTCGTTTAACAATTGGTACTGATGATGCTGGAAAAGCAGTTCTGGGTCCATACCATTCAGTCACTTGGGGTATTGCTGTCAGTATAGAGCCTCTACTGCGGGCGCACTGGTATCGGAAGTGGGGAAAGCTGGCTGTGGCGGGCTTCTTCTTACAAGCGCGAGTGGAATCTCAGCGCAAGGTATCATCTCAGCAAAATGAGTTCCCTGCTGATTCCCTTTGCCAAGCGCTGCTCGGACGACAAACTGGTCAGCCCTGAAGAAGTGCCCCGTGGCCTAGCGTGCAATTGCGTCTGCCCTGCTTGCGCACACCCTGTCCAGGCTCATCAGGGAACCGAGAAGGCTTGGTACTTTGCTCATGCCAAAGGTAGCGACTGCGCCGAGGCTTACGAGATATCCGTCCACGAGAAGGCTAAGCAGCTCCTAAAAGAGCGAAAGGAACTCCTCGTACCGGCGCTCGTCATCATTGAATCCGCCCAGGATGCTCTCGGTCGGGTCTTGGTAGAGCGGGAAATCGCCTTCGAAAGCAAGACGGTTACTCTGGAGAGCTGCAAGTCAGGGAAGACTGTCCAAGACGTGTCGCCAGACATACTTGGAGAGCTGAATGGTCACAGAGTCATCGTGGAAATCACAGTTTTCCACCGTCTGATGCCGGAAAAGCGCGAGCGTATCAAGAACACTGGGCTCGCTTCAATGGAAATTGAGCTCAGCAGGTTCAAGAGCACGCAGGCTACTCGGGAACTACTTGAGGCAGAGCTGTTCCTCAACCCCGAAAACCGACGCTGGATTTTCCATCCGCGTCAGCCTGATGTATCTGAAAAGCTACGAGCGCAACTACAGCTTAAAGTTGAGCTGTCCAAAGCCGAGGCTGAAGCCTGGTCCGAGGCGAAAGAAAAACGGAATGCCCTAGATGCAGCGCAACGGGCCCTACGCTCCGAATCTCCCCGACTGTCCCTTAGGAACGACTTCCGACAGGTGGCCAATGAGGAGTTTGAATGGCGGGCATCCTTCCCGCCTAGCGAGCGTTGGCAGCCGGCGCGGCTAGCGTTTAGCGACCGGCATGCCCTCCCAATTCAACTTATCGAAGAGGTAATGGGCAGGATTTCAAAACGCAGCCATTTGGCCGAAACCAACCCGACCAAGCTTGCCGTGGAGTGGGCAGCGGCCTTGGGTGTCTTGGCCGACGACATCTACCGATACTTCCGTGAAGCGGGCTACACACTGGACGACTAACTGGAGCTACCGCCCCGCGACGCTAGGGGCAGGAGTTCGACGCGCATGTCGGGCCTTTGCGTCGCGCCATGGTTGAGCGGAAACTCAAGCGGTTACGATTTCCGCGACATGTATCTCGCACGCCGCGCCGCGTTATAACGCGCAGCCCAGGCGATGCGGCGTCGCTCGCTGATACGCTTCCGCAGTTGAAGGCGGATGCCCGAAAAATCCCGATAGCTAGTCACGGTTAGGTCACGATAGCCGACCAGATACTCATCAGCAGTTGCTAGCGCGCGTAGCAACCTTTGCCGCTGCCTCCCGACTTGTTTGCTGCCCTTCGCTCCGACTTCTGAGCTCGCGGGCGATGGCAGACAGCGAACTGTCGATTCGCAGAGCGCTAACGATTGAAGGAAAGGGCGAAGGTAAGTCATTGGCGAGGCTCCGGAAGTGTTGTTGCGACCATAGGTATAGCGACCAGCCGCGCGATTGCAGGCCAGCGGGCACAGGTTGCGTCGTCGCGTCGTCCAAGCACCGCTTCGATGGGCGCAAGCTAACTGCAGGCGACAGCGGCCCGTACAAAACCCGCTAATTCACCCTAAACAGCTACAGCGGCTGCCGCCAAGTTTTGCTCAGATGTCCAGGGATTCCGAAGGAATCCAAATTCCGAGAACAGCAGTCCAGCACTCTTGCAGCAGTCTTACAGCACTTCCGCCTATAAACTTATTACAATATATCAATTAGTTACGCTGTTTTTGAGCTGCTGCTGAAGCCCTGCTGCAAAAACTTGCGGAGCCCTCCCCGCTTCCTTTGGCACTGGAGCAACAAGTAACCAACTGGGGGGGGTGCGTCGAGCACCTCAAAAAAACACAGCAGTTACATGTTAATTGACGGAAATCGTTCTACTGCAACGAACACAGGCCCTTTGCCCTGCTGCAAAACTGCTTTTGGATGACACATCTAAACCAGCAGCCCACATATAAATAGGCAATTGTTATTGCCGCATTTGAAAATTTCATGGCGTCTATGTTAATCGCGGCGAAAAAAGGGGCATCCGTCGCTATACGTTAGGTGCCGGACAGAAAAACGAACTGACGACACATCAACCTAACTACTTGGAGTGTCTCAGTGAAAACCACCATTTCTTCCCCAACCCTTGCGCGACTTGCGAAGATTCTGGACCGCCTTGGCGTCCTAACCACCGGCATCCGCGAAGGATTCAATAACCTGCCAGCCGCAACAGGCCCTTGCTATCCAGTCGCTGTCATTGTCCGCCGGCAAACTCACCCGGCCCCCGCTTATGTTGCCGACCTGCACACCGGCGCCGACGCCATCGCAGCGACTGCTGCTCACGAAAACAAGGGGGCTAAATGATGAGCACCCCATCAACTGCCTCGGTCGGCTCCACGCGGCCCGCTGCGAACGAAAGCACTCAGCCCAGCAACCGCCCTAAAGCAGCACCGAAGCCGCCACCGAGAAGGGCCGCTTCTGCGGCTGTCTCGGCAATCTACAACGCGGCAACGGAGGGCTACGTCGCCTTGGGTTACGACGGTGCCCTGAACGTCATCTGGAGCACCCAACGGCGCTGTGTAGTCTATCTAGATAGCCAGGCGGTGAATGGCGTTGTGCTTGAAACACATGCCGGCAAGTCGTGGCTCATGCGAAATTACTTCAAGACGAACGACAACGGCAAGGGCGAACTGAACGTCGCCGGCGCACGCTCTGATTTGATAGCCGCTTGCCAAGCCGCCGGGCGCTACAACGCGGCGCAGGTGATGGGCGCCGGCGTCTGGGCAGTTGAAATCGATGGCGCTCGCCGCCTGGTCTGTAACTCTGGGCAGCATCTGTTCAGCCCCGACGGAAAGCCAGTGTCTCGCGTCAGCCAGTACGGGGTGTTTGCAGAGGGACGCGACCTCGGTATGCGCCCTGGGCTCGAGCCAGCTTCCGACCAGGAAGTTGCCGAGTTGGCGGCAGCTCTCGGAACTTGGCACTGGGCCAATCCTGGCGACGCGGCGCTAGCGCTTGGCTGGGTGGCCACTGCACCGTTCGCCGGTGCCCTTTGGCGCCGCCCAATTCTTGCCATCCAAGGCGCTGGCGGGTCAGGGAAGTCTACGCTGGACGAGCGGTTCATGTGGTTGCTTGGGCAGGGTCGGGTAAGCTTTACCGGCTCGTCTTCAACCGCCAGTGGCGTCACGCAAAAGCTTCAACACGACGCAGTGCCCGTCATCCTGGACGAATTCGGTGACGGGTACGGCAAGGACAAACGTGACACCATTCGGGTGGATGCGCTGACACTGATGTTACGTTCCGCCTACGGTGACGCCAGCGATGGCGTTGCCAAGGGCACCAGCGATGGTCGGGGTGTGACTTACAGCAGCCGCTTCAGCGGCCTCATTTCCGGAATCATGATGCCGCAACAGGAACCGCAGGACCGGATGCGTACCGTGCTGTGCCGCCTTGCAACGCTGCCCAAGCCCGCACCACGTTTCCCCTCCATCCTGGTCAACGAAGCCAGGTTCGACTGCTCTGGGGGCCCGCATCCGGATGCGCATGCTCAAAAGCTGGCCCTTGGTAGAAGAGTCAATCGATAACATCAAGCTAGCCCTAATTGACGACTGCATTGACCCCCGGATAGCCGACACTTTAAGCCCCCTGCTCGCAGGCTGGTACGTCCTCGCCCAACGCCGCGCAGTTAGTCCTGTAACCGCGCCGAAACTCATCAAAGGGGCTCACCTCGGTCCACACATCGACCGCATCGAGAATGCCAGTGCTGAGCGTGACTGCGCCGACCACCTGATTGGCTACCGTCAGCAAGGCAGCCCGTACGCCATCGGGGAGCTTATTCGCCTGGTTTCCGAGGGCAAAGCAGAGTACGAACGTACGCTCGAAACCATGGGCATCAAACTGCACAATGGCTTCGTGCAGGTATGTGCGTCGAAGCACCTGCGCGACCTTCGTGACGTCTTCGCCGGCAGCGCGTTTGCGGATGGTGGCTGGTCGGTGATTCTCGAGCGAGTGCCGGGTGCAAAGATTACAAACCCGCGTTTTGCAAGCAAGACCACCCGTGCCATCGCAATTCCTCTAGCTTGGTTCTTCGACGAACCGGAGGCTCCTGTTCAAGAACGCCTGTTTTGAAAACGCACATTGGCTCAGCTCGCTCATTCTGGCAGCTGGGCCCGTGAGATTATCCAGCTGGTCAAACACAGCACCCAAGCAATCGGCTATGTGACCTCTTGTATCAACCTGGAATAATTGATATGATATAAAGATATGGGCAAACCACAGGAGACTGTGGGACGCAAAGCCACGGGTCCTCGATATTCAGGATAGCCGGGTTACAGCCGACTCTGTCGGTTTTCTGCTGCGTCGCTTGAAATGCCCATGGGATTTTTATTTTATGGGAGGTAAAGTGGCTAATTTTCGACACGCAGTAATCGTTAGTGTTGCATTCCTGTTTTCCTCAGTCGCATGTGCGCAAGATGCAATAAGCGCAATTGCACGTAACACAACGACAACAAAAACGGTCTTCGCGGTCTTTGATGTTCGCCCAGCCTCGGCAAGCCCAATTGCCGTACAAGAGGCCATTGCATCCGCGTTCCGCGTGCATTACGACGGCATCAAGTTGAACCAGGCGATTGCGCCCCATCCTTTGCCGACAATCCCTTTGCGCATGACGTTTTCTCAGCAAACCACGTCCGTCGGAACCATCTCGGAACCAAATTGCCCAGGGGCAACCTCCATCGTTTCAGCCACCGACACGACTATGCTGAAGCAGGGTGAGGTTTCGATACTTAAAGCCTGTGTCTTTCCTTATCGCGATGGCCTTCGGGTAAATCTGTTTGCAACGTTCGGTCAAAAAAGTGGTGGCGGCAACCCGAATATACTCGGCGCGATGCTCGGCCGACTCATTACCAACGCGGTTGGTTTAGGCGACTCCAGCAAGTTCATCGACACGACAATTGACGATATCGAACAGCGATTGAGTAGCATAAGTCCGAGTGTCGCCTTGGTGGAACTCCAACCCGCAAGAGAGGGGAAGGTAGTTGTAGCTGACCCCGCAAACAACAACGTGGCTGATGCCCACGCCCTTCCCTCCGCTATAACGCCAGGACAAGCCCAGCCCTCGTCGCCTGTACCCATCTCACCATCGGCGGCCAGCCTGCCAGTCGGCGCACCAGAGGAATTGGCCAAGGCACAACTTGCTGTACAGCAGATGTTTCAGCAGCAACGGCAACTGCTCGCGGATGCTCGGCTTTCACAAGAAGCCACCAATTCACCATCAAATGCACTTAGCGCCAGAAAAGAGCTAAATGCGATGGGACTTACGTATTACAACCAAGAGCAGTTTGTCAACGCTGTAAAACGGAACGACTTACTCGCATGCGAACTATTTCTCCAAGCAGGTGGGGTGACCGCGCAATCTCCTGACAAAACAGGAGCGACCGCGGTAAGCGCGTCCAAGACCGCTGAAATGGCAAATCTTCTAAAGCGTTACACACGGTAGAAGATGCTTTAAGGGGTTCGAGGCGCGTCGTGCCAGTGTTTGGTTTTGATAGTCCGAAAACAAAGGCTGGACGTTGCCCCCGAACCAATTCGGATTCCATCTAACGAAGCTATCAGAGGAAAAACCGATATATGCGAAACGAATCGCAGTCAGCACAAATCGCCTCGCTATCCAAAACACATTCGACTAACAGTACTTCCCGCGCCCCCTCGTCCGTTAGCAAAACTTATTCACCTGAGACTTTGGAACTAGCAGACCTTCTCGCGCCATTTAGTCCGCATGTGCCTTTGGCTGACATTCAGCGCCTGGTTGGCTATCTTGAAAGCGACCGCACTGTTGAAATGTTCCGGCAACTGGACGGGCGGTTCAACCTTGAGAAGTTCTCGAAGTTGTGGCGAGGGCCTGTTCCCGAGGATGTCGCTGAACAAGCGCGTGCTGAAGGGTTCCCCATGCCCGACGCTTTCATGTAACCCAGGCCCGCCATCACTATGCCTAAACTTAAACCTACTCGTCCCGCCCGCATTACCCCCCGCGAAGTTCTTGCTGGCAAGTTTCCGCCTGGCAGCCCGCCGCGCCTGCGCGCCATCGATTTTAGCGAAATGAAGACCATTGGCGATGCCGATGACGCCGAGGTGGTCTATCCCATTTCGCTCAAAGCCCAAGCCGCGCCGGTGTTTGCCTTTTACGGCTTTGCGTTGCCAAAAACGTTCATTGAGTGCCAGGCGGTGTCCGATTACGTTTCGCTGCTGCACCTGCAGCTGTTCGCACTCAGTATGACCAGGCCACAGCACCAGGCTTCCTACCTGGCCAGCCTTGAGGAGCACTTCCCAGGTATGCCCAGGGTGCTAGAACGACTGCTGGTAGGGGACTCCAAAGGCGCCGCGCGTTTTCATAAAGCCGACCGGCGGGTGGAGCTCTGCATAAACAAGGTGCGGCTATGCTGGCAGCTCAACGGCAAGCGAAACCCAGGCGAGGTCCAGCAGGAGCAGGGGCCGACCGCCACGGTCACTCCGCTGCGCCGCCCTTGACCCCGCTGCGTCGGTGGCCGTTTTCTTTTCGCGTTCCAGGTTCTTTATGGACCACTGGCAGCCGGTAGCTATAGCCCAGCCTTGACTTTTCGCGGATACTGGATATAATCACAGTATCCAGTCAACGGCGAGGGTGGTTCAAATGTCTGCAGTTGCTTCGATTAGCGAGCTGGCTCACTGTGTTGTGGTTTCCCTCGCCCAAGGGCAAACCGCTGCGGACGCTATCAAAGCCGTCCAGGCGCTGGCCACCTTCGGCCCCCCGGATGACCAGTGGCCGCCGCTAACCCCGCGTTTAGCGAGCTTCCCGAACTACTGGATGGCTCTGGCAAATGCGCTGCTCGCAGTGGATGAGCGCACCGTGGCCGACCTCGCGGAGGCTGGCGTGAAGTTCGGCGACATGTTGATTAGCTTGCGTCACGCTTGGTCGCCAAAATCAGAGCTTTACATGTACGCTGTTGTGGCTGGTATCGCCGACAGGTTCGGGCACTGCACCGTAGCCGAGGGCGACGCTAAAGCGCGCTACCACCAGTCCGAGATGGAGCACGGGGGCGGCCCGCTTTTCTGACCCTTGGCTGCTGGCCGATTTTTCACGTGAAAATAGTAGGGGCCCTTTGCCCTTGCAGTCCTTACCTCGACCACTGGCAGCTGCGGGTATCTGCAACTCGATTTTTCACGTGAAAAAAGTGGCCTTCGCTACGCCTTTTCTTCCCCTGCTTTCTCTGCCCGCTTTGCCCGGATAATGCCCAGGGCTTCCTGCAGCTCGTCCATGGTCGGCGGCTGCTCCAGGGCTACATCTGCGCGCTGGTATTCCAAGTCGAGCGCGTCCATTTCCCAGTTCCCCGTGGGGCCCACCAGGCCAGCCCCGCCCCCGGCTTCTCGTAGTGCTTGGTCGAGCCTGACAGCTGCGCGTAGTTCCTCGCCGCGTTCGTCTTGAAACCGGTTGACCCTTTCGCGGGCCGCCGGCGGCAGGGAGGCGCTGGCATCATAGCGGGCTATGCTTTCGGTGCAGTCGTGTCCTGTCATGCGCTGAATATCCCGGTATTCCATACCCGCTTCGATAGCTGATGTGACAAGTTCCCGGCGGTTGGCGTGGCTATGGTAGTCCGGGTCGAACCATGCCGTAGCGCCGCACCCGGTCAACTGCCCTTGGGTAGCTGTATGGCTCATCGCCTTTGCCAGTGAATAGCCGCCCGCCCTCGATGCCTGGTGTCCGGCTGATGTATTCGAGTTGCTGCTTGATTAGTATTGATGAGAAGTTCGTGAGCGGGCGCATCTGTGCGCGGCCGTTTTTTGTGCGCTTCAGGAAATACTCCCTGCGTGCGATGTTGATGTTCGCGATTGGCAGGTTGGCCAGTTCGCCGGCCCGGCCCCCAAGCTCAAACAGGATGAGCAGGAACCTGGCG
>CAVTPM010000005.1:0-646324 GCA_963736655.1 uncultured Actinomycetota bacterium
AGACGATAATCCCGGCATTAGACTGGTTCAGGGAGAAGGTTAAAGAACTTAGCAACGATTAATAATTAGAGACGTCTGAAAAACCATACTATTTTAAAAAATGTTTGCTTTAAATGATAAATAAACTTATCATAAATGAGAACAAATAAAGTAAACAACACAGATTTATTCACAGTTTCTAAAATGTTCTCATCCTTAGCTAGGCTTTCAAATATTTTTGTTACTTTGCGGCTGGTAAAGATTGATTCGAATGTTGGATCTCCGGAAAATTCCATTTTACTTTCCTTTCGTTTAATTAATAATTCTATTAATAAGTTTCTATTAAACGAAATTTTCAGGGTAAATAAATTTCCGTTACTTCCTTATAGAAGCATTCAACCCTATCACTAAATAATCTTAATATTTTCCATTGTGAGTTTCACAACCAGCCATCAAATGACGACACCTGCTATTTATTTATAGTTATAATATTGAGTTTAGATTTGTTAAGTTGAACATATAGAATTAAATAGTCTAAGAATGATTAGATATATTTTCAACCCCGCAGAATTAATAAATGAAAGGCTTAGCGGATTTTCTTTTATAGGCTTTTTGTTTTCAGCACTTGCTTTTGCTCTATTCTATCTGCAAACTGCTTTAGATAGTGGTCACTCTGTTTTATTTGGTGTAATAAAAAGGTATACTATTTTGGAAACTTTTGGAATTGCATTCGCAGGAATATTGATATGGTTCTTCATTAAACTCTCCGGTAATAAACCAGGACTTTTATCTGTTATGGGTCTTATTGCATTAAGTTATACTTCAACATTGATATTTACAATTGTAGGCTTGATTCTCCATTACTCTTTAGATTGGAACACAGCATTGTCTTGTGGTATAACAGGTGTTCTGTCTGCATTTGGACCAATGTCTGGAGTAATATCAGGTTTGACTAATGGCAGAAAAACATTAAACATATTTATACTTACATTTACAGGCATCTATGTGCTCTTTTTCTGGCAATATTAAATAAACTAATCTAATCAATATGAAAGAACTCGCAGTTGAATATAGGATAAGTTTTATTCGGATTTTACTTTTAATTATTGCACTTACAATCTTATCTATATTATCATCTTTATCTTTAAATTTAAATACAATGTTTACCGTCATTTTTCTTATTCTATACATAATAATATTAAGCGTTGGGATATTTATTTCGATTCTGCTGCTTTCAATCCCTAATTCAATGTTAAGAAAGACTTATGGATTTTCTGTCATATTAAAATCATTTACTAATGGTTTTGCTTTTCTGTTTCCGTTTGCTGTTATGGCATTATTTTCTGATATCATTTTTAGGTGGCAAGCAATTCAACCTATTGCTTGTGCGGCAATATTTACGTGTATTTCTGTCTCAACTTCTGACATTATGAAATTAGGGGGCAGAAAAAGCAGGCAATCTTATTCTTTCATTCTTAGCGTCGGTAATTTTTCTGCTATTGTATTTTGGTATCGGAATACTTGCAGTTGCACTTTTAAAGTAAATTATAAAATTTATCATTATAATATGAAAACAGGCGAATTATTAATAACCATCAATAAAAAAGATGTAAAATATCTTTTAAAAGATTTACTCAACCTTGAAACATAATAAGCTCTCACCCTTTGCGGATACAATAGATTTAAATTTAAACCATATTGCATCGGTAGATGCCTTAGATTCAATAGCACAAAATACTGATATTGTTTCCTGTCTAAAAATCATTACCCTTCCTGTTTCAACTTGTCACATACGAATAGGCGGACCTGTAGTCGTTTTCAGCGAATTCTCTTCTGCACGGATTTCTCGGAGAGCGCGGAGGCCGCGTTTGCTTTCGCCCTGGATGCCACCGTGCGCCGGCCGGGTGCCGTGTTGTTCCTGCTGCACGTCATTCCGGAAGTCGAGGCCCAGTTCTGGAAATCCTACATCTACGAAGTGGACAACATTGATGCCGAAGCCCGGCGACGCATTGACGACAAGGTCACCCAGACCTACCTCGCGCGCGTGCCGGCGGGCGTGGAGGTAAAGGTCGAATATCGGGTGGGCCCCGAGGCGGCGAGCATCCTGGAGTTCGCCGAGGCCCAGCGCATTGACCTGATCGTCATCGGACGCCACGGACACAGCGGCGTGCAGGCGGGAAAGCCGGTGGAGTGCTCGACGCCGATCGTGCACGCGCTGCAGGGCCGCCGCGGTCGAGGTGCCAGAACCAGAGCGCGAAGGCGATCACGTTGGTGATCCACACCACCGCGCCAACCGCGAGCAGCTGGCCCGGAGTCGTGAAGGCGGCGTCCTGCAAGATCCCAACGACCAGCCGCAGCGTGGACATCGCCGTCGCCGTCGTCATCACGGCGATCATGAGTCCAGTGGTGATGCGCAGCCACCGGCTGCCCCGGTCGATCCGTCCTGGGTCGCCGATGATCAACACCGCGAGAAGGGTCAGAAGCAGCAGGGGATAGGCGAGGCGGAGGCTCTCAGAAACCCGGAACTGTTGCGGGATGAAGAAGTACAGAATTCCGGCGGCGATGACCGCCAACGCCATCGGGGTCCGTCGTTCGCCCTGCCGCGGTGTGGCTGAGCCCGGCTGAGTCATGCGCAGACTCTACGGAGTCCCCGGTGGTGACCCGGGACAGGTCGCTTCGTGGTGCGCCCGTCATCGACCGCGAGGTTGGCACCTGGCGCGGGTGTGCAGACTGAGCATGGTTGCGGTCACTGAGAGCACCAGGTCCGCCTGCGGGACCGTCGGGGTCTCGGAAGGCGGGTGCGGCCACGGCCGGGCGGGGTTGCCCTCGTGCCAGCGTTGTCCTGCGTATCCACCGACCACCCATGGGACTCGGGCTCGATCCCGGCCTTGCGATGCGCTGATGGAACGCCAGGGGGCGCTGCTCGAAGTCAGAGGTCGTTGCCGGCGTAGGACTGGTTGAAGCTCTTGTTGGCCAGGGGGAAGTCGGGGACGATCGTGTCGGTCAGGGCCAGCGGCAGGGCCGGCCAGTTGAAGAAGGATGGGTCCACGACCTTGACTCGGCTGAGCCTCCCGGCGGCGTCCAGCTCCACCCGGTGGGCGATGGTCCCTCGCCAGCCTTCGACGAGGCCGAGACCAGCCCCGGGTCCTGTGCCGCCCACGATCTGCTGGGCGGTCCCGGTTGACCCTCCCAGCCGTGCGGCCAGGTCGATGATGAGGGCCGCCGAAACAGCGGCCTCGCGCACGCGGACCTGGAATCGGCTGAGTACGTCGCCGTGCTGCTCGAGAACGACAGTGAAAGCCGCACCCAGGTCCAGGTAGGGGTGGTCGCGGCGGGCGTCGATGTCGATGCCGGACGCGCGGGCCACGTAGCCGAGCGCTCCGAGTCCCTCGGCCGCTTCCCGCGTGAGGACCGCGGTGCCCGTGAAGCGGTCCCGGACGGTGGAGTTGGCCAACACCAGAGCAGCGAGTTCGTTGATCTCCCGGGCGACGGAGCCGATGGTGTCCAGGTCGGGGAGTGCGGCGAGGCCCGCGCCGCCGATGGTGATGCCTCCCCGGAGCAGTCGGTGGCCCGTGGTCGCCTTGTTGAGCCGGAGGAGGGATTCGCGCAGCCGCTGGGCGTGGGCGTTGGCCAGTCCGAAGCCCACGTCGTTGGCGAGCGCGCCGATATCGGCGACGTGGTTGTGGAGGCGTTCGAGCTCGAGGAGGAGCGCGCGGACGCATCGGTCCTTCTCGGTCACCGCGATCCCGGCAGCGTCCTCCACGGCCATGGCGAAGGCGAGCGCATGCCCGACGGCCGTGTCGCCGCTGATTCGTTCAGCGATCTCGATGGCTGCGGCCGGGGGGCGTCCCTCGAAGAGCTTCTCGACGCCCCGGTGGACGAACCAGAGCCGGGCCTTCATCCGCAGGATGGTTTCCCCGACGACGGAGAACCTGAAGTGGCCAGGCTCGATGAGACCGGCGTGAACGGGTCCGACAGGGATTTCGTAGACGCCTTCCCCCTCGACTTCGAGAAAGGGAAAGGAACCCACGTCAGGGTCGAATCGCGGGTGCGGGTCGGCGTCGCGGCGCATCGCGTACCAGCCCTGGGGCCAGTGACCGTGACGGATCAGCCGGTACGGCAGGGGGTGATCCTCGGGGGTGATGCCGTAGAGGTCGCGGATCTCACGCTCGAAGCGCCCGACGGGGTAGCTGACGGCGGCGAGGCTGGGGATGCTGGGCTGGTCTTTGGCGACCTCGAGCACGAGTTCCACGCGTTGGTCGTCCGCGGGTCGTACGAGGACGTAGACGACCCGGAAGCGGTCGTCGTCCTCGGCGCCGGAGACCATGGCGACTCGGTAGCCGTCCCTCAGATGGTGCGTGAGCGTCGGCGGCGACGTCATCCCGGTCGACGCCGAGGACCCTGGTGTTGCGTCGTTCGGTCACTGAGCACCCACCAGCAGCGAGGCGGCCTGGGTCAGCAAGCTGGACAGGGGGCCGGTGGTGAAACCGATGATCGCGGTGACTCCGAGGGCAAGGAGCAGGGGGAGCTGTGGACCGTGTGGCGCTAGGTCGGGTGGGGTCAGGTGGTCTGGTGTTGCTGACCCAGGTCCGAGGGTCATGTTCGCGGAGTGTCGGGCCAGTCCCGCGAACAGGACGAGCAGCAGGCCGACGGCTACGGCCATCGCCCACCCGAGCCCCCGCTGGAATCCCGCGACGACGATGGCAACCTCGGAGAAGAAGAGGCTGAACGGGGGAAGCCCGAGCAGGGCCGCCATGCCCGCCAGGTAGGGGACCGCCACGGCAGGTCGACGGGCCAGCAAGCCACGGATGCGCGCGATCTGGGTGGTCCCCTCGACGGCGAGGATGCGACCGGACACGACGAACAAGCTGGACTTCGCCAGCCCGTGGCCCAGCACGTGCAGGAGGGCCGCGGCGATCGCGAGAGTCCCGCCGATGGCCGCGGCGAGGGCGAGCAGCCCCATGTGCTCGATGCTGGAGTAGGCGAGCATGCGCTTCAGGTCGCGCTGGGCGATGATCAACCCTGCCGCGACCGCGAGTGACAGCAGTCCGGCGGTCAGGAGCAGTCCGCGCATCAGGCCTGGGCCGAGGACGGGGTCCACGACGGCTTGCACCCGCAAGACGGCGTAGAAGGCGACCGAGAGGAGCACGCCGGACATCAGCCCAGACACGGGCGCGGGCGCTTGGCTGTGCGCGTCCGGCAGCCAGCTGTGCATGGGCGCCAGGCCCGCTTTGGTCGCGAACCCCAGGAGGGCTAGAGCTCCGGCGACCTTCAGCAGCGAGGGGTCGAGGGGGAGGTGCCCCTGGGTCAGGACGATCCAGGAGAGCGTGGGCTGGCCTGCGGCCACGGTGGCCGCATACAGCAGGACCAGTCCGAGGAAGGCGATCGCGACGCCGACCGAGCCGAGGACGACGTACTTCCAGGCCGCCTCCAGGGAGCGACGCGTGCCGTTGTGCCCGACGAGGAACGCGGTGGCGATGGTGGTGGCTTCGACGGCGATCCACAAGACGCCGAGGTTGTCCGCGAGCACGGCAAGGGACATGGCTCCGAGGAACAGCGTGACCAGTGTCGAGTACGTCCACCTGGTCGCGGGGGCCTTGCGTGTCGGGAGCCCGCCCCAGGTGGCGGTGAGACCGACGGCCCCGACCACGGTGAGCATGAACGCAGACAGGGCGTCCACCCGGAGGAGCCCGCCAGCTGTGGGGATGGAACCGTTCAGGACGGCCGCGCTGAGGGCGATCCCGCTGACCGCCACTGAGGCTGCGGCCATCAAGCCGCTGAACCGGCACAGGGTGGGCGTCCGCGCGTAGGCGGTGGAGGCCGCCAGGGCGAGGCAGACCACCAGGGGGAACAGCACGAGGGCGGCCATCAGTCGCGGAGCTCCGTCAGCTCGTCGAGGTCGGCGCCGCCGAACTCTGCGGTGATGCGGCCGCCGAGGACTCGCAGGATCAGCACGACCAGCAGCACGTCGAGGGATGCTCCCAGCTCGACGACGAAGGGCACGCCGCCGGAGGTGAGGAAGGCCACGGTCGCGATCCCGTTGTCCAGGACCAGGAACCCGACGAGCTGGGAGATCGCGTGTCGTCGGGTGGTGAGGATCAGGAAGCCGTACAGCACCAACGAGATCCCGACGGGCACGGCCGCGGTGGTCGGGCCGGGGTCCAGGGCGAGCAGGGGCTGGCTGACCAGGTAGGCGAGCATCGTCAGCAGCGACAGCACCAGCAGCGAGGAGGTGGTGTTCATCAGAGGTGTCTCCTCGCGGACCGCGCCGGTCTGGACGCGGCTGCGGTCGAGCACCAACGGCAACACGATCGCCTTGAGCAGCAGAACGAGACCGGCGACAGCGAGGAGCTGCAGGTCGCGCTCGAAGACGCCGATGACGGCAACCATCGCAGCCAGCGCGGCTCCCTGAACGGCGAGGAGCCGCACGGCGGCCACCAGGGAGCGTTTCCACACCAGGAGCACCGACGTCAGGAGGAGCACGCCCGCGCTGAGGCCGATCAGCTGGTCGAACAGGCTCGCCGACATGGTCACCCCTGAACCACGAGATAGGAGGCGGTCACGGCCAGGAAGGCCAGCACGAAGGAGCCGGCGAGCAGTTCGGGGACCCGGAACAGGCGGAGCTTGGCGAGGAAGACCTCGCCCGCTGCAAGGGCTGACCCCAGCACCGCGAGCTTGACGATCAGCAAGAGCAGTCCGATGAGCAGGGTCAGCGGAGTCACGTCACGTGCGATGCCCCAGGGCAGGAGCAGGCTGCCCACGAGGCCGAGCAGCGCGCCCAGGCGCATCCACGAACCCAGCTCCAACCAGGCCAGGTCGCGCCCAGAGCTCTCCAGCACCATGGCCTCGTGGATCATGGTCAGCTCGAGGTGCGTCGAGGGGTTGTCGACCGGCATCCGCCCGGTCTCGGCGACGACCGCGATGAACAAAGCCACGAGCGCGAGCAGGCTGACCGGTGACGCGATGCTGGCCGGGTCGACCAGGCGTGCGTCGACGATCAGCGACAAGCTGGACGAGCCGACGGGGATGGACAGCGCATAGACCGACACGAGAACGGTCGGCTCGACGAGCGCAGCGATCGTCATGTGCCGGCTGGACCCCATCCCGCCGAACGCGGAACCCGAGCCCAGGCCGATCAGGGCCAAGGCCACGGTCCCGAGCAGCAGGACCGACACCATGACGAAGAGGTCGTCGGGAACCAAGGGGAACGTGACGGTCCCGACCAGGGGGACCAAGACGCAGACCAGGGCGCTGGAGGCGACCAGGACCACCGGTCCGAGGGACATGACCCAGCCCGTCCCCTCGGCCTGCAGGGACTCCTTGGCGAAGAGCTTGCGCAGGTCTCGCCACGGTTGGAGGACACCAGCGCCGACCCGGCCCTCCATCCGAGCGCGCACCTGACGCATCAGGCCGACGAGGAGAGGGGACAGGATGACCATCGCCGTCACCTGAACGGTCGCCAGGACTGCCGCGCCGGTGTTCACAGGCTCACCACGACCAGGACGGCCAGCAGCGCGACGAAGGAGTAGCCGAGGTACCGGTGGATGCTGCCGTTCTGCAGGTGGCGCGCGAGAACCCCTACGCGGTCCATCCAGCGGATGCTGGGACGGTAGGCCGACACCTCGACGATGTCGTCCACGCTCTGCTGGAACTGCACGCGCTCGACGAGGTAGCGGGACTCACCGGCATGAGTCACGAGCACGTCGCGTTCGGGTCGGAGCGCGTCGTCGAACACCCTGGAGAGCGGCTCGGCGTAAGAGGTGGCCGTGTACTGCATCCGCGGGCTGAGCCGGACACCGCCGCAGCCCCACGTCAGGTCGACCCGACGGCGCGGCAGCCGGCGGGCGAGCCGTGTCGACACGAGGACCACCGGTATGGCGAGGGCAACCGCGAGGACGGTGAGGGCCACCGGGTCGAGCAGGGCGTCGATCCCGGACAGGTCGATGCCCCACCACCCGATCGAACCCACTCCTGACAGGTCGGCCGCAGCGGCAGCAGCCCGGGCCACTGGGCCCGGGGCGAGGCCCAGGACGACCACCGTCGAAGCAGCGATGCCCATGGCGATGCGCATCCCGAGCCCGCTCTCGTGAGCGGTGGCCGCTCCCTCCCCGCGCGGGCGGGCCAGGAACGCGATGCCATAGGCCTTGACGAAGGCCATCAACGCGAGCCCGGCGGTCAGGGCGACCACGGCAACCGCCACCGGCATGACGACCGCCACGAGGCGATCCTCCGCCGCAGGTGCGTGGATCAGCGACTGCAGGAGCGCCCACTCGGCCACGAAGCCCGAAGTGACGGGAAGCGCGGCTGCTCCGAGGGCGCCGATCCCGAACGCGACTGACGTCACCGGCATGCGAGCGCCGAGCCCGCCGAGCCGGTCCAGGTCGCGTTCGCCGGTGGCGTGCAGGATCGAGCCGGCACCGAGGAACAGCGTCGTCTTGAACGCGGCATGACCGACGACCAGGAGCAGGCAGGCAGCTATGGCCGAGTCCGCGGGCTCGGCCACCCCGTACGAGCGAAGGAGCAGACCGGCGCCCAGCGCGAGGTACATCAGACCGATGTTCTCCGACGTCGAGTAGGCAAGCATCCGCTTGAGATCTGTGGCGACCGAGGCCTGCAGGATCCCGTAGACGGCCGACACCGCTCCCAGCACGATGAGCAGCAGCCCCCACCAGGCGGGACCACCGGGTAACAGCCGGATCGACACCAGAAGCGCTCCGTACACACCCATCTTCACCATGGCGGCGCTCATCACCGCCGACACGTGGCTGGGGGCCTCCGGGTGCGCCCGGGGCAGCCAGACGTGCAGCGGCACGATCCCCGCCTTGCTCGCGAACCCGACGATCAGCAGGGCGAACGCCACCGAGGCCGTGACCGTGTCGGCGGGCACCCGCGCCATCGCCGTGAACCCAGTCCCGCCCCCCGCGGCTGCGAGGACGGCGAACCCCAACAAGAGCATCACAAAGCTGAAGTGCGTCATCACCGAGTACCACAGGGCAGCCGAACGCACCGGAGCCCGACGGGCATGGTCAGCCAGCAGCAGCACCGTTGAGGCGACAGCCATCAGCTCCCAGCACAGCAGGAACGAAACCGCGTCAGCCGCCGCGGGAACCAGCTGCAGTGCCAACAGAAACAGGGCCAGGGCTGACCATGAAGTGCGCGAGGCGGCCGGTCCCTGCACGTAGCCGATCCCGTAGAGCGCGGCCACGGCCCCGACCGCCCCGGCCACCACCATGAAGAAGCCACCAAGCCGGTCCGGGGCGAGCACCACCGGGTCGAACGGCAGGGCCATCGGCACCGTCAGCGAGCCGCGCCCCCCGCCGAGAGCAAAGGCGCCGGTCACGGCTCCGGCGATCCCGATTCCGACGACGACAGCGCCGGTGACGCGTGCGCGATGGCGGGGCGTGACCAGACACCGCCGCCGCCACGGCCACGCAGGTCAGGGCGAGCTGGGCAAGCAGACCCCCTTGGACGACGGGTCACCGGCCGGTCACCTGCCGCAGCGCACGGACGATCGCGTCCGGCTCTGGCGGGCAGCCCGGCACCTCCAGGTCGACATCCACCACGTCACCGACGGCGCCCGCCACGCCGTAGGCGCCCGCGAAGACCCCGCAGTTCCGGGCGCAGTCCCCGACCGCGACGACCATCCTCGGCCGGGGGGTCGCCTCCACGGTCCGACGAAGAGGCTGAGCCATGTTGTGGGTGACCACCCCGGTCACCAGAACGAGGTCGGCGTGACGCGGTGATGCCACCAGCCGGGCACCGTAGCGTTCGGCGTCGTACACCGGACCGAACGCTGCTGCCACTTCCACCTCGCACCCGTTGCACGATCCGGCATCGACGTGCCGCACCTGGACGCTGCCGGCAAGTGCGGCTGGGCACCCCGCGGACGCGTCGGGGCGCGGGGGGGCGGGTTCAGCGACCCGACCGGTCCTCCGGATCAGCTGGACCAGCCCGATCAGGCTCACCGGGCTCGCCTGCGGTGGGGATGCAGCTCGGCTCGCAGGGAGTCCTGGTCGGACAGGATGCCCAAGAGGATGCCGCGGGCCGCCACCAGGAGGTCTCGTACGTCGGGGACGCTGACTGAGTAGACGACCGAACCGTTCTCACGTCGCTGCGCCACCAGGCCGGCCCGTCTGAGGACAGCCAGTTGCTGGGACAGGTTGCTCGGCTCGATCTCGATCTGATCCAGCAGCTCGTGCACGACGTGGTCACGTTCGGAGAGCAGTTCCAGGATGCGGATGCGTGCCGGGTGGCCGAGGGTCCGGAAGAGCTCTGCTTTGGCTTGGTAGAGCGGTGCGACCACGAACCTTCCCCTCATCGAGTACGGCATCTTCGCACATGACAACTTGTTCATGTCAAGGGGGTGTGTCGACGGTCACCCGTCGGCCCTGGCACCGTGGCTCTTCACCGCAGACGGTCCGGGTGGCAGCGTCGTCGACCGCATCGTCTCGTGCGGAGCGTGGAATGAAGTGGCTTCCAGGCTCTGGTCGCTTGTCACCACTAGGAGGCGGAACATGACCAGTTCCCATGCGGACGGAGAGAGGCCCGGGCGCCGGATCGACATCCCCTCGGTTCCCAACCTGCGGGACGTTGGTGGCGACGCGACCTCCCACGGCCGCCGCGTACGGATGGTCCAGCTCTACCGATCGACGGAGCTGAGTCACCTCGGCGGGATCGACCTTCCGGCGTTCACCCGTCTGGGCATCCGCACCGTGTTCGACCCCCCGCCGCTCCTCCAGCCGGTCCTGGGTGTCGACCCCGACTACCTGAACTGTTCGATGGACGAGATGCATCAACGGTTCGGCCCCGTCTTGAGCGCCTCACCGGGGAGTACCGGGCCGCACCTCGTCGTCGTGCCGCCTGGGCAGCCGCAACGCCCTGTGGAGTGGACGCCCGAGCGCTGCGTGAGCCGTCAGGGGACGTGGACCCCCGGATCTGTGGTGACTTCTCGGATGCGGCGGCGCGCGCGCAAGCGTCGAGACGTCCTGGGAGCTCGCCGCTCCGCTCCCTCCTCCGCCGAACGAGTGACCCGACTATGCGGACTGCGAGATCGCACGGCGGTCACGGGCACGTCCGATGGCCAGGACCACGGCGACGACCAGAGCTGCTAGCGCGAAGATCCCGAGGGCGCCCCAGACGGACTCCATCACCTGTGGTGCCGCGAGCATCACGAAGGCGAGCGTGAGCATGACCGTCCCGCTCACCAGCTTCAGCTCCCGGCCGTGCTTCTCCTGCAGCTTCGTGGCCCGCATGGTGGCCACGGCTGCCCCGAAGACGAGCAGCTCGTCGAGCAGGAAGACCGACATGTAGAGGAGGAACAGCACGGCTGCTCCAGCGGGCCCGACGTCTTGCTGCGCGACCAGGTTGACCCAGATCATCGGCAGCCCCACCGTGCAGGGCGTCTCCAGCAGCGAGACACCGACGGCCAATCCGGTGGTGGCGATGAGCACCACCGGCAGCGGTCGGTCATGCGCGGCCAGGCCGCGCATGCGACGGAAGAGGCCCGGTCTTGATCCCTCACCGATCCCCAGCGACGGGCCTCGGTGGAACCATGCGTAGTCCTTGATCTGGAGCACCCCGAGCGTCGCCACGAGGAGCGCGACCGCTCGCTGGATCCAGTCGACGTACCCCACGTACGAGAGCACGCTGAAGATCCCGACGACGTACAGCGCGTACATCGCCGCGGTCACGAGCAGGAAGGTCCCGCCTACCGCCGCCACTCTCCGTCGCGACCCGCTGTGCAGCACCAGGGCCAGGAGCATCGTCAGCACCCACAACGAGCACGGGTTGACGCCATCGACGAAGCCGATCACCAGGGTCGAGACCACGAGCGAGCTGTCGCCGAGGTCCACCTGGCCGACGAAGGGGATGTCGACCGTGGTCTGTTGCGTCGGCATCGGGGTCCCACCCTCCGATGCGATGCGCACCGCCTCCTCGATCTCGAAGGCGACGGCATCGTTGAAGCCGATCCAGCTCGCTTCCCCGACGAACGTCCCAGGGACGCCTTGTGGCTCGACCCCGTGCTCGGCCGCCACCTCAGCGAAGAGCTGACGATTCCCCTCGTCGAACCACACCTCGTACGAACGGACCACGAGCTCGGGGTACCGTTCCTGGAGGCCGGTCAGCCACTTCTTCTCGGCTGCGCAGTGCGGGCAGCCGTCACCCCAGAAGAGCTGGAGCTCGACGGGAACCTCGCGAGACTCCGCACGCGCGGGCCCGCCCCCCAACGGGGTCAGCAGGGCCAGGAGACCGAGCACGAAGGCCAACGCGACCATGAGCGCCCTGTACGGTGCGCGGCTCATACATCAACGGTAGGCGCCGCCACCCCGGTGCGCCCGGGCCTTTGGACCCCCTTGCCCCGGGCCGCCTACCGCGTGCCCGGCATCGTGTTCGTCAGCCTGCGGCTCCGTGCGCGAGGTTGCCCTGGGCGGTCGCCTGGTGGATGGCGAGCTCGTCGTCGTGGTGGTTGGGGTGGAGGTCGAACACCACGCCCTTCACGGTGCCCGTGAAGGCGTACGGCGCCTTGTCCTCGTACTCGCGGTCGACGACGAGCCCGTTGTCGCGAGCGACGTCCATGCCCGCGTACGTCGAGAACGCCACCGGCACGGTGCGCGGCATCCGGTCGTTCGCAACCGGCTCGCCGTTCACGAACAGCGTGACCTCGCCGCCGCTGCCCGCCTTGGCCTCGTCGCTGGTGAAGAGCATCCTCACCGAGACGTCGCCCGTGGGAAGCGGCCGATCGGCCTTCTGCCGGTAGGTCTCGACGCCGAGGAACGAGTACGTGTGGCGGAGCAGGCCGTCACCGTCGACCCAGACGGAGAAGCCGCCGAAGAAGTCGGCGTTGGCGACGATGACACCCTCGGCGCCGCCGTCGGGGACGACGAGGTCGGCCTCGATCGCGTACGAACGTCCGTAGATGCGCGGCACCATGCCGCGCTGGATGTTCTGGACGTCGCCGGCGAAGTGGAGCCGGGTGATGGTCGGGAGCGGGGGCAGGATGCCGAAGAAGATCGACAGGCCACCGAGGAGCGGCAGAGCCTTGTTGCGCTCCGCCTCGACCCAAAACAGCTCCTGCAGCTCCGCGAGCTTCTCGGGGTGCTGGGCCGCGAGGTCCTTGGCCTGGGAGAAGTCATCGGGCAGGTAGTACAGCTCCCACACGTCGTTGGCCGGGTCGTAGACCCCGGGCGAGAAGCGCTGGATGGTCGCCGGTGAGAAGTCCCAGGGGGCCTTGTCGAGGCGGGTGCAGGCCCACCAGCCGTCCTTGTACATGGCGCGGCTGCCGAACATCTCGAAGTACTGCGTCGTGTGCTGGTCGGGCGCCTTCGCGTCGTCGAAGGAGTAGAGGAACGACGTCCCGTCCATCGGCTCCTGCTCGATGCCGTCGACGCTGGTCGGCTCCGGGACGCCGACGGCCTGGAGCACGGTCGGCCCGACGTCGATGACGTGCGTGAACTGGTCGCGCACCGCGGTGTCGGGCGAGATCCGGGACGGCCACGCCACCACCATCGGGTTGCGGGCGCCGCCGAGGTGGCTGGCCATCTGCTTGCCCCACTGGAACGGCGTGTTGTTCGCGTGGGCCCAGGCCGAGGCGAAGTGCGGTGCCGACATCTCCCCGCCCAGCCCCGCCATGCCGCCGTACTCCTCGATCAGCGCGAGCTGGTGCTCGGCGTCGAGCACGACGCCGTTGAGGAACGTGGTCTCGTTGAACGATCCGGTGAGCGTGCCCTCCATCGAGGCACCGTTGTCGCCCCAGATGTAGAAGATCAGCGTGTTGTCGAGCTCGCCCTTGGCTTCGATGTCGTCGAGCAGCCGGCCGACGTTCCAGTCGGCGTTCTCGCTGAAGCCGGCGAAGACCTCCATCTGTCGCGCGTAGAGCTTGCGCTCGGCGTCGGACAACGAGTCCCACGCCGGGAAGAGATCGGGGCGCTCGGTGAGCTCGGTGTCCGGCGGGACGATGCCGAGCTTCTTCTGCCGCTCGAGGGTCTTCTCGCGGTAGACGTCCCAGCCGTCGTCGAACTGGCCCTTGTAGCGGTCGGCCCACTCCTGCTGGACGTGGTGCGGGGCGTGCGTGGCCCCGGTGGAGTAGAAGAGGAACCACGGCTTGTGGGCGTCCTGCGCACGGACGTCGTGCAGCCACTGCGTCGCCCGGTCGGTGAGGTCGTCCGGGAAGTAGTAGGGCTTCCCGTCGCTGCCTTCGAGCACGCCGACGGTGCTGTTGTCCTGGGTGATGATCGGGTCGTACTGACCGGCCGCCCCGGACAGGAAGCCCCACCAGTGGTCGAAGCCCCACGACATGGGCCAGTGGTCGAACGGACCCGCCGCGCCCTGGACGTTGTCGGGCGTCAGGTGCCACTTGCCGAAGCCACCCGTCACGTAGCCGTTGTCGCGCAGGATCCGCGGCAGCGCCGTGCAGCTCTGGGGCCGGGCGGCGGAGTAGCCCGGGAACGGCCCGGGGTACTCCGCGATCGAGCCGAACCCGACGCGGTGGTGGTTGCGACCGGTGAGCAGGGCGGCCCGCGTCGGCGAGCACACGGCGGTCACGTGGAACCGGTTGTAGGTGAGCCCTATCTGCTGGACGCGGGTCAGGTTCGGCGTACGGATCTGGCCGCCGAAGGTGTCCGGGCCGCCGAAGCCGGCGTCGTCGATCAGCACCAGCAGCACGTTCGGCGCGCCGTCGGGCGCCTTCGGGCCGGCCACGATGCTCCAGTCCGGCACCGAGCCGTCCTGCGTGCGCCCCGCCACCCCGCCGAAGGGCTTGTCGCGCAGCGGCAGCACCGTGCGGTCGGGGTTGAACTTGCCCATGGCCTCAGCGAGGGCGACCTTGAGCTCGTCGATGCCGCCCTCGTCGCTCTCGACCACCGACTTCAACGGCGCACCCGGGAGCGTCTGCTCCACCGGGAGCCGCTCGTCGGCGGGGAAGACGCCGATGATCACCGCGGTGCCGTCCTTGAGCGCGGCGCCGACCTGGTCCTGGATCGTGCCCGTGAGCTTGTGGCCGGCGAAGCGGCCGACCACGGCGCCAGCCGCGGCGCCCACGGCCACCGACGCGAGCACCGGCGGTGCGAACAGGCCGACGAGCACCCCGACGCCGCCGCCCCAGCCCGCTCCGCGTCGACCGAGGTGGTTGCCGGTGTCCATGACCATGGGCGTGCCGTCTGCGTTCTTGCCGACGAGGATCATGCCGTCGCTGTGCAGCTCCTTCGCGGACACGCGAGCCGCGAGGGCGCGGAACTCCTTCTCGGCCAGGTCGACGTCGGCGTAGCCCGCGACGAGCAGCATGCGGGTGTCGGACATGGGCACAACCCTCTCGGTCAGTGTGGGCGGCACGGTCGGGCGCGCCCAGTTGGGGCACTCGGCATTGTTCAGCACCCTGGCGGACCGCGCCATGCCGGGTGCCACAGGGCTCGGACTGTGTCGAGGGACCGTGCACGGTCTGCCTCGCAGCGCCGACGGTGACACGTGCTCGGCCGAGGCGCTGGCGGACCGGAACGACACGGGCGTACCAGCGCGAGATTGCTGCTATTCGTCAGAACAGTCTTGTCGGATGTTGCGGCAGATGGTCCTCGCCCGGGCGCCCGAGGTCGAGAGGTACGCCTGCAAGGCTGGTCGCACGATCCCCGTCGAAACGCTCACCGGTGATGCGGCCGCCCCGGATCTGGGGTAGGCGAGTCTCGCGCTGAACCGCTCATCGCGCCCGTGTCGGAGAAGCGCTTCAGAAGGGGACCTGTTGGCCCAGCAGGCCCGAACCGGTGGCGCGGCCGGAGACGGTCCGGCAGAACTCAACGGCGTCGATGGTGATGTCTTCGCCGAGGCTGCCGGAGGTGTAATGGCCGCCTGCCGGTCCTTCGAGGCGAAGGGTGAAGGGCCTGCCGTGTCGGCTGGCCCACTCGGCGACGACGTCGGCAACGATGCGGCCGTCGTGCTCGCCGGTCCGGTGGAGTGGGCGTCCGGTTGCTCGTGAGATGTCGATGCGGTGCATCCAGGTGTCGCGGGTCAGGATCACGTCGAAGAGGTATCCGAGGCTCCATGGCTCCATGACCTTGTCCACCTCGACCTTCATCGTGATCCTGCGGACGATTGCGGGCAACCGGGTCCGTGCTCGAGCAGCGCGAGGAGCCAGGTCGCTGAGGCGTGCGGTGATCTGCGCGGGATCGAGCTGGACGCGCTCCCGGACCTGCACCTCGGTCATGCCATCGACGTCGGGTCGGTCGCCGGCGGCCTTCTTGCCGGCCCTGACCTGGTGGATGAACTGCGGGATCGACACGTGGCCTTCCATGGCTCCCAGGACGTGGCAGGTCATCGCCTTCACGTCCCACCCCGGGCACTCTGTCTGCCGAGACCAGTCGTCAGCTGACAGTGACGTCACCAGCTCGACGAAGCGCTCGTTCTCGGCGGCGGCCAGGACCCGCGCCTCGGTGTGGTCGATTGCGGGCACCTGCTCGATCGGCGTGGCTGTGGTGGTCATGCGCGGGCCCTCTTCCTCGTCGTCTCCGGGCTGGACAGGTAGGCGTGAAACATCTGCGCGGCGTCGTCGATCAGTCGTATCCAGCGGTCACCGCCGGGGTCGTTGGAGATCTGCTGGTCGACCAGCCCTGTTCCCAGCGCGGTGAACAGGTCCACCGCCCTCGGATCGGTGAACCCGGTCTCGGCCAGCCGCTCCCGGAGTGCCTCCAAGCCCTCCACGGCGATCGCGAAGGACTCCGCAGACGGCTCGAACCCAGGGATGGTCCGCTGGAACAGCAGCTGGTAGCGGACCACGTCGTCGGTGCAGAACTCCGCAAAGAACCGCAGACCCATGCGAAGGTCCGCCAGCAGCTCACCGGTGAGGACCAGCCGACCTTGCTGCCGGAGGTACTCCCGTGCCCCCTGGGCGAACATCGCGTCGTAGATCGCGTTCTTGGAGTCGAAGTAGGAGTAGAGCGACGGCGGCTGCATCCCCATCTGCTGGGCGACTTCACGCAGTGACACCCCCGCAAGCCCATGCGCCCGGGCGAGCCGCCACGCTGTCTCAACGATCTCGGCACGGGTGGCCTCGCGCCGCTCCGACCGCCTATCACGCTTTGGCACATCTAACATAGTTCGGACTATCTACTTAGGTTCGAGAAGTGTCAAGACTTCAGCCCCTTGCTCGTCCTCGCCGGGAGAAGCTCAGGCGGCCGGTCGCGTGCCCTCGGGTCGAGCCGAGAACCGGGCAACGTGGGTCCTGGCGCGCGATACTCACGACGATGGTCACCTTCGCGACCTGCCGGCTGGACGTCGCTGGGCGAAGCCTGTCCCGGAACGGCCAGGTGCAGCACCTCGAGCCGCAGGCGTTCGACGTCCTGGCGCACCTGTTCACCCACCGTGGGCGGGTCGTCCCGAAAGCGGAGCTCATCGACGCCGTCTGGGGCAGTCAGTTCGTCACCGAGGCAGCGCTCACGACCCGGATCAAGGAGATCCGGCGTGCCACCGGCGACGACGGGGAGACCCAGTCGATCATTCGGACGTTCCGCGGGCTGGGTTATCGGTTCGTGGCCGAGGTGGGCGGGGACACGGGCCCGAACGTGGCGCGCAGCCGGCTGTGGGGTCGCGAACGAGACCTCGATGAGATCGAGCAGCGGCTCGCGCCAGGTGCAGTGGTGACCATCGTCGGCCCCGGCGGTGTGGGCAAGACCACGCTTGCTCGCGCCTTGGTTTCTCGTGCCGCTCCGCGGTTTGCCGAAGGGGCGCTGGCCGTCGACCTCAGCGTGCTCGACGACCCCTCGCAGCTGCTCGCCGTGGTCGCTCGCGCGGCCGGCATCAAGGACAGCGGCGACTCTCCGGTCACCGAGGTGCTCGGACGCCGCTCGGCAGTGCTCCTGCTCGATGACGCCGACGACCTCGTCGCCGAGGCGGCCGAGCTGTGTGCAGCGCTTGCGGGTCAGCTCGCCATCGTTGTCACGTCACGCGAGCGGCTCGGGCTGCCCGCCGAGCGCCTCTGGCCGCTGCTGCCCCTGGACGCCGAGCCCGCACGCCAGCTGCTCGCGGAGCGGGCACGGGCGTTGGCGCCGCGCGGGAGTCTCGCCGACGCCCGCGACGAGGAGCTCGACGTGCTGGCGGACGCCGTCGACCGGTTGCCTCTCGCCCTCGAGATGCTCGCGGGCATGTCGGCGATGGTCGGCGCCGAACCGCTGCACGACCTCGTCGGTACTCGGCCCGACCTCGTCACCTCGCCCGTGCGCAACGCCCCGGCCCGGCACCGTTCGCTCGAACGGCTGGTGGATGCCTCGGTCTCCCGACTCGGCGAACCAGAGAGACAGGCGTTGCTGAGGCTCACCTCCTTCGCCGGTCCCTTCGACGCACGAGACGCCGCAGAGGTGATCGACGGCGACGAGGCGCTGGTGCTGGTGGGTCAGCTCGTCGACCGCTCGCTGCTCGCGTCCCTCGACGAGCCCTCGGGGCCGAGGCTGCAGCTGCTGCGCACGGTCCGGAACGTCGCGCTCCGACACGGTGATCGTGAACAGCTGGACGAAGCCGCTCGGCGCCACGCGATGGTGGTCACTGCTCGCCTGGTCCAGGCGGACGTGGATCTTCGCGGTGAGGACGAGGGGCGGGCGGCACGGGTCTTCGACCTCCTGGCCGACGAGGCCCGAGCCGCGCACACCTGGGCGCGGACACACGACATCGGGCTCGCGATCAGGCTCATCGCTGCGCTGCACCTGTACGCCTACTCGCGGCTGTGGGCCGAGCCCTCGAGGTGGGCCGAGGCCATGCTCGTCGACGGGCGCGGACCTGAGCCTGTGGTGGCGGTCCTGGTCTCCCAAGCGGCGCAGGAAGGCCGCCTTCCCGAGTCGTTGTCCCTCGCCGAGCCCCTGCTCGCGTCCAGCGATGTGCGCGTGAGGGGGTGGGCGCTCGAGGCCGTGTCGGATGTGTCGATCTACCTCGGAGAGCTCGACCGCGCCGTGTCAGCTGCGTCCGAGCTCATGGACCTCGGTCGCGCGACCAGCGACGGGCGCATGCTGGCCATCGGCGTCACGAACCGCGGTCTTGCTCTCACCTACGGCGGGAAGGGGCGGGAGACCCTCGCCCTCCTCGATCGGGAGGAAGCCGGCTGGACCCTGCCGAGGGCCCCGTCCGAGCGCGCGTGGCTCGCCTTCACCCGCGGGGAGGCGCTGAACAGCCTCGGCGACCCCGAGGCGACCGGACCGCTCCAGGCGGCGGCAGCACTCGGCGACTCGGTCGGCAACGGCTTCGTGGCGGGCGTCGCACGATCGAGCCTCGCGGAGATCCAGCGGCAGCAGGGTGACCTGGTGGGCTCGGCCGCCACGTACGCCGGACTCCTCGACGTCTTCGCGCGGCAAGGCAACGTCACCCATCTGACAGGGTTCCTGCGCGGTTGCGTCGAGACGCTCGTACCGCTCGGCGAGCGTGAGACGGCCTTGGCCGTGGCGTCGTGGGCGCTCGGACAGCGAGGCCCATCCACTCTGGGGCGCGGCAGCCGAGAAGTTGGAGTCGGAGCGAGACCGGCTACGGACTGCCTTACCCAGCGACCAGGTCGACGCTTGTGAGGCGCTCGGTGGGGGGCTCACGCCGACGGCTGCGGCGGCGCTCGCTGTCGAGGCGCTGCGCCGGCATGTGGGGGATGACCCCGATCCCCACGTGATCCACATCCAGGCCTCATGCACGGGTCCCCGTCCCCGGGTGGACTGACGCCATGACTCCTTCCGACCGCAGCCAGCTGACGATGACCGACGACATCATGCTCACCGACGGTGGCCTCGAGACCGTTCTGGTGTTCCACGAGGGGATCGACCTTCCGGCGTTCGCCGCCTTCCCGCTCCTCGACCAGGGCAGCGGGCGTGACTGCCTTCGTCGCTACTTCACCGAGTTACCTGATGCTGGCGGCGGACACGAGGGACAGGCTTCGTCCTGGAGACCCCGACGTGGCGCGCCAACCTCGACTGGGGCGCCGAGCTGGGGTACGCAGCCGACGACCTGAGCCGCATCAATCGTGACGCGGTGGCTCTCGCGCGGGGACTTCGGGCCGAGTGGACCGGCACTGGTCGCGTCCTCATCAGCGGCTGCATCGGACCGCGCGGAGACGGTTACGTTCCCGGTGCCATGATGACCGCGAAGCAGGCGCTCGACTACCACCGGCCGCAGGTGGAGGCCCTGGCCGACGCTGGCGCCGACCTGGTCACCGCCTTCACGCTGTCCTACGCCGACGAGGCGATCGGCATCGTCACCGCGTCGGCCGAGGTGGGGATCCCGTCCGTCATCGGGTTCACCGTCGAGACCGACGGCCGACTGCCGGACGGGACCCTGCTCGGCGAGGCGATCGAGCACGTCGACGCTTCCACCGGGGCCGCAGCCGCCTGGTTCATGATCAACTGCGCGCACCCTGATCACGTGCTCGCCGGGCTCCCGCTCGAGGAGGAGCCGTGGCTGTCGCGCGTCGGCGCCTATCGTGCGAACGCCTCACGCATGAGCCATGCGGAGCTCGACGAGGCGGCCGAGCTCGACGACGGCGACCCCCAGGACCTCGCAGCCGGGTTCCTTGCCTTGCGGGACCGGCTCCCGGCCCTGCGCGTGCTCGGCGGCTGCTGCGGCACCGACCTGCGCCATGTCACCGCCGTCTCGTCGGCCTGGGCTGCCAAGGCCTGAGTCGAGTTGCCGGCCTCCTGATCCGGACGAGCCGCGAGGAGCGGTTGGCCTCACCACGTGAGGATGAAGGCGTCCAGATCGATCCGTGGCCGATCGGCGGTCCCCTCGTTGACCACGGTCACCGTGTGATCTCCTGCGTCCGCGAGGTCGAACACGGACACGAGGACCCGGCTCTGCCTGGTCTCGGAATAGGTGTCGACGGTGTCGACGGTCTGACCGTCGAGCTGGATCGTCGCGACGCCGCGGTCCGGCCCGGTCGCCATCACCACGCCGATCGAGCCCCAGAGGAACGACGAGAACGACGCCGACGCTCCTGCCTCGGTCGTCTTGTGCGTCGAGCCTCCCGACCACCCGGAGAAGGTCGAGACGTCCCAGCTGCCGGCGAAGGTCGGCGCGTTCTCCGACGTCGCGTCAGGGCCGAGCCCAGAGTCGTCCACCACCATCGCCATGGGGTACCAACCCCCCTGAGTGGAGTTCCCGGCGCAGTCGCGCGCCGTCACTTCGTAGCTCACGGCGCCGGGCTCGAAGCGGTGGTTGCTGGTCATCCCGTCGATGGTGGTCGTCGTGGTGCCGGTGAACAACCGCTCGGCCGGCTCTCCGTACGGCGTCCGGTCGACGTCGTAGCCGCAGATCTCGCTCTCCGGGTCGAAGCCCTTCCAGGTGAAGCGTGCAGGGATGTCGGTGAAGTCGTTGGTGTCGTCTGTGTCGAGGACGTTCGACGCGCCGACGGTCTGGCCTTCCACCAGCAGCCACGGGTCGAGCGTGAGGATCGGTCGCAGGAGGTCGCGCGTGGGAGGCGGCGGAGGGGCCCACCGAACCGTTCTGATCGGCCGCCAGTCGGGCTGAGACCCGGGCGTCAGTCGCTTGCGCGCCGATCCGTCGAGGTTCGCCACGTAGACGTACCGCGTTCCCGTGGCGTTGTTCATGAAGGCGATGCGCTTCCCCGAGGGCGAAGGAGCCCCTTGCTGGTCGTAGGCCCGAGCGGGGAAGGCGCGCCGGCCGTCCGGGCGATAGCCGAGCCTCGCCGGTGTGCCAGCCTGTCCGTCGAAGGGGTCGACCTTGGTGGTGAAGCCCGGGCCGGAGCCGTCCGGGCCGTAGAACGGGTCGGCGAACCAGCCTTCCCCGCAGCATGCGCCACCTGTCGCGGTGACCGCCGTGACGACGTGTCGCGAGACGCTGTACTCGAGGAAGTAGTGGTCGGGGCTGCTCGGGTAGTCGTCGCTGGCGAAGGCGATGTGGTCGCCGTCGGCGGACCAGGCGACCTGACCGATGACGGACCAGGGTTCGTCCGAGCAGCAGGTGTCGCTCCGGGCGCCGAGGATCTCCGGGGTACCGAAGGGAGCCGTCGACCGTACGCGCTGCAGCGGGGAACCGAACGCCAGCCACTTCCCGTCCGGTGACCAGGACGGTCCTTGAACGTTCCCGAGCCTGGTGACGCGTTGCTTGTCCGAGCCGTCGGAGCGCATGACCCAGAGGTCGGTGCCGGCGGCCGTCTCGTGCAAGTACGCGATCCGTCGGCCGTCGGGTGACCATTTCGGGCGGGAGTTCTTCGCTGCGCGGGTGAGCTGGATGAGGCCGGTGCCGTCGGGCTTGATCGTGTAGATCTGGTTGGCCCGCATGAAGGCGATGCGTCCGTTGTCACCCGCGTACGCGGCCTGAGCCGGAGCCTGGAGCCCCAGCGAGCTCGCAAGGAGGCCAAGGACGAGCAGGGTGGTGATGCGGATCGGTGAGCGCACGGTGAACCTCCCTCGGAGCGCCGATCTCTCGACGGCTCCGTCTCCTGAGGCTAGCGCCAGGAGGGGCCGCTCAGGCGGCGACTGGCTGAGGGAGTGTCGCGGGTTCCACGACGTCCTCCCGTCGGCGGGCGACGGCCTTGCCGAGCTCCCAGAGCACGAGGAGCAGGACCGCAGGAATTGCACCGAAGAGCCATTGGGTGCCCGTGAGCTCCTGGGTGCTGAGGAGGTTGCTGAGGACGCCGCCGCGGGCGATGAGGACGGCGAGGGCGATCTCGACGAGAGCGGTGATGTTGACGGTGCGGTTGTCGAAGGTCTCGGTGCTCAAGATGGTCATCTTCGCGTCGCGGGACTCGAAGGCGGCGACGACGAGCATGAGGGAGAACGCGACGAGGCCCATGGTGCTGCCGATCGCGGTGGAGTCGTACTCGCTCTCGCCGAAGACGATGAGGGTGTTGATCGCGACGGACATGAACAGGCCGGCCAGGGCGACGGTGGTGATGACGGCCGGGCTCATGATCGAGTCACCGCGGGGGCGGGGCTGGCGCTTCATCAGCCCGGGGGTTGCCTTGTCGAGGCCGAGGGCGATGCCGACCGGCGCGGTGATCAGGAAGTTGATCCACAGGATCTGCACGGCTGAGAAGGGTTGCCCGGCAGCGATGTTGAGGATGCTGGCCATCAGGAAGGTGACGACGTAGGTGACGAGGGCGACGAGCATGAACCGGATGTACTTGAGCATGTTGTCGTAGACCATGCGTCCCACGGACACTGCGCGCACGATGGTGGCGAAGTTGTCGTCGGTGAGGATCATCTTCCCGGCGTTCTTGGCGACCTGGGTGCCGGTGCCCATCGCGATCCCGATGTCGGCGGCCTTGATGGCTGGGGCGTCGTTGACCCCGTCCCCGGTCATGGCGACGACGTCGCCCTTCTTGAGCAGGGTCTGGACCATGAGGACCTTGTGCTCGGGGGACACCCGACCGACGACGCCGATGTCGTCGATGCGGCGCAGTCGCTCGTCCTCCGACAGCGCCGCGAAGTCGGTGCCGAGGATGGCCTCGCCGGGGATGCCGAGCTGCTTGGCGATCGCGGCGCCGGTGACGACGTCGTCGCCGGTGACCATGCGGACCCGGATGTTGGCGTCCTGGGCGGACCGCACGGCGTCGAGGGACTCCGGGCGGGGTGGATCGACCATCCCGACCAGGGCGGTCAGCTGCAGGCCCTGGACCAGGGACAGCAGGTCGCCGTCGGGGTCGAAGTCGGCAGGGCTGATGTCCTTCATGGCCGCGGCCATGATGCGCAGGCCCTTGCCGCCGAGGCGGTCCTGCTCCTGGTCGGCCCGGGTGTTCTGCTGCTCACCCCAGGGGACGGATGCGCCCTTGGCCAACGCAGTGGTGGCGCGGCCGATCACCGCGGGGGCGGCACCCTTGACGAAGACCCGGACGACGGCGTTCCCCGCTTCGTCCTTGGCGCCGCAGAAGACGGCCATCAGCTTGTAGGTGGGGTCGAAGGGCAGCGTGGCGAGCCGCGGGTAGGCGGCCTGGGTGCCTTCGATGTCGAGCTTGACCTTGTGCCCCAGGACGAGCAGGGCTCCCTCGGTGGGGTCTCCGACGACCTTGCCGTCGACGAGCTTGGCGTCGTTGCAGATCAGGAACGGCAGGATCGCCGCCTCGATGGTGTTGGTGTTCCCGGCAGTGTGCTGGACCTCCCCGTCGAGGCCGTACCCGATCCCGGTGATCGCGTACCGGTCGGTGGGGTCGATCACCTCGGTGACCGTCACCTGGTTCATGGTCAGCGTGCCGGTCTTGTCGGAGTTGATGGCTGACGTGGACCCGAGGGTCTCCACCGAGGCGAGGCTCTTCACCACCGCGCCGTGCGCGGCAAGCTCCCGGGAGCCTCCGGAGAGGATCACCTGCAGAACGGTCGGCATGGCCATCGGCACCGCGGCCAGCGCCAGCGCGATCGCCGTGGTGAAGATCACCTCGGTGGACTCGTCGCGCGAGATGCCCAGGGCGAACATGATCGCGATGGTCAGCCCGGCGGCCGCCGCGATCCAGAGGGTCAGGGTGTCCAGCTGCTTGGTCATCGGGGTCTTCAGGGTGGGCGCGGACTTCAGCATCCCGGAGATCGTCCCGACCGCGGTGTCCGCCCCGGTCCCGGTGACGATCATCACGCCGCCGCCGTGGGTGACGGGGGTGTTCATGAACGCCATGTTCACCTGGTCGCCCAGCACCGGATTCGCATCGGTGATCAGGTCCGCGCTCTTCGACGCCGGGACGCTCTCCCCGGTCAGCGCAGACTCGTCGATCTGCAAGGACGTGGCCTCGATGAGCCGGCCGTCCGCGCAGACGTCGTCACCCGCGGCGAGCAGGACCACGTCGCCCACCACGACCTGGTCGGCGTCCACCTTGACCTCGGTGCCGTCGCGGCGGACCCGTGCCGACGTCTTGAGCATCGACTGGAGGGCGTTCATGGCGCTCTCGGCCTTGCCCTGCTGCCGCAGCCCACCGAGCGCGTTGACGGCTGTGATCAGCAAGCACGACGATGCCTGTGCTGATCTCGCCGATCAGCATGGAGGCGACCGCCGCTCCGACGAGGATGATCTGCATGTAGGACTTGTACTGGGCCAGGAACAGCTTCCACCCGGGCGGCTGCTTCTCCGCGGCCAGCGCGTTGGGGCCGTTCGTCTCCAGCAGCTCAGCTGCCTTGGCGGCGGACAGTCCGACCGCGGGGTCGACGCCGAGCTTGCTCGCGACCTCGTCCGGAGACAGCGCGTACCACCGTTCGGAGGCACCCTCGCCGGCGGGGGCTGCCACGTTCGACATCGGGTCTGTGTCGGTCATCGCTCGTCCTTCGGTTCGGTCGCTGCTTCAGTCCGCTGACGGCGACCACGGGTCGCCTGTCTGGTTCTCAGAAGGGCGTCGGCACCCGGTGCAGCGGCACATCGGGCTCCACGTACCCGCGGGGTGTCGGCTTCCTCGGCATCTTCACGTCCTGCGCCGGGAGCGGGGTGTAGGGGATCTGGGTCAACAGGTGGGAGATGATGTTCAGCCTGCCGCGCTTCTTGTCGTCGTTGTCCACGACCCACCACGGCGCCCAGGGGGTGTCGGTCGCGGCCAGCATCGCGTCCCTGGCCTTGCAGTAGGCGAAGTGCCGGCTGTAGGACTTCAGGTCCGTGGGAGACAGCTTCCAGATCTTGCGCGGGTCCTCGATCCGGTTCCCCAGCCGCCGGGTCTGCTCCGTCGACGCTCACGTTGAGCCAGTACTTGATCAGGATGATCCCGTTGTCGACCATCGACTTCTCGACGGCAGGCACCTGCTCGAGGAACCTCGCGGTCTGCTCGGGGGTGCAGTAGCCCATCACCGGCTCGACGCCGGCGCGGTTGTACCAGCTGCGGTCGAAGATGGCGACCTCACCCGCGGACGGGAAGTGCGCGATGTAGCGCTGGATGTACATCTGCGACTTCTCGCGCTCGGTCGGGGCGGGCAGCGCGATGTGCTTGAACACCCGTGGGCTCGTCCGCTCGGTGATCCGACGGATCGTCCCACCCTTGCCCGGCGGAGTCCAGGCCCTCGAACACGATGCAGACCTTCGCGCCGGTCGTCTTGACCCACTCCTGCATGGCCACGAGCTCGCCCTGCAGGCGCGCCATCTCCTTCTCGTACTCCTTGGACTTCATCTTGGTCTTCGAGGGAGGAGCCGGCCCCCTCGACCGGGGACGTCGTCTTGACGTGGTCAGGCGCTGACAGCGCGCCGGGCTTCTTGTGCTTCTTGTCCTTCTTCGACCTCTTGCTCATCGGACCCCGTCCGTCGTGGCGGCGACCCCTCGGGCACTCGGCGCTCTTGGGCTTGGCGGTCTGGCCGCGTCGGGTGTGAGGAGGTGAGTTCTGCTGACGCCACCCTATCTTTCGGGCAGAGCGCGGAGGAGGACTTCCAGCAGAGCGCGGAGGGCATGATGGATGGCGTGGTCGAGCCGATGATGCACGAGCCGGCGCTCACGGATCTCGCGGACCTCGTGGGGCGAGGTGGTGTCGTCGTCCTGAGCGGGGCGGGGCTCTCGACGGAGTCGGGCATCCCTGACTACCGAGGCCCGACAGGCGCCACCCTCCGACGCCATGCGCCGATGACGTACCAGGCGTTCCTCACCGACTCAGCCGCCCGTCGGCGCTACTGGGCACGCAGCCACCTGGGGTGGCGAACGATCTCCTCGGCGGTCCCCAATGCCGGGCACCGTGCGGTCGCCGCTCTCGAGCAGCGCGGTCAGGTCATCGGCACCATCACCCAGAACGTCGACGGTCTCCACACGGCCGCCGGGTCGCGCGACGTGATCGACCTGCACGGTCGGCTCGACCGGGTGCGGTGCCTCAGGTGCGGCGCGTCGTCCACCCGCACCGAGCTCGACCAACGGCTGACCTGGGCGAACCCCGACTGGCAGGCGACGGTGAGCGAGGTGAACCCGGATGGGGACGCCGACGTGCCGGAGGACCAGCTCGACCGGTTCCTCGTCGTCGACTGCGCGGACTGCGGCGGGACCCTGAAGCCGGACGTCGTCTACTTCGGGGAGAACGTGCCGCCCGAGCGCGTGAGCGCGGCTGCTGCCTGGGTGGACTCCGCCGCCATGCTGCTGGTCCTCGGGTCGTCGCTCACGGTCTTCTCGGGGCGCCGTTTCGTCCTTCGAGCGGTCAAGCACGGTGTGCCGGTCGGCATCGTCAACGGTGGACCGACGCGGTGCGACGACCTCGCCACGGTTCGGCTGGACAGCCCGCTCGGCTCGACGCTCCAAGAGGTCGCGCGTCGCACCGACCCGGCAGCGGCCTGACTCAGCTGCGTCCGCGGAGGCGCTCGGTGAGGCGGCGGTCCCGCTTGGTCGGTCGTCCGGACCCCCGCTCTCGGGTGATCGTTGCCGGTCGCTCCTCTCGGGGAGGGGGTGCGGGTGTGTGGTCCTCGTAGTGCAGGGCTGCGACGGAAGCGCTCGTGCGCTTGTCGATGAGTCCGGTGACGACGACGACGCGGTCGCCACCGGGTGTGTGGGCGTGCACGGTGTCGCTGGGCCGTACCGGGTGGGCCGGTTTCGCCCGCACCCCGTTCACCTTCACGTGGCCGGCCTTGCAGGCCGCGCTCGCGGCCGACCGGGTCGGGAAGAGCCTGATCGCCCAGGTCCACGCGTCGACCCGGACGCTGGTGAGGTCGGGCCGGCTCATGCATCGAGCCTACGAGCCTCGGTCCCAGGGATCGCGAAACAGCTAGCGGGCGACCGGGCCGGGGAGGACGAAGTCGTACGGGCGGCGAAGCACCCGCGTGCGCAGGAACCGGTCGGCCCGGCGCAGGCGCAGGTACAGCGCCAGGAGGTCGGCGTCCGAGCGGTAGTAGCGCCTCGACCTCGGAGACGGTCACCGGTTCCTGGGTCCCGAGCACGGCAGAATTCTCGGCGAGCCACCGGTTGACCACGTCGACCCCCAGAGGGACCCGGTCGGGCCGTCCCTCCTTGTGGAAGTTGCCGAGCAGGTCCACGGCGACGAGCCGCGGATCGAAGTAGTCGTCGAGGTACGCGGCCACGAGCCCGCGCCGCTGGTAGTACGCCCGCACGACGGGCGGGATCGGGCTGTGCAGCCAGCCGATGTCGATCAGGTGCCGTCCCGCGCGGCGCATGAACGGTGTCCCGACGTCGAAGAGGACAGGCTCCTTCGGCCCCCCTGGCCCAGGATCGAACGACCAGTTCGACAGCTGTCCGTCGACCGCGACCTCGAGCCCGTCGATCTCGGCCGCGGTTCGCACGCAGCCAGCTGCAGCACCGTGGCGAGGACCCGGTCGACCGCGTCGACCACGGCGGCGTCGTCCGCGGACACGAGCAGCGAGTGCCCGAGCGTCGCTCGAGGGGAGCTCGGGCTGCACCAGGTGGACGACCGGCGGGCGTCCGGCCCGGGCCACGGCGACGATCTGCGTGTCGACCACGGCGACCCCGGAGTCGGCGAGGACAGCGAGGTAGTCGGCGACGAGGGCCTGGTAGCGCTCGGCGGCCGCGGCGTCGGCGAACCCTGACATCCGCTTGACCACCAGGCCCGGCAGCCCGGCCAGCCGGAGGCAGACGGACACCTCGCCGTACCCCACGACCTCGAGGCCGGTGGCCCGTTCCGGCGCAGCCGGGTCCAGTCGCCGCTCGAGGTCGGTCAGGACCGCGAGGGCGTCGGTGGGTACGGCGCTCACGGCGCCGACCCCTTCAGGCAGCCGCGGCGGTCGCCGTGGACAGCCGCTCCAGCACGTCCTCAGCGGTCGGCGTCGTCCATGAGCAGCCCGGGCTTGAGCTGCAGCGCGGACGGGTCGAACCCCGCGAACATCGCCCACACCCCCGCGTCGTGGAGTGCCTTGGTCATGAGCATCCCGCCCTGGGGGTGGGCGAAGCGCAGCCCGATGACCAGTCCGGTCTGGCGGACCTCGACGAGCCAGTCCGGGTGGCGTCGCTGCAGGTGCGCGCGAGCCCGGCGGCGAAGCGATCGGCGAGCACCCGGGTCCGTTCACGCGTGCTCGTCGCGGATCGTGACGTCGAGCACGGCCCGCGCGACCCGGCACCCGACCTCGGCGCCGCCGAAGGTGGAGACGTGCGCCCAGCCGTCATCCTCGAGCCACCGGCCGGCGCGCTCGGACAGCAAGCGTCGCCGCCATCGGGTACAGCCCGCCCGAGAGGCCCTTGCCGCACACGAGCACGTCGGGCACGACGTCGAACCGCTCCACTCCCCACAGCATTCCTGTGCGCCCCAGGCCGGTCTGCACCTCGTCGGCGACGTACAGGGCGCCGGAACGGTCGCACAGCTCGCGCACCCCGGGCAGGTAGCCGGGGGAGGGAACCGGGAAGCCGACGGTGGCCGGCACCGTCTCCAGCACCACGGCGGCGACGTCGCCCGGCGGCCAGCTCCCGCTCGAGCGACACGAGGTCGTCGAAGGGGACGTGGACGAACTCGCCCGGACTCCCCTGGGAGAGGAACGCGGCGGCGGACCGCTCGTCGCCGGCGGCGAGGGCGAGCCCGGTGTGCCCGTGGTACGCGCCGGACACCGAGAGGACCCGGTGCCGGCCGGTCGTGCGACGGGCGCTCTTCAGCGCCAGGTCGATGGCCTCGCCACCGCCGCTGGCGAAGACCGCGTAGCGCGCAGCCGGGAGTCAGGTCGACGAGCTGTTGGGCGAGCAGCGCGCGCTCGGCGCTCGGGAAGTGGTGGTTGCCGATGTCCAGCGTCTGCAGCGCGTCCACGAGCACGGCGACCAGCTCGGGGTTGCGGTGGCCGAGGTTGAAGACACCGCCGTTGAGGTGCAGGTCGAGGAGCTCCCGGCCATCGACGTCCCAGAGCCGGTAGCCCTCGCGGCGACCCACGACGAGGTCCACGCCAAGGGCCGTCAACGTGCTGCACCCGGTCCGGGCAGACGTACCGCTCGGAGAGGTCGAGGACCTCCGTCCGCGTCGGGGGGCGGCTCCGATCAGACGTGTCCATGGTCCTTTGGACCCTCCTCGGCCGTGGTGGCGTGCAGGTGGCTCACCGTCATCCTCCTGGTCGGGCCGCGGAACGGTCGAAGCTTCGCCAGGCCCGCGCGAACAACCCACGCGGCTTCGTCATCGGGTCGTGGCTCCGGACGACCTCGAGCCAGCGTGCTTCCGCCTCGGCCGAGGCATCGAAGGCCGCCTGCGTGCAGGTCGCCCGGTCCGCCGCCGAGCGGGCAGCAGCAGCCTCCTCCCGGAGCCGGGACTCCAGGGCGTCCCGCTCCGCACCGTAGAGAGGAAGCCGTCCCGCGTAGTCGCGCAAGCGTCTCCCGGTGGAGGTCCTCGTGCGCGCCACCACAGCGCACGGTGGTCGTAGGTCCGCTGAGGCCGACGGTCCGGTGTCGGGCAGCCCGCCCTCGATCCACACCGGCTTGAACGATCGACGTGCAGGGGGCTGACGTGGCGGTGACCCAGTGCGTGGCCGTGCCGTCCGGAGCCAGGTGCGACACCCACGACCCCGTGGACTGGCTGATCCGCACCGGGCCGTAGCCGGCGTGGGCGCACACGGTCTGACCGAGGAGGCCACCGCCGGACCCCTTGGCCGGCGTCCAGCCCGTGCTCGGCGTCGGTTCGGTCACCACCGTGGTCGCGCAGCAGGTGCGATCGCCGCGGCCACGTCGACCCGCCCGCTTCGCTCGGTGAGACAGTCGGTCGTGCGGCACTGGCGCCGCCGGGCGTCGCTGAACCGCGTGTAGACCAGGTCGGAGTAGCAACGGCCGAAGTCGAAGTCCTCAGGTCCTCGGCACCAGCCCTGCTGGACGGCGTGGCCCACGAGGCCGTCCGACCCCCGGTCGAACGAGGCTCCGATCGTGATCGCGTTCGAGATCGACCGGGACGACGTGACCCGTTGCGCGGCCCACTCCCGTCCCGCGGTCTCGAGGACCCAGGCCTCACCTGCGTCAGCCACGAGGAAGCTGTTGTCGTAGCGCAGGTCACGGGTGTGCCCGCACGTGCCGCCCTGCCCGTGCTCGGCGAGGAGGTCGGTGATCACGTCCACGGCCTCGGCGGCCGTGCTGCCACGCTCCAGACCGAGACGCAGGAGGTCCATGCCGATGAGGCCGGGCTCCTGCTCGTGGGGGACCTTGGTGAACACCGCCTCGTTCCCGATGACCACACCGTGCTCGTTGGCCCCCATCTCAGCACCCCAGATCCAGTACGGCTTCGCCAGCAGCACGGCGTGCGTGCGCGGCACCTGGGCGATCTCGCGGTAGGTGCACTGCACCAGTGCGGAGTCGGGGTGGTCCGCGCCCGCGACGAGGACGATCTCGTGCGCCTCGTTCGGCTCGCGGTCGCTGTTCTTCGCGAGGATCACCGATCCGTCCGCCGTGGCGTCGGACAGAGCGACGAAGGTGTCGCACACGGTGCACTCCCTCCTGTAGATGTGAGCCCGCGTCGCGGTCGCGTTGACGGCGCTCGTGGCCTCTACGCTGAGGTGCCCGCGACGCACCGGTCCCTCGGCGGCGCACGGGTTCCGACCTACCGATCCGACTCCTCTGGAGAGGCCATGATTCGCGGACTCATCTTTGTCGTGCTCACCTTGCTGATCGCGACCTTCCCGGCCACGTGGCTGCTCATGCTGTTCTTGGGCAACCTTGGCACCGGCCTGTCGTACTGGGCCACCCTTCCGCTGGGCATCCTCGTCTCGGCGCTCATCGCGAGCACGAGCAGCCGGGCCTACCCTGCCTGAGCACTTCCTCGCGGGTTGCAGACACGAAGGCCCGGACCGCACGGTCCGGGCCTTCGTGTCGAGCTTGCCAGGGCGGGGCTAGGGCTTCTTCGCCATCCTCTTCACGACCGCCGACGCACCGATCACGACGATGATGGCCCCGATGACCGCGCCGATGACGCCGCCCCAGTCGAACTTGTCCTCGTCGCCGATGCCGATGAGGGAGAACAACCAGTAGCCGAGCAGCGCGCCGACGAGGCCCAGCACGGCCGACAGCAGCCAGGACTTCGGGCCGGACATGCTCTGGAAGGCGTCATTCGGAACGAGTGCCCGCGCGATCACACCGGCCACCAGCCCCAGGGCAAGTGCGCTGAGCAGGCTGCCGACGTCCATGCTGATCTCCCTTGAGGTTCGATGAGGCGGAGAAGAGCTCGCTTCCGTCGGGAGCCTTTGATCTCAGCCGCGATCTGTCAAGCGGAATCGTCGCATCGGCCGTGGTCTAGGTGTCGGTCTGCAGCAGCCGACCGGAGACCCAGGCCAGGTCCTCGGCCGTGCTCGTCGGGGTGCCGGATGGCTGGATGACCTGGCTGAGGACAGCGCGAACGAGGACATCGACGGAGGCGGCGAGCTCTCGCGCGTCCACGGCCTTCGCGTACGGCGCGAGCCGCAGGGTCAGCACCCCCTTGGCGGCATCGATCAACGAGTCGGCCCGGGTGGTGAGCGGCGGCAGGAGGTCGTTGTCTCCCGTGCTGGTCGCCGACACGATCGCGCGGAGCAGGGAGCTGTCCTGCGCGCGTTCGAGCACCCCACGAACCGAGGCGCGGACCGACGAGGCCAGGTCACCGGGGTGCTCGTCGAAGGCTTGCTCCACCACGGTCATGAACCGCCCCAGCTCGTCCATGACGACCGCGTCGGCGAGCGCCGGCTTGCTCCCGACCTCGTTGTAGACGGTCTGACGGCTGACCCCGGCACGATCCGCGAGCCGACTCATGGTCACAGCAGACCATCCGGACTCCGTCGTCATCGCGACGGCGGCCTCGATGATCCGCTTCCGCGTCGTTGCCCCCGACGTGACGGGCTGGGCCGTGGCCCGGGTCATCGCGTGGACTGGCCCGACGACCACGAAGTCGACCTTGTCGCGCACCCCGCAGTCGGGGCAGCACCACGCGTCGGGCACGTCGGCCCAGGCCGTGCCGGCGGGGAAGCCCTCACGGGGGTCGCCGACGGCAACCTCGTACACGTAGCCGCAGCCGGGGCAGTGGGCGCTGGCGACCCCGCCGAGGGCGTCCGGCGGGCTCATCGGGACGTCGGTCGGTGCGTCCGTCGATGCGTCGGCGGACCGCGGGGTCGGGGAGACCGACTCGGCGCCGTACCTCGACAGAACCTGGTCGCGGCGTCCGGGCTGGATGTTGGCGCGGCTCATGTCGCCGTCGAAGTGAGCGAGAACGCGCGGGTCCATGACTCGGCGCCAGGACGGTGGAACAAGGGCGAGCAGGATCATTCCGGCGTACCCGGTCGGGAGCGCCGGGGACTCCTCGTAGTCGCGCAGCGCCTGATAGCGGCGGGTGGGGTTCGCGTGATGGTCGCTGTGACGTTGGAGGTGGTAGAGCAGCACGTTGGTCGCGATGTTGTTGGAGTTCCAGCTGTGGCTCGGGGCAACCCGCTCGTAGCGCACCTTGCCTGGGACCCCGACCTTCTGCCGCAGCATCCCGTAGTGCTCGAGGTAGTTGACGGCCTCGAGGAGCGAGAGCGCGATGAAGGCCTGCAGGACGAGGAACGGCAGGATCCCCGCACCCAGCCACGCGACGAGCACGCCCCACAGGACGACCGACATCAGCCAGGCGTTCAGGACGTCGTTGCCGAGGTGGAACGGGTGCCGGCTCCGGCGGGCGTACCGGCGCTTCTCCAGGCGCCAGGCGCTGGCGACCGAGCCGAGCACGGTGCGCGGCCAGAACCGGTAGAAGCTCTCGCCGACCCGGCTGCTCGCCGGGTCCTCAGGCGTCGCGACCCGTACGTGGTGGCCGCGGTTGTGCTCGATGGCGAAGTGCCCGTAGAAGCTCTGGGCCAGGGCGACCTTGGCGAGCCAGCGCTCGTGGCTCTCCTTCTTGTGACCCAGCTCGTGCGCGGTGTTGATCCCGATGCCGCCGATGAAGCCGACCGTGACGGCGAGGCCGACCTGGTCGGCCACGGTGAGCTCAGCCGTGGCCAGGAACCAGAACGCCGTCGCGAAGCCGGCGTACTGGAGCGGCAGGAAGAGGAACGTGATCCAGCGGTAGTACCGATCGTTCTCCAAGGCCTTGATGAGGTCGTCCGGAGGGTTGGACGGGTCCAGGCCGGCCCAGGCGTCGATGATCGGGACGATCCCGAGGATCACGATCGGTCCGAGCCAGAGCCAGACCCCCCACCCGGTCCAGACGAAGAGCCCGACGGCGGCGAACGGCAGAAGCGGCATGACCAGCGCGATCAGCCACAGGTAGCGCTTGCGGTCGTGCCAGGACTCGGTGGACCCCGCGGGGATCGTGCCCGTGTCCGTGGTGCTCGCCATCGTCCTCCGCTCGCAGTTTACAGAGCATAGGCAGATGTAAACCTCGCGGACAAGGCCGACCGCTACGGCGCCGACCCGTCGAGCGTCATGACGATCTCCGACGTGCCGCTGCTGATCTGTTGCGTGAAGTTGAGGCCGCTCGCCCTGAGGACTCCCAGGGCCGGCACGTTCTCGGCCAGGACCAGGGCCGTGAACCGGTGGATGCCGCGTGCCAGCGGCCGCGTGACCGAGCTCCCTGAGGAGGAGGGCGCCGAGCCCCAGCTTTCGCCAGCCGGGGTCCACCGCCACGGCCACCTCGGCCGTGTCCGAGCCGACCGCGCCTTCGTAGCGGGCGATCCCCACCCCGGTCCCGTCCGGGGCGAAGGCCACCAGCGCCAGCCGCGAGTCGTAGTCGACCTCCACCAGCCTCTTGATCGAGGCCTCGTCGTGCGGTGGCGCGCCGAGGAAGCGGGCGTGCAACGTGTCGTGGTCCGCCGTCGCGATCGCCCGGCGGAGCTCGTCGGCGTCCTCCGGCCGGATCGGGCGGATGAGGACCTCGCGCCCGTCGGCGAGCACGACGGGCCGCTCGAGATCGGTCGGGTACCCAGGCATGCCCGCACTCCCGTCGACATCCGTCGAAGCGCCGACCCTCAGGTCGCCGCAGTCGCCAAACTACAGGGCACGTCGGAGGGTCTCGAGGTCGGCGGCCATGCCGTCGGCGATGAGGTCGGCGGCACGCCCGGGGTCCCCGCCGTCCGTGGCGGTGGTGATGCCGATGTCGAGGGATCCGTCGTAGCTGAGCACTCCGATGGTCGTCCGGATGTGGGCGGCGACCGGGATGACCGGGTGCATGGATCGGACCTGCCTCCCGAGCACCCACAGCGGGAACTGCGGGCCCGGCACGTTGGTGGCCACCGCGTCGAGGTACCAGGGGGTCAGTGCGTCACCGAGGTGGGCGACCGCCACCTCCTGGACGACCGCGGGGACGGTGCGGTCGACGAGGTCGAGCAGCGCAGGCACGGCCAGGTAGCCACGCGAGCGCTTGAGGCTGTCGAGGTGGTGGACGACGGCGCGCAGACGTTCGTGGGGGTCCTCCACCCACACCGGGAGCTGCGCGAGCAGGGCGCTCAGCTGGTTCTGTGCGCTCGCATCTGCCGCGCCGCGGAGATTCACGGGCAGCAGGCAACGCACGGGGTGGCCGTCGGGCAGCGGTCGGCCGTCGTCGAGGAGCAGGTTCCGGAAGCCAGCGGTGACCAGGGCCACGACCACGTCGTTCACGGTGCCCTGCTCTGCCTTGCCGACCCTCTTGACGTCGGCCAGGGGCAGCTCGAGAGAGCGCCAGCGTCGCCGGGACCCCAGCGGTCCGGTGAGCGGAGAGGGTGGTGCCGGCACGGTGGTGCGGACGGCTTCGCGCAGGTGCGGCAGCGCGGCGAGCGTCGCCGCTGCGCCGTGCAGAGTGCCGTGCGCGACCCTGGCGCCCGTGCTGCCGAGCCGTTGGACCGTTCCACGGCTGCCTGCGGGGAGGCGTCGTCCCTCGCCGAGATCGAGGGCGCGCTCGGGCAGTGTCGGGCCGCCGGTCGGGAGGGTGTCGAAGACGTGGCCGGCGAGCAGCAGCGCCCCGATCCCGTCAGCGATGCTGTGGTGCAGACGCCACACCAGTGCCCATCCGTCGTCGATGCCGTCGACCAGGATCAGCTGCCAGAGCGGTCGGTCCGGATCGAAGGGCTCCTCCATGAGGGACCCGATGAAGGCGTCCAGATCCGCGGGGGAGCTGGTGTGCGGGCGCACCCGTCGGACATGCCTGCCGAGGTCGATCCCCACGGGCACCCAGTGGTGGTGACGGTCGGCGCGCTCAGCGAGCCGGGGCATGAGGGGGAGCCGGTCACGCACCAGGTCACGCAGCTCCCGGATGCTGGGCGCCGGCCCTTCGCAGCGGCTCACGCTGCCGATCGCGACGGGTGGTCCGCCCCTCTCCAGCTCGAGCCAGACGGCGTCGATCGCCCGGAGCCTGCCTCGGTCGGTCATGGCTCGCGCTCTCGGTCAGCCTGCGGCACCAGCGCAGGTGCGACGGCGCCGGGTGTGCCGCGGCGCATCCGGCCTCACCCTCCCGCGAGCGCGTCGAGGGCCGCATCGAGGGCGGGCTCGACGGCGGCGTCGACGGCGCGCGAGAGCCCGGCCCCGGTGCTCACCGTCGAGATCTCGATCCCGACCACCGTCAGTCGTTGCGGAAGTCGCCCGAGCGCGCGCGAGAGCTCCACAGCGGCGGACAGTCCGAGGGCGTGGGTACCCCCCGCCGACCAGCCGTCCGTCGGCAGCGGCGTGTCCGTGACGTCGAGCGTCCGCAGCGTCCCGGGCGGGTTGCCCGACAGCATGGCGTCGACCACGACCACGCGATCGGCTCCGGCCCAGGTGTCGATGAGGCTCGCAGGGTCGTCGGTCTGCAGGACCTCGACGTCACCGAGACCCCGCGTCACCGCGCGGCGGGCGACCTCGGCCCCGACCCCGTCGTCACCGCGGTGAGGCTGGCCGAGACCGATGAGGAGGGCGGTCATGTGCGCTCCACGGTCAGGTCGAGGAAGTGCGTGGCGCACGAGATGCACGGGTCGTAGTTGCGGACGGCCTGCTCGCACTGCCGCGACAGGACGTCGTGCGGGAGGTGGAGGCGGTCCTGCACGAACCGGTGCAGGTCCTGCTCGATGCTGGCGAGGTTCTGCGACGTCGGAGGGACGATGACCGCGTCCTCGATGGTGCCGTCGGCTGCCAGCTGGTAGCGGTGGTAGAGCACCCCGCGGGGGGCCTCGGTGGCGCCGTGGCCGACTCCCGATGTGGCCGGGACCGGTACGGAGGGCGCAGCCGCGCCCTCCCAGGAGTCGATGATCCGCAGCGCCTCGTCGAAGGCGAAGACCAGCTCGACGGCACGAACGACGATCGACTGGAACGGGTTGCGGCAGACGGGACCGAGGCCGGCAGCGGCGGCCGTCTCGCGGGCGAGGGCGGACAGCTGGTCCTGGTTGAGGGAGTAGCGGGCGAGCGGCCCGACGACGTAGTTCTGGCCCTCCAGGTGCGCATGCAGGGCCGTGGATCGCGCGACGTGCTCCTCCGCGATCACGGCCCCGAAGTCCGCGACGTCGAAGGACCGTCCCGTGCTCGACACGAAGGTGCCGCCTTCGAGGGGGTAGCCGTGCGGCGACCGCAGGGCGACGTACTCCTGGGTCTGCTCGAAGTCGGGGAAGTCGAAGCCGGCCACCCAGGCGACCGTCGCGACCGCGTCGTCGCGGGCCTGGAGCAGCTGCGGGCGGAGGGCTGCGAGCTCGCTCCGGGTCGGCAGACGGTAGAAGCCGCCCACGCGCACGTTCACCGGGTGCACGGACCGACCACCGACGAGCGTCATGAGCGCGTTGCCGGCCTTCTTGAGCGAGAGCCCTCGCTCGACCAGGTCGCGATGGTCTGCTGCCATCTCGACCGCCCCGTCGTAGCCGAGGAAGTCGGGGGCGTGCAGCAGGTAGATGTGCAGCGCGTGGCTCTCGATCCACTCCCCGCAGTAGAGCAGCCGTCGGAGCACGCGGATCTCGTCGGGGACCTCGACCCCGCAGGCGTCCTCGATCGCGAGGCAGGCGCTCATCTGGTAGGCCACCGGGCAGATCCCACAGATCCGGGCGGTGATGTCCGGGGGTTCGGTCCAGGCCCGCCCTCGCAGGAGAGCCTCGAAGAACCGGGGTGGTTCGAAGATGTTCAGCTCGACCTCTGCCACCTGACCATCGGTGACGCGTACCCGCATGGCGCCCTCGCCCTCGACGCGAGCGAGCGGATCGGCGCTGAGGACGTGGTCGCCGGACGTCAGCTTGTGGGTCACGGGGACACCACTTCCTCGGGGTCGGGCTCGTGCCGGAGGCTCTCGTCGTGGAAGGCCGGCGCGGCGGCGTTGAACGTCCGGAAGAGGCGGAGGACGTCGCGGTCGGGCATGCCCAGGTCGGTGAGCCGCGACGCCAAAGACGTGGTGTTGGCCGTGTCCTGCGGGCCGAAGCACCCGTAGCAGCCCCGGGCGTAGGCAGGGCAGAGGGCGCCACACCCTCCGTGGGTCACCGGGCCGAGACAAGGCGTCCCGTGCGCTACGAGGACGCAGACCGTGCCTCGCTGCTTGCACTCCACGCAGACGCTGGAGGCGGGGAGGCGGGGCGTGCGCCCGCTCACGAGCGCGGTGAGAACCCCCAGGAGCTGGCGGCTGTCGATGGGGCAGCCGCGCAGCTCGACGTCCACCGCCACGTGCTCGGCGATGGCGGTGGAGTGCGCCAGCGTCTCGACGTACTCGGGGTGCGCGTAGACGATCGAGCGGTACTCGCGCACGTCGGAGAAGTTGCGCAGCGCCTGGATTCCCCCGGTGGTCGCGCACGCCCCGAGGGTGACGAGCGTGCCTGACGCCTGTCGGATCTCCTGGATGCGCGCGGCATCGGCCTCGGTGGTCACCGACCCTTCGACCAAGGACACGTCGTACGGCCCCGCGACGACCCCTCGGGTCGCCTCCGGGAAGTAGGCGATCTGGACGGCGCCGGCCAGGGGCAGGAGCTCGTCCTCGCAGTTGAGCAGCGTGAGCTGGCAGCCGTCGCAGGAGGCGAACTTCCAGACGGCCAGGCTGGGTGGGGGAGTGGTCATGTCACGCCTCCCGTACGGCGAGCAGGGGGCCGAGGGTCGCGGCGTCGAGCACGGGGCCGTCGACGCAGACGAAGAGCTCGCGCAGCTGGCAGTGGCCGCACAGACCGACGCCGCACTTCATGCTGCGCTCCATCGAGAGCCGGATCCGCTCGGCGGTCACGCCGAGGTCGGTGAGAGCGACCGTGACGTAACGCATCATCGTCTCCGGACCGCACACGAGTGCGAGGGTCCGGGCGGGGTCGACCTCGAGCCGGGGGATCAGCCGGGTGACCAGACCCACACGGCCTGTCCACCCTTCGTCGCCCTGGTCGACGATGGTCTCGACCTCGATTTCTTGCTCCCGCCAGGCGACGAGCTCCCTCGGGTACAGCTGGTCGGAGGGGCTCCGCGCGCCGTACAGGAGCACGACGCGGCCGTAGCTGGCCCGGTCGGCGAGCAGGGACAGCACGGCCGGACGCAGCGGGGCCAGCCCGATCCCGCCCGCGACGAGGACGACGTCGCCACCCCGGCCGTCCTCGACCTGCCAGCCGGTGCCGTACGGTCCGCGCACCTCGAGGGCGTCGCCGACCGGCACGTCCACGAGGGCGTGGGTGACACCTCCAACGTCCCTGATGGTGTGCTGAAGCTCGGGCTCAGCCGGGTCGCCGCAGATGGAGATGGGTACCTCGCCGAGCCCGACCCGGCCGAGCATCGTGAACTGCCCGGGAGCGAAGGTGAAGGGTGCGCGGTCGAGCGGCTCCAGCAGGAGCGTCATCGTGTCCCGGGTGTCGCGACGCCGACCGACCACCCGGAAGTCACGTACGTCCAGGGAGCCCGGAGCGACCCTGGGGTCAGCGCTTGGACGCATCGGGCACCGCGTAGAGGTCGAGGAGCCGGACGCGCGCCGCTTGCAGGCGGGCGAGCATGACCTGCGCCACCCGCTGCAGCAGCGCATAGCCGAGCCGGGGGTCCTGGTCGCACTTGGCGCGCAGGCAGGCACCGTCGAAGACCACGGCGCTGGTGGCGGCGACGGCGCGAGCGTCGAACATCCAGCGGTGCGGGGGGACCAACCACGACCAGCCGAGCACCTCGCCGTCCTCCACCGTCTCGACCACGAGGGATCCGCCGGCCCGTTGATGCGCCTCGAGAGCCACCCGGCCGTGCCGGATCACGAAGAAGGTCTCGGCCTCGTCGCCCTCGCGGTAGAGGAAGTCGCCTTCGTGGATGTGACGGTTCGCCGCGCAGCCCGCGATGAGCGTCAGGGTGTCGTCGTCGAGGCCCGAGAAGAACGGGTGCTCGCGCAGGAGCTGGTCGATGCCACGCATGTCAGTCCTCCTGGGTTGCCGGGGGCGTCAGGGTCTCCGCGGACGGTGTCGCGCGGAGGGCGGCTACCTCGGCCGTGAGGTCGATCGCCGCGGGGCACCAGGTGATGCAGCGACCACAGCCGACGCACCCCGACGTGCCGAACTGGTCCCACCAGGCGGCGAGCTTGTGCGTGGCCCACTGGCGGTAGCGGGACTTGGTCGTCCCCCGCACGCTTCCGCCGTGCAGGTAGGAGAAGTCGCTGGTGAAGCACGAGTCCCACACACGCCAGCGGTCGGACGTGCCGTCCACGAGACTGGTGCTGTCCTCCACGGAGGTGCAGAAGCACGTGGGGCAGACCAGCGTGCAGTTGCTGCACGCGAGGCATCGGTTGGCGACGTCGTCCCACTGCGGATGGTCGGGGTTGGCGTAGAGGAGGTCGCGGATCTCCGAGGTGTCCAGCTCACGGCCCATGCGGCCTGACGCGGACTCCACGACGGCGGCGGCGGTGGCTCGGTCGGCGTCCAGGACGGGCTGCCTCGGCAAGCGCTCGAGGACGGCGACTCCCTGGTCCGTTCCGGGCCGGACGAGGAACCGGTGTCCTCGGTCGTCGAGCAGCTCGGTCAGCGCGAGGTCGAATCCTTCGGTCGGGTCGGGACCGGTCCCCATCGACGCACAGAAGCAGGTGCCTGCCGGATCGGCGCAGGTCACCGCGACGATGAAGGTGCTGTCGCGGCGCGCTGCGTAGTTCCCGTCGACGGCGGCTCGGCTGGTCAGCACCCGGTCGTGGACAGCGATGGCGTGGAGGTCGCAGGATCGCACCCCGAACAAGGCCAGAGGTCGAAGCTCGGGATCGTGCTCCTGCTGGGCCGTCGGCTGGTCACCCGGACGCGCGCGGCGGACCAGCTCGCGGGAGGGGAAGAGCACCGACTTCCACGACTGCGGGCCCAGCACGTAACCGAAGTAGGCGGCGTCGTCGCGAGCTCGGAGCCGGTAGAACGCCCCGTCCTGCTCGTCGCCGACACCGCAGGGCAGGTCGTCGAGGGACTGGATCTCCGCCTGACCGATCACGCCGTCCTGCACGGTCGGTCCGATGACGGCCCACCCGTCGCCGCGAAGGACGTCGATGAGGAGGCGCAGGCCAGCGACGTCGATCACTGCCGCTTGCTCGGGAGCCATGGCACCTCCTCGTCGACGCTGCCCCCATCGTCCGCCGCCTGCGCGGGACCGGGCAGGGCCGAAGGACCCCTGAGCGGGAGGGCCATAACGCACCTCCTGGCTGGGATCTCGCGAAGCCCCGGCCGTCGAGGCAGCGATCAGGGGGCCACGTGGGCCGACACGGTCTCGGGCACGTGTGCGACAGTCGTCGACGGAGTCCGCGCCGTGAGTGTGCCTGCTGACCTGGTGAACAGACCCTGGGCTCCCGAGCGTGACCGCTCGTCGTCGAGGGAGTCGGATGAGCGCACGCTTCGAGGAGCTCGACTGGCAGCCGACCCCCTGGGGGGTGATCAGCCTGCGCCGCAGGGTGGACCCGATCTCCGGCGAGCAGGTGCACGAGGTCAAGCTGGACGACGACTTCTTGATGTCGAGCCTGTTCACGGCGGCCGAGGTCGAGGTGGCTCAGCTCGCGCTCGCCCGGCTCCCCGACCTCGGGCTCGATGTCGTCGTCGGGGGACTCGGGCTCGGCTACACCGCGCAGACGATCCTGGCCTCGTCGGCGGTGCGCTCGCTGGTCGTGGTGGAGGCCCTCGCCGAGGTGATCGACTGGCACACCCGAGGTCTCCTTCCACTCGGCCCGACGCTGACCTCGGACCCGCGTTGTCGGTTGGTCCTCGGTGACTTCTTCGCCCTGGTCGAGGCCTCGGCTCTCGACCCGCAGCAGCCCGGTCGACAGTTCCACGCGATCGTCGTCGACATCGACCACTCGCCGCGCCACCTGCTGCACCCGAACCATGCCCGGTTCTACGAGCCGGCCGGCCTTCGTGGGCTCGCCGCGCAGCTTCACCCCGGAGGGGTCTTCACCTTGTGGTCGAACGATCCGCCGGACCGCGACTTCGAGGCGGTGCTCGACAGCGTCTTCGCCGACGTCCGGTCCGAGGTCATCAGCTTCCCGAACCCCCTTCAGGGACGCGACTCCACCAACACGGTGTACGTCGCGAGTGGACCGCCCAGCGCATCGTCACCCCTGCGGGCTCCCCGCTCAGGGTGACGTTCTGTACGCAACACCCCGCGTGTCGCGTGCGCAACGTCACCCTCAGCGGGTGGCGCCGGATCAGTTGTCCTGCACAGCCTTCTTGACCAGGAAGAACGGGAGGATGAAGGCAGCGATGGCGCCGGCCAGCCACACGATCAGCGTCGCCAGGATCCACGTGGTGAGGCCGGTGATCGTCAGGCCGTCGGAGATGATGTTGGTGATGAACAAGGCGACGAAGGTCGAGATGAGGCCGACCCCGCCGATGAACGCCGAGGCGTTCTTGTGCACCATCTTGAGGATCAGCGGCGCCAGGATCGCCTGGATGAGGGCGAAGATGATGGCGACGAAGATGTAGGACGAGGCAGCGATGCTGAAGTCGTCCAGGAGCAGGTCGGCGACTGCCAGACCGACGAGCGCCGACAGGAAGAAGATCGCCGTGTTGATGAGGAATCTGATCACGCTGAGAGCGTAGACCGCGGCTTGATGCGCGTCAGCGGAAACGCGCGAATCGGCCCTCGGGAAGGCCTCCGGGTTCGCCACCCTGGGAGGGACGGGTGATTGCCGCATGCCACGGTGGGACGATGAGGATTCCGTCGCCAACCCCTGGTGGCGGGCGAGAGCGGGGCAGCGTGTCGACAGCGAACACCGGGCCACAGGTCCATGCCGGAGTCGATGACGCGTTGGGGGACCACGACATGACGGGGCTGCTGGAGCGGCTCGACCGCCGCGAGGTGTCGCCCGCGGAGCTCCGGGCCGCGGCGGTCGAACGCGCCCGGGCCGTCAACCCGCGCTTGAACGCCGTCGCAGCATGGGTCGAGCAGCCGGTCGCGCCCGAGGGCTCCAGCGGTGCGGACGGGCCGTTCGCCGGGATCCCGACGTTCATCAAGGACAACGAGGACCTCGCCGGGTACGCCACCTCCGAAGGTTCCTGGGCCATGCCCGACCGCCCGGCGACCGGTTCTTCGCCCTGGGTCGCCCAGTTCCTCCGGCTGGGTGTCGCGCCCATCGCCAAGACGACGCTCCCGGAGTTCGGGCTCACGGCGAGCACCGAGTCCTTGCGGTTCGGAGCGACCCGCAACCCGTGGAACACCGACCACTCGGCGGGTGGGTCCAGCGGCGGGTCGGCGGCGCTGGTGGCTGCAGGCGTCGTCCCGATCGCGCACGCGAACGACGGCGGAGGGTCCATCCGGATTCCTGCGTCCTGCTGCGGGCTCGTGGGGCTGAAGCCCTCGCGGGGCAGGTTGATCGACCTGCGCGAGCTGGATCGGCTGCCGGTCAACCTCACGACCCAGGGTGTGCTGACGAGGAGCGTCCGCGACACCGCGCGCTACTACGCCGAGGCGGAGCGCCTCCACCGCGATCCTCGCCTCCCAGAGATCGGTGTCGTCGAGCGTGGGGGCGGGGTGCGGCTGCGGATCGGACTGGTGCTCGGGGCCACCCTCGGCCTCCCGGTCAGCGCCGAGACGGTGGCGGTCGTCAACGCCGCCGGCACCGTGTGCGCCGAGCTGGGCCATCACGTGGAGGAGGTGACGGCCCCGGTCGACGACCGGTTCGGTCCCGACTTCCTGCACTACTGGGCGTTGCTCGCCTTCGCGCTCAAGAACGGCGGCGGTCGGTTCTTCGGCCCCGGCTTCGACGGGTCGCGCACCGAGACCTTCACGCAGGGACTGAGCGCCCTGGCACGGCACCAGGCGCTGCTCATCCCGGGATCGTTGCGGCGGCTGCGGCGGATGGCACGGGACCATGAGCACGCCTTCGCCCGCTACGACGTGCTCGTGTCGCCGGTCCTCGGGCACGCCCCACCGGCGATCGGCCATCTCGGCCCCGAGGTGGACTTCCGGACCCACCTCCTGCGGCTGCTGCGCTACACCACGTTCACACCCGTGCAGAACGTCACGGGGTCGCCGGCGATCTCCCTGCCCCTGGGCAGGTCCGCATCCGGGCTGCCGATCGGCGTCCAGGTCGCGGCGCCGTTCGGCCACGAGCGTCGGTTGCTCGAGCTCGCCTTCGAGCTCGAGGAGGCCGCGCCGTGGGCGGCACGGCCGACCGGCTGACCGGTCGAAGAGGCGCGGTCCCGGTCAGGTCTGGCGGTCGCGCCGCACCTGGACCTTCTTGCCCTTCACCCGGGTCGCGCGCAGGGCCGCCATGACCTCCTCGGCCGCGCCTTCCGGCACGTCGACGAGTGAGAAGTTGTCCGTGATCTCGATGGCACCGATCTGCCGGCCGCTCACCGTGGTCTCGTTCGCGATCGCTCCGACGAGGTCTTGGGGCCGGATGCCAGCCTTACGACCCGCCCCGACGTAGAGCCGCACGGTGGCGCCGCCCCCGGGCGCCGGCCGGGACTCACGCGATGGCTTCCCCTTCGGCCCCTTCGGTCCGCGAGAGCCGCGCTCCTTCGAGCCACGGTCGGTGGTTGCCGGGGCTTCGGGGATCTCGGGTTCCTCAGCCCCGCCTCCCGACGCCTCGTGAGCCAGCTTCACCGCGGCCATCGCCACCTGCATCACGTCGAAGTCGTCGGTCAACGTCTCGACGACGACCCGGTACTGCTCGAAGTCGTCGGTGAGCAGGACCTCGACGAGAGCGGCGCGGGTGAGCTCCATGCGGCGGGCGTGGAGGTCGGCGGTGGTGGGCAGCTTCTCGATGGGGATGCGCTGCTTGGTCACCCGCTCGATGGTCTTGAGCATGCGGTGCTCACGCGGCTCGGCCAAGGTGATGGCGATGCCCTCACGGCCCCCTCGGCCGACGCGGCCGATGCGGTGCACGTACGACTCCGGCGCCGACGGGACGTCGTAGTTGAAGACGTGCGTCAGGTGATCGATGTCCAGCCCTCGCGCCGCGACGTCGGTCGCGACCAGCAGCTCGGCGCTTCCGGCGCGGAGACGACCCATGACCTTGTCGCGCTGTCCCTGGTCCATGCCGCCGTGGAGCGGCTCCGACCGGTAGCCGCGCCCGTTGAGCGACTCGGTGAGCTCGTCGACCTCGGCGCGGGTGCGGCAGAAGATGATCGCTGCGGTCGGCGACTCGATGTCGAGGATGCGGCCGAGGGCCGCTGCCTTGTGGGCGCGTGCGACGACATACGCACGCTGTGCCACCAGCGGGGCCTCACCCGACGACGCGACGTCGCGGGCGATCTCGATGCGCACCGGGTCGGTGAGGTGCTTGCGGGCGATGGAGTTGATGCGGGCCGGCAAGGTCGCTGAGAACAGCACGGTCTGTCGCTCGCGGGGCGTCGCGTCGAGGATCGCCTCGAGGTCCTCGGCGAACCCCATGTCGAGCATCTCGTCGGCCTCGTCGAGCACCACGGTGCGCACCTCGTCGAGGTGCAGGCTCCTGCGCTGGATGTGGTCGACCGCGCGACCAGGGGTCGCCACGACGATGTCGACCCCGCGCTCGAGCTCGCGCAGCTGTCGCACGATCGGCTGCCCGCCGTAGATCGGCAGCACGCGGACGCTCAGGCTGCGCCCGTACCGGTGCAGTGCCTGGGACACCTGCATGCACAGCTCGCGGGTGGGCACCAGCACGAGCGCACTGGGCGCCTTGCCGCGAGGGCCGCTGTCCAGCGCCTGCAGCAGCGGAAGGGCGAAGGCAGCGGTCTTGCCGGTACCGGTGGCAGCCTGCCCGAGGAGGTCGTGGCCGGCCAGGAGCTTCGGGATGGCCTCGGCCTGGATGGGCGTCGGCTCCTCGTAGCCGAGGCTCGTGAGGTCCTCGAGCAGCTGGGCGCGCAGGCCGAGGTCCGCGAAGGACGAAACCGGTTCGGTGGGGGTCACCGCCCCATCGTGCCGCCTCGCCGACCCGGTGGACGAATGCCGACGGGGAGGCGGAGGCCGGCTCGCAGGCGAGTCGTGGGCGTCAACCGGGTGTCGGGTGGAGGGCGGCGGGAACCATCGGCGAGGATGGGTTCGTGCCCCTCGCCGTGCCGATCGTTGCCGGGACCGCCATCAAGGGTGTGGCGGCCACCGTGATGATGCGGCGCGTGCTCGAACGTCACCCCAACGCCTTTCTCGTCACCCTGGCCAGCTTCGGCGTCTCGCTCCCCCTGAGCCGATCCCAGGAGCACCTCGCTGAGGACATGCGGAAGGGCCTCATCGCTCAAGGGCGGCACCCGAACTCTCCCGTCGTGCTGGTCGGGCACTCGCAAGGGGCACTCGCCTGCTTGCGCTACGCGATCGACCACCCGGAGAGCGTGCTCCACGTCATCAGCGTCGGTGCTCCCTGGAACGGTTCGCGCAGCGCCGGCCGGGTGTCGCGTCTGATGGGGCTGACCGGTCGCGACCTCGCCCCTGCCCTCACCGACATGGCCTCCGGGTCGGCGTTCCTGACCGCGCTCCACGACGACCTGCCGCAGATCGCCGACCGGGTCACCAACATCTACAGCACCCACGAGATCGTCATCGCTCCCTACGTCGCTGCGCACATCGACGTCGAGGGTGTGACGAACGTGCTCATCGCCTCCGAGGACGAGTACGGCCAGCACCTGCGGACCTACCCGGACCTGACCATCGAGGAACTCATCGTCGGGCGGGTGACGCACCTCGGCGAGATGAATGCGCCCGAGGTGAGGGCGCTCATCTGGCGGACGGTCGACGAGATCTCGAACCGGCTGCGGCGGGGCGAGGCGGGACCGGAGCGAGACCGGGGTCGACCCGCCTAGCGGTTCCCGTCGGGCCGTGGTCGCACGGGGACTACCGTCGTCGGTCATGAGCCAACCGACTCGCTGGGTCACCGACACCGACGACGGCCACTCGCAGTGGTACGTCGAGCGATTCCGGGCCCTGGCGGCCGAGGGAGCGGACCTCGGGGGTGAGGCCCGTCTCGTCGACGCCATGACGCCGCGCCGGTCCCGGATCCTTGACGCGGGCTGCGGCCCCGGCCGGGTGGGTGCGGTTCTGCACGCTCGAGGCCACGACGTGGTCGGGGTCGACGCGGACCCGCACCTGATCGAGGCGGCCCGTGCAGACCATCCGGGGCCGCAGTGGGTCGTCGCCGACCTCGCTCACCTCGATCTCCCCGCCGTTGGTGTGGTCGAGCCGTTCGACGCCGTGGTGGTTGCCGGCAACGTGATGGCGTTCGTCGCGCCAGAGACCGAGACCGACGTGCTCCGGCGGATCGCCGCGCACCTGGCTCCGGACGGGTTCGTCGTGGTCGGCTTCGGCACCGAACGCGGTTACGCGGTCGCGGACTTCGATCGGCACCTCGCTGCCGCCGGCTTCGTGCTCGAGCACCGGTTCGCCACCTGGGACCTCCGCCCGTGGCACGAAGGGGCCGAGTTCGCCGTGAGCGTCCTCCGGCTGCCGGCTGTCGAGAGCGAGGAGGGGGCGTGATCGCCGAGGACGCTGACACGCCCGGTACGGCGATGACCCACCTCGCCGACGTGCGTTCGCTCGTCGAACACGAAGTGCGGGCGCTCGAGCCGAGCCGGCTGCTTCTCACGCTCCTGGATCCCAGGGCTCACGCCTGAGGCCGATCGGTTCAGGCGCTCCACCCGGGCCTACGATGGCGAGCGAACGGCACCCGGGGTCGCCCCGGTCGGGCCACGGGAGGCAACGCACGTGAGTGACGACGGCGGTTTCGAGGAGATCCTCGACGGGTTCTACCCCTACCGGAAGACCACCCGGTCCTATCGGCGGGTGCCGTCGGAACCGGTCGACCGCTCGGAGATCCTCCGTGAGATCACCGACCTGGCCCACCGCGAGGACGCGCAGGGCGACCTGGGCACGGTGTCGGGGAGCCTCTACTGCGGCGACCACGACCACTACGGGTTCCTGACCGAGGTGTTCGGCCTCTACGCCCACGCGAACGTCCTCCAGCGCGACATGTACCCCAGCGCGACGAAGTTCGAGGGCGAGATCATCGCCATGACCTCGGACCTGCTGCACGGCACGGGCGTCGGCGTGGTGACGAGCGGTGGCTCGGAGAGCCTCATCACCGCTCTCTACTCCTACCGTGAACAAGCCCGCGAGACCCGGGGGGTCACGCGCCCCAACCTCGTCATGCCCCGCACCGCCCACGTGGCGCTCGACAAGGGGGCGCACTGGATGGGGATCGAGGTGCGTCACTCGCCGTTGACCGACGGCTACGTCGCCGATGTCGCCGCGATGCGCGACCTCGTCGACGACCAGACCATCGCGCTCGTCGGCAGCGCCGCCAACTACGCGCACGGCCTCATCGACCCGATCGAGGAGATCGCCGCCCTTGCCGAGGAGCACGGCCTCGGCCTGCACGTCGACGGGTGCCTCGGCGGCTGGCTGCTGCCGTGGGTGGAGCGGTTGGGCCACGACGTACCGCTGTGGGACTTCCGGGTCCCCGGCGTCACCAGCATCTCGGCTGACACGCACAAGTACGGCTATGCGCTCAAGGGCAGCAGCGTCCTGCTCTACCGCGACAAGGAGCTTCGCAAGCACCAGTACTTCACGGCTCCCGACTGGCCCGGTGGTCTGTACCTCTCTCCCGGGCTCGCGGGCTCGCGCAGCGGCGGCGTGATCGCGTCGACGTGGGCCGCCCTGCTCGCGACCGGTGAGTCGGGCTACCTCGCGCACGCGGACGCGATCATGAGCACTGCGGTGACGATCCGTGAGGGGATCAGGTCCCAGGTCCCCGAGCTCGAGGTCATCGGTGACCCCACCTTCCTCGTGGCCTTCAAGGCGGCGGCCGGCTCCGACCTCGACATCTATCTCGTCAACGACGCGCTCAAGGACCTCGGCTGGCGGATGAACTCCTTGCAGCTGCCGCCGGCCCTGCACTTCTGCATCACTCGGCCCAACACCGGCGACGGACTCGCCGAGCGGTTCCTCGCCGACCTCCGCTCGGCCGTCGCCTACGCCGTCGCCCACCAGGGCGAGGCGGCCAAGTCCGGCGCGATGTACGGCTTCGGCGGAACCCCCCAGGGCAACGCCACGCTGGAGGCTGTGATGAGCGGCGTGCTCGACGCCATGCACGAGGTGGCTCCCGACCTGCCGGTCGGCTGACGTGGGCGAGCGCTGGATCCTCGCGGTCGACCTCGGCAACGGAGGCCCCAAGGTCGCCACGGTCTCGCTCGCGGGCGAGGTGCTGCTCACGGCCATGCGCTCGGTCTCGGTGCACGTCGGTCTGGACGGCGCAGCGACGCAGGACGCTGTCGAGTGGTGGGACCGGTTGCTCGAAGCGGTGCGTGAGGTCGTCGACGCGTCCGGCGTCGACCGTGATGCCCTCCACGCCGTCGCGATCACGGGTCAGTGGGCGTCGACGGTTCCCGTGGGTCGCGACGGGACGCCCGTCGGCCCGGTGCTGCTGTGGGCCGACACGCGCGCGCGCACCGCTGGTGCGCGAGCGTGGTCGGCGGCAGGGTCAGCGTGTCGGGCTACGCGCCGCACAAGGTCCTGCCTTTCGTCCGCACCACGGGTGGCGCGCCCACCCCGAGCGGGGCGGACCCGACGGGCCACTCGTTGCTGCTGCAGCAGCGGATGCGGGACGTGTACGACCGCACGGTGGTCCTGCTCGAGCCGGTGGACTACCTGGGGCTGCGCTTCACCGGTCGCGCCGCTGCGACCCCGGCCTCGATGACGGCCAGCTGGTTGACCGACAACCGTCCTGGTGCCCCCCTGGGCTACGTCGACGCGCTGGTCGCCCGGACCCGTCGTGACCGCGCGCGGCTTCCCGAGCTGCTGCCGACCGGGTCCGTCCTCGGGACGCTGACCGCGGAGGTGGCGGCCGAGATCGGCGTTGCTCCGGGTGCACCGGTCGTGTGCGGGATCCCCGACCTGCACGCCGCCGTCGTCGGCTCGGGGGCGGTGGCGCCGTACGAGACGCATGTCGCGATCTCGACGACGTCCTGGGTCAGCAGCCGGGTGCCGTTCAAGCGCACCGACATCCTCCACTCCATGGCGACGATCCCCGGACTCGATCCGGCCTTCCCGGTCGTCGCCAACAACCAAGAGACCGGCGGGGCAGCGCTGCAGTGGCTGCGCGAGCAGATCATCGCCCCGCCCGACGGGCTCCTGGGCGGCGGCAGCGGCATCGGCCGCGAGGGAATGGCCGCCGAGGGATTGGCGCCGTCGTTCGCGGACCTGCTGCGGCTCGCCGCGTCGGCACCACCGGGCAGCGAGGGCCTGATGTTCATGCCGTGGCTCAACGGCGAGCGCAGTCCCCAGGAGGACAAGTACCTGCGTGGTGGCTGGCTGAACCTGTCGCTGCGCACCGACCGCGCGATGATCGTCCGCTCGGTGCTCGAGGGTGTTGCCTACAACGTGCGTTGGCTGTTCGACCCGTACGTGAAGTTCCTGAAGAAGGACGTGCCTCGGGTCCGCATCCTCGGTGGTGGGGCGCAGAGCGACCTCTGGTGCCAGATCCACGCCGACGTGCTCAACCGACCGGTGGAGCAGGTGGCGGACCCCCGGCACGCCCAGCTGCGCGGCGTCGCGCTCTGGGCCCGCATCTGCATCGGCGAGCTCACCCTGGAGGAGGTCCCTGCCCTCGTGCCGGTGGCCACGACCTTCGTGCCCTCCGCGGCCGCGAGCAACGAGTACGCCAGGGGCTACGCGGAGTACCGCAAGCTGTACGGATCTCTGAAGGGGCTCTACCACCGGCTCAACTCCGGTTCCCGCTGAACCCGGTCGCGTCCTGCCTCCCTCGCCTGGCTGCTCGACCACGGCATGATCGCGCCGTGACAGGACGGAGAGCCTCATGCCTCAGGTGATGTCGACCGACGTCGACCGGATGACCGACACCTTGTTCATCGACGGGCCGGTGACGGGCCGCAAGGCGTCCCGGTTCTGGGTGCTCCTGTTCCTCGCGTCGGTCATCGCGACGGCAGGGGTCGTGGCCGACTCCACCGCGACCGTCATCGGCGCGATGATCGTGGCCCCGCTGATGGTGCCCATCCTCGGGACCGCCCTGGCCGTGGTGCTCGCCGACCGGCGCCACCTGGTGCGGAGCGTGGGGTACGTCCTCGGCGGCGCGTTGCTCGTGATCGCCATCGGTTTCCTGATCGGGTCGATCATCAGCCCGCCGGACGCCTTCGTCGCGAACGGTCAGGTCGACGCGCGGATCAGTCCGCGGCTCATCGACCTGGTGGCGGCGTTGGCCACGGGCACGGTCGGGGCCTTCGCGCTGGTCCGGTCCGACGTGTCGGACACCCTGCCGGGTGTCGCCATCGCGATCTCCCTCGTGCCGCCGCTCGCGGTGGTGGGGCTCTTGGTCAGCGCCGGGCGGTACGCCGACGCCGCGGGTGCGGGGCTGCTCTTCGGCACGAACGTCGCGGCCATCCTCGCCACGGGCGTCGCCGTGCTGCTGGGATACCGGGTGCGCGAGGCGGCGAAGGGATCCGGCTATCCCGTCGGCCCCTTCCGTGGCCGAACGGTCGCCCTCATCGTCGCGATGGTCCTCGTCGTCGCGGTCCCCCTCGGCTTCGGCAGCTACGCCGTGGCGCAGAACGAGTACGTCAAGGCACAAGGCGACGCCGCTCGTGCAGGCCTGGGCTGCCGACGCCGGCTGGCAGGTGGCCACGGTCGACGTGCGCGAGGGGGAGGTCATCGTCACTGCGCTAGGCCCTCCGCCTGAGGCGGACCCCGCGGACCTGCGACAGATCCTGAACGACAACGACCTGGCCGACATCGGGCTGCAGATCCGGCTCGTGGTGGGCGGTACTCGGGTCTGCCCCGCCGGGGGTTCGGTGTGCACCGCGCCCACCGTGGAGGTGGGGTAGGCGCGATGCACCCCTATCCGGAGGCCGTCGACCTGGCGGACTTCGTGGAGTGGACCGGTTGGGTCCTGCGGTCGAACGGCTTCCACGCCTCGACGTCGTTGCCGCTCGTCTCGGTGTGCCGCGACGAGCTGATGGCCCCTTTCGTCGCCGCAGTGACGGGGCGGTGGGGCCACTGCTTCGACATGTCGAGCCTCGGTGGGCTCCCTCTGCTCGGCCGGACCGGGATCGCGGCTGCCCTCGGTCACGCACCCGGGCGAGGGTGGTCGGCACCGGCTCGTGGTCTTCGCCTTCCCGCACATCGGCGTGGCAGCCGATGGCGACGTCGGTGCAGTGCGTCGTCCGGGAGTCCCGGGGACGACGAGCGCGTGCGGAGCGCTCGAGGTGGCCAGGACCGCTCTGGCCGACGGGGTCTCAGGCGTGGTGCTCGACCCGCACGACGTCGAGGAGTCCCTGCTCGTGGCAACCCTTCGCTCGGTGGTCGGGGACGCCCAGCCGCCCGGGCTGGTCGAGGTGACCGAGATCGTCCGCCAGGCAGCCGTCGAGGAACTCGCCCACCTGCTGTCCGGGCTCGCCTCCTCGACCGTTCCCGTCGACTTCGCGTTGCTCTCGGGCGTGCTGGTGCACGGTGCCGAGGACGACCGGGTGTCGGTCGTCTCCGCGCACATGAGCAGCGACGGCGAGACCCGTGACCTGCTCAGGCGGACCGGGCGGTGACGTACTCGACCAGACCGCTCAACGAGCGGACGTCGCGGTAGTCGGACTCGGGGATGTCGACCCCTGTGGTCACCGCGAGCTTCTCCACCAGGGTGAGGAAGTCGAGGGAGTCGAGGTCGATCTCGCTCCGGAGGTCCGCCTCCGGGTCGACGGTGTCGAGGTCCGCCTCCGGGGCTATCTCACCGAGGATGCCTCGGATCGTCGTCGTTGACTCGTCGCGGTTCACAGGTCCTCCGGTCGTTGCAGAGCATCGTTGACGGCGGCCAGGAAGAGGCTGCCGAGGTGGCCGTCGGTCACCCGGTGGTCGGCGGCCAGGGTGGCGGTGACCAGGGGCCGGACCGTCAGCATCCGATCCACGGCCCAGGGACGCTCGACCACCCGGCCGAGGCCGAGCAGGGCCACCTGCGGCGGATAGATGACGCCGTGCACGGCCTCGGCACCCTGCTCGCCGAGGTTGGTCACGGTCAAGCGTCGGGTCGGACATCTCCGATCCACGAAGGCGTCCGGCGCGGGCTCGGGCCACCAGGTCCTTGAGGGCCACCATCAGGTCGGGGACGCTCAGGCGGTCCGTGTCGTGGATCGCCGGGGCGACGAGTCCTCCGCCGCGCAGCGACACCGCGACACCGAGGTGAACCGACGTCGATCGCTGGAAGGCTCCGTCGACGAAGAACCCGTTCATCCCTCGGACGTCGCGGGCGGCGATCGCGGCCGCCTTGAGCATGAGCGCCACGGGGAGCACCCGCTCCGTGGACGGTCGGTCGGCATTGAAGCGGTCCAGCCACTCCGTGGCGGCAGCGAGGTCGATCGTCGTCTCGAGGTAGTAGTGCGGGATCTCCCGCTTCGAGCGCGCCATCAGGTCGCCGATCGCGCTGCGCATCGCTGCCGCGCGCTCGGCTGCCGCAGCCGCCCGTTCGTGCTGCTTCTGGTGCGGGCGCAGGCGCGGGCGCACGAACAGGTGCGGGCGAAGACGCCGGACCAGCTGCTGCCTCGACGTCGGAGACCGTGACGGCGCCGTCCGGACCGGTTCCGTGGACCGTGGCGAGGTCGACCTCCAGCTCGCCGGCCCGGCGACGGGCGTACGGCGACGCGTGCAGGCGGTCGGCTCGGACCGGGCGAGCGGTGAACTCGACGTCCGACCGGGTGATGATCCCGTCAGGACCGGTGCCCTTCACGGTGGACAGGTCCACCCCGCGGTCGTGGGCCAGGTGCCGGAGCACGGGCGACGGTGGGCTCGACGGACGTGGACGGGTGGTCTCGACCGTCGTCGATGGCCCGGGCTCGGTCGGTTCGGGCTCGGGCTGGGGCTCGGTCGGCTCGGGCTCGGGCTCGGGCTCGGTCGGTTCGGGTTCGGTCGGCTCGGGCTGCACCGAGCCGTTCACGCTCGCCAGCCGGGCGAGGGGGGTGCCGACCGGCACGGAGGTGCCGGGCTCGACCAGGAGCTCCTCGACCCGCCCCTCCTCGAAGACCTCGATGTCGATGGCCGACTTGACCGTGTCGACGACCGCGATCACGTCGCCTCGGTGGACGACGTCGCCGGGGTGCACGAGCCACTCCGTCAGGGTTCCCTCCGTCATGTCGGCACCCAAGGAGGGCATGCAGAAGTCACCCATGACGACCCATCGCCTCCTCGGCGGCAGCCACCACCCGGGCCACGCTGGGCAGCGCGGCGCGTTCCAGGTGGGCGGCATAGGGGATCGGGACCTCGACGGTGCAGACCCGGCCGACCGGGGCGTCGAGGGAGTAGAAGCACTGCTCGGTGATCCTCGCCGACACCTCTGCCGACAGGCCCACGCTGCGCCAACCCTCGTCGACGACCACGGCGCGGTGGGTGCGGAGCACCGATTCCCTCACGGTCTGGTCGTCCAAGGGTCGCAGGGAGCGCAGGTCCACGACCTCGGCGCTCACGCCGTCGGCCGCCAGCGCCTCCGCCGGACTCGAGCACCGTGGGCAGGCTGCCGCCATAGGTCACCAGCGTCACGTCGGTGCCCTGACGTCGGATCGCTGCTCGGTCGAGGTCGACCGGCGGCGCGCCCTCGGTCACCTCGCCCGAGGCGTTGTAGAGGGCCCCGTGCTCGAAGATGATCACCGGGTCCGGGTCCTCGAGCGCTGTCCAGAGCATGCCCCGGGCGTCCTCGACCGTCGCCGGCGCCACGACCCGCAGCCCGGGCACGTGGGCGTACCAGCCCTCGAGCGAGTGCGAGTGCTGAGCGGCGAGCTGGCGTCCCGCTCCCGTCGTCATGCGCACCACGAGCGGGACGCTGAACTGACCGCCCGTCATGTGCCGCAGGGCCGCGGCGGTGTTGACGATCTGGTCGAGCGCCAGCAGCGAGAAGTTGACCGTCATGATCTCGACGATCGGTCGGAGGCCGCCGAGCGCCGCACCGATGCCGGCTCCCATGAACGCCGACTCGGACAGGGGAGTGTCCTTGATCCGGTCCTCACCGAACTCCTCGAGCAGGCCGAGGCTCACGCCGAACCCGCCGCCGTAGCGGCCGACGTCCTCGCCCATGAGGAAGACCCGAGGATCGCGTCGCATGGCCTCGGCCATGGCCTCGCGGATGGCCTCCCGGTAGGTGATCGTGCGCACCTGTCCAGGGGTCCCCGCAGCCTCGATGGCGGTCGTGGTCATCGCTGGACGCCTCCGCTCATCACGAAGCGCGTGAGGTCTTCCACAGGTTCGTCCGTCCCTGCCTCGGCGAAGGCCACGGCGGCGTCGATCTCCGCGAGGACGTCCGCCTCGACGGCGGCGAGCCCGGCTTCGTCGATGACCCCCTCGGTACGCAGTCGCTCACCGAGCAGGAGCGGGTCGCGCTCACGCCAGTGCGCGATCTCCGACTTCTCCCGGTAGCGGTCCGGGTCGTACATCGAGTGCGCCCTGAACCGGAAGGTCTTGGCCTCCAGGAAGACCGGACCCCCACCCTCGCGCACCAGCTCGACGGCGCGGCGGGCGGACTCCCAGACGGCGAGCACGTCCATGCCGTCGCAGCTCCAGGCCGGCACCTCGTAGGAGGCGGCCTTCAAGGGGAGGTTGGTCTCGGACTCCGAGCGCTCCAGCGCCGTGCCCATCGCGTAGAGGTTGTTCTCGCAGAGGAAGAGGACCGGCAGGTGCCAGACCGCCGCAAGGTTGATCGACTCGTGGAACTCGCCCTCGGCCATCGCTCCCTCGCCGAAGAAGCAGACCGTGACGCGATCCCGGCCCTGCATCGAGTCGGCGAGGGCGAGCCCGACTGCCAGGGGGAGACCGCCGGCGACGATCGCGTTGCCGCCGTAGAAGCGGGTGGGCGCATGGAAGAGGTGCATCGAGCCGCCCCGCCCGCGGCACAGGCCTTCGAGCCGCCCGTACATCTCCGCCATGATCGCGTCCATCGGGACCCCGCGGGCCAGCGCTTGGCCATGGTCGCGGTACGTCGCGACGACGGCGTCGTCGTCGCGCAGGTGAGGGAGGACGCCGGCTGCCACGGCCTCTTCGCCGATGTAGAGGTGCAGGAAGCCGCGGATCTTGGAGGAGCTGTAGAGCTCGGCACACCGCTCCTCGAACCGCCGGATGCGCACCATCTGGCGGTAGAGGGCCAGCACGTCCGGGCGCAGGGCCTGAGTGCTCATGACGTCGACTCCAGCGCCGGTTCGGGTGCGGGTGCGGCACCTTCGAGGGTCGACAGGTCGCCCTCGGGGAGCCCCAGCTCACGGGCCTTGAGCAAGCGCCGCATGATCTTGCCGCTGCGTGTGTGCGGGAGGTCCTGCTGGAAGGCGATCTCGCGCGGTGCGACGGCCGCGCCCAGCCGCTTCCGCGCGAAGCCGGAGATCGATCGACGGGTCTCCTCGTCGGCGACGTGGCCCTGGCGCAGTGAGACGAACGCCTTCACGACCTCACCGGCGACCGGGTCGGGCACCCCGATCACCCCCGCTTCGGCGACGGCCGGGTGCTCCATCAGCACGCTCTCGACCTCGAACGGTCCGATGAGGTGTCCGGAGGACTTGATGACGTCGTTGCCGCGCCCGACGAACCAGAAGCGTCCGTCGGCATCGCGCCGGGCAAGGTCGCCGGAGAGGTACCAGGAGCCGAGGAACGCCTGGCGGAAGCGCAGCTCGTCGCCGAGGTAGCGCCGCATCAGCGACGGCCAGGGGGCGTGCAGGGCGAGCTCGCCCTGCTCGTCGGGAGCCGTGACGAACGCCGGTTCCCCGTCCGGCCCGGCCAGAGCCTGACCCTGCGCGTCTCTGCGCACCAGGGCCGCCTCGATGCCCGGGACCGGCCGTCCCATGGAGCCCGGCAGGACGTCCATGCTCGCGTAGTTCGCGATCATGATGGCGCCGGTCTCGGTCTGCCACCAGGTGTCGTGGATGGTCCGGTCGAGGGTCTCGACGCCCCAGACGACGACTTCTGGGTTCAGCGGCTCGCCGACGCTGGCCACGTGCCTGAGCGCGGAGAGGTCGTGCTCCTGAGCCGGCGCGGCTCCCGCGCGCATCAACATCCGCAGCGCCGTCGGTGCCGTGTACCAGACGGTGACCCGCTGCTCCTCGAGGATGGTGTACCAGCGGGCGACGTCGAACTCGAGCTCGTCCACGATGCACGTGACCCCGCAGGTCAAGGGCGCGATCACGCCGTACGACGTGCCCGTCACCCAGCCCGGGTCCGCGGTGCACCAGAAGATGTCTCCTGCACGAAGGTCGAGGACCACGCGGCCGGTCAGGTGGTGCGCGACGACCGCCTCGTGGACGTGCACGGCGCCCTTGGGGGAACCGGTCGTGCCACTGGTGAAGTGCACGAGCGCCATGTCCTCGGGGTCGGTGGCCTCCATCGGGTACCTCGGCGATCCCATGGCCAGGATCTCGTCGAACCGACGAACGCCCGGCCCTTCGACCGCGGCCGCGTCCGGACCGATGAGGAGGACGTGCTCGAGCCACGGCAAGGAGTCGCGCAGTGGCGCCACCTTGCGGCGGTAGAGCGAGGGGGTGGTGACGAGCACCCGCCCCCGACCGAGCTCGAGGCGCTGACGGACCGGTTCCGGCCCGAAGGCCGAGAAGAGCGGGCTGAAGACGCACCGCGCCTTGAGGCTCCCGAGGATGGCGACGTAGAGCTCGGGGAGGCGTCCGGCGAGGCCGAAGACGAGGTCGCCCGGCTGTACCCCCAGCTGCCGGAGCCCGTCGGCGAAACGGTTGGTCTCCTCGGCGAGCTCGGCATACGTGAGCTCGCGGTCGACACCGTCCGCACCGAGGAACCGCAGGGCGGTCACGGTGCCGTGGCCGGCAACCACGTGGCGGTCGACGGCCTCGTAGGCCATGTTGAGGCCGCCTGCCGGGAGGCCGTCCAGCTCGGCTCTCGCTCCCTCCCAGGTGAACGAGCTCCTGAACTGCTCGTAGTCGGGCATGGTGGCCCGTGCGACGGTGGAGGGGTCCTTCACGATCACGCTGCGCGTCATGTGCTCTCCCGGAGCCCAGAGACCGGTACGGGCTTGGCGTCCTGCGTCCATCGCACTCCGGTGGGTGGCACCCGCGGCAGGGCCGAAGGTCCCTGCCCGTTGGGTCGGACGGGACGGTCGGCCGTCGGATGCCGGTCGCGGGAGCGTGTCGTGAGAGACTGGTCGGCCGACGGGGGCGACGCGTGACGCGTGAATCGCGCCCGAGTCCTCAGGCACAGCCCGCGCGCCCTGAAAGGTCCGCATGAGCAACCAGACCCCTGACGTCGAGCGCTCCGAGCGAGCGGTCCTCCCCGGCAACGCCAGCTTCGTGCACACGAATGCGGCGATCTTGTCGGTCACCGCCGTGGACGCGCCCATCGTCGTGACGTCGGACTCCTTCGACGAGCAGCTGGCCGAGACCTACGAGCGCACGGGCTTCCGTCCCGGGATGCTCTCGGTGGTCGCGGGCATCGAGGAGCGACGGTGGTGGACCGAGGACGTGAGCTTCGCGGACGCGGCCGCCATGGCTGGTTCCAAGGCCATCGCTGAAGCCGGCATCGACCCGCGCAAGATCGCCCTGCTCATCGATTCCTCGGTCTGCCGTGACCACCTCGAGCCCAGCAAGGCGGTGGCCGTCCACCATCAGCTGGGGCTCGCCCCGGCGTGCATGAACTTCGACCTCTCCAACGCCTGCCTCGGCTTCGTCAACGCCATGCAGCTCGCGGCCACCATGATCGACGCCGGTCACGTCGAGTACGCCATCGTCGTCGACGGTGAGGGCAGCCGCCGCACCCAGGAGCTCACGGTCGAGCGACTGGCCCGACCGGAGACCACGGCCGACGACGTGTGGTCGCAGTTCGCCTCGCTGACCCTCGGGTCCGGGGGTGCGGCGATGGTGCTCGGTCGCGCCGACGAGCATCCCGAGGGCCACCGGATCCTTGGCGGTACGACGCGTGCTGCGACCCAGCATCACGAGCTCTGCGTGGGCACGCTCGAGGACATGCGCACAGACTCCAAGGCGCTGTTCGCCGCCGGTATCCAGATCTCCATCGAGCTGTGGGAAGAGGCCAAGGCGACCTTCGACTGGGGATCGATGGACCGCTATGTGAGCCATCAGATCTCCAAGGTCCACACCGCGGCGATCACCGAGGCTCTGAACATCGACCCGGACAAGGCGCCGAGCACCTTCCCGACGAGGGGCAACATCGGCCCGGCCTCCGTCCCCTTCACCCTCGCGCTCGAGGCGGACTCGTTGTCGCCCGGTGACCGCGTTCTCCTCATGGGCATCGGGTCCGGCATCAACGCCTCCGCGCTCGAGATCGAGTGGTGAGCGCAGCCTCCGTCACCATGCCGGCGTCGTTGCCGGTTGCAGGGCTCCCCGGGCTCGAACCGGAGTGGTCGCGGCTCGTCGACATCGTCGATGCGTCGGGCGAGCCGAGGCGCTTCCACGTGCTGGACAGCGGAGTGGCCGACGGCCAGGTCGGCACCCTCCTGTGCGTCCACGGCAACCCCACCTGGTCCTACCTGTGGCGTCGCCTGGTCGCCGAGCCGCCCAAGGGGTGGCGGGTCGTCGCCGTCGACCAGCTGGGCATGGGGTGGTCGGACCGGATCGGCGCGGTGCGGCGGCTCGCCGACCGCATCGACGACCTCGACCGGGTGGGCCGGGCGCTCGCCGTCGACGGACCCGTCGTGACGGTGGCCCATGACTGGGGTGGTCCGGTCTCGTTGGGCTGGGCTCTGGCCCACCAGGCCCAGCTCGTCGGGGTCGTGCTGACCAACACCGCTGTGCACCAACCCGCGGGGTCACCCGCCCCCACGCTGATCAGGATGGCCCGCACTCCCGTCGTCCTCACCACTGTGTGCCGCACCACGTCGACGTTCGTGCGTGGCACGACGGGCTTGTCATGGCCACGGCTCCCGCGCGAGGTCCGGGATGCGTTCGCCGCGCCGTACTCGACTCCGGCTCGCCGCCAGGCGGTCGCTGACTTCGTCGCCGACATCCCCCTCGAGGACGACCACCCGTCGATGCCCACCCTGCAGGCGCTGGCGGCGGGGGTGTCGACGCTGCAGGTTCCGGTGCTGCTGGCCTGGGGTCCGAACGACCCGGTGTTCTCCGACCTGTACCTGCGCGACCTCCTCGACCGGATGCCGCACGCCGACGTCCACCGGTACCTCGGTGCCTCGCACCTGGTCACCGAGGACGCCCCTGCCGCCCTCGACGACATCCGCCGCTGGGTCGAGGGGCTCGACCTCGGTCGGGTGGAGGAGGCGGCTCCGTCGGCGCCGACGAAGGCTTCCGCGCCGGGGTCGGGGCGGCGCACCATGGGGGCCGCCCTCGCCGAGCGGGCGGCAGACCCGTTGTCCCAGAACGCTCCCGCCGTCGTCGAGCTGGGCGGTTCGTGGCGCACCGTGACCTGGGGACAGCTCGACCGGGTGGTTCGCGACCTCGCCGCGGGGCTGGACGACGCCGGCGTTCGCCGCGGAGATCGGGTGGCTCTGCTCGTTCCTCCCGGCGCGGATCTCGCCGCCGCGGTCTACGCCTGCTGGCGCATCGGCGCGGTCATCGTCGTCGCTGACGCGGGCCTCGGTGTCCGCGGGCTCGCGCGGGCTCTGCGCGGCGCCTGGCCACAGCACGTGATCGCGATCGACCGAGGGCTGGTCGCAGCGCGAGCCCTGCGGGTGGGTGGTCGCCGTATCGCCGCAGGACCCATGACCGCCCGCCGGGCTCGTCTGCTCGGCGCCGAGGTGACGTTGGCCGAGCTCGCCGATCGCGGGCGCGGTCGCGCGCTCCCCGAGCCGCCCGGTCCCGAGGACGAGGCGGCGGTGATCTTCACCTCCGGTGCGACTGGACCGGCCAAGGGCGTCGTCTACCGGCACCGGCAGGTCGAAGCCAACCGCGACGTCCTCGTGCGGCTGTACAGGATCACGCCGCAGGACCGGCTCGTGGCGGCCTTCGCCCCCTTCGCGCTGTACGGGCCCGCCATGGGCATCGCCTCAGCCGTCCCCGACATGGACGTGACCCGACCGGCGACCCTCGATGCGCGGCATCTCGCCGATGCGGTGGCCGCTGTCGATGCCACGCTCGTCTGGGCGTCACCCGCCTCGCTGCGCAACGTCGCGGCCACCGGTGCCACCCTCGGATCGCAGCATCGCGACGCCCTCGCCAGGGTTCGGCTCGTGATGAGCGCGGGTGCCCCGGTGTCGCGTCCGGTGCTGCACGCCGTGCTGCGGCTCGCGCCGAACGCTGAGGCGCACACGCCGTACGGCATGACCGAGGTGCTCCCGGTCACCGACATCGAGCTCGTCGAACGAGACGCGGTGGGTGAGGGCGAAGGCATCTGCGTGGGGAGGCCTGTCGAAGGAGTCGAGCTGGCAGTCAGTGCGCTCGACGCCCTCGGACGGGCCGACGAGCCGGCTACCCAGGCGGCTGAGGTGATGGGGGAGATCCTCGTCAGCGCGCCGTGGGCGAAGGACCGCTACGACCGGCTGTGGGCCACCGAGTCGTCCTCCTCGCGCGAGAAGGGCTGGCACCGCACCGGGGACGTCGGGCACCTCGACGAGGTGGGTCGGCTCTGGGTCGAGGGCCGGCTGGCGCACGTCGTCACCACCGCCGACGGCGCGGTGACCCCGGTCGGCGTCGAGCTGCGCGTCGAAGGGGCCCACGGCGTCGAAGCCGCGGCCTGCGTCGGGATCGGCCCGCCGGGCACCCAGGTCGTGGTGCTGGTGGTGGTTCCCTCGCGAAGCCTCGGTCGTCGAGGGCCGCTGGCCGATGCCGAGCTGGCCGCTCGGGTCCGCTCTGTGGCGGGGGTGGACGTGGCAGCCGTGCTCGTGCGCGCGTCCCTCCCGGTCGACGTGCGGCACAACTCCAAGGTGGACCGAGCCGCGTTGGCCCGCTGGGCCGGCGACCTGCTCGCGTGAACGGGCGCCGGTGATGAAGGTCCTGGTCACCGGGGCCTCCGGGCTGCTCGGCGGACGTACCGCTCTCGCTCTCGCGGCGCGCGGCGACGAGGTGACCGTGTTCCAGCGCCGGCCGAGCGGTCTCGGGCTGCGCGAGCGGCTCGGCGACCTCACCGACCTGGCTGCGGTCCGGTCAGCCGCGGACGGCGTCGACGCGGTCGTCCACCTGGCGGCGAAGGTCCACGTCGTTGGCGCCTGGGCGGACTACCTCGCCGTCAACGTCGAGGGCACCCGCGCGGTCGTCGAAGGGGCGCGGGCAGCAGGAGCCGGTCGACTCGTGCAGGTGTCCTCGCCCTCGGTCGCCCACGCCGGTTCGTCCTTGGTCGGCGCGGGGGCCGGCCCTGCGGACCCCGACCGCGCGCGAGGTCCGTACAGCCGGAGCAAGGCGATGGCCGAGCAGATCGCCTTGGCCGCTCACGACGAGTCCTTCGCCGTCATCGCGGTCCGGCCGCACCTCGTGTGGGGGCCGGGGGACACCCAGCTCGTCGGGCGCATCGTCGCTCGCGCGCGCGCCGGTCGGCTGTCCCTCGTGGGGCAGGGGACCGCCTTGATCGACACGACCTACCTTGACAACGCGGTCGACGCGCTGGTCGCAGCGCTCGATGCGGCGCCCACCGCGGGTGGCCAGCCGTACGTCGTCTCGAACGGCCAACCGCGTCCGGTGGCCGAGATCCTGACCGCGATCTGCCGGGCGGCCGGCGTCAGGGGCCCGCGGGTCAAGGTTCCCTACGCTGCTGCCTGGGCGGCGGGAGCCCTGGTCGACACGTGGTGGGGTGCGCGCCACCGGGAGGACGACCCGCCGATCACCCGGTTCCTGGCCGAGCAGCTCGCCACCGCCCACTGGTTCGACCAGCGACGCACCCGCGACGCGCTCGGCTGGGTTCCCCGGGTGGGGATCGACGAGGGCTTCGAGCGGCTCGCAGCCTCCTTCAGGGGCTCCGGATCCACCTGAGCGATGCCGATGAGAGGGCATGAGCTCCGTTCGCGTGTGCGCGCTCCTGGCTGTTCCCCTCGCCGCCGCGATGCTGCTCGCCGGCTGCTCGGACGCCACCAACCCGGTGAAGGCCGAGGCGAGCGTAGTGACGGGCGGTTTGAGCGCCGGCAACGGCGTCGAGGCCTTGGCGGCGCTCACGACGGTGAGCACGGTCGTGAAGGGCTGGGAGCTCGAGAACGGCCGGCCGCCCACCACGGCCGAGTTCGCCGCGATCCCGGGCGCGACCTCCAGCGGCGGCGCGACCCTCACCTATGCGACGACCACGGCGGGTTTCTGCCTGACCGCGACGTCGGCGGGACCTCCGGTGGTGGTCCGGGTTTGGACCGATCCCGGTGGTCTCCAGCCTGAGGGCGCCAGCTGTTGAGGCTGCCCCCCCGGTCAGATCGGGACGTCCCCCGCGCTGCAGGAGGAACCCGGCGTGTGCACCTGGTGCACGATGCGCAGTCCCTGTCGGTGATCGTCGTGTGCTGCTCGCCGACCTTGCGACCGAGGTCGGGTTCGGCTCGGTGAGCCGGTTCCACGCCGTGTTCCGCGAGCACGCCGGCACCTCGCCCGCCACCTTCCGCCGCGCGCTGCGTGCGGGGTGAACGTCCTCGGCCTGTCATCCAGGGGTGGGCCCGATGGTCTGGCAGCATCGGGCGCGTGGCGACCGTGGGCTCCGAGGACGACGTCGATCCGGTGGCGGCTGCGCGCTCGGGGGAGCTCAAGAGCACGGCGTACGAGATCTTCATCGGCGCGCTGTCGGTGCTGTCGATCGTCAACCTGGTCCTCATCGAGATCGCCGAGGTCGAGGGACTGCGGTACATCCTGTACGCGATGAACGCCTTGCTGAGCCTGATCCTGTTCGTCGACTTCTGCTACCGCATCTCGACCACGTCGTCGAAGGCCGGGTACTTCTTCAAGCGCTTCGGCTGGGCCGACCTGCTGGCCAGCCTGCCGTTCCCCCAGGTGAAGGTGCTTCGGCTGTTCCGCCTCATCCGGGTCGTGCGCCTGCTGCGAGCCCTGGGGATCCGTGCCGTCGTCGACAGCCTCGTCAAGGACCGTGCCGGGAGCGCGCTGTACGTCCTCCTGCTCATCGCGATCTTCGTGCTGGAGTTCGGCAGCCTGGGGATGCTCCGCCTCGAGGACGACGTCGCGGGAGCCAACATCGTGACCGCGTCGGACGCCTTGTGGTACGTCATCGCGACGATGTCGACGGTCGGCTACGGGGACACCTTCCCCGTGAGCAACGCCGGACGCGTGATGGGCTCGATGATCATCGTGATCGGGGTGGCCATCTTCGGCACCCTCAGCGGCTACCTGGCCAACCTCTTCCTGAGTCCTCGGCGGGCTTCCGCCTCCGAGCTCTCGACCCACGACGAGCTGCGGCAGCAGGTGGACCAGCTGAAGGCTCTGCTCGAGCAGCAGAACCAGACGGTCGCCGCGCTCGACGAGCTGACCGGCCGCTGACGCCGAGGAGGACCTCCTCGGCGTCAGCGCGGGTCTGGTCCGGTCAGAACTCGGCGGCGTCCCGGCCGTGCACCGTGAGGGCCCAGATGACCGTCACGGCGATGGCGATGATCACGATGGCCCACACCGGATAGATCGGCAGCCACGCGAAGGCCACGATCCCACTGAGGCCGGCGAGGATGACGCCGATCGTGCGCGCCCACACGGCTCCGTTGAACAAGGCGGCGCCGGCCAGCCCGATGAGGATGCCCAGCAGCAGGTGGATCCAGCCCCAGGTGGTGGTGTCGAGCTTGAAGACGTACTCCTTGGTCACGACGTAGAAGTCGTCGTTGACGATCCCGGCCAGGCCGGCGATGGCCCAGAAGATCCCGATGAGGATCATCATCGTCGCAGCGAAGATGGTCCAGCCGACGGCCGCTCCACTCGGTTCCTTGGTGTTCGCCATCACATTCCTCTCGAGTCGGCGCCCCCAGGAGATCTGAGCCCGGCGGCGCTCACGTGGCGGCCCGAAGCGGGCCGGTTCCAAGTTCACCATCGGGGCGGCTCCCGATCGAGAGACACGGCCGAGCGCAACGCGAGGAACTTCCGCTCCCGGCTCCGCGGCAGGCGTCCTGTTGCTCCTTGAACGGCCCCGAACAGGCATGCTGTCCCCATCGGACGACGTCTCCCGGTCGTCCACTCATCCGACAGGACCCGATCTGTGAGCCACCCGCACCCCGAGCTCGGCCCGCCCCCGCGCCTGCCCAAGGGCGGGCTGCGCGTCGTTCCGCTCGGCGGTCTCGGGGAGATCGGCCGGAACATGACGGTCTTCGAGCACTCCGGCCGGCTGCTCGTCGTCGACTGCGGGGTGCTCTTCCCCGAAGAGACCCAGCCCGGTGTCGACGTGATCCTCCCTGACTTCACCTGGATCCGGGACCGCTTGGACAAGGTCGAGGCCGTGGTCCTGACCCACGGCCACGAGGACCACATCGGGGGTGTGCCGTACCTCTTGAGAGAGCGACCGGACATCCCGCTGGTCGGCTCGAAGCTGACGTTGGCGTTCGTCGCCGCGAAGCTCAAGGAGCACCGCATCACCCCCGTGACCCGCGAGGTCGCCGAGGGTGACCGGCAGCGGTTCGGGGTGTTCGACTGCGAGTTCGTGGCGGTCAACCACTCCATCCCTGACGGTCTCGCCGTCGCGATCCGCACGCCGTCCGGGCAGCTCGTGCTGCACACCGGCGACTTCAAGATGGACCAGTTCCCCCTCGACGACCGGATCACCGACCTGAGGGCGTTCGCCAGGCTCGGGGAGGAGGGCGTCGACCTGTTCCTCACCGACTCGACCAACGCCGAGGTGCCGGGCTTCACGACCGCCGAGCGCGACCTGATCCCGGCCATCGAAGAGGTCTTCCGTACGGCCCCCCGGCGGGTGATCGTCTCCAGCTTCGCCAGCCACGTGCACCGCATCCAGCAGGTGCTCGATGCCGCCGAGCACCACGGACGCAAGGTGGCTTTCGTGGGGCGCTCCATGGTGCGCAACATGGGGATCGCTCGGGACCTGGGCTACCTCAAGATCCCCCCCGGGCTGGTCGTCGACCTCAAGGTGCTCGAGAAGCTCCCGGACGACCAGATCACGTTGATCTGCACGGGATCGCAGGGTGAGCCGATGGCAGCGCTCGCGCGGATGGCGAACCGCGACCACGTGATCCGGGTCGGTCCCGGCGACACCGTGCTGCTCGCCAGCTCGCTGATCCCCGGCAACGAGAACGCGATCTACCGCGTCATCAACTCCCTCATCCGGTGGGGCGCCAACGTCGTGCACAAGGGCAACGCCAAGGTGCACGTCTCAGGTCATGCCAGCGCCGGCGAGCTCGTCTACTGCTACAACATCGTGCAGCCCTCCAACGTCATGCCCGTGCACGGCGAGTGGCGTCACCTCACGGCCAACGCCGCGCTGGCCGTGCGCACCGGAGTCCCCGCCGCCAACGTGGTGCTGGCCGAGGACGGTGTCGTGGTCGACCTGGTCGACGGCTTGGCGTCGGTCACCGGCAAGGTCGCGGCGGGCTACGTCTACGTCGACGGCATGACCGTGGGTGGCGCGACGGAGGCCTCGCTGAAGGACCGGCGCACGCTCGCCGAGGGCGGCTTCATCACGATCGTCGCACTGGTCGACGCGGACACCGGGTTGCTGACCGAGCCTCCCGACTTCCTGGCCCGCGGGTTCGTCCAGGAGGACGGGATGTTCGACACGGTCGTGCCGCTCATCGAGAAGGCGCTGGCCAAGGCCGCTGCCGAGGGGATCGGGGAGCCGCACCAGCTCGAGCAGCTCATCCACCGAGCGGTCAGCCGCTGGGCGCGCGACACCTACCGGCGCAGCCCGATCATCTTGCCGATCGTGATCGACGCCTGACCGGCCCGCGTCACCGCGCGAGATGCCAGGTGGCACCGTCGGGGGTGTCGCGCACCTCGACACCGGCGGCGGCGAGTCCGTCGCGCACCAGGTCGGAGGTCGCGAAGTCTTTCGCCGCGCGGGCCTTCACCCGGACGGCGAGCAGGAGGTCGACGTACGGCTCGACCACGACGCGAGGGTCACGGGCGCCCACCAGCGCCACGTCGCCGAGGTGCACGACCATCGCCCGCAGCACCCGGCGGGCGTACGCGTCGTCGCCTTGCTGGGTGTCGGCCGCCCAGTCCTGAAGGGACTGTTCGAGATCGAGCACCGAGGCGACCGCACCGTCGACGGCCCGGTCGTCGAGCGCTGCGTCGAACGCGCTGCGGGCATCGTCTGCCACCGTGCGCAGCGACGCCACGGTGGACGGCTCGACCGTGCCGTCGACGGCCGCAGGACCGGCTGGGAGATGCGTGGCTGTGCCTGAGAGTGAACCCTCGCCGCGCAGGATGGTCGCGACCTCGGTCAGGGGCAGGACCGAGCCGTCGGTGAATCGCTGCGACACACCCGCTGAGCGCAGGGTCATCCCTCCGCTCCCGACGACCTCTGCGGTGCCGGCGACGAGGTCGAGCAGCACGGCCGTGTGCTCGTCCACGCCGAGGATCCCGGTGGCCTCGGGAAGTGCGGCTTCGAGGACGGTCAGTCGCTCCTCGCCCGAGATAGCAGTAGCGCGTGTCGTAGTGGCCGCCCTCGTTGTTGTCGTAGTGCGGCACGACCGCGGCCGGCAGGCCTGCCAACGAACCGAGCAGGTCGACGCCCTCCAACCAGTGCGGGTCCTCGCCGGCCTTGTAGATCTCGTACACGGGGATGGCGCGCGCTCCGGCGAGCACGGCTGCGGCGCTGCCGAGGCAGACCGTTCCTCCTCGGCCGACCACGTCCGCGAGCGCCCCCGGTACCGGCGTGCCGACCCACTGGCGCAACGCGTAGCTGGGGCTGCCTGGACCGGCGAACGCCCAGCGCGCCGAGTGCAGCAGGGCCAGGGCGCGCTCCTGCTCCACGGTGGGTGCGTCCCTCCTCCGCCACGAGGCGACCTCGACCTCGCGGCCGACGCTCTCGGCGAAGTAGGTGCGCGTCTTCTCCACGAGGTCGTCGGCGTTGGCCTGGAAGCCGAACGGGGTGTCCAGCAGGACCGCAGGTCCGGGCCCCACGTCGGCGAAGACCCTGCGGTGGACGCGCACCATCGTCGGAGCGGTCTCTCCCGATCCCATCAGCACCACTCGGCTCATGGGGTGCTCTCCTCGGTGTCGTGGCTCGGTGACCCGCGCCCTGGGGTACGGGCAGCGAGCGCCAGCAGGTCGGCGGCGCAGCGATCGGGATCTTGGGCGTGGAGGTCGTGGTGGGCGCCGACGTACCAGGAGACCTCGGCGTCGGGGATCGCCTCGAGGGCCTGGGTCACAGCCGTCTCCCGCGTGGGGATGGATTCGACGGCGGCCATCAGCAGGGCCGGAACGGCCACCCGCGGGTAGAGCGGTCGCGGGTCGTCGGCCCACAGGGAGTGCACGATGCTCTTGTGGTGGTCGCGGGTGAGCCGCGGCCGAACGGTCCCGTCCTCGCTGACCGTGAAGTTCGCCAGGGCGCCCTGGCGACCCTCCTCGGGCCAGTCAGCGCTCCACAGGTGCGACCGCTCCTCGAGCTCGGCGGCCGTCAGGTGGTCCAAGCGTGGCGGGGCGAGGGCGTCCCAGCACTCGGTGAAGGTCGGGAAGCGGTCGGAGAGATGGATCCACCCGCCGTCGACCAGCGCGACGCCGGCAGCACCGCCGTGCACGGCCGCGGTCGTGAGAACGACGTTGCCGCCCCAGGACTGCCCGGCGAGGACGGGCTCGCGCGCGCCGGTCCACCCCAGGCTGGTGCACAGGTCGGCGAGGTCGGCTGCCGCGGTCGCCGTGTCGTAACCGTCGGCCGTGGTCTCCGATCGGCCGTGCCCCCGCTGGTCCACGGCTGCGACCTCGTGGCCGGCCGCCGCGAGCCGCCGGGCCACGCCGTCCCAGAGTCGGGCGTTGCTGGCGAGACCGTGCACGAGGAGGAACGGTCGCCGCGCGCCGTCGGCACGGCGGAGGGCCAGCCGAGGTCCGTCCGGAAGGGTGACGTCGTCGTCGCTGAGGGCAGGCAGCGCGCTGGGTTCGGTAGCGCTCATGCTGCGGCCACCGCGATGGCGTCGAGGGCCGCGGCCACGGCGACGGAGGTGGCCAGCGGGAGCACCCAGGCGTCGTGACCCGCGGCCCTCGCCGAGACCGCCTCGACCATCAGCTGGTAGGCGTCGCACGTCGGGAAGATCTCGTCCCGCGCGTGGCCGTCCTCGACGACGCGGAGGGTCGCCTCGCGGCGCCAGCTCGTGAACGCCGCGTCGACCCACGCCAGCTGCAGCCCCGGGGCGGTGATCTGCATTCCCTGAGCCTCGGGCTGGTCGATCGACACGGTCACCTCTGCACGGCCGAGCGCTCCGGCGAGCACGGCGGTCGTCGTGCGGTCCACGCCGGTGGCCGCCCTCTGCTGGACGGCGGAGACCACGTCGAGGTCGCCGCCTAGGGCCCACTCGGCGGCCGCCACGACGTAGGGTCCGAGGTCGAGCAGCGCTCCACCGCCCTTGCGCGGGTCCAGCCGGTAGTTGTCGGCGGGCACGCCGGAGAAGGTGAACCAGGCTGAGACGTCCCGGAGCCCCGTGCGGTCCGCCAGCAGGGTCTGCGCGCGGCGCGTCCGTGGGTGCCAGCGGTTCCACGAGGCCTCGACCAGCATCCGGTCCGCCGCGGCGGCAGCGGCGGACATGCTGGCCACCTCGCCGGCGTCGAGCCCGAGCGGCTTCTCGCAGAGCACGTGCTTGCCGGCCCCGAGCGCCGCGCAGACCCAGCGTCGGTGGTCGTCGTTGGGCAGCGCCACGTAGACGACGTCGACGTCCTCGGCTTCGCAGACCGCCTGGTAGGCCGTCTCGGCACGCACCGGCTCGAGCGCACGGGCACGGGACTCCTCCCGGGACCCGACGACCTGCAAGACGGCGCCCTCCGCGGCGTGCACGGCGGGACCGAGCGCCCGCGAGGCGACGAAACCGGCTCCGAGGAAGCCCCAACGGACCGGCGTGGGGACCGTCACCGGGGGACGACGGGCCGACCGTGGTCCGCCGCCGACTCGCGGGCCGCCTCCATCACCGACAGGACCCGTCGGGACTGAGCCCCCGTGATGCTCATCGGCAGGCCGAGGCGCACGCGGTCGGCGACCTCGCGGTGGAAACGGTACGGCTCGGGCGCCGGCATCGCGACGCGGGTCACGCTGCCGTCGGCGGAGTGGAGGTCCAGGTCGGGCGGGGAGTCGGCCGGAGCGAGGACGTCCTCGACCAGGGTGCCGATGTCGTTGCGGGACACCACCTTCTCGGTACGCCAGCTGCCGACGACGGCGCCGAGCGTGCCCAGCACGTACCACCTCGGCTTGAGAGCCGCGGCAAGGTCGGAGTGCACGAACTCGGCCTCGGTGCCGTCCACGAAGCGGACGGTGACCCGGGAGTGGTCGGCGTTGGTGACGTCGAACCAACGCAGCTTGTGCGTGGCGGCCGTGACGTGCTCGATGTCGGTGGGGACGAGGTCCAGCACCTGGTCGAGGACGTGCGAGCCCCAGTCGTAGAAGGCGCCGCCCGAGACCGCCTCGTCGGAGTGCCAGAGGTTGCACGGGTGTCCGTACCCGCCGACGAAGGTGTCGACCTGGAAGACCTCGCCGAGCGTGCCCTCGGTCACCAGCCTGCGCAGGGCCAGGTAGTCGGGGTCGGTGCGCCGGTTCTGGTAGACCACGGCGAGCAGGTCCGCGGCCTCAGCCACCGCGAGGACCTGGTCGGCCTCCTCCGTGCGGATCGCGAACGGCTTCTCGACGACGACGTGCTTGCCGGCCTCGAGGGCTCGCAGCGCCCAGGCGGCGTGGGTGCTCGGTGGTGTGGAGACGACGACGAGGTCGACGTCGTCGCCGATCGAGCAGGTCGTCGGCCGCGGTCGTCGTGGCGACACCGGGCGCCGCCGTCGCCGCCGCAGTCAGTCGCTCCACCGAGGTGTCGCACACCGCCGTGAGGGCGAGACCGGGTACGTCGCGCACGGCGCGGCTGTGCTCGTGCCCGATCGCGCCGTAGCCGAGGAGCCCGACTCCCACCGTGGGGGCGTCCGGCACGCCGCAGACCAGTCGGACCAGCTGGACCAGGACGCGCGTCGCGCCCCGGTCGTCCACCGAGGCAGGTGTCGCACCGAGCGTCCAGGTGGCCGTCGCGGTGCCCGGGCGCCAGGTGAGGACGGGGTGCTCGACCAGGCCGACCCGCGCGGAGAGCAGCACCTGGACGTCGTCGGCGGTCTTGTCGATCAGGGCGACCCGGTCGGTCAGGTGGTCGTGGTCACCCACGTGGTCTCCGTCGTGATGGCGGTGGCCGGCCAGGCGGAGGTCTGCCTCGGTGGTCGACCGCACCCGGACGTCGTGCACCGGGGTGGCGCCCCCGACGAGGAGGCCGGCCGCCTCGCCGAGCGGGTGGTCGGGTCCCCGGTCGGCCTCGGTCAGCGTCGGCCCGGCGAGGACGACGCGCACGGAGGGGTCGGTGAGCGCCTCGACGAGGTCCGGACGAAGGGGCCGGTCGGCCCAGACCACCACGACGTCGGCGGCACGCAGCGCCGCTGCATCCTGCGGCTGACCGGCGTCGTGCAGGCCAGCCGCGTCGAGCCGGGAGCGCAGCGCCCCTACCGCGGCTGCGAGATCGGGAGGGGTGAGGTCGACGACCCAGGCGACGCGGAGCACCCCTCGACCCTAGGCGACCCCTGGTCCGTAGGCGCGCTGGACAGGAAAACCTACGGTCCCGTAACCTACGGAGTAGTAAGTTACCCGCGAGTAATCGGAGAACTCATGACGCGCCAGTCCGCTGGATCGCCCCCGTCAGACGCCGAGCCCCGGTCGTGACTGCGACCCGGGTGACCTCGCACACGGTTCTCCTGCACGGACAGGAGGTCGCCTATCGGCATGTGGAGGGTTCGGGTCCGCTCATCCTTCTGGTGCATGGCATCGGCGCCAACAGCACGACCTGGGATCCCGTGGTCGACCTGCTCGCTGAGCGAGGCTCGGCTGTGGTGGCGGTCGACCTGCCCGGTCACGGCCGTTCCTCGAAGGGCCGCGGGGACTACAGCCTCGGCGCCCTGGCGAGCACCTTGCGCGACCTGCTGGACCACCTCGGCCGCGACCGATGTGTCCTCGTCGGGCACTCGCTGGGCGGGGGAGTCAGCATGCAGTTCGCCTATCAGTTCCCCGAGCGCCTCGACCGGCTCGTCCTGGTGGCCTCGGGGGGTCTCGGCAACGAGACGTTCCCCCTGCTGCGAGCCGCCACACTGCCCGGGGCGGAGTTCGTCCTGCCGGTGATCACCCACTGGCGGACCCTCGCTGCTCTCGCCTGGCTGGGTGAGGCGCTCGCTGTCATCGGGGTCCGGCCCGAGGCGTTGACCGGGGATGCCGTCAGGACCCTGCAGGAGCTCGATGACCCTGAAACGAGAATGGCGTTCCTGGCCACCCTGCGAGGCGTCGTCGATTTCCGCGGCCAGCGGGTCTCCGCGGTGAGCAAGTTGCCGGCCACGGCACACCTGCCCACCCTGCTCGTGTGGGGGGACCGCGACCCGATCATCCCGATGGAGCACGGCCGCGAGGCCAGCGAGCTGTTGCCGGACAGCCGGTTCGTGGTGTTCCCGGGATCGGGCCACGAACCTCACCGCTTCGACCCCGACCGGTTCGCCGAGCTCGTGGCGGACTTCGCGGGTGAGCTAGGGTCGCGCCGACGGCTGGAGGGGTCGATGGGCGCACCTGAACGACCACGCCCGGCAGCTCGCCGCGCCACCGAGTCCGATGCCGACGCAGTCGTCGACGTGTTCGTCAGCGCCTTCGACGACGACCCTCTCTGGTCCTGGGTCTTCGCCGACCCGCAGCGTCGTCCGGAGCAGCTGCGGCGCTTCTGGCACCTGGCCGTCGACGGTGCTCTGCGCTACCCCTGGGTGTGGCTGACGGCCGACGGCGTGGCGGCGGCCGCGTGGATCCCGCCCGGCGGCACCGAGCTTTCGGCTGAGCAGGAGGCGACCCTCGAGCCCCTCCTCACCGAGCTTCTTGGGCAGCGGGCATCCCGCGCGCTGGACCTGCTCGACCGATTCGAGCAGGCGCACCCACGCGGTGAGCCCCACTACTACCTGAGCCTGCTCGGCACGCATGAGCGCCGACGTGGAGAAGGACTGGGCCTCGGCCTGCTCACCTCGGCGTTGGAGACGATCGACTCCGAGCATGTGGCTGCCTACCTCGAGGCAAGCAACCCGGCGAACGTCGCCCTGTACGAGCAACACGGTTTCGAGGTCGTCGGCGGCTTCGAGGCGCCCGACGAGGGGCCGGTCGTGACCACGATGTGGCGGCCGAGTCGCTGACCGTCCCCTCAGTGCACGATCCCGGCGGACGGTGTCGAGACTTGACTCGACCTATACCCCCTGGGGTATAGTGAACTCACGTTGTCGCCCACTCTGGAGGTTCCTCGTGTGTAGTCCGGCCCTGTGCTCCGCCTGTCGCAAGGTGACGTACTCCGGATGCGGGATGCATGTCGCCCAGGTGCTGGCCAACGTGCCGCCGGAGAAGCGTTGCGCCTGCCGCTGAGCAACTCCCGCACCCGACCCCAGGAGGAACCCATGCTGGACACCACGATCGAGACCGATCTGGGAGCACCCGGATCCGACGGGTCCGACCTGGACGTCGTCGTTCTCGAGACCCCCAATCTCGGAGACCGGTCGTATGTCGTCGCCGTCGGCGGGGTGGCCGTGGCCATCGACCCGCAGCGCGACATCGACCGAGTGCTCGACGTGCTCGCGGGACGCGGGTGGAGCCTCACCCACGTCTTCGAGACCCACGTGCACAACGACTACGTCTCCGGCGGTCTCGAGCTCGCGCGGGTGACCGGCGCGGACTACGTCATGCCGGCCCTGGCGACGTTCGCCTTCGCCGCCACCAGCGCCGCCGACGGGGACGAGTTCCTCTCCGGGGACGCACGCTGGCGGGCCGTTCTCACGCCGGGCCACACGCCCCATCACCTCTCCTACGTCGTCAGCGTCGAGGGCGTGGACCGCGCGGTCTTCACCGGCGGCTCGATGCTCTTCGGGAGCGTCGGCCGGCCCGACCTGCTCGGGCCCGAGCACACGCTGGGCCTCGCCCACGACCAGTGGCACTCGGTGCGCCGGATCGCCGACGAGGTCGGCGACGACGCGGCCGTCCTGCCGACGCACGGCTTCGGCTCCTTCTGCAGCGCCACCGAGACCGTCGGGACGGCTTCGACCGTGGCCGAGCAGCGCGCGGCGAACCCGGCTTTCCACCTGTCGCAGGAGGAGTTCGTCACCGAGCTGCTCGCCGGGTTGGACGCCTTCCCGGCCTACTACGCGCACATGGGCCCGGCCAACGCGGCCGGACCCGGAGCCATCGACCTGTCGCTCCCCAAGGTCGCGGACCCGGCAGAGCTCCGGCGTCGCATCGAGGCGGGGGAGTGGGTGGTCGACCTCCGCTCCCGCACCCTGTTCGCTGCCGGCCACCTTCGCGGGACGCTCTCCTTCGACGGTGAGGGCAACGCCATCACCTACCTGGGGTGGCTCATCCCTTGGGGCACTCCAGTCACCCTGCTCGGCGACTCCGTCGCGCAGGTCGAGGAGATGCAGCGCGATCTGGCGCGGATCGGCATCGACCGCCCGGTGGCGCACGCGGTCGGAACCCCCGACACGTGGGCCCTGGAGCCGACGGACGTGGCAGCTTCCGTCGGGCGGACTTCGCCGAGCTGGTCGCGGCGCGCGCAGAGAACCCGGACCTGCTCCTCCTCGACCTGCGCCGCGACCTGGAGTGGGCCGACGGGCACGTCTCGGGTGCTCGACACCTCCCGCTCCACCAGCTGCTCCAGCGCGTCGGGGAGGTCGTCGACTGGACGAGCGCTGCGGCGGCGCAGGGGGACGGACCCGACGGTCTGGGCCTACTGCGGAAGCGGGTTCCGGGCCGCGGTCGCCGCGTCGATCCTCGAGCGCGCCGGGGTCGCAGTCGTCCACATCGACCAGGATTTCGTCGAGGCGGCTCGCAGCGGCGCCGAGATCGTCCTGCCTGCTTCGGCGGAACCGCGGCTCGGGCCCACCGTCACCGCGTGACCAACGACCCGACCGACGACCCGACGAAGGAGATCTCGTGGGATTCATGAGCATGTTCGCCAAGGTCCCCTCCGTGCACGGTGCCGAGGCGCGCGACCTGGTCCGCGAGGGCGCTGTGCTGCTCGACGTGCGGGAGACCAGTGAGTGGAACGCGGGTCACGCACCGCAGGCCGCCCACCTCCCGCTGGGGAGGATCGGCGAGGCGTCCAAGAAGGTGCGCGGGGGCAAGCGCGTCGTGGTCGTGTGCCGGAGCGGCAACCGGTCCCGCACCGCGACCAAGTCCCTGCTGGACATGGGCTACGACGCCGTCAACCTCGCCGGCGGCATGGCGGCGTGGGCCGCGCCGGAGGACAGGTCGTCGACCGCTCCGGTCGCGCTGTCTCGATCTGAGTCCGGATGTCAGACCCCCTGGTCGTCCTCGCCATCGGAGCGGTGCTCGGGCTCGCCCTCGGCATGCTCGGCGGTGGAGGCGGGGTGCTCGCCGTCCCGTTGCTGGTGGCGATCGGCGAGCCGGTGCTCGTCGCCTCGACGATGTCGCTGGTGATCGTCGGTACCGGCTCGGCCGCGGCGCTGGTGCCGCACCAGCGCGCCGGCCGTGTGGACTGGCGGGTCGGACTGACCTTCGGAGCGCTCGGCTCGGTGGGCGCGGTGGTCGGTGCGCGAGCTGCCCAGGACGCCAGCCCCGCGGTGCTGCTCGGCGGGCTGGGTGTGCTCCTCGTCCTCGGGGCCGCCGCGATGCTGAGGGCCGCGCGCCGGGACCGGCGCGCCACGAGCGAGGCTCGGCAGCCGGAACCGGCGTTGGTGGGCGCACCCTCCTCCTTGGCGGCAGGCTCGGACACGACCGCGGACGCCGGGACCTCCCGGGTCGCTCCGTCCTGGCCGCGGATGGTCGTCCTGGGTACGGCCGTCGGGCTGGTCACCGGCTTCTTCGGGGTGGGGGCCGGGTTCGTCGTGGTCCCGGCTCTGGTCGCCGCCATGCATCTGCCCATCAAGCGGGCCACGGCCACCGCGCTGGTGGTCATCGTCATGAACTCCCTCGTGGCCCTCGCCGTGCGCCACGACTCGCTCGGTCCCCTCGGGCTCACCGCGGCTCTCGCGGTGTCGACGGGGCTCTTCGCCGTCATCGGCGCGCGGGTGTCCCACCACGTGCCGGCCTGGGTCCTCTCCGCCGCCTTCGGCACCCTCATGGTGCTCGTGGCTGTCTTCACCCTGACCAAGGCGGTGACCGGCTGATGCTCGGGAATGCGCTCGCACGGCCTCTGGTTCATACCCATAGGGGTATCGTTGCCCACGATCAGACAAGGAAGTGACCTCATGACCTCGGTCGCGCTGACCGCCGAAACCTTCGAGTCCGCCGTCACCAAGGACGGCATCCTGTTCGTCGACTTCTGGGCCGCCTGGTGCGGGCCCTGCCGGCAGTTCGGTCCGGTCTATGAAGCGGCGTCGAAGACTCACACCGACATCGTGTTCGGCAAGGTCGACACCGAGGCCGAGCAGGGGCTGGCCGGTGCCGCGGGCATCACCTCCATCCCGACTCTCATGGCGTTCCGTGACGGGATCCTCGTCTTCGCCCAGCCCGGCGCCCTTCCTGCTGCCGCGCTCGAGCAGGTCATCGCCGGCGTCCGCAGCCTCGACATGGACGACGTCCGCCGTCAGGTGGCCGAGCAGAACCCCGAACCAGCCTCCGCCCGCACCGACTGACGTCCGCACCGACCCACCAGGAGACCGCCGTGGAGCTTCCCGCGAACGACACCACTCCCATCCTCAACCGGCTGCGCCGGGCCGAGGGCCAGCTCGGTGCGGTGATCCGGATGCTCGAGGAGGGGCGCGAGTGCCAGGACGTCGTCACCCAGCTGGCGGCGGTCTCGAAGGCCCTCGACAAGGCGGGCTTCGCCATCATCGCGAGTGGGCTCCGTCAGTGCGTCACCGAGCCCGAGAAGGCCGGCACGCCCGACCTCGTCGCCCTGGAGAAGCTCTTCCTCGCTCTCGCGTGAGATCCGTGTGACCGCGGGATCGCCACCGACGGCCGGAGCCCGCCGAACCGCGTGGCTCTTCGTGGCCGCGCAGTTCGTGCTGCTGGGTCTGGTGATCCTGCTCCCGGCTGGTGAGGCCTGGCCGGTCTCGACCGGGCTCGCTCGGGTCTGCCAAGTCGCCGGCTGGGCCGGGATAGCCGTCATGGTCGCAGCGGCCCTCGGGCTGGGTCGCGGACTGACGGCCGCCCCGCTGCCCAATGCGCACGCTCAGCTGAGGACCGGCGGTCCCTACCGCTGGGCGCGGCACCCCATCTACTCCGGCCTGCTCCTGTTCACCCTCGCCCAGGTGGTCGCCTCCGGGAGCGTGCTCGTCGGCCTCGCGGGCGGCCTCCTCTTCGTGCTGATCGGCGCGAAGTCCCGATGGGAGGAACGCCGCCTCGCCGAGCGCTTCGCCGACTATCCGGCCTACGCGGAGCGCACGGGTCGATTCGTCCCACGCCTGCGACCGGTGACTCGTCGTTCCTGATCCTGCCGTCGACACCTGACGGGACGGCGTCTCCCAGCGGCTAGGCGTCCTCGACGACGGCGAGGTCGACGAACTCGGGCGGGCCGTCGAGGAGGTCGGCCATCTGGGCGTTGACGGCGGCCACCGCCTCACGGCGGCGGGGATCCTGCTCGCGGGCGCGCGCCTTCTCCTGGCTCTCGAAGACGACCAGGATGTGCCACCGGGTCGGGTCGTTCTGGTCCTGCATCGTCGTCGTGCGCACCAGGCCGGAGTGGGCCTGCTCGGCCGCGTGCACCTGGGCGAGGACGCCGGGGACGTCGTCTTGCCGATCCTGCTTGACGCGCATCGTGATGAGTTGTGCCCACACGGGAGGTGCCTCCTGCCTCAGGACCGCGGAACGCAGCCGTCAGCGGAACGTAGCGCACCGCGGAACCCGACGTACGGCTTCTCACGCCCTGGGTTCGCCGCATGGCAAGGGTCGAGCCCCAGCTGGCACCACGGCATCGTCGCCCGCTGGTGGTTCCTGCGTCTCATGCCGGGGCCGCTTCGTCGAGCGGACCCTTGGTGACCGGGACCCCACGACCCTTGTCGAAGCGCCAGCCCAGGTAGCAGAACGCACCCACGACGATGGGCAGCACGTAGGTGAACGCCCGGTAGATGAGCACGCCGGCGGTGATCTGGGGCTGCTCGGCGCTGGAGGTGACGGCGACGAAGGCCGCCGTGTAGGCGACCTCGACGACGCCGACTCCCCCCGGAGTGACCTGGATGACCGTCGAGAGGCGCCCGACGGTGTAGGTCGCGAGCGCGACACCCCAGGGCAGGACCTGGCTGTCGACGCCCACCAGGCGGAGGCAGAGGACGAGGAGGATCCCGTTCAGCCAGTAGTTCGACAAGGTCAGCACCGTGAGCCGCCCGCCACGAGCCTTCAGCACCGTCACGGTGTTGGCGCGGAGAGTGACAGCCGCGTCCTCCCACCCCGTTGACGCGTGGCTTGCGGATCAGGCGGAGGAAGAGGTTGGTCAGGCGCTCGCTCACCCGGCCCAGCCAGCGTGCGAAGCCCACGCTGCGCAGCAGGGCGATCAGGCCGACGATGAGACCGACGCTCACCGCGACCGCGAAGATCGCCCAGCCCACGAGCGTGCTGCTCGGCTCGGTCACGTTCCCGAACAGCGTGAGAAGCAGCACGGCCACCCCGGGCATCGCCAGCATGCAGATGTTGTTCCAGATGCTGACGGCGACGGTGCCCCGACTGAAGTCCTCGACGTCGACGCCGTAGGAGCGGAGCATGATGAAGCGCATCCCCGTTCCTGACGGGCCGGGGATCGTGAAGCTGATGGCGGTCGACGCCTGCTGGGTGAGGAACGCGCGCACGGCTCCGATGCCGCGGATCGGGAGCACCATCATCGCCGTCGACAGGCACAGGATGACCACGGCGATGCCCAGGAGGGCGAGCATCATCCAGTCCGGCGCGGCCCTGACCTCGGCCCAGATGTCCTCATAGCTCGCCAGCTGCGGGATGATCTTGAGGAAGATCAGCGCGAACAGGGCGCCGGTGAGCGTTCCGACGATCACCTTGCGGTACGTCGCCCCGCGCGACGGTGCCGCACCCTTCGCCTCGGGCGGCAGGACGTGGCTGATCGGCTTCGGCTCGGTCATGGCATCTCAGGCGTCGGAGAGCCGGCTGACCTCGTCGCGGCACCACAGGGCGAGCAGCCCGCGGAAGTGCTCGATGAACTTCTCGTGCTCGTGAGCGGGGAACATGCCGGTCACCGTCTCCACGATGACGCGGTCGAGCTCGGGTCCGGAGAACCAGTCGAGCGCCACCTCGTCGAAGTGCCGCAGCCGTGAGTCGCACCAGTCGAAGTAGCGCTCGGTCTCGAAGTAGTCGTCGGCCAGCAGCCGGTAGCGGGCCAGCTTCTCGTCGTAGTCGAGGTCGTCGCGGTCAGCCACCGCGTAGTAGGCCGAGGTGTCCAGGTCGATCTGGTGCTTGCGGTCGGTGACCAGGCAGTAGGTGGTCCACTTGGCGAGAGCCTTCATCGCCCAGGGGAAGTAGTAGTGCAGGGACGTGATCGCCACGTCCGGACAGGCATTCGCGTAGTCGATGGGGTAGACCTCGTCGCGGGCGCCGTCCTTGCCGAAGGCGACGAGCATCTCGCAGGAGTTGAACTCCCACCGGAAGAACGCGTTCACCGTGCGGTTGATGGTCACGCACTCGTCGCCGGACTGTGGGGTCAGGAAGCTGTGGTCCACGGCGTAGCGGTGGTGCATGGGTTCGTCGGGCTGGAACCGCATGACCATCGTCTCCGGCCCGATCGACAGCGAGCGTGCGAAGACGTCGTGCGGCATGGACTGCTGCAGGTGCATGAGCATCTCGCCCGACTCGTCGTAGGCGCGTTGCAGAGCCTCGGGACCGTCGATGCGGGAGACGCCCCGCCAGCCTCCACCGTCGAAGGGCTTCATGTAGAGGGGGTAGCCCAGCGGCTCGGCGATCGCGGCCAGGTCGAAGGGCTGGTTGTAGCGCTCGGCCGTGTAGGCCCAGCGAGCGTTGTCGAGGGGGTTCTTGTACGGCACGAGGACGGTCTCGGGGATCTTCAGCCCGAGCCGCATCATCGCGCAGTACGCCGAGTGCTTCTCCATGCTCTGAAAGGTGAAGGGACTGTTGAGCAGGTACACGTCGTCCATCAGCGAGACCTTCTTCAGCCACTCGCGGGGCACGTAGTACCAGTAGGCCAGCCGGTCGATGACCAGCTCGTGACGGGGCACGTCGCGCAGCGAGAACGGTTCGATCGTGACCCGTTCGGTCTCCACCGTGTGACGGACGCCGTGCCCGTCGGTGACCGGGCCCATGGCGCGGACCAGCGACTCGAGAGCGACCGGCCAGTCGTTCTCGGTGCCGAGGAGCAGCCCCACGAGATGGGACCGGGTGGACTCGTCCATGCCGTCTCCTTGCATCGTCGCTTCAGGTGTTGGGGTCAGCCGAGGTGGCCCAGGTGGAGGGCGGCCATCCGCGCCCAGGACGGCCAGTCGTGCGGGGTGTCCTCGCCCCAGACGTCGAGGCCGTGCGGGATTCCCTTGGTCCCCAGCAGGCCAGCCAGGTCCATGGTCGAGGGGAGCGCCCGGGTCGGGTGCACCTCCCAAGCCCCACGACCCACGCACAGCTGGACGAAGACCGTGCGCCGCAGCCAGTCGAGGTGGTCGCCGTGCATGTGCTCGAGGTAGGCCATCGGGCTGTTGAAGTACAGGGCGTCACCCCGCTCGCCCCAGCCGTTCCAGCCGGTCGGGTCGTAGTTGCCCGACATCCCCAGGGCGTAGGGGAACAGATCGGCCCGTCGGAGGGCGAGGTTGACCGCGTGGAACGCGCCCAGGCTGGCGCCCGCGGTGCCGATCGGGACGAAGCCGCCGCAGTCCCCGTGGATCGCCGGCGCCACCTGCTCGGTGATCCACCGGTGGTAGCCCTCGTGCCGGCGCGCCCGTTCCTCCAGCCCGACCGAGTAGTCGGACCAGGTGCTCCCGTCGTGGGAGTCCACCGCGTAGACCTTCAGGCGGCCGGCTTCGATCGGCTCGGCCAGGGCGTGGATGACGCCACGCTCCTCGAGGTCGACGGCGCTGCCGCCCTCGGCGGGGAAGAAGACCACGGGCGGGCCCCAGTGGCCATAGGCGATCACCCGGCCCTCGCCCCCCAGGGAGGGCGCGGCAACGGTCCAGAGGTCCCGTCGCATGCGTGGGAGTCTGCCGTCTCGGCCGGCTGACCACGTCGGTTTCGGCCATCCCGGTGCCGCTGGGGCGGTGTCGGCTCAGGGAGTGGGTCGCAGCCCGACCGCGTCCGTCCGCCAGAAGGCGTCCGGGTACACGAGTGCTCCGGTCATCCAGGTCTCGTAACTCGGCAGGGGCCGCACCATGAACGCCTCGTCCGGGATGCGGACGGAGGGGGCGGTGAAGCCCAGCTCGCGGCCGGGGCGGAAGCCGAACCGCGGGTAGTAGGTCGGGTGGCCTTCGAGGAACACCAGCGGCTCCGCCCGTGAGGAGAGGACGCGGAGGCTCTCGGTGATGAGCCGGCTGCCGATGCCGCGGCGCTGGAGGTCCGGACGCACCCCGACCGGGCTCAGGACGAGCACGTCGACGAGCCGCTCGGGGGCGTCGAGGAAGGCGTGGACGTAGAGCACCTGGCCGACGATCTCCCCGTCGAGCTCGGCCACGAAGGACAGATCGTCCTCCCACGCCCACGAGCTCCTCAGCGCGTCGACGAGCTCACCGAGGGTCGGGTCTGCGAACGCAGCAACACACACCTCGCGCACGCTGCCGAACTCCTCGGCGCGCATGCGCCGGACGAGCACCGACCGCGGCGCCCCCGACCCCGCCGACGCGACCGTCACCTGCCCCGGGTCACTCGGCCTTGGCGCCTTCCTCGAGCGCAGCCTCCACGGCGACCTCGCCGACGTCGCCCCTGGTCTTCTTGCCCGACACGTAGAACAGCGAGCCGATGATGACGAAGGAGAGCAGGGGGAGAGCCTCGGTGAGGAAGTACTTCCACCGCTCGTCCTGGGTCCATCCGTCGGGGGCGTAGCCCTCCCCGAACCAGTCGTCGCCGATCCCGGGAAGCATGATCTGGATGGTGGCCACGACGATCAGCCCGGTGAGCAGGATCGAGAGGAACGGCGCCCAGGGCGCGCGGAACGGGCGCGGGTGGTCCGGGAACTTCGAGCGGAGCTTCCACAGGGCGGGGAACACGGCCAGGTAGGAGATCAACGTCGTGGACACCGCGATGCCGAGGACTGCGCCGAAGTACTTGGCGGCGTCACCGTCGCTGATCTCGTGGGCGAGCACGAGCACCAGGGTCGAGAGCAGGCCGGAGAGCACATTCACCCGCACCGGAGTGCCGAACCGGGGGCTGAACTTCCCGAGATAGCGCGGAGCCGCGCCGTCATAGCCAGACACGGCCAGGGCACGGTCGGACCCCATGAGCCACGCGGTGCCTGACGAGAGCAGGCACAGGATGAACAAGATCGCCATGCTTCCGCCGAGGAGGGCCCCGGCGCCGGTCAGCTCGACCGTGCCGTCCTCGGCGACGCTGCCTCCGTAGACGGTGAAGACCGACTTGAGCGCGTCGATGAAGCCGCCCAGACCGGTCACCTGGTCGATCGGTAGGACGATCAGGATGCCCATCACCGGTACGGCGTACAGCAGGAAGGCGGCGATCCCCGTCTTGAAGATGGCAGCGGGGACGTCCTTCTGCGCGTCCTTCATCTCGTCCCCTGCGGTGCTGGGGAGCTCGAAGCCGACGTAGTTGAACATGATCACGGCAGCGAGGCCGACGAAGCCGATCTTGATGTCGCTCATCCCGGAGGGGATGAAGTCGCTTCCGTGGACCCCGTTGATGCCGTTCTGAACGGCGAAGACGATCACGCTGACGGTGAAGAAGCCGAGCATGATGAAGCGAGCGAAGGCACCGGTGATGGGGATCCACTTGCCGACCGAGAACGACAGGATGGCCGCCAAGGTCCCGATCCAGATGAAGAGCAGCCCGAGGACGTAGAAGGGCACGGTGCCGAGGTCCGGGCCGTCGCCGAAGAAGGTCCCCCACGTGGCCGCTGCTGCGATCGCGAGCGTCCCGCCCATCCACACCGGGTTGGTGATCCAGTAGAGGAAGTTGTTGACCGCGCCGACGTAGCGGCCGAAGGCCAGCCGGGTCCACAGGTAGGGGCCGCCCTCCTCGGGGAACGCGGTCCCGAGCTCGGCGAAGAGCAGCCCACTGGGCACGAAGAAGATGAGGGTGAACACGAGCAGCCAGGTGAAGGCCTGGGCACCGCCGGACGCGACCGCCCCGATGGTGTCGACACCGACGACCGTGCAGATGGTGAAGAAGAGGACCTCGCGGCGGCCGAAGTGCCGTTGGAGGTGCGACGTCTCTTCGATCGCATCGGCGGTGAGGTCGAGCTCGCGGACCTCGAGGACGGTCGGGACGTGCGGGGCGTCAGTCATGGCGGGGAACGTAGCGGAGCGCGGGGGGTCCGGGCTGGGGTTCTCGACTACTCGTTACTCAGCCGGGTCCGACCACAACCCACCGAGCAGGCTCTTCAGCGTGGGATGCAGGAGGTCGCGCCAGGCGGTGTAGTTGTGGCCGTCGCGGCCTTCGACGATGTCGGCGTCGACCCCGAGCGCCCTGAGCCGTTCGGCGAGGGCGCGGTTGTTCTCGAGGTTCTCCTCGCCGAGCCCGGCAGTGAGTGCCACCGTGACCCCGTCGAGCGCGGCGGGCGCTGCGTGCAGGTCGGCCACGGCCGCGACCACCCGGTCGTAGTAGCGGAAGCGCTGCTCGTGCGCGTCGAAGCGGGGCAGGAAGAACGACCCCGACTGGCAGAGCAGCCCTCCGAAGGTGCCCGGGCGGGTCGCCGCCGCGTGCGCGAGGGCCAGCGCGCCCAGGCTGGCGCCCAGCCCGACCACCGGTCCCACGGTGGGTGCGAGCGCGCGAGCCCGGGGCAGCGCCTGGTCGACCAGAGCCTCGGTGTACGTCGCGGACGCGGCGTAGGACAGGTCTCGGTCGGCCGGCTGGAGCAGGAGGGCCCGGCATCGCAGGCGAGGGTTGTCCGTGCTCAGCCACCAGAGGTAGTCGAGCAGCCGGGCCAGCCGGGCGTACTCGGGGCCGTCGTGGGCGACCAGCAGGGGGAGCAGATCGTCGGGTCCCGCTCCGGGGGGCGTGAGCAGGTCGCCCTGCACGACGACACCCTCGACGGCGGTCGTCACCGTGATCGGCTCCGGACCCCAGGCCGGAGACGCGGTGCCGAGCCACTCCGGGGGTCGGTATCCCGGGAGCTCGAGCAGCGAGTTGGCGCCGAAGACCCCGGGCGCCTGGCGGGGGTTGCGGGGGTCGAGGAGCATCGCCTCGGTCCCGTCGTCCTCGCGGACGACGATGCGGTACTCGAGTCGGTCCACCGGGGGCGGCGGGAGCGTGGCCACCCAGTGCCCGCCTCGCGGGTGAAAGGCAGGGTCGTCGCCGAAGTCGCGCAAGTGGTACCAGAGGTGCGCCGGGGTCACCCCGGCGTCCTCGTCGACCACGAACGTCACCGTGCCCGTGGCCGGGTCGACGCTCGGGCCGGGCTCCGCGCTCATGGACGCCAACCCTAGGCCGCGACGCGGGGGTGATGAAGGGGCATGCGAAAGGCCCCTCGAGGTATGAGCTCGAGGGGCCTCTCGTCGACCACTGCCGGTGCGATGGTTTCCCTGTGCACCTGACTCCGCAGTGACGTGCGACCTGGTGGACCACCGGTCTCCCGGTCACCCTCCAGGGGTGGTCGCCACTCGGTCCGTGCGCACACACCGCGTCGTCACGCGCGGCCCGGAACGGTTGCCCGCTCCAGCTGGTGCGCCGGTCTCCGACCGACCCGCCTTCGACTGGTCGAACCACCTCGGCTCGCGGGTCTCCCCGCTGCTTCGGCTGCCGGGGTTGCCCCTGGCCGGTCCGCCCGTGTCTCTGGCGTGCTGGTAGTTCTACGCCCTGGACTCGTTGTGGCGCAAGGGTTTTCGACAAACTTCTCCAAGGAGTTTGATCGTCCACAGATCGCGCACTCGGGTCCACAGGTTCTCCACAAGGAGTCCCCAGGCTGTCAACAGAATCGTCCACAGGGCGGCGGGCGTGAGGGTGGGCGAGAGCGTGACGCGCATGACGCGGCACGACGTCCCTTGGAGCGCCGGGCGTTGGCTCAACCCTCCGGCCGCGGTGGTCCAGGACGGGGCCCACCTGCTCGCGACCAGTCGTGCGAACGGCGACTTCTGGCGGACGACGTCGTACGGCTTCGTCCACGACGACGGGCACGCGCTGCTCGTCGACCTGCCGGACGGTGCCGCGATCGAGGTCGAGCTCCTGGTCGACCTCGAGGCCGCTTTCGACCAGGGGACGCCCTCACGGTGCGCGCCCGCACGGACGGGCCGTGGCGGCTGGTCAGGCTGGCCCCGCCGGACCCTGACCTGCGCTGGAGGGCCGGCCCGTACGTGTGCTCCCCGAGTCGAGCCGGACTCGTGGTCCGGTTCACACGGTCCGCGCTCGACCCCGCGGACCCGGCGTTGCACGTCGACTGACCACGGTCCGCGAGCGGACCGCGCACGAAGATGACAGGGTGCCGTGCACACGACCGATTGTCGCTGACCCCTGGAGAGGACGGCCGATGAACAAGGCCATGCTGAGCCTGTTGACCGAGTCCGAGCTGCTGCTGGTCAGGGAGACCGAGCCGGCGACGCTCGCCCTGCTCGACGAGGACGCCACGGGCGACCTGCTCGTTCGTGTCCGCCGGGCGCGGAACAAGTACTCGACGAACTACCGCCGGCAGTCGGCGAAGCGGGTGGTCGCCAAGGGGTCTCGAGGTGCCGCGCGAGGCTCCGAGCAACAAGACCGCCATGAAGGCGGAGATCTTCGAGGACGCCCTGGCTCGCGTGAGTCGCCGGCTCGCCACCTTGGCCAGGCGGAGCGCGGCCGACCTCAAGGCGGAGCGACTCGCTGCGGCCCGAGGTGCTGCACCTGTCGGGTCGGCTGCGTCGCCCGGGCGGACCAGCCACCACGCCGGTGCGCAAGGCACCCCCCTCGGTGACGCCGACGACCAAGAGCCAGCGGACGCCCGTCCGTAAGAAGCGGGTCGCCTCGAGCGGTGCGGCCGGTGCGCGGCGTCAGGCGAAGCGCGACGGACGCTGACGCTAGGGTCGGCTCGGCTCGCCGAGCAGGTGGGCGCCGGAGCACTGCCCCTCCCCGGGCCGAGGGGAGGCAGCGGACCACCTCTGGCAGGATCGGGGTGACGCGAGGGCACCCGGGCTGCGGCTCAGGTTCACGACAGGGAGCGGCATGGACACCGAACACGCACCGTCGACGGACAGCTCCATGGTCGGGAAGGTCGTCGCCTACGTCGTCACGCTGCTGATCGTCGCCGGCTTCGCCGCGATCGTGGCAGCGATCGAGTCGACGGACTACCTGACCGTGCTGATCGCCGTGGGGTTGCCGCTGGTCTTCTGGGGCTTCTTCGCGGTCACCGCGCTGGGGCGGGACTCCGAGGGTACGGCGCACTGAGCGCCCGGTCCGGTCGACGTTGAGCTGACTCCCGAGTCAGCAGATCGAGGGATCAGGGCGCGCGCTCCTCGCGGCTGACTACCCTGACCCGCATGGCTGACCCGGTGCTCCCGCAGCGTTCACGCGTCGTCGTCATCGGGGGCGGGGTGATCGGCTCCTCCGTGGCCTACCACCTCGCCCACCTCGGAGCAGCAGGTGCTCCTGCTGGAGCGCGACCGGCTGACCTCGGGGACGACCTGGCACGCGGCCGGTCTGATGGTGACCTTCGGGTCCACGTCCGAGACCTCGACCGAGATGCGGAAGTACACGGCCGACCTCTACTCCAGGTTCGAGGCGGAGACCGGTCAGGCCACAGGGTTCAAGCCGGTCGGCTTCATCGAGGTGGCGAGCGACGTCGACCGGCTGGAGGAGTACCGACGGGTCTCGGTCTTCAACCGGCACTGCGGGATCGACGTCCAGGAGATCTCGCCGCGCGAGGTCGGCGAGATGTTCCCGCTCGCGCGGACCGACGACCTGCTGGCCGGGTTCTACGTCGCCGCCGACGGCCGGGCCAACCCCGTCGACGTGACCATGGCGCTGGCCAAGGGCGCACGACTCGCCGGGGCCACGGTGCTCGAGGGGGTCCCTGTCACCGAGGTCCTGACCTCTGGCGGTGCGGTGACCGGCGTTCGGACGCCGTACGGCGACGTCGAGGCCGAGGTGGTGGTGAACTGCGCCGGGATGTGGGCGCGCCAGCTGGCCGCGATGACCGGGGTGAACGTCCCCTTGCAGGCGGCGGAGCACTACTACCTGATCACCGAGGAGATGCCGGAGGTCTCCCGCGACTGGCCGGTGCTCGAGGACCCCTCGCACTACGGCTACTTCCGCGAGGAGGGCGGTGGCCTGATGGTCGGCCTGTTCGAGCCGGTCTGCGCCCCCTGGAACGTCGGGGGCATCCCGGAGGACTTCTCCTTCGGTGAGCTCCCCCCGGACTGGGAGCGGATGGGCCCCTACCTCGAGAAGGCGATGTCGCGGGTTCCACGCACGCTGGAGGTCGGCATCAGGAAGTTCTTCTGCGGACCGGAGAGCTTCACCGCGGACCTGCAGCCGGTCGTGGGCGAGGCACCAGAGGTGAAGAACTACTTCGTCGCGGCCGGGCTCAACTCCATCGGCATCCTCACCGGCGGGGGTCTCGGCCGGGCGCTGGCCCACTGGATCGTCGAGGGCCGCGCCGACATCGACGTCACCGGTTTCAACATCGACCGCCTGCACACCTACCAGGCCAACCCGGAGTACCGCGCGACGCGCACCGTCGAGTCCCTCGGCACCGTCTACCAGTGCCACTACCCGACGAAGTCGATGCAGACCGCGCGCGGCGCCAAGACCTCCGCCTTCCACGACCGGCTCGTGGCGCAGCGCGCGTACTTCCGGGACGTGAGCGGCTGGGAAGGCGCCGACTGGTTCGCACCCGAGGGGGTCGAGCCGGTCGTCGATGCGCTGTCGTGGGGTCGGCAGAACTGGTTCCCCTACTGGGCGGAGGAGCACCGCGCGGCGCGCGAGGACGTGGTCGTCATGGACATGTCGTTCATGGCGAAGTTCCGCGTGCAGGGGCGCGATGCCGGGCGCGCTGCTCAACCACCTGTCGGCGAACGACGTCGACGGGCGAGTCGGGGGTCATCACGTACACGCAGTGGCTCAACGAGAGCGGGCTGCTCGAGGCCGACCTCACCGTCACCAAGCTGGACGACGACAGCTTCTGGGTGGTCGCCTCCGACACCGCGCACCGGCACGTGGAGACCTGGATGCGTCGCCACCTCGGGGATTCCCACGCCTTCGTGACCGACGTGACCTCGGGGTTCGCGCAGCTGAACGTGCAGGGCCCGCGGTCGCGTGAGCTGCTGCAGTCGCTGACGGCGGTGGACCTGTCCAACGAGGCGTTCCCGTTCCGCGCCGCCCGGGAGATCGACCTCGGCTACGCGCGCGCGCTGTGCGTGCGCATCACCTACCTCGGCGAGCTCGGCTACGAGCTCTACATCCCGACCGAGCAGGCGACCCACGTCTACGACCGGATCGTCGCCGCCGGGCCGGCGTACGGGCTCCGGCACGCGGGCCTCAAGGCGCTGGCCAGCCTGCGCATGGAGAAGGGCTACCGCGACTACGGCCACGACATCGACAACACCGACTCGGTGCTCGAGGCCGGTCTCGGCTTCGCCGTCGCCCTCGACAAGCCCGGCGGCTTCATCGGCCGCGACGCCGTGCTTGGCCAAGAAGGCCGAGGGGCCCATGAACCGGCGGCTGGTCCAGGTGCTCGTGACCGACCCCGACCCGATGCTCTTCCACGCGGAGGTGGTGCACCGTGACGGCGTGCCCGTGGGGTACGTCCGAGCGGCGTCGTACGGGCACACCCTGGGTGGCGCCGTCGGGCTCGCCATGATCGACGCGGGAGAGCCGCTCGACCAGGCCTGGCTCGACGCGGGGGAGTGGCAGGTCGACGTCGCCGGCACGCGGTACCCGGCCCGCGCGTCACTGCGGCCGCTCTACGACCCGACCAACGCGCGCATCAAGGCCTGAGGGCTCGGGCGAGCCGCCCGGGACGCCCGTGCTGGAGGATGGCTCCTCGTGCGCCCCCTCGACCCCCGGTTGCTCCGCCACGCGCGCAGCACCCGGGCCTTCCTCGCCACGACGGTGGTCATCGGGGTGCTCACGGCCGGGCTCGTGATCGTCCAGGCCTTCGACCTCGCGAGGATCATCGTCGCCGGGTTCCAGCAGGGGGCCTCCCTGGAGTCCCAGCGCGGCCCGATCGCACTGCTGGCCGTCGTCGTCCTGGGTCGTGCGCTCCTCGCCTGGGCGACCGAGGCGTCCGCCCACGCCTCTGCAGCCAAGGCGAAGTCGGAGCTTCGGGGATCGGTGCTCGACCACGCCGTGCGGCTGGGGCCGGTCTGGCTCGCCGGGACCCGCTCGGGCGAGCTCACCACGTTGTGCACGCGCGGCGTCGACGCCCTCGACGGCTACTTCTCCCGGTACCTGCCCCAGCTGGTGCTCGCCTGCGTGGTTCCGGTGGCCGTCATCGCGGCGATCGCGACCCAGGACCTGCTCTCGGCCCTGCTGGTGGCGCTGACGATCCCGCTGATCCCGCTGTTCATGGTGGTGATCGGCTCGTTCACCCGACGTTCGGTCGACCGGCAGTGGTCGGCGCTGGCTGTCCTCTCCGGGCACTTCCTCGACGTCGTGGCCGGGCTCCCCACGCTCAAGGCCTTCGGGCGCGCCAAGGCCCAGACCGCGTCCATCGCCGAGGTCGGTGACCGTTACCGCCGCACCACCATGGGCGTGCTGCGGGTCTCGTTCCTCTCCGCACTCGTGCTCGAGCTGGTCGCCACGTTGTCCGTGGCCGTGGTCGCGGTCGCGATCGGGCTGCGCCTGGTGTCGGGGGACCTCACCCTGGTCGCGGGGTTGACCGTCCTGCTGCTCGCGCCGGAGGCGTACCTGCCGATCCGCCTGGTGGGTCAGTACTTCCACGCCGCCGCGGAAGGAGTCGGCGCGGCCGAACGGATGATCGCCGTCCTCGAGACGCCGCTGCCGATGACCGGCGCCTCGACCGAGGTCCCTGACCTGCGGAGCACGGACGTCGTCGTGTCCGGCGTCACCGTCACCTACCCCCAGCGGGCCGTCCCCGCGCTGCGCGATCAGACCCTCGTGGTCAGGCCTGGGCTCGTGACCGCGGTCGCCGGGACCAACGGCGCCGGGAAGTCCACCGTGCTGGCGCTGCTCATGGGGTTCGTCGCGCCGGCTGCCGGTGAGGTGCTGCTTCGAGGTCCCGACGGCAGCACGGTCAGCCTGTCCTCGCTCTCACCCGATGCCTGGCGTTCGCAGATCTCCTATCTGGCCCAGGATCCGCACCTGGGCGAGGGGACCGTGGCGGACGCGGTGCGCCTCGGGAGCCCCGGACGTCGACGACGACCGGGTTCGGGTGGCGTTGGCGGCAGCGGGTCTCGACCTCGACGACCCCGAGGTCGCGCGGACGCTGCCGGACGGGCTGGCCACGCGGGTGGGTGAGGGCGGCGTCGGTCTCTCCGCCGGCCAGGTGCGGCGCGTCGCCCTGGCGCGGACCCTCTGCCGTGACAGCCCCTTGGTGCTGCTCGACGAGCCGACCTCCGCACTCGACGGCACCACGGAGGCGGTGGTGGTCGACGCGGTCCACGCCCTGCGACGGGCCGGCCGCACGGTCGTGGTCGTCGCTCACCGCCCGGCGCTCCTGCTCGCCGCGGACGTGGTGCTCACCCTCGAGCCGCAGGAGGCGGCGGTCGAGTCCTCGCCCGGCGAGCAGGCAGCGGCGCTGGCAGCCGTCGCCGCCGACGCCCCCGGCGTGGACGGAGCGCGCATGACCGCCGAGGGCCTCGCAGGGACCGGCAGCACTCCCGCGCGCTCGCCGTTGCGCCGGTCCTCTGTCGCGCTGCGGCCGGTGCGCGCTCCGCTCGCCGGCGCGGCGCTGCTCGGCGCGCTCGCCACCTTGTGCGCGATCGGGCTCCTCGCGGTGAGCGGGTGGCTCATCTCCCGCGCCTCCGAGATGCCACCGGTGCTCACCCTCGAGGTCGCGATCGTCGCCGTGCGCGCGTTCGGCATCGGCCGCGGGTTCTTCAGGTACGCCGAGCGGCTGCTCTCCCACGACGCCGTGTTCCGGGTGCTCACCGACGTGCGGGTCGCCGTGTGGAGGCGGCTCGAGGTGCTCTCGCCCCAGGGGGTGGCCGGCTTCCGGCGCGGTGACCTGCTGGCCCGGCTGGTGGCCGACGTCGACTCGGTGCAGGACCTCGCACTCCGGGTGGTCCTGCCGGTCGGCACGGCGGTGATCGCCGGCGGGGTGTCGGTGCTGGTCACCTGGTGGCTGCTGCCCGCGGCCGGAGCCGTCCTGCTGGTCGCCCTGGTGCTCGGCGCGACCGTGGTCCCGTGGTTGACCGCCGTCAGCGGTCGCCGCGCCGAGCGGCGGACCGCCCAGGCCAAGGGGGAGCTGTCCGCCCAGGTGCGCGAGCTGCTGCGGGGTGCCCCCGACCTGGTCGCCTGCGGCGCGGCACCGGAGGCGCTGGCGCAGACGGCGGCCACGGACGCCGAGCTCACAGGCCTGGCTCGGCGCACGGCGTGGACGAGCGGGCTGGGCGCGGGCCTGGGCGTGCTGCTCGCCGGAGCGGCGGTCATCGGCGCACTCGTCGCGGCCCTCCCGGCCGTGGCCGACGGCCGGCTCGCCGGGGTGAACCTGGCCGTGGTCGTCCTGCTGCCCTTGGCGGCCTACGAGTCGGTGGCCGGCCTCCCCGCCGCGGCGCTCGCGCTGGTGCGCGTGCGGGCGTCGGCCGACCGACTCGTCGAGGTCGTGGACGCACCGGACCCGGTCACGGACCCGGCGCACGTGCGGCCCCTCCCCAGCTCGGGGCTGGCGCTGCGGCTGCGCGGGGTGACGGCTCGTTGGGGACCGGCGGGGGAGGAGGTGCTGCACGGTCTCGACCTCGACGTGGCACGCGGCGCCCGGGTGGCTGTCGTCGGCACGAGCGGCGCGGGGAAGAGCACGCTGGTGTCGGTGCTCGTCCGGTTCGTCGAGTACGGCGGGAGCGCCACCCTCGGCGGCGTCGAGCTTCGTGACCTGGCTGCCGACGACGTCCGCACGGTCGTCGGGCTGTGCGCTCAGGATGCGCACGTCTTCGACAGCACGCTCGCGGCCAACCTGCGGCTGGCAGCGCCGGACGCCGACGACGCCGTCCTGCTCGAGTCGCTGGACCGCGTGGGGCTCGGCGACCTGGTGAGGGAGCTGCCCGAAGGGCTCGACACCTGGGTGGGGGAGCACGGCAGCCGGCTGAGCGGGGGCCAGCGGAGAAGGCTCGCGCTGGCCCGGTCGTTGCTGGCGGACCCCCCGGTGCTCGTGCTCGACGAGCCGACCGAGCACCTCGACGAGGAGACGGCTGCAGCCTTGGTCGCCGACCTCCTCGACCTCACCCGCGGCCGGACGACGCTCCTGGTCAGCCACCGGCTGAGCGGGCTCGAGGGGGTCGACGAGATCGTCGTGCTCGAGGCCGGCTCCGTCGTGGAGCGTGGCACCCACGCGGACCTGCTGGAGCTGGGCGGGGTCTACGCCGCCCGGTGGAGCCGCGAGCAGGAGCACTCGCGCAGCCCTGGCGCTGGCCCGCGCGGTCGCACCGGTTTAGGGACCAAAGTCCCTAGCGGTCGGGACTTATTCGGAGCGGCACGCCGAGGTCCTCCTTCAGTAGGTTGATCAAGACCCGGTTCGACAGGAGAGGGAGATTCCGCACGTGGACATCAGCCAGCTCGACTTGTCACGCCTGCAGTTCGCGGCGACGACCATCTACCACTTCCTCTTCGTCCCGGTGACCATCGGCTTGTCGTTCCTGGTGGCGATCCTGCACACGAAGTGGTACCGCTCGGGCGACCCGGAGATGCGCCGGCTGACCCGGTTCTTCGGCACCCTGCTGGTGATCAACATCGCCATCGGCGTCGTCACCGGGCTCGTGCAGGAGTTCCAGTTCGGCATGAACTGGTCGCAGTACTCCCGCTTCGTCGGCGACGTCTTCGGTGCCCCTCTCGCCATGGAGGGGCTGGCTGCGTTCTTCCTCGAGTCCACCTTCCTCGGCCTGTGGCTGTTCGGCTGGAGCGTGCTGCCGAAGAAGGTCCACCTCGCCACGATCTGGGCGGTGGCCTTCGGGACGGCGCTGTCGGCCGCGTTCATCATGGCCGCCAACTCGTGGATGCAGCACCCGGTCGGCTACGCGATCAACCCCGACACCGGACGGGCCGAGCTGACCTCGATCTCGGCGATCTTCACCAACCCGGTGTTCGTCTGGGGCTACATCCACGTGCTGCTCGCCTCGCTGCTGACCGCGGGCCTCCTCATGCTCTCGGTCTCCGCCTGGCACCTGCGCCGAGCCAGCAGCTCGGCGCTGTTCGCCCAGACGGCGAAGCTGGCGCTGGTGGTCCTCCTTCCCGCGTCGATCCTGATGATCTTGGTCGGCAGCAAGCTCGGCGTGATCGAGACGCAGTACCAGCCGATGAAGGTCGCCGCGATGGAGGCGCAGTGGGACACCTGCGCACCGTGCTCGTTCTCGGTCTTCCAGGTCGGCGGCGGCAAGCAGGACCGCGACCCCACCAAGATCATCCAGATCCCGCACCTGCTGTCGGTCCTCGCGACCGGCACGTGGGACGGCGAGGTCCTGGGCCTCAACGAGCTCCAGGCGCAGTACGAGGCCGAGTACGGTCCTGGCGACTACATCCCCAACGTCTTCATCCAGTACTGGTCGATGCGCGTCATGGCCTACACGGCGATGGTGCGTCCCGTGATCGCCCTCTGGGGACTCTGGCTGTGGCGCAGGGGACGGCTGGAGACGTCCCGCGCCTTCCTGTGGGTCTCGACCTGGGCGGTGATCACGCCCTTCGTGATGAACACGGCGGGCTGGCTGCTCACCGAGAACGGCCGCCAGCCCTGGATCGTCCAGGGCCTGCAGCTGACCGCGAACGCCAACTCCCCGTCGGTCAGCACGGCGGAGGTCGTCATCAGCCTCACGGTCTTCGTCCTGCTGTTCACCGTGCTGGGCGGGGTCTGGCTGTTCCTGATGCTCCGGTACTCACGCCGGGGCCTGGAGCTCGAGCACGACGTGCCTGATGCCCCCGACGACCCATCCGACACCGCGCCGCGCGCGCCGGTCCTGACGTACTGAGGTGGCGTGATGTCTCTCGAGATCTTCTGGTTCATCGTGATCGCGATCCTCTGGACGGGCTTCTTCGTCCTCGAGGGCTTCGACCTCGGCGTCGGCGTGCTGCACAAGTGGGTGGGCCGCGACGACGTCGAGCGTCGGGTCGCCATCAACACGATCGGCCCGCTCTGGGACGGCAACGAGGTCTGGCTGATCGTCGGCGGCGCCGGCATCTTCGCCGCCTTCCCGAGCTGGTACGCCACGTGGTTCTCCGCCGGCTACCTCGCCCTGCTGCTCCTGCTCGTCGCGCTGATCATCCGTGGCGTCTCCTTCGAGTGGCGCGGCAAGGTGCGACTCCCACGGCTGGCGCGGCACGTGGAGCTGGACGCTCACCATCGGGTCGATCCTGATCCCGGTGCTGACCGGGGTGGCTCTCGGTGACCTCCTGGTCGGGCTGCCCATCGACGCCAACGAGGAGTTCACCGGCAACTTCTTCGACCTGCTGACGCCGTACGGCTTGCTCCTGGGCGTGACGATGCTGGTCCTGTGCCTGCTGCACGGGTCCACGTTCCTCGGTCTCAAGACCGAGGGAGCCGTGCGCGAGCGCTCGCAGGGGCTCGCGGTCAAGCTCGCGTGGCCCGCGGCGCTGCTCGTCGCGGTCTACGGGGTCTGGACGACCTCGATCTCCGATGCGCCGCTGTGGGCGACGCTGTTCCTCGTCGTGCCCTTCGTCGCGGCCGTCGCAGCCGCGTTCCTGGTGCGGGCCGGGCACGAGGGCGGCTCGTTCACCGCGACCGCCGTCACGATCGGCGGCGTGATCGCCGGGCTGTTCGCGAACCTCTACCCGTACGTCATGGTCTCCAGCACCGACGCGGCCAACAACCTGACGGTGCAGAGCACGGCGTCCAACCACTACGCCCTGCAGGTGATGACGGTCGTGGCTCTGCTGCTGTTCCCGGTGGTCCTGATCTACCAGGGCTGGACGTACTGGGTGTTCCGCGCGCGGGTCAAGGCTCCGACCGATGCGGCCGGCGCGGCGAGGCTGACCAGGAGCCGGTCTCGAGCTGACGGTCATCCGGTAGGGACGCGTCGACCGCGCGGGGTCCGACGCGCGACCGCGGAAGACCCAGCGCAGCCCGACGAACCGCAGCAGCGTCGCCATCAGGTTGGCTGCGACCAGGACCAGTGCCTCGGTGGCGCGAGCGGGCGTCGCGTCGACGGCATGCAGAACGGCCAGTGACCCGCCGGTCAGAGCCAGGCCCAGGGCGAAGACGACCAGACCCTGCGCCTGGTCGGTCAGCCGACGCCGCGGACCGCGTACGCCGAAGGTGAGCCGACGGTTGGCGGCGGTGTTCGCGATCGCGGTGAGCAGGAGGGCGATCAGGTTGGCGGCCTGCGCACCCACCGGGTCGCGGAGGGCGAGGAAGAGCATGAGGTACGCCGCCGTGCTCACCACGCCGATCGCAGCGAAGCGGACCGCCTGTCGGGTCATCCCTCCTGGGACGCCTGGTGTTCGTGGCTCGAGGGGGGCGCGCCCGAGCTGCGCCCGGACGTCGGTCAGGGGCAGCGCGCCGGTCGCCCAGCGCTCGCGCCAGCCGGGCGACCCCTCGAAGGTCGGCCAGCGCGGTGGAGACGAGGTCGACGCTGCTGTCCGGGTCGTCCACCCAGTCGACCGGGATCTCGTGGATACGCATCCCGCACCGTTCGGCGAGCACGAGCAGCTCGGTGTCGAAGAACCAGCCGTGGTCGGCGACGAGGGGCAGGAGCTGGGCGGCCACGTCGCGGCGGATCGCCTTGAATCCGCACTGAGCGTCGCTGAAGTGCGCGGCGAGCGTGGTGCGCAGGATCAGGTTGTAGCTGCGGGAGATCACCTCGCGCTTGGCGCCACGGACGACGCGTGACGCCGCGGGCCAGACGCGTGCCGATGGCCAGGTCGGAGTGCCCGGACACCAGGGGGGCGATGAGAGGCAGCAACGCGGAGAGGTCGGTGGAGAGGTCGACGTCCATGTAGGCGAGGACTTCGGCCTCCGATGCCGACCAGGCTCGTCGCAGGGCCCTGCCGCGGCCCTTCTCCTCGAGGTGCAGCACCTCGACCCCTTCGAGGCACTCGGTGAGCTCGTGGGCTCGGGCCAGCGTGCGGTCGGTGCTCGCGTTGTCGGCGACGGTGATGCGGAAGCCGTAGGGCAGCTCGGTCGAGAGGTAGGCGTGCAGCCGGCGGACGCAGGGCCCGAGGTCGTCCTCCTCGTTGTGGACCGGGATCACCACGTCGAGCACCGGACGACTCCGACGGGCGCCGACGTACGTGCTGGGCGAGGTGGCGGTGGGCATGGCGACCACGGTGGCGGCCGGACCTGTCGTTCCGGTGTGCCGTGGCTGTGGGCTGACTGTGCCCGTGCGCGAGGCTGACAGGTTCTTCACAGGTCACGCCTACGTCCGGCAAAGCCCTGGCGGGGAGCGTCGTGGTCAGCGGGACCGCACCAGGTCCCTTCGACCAAGGAGTGCTCATGGACACCAACGCACCAGACCCCCGTACCGAGCGGATCGGCCCGGCCGCTTCCCTCCGTCGCCCGCCGAGGGATCAGCGCCCGGCGACTTCGCGCACCCGGTCGCGGCTCGTGCCGACCGTGGATGGGGCCGCCCTGCGGCCTTTGCCGTCGCGGGGCTCCTCGTCGGTGGCGCACTCGCCGGCTCGCTGAGCGCGATGGCGGCGGACTCGACGCCCGCCCGTCACCGTCGGGCTCGACGTGGCCGGCGGGAGGTCGGACGACGACGGCTCGGGCCGGAACCGTCGACGAGTCCCAGCCACAGCGCTCGGACGAGGAGCTGCTGACGGGTGACAAGGCGGACCAGGTCCAGGCGGCCGCCCTGGCGGAGTACCCAGGCGCCACGGTCCTTCGGGTCGAGACCGACTCCGACGGGGTGTACGAGGCGCACCTCGTCACCTCGGACGGGCAGCCGATCAACGTCGCGGTGGACGCGAGCTTCACGGTGACCGGCACCCAGTCGGGGCGGTGGTCCCGGCGGCCGGCCACGGAGGACCTGACGCCGGACGGTGCCGACGGCGCCCGCCCCGTCGACGCCCGGCCGCCGTAACCCCTCCGCGCTTCACCCGCCGGATGGTCGTTCGTCCGGTGGGTGAAGCGCGGGGTGAAGCACGACACAGGAGGTTCACAGGATTCTCAGGGCCACCGCACAGCGGGGCGGGCCATGATGGGCGTATGTCCGCCGTCACGCGATCACCGGCCCCAGGGGCGTCCGCTCGGCCGGGGGCGTCCGCCCAGCTGCGCCGCCCCGACGGCAGCGCTGTCCGGGTGCTCGTCGTCGACGACGAGCCCGCGCTCACCGACCTGCTCTCGATGGCCCTGCGCTACGAGGGCTGGGAGATCCGTACGGCGTCCGACGGCGCGTCCGCAGTCCAGGCCGCGCGCGAGTTCCGTCCCGACGCCGTGGTCCTCGACATCATGCTGCCCGACCTCGACGGCCTGGAGGTCATGCGCCGGATGCGGGCCGACCAGACCGAGCTGCCCGTGGTGTTCCTCACGGCCAAGGACGCCGTCGAGGACCGTGTCGCCGGGCTCACGGCGGGCGGCGACGACTACGTCACCAAGCCGTTCAGCCTCGAGGAGCTCGTCGCCCGACTGCGCGGCCTGATCCGGCGGACCGGCGTCACCGTCGTGCAGCCCGACGCGCAGATCGTGGTCGGTGACCTGGTGCTCGACGAGGACAGCCACGAAGTTCGGCGCGCCGGGGAGGAGATCCTGCTCACCGCCACCGAGTTCGAGCTCCTGCGCTTCCTGATGCGCAACCCGCGCCGGGTCCTCAGCAAGGCCCAGATCCTGGACCGGGTGTGGAACTACGACTTCGGCGGCCAGGCCAACATCGTCGAGCTCTACATCTCCTACCTCCGCAAGAAGGTCGATGCAGGACGCGACCCCGATGATCCACACCATGCGCGGCGCCGGCTACGTCCTCAAGCCGGCCGATCCCACGAGCGCGGCCTGAGGTCCTGGCCGTGAGTACGCCGGACGCGACGAGCGCGCCCGATGCGTCCGCAGCGGCGCGGTACCGGCGGCTGGAGCATGCGGACCCGGCTCGTGGCCGCGATGCTCGCGCTGATCGCGGTCGTCAGCCTCGTCATCGGCGTGGTGTCCGTCCTGGCGCTCAACCGTTTCCTCGCCGACCGGCTGGACAACCAGCTCACGACGGCCGCTGGTCGTTCCAGCGGTGCCTACGACGACCGCGACGGAGGTCCCGGCCGCGGAGACCCTGACGACGGGCCGGGCCCGGCCTTTCTCTTCGTCCCCGGTCAGGGCGAGGGCACCTTGGGGGCTTTCATCTCGAACGACCAGGTGGTGACAGCCGCCGTCCTCGACCCCTCCGGGAAGGCTCAGGCGCTGACGCCGCAGGCGGTCCAGGAGCTGGCGACCCTGCCGCTCGGGCCACCGACCACCCGCGACCTGGGGCCAGGGCTCGGCGACTACCGCCTGCTGGCGACCCGCACGCTGGCCGGCGACGTCCTGGTGACCGGGCTGCCGCTGTCCGGTGTGCGTGCCACGGTGCTCCAGCTCGCGGCCGTCATCGCGCTGGTCGCCGCCCTCGGGCTCGCGGTCGCTGCCGTGGTCGGGACCGCCATCGTCCGGTATGCCCTGCGCCCGCTGCGACAGGTGGCTGCCACGGCCTCCCGGGTCGCCGAGCTTCCCCTCGACCGAGGTGAGGTGGCGCTCGCCGAACGCGTACCGGAGGCCGACGCCGACCCGCGCACCGAGGTCGGGCCAGGTGGGGGCGGCGCTCAACCACATGCTCGAGAACGTGGCCGCTGCGCTGACCGCGCGGCAGCGCAGCGAGACGCGGGTGCGTCAGTTCGTCGCCGACGCCAGCCACGAGCTGCGGACCCCGCTGGCCTCCATCCGCGGCTATGCCGAGCTCACCCGCCGCTCGGCCGAGCCCGTCCCACCGGACGTGGCGCACGCCCTGGGCCGGGTGGAGTCCGAGGCGATCCGGATGACCGGCCTGGTCGACGACCTCCTGCTGCTGGCCCGGCTCGACTCCGGTCGGCCCGTCCAGCACGGACCGGTCGACCTGTCCAGGCTGGTCGTCGACGCCACGAGCGACGCCCGCGCTGCCGGGATCGACCACCGGTGGGACCTCGACGTCCCGGCCGAGCCCGTCGTCGTCGACGGCGACGCCGAACGCCTGCACCAGGTGGTCGCGAACCTGTTGGCCAACGCGCGCACCCACACCCCGGCCGGGACGTCGGTCGCGGTCCACCTCACCGGCAAGCCGCGGGGCGGGGCCGCCCTCACCGTCGTCGACGACGGCCCCGGCATCCCCGCGGACCTGCTGCCCGACGTCTTCGAACGGTTCGCCCGGGCCGACCAGTCGCGCTCGCGAGCAGCCGGCAGCACGGGTCTCGGTCTGGCGATCGTCGCCGCGGTCGTCGAGGCTCACGGAGGGCGTGTGTCGGTGGAGAGCGCGCCCGGGTCGGACCGCGTTCACGGTGCGCCTGCCCTCCACAGCAGGCGTACAGGTCGACCACACGCGTGCCCACAGAGGGTCGGCGCGATCGTCTCTGCATGACGATCAGCGCACCCACAGCCTCGCCGTCCACTCCCGAGTCGCCCGCAGATCGCGGTCGCGACCGGCGCGAGCACCAGGGCTCGTCGCACGCCTGCTCCGTGGCCCGGCGAGCGACCCGGCCTGGGCGCGGCCCGCGCTGCTCGTGCTGCTCGCGGTGACGGCCGTCCTCTACGTCTGGGACCTCGCGGCCTCCGGCTGGGCGAACGCGTTCTACTCGGCGGCGGTCCAGGCCGGTTCGGAGAGCTGGAAGGCGTTCTTCTACGGCTCCTCGGACGCGGGCAGCTCGATCACCGTCGACAAGACCCCGGCGTCGCTGTGGGTCATGGTCGCGTCGGTGCGGGTGTTCGGGCTGAGCACCTGGAGCATCCTCGTGCCGGAGGCGCTCATGGGCGTCGCGACCGTCGGCTGTCCTCTACGCCGCGGTCAGGCGCTGGTTCGGGCCCGGCCGCCGGGCTGCTCGCCGGAGCGACCATGGCGCTCACCCCGGTGGCCGTGCTGATGTTCCGCTTCAACAACCCCGACGCCCTGCTCGTGCTCCTTCTCGTCGGCGCGGCCTACGCGATGCTGCGCGCGCTCGAGACGGCCAGCACCCGCTGGCTCGTGGTCGCGGGCGTGCTCGTCGGGTTCGGCTTCCTCACCAAGATGCTCCAGGCGTTCCTCGTGCTGCCCGCCTTCGTGCTCGTCTACCTGGTGGCGGCGCCCACCCCGGTTCGCCGCCGGCTCGGCCAGCTGCTCGCCGCCTTCGCCGCGATGATCGTGTCGGCCGGGTGGTGGGTCGCTGTGGTGGAGCTCGTCCCTGCCTCCGCCAGGCCGTACATCGGCGGCTCGCAGACCAACAGCGTGTGGGAGCTCGTGTGGGGCTACAACGGCCTCGGTCGCCTCACCGGTGAGGAGACCGGCAGCGTGACCGGCGGGCCCCGGGCGGCACGGGCAGCATGTGGGGCGCGACCGGGTGGACCCGGCTGCTCGACGGGGAGATCGGGGGCCAGGTCGCCTGGCTGCTCCCAGCCGCGCTGGTGCTCCTGGCCGGTGGTCTGTGGCTGAGCTGGGGTCGGCCGCGCACGGACCGGGTCCGCGCCGCTCACCTGCTCTGGGGCGGCTGGCTGCTGGTGACGGCGCTGGTCTTCAGCTTCATGCAGGGCATCTTCCACGCGTACTACACGGTCGCGCTGGCGCCGGCGGTCGCTGCCCTCGTGGGCATGGGCGCCGTGGGCCTGTGGGAGCGCCGGTCCGCACTCGTGGCCAGGCTGTTGCTCGCCGCCGCGCTGGCGGTGACAGCGGTGTGGTCGTGGCGCTTGCTCGAGCGCAGCGCGAGCTGGAACGGCTGGCTGGGGACGGTGGTCCTGGTCGGTGGGCTGGCCGCTGCCTTCGCGTTGCTGACCTCGGCGCGCACGTCGACCCGCGTGTCGGCCGTCGTCGCAGCAGCGGGCGTCGTGGTGGCCCTGGTCGGCCCCGCGGCGTACGCCCTCCAGACGGCGGCGACCCCGCACACGGGGGCGATCGTCACCGCCGGACCGACGGTGGTCGGGACACACGGCGGACCCGGCGGCCAGCTGCGGCCCGGACTGGGAGCGATGGGTCGCCCGCAAGGCGGGTTCCCCGGTGCTCAGCGTCCTGGAGGTGCGATCGGTGGAGCGCCCGGTGGCCCGGCCAGAGGCACCCAGGGGGGCATGGGCGGGCTGCTCGAGGGCAGCACGGCGAGCGCCGAGCTCGTGGCCCTCCTGCAGGCCGACGCCAGCTCCTACCGCTGGGTCGCGGCGACGGTCGGTGCCAACAACGCGGCCGGCTACCAGCTCGCCAGCGAGCACCCGGTCATGCCGATCGGAGGGTTCAACGGCAGCGATCCCGTCGCCGACCCTTGAGCAGTTCCAGGAGTACGTCGCTGACGGACAGATCCACTACTTCGTCGGCGGCTCCGACTTCGGGGCCAACGGCGGCAGCGAGGCGGCAGGCGAGATCGCGACCTGGGTGGCCGAGACCTACGCCTCCCAGATCGTCGGTGGGGTGACGGTGTACGACCTCACGGACGGTTCGGCGGCGGCGGGCGCAGCGGCCGCGCCGACGAGCATCTGAAGGTCCTCGCAGCACGACCTCGTAGATTGGCGGCCGGACCCGAGCGGGTCCGGGCCGTCACCGAAGGGGTCCGTGAATGGCTGAGCCGTTGGACGCGCCGCTGGCTGTCGCGTGGGAGCGTCACCTGACGGCGGGGGCGCGACCGTTCGTGATCCCGGGGCACAAGGGGTCCACCGACCTCGTCGGACCCGTCGTCGGCGGCGACGTCCCGCTGTTCGCCGGTGTGTCGTCCATGCGGGGTGCCCCGGCCGCCCTCCGACAAGCCGAGGCGAGCGCTGCGGCACTGTGGGGCGCGGACTGGTGCCGGTTCTCGGTGGCGGGGTCGACGCACGGCAACCAGGCCATGGCGTTGGCGGTCGGTCAGCCGGGCGACGTCGTCGTGGCGACCCGCGGGGTCCACCGGTCGCTGCTCCTCGGGTTCGTCCTCGCCGACCTGGTCCCGGTCTGGGTCCAGCCGGACGTCGATCCGGTGACGGGTCTGCCTGCGACGTTGCCCGTCGAACGGGTCACCGCGGCGCTCGCAGCCCATCCCGACGCGCGGGCGGTCTTCGTCGTGGAGCCGGGTTATGGCGGCGCCCGGTCCGACGTCGAGGGGCTCGCCGGCGCAGCGCACGCGGCCGGTGTGCCGCTCGTCGTCGACCAGGCCTGGGGCGCCCACCTGGGGTTCCACCCCGCACTTGCACCGCACGCCCTCGCCTGCGGCGCCGACGCCTTCGTGACGAGTGCCCACAAGGCGCTCCCGGCCTACACCCAGGCCGCCCTCGTCTGCGCCCGGACCGAGCGCCTCGACCGCGACCGCCTGGATCGCGCGTTCGAGGCGACCCACACGACGAGCCCGTCCGGGACGATCATCGCCAGCATCGACGCCGCCCGCGCCCTGCTCGCCCGCGACGGGGAACGGCTGCTGGGGGCCACGATCGCCCTGGTGTCCTGGGCGAGGGAGCGGCTCGCCGCCGTGCCAGGGCTGATGGTGCTCGACGGCCCACCGGCTCGCGTCGACCCGACCCGGATCGCCGTCGGGCTGGCCGGCACCGGGGCCCTCGGTCTCGACGTCGAGGACGACCTCGAGGCGCTCGGGTTCGCCGTCGAGCTGGCCGACCGGGACTCCCTCGTCGCCACGGTGACGATGGCCGACGGCCCGGACACCGTCGGGCCCTTCGTCGACGCGCTGATCGCCTCCATCGAGCGTCGACGCGGGGATCCGCGCGGGGTCGTACCTCCCGCCTGGCTCGGCGAGGGGAGCACCCCCGAGGCGGCTCTCACGCCACGCCAGGCGTTCTTCGCACCGCACGAGACGGTGGCCTCCGACCACGCGGCCGGCCGGGTCGCGGCCGAGCTCGTGGCGCCGTACCCCCCGGGCATCCCGGCGCTCGTGCCGGGCGAGGTGCTCACCGGTGAGGTGCTGGACGCGCTGCGCGCCGCGGCCGCTCGCGGGGTCCGCGTCGCCTACGCCGCCGACCCGACGATGGCCACCGTCCAGGTGGTCGCCCGACGCTGACGGCCCGGACATAGGGTCCGGAGCATGGACTTCGGTTACGACGCGCGCACCGAGGAGCTCCGTGCCGAGCTGCTCTCGTTCATGGACTCACACATCTATCCGGCGGAGACCCGTCCGGGCGGGGTGCTGGAGAGCGAGACCCTCGACTGGCAGCGTCCTGCCGTGATGCCTGCGCTCCGAGCCGAGGCACGCGCGCGCCGCCTGTGGAACCTGTTCCTGCCCGACGAGCACCACGGCGCAGGCCTGACCACGCTGCAGTACGCGCCGCTCGCGGAGATCATGGGCCGCAGCCCGGCGCTCGCGCCCGAGGCGACCAACTGCGCCGCCCCGGACACGGGGAACATGGAGCTGCTGCACCTGTTCGGCACCCCCGAGCAGCAGGAACGCTGGCTGGAACCGCTGCTCGACGCCCGGATCAGGTCCGCCTTCTGCATGACCGAGCCGGCGGTGGCCTCATCCGACGCCTCCAACATCGCCACCTCGATCCGTCGCGACGGAGACGACTACGTCATCGACGGCCGCAAGTGGTGGTCGACCGGGATCATGAGCCCGGACTGCGCGTTGCTCGTGGTGCTCGGGGTCTCCGATCCTGACGCTGCTCCCCGCGGCCGGTTCAGCATCGTGCTGGTCCCCCGGGACACCCCAGGGGTCCAGGTGGTGCGCGGGCTCTCCGTCTTCGGCTACACCGACGCCGATCACGGCGGCCACGGCGAAGTGCTCTTCGACGGTGTCCGGGTCCCCGCGTCGAACGTGCTGGGGGAGGAGGGCGCCGGGGGCCTGCTCACCCAGGCCCGCCTCGGGCCAGGTCGCATCCACCACTGCATGCGGCTGATCGGCATGGCCGAGCGAGCCTTCGAGCTGATGTGTCACCGAGCCGACGAGCGCGCCACGTTCGGACGTCCGCTGGCCGACCACGGAACGGTCATGGGCTGGATCGCCGACGCCCGCGTGCGCATCGACCAGCTCAGGCTCCTGGTGCTCCGCGCGGCCTGGCTGATCGACGAGCAGGGCGCCCGCGCAGCGCGTACCGAGATCTCCGCGATCAAGATCGCCGCGCCGCAGACGGTGGAGTGGGTCATCGACAAGGCCATCCAGGTGCACGGTGCGGCCGGGGTCTCCCAGGACACCCCGCTGGCCGGTCTGTGGACCCACGCCCGCGGGCTGCGCTTCGCCGACGGACCGGACGAGGTGCACCGGATGGTGCTCGCACGCCACGAGCTCAAGCGCCTCCGGCAGGGCTGAGCGCCCAGGTGGCGGTCGACCCGTGAGCCGGCCAGGCCCAGCGGCCGCTGGATGCTCGCGCACGCGCGCGCCATGCGCACCGATCCGCTCGGGTTCCTCACCGCGACCGCGGCCGAGCTCGGTGACGTCGTCGAGTTCCCGATCCCCGGACGACCGGTCTTCTTCGTCGACGACCCGGACGCAGTCCAGCGCGTGCTCCGCGACAACCACCGCGGCTACGGCAAGCGCACGATCCAGTACGACAGCCTGGCGCTGGTCACCGGGCAGGGTCTGCTCACCGCAGACCTCGACCCGTGGCGCGTGAACCGCAAGGTCCAGCAGCCCGCGTTCCACCACTCCTCGCTCGAGCCGCTCGCCGGCACGGTGGTCCGAGCGGCCGACCGGTTGCTGGCCCGCTGGGACCGCGCCCCGGACGGGTCCGTGGTGGACGTCGACGGCGCGATGATGCGGACGGCGCTGGAGGTGGTCGGGGAGGCGTTGTTCTCGGTGGACCTCGCTGGCCGTGCAGCCGTGCTCGTCGAGGCGGTGCTGGACGCCCTGGGCCAGGTGGTCGCGCGGGCGCAGAACCCGCTCGCCCTGCCGCTGGACGTGCCGACCCCGGGGAACCGACGCATGCGGCGCGCGATGGTGACGCTCGACGCGGCGGTCGAGGACATCGTGGCCCGGAGGCGCTCGGGCGCCGACCCGGGGGACGACCTGCTCGGACTGCTGCTGACCTCCGGTCTCACCGACGCCCAGGTGCGCGACGAGGTCGTCACGACGGTGGTGGCCGGCCACGAGACGGTCGCCTCGGCCCTCACGTGGGCGTGGGACCTGCTGGGGCGCAATCCCGACGCTGCGGCCCGGCTGCGCGGCGAGGTGGACGGCCACCTCGGCACCGGGGACGCGGCGCGTGCCCCCGGCTGGTCGGACTACCCGGCTCTCACGTGGACCCGCCAGGTGCTCGACGAGACGCTGCGCCTGTACCCGCCGGCCTGGGTGGTCAGCCGCCGAGCTCTCGCCGACGACGTCCTCGCGGGGGTCGCCGTGCCCGAGGGGTCGCTGGTCATCCTCTGCACCTACGCCCTGCACCGTCGTCCGTCCGCATGGCCGGACCCCGAGCGCTTCGACCCCGGTCGCTTCGCCGAGGAGCGGCGCGGTGAGCGTCAGCGGGCCGCGTACGCCCCGTTCGGCTCGGGTCCCCGGCTCTGCATCGGCCGCGACTTCGCCCTGCTCGAGGGCACCCTGCTGCTCGCGCGGATCAGCCAGAGGTACGTGCTCCGGCCCTTGGCCGGCCCCCCTCCGCAGAAGGATGCGCTCGTGACGATCCGACCGAGAGGCGGACTCCCGATGATCCTCGAGCGGCGACGGGGATGAGCGTCCGAACGGTGGTCCTGCTCGAGTGGTTGCTGGACCGAGGACCCGCCGCGGCCGTGGCAGGCTGACCCGATGATCGAAGAACCCGACGCCCACGTCCCCCTGCCGCTTCGGGTCGCGGCGGCCTGGTCGTGGCGCGTGCTGGTGGTGGCGCTGGCGGTCGGAGCGCTCGTCACGCTGGTGGCTCGCCTCCAGTTCGTCGCGCTCTCGATCTTCGTGGCCCTGTTCCTCACCGCGCTGCTCACACCGGTGCACGCCCGGCTCGTGCGCTGGGGGACACCCCGCTGGTTGGCCACGGCGCTCACGGTCGTCGGGTTCGTGCTGCTCCTCGTGGGCCTCGCCGCGCTCGTGGGCGGCTCGATCGCGGAGCAGTGGGGCACCTTGTCGGACTCCTTCCAGCAGGGGCTCGACGAGATCCGGGTCTGGCTCGCCGACGGTCCGCTGCACGCCTCGCAGACCCAGGTCGATGCCTGGCTCGCAAGCCTCCAGGCGGCTCTCGCCGACAACCAGAACCAGCTCGTGTCGGGGGCACTCTCGACGGCGACGACCGCAGCCGAGGTCGTGTCAGGCGGCTTGCTGGCGCTCTTCGCGTCGATCTTCTTCCTGCACGACGGCGCGGGGATCGCCCGGTGGTTCGTCCACCTGTTCCCGGCCCGGTCCCAGGAGGGGGTGGACGAGGCGGGCGCTGCCGCCTGGACCACGCTCACGGGTTATGTCCGAGGGACGGTCATCATCGCCCTGGTCGATGCGACGGCCATCGGGATCGTGCTGACCGTGCTCCGGGTGCCGCTGGCGCTGCCGCTCGCGGTCCTCGTCTTCTTCGGCGCCTTCATCCCGATCGTCGGCGCCCTGGTGACCGGGTTCGTCGCCGTCGTCGTCGCGTTGGCCGCCAACGGGGTGTGGGCGGCGTTGATCGTGCTCGGCGCGATCATCGCGGTCCAGCAGCTCGAGGGGCACGTGCTGCAACCCGTCGTCATGGGCCGGCTGGTCCGGCTCCACCCGTTGGCCGTCGTGGTCGCGGTGGCGGCCGGCTCGCTGCTCGCCGGCATCGTCGGCGCGGTCATCGCCGTCCCGTTGGTGGCCGTGGTCAACGTCGTCGTCCGCACCTATCGGACCCGGTCACGCCCGCCGGACCCGGAGGAAGCAGCCGCGGAGGCTCCCCGGGCGGCTGAGGGCCTGGTCGTGCCGGACGCCGTTGCGCCCGACGCTGCCGTCCCCGCTCCGACGCAGCCCTCCGACTGACGGCGGGCGCGTCTCGGGGCTTCGGCTAGTTGTTGTGGTCCGCGTGCCAGTGCCGCACGATGTCGCGCACGCTGAGCACGCCGACGACCTCGCCGTGCTCGAGCACCACGAGGTGCCGGAACCCGCCGCGCAGCATGGCCTCGGCCGCTTCGGTGAGGGTCCAGGTCGGCGCGGCGTACACGATCTCGCTGGTGAGGTGGGTGCCTACCGTCTCGACGTCGGGATCGGTGCCGTCGGCGATCGCTCGCAGGATGTCGCGCTCGGTGACGATCCCCGCGCCCTCACCCTCAGGGTCGACCACGACAGCGGCGCCGACCTTGCGCCCGGCCATCGCCTTGCTGGCTTCGCGGATCGTGTGCCCCGGGCCGATCCTCAGCACGGACTCGCTCATCGCTTCGCGAACGTTCACGGTGCCCTCCTTGCGAGTCTGGGGGGCCTATCGTGTCGGTCGGCTCGGCGGAAGTAAACGGCCCTGGCACCATGTCCCGGTGACGGTCATCGAGCGCACGACCCGCGGGACGGGCCGTCGGGCGCTGCCCGACCTCGTCACCGCCGGCGTCGTCATCGCGTGGGTGCCCGTCGTCCTGCTCCTCGACTCAGGCGCCGGGCTCGGGCAGCAGCGCCTGCTGGGGCTGGGTACCTGGGTGCTGCTGTTCACCCTCCTGGCCTTCGAGACCACCGCGGTCCGCGCGCAGGCTGCCGTCGTCGTGGTCTTCGCGTCCCTCATCGAGTACACGTTCTCGGCGGGCCTCGGGGTCTACGTCTACCGCCTCGACAACGTGCCCTCCTTCGTGCCCCCGGGGCACGGTTTGGTCTACCTTGCCGCTCTCACCCTCGGCCGGTCCGCGATCCTGCAGGCGCACGAGAGGCTGGCGGTTCGAGCGACCGTGACCGCCGGGGGCCTGTACGCCTTGTGGGGGCTGTCGCCGCTCGCTCCGCGCACCGACGTCCTCGGCGCGTTCTGGTACCTCTGCCTCGTCGGGTTCTTGGCCTTCGGTCGCAACCGACTGCTCTACGTCGGGGCTTTCCTCGTCGTGACCTACCTCGAGCTGGTCGGCACCGCGCTGGGCACGTGGACCTGGCAGCCGTACGACCCGACCGGTCTGGTCCCCATGGGAAACCCGCCGTCCGGGGCAGCCGGTGGCTACGGGTGGTTCGACCTCGCGGCGATGGCCTTCGCGCCCTGGGTGGTGGCCCAGCTGGCCGCACTCACCCCTCGGGCACGCACAGTGCGTAGACGCTCAGTCGCAGCGGCGGTTCGCCGGCTCTCGGCCTGCACCCTGACGACGTAGCGGTCCTCCTCGGGCGCGGCGGTCAGGGGTGTCACCGCCGCCAGTCGTCCTCCGTACGGGGCGGCGGCCGTGTAGCCGCCGCCGACCGCGCTGAAGCCCGCCGGACAGGTGGCTTCTGACTCGCCGACACCGCCGCTCACCACATCCAGGCCGCCCTCGTCGGAGCGGAGCACGTCGACCGTGGCCGAGCCTCCCGTGCACTGGAGCGTGGCTGTGGCGAGGGCCAAACCGTCGGTCCGAGCCCAGCTCGACACGATTCCCCCGGCCTGCAGGGGGAGGACGGCAACCGGCGACGCCGTGCCCGTGCTCCAGCCCACGGCGAGGGGTTGACCGTCGGGGCAGCCGACGGCCGACTCCACCGAGCTGCCCGACGGAACGGCGACGGTCGGCCCGATGGCCAGGACGGGTGCCACCGCACGACTGCTCGTGCACTCAGCCACCGCCGTGAGGGTCACCGCGGTCGTGGACCCCGCGGTGGCCGTGACCTGCCAGCCACCTGCGGTGGGCTGGGACACCGACACGTGCACGGTGGAGGCTGCTGCATCCGGGGCCGTCCGCAGCCCCCCGCCGACGAGCACGGAGCCCGCCGGGCAGCTCGCGGTGACCGTTCCGGTCTTCCCCTCGGCGACCGACGTGGCGGCCACGACCTCGCTGAGGACCACGCTGGCTCGAGGAGCGGGCTCAGCCGGCGAAGGCCGCGGGAACCACGACGACGCCGGCGGCCACGGCCAAGGTGCCGGCCACCACGCCGCCCACCTGCAGGGACCCACCGCCTCGACGCCAGAGGGCGAGTGCACCGAGTCCGCCAGCCACGAGGACGACCAAGGCGGCGAGGTCGAAACCCAGCCGGGAGGACGGCACGGGAGTGGGGGTCTGCGGGCCACCGTCATCGACCGGCACGGGCGGGACGACCTGCGACGCCGTGGGGGTGGGCGACGGTGTCGGGCTCTGCGTCGGGGTGGGGGTCGGTGACGGGCTCGGCGACTTGCTCGGCGACTTGCTCGGGGTGGGGGTCGGTGTCGGCGTGGGGGTCGGCGTCGGGGTCGGCGTCGGGGTGGGCGTCGGTTTCGGCGTGGGCTTGGGCGTCGGCTTGATCACGGGCGCGCAGGTGACCGCCACCGAGTCGGAGACCGAGCTGCCGGTGATGCCGGCCGACCAGCTGAACGATCCGCCCTTCTTGGGACAGGTCGACGGACTTGGGGAGGGTCAGCTCGGCGCTGGCGAAGCAGTCGTTCCCGGCTGTGGTCTTCGCTGAGTCGCCCTGGATGGCGAAGGTCACCTGGGCGGTCGCGCAGTCCGCGCCGGACAGCGTGGCGAAGAACGTGTGGGACTGACCCGCCTGTGAGGGGCCGGTGTCGCCGACACTTGGTGATCACCACGTCGGCCGCCGCGGCGGGGGTTGCCAGCTGCGATGACGCCGAGCGCCACGACAACCACGGCGAGCAGGCCGCGAAGCGAGGAACCTGCGCCACGGCCGCGCGACCTGGGGCCGTGCAGCGAAGAATCCCCCACGGTCACCCCCTGGTCGTCACGTGCCTTCAGGTGGTCGATGCTACGCCCCGGTGCCCGCTGGGCCTGGGGCCGTGGACCCTTGGCGCGAGCTCAGCGGGCGGCCAGCTGTGCAAGGACGGCGTCGTGCAGGACGCCGTTCGTCGTGAGCGCTCCCACGGCTCCCGTGGCCGGTCGACCGTCGCACCCGGTCACGGTGCCGCCGGCCTCCACCACGACAGGGATCAGCGCCGCGACGTCCCAGAGCGCCAGCTGGGGCTCGGCGGCCACGTCCACGGCTCCCTCGGCGACGAGCACGTGGCTCCAGAAGTCGCCGTAGGCCCTGCTCCGCCAGGCGGTCGCGAGCAGGGCCTCGAAGCCTGCCTGCCGGTCACCCCAGCCATGAAGGTCGCTGTAGGACACCGAGGCGTCCTCGAGCCGGGACACCTCCGAGACCTGCAGCCGGCGTTGCGGGCCGCCTGGGGAGGAGCCCCAGGCGCCGGAGCCGATGGCCGCCCACCAGCGGCGCCCGAGGGCGGGGGCCGAGACCACGCCGACCACCGGCTCGCCGTCGTCGAGGAGGGCCACGAGCGTCGCCCACACCGGGACGCCGCGGACGAAGTTCTTGGTGCCGTCGATCGGGTCGAGCACCCAGGTGCGCCCGTGCAGGTCGGCCTCACCCCCGTACTCCTCCCCGTGGACGCCGTCCTCGGGACGTGCCGCTGCCAGCCGCTCCCGCAGCACGCGCTCGGTCGCGGTGTCGGCGTCGCTGACGGGGGTCAGGTCCGGCTTGGTCTCGACGACGAGATCGAGGGACTGGAAGCGTTCCAGGGTCAGGACGTCTGCCGCGTCGGCGAGCTCGAGGGCGAGGGCCAGGTCAGCGGCGTACGGCTCCGAGGTGGCGCGGTCGTCGTTCACGAGGCACGACGGTATCGGCCTCCAGCGTGGAGCAGCCGCCGGTTGTGGCGCGCAACGGTCCGGGACGACACAGTGGGGTCATGTTCGACACGGTCCTGGGACTCCCGGTCCATGCCCTCGTGGTCCACGCGGTCGTCGTGCTGGTCCCGCTGAGCGCGGTCGGCGTCGTGGTCTGCGCGCTGAGCGCCCGGTGGTGCGAGCGCTTGTCCACGGCGCTCGTCGTGGTCCTGACGGTCGCCGTCGGCTCGGCCTTCGTCGCCAAGGTCTCGGGGGAGGAGCTCCAGTCACGGCTCCCGGCAAACCCTGACATCCAGCGCCACGCGGACCTCGGTGCCATGACGCCGTGGGTGGTCCTGGCGTTCTGGATCGTCGTGGTGGCCTGGCTCGCGGTCGATCGCAGTCGTGGTCGTGACGCCGGCATCACGAAGACGCTGATGGTCCTCGCCGTGGTCGCGGCGGTCGCGGCGTCAGCGCAGGTGGTGCTCACCGGGCACGCCGGCAGCTCGGCGGTGTGGTCGGGCATCGTCGACGCGACGAACCCCTGACCCAGCGTCCTACCGGGGCTCGGGGTCGGGGGTCGTGTCGTCGTCCGACGTCCGGCTCCGCAGCAGGCGCCGGAACGACTCCAGGCGCCCCGGCGTGGTTCCCCCCGAGGCGACCCAGCCGTCCAGCCCGCACTCCTCCTCGTCGTGGGAGCACGCGCGCGGACAGGTGACCGTCCCCGGCACCAGGTCCGGGAAGGCGTGGATCACCCGACCCGGGTCCACGTGCGCGAGCCCGAACGAGCGAACCCCCGGTGTGTCCACCACCCAGCCGGCACCGTCGGGGAGCCGGAGCGTCACGGCCGAGGACGAGGTGTGCCGACCGCGGCCGGTGACGACGTTCACCCGCCCGATCGCCCGGTCCGCACCGGGTACCAAGGCGTTGACGAGGGTCGACTTTCCGACGCCGCTGTGGCCGACGAGCACGGAGGTACGGCCACGCAGGCGCTCCAGCAGCGGCACGGTGTCGATGCCGCCCGACGCGTCGCGACGGGTGACCACCGAGGGGACGTCGAGGTCGGCGTAGACGGCCAGCAGCTCGTCCGGGGCCCGCAGGTCGGACTTGGTGAGCACGAGGAGCGGCTCGAGCCCCGCGTCGAAGGCCGCCACCAGGCAGCGGTCGAGCAGCCGTGGCCGGGGCTCGGGGTCGACCAGGGCTGTCACGACGACGAGCTGGTCGGCGTTGGCGACGAGCACGCGCTCCACCGGGTCGGTGTCGTCGGCGGTGCGCCGCAGCACCGAGGTCCTCGGCTCGACACGCACGATCCGGGCGAGGGCGTCGACGGCCCCGGAGACGTCGCCGACGAGGGCGACACGGTCCCCGACCACGACGCCCTTGCGGCCGAGCTCGCGCGCCTTGATCGCCATCACCTCACGGTCGGCGTCGCCCGCCACGCAGGTGAAGCGCCCTCGGTCGACGGTGAGCACCCGCCCGGGGATCGCGGCCTCGTGGCCCGGCCGGTCCTTGCTCCGGGGCCGGGACTTGCCGCGCCCCGGGCGCACGCGGACGTCGTCCTCGTCGAGGTCACTCCGTCGGCGGGCCATCGCCGTCCAGGCTACCGGCGAGGGAGGATGGGGGGATGTGCGGACGGTACGCGGCCAGCGCCAACCCCGACGACCTGGTCGAGGAGTTCGAGGTCGACCGGGTGGACGAGCGCGAGCGGTTGGTCCCCGACTGGAACGTCGCGCCGACCAAGGAGGTCCCCGCGGTCCTGACCCGCCGTGACCGGTCGGCGCCCGAGGGCACGGCGCCTGTGCGCCTGCTTCGGCCGGTGCGCTGGGGCCTCGTGCCCTCGTGGGCCAAGGACCCGTCGATCGGGTCGCGGCTGATCAACGCCCGGATGGAGACCGTCAGCGAGAAGCCGGCGTTCCGCCGCGCGTTCGCCAAGCGTCGGTGCCTGCTCCCGGCGGACGGTTACTACGAGTGGTACGGCGAGCAGCGCGGCAAGAAGCAGCCCTTCTACATCACCCGGCGCGACGGGCACCCGCTGGCCATGGCGGGGCTCTACGAGTTCTGGCGCGACCCCTCGGTCGACGACAGCGAGGACCCCGCGGCGTGGTTGTGGACGTGCACGGTGCTCACGACGCAGGCGGAGGACGACGTCGGCCGCATCCACGACCGGATGCCCCTGATGGTCCCCCCGGAGCGGCGCGCAGAGTGGCTGGACCCCGCGAACGACGACACCGAGGCCGCGGCGGGTCTGCTGGTCCCGGCAGCGCCAGGAGCCCTCGACGCCTGGCCGGTGGCGACCCTGGTCAACAACGTACGCAACAACGGCCCGGAGCTGGTCGCCCCGATCGCCGCCGAGCCAGGTCCTGCCGACGACCCCGGCGGGGAGCCCGATGCCGCGCTCTTCTGAGGGGGCGGCTGGGTCAGCCTTGATCGACACCCCGCGGGGCCCGGCGAGGATCTGGGTGCGCGAGCCGAGCGGTCCGACCCGACGGGTCCTGGTGCTCGGGCACGGTGCCGGGAGAGGGGCTGACACCCCTGACCTGATGGCCCTCGCTGAGCGGCTTCCGGCGGAGGGTGTCGCGGTCGTGCGGGTGGACCAGCCCTGGGTGCTTGCGGGTCGACGGGTTGCCGCACCACCGGCCCGGCTGGACGAAGCCTGGCTCACCGTCCTTCCGGCGGTGCAGAAGAGGCTGGGCCTGGGGGTCCCGATGCTGGTCGGAGGCCGCAGCGCCGGAGCGCGGGTGGCCTGCCGCACCGCGAAGGAGGTCGGGGCGGTCGCTGTGGTCGCGCTCGCGTTCCCGCTGCACCCACCGGGCCGCCCGGAGAAGTCCAGGGTCGAGGAGCTCCTCGGGTCCGGGGTTCGCACCCTCGTCGTCCAGGGCGAGAAGGACGCCTTCGGGAGCCCCGAGGAGGTGACCCGGGCGCTGCGCGACGAGGCTCCGGCCGACGTCGACGTGGTCGCCCTTCCCGGGGCCGACCACTCCTTCCGGGTCGCGGCCCGGGGTCCGGTGAGCGCGGCGGAGACCCTCGACGTGCTGGTGGAGGCTGTACGGCGCTTCCTCGTGGGCTGACGGTGGGGAATGCCGGCACGCGTCGGTGACGTTCCCCGATCGTGCTCGCAGCCTCCGTCGACCGCCCGGCGTATCTCGACTGGCCCACCTGGCCGGTATCCTCCAAGGGTCAGCACGCCAACCAGGAGGTGGGTCCGGTCACCGACGTCGAGGAGAGCTCCGACGAAAGGGCGCTGCGCTTCGAGCGCGACGCCCTTCCCTACCTCGACCAGATGTACGCCGCGGCGCTGCGGATGACCCGCAACCCGGCCGACGCCGAGGACCTCGTGCAGGAGACCTACGTGAAGGCGTTCGCAGCCTTCCACCAGTTCACCGAGGGCACCAACCTCAAGGCCTGGCTGTACCGCATCCAGACCAACGCCTTCATCAACAGCTATCGCAAGAAGCAGCGCCAGCCGTTGCAGTCCTCCGGCGAGGAGATCGAGGACTGGCAGCTCGCCCGGGCCGAGTCGCACACGAGCGACCGGCCTACGTTCTGCTGAGGCCGAGGCGCTCGACGCGCTGCCCGACTCCGACGTCAAGGAGGCGCTCCAGTCGATCCCCGAGGAGTTCCGCATCGCGGTCTACCTCGCCGACGTCGAGGGCTTTGCGTACAAGGAGATCGCCGACATCATGGAGACGCCGATCGGCACCGTGATGTCGCGGCTGCATCGCGGGCGGCGCCAGCTCCGGGTGCTGCTCGAGGACTACGCGCGCGAGCGCGGACTGGTCCCCGCGGAGGGTGTGTCATGAGCTGCGGCAACCCGCACGAGACCGACTGCGGAGAGGTCCTCGACGCGGTCTACGCCTACCTCGACGGTGAGATGACCGCCGACGACCACCACGTGATCCGTCACCATCTGGACGAGTGCTCGCCGTGCCTGCGGCAGTTCGGCATCGAGCAGGAGGTCAAGGCCCTCGTGGCGCGCTGCTGCGGGTCGGAGACCGCCCCCGACGAGCTGCGGATGAAGGTCATCCAACGCTTGGCGCAGGTGCGCATCGAGGTGACTCAGGTCGAGTTCCGGATCGACTGAACGGCGCCCGCTGGGCCCCCGAAACGCCGGACGACCGGCACCGTCACGGTGCCGGTCGTCTGCTGTCGTGAGGCGCGATCGGTCCTTAGGAGTTCGGGCGCCGTCCGTGGTTGGCCTTGCTCTTCTTCCGGTCACGCTTCTTCCGGCCGCGCTTGCTCATGGGGGCTCCTCGTTCGTACGGACTGGCGTCCGTGTCCGGCGGCAAGTCTCCCACGTCGCGCGGCACTCGACGACACGCGTCGGTCAGCCGGCGAGACGGCGGTTCAGCGCGTCGAGGACCGCCCGCGCGACGGCGTCAGCCTCGTCACCGCGCAGCAGGGCGCTCCCGGTGACGACCTGCTCGCCGGTTCGAGGCACCATCACCGAGAGCACCGTGACCGCTACCTCGCGCGCGCCCACGGTGACCACGGCGGCGCTCTCCACCTCGGCCACCGTCCCGAGCAGCTCGTCAAGGGCTCGCAAGGTGGCCTGCGCGACCAGCCGGGGTCGCTGCGAGGCGGCACCCGGCCCGAGCACCCGGCCTTCGAAGATCTGGCCGCCGGCTGCCAGGCTGACGACGGCCTCGGACTCGCTGCCGGCCGTACGCACCATGATCGAGCTGATCGCCGGCCGCGGTGGGGCGGGTTCGTCGGCCTCCTCGACCAGGTCGATCTCGGGGTGCGGCGGGATGCCGACCTCGTCGGCGCCGATCTGCACGACGCTGACGATGCGGTGGTCGATCGCCAGGCCGTGCTTGGCGAGGGCGTAGGACTGCACGTCGCGCACGACCTGCTTGGCAGCCTTGCCGGGCTCGGCCAGGACATGGACCTCGGTGGGCACGGCGTCCGGTCCGGTGACCACGCTGGCCGCGATGATCCCGGGGAGCCGGCGCAGCTCGTCCTCGAACTCCGGCAGGAGGCGCAGGGTGGGCACGGTCTACTCCTCGCGGGGCAGCGGGCTCAGGCCGGCGACGATCAGGCGCCGACGGCGTTCGCGGAGGTCGGGCGGCGTCGGCATGGGCGTCGGGGAGCTCGCCGCCGGGCTGAGCCGCAGCGGCGGCCCGCATCGGCTCCTGGACGATGGGATCGGCCGCGCTCGGGTCGCTCAGCGAGTCGCCGACGGCGCGCGCCCAGGCCTCGGCGGCGTCGGCGGCGCCGCGGCCCCCATCGGCCTGCGCCTGACCGACGGCTGCGAGCGCGGGGGGCAGCGCGGTGTGGGCGTGCTCGACGAGCGCCCGCAGGCTCTCGCGCTGCCACCACCGAAGAGCCCGAGCGGTGCGGGCGTCGATGCGCCCCTCGGACTCGGCGGCGGCCACCTCGGCGTCGAAGGCCTGGCTGGCGGCGTCGGAGCGGGCGTCCAGGACCCCGGCGACCAGGTCGGCGTAGGCCGAGGTCAGGTCACGGTTGCCGGGCGTGGCCACGCTGCACGGTCCCCTCGTTCGCTGCTGGTGGGGCGGGTGCCGCCGACGGACGGACGGCACCGGAGATCCCCCTTCGCCGGAGCGTAAGCCATCGGTAGAGGTCGCCGCGGCTGCCCCGCCGCGTGTTGAGCCGTCCGGGGTGTCGTGTCACGCAGCGCGACGAGGCTGATCACATCGGGCTACAGTGCGTAGTTCGATGGGCCCAAAAGGTCATGAGTTCACCGAACGTGTCCGATCAGGTACTTGACGCAGCATTTCGTCCCACCCTTCACTTCAGTGTCAGGTGAACCGGTTCAAACCGGACGGGGACCGGACGAGCACGACAACTGAAGAGGGCGGGATCGGGATCGGCAGCACAGATGGCCGAGGCTCAGCAGTACGCACGTGCACCACAACCTCAGCGGAGCGGATCTCGCACGGACGATCAGCGGCGTCCGTGACGTGAATCCCAGGGGTGATGTCCAATGAAGAAGATCGCGGCCGCTGTCGAGCACTTCCTCTCCACCGGTTCCGGCTGGAGCTGGCAGTAAACCCCGAACCATCGTTCTGCCGATCCCCGTCCCGCTCTCTCCACCACGATCCTTGGGGGGTCGATGCACGGGTTGCCGCTCCGGGCTCGCGTGTTCCTGGTCGCGACCTGGTCCCTGGCTGCCCTGGCACTTGTCTTGTCCGCCCTCGCCCGGCCCAACTGGCTGCTGATCGCGGTGCTCTCCGGGCTGACCATCGTCATCGACCGGGAGCGACCCGGGCTCCGGGTTCAGGGGCAGGCGTTGATCGGCCTGCACATGACGCTCCCCATGGCTGTCGCGGCAGGACTCCTGGGCGGAGCGCCGGAGGCGTGCTTCGTGGGGGCGCTCTCGGCCTTCGCCGGCGGATCGACCGCGCGGCACAAGCGGGCCTTCAACGGTGCCCAGTTCGCGCTGTCGGCCGCAGCCGCCGGGCTGGTGCTCAGTGCCCTCGGCGCGACCTCCATCTTCGCCGCCTCCGCCGAGCCGTCTCGTTCGGCCTGGCTCCTGGTCGTGCTGGGTGTGCTGGCGGCGAGCGTCGTGTACTGCCTGGTCAACGCCGGGCTGCTCACCTGGATGCTGGCTCTGGTGGGGGGCACCAGTCCCCGCGAGGTGCTGTTCGGGCTGGTGGCCGAGACCGCGCCCTCCTACGTCGGGTACGGCCTGCTCGGGCTGCTCTTCGCCGTCCTGTGGCACTGGTCGAGCCCCTTCTCGGCCGTCCTCGTGCTGCTGCCCCTGCTCGTCGCGCGGTGGGCCTGGATGCAGTTCGCCGCTCCAGCAGCAGGCGTACGAGGCGACGATCCGCACGCTCGTGCAGGCCGTCGAGACCAAGGACCACTACACGAGGGGTCACAGCGAGCGGGTGGCGAAGGCCTCGGTGATGCTCGCGCGGGTCCTCGGGATGCGGGAGGACCGGGTCAACGCGCTGCGCTACGCCGGGATCCTCCACGACGTCGGCAAGCTGGGCATCCCCACCGAGATCCTGCAGAGCACCGACGGGCTCTCGGACGAGCAGTTCGCCACGATCAAGGAGCATCCGCGCCGGGGTACCGCCATGCTCGACGAGATCGAGTTCCTCGACGAGGCGATCAAGGGGATCCTCCACCACCACGAGCGCATCGACGGGCTGGGCTACCCCGACGGTCTGAGCGGCGAGGAGATCCCCGAGTTCGCCCGGGTCATCCACGTGGCCGACGCCTTCGACTCGATGACCTCCACCCGGTCCTACCGCGGAGCCCGTACGCCCGAGGAAGCGGTCCACGAGCTGGAGCGCTGCAAGGGAACGCAGTTCGACCCGGTCATGGTCGACGCCCTGGTCGCGGCGCTCGTGCGCGAACCGTGGGTGCCCACCACGCCCGAGCCGGCCGACGAGCCCGGCGTCCCCGTGCTCGACGACGACGACCCGACGGTCGACGTCCTCGCCGGCCGGGAGCGTGAGCAGTGACCGCGTCCGTGCTGGTGGCCCGTCGCTACCGAGGAGCTGCGAGGGACCGCCCTCGTCGTCGGCGTGACCTCCTTGCTCGTCGTGTGGGCCGTCGTCCAGACCGCCTCGGCCGGCGTCGCGCAGGCGGGGATCGCCCTCGCCTTCGGGGTCTTCATCACCCTCGGCGAGGTCTTGCGCATCACGTTGCCGGGCGGCCGGGTCGCCGCACCGCTGGGTGCCGCTGGGGCCCTCGCCTACGCCCTGCTGACCAGCTTCGGCGGCACCGCGAGCCACCCAGACCGTCTGGCAGGTGATCTCGCTGACCGCGTTGGCCTGCTTCCTCGGTGCACTGCCGTACGTCACCGCCGGCCGGTCTCCGCGTCTCGACGAGATCGCGCGTCGCGTCCTCGCGGTGGCCTTGGCAGCCGCGCTCTTCCGACCGCTCTACCTCTCCGGCCGGATCCCGGATGAGCCCTCCTGGGTCCTGCCGCTGGTGATGGTCACCATCGTCCTCGTCGTGGGCGTCTTCGATGCCGCGGTGGCCGCCCTGGTCCGGGCCGACCGCACCCGCGCCCCCTACCTGCCGACCCTGCGCGACGAGCTGCGAGCGCTGCTCGGCCTCGGGTCGGCCATCGGCGCCACCGGCGTGCTCATCGCGCTCGCCGCCCAGGTGATGGCCTGGTGGGCGATCCCGGTCTTCTGCGTCCCGCTGCTCCTCACCCAGTTCTCCTTCCGCCGCTACGCGGCGATCCGCGAGACCTACACGCAGACGATCCGCTCGCTGTCCAAGGTCACCGAGGTCGGCTTCTACACCGAGAAGGGGCACGCTCAGCGGGTCACCGACATCTCCGTGGCGGTCGGCCGCGAGCTCGGGATGTCGGAGGACGACCTCCGGGACCTCGAGTACGCGGCGCTGATGCACGACCTCGGTCAGATGGCCCTGGCGGAGCCCATCCCCGGGGGCATGACCGTCATGGTCGACCCGTCCACGCAGCGCCAGGTCGCCGAGCTCGGGGCCAGCGTGATCCGGGAGACCGGGGTGCTCGACGCGGTCGCGGAGATCATCGAGCGGCAGGCCGACCCGTACCGCCGTCCGCGCGAGCACGCCGACCCGACGCTCCCGGTGGCCTCGCCGGATCATCAAGGCGGCCAACGCCTACGACGACATCGTCGGCGACTCCGAGGAGTACGGCCGGCGGCTGGACGCCCTCGAGCGGCTGCGCCTCGGCATGGCGTACGACTTCGACCCACGGGTCGTCGAGACGCTGGCCCGGATCGTGCGCAAGTCCCGCGTCGACCACTGATCGACCGCGCGCGGCGGTAGGGTCGCGACCGTTCGCCCCAGCAGGTCGACCATCACCCGGAGGGAGCCCCCGTGGCCGAGGAGATCCGGGCCGAGATGGTCGCCAACGTCTGCGAAGGTGGTCGTGGCCGAGGGCGCGGCCGTCGCCGTCGGGGACACGGTCGTGATCCTCGAGTCCATGAAGATGGAGATCCCGGTGCTGACCGAGCAAGCCGGCACCGTCACCCAGCTCGGCGTCGCCGAGGGCGACGTCGTCCAGGAGGGCGACGTCATCGCCGTCGTCACCTGACGCCGCGCGGCGGGCGGACGACCGAACGGGTGAACTTCGCCGCGCCCCGGGGGTCAAGGTCACCGCTGGATCGCCCGATGCTCTCTTCGTGACCGATGCCGACCCCGTCGATCGAGCCGTACCTGCGCGCTCTGCTGGAGTGCGGCGGCTCCGACCTCCACTGCAAGGTGGGCTCCCCGCCGCGCGTCCGCATCGACGGCCGTCTGCGCAAGCTCCAGGCCCCGGTGCTCAAGCCCGCCGACACCGAGGCGTTCGTCGCCGAGGTGCTGCGCGCCGACCTCGTCGAGGAGTTCACCAAGACCAACGAGGCGGACTTCGCCTACTCCATCGCCGGCCTCGGTCGCTTCCGCGTCAACGCCTTCCGCTCACGTGGCTCGGCCGGCCTGGTCTTCCGTCGGGTCAGCGTGGGTGCGATCCCGCTGGAGGACCTCGGTCTTCCGCCGGTGCTCGCTGCGCTCGCCATGGAACCTCGCGGACTGGTGCTGGTCACCGGTCCGACCGGTTCCGGCAAGACCACGACGCTCGCCGGGATGATCGACCACATCAACAACAACCGCGAGGTCCACTGCGTCACGATCGAGGACCCCATCGAGGTCCTCCACTACGACAAGCTCGCGATGATCAACCAGCGCGAGGTCCGCGTCGACACCGAGGACTTCTCCGTCGCCCTCCGCGCCGCGATGCGGCAGGACCCCGACGTCATCCTGGTCGGTGAGATGCGCGACACCGAGACCGTCAAGGCGGCCCTCGCTGCCTCGGAGACCGGTCACTTCGTCATGTCGACGCTGCACACGACCGACGCGCGCGGAGACGGTCAACCGGGTCATCGACTTCTTCCCGCCGCACGAGCAGAAGCAGGTACGGCTCGCGCTCGCCGGCGCCCTGCGCGGCATCATCTGCCAGCGGCTGGTCCCGCGGGCCGACGGCTACGGCCGCTGCGTCTCCATGGAGATCGCGATCAACACCGGTCGGATCGCCGATGCGATCGTCGACCCCGAGAAGACCTCCGACGATCCACCAGCTGATCCAGGAGGGCGGCTTCTACGGGATGCAGACCTTCGACCAGCACCTGGTGTCCCTCATCCGCGACGGCGTCATCACCCTCGAGGCGGCGATGGCCGCGTCCACGAGCCCGCACGACCTCACCGTCGAGCTGCGGCGCCTCGGCCTCGTCGCCTGACGGGGGTGCTCCGACCGCACGGCGCACGCTGCGCGGGTCTGGCTGACCTACCGCCGGCTCAGCCGGTCGAGACCCCGTGCTCCACGCAGCGCGCCGTCCAGGCGGTCGGGGTGATCTGCACGACCATCCGTCGGCGGCAGAGCGTGCAGTAGCGCGGCGGTTCGAGCTCGAGGGCGCGGGCGCAATCCGGGTGCCCCAGGTCGCTCGGCCCTCCGCAGTGGGCGCAGTACGGCGAGGCTGTCGGTCGGCACCGTCGTAACCTACGGCCATGCCTGTCACGGTCGGCCTCACGGGGTCGCTCTGCCATGTCGTCGGACCCGATGACACCGCCGCGTCGCTCGGGAGCGGGGACCTCGCGGTTCTTGGGACCCCGCGCTTGCTGGCCCTGGCCGAGGCGGCCACCCTGCTCGCGCTGGAGGGCGTCCTCGCCGACGCCGAGACCTCGGTCGGGACCCGCGTCGAGCTCGAGCACCTTGCGCCCTCGGCGGTCGGCGCGACGGTGCAGGTGTCGGGCCACGACCGTGCACGTCGACGGCCGCCTGGTGCGCTTCGACGTGGCGGCGACCGACGGTTCGGGCCGCCTCGTCGGGCACGGCACGGTCACTCGGGTCGTCGTCGACCGGGATCGGTTCCTCGCTCGGCGTCGCACGCTGAACGCCCATGAGGATCGAGCGGGCAACGACGCCCGAGGCCCTCGTCGAGGCGAGCTCGCTGTTCGACGGACCGGTCGACAGGGCTGGTGCAGAGGCGTTCCTGGCCTCGGCGGGCCACCACGTGCTCCTGGCTCTCGACGACTCGGGAACGGCCATCGGGTTCGTGTCCGGGGTCGAGACCACTCACCCCGACAAGGGCACTGAGATGTTCCTGTACGAGCTCGGCGTGGCGGAGGGAAGTCTTCGCCAAGGAGTGGGGCGCCGCCTCGTGGAGTCCCTCGTCGAACTGGCCGCGGGCCGTGGGTGCACGGGCATGTGGGTGGCTGTCGACCCGGACAACGAGGCAGCCCTGCGCACCTACGCCCGGACGGGGGCGGTCGAGGCTGGAGTCTGCGCGGTGCGTGAGTGGAGCTTCGGGTCCCGCGCGGCCGACTGAGTGAACGTGGCGGCCAAACCAGGACAAAACCTTCCCCTTGGCCCCGGCCGCTGTTAGCGTGACGAGGTCCGTCCCTCCGACGGATGACGTCCGGGACCTCGCCGAGTCCTGCCCGCCCCGGATGCCCTCTCGACCGTTGTGGGCAGGAGCGGGGGACCCGCGCACCACGGACCTGGTCCTCGGGGTGAAGCCACCTCACGGTGGCCGGCCGAACCTCCGGCCGAACCCGACAGCTCACCTCGTAGGCGTCGGAGGTCCATCATGTCCTTGCCCACGTCCCCTGCCCCGTTCGTCCGCGCGCATCGGCTGCTCGCCGCAGCCCTCGCGGCGGTCCTCCTGACCGGGCCGATGGTCGCGCTGACACCCTCGACCGCCGCAGCGGCGCCGGTGCGCAGTGCAGCGGCCAGCTCGTACCCGGCTCTGCGCTACGACGACCGCGGCGCCGCAGTGAAGCGGCTCCAGCGGCTGCTGGGCGTCCAACCGGCGAGTGGTTGGTTCGGACCGATCACCCTGGCCGCGGTCAAGCGGTTCGAGAAGAGGCACGGGCTCAAGGTCAACGGCATCGTCGGCGTCGCCACCTGGCGCGCCATCGTGCGGGCTTCGGCGGCCGCCGGCGTTTCACGCTCGGTGCGCAACGGGCGGACCTGCCCCGCGCCGGGCGCCCGGTTCACCGACACGTACGGCGCGGCGCGCGGCGGTGGAGGGCACGCTGGGGTCGACATGCTCGCGCGGCGAGGAACCCCGATCCTCGCGGTCGAGTCCGGCACCGTCCTGCGTGCCCACTGGAGCGGCAGCAGCGGTGGGTGGACCATCACCTTGCAGGGTCGGTCGGGATCGAAGTTCTTCTACGCCCACAACGACGTCAACCTCGCGAAGTCGGGCGAGAGGGTGACGGTGGGTGAGGTCATCGCCAAGGTGGGGTCGACAGGCAACGCCGGTGCGACCAACCACCTGCACTTCGAGTACTGGAAGAGCGGCAAGGAGAGCGACCCGGTCAACCCGACGCCGCTGGTCCGCTCGCTGTGTTCCTGACTTCTGCGCACATACCTCAGATCCGAAATACTTGTCTCGGAGGCAAATAGCCAGTTCCTTCGCCTGCTCGACAAGGTCCTGTCTTCCGCAGCCAGGGTGGCTGCCGGGCCACCCGCCCTGCTGGACGGGCGTCGCCGGCAGCCCTGAATCAGGCGCCGAACTCCAGCACCTGCTCCGGACGTGACAGGCCGGCTGTGAGGTCCATGCCGTGCACAGCCAGCAGGTGCTCGCGGAACCAGACGTCGAAGGGTTCAGCGGAGGTCGCGAGACCGAGCAGGGCGCTCGACAGGTCCGGGGACTCGAGGAGGACGACCGCGACGTCCCCGCCAGGTGCGCTCTGGATCCAGACCGATTCGCGGGTGATGCCGTGAAGGACGACGGGAGGCCGTGTGCTCCTCGCTGCGCTCGCCGTGCCAGCACGACAGCATCTCCTCGCGGTCCATCGACGTGGTGCCGGGCAGCAGCGGTGCGGCGAGACACAGGGTCTGGGTGGCCTGGTGGGTCGAGCTGTTCACGAGCGTCATGGCGGGTCCTCCACGGTCGGTGTGGCGCCGGTGGTCGGCACCAGGACCACCATCAGGCTCAGCCGAGAGCAGGGCATCCCCGCGGATCTGGGATCTTTCGCGCATGTGAGCCCTTGGCGGGGGTACCGGGCGGCACCATGAGGTCGTGGAGCGCTGGAGCGGGGATCGCCTCGTCACGGAGGTCGAGCGGCTCGGTGCTCGCGGCTTGCCGTACGGGGAGCTGCACGCAGAGCTGGCCGCGCGGATCCGACGGGCGCTCCCGGTGGACGCCTTCTGCTGGCACGGCCTGGATCCGGACACGCGGCTGCTGACCACGGCGAACCCCGTGGAGCTGATGACCGGCGGCTTCCTCACGCCGGAGACCGAGGCGATGGCAGCGGGCGCGGTGGTCACCAGCGAGTACCTGCGCGAGGACGTGAACACCTTCGCCGCACTCGCAGCCCGGCGCTCACCGGTGGGGGTGCTGAGCGAGACCACCCGCGGCCGACCCGAGCGAAGTGCCCGCTACGTCGAGTACCTCCAGCCGATCGGTACGCCGTACGAGATGCGTGCCGCGATGGTCACGCGCGGTCGCGCCTGGGGATGCGTCGTGCTGCACCGGACGGAGAAGACCGGCGACTTCACCGCCGAGGAAGCACGGATCCTGGCCCGGCTCTCGCGGCCGGTGGCGGAGGCGATGCGCAGCTCGTACCGCGTCGACGCCGCCCGTCGGGCCGACGAGGATCGCGCGCCCGGCCTGCTCGTGCTCGATGCCCAGGACGACGTCGAGCTCTCGACGCCGCAGGCCGACACGCTGCTCGCGCTGCTGGTCGTCGAGGACCCGGCTCGCCGCAAGGTCCCGGCCGCAGCGCTCAGCATCGCCGCGGAGGTGCGGAGCAGCGGCAGGGTCGGGAGGTCGGCTGCGCCCTTGCACGTGCCCACGTCGTCCGGGTGGCTGAGCTTGTACGGGTCGTTGCCGAACGGTCCAACCGACGGGCGGGTGGCGATCGTGGTGCAACGGGCGGACGCGGACTACTCGGTGCCGCTGCGGCTGGAGGCGTTCGGGCTGACCCCGCGCGAGCGAGAGGTCGCGACCCTCGTGGCCCGCGGGCTCGACACCGCCGCGATCGCGGAGCGACTCGTGATCTCGCCGTGGACCGTCCAGGACCACCTCAAGGCGGTCTTCTCGAAGTCCGATACCCGGTCGCGCCGAGAGCTGCTGTCCCAGGTGTTCTTCCACGACCAGCTCCCCGGGATCGTCGCCCACGACCCGCTCAACGCCGGCGGACACCTCCGGGAACCGCGCGACGCCTCGAGTACGTCGATCGATGTCCCAGGCGCCTCCTGAGGCAGATCAGCGTCGCGCATAGGATGGGGCGACTGCGGAGGGAGTCGCCATGAGAGTCGGCGTGCACCTGGTGAACTTCGGTCTTCCCGAGGGCGCCTCGGCGATCGGCGACGACGCTGGCCGAGGTCGGTCGTGCGGCGGAGGAAGCGGGTCTGGACAACCTGTCGGTGATGGACCACTTCTTCCAGATGGAGGGCATGGGTCTGGGCGACGCACCGGCGCCCATGCTCGAGGCGTACACCACCTTGGGCTTCCTCGCCGCCCACACCACGACCGTCGAGCTGCAGGCGCTGGTCACCGGCGTGACCTACCGGCACCCCGGGCTGCTCGCGAAGGTCGTGACGACCCTGGACGTGCTGTCCGGCGGACGCGCGATGCTCGGGATCGGCGCCGCGTGGTACGAGCGCGAGCACCTCGGGCTGGGGGTGCCGTTCCCGCCGCTGTCCGAACGCTTCGAGCGGCTCGAGGAGACGCTGCAGATCGTCCTGCAGATGTGGAGCGACGACGACGGACCGTACGAGGGCGCGCACTACCGCCTTGCCGAGACCATCTGCTCACCGCCGCCGCTGACTCGCCCGCACCCGCCGATCATGATCGGCGGTTCGGGGGAGCGGAAGACGCTGCGGCTGGTGGCCCGGTACGCGGACGCGTGCAACTTCTTCGCGCGGCCGGACACCGGCCCGGACGCGGCGCAGGCGAAGCTCGACGTGCTCGCCGGTCACTGCGCGAACGAGGGCACCGACGTGGCGCGCATCCGCAAGACGATCCTGTGGGCGGCGCCGCTGGACCCGACCACGGCGGCAGGGGCTGCCGACTTCGTCGAGCAGATGAAGGGGTACGCCGACATCGGCATCGTCGAGGTCCACGTCATGCCCTTCCACGACCCGATCGGCTTCATCCGCGGCCTCGGCGAGCACGTCGTCCCGGCCCTCGGCCGAGTCTGACGCGCAGACCACGCGGCGACTCGTCCAGGTCGATCCGAGTCAGACGGCTCGCCGGTAGGTCAGCAGGTGCGCCTCGGGCGTGGGGTCCCAGTCCCGCTCAGGAATCCGGACGAAGCCGTGCCGGGCGTACAGCCGGTGGGCCGGGCGCGTTGTCATCGATGACCGAGAGCACCAGCGCGTGGTCGCCGCGCTCCCGAGCGAAGTCGTCGGCCGCGCGCGAGCAGGGCGTCGGCGACACCGGTGCCTCGGGCGGACCGGGCCACGACGAGCATGCGCAGCTCGACCTCTCCGGGCTCGGCGATCTCGGACCAGAGGCTGCCGTACGGGCACACGCTCACCGCGCCGACCACGACGTCCTCGCGGACCGCGACGTACAACGGCGACGCCGCCGCGCGGTCGCTCGCTCGGCGAAGGGTCGGTAGGTACTCGCTCCCGGGCTCGAGGCCGGCACCGTCGAGGTAGCTCTGCACCGTGAGCTCGCCGACGAGGTCGAGCTCGTCGCTGCGCGCCAGACGTACAGCGAGGTCGCGGGCGCTCAGACACCCGTGGTGGTCCTGGGGTAGGCGACCGCTGGGTCGGTGATCACGTTGACCAGGTAGGGGACGGAGGAGGCGAACCCGCGATCGAGGGCCGCCCCGATCTCGCTCGGCCGCGTGACCATCTCGCCGTCGCCCCCCAGGGCGCGTACCACCTCGTCGTACCGGGTGCGCGGCTGCAGCTCGGCGGCCACGTCGTAGCCGTACAGGAACTGCATGGGGTGCTTCTCCAGCCCCCAGATGCCGTTGTTGCCGACCACCATCACGACGGGGAGCCGGTGGCGCACCAGCGTGTCGACGTCCATGAGCGAGAAGCCGGCAGCCCCGTCGCCCAGGAGGAGCACGACCTGGGCCGACGGCCGGGCGAGCCGTGCGGCGATGGCGTAGCCGAGGCCCGTGCCGAGGCAGCCGTACGGCCCCGGGTCGAGCCACCCCCCCGGGAGTCGCGGTTCGACGTACTTGCCGGCGAAGGAGACGAAGTCGCCGCCGTCGCCGATCACCACCGCGTCCTCAGCCGAGCCGGGGGACCAGCTCGCCGTAGATGCGGGCCGGGTGGATGGGGTCGCTCGGGTTCGTCAGGTCGGTGGCGTCGGCGGCCACGGCCGCGTCCGCGCGCTCGCGCAGCCCGGTGACCCACGCGCTGGGGTCGGGTCGGCGCACCAGGCGCTCCCACGCCGCGGTGAGCGCCGTCGAGGACCAGGCTGAGGTCGCCGGACGCCGAGGCGGCGAGCTCGGCGTGGCCGGAGACCTGGCCGGGGGAGTCGGCCAGGTGGACGACGCGTGCGGCCGGACCGCCGTCCCGACCGCCGAACGCGCCATAGCCGAGCCGGAAGTCCAGCGGCGTGCCGACGACGATCACCAGGTCGGCGCCGCCGAACGCGGCCGACCGCGCCCGGGTCACGAGCAACGGATGCCCCGGCGGCAGGATGCCCCGGCCCATCCCGTTGGCGATGACCGGCAGGCCGGCGGTCTCGGCGAGCCGACGGGCCGCCTCGTCGGCGCCGTCGGACCAGACGTCGGACCCGAGCACGAGCACCGGGTGCGCCGCGGCGGCCAGCAGCTCGGCGATGTCGGCGAGCTCGTCGTCGTCGGGGACCCGGGCGCGGCAGTGGCGCGGACGGGTACCGGGACGTCGGCCCGGCTGAAGAGCTGGTCCATGGGCACGTCGAGGAAGACCGGTCCTCGGTGTGCGGCCGAGGCGAGGGCGAAGGCGTCGGACACCTTGTCGCCGACCAGGTCGACGCTGCGGACCGTGCCGGCGTGCTTGGTCACCGGGGCGAGGATCGGGGGGTGGTCGAGCTCCTGCAGGGCGCCCGTGCCCCAGCGGAACGCAGGGGCGCGGCCGCCGAGCACGACGAGGGGGGAGCCGTTGAACGAGGCGCTGGTCACCGCGGAGACCCCGTTGGTGACGCCCGGGCCGGCGGTCAGCACCGCGAGCCCGGGGGTGCGGGTGAGCTTCGCCGTCGCCTCGGCCGCGAAGACGGCCGTCTGCTCGTGGCGCACGTCCACCAGCCGCATCGGCGGGTCGGCCTTCACCGCCCCGTCGTACAGCGGGAACACGTGCGCGCCGGAGAGGGTGAACATCGTGTCGACGCCGTAAGCCCGGGCCGCGGCCACGGCGAGGTCGCCGCCGTGGCCCTCCATGCGAGGGGAGTCCTCGCTGCTGGTCGCTCATGCGCCGAACCTACCCGCCCCGTTCCGGCAGGGTCAGAGCGTGGTGTTGAACGCCTTCACCGGCATCGAGAGCTCGCCGAGCAGGGCGAGGTCCTCCTCGGCCGGCCGCCCGAGCGTCGTGAGGTAGTTGCCGACGATGACGGCGTTGATCCCGCCGAGCAGCCCCTCGCGCGTGCCGAGGTCTCCGAGGGTGATCTCGCGACCGCCGGCGAACCGCAGGACCGTGCGCGGGAGCGCCAGCCGGAAGGCCGCGATCGTCCGCAGGGCGTCGGCGGCCGGGAGTACGGGCTGGTCGCCGAAGGGCGTACCCGGGCCGGGGGTTGAGGAAGTTGAGCGGCACCTCGTGCGGCTCGAGCGCAGCCAGCTGGGCGGCGAACTCCGCCCGCTGCTCGAGGGTCTCACCCATGCCGACGATCCCCCCGCAGCACACCTCCATGCCGGCGTCGTGCACCATGCGCAGCGTCTCCCAACGCTCCTCCCACGTGTGGGTGGTGACGACCTCGGGGAAGTAGGACCGAGCGGTCTCGAGGTTGTGGTTGTAGCGGTGCACGCCCATCGCGGCGAGCTCGTCCACCTGCTCCTGGGTCAGCATGCCGAGTGATGCCGCCACGTTGATGCCGCACGCCGCCTGGATCGCCGGGACGGCCTCGCGCATCTGCGCCATGAGCCGCTCGTCGGGGCCACGGACCGCGGCGACGATGCAGAACTCCGTCGCCCCCGTTCCGGCCGTCTCGACGGCCGCGGCGACGAGTGAGGGGATGTCGAGCCAGGCGGCACGCACCGGGGAGGAGAACAGGCCGGACTGGCGAGCAGAAGTGGCAGTCCTCGGGGCACCCGCCGGTCTTGACCGACACGATCCCCTCGACCTCGACCTCGGGTCCGCACCAGCGCATCCGGACGTCGTGGGCCAGCGTGAGCAGGGCCGGGACCGTCGGAGTCCGGGAGCCGGAGCACGGTCAGCACCTGGTCCTCGTCGAGGCCCACGCCACGGTCGAGCACCTGCGCGCGGAACGCGGCGAGCAGGTCGTCGGCGCCGCGGGCCTCGTCGACCACGAGCGTGTCGGTCACGGTTCTCCTCGAGAGGGCGTTCAGGTGGGTCGCCGGCTCGGCCCGTCGCCTGAAGTCTGCCGCATCGAAGGTGCCGCCGAGCTCGGGCCCCAGTCCCGGTGGGCGGCCGCCGCGAAGTCTCGGGCGCCGGAAGGAGCCCGGCGTGCTCGGGCAGCGATCCGGACAGCGGTCGGGCGGCGAGGGTCTCGAGGTCGCGGACGTTGCACCGGGCGGCGAGGTCGGGCGCCGCGGGCCACGCACCGATGACGACTCCGGCGAGATCCAGGCCACGGTGGGCCATCGCCTCGAGGGTCAGCGCGGTGTGGTTCAGCGTGCCCAGCGTCGCGTGGGTGACGACGACGCACGGCGCGGCCGAGCCAGCGAGCCAGGTCGCCGATCGTCGTGCCCTCGTCGTCGTAGCGGACGAGGAGCCCGCCGGCGCCCTCGACGAGCACGAGGCGGTGCCGATCGGCGAGGGCACGGACGACCTCGACGGCGTCCCGCAGGTCGTACGGCGGCCGCCCGGCGTCTCGCGCAGCGGCGGCAGGAGCCAGCGGATCCGCGAAGCGCGACAGCTCGAGGAGGTCGAGCGCCGCACCCGCGGCCGGATCTCCAGCCGTGACCAGCCGCCGTACCTCGTCGAGGTCACCGGGCTCGTCGGACGTCACCCCGGTCTGCCCGGGCTTGACCACGGCGACCGAGGACCCACGGCCGAGGCCAGCGCGGCGATCGCCGCGGTGACCACGGTCTTCCCGACACCGGTCCCGGTGCCGGTGACCACGAGGACGCTCACGGCCGGTCATCCTGGCAGGCGCGAGCTCGAACCATGCCGTGTCGGAGCGGTGAACGGGGGGCCCGCGCGCCAGCCTGCGCGGACGACCAGGCTCGTCGTACCACCAGACCAGGTCGGCGGCCGCTCCCACGGCGATCCGCGCCGAGGTCGGCGCGACCCAGGACGTCGGCGGGGACCGTAGGAGACGCACCGCAGGGCCTGGGCGCGGGCTCGACCCCGAGGTCGACGAGCGTTGCGGACGGCGTCGTCGAGGCGCAGCGTCGATCCGGCGAGCGTGCCGTCGTCGCGTCGCGGCAGCCCCGGGCGTCGACGACGACCACCGCGCCGCCGAGCGGGTAGGTGCCGGGCGGGGCATCGGTCGGAGCAGCCGCGTCAGTCACCAGGGCGACCCGCGGCCGGCCGCGCGCAGCGTCAGGCCGCAGCACCTCGGGGTGGACGTGGTGGCGGTCAGCGATCAGCCCGAGGGTCAGCCGGTCGTCGACCAGCGCGAGGCCGCGACCCCGGGCTCGCGGTGGTGCAGCCGCGCTGGGCGTTGAACAGGTGCGTGACCATGCGCGCGCCGGAGTCGGCCGCGGCCTGGGTCTGCTCCGCGGTCGCGTCGGAGTGCCCGATGCTGACGACGACGCCGTGCGCGACGAGGTCGGCGACGGCGCCAGTGCGCCCGTCCGCTCGGGCGCGAGGGTGACCATCGCCAAGACCCGCGGGCCGCGGTCGCCGGCGAGCAGCGCCCGTACGTCCGCCGGGGTGGGGTCGCGTCATGAGACGCGGGTCGTGGGCGCCCGCCTGCTCGGCGGCGATCCACGGACCCTCGAGGTGCACGCCGAGGAGGCGGGCGCCGCCGAGCGATCGCGAGCGCGGTGACGTGCCGTGGCAGCCCGGTCGAGGGCGGCGACGAGGCACGGGCAGCGGGGCGGTGATGAAGGTCGCCAGATAGCTGGTGACTCCGGTGGCGGGAGCGACGTGGCGACGGCCTCCCAACCGGCGTCGGGCAGGGCTGCGACGAGGTCGACGCCCTGGCCAGCCGTTGACCTGGAGGTCGACGAGGCCGGGGGAGAGCAGCGCCAGTCGGTCGAGGCGGAGGTGGTCGGGCCCGTCGGGCGGAACCCGGTCGAGGACGTCGACGATCACCCCGTCATCGATCACCACCGCCGCCGGTCCCCGCAGGGCGCCGTCGAGCAGCACCCGAGGAGCGGAGATGGTCCTCATCGTCCGGTCGAGGAGCTCGGCCACGGCGCCCAGGGCGGTGGCGACCTGGTCCAGGTCGGCGGTCGTGAGGTCGGCGCGCGCCGTGAGGCGCACGCGTGACACGCCGTCCGGCACGGACGGCGGCCTGAAGCACCCGACTCGCAGACCGTGAGCGGCGCACACGGCCGCTGCGTCGACGGCGGACCGGGCGGGGCCGACCCTGATGCTGACGACCGCCGCGTCGGGGGAGCTGCGCCGCAGGCCGGCGGTCGCCGCGATCCGGGCCAGGTCGTGGGCCCGGTCGCGGGCCGCGTCGGCAAGCCACGGCTCCTTCGCGAGGACGTCGAGCGCGGCGAGCGCCGCCCCGGCCGCCGCGGGGGCCAGGCCGGTGTCGAAGATGAACGGTCGTGCCGCATCGACGAGATGGTCGACGACCGCGGCCGCCGCGAGCACCACGCCGCCCTGGGCGCCCAGGGACTTGGACAAGGTCGCGGTCAGCACGACGTCGGGCTCCCCGGCCAGGCCGAGCGAGGCGGCGAGGCCGATGCCGCCCTCGGCCGACGACCCCGAGCGCGTGCGCCTCGTCGACGACGAGCGCTGCGCCGTGGGCGCGGGTCACCTCGTGCAGCGCTTCGAGCGGCGCGGCCTCCCCGTCGACGGAGAAGACGGCGTCGGTGACCACGAGGGCCCGGGGCTCGAGGCGTTCGGCGAGCGCCGTACGCACGGCCGCGACGTCGCGGTGGGGCACCACCACGACCCGGGCCCGGGAGAGCCGGCAGGCGTCGATCACGGAGGCGTGGTTGTGGGCGTCGGAGACGACGAGCGTCCCCGGCGGAGCCAGTGCGGCCACGGCCCCGAGGTTGGCGAGGTAGCCGGACGAGAAGACCAGCGCGGCCGCCGTGCCGACGTGGGAGGCGAGGGCCGCCTCGAGCTCGGCGTGCAGCTCGGTGGAGCCCGTCACCAGGCGGGAACCGGTCGCCCCGCCGCCCCAGGTGCGGGCCGCCTCGGCCGCGGCCTCCACGACGCGTGGGTCACGCGCGAGTCCCAGGTAGTCGTTGGACGCGAGGTCGATGAGGAGGTCGTCGGACGCCCCACGCGGGGCGAGGTGCCGCCGAAGGCCGGCATTGACCCGCTCGGCCTCGCGGGCGGCGAGCCAGTCGAAGGCGCTCACCGGACCACGGTAGCGATGGCCGCGACCACGGTGTCGACGAGCACGCGGAGGTCCTCGTCACCGATCGCGAGCGGGGGCATGAGGACGACGACGTCGCCCAGCGGTCGTACCCACACCCCGTTCTTCCGGGCCTCCTGGCACACGGCGAACCCGGTGCGCTCGCCCACCGAGGCGACCTCGATCCCGGTCATCGTGCCGATCCGTCGGACGTCGAGGACCCGAGGGTCGTCGGCCAGGGGAGCGGTCCAGGCGCCGATCAGGTCTCCGACCCGGGCGGCCCGCGCCACGGTCCCTCGCTCGGCCATCAGGTCGAGGTTGGCGATCGCAGCGGCGCAGCACAGCGGGTTGGCGGTGTAGGAGTGGCCGTGGAAGAAGGTGCGTCCGGAGGCGGGGGACCCGAGGAAGGCGTCGTACACCTCCTCGGTGGCCAGCACGGCCGACAGCGGCAGGTACCCCGCGGTCAGGCCCTTGCCGCAGGTGAGCAGGTCGGGCGTGATCGCCGCGTGCTCGACCGCCCACATGCGTCCGGTACGTCCGATCCCCGTGGCCACCTCGTCGGCGACGAGCAGGACGCCGTGCGCATCGGCGAGGTCCCGGCAGCCGCGGAGGAAGCTCGCGTCATGCGTGAGCATCCCCCCTGCGGCCTGCACCATCGGCTCGACGACCAAGGCGCACACCCGGTCGCCCTCCCGGTCCAGCAGGGCGGCCAGCTCTGCCAGGACCTGGGCCGCGCGGTCGGCCCTGGTCTGACCACCAGCCAGGACGCCGGGGGAGGAGACCATCCGGGTCTCGAGCAGGATCGGCCGGTAGGTCGCGTGGAACACCTCGATCCCGCCCACGCTCACGGCTCCCAGGGTGTCGCCGTGGTAGCCCTCGGCGACGTGCACGTAGAGGGGCCGGTCCTCGCCGCGCTGGGCCTGGGCCTGGAACGCCATCTTGATCGCGGCCTCCACCGCCGAGGCTCCGTCACCGGCGTAGAAGACCCGGGTCAGGCCGTCCGGCGCGGTCGCCAGGAGCTTCTCGGCCAAGACGATGCCGGGTTCGTGGGTGAGGCCCAGGTACGTCGTGTGGTCGAGCCGGTCGAGCTGGGCCCGGATGGCGGCATCCACCTCGGGGACCCGATGGCCGTGCACGTTGACCCACAGGGACGAGACGCCGTCGAGGTACCGGCGTCCGTCGGTGTCCCAGAAGTACATGCCCTCCGCACGGTCGACCACCAGCGGCTCGTCCTCGCCCCAGGCGGACTGCTGGGTGAAGGGGTGCCACACGTGGGTGAGGTCGCGCGCGACCAGGTCGCGCGTGCGCTCTGAACGCTCCGGTCCCTGGGTCACCGGCTCATCCTGTCAGCGGGCTAGCCTCGAGCCGTGCCGGGCCACCCCTTCCCCACCGACCCCGACGAGGTGCTGCTCACCGAGCGCCTTCGCCTGGAGCCGATCGGCGCCGCGCACGCACCGCTGCTGTTCGATCTCTGGCAGGACCCCTCGGTCTATCGGTACGTCCCCCAGGACCCCCCCGCCTCGCTGGCCTCGCTCTCCGAGCGGTACCGGAAGCTGGAGACGCGGCGCTCGCCCGAGGGTGACGAGGCCTGGCTGCAGTGGGCCGTGCGCCTCGCCGGCGAGCCGACGTACGTCGGGGTGGTCGAGGCGACGGTCCGTCCGGAAGGCCCCTCGCCCCTGGCCTGGATGCTCGGCTCAGCCTGGTGGGGGCAGGGGCTGGCCACCGAGGCGATGACCCGGGTGATGGCTCACCTGGCGGATGCGTGGGGCGCGAGGGACGTCTCGTCGAGATCGACGAGCGCAACGTGGCCTCGCTGGCGTTGGCCCACCGGCTCGGCTTCGAGGAGTTCGCCAGGGTGGAGGACGCCGACCACTTCAAGGGGGAGACCAGCCACGAGCGGCACCTGCGCCGGCAGCTCGTGCCGTCCGCGGTCGGGGACTCTGCGGGCCGTGGCGACGCGGCTGAGGGCGGCTGACGATGTCCGGACTCGACGACCTCGCCCACCGGCACACCGAGCTCTCAGCCTCCGACCTCGACCGGCTCAGACTCCTGCTCGCCGACTGGCAGCTGCTGGCGGACCTCTCGTTCAGCGACCTGGTGCTGTGGCTGCCCACCTGGAACCGGTCCGGCTACGTCGCGGTCGCCCAGCTGCGGCCCACGACCGGTCCCACGTTCTTCGCCGATGACCTGGTCGGCACGTTCCTCCCGCGCGGCCGGAATCCCGCGGTCGACGAGGCGCTCGCCCAGGGCAGGGTCGTCGACGCCGTCGGCGGTCCGGCGGCGGTGGTCGGCCGGGGGATCCCGGTGCCCGGCCGGACGGGCGTGATCGGCGTGGTCGCCCAGCACACCGACCCCTCGGTCGACCTCGCGCGCAGCCGCCTGGAGGAGACCTACGTCGAGGTCGCGCGTCGTCTCGCGGGCATGGTGGCCGAGGGGACGTTCCCGCCGGCCGGTTCGGGTGCCGACTCCGAGGACTCCCCGCGCGTCGGAGACGGGCTGATCCTGCTCGACGCTGCCGGGTTGGTGGCCTACGCGAGCCCCAACGCGCTGTCCGCCTATCGTCGGCTGGGCCTCGCCGCCGACCTCGTCGGTGCCCCGCTCGCTGAGACGTCGCGGTTCGTGAGCCCTCGTCGGGGTGCGGTCGACGAGGACCCGACCTCCGCCCTGCGGGGGGTGAGCGCGGGCAGCACGGAGATCGAGGCCAAGGGCGCGGTCGTGGCGCTGCGCACGATCCCGCTGCTGGAAGGAGGGCGTCGCACCGGCGCCCTGGTGCTGCTGCGCGACGTCAGCGACGTACGCCGTCGCGAGCGCGAGCTGGTGACCAAGGACGCCACGATCCGGGAGATCCACCACCGGGTGAAGAACAACCTGCAGACCGTGGCCGCCCTCCTCCGGCTGCAGGCGCGCCGCGTGGGCGCCCCCGACGCCGTCGCTGCGCTGGTCGAGGCCGAGCGCCGGGTGGGGACGATCGCCTTGGTCCACGAGACGCTCTCGGCCAGCCCCGACCCCGACGTCCCCTTCGACGAGATCGCCGACCGGCTGCTCGCCATGGTCACGGACATGGCGGCCGACCCCGACCACGCACCCGGAGCGGTGGTGACGCGACGCGCGGGGTCCTTCGGGGAGCTCGACGCCGACCTGGCGACCCCGCTCGCGCTGGTTCTCACCGAGCTGGCGCAGAACGCTGTCGAGCACGGGCTGGCCGGCCGGGGTGGGACGCTCGAGGTCCGGCCGGAGCGGGTGGAGGGTGTGCTGGTGGTGGCAGTCGAGGACGATGGTCTGGGGCTGCCGCCCGACTTCGACGACGCGGCCTCAGCCCGGTTGGGCCTGCAGATCGCCCGGACCTTGGTGGCTGACCTGGGCGGCCAGGTGGAGCTCGGTGCCCGCGAGGGCGGCGGCACCCGCGCCGTCGTACGGCTGCCGTTGCGCTGAACGACTCAGCTCACGCGCCTGGCGCCGGTGAGGGTTGATGAGTAGCCCGAAATCCCGGCTGAAGCAGGGACAAGGTGACCTTGCGTCCGGTAACGGGTCAGCCCATCCGGGCGCGGGCCCGGGCGTTGCGGCGCTTGAGGGCGCGGCGCTCGTCCTCCGACAGCCCACCCCACACGCCGGCGTCCTGGCCGGTCTCGAGAGCCCAGGCCAGGCACGGCTCGATCACCTCGCAGCGACGACAGACCGCCTTGGCCTCCTCGATCTGCACCAGCGCGGGGCCGGTGTTTCCGATCGGGAAGAACAGCTCGGGGTCCTCGTCACGGCAGGCGGACCGGTGGCGCCAGTCCATCTCGTCTCCTCAGGGTCGGGCTTGTGAACGCTTTCACGAAGCAGCCCGCGGCACGTGGTCGGGACCCGCGGTGTGCTGCGGACCCCGGCGCTCGAGCACCAGGCTGCTGCGACAGAACGCTCCGGACGGCCCGGGTGTTCCACGCGCCCCTCTACCGTGGCAAACCTGGGGCGTCACGGCAAGCGGTTCCAGGATCCAATCGGTGCCCGGTTCGGTGGTGTTCGTCACAGTCTGTGCGGATCCGCGGCTCTGCGCAGCGCCCCGAACACCCAGCGTGACCGTCTCCGGCCGGCCGAGGCCGGTCCCCGGGAGCTCCCGGGTCGGGCGTCAGAGGACGACGCGCAGGGCGTCGGGGTAGGCCCGGAAGGTCACGCTCATCCGGTCCCCGAGGTGGTCGCCGTCGACCTGGTGCGAGGTGGGGCGGTCGGCCCACAGGGTGAGCTCGGGCACGTCGTGCAGGGCCACGATGTCGCGCCCGTGCGGGGGGCGGCGGCTCAGCAGCAGCTGGCGGACGTGCCGCAGCGTCGAGGCGGTCCCCAGCCCGTGGAGGGCCAGCAGGTCCAGGCCGGTGTCGAACGAAGCCAGCGGAGAGGGGTTGACCGCGCGTCCGCCGAGGTAGGTCCACGGCGCGGTGTTCTGGACGATGGCGAGGTGCAGCCCCTCGATCGGCTCCTCGCCGGGCCGGGTGAGCCGCAGGGCCGGGGCGTCGCGGTCGCCGGCGTAGAACTCCCGGACGGCCGAGGTCAGGTAGAGCGCGGGGGTGGACCGCCGACCTCCGCTGCGGGCGCGCTCGACGGCCGCCACGACATCGGCGTCCAGGCCGAGGCCGGCGCAGAAGGTGAACCACCGGCCGTCCGCCGTGCTGAGGCCGATCGTGCGGGTCCGACGCTCCCGCAGCGCGTCGAGGATCTGACCGGTGGCCTCCACCGGGTCGGTGCCCAGACCGAGCGCCCGGGCGAAGACGTTGGTGCTGCCGCCGGGAACGACCGCCAGGGCGGGTCGATCCGGCCCGGGTCCCTGGTCGAGCAGTCCGTTGACCGCCTCGTTGACCGTGCCGTCGCCCCCCAAGGTGATGACGAGCTCGAGCCCAGCAGCGGCGGCCCCGCGCGCGAGCTCGAGGGCGTGGCCACGGTGGGTGGTCTCGGCGACCTCGAGGTCGAGATCGGCGGCCAGCGCGTGCAGCAGGACGTCCCGGGTGCGCGGAGTGGTCGTGGTCGCCACGGGGTTGGCGATGAGGAGGGCGCGCACGGCGAGCCAGCCTACGCAGCAGCCCGGGGATAGCCTCACCCGGTGCCCGATCCCGCTGCTGACTCCCTGGGTGACCCCGCGACGCCGGCCGCGGAGGGTCGCGCGGTCTCGGTGGCGGCGCTGGGCGCGGGGCTGCTCGGCCTCGGGCTGCTCGCGTACGCGATCTTCCTGATGGTCGCAGTGGGTGGGGGAGACCCCATCGGATCCCCTCAATGCCGCCCTGATCGTGGCGTTCAGTGCAGGCTGGGGCGCGGCCCTGCTGCTCTGCGCACGGGGCCTGCGTCAGCGACATCGGTGGGCGCGAGCACCGGTCATCACCTCGGCGTTGGTGCTGCTCGCCGTGGGCTGGCTGCTGGCGACCGGTCGAGGCACCGAGGTCGTCTTCGGCTGGGTGGTCGTCGTCTTGTCGGTCGGCTGCCTGCTCGCGCTGCTCCAGCCGGCGCTCGGCCGAGCCCTTCGCTAGCCCGGAGCGTTCCGGCTGCGCTCAGGAGACGGCGGCCCTCACCAGCTCGGCAACGCGATCCTCCACCTCCGGGCTCCACTGCTTGAGCGCGTAGGACACGGGCCACAGGTCGCCGTCGTCAAGGGTCGCGGCGTCCTGGAAGCCCAGCGTCGAGTACCGGTAGTTGAACTTGCCCGCGTCCTGGAAGAAGACGACGACCTTGTCGTCCGCATTGGCATAGGCGGGCATGCCGTACCAGGTCTTCGGTGTCAGCTCGGGAGCGGTCCTGGTGACGATCACGTGCACGCGTTCGGCAAGCGCACGATCCTCCGGTGCCATCTGCGCGATCCTGTCGAGGACCGCCTGAAGACCGTCGGCCTTCTTCGCCCCCTTCTTGCCTGCGGCCCGGAGCTCGGCGGCGCGCTCCTTCATCGCGGCGCGCTCTTCAGCGCTGAAGCCGTCGGACTCGGACTTGGCGCTCTTCGCGGGCATGGCGCGGACTTCCTCTCGGGTTCAGGCTGGGCGTCGATCGCCCGATCGTGGCCGTCACGCTAGCCGTGGGCGCCACCGCGACGCCGCGGCTTGGGGCATCACGTACCGGGAGTGGCTACGGCGCGGTACGCCGGTCTCCCCGGGTCCATCGATGCGGTGGGCGGCCGGGTCGGACTCAGTCCTCGGTCAGCAAGCCGGTGCGCAGCGTTCGCCAGGGTCTGCGCGAGCAGCCTCGACACGTGCATCTGGGAGATGCCCGACCTCGGCGGCGATCTCGCTCTGCGTCATCCCCCGGAAGAACCTCAGCATGAGGATGTGGCGCTCGCGCGGCGGGAGCTGGGCGAGCAGCGGCTTGAGGGACTCGCGGTACTCGACGCCCTCCAGGGCTTCGTCGTCCTCGCCCAGGGTGTCCATGATCCCGGGTCCGCCGCTCTCCTCGTCGTCGGAGCCGGCGTCCAGGGAGATCGTGGCGTAGGCGTTCGCCGACTCGAGCCCCTCGAGGACCTGCTCCTCGCTGACCCCGAGCCGGGCGGCGATCTCGGCCACGGTCGGGGAGTGCCCCAGGTTCTGCGAGAGCTCCTGGGTGGCCCGGGAGATCTGGAGCCTCATCTCCTGGAGCCGGCGGGGAACCCGCACCGCCCAGCCCTTGTCGCGGAAGTGCCGCTTGATCTCGCCGACGATGGTGGGCGTGGCGTACGTCGAGAACTCGAGGCCGCGCTCGGGCTCGAACCGGTCGACCGCCTTGATCAGACCGATCGTCCCGACCTGCACGAGGTCGTCGTAGGGCTCTCCACGGTTGCGGAAGCGGCGGGCGAGGTGCTCGACCAGCGGGAGGTGCAGCGTCACGAGGGCGTCTCGGGCCTCGCGGTCGTCCCCGTCGGTGGCCAGCCGGGCGAACAGCTCCTGGCTGCGGGCGCGTTGCTCCTGCCGTGCGCTGGTGCGGACGTCGATGACGTCCTCGGTGGCCGGCGCCGCGGTCAGGGTCGGGTCGCCGGTGGTCACCCCGCGGCGCCTCGCCGCTTGTGCAGACGCACGGTGACTCGTCCTTCGGCGTCGGTGCCCGACTCGACCTCACCGGCGAGCGCGGTGAGCACGGTCCAGGCGAAGGTCCCGCTGGCCGGCTCGAGACCGTGCACGGTCGGCGCGGCGACGGTGATGCGCAGAGCGTCCCCGAGCATCTCGAACGTGCAGGCCAAGGTGGCGTACGGCACGACGTCCGGCAGCAGCAGGGCACACGCCTCGTCGACCGCGATCCGCAGGTCCTCGATCTCGTCGAGGGTGAAGTCCAGGCGCGCCGCCAACCCGGCGGTCGCCGTGCGGAGCACGGACAGGTAGGCCGCGTCAGCCGGGAGCCTCAGCTCGACGACGTCACGAACCGTCCCGGGGCGAGCGCTGTCTCCCCGCGTCCCCCACGGTCGATGACCCTGCGGGTCAGCCACGGCACCTCTCCCTCGCTGGATCCCCCGATCCGTTGACGAATCTACAAGCACCATCGGCAGGGAGACGCGCCAGCCGTAGCCCCATGACGCGCTTGCGAGGGGTTGTTTCTGGGAGGTGCGGGCTGTGCCGGTCATCGGTTCGTGGCGGCCAGGTCGGTCAGGGCGTCCCCGGTGAGCCGGTAGACCGTCCACTCGTCCATCCCGAAGGCCCCGACGCTCCGGTAGAACTCCACGGCCGGCTCGTTCCAGTCGAGCACCCACCACTCGACCCGGGGGTAGCCGCGGGAGGCCGCCTCGGCGGCGAGGGCGGCGAGCAGGGCCTTGCCGAGCCCGCTGCCGCGGTGCTGGGGACGGACGAAGAGGTCCTCGAGGTAGATGCCGTGCTGGCCCTCCCACGTGGAGTACGTCACGTACCAGAGGGCGAAGCCGGCCAGCGAGCCGTCCGGCGCCTCGACGACGTGCCCGAAGAGCCTCGGCTCTGCTGCGAACAAGGCGCGCCTGAGGTCGTCAGCCGTGCCCTTGACCTCGTCGAGCGAGCGTTCGTACGTCGCGAGCTCGCGGATCATCGCGTCCACGTCGTCGACGTCGTCGGGTCGGACCAACCGGACCGCCGGCTTCCGTCCACCGGGGGAGCTCGTAGGGCTCATGTGCTCGTGGTCTCGCGGCTTCTCCGCTCTCCTCGGGCCATGCGCGGCATGCTATGACACGACCTCGGTCGTCCACCCGGTCCCTGGAAGGGGCTGCGAAGAACCTGCGACGAGCTCCGAGGCGGTCGCATCCGGCATGTGGGGACCTTCGACCCTGTCTGCGGTGACCGTGACCGGACGACACTTCAACCATGGCTGGATCAAGTTCGGCTGAAGTTTCCCTCGCCGCCTCGGACGCCGCTGCTGTGCTGAGCGTGATCGCGGACCCGGTCCGTTGGACCGTCTTGTCCCGCCTGTCCGAGTCGCCGCGATGCGTGTGCGACCTTCAGGAGCATGTGCCGGTCGCGGCCAACCTGCTCAGCTACCACCTCAGGGTGCTCCGCGAGGCGGGCCTGGTGACCACTGCTCGGCGGGGGCGCTGGATCGACTACGCGCTGGCCCCGGATGCCCAAGTGCGCATGCACGCTGCCGTGCCGAAGGCACTGGTGGGCGCGTCGCCATGAGCACCCTGGCCGAACGGCTCCGTCCGAGCAGCCCCACGAGGCGATGGGTCGGGCTCGCTGCTGCCGCGGTCGTCTGGGTCGTGCTCTACAGGATCAACGCGCCGTTCTGGGCCTGGCTCCTCGGTTCTGTCATGGGGCTCGACCTGACCTCCGGCGCCGGATCGGCGATGCTGTTCTTCTGCTACGACACGGTCAAGATCACGCTGCTTCTGGTCGGCATCATCTTCGCCGTCACCGTGCTGCGCTCCTTCATGTCGATCGAACGGACCCGTGCCCTGCTCGGCGGCAGGCGCGAGGGCGTGGGCAACGTCATGGCCGCCTGCCTCGGCGTGGTCACCCCGTTCTGCTCCTGCAGCGCCGTCCCCGCGTTCATCGGCTTCGTCGCAGCCGGCGTGCCGATCGGCGTCACGATGAGCTTCCTCATCGCCAGCCCCCTGGTCAACGAGATCGCGATCGGCCTGCTGTTCGGCATGTTCGGACTCGGTCCGACCGTGCTCTACATCGGGGCGGGACTGACGGTGGCCATCGTCGCAGGCATGGTTCTGGGCCGGCTCGGGGTGGACAAGTGGGTCGAGCCGTTCGTCTTCGAGACCCGGCTGGGCGGCGAGGTCATCGACTCCACGGCCGGCCTGACCTGGGACGACCGCATCCAGATGGGTCTGGAAGAGGTCGGCACCATCCTGCGCAAGATCTGGCCCTACCTGCTCGTGGGCATCGGCCTCGGGGCGGTCATCCACGGGTGGGTGCCTACGGACTTCTTCACCACCTACGCCAACGCCTCGAACCCGCTCGGCGTCGTGGTCGCAGTGCTGATCGGGATCCCGCTCTACTCCAACGCGGCCGGGGTCATGCCCCTGGTCCAGTCCCTGCACGACGCGGGCCTGCCCATGGGCACGCTGCTCGCCTTCATGATGAGCGTCGTCGCCTTGTCGCTGCCGGAGATGATCCTGCTCCGGCGCGTACTCAAGCCCCAGCTCATCGGCACCTTCGTCGTCGTCGTCGGCGTCGGCATCGTCGCCGTCGGCTACCTGTTCAACATCGTCCTGGCCACCTGACGCACACAGAGGAGACAACGATGATCATCAAGGTGCTCGGTCCTGGGTGCACCAACTGCAAGAACCTCGAACGCGTGACCCGCGAGGCGGTCGCTGACCTCGGCCTGGACGCGACCATCGAGAAGATCGAGGACTACGCGACCATCGTGGGCTACGGGGTCATGTCCACCCCGGGCCTGGTCGTGAACGAGAAAGTCGTGGTGTCCGGTCGGGTCCCGACCGTGCGGCAAGTTCGCGAACTCCTCGCCGCCGCAGCCTGAGGCACCGTGCTCTGCAGTCGGAGGCAACGGCTCGCGCCTGCGACTCACCGGCCGTGCTGGTCAACCGGGACCTCGCTGCCCAGGGACGCACCAGCCACGCACCCGGTGACCAGGTCCACGTCGTCGCCGCACCTCGTCGGGCAGCAGACCGAGAGGCCACAGGTCACAGTCTGAGGTGGGCCACTCGTGATGAAGCGCCACGCCGGGTGTCCCGAGACGCCGGGCCCTTCGAGAGCCTCGCGAGCACGGACCGCACGACGGACGACCTGCGCCGGCGGCGCCTAGGCCTTCTTGGTCTCCCAGAAGATCTCAGCGATCTCGTCGATCTTCGCCAGGAGGTCGTCGGCGACGGCCACGTCGGTCGAGCCCTTGGTGCCACCGGCCCCGGCGAGCTTGGTGGCTTCGTTGAAGAGGCCGTGCAGCTGCGGGTAGGCCTCGAAGTGCGGGGGCTTGAAGTAGTCGGTCCACAGCACCCACAGGTGGTGCTTGACCAGGTCGGACCGCTCCTCCTTGACCGCGAGCGCGCGCGAGCGGAACGCGGAGTCCTCGGAGGCGTTGTACTTCTCGATGGTGGCCTTGACCGACTGGGCCTCGATGCGGGCCTGCGCAGGGTCGTAGACACCGCAGGGCAGGTCGCAGTGGGCGTGAACCGTGGTGAGCATGCGAGGGTCCTTCCGGGTACGGGTGGGCAGTTCGTGACACTACCGTCGGCGAGAGGAGAGCGCGTGCGCAGGATCGGGCCGTACGGCCTGGTGGTCGTGGCCGGGCGCTCGATGGAGCCGACCCTGCTCGCGGGGGACCGGCTGCTCGTGCGGTGGGGGGCGCCGCCCGCGCCGGGACGCATCGCGGTGGTCCGGCTCCCCGGCGGAAGGCCGCTGGCGGTCAAGCGGCTGCTCCGGCGCGAGCCCGAGGGCTGGTGGGTGGAACGTGACAACCCCGCCGAGGGCATCGACTCCTGGGCGGTGGGTGCCGTCCCGGACGTGGACGTGCTGGCCGTGGTCGTGCGCCGCGTGTGGCCGCCAGGGCCTAGGCGGAGCGACCCCGGCCGGTTCGTAGAGTGAGGGGGTGACCGCGTCCTCGACTGAGCCCCCTGTCCCGAACGACCTGGCCGGCGACCCGGTCTTCCAGATGCACCGGGGCGGCAAGATCGAGATGCGGTCGACCGTCGAGGTGCACGACGATGCCGCCCTGGCGATCGCCTACACCCCGGGCGTCGGTCGGGTCAGCTCGGCGATCGCCGAGGACCCGAGCCTGGCCGACCTCTACACCTGGCGGTCCCACGTCGTCGCGGTGGTCACCGACGGTTCGGCGGTCCTGGGCCTCGGCGACCTCGGTCCCCTCGGCGCGCTCCCGGTCATGGAGGGCAAGGCGTTGCTCTTCAAGGAGTTCGGCGGGGTCGATGCTGTGCCGATCTGCCTCGACTGCCACGAGGTCGAGGACATCGTCGAGACGGTCGTACGCCTCGCCCCGTCCTTCGGTGGCATCAACCTCGAGGACATCAGCGCTCCTCGGTGCTTCGCCATCGAACGGCAGCTGCAGGAACGCCTCGACATCCCGGTCTTCCACGACGACCAGCACGGGACAGCGATCGTGGTGACGGCGGCCCTGACCAACGCGGCGCAGGTGGTCGGCAAGCAGCTGGCCGACCTCCGCGTCGTGGTCTCCGGTGCCGGAGCCGCAGGGATCGCGGTCACCGCGATGCTCCAGCAAGCGGGAGTGGGAGACGTGGCGGTCGGCGACAGCAAGGGGATCGTGCACGCGGGACGCGACGGACCTGACCGACGTCAAGCGGGCCCTTGCCGCCAGCACCAACCGGGCTGGTCTCACCGGGTCCATCGTCGACGCCATGCGGGGGGCGGACGTCTACGTCGGCGTCTCCGGCGGTCACGTGGAGGAGTCGGTCGTCGCGAGCATGGCCGAGCGCTCGATCGTGTTCTCCCTGGCCAACCCGGACCCGGAGATCCACCCCGACATCGCCAACCGGCACGCCGCCGTGGTGGCCACCGGGCGCAGCGACTTCCCCAACCAGATCAACAACGTGCTCGTGTTCCCGGGGCTGTTCAAGGGCGCGCTCGAGGTGGGAGCGCGCAGCATCAGCGAGGGCATGAAGCTCGCAGCGGTCCGAGCCCTGGCTGGGTGTGTGACCGACCTGTCGCCCACCTCGATCGTCCCGAGCGTGTTCGACGCCAGGGTCGCACCCCGGATCGCCGAGGCCGTCTCGGCCGCCGCTCGTGCCGAGGGCCTCGCCCGACGCTGAGCCAGCGGTCAGCACGCGGTAGCGTCGGCGCGTGCTCGCCGTCACCGCCGTAGGCATCGATCCTGCTGACCCGTTGTCCGGCCTCGCGGTCGGCGACCATGCCGAGCCGTCGCCGCCCGACGGGTGGACGACCGTCGAGGTGCGCGCGGCCACGCTCAACCACCACGACCTCTGGAGCCTCAAGGGCGTGGGTCTGCCCGCCGAACGGCTGCCCATGGTGCTCGGCTGCGACGCGGCCGGCATCGACGAGGACGGGCGCGAGGTCGTCGTCCACGCGGTGATCGGCGACCCGGCAGCCGGGGGTGGCGACGAGACGCTCGATCCCAAGCGTTCCTTGCTGTCCGAGGTCTACGACGGGACGCTCGCCGAGCGCGTCGCCGTCCCTCGGCAGAACCTCGTCGTCAAGCCGGCCGAGCTCTCCTTCGCCGAAGCTGCCTGCTTGCCCACGGCCTGGCTGACGGCCTACCGGATGCTGTTCACCAAGGCGGCCGTCAAGCCCGGCGACACGGTCCTCGTGCAGGGTGCGGGCGGCGGCGTGGCGACGGCTGCCATCACTCTCGGCCGGGCGGCCGGCCTGCGGGTCTGGGCGACCAGCCGGGACGAGGAGCGTCGAGCGCACGCCGTCGAGATCGGTGCGCACGAGGCCTTCGCGTCCGGGGCCAGGCTCCCCGAGCGGGTCGATGCCGTGATCGAGACCGTCGGCGAGGCGACCTGGAGCCACAGCCTCAAGGCGCTGCGCCCGGGCGGGCGGCTGGTCGTCTCCGGGGCGACCTCCGGCGCCAACCCGCCGGCCGACCTCGCGCGCGTGTTCTTCCTCCAGCTCCAGGTCCTCGGCTCGACGATGGGCACACGCGCCGAGCTCGAGGCCCTGCTCCGGTTCTGCGTGTCGACCGGGACCCGCCCGCTGATCGACTCGTCGTACGCCCTCTCCGACGCGCGCAGCGCGTTCGAGCGACTGGCCAGCGGGGACGCCTTCGGCAAGATCGTCCTCACCCCCTGACCCCCCGCTGAGGGTGACGTTCCGTACGCGACACGCCGGCGTGTCTGTACGGAACGTCACCCTCAGCGGGGGCGTCAGTCGTCGGGGTCCTCGTCGTCGTCCAACCGGGCCAGCCAGGTCGCCAGTCGCTCCACGGGGACCTCGAACTCGGGGTGCAGGTCGACGAACTCCGCCAGCCGGGCAGCCAGCCACGCGAGCGTGACGTCCTCCTCGCCGCGCCGTTGATCCAGCTCCTCGATGCCACGGTCGGTGAAGTACACGTCCGGCCCCGGTCAGGCGAGCGCGTCGAGGACGAGCTGGCGCTGCTCGGTCTCGTGCCGGTGGTGCGACCCGACCGCCGGCGCCGAGGAGGCCGGGCGGGACACCCTCACCAGCGGGCGTCCGATGGCCTCGGGCACGGAGAGCGCGACGAAGGTCCAGCCACCCTGGTTGGCCGGCTCCTCCTGCACCCAGCGGACCTCCTCGAGCCCCGAGTACCGTTCGAGCGCCAGCGGGAGGGTCCGGCGGGGGAGTGGGTAGAGCCGTTCGAGCCGGATGATCGCGGTGTCGGTCCGGCCCTGGGCGGCGCGCTCGGCGACGAGGTCCCAGTAGACCTTCCCGCTGCACAGCAACGCCTTGCGTACGCCCGCCGGATCGACGGTGACGTCGGGCTTCACGGCCTCGAAGTGGCCCGAGGTGAAGTCCGCTGACGCGGAGGCGGCCGCCTTCAGGCGCAGCATCGACTTGGGGGTGAAGACCACGAGGGGGCGGCTCAGGTCCGAGTGGACCTGCCAGCGCAGGAGGTGGAAGAAGGACGCTGGCGTCGATGGGACCGCGACGGTCATGTTGTCGTCGGCGCACATCTGAAGGAACCGCTCGAGCCGGCCCGAGGAGTGGTCCGGGCCTTGGCCCTCCTGGCCGTGCGGCAGCAGGAGGACGAGGGAGGAGCGCTGGCCCCACTTCTGCTCGCCGGAGGAGATGAACTCGTCGATGATCGTCTGCGCACCGTTGACGAAGTCGCCGAACTGCGCCTCCCAGAGCACCAGTGCCTGCGGGCGCGCCACCGAGTAGCCGTACTCGAAGCCCACGGCGGCGAACTCCGACAGCGGCGAGTCGTAGACGTAGAGCTTGGCGCCCTTCTCGTAGAGGCGCTTGAGCGGCTTGTACTGCCACCCGGTGGCCCGGTCGACGATCACGGCGTGCCGCTGGCCGAACGTGCCGCGGCGGGAGTCCTGGCCGGCCAGCCGCACCGAGGTTCCCTCGGTCAGCAGCGAGCCGATCGCGAGCGCCTCGCCCATGGCCCAGTCGATCTGGTCGTGCTGCACCATCTCGGCCCGACGCTGCAGCTGCGGCGCCAGCCGCGGGTGCACGGTGAAGCCCTCCGGCATGGTGAGCTGCGAGGCCACCACCCGCTCGACGACCGATCGGTCGATGCCCGTGGGCACGTCGGCCGACGGGCGCTGGGGGACGAGGACCTTGCTGCCCTCGCGCTCCACGGAGGCCGACTCGGCGTTGATCGCCTCGACTCCTCAGCCGCGGCCCGGGTCGCCTGGAAGACCTCCTCGAGCTGCGCCTGGTAGTCCCGCAGCGCCTCCTCGGCCTCCTCGACCGTGATGTCGCCGCGCCCGATCAGGGCCTCGGTGTAGAGCTTGCGGACCGACCGCTTGGCGTCGATGAGGTTGTACATGAGCGGCTGGGTCAGCGAGGGGTCGTCGGCCTCGTTGTGGCCGCGCCGGCGGTAGCAGACCATGTCGATGACGACGTCCTTGTGGAACGCCTCCCGGAAGTCGAACGCCAGCCGGGCCACCCGGACGCACGCCTCGGGGTCGTCGCCGTTGACGTGGAAGATCGGCGCCTGGATGGCGCGGGCGACGTCGGTGGCGTAGGTCGACGTGCGGCTGTACGCCGGTGAGGTGGTGAAGCCGACCTGGTTGTTGACCACCACGTGGATCGAGCCACCGGTGCGGTAGCCCTGCAGCTGGCTGAGCTCGAGGGTCTCGGCGACCACGCCCTGCCCGGCGAAGGCGGCGTCGCCGTGCATGAGCAGCGGCAGCACCGGGTAGTCGAGCCCGCGGTCGAGCAGGTCCTGCTTCGCCCGCACGTAGCCCTCGAGGACCGGGTCGACCGCCTCGAGGTGCGAAGGGTTTGCGACCAATGACACTGCGATGGTCCCGCCGTCCGGGGCGGTATAGCGAACCCTCGGCTCCCAGGTGGTACTTCACGTCGCCGGATCCGTGGGCCTCACCGGGTCGATGGTGCCCTCGAACTCGCGGAAGATCTGGCCGTAGGACTTGCCGACGATGTTGGCGAGCACGTTGAGCCGGCCACGGTGCGGCATGCCGATGCACACCTCGACCAGGCCGGCGGCGGCGGCCTCGGTGAGCACGGCGTCGAGCAGCGCGATGACCGACTCGCCGCCCTCGAGGGAGAACCGCTTCTGCCCGACGAACTTGGTCTGCAGGAAGGTCTCGAACGCCTCGGCGGCGTTGAGCCTGCGCAGGATGCGCAACTGCTCGTCGCGCTCGATCTTCGCGTAGGGCACCTCGACGTGACCTTGGATCCACTCGCGCTGCTCGGGGTCCTGGATGTGCATGTACTCGATGCCGATGGTGCGGCAGTAGGAGTTGCGCAGGATGCCGAGGATGTCGCGCAGCTTCGCGATCGGTCTCCCGCCGAAGCCGCCGGTGGCGAACTCGCGGTCGAGGTCCCACAAGGTGAGTCCGTGGGACATCACGTCGAGGTCGGGGTGGCGGCGCTGGCGGTACTCCAGCGGGTCGATGTCGGCCATCAGGTGGCCGCGCACCCGGTAGGCGTGGATCAGCTCCTGGACCCGGGCGCCCTTGGTGACGTCGTCCTCGTGGGAGGCGCTGATGTCCTGGACCCAGCGGACCGGCTCGTACGGCACCCGCAGCGAGGCGAAGATCTCGTCGTAGAAGTCGTCCTCGCCCGAGCAGCAGGTGGTGGATCCGGCGCAGGAAGTCCCCGGACTGCGCACCCTGGATGATCCGGTGGTCGTAGGTCGAGGTGAGCGTGAGGATCTTGGAGATCGCGTTGCGCGCCAGGGTCTCCTGCGAGGCGCCCTGCCACTCGGCCGGGTAGTCCATGGCGCCGACGCCGACGATCGTGCCCTGGCCCTGCATCAGGCGGGGCACCGAGTGGACGGTGCCGATGGTGCCCGGGTTGGTCAGGCTGATCGTGGTGCCGGCGAAGTCGTCGACGACGAGCTTGCCTGCCCGGGCCTTGCGGACCAGGTCCTCGTAGGACGACCAGAACTGGGCGAAGTCCATGGTGTCGGTGGCCTTGATGGACGGCACCAGCAGCTGCCGCGTGCCGTCCGGCTTGGCCAGGTCGATGGCGAGGCCGAGGTTGATGTGCTCGGGCTTGACCAGGCTCGGCTTGCCGTCGACCTCGGCGTAGGAGCTGTTCATCTCCGGCAGGTCGCCGAGCGCTCGGACCACCGCCCAGCCGATGAGGTGGGTGAAGGAGACCTTGCCTCCCCGCGAGCGGGACAGGTGGTTGTTGAGCACGACCCGGTTGTCGATCAGCAGCTTGGCGGGAACCGCCCGCACCGAGGTCGCGGTGGGGACGGTGAGCGACCCCTCCATGTTGGTGACCACGCGGGCCGCCGGGCCGCGCAGCGGTGTGGTCTCGCTGTCGCCGGTGCGGGGTGCGGGTGGGGGGACCACCGTCCCCGGCAGGGTCGGAGCCGCCGTCGCGCTCGGCTCGGGGGTGACCGCGCCCGGCGCCGGCTGACGGGGGGCGGGCGGTGCTGCGGCAGGGGCGGGCGCTGGAGCCAACCGGTGGCGCCTCGTCCTCAGGCGGCCGAACGGCCCTGGGCAGCGTCGCGTCCGCGGGCTGGTAGTCGGCGAAGAAGTCCCACCAGGCCTTGTCGACCGACTGCGGGTCGGCCAGGTAGGACTGGTAGAGCTCGTCGACGAGCCACTCGTTGGGTCCGAAGCTGGTCATGCCGTCGGGGGGGTGAGCCGTCACGGTTCCTCACCCTAGCCGCGCGGGGTGGGCGCGGTCAGAGCCCCATCGAACGGGCGATGACCAGCTGCTGGACCTCGGAGGCTCCTTCCACGATCCGCAGCATGCGCAGGTGCCGCAGCACGCGCTCGACCGGACCCTCCTTGAGCAGCCCCATGCCACCGAAGACCTGCAACGCACGGTCCGCGACGGCGTAGGCCCGCTCGGTCGCGTGGAACTTCACGATCGACGCGTCGAGCATCGGCTGCTCTCCCTGGTCGACCGCCCAGGCGAGGTGGTAGATCAGCCAGCGCATGGCCTCGACGTCCACCTTGCTCTCGGCCAGCGGGAAGGCCACGCCCTGCTGCCGGCCGAGCGGCTTGCCGAAGGCCGTACGGCTGCGGGCGTGCTCGACAGCCGCGCCGAGGGCGAACTCGGCGAGACCGAGGCACTGGGCGCCGATGAAGGCCCGCCCGGCGTTGAGGAAACGCATCGCGGCGAAGAACCCGAGCCCGACCTCGCCGATGACGTGGTCTGCGGGAACCCGAGCGGAGTCGAGATGGATCTCCCCCGGGTGGGTGTCGGCCATCGTCCACTGGGTCCGCCCTGAGGTGAACTCCCCCCGGGGGACGACGAAGGCGGTGATGCCCCCGGCCGCGCGCTTCTCGGGATCGGTGACGGCGAAGACGACCGCGAAGTCCGCCCGGTCCGCGTTGGTGATGTAGTGCTTGTGCCCGTCGATGACCCAGCTGTCGCCGTCTCGACGGGCGGACGTGCGGATCGCCTGGGCGTCGCTTCCCGCCTCGGGCTCGGTGAGGGCGAAGCACATGGACTTCTCGCCCCGCACGACGGGGCGGACGTAGTCGTCCCACAGGTGCTCCGGCAGGTCGAGCAGCAGGGCCGACGGCCCGGCGGGGTTCGGGGGAGCGATCGCGACCATCGCCAGGCGCAGCCCTGAGGCCGCGGCGTCCTCGACGAGGAGCGCCGTCCCCAGCGTCGACAGGCCCCAGCCGCCGACGGACTCCGGCATGTGCGCCGAGTAGAAGCCGTCGCGCACCGACCGCTCTTTGACGGTCATCGCCGCCGCGTAGACCAGGTCGCGGTCAGGAGACGGGGAGATGAGCTGGTCGCGCACGGACTCCTCGACCGGTCGGACCTCTCGGTCGACGAACGACGCGAAGGACGCGCGCAGCGCGGTGAGCTCCTCGGGCATCCCGAAATCCATGCCGTCACTCAACCATGCCGACCCCACCCCGCCTCGTGATCATGCAGAGATGGCCCTGATGCCCGAGGCCTGGCCGCGGCAGGGGCGCGGGTGGTCCTGGTTGCCCGTGACCCGGGCGCGTCGAGGTGGCAGCCGCCGCGCTGCGCGCTGACGGTGCAGACGTCGTCACGCTGGCCTGCGACGTTCGCGTGTCGGCCCCGGCATGGTGGAGCGCCGACGGGGACGGATTCATCGCGCTGAGCGCGTGCCTGGGCCGGTTCACCGGTCCCGGCACGAGCGGAGGACTCGCCTGCCGGGTCTCCAAGGCCGGCGTGAACGCCCTCACGAGGACCTGGCCCACGAGGTCGGACTCGGGAAGCTTGCCCCTGGTCAGGTGACGTCGCGCCGCAACGTGGTCCGGGTGGCGAGTGCGGCGAAGACGGCGGTGTAGGCGAGGAAGACCAGGACTCCCGCCCAGGGTTCCAAGAGGTCGCCACGGAACGGTGTGGCCCGGAGCACGGCGCTGGCGGCACCCCCCGGGAGCCAGCGGCCCACCTCGGGCAGGAACGTGACCACCAACGACTCCACGAGCATCACCCACACCAGGGCGCCCAGGATCGCGGCGATCTGGTTGGGCACCAGGGCGCCCACAGCGACGCCGATGACGGCGTAGAGCACCATCGCGAGCAGGGCACCGGCCAGGATCGACAGGATCGTCGAGGTCGGGATCGCGGTGGCGTCCCTCACGGCCAGCAGCGGGACGGCGAGAGCGGCGGCCAGCAGGCAGCACGCGATGCCCAGGGCGAGCCCCACGAGGGCGTGCGCCGCCATCTTGGCGAGGACGACGCGACTGCGGCGTGGGGTGGCCAGGAAGGTCGCCGAGATCGTCTGGTGGCGGTACTCGGTCGTCATGCCCAAGATCCCGAGGACGAGCGCGAAGACCGTCGCGCCGCCCGCGCCGGCCCAGACGCTGCGGACCCCCGTCTCCTCCGCCAGGGTCGGTGCCCCGGGACTCGACCCGCTGGCGAACACCTGGGCGATGACGCTCAGCGCCACGAACGCGAGCGCGCCCGCCGTCATCCCCCACCACATCCGCGTCGAACGGATCTTCAGCAGCTCGCTGCGCACCAGGTTCGTCATGGTTCCTGGACCTCCCGCGTCGGCGGCCGGTCCGGTTCCTCGGTGTCCACGAGGGACAGGAACACCTGCTCCAGGTCCGTGTGTCCGTCGCGCAGCTCGTGGAGCTCCACCTGGGCGCCGAGGGCGAGATGGCCCACGGCAGCCCTGGACGCTACCGCGGATGACGAGCCCGTCATGGCCCTCGCGCTCGACGGTCACGCCGCGCTGGGTGCTCAAGGTCGTGGCGAGCCGGTTCACGTCCGGGGTGCGTACGACGATCGGACGTCCGTCGGCGACCAGGTCCGCGAGCGCACCGGAGCGCACCAGGCGGCCGCGGGCGATGATCACGACGTCGTCGACGGTCTGCTCCACCTCCGAGAGCACGTGACTGGAGACGAGCACGGTGCGACCGAGGCTCGCCTCGTGCCGGAGGAAGCCGCGGAGCCAGGCGATGCCCTCGGGGTCGAGGCCGTTGGCGGGCTCGTCGAGCACGAGCACCGAGGGATCACCGAGCAGCACTGCGGCGAGCTGCAGCCGCTGGCGCATGCCGAGGGAGTACGTCGCCGCGCGCCGGCCGCCCGCCTCGGTCAGGCCGACCTGCGTCGAGGGTCTCGTCGGCCCGCCGCTCCGGGATTCCCGCAGCGCGGCACAGCACCCGGAGGTGGTCGCGCCCGGTGCGGCCCGGGTGGAACCCGGTGGCCTCGAGAGCGGCCCCGACGGTCGTGAGCGGGTGCTCGAGCTCGGCGTACGGACGTCCGTCGACGGTCGCCGTCCCCGCCGTCGGCGTCACGAGCCCGAGCAGGCAGCGCAAGGTCGTCGTCTTGCCGGCGCCGTTCGGGCCGAGGAACCCGGTCACGCGGCCGGCGGCCACCGAGAACGTGAGGTCGTCGACGGCACGGGTGCGGCCGAAGGTCTTGGTGAGACCCGAGATCTCGATCATGCGTCGCCTCGGGCCTCGTCGGCCGGGAACGGCTCGAGGAAGGCCACGACGAGCTCCCCGAGGGTCGGGAGGTGGTAGCCGCCTTCCTGCACGTGCACCGTCGGCAGGCCCAGGGCGGCGAGGCGCTCTCCGGCCCCGGCGTACCCCTCGGTCGAGACCCTGCAGTGGGCTCTCCGGGTCGTGCAGGGCGGCATCGACGCCGAGCGAGACGACGAGTGCGGTCGCGCCCTGCGCGACGACCGCCTCGCCGAGCTCGTCGATCGCCGCGAGCCAGACCTCGTCGCCGGATCCCGGCGCGAGCGGCAGGTTCAGCGTCGCGCCCCGACCGGCGCCGGCCCCGGTCTCCTCGGCGAAGCCCGACGTAGTGGGGGAACCACCCGGCGCCGGGGTCCACGTGCAGCGACGCGTAGAGCACGTCGGCGCGGTCGTAGAACATCGCCTGCGTGCCGTTCCCGTGATGGGCGTCCACGTCCACCACGGCCACCCGCTCGTGGCCGGCGCGGCGCAGCGTCTCGGCCGCGACGGCGGCGTTGTTGAGGTAGCACGAGCCGCCGAACCCCTCGCGGCTCACGTGGTGCCCCGGCGGGCGGCACAGCGCGTACGCGCTCCGCGTCGTACCCGAGGCGACCAGGTCGGCCGCGGTCTGGGCGACGTCGGCGGCGGCCCGCGCGGCCGTCCAGGTGCCTGGGCCGACCAGGGTCATCGTGTCGTAGCACCAGCGCCCGGCCCGGCCGTGCACGGCCGTGGGCTCGCGCACCGGCAGGCTGCCCACGAGCCCGGGTAGGGGGAAGACGTACGGCACGACCCGGTCCTGGCCGACCTCTCGGGGATCCCCGAGGCCGTCCAGTCGTCGTAGACGTGCTCGAGGTGGTTCAGCAGCCCGGGGTCGTGCAGGGCGGCGAGCACCTCGTCGTCGTGCCGCATCGAGCCCAGCTCCGGCGCTCCCGCGGCCAGGCAGGCCTCGCGGATGAGCGTCGCGCGCTCGGCCACCTCGGTGCCGGGCGTGCGGACCCCGACCCAGATCTCGGCGGACGGGACGTGCAGCAGCACGTCGTCGCTCCACACCACGGTCGTCCTCAGACTCACGGGTCGAGCATGCCAGGAGGCGGCAGCCGACGCGCCGACGTACGGCAGGATGCCGTCCATGCCCCGTGCTGCTGACCTGGGAATCAGGATCGGCCTGCTCCCGAGCGGTCCGACCAACTCCGTGCTCGACGTCCCGGGGGTGGGGCTGGGGCACGCGACGGTCTCGCGCGACGAGCCGGACCCGCCGGAGGGGCGCGGGGTCGCGCGCACCGGAGTGACGGTGCTTCGTCTCGCCGACGACGCCTTCACCAGGCCGATCCCTGCCGGCGGCGCCGTCCTCAACGGCGCGGGTGAGCTGACGGGGCTCACGACAGCCCGCGAGTGGCGGCTGCTCGAGACGCCCATCCTGCTGACCTCGACGATGCAGCTCGGCCGCGTCTACGACGCGGCCTGCGTCCTCATGCTCGAGGAGGAGGCCGGCGTCAACGAACAGGTCGTGATCCCGGTGGTCGGGGAGTGCGACGACTCCTGGCTCAACGACATCCGCCGGATGCAGGTCACCGAGGCCGACGTCCGCGCCGCCTGGGCGGCGGCCAAGGACTCGGTCGGGTCCTTGCTGCCCCCCGCTGAGGGCGCGGTCGGGTCGGGCACCGGGATGCTCTGCCTCGGGTTCAAGGGCGGCATCGGTACGGCGTCCCGGGTCGTCCCGTCCGGGCACACGGTCGCGGTGCTGCTGATGACCAACTTCGGCGAGCGCGACCGGCTCACGGTCGATGGGGTGCCCGTCGGCCGGTTGCTGCCGGAGACCGTACCGGGCTGGGTGCCGAACGACGAAGGGTCGTGCATCGGCATCGTCGTGACCGACGCGCCGCTGGACGGCGCCGACTGCGCTCGGCTCGCGCGCCGGGTCGGGCTCGGGCTCGCCCGCGCGGGATCGGTCGCCACCCACGGCAGCGGCGAGATCTTCTTCGCGGCGGCCCTGGGGTGCGGGCCGATCGCGCCGGTGCCCTGCAGGGGACCCCGCTCACCGGGTCTGCGCTGAACCCGCTGTTCGCCGCCGTGGTCGAAGCCAGCGAGGAGGCGGTGCTCAACTCGATGCTCGATGGCGACGACGACGCAAGGGTGGCAGGGTCGGGTCGCGCACGCGCTGCCTGCGGAGCCCGTACGCGACCTGCTCGTCGCGGCGGGTCGGATCGCGGCGGATCTCGCGTGACGGAGTCGACCCGGCAAGGGTCTCGCGTCGACGCGTGGGTCCCGATGGCCGACGGCATCCGCTTGTCCGTGACCCTCTACCTGCCCGACCCGGCCGGCGGACCCCAGCCGTGCATCCTGGAGGCGTTGCCGTACCGCAAGGACGACATGACCTCGACGTCGTACTCCTCGGAGTACGAGCGGCTGCGCGACGAGTACGGCTACGCCGTCGCCAGGCTCGACCTGCGGGGCACCGGGAGCAGCGGCGGCCGGGCCACCGACGAGTACCCCGCCCAGGAGCAGGCCGACCTGCACGAGGTCATCGCCTGGCTGGCCGCACAGGACTGGTGCAGCGGTGCGGTCGGGATGTACGGCACGTCGTACAGCGGCTTCAACGCGCTGCAGATGGCCTGCGAACGCCCCTCGGCGCTCAAGGCGATCTGCGCGATCTACGCGACCGACGACCGCTACACCGACGACGTGCACTACCTCGGCGGGGTGCTCAAGTGGCTCGACCTCGTCGACTACTGCCACTACATGACGCCGATGAACGCGCTGCCACCCGTGCCTGCGATCTGGGGTGAGGGCTGGCGCGAGGAGTGGCTCGCTCGCATCGAGGAGCACGAGCCGTGGCTGTTCACCTGGCTGGAGAACGCCAGCGACGGTGCGTACTGGCGGCACGGCTCGGTGCGGTCCGGACTACGACCGCATCGCGTGCCCGACGATGATCGTCGCGGGCTGGGCGGACGGCTACCGCAACAACTCGTTCCGCACGATGGAGGCGTTGGCGCGCAACGACGTCCCGCGTCGGCTGCTCGCGGGTCCGTGGGCGCACGCGTCGCCGAGCGGCTCTGCTCCCGGCCCGCGCATCGACCTGGTGCCGGAGATGGTCCGCTGGTGGGACCGCTGGTTGCGTGGGGTCGACAACGGCATCGACTCCGAGCCCGAAGCCCTCTGGTACGTCCGCGGCTCGCACCGACCCGCCCCGGACCTCGACACTGGTGCCTGGCCACTGGCGGGCGGAGGAGTGGCCTTCGCCACGGTCGGGGACCCGCACCCTCGAGCTGCTCGGGCGTCGGCCGTACCCCGTGCGCCCGGATGTCGGCACGGCCGCCTGGATCTCCTGTGCGGGCCACCTGCCCTACGGCCAGCCGCTCGACCAACGGCACGACGACGCGGACTCGCTCACTTGGGAGTTCGACGCGGACGAGACCGAGATCGCGGGCAACCCGTTGCTGCACCTGCGGATCGCCGCCGACCGACCGTCGGCTCAGGTGGCCGTCAAGCTCTGCGACGTCTTCATCGACGGCACCTCGACCCTGATCACCAGGGGGCTGCTCGACCTCGACGCCCGCGACTCGCTCGCCGTCCGCTCGGCCGCTGGTGCCGGGCGAGGCGTACGAGGTGACGGTCGAGCTCGAGGCGACGACATGGAGATTCGCCCGTGGCCACAAGCTGCGACTGTCCGTGGCCGGCGCTGACTGGCCGAACACCGCCGCGCCGCCGGAGCCCGTCACGCTGCACGTGCACGGAGGACGGCTCGAGCTCCCGGTCATGGAGGAGCCCTCGCCATGGCCGGCGCCGGTGTTCGCCCCCGGCGACGACGCGTCGGGGGAGTCAGGCGAAGGTGTGGTGTGGCGGGTCGAGCGCGACGTGCTTGCTGGGAGGACCACCTGTGTCATCGACCACGGATCGGAGTACGAAGCGCCGTACGGGACCGTCGTCGAGCACTACGCCGGCCGGGTGTCGGTCGACACGGCCACCTTCGAGCAGCGCGCCGAGTCCGATGTGTCTTTCACGTGCGGTACGCCGAACCCGTCGAGCGTTGAACTGACGTCGCGAGCGACCTCGGACGTACGGGCCACCCCGCAGTCCTACGCCGTCACGATCGAGCTGACCTGTCACGAGGGCAGCGAGGAGGTGGCCCGCCGCCGTTGGGAGCGCGGCTTCCCTCGTCAGTGACTGGTCGCCGACTCGTACGCCTTCACGGGAGTCGGTCCTGCGCCACGGAGACGTCTCCGATCAGTCCGAACCAGGCCGTGATCGTGGAGAGGACGCTGACACTGCCGTCCGGCCCCACCGCCACGATGTCGGTGGGAGCAGCCGGCACGGTTTCCGGCTCACCGCCGGACATCCGCTGAAGCACAGGCCGGGCATCGCGCCAGCCGACGAATCGTGGGTCGGGGGCATCGCTCATCAGGCTGGTCGTCCAGACCGAGGTGTCGACGTCGACCCATCCGACTTCGCTCGTGCGATCCGTCGCCGAGCGTGAACACCCGGCCCAGCATCCGGCCATCGGGGGACCAGCGATTCTGTCCCTCGCAGCTGATGCAACCCGGATGACCAATCGGTGATGTTCGTTCGGCGGGACGGGGCGTCGAGGTCTTGACCCAGTTCTCCGAGGCGACGTCCGACATCGCGACGACGCTCCCGGACTCGGCCGCGATCTGCGAGCCATCCGGACTGACCCCGATGTAGCGGACCCGGAGGCTCGATCAACGCAGCGACCTGCTGCAGCGAGCCGCCGCGCAGTTCCCATACCCGGATCTCGATGTCATCAAGCCCCGTGTCATCCCCCGACCCAGCCGTTCCGAGCAAGGGGACCACCTGGACGAGCCGCTGACCGTCGGCACTCCACTCCAGCTGCCAGGTCTGAGACCCCCTCCCGTCAGAGGTGAGGACGTTCTCGTCCAGGACCGTCGCGCCGGTGGTCACGTCCACCACGGTGATGAAGTCGCTCCTGTTGCCGAAGCCGTAGCGCGCGTACGCGATGAGCTTCCCATCAGGGCTGAGGGCGGGCAGGCCGATGGCCCGGGCAGTTGCCACCAGTCGTTGCTCGGATCCTGCAACTACCAACAAGTGACTCGTTGAGTTTGACGGCGAGCACGGCACCGGAGGGGAGCGGGGAGCTCGTCAGCTCCTGTGGCTCCGGACGAAGGTCGACCGTCGCCGGCCAGAGGTTCGCGGCGGGCGACGGGGTGACCGCCGGGATGTCGGGTTCCGCGGTCAGGGTGCCGCTGCCCCAGACCGCGAAGACCACAGCTGCCGCAGCCGCCGCCCCGGTCGCGGCGACGATCCACCGGGTCCGGCGCCGTGCCCGTCCTTGCTGGATGGCTTGTTCCAGGTCGCCGAGCGCGGGTACGTCATGCGCGATCAGCTCGAGCGCTTCACGCAGTGGAGTAGTCATTCGGAGACCTCGTCCATCGTCGTAGAGAAGGCAGCCACGGTGGAGGGCGCGAGTTCGCGCAGTCGACGTAGGGCGAGCCTGGTCTGGCTCTTGACCGTGCTCTGGCTGACCCGAAGCGCCTCGGCCGTCTGGGTCTCGGTCAGGTCGTCGTAGAAGCGCAGCACGAGCATGGCTCGCTGGTGCGGGGTGATCTGGTCGAGCGCGGCGGCGAGCGTCAGGCGGTCGATGGTCGAGGCTTCCATGACGTCCTCGCCGGGTACGTCGGGTGTTGCCGCGCTCGGCAGCTCGACGACACGCCTGCGCCGCAACCCGTCGACGAACCGGCTGTACATGATGCGGCGCACGTACGCCTCGGGGTTCTCGCTGTCGATCTTTCCCCAGCGGCGCACCGTGTCCACGTACGTCTCCTGCACGAGATCCTCGGCTGACTGCCTGTCGCCGGTGAGCAGGTAGGCGGTTCGGGACAGCGCAGCTCCGCGTGCGGCCACAAAGGCCCGGAGGTCGTCGAACTCGTCCATGGCGCTCCTTCGTCACCTGTATAGACGCATCAGCACCTCTCCGCGGGTGGAGGATGCCAGCATGACCGCGAGCGCCGAGGTTGGGCGCGCTCCGAGGAAAGGAGTTCCGGTGCCCACGATCGGCGAACGCTTTGCCCAGGCCCTGGCGGCCAAGGACGGAGCCGCGCTGCGCGACGTCCTCGCCCCTGCAATCGACTTCAAGGCGCTGACTCCCGGACGGTTCTGGGAAGCCAGCTCGGCAGATGCTCTCGTGGACGAGGTGATTCTGGGTGCCTGGTTCGAGCCCAAGGATCACATCGACTCCCTTGAGGAGGTCCGGACCAGCTCCGTGGCCGATCGGGACCACGTCTCCTACCGGCTGCACCTCACCAACCCCGAAGGATCGTTTCTCGTGGAGCAGCAGGCCTACTTCTTCGTCGAGGACGAACGGATCGTCTACCTCCGGATCTTGTGCTCCGGGTACCGCCCGCTTGACGTGCAACCCCCGGGCTCCTGATCCCTCGGTCTTCCTGTTCGATGGCGGACTAGCCTCGCCAGTCGCCGACCTGAGGACTGACCCGGAGATCGATCCTCAGGCGGCGTCGTCCCAGGGGAGTGGGTCTCCTCCGGGGCCGGCGGTTGGGGTGCTGGTGCCGATGTGGTTGCCGTGTCGGTCGGTGAAGGTGAGGGTTCCGGCGGGGTTGCCGGTGATGGTCACACCGTGAGCGTGGGTGTGGGTGTGGTGGTACCAGCAGAGCAGGAGCCCTTCGCGGGGGTCGGTTCTGCCTCCGTCGGCCCAGCGGGTCTGGTGGTGGCCTTCGGATTGGGCGGGTGGGTGCGTGGCAGCCGGGCCAGCGGCAGCCGCCGTCTCGGGCGTCGAGGGCGCGGCGTCGGGGGCCGGTGAAGGTGCGTTGGGTGCGGCCGACGTCGAGGACTTCACCGTCGGGGCCGAACACGATGCGGGTGATCTCGGCGTCGCAGAGCTGCTTGTCGAGGACCGCGCGGGGGATGGGGGTCTGGGATTCCTGCAGCCAGGCCGGGGCCAGTCCTCGGGTGCCGGCTTTGGCTTCGAGGGTGGCGAGGGGGACGTGGACGACGACCTGGGGGCGCACCGTGGCGTGCCGGCCGAGGCCACCGCCGTCCAGGGCGCGGGCGGCGATCGAGGCGAGGGCGTCGTGCATGCGTTGGGGGTGGGTGCGGGGGTCACCCAGGGCGGGGACCCCGATCTCGGCGAGGAGTGCCACCTTGAGTGCCTCGGCGGCCAGCGGGGAGAGGAACCCACCGGGGATCGCGCCTTCGGTGGTCTGGGCCAGGGTGAAGGTGAACCCCTCGCTGGCCTCCCGATACTCCTGGTCGGCGGCGTCGGGGTCGACCCGGTAGCACCAGGCGTTGAGGAACCGTTTGAAGTCGTCCAGCCCCAGCCCGGCCTGATCGAGGAGGAACCCCTCACCACGGTGCGGGGTCGGTGAGCATCGCGCGCAGCGCCTCGGTCCGCAGACAGGTCCGGGAGATCGCCCGGGCGTGCTCGACCGGCAGGTCACCGCTGCGCAGCGCCTCTGCTGTGGCTGGCAGGTGTCCGGCGAGCATCCGGGCCAGCTTCAGGTCCGACCCCGCGGCAGCTCTGGAGGACCGCTCCACCCGGGACAGCCACGCCGCCGCCGACCGGGACCCGTCCAGACCCCACACCCCGGACTCCTGCACGACGACGAGGGCTTCGAGCCGGGCAGCGTCGGCAAGGTCACGGAACCGGCCCATCGCCACCGCAAACTCCGCGGCCTCGTGTCCGGACATGGCGTGGATGTCCCGCTCCGCGAGGAGTTCGTAGGCCACCGCCAGGCCGGCGAGGGTTGGGTCGACGGTACGTCAGTCACCGTGCCCCACCTCCCTTCGGCTGGTCCGAGTGGATCGAACTGATGAGGCAATACTACCAACCACCCCCGACAGTCGACCACGGAGAAACCGTTGCTGTGGATAGCGAAAACTGCACTGTGGACGAGCGGTCGACGCGGGGCCATCTGCGCATGATCACGAAGGGGTGGGGAGGGCGGAGCCTCAGACCAGGTCGGTTGTTCCGGAGATCGCGACCGAGCGCCGCCGCGACGTACACGCCCTCGCGGACCACGATCCCCCGACGCTCGGGCGGGCGCAGCGCTGGCACTCACCAGCCGGACGACTCGGACAGCGACACCGCCACGACGACGAGGTTGCCAGGCGGCGGTGCGAGGCGATGGCGTTCGCCCGGTCGAGCTGTCGCTAGGCCGTCGACACCGATGGGTGCCGTCACGGTCGGAGCGGAGCGCAGGGTCTGCAGCACCACGCAGTAGCGCTCGGTCAGCCGCAGCAGGGTGTCCAGCTGCTCCGCCGGAGCGTCGGTGTCGAGGTCGAAGGCGAGCCGGATCGTGGTGAACCCGACGGGAGCGGTCTTCTCGACGCCGAGGGTGCCGCGGAAGTCCAGGTCGCCCTCGGCTCGGATGCGGCCGCCCCGCAGGTCGATCCCCATCGACGTGGCCACGGCCTGCAGCGTCACACCGGCGCAGGCGACGAGCGCCTGGAGCAGCATGTCGCCCGAGCAGGCCGAGAGCCCGTCCCCTCCGGTGGCCGGGTGCAGGCCTGCCGCGACGAGCGCGCGCCCGGTCTCCACCGAGCAGGTGATGCCCTCACCCAGGTCGCCCGTCGCGGACAGCGTGACCAGGGCGGCCGTCGCGTCGTCGCGGTACTGCTGCTTCAGCGGGGCCTGGGCCGCCTTCAGCTGGGTCTGATCCATGGTCAGTCGACGGTCGGCGGGAGGTGCGGTGCGACGCCCTGGTAGGCGCGGCCCACCATCGTCACGAACTGGTGCACCGCGTCCTCGTTCGGCGCGAGCGGACCAGGCTTGAAGTGCGGTGACACCAGGCCGCGCTGCACCGACTCGCAGGCACCCCAGTCCTGTCGGTTGGTGAGGTCCCAGAAGTCGACGCCGTACGACGGGTCGATGGGCCCGGTCTCTTCGGTCTCCTTCGGGAAGAGCCAGGCGCACTCGACCCAGGTGCGGTCCGGCGCCAGCGGCACCATCCGGTGGGTCATCACGTAGTCGGGGTGGGCCGAGACGAGCAGGTTGGGCACCAGCCCGAGGTAGAGGACCTCCCGCGGGTCGACGCCGGGGATCGGTACTCCCGCCGACTCCCCGCTGATCGACATGGTGGCCATCCCGTCGCGCAGGATCATCGACCCACCGACCCAGGCGCCGGGGAGCTCGTAGTTGTCCCCGGAGGTCGGCTCCGACACCTGGCACAGCTCCGGGTGGATGAGCGGGCAGTGGTAGCACTCGTGGTAGTTCTCGACGACGACCTTCCAGTTCGCCGCGATCTCGTAGGTGTGCCGGTCTGCGCACCACGAGGTCCGCGGGGGAGTACGGCGCCACGAGGTCGGCCATGGCGCCCAGGTGGTCGGCGAACGGCGCGGCCGTTCCCGTGGCGTTGACGAAGACCCAGCCCTGCCAGACCTCGACGGGCAACGGGACCAGCCCCTGCTCGTCGGGGACGAACGACTCGTTCTCGCGGAAACCCGGGGCAGCGCGCAGCGACCCGTCGAGCCCGAACGTCCAGGCGTGGTAGGGGCAGACGATGCTCTGCCGGCTCGCCTCGCCGCCGTCCGGGAGCAGCTCGTGGCCACGGTGGCGGCAGGTGTTGGCAAAGGCCCGGACCCCCGCCGGCCCGTGCTCCCCGGCCGCGCCGAAGGTGAGCAGGACCGGGATGTCCCCGACCGTCACCGAGCGCTGGGTGAGGTCGGCGCCGCGCAGCTCCTCGATCCGGCCCAGGCACGGCCACGTCCCGGCGTAGAGGTTGCGGCGCTCCCACTCGAACACCGCCTGCGAGGTGTACGCCTCCGCCGGCAGCATCGTCGAGCGCCCGAAGGGCAGCAGCGACCGCTCGAGAGCTGCCGGGTCCAGCGGTGCCTGGGGCGCGCTGAGGTCGGTGTGCGGCTCGGTGATGGTCATGAGGGCCTCCGTGCTGACTGGGTGGACAGTAGGGTCCGGACGTGGTCCGGAGGAAGGTCGAGGTGCGGCGCGAGGAGATCCTCGACGCGGCCGTCGTCGAGGTGGGCCGGCGTGGCTTCGCGCGGCTTCGCGTCACCGACGTCGCTGCCTCGCTGGGCTGCAGCTCCGCGCTGGTCTTCTACCACTTCGAGACCAAGGACCGACTGCTCGCTGCGGCCTTCGAGCACGCCGTCGAAGGCGACCTCGCGCGACTGGCGGCCGCCACGCGAAAGGGGAAGGACGCCACCGACAAGGTGCGGCGCATCCTGCGGCTCTATGCGCCGCAAGGTGCCGCACCCGGCTGGACGCTCCAGGTCGACGCGTGGTCCGAGGCGCTGCGAACCCCGGAGCTCAAGGAGACTGCCCGTCGCCTGGACCAGCGCTGGAAGGCGGCGCTGGCCGAGGTGATCGCGGAGGGCGTCGAGGAGGGCACCTTCGTCTGTGCGGACCCGGTCGGTGCGGCCGCTCGGCTCACGGCCCTCCTGGACGGGCTCTCCGTGCACGCCACCGTCTACGGCTCCCCGACCCGCAGGCAGCTCGCGGCGTGGGCGCACGCCGCGACCGCGACGGAGCTCGGTGTCGCGGTCGAGGACCTCCGCTGAGCGCACCACGTCACACCATCCAGTTCGGCGCGAAGGCCGGGTCGGTCAGGGCGGGCCGGTCGAGGCGGAACGGGTGCAGCTCGGGGCCCAACGGCCCCCCGAGGGCGACGTCGGCCAGCCGACGCCCGAAGGTCGGCACGAACTTGAAGGCGTGCGCCGCACCGAGGCCCACGACGACCGGGGCTGCGCCCGGCAGCTGGTCGAGCACGAAGTCACGGTCGGGGGTGAGGGTGTAGAGGCAGCGCTTCGAGCGCACCGGTGGCCCCGAGCCCGGGGAACGTCTCGGCCATGAACGCCGACAGCCGGGCCAGCATCTCGGGGTCGGTGGTTCCCGACCGCGCGTCCCCGCTGACGACGGGACCACCGCAGTCCTGGGCGGCCTTGACGGTGGCCTCACCGAAGGTCGGGAACCCGTAGAACGACGGCTCGTCCATCCAGATCCACACCGGGAAGCGGCCCGGCGCGAAGGCCGCGGGGTCGGCCGGCTCGAAGTACGTGACCTGCTCCTCGGTCACGGTCAGCGGCAGCGAGACCCCGAGCGGGGCGACCAGCTCGGCCGTCCAGGCGTCGGTGGTCACCACCGCAGCGCCGCAGGAGTACGTCGTGCCGTCGGCCGTCGTCACCTCGACCGAGTCGACGGCCGGACGTACGTCGACGACCTTCGTCTCGTCCAGCAAGGTCGCGCCTGCTTCGCGCGCCAGCCGTTGGCAGGCACCGACGGTCCGGGCCGCATGGACCATCCCGGTGCGGACCTGGTGCAGGGCCAAGGTCCCCTCGGGCAGGTGGAGCTGCGGCCACCGCTCCTCGACCTGAGCCACGTCGAGCACGTCGTGGTCGACGCCATGGGCGTCCAGCGAGGTCGTGTAGTCCCTCAGCGGGATGGCCGCGTCCGGCGGAAAGAGGTCCAGCCCACCGGTGACGGTGAGCAGGTCCTCGCCGGAGACGTCCTCCAGCTCGGCCCAGTCCTCGTAGGCCTCGAAGGTCAGGGCGACGTAGCCGGGGGTGTGATAGCTGTGCCGCAGGATCCGCGACGTGTCGTGCGAGGCGCCACGGTCATGCCCGAGGGAGAACTGCTCGAGGCCGAGCACCGAGACCCCGCGTCGGGCGAGCTGCCAGGCCGTCGCCGAGCCGAGACCTCCGAGACCGAGGACGGCGACGTCGTAGGTGCCTGAGCGGTCAGACATCGGAGTCCTCGCCCAACCGGGGGAGCAGCCACCGTCGGATGTCGAGGGAGGCGTCCTCCATCGGCGCGTACCAGCCGCCCTGGTAGGCACGCGAGCTCATGCCGCGTTGCACCGACTCGCAGATCGCCCAGTCCTGCCGGTTGGTCAGGTCCCAGAGCTCCTCGGCGTCCGACGGGTCGAAGCCGGGCTGCGTCACCTCGTCGGCTGCGAAGAGCAGGTCGCAGACGACCTCGGTGCGGTCCACCGCGACGGCGCGCAGCGTGAACGCGGCCACGTGCTCCGCGGAGAGCGAGAGCAGCAGGTTGGGGTAGACCAGCTCGCCCTTGTGACGCACCCGCTCGTGCTCGTCCAGGTCCGGGAAGGGTGCACGAGTCGGACGTTCCCGACAGGGTGAAGGTCCACGCTCCCTCCCGGTGGGGGATCCCGTCGTCCCACTCGAGGTCCTGCCCCCCACCGCCGAAGGCGGGGACCAGCCGGGTGAGCTCGGGGTGCACCGGACCGCAGTGGTAGCACTCGTTGTAGTTCTCGGCGAGCACCTTCCAGTTGGCGGCGACGTCGTAGGTCAGCCGCTTGCCCACGACGAGCGTGGCCAGCGGGTAGCGCCGCACCCGCTCGGTCATGGGCCCGAGCTCGTCGAGCAGCGGCACCGCGGTCTCGGGCGTGCCGTTCAGCCACAGGAACCCGCCCCAGGTGTCCACGCCGACCGCGTGCAGGGAGAAGGCGTCGGGGTCGAAGTCGTCGACGTCGTCGGTGTGCGGGGCCTTGATCAGCCGGCCGTCCAGGTCGTAGGTCCACGAGTGGTACGGGCACCGCAGCGCGCCGATCGGGCAGGGTTCGGGGAGCCCGCCGGCCGGGTCCACCGGGACCACCTGCGAGCCGCGGTGCCGGCACACGTTGGCGTGGGCGGCCAGGGCCCCGTCCCGGGTGGTCGTCACCAGCACGGACTCCCCGTGGAGGTCGACGACGGCCAGCCGACCCGGGCGCAGCGCTGCGGTCCCCGGCTCCACCAGCCCGAGGTCGGCCAGCCGGCCGACGCAGGTCCACACGCGCAGCAGGACCCGCTCCCGCTCGCGCCGGAACGCCGCGTCGTCGACGTAGTGCCGGCGGGGCAGCGCCGCCTGGAGGCCGGTCAACCCCGGCGTCCCGGGACTCGGTCGCGCCAGGCCGCCTTCTTGCGGTCGGAGAGCACCTGATGGACGACGTTGCGTCCCGGCACGCCGGTCACGCCGCCCCCGCCGTGGGTACCGGACCCGGCCTGGTAGAGCCCGGCGATCGGGGTGCGCAGGTCCGCGTAGCCGGCGGCGGGCCGTGCGTGGAACATCTGCCCGGCCGACAGCTCGCCGTGGAAGATGTTGCCGCCGACCAGGCCGTACTCGTGCTCCATCGCGTGCGGGCCGATCACCTGCCGGTGCAGCACCGAGGAGGAGAAGCCGGGGGCCACCTCGTCCATGCGGGCCACGAGTCGATCGGCGTAGGCCTCGAGCTCGTTCGGGTGCGGCTCCAGGTTCCAGGTGTGCGGAACCCACTGGGTGAACATCGAGACGACGTGGTGGCCCTCGGGCGCGAGGGAGTCGTCGAAGACCGACGGGATGCAGATGTCCGCGAAGGGCCGCGACGCGGGCTTCCCGGAGACGGCCTCCTGGAACGACGTCTCGATCTCGTCGAGGCTGTCGGCGAGCACGATCGTGCCGCCGTGCACCTCGGGGTCGAAGCCCGGCTTGGCCACGAACTCCGGGAGCCGGTCGACGGCGAGGTTGACCTTGACCGTCCCGCTGCGGGTCTTCCAGCGCTCGATGTCCTCGACGAAGTCGGCGGGCAGGTCACGACGATCGATCAGGTCGAGGAAGGAGATCTGCGGGTGCGCGGTCGTGATGACCGTCTCGGCACCGAGCTCCTCGCCGGACTCGAGCACCACGCCCGTCGTGCGCCCGTCGGACACGGTGATCCGGGCGACCGGCGCGCCGGTGCGGATCTCGACGCCGAAGGCTCGGGCGGCCGAGGCCAGCGCCTGGGTCACTCCGCCCATGCCGCCGCGCGGGAACCCCCATGCGCCGATCTGACCGTCACCGATGTCACCGATGTGGTGGTGGGCCATGACGTACGCCGTCCCGGGGCTGCGCGGCCCGGCCCAGGTCCCGATCACGCCGGAGACCGCGAGGACCCCGCGCATGGCGTCGGACTCGAAGAAGTCCTCGACCAGGTCGGCCACGCTGCTGGTGAGCAGCCGGGTCAGGTCGAAGGCCTTGCGCGTGTCGACGCCCTTGAGCTTGCGGAGCAGGAGGGCCTGCCGCGCCAGGTCGGAGGGCTTGCGCGACCCGACCTTCGGGGGGATCTCGCTGAGGAGCGGACCCATCACCGCGCCGAGGCCGTCCAGCCAGGCGTCCCACCGCTCGATCGCGTCGGCGTCCTTGTCCGAGAACTTCGCGATCTGCTCGTGGCGGCGTGCCTTGTCGGTCGGGGAGCTGCAGGTAGGTGCCGTCGGCGTGCGGGGCGAAGTACGGCCCCTGGGGGTAGACGTGGTAGCCGTGCTGGTCGAGGTGCAGGTCCCGCACCAGCGTCGGGGGCAGCAGCGAGACGACGTACGACAGGCTCGTGACCGTGTAGTCGGGCCCGAACGGGTGCTCGCTCACCGCGGCCCCCCCGACGATGTCGCGCTTCTCGAGGACGACGGTGCGCAGGCCCTGCTTGGCGAGGTAGGCGGCGGCGACGAGGCCGTTGTGGCCGCCTCCGACCACGACGGCGTCGTACGTGGCCACGGTGTCTCCAATCGTTACTGACTAGTGAGTCAGTATGAAACCGTCAGTATGAAGGGTCGGGCACGTCGCGCGCCAGCAAGTCCTCCCACGACTCGCGGCGGACCACGAGCCGGGTGGCGCCGTCGCGCACGAACACGACGGGGATGCGACGCGCCCCGTTGTAGTTGTTCGACATCGTGAAGCAGTACGCCCCCGTCGCAGGGAGCGCCACCAGGTCCCCGACCGCCGGCGCCCGCAGCGGAACCCCGTCGACGAGGACGTCGCCGGACTCGCAGTGCCTGCCGACCACGGTGACGACGTCCCCGCCCCCGACCCGGCTCACCACGGTGGCCTCGAAGCGCTGCTGGTAGAGCGCCACCTCCAGGTTGTCACCCATCCCGCCGTCGACCGCGACGAACGTGGGGTCGCCGTGCTTGACGGTCACGACGCGGTACAGCGTGGTCGCGTTGGTCGCCACCATGCTGCGGCCCGGCTCGAGCAGGAGCTCGGCCGCCGCGGGCAGGTGGGCGCGCGCCGCGTCGACGGTCGCGTCGAGGTACGCGTCGAGAGTCGGCGGGTGGTCGCCGTACGTGTACCGGGCGCCGAGCCCGCCGCCGAGGTCGTACACGTCGAAGGTGCCCAGCCGCGCGATCGAGGCGACCGCGGCCGCGAACGGCTCCACGTCGAGGATCTGCGAGCCGACGTGGGAGTGGATGCCCCGCATGACCAGGCGTCGGGCTCGCCTCGATCCGGCGGATCGCCGCGACCGCGTCGGTGAAGGACAGCCCGAACTTCGAGCCCGCGTGCCCGGTGAGCACGTGCGCGTGAGTGTCCGCGGTGACCTCGGGGATGACCCGCACGAGGACGTCCTGCGTACGTCCCGGCGGCACGTTGGCCTCGAGGCGGTCGAGGTCGTCGGTGTTGTCGACGACGACCAGCCCGACTCCCGACGCGACGGCCAGGGCGACCTCGTCATCGAGCTTGGCGTTGCCGTGGAGCACGAGGGAGGCCGGGTCGGCACCGCGCCGCGAGTGCGGTGATGATCTCGCCCCCGCCGGCGACGTCCAGGCCGAGGCCCTCCTCGACCATGACGCGTTGGACCGCGGTGCACGGGAACGACTTCGACGCGAACACGACGCGCGAGCGGGGCCACCGCGCTGCGAGGCCGTCGCGGTACGCGCGGGCGCGGGCGCGGAGGGCTTCTTCGTCGACCACGAGGGTAGGGGTGCCGAACTCCGCGGCGACCTCGTCCAACCGGACGCCGCCCACGGTCAGGGTGCCGTCCGCGTCGAGGGCGGCGGTCGGAGGGAACAGGTCGATCAGGTGGTCGCTCACCTGCTCAGGATGGCGTAGCCGAGCCCTCGAGCAGGAAACAGGCGGCGTGGTGCCCCGCGCTGGGGGTGATCAGCGGGATCTCCTCGGTCCGGCAGCGGTCCGCCACGGCCGCGGCCTCGCCCGACTGCAGGGCCGGGCAGCGTGGGTTGAACCGGCAGCCCTGCGGGATCCGCGTCGGGTCGGGCGTCTCACCCCGCAGGACGATCGCCTCGACCTGCTCCACCTCGGGCACGACCGACAGCAGGGCCTTCGTGTAGGGGTGCTGAGGGTCGCGCAGCACCTCTTCGGTCGGTCCGATCTCGACGATCCGGCCGAGGTACATCACCGCGAGCCGGTCGGCGATGTTCCACGCCAGCCCCAGGTCGTGGGTGACGACCAGCACCGTGAGGCCGAGGTCGTCGCGCAGCCGGAGCAGGAGGGCCAGGATCTCCCCGCGCACGGACGCGTCGAGGGAGGAGACCGGCTCGTCGGCCACGATCACCTCGGGCTCGAGGGCGAGCGCACCGGCGATGACGACGCGCTGGCGCTGCCCGCCCGAGAGCTCGTGCGGGTAGCGCAGGAAGTAGCGCTCAGGCGGCCGCAGCCCGGCGCGGGCGAGGGCCTGCGACACGAGCGCCTGCTCGTCGCCTTGCACCTTGTGGACCCGGAGCCCCTCGGCGACGGAGTCGTAGACCGTGTGCCTCGGGTTGAGCGAGCCGCTCGGGTCCTGGAGGACGAGCTGCACCTTGCGCCGGTAGGCCTTGAGACCCTTGGTCGACCGGTCCAGCGGGCGTCCCGCGTAGCGGACCGTGCCCGCGCTGGGCTTCTCCAGGCCGAGGATCGTGCGGGCGAGGGTCGTCTTGCCGCAGCCGGACTCACCGGCGAGGGCGATGATCTCGCCCCGGGCGACGGAGAGGTCGACCCCGTCGACGGCGCGCGCGAGCTTGCCCTCGCGGCTGCGGAAGGTGACCTTCAGCCCCTCGACCTCGAGGACGGCCTCCGGCGTCGCGGGCGTCTCCCAGGCGTCTCGGTCATGACGCCTCCGGCACGAGCACGCAGGCGGCCGCACGCCCGTCGCCAGCCGGACGCAGCCGGACGTCCTCCGTGGAGCACGCATCGACGGCCTGTGGGCAGCGCGGGTGGAAGGGGCAGCCCGGGGGCAGGTCGCCGGGGAACGGCGGGTCACCGGCCAGCCCGCGCGGGGCGTAGCGCGCCGCCGGGTCGCCGATCGTCGGGAACGCCCCGGACAGCGCGCGGGTGTAGGGATGGACCGGCTCCTCGAACACCTGCCGCGCCGGCCCCTCCTCGACGACCCGCCCCGCGTACATGACGGCAACCCGGTCGCACGTGGTCCCCAGCACGGAGAGGTCGTGGCTGATGATCATCAGTCCGAGGCCGACGTCCCTGACGATGCCCTGGAGGAGGTCGAGGACCTGGGCCTGGACCATGACGTCCAGCGCGGTGGTGGGCTCGTCGGCGATGATCAGGCGTGGCGCGCACCCCATCGCCATCGCGATCATCACGCGCTGCTTCTGGCCCCCGGACACCTGGTGCGGGTAGGCCTGCGCGAGCCTGGACGGGAGGCCCACCTGCTCGAGCAGGTGCCCCACCCGGGCGTCGACGTTGCGGGTCGTCGCGGTCTTGTCGTGGAGCAGGATCGGCTCGGCGATCTGCTTGCCGATCCGCTGCACCGGGTTGAGGGAGTGCAGGGCGCCCTGGAAGATGATCGAGGCCTCGCCCCAGCGCACGGCTCGGAGCCGTCCGAAGGACATGCCCAGCACGTCCTCGCCGTCGAGCAGGACGCGCCCGGTCACGGTGGCCGAAGCCGGCGTGAGGCGCAGCACCGTCGACGCCAGCGTCGACTTCCCGCACCCGGACTCCCCGGCCACCCCCAGGGTCGTGCCCGCGTCGAGGTTCAACGTCACGCCACGCACGGCCGGGACCGGACCCTCCAGGCTGGAGTAGGTCACTGACAGGTCGTCGAGCTGGAGCAGGGTCACCGTCAGCGCTCCCGCATCTGCGGACTGAGAACGCTCTCGAGGGCACGCCCGATCAGGGTGAAAGCCAGCACCACCAGGACGACGCAGAGCCCGGGAGGGATGAGGTACCACCAGGCGCCGAGACTGATCGCCCCGGTTCCGAAGGCATCGTCGAGCATCGATCCCCAGGACACCCTGTTCTGCGGGCCGAGCCCGAGGAAGGAGAGCGTGGTCTCGCTGAGGATCGCGATGGCAACCGTGAGGGTGGTGTTCGCGAGGATCAGGGGTGCGACGTTGGGCAGCACGTGCCGGGTCATCTGGTGCCAGTTGCCGCCCCCGAGCACGCGGGCTCGCTCGAGGTAGGGCCGTGCCTCGACCGACATGGTCTGGGCCCTGACCAGGCGCGCCGTCCCTGGCCAGGAGGTGATCCCGATGACGAAGACGATGGTGATCAGCGAGTCGCCCAGCCAGTCGATCTCGCGGGCGACCGTGGCCAGCACGATGGCGAGGGGAAGGAACGGGATGACGAGGAACCAGTCCGTGAGGCGTTCGAGGGCAGCTCCGAACCAGTTGGTGTAGTGCCCCGACCCGATGCCGATCAGGGAGCCGAGCGTCATCGAGATGACCGTCGCAAGAAGGCCGACGAACAGGGAGACCCGAGCGCCCCAGACGAGCAGCGTGAGCACCGACTGCCCCGTCTGCGTCGTACCCAGCGGGTATCCGGCCGTCGGTGGCGCCATGCTCTCACCGTCGGCGCTGATGATCGCGGCGGGAGACGCCGGGTTCTCGGGGTAGATCAAGGGCGCGGCGAGGGCCATGGCGACGAAGAAGCCGAGCATCAGGAGCCCGACGATCCCGGAGCGGTGCCGTCGGTACTCCGACCAGTAGCGCGCCCTGGCCCTTCGGCGACGGAGTCGGGCCACCTGTTTCGGGCTTCGAGGGACGTCTGCCACGACGTCGGGATCGGTGCTCACGCGCGCACCCGTGGATCGACGGTGGCCACGATCAGGTCCGCGATGACGTTGGCCACGATGACTGCGAACGCGAACAGGAGGAACAGTGCCTGCAGCAGCTGGTTGTCCGGGCCTTGGATGGCCGTGTAGGTGAGGTACCCCAGCCCCGGCCACGAGAACACGGTCTCGACGGTGATGGCGCCCGACACGACGAATCCGACGTTGAGGAACACCAGCGTGATCGTCGGCAGGAGCGCGTTGGGGACTGCGTGCAGGCGTCGCACCTGCTTGTCGCGCAGGCCCTTGGCTCGCGCCGTCCTCAGGTAGTCCTGGTCCATCTCGTCGATCAGGGAGGAGCGCATGACGAGGGAGTACTCGGCGAGGTAGACCAAGGTCAGCGTGAGGGCCGGCAGGAAGAGGTGCCACAAGGTGTCGAGCCATCCCCCAACCAGACCCAGATCGTCTCCCGGGGAGGAGATGCCTCCGCTCGGGAACAGCCCTGGGAACGGCCCGACTCCGGTGGACATGAAGATGAGCAGCAGCATCCCGAGCCAGAACTCCGGCATCGAGTACAGGGTGAGAGTCGAACCCGTCGTCACGTGGTCGAACCTCCCACCGCGCCCCCATGCGCTGTGGATGCCGAGCCAGATCCCGATCGTGGCCGACGCGATCGTCGAGACGCCCAGCAGGAGCATGGTCGGCCAGAACGCGTCACCCACGACCGACCACACCGACTCGCCGCTCTGGAGGGACACCAGGTTCGACGAGAACGGGTTGCGGATGTAGGCCCAGAACTGCTCGGGGAGCGGGGCGTTGAACTGGCGTCGCAGCTCGGCGAGCTGCTGTTCGTCGACGTCCTTCCCGCGGGTCATCATGCCGATCGGGTCACCCGGCAGCAGCCGGAACAGCACGAAGTTGAAGACGATGACGAACAGCAGGGTCCCGAGCCCGGTCAGGATGCGTCGTAGGGCGTACCTGCCCATGCCCCCGGGCGCAGCGACCTCGCGCTGCACGCCAGGCACATCGACCTGCTGGGGCGGCAGCGCGCCACCGACCGACTCACCCAGCAGCGTCATCGGCGGTCCCCTGACCTCATGGCCTCGGCTGGCTCACTCGACGTCGTCGGAGGCCGAGTCGCGACGCGACCGCACGATCGCCCACGTGCCCAGCCCGAGCGCCGCCACGGCGAGCGCCACCCCGCCGATCAGCCCCCAGTTCGGCTCGGAGTCGCCCGAGGACGCGTCCGTCCCGGTGCCGGGACCGGCGGTCGTCTCGGACACCGGCGTCACGTACCGGTACGTGTACGTGCCGTACTGGAAGATCAGCGACCCGTCCGGCACCGGCTGCGGCTGGACGTTGGTGAAGCGGTCCGACCGGTAGGCCTCGAGGTTGTCGTAGTAGAAGGTCACGACGTAGACGGCGTTGTCGTAGAGGATCTGCTGCATCTGCTTGACGATCTCGGCGCGCTTGGTGCGATCGGTCTCCACGCTCTGGGCCTGGTAGAGGGCGTCGTACTCCTCGTCGCAGAAGAAGGTGTCGGAGAGGTTCGCGTAGATCGTCCCGCCGTCCTTGTAGGACCGCTTGTCACAGGTGAAGGTCGACAGCTGGTAGTCGGGGTCCGGCTCGGTGACCCATCCCCACTCGTACATGTCGAACGTCGCCTGGCCGGCGATCTCGTACAGCGGGTCCTCGCCGACGACCTCGGTCTCGACGTCGATCCCGATCTCCTCGAACCAGCCCTCCATGAACTTCACCGACTGCTGGCTGCTCTGCGACTCCGACCGCGCGATGAGCCTCAGCTTGATCGGCTTGCCCTCCTTGTCGAGCCTGATGCCCGTCCGGACCGAGCGGGTAGCCGGCCTCGTCGAGCAGCTGCCCGGCGAGGGCCAGGTCGAACGTCCGGACCTGGGGTGGCTCCAGGTGGAACATCGGGTAGATGGGCGGGATCACCGTGGTGCCGGGGCTGCCGTAGCCGTTGAGGACCCGCTTCACGAGCGTCTCGGTGTCCACGGCGTGGGAGAGCGCGACCCGGAAGGCCTTGTCCTCGAGCACCGGGTTGCCGTCGCCGATGGGTGTGCCGTCCTCCAGGGCCCCGCCGCCGTTGAAGACGAGGTAGTTCCACCCGGTGTAGACGCCGTTCGCGGCGGTGACCCCCTCGACATCCTGCAGGGACTTGAACACCCCAGGATCGAGGCCGGTCGCCATGTCGATCTCGCCCTTCTTCAGCGCCTGGGCGAGTGAGTCCTGGTTCAAGAAGATGCGGAAGTCGACGCCGGCGACCTTCGGCGCTCCGGCCCAGTAGTTCGGGTTGGCCTCGAACCGGAGGTATTGGCTCTTCTTGCGCTCGGTGAGCACGAACGGTCCGGAGCCGACGCCTCCACCCTCGACGCTCGGGTCGTTGGGCCACTTGAGAGCGTTGGCCTCGTCGACGTTCTTCCAGATGTGCTCCGGCAGGATCGGGACGGCCGAGCCTCTCCATGATCGGGCTGGGCTTCGACACGGTCATGACCACCGTCGTGTCGTCGGTGGCCACCACCTTGGTGATGTTGCCGACGTAGCTTCCGTAGTTGGTCTTCTCCTTCTTCCCGTTCAGGATCCGGTTGAAGGTGTAGGCGACGTCGTTCGCTGTCAGCGGCTCACCGTCGGACCAGGCTCACGCCAGCGCGGATCTTGTAGGTCCACGTGGTCTGGTCAGCGGACTCCTCCCACGACTCGGCCAGCCCTGGGACGGGCGAGAAGTCTTCCTGGCTGTAGCCGATCAACGTGGTCGTACATCAGGCCCCACATCTCGTAGGCCTCGGCGACGATGCCCTTGAAGGGGTTCAGCGAGTCGACGTCTTGTGAGATGCCCACGGTGAACGTGACGTCTGCGGCCGCACCGCTCGCCACCGGTGAAGGGGAGGGGCTGGTCGAGGCGGTCGCGGCGGCCATCGGGACGAGAGCCAGAGCGCCGACCGTCACCACGGCGAGCGCCGAGACCAGTCGTCGTGCGGAACGGTGGCTGCGGTGCATCGTGGTCTCCCGAGGTGGTCCGCTAGGTTCGCCCGCATGAGCGAAACCGGTGTCGACAAGGACATCTCCGCCGTGCCGCCCGTGGCCCCGGTCGAGACCGTCGTGCGTGAGCTGCACGGGGTCCGCCGAGCCGACGACTACGCCTGGCTCGCCGACAAGGACAGCGACCGGACGCAGGCCCACCTGGCGGCGGAGCGCGCGTACTACGACGCGGCGACGTCGCACCTGAGCCCCCTCCGGCACCAGTTGTTCTCCGAGATGTCCGACCGCACCCTCGCTGCTGACGAGTCGGTCAGCTGGGTGCGAGGGGCCTATGTCTACCTGACTCGGACGGTCGAGGGGAGGGAGTACACCCAGTTGTTACGCAGATCCGCCGAAGATCGTGCGGCGGACGCGGCCTTCGACGTGATTCTTGACGAGAACGAGCTCGCGGAGGGGCATGACTACTGCTCGATCGGCTTCTGCGAGCCGAGCCCGGACGGGCGGCTGCTGGCCTATGCCGTGGACCTGGTCGGTGACGAGGTCTACCAGCTCCGGTTCCGGGACCTGGACTCAGGCCAGGACCAGGTGGACGTCGTCGACCAGGTGCACTACCTGGGCGGCGCGTGGTCGGCGGACTCGGCAAGCTTCTTCTACGCCGTCCCGGACGACGCCTGGCGGTCCCACCAGGTACGCCGGCACGTGCTGGGCACGCCGAGCACGGTCGATGTCCGTGGTCTACGAGGACGCCGATGAGCGCTTCGAGGTGTCCCTCGAGGCGTCACGGTCGGGGGACTACGTCGTGATCCACTCGGGGAGCCGCACCACGACCGAGGTCTGGCTGATCCCGGCTGCACAGCCGGAGGCCACTCCGGTCGTCGTCGAACCGCGACGCACCGGCGTCGAGTACTACGTGGCGCACGCGCCTCGCCCGGACGGCGACGTCCTCGTCGTGGTGACCAACGACGGGGCCCCCGAGTTCCGACTGATGCGCGCGCCGGTCGCGAGCCCCGGGCGCGCGCACTGGGAGGAGCTGGTCGGCGAGGACCCCGCGGAGCGGCTCGAGGGTGCCGAGGTCTTCGCGCGGCACGTGGTGCTCCAGCTCCGCCGCGACGGCAACCCGCTGCTGCGCATCGTTCGACGCGACGGCTCGGAGACCGCCATCGACGTCCACGCAGGTGAGGAGGCCGCGCAGATCCGGCTCACGCGCAACGAGGTCTACGACACCGCGTCGGTCACGGTCTGCGTCGAGTCCTACACCTCGCCCCCCGCCTGGTTCGACGTCGACCTCGACACCGGGATACGCACGCTGCGCAAGCAGCAGGAGGTTCCGGGCTACGACGCGGCGGCGTACGTCTCCGAGCGCTACGCGATCGAGGCCGCTGACGGGGCTCTCATCCCGGTCACCCTGGTCCGGCGACGGGACACGCCCCTCGACGGCTCGGCCCCCTGCCTGCAGTACGCCTACGGCTCCTATGAGTCCGCCGACTGGCCGGAGTGGCAGCAGGAGCTGGTCTCGCTCCTGGACCGCGGAGTCGTCTATGCCCATGCCCACATCCGTGGCGGCGGTGAGATGGGTCGCCACTGGTGGGAGGACGGCCACCTCGCGACCAAGCAGAACACCTTCAGCGACCACCTCGCCGTGGCCGACGCACTGGCCGACGGGATGGTCGACGGAGCGAGGATCGCGACCAAGGGCATCTCCGCGGGCGGCCTCCTGCAGGGCGCGGTCTTCTCCCAGCGTCCGTCCCGCTGGGTCGGGGTGGTCGCCGAGGTGCCCTTCGTCGACGTCGTGACCACGATGCTGGACGCCTCGGTCCCCCTGACGGTGGGGGAGTGGGACGAGTGGGGTGACCCGCGGCGCGCGGAGGACTTCGCCTGGATGCTCGCGTACAGCCCCTACGACAACCTGCCGCCCGCCGGGGTGAGACCTGACCTGCTGGTCACCGGGGCGGTCCACGACACCCGCGTCATGGTCTGGGAGCCGGCCAAGTGGACAGCCGCGCTGCGGGCCACTGACCCCGAGTGGTCACCGCGTTGCCTGTTCAGGGTCGAGACGGGGGCCGGCTCGCACGGGGGCCCGTCGGGGCGGTACGCCAAGCTCCACTACGAGGCCGAGGTCTACGCCTGGCTGCTCGAGCGGTTCGGGCTCGCCTGACGTGCTCAGCGGTCGCGGAGGCGCCGCACGATCTTCAACCCGCTCCAGGTCGCGTCGATCGCGCAGATCTTGACGTCGACCAGACCCGCCTCCAGCGCCGTGCGCCGCACGAGGTCCTCGGTGAGGTCTGTGGGCACGCCGCTGGCCTTCTTCGGCCACGCGACCCACAGGCCGCCCGCAGTGGCGAGCCGCGCGACCAGCGGGTCGAAGCGGGCTGCCAACCGGGCAGCGTCGGAGCAGAACGTCACGATGACGTCGTACGGCCCTCGTCCGGCTCGGCGGTGCACCTCGACCGCCTCCGGCAGGGGCGACAGGTCCAGGTGCTCCGGACCGCGCTCGAGGAGCACGAGCTGGCCCTGCTTGATGCCGAGCTTGCGGACCAGAGGGGTCCCCGAGTAGCCGACCGGCGCCTCGGTCATCGGTCGACCCGCCCGACCTCCCGCGCCAGGGCCGCGGCCAGCGCATCGACGTCGTCCGGCGTCGTGTCCCACGAGCAGACCCAGCGCACCAGGTCGGTCGACTCGTCCCACACGTAGAACGCGTACGACTCCTGCAAGGGACCGATCGCCGCGCGCGGCATGGTGGCGAACACGGCGTTGGCCTGGACCTCGAGGCTCAGCTGTACGCCGTCGACGGCGGCGACCGCGGTCGCCAGTCGCTGAGCCATGGCGTTGGCGTTCGCGGCGTTGTGCAGCCAGAGGTCCCCCTCGAAGAGAGCCAGCAGCTGCGCCGAGACGTAGCGCATCTTCGACGCCAGCTGCATCGAGGACTTCCGCAGGAACTCCACGCCCTCGACGCGGCTCGGGTCGAGCACCACGACCGCCTCGCCGAGCAGCAGCCCGTTCTTGGTCCCACCGAAGGACAGCACGTCGACGCCGACGTCGGTGGTCAGGGCTCGGAGCGATACCCCGAGGCTCGCGGCCGCGTTGGCCACGCGTGCGCCATCCATGTGCAGCGGCCATCCCGAGCCCGTGCGCGTGGTCGGCCAGGGCGCGCAGGTCGTCGACGGAGTAGACGGTCCCGAGCTCGGTGCTCTGCGTGACGCTGACCACGCGAGGCTGCACGTGGTGAGGGTCGCCCCAGCCGTGCGCCTGCCGGTCGACCAGCGCGGGGGTCAGCCGCCCGTCCGGCGTGGGCACGGTGAGGAGCTTGAGGCCGGCGATCTTCTCCGGCGCCCCGCACTCGTCGACGTTGATGTGGGCGGTCTCGGCGCAGATGACCCCGTCCCAGGGCCGGGTGAGCGCCTGCAGCCCGACGACGTTGGCGCCGGTCCCGTTGAACACGGGGTAGACCTCGGCCTGGTCCCCGAACTGCGCCCGCACCACCGCGCGCAGGCGCTCGGTGGTGGCGTCGTCGCCGTACGCAGGCTGGTGGCCGGCGTTCACCGCCGAGAGCGAGGCGAGCACGTCGGGGTGCACGCCGGCGTGGTTGTCGCTCCCGAAGCCGCGGCGGTCCATGGCCTTCGGGTTCGCGGTCGGACCCTGATCGGTGGTCATGGGGCCGATCCTCGCGCACCGGGTCCCGCCGGTGCGCTCCGGGTGGCTAGCGTGCCGTCGGTGGAGTCCTACGACGTGCTCGTGGTCGGTGGCGGGATCGCCGGGGTGTCGGCGGGCTACGCGCTGGCTCACCGCGGGGCCAGGGTGCTGCTCGTCGAGGCCGAAGCCGTGCTCGCGCACCACACCACGGGCCGGTCCGCGGCGATGTTCCTCGAGACCTACGGCACCGAGCAGACCCGTCGGCTGGCGATCGCCTCTCGGGCGGGCCTCGACCAGCCCCCCGGGCGGGCGCGCTCCCTGCTGTCCCCCGCGGGTTCCTCACGGTCGGGGGCGAGGACCACCGGGCTGAGGTGACGGCTGCGGCCGCTCGCGCGCAGGCCCTGGTGCCGTCGGTGCGGCTCCTCGGTGCCGAGGAGATCGCTGAGGTGTGTCGCGCGCTGCGTCCGTCGCACGCGGTCGCTGCGGTGTGGGAACCCGAGGCGGCGGACATCGACGTCATGGCGCTGCACGAGGCGTACGTCAGCGGGATGCGCAGGCTCGGCGGCGTCGTTCGCACGTCGGCCCCGGTGACCGGGCTGGCTCGGGAGGGTTCGGGCTGGCGCGCGTCGCTCGGGAGCGAGTCCTTGGTGGTCGGCCGGGTCGTGAACGCGGCCGGCGCCTGGGGAGACGCCGTGGCGGCGCTGGCGGGAGTTCCGGAGGTCGGCCTCGCACCGCGTCATCGGACCGCGTTCACCACCTCGTTGCCCCCCGCGTGGAGCCCCGAGGAGGCGAGGACCTGGCCGATGATGCAGGACGCGGGGGAGGGCTGGTACGTCAAGCCGGAGGGTGACGGCCTGCTCTGCTCTCTGGCGGAAGAGTCCCCGAGCCCTGCCTGCGACGCCAAGGTCCGGGAGCTGGACGTGGCGCTCGCCCTCGAGCGGATCGACGAGGCGACCACGCTCGGGCTGCGGCACGTGCGGTCCGCCTGGGCGGGACTGCGCACCTTCGCCCCCGACCGCGACCTCGTGCTCGGCCCCGATCCGGCAGAGCCGACGTTCTCCTGGTACGTCGGCCTGGGTGGCTTCGGCATCCAGACCGCGCCGGCCGCCGGCGACCTCGTGGCCGCCCTGACGCTCGGGCAGCCGGTGCCGACGGAGGTCCGCGACGCCGGCGTGGACCTCGAGGCCGTGCGCCCGGGCCGGACGTTCGCCGTTGCTGATCATTGAGAGTTCAACTACTCTGAGGTCCATGCCTGCTGTCACCGTCGACGACGTCCTCGCCCTCCCGCGCATCCCGGCGCCGGACCCGATCGGGTCCACGCCTCGGCCGGTGCTCGCGCGATCGACCGCGCCCTCCGGGCTGGAGGGCGAGGGCTTCCCGGTCCGGCGCGCCTTCGCGGGCATCGACCTGCGCGCTCTCGACCCGTTCATCCACATGGACCAGATGGGCGAGATCGAGTACGCGCCCGGTGAGCCCAAGGGCACGGCCTGGCACCCCCACCGGGGGTTCGAGACCGTCACGTACATGATCGACGGGATCTTGCGCCACCAGGACTCCACGGGCGGTGGCGGGGTCATCGCCGACGGCGACACCCAGTGGATGACGGCAGGAAGCGGCCTGCTGCACATCGAGGCGCCGCCCGAGGAGGTCGTGATCGCAGGTGGCGTGTTCCACGGCTTCCAGCTGTGGGTCAACCTCCCGAGCACGCTCAAGATGACCGAGCCGCGCTACCAGGACATCGAAGGCGGCCGGGTCACCTTGCTCTCCTCGGACGACGGCGGCGCCCTCGTGCGTCTGATCGCCGGTTCCGTGGCCGGCCACGACGGTCCGGGCGTCACGCACTCACCCATCACGCTCCTGCACGCGACGCTCGCGCCCGGCGCTCGCCTGCGGCTTCCCTGGCGGACCGACTTCAATGCGCTGGTCTACGGCATCTCGGGCGCCGGGACGGTCGGTGAGGAGGAGGCCCCGCTGTCCGGTGGCCAGCTCGCCGTGCTCGGCGCTGGGGACGTCGTGAGCGTGGGCGCGGACGCGCGACAGGACGCGCGCTCCGGCTCCTTCGACGTCCTCGTCCTCGGTGGGCTCCCGATCCGGGAGCCGATCGCGACCTACGGGCCGTTCGTCATGAACACCCGGGACGAGATCGTTCAGGCCTTCGAGGACTACCAGGCAGGTCGTCTCGGGGTCGTCCCTGCCGTCTCCTGATCGAGCCGTCTCCCTCGCGGGGGTTGCGCAGGAACCCCTTCTGTTTGCTAGCGTCGTGGGCGTCCACCGTCGAGGTGGTCCCACGGACGGTACGCCGAGTCCCGCCCCCGTCCCGTGGCACGGCCCAGGGCGGGAGTGGGGGAACCACCACGGGCGCGGCAGCCGGTCGCGTCCTCGGGGTGAAGCGGTGCACGTGCACCGCAGGCCTGACCTCTGGCCCAACCCGACAGCTCACCTCGCAGGCGCGGAGGCACTTCCATGGCTGTTCGACGTGCACCGCTCGTCGTCTCAGGCGTCCTCGCGTGCGTGGCGCTGCTCGCCCCCGTCGCGCCCGCGGCGGCCTTCGCCCCGAGCGGCCCCGGCGGGGCCGTATCGGCCCCCAGCCCGACCGCCAAGTCCGCATCGACCACCTCGGTCGACCGCACCGTGACGACCAAGGCGAGGACGTCGGCCAGCCTACCGGCGCACGATCGCCCGTGCCGAGTTCGTGGCGTCGGCGAAGGCCAGGTACGTCGTCAAGCGGGAGAGCGGCGGCAACTGCAAGGCCGTCAGCCCCACCGGTGCGTACCGGGGCAAGTGGCAGATGGGCTCGTCGTTCTGGGCCGGCTACGGGGGCAAGGCTTTCGCGTCGCGGCCCGACCTCGCGACCTGCGCCGAGCAGGACATCGTCGCCTATCGGGGCTGGCTGGCCTCGTGGTGGCACCCGTGGGGCGGCTGACCAGCAGCCTCGGCGGTCCGCCGCGGAACTGAGTGCCCCCGGTAGGATTCGAACCTACGCTCCCGCCTCCGGAGGGCGATGCTCTATCCCCTGAGCTACGGGGGCCAGGGTCGGCGTCGAGGCTACCAGCCGATAACCTCGGGTCACATGACACCCGCAGCGCTCGCCGAGGCCGTCCGCCAGGCGGTGCTCGACGCCATCGGGTCGGGGGAACTGCCCCTGACGGCGGAGGACGTACCGGCCGAGGTCTCGATCGAACGGCCGAGGCAGCGCGACCACGGTGACTACGCGACCAACGTCGCCCTCCAGCTGGCCAAGCCGGCGGCCATGCCGCCGCGCGCGGTGGCTGACCTGCTCTCCGGCCGGATCGCCGCGGTCGAGGGTGTCGCCTCGGTCGACGTGGCAGGGCCGGGGTTCCTGAACATCCGGCTCGACCCGGCCACCCAGGGCGAGCTCGCCCGGTCGATCGTCGTGGCCGGGACGGCGTACGGACACGGTGACGCCCTGGCCGGCCAGCGCATCAACCTCGAGTTCGTGTCGGCCAACCCCACCGGCCCGATCCACCTGGGTGGCGTGCGGTGGGCCGCGGTCGGCGACTCGCTCGCCCGGGTGCTGGCAGCGGCCGGGGCGCAGGTGTCCCGCGAGTACTACTTCAACGACCACGGTGCCCAGATCGACCGGTTCGCCCGGTCCCTGCTCGCCCGTGGCCGGGGCCTGGACGCACCCGAGGACGGCTACGGCGGCGCCTACATCGACGACATCGCCCAGCGGGTGATGGCGCGCGAGCCAGGAGTCCTGGACCTGCCCGACGACGAGGCTCAAGAGGTGTTCCGTCGCGAGGGCGTCGACCTCATGTTCGGCGAGATCAAGCAGGCCCTCCACGACTTCGGCGTGGACTTCGACGTCTACTTCCACGAGAACGACCTGCACGAGTCCGGGGCGGTCGAGCGCGCGGTGGAGCGGCTGCGCGACCTGGGCCGGATCTACGAGGAGGACGGCGCCGTCTGGCTGCGCACCACCGACCTCGGCGACGACCGGGACCGGGTCATCATCCGCAGCTCGACGGAGAGCCCGCCTACATCTCCGGCGACCTCGCCTACTACCTCGACAAGCGCGAGCGCGGGTTCGATCGCGTGCATCATCATGCTCGGCGCCGACCACCACGGCTATGTCGGTCGGATGATGGCCATGTGCGCCGCGTTCGGCGACACCCCCGGGGTCAACCTCGAGATCCTCATCGGGCAGATGGTCAACCTGCTCAAGGACGGCGAGCCGCTGCGCATGAGCAAGCGCGCCGGCACGATCGTGACGATCGAGGACCTCGTCGACGCCGTCGGCGTGGACGCCGGCCGCTACGCACTCGCGCGCTCCTCGAGCGACTCCAACATCGACATCGACCTCGACCTGCTGACCAGGCGGACGAACGACAACCCCGTCTACTACGTGCAGTACGCCCACGCGCGCACCTGCAGCGTGCGCAAGAACGCCGCCGACGTCGGGATCGGTCTGGACGTCTTCGACCCCGCGCTGCTGACCGACCCCACCGAGAGCGATCTGCTCGGGATGCTCGGCGAGTTCCCCCGGGTGGTCGCCACGGCGGCCGAGCTGCGGGAGCCGCACCGGGTGGCGCGCTACCTCGAAGCGCTGGCCGGCACCTACCACCGCTGGTACGACGCCTGCCGGGTGATCCCCAAGGGGGACGAGCCGGTGACCGATCTCAACCGCACCCGCGCGTGGCTCAACGAGGCGACCCGGCAGGTGCTGGCGAACGGCCTCGACCTGCTCGGAGTGAGCGCGCCGGAGCGCATGTAGCCGTCGGCCCCTCGGGCAGCTGCCTCAGAACGGCGGGATGTCGTCGGGTCTGGGTGCGATGGGTCGGGCCTAGGTGGGCCGGTGGTTCTGGTGCGCTGTCGCGGTGCTCGATGTCGCCGACGTGGATGTGTCGGCCGGTGGGGGTGGTCCAGGTGAGGGTGCCGTTGCCGTGGTTGACCAGGTGCCAGCCGGGGGCGTGGTGTTTGAGGTGGTGGTGGTGGACGCACAGGGGGGCGAGGTTGCAGGTGCAGGTGGGTCCTTCGGGGTGGCGCAGGGTGTGGTCGAGCTCGCACGTGCGTGGAGGGTCGGGCGCAGCCGGGGAACACGCAGGTGCGGTGTCGTGACGCGGAGGAGGTTCTTGAGTCGTTCGGGTGGGGCGTACGGCCCCGGTCCTTCAGCGTGGTGGGCGTCGGCTCCGGGGCAGGTCTGGTCGCTGGCGACGGCCCCGTCGACGGTGCCGGCGGTGTGGTCGGTGAGGTCGAGGAGGTCGCGCAGGGTGTCGGCGGTGACCGGGCCGAGACCGAGCGATCTCACCAGGCAACCCGTCATCGGCAACCGATGCCCTGACGTCCGTCGACAATGACGTGGACGTGGATGGGTGCGGGGGGCTGGAGGGTGCCGTCGGGGCGGATGCTGGTACCGAAGAGGAGGTCGATGAGGACGTCGGCTCTCTTGGCGTCCATGTCTGCGGGGGTCGATGACGCCGTCGATGTCGACGGGGAGGGCGTGGGCGAGCTGGTTGATGTGCTCGTAGGCGGCGACTGGCGGCTGCGGCGGGGAGGTGGGCGGTGAGCCAGGACATCCCGTCGACGGGGGGTTCCAGGCGCACCGACCGGCTCGGTCTTGGCTTTGGCCTCCCGCTTCTTCGCCGCAGCGGGGTCGAGGCGGTAGGGCGAGATCGCGTGCCACGCGTCCCACATAGGCGGGGGTCGCTTTCGCGCTGACCGCGATCACTTGCTCGGTGGTCAACGCGGCCAGCGTGGCCGGGGTCGGCGGTCCCGAGGTCGGTCAGGACGGGTCGGCCGGCCCGGTCGAGCAGGCGGCGTTCCAGGGTGGCGCAGTCCTCGGCGTCGAGGACGGCGGTGGTCTCCAGGACCCGCAGCACGGCGGGCACGCTGAGGCAGCCGGCGGACAGGGCGCCGCAACAGCTGGGGGTGCCGGTGGGTGAGGGCGTCGGCTTCGGCGACCCGGCGGCAGGCCGCCCACCGGGTGATCCCGGTGGACACCGCGATCTCGTCGACGGCGTAGGCGGACAGCCCGAGCTCATCGGGTGACCCGGAGGGGTCGGGGCGACGGCGGGCGAGCTCGTTGACCAGGTCGTAGCCCGCGGGCGGTGGCCCACCGGGTCGAGCCGCTCCAACCGGGCCGCCTCGACCACGATCGCCTCATCGGTCCACTCGGTGAGTGGGCGGCGCAGCGCTGGTCTCCTGCGCGAGCCCGGCGACCAGGGCAGCCAGCTCGGCATCCAGGTCGAGCTCAGCAGCCAGATCACCCTCGACGTCGGGGTCGATCCCGGTGGGGGCGCCGTAGCCGTCCTCGATGACGTGGGTGAGGGCGTAGTCCCAGGACTGGGTCCAGTCCAGCCCGGCGAGGTCGCACGTGCTCGCCTCGGGGCACGGGTCCCGGAGGTCAGAGCGCGGTGCGAACATGTGAACGATTCTAGCGCTATGGCCCCGACAGTCCGCAAGGGTTGTGAGGCACGAATCCTCAATAACCCCAACGATTTCACTCACGGCCGAACGCGCTGTCCAGGCAGCAACCGATCGACTCCGCTGCGATGCGACAGGATGGCCTCATGCGCGCTCATCCGGCTGGTCCACGGCACGGCGAGGTCGTCCACGATTCAGCTCTGGGCGTTCCCCCCGCGGACCTCAACCTGCTCGACCCGACCATCTGGGCCGACGGAGTGGTCCGAGATCCCGACAGCGGGGTTCTGACGGTCCGCGGTGTCGACGTGCGGGATCTTGTTGCGAGCCATGGGACACCGGCCTTCGTGCTCGACGAGGCCGACGTCCGGGCACGCATGAGGGAGTGGCGTACGGCCTTCGGCGACGAGGCAGACGTCTACTACGCGGGGAAGGCGTTCCTCTGCGTCGCGATGGCTCGATGGGTGGCGGAGGAAGGCCTCGGCCTCGACGTCTGCACGGGCGGCGAGCTGGCGGTCGCCCTGCGTGCGGACTTCCCCGTCGAGCGGATCGCCCTGCACGGCAACAACAAGTCGAGCACCGAGATCATCCGCGCGCTGGAGGCGGGGGTCGGCCGGATCGTCGTCGACTCCTTCGAGGAGCTCGCGCGGGTGGCCTTCCACGCACAGGAGCGGGACCTGCGGGCCAGGGTGCTGGTGCGCGTCACGGTCGGTGTCGAGGCCCACACCCACGAGTTCATCGCCACGGCCCACGAGGACCAGAAGTTCGGGTTCTCCCTGGCGAGCGGTGCCGCTGCCGAGGCCGTACGGCGTTGCCTCGCCCTGCCCTCTCTCGAGCTCGTCGGTCTGCACAGCCACATCGGTTCGCAGATCTTCGACACGGCGGGCTTCGAGGTCAGTGCCCACCGCGTGGTCGCACTGGCCGGCGAGGTTCGTGACGAGCACGGCGTCGAGCTGGCCGAGATCGACCTCGGTGGCGGTCTGGGCATTGCGTACGTCTCGGGCGACGACCCGCAGTCACCCGCCGAGGTCGCGGTCCGCCTCCGCGACATCGTCGGGCGCGAGTGCGCCGCCGCGGCGCTGGCGGTCCCGCGGATCTCCGTCGAGCCGGGCCGGGCGATCGTCGGCCGCAGCACCCTCACCGTCTACGAGGTCGGGACCGTGAAGCCGCTGGAGATCGACACCGGCGGACGCCGGAGGACGTACGTCTCGGTGGACGGTGGCATGAGCGACAACATCCGCACGGCGCTCTACGACGCGGACTACACCTGCACCCTCGCATCGCGCACGTCGGCGGTCCCGCCGATGCTCGCACGCGTCGTCGGCAAGCACTGCGAGAGCGGTGACGTGGTCGTCAAGGACGCCTGGCTGCCAGCGGACCTGGCGCCCGGCGACCTGATCGCGGTGGCCGCGACTGGCGCCTACTGCCGATCGATGGCCTCGACCTACAACCACGTGCCGAGGGCGCCCGTCGTGGCGGTGCGCCCCGACGGCAGCACCCAGGTGCTGCTGCGCCGCGAGACCGAGGACGACCTCCTCGCCCTGGACCCGTCCTGACGGTCGGAGCGTACGACCGTGGAAGGATGGGGGCTCCGCTAGGTGTGGAGGGGTCGATGGGTGCGCAGCCGCTGAAGGTGGCGCTGCTGGGATGCGGCGTGGTCGGCAGCGAGGTCGCGCGCCGCCTCACGTCGCAGGCCGCGGACCTGGCCGCCCGTGTCGGTGCCGAGGTCGAGCTCGTCGGTGTCGGCGTGCGCACGCTCGAGCACCGAGCGCCCCGGCGTCGACCCCACGCTCCTGACCACCGACCTGGACGCACTCGTGCGTCGCCCGGACGTCGACGTGGTCGTCGAGCTCATGGGGGGCATCGAGCCTGCCCGGTCGCTCCTGCTCGCGGCGATGGGCCGCGGCGCGTCGGTGGTCACCGCCAACAAGGCACTGCTCGCGGTCGACGGGGCGACCCTCTACGAAGCCGCCGACGCCGCAGGGGTCGACCTCTACTACGAGGCCAGCGTCGCCGGGGCGATCCCGCTGCTCCGGCCGTTGCGCGAGAGCCTCGTCGGAGACAACGTCAGCCGGGTGCTGGGCATCGTCAACGGCACGACCAACTTCATCCTCACCAAGATGGACGAGACGGGCGCGGACTTCGCCGACGCCCTCGCCGAGGCCCAGGCGCTGGGCTACGCCGAGGCCGACCCGACCGCCGACATCGAGGGCCACGACGCCGCGGCCAAGGCGGCCATCCTCGCCGCGCTCGCGTTCCACTCCCGGGTCACCCTCGACGACGTCTACTGCGAGGGCATCACCTCCGTGACCGCTGGCGACGTGGCCACGGCCCGGGCCATGGACCACGTGATCAAGCTCCTGGCCATCTGCGAGCGCAGCGCCGACGGCCTCGGCGTCGCGGTGCGCGTGCACCCGGCGATGGTGCCGCGCTCACACCCGCTGGCCAGTGTGCGGGAGGCCTACAACGCGGTCTTCGTCGAGAGCGAGGCGGCGGGGCAGCTCATGTTCTACGGCAGGGGGGCAGGCGGGGCTCCCACGGCCAGCGCGGTCCTCGGAGACCTCGTCGCTGTCGGCCGCAACCGGCTGTCGGGCGGGCGAGGACCGCGGGAGAGCGCCTATGCCGCGCTCGCCGTACGGCCGATCGGCGAGGCGATCACCCGCTACTACCTCGCCCTCGACGTGGCCGACAAGGCCGGGGTTCTCGCCACCGTGGCGCAGACCTTCGCCTCCCACGACGTGAGCATCGAGACCCTTCGGCAGGACGGTCACGGCGAGGAGGCCACGTTGGTCATCGTCACCCACCGCGGCGGTGAGGCCCAGCTCGCAGGCGTCGTCGAGGAGCTGCGCGGCCTCGACGTGGTGCGAGCCGTCACCAGCGTCCTGCGCGTCGAGGGGGACCAGGCATGAGCACGGCCGTCCGCACGCGTCAGTGGCGCGGCGTCATCGAGGAGTACCGCGACCGGCTGCCGGTGAGCGAGGCGACGCCGGTGGTGACCCTGCGCGAAGGTGGAACGCCTCTCGTGCCCGCTCCGGTCATCTCCGAGCTCACCGGCTGCACCGTGCACCTGAAGGTCGAGGGCGCGAACCCCACCGGCTCCTTCAAGGACCGGGGGATGACCATGGCCATCTCGAAGGCGGCCGAGGACGGCGCCCGAGCCGTGATCTGCGCCTCCACCGGCAACACCAGTGCGTCGGCAGCGGCCTACGCCGTACGGGCCGGCATGCTGTGCGCGGTCCTGGTGCCGGACGGGAAGATCGCCCTCGGGAAGCTCTCGCAGGCGCTCGCCCACGGCGCCCGCCTGCTCCAGGTCGAGGGCAACTTCGACGACTGCCTCACGCTGGCCCGGGATCTCTCCGAGCACTACCCCGTCGCCCTGGTCAACAGCGTCAACCCGTTCCGTATCGAGGGGCAGAAGACGGCGGCCTTCGAGATCGTCGACGCTCTCGGGAACGCTCCGGACCTGCACGTCCTGCCCGTCGGTAACGCCGGCAACATCACGGCCTACTGGAAGGGCTACGTCGAGTACGCCGCCGACGGCACGGCGGCGTCCCGCCCGCGGATGTGGGGCTTCCAGGCTGCTGGCGCGGCGCCGATCGTCAACGGTGCCCCTGTGGCGAAGCCGTCGACCATCGCCACCGCGATCCGGATCGGGAACCCGGCGTCGTGGCAGCAGGCCGAGGCCGCCCGGGACGAGTCGGGGGGCAGGATCGACGCCGTGACCGACCGCGACATCCTCAAGGCCTATCGCCTGCTGGCCTCCCGGGAGGGGGTCTTCGTCGAGCCGGCGTCGGCCGCGTCCGTGGCCGGCCTGCTCCAGTCGCACGCCGCGGGCCTGCTCGACCCCGGGCAGACCGTCGTCTGCACCGTCACGGGGCACGGGCTCAAGGACCCCGAATGGGCCATCGCCGGCGCACCCCCCCCGGTCACGGTGCCGGTCGACGCCGCGGTCGCAGCGGCCGAGCTCGGCCTCGAGGGCTGACCGACCGGTGAGCGCTCCCATGTTCCGGGCTCAGGCCGTCCACGTGACCGTGCCGGCCACCTCGGCGAACCTCGGGCCGGGCTTCGATGCGCTGGCGCTGGCACTGTCGCTGCGCGACGACCTCATCGTTCAGGTCACCGACGAGCCCGGGCTGACCGTCGACGTGGCCGGTGAGGGTGCGGGTGTCGTGCGCACGGACGGCAAGAACCTGGTCGTCCGTTCGATGCGGGCCGCCTTCAAGGTCATGGGCGGGACAGCCCCGCGGCCTGGCCGTGGTGTGCGCCAACCACGTCCCTCACGGCCGCGGCCTCGGCTCGTCAGCCGCGGCGATCGTCGCCGGGCTCGCTGCGGCCCGTTGGCTGACGGTCGGAGGGGAGGAACGGCTGCCGGACGCGGCGATGCTCGCCCTCGCGACGTCGATCGAGGGCCACCCGGACAACGTGGCGGCCGCCCTCGGTGGGCAGCTCTCGCTGGCGTGGACGGGCGCGGCCGGGTCGGTCCGTTCGTTGTCGCTGCCGGTGCTCCCGGAGGTCGCTCCCGTGGTCTTCGTGCCGAAGACCCAGGTGGCGACGTCGAAGGCCCGGCGCCTCCTGCCGGCCGAGGTCCCGCACGCCGACGCCGCCCTCAACGCCGGGCGCGCGGCTTTGCTCGTCGCCGCACTCACCCGCGACTCGACCCTTCTTCTCGACGCGACCGAGGACCGGTTGCACCAGTCCTACCGGGCGCCGGCGATGCCGCGGTCGGCGAACCTGGTCAGCAAGCTGCAGGGCCACTGGGGTGCCCGCGGTGATCTCCGGCGCCGGCCCCTCCGTCCTGGCTCTCACGCGCTTCTCCGACCGCGAGGCCGTCTCGGCCCTTGCTCCGAAAGGGTTCGCCGTGCTCGCTCTCGACGTCGACGGGGGCGTCGTCGCGGAGCCGTACCGACCCTGAGGTTGGTCACGACACGGAAACGGTTGCGAGGCGGACGGGAACGAACGTCCTGTCCGTGGTGTTACGATGACGACGCACCAGACGCCCCCCGGCCGGTGCTCCACACCACTTCGTCAGTGCTCTGCGCCGACGCCAAGGCGCCGCACGATGGGGTCGTCCTTCCCGACGGAGCGCCTGCCCGCGTCCACGGGTGTTCCCCCTTTTCCGCTCCACGAAGGATCATGAGTGAGCGACACCATCACTGACGCCCCCGCCGAGCGCGAGGGCGCGTCCACCAAGCCGCGCCGGGCCTCCGGGTTGAGCGGCATGGTCCTGCCCGAGCTGCAGCAGATGGCCGGCTCGCTCGGCATCAGCGGCGCCGGCAAGATGCGCAAGGCCGAGCTGGTCGAGGCGATCAAGTCCGCCCAGTCCGGCTCCGCACCCAGCAGCGCGTCCGCCGATCCGGCCGCCGTCGACCCGTACCCGATCGCGGATCGGCTCCGCCGAGGCGGCTGTCGCAGAAGGCCAGGCACCCGCGGCCGAGCCGGGACACGACGACGAACGCGCCGCCCGCCGTGACGAGCGACCGCCGCGCGACGAGCGCTCCCCGCGCGACCGCGGCGCCAATCAGGGCCAGCAGGGTCAGGGCCAGCAGGGTCAGGGCCAGCAGGGTCAGGGCCAGCAGGGTCAGGGCCAGCAGGGTCAGGGCCAGCAGGGTCAGGGCCAGCAGGGTCAGGGCCAGCGCGACTTCGACGACTTCGATGGCCGGGGCAACCGCCGCCGCCGGGGACGCAACCGTGAGCGCAACAACCGGCAAGGCCGCGACCGCTTCACCACGGGGGGCGGCGCCAACCCCACCGGGGAGATCGACCCGACCTACACCGAGGACGACGTCCTGGTGCCCGTGGCCGGCATCCTCGACATCCGTGACAACTACGGCTTCGTCCGCACCTCCGGCTATCTCCCCGGTCCGAACGACGTCTACGTCTCGCTCAACCAGGTGCGCAAGTCCGGTCTGCGCAAAGGCGATGCGATCACCGGCGCGGTCAAGCAGCAGCGCGACGCCGGCGAGCCGGCCGCGGGCAATCGCCGTGACAAGTTCAACGCGTTGGTGCGGCTCGACACGGTCAACGGAGCCGAGCCCGAGCTGGCCCGCAACCGTGTGGACTTCCAGAAGCTGACCCCGCTGTACCCGCAGGACCGGCTGCGTCTGGAGACCGAGCCCGGCAACTTGACGACCCGGGTCATCGACCTGGTCGCGCCCATCGGCAAGGGCCAGCGCGGCCTCATCGTCAGCCCGCCCAAGGCGGGCAAGACCATGGTGCTCCAGGCGATCGCCAACGCGATCACCACGAACAACCCCGAGGTCCACCTCATGGTCGTGCTCGTCGACGAGCGGCCCGAGGAGGTCACCGACATGACTCGCACGGTGAAGGGTGAGGTCATCGCCTCCACCTTCGACCGGCCGGCCGAGGACCACACGACCGTCGCCGAGCTGGCGATCGAGCGCGCCAAGCGCCTCGTGGAGCTGGGACACGACGTCGTCGTCCTGCTCGACTCGATCACCCGGCTCGGCCGCGCCTACAACCTCGCGGCGCCGGCGTCCGGGCGCATCCTGTCCGGTGGGGTCGACTCCAGTGCGCTCTACCCGCCGAAGCGGTTCTTCGGTGCGGCGCGCAACATCGAGCACGGAGGTTCGCTGACGATCCTGGCGACGGCCCTGGTCGAGACCGGCTCGAAGATGGACGAGGTGATCTTCGAGGAGTTCAAGGGCACGGGGAACATGGAGCTCAAGCTCGACCGACGCCTCGCGGACAAGCGGATCTTCCCGGCCGTCGACGTCATCGTCTCCGGCACCCGCAAGGAGGAGATCCTGCTCGCGAACGACGAGCTCAAGATCACCTGGAACCTGCGTCGGGTGCTGCACGCGCTCGACCAGCAGCAGGGGATCGAGCTGCTGCTGTCGAAGCTGCGCGAGACCAAGAGCAACTACGAGTTCCTCATGCAGGTGCAGAAGACCACGCCCAAGGCGGGCGGGATCCTCAGCGGCGAGGACTGACCACCGCCGAGATCTCGTTCTCTACTTCACGCGCTGAGGATTGACGGGGAACAAGGCCGACGGCGGCTGCGTTTGGGCGAGCGTGCCGCTCCTGGCACACTGGAGGACGGTCCGGTTCACGTGCGCGCGACGCGCGACGCACGACCCGGCGCCGACGACCCCGAGGAGCACGCTGTGAAGCCCGACATCCACCCGACCTACGTCGTGACGACGGTCACCTGTACCTGTGGCAGCACGTTCACCACGCGCAGCACCGCAGCGAACGGCACCATCCACGCCGATGTCTGCTCGGCCTGCCACCCGTTCTACACCGGCAAGCAGAAGATCCTCGACACCGGCGGCCGCGTGGCCCGCTTCGAGAAGCGCTTCGGCACCAAGACTGAGGCCAAGACCGAGGCCAAGGCGGACGCAGCGGCTGACGCCAAGTAGCGACGCCGACGGCGCCGTACCCACGCGGGTGCGGCGCCGTTCGCGTTCCCGCCCGTCCCTGCCGACCGGAGGCTGCGATGTTCGAGCACGTCGAGGACCTGCTGGCCGAGCACGCCGACCTCGAGACCAGGCTCGCTGACCCGTCGGTGCACGCCGACCAGGCCGAGGCGCGTCGGTTGGGGCGGCGGTACGCCGAGCTCGGGCCGGTCGTCAACGCCTATCGTCAGTGGCGGCAGGTGAGCGACGACCTCGCGGCGGCCCAGGAGCTCTCGGGGGAGGACGCCTCCTTCGCGGAGGAGGCGGAGTCGCTCGCGGTCAGGCAGGTGGAGCTCGCCGACGAGCTGACCGTGCTGCTCGTGCCGCGCGACCCGGACGACGACCGCGACGTGATCCTCGAGGTGAAGGCGGGAGAGGGCGGCGACGAGTCGGCCCTGTTCGCGGGAGACCTCCTGCGCATGTACCTGCGCTACGCCGAACGCCGAGGGTGGCGTACCGAGATCCTGGACAGCCAGGAGTCCGACCTCGGGGGGTTCAAGGGCGTCTCGGTCGCCGTCAAGGCGCGCGGGAACCCCGAGGCCGGTGACGCCCCGTGGGCGCGGCTGAAGTTCGAGGGGGGAGTCCACCGGGTGCAGCGGGTGCCTGCCACCGAGTCGCAGGGCCGCATCCACACCTCGGCCGCCGGCGTGCTCGTGCTGGCGGAGGCCGAGGACGTCGAGGTCGTCATCGATCCGGGCGACCTGCGCATCGACGTCTACCGTTCGTCGGGGCCGGGCGGGCAGAGCGTGAACACCACCGACTCGGCGGTCCGCATCACCCACGTCCCCACCGGCATCGTGGTCTCCTGCCAGAACGAGAAGTCGCAGCTGCAGAACAAGGAGCAGGCGATGCGCATCCTGCGGGCCCGGCTGCTCGCCGCCGCCCAGGAGGAGGCCGACGCCGCAGCCTCGGACGCCCGGAGGTCGCAGGTCCGCACGGTTGACCGGTCCGAGCGGATCCGGACGTACAACTACGCGGAGAACCGGATCAGCGACCACCGGGTGGGCTACAAGTCCTACAACCTCGACCAGGTGCTGGACGGCGACCTCGACGGGGTCGTCCAGGCCTGCATCGACGCCGACCTGGCCGAACGGTTGTCCCGGGCGTGAGCCCGGATCAGGTCGACCTGCGACTGCTCCTGCGCCGAGCCTCCGAGCAGCTGGCGGCGGCGGGCGTGGAGAGCGCCCGGCACGACGCGTCCGTCCTGGTCAGCCACGTCCTTCAGGTCGAGCCCCGCGACGTGGTACGCCTCGACACGGTGACGGCGGAGCAGGCGGAGGCGATCGACGACCTCGTCGCGCGTCGGTGCGCCCGGGTCCCGCTGCAGCACCTGACCGGACGGGCGTTCTTCCGCCACCTGGCCCTGGACGTCGGTCCCGGGGTGTTCGTGCCGAGGCCGGAGACCGAAGTCGTCGTGGGGGCGGTCCTCGACGAGGTGACCGACCTCCTGGCGCGAGGAGTCGGACGGCCGCGCGTGGTCGACCTCTGCACCGGTTCGGGAGCGATCGCCGCGTCGGTCGCCGTCGAGGCACCAACGGCCCAGGTCGCCGCCGTCGAGCTCTCGGAGGACGCCTTCGCCTGGGCCGAGCGCAATCTGCGTGACCTGGACGTCGACCTGCGTCTCGGGGATGCGGCCGAGGCCTTCCGCGACCTCGACGGGAGCGTCGACGTCGTGGTCTCCAACCCGCCGTACATCCCGCCGGACGCCGTCATCCGCGATGTCGAGGTGCGCGACCACGACCCGGCGCTCGCCCTCTGGGGAGGGGGAGCGGACGGGCTCGACGTGATGCGCGCCGTCGTGTCGCGAGCTTCGGCACTGCTGCACCCGGGCGGGCTCCTCGTCGTGGAGCACGCCGACGTCCAGGGGCCGTCCGTGGTGGCGCTCCTGCAGGGCTCGGGGGACTTCGTCGACGTGGCCGACCACGTCGACCTCGCTGGCCGGGACCGGTTCACGACCGCCCGGCGTCGTGCGGGAGGATCGAGCCCGTGAGCCGGTTCTACGACTGCGCCGAGCCGGCCGAGCGTGCGCGCGGTCTCCAGATGGCCGGGCAGGCCGCCCGCCGGGGGCAGCTGGTCGTGCTGCCCACCGACACGGTCTACGGGCTCGGCTGCGACGCCTTCTCGACGGAAGGCGTCCGCGCGCTGCTCGCCGCCAAGGGGCGCGGCCGTGACATGCCGGTGCCCGTGCTCGTCGGCAGCCCGCGGACCCTCGACGGACTGGCTGCCACGCTCACGCAGCAGGTCCGTGACCTGGTCGAGGCGTTCTGGCCCGGACCGCTCACGGTGGTCTGCCGTCAGGCGCCGTCCCTGGCCTGGGACCTCGGCGACACCTCCGGGACGGTGGCCGTCCGCATGCCCCTGCACCCCGTGGCCATCGAGCTGCTCCGTGACGTCGGGCCGATGGCGGTGTCCTCGGCGAACCTGTCCGGCCACCCGCCCGCCACCACCGTCGACGAAGCCGCGGAGCAGCTCGGCCAAGCGGTCGACGTCTACCTCGACGGCGGGGCGTGCGCTGCGCCCGTGCCGTCGTCCATCGTCGACGTGTCCGGCCCGGTCCCCGTGCTGCTGCGCGTGGGAGCACTCGACGCCGACGAGATCCGCACCGTGGTCCCGGACCTGGTCGTGCCCGAGTGACCGCTGGCGCGCCGTTCCTCGTCCTGCACGTCTGCACCGGCAACATCTGCCGGTCGCCGATGGCCGAGCTGATCATGCGGCAGGAGCTGGCCACGACCTACCGAGCCATGGCCCAGCGCGTGGTGCTGGACGGCGCCGGCACCTACGTCGGGCACGCGGGCGACCCGATCAACCCGCCAGCGGGTCGGGTGCTCGGCGAGCTCGGGATCGACGCCGTGTGACTTCCGCGCCCAGGGTCTCGGCCGAGCAGCGGTCGAGCACGCGGACCTCGTGCTGTGCGCGACCCGCGACCACGTGCGCCGCGTCGTCGAGCTGGTGCCCGGCGCGAGCAGCCGGACGTTCACCCTGCGCCGACTTGCTGCTGTGGCGGGGGTGGCGGACGCAGCGGGGCTCGAGCCGCACGCGGACCCCGCGGTGCGGCTCGCGACTGCTGCGTGACCTTGCCCCGCACCATCCCTCACCGCCGCCTGGGGAGATGGACGTCGAGGACCCGTACGGTCTCCCCGACGACGTCTATCGGGCGACCGCGATGCAGATCCGCAGCGCCGTGCGCTCCCTCGTCGGTGCCCCACCGGTCCGGGGCTAGGATCGCTGCGCCGTCCAGCGCCGAGGAGAGAGCCATGAGCGACGTCCCGTACTGGGGTCCCGACTTCGGTGCCCTGCAGGACCAGGACCCCGAGATCGCCGGGATCATCCTCGACGAGCTCGATCGGCTCCGCGGTGGACTGCAGCTGATCGCCAGCGAGAACTTCACCTCGCCGGCCGTGCTGGCCGCGCTGGGGTCCACGCTGTCCAACAAGTACGCCGAGGGCTACCCGGACAAGCGCTACTACGGCGGGTGCGCGGTCGTCGACCAGGCCGAGACCCTCGGCATCGAGCGGGCCAAGGCGCTGTTCGGTGCGGAGCACGCGAACCTCCAGCCGCACTCCGGAGCCAGTGCCAACCTCGCGGCCTACGCAGCCTTCCTGGCGCCCGGGAGACACCGTGCTCGCCATGGACCTCAAGCAGGGCGGCCATCTCACGCACGGCTCCAAGGTGAACTTCTCGGGCAAGTGGTTCAACCCGGTCTCCTACGGTGTGCGCGCCGAGGACGAGCTCATCGACTACGACCAGGTCCGAGACATGGCCCGTCAGCACGCACCGAAGATGATCATCTGCGGCGCCACCGCGTACTCCCGCCTCATCGACTTCGCCGCCTTCCGTGAGATCGCCGACGAGGTCGGTGCGATCCTCATGGTCGACGCAGCCCACTTCATCGGTCTCGTCGCGGGAGGGGCGATCCCGAGCCCGGTGCCGTACGCCGACGTCGTCTGCTTCACGACCCACAAGGTCCTGCGCGGCCCCCGAGGCGGGATGATCGTCTGCCGCGAGGAGCACGCCGCCAAGATCGACAAGGCGGTGTTCCCGTTTCTCCAGGGCGGTCCGCTCATGCATGCGGTTGCCGCGAAGGCCGTCGTGCTCAAGGAGTGCGGGACCCCGGCCTACCAGGCCTACGCCCGCGACGTCGTGGCGAACGCCCAAGCCCTCGCGACCGCTCTCGAGGCCGAGGGCATGCGCCCGGTGTCCGGCGGGACCGACACCCACCTCGCGCTCATCGACCTCCGCGGCGTCGGGGTCACCGGCACCGAGGCCGAGCAGCGATGTGACGCGGCCCGCATCACCTTGAACAAGAACGCCATCCCCTACGACCCTCAGCCGCCGATGGTCGCCAGCGGCATCCGCGTCGGCACGGCCGCCCTGTCGACCCAGGGCATGGGGCCGGAGCAGATGCCGGAGGTGGCGGCCCTCATCAGCCGCGCCGTCACCGACGCCGACGGCAGCGCAGGCAGCCGAGGTCGCGGAGGCGGTCTCCGCCCTCACGGCGAAGTTCCCCGCCTACCCGCGCGCCTGAGCCAGCGCGCCCGTCGTGCGCGAGTACCTGCTCTCGTTGTTCGTCGCCGCGACGATCACCTATCTGACGACGGGCCTGGTGCGGGAGTACGCGGTTCGTCACGGCTTCATGGCCGAGGTCCGTGACCGTGACGTCCACGACACCCCGATCCCACGGCTGGGGGGAGTGGCGATGCTGCTGGGCTTCCTGGGCGCGCTGCTCGTGGCCAGCCAGCTGCGGCTGCTGTCCTCGGTTTTCGGCGGAGCGACGAGCACGTGGGACGGACTGGTGACCGGTGCCCTCGTGATCTGCGCGCTCGGGATCGTCGACGACCGTTGGGGGCTCGATGCGCTCACCAAGCTGGCCGGACAGTCGCTGGCCGCCGGGGTGATGGCCGTGCAGGGCGTGCAGCTGCTCTACCTCCCGTGGCCGGGGCAGACCGTGGTGCTCGGACCCGCCGAGGGAACCCTGCTCACCGTTCTCGCCGTCGTGGTCACCGTCAACGCCGTCAACTTCGTCGACGGGCTGGACGGCCTGGCTGCCGGGATCGTCGGCATCGCGTCTGCGGCGTTCTTCCTCTTCGCCTACCTGCTCTCGGTGCAGAACGACCTGGTGCGCGCGACGCCGGCGGCGTTGGTGACGGCGATCCTGACGGGGATGTGCCTGGGGTTCCTGCCGCACAACTTCTTCCCGGCCCGCATCTTCATGGGTGACAGCGGGTCGATGCTCATCGGCCTCCTCCTCGCCGCCGGGCTCATCCTGCTCACCGGGAACGTCGACCCCGAGCTGGTCACGGGCCTCGGAGCGGTCCCCGTCTTCTTGCCGTTCCTGGTGCCGCTCGCCGTCCTCGCGGTGCCCTTCCTGGACCTGCTGCTCGCCGTGGTGCGCCGCACCCGAGCCGGGCGGTCTCCGTTCGCGGCCGACAAGCAGCACCTGCATCACCGGCTGCTCGAGATGGGCCACTCCCAGCGGCGCGCGGTGCTCGTGATGTACGCCGGCACGGCACTGCTCGCCTTCGGCACGGTCGCCCTGGCCCTCGTGCCACCGGTCTGGGCCGCGTTCTTCCTCGTGCTCGGAGCCCTCGCTCTGCTCCTGGTGGTCCGTTGGCCCCGGCTGGTCGCTGCGCGGGCCGCCCGCTGACTTTCCCGGGGGAGCCCGCCCGGGTAGCGTCAGGTCCGTGACCCCCAACGATGCGGCCGTCCTTCGGGGCGCTGCCCTGCCGACCCTCGCAGCATCCGTGGTCGTCTGGGTCGTGGCGGCGCTGGTGGCCGGGTGGGCCGGTTGGCTGGGAGCCTTCCTCGGCAGCGTGGTGGTCTTCGGGTTCTGCGGAGTCGGCCTCTGGGTCATCCTGCGCGTCCAGCACAAGCACGCATACTCGCTGATGAACGCGGCGATGCTCACCTACCTGATCAAGATCCTGATCCTCGCCGGGCTCCTGGTGCTCCTCAAGGACACGACGCTGTTCTCGACCAAGGCGTTCGGCTGGTCGATCCTCGTGGGCGTCCTCGTCTGGACCTTCGCCGAGGTTCGCGCCTTCGGCAAGCTGCAGATGCTCTACGTCGACCCTGAGGAGACCCCCTCAGCAGCCGGGGCGGCGGCCGAGCCGGCCCGTGGAGACGCCCCGTGAGGATCGGTCGCCGTGCTCCGGTGAAGCGGCCGGTTCCCCTGGTGAGCACGCAGTCCTTCGAGTCCCGGATGCCGTCGACCCAGTTCTTCGGGGTCCCTGCGGCGGCTGATAAGGTCGGGCCCGCGTCAGGCACCGACAGCGCCCTCCCCGAGAGGGATCGCGAGATGTCCGACGTCGCTTGGTCGGTCGTCAGCTATCTGATCGCCGGAATGCTCCTCTGGGGCGGCCTGGGCTGGCTGGTCGACCGGTGGCTCGATCGCTCGACAGCACTGTTCTTCCCCCTGGGTCTCGTCCTGGGGATCGGTGCTGCGCTCTACCTCGTCTTCGCCCGCATCGACCGGTCACCGCCGACCAGTCCCTGATGGAGGACCACTCGCCCCGTGGCTGTTGATCTGGTCGTCCGCGCGACCGAGGCGGGCTGTCACCTGGGGTCCGGGTGCGCCTTCCCCGCCCCGACGACGGACATCTTCCGGTTCGAGGAGATCTGGGGCTTCGACGTCTTCGGCGTTCACTTCGGCTTCAACAAGCCGATGATCCTCCTGGTCATCGCCTCGATCTTCATCGTCGTGTTCTTCGCCATCGCCTTCCGCCGTCCGCAGCTGGTCCCTCGCCGGCTCCAAGGCCTGGGTGAGATGGGCTACCTCTTCATCCGGGACGGGATCGCCCGCGACACGATCGGCAAGGAGGGTGACCAGTTCGTCCCGCTCCTGTTCACCTCCTTCTTCATGGTCTGGGTCTTCAACGTGATGGGCATCGTCCCGTTCGCGCAGATCCCGGTGTCGGCCACGTTCGCCATCCCGTTGGCCTTCGCGATGGTCATCTACCTCACCTGGGTACCGCTGGGCATCCGCAAGCAGGGGCTCGGCGGGTTCCTCAAGGTCATGACGATGCCGCCGGACGTCCCGAAGGCGATGTACATCCTGCTCATCCCGATCGAGTTCTTCTCGAACCTGATCGTGCGGCCGTTCACGCACTGCGTCCGGTTGTTCGCCAACATGTTCGCCGGCCACATGCTGATCGCGACGTTCAGCATCGGCGCCTGGTACCTGCTGAGCCCGAGCGTGATCGGGGTCCTCGGGGCCGCGGGTTCGTTCGTCACCGCTATCGGGCTGACGCTCTTCGAGATCCTGATCCAGGCCCTGCAGGCCTACGTCTTCACCTTGCTCGCCGCCGTCTACCTCAACGACGCTGTGCACGGCCACTAGACCGATCGACCGCAGTCGTACGACCTGACAGAACCCGGCGGACCGTCCTCCGGGGTGACAGCAGAAGGACACAACATGATCAACCTCCTCGCCGAAGGTGTCACCGGCAGCATCGGCTCCGTCGGCTACGGCCTCGCCGCGATCGGCCCGGGCATCGGCGTCGGCATCATCTTCGGCCAGGGTGTTCAGGCCATCGCTCGTCAGCCTGAGGCGTACGGCGTCATCCGCCAGAACATGATCCTCGGCTTCGCGCTGGCCGAGGCGCTGGCGCTGATCGGCTTCGTCGCCCCCTTCGTCTACGGCACGTGATCCCCGCGCCTCCCGCCGCACCCGGCACTGCAGATCTCAGCGAAGGAACTCCATGCTGAACACCGGATTCGTCACCTCGGGTGAGGACACGTTCAAAGTCCTCCAGGTGCCCGTCGACGAGCTCATCATCGGCACGATCGCCTTCATCGTCGTGTTCTTCATGCTCGCCAAGTTCGTCCTTCCGGGACTGAAGAAGACCCTCGACGAGAGGGCGGACAAGATCGAGGGCGGTATCAAGCGCGCCGAGGAGGCCGAGGCGAAGGCGGCTGCGGCCCTCGCCCAGTACCAGGAGCAGCTGTCCACGGCCAACGCCGAGGCCGGCTCGATCCGGACGGCTGCGCAGGCGGAGCGGCAGAGCATCATCGAAGAGGCGCGCCGGGAGGCTGCGGCGGCTGCCGCCCTGGTCACCGAGCAGGCCAACGCAAGGCTCGTGGCTGACCGGGCGCAGGCCAAGTCCGAGCTGTCGCGTGAGGTGGGACGGCTCGCGTACGACCTGGCCGGCAAGGTGGTCGGCGAGTCGCTGACCGATGACGCGCGAGCCCGTTCGGTGGTCGACCGCTTCATCGCCGAGCTCGAGAGCGCCGCGCCGAAGGCCGACGCCTGATGCTCGGAGCCAGCCGCGACTCCTTGGCGGACGCCCGTGCGGCGCTCGTCGGGCGAGCCGACGAGCCCGGATTCGACGGGTTGTCGGCCGAGCTGCTGTCGGTCGCGTCCCTCCTGGGTCGCGAACGTTCGTTGCGCGGCGTCCTCTCCGACTCGGGCACGACCGGAGGCCAGCGGGAGACCATCGTGGCGTCCCTGTTCGGTGCCCGGATCTCCCCCCTGGCCCTGGCGGTCGTCGACGACGTCGTCGGCCGTCGCTGGTCGGAGCCGCGCGACCTCGTCGACTCCCTCGAGCTGCTCGGAGCGGAGGCGGCGTTCATCGTCGCCGAGCGCGCCGGTCGGCTGGACACCGTCGAGAACGAGCTGTTCGCCTTCGGTCGGATCTACACGGCCGAGCCCACCCTTCAGCTCACGCTGACCGACCCCGGGCCTCCCGCCGGAGCAGAAGGCGGCCCTCCTGCGCGACCTCCTGGCGACCCGCGTCGAGCCGGAGACGCTGGCGGTCCTCGAGCACGCCGTCGTCGACCCCCGGGGGCGCCGACTGGAGTCGGCGATCGACGCGCTGGTGCAGCTCGCCGCCACCCGCCGCGAGAGCCTGCTCGCCCTGGTCACGGTGGCCCACCCCCTGGTCGACGACCAGGAGCCACGTCTTGCCGCGGCCCTCGCGGCGGTCTACCGCCGACCCGTGACCTTGGCCGTCGAGGTCGACCCCGACGTGCTGGGCGGCGTGACCGTCCAGATCGGCGACGAGGTCATCGACGGCAGCATCGCCCACCGACTCGAGCAGGCCCGACGCGCCGTGGGCTGACCGCCTCGACGCACCTCCACCCAGACCGCACACCCCGCACCAACGACGACGAAGGACAGGACCCATGACGGAGCTGACGATCCGCCCGGAGGAGATCCGTGACGCGATCGAGCGGAACGTCTCCTCGTACACGCCGGAGACCACGCGCGAGGAGGTCGGCCGCGTCCTCGAGACCGGTGACGGCATCGCGCGCGTCGAGGGTCTGCACTCGGCGATGACGAGTGAGCTGCTGGAGTTCGAGGGCGGGCTGCTCGGACTGGCCCTCAACCTCGACGTCCGCGAGATCGGCGTCGTCCTGCTCGGCGACGGGTCGCAAGATCGAAGAGGGCCAGCAGGTCCGCCGGACGGGCGAGATCCTCTCCGTTCCGGTGGGCGACGGCTACCTCGGTCGGGTCGTGGACCCCTTGGGCATGCCCATCGACGGTCTCGGCGAGATCGTGAGCGAGGGCCGACGGGCCCTCGAGCTGCAGGCGCCGACGGTCGTCCAGCGCCAGCCGGTGAAGGAGCCGATGGCGACCGGCATCAAGGCGATCGACGCCATGACGGCCATCGGACGGGGCCAGCGCCAGCTGATCATCGGTGACCGGCAGACGGGGAAGACCGCGGTCGCCGTCGACACGATCATCAACCAGAAGGCCAACTGGGCCAGCGGTGACCCCAGCAAGCAGGTCAAGTGCATCTACGTCGCCATCGGCCAGAAGGGCTCCACGATCGCCGCCGTCAAGGGCGCCCTCGAGGAGGCCGGCGCGATGGAGTACACGACGATCGTGGCGTCTCCGGCGTCGGACCCCGCCGGTTACAAGTACCTCGCCCCCTACACGGGTTCCGCGATCGGTCAGCACTGGATGTACCAGGGGCAGCACGTCCTCATCATCTTCGACGACCTGTCGAAGCAGGCCGAGGCCTACCGCGCGGTCTCTCTCCTGCTGCGTCGTCCGCCGGGCCGCGAGGCCTACCCCGGAGACGTCTTCTACCTGCACTCCCGGCTGCTCGAGCGCTGCGCGAAGCTCAGTGACGAGCTCGGTGGCGGCTCGATGACCGGCCTGCCGATCATCGAGACCAAGGCCAACGACGTCTCGGCCTACATCCCGACGAACGTGATCTCGATCACCGACGGTCAGTGCTTCCTCGAGTCCGACCTGTTCAACTCCGGGGTGCGGCCGGCGATCAACGTCGGCATCTCGGTCTCCCGGGTCGGTGGCTCGGCGCAGGTCAAGGCAATGAAGAAGGTCGCCGGTCGACTGCGGCTGGACCTGGCCCAGTTCCGCGAGCTCGAGGCCTTCGCCGCCTTCGGCTCCGACCTCGATGCCGCCTCGAAGCAGCAGCTGGCGCGCGGCGCCCGCCTGGTCGAGCTGCTCAAGCAGCCGCAGTACACGCCCTTCCCGATGACCCACGAGGTGATCTCGGTCTGGGCCGGCACCACGGGCCAGCTCGACGAGGTGCCGGTCGAGGACATCCGGCGCTTCGAGTCGGAGTTCCTCGGCTGGGTCTCGCGGGAGCGGGCCGGCATCGTCGACGCCATCGAAGCCACCAAGGACCTGTCCGACGACACCGTCGCCGAGCTGGAGTCGGCCGTGGGAACGTTCAAGTCGCAGTTCCAGACGACCAAGGGCCACAGCCTGCTCGGTCACGAGGAGCCCGCGGCCGCCATGGCCGAGGAGCACATCGACCACAAGAAGATCACCCGCGTGGTCAGGCCCAAGGGCTGACGTGGGCGCCCAGCAGCGGGTCTACCGTCGGAAGATCAAGTCCGTCCAGTCGACCAAGAAGATCACCAAGGCGATGGAGCTCATCGCCGCGAGCCGGATCGTGAAGGCTCAGTCGCGCCTGGAGGCCGCCCGGCCCTACACGCGCGAACTCATCCGTGCGCTGTCGGTCGCCGCCTCGCACGTGGGTGGAACCGTCAAGCACCCCTTGACCGACCAGGCGCGCCTGCAGGACCGCGCCTGCGTCCTGGTGCTGACGAGCGACCGCGGGCTGGCCGGTGCGTACTCCTCCTCGGCCATCAAGGAGGGCGAGCAGCTCACCACGCTCCTGAGGGAACGCGGCATGGAGGTGGTTCCCTACCTCGTCGGTCGCAAGGCGGTCAGCTACTACAAGTTCAGGGGTCGCGAGATCGCTGCGGAGTGGACCGGCTTCACCGACTCGCCCACGCACGAGCACGCCAAGGAGATCGCGGCGGTGCTGCTCGAGCGCTTCCTCCGGCGCACCGAGGACGGCGGCGCAGACGAGATCCACATCGTGGGGACCCGTTTCGTCAACATGGGTGTCCAGAACCCCGAGGCCATCCAGGTGCTCCCGCTCGAGGTCGAGGAGCGTGAGGTGGGCTCGGTCACGGAGTCGGGTGAGACCACGGTCTTCCCGCTGTACGACTTCGAGCCCGGCGCCGCCGCGGTGCTCGACGCCCTGCTGCCGCGCTACGTGGAGAACGTCGTCTACACAGCGCTGCTGAACGCCGCGGCCTCCGAGCTGGCCAGTCGTCGTCGGGCCATGAAGTCGGCCAGCGACAACGCGGAGGAGCTCATCAAGACCTACAAGCGCCAGGCCAACAAGGCCCGGCAGTCCGAGATCACCCAAGAGATCAGTGAAATCGTCGGCGGGGCAGATGCCCTCGCCTCCGCAAGCGCAGGGAGTGAGTGACCGCCATGACCGCCACAACTGAGGTTGACGGCACCGAGGCAGCCAGCAACGAGGCCGCCGTGCGCGCCGTCGGGCGGGTCGCACGGGTGACCGGGCCCGTCGTCGACGTGGAGTTCCCCGTCGAGTCGATGCCCGAGCTCTTCAACGCGCTCAAGGTCGAGATCGCCGCCGAGGACGACGTCGAGGGGGCGGTCCGACACACGCTCACCCTCGAGGTCGCCCAGCACATCGGCGACAACTTGGTGCGAGCGATCTCCATGCAGCCCACCGACGGCCTCGTCCGCGGCACCGAGGTGACCGACACCGGCGACGCGATCACCGTGCCGGTGGGCGACGTGACCCTCGGCCACGTCTGGAACACCCTCGGCAAGCCACTGGACGTCGAGGAGTCGACGCTGAACATCACCGAGCGTCGTGGGATCCACGCCCAGGCACCGAGCTTCGACCAGCTCGAGAGCAAGACCGAGGTCTTCTGGACCGGGATCAAGGTCATCGACCTGCTGACCCCGTACGTCAAGGGCGGCAAGATCGGTCTCTTCGGCGGTGCAGGCGTCGGCAAGACCGTCCTCATCCAGGAGATGATCTACCGGGTCGCGGAGAACTTCAGCGGGGTGTCGGTGTTCGCCGGCGTCGGCGAGCGCACCCGCGAGGGCAACGACCTCTTCCTGGAGATGACCGAGTCCGGGGTCCTCGCCAAGACGGCTCTGGTCTTCGGGCAGATGGACGAGCCGCCCGGCACCAGGCTTCGCGTCGCGCTGTCGGCGCTGACCATGGCGGAGTACTTCCGTGACGTCCAGAAGCAGGACGTGCTGCTCTTCATCGACAACATCTTCCGCTTCACCCAGGCAGGTTCTGAGGTGTCGACCCTGCTCGGGCGCATGCCGTCGGCCGTGGGCTACCAGCCGACGCTGGCCGACGAGATGGGCCAGCTGCAGGAGCGCATCACCTCGACGCGAGGTCACTCGATCACCTCGCTGCAGGCGATCTACGTGCCCGCCGACGACTACACCGACCCCGCCCCGGCCACGACGTTCGCCCACCTGGACGCCACGACCGAGCTCTCCCGGCCGATCTCCGAGCTCGGCATCTACCCGGCCGTGGACCCGCTCACCTCGACCTCGCGGATCCTGGACCCCCGCTACGTCGGCGACGACCACTACCAGGTCGCCCAGCGCGTCAAGGAGATCCTCCAGCGCTACAAGGACCTCCAGGACATCATCGCCATCCTCGGGATCGACGAGCTCTCCGAGGAGGACAAGGTCCTCGTCAACCGGGCGCGTCGCATCCAGCGGTTCCTCTCGCAGAACATGTTCGTGGCCGAGGCGTTCACCGGGCAGCCAGGGTCCTTCGTCCCGGTCGAGGACACCGTGGCGTCGTTCAAGGCGCTCTGTGACGGTGACTACGACCACATCCCCGAGCAGGCGTTCTTCATGGCCGGCGGCATCGACGACGTCGAGGCCGCCGCGCAGAAGCTCGCGGGCTGACATGTCCGTCCTCGACGTCCGAGTCGTCTCGGCCGACCGCATGCTCTGGCAGGGCTCGGCGACCTCGGTGGTCGCCAAGACCACTGAGGGCGAGATCGGCATCCTGCCCAAGCACGAACCGGTTCTGGCGCTGCTCGCCGACGGGGAGGTGCGCATCGAGCTCGCCGAGGGAGGAACGATCTCCGCGGCGGTCCACGGGGGGTTCTTCGCCGTGGACGCCAACGAGGTGGCGATCCTCGCCGAGTCCGCGGAGCTGGCCTCGGACATCGACATCGAGCGCGCCAGGGCTGCGCTCGAGCGGGCCCGCGCCGCCGAAGCCAACGACCTGGAGGCTGCTGCCGCCCTGCGCCGGGCCGAGGTCAGACTGGCCATCGCCACCGGGCGCTGACCCAAGTCAGCTGCGGGTGCCTCCGGGCTCCCAGAGGACATCGCCGACGCCACCGGACTCGGGGGTGTTGGCGACCCGGGCAAGGATGAACAACAGGTCGGACAGCCGGTTGAGGTACGTCGCCGTGAGGGGGTTCATCGATTCCCCATGGGTGCTCAGCGCGACCCAGGTCGCCCGCTCGGCCCGCCGTACCACGGTCCGTGCGACGTGCAGGAGCGCGCTGCCCGCCGTCCCTCCGGGCAGGACGAAGGAGCGGAGCTTCTCGACGCGGGCGTTGTACGCGTCGCAGGCGGTCTCCAGCGCGTCGACGTACGCCTGGGTCACGCGCAGCGGCGGGTACTCGGGGTCTGCGACCACAGGGGTGCACAAGTCGGCCCCGACGTCGAAGAGCTCGTTCTGCACGCGGGTGAGCAGTCGCACGCAGGTCCTCGGGCAGGTTACCGACGGCCAGCGCCACGCCGAGGGCGGAGTTCGCCTCGTCGACGTCGGCATAGGCCACGAGCCGTAGGTCGTCCTTCCCGGTCCGGCTGAGGTCACCGAGGGACGTGGTCCCGTCGTCGCCCGTACGGGTGTAGATACGCGTGAGGTTGACCATGGAGAGGAGCCTAGGCGGCCTCCCCGTACGATGCCGCGGTGGAGTGCTTCCGGGTCGTCGGCGGATCCCGGCTCGAGGGCACCGTGCGGGTGGCCGGTGCGAAGAACAGCGTCCTCAAGCTCATGGCCGCGTCGCTGCTGGCCCCCGGGCGCACGGTCCTGCGCGACGTCCCCGACATCCTCGACGTCCAGATCATGGGCGACCTCCTCGAGCGGCTGGGCTGCGGTCTCGAGCACGAGGTGGCGGCCGGGGTGCTGGCCATCGAGGTGCCCGAGCTGCTCGAGCACCGAGCCGACTACGACCTGGTTCGGAGGATGCGGGCCTCGATCAACGTGCTGGGTCCTCTGGTGGCGCGTTGCGGTGAGGCGGAGGTGGCGCTCCCCGGTGGTGACGCGATCGGCTCGCGCCCTCTGGACTTCCACGTGGCCGGCCTGGTGAAGATGGGTGCCACGGTCGAGAACGAGCACGGTTACATCGTCGCCCGCGCCCCGCGCGGGCTGCACGGGGCGCTGATCTACCTCGACTTCCCCAGCGTCGGGGCGACCGAGAACCTTCTGACGGCTGCTGTCCTCGCGCAGGGAGTGACCGTCATCGACAACGCGGCCCGGGAGCCGGAGATCGTCGACCTGTGCCGGCTGCTCCAGGGCATGGGCGCCATCGTCGACGGCATCGGGAGCTCGACCCTGGAGATCACCGGGGTCGCCGCGCTCCGGCCGACCGACCACACGACGGTTCCCGACCGGATGGTGGCCGGCACGTGGGCGTTCGCTGCCGCGATGACCCGCGGGGACATCACCATCGACCATGCGCGGGCCGACCACCTCGACCTGCCCCTGGACAAGCTGGCGCTCGCCGGGGCCGACGTGCAGCGCCTCGACGGAGGATTCCGGGTGGTCATGGAGGGCCGGCCCAAGGCGGTCGACGTGGTCACCCTGCCGTACCCCGGGTTCCCCACCGACCTGCAGCCCATGGTGCTGGCGCTCAACGCGGTGGCCGACGGGGCTGCGATGGTGACCGAGAACGTCTACGAGGCGCGCTTCATGTTCGTCAACGAGCTCGTCCGGCTGGGGGCCGACCTCAGGACCGACGGGCACCACGCGGTGGTGAGGGGCCGGGAGCGACTGTCCGCCGCGCCCGTGCAGGCGACCGACATCCGCGCGGGTGCCGGACTCGTGCTCGCCGGGCTCTGCGCCGACGGGGTCACGCTCGTCGACCACGCGTTCCACGTGGACCGTGGCTATCCCGGGTTCGTCGAGGACATCTGCCGGCTCGGTGCCGATGTGCGCCGGGAGACGGTGCAGACGCCCGTGGGCTGACCGGCCGGGCTCAGACCCCTGGGTCTCGCTCGAGCGCCGCCCGGGCCAGCGCCTCGTCCTGGGCGAACACCATGACCCGGGGTCCGTCGGAGGTCTGGACGAGGGTCGCCCGCAGGCCGGCTGCCTCGAGCCGTCGGAGCAAGGAGGTCCCCTCGGGCGGCGACCGCGGGGCCGCGACCGGCACGAGCAGGCCGTACTGCGACTCGGATCCGACGCGTCCGCCCCTGGTCACCAGCGAGCCTCCGCGTCCGAAGGCCCAACGCAGCAGCAGGGCCAGGGCGCCGACCAGGGCGAGCGCGACCCCAGGCCCGATGAGCGTCCAGAGGCCGGTCACGGCCCAGTGTGGCGCTGGTCACCCACCGCCCGCACGCGCTGAACCGGGCGCTTCCGGTTAGGGTGCGCGGGCGGCGAGACGCGCCGGTCCGGCGAGGCGGAGGAGTGCAGGTGTCGACGATCGGTGTGGTCGGAGCGGGGCTCATGGGTTCCGGGATCGCCCAGGTGGCGGCACAGGCCGGGCACGACGTGGTGCTGCGTGACGTCGGTGCCGAGCCGCTCGAGCGCGGGCTGACCGCGGTGCGTGCCTCGTTCGACCGGTTCGTGGCCAAGGAGCGGCTCACCGCTGATGACGCCGAGGCTGCGCTGGCCCGGATCAGCACGACCACCGACCTCGAGGCGCTCGGCGACGTCGACCTCGTCGTCGAGGCCGTCTTCGAGAGCCTCGAGGTCAAGCACGAGGTCTTCCGGGTCCTCGACAGGGTCTGCCGGCCCGATGCGGTGCTCGCCACCAACACCTCCGCCATCCCGATCACGTCGATCGCCGCGGTCACCGGCCGTCCGGAGCAGGTGGTCGGCACGCACTTCTTCTCCCCGGTGCCCATGATGAAGCTCTGCGAGCTGGTACGCGGGTTCAAGACCTCCGACGCGACGCTCGCGGCTGCACGAACCTTCGCCGAGTCGACCGGCAAGACCTGCATCGTCGTCAACCGTGACGTCGCCGGTTTCGTGACCACCCGGCTCATCTCCGCGCTGGCGGTCGAGGCGGTACGTCTCGTCGAGTCCGGCGTGGTCACCGCGGCGGATCTCGACACCGCGTGCAGGCTGGGCTTCGGGCACGCGATGGGTCCGCTGGAGACCATCGACCTGACGGGGGTCGACATCATGACCCACGCTGCGCACAACATCTACACCGACACCCAGGACGAGAAGTTCTTCCCGCCGGAGACGCTGCAGCGGATGGTGCAGGCCGGCGACCTGGGTCGCAAGAGCGGCCAGGGCTTCTACAGCTACGACTGACCACGGACCCGGGCGGAACCTTCTCGTCCCACCCGTCCCGCGTGTCGCGCGCGTCCCACCCGTCCCGCGCCCTACGGTGCTGGTCGGGCCGCGGCCCGGAGACGCACGTCGGTCCCCGGGTCCCTGGCCCGCCAGACGCACCCGGTGCCTTCCCCCGCCGCGCACCCGCGGCGAGCGCCGGTGCGGTGCGGAGGATGTCATGAGTGTGCTGACCGACCCTCCCCGCTCACCGGCGGGCTCGGAGATCCGCTGCTCGCTCCCCGCGCGGCTGGACGGCTCGACGGTCGCGGACGTACGTCTCACGCTCCACACCGCGCTCGACTCGGCGCCCGGTGACCTCGTCGTCGACTGCTCCGCGGTCGAGGTGGTCGACGCGATCGGGCTCGGAGTGCTCGTCGGCGCTGCATCGCCGCACCCACGCCGAGGGGCGCCGACTGGTCCTGGCCGACCCCAAGCCGCGTGTGCTCCGACTGCTCGCGGTGACGCGTCTGCACCGGGTCCTCCACCTCGAACGAGACGCCCTGCCAGCCTGACCGGCTTGGTTACTCACCGGTAGGATCGAGGGCGACGCCGCCCCTGCGGGGCAGCGCGACACCGTGGAGGCCCCTCGATGGACGAGCGCCGCAGCCGTGACAAGCCCTGGGTGATGCGCACCTACGCGGGACACTCCTCCGCGCGCGCCTCCAACGCCTTGTTCCGCACCAACCTGGCCAAGGGCCAGACCGGTCTGTCGGTGGCCTTCGACCTCCCCACCCAGACCGGCTACGACGCCGACGACCCGCTGGCGCGGGGCGAGGTGGGCAAGGTCGGGGTTCCTGTCGCGCACCTGGGCGACATGCGGGCGCTGGTCGACGGCATCCCGTTGGACGCCATGAACACCTCCATGACCATCAACGCGACGGCGATGTGGCTCCTCGCGCTCTACCAGGTGGCTGCCGAGGAGCAGGGGGTCGCCGGCGCGTGCGCTGTCCGGCACCACCCAGAACGACATCATCAAGGAGTACCTCTCCCGGGGGACCTACGTCTTCCCGCCCGGGGCCCTCGACTGCGGCTGATCACCGACATGGTCGTCTACACGGTCACCGAGGTGCCGCGCTGGAACCCCATCAACATCTGCAGCTACCACCTGCAGGAGGCAGGCGCGACACCCGTCCAGGAGATCGCGTACTCGCTGTGCACGGCCATCGCCGTGCTCGACGCGGTCCGCGACTCGGGGCAGGTCCCGCCTGGAGGACTTCGGGGCCGTGGTTGCCCGGATCTCGTTCTTCGTCAACGCGGGGGTCCGCTTCGTCGAGGAGATGGCGAAGATGCGGGCCTTCGTCCAGCTCTGGGACACCCTCACGCGCGAGCGCTACGGCGTCACGGACGCCGACCAGCGCCGCTTCCGCTACGGCGTCCAGGTGAACTCCCTCGGGCTCACCGAGGCGCAGCCGGAGAACAACGTCCAGCGCATCGTGCTCGAGATGCTGGCCGTGACCTTGTCCAAGGACGCCAGGGCGCGCGCCGTCCAGCTCCCGGCGTGGAACGAGGCCCTGGGCCTGCCGCGTCCCTGGGACCAGCAGTGGTCGCTGCGCATGCAGCAGGTGCTGGCCTTCGAGTCCGACCTGCTCGAGCACGAAGACCTGTTCAACGGTTCGGTCGTCGTCGAGCGGCTCGTGGCCGACCTCGTGTCCGGAGCGCAGGAGGAGATCGACCGCGTGCAGGCGATGGGCGGAGCCGTGGCGGCTGTCGAGAACGGCTACATGAAGGGACAGCTGGTCGCGTCGCACTCACAGCGGCGGGCGCGCATCGAGTCCGGCGAGGAGCTCGTGGTGGGCGTCAACGCGTTCACCACGACCGAGCCCAACCCCTTGCTCGCCGACCTGTCCTCAGCCACCCAGACCGTCGACCCCGGGGTCGAGGCTGCGGCCTTGGCGTCTCTCGACGACCTGGCGGGCGGAGCGGGACCCCGCACGGTGCGTCCGCCGCGCTGGGTGCCCTGACCGAGGCGGCCCGCGGCGTGGACTCGCTCATGCCGGCGACCCTGGAGTGCGCGCGGGCCGGGGTCACGACGGGGGAGTGGGCGGGGGCACTGCGTTCGGTGTTCGGGGAGTATCGGGCCCCCACAGGCGTCGCCGGGGCAGTGGGCGTGGTCGACAGCACCGAGGAGCTGACGGCCGTACGGGCGGCCGTGGCGCGCACGAGCGAGGAGCTGGGGCACCGACTCAAGCTGCTGGTCGGCAAGCCAGGGCTCGACGGGCACAGCAATGGCGCCGAGCAGATCGCCGTGCGGGCACGCGACGCAGGGTTCGAGGTCGTCTATCAGGGGATCCGGTTGACTCCGGCCCAGGTCGTCGCGGCTGCCATCGAGGAGGACGTGGACTGCGTCGGCCTGTCGATCCTGTCGGGGTCGCACCTGTCGCTGGTGCCCGAGGTCGTGCAGGGTCTGCGCGACGCCGGGCTCACCGACGTCCCGGTCGTGGTCGGGGGCATCATCCCGCCGGCTGACGCCGCCACGCTCATGGCGGACGGCGTCGCGGCGGTCTTCACGCCGAAGGACTACGGCATCACCACGATCATGGGCCGGCTGGTCGAGCAGATCCGGTCAGCCCGCGGGCTCGCTCCGCTCGTCGCGACCGAGGTCGGCTGAGCCACGCCTGCTCGTCTTCAGGATCGAGCGATCACCTCGACGCGCGCCAGGGACATCAGCTCGTAGACCGCCGCTGTGTGACCTGGCGCCCGCCAGTCGAACAACGCCTGTTCGATCGGGGTCCACCCGATCGTCCAGGCTGCGATCACGGCGATGAAGGCGACGGCGTAGAGCAGCACCATCAGCAGTGTGCTGTCGGTGCCCTGCGCGAGGTAGCCGCTGACCACTCCCAGAGCGGCCGCGACGAGCGCGAACAAGGAGGCTCGCGGGAGCTCGCGGATCCCCCCCTGTCGAAGCGTCATGGCCTCCCTCCAGGCGTCCGCCGCCTGGGCCCGACAGTGGTCACGGAAGGGGCCAAGATCGGGTTCGGACGCGCCGTCCTCCTCCGGCAGCGTGAGGCGGATGACGAGGGTGGTGGGCAGCCGCAGGGCCGAGTCGAGGGTCCCGACGAGGAGGTCGACCCCGGATCCTTGGGGGCGACCGTCGTCGAGCAGCTGGTCGAGCGCACCGAGCTCGAGGTCGACGGTCCCGTCGCGCCGCAGTTGTTGATGCGCTGCACGGAGGGTGTGGGCACTCGAGGACCGCGTCACCGTGGCTCCACACGAGGACGCTCACGTATCAGACACTGACCTGGACGGACACGATCGCACAAGGGACGAAGGTCACCCTCGCAGCGCGGGCTTCACCGTGGGGCTTCCGCGCGGCCCTCCGAGGCGCTCGACCCGCTCGGGGGGCGTACCCTTGGAGGGAAGGTCAGGCAAGCGCAAGCCGGCTCGGGCGAGGTGATCGGCAGTGACGCGGGAGCGGCTGTCGACTGATGTGGGCTCGGCCACGGTCCTCGTCCTGATGGATTCCGACGGCGGCGTGTTCGCCCACGACGTGACGCTCTGGGACCGATGGTCGACGCATCTGCACGCCGACCGGCTCGATCGAGCGTTGGCCGGGGGCGCTCCCCCCGAGTCCTCGGTCCCGCTGGCGCTTCGTGCCCGTGTGTTGACCTCGCCCCGGATGCGCGAACGGCTGGCCGCCGCGCTCAGCCGCATCCTCGACGACGCCCAAGGTCCGGACGCCGGCCTGGAACGCCTTGGGCCCGACGGCGCACCTGAAGCACGTCCTGGTCGCGATCGTCGAGCTCAAGCAGCTCATCGAGCGACTCCGTGCCCCGTCACCGGTGGGGGCACAGGGTGTCGCCCTGGTGCACCTCCTGGTCACGGACGGGTCGACGAGCCCTCTGCTCCGGAGGACCTCAACGGTCAGCCTGGCCGATGAGGTCGTCCGGGCGACTCGCGCCCTGGACCCGATGCCTACCTGGACGCCTTAGCTTTCTCCAGTCGTTCCCTCGAGGGGAGTCGCAATGTCCGAGAGCCCGGCTGGTTGGTACCCCGACCCCCAAGACCCGCGTTACCTCCGCTACTGGGACGGCGCTGCATGGACCGACCAGGTGGCCGCTCTCTCGCCGGGTGCGACGCCGCCACCGCTGCCGGCAGGACCTGTGGCGCCCCGGTCGGTGCGGGAGCCGTATCCGGCGCGGCTCCAGGTGGACTTCGCGGAGTCGTACAACCGGCTGACGACGTTCTTCCGGCTCGTCCTGGTCATCCCGATCGCCATCGTGATCGGCGTCCTGACCGCTGGTGGCACGCAGACCGTCTACGAGGACGGCGTGAAGACGGTCAGCACGAGCGGGGGCGGGATCGTGTCGGGACTGTTCTTCGCCACGCTCCTGATGATCCTGTTCAGGAAGCGCTATCCCCGCTGGTGGTTCGACTTCGCCCAGGAGCTGGCGAGGTTCTCCACCCGCGTCGGTGCCTACGTCGCGCTGCTGACCGACGAGTACCCATCGACCGTGGACCACCAGCGGGTGCACCTCGATCTCGACTACCCCGATGCGGAGGCGAACCTGAGTCGCGGGTTGCCGCTGGTCAAGTGGTTCCTGGCGATCCCGCACTTCATCGTGCTGTTCTTCCTCACCGTCGCGGCGTTCTTCGTGGTCGTCATCGCGTGGTTCGCCATCCTGTTCACCGGCCGCTACCCCCGCGTGCTCTTCGACTTCGTGGTCGGCGTCATTCGGTGGTGGCTCCGCGTCGATGCCTACGCGTTCCTGCTGGTGACCGACCGCTACCCGCCCTTCGCGCTGGACTGACCGAGCTCCGTCGGGAGCCGCAGCACGTCCTTGGTGATGCGCCGGTCTTCCGGAGTCAGCTCATGGCGCCGGGAGTCGGGTCTGCTGAGTCCTCCGCGAGGTCGGTGAGGTCCACGGGGCCGTCGGTCGCCTCGTCCTCGGCAGAGTCGGCGGAGACGGACGCGTCGGACGTCGGGCCGGGAGCCGGCGCCTGCTGCCAGCCGTAGGCCGCCACGTGGTCGTCGACCGCGCTCAGGGCCGCGTCGACCGCGTCGCGTCCACCACCGGTGCGCTGCTCGGCGTAGAACGCTGAGCCGAGCCGCTGCGAGCAGGTCGCGCTGCTGGCTCTCCCGGGACATCTCCGCCAGCTTGTCCTGCGCGGACGCCAGGGCGTCCTGTGCGCTGGCCACGGCGTGCTGCGCCGCTTCCCGGGCCTTGTCCAGCAGGGTGTTGGTCGTGGTCATCGGGTCCCTCTCGTGAGCGTGAGCATTCGGTCAGTCCTCGCCGCGTCGTTGCCAGCGGAAGGTCAGCAAGCAGAGCACCAGGGCCAGGATGCACCACAGGGTCAGCACGAGCGCGACCTTGGGGAGCTCCCAGCCGCCGGTCACCTCGGCCGTGGCGAAGGTGTCCGGGAGGAAGACGCTACGCATGCCTTGGGTGAGCCACTTCAGCGGGAACAGAGCCGCGACCTGCTGCATCCACTGGGGGAGCGACGCGTACACGAAGAAGACGCCGGAGATGAACTGGAGCACGATCACGATCGGGGTGACGATCGCCGGGGACGACTCGCCGTCCCGTGGCACCGAGGAGAAGGCGATCCCGCAGAGGGTGCAGGAGATGATCCCGAGCGCACCGACCCACAGGAACGTCAACCAGCCGGCGGCATCCGGCATCGCGATGTCGAAGGCCACCACGCCCCCCAGCAGCAGCAGGGCGATCTGCAGGACGGCCACGGCGACGACCATGAACAGCTTGCCGACGAAGTACGAGGGCCGGGGCATCGGGGTGCCCGCCAACCGCTTGAGTGCACCGTTGTCGCGCTCGATCGAGATGCCGATCGCCAGTGACTGGAAGCCGGTGTTCACGAACGCGCTCGCGATCATGCCCGCGACGAAGTACTGGCTGAACGACACTCCGGGTGCGATGTCGTCGTCGAACACCGAGCCGAAGATGAAGAGCAGGAGCAGCGGGAAGATCAACGTGAAGACCACCGACTCCCGGCGGCGCATGAACTGCTTGGTCTCGATGCGTCCACGGGCGACCCCGACCGGGAACCACGACGGACGCCGTACGGCCGGACGTCCGGCGGTCGCCGTCATGCCTCGTCCTCGTCGGGCGTCGTGAAGGGTCGGATCATCTCGAGATAGGCGTCCTCGAGGGAGGGGCGGCGAACGGCGAGGTCGGGGACCTCGCCGCCGAAGTGTCGGGAGAGGTCCGCGACGACCTGGGTCGGGGCATCCGTGGCGACCTCGCGCGGCTGGCCGTCCTGGGTCCAGGTGACGCGGGCGTGGGCCTCGGCGCGGCCGCCGAGGCTGTGCGGCTGCGAGACCTCGAGGATGCGTCCGGCGGCGATCACCGCGACCCGGTCGGCCAGCTCTTCGGCCTCCTCGAGGTAGTGGGTCGTGAGCAGGATCGTGGTCCCGTCGCCGTTGAGCTCGCGGATGAGCCCCCAGAACTGGCGACGAGCCTCGGGGTCGAAGCCGGTCGTCGGCTCGTCCAGGAAGAGCAGCTCGGGGCGCCCGAGGATGCCCAGGGCCACGTCGAGGCGGCGTCTCTGGCCGCCGGAGAGGTGGCGCACCCGCGTGGCCCGCTTCTGCGTGAGACCCACCGCCTCGATCACGTCGTCGGGGTCACGTGGGTCGGGGTAGTAGCACGCGAAGTGGTGCACGACCTCCTCGACGGAGAGCATCTCGATGTCGCCCGCATCCTGCAAGACGATGCCGATCCGGGTCCGCCACTCCTGGGTGGGGTGAGCGGGGTCCCGCCCGAGCACCGAGACGGTTCCCGAGTCGCGGTGCCGGTAGCCCTCGAGGATCTCCACCGTCGTGGTCTTGCCCGCGCCGTTGGGGCCGAGGAGGGCGAAGACCTCACCGCGGGCCACGTCCAGATCGAGGGCGTCGACGGCTCGGTGGACCGAGCCCGAGCGGCCGGTGGGGTAGGTCCGCACGAGCCCACGCACCGTGATCGCGAGCTCTGTCACGTGCGTCCACCCTGCCAGACCCCGGTGCGCGCTCCAGAACGGCGTGTCAGAACAACCGCGTCGTCGGGTCGTCGACGCCGCGCAGGGCGTCGTAGTCGACGACCAGGCAGCTGATCCCCCGGTCGGTCGCCAGGACCCGCGCCTGAGGCTTGATCTCCTGTGCAGCGAAGACGCCGCGCACCGGGGTGAGCAGCGGGTCGCGGTTGAGGAGCTCGAGGTAGCGGGTGAGCTGCTCGACGCCGTCGATGTCGCCGCGCCGCTTGATCTCCACGGCGACCGCGCCCCCCTCGGCGTCCCTGCAGAGCAGGTCGACGGGTCCGATCGCCGTCGGGTACTCACGCCGCACCAGGCGCCAGCCGTCGCCGAAGACCTCGACCTGGGCGGCGAGCAGCTCCTGCAGGTGAGCCTCGACGCCGTCCTTGCTGAGTCCGGGGTCCACCCCGAGCTCGTACGTCGTGTCGGAGTGCACCTCTTCGACCGTCACGACGAGACGCTCGCCGGCCTTGTTCTCGACCGTCCAGGTGCCGGCTCCGGAGTCGTCGACCAGGGTGCGGAGCGAGCACGGGGGGCTCATCCAGTTCAGCGGCTTGTAGGAGCCTCCGTCGGAGTGCACGAGGACCGAACCGTCGGCCTTCACGACGAGCAGGCGGGTGGCGGTCGGCAGGTGCGCAGACAGCCGTCCCGCGTAGTCCACGGAGCAGCGGGCGATCACCAGGCGCACGGTGGGCACGGTAGTCGACCGGGGCTGGTCGGCCTACGGTGGATGGTATGAGCGACGACATGACGCATGACACGACCTACGACTACGTGGTGGTCGGGGCCGGCACGGCCGGCTGCGTCCTCGCGGCAAGGCTGTCAGAGGACCCGCAGCGCAGCGTGCTGCTCCTCGAGGCCGGCGGCGACGACCGCGGGGTCGACGAGATCAAGATCCCCGCCGCGTTTCCCGGCCTCTTCCGGACCGAGTACGACTGGTCCTTTGCGACGGTGGAGCAGAAGCACGTCCAGGGCCGGCGCATGGAGTGGCCGCGCGGCAAGGTGGTGGGGGGCTCGTCCTCGATCAACGCGATGCTCTACATCCGGGGCAACCGCCTCGACTACGACACCTGGCGCGACTCCTACGGCTGCACCGGCTGGGGCTACGCCGACGTCCTCCCGTACTTCAAGCGCGCCGAGGACAACTCCCGCGGCGCGTCCGACTACCACGGGGCCGGCGGGCCGCTCCGGGTCGAGGACCCTCGCCACGTCCACGAGCTCAACCACGCCTTCGTCGAGTCGGCGGTGGCCCACGGGATCAAGCGCAACGACGACTTCAACGGGGCGGAGCAGGACGGCGTCGGCGTCTTCCAGGTCAATCAGAAGAGCGGTCGCCGCTGGTCGGCGGCCGACGCCTATCTCCGACCGGCACTGGACCGGCCCAACCTCCACCTGGTCACCGGTGCCCTGACCACCCGAGTGCTCATCGAGGGTGGGCGCGCCGTCGGGGTCGAGTACCTGGTCGGCGGCGAGACTCGCACCGCTCGTTGTGAGGGCGAGGTCATCCTCTCCGGAGGGAGCATCAACAGTCCTCAGCTCTTGATGCTCTCCGGGGTCGGCCCTGCCGCGCACCTCCGGGAGCACGGCATCACGCCAGTGACGGACCTCCAAGGAGTCGGCGCCAACCTCCAGGACCACCTGGCCTCAGGGGTCCTCTGGCGCACCAGGGGCACCACCAGCCTTCACGACTACGAGACGGTGGGCCAGCTGCTGCGTTGGCAGCTCACGCACCGGGGGCCACTCACCTCGTCGGTCGCCGAGGGCTGCGCCTTCGTGCGGACGCGGGACGACCTCCCTGCCCCTGACCTGCAGTACCACGTCGCGGCCGCCGCGTTCCTCGACAACGCACGCGGCGAACCGTTCGGCAGGGGGTTCACGATGGGGGCCACCCTGGTCTCCGTGGCCAGCCGGGGATCGGTCCGGCTGGCCGGTCCTGACCCGCGGTGGTACCCGCTCATCGACGCCGGCTACCTCGGCGAGGACGAGGACCTCGAGGCGCTCCTGGCGGGTGTGCGACTCGCCCGAGCGATCGCCTCGGACGGGCCCCTGGCGGGCCTGCTCGACGAGGAGTTCCTCCCGGGCGCAAGCGTCACCGACGACGACGGGTTGCGCGACGCGATCCGCGCGACGGCCCAGACGCTCTACCACCCGGTGGGGACGTGTGCCATGGGCGCGGGGGACGGCTCCGTCGTCGACGAGCAGCTGAGGGTGCGCGGCGTCGACGGGCTGCGCGTCGTGGACGCGTCGGTGATGCCGACGGTGCCGCGCGGGAACACCAACGCCCCCACGTACGCGATCGCGGAGCGCGGCGCGGACCTGATCCTCGGCCGGCCGCTCCTGGCGCCGTACGACCCGCAGCCGGTTGCCGCGGGCTAGCGCCGCCGCCAGAACTCGAGAGCGGCGTCGACGAGGCCGACCCGCGGCAGCGCCGGGACCTCGTTGAGGGGGAACCAGCGAGCCTGGTCGGTGGTGCCTTCCTGCTCGTGCCGCAGCCCACCGCCGCGGACGCGACCCTCGAAGACCACGCGCACGTTCTTCAGTGGCCGGGACCCGTGGTCGAGGCGCTCGGACGACGGGATGAGACCGGTGTCGACGCCCAGGAGCGCCCCGAGCTCGATGACGTAGCCGGTCTCCTCGAGCACCTCGCGTACTGCAGCCTGCTCGGGGGTCTCGTCGAGATCGACGCCACCGCCGGTCACCGTCCAGCGTGGTTCGGCACCCACGTTCAACAACGCGAGCAGCACGCTGTCGCTGTCGACCAGCAAGGCGTGGGCCGCCAACCGGGTGTCGAAGTCGCGGAAGTCCACCCTCGGGCGCGGGTCAGTCGGACGCGCGGTCGTGGAGCTTGCCGCGCCGGCCGTGCAGGGCCGTCATGACCTTGACGACCAGGTCGACGTCGCGCTGCTTGCGGGAGAACGTCGTGAGCGGGGTCGGGCAGCGGCGAACTGCTGCACGGTGATGGCCTTGGCCCGGGTGAACTCGCGCAGCCCGTCGGCGCCGTGGATCCGGCCGAAACCGGAGTCGCCGACCCCGCCGAACGGCAGCGTCGGCACGAAGGCGAAGGAGCCCATCGAGTTGACCGAGGTCATGCCCGTGCGCATCCGCCGCGCGAGCTCCAGCCCGCGCTTCTTGGCGAAGACGGCGCCGCCCAGCCCGTACGCCGACGCGTTGGCCCGGTCGACCGCCTCGTCGCGCGTCGCGCACCCGGTTGACCACGATGATCGGGCCGAAGGTCTCCTCGGCGACCGCCGGGCAGTCCTCGGGCACGTCGGTGAGCACGATCGGCTCGACGAACCGCTCCGCCGACCGAGTCGGCGCCGCCGACGAGCGGACGAGCCGCCGCGCTCGAGGGCGTCGTCGACGTGGCGCCGGATGACGTCGACCTGGCTGGGCATGGTGATCGGGCCGTACGTCGCGCGTCGGCGTCGGCGCCGGCTCGGACGCCGTCGAGCTTGGCCTGCAGGATCTCGACGAACTCGTCGTAGACGCTCTCGACGACGTAGACGCGCTCGACGCCGACGCAGGTCTGGCCGCCGTTGGCGACCCCGCCCCAGGCGGCGGCGTCCGCGGCCGCGTCGAGGTCGGCGTCGGCGTCGACGATCATCGCGTCCTTGCCGCCGCACTCGATCAGCACCGGGGTGAGGGTCTCGGCGCAGGCCGCCATGACCTTCTTGGCGGTCGCCGTCGAGCCCGGTGAACGACGATCTTGTCGACCCCGCTGCGCGCGAGCGCGGCGCCCGGTCTCGCCCGACGCCGGTGACGCAGCTGCAGGACGGGCTGCTCGGGCACGACCTCGGCGAACATCCGCACGAGCCACGGCGCCGATCGCCGGGGTGAACTCGGACGGCTTGAAGACGACGGCGTTGCCGGCCGCCAGGGCGTAGGCGATCGAGCCCATCGGGGTGAACACCGGGTAGTTCCACGGGCCGATGACGCCGACGACGCCGAGCGGCTGGTACTCCAGCCAGGCCTGCTGGTTGATCGCGAGCATGCCGCGGCGCACCTTGCGCGGGCCGAGCTCCTTGCCCGCGTGCCGGGCGGCCCAGTCGAGGTGCTCGATGGTGATGCAGGATCTCGAGGGTGGCGTCGGGGACCGGCTTGCCGTTCTCGCGGTGCATCAGCTGGGCGAGCTCGCGGATGCGTCGGGTGATCACGCCGTTCCACGCGAGCAGCCGGTCGCGGCGGCCGTCGAAGCCGAGGTCGGCCCACCACTGGGCGGCCACCCGCGCCCGGTCGACCGCCTCGCCCACGCTGACCTCGTCGTCGACCGGCCAGGTGTCGAGGGGCTCCCCGGTCGCGGGGTCGTAGGACGTGAAGCGCTCCAGGGCGCGGTCGTCGGCGAGGGTCACGAGAGCTCCTGGCGGGACGTCGGGGGCGAGGGCGGATCCCAGTCTGCGACACTTCAGGGAGATCTTCACCATCGGGTAGGGCCAGGGGAGCTCATGTCGCGCACGTTCAGCAAGGTCGGCGTCGTCGGACTCGGCACCATGGGTGCCGGAATCGTCGAGGTGTTCGCCCGCAACGGCCTGGAGGTCGTCGGCGTCGAGATCGACGACGAGGCGCTCGCCCGTGGCCGTGGCCACCTCGAGGCCTCGACCGCCCGCGCAGTCAAGCGCGGCAAGCTCACCGAGGACGAGAAGGTCGCGATCTTCGACCGCATCACGTTCTCGACGTCGCTCGACGACCTGGCCGAGGCCGAGCTGGTGGTGGAGGCCATCCCGGAGCACCTCGACCTCAAGCAGGCCACGCTCGCGACGCTCGACAAGATCGTCGGCCCGGGCGCCATCCTGGCGACGAACACCTCGTCGCTGTCGGTCACCGAGATCTCGGTCGCGACCACCCGCCCTGCTCAGGTCGTCGGGATGCACTTCTTCAACCCGGCGCCCGTGCAGAAGCTCGTCGAGGTGATCCGCACCGTGGTCACCGACCAGAGCGTGATCGACGACGTGAAGTCGCTCGCCGGTCAGCTGGGCAAGACCCCGGTCGTCGTCGGCGACAAGGCCGGCTTCATCGCGAACGCGCTGCTCTTCGGCTATCTCAACCACGCCGTGTCGCTGTACGAGTCCCGCTACGCCTCGCGCGAGGACATCGACGCGGCCATGAAGCTCGGTTGCGGCCTGCCGATGGGACCGCTGGCGCTGCTGGACCTGATCGGCCTCGACACCGCCTACGAGATCCTCGACACGATGTACCGCCAGTCGCGGGACCGCCTGCACGCCCCGGCCCCGCTGCTGAAGCAGATGGTCACCGCGGGGCTGCGCGGTCGCAAGAGCGGCCGCGGCTTCTACACCTACGAGGCGGCGGACAGCCCGGTCGTCGTCCCTGACCAGCTGACCCCCCTGGGCAACGGGAGACCGGTGCCCGGCGCCCGCGACGTACGCACGGTCGGTGTGGTCGGGTCGGGGACGATGGCCACCGGGATCGTCGAGGTGCTGGCCAAGGGCGGGTACGACGTCCTCTATCGTCACGCGCGGGGAGGAGAAGGTCCTCGCCGTGCGCGCCTCGCTCGAGAAGTCGCTGGCCAAGGCCGTGCTGCGCGGCAAGCTCGAGCAGGCCGACGCGGACGCGGCGCTGACCCGCGTCCGCGGGACCCACCGCCTCGACGACCTCGCTGACTGCGACCTGGTGGTCGAGGCCGTGGTCGAGGAGCTCAGCGTGAAGGTCGCGCTCTTCGAGACCCTCGACGAGATCTGCAAGGACGGGGCCGTGCTGGCCACGACCACGTCGTCCCTGCCGGTGGTGGAGCTCGCCGCAGCCACCCGCCGTCCGGCCGACGTCGTGGGTCTGCACTTCTTCAACCCGGCTCCCGTCATGCGTCTCGTCGAGGTCGTCCGCACGGTCTCCAGCGGCGACGCCGCTGTCGCGACGGCGCGCGAGGTCTGTCGCGTCCTCGGCAAGCACGCGGTGCTCTGCGCCGACCGGGCGGGCTTCATCGTCAACGCGTTGCTCTTCCCCTACCTCAACGACGCCGTGAAGATGCTCGAGGACCACTACGCCTCCGTCGACGACATCGACGCCGCCATGAAGGTCGGCTGTGGCTACCCGATGGGTCCGTTCGAGCTGCTCGACGTCGTCGGGCTCGACGTCTCCCTCGCCATCGAGCGCACGCTGTACCGGGAGTTCCGCGAGCCGGGGTTCGCGCCTGCGCCGCTCCTGGAGCACCTGGTCACGGCCGGCTACCTCGGGCGCAAGTCCGGTCGCGGATTCCGCGACTACACCTGAGCCGTCCCGCAGCGCCGCCCATGTCCCGCAAGAACGCACGTCGTCGTGACGAGCCGGACGCCGTACGGCCCGTGGGTGCGCCGGAGGTCGTCGAGGAGCACCCCGACGGCGACTGGGTGGTTCGGCGCATCACCGGGGCCGCGTCGACGAAGCCTTACCGGTGCCCCGGGTGCGACCACGAGATCCGGCCCGCGACGCCGCACGTGGTGGCCTGGCCGGCCGACGCGGGGAGCCTCGAGGACCGCAGGCACTGGCACACGGCCTGCTGGTCGGCCCGGGATCGTCGGCGACCGCGCCGATGAGCCATGAGCGCGACCACGCCGGTGGGGGCGTGGCGGTCGAGATCCGGGCCAGCACCGTCCTGCCGGCGCGCCGGCTGCCCCTCACCCTGACGACGGCCGACGGGCTGCGCCTGGTGGGTGAGCTGGCCCTGCCCGAGACCCACCCGCCGGTGGCCACCCTGGTCTGCCTCCACCCGCTCCCCACGCACGGCGGCATGATGGACAGCCATCTGCTGCGCAAGGCGGCCTGGCGGCTGCCTGCGCTGGCCGACGTCGCCGTGCTCCGCTTCAACACGCGGGGAACGTCCAGCGCCGCGGGAACGAGCGAAGGGTCCTTCGACGAAGCGGTCGGCGAGGGGCTCGACCTCGAGGCCGCCGTGCGCGGACGCGACGGGTCGGGGTCTGCCGAACGTGTGGCTCCTGGGCTGGTCCTTCGGGACCGACGTGGTGCTGCGCCACGGGCTGGTGCCCGGCGTCGTCGGGGCCATCCTGATCTCACCGCCGCTGCGCCACACCGGTGACGACGAGCTCGACCAGTGGGCGGCGGACGGCCGTCCGCTGGTGGCGCTGGTACCCGAGCTCGACGACTACCTACGACCTGCGGAGGCACGGGAGCGCTTCTCCCGGGTCCCGCAGGCCGAGGTGGTGGACGTCGCCGGGGCCAAGCACCTCTGGGTCGGCGAGCCGTACGTTCGACGCGTGCTCGACGAGGTCGTCGCCCGGGTCGTCGACCCCTCGCTGCCGCCGCTGCCCACGACGTGGCAGGGTCCCTACTCGACCCATTCCGACCTCTGAACCCTCGACAGGGAGCCTCCCGTGAGCATCGACCTCGCAGGCAAGACCGCACTCGTCACCGGTGCCTCGAGGGGGATCGGCCGGGCGATCGCGCTGGCCTACGCCGACGCCGGGGCCGACGTCGCCCTGCTGGCGCGCGACGTCGGACAAGCTCGAGGAGGTCGCTTCGGGGGTGCGGGCGGCCGGGCGCCGTGCCTGGTGGTGCCCTGCGACGTCACCGACGAGGCGGCCGTCCACGCGGCCGTGGCCACGGCGCTGGAGGAGCTCGGCCACCTCGACGTGGTCGTCAACAACGCCGGCGGCAACAACTTCTCGGCGCCGTTCGTCGGGATGCGGATGAGCGGGTTCGACAAGGTGCTGCGGCTCAACCTGCAGCTCGACGGCCTACGTGTGCCAGGCGGTCGGGCCGCACCTGGTGGAGCGCAAGTCCGGGTCGGTCATCAACGTGGCGTCCGTGGCCGGCCTGCGCGGCACGCCGTTCATGGCGCACTACGGGGCCGCCAAGGCCGCGGTGCTCTCGCTGACCAGCACCCTGGCCATGGAGTGGGCCTGGGCAGGGGTCCGCGTCAACGCCCTGCTGCCCGGCTGGGTCGAGACCGACCTGACCGACTTCGCCCGGGCCGACGCGGGCATGGAGAAGATGCTCATCGGTGACGTCCCGATGCAGCGCTGGGCCACCCCGGAGGAGATCGCCGGTCCGGCCGTGTTCCTGGGCAGCGACGCATCCGCCTTCATGACCGGCCAGCAGCTCGTCATCGACGGCGGACTCACGGCCGGGTCATGAGCCCCAACCGACTCTGGTCCTGCTTCACGCGTTCCCGCTGAGCTCGGCAGATCTACCTCGCGCAGCGGGGTGGGCTCGATGACGTCGCCGACGTGCGTGACCCCCGACTTCCGGGGCTTCGGTCGCGAGCCCCTGGGGGACGCAGCGGCCCTCGCTCGACGTGCTGGCCGACGATGTCGCGCGACTCCTCGACGACCGGGGAGTCGAGCGCGCGGTGATCGGTGGCACCTCGATGGGCGGGTACGTCGCCCTGGCGGTGCTGCGCCGGCATGCCGACCGGGTGAGCGGGCTGGTCCTCGCCAACACCAAGGCCTCGGCCGACGCGCCCGCGGCGCGGGAGAACCGCGAGCGGATCGCTGCCCTCGTCGAGAGCGAGGGTTCGGTCCGGGTGCTCCACGACGAGCTCGAGCCCAAGCTGCTGGGGCCGACCTCGCGGGCTGACCGACCGGAGGTCGTCGCCGGACGTCCACGCCCTCCGTCTCCGCTGCCCGGCCTGAGGGCGTGGCGTGGGCTCAGCGGGCCATGGCGGCCCGCCTGGACTCGCTGGAGCTCCTCGCCGGCGCTCGCGTGCCGGTGCTCGTGGTGGCGGGTGAGGAGGACGCCCTGATGACCCTGGACGATGCGCAGGCCATGGCAGGTGCTGCCTCCGACAGCCGACTGGTCGTCCTGCCAGGTGCGGGGCACCTGGCCTGCCTCGAGGTGCCCGACGCGTTCGACGGCGCCGTACGTGCGTGGCTCGTCGACCTCGCCTGATGCCGGCTCAGTCCGGCGGTTCCCCAGCCGCAGCGAGGGCGGCCGCCTCCCGCGCGGGGGAGAGCCCGTAGCGGAGCCGGTCGTCGCGCGGAGGCGGGTCGCCCTCGGCCTGCAGCCAGGCCCACGTGTCCGCCACCGTCTCCTCGATGGGGCGGCAGCGCAGGCCCTCGCGCAGGGCCGCCTTGACGTTGCCGTTGTGCAGCCCGGCGAAGTCCCCGGTCGGCGGCACCCAGATCGGCATCTCGGTCCACGGGGCGATGCCCGCGGTCTCGACGGCCTCGGGTGAGACCCAGACGAGCTGGGCGTCGGACCCCGTAGCCGTACGCACGGCATCCAGCAGGCGACCCATCGTGGTCGCGCCGGGCGGCCCCACCGCGTTGAAGGTGCCGCTCAGTCGGCGCTGGGCGCCGGCCAGCATCCACGCGGCCAGGTCACGGGCGTCGATGTACTGCAGCGGGCGGTCGCGAGGACCTGGCGCGAGGACCCGGCCGCCGCGCTCGATGCGCCGCAGCCACCACGGCAGCCTCCCGACGTCCTCGTAGGGGCCGAGGATCAGCCCGGCCCGCGCGATCAGGGTCGAGCTGAAGCTCTCCAGGACGGCCAGCTCGCTGCCCCTCTTGGCGGCGGCGTAGTCGAGCGACTCCTCGGCGGAGGGATCTCCGTCGACGACGGGCGCCGACTCGTCGAGCCCGGGGCGGATCGGCCAGACGTACACCGACCGGCTGGAGACGTAGGAGTAGTGCCGGGTCCGGCCGGCGAGCAGCCGGGCCGACTCGCGGACCACGCTCGGCGCTCCAGACCAGGTGTCGAGCACCGCGTCCCACTCGGTGTCGCCGAGGGCGGCGCGGACCTCGTCCGGAACGAGCCGGTCGGCCCGCAGCAGCGTCGCCCCTGGGGTCTGCGTCCCGGTGAGGCCGCGGTTGAGCATGCTGACCTCGTCGCCGCGTGCGAGGGCGGTCTCGACGATCGAGCGTCCGACGTGATGGGTTCCTCCGAGGACGAGCACCTTCATGGACCACGACCCTGGGACCTGGACTGCACGAGACGAGCACGACGCGTTCGACCGTATGCCGGACCGGGCTCCCGCGGCAGGGGTTTCGCCGTCGGCGGACCGCGACCGATCAGTGGTCGAGCTCGGCGAGCAGGCGACGGGGCGCTCGGGCCCGCCAGGCCTCGGTGATCACCTCGGTCAGCTCGTCGAGGTCGATCGCGTCCAGACGGACCAGCGCGATCGCGTAGCCGTCGTAGTGCGCGGTGGTGAAGTACACCTCCGGCGCAGACGCGATGAGCTCGTGCTTCTGGGCCTCGTCGGGGAGCCAGACGGCGAGATCGCCTTCCTCACGGATCCGGGCGAACAGGCGATCCTGCACCCGGAAGCCGGGGGTGCCGTACGAGGTCTGCTCCTTGGTCTGCGGCAGCGCGAGCGCAACCCGGCGTACGTCCCCCTCGGTGACCATCAGGCGTTCTCCTGCCTGGGGATCACGACCTCCTCGACGACCAGCTGGAGCGCAGCGACCACCGGAACCGCGATGATGGCGCCGACCACGCCCAGCAGGCTGCCGCCGATGAGCGCGCCCACCAGCGCCGCCGCGGGGTGCACGTTGACCGCCCGTCGCATCACCCGCGGGTAGACCAGGTAGTTCTCCACCTGCTGGTAGACGATGAAGAACGTGAGCGTGGCGATCCCCAGGCCGATGGACTGGGTGGCGGCCACCAACGACACGACGATCGAGCCGATCGTCGCCCCGACCATGGGGATCAGCGAGAAGACCGCGATGAGCAGCGCGAGCGCCGACGCGAAGTTGACGCCGGCGAGGCGCAGGAAGACGTACGCGCACAGCCCGGCGAGGCCGCTGATGGCGAGCTGACCGGTGACGTACCCCCCGGCGCGCAGCAGGATCGCGTCCGTGATCGCCGACACCCGCGCCCGGCGCGAGGCCGGGGCCAACCGGTAGGCCATGTCCTTCATCGGGTGGAAGGCGGCCAGGAAGTACAGCGTCAGGATGGTGATCGTCAGCAGCCGGAAGACGACGCCGGCGAGGATCTGGGCCGCTCCCAGCGCACCGGTGAGCAGCTGGTCGATGCGTCCGGTCAGGGACGCCTCGATCTTGGCCACGATCTGGTACTTCGCGTCCAGGTCCATGATGGTGGGGTTGCTCTGCAGCCGGTCGAAGATCCCCGGGAGGTCGTCGACGAGCCCGACCAGCTGGCTGACCAGGGTGGGGACGATGAGGGCGACGAAGCCGGCGACCAGCAGGACGAAGCCGAGGAAGACCACGGCGATCGCCGGGCCGCGCCGCATCCCGCGGACCTGCAGGCGTGTCACGATCGGGTCCAGGCCGATGGCGAGGAACACGGCGACGGTGATCGTGAGGAGAGGGCCGCTGACCTTGACGGCCCCTTGGAACAGCGCGAACGCGAGCAGCGCCCCGAGGGCGAAGCTGAAACCGATGGAGAACGGGGAGTGCCCGAAACGGGGCCCCGGGAGGCCGAGCGGCTGGAGTGCCGCGTCCACGGCCGATGCCTGGCCGGAGCCGGCGTCGACGGGGTCGAGGGAGTCTTCGGGGGTGACGGTCCCGGGTCGCGGATCCGCACCCTGGCTCTCCGACGGCTCGTCCACGCTGCCAGGGTAAGCCCCGACCGGCCAGGTCGTGCGAGGCTTGGTCCATGGCTGAATCACGACGGGGTCGCGCGGTGCCCGCCGGCGACTCGACGGTGCCCGACCTGCTCGATCCTGGCGGCACGCTCGACTTCGCCGGAGCGATCTACGGTTCCCTGCTGGCGGCGGCGACGATCGTCGGGCTCGGGGCCTCGACCACGGCCACGACCACGGCTCCCTACCTGGTCGGTGCTCTCGTCGGTACCTCCTTGGTGTTCTGGCTCCTCCACGTGCACGTGCGCGTGGTCGGCCACGAGATGCCCCAGGGGGTGCCGCTCGGCGACGCGGTTCGCGAGTCGGCGCGGCACGAGCTCCCGATCCTGCTGGCCGTGGTGCCACCGACAGTGGCGACGGTGGTCGCGGCGATGGCGGGGGTGAGCGGGACACGCATGGGTTGGATCGCCATGCTCACGGCGCTCGTGGGCCTGGTCCTCGCGACGTGGCTCGCCGTGCGTCGGGTGCTGCCGAACCGCCGGGAGGCTGTGGTGTCGGTTCTGATCAGCACGGCGCTCGGACTGGTCCTCGTGGCGCTCAAGGTGGTCCTCGCTCACTGATCGACCGAGGTGGGTGCGACCAGAGGTGCCGGCTGCTCAGACGTCGCGGAAGCGGTTGATCGCCTCGAGGTGCTTCGCGCGCAGCTCGGGGTCGGTGACCCCGAGCCCCTCTTCGGGTGCCAGGCAGAGCACGCCGACCTTCCCCTGGTGGAGGTTGCGGTGGACGTCGTAGGCCGCCGGGCCGATCTCGCTCATCGGGTACGTCTTGGAGAGCGTGGGGTGCACCTTGCCGTGCTGGATCAGCCGGTTGGCCTCCCACGCCTCGCGGTAGTTCGCGAAGTGCGAGCCGACGATGCGCTTGAGGTTCATCCAGAGGTAGCGGTTGTCGTACTCGTGCATGAAGCCTGAGGTGGACGCGCAGGTGACGATCGTCCCGCCCTTGCGTGCGACGTAGACCGACGCGCCGAAGGTCTCCCGGCCGGGGTGCTCGAACACGATGTCGACGTCGTCGCCCCCCGTGAGCTCGCGGATCCGCTTGCCCAGGCGCTGCCACTCCTTGGGGTCCTGGGTCTGCTCGTCCTTCCAGAACCGGTAGCCCTCGGCATTGCGGTCGATGACCAGCTCGGCACCCATGGAGCGCACGAGCTCGGCCTTCTCCGGCGACGACACCACGCAGACAGGTGTGGCCCCGCCGTTCAGGGCCATCTGCGTGGCATAGGAGCCCAGGCCGCCCGAGGCGCCCCAGACCAGGACGATGTCGCCCTGCTTCATCCCGGCGCCGTTCTTCGACACGAGCTGGCGGTACGCCGTCGAGTTCACCAGCCCCGGGACCGCAGCCTCCTCCCACGTCAGGTGGGCGGGCTTGTGGAGCAGCTGGTTGGACTTGACCAGCGCGAGCTGTGCGAGCCCGCCGAAGTTGGTCTCGAAACCCCAGATCCGCTGCTCCGGGTCGAGCATCGTGTCGTTGTGGCCGAAGGGGCTCTCCAGCTCGACCGACAGGCAGTGGGCGACGACCTCGTCGCCCGGCTTCCAGGTGTGGACGCCCGGTCCCGTGCGCAGGACCACGCCGGACAGGTCGGATCCGACCACGTGGTAGGGCAGGTCGTGGCGCTTCGCCAGCGGCGACGTACGGCCGTAGCGCTCGAGGAAGCCGAACGTCGACACGGGCTCGAAGATGGAGGTCCAGACGGTGTTGTAGTTGATCGAGCTGGCCATCACGGCGACGATCGCCTCGCCAGGACCGAGCTCGGGGGTGGGCACCTCCTCCACGTGCAGCGACCGGCGGGGGTCCTTGTCGCGGGTGGCGAGGCCCTCGAACATGCCGACCTCGTCCTTGTGGACGGTGACGCCGGTGTAGGTCGTGGGCACGGGAAGGTCGGCGAAGGCTCCCGGCGTCGCGGGCGAGGATCGCCTCGAGGATCTCCTTCATGACCCGTGCTCCTGTCGCGGGTTCGACCAGCTCGACGAGGACTCCGCCGGCGTCTTTCGGGTGGATGAAGTTGATGCGCGACCCGGCGGTGCCGCGGCGCGGCTCGTCGTAGAGGAGCCGCTCGCCTTCAGCGCGCAGGCGGGCGCTCTCGGCGTCGATGTCGTCGACGGCGTAGGCGACGTGGTGGATCCCTGGTCCGCTGCGGTCGAGGAACTTGGCGATCGTCGACTCCGGAGTCAGTGGCACCAGGAGCTGGACGCACGAGCCGCTGGCGCCCGATGGCCATCATCGCCTCGCGCACCCCCTGCGCCTCGTTGTCCTCCTGGTGGACACAGGTCATCCCGAAGACCTGTGTGTAGAGCTCCTTGGCGGCGTCGAGGTCGGTGACTGCGACTCCGATGTGGTCGACCCGGGTCAGCACGGTGACTCCTCAGGGCTGCGGCAACGGCGGGGCCGTTGCATGGCGTTTGGCCTGTGCTGACTATGGTGTCAGCCTGGTCTCGCACCCCATTCACCGGGGATCTGGAGGGAGTCCGTCATGAGCGGCACACCATCGGTCATCGTCGCCGGAGCCCGTACCCCCATGGGTCGGCTGCTGGGCTCGCTGAAGGACTTCTCGGGCAGTGACCTCGGGGGCGTCGCCATCAAGGCTGCTCTCGCGCGCGCCGGGGTCGCGCCGGACCAGGTCGACTACGTGATCATGGGCCAGGTCCTGCTCGGCGGCGCCGGCCAGTGCCCGGCTCGTCAGGCGGCGGTCAAGGCAGGCATCCCGATGACCACCCCCTCGTTGACGGTCAACAAGGTCTGCCTCTCGGGCATCGACGCGATCGCCCTCGCCGACCAGCTCATCCGGGCGGGGGAGTTCGACATCGTCGTGGCCGGTGGCCAGGAGTCGATGACTCAGGCGCCGCACCTGCTGGCCAACGGCCGTACCGGCACCAAGTACGGCGACTCGACGCTCGTCGACTCGATGAACCGTGACGCGCTGTTCGACTCCTTCGACCTCGATCTCGATGGGGTCGCTCACCGAGCGGGCCAACGCCAAGCACTCCCTGACGCGCGAGGAGCAGGACGCCTTCTCGGCCCGCTCCCACCAGCTGGCGGCCACGGCCCAGAAGAACGGGCTCTTCGACGAGGAGATCGCCCCCGTCGAGATCCCGCAGCGCAAGGGAGACCCGGTCGTCTTCTCCCAGGACGAGGGCATCCGGGTCGAGACCACGGTCGAGACCCTGGGGCGGCTGAAGCCTGCGTTCGCCTCCGACGGCACGATCACGGCCGGTTCGTCCTCGCAGATCTCCGACGGCGCGTGCGCCGTCGTCGTCATGAGCAAGGCCAAGGCGGAGGAGCTGGGGCTCACCTGGCTGGCCGAGATCGGCTCCCACGGGGTCGTGGCCGGACCGGACAACACGCTGCAGAGCCAGCCGGCGAACGCGATCGCCAAGGCGTGCGCACGCGAGGGCATCAGCCCCGCCGACCTCGACCTGGTCGAGCTCAACGAGGCGTTCGCCGCCGTGGGCATCGTGTCGGCCCGCGAGCTCGGGATCCCCGAGGACCGGGTCAACGTCAACGGCGGCGCCATCGCGCTCGGGCACCCGGTCGGCATGAGCGGCGCCCGCATCACCCTGCACCTCGCGCTCGAGCTCAAGCGCCGCGGCGGGGGCATCGGGGCGGCGGCGCTGTGCGGCGGCGGCGGGCAGGGCGACGCCCTCATCGTCCGCGTGCCCAAGGCCTGAGCTCCTCGGTCGTCGAGCGTCGGTCATCGAGCGTCGGACGGGCTGAGGAGCGGGTGCGCAGCGTCGACGTCGACGACCTCGTCTCTCGGGCGCGCGCGGGCGACCCGAGGGCCGTGGCGCGGCTGATCTCGTGGGTGGAGGACGGCTCCGACCTGCTCCGCCAGGTGGCGGCGGCGCTGGCGCCCTTCACGGGTGGCGCCCGAGTGATCGGGCTCACCGGCCCTCCTGGCGTGGGCAAGTCGACGACGACCTCCGCGCTGGTCGGTGCCTTCCGAGCGCGGGGTCAACGGGTGGGGGTGCTCGCGGTCGACCCGACGTCGCCGTTCAGCGGTGGTGCCCTGCTCGGGGACCGGATCCGCATGCAGGAGCACGCCCTCGATCCCGACGTCTTCATCCGCTCGATGGCCACGCGGGGTCAGCTCGGCGGACTCGCCGGCGCGACCCCGGCGGCCGTACGCGTGCTCGACGCCGCCGGGTGCGACGCGGTGCTCGTCGAGACCGTCGGGGTCGGTCAGTCGGAGGTGGCGATCGCCGGCGCGGCGGACACGACCGTGGTGCTGCTCGCGCCGGGGATGGGTGACGGCATCCAGGCGGCCAAGGCCGGGATCCTGGAGGTCGGTGATGTGTACGTCGTCAACAAGGCCGACCGGGACGGGGCGGACACGACGGCCCGCGAGCTGCGCCACATGCTGACGCTGGGGGAGCGGCGAGGCCCGGAAGCCTGGCAGCCGCCCGTCGTCAAGACGGTGGCGTCGCGCGGCGAGGGCCTCGACGAGCTGGTCGCGGCGCTGGACGGGCACGGGGCCTGGCTCGTGGAGTCGGGGATGCTCGACGAGCGACGGCGGCACCGGGTGCGGACCGAGGTCGAGGCACTGGCGCTCGGCATCCTGCAGCGGCGGCTGGCGAGCAACGGTCTCGACGCCCTCGCGGCCCGGGTGCTCGCGGGCGAGCTCGACCCCTACACCGCGGCCGACCTCGCAGTCGCCTCCGCTTAACCGACGCAAGGTGACCTTGCGTCGGTTATCGGGGTTCCCAGGCCTCCGGGTCGGAGGTCAGGGCGCGGATGCTGGGCGGGAAGCTGGTCGTGGGCGATGTCGGCCAGGGTGACCTCGTCGAGGACGCCCCGGAGCGCGGCGCGGGTGGCCACCCAGACGTCCTGGAGGCGTACCGCAGGGCCGGTGTAGGCCGAGTGCTCGGGACGCTCACCGCGCACGGCCGCAAGCGGGCCGTCGAGCGCCCGCACCACGTCGGCCACGGTCACCTCGGCGGCCGGCCGAGCGAGCCGGAAGCCGCCCTCGGCACCGCGGCGGCTCGCCACGATGCCGGCCTGGCGCAGCTGGCGCAGGATCGCCTCGAGGTACGGCGGAGGAATGGCCTGCGCCTCCGCCAGCTCGTCGCGTGTCACGAGCCGGCCGCCGTCGGACTCCGCCGCGAGGGTCAGCTCGAGCAACGCCCGCATGGCGTAGTCGACCTTGGCAGAGACGTGCACGTGCGCATTCTGGCCTGAGTTCCGTCGCCGGGGCGGCACCGGGGCCCGCGCGTCGCCGCCGAACGCGCTCGCGCGTGACCCCACCCGGAACCGCTCACGCCTCGAGCCCGAGCCCACGCCGCCGCCGGACCCGGGCGGCGAAGGAGGAGAAGACTCCGTCGGCCAGCATCCCGACGACCAGGATGACGATCATCAGCGCCAACAGCTTGGTCGCGTCGTTGACGTTGCGCGCGAACTCCATCTGCGAGCCCAGCGCGAAGCGTCCGGGGATCATCACGAGCAGCTCACCGGCCATCAGGCTCCGCCAGGAGAACGCCCACCCCTGGGTCATGCCCGCGAGGTACGCCGGCAGCGCCGCCGGGAGCACGATGTGCCGGTAGAGGTTCACGCCACGCGCACCGAGGACCTTGGCCAGCCGGAGGAACTGCGGAGGGATGTTGTCGATCCCCACGATCACGCCGTTGGCGACGCTGGGGGCCGCTCCGAGGATCACGACGAAGAAGATCGCCCGCTCGTTGAGCCCGAACAGCAGGATGGCCAGCGGGAACCACGCGATGGACGGCATCGTCTGCAGCCCGGTGATCAGCGAGCCGATCGCGAGCCGCAGGACGCGTACGCGCGCCACAGCCACGCCGATGACCGTGCCGACGAGGACAGCGGCGGTGAAGCCGGTGAGGGCGCGGCGCAAGGTCGTGGACACGGCCTCCCAGAAGACCGGGGTCTGCATGTAGTCCCACAGGAAGCTGAAGACCGTGACGGGGCCGGGAAGGGTGTACTCGGGCTTCCAGCCGCTCCACACCACGAGCTGCCACGCGCCGACCACCAGGCCGATGGCGAGTGCCTTCGGCCAGAGCCAGCCCCAGATCTTGGCCGCGACGGACGCATCGGCGCCGGTGGCAGCGGGGACCTCGACGATCGGAGTGAGTACGTCAGCCGACATGCTGGGCCACCTCCTGGGAGAGCTCGTCGGTGAGCGCTGCCGCATGGCCGGCCACCTCGGCGGAGTCCATCCGCCGGGGCCGGGGGATGTCGATGGGTCGGATCGACTTCACCGTCCCGGGGCGGCTGGTGAGGAGCACGACCCGGTCACCGAGCCGGACGGCTTCGCGCATGTTGTGGGTGACGAACACGACCGTGAGCCCGAGTTCGGTCCAGAGGGTCTCGAGCTCGTCGTGCATGCGGTCGCGAGTCATCGCGTCGAGCGCGCCGAACGGCTCGTCCATCAGCACGATCGACGCGTCCTGGGCGAGCACGCGGGCGAGGGCCACGCGCTGCCGCATCCCCCCGGACAGCTCGTGGGGGCGCTTCTCGGCGGCGTCGTCGAGGCGCACGAGCTCGAGCAGGGACCGAGCCCGGCCGGCTCGTTCGTCCCTGGGGACTCGCAGCCAGCTTGAGCGCGAGCTCGACGTTCTGGCGCGCAGTGAGCCAGGGGAACAGCGTCGCCTCCTGGAACATCAGCGCGACCTTGCCGTCGACGGCGATCTGGCCGGCCGTCGGCTGGTCGAGCCGCGCGACGAGGTTGAGCAGCGTGCTCTTGCCGCAGCCCGACGCCCCGACCACGGTGAGGAACTCGCCGCGGGCGACGGACAGGGTCACGTCCTCGAGGGCGACGGTCTGGTCGTGTCCTCGCCCGAAGACCTTCGAGACGTTGGTGAGCTGGAGGGCCGGCCCCCCCGACCCGCCGGAGCGGGTCGGGGAGGTGCCGGTCATCGTGGACACGCTCATGTCGTCACCTGGTCGAGCTTCTGGGCGACCAGGACCTTGTTGAGCAGGGTCAGGTCGTAGAGCGGGTCGAACCCGCCGGCGGCGTCGATCTTGGCCTGGTCGAGGAGCCCGACCTCGACGGCGTGCGCGGCCGAGGCCACGAGCGTCGCCTTGAGCGGGTCGACCGTGAACTCCAGGTTCTTCCACGCGCTGGCCAGGAGCAGTCGGGTCGAGGCTCGAGCCCGTGAGCGCCTTGAGCCCGGCGTTGAAGTCCGCCTGGGCCTTCGCCGGGTTGGCCTTGATGAACTCGACCGCCTGGGTGTTGGCGAGGAGGAAGGCCTCGACGATGTCGGGGTGCTGCTGGAGGAACTCCGTCCGCACCACGATGTCCGTGGTGACGAACTTCCCGTCGGGCCACAGGCGAGGCCTCGTCGACGAGGACCTCGCCGCCCTCGGCCACCAGCTGCGAGGCGAACGGCTCCGGGACCCAGGCGCCCTGGATGGCGCCGGACTGGAACGCGGTCACCGCGTCGGAGTTCGCCATCGGCGTGATGTTCACGTCGCCGGTCCCGGTCTGGGCGTCGGTGGCCAGACCCTGCTGCTTGAGCCAGTAGCGCAGCGCCACGTCCTGGGTGTTGCCGAGCTGGGGCGACGCGAGGGTCTTGCCCTTGAGCGACGCGGCGTCGGTGAGCTCGGGCTTCACGACGAGCGAGGCCCCGCCGGAGGCTGCGCCCGAGATCACCGTGATGGCCTCGCCCTCCGACTGCGTCCAGCCGCTGACGGTCGGGTTCGGGCCGATGTACTGGATGTCGACCGCGTCGCTGAACAGCGCCGTGACCGCGTCCGGCCCCGCGTTGAACAGCGAGGGCGCGACCTTGACGTCGACCTCCTTGAGGGTGGTGTTGAGGAATCCCTCCTGGAGGGCCACGAAGGCGGGGGCGTGGGTCACGTTCGGGAAGAAGCCCACGCGCACGGTGGAGACCGTGGCCGCGCCGGCGCTGCCGCTCGGTTCGGCGGCGCCGCCCCCCGAGCTGCCGCAGGCCGCCAGCCCGATCGCCGCGACGGCGAGCAGGGCGGTGACCGCCGCCGTGCGACGGCGTCCGATGAAGCGGGTGCTCATGTCGTGTTCCTCTCTGAGTGTCCGGGCGAGGACAATCCCAACTAAGTCAGTCGGAAATATACGCAATACGACGCCGTGAGTCCACACCGCCCCGGCGTGTCGGCCGCAAGACAGGACCAAAGGCCCACCGGCGTGGGCCCGTCCGGGCGCCGCTCTACGCTGTCCGTGACAGCCGTGGCCGCCACGGTGCGTGCCTGCGTCACAGGTGAGGAGCCACATGGATCAGGCGGAGATCGACGAGGGCCGGCGGCGATGGCGCCAGGCGTACGACGACGCGGCCGCGGCCGGGCGGCTGCGCGAGGCGGACTTCACGACGTTGTCCGGGTCCACCGTCGACCCGGTGTACGGGCCACCGCCCGGCGACGTCCCTGCCGGCTTCGACCGCGTCGGCTGGCCCGGTGCGTACCCCTTCACGCGTGGACTGCACGCCACCGGCTACCGCGGGCGACCGTGGACCATCCGGCAGTTCGCCGGCTTCGGCAACGCCGAGCACACCAATGAGCGGTTCCGCGCGATCCTCGCCGCGGGAGGGGGCGGCCTCTCGGTCGCCTTCGACATGCCGACCCTGATGGGACGCGACTCCGACGATCCGCGCGCGCTCGGGCGAGGTGGGCCACTGCGGGGTGGCGATCGACTCCGCGGCCGACATGGAGGCGCTGTTCGCGGGGATCCCGCTGGCCGAGGTGACCACCTCCATGACGATCAGCGGACCGGCGGTCCCGATCTTCTGCATGTACGTCGTGGCCGCCGAGCGGCAGGGCGCCGACGTGTCCCGGCTCAACGGCACCCTGCAGACCGACATCTTCAAGGAGTACACCGCCCAGAAGGAGTGGCTGTTCCCTCCGGTCCCGCACCTTCGGCTCATCGGCGACCTCATGGAGTGGACGACCGAGACGATGCCGGCCTACAAGCCGCTGTCGGTGTCGGGCTACCACATCAGGGAGGCGGGATCCACGGCCGCCCAGGAGCTCGCCTTCACCCTCGCGGACGGGTTCGGCTACGTCGAGCTCGGGCTGGCGCGCGGCCTCGACATCGAGGAGTTCGCCCCGGGACTGTCGTTCTTCTTCGACGCCCACATCGACTTCTTCGAGGAGATCGCCAAGTTCCGGGCCGCGCGTCGGATCTGGGCCCGGTGGATGCGCGACGTCTACGGCGCGCGCACGGACAAGGCCCAGTGGCTGCGCTTCCACACGCAGACAGCAGGTGTCTCGCTCACGGCGCAGCAACCCGACAACAATGTCGTACGTACGGCCGTCGAGGCACTGGCTGCCGTGCTCGGCGGCACGAACTCCTTGCACACCAACGCTCTCGACGAGGTTCTGGCACTGCCGAGCGCGAAGGCGGCGGAGATCGCCGTGCGCACCCAGCAGGTGATCCTCGAGGAGACCGGTGTCGCGCACGTCGTCGACCCGTTGGGAGGGTCCTGGTACGTCGAGGCCCTCACCGACCGCATCGAGGCAGAGGCGGAGGCCATCTTCGCGCGCATCCGCGAGCTCGGCACCGACGGCACGATGACCTCAGGCATCCTGCGCGGGATCGACGACGGCTGGTTCACCGGCGAGATCGCGGACGCGGCCTTCGCCTACCAGCTGGCCCACGAGTCGGGTGCCAAGAAGGTGGTCGGGGTGAACGTCCACCTCGACACGATCGAGGAGCCGTTGGAGATTCTCCGCGTCTCCCACGAGGTGGAACGCGCCCAGGTGGCCGAGCTGGGTCGGCGGCGCCACGGCCGGAACATCGCGTCGGTGCACGCCGCGCTCGGGGCGCTCGACATGGCGGCCCGCGGCGACGGCGACCTGGTCGAGCCGATGCTCGCCGCGGCGCGCGTCGAGGCCACCCTCGGTGAGATCTGCGGCGTGCTGCGGGAGGTCTTCGGCGAGCACGTCGAGCCCGCCCGCATCTGACCACCGGTGCGGCGACGGTGGCCCGGGAGGGGGGAGTTGGCGCGCACCCCGGTGGCTCGGAGAAGATGGGCCACGTGACCGTCCCCTCCGCCGTCCCACCCGGTGCCCTCCCTCCCGCAGCGCTCAGCAACACCTACGGCGCCGTCGACCTGGCTGCCCTCGCGGCCCAGAACGCCGCCCGGGAACGGGCGCTCGCGGCGCGCGAGGCCGCGGAGTCCTCGGGTGCAGGGCCGGGACCGGTCGTCGTCGAGGTGACCGAGGCCACCTTCGAGGTCGAGGTCCTCGCGCGGTCGATGACCGTCCCGGTGGTCCTCGACTTCTGGGCCACGTGGTGCGAGCCGTGCAAGCAGCTGTCCCCGGTGCTGGAACGGCTCGCGGCCGAGGACGGGGGTCGCTGGGTCCTGGCGACCATCGACGTCGACGCCAACCAGCAGCTGGCTCAGGCGGCCCAGGTGCAGAGCATCCCTACGGTGCACGTCGTCTGGCAGGGCCAGCTCGTGCCCGGGTTCACCGGTGCGCTCCCCGAGGCGCAGGTCCGAGCCTTCCTCGACGAGGTGCTCTCCCTGGCGGCCGACCCGAAGGCCGACACGGAGGGGGCCGAGCCGGTCGACCCCGAGCTGGTCGAGGCGTTGCAGGCGCTCGACCGCAGTGACCTTCCGGCGGCCCGGGCTGCCTACGACCGGCTGCTCGATCGGCGTCCGGGTGACGTGATGGCCGTGGCCGGGCTGGCCCAGATCGACCTGGTCGAGCGGGCCAGCGCCCTCGACGCGGCGTCCGTGCTCCAGGCTGCGGCCGAGGCCCCCGGCGACGTAGCCCTGCAGTGCCAGGCCGCCGACCTGGACCTGCTGGGTGGCCACGTCGAAGAGGCCTTCAGCCGCCTGGTCGACCTCGTCCGCCGCACCTCGGGGGACGAGCGCGCCCAGGCACGCACCCACCTGGTGAGCCTGTTCGACCTGCTGGGTCCCGACGACCCTCGGGTCATGACCGCGCGTACGGCGCTGGCCAACGCCCTGTTCTGACCCTGGCGCTGCGATAGCGCAGCTCCTTTGCCGAGTGGTCGCCAACGGGGCGATCAGGGGGCGCTGATCGACCTGTTCGTTGCCATTCGCTGTGAGCCACCGAGAACATCAGCCTACGAGCGTGCGTCTCATCGACCACCGTGACGGTCACCGGCGGGGCTGCCTCAGCTCGCGGACGGGCGCAGCCAGACCGTTCCCAGCGGTGGGAGCCGCAGGCTGGCCGACGCGGGCCGGCCGTGCCAGGGCTCCTCGACAGCGAGCACGGACCCCAGGTTGCCGACCCCGCTGCCGCAGTAGGCGTCGGCGTCGGTGTTGAGCACCTCGTCCCAGCGGCCGGTCGACGGGAGCCCGATCCGGTAGTTCTCATGCGGCATGGCCGAGAAGTTCGCCACGCACACGAGCGCACCGCCGTCGTCGTCCCACCGGATGAACGACAGCGTGTTGCCTGCGGCGTCGTTGGCATCGATCCACTCGAAGCCGCCAGGGTCCAGGTCGCGGGCCCAGAGTGCGGGCGTCTCGCGGTAGATCCGGTTGAGGTCACGCATGCAGCCGTGCACGCCCCGGTGGTCGGCGTGGTCGAGCAGCCACCAGTCGAGGCCCCTGCCCTCCGACCACTCCGCCTCCTGGGCGATCTCGCCGCCCATGAACAGCAGCTTCTTGCCGGGGTGCGCCCACATGAGAGCGAGGTAGGCGCGCAGGGTGGCCAGCTGCTGCCACCGGTCGCCGGGCATCTTGCGCAGCAGCGACCCCTTGCCGTGCACGACCTCGTCGTGGGACAGCGGCAGCACGTACTGCTCGCTCCAGGCGTACATCAGCGCGAAGGTCATCTCGTGGTGGTGCCACTGGCGGTGCACGGGCTCGTGGGCGAGGTAGGCGAGCGAGTCGTGCATCCACCCCATGTTCCACTTGAAGCCGAAGCCGAGGCCACCGAGGTGGGTCGGCGCGGGTGACGCCGGGCCAGTCGGTGGACTCCTCGGCGATGGTGACAGCGCCGGGACGCGCTTGTAGACCGTGGCGTTGACCTCCTGCAGGAACGCGACCGCCTCGAGGTTCTCGCGGCCGCCGTGGACGTTGGGCAGCCACTCGCCGGCCTTGCGGCTGTAGTCGAGGTAGAGCATCGAGGCGACGGCGTCGACCCGCAGCCCGTCGATGTGGAACTCCTCGAGCCAGTAGACCGCGTTGGCGACGAGGAAGTTGCGCACCTCCTTGCGGCCGAAGTCGAAGATGTACGTCCCCCAGTCGGGCTGCTCCCCGCGGCGCGGGTCGGGGTGCTCGTAGAGCGCGCTGCCGTCGAAGCGAGCCAGCGCCCAGGCGTCCTTGGGGAAGTGGCCCGGCACCCAGTCCAGGAGGACACCGATCCCGGCCTGGTGCAGGCGGTCGACGAGGTAGCGGAAGTCGTCAGGGGTGCCGAAGCGCGCCGTCGGCGCGTAGTAGCCGGTGACCTGGTAGCCCCACGAGCGGCGGGAACGGGTGCTCGGCGACCGGGCAGCAGCTCGACGTGGGTGAAGCCGAGGTCGGCGACGTAGCCCACGAGCTCGTCGGCGAGCTGTCGGTAGGACAGGCCGGGGCGCCACGAGCCCAGGTGCACCTCATAGGTGCTCATCGGCCCATGGTGGGGGTTGGCGGCCGTCCGACGAGTCCATCCAGTCCTCGTCGCCCCAGGCGTAGGCGGAGGAGAAGACGCGCGACGCGGTGGCCGGCGGGATCTCGGTGGCCTGGGCCATCGGGTCGGCCTTGAGCCGGTGGATGCCGTCGGACCCGTGGACCTCGTACTTGTAGCGCGTGCCGTCGCCGACGCCGGGGACGAACAGCTCCCAGATGCCGGTCGACGCCCAGGGACCGCATCGGGTGGGTGCGGCCGTCCCAGTGGTTGAAGTCGCCGACGACGCGGACCCCGCGCGCGTTCGGCGCCCACACGGCGAACGAGGTGCCGGTCACGCTGCCGAGCGGTCCGTCGTAGCGCCGCACGTGGGCGCCGAGCACCTCCCAGAGCTGCTCGTGACGGCCCTCGCTCGAACAGGTGCAGGTCGATCTCTCCGAGCGTCGGGAGGAAGCGGTACGGGTCGTCCTCGCGGACGGCGCCGAGGCCGTGATCGACCTCGAGGCGGTAGTCGGTGACGCCGTCCAGCGGCAGGATCGCCGAGAAGACGCCCTGGTGGACGTGGGCCAGCGGGTAGCGGTCGGTGTCGGTCACGACCGTGACCGCCGTGGCCAGGGGGCGCAGCGTCCGGACAGCGACCCCGCCGGGCACCGGGTGCGGCCCGAGCAGCGCGTGCGGGTCGTGGTGGTCACCCCGCAGGATGGCGTCGATCGTCGCGTGGTCAGGGTTGTCGGGCGGCCGGCTGTTGCGGGGGGCTGGTGGTTGCCACGGGGTCAGCCTGCCAGTCGTTCGATCGCGGCGAGGGGGATCGGCACCCAGGACGGGCGCATCCGGGACTCGTAGACGCACCTCGTAGACGGCCTTGTCGGCCTCGAACGCGCGCAGCAGCACCGCGTCGTCCCTCGGGTCGCGCCCGGTCGGCAGCGGCGTAGCCCTCGCAGAACGCGGTGCGGTTGCGGTCGGTCCACTCGGCCGCCCGGAACGTGGTCTGGGCCCCGGCGCCCGGCTCGGAGTCGGCGTCGAGCTGGTGGGCGGCGTACTCGAAGGACCGCAGCATCCCGGCCACGTCGCGCAGCGGGCTGTCGAGGGCACGCCGCTCGGACACCGGTCGCGAGGGCTCGCCCTCGAAGTCGAGCAGCTTCCAGCCGGAGGCGACACGCATCGTCTGGCCGAGGTGCAGGTCGCCGTGCACGCGCTGCACGGGGACGGCGGTCGAGAGCGTCGCGACGGCGTCGTAGATCTCGCGCCAGGGCGCGGGCGTACGGCTCGAGCGCGGGGGCGGCCTCGAGGGCGACGGCCAGGTTCTCGTGGAGCAGCTCGGCCCGGGCCGCCAGCTCGACCTGACCCCAGCTGGCGGTCGGGAGCGCAGCCTGAAGGGCGAGATGGACCTCCGCGGTCACCTCTCCGAGTCGCCGGGCTTCGTCGGCGAAGTCGCCGCCGACCTCGTCGGCATGCAGGTCGCCCTCGCGCAGCAGGTCGCGCACCGAGCTCTTGGCGAGGTCCCACCCCTCGACCCCACCGGCCAGGAACTCCTGGGCGAAGGCGAGGGTGCCTGCGGGGGACTCGATCCAGCCGTACGCAGCGGCGACGTGGGCGCACCCGACCGCGGCCAGGGCCGCGTGCACCTCGACGTCGGGGTGCAGCCCCGGGTGCGGCCGCCGGTAGACCTTCAGCACGATCGTGTCGCCGTAGACCAACGAGGTGTTGGACTGCTCGGCCGTCATCACCAGGCTCGGTCCCGATGCAGGCAGCGGCTCCGAGCTCGACCCGTCCGGCTTCGAGGCCGGGGACGTCGAGCTCACCGTCGAGCAGGGCCAGCCAGTCGTCGGTGACGTCGCGGTCGTGGAGCGCGTCGTAGAGCTCCGCACCGTCCTGCGTCCCGATGTGGACGTGCGTGAGGCGGTCCACCTCGCTGTTCTGGTGCTCGACCGCGAGGTGGTAGGCCACCGAGGTGCCCTCTTCGTCGACGTGGACGAGCCAGAGCTCCACCAGGGGGTCCGTGCGGACGGTCGCGACCACCTCGACGTCGGTGACGCGGAAGGGGCGGTCCTTCGCGGCGAACCAGCGTTGCTGCTCGAGGAAGCCCGGGAGACCGAGCGGAGGGGCGCTCATGAGGCGCCCTCGAGGCGGAACCAGTAGAACGAGTGCGGCCCGAGCGTGAGGAGGTAGGGGAGCTCGCCGATCCGCGGGAACTCGACGCCCGCCGGTCAGCTCGACCGGCCGGAGACCCTTCGTAGGGCCGGAGGTCGAGCTCGACCGGCTGCGGGAACCGCGAGAGGTTGTGCACGCAGAGCACCACGTCGTCGCCGTGCGTGCGGGCATAGGAGAGAACCGACGGGTTGGTCCCGCCGAGGTCGGTGAAGGTGCCCAGGCCGAACGCCTGGTGCTCCTTGCGGACGTGGATCATCCGGCGGGTCCAGTGCAGCAGCGACGCCGTGGTGCGCAGCTGAGCCTCGACGTTGGTCGACCTGGAAGCCGTAGACCGGGTCGGCGACGACGGGGGCGTAGAGGCGACCGGGGTCGGCGCTTGGAGAAGCCGGCGTTGCGGTCGGGGGTCCACTGCATCGGCGTGCGGACGCCGTCGCGGTCGCCGAGCCAGATGTTGTCGCCCATCCCGATCTCGTCGCCGTAGTAGAGGACCGGCGAGCCCGGGCAGGGACAGCAGGAGGGCGCGTGAACAGCTCGATCTGGGTCGCGGTCGTTGTCGAGGAGCGGGGCCAGCCGGCGGCGGATGCCGATGTTGGCCTTCATCCGCGGGTCCTTCGCGTACTCCGCCCACATGTAGTCGCGCTCCTCGTCGGTGACCATCTCCAGGGTCAGCTCGTCGTGGTTGCGCAGGAAGATGCCCCACTGGCAGTTCTCGCGGGATCGCCGGGGTCCGCCCGAGGATCTCCGTCGATCGGGATCGCGCGACTCCCGGCGTACGGCCATGAACATGCGCGGCATCACGGGGAAGTGGAACGCCATGTGGCACTCGTCGCCGCCGGTCGCGGGATCGCCGAAGTAGTCGACGACGTCCTCCGGCCACTGGTTGGCCTCGGCCAGCAGCACCGTGTCGGGGTACAGGCGGTCGATCTCGGCGCGCACCCGCTTGAGGAACGCGTGGGTCGCCGGGAGGTTCTCGCAGTTCGTGCCCTCCTCCTCGAACAGGTACGGGACGGCGTCGCAGCGGAAGCCGTCGATGCCGAGGTCGAGCCAGAACCGCAGCGCGTCGAGCATCGCCTCCTGGACCGCCGGGTTGTCGTAGTTGAGGTCCGGCTGGTGGCTGAAGAAGCGGTGCCAGAAGTACTGCTTGCGCACCGGGTCGAAGGTCCAGTTCGACGACTCGGTGTCGACGAAGATGATCCGCGCGTCGGGGTAGCGAGTCGTCGGTGTCGGACCAGACGTAGAAGTCGCCGTACGGTCCGTCCGGATCGGACCTGCGACTCCTGGAACCACGGGTGCTGGTCGCTGGTGTGGTTCATGACGAAGTCGATGATCACGCGCATGCCGCGCTGCGTGCGCCGCCTCGACGAAGGCGACGAAGTCGTCGAGGGTCCCGAACTCGGGGAGCACCTCGGTGAAGTCGGCGACGTCGTAGCCGCCGTCGCGCAGCGGCGACGCGAAGAACGGCGGCAGCCAGAGGCAGTCGACGCCGAGCCACTGGAGGTAGTCGAGCTTGTCGGTCAGGCCCGCGCAGGTCGCCGCAGCCGTCGCCGTCGCGCGTCGGAGAAGCCCGGACGAGCACCTCGTAGAAGACCGCGCTCTTGAACCAGTCCGGGTCCGGCCGTCAGGCCGGCCTCGGTCGGGGGCTCGCGACCGTCACGTCGACGCGCCGCACGTGCAGCACGTGGGCCGGCTCCTGGTAGGGGTCCAGCCGGACGTAGTTGTCCTGCGCCCAGTCGTACGTGGCACCCGGTCAGCTCGTCGTGCGCGTGGAACGCGTCTCGCCCAGTCCAGGCCGAGCGCAGGCATGTCGAGGCGGACCGTCGTCTCGCGCGTTCCGTGCGGGTCGAGGTTGACGACGCACAGCACCACGTCGTCGTCCTCCGCGCTTGGAGTAGCAGATGATCTGGTCGCTGTCGCTGTGGTGGAAGGTGAGGTTGCGGAGGCGGCGCAGGGCCGGGTGCGCCCTGCGGATCTCGTTGAGGCGGGTGAGGTACGGCGCGAGCGTGCGCCCCTCGGCCTCGGCGCGTGCCCAGTCGCGCGGCCGGTAGTCGTACTTCTCGGAGTCGAGGTACTCCTCGCTCCCGGGTCGCACGGCCACGTGCTCGAAGAGCTCGTAGCCGGCGTAGACCCCCCAGCTCGGGGAGAGCGTGGCGGCCAGCGCAGCCCGGATCTTGAAGACCGGCGGCCCGCCGTACTGGAGGGAGGCGTGGAGGATGTCCGGCGTGTTGACGAAGCAGTTCGGGTCGGAACACGTGGGCGGTCTCGTGGGCGAGCTGGTCGAAGTACTGCTCCAGCTCCCACTTCGCGGTGCGCCAGGTGAAGTACGTGTAGGACTGGTGGAAGCCGACGGCAGCCAGCTGACGCATCATCGCCGGCCGCGTGAAGGCCTCGGCGAGGAACACGACGTCGGGGTCGGTCGAGCGCACCTCGCCGATCAGCCACTCCCAGAAGTGCACCGGCTTGGTGTGCGGGTTGTCGACGCGGAAGATCCGCACGCCGTGGTCCATCCAGTGCCTGAGCACCCGGAGGCTCTCGGCGTAGAGGCCCGCAGTAGTCGCGGTCGAAGTTGAGCGGGTAGATGTCCTGGTACTTCTTCGGCGGGTTCTCCGCGTAGGCGATCGAGCCGTCGGCCCGTTCGCTGAACCAGTCCGGGTGCTTGGTCACCCACGGGTGGTCGGGCGAGGCCTGGAGGGCGTAGTCGAGCGCGATCTCGAGGCCCAGCTCCCGGGCCCGCGCCACGAAGGCGTCGAAGTCGTCCAGGGTCCCGAGCTCGGGGTGGATCGCGTCGTGACCGCCCTCGGCCGAGCCGATCGCCCAGGGCACGCCCGGGTCGTGCGGACCCGGGGTGAGGGTGTTGTTGGGTCCCTTGCGGTGCGACCGCCCGATCGGGTGGATCGGCGGGAGGTAGACGACGTCGAAGCCCATCCCGGCGACGGCGGGGAGCCGCGCCATCGCGGTCCGGAAGGTGCCGGACTTGGGCTTCCGCTTGCCGGTCGGGTCGAGGACCGCACCCTCGGAGCGGGGGAAGAACTCGTACCAGGACCCGTACAGCGCTCGCTCCCGGTCGACCCGCAGGGGATACCTGGCGGACGTGGTCAGCAGCTCGCGCAGCGGGTGACGGGCGAGCAGGGCGCGGACGTCCGCACGGGTGGCTGCGGCCAGCCTGGACTCCGGGGACACGGCGGGGTCCCGCAGCGTGGTTGCGACGCCCTGGAGCAGCGCCTTCCCCGTCGCGCTGCCGGCACCCTTGGGAAGGCCCGCGGCGGCCCGCTCGAACAGCCGGGCCCCCTCCTCGCTCACGAGCTCGACGTCGAGGCCCGCCGGGAGCTTGATCTCAGCGGCGTGCTCCCAGGTGGCGATGGGGTCGCCCCAGGCCTCGATCTGGAAGGTCCAGTCACCGGGCGCGCTCGGGCAGACGTCCGCGGTCCACCGGTCCGGCTCCTGCCCGAATCGGCGCATGGGCGTCCAGGGGCCTTTCGGCGCCCCCTTCGGCCCACGGAGCACGACGTTGGCGGCGACGGCGTCGTGGCCCTCGCGGAAGATCGTGGCGGTGACGGGGAAGGTCTCGCCCACCACGGCCTTGGCCGCCCAGCGCCCGGCGTCCTCGACGGGGGCGACGTCACGGATCGGGATGCGGCCGGTGGCCACGCTCGGGGTGCTCATCGCTTCGACGGTATCCAACCGGGACCCGGTGGCGACGGTCCGCAAGAAATTGCGGTGTTCGCAAGAAGCGAACACCCCCAGCAGCGCTCGGACGGCCGCTGGTCGCTAAGGTGCTGCCTCATGCGCGCGATCCGACGGTTCACCGTCCGTACCCTGCTGCCCGAGCCCCTGTCGAGGCTCGGCGAGCTCGTGGCCAACCTGCGATGGTCGTGGCACGCGCCGACCCGGGACCTGTTCGCCAGCATCGACCCGGCCCTGTGGGAGCGGGTGGGGCACGACCCGTCGCGGCTGCTCGGCGAGGTCGGGGCCGACCGGCTGCGCGAGCTCGCCGCGGACCCCGACTTCGGCTGGCGGCTGGGGGAGGCGCACGCTGATCTGCAGCACTACCTGACCCAGGACCGGTGGTACCAGTCGCTCGGGGCCGAAGCGCCGGCGTCCATCGCGTACTTCAGCCCTGAGTACGGCATCACGCACGTGCTCCCGCAGTACTCCGGCGGGCTCGGCATCCTCGCCGGGGACCACCTCAAGGCGGCCAGCGACCTCGGTGTCCCCATCGTGGGTGTCGGGCTGCTCTACCGCAGCGGCTACTTCAAGCAGTCGCTCAACGCCGAGGGCTGGCAGCAGGAGTACTACCCGGTCCTCGACCCGCACGACCTGCCCATCGGGCTCCTCCGCGACACCGACGGCAGCCCGCTGACGGTGTCCGTCGGGCTCCCGGGCGGACGCACCCTGCACGCCGAGGTCTGGAAGGCGCAGGTCGGGCGGGTGCCGTTGCTGCTGCTCGACTCCGACACCGAGCGCAACGCGCCGGCCGAGCGCGACGTCACCGACCGGCTCTACGGCGGCGGCTCCGAGCACCGGTTGCTCCAGGAGATGCTGCTCGGCATCGGGGGCGTGCGGGCGATCCGCGCCTACTGCCGCATCACCGGGGCGCCTGCTCCTGAGGTCTTCCACACCAACGAGGGACACGCAGGCTTCCTGGGGCTCGAGCGCATCCGGGAGCTCACCGAGGACCAGGGCCTCACCTTCGACGAGGCCGTCGAAGCGGCCCGTGCAGGCACCGTGTTCACGACGCACACGCCGGTACCGGCCGGCATCGACCGGTTCCCGCTCGAGCTCGTGTCCGAGCACTTCGGCGGCGGCAACGCCTGCCCCGGCGTGCCGGTCGACCGAGTCCTCTCGTTGGGGGCGGAGACCTACGACGGCGGTGACCCGACCGTGTTCAACATGGCGGTCATGGGACTGCGGCTCGCTCAGCGCGCCAACGGGGTGGCCAAGCTGCACGGCGTCGTCAGCCGCGGGATGTTCAACGGGCTGTGGCCCTCGTTCGACAGCGACGAGGTACCGATCACGTCGATCACCAACGGGGTGCACGCCCCGACCTGGGTGGCCCGCGAGGTGCTCGACCTTGCGGCACGCGCGGTCGGCGCCGAGCTGGTCGAGGAGGCGCGCGGCTGGGAGGCCATCGACGAGGTCCCCGAGGACGAGATCTGGGCGGTTCGGCGCAGCCTTCGCGGGCGGCTGGTCGTGGAGGCCAGGCGCCGACTCCGGGAGTCGTGGAGGCAGCGCGGGGCCAGCGCCACCGAGCTGGGGTGGGTCGACGACGTGCTCGACCCCGACGTCCTCACGATCGGCTTCGCCCGTCGGGTCCCCTCGTACAAGCGGCTCACCTTGATGATGCGTGACCAGGAGCGGCTGAAGTCCCTGCTCCTCCACCCCACCCGGCCCATCCAGATCGTGGTCGCCGGCAAGTCGCACCCAGCCGACGACGGGGGCAAGAAGCTCATCCAGCAGCTGGTGCGCTTCACCGACGACCCCGAGGTCCGTCACCGCATCGTCTTCCTGCCGGACTACGACATCGCGATGGCGAAGCCGCTCTACCCGGGCTGCGACGTGTGGCTCAACAACCCGCTGCGGCCGCTCGAGGCGTGCGGCACCTCAGGCATGAAGGCCGCCCTGAACGGCTGTCTGAACCTGTCGATCCTCGACGGGTGGTGGGACGAGATGTACGACGGTGAGAACGGTTGGGCGATCCCCACCGCCGACGAGGTCGACGACCCCGACCGTCGCGACGACCTCGAGGCGGCAGCGCTCTACGACCTCATCGAGAACGAGGTGGCGGCCAGGTTCTACGACCGCGACGACGACGGGCTGCCGCACCGGTGGCTCGCCATGGTGCGGCACACGCTGCGGACGGTCGGACCCAAGGTGCTCGCCAGCCGGATGGTGCACGACTACGTGGTGCAGCTGTACACGCCTGCGGCGGAGGCCGGCCGCGCCGTCGACGGTCCCGGCTACCTGGCCGCCAAGGACCTCGCCGCGTGGAAGGACCGTGTGCACAAGGCGTGGCCCACCGTCGCCGTGGAGCACATCGAGTCGACCGGGGTCGGCGAGAGCCCAGAGCTCGGCCAGACCCTGGCCTTGCGGGTGACCGTCGACCTCGGCGAGCTCACGCCGGATGACGTGGTGGTCGAGGTGCTCTACGGAGCGGTCGACGCCGACGACCGGCTCGTCACGCCGGCCCGAGCCGAGCTGTCCCTCGCGGAGGTCTCGGCCGACGACGGCGCCCGTTACGACGGGGCGCTGACGCTGGGGCGCACCGGGGCCTTCGGCTACACCGTCCGCGTGCTGCCCCGGCACCCGTTGCTGGCGAACTCGGCGGAGATGAACCTCGTCGCCCTTCCGCCGTCCTCCGGCGCTGCGGGGGAGCACGCCGGGCCGGACCTTCCTGTCCTGCGCTGAGGTTCTCCGGGCTCAGGGCGATCCGGGTTCTGGCCGGAAGGCTTCGAGCAGGATCAGGCTGCGCGGGGCGAGCCCCACCTGGTCGCCGGGCTCCAAGGCAGTGGGCGACGGCGAAGGCCGCTCGTCCGCGGTGTCGAGCAACGAGCGGTACGTCGCGGCCCACGGTGCCCCCGGCAGCAGGAAGCCGGCAGGCTCCGAACCGGCGTGCAGCAGCAGCAGGAACGACGAGTCGACGATGGGCTCACCTCGGGGGGTCTGAGCGCGCAGCGAGTCGCCCCCCACGTACATGCCCAGCGTGCGGGCGTGCGGCTCCCACCAGTCGCCGTCGACGAGCTCGGTGCCCGTCGGTCCGAACCAGGCCAGGTCCTTCGCGCCGCCCTCGGTCATGGACCGGCCCTCGAAGAAGTGCCGGTGCCGCAGCGCCGGGTGGTCACGCCGGATCGCCAGCAGCAGACGCGCGAACTCGAGAAGGTCGACCTGCCAGGGGTCGAGAGCCCAGTCGAGCCAGGAGACCTCGTTGTCCTGGCAGTAGGCGTTGTTGCTGCCACCCTGGGTGCGCCCCATCTCGTCGCCCGCGGTCAGCATCGGGACCCCGGTGGACAGCAGCAGGGTCGCGAGCATGCTGCGCAGCGTGCGGCGCCGCTCGTCCCGGATCGTCGGGTCGTCGGTCTCGCCCTCGACGCCGTGGTTCCAGGAGCGGTTGTTGTCGGTGCCGTCGCGGTTGCCTTCGCCGTTCTCCTCGTTGTGCTTGTGCTCGTAGGTGGTGAGGTCGCGGAGGGTGAACCCGTCGTGGGCCGTGATGAAGTTGACCGAGGAGAACGGTCGGCGGCCGTCGTCGGCGTAGAGGTCGGACGACCCCGAGAGCCGGTAGCCGAGGTCTCGCAGCCCGCCGGTCGCCCCCCGCCAGAAGTCACGGGCGGTGTCGCGGTACTGGTCGTTCCACTCCGACCACAGGGGCGGGAACTCCCCGACCTGGTAGCCGCCGTCGCCCACGTCCCAAGGCTCGGCGATCAGCTTCACCTGGGACAGCACAGGGTCCTGCTGGATGGTGGTCAGGAAGCCGCTGAGCATGTCGACGTCGTGGAGGGAACGGGCCAGCGCCGAGGCCAGGTCGAAGCGGAAGCCGTCGACGTGCATCTCCTGCACCCAGTAGCGCAGGGAGTCCATCACCAGCTGGAGGACGTGGGGGTGGCTGAGGTCGAGGGTGTTGCCGCAGCCGGTGTAGTCGACGTAGTGGCGCCGGTCGGCCGCGAGCTTGTAGTAGGCGGCGTTGCCCAGGCCACGATAGGCGAGGGTCGGTCCGTCGGCGCCGCCTTCGGCGGTGTGGTTGTAGACGACGTCGAGGATGACCTCGAGCCCGGCGGCGTGCAGGGTCTTGACCATGGCCTTGAACTCGCTGACCTGACCCCCGAGCGAGCCGCTCGAGGAGTAGACCGCCTCGGGGGCGAAGTACGACAGGGAGTTGTAGCCCCAGTAGTTCACGAGCTCCGCGTCGGCCAGGTGCTCCTCGGTGATGAAGTGGTGGACGGGGAGCAGCTCGACGGCGGTGACGCCGAGCCAGGTCAGGTGATTGACCACGGAGGGGTGTGCGAGGCCGGCGTAGGTGCCCCGCTGGTGCTCGGGCACGTCCGGGTGCCGCATGGTGAGCCCGCGGACGTGGGCCTCGTAGACGACGGTGTCGTCCCAGGCGGTGCGGGGCGGTGTGTCGTCGCCCCACGCGAAGTCGTCCCGGACGACCACCGACAGGGGCACGTACGGCGCTGAGTCGCGGTCGTCGCGCACGTCCCTCGGGCCGCCCCGTACGTGGCCGTAGACCGCGTCGGCGTAGACCAGCCGGCCGTCGACGGCCCGGGCGTACGGGTCGGCCAGGAGCTTCGCGGGGTTGAAGCGGTGGCCGGCAGCCGGGTCCCACGGGCCGTGGACGCGGAAGCCGTACCGCTGACCCGGCCGCACACCGGGCACGTAGCCGTGCCAGGTGCGGTAGGTCTGCTCCTCGAGGATGATCCGCCGCTCCCTGCGGTCCTCGTCGAAGAGGCAGAGCTCGACCCGGTCCGCGTCCTCGGCCCACACCGCGACGTTGATGCCCTCGTCGTCGGCCGTGACGCCGAGCGGTGCCCAGGTGCCCGGCCACGGGCGCTGGGGAGCGGCGTCCCCGGTGCCCCTGGTGTCGAGCGGCTCGGCGGTCATCACCCCATCCTGCCGGAGGACGCCCCTGACCGGAGGCCGACTACGCTCCACGGCGTGGAGACCATGGACCTGAACGAGCACGTCCGCCTCGAGGTCGAGGACGGAGTGGGGACGATCCGGATCGACCGGCCGCCGATGAACGCGCTGTCGGTGCTGGTCCAGTCCGGCATCCGTGCGGCAGCGGTCGAGGCGACCGACCGCAAGGACGTCCGCGCGGTGGTGGTCTACGGCGGTGCGAAGGTCTTCGCCGCCGGGGCCGACGTGAAGGAGATGGTGGGCTGGTCGCAGCAGGAGGCCGTCGACCGCTCGGTGGCGCTGCAGTCGGCCTTCACCGCGGTGGCCGGCATCCCCAAGCCCACGATCGCGGCCGTGACCGGGTACGCCCTCGGAGGCGGCTGCGAGCTGGCGCTGTGCTGCGACCTGCGGATCGCGGGGGACAACGCCAAGCTCGGGCAACCGGAGATCCTGCTGGGGATCATCCCCGGGGCGGGGGGCACCCAGCGGCTCCCGCGGTTGGTCGGGCCCTCCCGTGCCAAGGAGATCATCTTCACGGGGCGCTTCGTCGACGCCGAGGAGTCGCTCCGGATCGGACTCGTCGACCGGGTCGTCGCGCCGGACGACGTGTACACCGAGGCGCTGGCGCTCGCCCGCCGGCTGGCCGCCGGTCCGCCGTACGCGCTGAGAGCGGCCAAGGAGGCCGTCGACCGTGGCCTCGAGGTGGACCTCGAGACCGGTCTCGAGCTCGAGCGACTCCAGTTCATCGCGTTGTTCGGGACCGAGGACCGAGCCACCGGCATGGCGTCCTTCGTCGAGCACGGGCCCGGCAAGGCCGAGTTCGTGGGGCGTTGAGTGACCGCGACTCCTGAGCAGGTGCGCGCCGCACTGGACGATCCCAAGCTCGCCAACGTGCTCTACCACGACTGGGAAGCGTCGACCTATGACGACAAGTGGTCGATCTCCTACGACGAGCGGTGCATCGACTACGCCCGAGGTCGGTTCACCCATGTGGCCGGTGACGAGGGCTGGCCCTACGCGCGTGCCCTGGAGCTCGGGTGCGGCACCGGCTTCTTCCTGCTCAACCTGAAGCAGGCCGGTGTCCTCGACGAGGGGCACGTCACCGACATCAGCCCCGGCATGGTGGCGGCGGCGCAGCGCAACGCCGAGTCGCTCGGGTTCTCCGTCGAGGGGCGGGTGGCCGATGCCGAGCAGCTTCCCTACGACGACGCGACCTTCGACCTGGTGGTGGGTCACGCCGTGCTCCACCACATCCCCGACGTCGAGCTGGCGCTGCGCGAGGTGCTGCGGGTCCTCAAGCCGGGCGGTCGGTTCGTCTTCGCCGGGGAGCCGACGCAGCGTGGGGACTGGGTGGCGCGGCGGCTGTCCCAGGGAACGTGGTGGGCCGCGACGCGGGCGCTGCGGTTCGGTCCGCTGCGCGCGAGGTACGGCCGATCGGAGGCGGAGCTGCACGAGTCCTCAGCGCGCGGCCGCGCTGGAGGCGGTGGTCGACCTGCACACCTTCGACCCCGAGGCGCTCGCCCGGGTGTGCCTGCGGGCCGGGGCCGTCGACGTGCGCACGGTGACCGAGGAGCTCACGGCGTCGTGGTTCGGGTGGCCGGTACGAACCTTCGAGGCTGCCGTCCGGCCGGGCTCGCTGGGCTGGAACTGGGCGATGTTCGCCTACCAGGGGTGGCTGCGGCTGTCCGCGCTGGACGAGTTGGTGCTGAGCAAGGTCGTGCCGGACGCGCTGTTCTACAACGTCTGCGTGACCGGCACCAAGGCCTGATCGCCCGGCCCGATAGCCTCCGGCGGGTGTTCAGACGGCTTCGCCACCTTCCGCCGCGCGACCCGCGTCAAGCGCGGTTCGTCACGGTCGCCAGCTTGCGGTGGGTCGTGCGGCACCGGGCCTGGTCCTGGTTCTACCTCGTCCGCTACTGGCGCTTCTTCAGGTTGCGCGTCCTGCACCCGCACGTGGTCACCGAGGGGTTCGTCTTCATCGGTCGTCGCGTCGAGCTCTACGCGCGGCCCGGGTACGGGCGCCTCGTGATCGGCCGTTGGGTGCACCTCGGTGACGAGAACCGGCTGAGGGCGCACGAGGGCACCCTCCGGGTCGGGGACAAGGTGGTGCTCGGACGTGACAACACCGTCAACTGCTACCTGGACGTCGAGATCGGTGACACCACGATCGTCGCTGACTGGGTGTACGTCTGCGACTTCGACCATGTCTACGAGGACGTGACCGTGCCGATCAAGGACCAGGGGATCGTGAAGTCGCCCGTTCGGATCGGACCCGACTGCTGGCTCGGGGCCAAGGCGACCGTCCTGCGTGGGTCCGTCGTCGGCGAGGGCTGCGTTCTGGCGGCTCACACCGTCGTCCGCGGCGACGTGCCGCCCTTCTCGATCGTGGGCGGAGTTCCTGGCCGGGTGCTCAAGGACCGCCGCGAGGTGTACGCCGCGACGGAGGCAAAGCGGGTGGCCCTGGCCGACATCGCCGCGAAGACCGCGCGCGCGGCCGCGCGACCCGATGGCCGGGCTTAGGGGCGCAGGGTGAGAGCGATCGGGCTGGTCGGTGGGCTGTCGTGGGAGTCGACCGCGGTGTACTACCAGCTGCTGAACGAACGGGTCCGGGACCGCCAGGGGGCCTACCGGCAGCCGGTGGTCATCCTCCACTCGCTCGACTTCGCCGAGATCGTGCCTCTCCAGCAGGCCGGGGACTGGACGGCCGCTGGAGCTGCCCTGGCTGCAGCGGCGCGCGGCGTCGTCGCCGGTGGGGCGGGAGTCGTCGGCATCTGCGCCAACACGATGCACCTGGTGGCCGCAGACGTGGCGGCAGTCCTGCCGCCGGACGTCGAGCTCGTCAGTGTGATCGATGCGACCGCGGACGTGTGCCGGGCCAGGGGCTTCTCGACGGTCGGGTTGCTCGGCACGGCGTACACGATGGAGGCCCCCTTCTACGCCGACGGGTTGAGGGCGCACGGTCTGGCCGTGCTGACGCCTGCTGATGACGACCGGGCCGAGGCGCACCGCATCGTCTACGACGAGCTCGTGCGCGGGGTCGTGTCGGAGGCCTCGCGCCGGGCGTACGTCGAGATCGTCGAGCGGCTGATCTCGAGCGGGTGCGACGCCGTGCTCCTCGCGTGCACCGAGCTCGGGATGCTCCGGCTGTCCGAGCTCACTGATGTGCCTGTGGTCGACACGACCGAGGTGCACGTCGACGCCCTGCTCAGGGCTGCTGCTCGCCGAATGGTCGGAAACGGGGCGGTCTGAGGCACTCAACCGCCCCGTTTCCGACCCTTCGATGCGGGTCAGCGGACTGCCAGGTCAGCGGTCGGCCAGCAGGTTCCCGTCGCGTACGACCATGCGCAGCGTGCGATCGCTGCGGATGCCGAGGTCGACGTGGAGGAGGCGCTCCTCGCGGACGGCCCGGTCGTAGGCGGCAACAGTCCGGGTGGCGATGCTCGGCCACGTGTACTCCCGCTCGAGGACCTTCCGCGCCTCCCGCGCCATCCGGCGGGCGAGCACCTCGTCGGAGAGCAGGGCGCTGACGGCATCGGCGAGTGCGGCGACGTCGCCGGGCGTGAACCGCAGTCCGGTGCTGCCGTGCTCGACGATCTCGCGCAGACCACCGGTGTCCCCGACCACGAGCGGTGTTCCCGAGGCCGCCGCCTCGAGGGCGACGAGCCCGAAGGGTTCGTAGATCGAGGGCACCACGGCGACGTCGGCGGCCGCGGTCAGCGGCGGCCAGCTCGTGGGGAGGCACCCAGCCGAGGAACGTCACGGAACGCCCCAGCCGCAGTCGTCGGGCGCGTGCCTTCAGGTCCTCAGCCTGCGAGCCCAGGCCGGCCACCACGAGGCGGAGGCCGGGGTGCCGCCGCCTGAGCCGGGGGAGGGCGTCGAGCAGGGTCTGGCAGCCCTTCTCCCACTCCAGCCGCCCGGTGAAGACCAGCAGCGGGCCTTCTGCGGCGTACGTCGCTCGGGCGTCGGTCACCGATGACCTGGGGACGTCCCAGGGGGCGGGGTCGATGCCGTTGGGGATGACGTCGACGGATTCCGGCGGCAGGTCGAACAGTCGGGTGACCTCCCACCGCATGTGCGACGAGCAGGTGATGACCCGTCGCGCCTCGAAGGTGAGCCACCACTCGACGGTGTGCACAGCCTTGCTCATCGGGGTCGGCAGCCACCCCTGGTGCCGGCCGGCCTCGGTGGCGTGGACCGTGGCGACGAGCGGGATGCCATAGGTCTCCTTGACGGCGGTCGCGGTGTGCGCGACCAGCCAGTCGTGCCCGTGCACGACCTCGGGGCGCAGGTCCTCCGCCACCCGGAGGGCCGCTCGGGTGAGTGCGTGCTCGAAGGCCATGACCCACGCGAGCAGGTCGCTCATCGGCAGGGCGGGAGGGTCCGGCGCGACCCGGACGACGCGCACGCCGTTCACGACCGAGTCGGCGGGCGCTCCCTCCACTGCCTGGGTGACGACGGCCACCTCGTGTCCGGCCGCAGCCTGCGCCTCGGCCAGCGCGTGCACGTGACGCCCCAGGCCGCCGTAGACGAGCGGGGGGTACTCCCAGGAGAGGACGAGGATGCGCATCGCCGTCGAAGGCTACGTGAGCAGCCGGGCGTCGAGGTGTCCGAACGGCCCATCGGTGCGTCGCTGGCGTTCGGCCAGCCGCACGGCCGCCGCCCGGTCGCCCGACGTCACCCGCCGGGCGAGCGCATCGAAGGCGGCCCGATGGCCGGCCGAACGTTCACGGGCGTAGCCGACGGCGCTGTCGTGGCTCACCATGAAGGCCCAGTCGCTGGCCAGGGTCAGCAGGGCGTTGCGGGCGAGCTGGTCGAGGTCGGGCCGGCGTCCGTCCTCGGCGAGCGGCTTGGCGCTGTCGACCAGGTCGAGGAGCCGGCCCTGCACCTCGGCGTTGGAGACGACGAGGTCGGACACCGCGGCGCCGTCCCACACCCGCCAGTCCTTGCCCGACCCCCACGAACCTGGCCCGGGGTCCACCCGTCCGGCTACGTGCCCGGCGTCGATGGCACCGGTCAGCGTCGTGAGCCGTACGCCGGCCGCCGGCAGGTCTCGGAGCACGCGCTCGAGGAAGAGCGGCCCCTCGTGCCACCAGTGCCCGAACAGCTCGGTGTCGTAGGCGACGACCACGACTCCGGGTCGCCCGTCGCGAGCAGGCTCGATGCTCCTCCAGTCGGCGCCGGACGGTCTCGACGAAGTCGGCGGCGTCCCGCTCGACCGCCGCCCGGGCGCGGTCGGAGTCGTAGAGGGCTTTGTCCTCCGGGACCGTCCGGGTCGAGGTCACCCTCGAGAGCCGGAAGCCCGAGTCCGGGTCGAAGGCGTGGAAGTCGCGGTACCAGGGGCCGCCGGGGTAGCCGCGCCGCGGGGACCAGACCCGGTAGGTGACGTCGAGGTCCCGGCCGAAGGCCACCACGTCGGTGTCGCCGAGGGTCCAGGCATCGGCGGTGCTGGCGTCGACGCCGAGCAGGGTGGGCCCGTCGACGAGCAGGTGGCCGACGCCGGCGGAGGCGTAGAGGTCCTCGAGTCCCGGTCGGTACCCGCACTCGGGAGCCCACACGCCGATTGGTCTCCTGCCGAGCCGCAGCCGGGCGTCGTCGAGCCCGGTGTCGAGCGCGAACCGCGCGACTCTCGAGTCCATGAGCGGGAGGAAGGAGTGCGTGGCCGGGCCGCCGAGCAGCTCCACGACGCCGGCGTCGAGGAACGGTCGGAGCACTGCAGACCCACCGCCGCTCCACTCGGCCTCGAACGACTGCAGGGCTCTCGTGGCTGCCCGCACCTCCTCGCGGCCCAGCTCCCCTGCTGCTCCTGGGCTGGCCGCCAGGTCTTCGGCCCGCGTGCGCCAGAACCCGAGCCAGGTGTGGAACTCCTTGAGGGCATAGGGGTCGTCGAGCTGGGCTGCGAGCACCGGCGTCAACCCGAGGGTGAGCACGTCGCGGCGACCCTCGGCGGCCAGCCGGCCGAGCATCTCCGTGAGCGGCAGATACGACGACGCCCAGGCCTGGTGGAGCCATTCCTCGCCGACCGGCCAGGCCCCGTGGTGCAGCAGCCAGGGGAGGTGGGAGTGCAGGACGACGCAGCAGGTTCCGACCGGCTCGTCGTTCACGGCCCCGCCCCGGTTGCTGGCCTTCGGGCGATGACGACAAGGTCGAGGGAGGTCTCGACATCGTCCCGCGCGAGCACGAAGTCCTCGGCCGTCAAAGACCGGACGAGCCGGACCAGGCCGTCGGGCCAGGACGCGTACGGCTTCGCCAGCTGCGCTGCGACCACAGAGCCGTGGTCTGCCTCCCAGGCCGAGAGTCGCGGTCCGTGCCGGAGGCCGAGCAGCTCGGCGTTCGCCAAGCCGGCTCCGGTGACGAGGTCGATCAGCTCGCCAGCGTCGAGCTCGTTGCTGTGGAACGGGTTCAGCGGCTTCTCGCCCCGCCCGACCCCGGGGGAGAAGGTGAGCCGGTTCGGTGTCGAGAGGGCGACCCACCCGCCGGGTCGGGTGACTCGCGCGCACTCGGCGACGAAGCCGGGCTGGTCCCAGAGGTGCTCGACCACCTGGAGGCTGACCACGGCGCCGAGGGTGGCTTCACGGAACGGCATCGCCACCAGGTTGCCTTGGGCTGTTGGTATGCCCGGGTACGCCTGCCGCGCATGGGCCAGCGTGGGGAAGTCGTAGTCCAGCCCGATGACCACACCGGTCGAGCGGCCGAGCAGGGCGGAGCCGTACCCCTCCCCGCACCCGGCGTCGAGCACCGGCGCTCTCGTCGGCGTGAGGCGATCGGCCAGCGCGCGGTAGACGATCTCGTGTCGCCTGAACCAGTAGTTCTCGTGCCAGATGTGGGGGAGGGTCCGCTCGCCGGTGAGCGTCTGACCTGCGGAAACGTCAGTCAAGGCCGGTTCACCGGTTTCGCGCAGCGCCGTCTCGATGGCATGGCCATGGAACCGGCTTGATGCGGATCACCGGCAGGGACGTGATCCGCTTCGGGTCGACACCATGGAGCCACAAGGGTGAAGCCTGCCACGGGAGTGTCACACCTCGACGAGGTGCAACATGCCCGCGGCCGATTCGCTCGTCACCATCGACCGCGGTCCTGCCTGCCACGACACGTCGGACACGAAGGTCCGAGGCCTTGGTCGAACCGGTGAGTGCGATGGAGTAGACGCAGATGTCGGATTGAAGCGTCCCGCGACCGGCCAGGGTGCCATTCTGGCGTTCATGAAGGTGCGGACCTTGATCGTCTTTGCCGTCCTGCTTGCCGTACTCGTGGCGGTCCGACGCTGGCACCCGGGGCGGAGGCGCGCGCCTGAGACAGCCGGTCCACGCCTGTCCGATGAGCAGGCCGCCAAGGTGGCATCGCTTCTCCGACGTTGACGGGACCAGCCCGACCTCCCGATCTCCAGAACGGCCGATCGAGGTTCCGTCCTCGGAACGCCGGCCCCGAACAAGGAGGGATCTGGATGACGAAGTCCGAGATGACCGTGTCCACGGTGGTCCGCGAGGTGCATGGGGATCTGCCGATGTCGGTGGGGGCGACGACGTCGCGGACCGTGGTGAGCAACGACGCGGTGCGCGTGGTCGTCTTCGCCATGGACCGCGGGCAGGAACTCACCGACCACTCCGCGCCGCGTCCGGTCGTCGTTCAGGTCATCGACGGCGACTTGGCGTTCACGGTCGCTGGAGAGCGTCACGAGCTCACAGCAGGCGACGTGGTCTACCTGGCGCCCAACGACCGCCACGCAGTGCTCGCACTGACTCCCTGCCGGTTCGTGCTGGTCATGTCCATGGTGGAACCGGTGTGACGTGGAAGGGCGATCGAAGAGACGTTCACTGCGTCGGTGTGGCGCCATCCCGGGGAGGCCAGCTGGCACTTCCTGACACTCACTGACGGTCTTGCCGACGAGATCCGCTCGCAGGTCCAGCCGGCGGGCTTTGGATCGGTTCGGGTGGAAGCAACCATCGGTGGTACGAGGCGGCTGACGTTGGTGTTCGTGACAGGGCCTCCGGTTCCCACGTGATCCCGATCACGGCCGCGGTTCGCAGCACAACCTTTCCGCCTCTAGCCGTACGTCAGGGTGCCCAGGCGGTCAGCCTCCTGAGCTGGACCGGGACCCGTTCAGGAGACGCTCTGCTGTTCGAAGAGGAGGCGTCATAACACCGCGGGCTGTTGCTGGACGAACGGCCCTTGCTGAGTCGTCCTAATGGCGCGGAGACGTCACGACCGCGTGGCTCGCGCAGCCAGTCCGTTCGGAGGACAACAGCGTCGGCGCCCACCAAACGATGGGGTCGGAGGCGTTCTGCAGGTAGCGCATCCGAGGGCCGCTCCACGTCCCGGTGCTGCCGAGGCACGCGACCTTCTCTCCCGCAGATCGAGGGCCTCGCTCGTCAGGACCTTCGCCCCTTCAGCGGTCGGAAGGTCCGGCCTAGCGTCGAAGACGACGGCAGTTCGCCGGGCAGCCGTGCGCCACCGTCGAAGGAGGCGACCGAGGATGAGCAACCGCTCCTGGGTGAGAGGGCCTCGCGCTCTCGCCGCGCTGGCCACCATGGGTCTGTTGATTGCGGTAGTTGCGGCGCCGGCGCATGCCCGGACGTCTGCGCCGGCGGGCCGGGACGGTGACCGCTACGTCTTCACCGACCTCGGGGTGCTGGGGGGGCTCGACAGCGTCGCCTGGTCGGTCAGCAAGAGCGGCATCGTCGTCGGCCACGCAGACACGTCACCGGGCAGTGGGTCCTCCGGGTTCCACGCCTACCGCTGGGTGCCGGTCCGACCGCACGCCACGGTGGGGACGATCACCGACCTGGGTGCGATTCCCCCCGGCGGCAGCAGCGCCGCGACCGGGGTCAACGCCTTCGGAGTGGTCGTGGGCGAGTCCCTGTCGCCGGCCGGCGTCGCGAAGGCGTTCGTCTACGACCGCCGGACGCGGGCGCTGCCCGGGCTGGGCGGCGGCTCGAGCGGTGCCAGCGACATCAACGACCACGGGCTGGTGGTCGGATACGCCAAGACGCGCGCCTCCGCTGACCACGCTGTGCTGTGGACCTTGCCGAGGGGTGCTTCCGCCCGCATCGGGCGGCCGATCGACCTCGGAGTGCCACGCGGGTGGATCGGCAGCTCAGCCAGTGCGGTCAACGCGCGTGGTCAGGTGGCGGGCGGCGTGCTCGACGCCGACTACTACGGCGTCGCGGCGGTGTGGACGCCCTTCCGGGCGGACAGGTCGCGCGGCAGGTGGACGGTGCTCGGGCTGTTGCCGGGCGGCACGGGGACCGTCGCGCGCGACATCAACCGCCGCGGCGTGGTCGTCGGCCAGGGAGACAGCAGTTTGGGGGACCGTGGGTTCGTGTTCGACGGTCGCCTTCACGTCCTCGCGCCTCTGCCCGGAGGCACGTGGAGCTTCGCCGAAGGGATCAACGACTGCGGCGACGTCGTCGGCTACTCCGACACCGGCGACGGCACCGGGGACTACGCCGTCCTGTTCCGGGCCGGCCGGGCCATCGACCTCAACCGTTGGCTGCCCGCTACTGCTCGCTCCGCGGGCTACGTGCTGCGGTCCGCCTACGACATCAACAACCACGGGCAGATCGTCGGGGTCGCCAGCATCGGTGGCCACGCTCACGCGTTCCTCCTCACCCCGCGCGCCTGACGCGGGGCTGCGGCCAGGTCCGTGGTTGCTAGGACACCTTCTTCCAGATGCCCGTGGTGTAGAGCACTCGCTGGATGGCTTCGTCTGGGACCCCCGGCGCCAGAGGTGGCGACACGTCGGACACGAACGTCCAGGTCATGGTCGAACCCTTGCGTGCAATGGAGTAGACGGTCTTCGTCCCGTTCGCGTTGGTCGGGTCCGCTGTCAAGGTCGTCCCAGTGAGCTCGTACGACTGTCCGTCCATGGTGGACGCCGTTCCGTCGGCGTTGATGACCCAGATCCCGTAGCTCCCGCCACCGATACGAAGCTCCAACCGCAGCGGACCGGACGATTCGGGGAACTCGTTGAGGACCGTGCTCGCTGTCTGCTTCAGTCCGGCGCGGGCGAGAACCCGGATGGCGTCGGCGCGGGTGACCGTGGTCCGCCAGGTCCCTTCCAGACCGGCGGTGGCTTCGCTCGGTGAGGGGCTCGCGCCAGCCGGTTGGAACGACATGGAGGTGAGCATCGCGTTCAGATCGGCGTCTGAACCCGCTGTCTGTGTCGAGGATTCGTTGGTGCGCGCCCAGACGAGCAGCGGGTGCTTCCCGACGTCGATCACGGCCAGCCGAAGGCGGAAGGCCGCGATGAACCCCCAGCACCCGTTGGTCGCGGGGGCTGCGAGCTCGCAGGCCATTGCGCCCTCCAGCGTCGACGGCGCCGTGACGGTGAGGACGGTCGCGGGATGCCCGTCGACGGTGACCGTTGCCCGATCGGAGACCACGATTGCCCCGCTGCGCTCCAGTGTCTTGAGATAGGTCAGGTAGTCGGCGAAGTCCGGCATGGGGACTGAGGCATCTGCGTTCGGCTTGACCACCGACCTGGGGGCCAGTACTCGCAGCTTGCTGTCCGTTCCGTCCGTACAGGCGTTGGGACACGGCGCCTGCTCCCATGTGATCAGCCGATGCGTCAGGGCAGTCGTGGGGGCGATGCTCGACGCCCAGGCAGGGAGGGTGGCGCTGAACGGCTGAACGAACCCGCTGCTCGCGAACGTCTCCAGAGGCGCGGCAGGGGTGCTTGGGTCGGTGGTCGCGCTGGGACCGGACGTGGTGCTCGGGCCTGAGGCAGGGAGACCGGTGCTCGTCGCGCAGGCCGTGAGTACGACCGCCAGGGTCGACACCAGGGCAAGGCTGAAGGTTCGACGGAAGATCATGGTGGCTCCCTTGAGTCGTTCGGATCGCGTGGTTCCTGGCCGCGACTGACTCCTCGACGCCGGACAGACCCGCAAAGTTGTCAGGACTCGATGACAACGTTTCGACCGCGTGTCACGTCAAGAGGGAGGAGCATCTGACAGTCGGCAGTGCGGGTGGTGGTCTGGTGGATCGTGCTCGGGAGTTCGAGGATGCTTACGACTCGCTCCACCGCGTCGCCTATCGGGCCGCCTACCGGCTCTTGGGCGAGCCCGCGGTCGCTGAGGACGTGGCCGCGGAGGCACTGGCGCGCGCCTACTCGCGCTGGTCCTCCGTGTCCGCCCACGCCGAACCGTGGGTGGTCACCGTCGCCACCAACCTCACCCTCGACATCTGCCGTCGGCGGGCGAAGGAAGCCGGTCGGCGGACTCTGGTCGATCCCCAAGCCCGAGATCCCCAGATCGAGACCAGGCTCGATCTTCAGCGCGCGCTGGCGGTGCTCCCACGCCGCCAGCGCGAGGTCGTGACGTTGCGCTTCCTCGGCGACTTCAGCGAGCAAGCCACGGCCGAAGCACTCGGTCTCGACGTCGGCACGGTCAAGTCGCACACGTCCCGTGGGCTCGCGCGCCTTCGCCTGACCATGGAGAGGGTGTGACCGACATGTTCCAGGACCTCGACGACCCCGTCGCCTTCCGTCTGTCCTCGTCGGACGAGCGCGCGGCAACCATGCGCCGCGGGGATCAGCTACGCAGGAGGCGGCGGGCGGCGCAGGTCGGGATGTTCACCGGGGCGGCCGTAGCGGTGCTCGCCCTGGCGGCGGCAGTTCATGTGCCGGCCCTGGACAGCGCTCCTCTGCCGGCGACGTCGAACCCCCCTGTTCCCGCGCCGAACTTCGCCAGCTCCGACTTCGTCGTCCCGTTCACGCTGACCTTGCCCGCCTGGGCGACACGGGTAGAGCCGATCGCGCCTGCAACGCACCGCCTCGTGACGTGGGAGCAGAGCCAGTGCACCGGCGGGTGTCCCGCGGGATCGGACAGGAAGCTGCGCATTCTTGCGCCGGTGGCCGTGGTAGCCCCCGATGCTTCGAAGTCGACGCCGATCGGGGACTACCAGGGTTACCTGCAGTACCTCGCCACGCTCGAGGGCGACGGAGTGATTGCCCGGTCGAACCAGTCCGCGACGACTGTCTCAGGGCGGCCGGCGACAGTTCTCACGGTGACGACACCTGCCACCGCTGAGGGCGCCATCGGCTGCGAGCTTCCAGCCCCGTCCACCGAGGGCTGCTGGGGCTTCATCTCGGGCATGCGACTGCGGCTGGCCGTGGTGCAGTTCGAGACGACCCCTCTCCTTATCTGGTCTCGAACGAACGACCCGACGGTTGAGGGGGAGGACGCCGACGCCGACTTCGCCCAGATGCTGACCACCCTGGAACTCGGCCCGGCCCCACAGTCACCAAGCGCGACTCCCGCCGACCTGACGACTCCGATTCAAGGCACCTGGCGCACCAGCTTCACGAGAACTGAGGCTCGTGAGGTCCTCGCCGCTGCAGGTCTCGCTTCCACTGCCTCGCAGGTACTCAAGGGCATCGACCCCGTGTCGACCTGGGAGCTTCGGATCGATTCGGAGAGGTACGGCATCTATCAAGTCGGCGCCGACGGCACCGTCGTCTCCTGGGACGGCCTGACGTACGCCTATGACGGCACGACCTTGACGGGCGATCCCGAGAACCTGAACGGCACCCGGACCGCGTACACGATCGAGATCACGGGTTCGGCCATGCGGTGGTCCTTTGTCTCCGACGAATCTCCGCCGTTCGCGCCTGGGGTTCCTGACGAGGCAATCCAGCGCGTCCTCTACACGACCGGCGTCTGGAGCAGGGTCTCCTGAGCGGCGGCTGCATGAGCATGACGCCCCTGGAACACCAGCGTGGGGACCGTCAGCCAGCGAGGATCGGCCGTGTGGTCCATGGCGGCCCAGTCGATGCCGTACCGCCATGGGGCGACCTGCTTCGCGGCGCCGAGCAGCCCCGGCCGCAACGCGAGGGGAGAGTCACGCAGGCCGGGCAGGGAGCCCGCCGAGGGGGCCGTCCGCGGTCACGGTCGAGAAGGGCAGACCCAACGTCTGCGGGTCCCCCAGGTACTAGTCCCGCTCAAGGGTCGCCGACGTGACCGGATCCGCCCGGCCACCGCAGCAGATACCTGACCGGTTGGCACAGCTCCCAGGGTTCGTGGCCGCACCGTCCCGACGTGTTGTCAGGACTGGACCGTCGTCGGACGCCTGGCGGACCCCCGACTCGACCAGGGACTTTCGCCTCTACGGCACGGTGTCGCAGGAGCGCGAGGCTTCGGCAGCAGTTCCGCGCTGAACTGACGGGCCGGGCGTTGCGGAGAGGTGCTCATGAGCGGGCTCAGCCTTGGAGTGCTGGCGAACTCGAGCAAGGAGAACGAGTTCCGGCTGCCGATCCATCCGCAGCACTTCGACCGGATCGACGCCGACCTGCGGGCGAGGATGTTCCTCGAGCACGGTTACGGCGAGCGCTACGGCGTCTCGGACGACCATCTGGCCCCGCAGGTCGCGGGCATGGGCTCGCGTGAGGAGATCATCGCGACGTCCGACGTGGTGCTGCTCCCCAAGCCGACCCTGGTGGACGTGGCACGCCTTCGCGACGGCCAGGTCCTCTGGGGTTGGCCGCACGCGGTGCAGGACCCGGAGCTGACTCAGCTCTCCATCGACAAGCGGCTGACCCTCATCGCGTGGGAGGCGATGAATCACTGGACGCCGTCGGGGTCCTTCGTCGTCCACGTGTTCCACATGAACAACGAGCTCGCAGGCTACTGCTCGGTTCTGCACGCCATGACGTTGATGGGGTCCACAGGTCACTACGGCCGTCATCTCACGGCTGTGGTCATCGGCTTCGGGAACACGGCACGGGGCGCGGTCACGGCCCTGAACGCCCTCGGCGTCCACGACGTGACCGTGCTCACCATGCGCGACGTCACGGCGGTGGCGTCACCGATTCCCGCGGTCGTGCTCGACCACATGGACAGGGTCGAGGAGGATCCAGCTCGCACCGTGGTCCAGACCGACGACGGTCCCTTGTCCACGGCGACGTTCCTGTCCGGGCACGACATCGTGGTCAACTGCGTGCTTCAGGACACGGACGCACCGTTGATGTTCGTCTCGGACGCGGAGCTCGCGTCCTTCACCCCCGGCACCCTGCTGGTCGACGTCTCCTGTGACGCGGGGATGGGGTTCGAGTTCGCGCGGCCCACCACCTTCGAAGCCCCGATGCTCACGGTCGGCGACGGGGTCTCGTACTACGGCGTCGATCACAGCCCGGCGTACCTGTGGAACAGCGCGACCTGGGGGATCAGCGAGGCGCTGATCCCGTACCTGCGCTCGGTGATGGACGGGCCTGCGGCCTGGGACGAGGACCCGACCATCCGGCTCGCCATCGAGGTCCGCGACGGCGTCGTGCAGAACCCCAGGATCCTCTCCTTCCAGGGCCGGGCCACCGAGCACCCGCACCCCCACCTCTGAGGGAAGAGTCGATCAAGGGCCTGCATCACCCTCGCGACTGGCCCCCGTACATCGAGTCGAGCAGCGACGCATACCGCGCCTCCACGGCCTTGCGCTTGACCTTCAAGCTGGGCGTCAGCTCGTCGCCCTCGACCGAGAGGTCGTGGTCGAGGATGCGGAAGTCCTTGATCGTCTCCCAGCGGTTCAGCCGGCCGTTCAGCTCCTGGACGCAGGTCTGCACGTACCGGTGGACGCTCGGGTCCGCCGCCAGGGTCCGGTAGTCGACGGCCTGCAGGCCCTGCGCCCGACCCCACTGGGCCAGCGCGTCCGGGTCCAGGGCGATCAGGGCCGTCGCGTAGTTGCGCCGGTCGGCGTGCACGAGCATCTGGCTGGCCAGCGGGCAGACCGCCTTGAACATGACCTCGATCGACTGCGGAGCGATGTACTTGCCGCCTGAGGTCTTGATGAGGTCCTTCTTCCGGTCCGTCACCCGCAGCCGGCCGGCCGCGTCGAGCTCCCCGATGTCACCTGTGGCGAACCAGCCGTCGGAGGTCAGAACCTCCGCGGTCGCCTCAGGGAGGTTGTGGTAGCCCCGCATCACCAGCGGGCCGCGGATGAGGATCTCGCCGTCGTCGGCGATCCGGACCTCCGAGCCGACCAGCGGCGGGCCAACGACTCCGAGCATCGGGTGCTCGGGGTCTCCGATGCAGGCTCCTCCGCCGGTCTCGGTCAGGGCGTATCCCTCGATCAGGACGATGCCGGCGGCGTGGAACCAGGCGGCGATGTCCTGAGACAGGGCCGCACTCCCGGAGACCATGAAGCGCATCCGTCCGCCCAGTCGTGCGCGGACCTTCGACAGCACCAGCCTGTCGGCGAGCGCGTGCTGGGCCTGGAGCGCTGGGCCCGGCCGCCTCCCCGCGCGCTGCCCCGCCGAGACCTGGGCACCGACGCCGAACGCCCAGCTGAACAGCCTGGAGCTTGATCCCGCCCTCCTCCTCGACGGTCTGCACGATCTTCGCGTGCACCTTCTCGAAGATCCGAGGGGGACCCGCCATGAACGTCGGCCGTACCACGGCGAGGTTCTCCACGATCGCGTCGATCCGGCCGTCGACGGCCGTGGCGAACCCGATCTGCAGCTGCACGGCCACCAGCATCTTCCCGAAGGAGTGCGCCAGCGGCAGCCAGAGGTACTGCAGGTCGTCCTTGCGGAGGATCTCGATGGCCTCGGCCCCGGCTCCGAGGTAGGTCCAGCAGCGATGGGGAAGCTCCACGCCCTTTCGGCCGTCCCGTGGTCCCCGAGGTGTAGATCAAGGTGGCCAGGTGCTCGGGCTGGACGGCGGCCACCGCCTGGTCGACCGAGGTCGGGTGCTCGACCAGGTGCTTGGCACCCAGCGCCTCCAGGTCGGCGAGGCTGAGAACCCACTCCCCGTCTGACGCGCCGTCGAAGGTGACCACGCGGATCACGTCGGGCAGGTGGTCGCGCTGGAGCCGCAGCTTGGCGATCTGGACGTCGTCCTCGGCAAAGACGATCCGGGCGCCGCTGTCGGACAGGATGAAGGCGATGTCATCGCCGGTGGTCGAGGGGTACACGGCCGTGGTCGCGCCACCCGAGCACATGATCGCGAGGTCGGCGTAGATCCACTCGACGCGGGTGGCCGAGGCGATGGCGACACGCTGCTCCGGCGCGATCCCGAGGGCCAGCAGGCCGGCCGCGATCGTCTTGACCGTCTCTGCCGTCTGCTCCCAGGTGACCGAGGCCCAGCCGTTCTCGGTGGGGAACCGGAACGCCTCGTCCCGAGGTGCCGCCGCTACCCGGTCCAGGAACATCCGGGCCACCGAAGCGGCCGGAGTGGGGTAGCTGCTGGTGTCCGTGGACCCAGTGGCGGTCACCGTCATGACGTCTCTCCCTGGTGCGACCGGCACCTGTCGCGCCGACCACCTCCACCGTAGGCGAGTGATCGGGCCGCGCGGCCCCCGGCCGGGCCACGACCGGCGCCGCTCGGTCCCTGCGCCGGTCCGACACCGTCACCCGGATGAGTGTCAGCCCGCTCGGCCTATACGTGGTCTGATGAGGCGCGACCGGGCGAGGCGACGAGCCTGGTGTCCCTGATCGGCGAACGACCTCGGGAGCGCCCACCGCGCAGGAAGGTGATGACGTGGACATCGCCCTCACCGCGGCCATCCTCTTGGCAGTCGTGGCACTGACCGCCGCCGTCACCGTCCGGGTCATCCAGTGGCTCAACGAGCGATGAGTGGACGGATCCCGAGACTCCAGGCGGGCCGGTTGGCGGCCTGGAGCTACTGACGAGTAACCTGAGTGGGCGAGGTTGCGGGGCACCAGCCCCGATGCCGCGTGCTCCTGCACCATCTGGCAGCATCGCCGCCGAGAGCCGGTCCACCGGACCGCCACGCGAGGAGGGTCGCGCCCCGACCATGAAGATCGTCGTCTGTGTCAAGCAGGTGCCCGACACCTGGGCCGAGAAGAAGCTGAACCCCAACGACCAGACCCTGGACCGCGACTCCGCGGACTCGGTGATGAACGAGCTCGACGAGTTCGCCGTCGAGGAGGCGCTCCAGCTCGCCGAGAAGCACTCCGGCGAGGTCACGGTCCTCACCATGGGACCGGAGAAGGCTGCCGAGACCATCCGCAAGGCGCTGTCCATGGGTGCCGACGCGGGCATCCATGTCCTGGACGACGGCATCCATGGCTCGGACGCGCTCGCCACCTCCGCCATCCTCGCGAAGGCCCTCGGCACCCTCGAGTGGGACCTCGTGATCCTCGGGTCGGAGTCGACCGACGCCCGGATGTCCGTGGTGCCGGCCATGGTCGCTGAGCGGCTCGGTGTTCCCCAGCTGACGTTCGCCGAGAAGGTCGACGTCGACGGCACGACCGTGCGCATCCAGAGGCAGACCGAGTACGGCCACGACGTCGTCGAGGCGAGCACCCCCGCGCTCATCTCGGTCGTCGAGAAGATCAACGAGCCGCGCTATCCCTCGTTCAAGGGGATCATGGCCGCCAAGAAGAAGCCCTTGTCCACCGTCACGCTTGCCGACCTCGGGCTCGAGCCCGCAACCGTCGGCCTGGGCGCCGCATGGAGCCGCGTGGACGAGGCGACGCCGCGGCCCCCTCGCGCCGCCGGCACGATCATCAAGGACGACGGGAACGGCGGCGTGCAGCTCGCCGACTTCCTCGTGTCGCAGAAGTTCGTCTGAGAGGGCTGGACACCGATGGCAGAGATCCTGGTCGTCGTCGAGCACATCGACGGTGAGGTCAAGAAGGTCACGTCCGAGCTCCTCACGCTCGCTCGTTCGCTGGGCGAGCCCAGCGCGGTCTTCGTCGGCGCGGGCTTCGACGCCGCCCGCGATCGGCTCGCCGAGTTCGGCGCCGTGCGCGTCTACGTCGCCGACGCCGAGGAGCTGACCGGCTACGTGATCGCCCCCAAGGCGCAGATGCTGGCCCAGCTCGTCGCCGAGCACGCCCCGGCGGCGGTGCTCCTCGCATCGACCGTCGAGGGCAAGGAGATCGCCGCTCGCCTCGCTGTCCGCTCCGGCTCCGGCGTGATCACCGACGCCGTCGCGGTGGGCGCCGATCTGGTGGCCACCCAGTCGGTCTTCGGCGGGTCGACGGTCGTGCGGTCCTCGGTGACCCACGGGACACCGATCATCACGGTGCGGCCCAACGCCACGCCGCCGGTCGCTGCGCCCGCGGCCGCCGACCGCGTCGACGTAGCGGTCGCCCTCACCGACGCCGACAAGGCGGCCCGCGTGGTCGAGAGGGTCGTCGAGGCCAAGGGCGGGCGCCCAGAGCTCACCGAGGCGGCGATCGTCGTGTCGGGCGGGCGTGGAACCAACGGCGACTTCGGCCCGATCGAGAAGCTGGCGGACGTGCTCAACGCCGCCGTGGGTGCATCCCGGGCGGCGACCGACGCGGGCTGGTACCCCCACCAGAACCAGGTCGGCCAGACCGGCAAGACCGTGTCGCCGCAGCTCTACCTCGCGAGCGGGATCTCGGGGGCGATCCAGCACCGGGCCGGCATGCAGACGTCCAAGACGATCGTCGCCATCAACAAGGACCCGGAGGCGCCGATCTTCGAGCTCGTCGACTTCGGCGTCGTCGGCGACCTCTTCCAGGTGGTTCCCCAGCTGACCGCGGAGATCGAGAAGCGACACGCCTGATCGGGGGCGCCACACCGACGTCCACCGCAGGTTAGGAGCGACGGCAGGGCGCGCCTAGGCTCGTCCTGGGCGGGGTGCGGGGACGAGCCGCAAGACGCCCAGTCCCCACCCGCCCTGCGATGAGGCCGCCCTCCGTTGATCTTCCCGACCGTCCAGTTCGCCGCGTTCTTCGTGGTGGTGCTGACGCTCAGCTGGGCACTCATGCCCCACCCGAAGGCCTGGAAGCCGTTCATCCTGGGTGCGTCGTACGTCTTCTACGGCTACGCGGACTGGCGGTTCATGGCGCTGCTCGCGGCCTCGACGATCGCGAACCAGCTCGCCGCCGGGGCGATCCACGCCTCGGACGATGCCAGGACCCGGCGCCGGATCCTGACCGCGATCATCGTGTTCGACCTCGGGCTGCTGGGCGTCTTCAAGTACTTCGACTTCTTCATCGAGTCGGTGAACCGGGTGCTCACCTCGGCAGGACTCGGTGCACCTCTACCGATCCTGGCGATCGCGCTCCCGGTCGGGATCTCCTTCTTCACCTTCCAGGCGATCTCCTACGTCGTGGACGTCTACCACCGGGTGATCAAGCCCGCCACTTTCCTCGACTTCGCCATCTACGAGGCCTTCTTCCCGCACCTGGTGGCCGGCCCCATCGTGCGCGCCCGCGAGTTCCTTCCGCAGCTCATGTCACCCCGGAACCGGTCCTCGATCCCCGCTGGGCCGGCGGTCTTCCTCATCGCCGGTGGGCTCTTCAAGAAGATCGTGCTGGCCGACCTGCTGGCGACCCGGATCGTCGATCCCGTGTTCGGCAGCCCGCAGGCCTACTCCGCGCTCGAGGTCTGGGTAGCGATCATCGGCTACGCGGTCCAGATCTACTGCGACTTCTCGGCCTACACCGACATCGCGATCGGCCTCGCGCTCCTCCTCGGGTTCCGTTTCCCGCAGAACTTCGACCGGCCGTACGCCGCCCGCTCCCTGCAGGACTTCTGGCGGCGCTGGCACATGACGTTGTCGCGATGGCTGCGCGACTACCTCTACATCCCGCTCGGCGGGAGCCGGGGCTCCTCGGCCAAGACCTACCGCAACCTGATGCTCACCATGCTCATCGGCGGGCTCTGGCACGGCGCCAGCTGGACGTTCGTGGTCTGGGGAGGAATCCACGGTGCCGGTCTCTGCCTCGAGCGCTGGGCAAGCCGCCGCCCGCGCCGAGCTCCGTCGCCTCAAGAGCCGCCCCGGACCCCGTCGGTGGCGCAGGGTGTGCTGGCCGCCGCGGGCGAGACCAGGCGGCGGAGGTTCCGGTCGCACCGCCCGAAGGACGTGACCCCGGCACCCTCCGAGGCGTCTACGGGAGGGGCACCGCAGTGGTTGGCGGTCCTCACCACGTTCCTCGTGGTCTGCTTCGCCTGGGTGTTCTTCCGCTCGCCCGACCTGGCCACCGCGTTCGAGGTCCTGGGACAGCTCGACGACTGGGGGCCCGCTCCGTTGGTCACGTGGACGGTCGTCGCCGCCATCCTCGCTGGCCTGTCGACCCAGGTCGTCCCGGCCTGGGTCTGGCTTGTCGTCGAACGGTGGATCTCGCGGCGGTCTATCCTGGTGCAGGGCGTGCTCTACGGCCTGTTCCTCGTGACCATCACCACGGTGGTCGGAGGGCAAGGGGTCGCGCCGTTCCTGTACTTCCGCTTCTGATGGCTGCGCACCCGTCTGCTGAGGTTCCCGTGTCGATCGACGTGCCTCCCCGCGAGGAGACCGCCGAGCACTTCATCGACTCCGTCGAGCACCCGGCGGCGCGCGCCGGACAGCCCGGCTCCCGGTCGGCCGCTCAGGTGGTCGTACTCGTCGTCGTCGCGCTGGCCACGGCCAGCATGCTCAACTCCCAGGGGCTGGTCCGCGCCGGGGAGGGCATGCGCCCGGGGATCACCCGCACCCTCACCCTCGCTCTCGCCCGTCCTGTCGACTCCCTCGCCACCAGCCTCGGGCTGACCAAGCCGCACGCAGCGCTCGCGTCGGCGCTGGGCCAGGAGGACCTGTCCGGGGGCGAGATCGTCGACAACGGCGCTCCCGTCATCGTCGTGCCTCCCGAGCCTTCTCCTGGTGCCACCCCGGCATCGACGGCTGCGGTTCCCCGACGCCCGGAGGTCACCGTGCGCACGCCTACGCCGGGGAACCCGCTCAAGGTCCTCGTCACCGGTGACTCGCTCTCGACCTACGTCGGGCAACAGCTCACGAGTCTCACCGATGACAAGGGGCTGGTGAAGGTCACCCTCCTCGACCGCAACGGCACCGGCCTGAGCAACCCTTCGTTCTTCAACTGGCAGAAGGCCGCCCGCTCCGACATGGCCAAGCGTGACCCCGACGTCGTGATCATGATCATCGGTGGGAATGACGGCTGGCCCATGGACACCCCCTCAGGCGGTCGGGCCGCCGTGGCGAGCAAGGAGTGGACCGACGAGTACGCCCGCCGGACCGCTGCGGTGATGCGGACCTTCGAGGACGGCGGCCACGTCGTGTACTGGGCAGGACCCCCGACGGCTCGCGACGACTCGTGGAACCGGATCTACCGGACGATCAATCGGGCCGTCGAGGCGGCCGCCAGCGCGATCCCGGGCGCCGCGTTCGTCGATCTCTACCAGGAGACGTCGGTGGACGGCCGATACTCCGACTACGTCGTCGACGGAGGCAAGCGCATCAAGGCCCGCCAGTCCGACGGCGTCCACTGGAGCTTCAACGGTTCGCGGCTCCCGGCCACCCTGCTCCTCGACCAGGTCGAGGCAGCGGCAGGCGTCCCGCTCCGCTGACCTGCCCGGTCCGTCCCTCTGGCCGTAGACTCGGACGGCTATGGCCTACCTCGACCACGCGGCGACCACGCCGATGCTCCCCGAGGCCATCGAGGCCATGGCGGCCGAGATGGCGCACACGGGCAACCCTTCCTCGCTCCACAGCGCCGGGCGGCGCGCCCGTCGGGTCGTGGAGGAGTCCCGTGAGATCCTGGCCACCTCCTTCGGCGCGCGACCCAGTGAGATCGTCCTCACCGGCGGAGGCACCGAGGCAGACAACCTGGCGGTCAAGGGACTGTTCTGGGCGGCCCGTGACGCAGACCCTCGTCGCACGCGTGTGCTCGTCGGCGCGGCCGAGCACCACGCGGTGCTCGACCCGGCCGACTGGCTGGCGACGCACGAGGGGGCGGAGGTCGAGCTGTTGCCGGTCGACGCCCTCGGCCGGGTGTCGCCAGCAGCGGTCGCGGAGGCGGTGGGGCGTGACCCCGACAGCGTCGCCCTGATCTCGGTCATGTGGGCCAACAACGAGATCGGCACCGTCCAGCCGCTGACGTCCATCGTCGAGCTCGCCCACGAGCACGGCATCCCGGTCCACTCCGACGCCGTCCAGGCCGCCGGGCAGCTGCACGTCGACTTCGCCTCCTCCGGCCTCGATGCCATGACGTTGACCGCCCACAAGCTCGGCGGCCCCTTCGGAGTCGGCGCGCTGGTCCTGGCACGAGGGCTGGCTCCTACCCCGCTGCTCCACGGCGGAGGCCAGGAGCGCGACGTCCGGTCCGGCACCCTGGACGCGCCCGGGGTCCGGGCGTTCGCGGTCGCCGCCGAGGCCGCCTGCGCGGGACGCGAGGAGCGTTCGGAGCGCATCGCCGCGCTGCGAGACCGACTGGTCCGCGACGTCGTCTCGGTGGTGCCCGACGCGAGCCTGAACGGCGACCCCGATCCGGCCGGCCGCCTCCCCGGCAACGCCCACTTCTCGTTCCCGGGGTGCGAGGGTGACGCGCTGCTCATGCTGCTGGACGCTGCCGGCGTGGAGTGCTCCACGGGATCGGCGTGCACGGCAGGAGTGGCTCAGCCGAGCCACGTCCTGCTCGCCACCGGAGCGGGGGTCGACCGTGCGCGGGGCTCCCTGCGGTTCTCGCTCGGGCACACGTCGACCGACTCCGACGTCGACGCACTCGTCCGCGCGCTGGGTCCGGCCGTGGAGCGGGCGCGCCGTGCCGGGCTCGCCGTGAGGTCGGGCTGACCGTGCGCGTCATCGCCGCAGTCTCCGGCGGGGTCGACTCCGCAGTCGCGGCTGCCAGGCTGGTCGACGCCGGCCACGACGTCACCGCCGTCCATCTGGCCCTCTCCGCCCATCCGCAGTCGCACCGCACCGGCGCCAGGGGCTGCTGCACCCTGGAGGACGCGCGTGACGCCCGCCGCGCAGCCGACGTCCTGGGCATCCCGTTCTTCGTCTGGGACCTGGCCGAGCGCTTCCGCGACGACGTCGTCGAGGACTTCGTGGCCGAGTACGCCGCCGGGCGTACGCCCAACCCCTGCCTGCGCTGCAACGAGAAGATCAAGTTCGCAGCCGTCCTCGACAAGGCCGTCGCCCTCGGGTTCGACGCCGTGGGCACGGGTCACTACGCGCGCGTCGTCACCGGCCCGGAGGGGCCCGAGCTGCATCGCGCCCTGGACCCCGACAAGGACCAGTCCTACGTCTTGGGTGTGCTCAGCGCCCAGCAGCTGGCCCGGGCCGTCTTCCCGTTGGGTGACTCCACGAAGGGCGCGGTGCGCGACGAGGCGGAGCGGCGCGGTCTCGCCGTCGCCCGCAAGCCGGACAGCCACGACGTGTGCTTCATCCCCGACGGCGACACGGCCGCGTTCCTGCGAGGCAGGATCGGCGACGCCCCAGGTCCGATCGTCGACGCCGAGGGCATGGTGGTCGGCAGCCACGAGGGTGCCTTCGCCTTCACCGTCGGGCAGCGCCGGGGGCTGCGCCTGGGCACCCCGGCGCCGGACGGTCGGCCCCGCTTCGTGCTCGACGTCTCGCCGGTGGACCGCACCGTGACCGTGGGTCCCCGGGAGGCGCTGTCCGTGAGCGGAGCCGTCGGTGTGCGGCCCCGTTGGTGCGGCCCGCCGCCGGTCGGGTCCCTTCGGTGCAGCGCCCAGGTCCGAGCGCACGCACGGCCGGTGCCGGCCCGGGCCCGTCTCCAGGGCGACGAGCTTCGTCGTCACCTTCGAGACCGCCGTGCAGGGTCTGGCCAGCGGCCAGGCGGTCGTGATCTACGTCGGTGACCGCGTGGTCGGGTCCGCGACGGTCGACCGGACCGTCGCGGTCGAGGCGTGACCGAGGCGCTGCTCCGGGGGGCCACCGGGGTGGGCTCGATGCCCGGGACGGATGTCCGCGAGGCGACGCGGGTCGTCCTGGGGGAGCTGCCGGAGCTGCCCCACCTTCCCGAGCTCCCGGCGCGCGGGGTCGGCGCGGACCTGACCGGGCGTGCCGTGGGCCTGCTCGTGGACCTGCATGCCGAGGTGCAGCCCAGCGGGTGGCGGGTCTCTGCGGCCGCAGGACGTGACGAACGGCGAGCCGTGGCTCTCCTCGGCGAGGACCTCGACGTCCTCGAGGAGCTCCTCGGCGACCATCGGGGCACGGTCAAGCTTCAGGTCGCCGGACCCTGGACGCTCGCCGCGACCCTCGAGCTGCGCCACGGCGACAAGGCGTTGGCCGACCCCGGTGCCTGCCGCGACCTGGCGCACTCCCTGGCGGAGGGGGTGGCTGCCCATGTGAGGGACGTCTCCCGCCGGCTGCCGGGCGCTCAGCTCGTCGTGCAGCTCGACGAACCGGCTCTTCCCGGTGCGCTGTCCGGGTCGGTGCCGACGGCGTCCGGCTTCGGACGGCTGCGCGCCGTCGACGGCGAGCAGGTCGTCGCCGGCCTTCGTGCGGTCATCGAGGCCCTTCCGACCGACGTGGTCACGGTCGTCCATTGCTGCGCCGGCGAGGTACCGGTGGGACTCCTGGTCCGGGCCGGGGCGCGGGCGCTGTCGGTCGACCTGACCCTCGTCGGTCACGCCCAGACCGATGCCCTCGGGGAAGCCGTCGAAGGCGGGGTCCAGCTCGTGCTCGGGGTGGTCGATCCCCGCTCGGAACCCGCTGGCTTGTCGGACCCGACGGCTACCGTCGCTCCCGTGCGCGCACTCTGGAGGCGGCTGGGATTCCCCGCCGAGCGGATCGGCGAGGTGGTCCTCACCCCCACCTGTGGCCTGGCGGGGGCTTCGCCCGCGGGCGCGCGCCACGTGCTGGGTGTGGTCGGTGCGGCCGCCCAACGGCTGGCCGAGGACCCGTTCGGAGACCTGGACGGTCGACGGTGACCCCGGGATCGGTACCGGAAGGGGGTCCGGTGCCCGACGCGGTCCGGAGCCGTCATGCCGAGCTGGTGCGCGAGGTCGACGACCACCAGTACCGCTACTACGTGCTGGACGCGCCCACGGTCGCCGACGGCGCGTACGACGCCCTGCTGAGCGAGCTCGAGCAGCTGGAGGAGTCCCATCCCGAGCTGCGCTCACCGACCTCGCCGACCCAGCGGGTCGGTGGCACGTACTCGACGCTGTTCACCCCGGTCGAGCACCTGGAGCGGATGCTCAGCCTGGACAACGTCTTCTCCCTCGACGACCTCACAGCCTGGGCCGCGCGCGTCGACCGGGACGCGCACGCACCCGTCCAGTGGCTCTGCGAGCTGAAGATCGACGGGTTGGCGGTCAGTCTCGTCTACGAGGACGGTCGGCTGGTCCGGGCGGCCACCCGCGGCGACGGGCGTACCGGCGAGGACGTGACCCCCAACGTCCGCACGATCGTCGGGGTCCCGGACCGTCTCCGGGCCGCTTCGGGAGAGCGCCTCCCTCGGGTCGTCGAGGTGCGAGGGGAGGTCTTCTTCCCCTCCGAGCGGTTCGCGGACCTCAACGCCTCCTTGGTGGAGTCGGGCCGCGCGCCGTTCGCCAACCCGCGCAACGCCGCAGCCGGCTCCTTGCGGCAGAAGGACCCGCGGGTGACGGCCGGCCGGCCGCTGCGCATGATCGTCCATGGGATCGGGCATCGCGAGGGCTTCGCGATCGAGCGCCAGTCCGAGGCCTACGCCGCACTCGCGTCGTGGGGGCTCCCGGTCTCTGACCGCTACCAGGTGGTCGACTCCGTCACCGGCGTCGAGGCCTTCGTGGCGCACTACGCCGAGCACCGCCACGACGTCGAGCACGAGATCGACGGCGTCGTGGTCAAGGTCGACGAGATCTCGGTGCAACGCCGGCTGGGGTCGACCTCACGCGCCCCCCGGTGGGCGGTGGCCTTCAAGTACCCGCCCGAGGAGGTGACCACCCGGCTCCTCGACATCAGGGTCAGCGTGGGGCGCACCGGCCGGGTCACGCCGTTCGCCTTCATGGAGCCGGTCCTGGTTGCCGGGTCCACCGTCAGTCTCGCCACGCTGCACAACGCGCAGGAGGTCCGACGCAAGGGCGTGCTCATCGGTGACACGGTGGTCCTGCGCAAGGCCGGCGACGTCATCCCCGAGGTCCTGGGCCCGGTGGTCGAGCTGCGCGACGGGTCCGAGCGCGCGTTCGTGATGCCGACCCACTGCCCGGAGTGCGACACCGCCCTGCGGCCCGCCCGCGAGGGCGACGTGGACATCCGCTGCCCCAACCAGAGGTCCTGTCCGGCGCAGCTGCGTGAGCGGCTGTTCCACGTCGCCGGTCGGGGCGCCTTCGACATCGAGGTGCTCGGGTACGAGGCCGCCGTCGCGCTGCTCGAGTGCGGGCTCGTCGCGGACGAGGGCGACGTGTTCCACCTCACCGCGGCCGCGCTCGCGACCTGCCCGTTCTTCACCCGCAAGGACGGTGAGCTCAGCGCCAACGCGACCAAGCTGCTCGACAACCTGGAGACCGCGAAGAGCCAACCCTTGTGGCGGGTCATCGTGGCGCTGTCGATCCGGCACGTCGGTCCGACCGCCGCCCAAGCCCTGGCTCGTGAGTTCCGCAGCATGGACGCGATCATGGCCGCGACGCCGGAGGAGCTCGCCACGGCCGAGGGTGTCGGACCGGTCATCGCCGAGGCGATCCTCGAGTGGTTCGCCGAGCCCTGGCGGCGGTCGGTGGTCGAGCAGTGGCGGGCGGCGGGGGTCCGGATGGCCGAGGACGCCGTCGACGACGGCCCCCGTCCGCTCGAGGGACTGGCGATCGTCGTCACCGGCACCCTGGAGGGGTTCAGCCGGGACGAGGCGACCGAGGCCCTCCAGCAGCTGGGCGGGAAGGTGACCGGCTCGGTGTCGAAGAAGACGGCCTTCGTCGTCGTGGGCGACAACCCGGGCAGCAAGCTGGAGAAGGCCCGTGCCGTGGGCGCCCCGGTGCTCGACGAGGCAGGACTGCGGGTCCTGCTGGCCGAGGGACCGGAGGCGGCGGCGCGCGTGGTCCAGCCTGCCGATGGGCCGAACGGGTGACAGGGGCTCGCCCTCAGGTGTGATTCTCTGTCATCGTCTCGTGACGTAACGTGATGCTGGGTTCTCACTACGGGTGAGTGCCCGACCGCATCCCGTCACGGCAGGGGGGTGAGACATGTCCGACGACCGCGCCACCGACGAAGCCGGCAGCGCCGCTGCCGCGCGCCCCAGCCCGTTCTCGCGCACTCCCTTCGCGCTGGCGTTGTGGGCCACCTTGGTCCTCGGGCTCCCGATCGTCGGCTGGTCCTTCACCCAGGTGGACGTCTCCGCGCTGACGGTGAGCGAGCGGTGGGCGCTCGCCCTCCTCGGCGCCCTCGTCGTGGTGGGCGAGACCCGTCCCCTCATCGCCAGCAAGACCTACGGCCAAAGCGGCGTCACCCCCTCGACCGCCTTCACCTTCGCCCTGCTGTTCACCTGGGGCCTCGTTCCCGCAGATCGTCTTCCACTGCACGGCGTCGGTCATCTCCGACCTGATCGAGCGCAAGGGCTGGTGGAAGACCGCCTTCAACGTCGCGCAGTACGCCCTGTCGTTCACCCTCGCCTGGCTCGTGCTCCTGGCCCTGGGCTGGCAGGCCTCGCTCACCCAGGCGCACCAGCTGACCGCAGGCGACCTGGCCCCGATGGTCGCGGCCTGGACGATCTACTTCCTGGTCAACAACGGGCTGGTGTCCCTCGTCGTCGGGCTCTTCAACCAGGAGTCGTTCCTCGGCGTCTTCCTGGAGGACTTCGGCTACCAGGTCTTCACCAACGTCGCCGTCCTCACGTTCTCCGGCGTCGTCACCCTGGTCATCTCCTACGGTCCCGCCTGGCTGCCCCTGGTGATCCCGCCGATGATCGCGATGTACGCCACCGCCGGGCTCGCCCTCGACCGGGAGCACCAGGCCAACCACGACAGCCTGACCGGGCTCCCCAACCGCAAGTACCTCGTGGAGCAGCTCGCGGAGCTGCTCGAGGAGCGAGAGGAGGACCAGGTCCTCGCGCTGCTGGTCCTCGACCTCGACCAGTTCAAAGAGGTCAACGACACCCTGGGGCACCACACGGGTGACCGCCTCCTCGAGATCGTCGCCGAGCGCCTCAGCGACGCGGTCCGACCCGAGGACACCGTCGCCCGGCTCGGTGGCGACGAGTTCGCGATCCTGTTGACGGCGGTGCGTGACGAGCAGGCCGCCCTCGACGTGGCCCGTCGCATCGGCGTCGCACTGAGCGAGCCCTTCCGGCTGGAGGGGATGCTGCTGGAGCTCGAGGCCAGCATCGGCGTGGCCCTGGCCCCCGACCACGGAACCCACGTCGAGCGGCTGCTGCAGTGCGCCGACATCGCGATGTACGTCGCCAAGTCCGAGCGCACCGGGGTCGAGACCTACGCGGCGTCCCGCGACCAGCACTCGACGACCCGGTTGGGCCTGCTGGGCGCCCTCCGCCAGGCCATCGACGACGGCGAGCTCGAGCTCCACTACCAGCCCAAGGTCGCGCTCGGGTCCGGTGCCGTGACGGGGGTCGAGGCACTGGTTCGCTGGCGGCACCCGCAGCGCGGCCTGGTCTTCCCCGACGAGTTCATCCCGTTGGCCGAGCAGTCCGGGCTCATGCACCGTCTCACGGCCTTCGTGATCGACTCCGCCCTGGAGCAGGCTGCCGCCTGGTGGTCGGTGGGGCTTCAGGTCCCGGTCGCGGTGAACGTCTCCGCCCGTGACCTGCATGGCAACGCCCTCACGCAGACCGTGGCCAGCGGGCTCGTGCGTCACGGCCTGCCCTCATCGGCCCTGCGCCTCGAGCTCACCGAGCGTGTGCTCATGTCCGAACCGGCCCGGGTGGCAGGCACCTTGACCGCGCTCGAGCGTCTCGGGGTGAAGCTCTCCCTCGACGACTTCGGCACCGGCTACTCCTCCCTGGTGCTCCTCCAGCAGATGCCGGTGGCCGAGATCAAGGTCGACCGCTCGTTCGTGAGCCGGCTGGCCTCGGGTGGTGACGGTGCCATCGTCCGCTCGATCATCGAGCTCGCGCACGCCCTCGACATCGAGGCCGTCGCCGAGGGTGTCGAGACCGAGGAGACCTGGGAGCGACTCGAGGAGCTGGGCTGCGACAGCGCCCAGGGCTGGTACGTCTCGCGTCCGATGGCTGCGGCCGCCGCCACCGAGTGGCTGCTGCGTCACCCCAGCCGCCGCGGTGCGCTTCGTGTGCTGCGCGCCAGCACCAGCAGTGCGGGAGCATGACCATCGCTCTCACCCGACCGACCCTGCTCAAGGGCGGTGCGAACCCGGCCGATGCCACGGAGAAGGCGGGACCCGTTCCCGCCCGATCGCGTTGTGCGGTCGCAGGGGAGCACCGACCTCAGGAGGGGGGACGCATGGGGGGCCACGGACAACGTCCGTCCTTGGCGCGCTGGTCGCTGTTCAGCGTCACCTGGCACTTCTCCGTCTGGGCCGGCTGGGCGCTGGTGGTCGCCGCCGCCTTCGCCGTGCAGCCGAAGATGGGCGCGATGCCCACCGGTTTCTGGATGATCGCCTCCTTGGTGCTGCTGGGCGAGCTGCTGCCCGTCATCACGGCGGGCAACTACGACCCGCAGGGCACGGTGACCTCCACCGCCTTCGTGCTGGCGATGCTCTACCTGTGGGGCTTCTGGCCGGCGGTGCTGCTCCAGGCCGGCGCGACGGTGATCTCCGAGACGGTGCGCCGCAAGGAGGCTTGGAAGCTGTTCTTCAACGTCGGGCAGTACGCCCTGTCGCTGTTCGCCGCCTGGGGCGTGATGTGGCTCTTCGGGGTGCAGGACGGAGTCGGTGCAAGCGGCCCGGACGAGATCCCGCTGGGCGCGTCCGACCTGATCTGGATCGTGCTCACCTGGGCCGTCTGGTTCATCGTCAACAACACCCTGGTGTCGGGCGTCAGTGGCGACGAGGGACTGAGCTTCGTCCAGGCCTGGTCTGAGGACCTGGGCTTCTACGTGGTCACCACGGCCGCGGTGATGGCGTTGTCGCCGCTGCTGGTCCTCGCCACTCAGGCGAGCATCTGGTACATCCCGCTGCTCCTGATCCCCCTCTACGCAGTCCGCAAGACCGGTCAGATCTCGCTGGAGGAGCAGCACCAAGCGCTCCACGACTCGCTGACAGGGCTGCCGAACCGCAAGTTCCTGCTCCGGACCATGCAGGAGACCCTCGAGAAGTGCGACCGGGGTTGCGAGTCCTTCGCGCTCCTCATCCTCGACCTCGACCGCTTCAAGGAGGTCAACGACACCCTGGGCCACCACACGGGTGACCAGCTGCTGCAGCTGGTCGCCCTGCGCATCCGCGGCACGCTGCGTGATGTCGACCTGGTGGCCCGGCTGGGTGGTGACGAGTTCGCGATCTACCTCCCGCTGGTCGAGTCCCAGGACGAGGCCCTCGAGGTGGCGCTGCGGGTCCGTGCGGCTCTGGTCGAGCCGTTCCAGCTCGACGACGTCCTGCTCGAGCTCGAGGCCAGCATCGGGATCGCCATGCACCCGTTGCACGGCGCGGAAGTCGACACCTTGATGCGCCGTGCGGACGTGGCCATGTATCTCGCCAAGGAGACCCACGCCGACGTCGAGATCTACGACGTCGAGCGGGACCAGCACTCCACCAACCGGTTGGGTCTGCTCGCCGAGCTGCGCAAGGCGATCGACGCCGGCGACCTCGAGCTGCACTACCAGCCCAAGGTCGGCCTGGTCGCCCAGGACCTGGTGGGCGTCGAGGCCCTGCTGCGGTGGAACCACGCCGAGCGCGGCAACATCGCTCCGGACGACTTCATCCCGCTCGCGGAGACCTCCGGGCTCATGCACCGGCTCACCGAGTACGTCATCGACCGAGCGTTGGGCCAAGCCTCCCTGTGGCGTCGGATGGGCCTGGACGTGGCCGTGGCCGTGAACGTGTCCGCGCGCGACCTGCACGGCACCGAGCTGTCGCTCACCGTGTCGGAGGGCCTCGCCAAGCACCGGATGCCGGCCACCCACCTGATGCTGGAGCTCACCGAGCGCACCCTGATGGCCGAGCACAGCCGGGTCATGGACACCCTCGACGCGCTCGAGGCCCTGGACGTCGCGATCAGCCTCGACGACTTCGGTACCGGCTACTCGTCGATGTTCATGCTCAAGCGGCTCCCGGTCACCGAGATCAAGGTCGACCGCTCGTTCGTCAGCCGGCTGTCCGAGGTCGACGAGGACGAGTCGATCGTGCGCTCGATCATCGACCTCGCGCACTCCCTCGGCATGCAGGCGGTGGCGGAGGGGGTCGAGACGCCGGAGGTCTGGGCCCGGCTGGAGGCGCTCGGCTGCGACAGCGCCCAGGGCTGGTACGTCTCACGCCCGATGGCCCCGGAGGCCGCCACCCGCTGGCTGCTCGACAATGCGCCACGCCTCACCGGCGCGGCCGATGCGGCTGCTCTCCGGTGGGAGGTCGGACGTCTCCGAGACGGCCTGACCCTAGGATGGACGGGTCCCCCTCGCACCGTCCTCTGGAGCCGATCCCGCATGGCGTCCCTGACCCGAGCCGAGGTCGCCCACCTCGCGCGGCTCGCGCGCATCGACGTGTCCGAGGCTGAGCTGGACCATCTCGCCGGTCAGCTGGAGGTCATCCTCGGCGCCGTCGCCCGCGTGGCCGAGGTGGCTGCGGACGACATCCCGCCCACGTCCCACGCGGTCCCGCTGACCAACGTCGTACGTCCGGACGTCGTACGTCCGTCCCTGACGCCCGAGCAAGCACTGAGCGGCGCGCCCGCCGTCGAAGGCCAGCGCTTCCGGGTCCCGCGCATCCTCGAGGACGAGGCGTGAGGGACGACCTGATCCGGCTGGACGCCGCGGAGGCCGCGGCAGCCGTCGCGTCCGGTGACGCCAGCTCCGTCGAGCTGACCCGGGCCCACCTCGACCGCATCCACGCGGTCGACGGCCCGGTCCACGCGTTCCTCCACGTGGACGAGGTGGGTGCGCTGGTGAGCGCCGCAGCCGTCGACGCACGCCGGGCGGCCGGCGAGCCGCTCGGCCCCTTGGCGGGGGTTCCGCTCGCGCTGAAGGACGTCTTGTGCATGGAGGGCATCCCCACCACGTGCGGGTCGAAGGTGCTCGAAGGATGGCGACCGCCGTACGACGCGACGGTCACCCGTCGGCTCAAGGACGCCGGGATCGTCATCCTCGGCAAGACCAACATGGACGAGTTCGCGATGGGGTCGTCGACCGAGCACTCGGCCTACGGTCCGTCGCACAACCCCTGGGACCTCGACCGGACCCCCGGAGGGTCCGGCGGCGGCTCGGCCGCGGCCGTGGCGTCCTTCCAGGCTCCGTTGGCGATCGGGACCGACACCGGGGGCTCGATCCGGCAGCCGGCCGCGGTCACCGGCACGGTCGGTGTGAAGCCCACCTACGGAGGGGTGTCCCGCTATGGCCTCGTGGCTCTCGCCTCCTCCCTCGACCAGGCCGGGCCCTGCGCTCGGACCGTGCTCGATGCCGCCCTGCTGCACGAGGTGATCGGAGGGCACGACCCGCTCGACTCGACGTCGGTGGACGCACCGCTGCCCGATCTCGTGGCGGCGGCGCGCCGGCAGGACGTGCGCGGGATGCGCGTCGGTCTCGTCAAGCAGCTCGGGGGCGAGGGCTACCAGGCCGGCGTCGAGCAGCGCTTCGCGGAGGCCGTCGAGCTGCTGGTCTCGCTCGGCGCGACCGTCGAGGAGGTCGACTGCCCGAGCTTCGACTATGCGCTGGCGGCCTACTACCTCATCCTGCCGAGCGAGGCGTCCTCCAACCTGGCCAAGTTCGACGCCATGCGCTACGGGCTGCGGGTCGGTGACGACGGCACGCGCTCGGCCGAGGAGGTCATGGCGCTGACCCGCGACGCCGGGTTCGGTGACGAGGTCAAGCGCCGGATCATCCTGGGCACCTACGCCCTCTCCTCCGGCTACTACGACGCCTACTACGGCCAGGCGCAGAAGGTCCGCACCTTGATCGCGCGGGATTTCGCGGCAGCCTTCGAGCGGGTGGACGTGCTCGTCTCTCCCACCTGCCCGACCACGGCCTTCCGGCTCGGCGACAAGCTGGACGACCCGCTGGCGATGTACCTCAACGACGTGGCCACGATCCCCGTGAACCTCGCCGGCAACTGCGGCATGTCGATCCCCGTCGGGCTCGCACCCGAGGACGGGCTCCCGGTGGGCCTGCAGATCATGGCGCCGGCGCTGGCCGACGACCGGCTGTACCGCGTCGGTGGTGCTCTCGAGGCGGCGCTGCTCGACCGGTGGGGCCACCCGATCCTCGATGACGCCCCGGCCCTGGAGGAAGCGCCGTGACCCGCACCTCGGGCGAGGTCGCCCTCGCCGACTACGACGACGCCGTCGCGCGCTTCGACCCCGTGCTGGGCCTCGAGGTCCACGTCGAGCTGTCCACGGCCACCAAGATGTTCTGCGGGTGCCCGACGGAGTTCGGCGCGCCCCCGAACTCCCAGACCTGCCCCACCTGCCTGGGACTCCCCGGTGCCCTGCCCGTGGTCAACGCCGCCGCGGTCGAGGCAGCCGTGCGGATCGGGCTGGCGCTGAACTGCGAGATCGCCACCTGGTGCCGGTTCGCCCGCAAGAACTACTTCTACCCGGACATGCCGAAGAACTTCCAGACCTCGCAGTACGACGAGCCGATCGCCTACAACGGGTGGCTCGACGTCGAGGTGGACGGCCAGCCGGTGCGGGTCGAGATCGAACGTGCCCACATGGAGGAGGACACCGGGAAGTCGCTGCACGTCGGTGGTGCCACCGGCCGCATCCACGGCGCCGACTACTCCCTCGTCGACTACAACCGCGCCGGGATCCCGCTCATCGAGATCGTGACCAAGCCCATCACCGGGACCGGGGCGTTGGCTCCGGAGGTGGCGAAGGCGTACGTGGCTGCGCTGCGCGACCTGCTGCGCGTCCTCGAGGTGTCCGACGTCCGGATGGAGCAAGGGTCGCTGCGCTGCGACGTCAACCTGTCGCTGCGCGCGTCACCGGACGCCCCGCTCGGCACCCGGTCGGAGACCAAGAACGTCAACTCGCTGCGGTCGGTCGAGCGAGCCGTCCGCTACGAGGTGCGCCGGCACGCTGCCCGCCTGGACGCCGGAGACCGGGTCGTGCAGGAGACTCGGCACTTCCACGAGGACACCGGCGTCACCACGGCCGGTCGAGAGAAGTCCGACGCAGAGGACTACCGCTACTTCCCCGAACCCGACCTGGTCCCGGTGGCACCCGCGCCGGAGTGGGTCGAGGAGCTGCGCCAGACCCTTCCGGAGCCTCCGCCGGTACGCAGGGCTCGGCTGCAGGCGGCCTGGGGCTTCACCGACCTCGAGATGCGTGACGTCGTCAACGCCGGGGCGGACGGGCTGATCGCCCGTACGGTCGCCGCGGGTGCGGCCCCTGCCGCCGCCCGCAAGTGGTGGATGGGCGAGCTGGCCCGCACCGCCAACGACCGCGGGCTGGCCCTGGACGACCTTCCGCTCACCCCGGAGGACGTGGCCCGCGTGGTTGCGCTCGTCGAGGAGGGTGCCCTCACCGACAAGATGGCCCGCTCGTGCCTGGAGGGCGTGCTGGCAGGTGAGGGCTCACCGGACCAGGTGGTCGCCTCCCGCGGCCTGCAGGTCGTCTCGGACGAGGGTGAGCTCGCGGCGGCGGTGGCCGGCGCGATCGCGGCCGATCCGGACGCCGCGCAGAAGGTGCGCGACGGCAAGGTGGCAGCCGTCGGAGCCCTCGTGGGTGCGGTGATGAAGACCACCCGCGGTCAGGCTGACGCTGCGCGCGTCCGCGAGCTGCTCCTGCAGGCGCTCGACGCCGGCTGAGGCTCAGTCGGCGACGATGCAGAAGAGGTTGCCCTCGGGGTCGGCGAGGGTGCGCCAGTGAGGCCACCTCGCCGTCGTAGGTCTCGACCAGCCTCGCTCCCAGGCCGACGGCCCGCTCGACCTCGCCGGCCAGGGACTGCGCCGAGGAGGTGTGCAGGTCGAGGTGCACCGTGTTCTTCGGCGGCCGGGGGTCCTGCGGTCCGTTGGAGCACCAGCCGAGGCTGCCCGTCGGTCATGGGGTGCAGACCGACGTACTGCTCCCAACGACCTCGGACCTCCACCCCGAGCAGCGAGCACCAGAAGGTGGCGAGCCGCTCGGGGTCGTGGCAGTCGATGACGACGGCGTCGAAGCGAAGGTCCATGGAGGCAGTGTGGCCGCTGGACGCAGGTCGGCGCCTCCCGCTCCGGCGATCAGCCGACAGGGACCGCCACGTCGTGCTGCGCGAGGGAGTGCTTGTCGGCCGTGATCGTCACGGCGACGACGAGGGCCGCGGCCGCGAGCAAGGCAGCGCCGACCCAGAAGGCCGTGGTGTAACCCGTCACGAGGCCGTCCTGGATGGAGTCCAGGCCGGGGTTGGCGACCAGGAAGCTCGCCGTCGCGGTCGCGGCGATGGTGTTGAGCAGCGCCGTGCCGAGCGAGCCACCGATCTGCTGGGCGCTGTTGAGCACGGCTGAGGCCACGCCGGCGTCGTGCTGCAGGACGCCGAACAGGGCGGTCGCCGACAGCGGCACGAAGACGAAGCCCATCCCGAGGCTGATGAGCAGCATCGCCGGGAGCACGTGCGTCACGTACGCCGTGTCGGGCGTGATCTGGGTGAGCCAGGCCATGCCCAGGGCGGCGGACACGAGGCCTCCGGTGGCGAGCCACCGCGGGCCGGTGCGAGGCAGCATCTGGCTGGCGATCCCGGCGCTCACGATGATGCCGAGCGAGAACGGCAGGAAGGCGAAGCCCGGACTTGAGCGCCGAGTACCCCAAGGTGGCCTGGAAGTAGTACGTCAGGAAGAGGAACATGCCGAAGAGTCCCGGCGGAGGTCAGGAACATCGCCCCGTAGGAACCTCCCCGGTTGCGGTCGGTGATCACGCGCAGCGGCAGCAGCGGGTGCGAGGCGGTCCGCTCGATCAGCACGAAGGAGACCAGCAGGACGGTGGCCGCGATGAAGCTGGCGACGGTGATCGGTGCCGACCAGCCGTCACCCGGGGTGCCGGCCTTGGTGAGACCGAAGACGAGCGCCACCAGTCCCGTCGGTGGCAGTGATGGCCCCGGGGATGTCGTAGCGGGTGTCGCCCTGGGCCTTGCTCTCACGCACGTAGGGGACCGCCAGGGCGGCGGCGATCAACGCGATGGGGACGTTGACGAGCAGGCACCAGCGCCACGAGAAGTACTCGGTGAGCACCCCACCGACGATCAGGCCGATGGCCGCCCCACCACCGGAGATGGCGCCGTAGACCCCGAAGGCCCGCGCGCGCTCCTTGGACTCGGTGAAGGTCACGGTGATGAGGGACAACGCGGCGGGCGCCAGCAGCGCGGCGAACGCACCCTGCAGGGCCCGGGCGCCGAACAGCATCGCCTGGCTGGTCGCGATGCCACCCAGCGCTGATGCTCCGGCGAAGCCCAGGAGGCCGATGATGAAGATCTTCTTGCGCCCCGAGTAGTCGGCGATCCGGCCGCCGAGCAGCAGCAGGCCGCCGAAGGCGATCGTGTAGGCCGTGATGACCCACTGCCGGCTCGCGTCGCTGATCCCGAGGTCGGCCTGCGCCGACGGCAGCGCGATGTTCACGATCGAGGCGTCCAGGATGATCATCAGCTGGGCGATCGCGATGACGCCGAGGGCGAGCCAGCGCCGCGGGTCGGGCACGTCGGTGGCAGCGACGACCTCGTCGGCGGTGGGATCGGTGGACGAGGACGACATCGTGGCTCCAGGTGCGGGTTCGAGGCAGGTGATCGGGCGGGCAGGCGGAACGGACGAGCAGGCGGAACGGACGAGCATCCCCGGGTCGGCAACGGTGCCAGGGCCCACCGACATTCCCGATCCGGACCAATTCCTCCGGTCGGAGGACTTCCCAGCGACGCCCGCGAGGTGAACGATCCGTGGCATGACGACGCTGCTGCTCATCGGGACCAAGAAGGGCCTCTGGCTCGCCACGTCCGAGGATCGGGCCTCCGTGGGCCGTCCACGGCCCGCACTTCCCGATGCAGGCGGTGTCCGCGTGCGCGATCGACGCTGCGGGGGGTCGCCCCGCGGGTGCTGGTCGGGGCGACGAGCGAGCACTGGGGGCCGACCGTCGCGTGGTCCGACGACGCCGGCACCACCTGGCACGAGACACCGGGGGGCGGGGTGCGGTTCCCCGAAGGTGGCGGGGGCCTCCGTCGAGGCGGTCTGGCAGCTGGCCCCGGACACCGTCGACCGGCCCGACGTCGTCTGGGCGGGCACGCAGCCCAGCGCGCTGTGGCGCAGCGAGGACGGGGGCGAGACCTTCAGCCTCGTCCAGGGACTCTGGGACCACCCGCACCGGCCCACCTGGGCGCCCGGCTACGGCGGCCAGGCCGTCCACACCGTGCTTCCGGACCCCCGCGACGACCAGAAGGTCCTCGTGGCGATGTCGACCGGCGGGGTCTACGTCACCGACGACGGCGGCGCCACCTGGGCTCCGTCCAACACCGGGATCCACGCGTGGTTCTTCCCCGATCCGCTGGTCGAGTACGGGCAGTGCGTCCACAAGGTCGCGCGCGACGCCGCCGACGCCGACGTCCTGTACGCACAGAACCACGGTGGTGTGTACGTCTCGCGCGACGCAGGAGCCTCGTGGGCGGCCTCGGAGGACGGACTCCCCGCCGACTTCGGCTTCCCGGTGGTGGCGCACCCCAGCCGGGGCGGGACCGCGTACGTCGTGCCGCTCGTCGCCGACCGCGACCGGACCGTGCCCGGCGCCCAGCTGCAGGTGTGGCGCACCGACGACGCGGGCGACTCGTGGCGCTCCGCGTCCGCCGGCCTGCCGGACGGGTACTTCGCCGTGGTCCTGCGGGATGCCTTCGCGACCGACGGCGCCGACCCCGCGGGGCTGTACCTAGGCGGGCGCGACGGTTCGGTCTACGCCAGCGCCGACGAGGGGGAGAGCTGGTCGGAGGTCGTCCGGCACCTGCCCGACGTGCTGTGCGTCCGTGCCGCCACCTTCTGATCCGGTCACGTCAGGCCGAGGTGGAGGATGCGGTCGTCAGTGGGGGCGGGGGTGCCTCGGCCGTCGCGGTTGGAGGTCGTGAGCCACAGGCCACCGTCGGAAGTGGCGACGACGGTGCGCAGGCGGCCGTACTCCTCGACCAGCAGGGGCCTGGCGTCCCCCTGCTGGTCGCCGACCAGGGGGACCTGCCACAGCCTGGCTCCGCGCAGGCCGGCGACGTAGGCCACGTCGTCGAGGATGGCCAGTCCGCTGGGCGAGGCCTTCTCGGGCCGCCACACCACGAACGGGTCGACGAATGCCGGCCCCCCCGTCTTGCCCTCGACCACCGGCCAGCCGTAGTTGCCGCCCTTGCGGATCTCGTTGAGCTCGTCCCAGGTGTCCTGACCGAACTCTGTGGCCCACAGCCGTCCTCTCGAGTCGAAGGCCAGCCCTTGCACGTTGCGGTGGCCGAGCGACCAGACGGGCGAGCCCGGGAACGGGTTGTCGTCCGGAATCCGGCCGGTCGGCGTGATCCGCAGGACCTTGCCGCCGAGGGAGCTCCTGTCCTGGGCAGGGTCACGCAGGCCCGCCTCCCCGGTGCCGACCCAGAGGTTCCCGTCCGGGCCGAACACGATGCGCCCGCCGTTGTGGATCGGTCCGCTGGGGATGCCCGTGAAGACCGTCGAGGGCGGGCCGAGCTCGCCGGAGCGGTACGTCATCCGCACGATCCGGTTGCCGCCCTGCACCGACGTCAGGTAGGCGTAGACCCGGTCGGGGGACTCGAGAGGCACCGCCAGCCCGAGCAGTCCTCCCTCCCCGCCGTGCTGCACCCCAGGGACCGTGCCGAGGACGCGTACGCGCCCGCCCGGCGAGACCCGGAGGATCCGCCCGCTGTCGCGCTCGGAGACGAGCGCGTCGCCGCCGGGCAGGAAGGTCATTCCCCAGGGCACCGCCAGCTCCGTGGCGATGACCTCGGTGCCGCGCACCTTCTGGGGGGCTCCGGGAGCCGGTGAGGGTGTCCCGGTCGGGAACGGAGAGGCCGTCGCGTCGGGGAGGGTCGGGCCGCTGGGTCCGGTCCCCGTCGTGGGCTCCCGGGGCGGCCGGCTTCCGGCATCGCTCCCGCACGCCGCCAGGGCCAGAACCGCAACGACGAAGCCGACAGCCGCCGACGTCCGGCGGCCGCGGGGCTGGGGTCGGTGAGCCATCGCAGTCAGTAGCGGTCGCCGACCGGGGCGGGCAGGGCATCGAGCTCGGCGAGGTCCGTCGGCGTTCAGCGCGATCCTCGCGGCCGCAGCGTTCTCCTCGACGCGCGCGCGGCGGCGCGTGCCGGGGATCGGGACGACGCGCGCGCCCTGGGCGAGGGTCCAGGCGAGGGCGACCTGCGCCGCGGTCGCACCGTGGCGTTCGGCCACACCGCGCACGCCGTCGACGATCCGCTGGTTCGCGGTCATCGCCTCAGCGGTGAAGCGGGGGAGACCGACCCGGAAGTCCGTGGCCTCGAAGCCCGGCGCCAGGGTGCCGGTGAGGTAGCCGCGCCCCAGCGGGGAGAACGGGAGGAAGCCCGCGCCGTGGGCGGCGCACCAGGGGAGCACCTCGGGCGAGGGCGTCACGGGTCCACAGCGACAGCTCGGACTGGACGGTGGCCACCGGGTGGATGGCCTGGGCCCGCTCGAGCTCGTCGACGGTCACCTCCGACAGGCCGAGGGCGCCGACCTTGCCGGCCGCCACGAGCTCGGCCATCGCGCCCCACGACTCCTCCAGCGGGACGGCCGGGTCGACGCGGTGGAGCTGGTAGAGATCGATGTGGTCGGTGCCCAGGCGCAGCAGCGAGGCGTCGCACCCCGCTCGGATGTGGTCCGGACGTCCGTCGCGGGTGATCGGCTGCCCGGGCTCGGACACCAGGCCGACCTTCGTGGCCAGCACGACGTCCCTCTCGGACCGGTTCGAGGGCCCGACCGACCAGGACCTCGTTCGTGAACGGGCCGTAGACGTCGGAGGTGTCGATGAGGGTCACGCCGAGCTCGACGGCTCGCCGGATCGTCGCCACTGACTCGTCGTCGTCGCGCATGCTCGGGTCGTAGCCGTGGGTCATGCCCATGCACCCGAGTCCGACGGCTCCGACGTGCGGGCCACCGGCCCACAGCTCGCGGGTCGGGAGGGGCACGGAGGTCGGACTGATCGTGGTCATCCCGGCGACGTTACGACAACCCGGCGCGTGCGGCGAGGGCGTACACCTCGTCGACGATGCGGTCGGGGTACTCCAGCGGCAGGAAGTGCGAGCCCGGGAGGACGTGGACCTCGGCGTCCGGCAGCCGTCCGGCGGTCGCGACCACCTCGTCCCAGGCGGTCAGCAGGTCCCACCGTCCGGCGAGCAGGGTGGCGGGGGCCACGACGGACGTCAGGTCGAGCGGCGGGTGCTCCGACGCCGCCTGGGCGAGGCGGAAGTACCACCGGAAGTCGTGGTCGAGGAACGCCCCCATGGTCCGGCGCACGTCCGAGGTGGCAGCGGCCGGCAGCATGAAGCCGCTGTGGGCGAGCAGCCACGCAGTGGCGTCGTTGGCGGGGATCGCACGGGCGAGCAGCGTCAGTGGCGCCCCCAGGGCGCGGGCGGCCCGCAGGGTCGTCGTCGCGATCGGTTGCCGCAGCGGGCGGGGGACCAGCAGCGGCGCCAGCATCGTGCCGAAGGTGCCTCCCGGGACCCCGGCGACGGCCAGGACTCCAGCCACCCTCTCGGGGTGCCACGAGGCCAGCTCGAAACCGACGTTGACGCCGATGGACCAGCACGCCAGGACGGCGCGCTCGATGCCGTAGTGGTCCAAGGTGGCGAGCGCGTCCCCCATGTGGTCCTCGATCCGGATCCGCCTCAGGTCCCGGGGCGGCTCCGAGGCACCGACACCGGCGTAGTCCCAGCCCACCGCCTGGATCCCCGCGCCGGGGTCCAGCAAGCCTGGCCAGGCGTACGGCGAGGTACCGAGGCCGTTGCACACGAGGACCGGGAGGCCCACCCCGCTGTTGTCCCACAGCGCGAGGCGCGAGCCGTCCGCACCGGGTCGTGGCGGCCGGGTGGGGCTCGAAGGGCAGGTCGAGCGCGGCCTCGCTGCGCACCAGTCCGAGGTCACCGTCCACGGTGGGCGATCGTGGCACACCCGGTAGCGTCCGTCGTCGTGCGCCTCGCCGTCGTCCCGTTCCCTGACCCCGGGTTCCTGGACGAGGCCTCCGGTGCCGTCGAGGTACGGGTCTGGGAGGGTGTCGGGGTCGCTCCGGACTGGCTGGTCGACACCACCTTCTACGTGCCGCGCTACATGGGCGGGTCCGCGCCGTTGGCAGCCATGGCCTCGATGCACCGGCTCGAGGTCGTGCAGACCCTCACCGCCGGGGTCGACGACGTGTGGGAGCACCTCCCCGACGACGTCGTGCTGTGCAACGCCCGCGGGGTGCACGACGCGTCCACCGCCGAGCTGGTGGTCGGGCTCGCGATCGCGGCGCTGCGCGGGTTCCCTGACTTCGTGCGCGGTCAGGACGTGGGGGAGTGGCGCGACCGGCCCCATGTGGCCCTCGCCGACAAGCGCGTGCTGCTCGTCGGGTACGGCTCCGTGGGCGCGGCTGTCGATCGACGGCTGGCCGGCTTCGAGGTCGAGGTGACCCGGGTGGCGCGATCCGCCCGACCGGGGTCCGACCCGGAAGTCCACGGGTTCGGGGACCTGGCAGGGCTGCTGCCGTACGCCGACGTCGTCGTGCTGACGGTGCCTCTCACCGCTGAGACCCGGGGCATGGTCGACGCTGCCTTCCTGGCCGCGCTCCACGACGGCGCCCTGCTGGTGAACGCCGCCCGAGGCCCCGTCGTGGTGACCGACGCGCTGGTCGCCGAGTGCGCCTCGGGTCGCCTGCTCGCGGCCCTCGACGTCACCGACCCGGAGCCCCTCCCGCCGGAACACCCTCTGTGGCGGCTGCCGAACGTGCTCATCAGCCCGCACGTCGGCGGGAACACCTCCGCCTTCCTGCCGCGCGCGCGTCGGCTCGTCACCGAGCAGCTGCGCCGGTACGCCGCGGGCGAACCGCTCGACCACGTGATGAAGCCGACGTCCCCTAGGGTCGAGGGGTGAGCGACTCACCGAACCTGAAGCCCCGCAGCGTCGATGTCACCGACGGCCTCGAGAAGGCCGCCGCTCGCGGCATGCTCCGTGCCGTCGGCATGGACGACGAGGACTTCGCCAAGCCCCAGATCGGCGTGGCCTCGTCCTGGAACGAGATCACCCCGTGCAACCTCTCCCTCGACCGGCTCGCGGACTCGGCCAAGGACGGCGTGCACGCGGCCGGCGGCTACCCGCTGGAGTTCGGGACGATCTCGGTGTCGGACGGCATCTCGATGGGCCACGAGGGCATGCACTTCTCGCTGGTGTCCCGCGAGGTGATCGCCGACTCCGTCGAGACCGTGATGATGGCCGAGCGGCTCGACGGGTCCGTCCTGCTGGCCGGCTGCGACAAGTCGTTGCCCGGCATGCTCATGGCGGCTGCCCGGCTCGACCTCGCCGCGGTGTTCCTCTACGCCGGCTCGATCCTGCCCGGGCGCGTGACGCTGACCGACGGCACCAGCCGCGAGGTCACCATCATCGATGCCTTCGAGGCGGTGGGCGCCTGCGCCCGGGGCCTGATCAGCCGCGAGGACGTCGACCTCATCGAGCGCGCGATCTGTCCCGGCGAGGGCGCCTGCGGCGGCATGTACACGGCCAACACGATGGCCTCAGCGGCCGAGGCGTTGGGGATGTCCCTGCCCGGCTCGGCCGCACCGCCTGCCACCGACCGTCGGCGTGACGGGTACGCCCGCCGGTCCGGGGAGGCCGTCGTCGGCATGCTCCGCCAGGGCATCACGGCCCGCGACGTCATGACGCGCGAGGCGTTCGAGAACGCCATCGCCGTCGTCATGGCCCTGGGTGGCTCCACGAACGCCGTCCTCCACCTGCTGGCGATCGCCCACGAGGCCGACGTCGACTTGACCCTCGACGACTTCAACCGGATCGGCGACACGGTGCCGCACCTCGCCGACGTGAAGCCGTTCGGCCGTTACGTGATGACCGACGTCGACCGCATCGGAGGCGTCCCGGTGGTCATGAAGGCGCTGCTCGACGCGGGGCTGCTGCACGGCGACGCGCTCACCGTGACGGGGAGGACGGTGGCCGAGAACCTCGCCGACATCGCGCCCCCCGACCCGGACGGCCAGATCATCCGGGCGATGGCCGACCCGATCCACGCCAGCGGCGGCCTGTCGGTCCTGCGCGGATCGCTGGCGCCTGACGGAGCGGTCGTCAAGACGGCGGGCTTCGACCTCGACGTGTTCGAGGGCACCGCGCGGGTCTTCGAGCGGGAGCGCGCCGCCATGGACGCCCTCGAGGCTGGAACCGTGCAGGCGGGGGATGTGGTGGTGATCCGCTACGAAGGCCCCAAGGGCGGTCCGGGCATGCGCGAGATGCTCGCGATCACCGGCGCGATCAAGGGGGCCGGGCTCGGCAAGGACGTGCTGCTGCTGACCGACGGACGGTTCTCCGGCGGCACCACCGGGCTGTGTATCGGGCACGTGGCGCCCGAGGCCGTGGACGGCGGCCCGATCGCCTTCGTGCGTGACGGTGACCGGATCCGCGTCGACATCGCCGGACGCACCCTGGACCTGCTGGTCGACGAGGCCGAGCTGACCGCCCGGGCCCTGGGCTGGGCGCCGCTCCCGCCCCGCTACACCCGCGGGGTCCTCGCCAAGTACGCGCGGCTGGTCGGGTCCGCCGCCCAGGGCGCCGTCTGCGACTGACGTCCCCAGCGGCGGGAGGCGGGGAGCGACTCGTCCGGATCGTGAGATCGGCGTCTCGCCTGGTTGACGAGCCGCGCTCGCTGGGCCACCCTGAAGGCGTGCGTACCCGAATTCTCGTAGTTCTCGAGCGCGTCGGCTGACGGATCCTCCGCCACCGACGCGCCGCCCCTCGTTCGCCCTCCACGGGCCGAGGGGCTTTTTCGTGCCGAGCCGCCCGTCTCCCACCCGCACCTGAGGAAGAACGAGATGACCGAGCAGATCACCGGAGCCCAGAGCCTCGTGCGGTCCCTGGAGGCCGCGGGTGTCGAGGTGGCGTTCGGCATCCCGGGCGGAGCGGTCCTCCCGCTCTACGACCCGCTGTTCGACTCGACGATCCGGCACATCCTCGTCCGGCACGAGCAGGGCGCCGGCCACGCGGCCCAGGGGTACGCCATGGCGACCGGCAGGGTCGGTGTCTGCATCGCCACGTCAGGTCCGGGTGCCACCAACCTCGTCACCCCGCTCGCGGACGCCAACATGGACTCGGTCCCGCTGGTCGCGATCACCGGTCAGGTGCCGAGCGCCGCGATCGGGTCGGACGCCTTCCAGGAGGCCGACATCCGCGGCATCACGATGCCGATCACCAAGCACAGCTACCTGGTCACCGACCCCTCGCTCATCGCGCGGACCGTGGCCGAGGCCTTCCACATCGCGAGCACGGGGCGCCCCGGACCGGTGCTCGTCGACGTCTCCAAGGACGCGCTCCAGGCGATGACGACGTTCGACTGGCCGACGTCGATCGACCTCCCCGGCTACCGTCCGGTCACGCGGCCGCACTCCAAGCAGGTGCGTGAGGCCGCCCGGATGATCAGCGAGGCCAGGCGCCCGGTCCTCTACGTCGGCGGCGGTGTCATCAAGGCACGAGCTGCAGCGGAGCTGCTGGTGCTCGCCGAGCTGCACCGGGATCCCGGTCGTGACGACGCTGATGGCCCGAGGCGCCTTCCCCGACAGCCACGCCCAGCACCTCGGGATGCCGGGCATGCACGGCAGCGTCGCCGCGGTCACCGCGCTCCAGAAGAGCGACCTGCTCATCGCGCTCGGTGCCCGCTTCGACGACCGGGTGACCGGACGGCTGGACACCTTCGCCCTGGGGGCCAAGGTGATCCACGCGGACATCGACCCGGCGGAGATCTCCAAGAACCGCAACGCGGACGTGCCGATCGTGGGCGACTGCCGCGAGGTGATCTCGGATCTCGTCGTGGCCCTTCAGGCCGACCAGGCCGAAGGTCGGCAGGGCGACTACGCCGCGTGGTGGCACCAGCTGGACCACCTGCGCGAGACGTACCCCCTGGGCTACGCCGAGCCGCCGCCCGGTGAGCTCGCTCCGCAGTACGTCATCGAGCGGCTCGGCGCCCTCGTCGGCTCCGACGCGATCTACACCGCAGGGGTCGGCCAGCACCAGATGTGGGCCGCTCAGTTCATCAGCTACGAGAAGCCCGGCACCTGGCTGAACTCCGGCGGCCTCGGCACCATGGGCTACGCGGTGCCCGCGGCGATGGGCGCCAAGGTCGGACGGCCGGACGCCACGGTCTGGGCCGTCGACGGTGACGGCTGTTTCCAGATGACCAATCAGGAGCTCGCGACCTGCGCGCTCAACGACATCCCCATCAAGGTCGCCGTCATCAACAACGGCAGCCTCGGCATGGTTCGGCAGTGGCAGACGCTCTTCTACGAGGGCCGCTACTCCAACACCGACCTCCACTCCAAGCGGATCCCCGACTTCGCGAAGCTCGCGGAGGCGTACGGCTGCGTCGGGCTGCGCTGCGACAAGGCCGAGGACGTGGACTCCACGATCGAGGCAGCCATGGCGGTCGACGACCGCCCGGTCGTCGTCGACTTCGCCGTCCACCAGGACGCCATGGTGTGGCCGATGGTCGCGGCAGGCACGAGCAACGACGACATCAAGATCGCGCGCGATCTCGCGCCGACGTGGGACCGAGAGGACTGACGATGAGCAGGCACACGCTGTCGGTGCTGGTCGAGGACCAGCCCGGCGTCCTCGCCCGGATCGCGGGGCTCTTCAGCCGTCGCAGCTTCAACATCGAGTCGTTGGCCGTCGGCCCCACCGAGCACCCCGGCGTCTCGCGCATGACGATCGTGGTCTCCGTGGAGGGCTCGCCGCTCGAGCAGGTCACCAAGCAGCTGAACAAGCTGATCAACGTCATCAAGATCGTCGAGCTCGAGCCGGCCACCTCGGTCCAGCGTGAGCTGCTGCTGGTCAAGGTCAAGGCCGACCTCGAGACCCGGTCGCACGTGCTCGAGACCGTCCAGCTGTTCCGCGCGAAGGTCGTCGACGTCGCCCCCGACGCGGTCACCGTCGAGGCCACCGGCAACGCCGAGAAGCTCGAGGCCCTGCTGCGGGTCCTGGAGCCGTTCGGCATCAAGGAGCTCGTCCAGTCGGGGATGGTGGCCGTGGGCCGCGGACCCCGATCGATCACCGACCGGAGCCTGCGCACCGCCGCCGACCGACCCGCCTGAGAGACTCGCCCCGCCCGACCCCATCCACCCGCTCATCCACCCGCACGAAGGAGACCACTGCCGTGGCCGAGCTGTTCTACGACGACGACGCCGACCTCTCGATCATCCAGAACCGGGTCGTCGCCGTCCTGGGCTACGGCAGCCAGGGCCACGCCCACGCGCTGTCCCTGCGCGACTCCGGCGTCGACGTGCGGGTGGGTCTCCCCGAGGGCTCGAAGAGCCGCGCCAAGGCCGAGGCGGAAGGCCTGCGGGTCGTCGACCCGGCCACCGCGTGCGCCGAGGCCGACCTGATCATGATCCTCGCGCCCGACCCCGTGCAGCGGCACCTCTACGCGGAGTCGGTGGAGCCCAACCTGCAGGAGGGCGACGCGATCTTCTTCGGGCACGGCTTCAACATCCGGTTCGGCTACATCACCCCGCCGGCGGGCGTGGACGTCGCCATGGTCGCGCCCAAGGGTCCGGGCCACCTGGTGCGCCGCGAGTACGTCGCCGGCCGCGGCGTCCCGGTCATCGTGGCCGTGGAGCAGGACGCCACCGGGGAGGCCTGGGCGCTCACGCTGTCCTACGCCAAGGGCATCGGCGGCCTGCGGGCCGGCGGCATCAAGACCACGTTCACCGAGGAGACCGAGACCGACCTGTTCGGCGAGCAGGCCGTGCTCTGCGGTGGCGCCTCCGCCCTGGTGCAGACGGGGTTCGAGGTCCTCATCGAGGCGGGCTACCAGCCGGAGGTCGCCTACTTCGAGTGCCTGCACGAGCTCAAGCTGATCGTCGACCTCATGTACGAGGGGGGCATCGCCAAGCAGCGCTGGTCGGTCTCCGACACCGCCGAGTACGGCGACTACGTCTCGGGTCCGCGCGTGATCGACGCCCACGTCAAGGAGAACATGAAGGCCGTGCTGGCCGACGTGCAGTCCGGCGCCTTCGCCAAGCGGTTCATCGACGACCAGGACGCCGGGGCCCCGGAGTTCAAGGCGTTGCGCGCCCAGGGTGAGGCGCACCCCATCGAGCAGACCGGTCGCGAGCTCCGCAAGCTCATGTCGTGGGTCAAGACCGGCGACGGCGACTACGTCGAGGGCACGGCGGCCCGCTGAGCCGCGACAACGCCCCTCGGGGGCTGACGGTCAGCGGCTGACCGTCAGCGCGTCGATGTTGTAGACGGCAGTCTTCGGGTCGTTGTCGCCGAGCTGTACCCGGGTGATGGCGGCCGAGCCCGTCGAGGTCGTCCACGAGCCGGCCGGCGCACCGTTGACCGACAGCTCGATCGCTCCTCCGGTGCCGGTGGTGGCGCAGAGCGTGAGGGTCGTCCAGGTCGTCAGGGGCAGCGTCACCGTCGACGTGAAGACGGTGCCGTTGGTGTCCGCCCGTACGACCAGTGAGCGTGTGGTGGTCACCGACACGCGCGCCACGGACTGGCTCCCGGCTCGTAGCTTCATCAGGGCGAGGGTCGCCGTGTTGCTCTCGAGCCGGAACGCCGCTTCGGAACACACGCGCGGCTCGGCCGCCGGGAGATCCTTGTAGGCGACCGCCACGGAGGCGTTCGGCTGCGCCCGCACGCTCGGGGCGAAGTCGCCGGGGGCGAAGCGAGTGGCGTCCGACGTCAGTCCCCACCACGGACGAGAAGCCGCTGGGGAACGTGGAGAACGAGTCCGTGAGGATGGTGGTGCCGCCACCCCCGCCACCGGCCACCGTCACCGGCGCCGAGCTCCCCGAGCGAGTGCTCGTGTTGGTGCCGTCCGAGGCCTCGACGGTGTAGGTGTGCACGGCGCCGGGCGTGCGCCCGGTGTCGCTCCACGTGACCTGGCCCACCGAGGAGCTGCTCACCGTGCCCGCCAGGGAGGCGCCGCCGTCCCGGAACACGCGGTAGGCCAGCGTGGTCGCGCGGTCGTCGGTCGAGGCAGCCCACGAGAGATCCACTCGCCCGGAGACGGTGCTGGAGGCGGTGGGGGTGCCGGGCGCCGTCGGCGGCGTGATGTCCGGGTCGCCACCGCCGGAGGCGCGGAGGATGACGCTGTAGCCGCGCCCGCCGCCCGCCTCGACGGCGTCGGTGATGCCAGGGACCTGGTACGGAGTGAGCCGGTTGGCGGTCAGGCCGTCGCCGAGCTGGCCGAAGTCGTCGAACCCCCAGCTGTAGAGCCGTCCGTCAGCAGCGACGGCGAGCGAGTGATCGCGCCCGGCGTCGACGGCGGCGATGGCAGGGAGCCCGTTGACGGCGCCCGGCACCAGCCGGTTGGAGGTCGACCCGGAGCCGAGCGCCCCGCGGTAGCCGCGTCCCCAGCTCAGGACCCGCCCGTCGGCCAGGACCGCCAGGCTGTGCTCGGCGCCGGCACCGACGGCCACGGCGTTGGTGATGCCCGAGACGGTGATCGGAGTGGTGCGGTTGGTGGTGGTGCCGTCACCGAGCTGGCCGTAGGTGTTGAGGCCCCAGGCCTTGATGGTGCCGTTGCTGAGCAGGGCGAGCCCGTGGTTGCGGCCCCCGGCCACCGCGATGGCGTTCGTGATCCCCGACACGGCGACCGGCGTCGTGCGACGAGTCGTGGTGCCGTCGCCGAGCTCACCGTTCGGGTTGTTGCCCCAGGCGCGCACGCTTCCCGAGGTGAGCAGCGCATAGCTCATGTCACGGCCGCCGAAGACCGAGGTGACCCCGGACAGGCCGGTGACGACTCCCGGCGTGCTTCGACCGGTGGTCGAGCCGTTGCCGAGCTGCCCGTAGTTGTTGTAGCCCCAGCTGCGCACCGTGCCGTCGGTGAGCACGGCGAGCGAGTGGTAGTGACCGGTGGCGATCCCGGTGGCCCCGGTGAGCACCTGGACCGGCGCATCTGACGGTCAGGGGCCGCGGTGGTCAGGGCGCTCCCGTCACCGACGGCGCCCTTGGAGACATCTCCCCAGGCCCAGACCTGACCGCTGTTGGTGCGGGCGACGACGTGCTCGCGACCTCCGGCGATCTCAGCGACGTCGGTGAGACCGCTGACGACCCCGAACGCCGTCCGGTTCGAGGTGGACCCGGAGCCGAGCTGCCCGTCGGACCCGAGGCCGACCGTCCAGACCTGGCCGCTGACGGCGGCGACGGCTGGTGGAGCAAGCACCGTCAGGCCGGCAGCGACCACAGCGGCGCTCGCGGTCACAGCGAGGGCCCTCCGTCGACGGGTCGGTCGCGATGGCGGGATCTTCAGGGTTTGGCGCACGGGTCCCCTCCTCGTGTGATGCCACCATCTTGCCTCTCCCGGAGAGCGGGGGACCCAGCAAGGCCCAAGATCTCACCGAGCGTGGTCGGCGGGTTGCTGGCCGTTCCCCAGGCTCGGCCGTCCGTGGCGGGGATGTCCTGTGGGTGAGACTCCGGTCTCAGAGGGCGGACGTCTTGTGAAGCGATTCACGAGGCATCCGTAGACTGAGGGGCACCTGCCAGAAGCTTCGTCGCGCCGCCGTCCGACCCGAAGGACCCACTGTGAGCAAGCCCGTCGTCCTCATCGCCGAAGAGCTGTCGCCCGCCACGGTGGATGCGCTCGGACCGGACTTCGAGATCCGGCACTGCGACGGAGCCGACCGGGCGCGAGCTGCTGCCCGCGCTCGCCGACGTCGACGCCGTCCTCGTCCGGTCCGCGACCAAGATCGACGCGGAGGCCCTCGCTGCGGCGCCGCGCCTGAAGGTGGTGGCCCGTGCGGGCGTCGGTCTCGACAACGTCGATGTGGCCGCCGCGACCCAGGCCGGGGTCATGGTCGTCAACGCGCCCACCTCCAACATCGTGAGTGCGGCCGAGCTCGCGGTCGGCCTGCTGCTGGCGTCGGCCCGACACATCGCGCCGGCCAGCCAGGCGCTCAAGGACGGCGCGTGGAAGCGCTCGAAGTACACCGGGGTCGAGCTCGCCGACAAGGTGGTCGGGATCGTCGGCCTCGGTCGGATCGGGCAGCTCGTGGCTCAGCGGCTCAGCGCCTTCGGGGTCTCCCTGATCGCCTACGACCCCTACGTCCAACCGGCCCGGGCGGCCCAGATGAACATCTCCATGGTCGGTCTCGACGAGCTGCTCCAGCGGTCGGACTTCATCACCGTGCACCTGCCCAAGACCCCCGAGACGGTGGGGCTCATCGGTGCCGACGCGCTCGCACAAGGTCAAGCCCAGCGTGCGGATCATCAATGCGGCGCGCGGCGGGATCGTCGACGAGCACGCGCTCGCCGAGGCGCTCGACGGAGGGTCGCGTCGCGGGTGCCGGACTCGACGTCTACGCCAAGGAGCCGTGCACCGACTCACCCTTGTTCGCCTTCGAGCAGGTGGTGGCCACCCCCCACCTGGGGGCCTCGACCGACGAGGCGCAGGAGAAGGCGGGAATCGCCGTCGCCCGCTCGGTCCGGCTCGCTCTGGCCGGCGAGCTGGTGCCCGACGCCGTCAACGTCCAGGGCGGGGCCATCGCCCACGACGTGCGCCCGGGGCTCCCGCTCACCGAGAAGCTCGGCCGGATCTTCACCGCTCTCGCCGGAGGGTGCCCGCCAGCATCACCGTGGAGGTGCGCGGTGAGATCGCCCAGCTGGACGTGTCGGTGCTCGAGCTCTCGGCCCTGAAGGGTGTCTTCACCGACGTCGTCGACGAGCAGGTGTCCTACGTCAACGCGCCGCTCATGGCCAAGGAGCGCGGGGTCGACGTCGCCCTCGTGACCGATCCGGAGAGCCCCGACCACCGCAACCTGGTCACCGTGCGGGGCGCGATGCCGTCCGGCGCCCAGGTGTCGGTCAGCGGCACCCTGGTCGGGCGCCGCCAGGTCGAGAAGATCGTCGAGGTCGACGGCTACGGCGTCGACCTCCCGATGGCCGAGCACCTCGCCTTCCTGCGCTACGACGACCGTCCCGGGGTGGTCGGCGTCGTCGGGCGGATCCTCGGGGAGGCCGAGGTCAACATCGCCGGCATGCAGGTCGCGCGCGACACCCGCGGGGGCGCACGCCCTGGTCGCCCTGACGGTCGACTCCGCGATCCCGCCCGAGGTCCTCGACGGCCATCGCCGCCGAGATCGGTGCGCTGGACGCCCGCTCGGTCGACCTGCTCGGCTGAGCCGATCAGGTGTCGACGCGCGACGGGGGAGAGGGATTGGCGTTGCGACTCTCGACGATCTCGTCGTTCGAGCTGGCCGCGACCAGCGGCAAGCTGCCGAGCTGCACGACGACGCTGATCACCGGGTGCATCCCGTTCGCCGACGTCAGGTCGGCCGACCTGAGGTACGTCGGTGCCGGCTCCTCGGCGTCGTTGTTCGACGACCCGCTGGACGGCTGACCTGTACTTCGCGGTGGCCACCCAGGGCGCTTGGCGGACGGCTGCGGGGCTCACCGAGTACGACATCGAGCTCGACCTCGACGGCGACGGGACGCCGGAGGCGGTGGTCTACAACACGCGTGTTCCGGACACGGACCTCTTCCTCGCCGAGACCGTGGACCTCGGGACCTTCGACGTCGTCGACCAGGAGCTGATCAACGACTTCGGGGGTGGGCTGGACACGGCGAAGATGCACGGTGACGTGATGGTCCTCCCCGTCGGCCTCGGCTACCTGGCGGACTACTACGGCTCGAAGCTCAACGCCCTCGGCACGGTGCGCTACCAGGTGACGACCTTCTTCGCTGCCGACGACGGCATCGAAGTCATCGACTCGGTCGGTGCCTCCGGCGCCGGCTTCGGTCTGGCGATCAACAGCCTGGCCCGGCCTACACCGTGTCCGGCGCGTTCGGTATCACGCTCAACGACGACCAGCCGGGGGAGAAGCTCACGGTCTCCACCGACGCGTCGTCGATGGGCGTCGACAAGCCGCAGGGCATCCTCCTGCTGCACCACCTCAACGCCGCGGGCAGCCGGGCCGAGGTGGTCACGGTCAAGCAGGCGACCACGACCAAGCTGTCCCTGAACAAGACCACCGTGGTCAAGGGCAAGCCAGGTCAAGGCCACCGCGACCGTGGCGCTGCCGGGCAGCTCCACCAAGCCCACCGGCAAGGTGCAGTTCAAGGAGGGGTCGAAGGTGCTGGCCACCGGGACCCTCTCCGGCGGAAAGGTGACGGTCACCTGGCCCACGCTCAAGGTGGGCAAGCACACCATCGTGGCCGTCTACCAGGGAAGCTCCGGCCTCGCCGGGAGCACCTCCAGCTCGGTCACGCTCACCGTGAAGAAGAAGAGCTAGGCGCAGCACTGCCGATGGCCCGGACCGCGGTCCGGACCATCGGTCTGTCCAGCATCCGGATCCTCGGTGTCGAGGCGTGAGACGGCACCGTACGCTCGCCCCCATGACCAGCATCCGGCTCGCAGTGATCCCCGGCGACGGCATCGGCGGCGAGGTGGTCACCGAGGGACTGAAGGTGCTCGAGGCGGCGCTGGCCCCTGCCGGGCTGACCGTCGCCACCACGGACTACGACCTGGGGGCGCGCCGCTATCACGCCACGGGTGAGGTCCTTCCCGACAGCGTGCTGGAGGAGCTGCGCGGGCACGACGCCATCTTGCTGGGAGCCGTCGGCGACCCGAGCGTGCCTCCTGGGGTCCTCGAGCGAGGGCTGTTGCTGCGTCTGCGGTTCGCGCTCGACCACCACGTCAACCTGCGGCCGGTCCGGCTCTACCCCGGCGTCACGAGCCCGGTGACCGCAGGGAGCACGGACACCATCGACATGGTCGTCGTCCGCGAGGGAACCGAAGGCCCGTACGCCGGCTCCGGTGGCGCTCTGAGACTCGGCACGCCGCACGAGGTGGCCACCGAGGAGAGCCTCAACACGGCCTACGGCGTCGAGCGGGTGGTTCGCGACGCGTTCGCCCGGGCGCAGCGTCGCCCCCGGCGACACCTGACCCTCGTCCACAAGACGAACGTCCTGGTGAACGCCGGCGGGCTCTGGCAGCGGACCGTCGACCGGGTGGCCGAGGAGTTCACCGACGTCACCGTCGCCTACTGCCACGTCGACGCCGCATCGATGTTCTTCGTCACCGACCCGGGACGCTTCGACGTCGTCGTCACCGACAACCTCTTCGGCGACATCCTGACCGACATCGGGGCGGCGATCGCGGGCGGGATCGGTCTTGCGGCCAGCGGCAACCTGGACGTCAGCCGGGCCAACCCCAGCATGTTCGAGCCGGTCCACGGGTCTGCCCCGGACATCGCCGGCCAGGGCAAGGCCGACCCCACGGCCACGGCGCTCTCGGTGGCCATGCTGCTCGACCACCTGGGGCACGCCGAGCCGGCCACCCGGGTGGAGTCGGCCGTCGCGGCCGACCTGGCCAGGCGTCCCGGCCGACCGGCCCGCTCGACGTCGCAGATCGGTGACGACCTCGCAGCGGCCGTGGCGGGCTGAGAGTACGGTTCGGACCATGACCACGATCGCCCTCAAGCCCACGAGCACGCCGCGTGCGGCGTCCGAGCGGGCGGCCATCCTCGAGGACTCCGGCTTCGGCCGGTACTTCACCGACCACATGGTGACGATCCAGTGGGAGGAAGGGCGCGGCTGGCACGACGCCCAGCTCGTGCCGTACGCGCCGATCTCGCTCGACCCGGCGGTGATGGTCCTGCACTACGGACAGGCCATCTTCGAGGGACTCAAGGCCTACCGGCAGCCGGACGGCTCCGTGGCGACGTTCCGGCCGACGGCCAACGCCCGCCGCTTCCAGCGTTCGGCGGCCCGGCTGGCGATGCCCGAGCTTCCCGAGGAGCTGTTCCTGGCCTCCATCGAGGCCCTCGTGACGCAGGACGAGGCATGGGTCCCCTCGGCTCCTGAGCACAGCCTCTACCTCCGCCCCTTCATGTTCTCCACCGAGGTCGGCCTCGGGGTGCGTCCGGCGTCGTCGTACGTCTACGTGCTCATCGCCTCGCCCGCGGGCATGTACTTCCCGGGAGGCATCAAGCCGGTCTCGGTGTGGCTGTCCGAGGACTACGTGCGTGCCGCCCCGGGCGGCACGGGCGAGGCCAAGTGCGCCGGCAACTACGCGGCGTCCCTGGTCGCCCAGGCGCAGGCCGCCGCCCGCGGCTGCGACCAGGTGGTGTGGCTCGACGCCAACGAGCACCGGTGGGTCGAGGAGATGGGGGGCATGAACCTCTGCTTCGTCTACGGCTCCGGCGACGACGTGCGCATCGTCACGCCGTCCCTGACCGGCGCACTCCTCCCCGGTGTCACCCGTGACTCGCTGCTGACCCTGGCACGGGACCTCGGCTACGGCGCGGAGGAGGCCCGGATCTCCACCGACATGTGGCAGGAGGGGAACGCCTCGGGCGAGATCAGCGAGGTGTTCGCCTGCGGCACCGCGGCCGTGATCACGCCGGTGGGCGAGATCCAGGCGGCCGATCGCTCGTGGACCGTGGGGGACGGCGGCACCGGCCCCGTGACCGCCCGGCTGCGCGAGACGCTGCTCGCCGTCCAGACCGGCCACGGCCCCGACCCGCACGGCTGGAGGCATCCCCTGGTCCCCGCCCCGCGCTGACGGTGGCGCACGACGTGGACGAGGGCGGGCCGCTCGACGCAGGGAGCTTCTCCTCGTGGTTGACGCAGATGCGGGACGCTCTCGCCGAGGAGGGCGCCTCCGACGTGCCCTGCGGGACGTGCACGGCGTGCTGCACCTCGTCGCAGTTCGTCCACGTCGGCCCCGACGAGAGCGACACCCTCGCCGCCATCCCGGCGGAGCTGCTCTTCCCGGCACCGGGATTGCCTGCCGGGCACCGGCTCCTCGGCTACGACGAGCAGGGCCGCTGCCCGATGCTCGTCGACGGCGCGTGCTCGATCTACGCCCGACGGCCGAGGACCTGCCGTACGTACGACTGCCGTGTCTTCGCCGCGTCCGGGGTGGACCCGACCGAAGACGACAAGCCGCTCATCGCGGCCCGGGCGGGCCGCTGGCGATTCGCTCATCCGACGCCGGACGACCAGCGCGCGCACGACGCGGTGCGCGCGGCGGCGACGTACCTCCAGGCGCCCGCTGACGAGCTCCCGGCCGAGCTCGTCGCCAGCAGCGCCACGCGTCGAGCGGTCCTGGCGGTCGAGATCCACGAACGCTTCCTGACCACGGGGCGACCTCAGTCGAGCAGGGCGTCCAGCGTCACGAACGAGTAGCCCTGCGCGCGCAGACCGTCGATGATCTCCGGCAGGGCGTCGGCGTCGAGGGTGCTGCCGTCGGTGGGGTTGGACCCCACGTGCATGAGCACGATCGCACCCGGGGTTCGCGCGCCGACCACCCGACTCACGACGCTGTCGACGGTGACGCCGCCGGAGGTGCCCTTCCAGCCGAGGCTGTCGACCGTCCAGCCGACGGCGACGTAACCGAGCGCGTTGACCAGGCGCACCGTGTCAGGGGTGCTGCTGCCGTAGGGGAAGCGGAAGAAGGGCAACGGGTCCTCGCCCGTGGTCGCGAGGATCGTCGCGCGGGCCTCGGTGACCTCGGCCTTGGCCTGCGCCGCTGTCAGGTCCGGGAGGTGCGGGTGCGTGACGGTGTGGTTGCCGACCCGGCCGGCGGCCGCCAGCTGCCGGCTCGGGCCGGGGTAGGCCGCGACGAAGCGTCCGGTGAGGAAGAACGAGGCCGGGACGCGCTTCGCGCCCAACGTCGCGAGGATCGAGGAGACCCCGTCGGCGTTGGCCCCGGCGTCGAAGGTCAGGGCGACCACGCGCGAGGAGGTCGGGACGCGGGGGACGACGCGTCCGAGCAGCCCGACCGGGAGCCCGGACGGCCCGGGGGTGGGCGTGACCGAGGGACGAGGGCTCGAGGGACGAGGGCTCGACGAGGACGGCGGCGACCCGCCGGAGGTCGGGGTCGGAAGGGCGGTTCCTGAGGCACCTGGGGACGATTCCGTCGGGCGTGCTCGAGCCGCTCGGGCTCACGGGCCCGGACGCACCAGGGGACGCCCGCGCCGCACGCGACGAGCCCGGCGGCCGCGAGCACCGTGGCCGCCGACGACCACCGCCGATCTGGTCTCACGTCTCAAGCGTGCTCGCGGGCGCGCCCGATCGGCCAGGGGCATACGTCCTGCCGACCGGGGGCCCGACCTCCTGACCTGGGTCAGCGGTAGGTGTGCTCCTCCGCCGGGTAGGTGCCGTCGACGACCTCGGTGGCCCACTGCTGGACGGCTCCGGTGAGCACCGAGCGCAGGTCGGCGTAGCGCTTGACGAACTTCGCTCCGGCCCCGGGGTGAGCCCGGCGAGGTCCTGCCACACCAGCACCTGGGCGTCGCAGCCGCCGCCGGCTCCGATGCCGATGGTCGGGATCTCGAGCATCGCCGTGACCTTGGCCGCGAGGTCCTCGGGCACGACCTCGAGGACGACCGCGAACGCTCCCGCGTGCTGCAGCGCCTTGGCGTCGCGCAGCAGCTGGTCTCCCGACTCCCCGCGCCCCTGGACGCGGTAGCCGCCGAAGGCGTTCACCGACTGCGGGGTGAGCCCGAGGTGCGCCATGACCGGGACGCCTGCTGCGACGAGAGCCTCGACCTGGGGGAGGACCCGCGACCCGCCTTCGAGCTTGACGGCGTGGGCGCCGGCCTCCTTCACGAACCGTGCCGCGGTGGCGAGCGCCTGCTCGGGCGAGGCCTGGTAGGAGCCGAACGGAAGGTCCGCGACCACCAGGGCGCGCGAGGTGCCCCGCACGACGGCCGCGACGAGCGGCACCATCTCGTCGACGGTGACGGGGAGGGTGGAGTCGTGGCCGTAGACGACCATCGAGGCCGAGTCGCCGACCAGGAGCACCGGGATGCCGGCCGCGTCGAACAGGCCCGCGGTCAGCGCGTCGTAGGAGGTGAGCATCGGCCACCGCTCGCCCTCGGCCTTGGCGGCGGCGAGGTCACGGACGGTGACGCGGCGCCCGGAGGTGCCGCCGTACAAGCCCTGGAGGGCCATGGGATTCCCCTTGTCGTCTCGAGGCCCTGCCCTTCGGGAGCGGCGCGGGTCCCCGTACGGAACGGTGAACACCTCCATGGTAGCGCCCCGGCGGATTCCCGGCGAGCGCCGCGAGGAACGCGCGGTGCGCCGGCGGGGCCTGAATCGGAACGGTTGCGTCTCGGAAGAAGTTTGCGTACGGTTGCGTTCCGATACTCAAGCGTTCCGCAACATCACCCCGTCTGACGCCGGAAGGTCCCGAATGAGCGCCCAGTCCCACGCACAACCCCTCGCCGGGTGGCAGACCTCCGGCTCCGGGCACCCACGGCGGTGGACGATCCTCGCCGTGCTCGTGACCAGCCTGCTGGTCGTCGTGCTCGACAACACGATCCTCAACATCGCGCTGCCCACGATCCAGCGCGACCTCTCCGCCGACCAGAGCCAGCTCGTCTGGGCCGTCGACTCCTACATCCTGGTCTTCGCGGCGCTGCTGTTCACCTGGGGCGTCCTCGGTGACAAGTACGGCCGCAAGAAGATCCTGGTCATCGGCCTGGTCATCTTCGCGACCGCCTCGGCGGCGTGCGCGTTCGCCACGTCACCGACGGAGCTCATCCTCTTCCGCGGGGTCATGGGCATCGGCGGCGCCGCCGTGCTCCCCGTCACCCTCGCCGTCATCACCGTCGTCTTCCCGCCGCACGAGCGCGGGAAGGCGATCGGCGCGTGGGCCGGGGCGGTCGGCGCCGCGGTGGCCCTGGGCCCGGTGCTCGGCGGCCTGCTGCTCGAGAACCCGGAGTGGACCCGCTGGCTCACCAACAACGACTGGGGCGGCGTCTTCTTGATCAACGTCCCGATCGTCATCATCGGGCTCATCGGCATCATCGCTGTGGTGCCCGAGACGAAGAACCCCAAGCCGCAGGCGCTCGACATCCCGGGCCTCGTCATCTCGTTCACCGGCCTCGTCCTGCTGGTCTACGGCATCATCCACGCCTCGGTGACGCTCACCTTCCTCACGCCCAGCGTGTGGGTGCCCATCCTGCTCGGTGTCCTCGTCCTCACCGGGTTCGTCATCACCGAGGCCCGCAGCGATCACCGCAGCTTCGACGTCACCTTGTTCAAGAACCGTGGCTACGCGGTCAGCCTCACCGCGGTGAGCCTGGCGTTCTTCGCGATGTCGGGCATCATCTTCACGCTGCCGTTCTTCTTCCAGACGCTGCGCGGGTTCAGCACGTTGGCAGCCGGACTCTGCTTCCTGCCCTTCGCGCTCGGGCAGATCATCGCGGCACCGCGCAGCGCCGGGATGGTGGCGCGCTTCGGGTACAAGCGGGTGATGACCGGCGGTCTGGCCCTCGTGACGCTGGCCATGCTGGGCATCGCGAGCCTGTCGATCGACCAGCCCCTGTGGGTCGTGCTCGTCGTCTTCTTCGTCTTCGGGTTCGGCATGGGCAACGTGATCGCGCCCGCCTCGACGGTGATGCAGAACGCCTTGCCGCTCGCGCGGGCCGGTGCCGGGTCGGCGGTCCAGAACACCGTGCGCCAGGTCTTCGGGGCCCTCGGGGTCGCGGTCATCGGGACCGTCCTGGCCACGCAGTACGCGAGCAACGTGGCTCCCGTCCTCGACAAGCTCCCCGACGGCACCCCCGACTCTCTGCGTGAGCTGGCGACCAACTCGGTCGGCGGAACGGTGAGCGCGCTCGACACCCTGGGCGGGTCCGGGCTTCCGGCCGACGTCGTGGCGCAGGGCAAGCAGGTCGCCTACCAGTCGTTCCTCGACGCAGCGCACGTCACGAGCCTGATCTCGATGGTGATGGTCCTCGTGGCCGCCCTCGTCGTGTGGTTCATGCTGCCGCCGATCACGCCTCCGCAGCGAGGGGACCACCGGTCCGGGTGGCCAGGCCCCGGTCGAGGGCTCGACGGACGGTGAGCACCCGCACTTCGGTGACGCGCACTCCCGCGCGGAGGCCGACGCCGAGGCGGTGGAGCTCGAGAAGAGCTACGTCGCCGAGGCCGCCGCCGAGTTCCAGGCAACGCCGCCCGGGGAGACCGACCGGGCATGACCGACACCGAGTCGATGCCACCGCCGTTGGCCGTGACTGCCGCGGAGGACTCGGGCGACCGCCGACGTCCGGGTCGGCCGCGCAGCGTGGACGCCGACCGCGCGATCATCCAGGCGACGCTGGAGATGCTCGCCGACGAGGGCTACCACGCCTTGTCGGTGGAGGCTGTGGCGTCTCGCGCCGGAGTGGGCAAGGCGACCGTCTACCGACGGTGGGCCGGCAAGCGCGAGCTGGTGGCTGACGCCTTGGCCACGCTCAACGACACGATGCACGAGCTCCCGCCACCGGGCCCGACGCGCGCTCGCGCCCGCGTGCTCATGGAGCACGTCTGCCGCAAGGACCCGCAGTCGTTGTCCGGCCGGATCATGCCGCGGATGATGTCCTACCGCGTGAGTCATCCGGAGCTCTTCGCCGACTACCTGCAACGGGTGGTCGAACCTCGGCGTGAGCGGATGCGCGCGGTCCTGCGTGAGGGGATCGGTCGTGGCGACGTACGCCCTGACCTCGACGTGGATCTGGCGACGTTGGCGCTCACCTCGCCGCTGATCATGATGTCGATGGGACTGCCTGCGGGAGAGACGCCGCCTGCGGGGACGGTCGACCGGCTCGCCGACCTGGTCTGGCCCGGCATCGCGCCGTAGGCCGGCTCAGGTCGACGAGCAGGCGGGCCGCCTCGTCGCAGGCGGTCCTGATGGCCTCGTCGAGGGCGCGGTCGGTGACCCGTGGGTCACCCAGGAGTCGGCCAGCTCGGTGACGGGGAAGCACGACTGTCGGCGCGCCAGGAAGCGTGGAAGCGTCGTTGGTCTCGACCCGGACGACGGCCACGGGGGCACGACCGGCTCACAGCGTCTCGCGCCAGCGGTTGGTGATGGGCAGCCGGCGGTCGCGGCCGAAGGAGCGCAGCGACACCTTGGGCCCGGGCGGGTACTGGCGGCGCTTCCACTCGGCGGTGTCGGTCATGCGCAGCACCCGTTCGACGAGGGCGCGGTCGAAGCCCGCCGGCGACGAGCGTGGCGGCGCCGTGGTCGCCCTCGACGTAGTCGTCGAGCACGTCGTCGAGCAGTGCGTAGTCGGGGAGGGAGTCGGTGTCGAGCTGTCCCGGGCGCAGCTCGGCCGACGGCGGACTTGCGTGATCGAGGACTCGGGGATCGGCGGGGTCTCGCCGCGCCGCTCGGCCTCGGCGTTGCGCCAGCGGGCCAGCGCCCACACCAGGGTCTTCGGTACGTCCTTGAGCGGAGCGAAGCCGCCCACGGCGTCGCCGTAGATCGTCGAGTAGCCGACCGAGAGCTCGCTCTTGTTGCCGTTGGCGAGCACCAGCTGGCCCTCGGAGTTCGAGATGCCCATGACGATCGTGCCGCGCACGCCGCGCCTGGACGTTCTCCTCGGCGAGCCCGGTCAGCCCGAGCGCCGTCGACGAAGGCGCGCACCATCGGCTCGATGGGGACGATGCGGTAGTGGCAGCCGAGCCGGCGCGCGAGCTCGGCCGCGTCGTCCTTGGAGTGGTCGGAGGAGTAGACGCTCGGCATCGACACGCCGTAGACGTTGGCCGCCGCCGAGCGCGTCCGCGGCGATGGCCGCGCTCAGGGAGGAGTCGATCCCTCCGCTGAACCCGAAGACGACGCCGCTGAAGCCGTTCTTGCGGACGTAGTCGCGAACGCCCACGACGAGGGCGCTGTAGACCTCGGCCTCGTCGCAGATCCGCTCGGCGACCGGTGCCACGAGGGGTTGGTAGGGCTCCCTGAGCTCCGCGGTGACCACGACGTCGACCGCGCCCTGCGGCTCGGCCGCGGGGAGCTCGAGGTCGACGAGCGTGACGCCCTCGACGAACTGCGGCGCGCGGGCGAGCACCTCGCCGTCGGCCGTGACGACGATCGAGTCGCCGTCGAAGACCAGCTCGTCCTGGCCGCCGACCATGTTCACGTAGGCCAGCGTGCAGCCGGCCTCGGCCGCTCGGCGCCGGACGAGCGCGAGGCGCACGTCGTCCTTGTTGCGCTCGTACGGCGATCCGTTGACGACCAGCAGCAGGCCGGGGCGCAGCGCGGCGTACTCCGCCACCGGCCCGCCGTCCTGCCACAGGTCCTCGCAGATCGCCAGGGCGACGTCGACGCCCCGCACCCGGACGACGCAGGTGTCGGTGCCCGGCACGAAGTAGCGGAACTCGTCGAAGACGCCGTAGTTCGGCAGGTGGTGCTTGGCGTAGCGCGCGACGACCGACCCTCCGTGCAGGACGGCCACCGCGTTCTGCGGGGCGCCGCGCGGCCGACCGACCACGTCGGCGGCACCCGGCACCCGGTCGAGGAAGCCCACGACCACGGTGAGGTCGCCCAGACCGTCGGCCACGAGACTCGTCGCGAGGTCGGAGACCGCGGTCCGGGACGCCTCGACGAAGGAGGGGCGCAGCGCGAGGTCCTCGATCGGGTAGCCGGTCAGGTGCATCTCGGGGAGCAGCAGCAGATCGGCACCGCCCTGGGCCGCCGTCCGCGCGGCGTCGAGCGCCAACGCGACGTTGTCCGCGATCGCACCGACCGTGGGGTTGAGCTGCCCGAGCGCGAGTCTGAGCTGAGCCACCCGGCAAGCCTAGTGAGGCTCCCGGGCGGCCGATCGTCGCGAGTGGCGTCGAACCGGGGGATCAGCGGGCCGAGATCGCCCGCTTCGGTGCCACTCGACGGGAGCGACCGCCTGCGCGCGGAGCGCGTACGCCACCGACACGCGCGAGGTGCCCCGCGTAACCCGGCGGTAACAGCGAGGCGACACACTAGGGCCGTGGACAAGCAACAGGAGTTCGTGCTCCGCACGCTCGAGGAGCGCGACATCCGGTTCGTGCGGCTGTGGTTCACCGACGTGCTCGGGTTCCTCAAGTCGGTGGCCGTCGCCCCGGCCGAGCTCGAGGGCGCGTTCGCCGAGGGGATCGGCTTCGACGGCTCGGCCATCGAGGGCTTCGCGCGCGTCTACGAGTCGGACATGCTCGCCAAGCCCGGACCCGTCGACCTTCCAGGTGCTGCCGTGGCGCTCGGAGTCGCCCGGGGCCGCCCGGATGTTCTGCGACATCCTGATGCCCGACGGCACGCCGTCCTACGCCGATCCCCGGTACGTGCTCAAGCGGGCGCTCGGCCGGGCCGCCGACCTGGGGTTCACCTTCTACACCCACCCCGAGATCGAGTTCTTCCTGCTTCAAGGACCAGCCCGAGACCGGGCGGATGCCCGAGCCGATCGACCAGTCGGGGTACTTCGACCACACCCCGCACGGGGTCGGGCAGGACTTCCGCCGGCAGGCGATCACGATGCTCGAGTCGATGGGCATCTCGGTGGAGTTCAGCCACCACGAGGGTGCGCCCGGGCAGCAGGAGATCGACCTGCGCTACGCCGACGCGCTCACGACCGCCGACAACATCATGACGTTCCGGCTGGTGATGAAGGAGGTCGCGCTGGAGCAGGGCGTCTACGCCTCGTTCATGCCCAAGCCGTTCACCGACCACCCCGGCTCCGGCATGCACACCCACCTGTCGCTGTTCGAGGGCGACCGCAACGCGTTCTACGAGGCCGGGGCCGAGTACCAGCTCTCCAAGGTCGGTCGCTCGTTCATCGCCGGCCTGCTCAAGCACGCGCCGGAGATCACCGCGGTCACCAACCAGTGGGTGAACTCCTACAAGCGGCTGTACGGCGGCGGCGAGGCCCCGTCCTACGTCTGCTGGGGGCACAACAACCGCTCGGCGATGGTGCGGGTGCCGATGTACAAGCCCGGCAAGGGTCAGTCGACCCGGATCGAGGTGCGCTCCCTCGACACCGCGTGCAACCCCTACCTCGCCTACGCGCTGCTGCTCGCGGCCGGGCTGAAGGGCATCGAGGAGGGCTACGAGCTGCCGCCCGGCGCCGAGGACGACGTCTGGTCGCTCACCGAGGGCGAGCGACGGGCCCTCGGCATCGACCCGCTGCCGCAGAACCTGCGCGAGGCCATGGCCGTGATGGAGACGCAGCGAGCTCGTGGCCGAGACGCTCGGCGAGCACGTCTTCGACTTCTTCCTGCGCAACAAGCGCGCGGAGTGGGAGGAGTACCGCCAGCAGGTGACCCCCTTCGAACGGGACCGCTACCTGCCGGTGCTCTGAGAGGCTCGGCGGCGTGACCTCCGGCGACCTCTCGACGGGATCCGTGGGACGTACGACGACGACGACCGGGCGGCTCGTCCGGCTGGGCTTCGCCGACGCTGCCGCCGCCGGGGACGCGCTCGCCCACCCGGCACTTCGGGCCCTCACCGAGTCCGAGGGGCGCCTGATGCTGACGCTGGCTGCGGCTGCCGATCCCGACCTCGCTCTCACGTCGCTCGTGCGCATCCTCGAGGAAGCGGCGGACCGCGACCGCGCGGACCTGACCGCCGCGCTGCTCGACGTCGACGGCCCGCGTCCTGGACCGGCTGGTCGCCGTGCTCGGGGCGAGCCTCGCGCTGGGGGACCACCTCGCGCGCCACCCCGACCACTGGTCGGTGCTGGTCCCCGACGAGCCGCTCGGCGCGGCTGGCGTCCGTCGGGAGATGCTGGCGGCCGTCGGCGCCTCACCGGAGGCGGCCGAGCCGGTCGCCGCCCTGCGTCGAGACCGCGGGCCATGACGCCCTGCGCCAGACCTATCGGCGGCGGCTGCTCGCGGTGGCGGCGCGGGACCTCACCGGTCTCGCCGGCGTCGGGGCGACGGCCACGGCGCTCGCGGAGCTGGCCGACGCCACGTTGGAGGCCGCCCTCGCGATCGCTCGAGGCGAGCTGCCCGCCGACGTCGAGCCCTGCCGGCTGGCCGTGGTGGCCATGGGCAAGTGCGGGGGACTCGAGCTCAACTACGTCAGCGACGTCGACGTGCTCTTCGTCGCCGAGCCCGTCCCGGGGGGTGACGAGACCGCGGCGCTGGCCACGGCCACCCGGTTGGCCGCCGGCCTGATGCGGGCCTGCTCCACGGCGACCGGTGAGGGCGAGATCTGGCCGGTCGACGCGGGGCTGCGACCGGAGGGCCGGCAGGGCGCGCTGGTGCGGACCCTGGCCTCCTACACCGCCTACTACGACCGCTGGGCGAGCACCTGGGAGTTCCAGGCGCTGCTCAAGGCGCGGCCGGTCGCCGGCGACCTCGCGCTCGGCGAGGCCTTCGCCGACGCGGTGGCGCCGCAGATCTGGGAGGCCGCCGATCGCCCGGACTTCGTGGAGGACGTCCAGGCGATGCGCCGGCGGGTCGAGGAGCACGTCCCGGCCAAGGAGGCCGACCGTCAGCTGAAGCTCGGTCGTGGCGGCCTGCGCGACGTCGAGTTCGCGGTCCAGCTCCTGCAGCTGGTGCACGGCCGGTCCGACATCTTCCTCCGCAGCCCGACCACGCTCGTCGCGCTCGAGCAGCTGTCGACGCACGGGTACGTCGGTCGTGACGACGCGGCCGAGCTCGACCGGGCCTACCGGTTCCTGCGCACCATGGAGCACCGGCTCCAGCTCTAGCGGCTCCGACGTACGCACGTGGTCCCCGACGACGAGGGCGACCTCCGCCGGCTCGCCCGGTCGATGGGGTTCGTCGAGCGGCCGGTCGAGGAGCTGACCGCTCAATGGCGCCGGCACCGCCGCGAGGTGCGACGGCTGCACGAGAAGCTCTTCTACCGCCCGCTGCTGAACGCCGTGGCCCGGCTCGACGCCACCGAGGCGAGGCTGACTCCTGAAGCGGCGCTCGAGCGGCTCCAGGCGCTCGGCTACGCCGACCCCGAGGCCGCGCTGCGGCACATCGAGGCGTTGACCGGCGGGGTGTCCAGGCGCGCTGCGATCCAGCGCACGCTGCTGCCGGTGATGCTGGCGTGGTTCGCCGAGCACCCTGATCCCGATGCGGGGCTGCTCGGGTTCCGGCAGGTCAGCGACGCGCTCGGCACGACCCCGTGGTACCTGAGGCTGCTGCGCGACGACAGCGCGGTCGCCGAACGGATGGCCAGGATGCTCGCCTCCAGCCGCTACGCCACCGAGCTGCTGCTGAGGGCGCCGGAGGCCGTCCGCCTGCTGGGCGACGACGACCGAGCTGCGGCCCCGGACGGTGGCCGGCCTGGTGACCGAGATGCTGGCGGCGGCGGGACGGCAGGACGACCCGACCGCGGCGATCGTCGCGGTGCGGGCGGTGCGGCGCCGGGAGCTGTTCCGGGTGGCCGCGGCCGACCTCGTCGGGCTGCTCGACGTCGACGGCGTGGGGGAGGCGCTGAGCGACATCGCTGCAGCCACGCTGCATGGCGGTCTCGCGGCAGCCGTCCGAGCGGTCGAGAACCAGCGCGGGAGCGCGCTCCCCACCCGGCTGCTGGTCGTCGGTATGGGTCGGTTCGGCGGTCACGAGCTCGGCTACGGCACCGACGCCGACGTGCTGTTCGTGCACGATCCGGACCCCGGTGCGGACGAACGCGACGCGCAGGACGCAGCCCATGCCGTGGTCGGCGAGCTTCGTCGACTGCTCGCCCTGCCGGCCCCGGACCCGCCCCTCCTCGTCGACGCGGACCTGCGGCCCGAGGGCCGGCAGGGCCCGCTGGTGCGGACCCTCGCGTCGTACGCCGCCTACTACGCCCGCTGGTCGTTGGTCTGGGAGGCGCAGGCGCTGCTGCGCGCCGACCCGGTCGTCGGCGACCCGCAGCTGGCTGCGGACTTCCGCGCGCTCGTCGACCCGCTGCGGTGGCCAGCCGACGGGCTGTCGGAGGTCGATGTCCGCGAGATCCGCCGGATCAAGGCGCGGGTGGAGGCCGAGCGCCTGCCGCGCGGGGCCGACGCGACGCTGCACACCAAGCTCGGCCGTGGTGGTCTGAGCGACGTCGAGTGGACCGTGCAGCTGCTCCAGCTGCAGCACGCCGCCCGCGTCCCTGGGCTGCGCACGACCCGCACCCTGGCGGCGCTGGCCGTGACGGTCGACGAGGGACTCGTCGATGCGGCTGACGCCGAGGTTCTCGCTGAGGCGTGGCGCACGGCGACGCGGGTGCGCAACGCCACCATGCTCGTGCGTGGTCGGGCGTCCGACACGCTTCCCGCAGACGTCCGCGAGCGAGCCGGTGTCGCCCGGGTCGTTGGATACGCTCCCGGCCGGACCGGTGATCTGGAAGAGGACTACCGGCGCACCACCAGACGCGCGCGGGGGGTCGTGGAGCGAGTGTTCTACGCATGAGCGACACCGTGGACCGCGAGCCGTCGCTCGTGCGCCAGGCCTTCGGCCACCCGGAGGTCAGGGGCCTGCTCGTCGCCGAGGCGTTCTCAGACCTCGGTGACCAGATCGCCCGAGTCGCCCTCGCCCTGCTCGTCTTCGCCCGTACGGACTCCGTGCTGGCCTCGGCGGCCACCTTGGCCGTCGCCTACATCCCCGGGGTCTTCGGGTCCGCCGTCCTCGGGTCCCTCGCCGACCGGCTCCCGCGTCGTGCGGTGCTGCTGTGGTGCGACCTGCTGCGTGCGTTCGTCATCGCGCTGCTCGCTCTCGTCGCCGTCGACTCCACGCCGCTGTGGGTGCTGCTCCTTCTCCTGCTCGTGTCGGAGTTCGTCGCGGCGCCGTTCACCTCGGCGCGAACGGCCCTGTTCGGCGACGTCCTTCAGGACCGTGACCTGTACTCCGCCGCCCTGACGATCGGCCGGTCGGTGAACCTCACCGCTCAGGTGATCGGCTTCCTGGCCGGTGGTCTCGTCGTGGGCTGGCTGGGACCTCGACTGGCCCTCGCCGCCGACGCGTTGACCTTCCTCGTCTCCTACGCGGTGATCCGGGCTCGGGTGACCTCGCGAGGTGCTGCCGATGAACCAGGCACGTCGGTCCGCAGGATGGTCAGCGACCTCGGGGACGGGTTCGGCGAGCTCATGCACGACCGTGCCCGCCGGGCGATGGTGCTGTTCGGCTGGGCTTCCGCGCTGTTCCTCGTCGCCCCGGAGGCGGTCGCTGTCGGCTACTCCCTCGACCAGCCGGACTGGGTGTCCGGGCTGCTCCTGGCGTCGGTGCCTGCCGGCTCGGCCGTCGGGGCGCTCATCCTCGGGCGGTACACGCTGCCACGGCAGGCCCAGTTGCTCCTGCCGCTGGCCGCGCTGTCCTGCTTGCCGCTGTTCGCGACCTCGGTGTGGCCACCGGCAGGGGTGGCTGTGGTGCTGTGGTTCGTGGCGGGAGCCTTCCAGGCGTTCGTCATCACGATCGTGGCCTCCATCACCTACCTGACCGAGCCGCAGCGCCGGGGACGCGTGATGGGGGTGGCGTCCTCGGGCTTCAACGCCTCGACCGCGGTGTCCTTCCTCATCGTCGGGTGGCTCGCCACAGTCCTCGATCCCGCGCGTGCGGTGTCGCTGGCGGGGGCGATCGGCCTGGTCATGGTGGCTGTGGCCTACGCGGTCTGGCCCTCCCGCGCGGCCACCTGAGCTGCAGATCAGGGCCTTCTCCTCTGGCGCAGAAGGGAAGAACGGCGCAGCCTGGACCTATGAGGACCACCAGGGCCTCGACCATCGACCTGTCGACCGAGCTGGACGGCTGGGTGGATCGGGACATCATCACTGCGGAACAGGCAGCTCGGATTCGCGCGGACCTGCTGGACAGGAATGCGCCGGTCTCCACCCTCGAGGTGCGCACCAGCCTTCCCCGGTCACCGGCCGTCGAGGAACCGGCCGTACGAGGTGCGTCGCTCGTCACTGAGGCGTTGGGCTACCTCGGTGGAGTCGTGATCCTCGTCGCGTCCGGACTCGTCGTGGGCCGCCTGTGGGAGCAGTTGTCCGACGCCGCCCGGATCGGCGGTGCATTCACGGTGACCGCGCTGCTCGTCGTGGCCGGGTTGCTCGTCCCCCAGCGGCTCGGGCCTCCTGCTGAGCGCCTGCGTTCGGTGCTCTGGTTCGGGTCGTCCGCGGCGATGGCGGCCTCCTTGGCCCTGCTGGCCGACCTGGGTCTTGGGCTGGGAAGGCGAGGGTGTCGGTGTCTTTGCAGCGACTCGGGACTGCGGTGTTCTCCGCCGTCCTCTGGTTCTTCCACCGGCACCTGCTCCAGCACGCGTCCGTGCTGGTGGCCCTCACCGTGTCCGCCGCTCTGGCCACCGCGCTCCTGAACGGGAACGGTCCGGAGTCTCTGCCTGGCCTCGCCGTGTGGGGCGTTGGGGTGACCTGGGTCCTTCTGGTCTGGGGCGGGATCCTGCCGCCGCGGGAGGCCGGCACGCTGTTCGGCGCAGCAGTCATGATCTTCGGCTCGATGACCCTGATGGGGGAGTCGTGGGGTGCCGTCCTCGGCCTCCTGACCGTCATCGCGCTGGTCGGCGTCGCCGTGGCGACGCGTAACCTCCCTCTCCTGGGGGTCGCCTCGTTGGGCATGCTGTTCGTGCTGCCGGCGGCGGTCACGACCTTCTTCCCGGGGGCGTTGTCGGCGGCTGTCGCGCTGCTCGTGGTCGGCGTCGTCCTCGTCGTCGCAGCGATCTTCACTGCCCGCAGGCGAGGCCCAGAGGAGGCAGCAGAGCCCGGCGCGCGGGACCTGAGCGAAGGCCCGCCTCGGCTCGCCATCACCTTTGCGGCAATCGTCGCCGTGACGACGACGGCAGCGATCCTGCTCCTCTCGAGCCAGTAGGAGGACGTTCAGCGCCTCGTCGCCGGGCGGTGGCTGGGATCCGCAGTGGACCCCTTCGACTCAACCCAGGCAGCGACGCAGGTAGGCGTCGAGGCATCGGTTGGCGGCCACGCGTGCCTTGTCGATGGACAGCACCGTGGCGGCGCTCATGGCCACGGTGTTCTGGTCGGTCGCGTACGGCTCGATGAGGCGCCGATAGGACTCCTCGGCCTCGCGCCAGGCAACGCGTGCCTCGTTCTTCGTCTTTGCCATGTCTCGACGGTAGTGGCCTCTGCTGGCTCGTCGGAGGTCGTGGTGCTGACGTTGCCCCGGGAATGACCCCAGGGCAACGTCAGTCGGGCTAGATGCCGAAGTAGAGCTCGAACTCGTGGGGGTGCGGGCGCAGCCGGATCGGGTCGATCTCGGCCGTGCGCTTGTACTCGATCCACGTCTCGATCAGGTCCTCGGTGAAGACGTTGCCCTCGAGCAGGTACTCGTGGTCGGCCTCGAGGTTGTCGAGGACCTCCTCCAGCGAGCCTGGGACCTGGGCGATGGAGGCTGCCTCGTCCGGCGGCAGCTCGTACAGGTCCTTGTCGACCGGTGCCGGCGGCTCGATCTTGTTCTTGATGCCGTCCAGCCCGGCCATCAGCATCGCCGAGAACGCGAGGTAGGGGTTGGACGACGGGTCCGGGACCCGGAACTCGATGCGCTTGGCCTTGGGGTTCGACCCGGTCACCGGGATGCGGATGCAGGCCGAGCGGTTGCGCGCGGAGTACACGAGGTTGACCGGAGCCTCGTAGCCGGGGACGAGACGGTGGTAGGAGTTCGTCGTCGGGTTGGTGAAGGCAAGCAGCGAGGGCGCGTGGTGCAGCAGGCCACCGACGTACCAGCGGGCGATGTCGGACAGCCCGCCGTAGCCGAGCTCGTCGTAGAACAGGGGCACGCCGTCCTTCCACAGCGACTGGTGGCAGTGCATGCCGGACCCGTTGTCGCCGAAGATGGGCTTGGGCATGAAGGTGACCGTCTTGCCGGCCTCCCACGCCACGTTCTTGATGATGTACTTGAAGAGCATCACCTTGTCGGCCGCGGCCGCGAGGGTGTCGAAGCGGTAGTTGATCTCGGCCTGGCCGGCGGTGCCGACCTCGTGGTGGCTGCGCTCGACCTGGAGGCCGAGGTCGTCGAGAGCGACGACCATCTTGTCGCGCAGGTCGGCGTAGTGGTCGACCGGCGGCACGGGGAAGTAGCCGCCCTTGTAGGGCGTCTTGTGGCCGCGGTTGCCGCCCTCCTCGACGCGACCGGAGTTCCAGGCGCCCTCGATGGAGTCGATGTAGTAGTAGCCCGCGTTCTGCTTGGTCTCGAACCGCACGTCGTCGAAGATGTAGAACTCCGCCTCGGGGGCGAAGTACGCCGTGTCGGCGATGCCGGTCGACTTGAGGTACGCCTCCGCCTTGGCCGCGATCTGGCGCGGGTCCCGGCTGTAGGGCTCGCTCGTGTAGGGGTCGACGATCCCCATGTTGATGTTCAGGGTCTTCTCGACCCGGAACGGGTCGAGGTAGGCGGTGCTCAGGTCCGGCATGAGCTTCATGTCGGACTCGTTGATCGCCTGGAAGCCGCGGATCGAGGAGCCGTCGAACATCTGGCCCTCGGTGAAGAACTCCTCACCCACCGACGCAGCCGGGACGTTGAAGTGCTGCATGACACCCGGCAGGTCACAGAACCGGACGTCGACGAACTTGACGTCGTGGTCCTTGATGAAGGCCATGACCTCGTCGGCGCTGGAGAACATCCACCCCTCCTAGGAGCGAGCATCGGACGGCCCTGCGGCCGTCGTCGGTGTGATCGGCCCGGAGGCCGTCCTTCAGTACGACGGGAGGCTACGGGGAGCCGGTTTCCCGGCGGTGTCCCGATTGTTTCCCTGGTGTTACGCCGAGGGGAAGGGCTCAGCCAGCCCGGTTACCCTCGTGCAGTGAGCAACCGGTGAGCGTGGACGAGCCGGCGGCGCCCGCCTCCGACGACGGCGCGCGGAGGTAGCCGGACGCCGTCCGGAGCCGCCCCCCTCTCGCGGGAGGAGACGTTCTCCTGGCTGTCCGGGCCACGGGCGGCCGTCGAGGGGTCCGACGCCGATCTCGGCTACCGCGGCCGACGGCTGGGCCTCCCCGAGCGCGGTCCCGGTTCGGTCGCGTCCTTCGGTCGCCGCGCCGTGGCGATCACCGTCGACTGGCTGGCCTGCTACCTCGTGGCGTGGGCGGTCCTCAACCGGGTCGAGGGCGGCGCCGTCCTCGCCGAGGTACGGCTCTGGAACTCGCTGCTGTTCTTCGTCGAGGTGTCGGTGCTGACGGCGCTGGGGGGCGCCTCGTTCGGCCAGCGACTCCGCGGGATCGTCGTCCGGCGGCTGGACGGCGCGCCGCTCAGCCCGCTTCGGTGCCTGGCCAGGACCGGGTTGCTCATGCTCGTGATACCGGCCTTGATCTGGGACCGGGACGGGCGCGGCCTGCACGACAAGGCCGTCGGATCCGTGGTCGTCGAGCAGTAGGCGCGGTCAGCCCTTGGGCGTCTTCGGCATCCGCGCGCCCTTGGGGAGCGGGCCCTTGGGGATGGGCAGCTGTCCGCGCTGGTTGTCGAGGGCCTTGAGCCGTCGGTTGAGCTCGGTCACCTCGGCCGGCGCCAGCGCCCTCGGGAGCTTCATCACGGTGCGCGTCAGCTTCTTCAACGGCACCTGACCGTCGCCGTCGCCCACGAGGATCTCGTGGACCGGTGCGTCGCCGAGCACCCGAGCAGTGCGCTTGCGCTCCGCGGTGAGCAGGTTCGTCGCGCCGACCGGTCGACCTTCGGCCACCAGGACGACACCGGGCCGTCCGGTGACCCGGTGGACCAGGTCCTGGTTCCTCGTGACGGCGACCGCCGGGGTGACGGTCCAGCCTCGGCGCAGGGTGTTGAGGATGGCCGCGGCAGCGCCGGGCTGGCCCTCGACCGAGGAGAACGCGGCCTTCTCCACCCGACGGCTGAAGACGAACATGGTGGCGAGCGTGGCGGTCAGGATCGCGATGATCCCGAACGTCCAGGGGTTGCCCAGGGCGAAGCCGATGGCGAGGAACACGCCGAACACGACGAGGAACACGCCCGCGAGGACGGGTCCCAGCAGGGGGTCGTTCGGCTTGGTCATCGTGTAGGCCTGGCGCAGCTGCGCGAGGCGACCGGTACGGGGCGGCTTGGGTTCCTTGGCCATGACGGGCAAGCCTACGGGAGGACGCGCAGCCCGTCGGCCGTACCCGACCTGCGCGGGCCTAAGGCGTACGACCGCCCTTGCGGGCGGACCTCGCCGCCGCCTTCGCCTGCGCGCGGGCCTCCTCGGCCTCCTTGCGCTCCGCGCGTTCGACCGCGCGTCGCTCGGCGATCACGCTCGGCCTCCTCCGGCGTGGGGGCGGTGCCGCCGAGGCGGGCGGGGAGCCACCAGGCGTCCTCGGCGTCCTTGGGGCGTACCGGGTATCGGTCCTGTGCGGCGTGCAGCGCGCGCTCCATCGTGGCGCGCAGCGCCTCGGTGGCCACGTCGGCGTCGTCACCTCGAGCGACCGTGATCGGAGGCAGCACGTCGATGCTGATGGGGATGCGGTGCGGTGAGACGGCTCGGCGATGGCCGGCGGTCCAGACCCGCTGCGAGCCCCAGATGACGATGGGCAGGATCGGCACCTTGCCGGAGACGGCCATCCGGACCGACGCCGGACTTGAAGGGGAGCAGCTCGAAGGAGCGCGAGATGGTGGTCTCGGGGAAGACGCCGATCAGCTCGCCCTGTCGGAGCGCGGTGACGGCTGCGCGGTAGGCGGCGGCACCCGCCTCGCGGTCGACGGGGATGTGCTTCATCCCGCGCATGAGGGGTCCAGCGACCGGGTTGGCGAAGATGCTCTCCTTCGCCATGAAGCGCACGAGTCGGCCGGACGGGTGCGCGGCCAGGCCGGCGAAGGTGAAGTCCAGCCAACCCGTGTGGTTGATGGCGAGCACGGCGCCGCCCTCGCGCGGCACGTGCTCCGTGCCGGTCAGCGAGAAGTTCAGCCCGAGCCCGAAGAAGGCTGCCCGGGTGGCCACCATCACCGGCGGGTAGACGCAGCTCCCGGCCGTCGTCCGCGCTCACGCGGACGCCGTGGTCTGCGGCGCACGGCGCTCGAGGGCCTGGGCGTACAGCCGCCCGGCGCGGTAGGAGCTGCGGACGAGGGGGCCGCTCAGCACCCCGGCGAAGCCGATCTCCTCCGCCTGCGCGGCCAGGGCGACGAACTCGTCGGGATGCACCCAGCGCTCGACCGGGTGGTGGCGGCTGGACGGCCGGAGGTACTGGGTGATCGTGACCAGGTCGCAGCCTGCGGCGTGCAGGTCGCGCAACGCCTCGACGACCTCCTCGGTCGTCTCGCCCATCCCGAGGATGAGGTTCGACTTGGTGACCAGCCCGGCCGCCCTCGCCTGGCTGATCACGTCGAGGGACCGCTCGTAGCGGAACCCGGGGCGGATCCGCCGGAACACCCGCGGCACCGTCTCGATGTTGTGAGCCAGCACCTCGGGCGCGGCCGCGAACACCGGGCCGAGCTGGTCGGCGCGGCCGTCGAAGTCGGGGATCAGCAGCTCGACGCCCGTGCCCGGGTTGAGGGCGTGGATCTGCCGGACGGTCTCGGCGTACAGCCAGGAGCCACCGTCGTCGAGGTCGTCCCGGGCCACCCCGGTGACCGTCGCGTAGCGCAGCTGCATGGTGCGGACCGACTCGGCGACGCGGCGGGGCTCGTCGCGGTCGAGCGGCTGGGGCTTGCCGGTGTCGATCTGGCAGAAGTCGCAGCGTCGGGTGCACTGGTCGCCGCCGATGAGGAAGGTCGCCTCGCGGTCCTCCCAGCACTCGTAGATGTTCGGGCAGCCGGCCGCCTCGCAGACCGTGTGGAGGCCCTCGCGCTTCACCAGGCTCTTGAGCGCGGTGAACTCCGGACCCGTGCGCAGCGTCGTCTTGATCCAGGACGGCTTGCGCTCGATGGGGGTCTCGGCGTTGCGCGCCTCCACGCGGAGCAGGCGGCGGCCCTCGGGGGCGACGGTCACGCGGTCCAGCCTACGGCGGGTTCGGGGGCGTGCGAGGAGCTGAGCGCCTCGACCACGTGCACACGGACGGCGGCGGCGGCATCGGCCACCGTGACGCGGTGGCCGAGTTCCTCGGTGAGCGAGGTGACCGACGCGTCGGTGATGCCGCACGGCACGATCGCGCCGAAGGCCGCCAGGTCGCAGTCGGCGTTGAGCGCGAAACCGTGCATGGTCACCCCGCGGGCGACCCGGATCCCGATCGCGGCCACCTTGCGGTCAGGGCCGCGATCGTCAGCGGTGACCCAGACCCCGGTGCGGCCGTCGACCCGGGTGGTCGTCGAGTCCCAGCTCGGCGCACGCGGCGATCAGCCCGCCCTCGAGCCGACGCACGTACCCGACCACGTCGTAGGGCGCCGGCAGCCGCACGATCGGGTAGCCGACGAGCTGCCCGGGGCCGTGCCAGGTGATCTTGCCGCCACGGTCGACGTCGACCACCGGCGTGCCGTCGACCGGCCGCTCCCAGGCCTCCGTACGGCGTCCTGCGGTGTAGACGGCCTCGTGCTCGAGGAGCAGCAGGGTGTCCGGATCGGCGCCGTCGGCTACGGCCGTCTGCAGGCGGCGTTGCTCCTCCCACGCCTCCGCGTAGGGGACGAGGCGCACGCCGAGCCCGTACGGCGAGGACTCGGAGGCGGGCCACGCCGCCAGCCTACGACGGGTCGGGTTTCGGTGCGCCCGGCCCGGACCTCGCCCTACGGCGTCCGCGACCCCGCCCGAGAGGTGCGCTCCCTGCCGATCACCTACCCTGAGCGACGGATCCCGCCGCCTCGAAGGAGCTTCACGTTGTCCCCCTCGGATGAGTCGACCCGCACGCGCACGGCCCGTCGGGCGATCTGGGTGGCGTGCGTGGTCATCGTCGGCTGGTTCATCGTCGGCAGCGTGATCGGTCCCGCCGCCGGGAAGCTCTCGAGCGCGCAGGAGAACGACAGCGCCGCGTTCCTCCCGTCCAGCTCGGAGTCCACGAAGGTGAACGAGGCGATCGCAGGGTTCCTCGACCAGGTCCCACTCCCGACGACCGTGCTCTTCGTCTCCGAGACCGAGGGTGCCCAGCTCACCCCGGCCCAGCTCGCTGAGATCGAGACCTGGGCGGCGGGGATCCCGGACCTTCCGGTCGAGGACGGTGACCTGGACCGCACCATCGGTGATTACCTCACCGGTCCTCCGCTGGTGGAGCCGTCTCAGGACGGCGAGGCCGCGCGGGTCCTGGTGAGCATCGACGCCGACAAGGCCGCCGACGCTCTCTCGGACGGCAAGTCGCCCATCGCTGCGCATCGTGGAGTCGCTTCGGGAGTCCGCCGCCGAGCTCCCCGGCCTGACGTCGTACACGACCGGTGCCGGCGGGATCCTCGCGGACCTCATCGAGGTCTTCGGCGAGATCGACACCACCTTGCTCGCCGCGACGGCGTTCGTCGTCACCATCATCTTGATCGTCGTCTACCGCAGCCCCTTCCTGTGGATCATCCCCCTCTTGTCCGCAGGCTTCGCGCTGAGCCTGGCCAGCTCGATCGTGTACGTCCTCGCCACCAACGACGTCCTCACCCTCAACGGGCAGAGCCAGGGCATCCTCACGGTCCTCGTGTTCGGAGCGGGCACGGACTACGCCTTGCTCATCGTCAGTCGCTATCGCGAGGAGCTGCATCGCTATCCGAGCGCACCGGAGGCGTTGCGCGCCGCCTGGCGTGGGACGGTCGAGCCGATCGTGGCTTCGGGGGCCACGGCCTCGCTCGGACTCCTCATGCTGCTCTTCTCGGCGCTCAACTCCAACAAGTCCACCGGGCCGGTCGCCGCCATCGGCATCGCCTCGGCGATGGTCGTCACGCTGACCTTCTTGCCGGCCCTGCTGCTGGTGCCCTCGGCCATCATCCTGCTCCTCATGGCTGGTGCCGGCTTCGTCCTCGGCGCGATCCTGGGCGGACCTGCTGCGGGTGGACTGCTCGCGCTGCTCGGTGTCGTGGTGTTCGTCGCCGGGGCCGTGCTGCGTCGCCGGGGCAACGCGCCGGCGTGGGCGTTCTGGACCCGTTGGCCGGCCTCACGTTGGGCGTTCTGGCCGAAGGTCCCCCGGATGGGCGACGAGGACGAGAAGCTGTCCGGCCTGTGGTCCAAGGTGGCGGGGACGGTCGGTCACCGCCCGCGGCTGGTCTGGGTGCTGACCACGTTGGGCCTGCTCGTGCTGGCTGCGCTGTCGACGACGCTGAAGGCCGACGGCATCTCGACGACGGACGCCTTCGCCGAAGCCGGTCGAGTCGGTCACGGGTCAGGAGCAGCTCGCGAAGCACTTCCCGGCGGGTGCCGGCGACCCGACGTACGTCATCGGGCCGGCGGACCAGCTCCCTGCGCTCGTCGAGACCGTCAGCGCCACCCCCGGCGTCGAGTCGGTCGTCCCGTTCACGGGGAGCTTCGGCCCGCCGGCCCCTGGTGAGACCCCGGAGCCCAAGGTCGTCGACGGCCAGGTGCTGCTGCTCGTCACCCTCGACAGCCCGGCGGACTCCCTGGAAGCCGAGCAGTCGGTCCAGCAGATGCGCGCCGACCTCGATCAGGTGTCGACCGAGGCGCTCGTCGGCGGCACGACTGCCGTGGCCTTTGACACCCAGCAGGCGAGCAAGCGGGACAACCGGGTCGTCATCCCCTTGGTCCTGGTGGTCATCTTCTTGGTCCTCATCCTGCTGCTGCGTTCCATCGTGGCCCCGCTCCTGCTCATCGGCACCGTCGTGCTGTCGTTCTTCGCCGCCCTCGGACTGTCCGCGTTCTTCTTCAACAACGTCTTCGACTTCCCTGGGGCGGACTCGTCCTTCCCGCTGTTCACGTTCGTGTTCCTCGTGGCGCTGGGGATCGACTACAACATCTTCTTGATGACCCGGGTCCAGGAGGAGTCGAAGCTCAGCGGCACCAGGCCCGGCATCCTCAGGGGCCTGACCGTGACCGGTGGGCGTCATCACGTCCGCGGGCATCGTCTTGGCGGCGACCTTCCTGGTGCTCGGCGTCCTCCCGCTGGTGTTCCTGCGGGAGATCGGGTTCGCGGTCGCCGCAGGCGTGCTGATCGACACGTTCATCGTGCGCTCGTTGCTCGTTCCAGCGGCGCTGCTACGACATCGGGCGACCGATCTGGTGGCCGGGACGGCTGTCGCGCGCCGAGCAGCCGGAGGACGCGAGAGCCGGCCGAGGTCACGGGCTAGACGATGCGACCGGGCGCGAGGCGGGTCTCGATGACCTCGCCGCCGACTCGCTCGACGCGGTACGCGGCGCCGCCCGAACCCTCGGCGTCCTCCAGGACGGCGACCGCCTCGGTGCCCTCGTAGAGCACGCCGATCCCGTCGTCGGTGGCGTAGGACGTCGGGAGGGTGCCGTCGCCCACGAGTCGGTGGAGCAGCGGACGGCGCTGCTCCTCGGAGTCGTAGTGGACGCCGTTCCCGTACGGGAGGAGTGCGAGCCCGTCGGTGACCGGTTCGAGCGTCGGCCCGAAGGAGTCCGTCGGCCCGCCGACGTGCCAGCAGATCGACCCGGCGCTGACGCCGGCGAGGATCGTGCCGCCCTCCCACGCCTCGCGCATCGCGGTGTCCACGCCGTGGAGCCTCCACAGGGCCAGCAAGTTGGCCACCGAGCCGCCACCGACCCAGACCAGGTCGGCGGCGCCGAGGAGCTCGCGCGGGTCCGCGTTGGGCATCGTCGACAGCCGCAGGTGGGTCACGTCGACCGACCATCCGCGGAAGGCGTCGAACGTGGCCAGCAGGTAGCCCGCGTCGTCGCTGCTCGCCGTCATCACCAGGCAGACCGTGGGACGGTCCTTGCCCGTGAGCCGCAGGGCTTCGGCCACGAGGCCACCTGGCCGCATCACCCGGTAGCGCCCGTCGGCGACGAACCCACCGCTGGTCGCGAGGATCCGACGGGGAGGGGTCACCTGGTCGAGCCTAGGCCGAGCTCGGCCAGCACCGCGTCCGCGGCTCGGCGGCCTGACACCATGGCCCCCTGGATCGAGCCCGAGTCCCGGTGGTCCCCGCAGACGTACAAGCCGTCACCCACCCGTACGTCCTTGCGGAAGTCGTGCGGAGGGGGCATCGCCGGCAGTGCCTGGGGCACGACGACCGGGCGGACCAAGGTCCAGCCTCGGGTGTCGACGCCGTGCAGAAGACCGAGGTGCCCACGCACGTCACGGGCCTCGGGGGTGTCGGTGCGCGTGCCGAGCACCGAGGAGGACACCAGCACCCTTCCGCCGCTCGCGTACTCGGGCGCTGCGTGGGTGAGCACCACCGAGTTGACGACCGGGCCGCGGCGGGCGCCGTCGACCACGAGCAACGGCTCGCCCCCGGTCAGGGACGATGCGTCGCCGTCGGCGAGGTGGTACCAGGTGGTCACCGCTCGCATCCGCGGGATCGCCACCGAAGGGAGCAGGGTTCCCGCCGTCGTCGGGTCGGTGGCCACGACGACGGCGCGTGCGCGCACCGGTCCCTCGGTGCTGTCGACCTGCCCACCGCGGACGGCGGCCGCCGCCGTTCGCAGACGCAGTGCTCCCGGCGGCAGTCGGGACGCCAGCTGGTCGGGGATCGCCTGCATGCCCGCCGGCCGGGACGGCCGGGGTGGCTCGCACGAAGGTGCGCAGGACGACGTCGAGGAACCGGCGGCTCGTCGTCAGGTCGGGCTCGAGGAAGACCCCCGCGAGGAACGGGCGCATGAGCGACTCGATGAGCCGGTCACCCACGCCCGCAGCACGCAGCGCCGCCTCGGCGGGGGAGTCCTCCTGCGTGACCAGCTCGGCGGCCGGAAGGCTGGCGGCGCGAAGCGCGTACGCCGCCAGTCGAGCCTTGTCGACGACCGAGCCGACGGGTGCGCGCGCGGACGACCACGCCCAGCCAGCGCCCTGACGCGGGTCGCCGAGACGGTGCTGACGGTGTCCCAGGGCGACGAGGACACCAGCGGCGAACGACCTGAGGTCGAGCGCGGCATGGTCGAGCATCCGCGCACCCTCGGGATAGGCGGGGTTGTAGAGCTGGAAGCCGCGGTCGAGCTGGAGACCGTCCACGCAGTCGGTCCGCACCCTGCCGCCGGCCGCGTCGGAGGCCTCGAGCACCTGGACCTCGAGGCCCGCCTCGGCGAGCCTCAGTGCTGCGCACAGGCCGGCGAGCCCCGCCCCGACCACGACGACGTCGCACGAGGACGAGGGGGCCGACACAGCGCCCACAGTAGAGGCGGTGGGGTCGTCTCGCCCCTGTGGACGGCGCCCACGGGCATGGGTCGATCACGCGCATCCTGGGGAGATGACCGAGAGCGACGCGACCCGTGCCCCCGCGCTCCCGGGTCTGCTGGTCCGGCGACCGCTGGGCCGCGGGGTCGACCCGCCGTGGCTGGCGCACGCTGCCGACGGCCGCTGGGTGGTCGTCAGGAAGGCGCCGCGCCCCCCGAGGCTGCCCGAGCATCCCTCGCTCCTGCCGCACCTGGGTGCGGTCGCTGACGAGTCCCGGGCCTCGTGGGTGGTGTCCGCCTTCGTCGCCGGGGGAGGACTCGACCGTCGGCTGGAGCGGACCGGCCCGGTCGGTCCGGAGGTCGTCGCCGGCTGGGCCAGTGACCTCGACGGCGCACTGTCGGCTCTGCATGCCGCTGGACTCGCGCACGGCGACGTCCAGCCCTCGCGGGTGCTTCTGGGACCGCGTGATCGCGTCCTGCTCGACGCCTCCTGCGCCCGCCCGGCTTCCCCTGAGCAGTGCGCGGAGGAGCGGGCCCAGCTCGCGGCGCTCCTCGCGCGCGTGTCCTCCGGGGCCTTCCCTCGGCGGCCCGCCGGGCCGGCCCGTGCTCTGGTCGGCGTCTTCGTGGCCCTGGCGCTCGTGCTCGCGGCGGCAGCGGTGGGGGTCCGGTGGGCCGGACGTCCCACGCAGCCCGCTGCGCTGCAACCGGCCGGCCTGTCATCGACCCCGCGGGCAGACCCTGTGCCCGAGCGCGGACCGACCCCTTCGGAGCCGGACTGGGCCGCGGTCCTCAGGAGTCTGGATGAGGCGCGTGGTCGGGCCTTCGCCGCCGCAGACCTCTCGTTGCTCAGGGCTGTGGATGCCGCCGGATCGGAGGCGCTCGCGCGTGATCGGGTGCTGGTGGCGGAGCTGCGTCGGCGCGGCGTGCACGCCAGCGGGTGGTCGACCGTGATCAGCAGCGCGCGTCCGCTCTCCGCCGGCCCCCGACAGGTCGTCCTCAGCGTGACGGACACAGCGTCGGCCTACGTCCTGCGGACCGCCTCGGGGGCTGTCGTGGCTCGTCGGCCGGCCCGTGCCACGGTCACCTGGACGCTGCGACTGGTCGCCACCCCGGACGGGTGGCGGGTCAGCAGCGTCACCCTCCCGAAGGGGCCGGGCTCACAGGACCGAGCGGATCGCTGACGCGAACGTCGGGTGGGCGAACGGGAACTCGGACGCGGTGAGCTTCCCCGGCAGCACGCGTGCGCTGCCCAGCACCTCGGAGGAGAACTCACCGAGCACGGCCTTCAGGGCGAACGCGGGCACCGGGAGCACCGTGGGTCGGTGCAGCGCCTCGCCCATGACCCGGGTGACCTCGGCGTTGGTGGCGGGGTTCGGCGCCGTGAGGTTGACCGGTCCGGAGAGGTCGGAGTCCAACAGCGCGGTCAGGGCGCGCGACCTGGTCGGTGAGCGAGATGAACGACCACCACTGCTTGCCGGATCCGAGCCTTCCGCCGACCCCGAGCTTGAAGAGCGGGAGCATGCGACCCCAGGCTCCGCCCTTGCCAGCGACGACCAGCCCCGTGCGCGGGTGCACGACGCGGATGCCGGCAGCTCGTGCCGGGTCGGCGGCCGCCTCCCACTGCTCCACCACGTCGGCGAGGAAGCCGACGCCCTTGGGGCCGGACTCGTCGACCGCGTCGTCGCCGGTGTCGCCGTAGTAGCCGATGGCCGAGGCGCTGATCAGGACGCTCGGGGCCGGGTCGAGCGCCGCCACGGCCCGGGCGATCGCACCGGTGCCCTGCACGCGGCTGTCGAGGATCGTCCGCTTGTAGGCGTCGGTCCAGCGATGGTCCCCGACCCCCGCACCGGCGAGGTGGATGACCGCGTCGGTCCCCTTCAGCGCGGCGAGGTCCACGGTTCCGGCGGTGGGGTCCCAGGTCACCTCGTCGGCAGCGGTGGCCGACCGGCGAACCAAGCGAAGGACGTCGTGCCCCTGAGCGCGCAGCGTGGGCACCAGGGCGGTACCGATCAGGCCGGAGGCCCCGGTGATGGCGATCTTCATGCAGCGATCGTCCCCTGTGTGGTGCGATCGGCGCGAACCGAGTCTCAGGGCAGCCACGGGTCGTGCCATCGGCCGAAGCCGGCGATCAGGTCGTCGGCGGCCGCCGGCCCCCAGGAGCCGGGTGCGTAGGGCTGGACCGCGGGGGGGTCGTCGAGCAGCGGCTGCATGATCCGCCAGGTCTCGTCGATGCCGACCTGGCGCGGGAAGTGCGACGGTGTCACCTGCCATCGCGGCCAGGAGCAGCACCTCGTACGGCGTGGCGCCCTCGCCGCCCTCCTCGGCGAAGGTCATGTCGAGCTGGATCGGCGCGGGCCGGACCGCGTCGGCCCGCTTGGCGTCCAGGCCGATGCGGGCCCCGGTCACGGGGTCGACGCGGACGACCAGCTGGTTGGGCTCGGGGCGGTGGCCGACCGGTCCGAACCCGCAGGCTCGGAGGCTGCTTGAAGACCAGGCGGAGCTCGGTCTGGCGGACCGGCAGGCGCTTGCCGGTGCGGATGAAGAACGGCACGCCCGCCCAGCGCCAGTTGTCGATCTGCAGGCGGACGCGCGGCGAAGGTCTCCGTGGTCGAGTCGGGGGCGACCCCGCGGATCGAGCGGTAGCCGTCGTACTGGCCGCGGACGTAGTGGGCAGGACTCGCGGTCTCGATGGCGTGGAAGACCGCGAGCTGCGCGTCCTTGACCGTCTTCGGGTCGCCGCGCGAGGGGGCCTCCATCGCGGCGGCGCCGAGCATCTGCATGAGGTGGTTGACGACGACGTCGCGCGAGCGCCCCGACCGGGTCGAAGAAGCTGCCGCGGTCCTCGACGCCGACGGTCTCGGCCATCGTGATCTGGACCGAGGCGACGTAGTTCCGGTTCCAGATCGGCTCGAGCATCGTGTTGGCGAAGCGCAGGTGGAGGATCTCGGCCATCCCCATCTTCCCGAGGAAGTGGTCGATCCGGTACAGCTGGTCCTCGTCGATGTACTGGTGCAGCTCGTCGGCGAGCGCGCGGGAGGACTGCCGCGTCGTGGCCGAACGGCTTCTCGACCACGACGCGGGCGTTCGCCGTCAGACCGGCGTCGTGCAGGCCCTTCGTCACCCGCGCGAACAGCGAAGGGGGGACCTCGAGGTAGAACACCGGCTGCTGGACGCCGGTCGAGGGCCTCCGCGACGCGGGAGTAGGTCGCCTCGTCCCCGAAGTCGCCGGAGACGTACGACAGCCGCGCGGCGAAGCGCGCGAACACCGACTCGTCGAAGTCCTCGCCGGTGGCGATGATCGACTCACGGGCGCGCGACCGAAGGTGCTCGACGTCCCAGTCCTCGAACGCGACGCCGACGACCGGACAGTCGAGGAGTCCTCGACGCTCGAGGCGGTAGAGCGAGCGGAACGTCATCACGCGGGCGAGGTCACCGGTGATCCCGAAGATCACCAGCGCGTCGGTCGGACGCCCTCCCGACGGGGGACGGGCGTTCATGCCGCCCCGACCTCGCGCAGGCCCCAGGCGGTGGTCACCGACGTGCCGGGCTCGAGCCGGGCCACGTCCTCGCCGGTGCGGAAGGCGTTCGGGGGACAGGTCATCGGTTCCAGCGCCAGGCCCTGGCGTCGACGACCGGGGCGCGAGCGTGTCGCCGGTGTAGACCATGAGGTGACCATAGGACGCGTCCATCCACAGCTCCAGCGCACGTCCGCTCGCGGGGTCGGTCACGGTGACCGTCGCGTGCCCGTCGGCGGAGCGCGCGAGATCGGTGAAGCCGTGGTCGATGACGAGGTCGCCCACCGGACGGCCGACCTGGAAGTCGTACGGCGTCCCGGAGACGGGCTGACGGGAGCGCGGGATCCCGCGCTCGTCCGACTGCAGGACGGTACGCGCGGGCGAGCGGAGCACCCAGGTGTCGAGGGTGGTGTCCGCGACCCGCAGGTAGGGGTGCGCCCCGGTGCCGTACGGGCAGGCGTCGTCGCCCTCGTTCGCTGCACTCGTGCGTGACCGTGAGCCCGTCGGGAGCCAGGGCGTAGTCGACGGAGAGCCTGAGCGGTAGGGGTAGCCCGGCTGAGGATGGAGCAGGTGCGTGAGCAGGACCCGATGGGGCTCCTGCTCGACGACGTCCCACGAGACCCAGCGGACCAGACCGTGGATCGCGTTGTGGGCCGCCGGTTCGCTGAGGGGCAGCTGGAGCTCCCGCTCGTCGAAGGAGTACCGGCCGTCCTCGATCCGGTTGGGCCAGGGGGCGAGGACCTGGCCGCGTGCGCCGTCGGCCATCGCCTCGGCCGGGTAGCCGTCGAGCACCGGGCGACCCGCCACCTCGTAGGTGCGCAGCCCACCGCCGACCTCGACGACGGTGGCGTGCTGGTCGCCGTGGACCAGCTCGAGCTGACGACCGGAGGGTGCAGGTCACCCGAGGTCGCTCAGAGCCCGAGGTCGGACTCGAAGGCGCCCTCCTCGAGGCGTGTCTTGAGCGCGTTGAGGAAGCGCGCGGCGTCGGCGCCGTCGACCAGCCGGTGGTCGTAGGTCAGGGCGAGGAAGACCATCGAGCGGACGGCGATCACGTCCCCGCCGGTCTCGTCGCTGACGACGACCGGGCGGCGCACCACGGCGCCGGTCCCCAGGATGGCGACCTGGGGCTGGTTGATGATCGGGGTGTCGAACAGCGCGCCACGGCTGCCGGTGTTGGTGAGCGTGAACGTGCCGCCGGACAGGTCGTCCGGGGTGATCTTGTTGTTGCGGGTCCGCTCGGCGAGATCGGTGATCTTGCGTGCGAGCCCGGCGATGTTGAGGTCGCCGGCGTCGCGGATCACCGGCACGAGCAGTCCGCGCTCGGTGTCGACCGCGACCCCCAGGTGCTCGGACTCGTGGTAGGTGACCGTCCCGGCCTCGGTGTCGATGCTCGCGTTCAGCTGGGGGAAGACCTTGAGGGCCTCGACCGTGGCCTTGGAGAAGAACGGCAGGAAGGAGAGCTTGACTCCCTCCCTGGCCTCGAACTCGCCCTTGGCTCGCTGACGGAGCGACGCGATCCGGCTGACGTCGACCTCGATGACCGTGGTGAGCTGGGCCGAGGTCTGCAGCGACTGCACCATGCGGTCGGCGATGACCCGGCGCAGCCGGGACATCTTCTCGGTGCGGCCGCGCAACGGGGAGGCGGACGGCGGCGGCGTGCCGGTGCGGGTGCCGCGTGCGCCCCCGCTGAGGGCGGGGCCGGCGGTGCTACTGCTGGTGCTGCAGCGGTCCGGGCCTTGGCAGCGGTCTCGAGCACGTCCTGCTTGCGGATGCGCCCGCCGACGCCGGAACCGACCACGGTCGCCAGGTCGACGGAGTGCTCGGCGGCCAGCTTGCGGACCAGCGGGCGTGACGTAGGTGGCGTCCGCGCCCTCGTCAGCTGGTTGCGGCCGGCGCGGTCGTCGCAGGTGCCGCGTCGGGGGCTGGGGCGGGTGGCGGCGTCAGGCTCGGTGCCGAGGGAGCAGCGGGCGCAGGCGGGTGCACCAGCGACGGCCCGGGACGGAACGGCGAAGGAGCCGGCTGGGCCGGGGCCGGAACGGGGGGAGCCGGGGAGGCGGGGGCTGCGGCTGCGCCGGCCACGCCGATGCGCGCGAGCACGGCGCCGACAGCGACCGTCTCGTCCTCGGCGACGTCGATCGACAGCAGCACGCCGGCCGCCGGGCGACGGGAGCTCGGTGTCGACCTTGTCGGTGGAGACCTCGAGGAGGGGCTCGTCGGCAGCCACGGTGTCGCCGACCGACTTGAGCCAGCGGGTCACGGTGCCTTCGGTGACGCTCTCGCCCAGCGCGGGGAGGACGACCTCGATGGCCGCGTCGCTGGTCGCGGGGACCGTCGCCGCGGGCACGGGTTCCGGCGGCGGGGGTCGGCGCGGGAGCCGGCACTGGGGTCGGCGCGGCCTCCTGCGCTGCGGGAGGTTCAGGGGCAGGCGCCGGAGCAGGCACGGGGACCTCGACGGACCGGGGAGGAGCCGCTCGGCTCGCCGGTGGCCTCGGCTGGGTCGGCGATGATGGCGAGCTCGCCGCCGACCGGGACCACGGCGTCCTCGCCCGCGACGATGCGCGTGAGGACTCCCGAGGCGGGGGAGGGGATCTCGGTGTCGACCTTGTCGGTGGAGACCTCCAGCAACGGCTCGTCGGCCGCGACGGTGTCGCCCTCCGCCTTCAGCCAGCGCGTGACGGTGCCTTCGGTGACGCTCTCGCCCAGCTGGGGCATCGTGACGGAGACCGGCATGAGGTCGACTCCTCGGGTCGCGGGCGAATGGGGCAGGGGTGATGGGCGGTGAGCGGCTCAGCCGTGCGCGTGCAACGGCTTGCCGGCGAGCACCAGGTGCGCCTCGCCGACCGCCTCGGACATCGTGGGGTGCGGGTGGATCAGGGCGGCGACGTCGTCGGCGTACGCCTCCCAGTTGTAGATCAGCTGCCCCTCGGCGAGGAGCTCGCCGACGCGGCTGCCGACCAGGTGGACGCCGACCACGGGCCCGTCGACGACGGCGACGAGCTTCACGGCGCCGGCCGTCTTCAGGATCTGGGCCTTGCCGTTGCCGGCGAGGTCGTAGGTGACGGTCCGCACCTTGTCGGCGCCGTACCGCTCGTGAGCCTGGGCCTCGGTGATGCCGACGGAGGCGACCTCGGGCTCGCAGTAGGCGATGCGCGGCACTCCGTCGTAGTCGATCGGGCGCGGGTTCAGGCCCGCCACGTGCTCGGCGACGAGGATGCCCTCCGCGAAGCCCACGTGCGCGAGCTGGAGGGTGGGGATGAGGTCGCCGACCGCATAGATGCCGGGGACGTTGGTGCGGCACACCTCGTCGACGACGACGAAGCCGCGGTCGAGCGTGGAGGCCGGCCTCCTCGTACCCGAGGCCGCTGGACACCGGCCCGCGGCCGACGGCCACCAGCAGGAGGTCCGCCTCGATCTGCTGGCCGCTCTCGAGGGAGACGCGCACGCCCGTGGCCGTGTGCTCGACGCCGGAGAAGCGGGCGCCGAGGTGGGTGGCGATGCCCCGCTTGCGGTAGGCGCGCTCGAGGAGCTTGGAGCTGGACTCGTCCTCGAGGGGCACCAGGTGGGGGAGTGCTTCGACGATCGTGACCTCGGCGCCGAAGGACTTCCACACCGACGCGAACTCCACACCGATCACGCCGCCGCCGAGCACGACCGCGGACCGCGGCACGTAGTCGAGGGTCAGGGCCTGGTCGCTGGTGATGACCCGCGCCCCGTCGATCTCGAGACCGGGGAGCGTCCGGGCGTAGGAACCGGTGGCGAGGACCACGTGCCGCCCGGTGTAGGTGGCGTCGCCGACGGCAACCGTGGTCGGTGAGACCAGTCGACCCTCGCCCTCGACGTAGGTGACGCCGCGGCTCTTCACCAGGCCCTGGAGCCCCTTGTGGAGCCGGCTGACCACGCCGTCCTTGTAGCCGTTGACCCCCGCCATGTCGATGCCGTCGAGCGTCGCGCGCACCCCGAACTGGGCGCTCTCGCGGGCGCTGTCGGCGACCTCGCCCGCATGGAGCAGGGCCTTGGTGGGGATGCACCCCCGGTGCAGGCAGGTGCCTCCGAGCTTGTCGCGCTCGATCAGGACCACGGTCAGGCCGAGCTCGGCACCGCGGAGGGCGCACGCGTAGCCGCCGCTGCCGCCGCCGAGAATGACGAGGTCGTACGTCGTCCCGTCGCTCACTGTGACTGCTCCTCGTCGTCCGCGGGGTCGTCCCGCCCACTCGAACCGGCGACGCCCATCCTCGCACCCCGACGGGTCCCCGCTCCAACAGGTCGACCGAGGGGTTGCCGTAGCCTCGAACCGTGGGTCTCTTCAAGCGCAAGTCGCGTCCCGGCACGCTGCGCAGCGCGGCCAGCGAGGACCGCACCCACCTCGAGGAGTTCGTACGGACCCGCAGCGGCGTCGAGGCGTTCGTCGAACCCCGCACGACGGTGACCGAGACCACGGTGGTTCTCGTGGCCGTCGACGGGGAGTGGACCCGGCGCCGGGTCCCGTCGCCCCAGGTGGTCCACGCGTGGGCCAACGGCCTCGGCGTCCCGAGCTATGACGCGGCGGTCGTCGGCTACCCCCAGCGGATGCGTGACTGGACCTCGGCACGCGCGGCCGAGGACAAGGCGCGTCGCAAGAAGCTCCTCGAGGACTAACCCGGCTGGTCGGCCACCAGCACCGTGAAGGTCGCGGTCAGGTGGTGGGTGGCCAACGTGCGCCCGACGGCAGGGGAAGGAGCACCGAGCGCCAGGCCGTAGGACCTGCTGACGGCCCTCCGTCGGGCCAGGAGCAGCGGGGCGAGCCCGGCGGCGTCGCACGACTCGACCCCGGACAGGTCGATCACCAGGGTCGCTCCTCGTCCGCACTCCTGGTCGACGGCGAGGAGGGCCCGACGCAGCACCGGCGCCGAGGAGGCGTCGAGTCGGCCGGCCACGTGGACGACGCGCCCACCCCTGCCCTCCGGCGGGTGGAAGGGTCACCGTGAGGGGGGAGGGCCTGGCCTGGACGGGCACGCGTGCGGCTGGCTCCCCATCCTCGCCCGAGGGCGCGAGCGGGGGCACGAGCGCTGGTCCAGGCACAGGCGGGCTCCCTCGGGGCGGGGCGTCGTACCTGCTAGACGCGCGGGAACCCCAGGAGGTTGCACGCTGACGTGACTGCTTACGCGCTCAGGTCCTCAGCGAACCTGACGAGGGTGCGCACCGCGAAGCCGGTCCCGCCCTTGGGGGTGCAGCCCCAGGGCTTGCCCTCGTTGTACGAGGGTCCGGCGATGTCCAGGTGGGCCCAGCGGAAGCCCTCGACGAACTCCTTGAGGAAGGTGCCGGCCGACAGCATGCCGGCCAGCCGGGAGTTGTCGATGTTCGCGATGTCAGCGACCGTCGAGTCGAGGCCTTTGCGCAGCTCCGGCGGCAGCGGCATCGGCCACATCGCCTCGCCAGCGGCATCGGCGGCGGCGTGGACGGCCGAGCGGAGGTCGTCGTCGTTGGCCATGATCCCGGCCACCCGGTTGCCCAGGGCGACCAGCTGGGCTCCGGTCAGGGTGGCGACGTCGATGATGACGTCGGGTGAGTCCTCGGTCGCTCGCACCAGGGCGTCGCACAGGATGAGTCGTCCCTCGGCGTCGGTGTTCAGCACCTCCACCGTGCGTCCGCCGTAGGTGGTGAGGACGTCGGACGGCCGCTGCGCCGTTCCCGACGGCATGTTCTCGGCCATCGGGGCGTAGGTCGTCACGTTCACCCGAAGACCGAGCCGAGCGATCGCGAGGGTCGCCGCCACGACGGCGGCGGCACCTCCCATGTCGCTCTTCATGAGCTCCATGTTGGCCGCCGGCTTGATGGAGATCCCTCCGGTGTCGAAGGTGATGCCCTTGCCCACGAGGGCGAGATGCTGCGTCGCCCCGGGGTGCCGGTAGGCGATCCGGACCAGTCGGGGCGGCGCCTCGGAGCCAAGACCGACACCGAGGATGCCTCCGTAGCCCGCCTTCGCCAGCGCCTTCTCGTCGAGGACCTCCACCTCCAGCCCCAGCTCGGTTGCGGCATCCGCGGCCACCACGGCGAAGGCCGGTGGCCGGAGGCCGTTCGCTGGGGTGTTGACGAGGTCGCGGGCGAACAGCACGGCGTCGGCCACCGCCTGCGCCCGCCGCACGGCTGCGCGGGCGGGTTTGTCGGCCGGAGCCGTACCGGCGAGCACCAGCCCGGTGAGCGGTGCCTTGCGCTTGGCCTTGCTGCGGACGCGGTAGTCGGTGAAGTCGTAGGCACCGAGCAGCGCGCCGAGGCCGACGGCCTCGAGGTCTGCTGCATCGGTGGTGGGAAGAGCCAGCACGGCTCGCCGGCTGCCCGCCAGCGCACGGGTCGCCGCCCCAGCGGCCCGCCGGAGGGTCTCCTGCGGGTAGTGGGCGCTCTGCTCGCCCAGGCCGACGGCGACGACGACCGATGCGGTCACCCCGCGCGGCGCCGGGACCTTCACGACCTCGTCGGGCACGCCCGTCGCACCGAGGGCCTCCAGGGTCTCGACCAGTCCGCGGAGCTTCTTCGCGGTGGCCGGATCGGTGGCCAGCGCGAGCGGCGTACGGCGTCGGCCGGTCGTCACGAGCCCGACGACCAGGGCGTCGGCCTTCAGAGTGGTGGCAGCGGCGGCATTGAGCGCGAGAGTGGTCACGCACGGAGCCTAACGAGAGGCGGTAGCGTCGCGGGTCGTGACCGACTCCGAGGCCCTGCGCCGTTCGCCCTTGTACTCCCGCCACGTGGCCCTCGGCGCCAAGCTGGCCGACTTCGGCGGCTGGGAGATGCCCATCGAGTACGCCGGGGCCGGCGTCCTCAAGGAGCACGCAGCGGTCCGCGAGGCCGTGGGGGTCTTCGACGTGAGCCACCTGGGGAAGGCGTCCGTGTCGGGTCCGGGTGCGGCGGCCTTCGTCGACGCCTGCCTGACCAACGCGATCGGCCGGATCGCGCCGGGAGAGGCCCAGTACACGTTGTGCTGCACCGACGACGGTGGTGTGGTCGACGACCTGATCGTCTATCTGCGGTCGGCGGAGGAGGTGTTCCTGGTGCCCAACGCCGCGAACACCGCCGAGGTGGTGCGCCGGCTGGCGGCCGCGGCACCGCCGTCGGTGACGGTGGTCGACGAGCACGAGCAGTACGGCGTGATCGCCGTCCAGGGTCCGCGGTCGGCCGATCTGCTGGCAGCCCTTCGGCTGCCGCACGGCCACCCGTACATGAGCTGGGTCGAGGCGGAGTGGTCGGGCGCCCCCGTGATCGTCTGTCGGACGGGCTACACCGGCGAGCACGGCTATGAGCTGCTTCCGCCGTGGGACTCGACCGGGCCGCTGTGGGACGCCCTGCTGGAAGTCGGTGCCGGGCTCGGGGTCCAGCCAGCGGGCCTCGGAGCCCGCGACACCCTGCGCACCGAGATGGGATACCCGCTGCACGGACAGGACCTCTCCCTCGCCATCACGCCCGTCCAGGCGCGGTCGGGCTGGGCCGTCGGCTGGGACAAGCCCGCAGTTCTGGGGGCGCGACGCGCTGGTGGCCGAGCGGGCTGCCGGGCCGCGACGCGTGCTGCGCGGCCTCGAGGCCCTCGACCGCGGGATCCCTCGCGCCCACATGGTGGTGACCCAGGACGGCTCGGGCGTGGGAGAGGTGACGTCGGGGACGTTCTCCCCGACCCGCCGGGTCGGCATCGGCCTCGCGCTGCTCGCGCCCACCGTCGTCGAGGGTGACGAGGTCGAGGTCGACGTGCGCGGCCGGGTGAGCCGCTTCCGCGTGGTCCGACCCCCGTTCGTCGACGCAGACCCCAAGAGCTGAGGTTCCGGAAGCGACAGCCGGGCGGTCCGTGCTGGCCGAGGACGTCCGACAGGTCGCTCAGCCCTCAGCCCAGGGGATGCGGACAGCCGTTCCGGTGACCTCGATGCCCGAGCCCGGATCAGCGGGGATGCCCACCTGGAGGAGCGAGGGCCGGCCCAGGTCGTGACCCTGGTGGATCGTGACGGTCGCGGGCACCTCGACCAGCCCGAGCTCGCGCAGGTAGCCGCCCAGCGCCGCCGCCGCGGCGCCGGTGGCCGGGTCCTCGACCACGCCTCCCGGTGGGAAGGGGTTGCGGGCGTGGAAGACGGTCGCGGACTCGCGCCACACCAGCTGAAGCGTCGTCCAGCCACGCTCGGCCATCAAGACGCCCAGTCCGTCGACGTCGTACGCCAGGTCGGCGAGCCGCTCTCTGGTCCGCGCGGCGAGCACGGGGTGCCAGGCGCCCGCGTATGCGATGCGCGGGGGCAACGACGGGTCGAGCTCGTCGGCGGACCAGCGCAGCAGGGTGAGGAGCGCGCTGAGGTCGTCGGCGTCCAGCGGCCCGGGTGGTCGGCGGCACCGAGGTCAGCGTCGCGGTCAGCCCGCCGTCCTTGGTGCGGTGAGGACACCACCGCGACCGGTCCCGACACGGTGTGCAGAAGGATCTCGCCGGGGCCGTTCCGCTCTGCATGGGCGACCGCGGCCGCGATCGTCGCGTGACCGCAGAACGGCACCTCGGCCGCGGGGGCTGAAGTAGCGGACGTCGGCCTCGCCGGGGTTGCTCGGTCGGGGCAGCAGGAAGGCCGTCTCGGAGTAGCCGACCGCGGCCGCGGTGGCCTGGAGGACCTCGTCGAGCGACCCCCGTCGCGTCGAGCACGACGCCCGCAGGATTTCCGCCGTCCGGGGTCCGCGTGAAGGCGGCGTACCGCAGGACCTCCATCGGCGGACCCTACCGCCCGCTCCTGGTTCGGGTCACCGGGCGAGCACGAGCATGACCCCCAGCGCACCGACCTCGACGAGAGCACCGAGCACGTCGCCGGTCACGCCGCCGAAGCCGTCGCACGCAGCGCGCGAGGAGCAGCCCGGCCAGCGTCAGTCCGACCGCGACCGCCACGAGGACGAGGAGCACCTCCTGGCTGCCGGCGTCGTCGTCGACCCAGCCTCCGGCGATCGCGGCGAGCGACGAGCACGAGCACGGTGACGGCACCTGCCGCGCGCCGGCTCACGCTGCCGGCGACGGCAGCCTCCGAGACCCGTCGTCACGCGCCGCAGGGATGCCCCGGGGTGCACGCCCACGTCGCCGCCAGCCGACCCACGACGCAGCGCGTGACGATGCAGACGGTCCCGTACTCCTGGACCACGGCGCTACCGAGGGCGAGCACCTGCAGGAGCAGCACGAGCACCAGGGTCACGACCCCGAACGGGCCGATGTCGCCTCGACGCATGGCGTCGAGGGCGCGCTGGACGCCCCCGGCTCGAGGCGCCCAGGCCGTCGGCGGTGTCGGCGAGCCCGTCCAGGTGCAGCCCTCGCGTCAGGAGGGCCAGCGCCCCGATGGTCAACGCGGCCGGGAGCCAGGGGTCGTGGTAGACCTGCCGGGCGACGAAGAGCACGAGCGGCGGCGACCAGGCCCAGGAGGAGACCGACGGCGGGAGCCAGCAGCATGCTCCGTCCGGCGACCCGGCGGTCGACCCGCGATGGGCGGCCGCACCGGGACGACGGTCAAGGTGCCTACCGAGAGCCGTACGGCGTCGCGCCAGCCCCCGGGCGAGGACACCTCAGCCCTCCACGTCGGCCGGCCCGGTGACCTCGGCCTCCTCGAAGGTCGCCATCTCCGCCAGCGTCGCCTGTGCCGCCCTGAGAACCGGCAACGCGACGAGCGCCCCGGTTCCCTCACCCAGGCGCAGACCGAAGTCGATCACGGGGGTCAGTCGCAGACGCTCGAGCGCGGCCGCTTGGGCCGGTTCGGTCGAGCGGTGCCCGGCGACCCACCACTCGCGGCTGCGGTGGGCGATCCGCGCGGCCACCAGGGCGGCGGCGCAGGACACCACCCCGTCGAGCACCACGGGGGTACGACGGGCGGCGGACTGCACCAGGAAGCCGGTCATCGCGGCGAGGTCGGCCCCACCACACGCCGCGAGCAGCGCGATCATGTCGTCGGTGGTCGCACGGCCGCGGCGCGCCGAGTCGCGCACGGCGGCGCACTTCGTCATCCACACGGCGTCGTCGATGCCGGTGCCACGGCCGACGACGGAGGCGACGTCGCGCCCCGTGAGCACTGCGGTCAACGTGGCTGCCGCGGTGGTGTTCCCGATGCCCATGTCACCCGGGATGAGGAGGTCCACGCCAGCGTCGACCTCCTGGTCGGCGATGGTGCGACCGTGCTCGAACGCGGTGGCCGCCTCCACTCGGGAGAGCGCAGGCCCGACGCTGAGGTCATCCGACGACCGCCGCACCTTGAAGGCCGTCAGCTCGGGTGGGACGTCGACGCCGACGGTGTCCCAGTCGACGTCCACGGCCAGGTCGAGCACCCGCACCGTCACACCGTTGAGCCTGGCCAGCGCGCTCACGGCAGCCCCGCCGCGGAGGAAGTTCAGGACCATCTGGGCCGTCACTTCGGGCGGGTACGCGCTGACGCCACGGCTGGCGACACCGTGGTCGCCGGCGAAGACGACCACGGTCACACGGTCGAGCGGGGTGGGGGGGCAGCGATCCTGGACACCGGAGAGCCAGCCGGACAGCTCTTCGAGCCGCCCGAGGGCGCCGACCGGCTTGGTGAGCCTCGCCTGTCGAGCCGCGGCAGCGTCCCGGGCCTCGGCCGACGGTGAGCCGACAGCCTGCTCGAGGGCCTCGAGGTCGACGTCGCTGCTCACCAGTCCGGTCCCTTTCAGTGACAGTGCCTGCCCGGCCACCATGAGGGTGACCTGGTCCACCTCGGCAGCCACCGCGGCGTTGAGGCGGCCGAGCTCGTCGCGGAACCGACGTCCTGAGGACGTGGCCGGGACCACACCCTGCCCCACCTCGTTCGAGACGACCACGACCTGGGCCCGCGTGGTCCGCAGCGCCGATATCAGTGCCCCCACGTCGTCGGCGAGCTGCTGGCTGGCCCGCGCGAGCCCCGCGGTGTCCGTCGGCTCGACCGTCCACATGCCGCAGCGGTCGAGACGGTCGGTCAGCCACAGGGTCAGGCAGTCGACCAGCACGTGGTCCTCGGCCGACGCCGTGCGGATGACCTCGGCCACGTCGGTGGTCTCCAGCGTCCGCCAGGTCGCCGGCCGGCGCGCCCGGTGCTGGGCCACCCTGCCGCGCCACTCGTCGTCGCCGTCATGCGCGCCGCCGGTGGCCACGTAGGTCACCGTCGGCCGCGCGGCGAGCAACCGCTCGGCCTCCACGGACTTGCCCGAACGGGCCCCTCCCAGCACGAGGGTCCGCCGTGCGCACCTCGGAGCCGGCCGGTGGACTGCCCCGGCCAGCACGAGGTCACCGTCGCGTCCCGCGCGGGCCCCCAGCGCTGCCAGCCGTCGGTCGAGCTCTTCCGGGGCCGGGTTGTGATGACCCAGATGGATCGCGACGACCTGGGTGCGGTCGGTCACGGTCCCGGCGCTGCGCAGGTGGGCCAGCAGCCGGGCGAAGGAGTCCAGGTCGAGGTGGTCGTCTCCGAGGCCGCCCCGGTCGCCGTAGGTCTCCTCGAGAAGCACGACGGAGTACGGCTGCGCGGTGAGGGCTGCCAGGGTGGTCTCGCTCGGCCACCCGGTGTCGGTGGCGTGCAGCAGGCGTTCCCCGTGGTCGTCGGTGACCTCCCAGAGCAGGCCAGGGCCGGACCCCGCGTCACCGTGGTTGGCGGCGAGGGCGTGAACGTCGTGGGCCGACGTACGGAACGTGTCGCCCGCGGCCACCGGATGGAAGGTGACGGGGTCGGTCGGCCCCACCCACGGCCGGCAGAGGTCGAGGGCTTCGGCCGGCCCGTGCACGGTGAGCGGTTCCGCGCGGTCGGCCCAGTGTCTCCACAGCAGGGCGGGTGGCCCTGCGTGGTCGGGGTGGGAGTGGGTGAGCAGGACGTCGCGGACGCGGTCGAGGCTGTGGCCGAAGCGTTCAGCGGCGCGCGGCGCCTCTGGTCCGCAGTCGAGGAGCAGGACGTCGTCGACGAGGGCTGCGGTCTGCCCACGGACGACTCCTGCCCGGCGCGCTGCGGCGCACGAGGCGCAGGTGCAGAACGGGTTCGGCCAACCGTCGGCGCTGCCGGTCCCGAGCAGGAGGACCTGCATCAGGTGCCCGCGGGCTCGGCCGGACGGCCAGGGGGCTCGAAGGTGACGGGCGCCTCGAAGGCGGCGCGTCTGGAGGCCCGGCGCAGGGTGCGCAGCAGCGGTCCGCCGAGGGCGAGCACGAGGACGAAGGTGCCGAGGGCACGGGCGAGGTCGAAGCCGAGCGAGGTGGCCAGCGAGAAGGTGAGGAATCGGGTGAGGTTCTCGTCGAGACCGGCGCCGGGGACGAAGGCCAGCCCGGAGCTGAGCCCGCCCGCGAACGGCCAGAACCAGAGGTTGAGCAAGAAGCCGAAGGCGATGCCCGCAGCGGCGCCGTACCCGGCCACGAGCCAGATCTCACGCCGTCCGCGCGCGGGCGGCAGACAGCCGGCACCGAAGCCGACCCAGGCAGCTCCGAGCATCTGGAACGGCAGCCAAGGACCGACTCCGCCGGTGATCAGCGCCGAGGCGAACAGCGTGATCGCGCCGAGAAGGAACCCGAACCCGCGACCCAGACACGCGTCCGCCGAGGATGACGAGCAAGAACACGGGCGAGAAGCCGGTGATGCCCCCGCCGAGGGGTCGGAGTGCGGCTCCGACGGCGGCCAGCACCCCCAGCAGCGCCACGGCCTTCGCGTCGAGCCCGCCCGTCGGAGATCTCCGCGAGGAGGACTCCGAGCAGGAGCGGCAGGAGCACGGCGAACAGCAAGGGTGCGTCGTCGGCGTGGGCCAGGTCGGAGCCGGGGTCGGCCAGCAGCGGCCAGCCGAACGCGATCATGCCGACGGTCGAGACCAGGCCGAGCGCCATCGCCGAGCGGGGACGCAGCCGTACGGCCCGCACACGGACTCGGATTGCGGCGGCAGTGGTTGGGTCGACGTGGCCGGCGGGTCTTTCGGCGCGGCGGTCGGGAGGACGGCGGTCATCCGGCCTCCCGGAGGGCCGTGGCGACGGCGGCGACCGTCAACCACGGGAGGGGAGCAAGGATCTTGGCGACCTGCGGGGCGAAGGCGGGTGAGGACACCACGACCTCGACGGTGGGGCCGTTCGCGACGACCTCGCCGTCGGCGAGCACCACCACGCGGTCGGCGACCTCGGCGACGAGCTCCACGTCGTGCGTGGCGACGACGACGGCCGTACCGGTGGCGGCTCGCGCCCGCAGGAGCTCGACCAGGTGCCGCTTGGTGGGGTAGTCGAGACCGCGCGTGGGTTCGTCGAGGAGGAGGACGGCGGGCGCGGCGGCCAGCACGATCGCCAGCGCCAGCGCCAACCGCTGGCCCTCGGACAGGTCGCGGGGATGCATCGAGTCGAGGATGCCTGGGGCGAAGCCTTCGAGCAGGGCGCGCGTGGTGCCGTCGCGGGCCCCAGCGTCCGCGTCAGCCGCTTCGCACTCCCGGCCGACGGTCTCGGCGAGCAGCAGGTCTGCGGCGTCCTGGGGCACGAGACCGACCCGGGCCAGGAGCTCGCGCGGGCTGAGCGCCTCCGGTGCATCCCCGCCCACGATCACCGAGCCGGCGCCGAGCCGCCGCATCCCCACCATGGCGCCCAGCAGCGTGGACTTGCCGGCGCCGTTGCGGCCCATGACGGCCACGACCTCGCCGGCGTGCACGGCCAGGTCGACGTCGGCCAGGGCGGCCCGTGAGCCATGGCGGACGGTGACCCCGCGCAGCTCGACCAGGGGGACCCCGGCGGCGGCGGGTGTCGCCGTCGGCGCCCCGACGACGGCGAGCCGAGCCCGCAGGGCGCCCGCGCTGCGCCGCGCGTCGCGGACCGACAGGGGCAGCGGGGACCAGCCGGCGAGGCGCCCGAGCTCGACCACCGGGGGCGCCACGGGTGAGGTGGCGAGCACCGTCGGCGGGCGAGCCGCTCAGGACCCCGCCGTCGCCGAGCAGCCGAACGACACGGTCGGCGTACTGCACCACCCGCTCGAGCCGGTGCTCGGCGAGCAGCACGGTGATCCCCAGGTCGTGCACCAGCCGCTGGAGCGCGGCGAGCACCTCTTCCGCGGCGCCGGGATCCAGAGCCGACGTCGGCTCGTCGAGGACGACGATGCGTGGGTGCGTCGTCAGCACCGCGCCGATCGCGACGCGCTGCCGCTCACCCCCCGACAGCGTCCGGAGTGGTCGGTTGCGCAGGGGGACGAGCCCCAGCAGGTCGAGGGTCTCCTCGACGCGCTTGCGCATGACGTCGGTCGGGAGGCCGAGGGACTCCATGCCGTACGCGAGCTCGTCCTCCACCAGATCGGTCACGAACCCGGCCATCGGGTCCTGCCCGACGACGCCGACGACGTCGGCGAGATCGCGCGGGCGGTGGGTACGCGTGTCGCGGCCGGCGACGGTGACCCGGCCGGCGAGCGTCCCTCCGGTGAAGTGCGGCACGTGGCCGTTGACCGCACCCAGCAGGGTGGACTTGCCGACGCCGGTGCGGCCGACCACCAGGCAGAGCTCGCCCTCGGGGATGTGCAGGTCGACGTCGTTCAGCACCGGGACGGGGGCGTCGGTGTAGGTCACCGTCACGTGCTCGAACCGGATCATGCCGCCACCCCCGCGCTGGCACCGTCGGGCTGCGGGGCGGGAGCCGGCAGGGCGTCCGGGTGGCGCGGTGCGGAGTCGTCGTCTGCCGGGCTCGGCGCGGGTGCCTCCTGGAGCGGGGTGAACCAGGCCGGGAGGAGACCGATCAGGACGGCGAGGGCCGGGACGAGCGGAAGGGTGGGCCAGCTGATCGGGCTCGGGGGCACCAGGAGCCCGGCGCCGGCCGTGGCGGACGAGACGACGAGGACGGCGGCAGGGACCGCGCCGCTGATCGAGGTCAGCCACTCGGGACCGCGCCACGGGTCGGGCCGGTAGCGGGTCCGGATGCTCCGGCGACCGGCCAGCCGGAACCCCGCGGCGGCCAGGACCAGTCCGACGAGGGCGAGCGGGAGGCCCAGCAGACCCGGGCTGCCGGCGTCGAGGAGCCCGTACAGGCTGATCACGAGACCGGTCAGGCCGCCGAGGACGAGAGCGGCGCTCAGTCGCCGGGTCCGGGCGGGTACGTCGGCCTGCCGGCCGTACCCCCGCGCGTCCATCGAGGCTGCGAGGTGCAGGGAACGGTGCAGGGCGCCTTCGAGAGCGGGCAGGGCGACCGTGGCCAGGCCGGAGAGCCCACGGTCCGGTGCGACCCCGCAGCCGCCGGGCCTGACGCAGCCGTTGCACGTCCTCCAGCGCCTGCGGGGCGAGGGTCAAGGCGACGACGACGGACACCCCCACCTCGTAGAGGGCGCCGGGAACCGCCTTGAGCAGCCGGCTCGGGTTGGCGAGGGCGTTGGCCGCGCCGACGCACGCGATCATCGCCGCGATCTGGGCGCCGTCCCGCAGGGCCGCGAGCAGACCCTCGAGGGTGACCGGTCCACCGATGCTGACCCCTGCCGCCCACGACGGCAGCGGCAGCTCGGGGAGCGCGATGAGCGTGCTGGGGCCGGGGTCGGTGCCGAAGACGACCTCGAAGACGAGCCGGACGGCGATCACGACGGCGCCGAGCACGAGGGACGCGCGGAACGCCCGCGACCAGGGGGCCGTCGTGCGGCGGGCCGCCACGACGAAGCCGGCGACCGTGACGATGAGCGCCAGCAGGAGGAGGTTGTTCGTCCGGCTGGCAGCCGTCGCGAGGCCGAGGCCCCACAGCCACCACGCGCCCGGGTGCAGGGCGCGTGGGATCGCCCGCGCGGTCACGACGGGTCCTTCGCGCCGGTCGACCGACCCCGGGCGAGAGCGGCCACGCCGACGACCGCGACGAGGCCGACCCCGAGCAGCAACCCCGCCGGCGGGTCGGACGGTCCGGCTGGCGGCGGCGGTGGTGGCCCGATCATCAGGGCGGGCTCGGGCGAAGCCGAGGAGGGGGACGAGGTGACGTCGTCCGGCGTCGCCGAGCGCGACGGCGTCGGAGGAAGGGGTGAATCGTCGGTGGCCCGCGGGGTGGCTGCCGGTGCCCCGGACGACCCTGGGACGGTCGCTCCTGCCGAGGACCGGGCGCCGGGTGAGACCCGCGGCTTCGCTGTCGGGCCCGGCGTCGTGGTGGCACGCGCGGACGGGCTGGGAGCCGGTGCGGGCGCGCTGACGACGACCCCGCACTCCCGCGCGGGGTAGCCGGACAACGAGCAGAGCAGCCCGCTGGAGTCCTGTCGCGGCGCGTAACCAGCCGTCGCGAGGACGTCCGCGCCGTTGCTGCGGTCGGGCACGACCACGCACGTCCCGCGCACGCCCCCCGGCGGTGACTCGCGGGGTGGTGCGTCGTCGGCCGTGCCGAAGTCGACGACCAGCGCCACCCGGTCCGCGCCGTCCGGTCTGGGCGTGCTCCCGCAGATCGCGGCGAAGGCGCCGGACGCGGCCGTGCGCGGGGTCGGCCCTGACGGGTTGGGCGCCGCGACGGCGAACCGCCAACCCTCGACAGCGCCGTCGTCCACCCTGAACCCGCCGGGGCCGGTGCCCGCGTACGTCCACGCCGCGCCGCCCGCTGCCACGTGCCAGTAGCTCCAGTAGCGGTACTCGCTGGCCGCCTGCGCCGGGACAGCCGCCATCAGCACACCGGTCGACGCCACGACGAGCGTGCCGACGAGCGCGAGGACGCGGGTGATGACCCGGCGGTGTGCGGTCACGGGGCCGTGGTTCCCCCTCCGGCTGCGGAGTCGGTGCTCGCGCGTCGCCGCCGGGTCGCGAGGACGAGCGCACCCCCGGCCAGGACCAGCGAGGTCCCGAGCAGGACCAGGCTGGGGTCGGTCCCGGTGTCGGGAAGCTGCGCACCGCCCTCGGCCTCGGGACCTGCCTGCGAGGGCGACGGCGTGGGCTCCGGCGAGGGCTCGACCGTCGGTGCCGCTGTCTCGGTGGCGCTGATCCGGGCGGCGAGTCCCGGCAGGTCCGCGTTCTCACCGAGGACGGCCGCGGAGAGCGCCGCCAGCCCGAGGGCGCCCGGGCTCTCGTCGGTCTGGGCGGTGAGCGCCGAACTCCCGCCTTCTGGCGGCTTCTTGGCCGCGGGGTCCGGGCCGAGGTCTGCCACGATGCCGGCGTAGAGCTCCTCGGCCTCGTCGCGGCCCGTGCGGGTGGCGGCGAAGGAGAGCACGGCCCACGGAGCGTTGCCCCCGCTGACCGCATCTGCCGCCACCTGCGCCTCGAGCCACGACGCGGCCCACCCACCGACGGTCTCGGCGTCGTCGTTGGCGACCGGGCACGCGAAGGGCGGGGCGTCGTCCACCCAGGGAGCCGTGCTCGCCGGACCGTTGAGCAGGTCGGCGCCGGCGACCCCGGGAACGGCCTGCACGGTCGCCAGGACGTCGGGGGCGCCACCGGAGAACGGCGAGGTGATCCCGCCCTGGTCGAGGCGGATCGCCGGTGCAGCCCACCTGCGCCGCCGCCAGGACGTCGACGGCGTCCTGGTCCACGCCCTCGCCGACCGCGTTCAGCGCCATGCAGTACCAGACCGGTCGAGTTCGGGTCGGAGTCGCCGCCGGGGATGTAGGGCCAGCCACCGTCCTTGGACCGCGCCGAGGCGAGGTAGTCAGCCGCTGACGCGGCGGCCGCCGTACGGCCCACGGCGCGCAGGGCCTGGACAGCGAGTGCCGTGCTGTTCGTGTCCTCGCCCACGAAGTTGACGGGGTCCGGGGCCAGGCAGGGTTTCGACGGCACGGGGTTGAACGCCATGAACCCGCCGTCGGCGCACTGCTGGTCGAGCAGCCAGCCGACGGCCTCCTCCGACGGTGTCTCGCCGGCCGCGACGACGCCCAGGATCCCGAGCGACTGACGGAACACGCCGTCGTACGTGGGGTCCGCGGCGCCGTACAACCCCACCAGCGCCGAGTCGGCGCCAGGCTTGGCGGTGGCCGGGCCCATCGCCGAGGAGCAGGCCCGCGATCGCGGCGAGGACCACGGCGACGGACAGCCTGAGGCGGCGGCGCTGACGCGCGAGACCGTCGGTGGACTCCCCGCGGGAGCGGGGCGCGAGCAGGGGCACGGAGATTGCCCTTTCGGGGAGCGGTCCAAGGCCAAAGCCCCGAAGCTCCCGCGCGTGACGGCGCCCCTGCCTCGACCGACGGGTGCGTCGGGCGGGGACAAGGGCGCGGACTCGGGCCGGGAGACCCGGGCTCCGCCCCGTAGACCTCGACGGAAGATAGGGAGCCGCTCGTGCCTGGGTAGGTATCCCGGCTCGCCGTCGCCCTCCAGGGCGGCGGCCTACGGTTGCGGGTCAGCGCCGGACTTGGACCGGACTTCCCCTACCTGGGCACGTGTTCAGTTGTGGTCGTGACCGTCTCACCCAGCGGCCCGTGGTGTCAAAGACCAGGGGTGTCGGGCGTGCGCCCTGCCGGGAGGACCGTGGATCCGTACGCTGGGGCCATGGTCTGGACGTGGCGGTACGAGACGAGCGACGGCGCGGTGCTCGAGGCCTCGGAGGCGCGGGAGGCGTCGCCGCAGTTCCCGACGCAGGCCGACGCCGAGACGTGGGTCGGGGAGTGCTGGCGGGAACTGCTCGACTCCGGCGTCGACCAGGTGAGCCTGCTCGACGAGGCGAGGGTCGTCTACGGCCCGATGAGCCTGCACCCGGCCTGACCGAAGGGCAGAGACCGGTCAGGGGCGGGTGTCAGGGCTCTCGGTCTTGGCCGGGTCGCGCTCGACGACCGGCCCGAGCACGTCGTCGATGGCGGCCAGCAGGCTCGGCTCGAGACGCACGCCGGCTGCCTTGACGTTCTCCACGACCTGGTCCGGGCGTGACGCACCGATGATGGCGGCGGCCACGTTGGGGTTCTGCAGGACCCACGCGACGCCGAGCTGGGCCATCGACAACCCGGCCCCCTCGGCGAGCGGCTTGAGGCGCTGGACGCGCTCGAGGATGTCCTCGGTGCGGTAGTCGTCGAGGTAGTCGGCGGACTCCTCGGCGGTCGCCCGCGATCCGGGCGGCGGCGGTTGCCCGGGCAGGTACTTCCCGGTGAGGACACCCTGGGCGAGCGGGCTCCAGACGATCTGCGACAGGCCGACCTCCTCGCTGGCGGGGACCACCTCGGCCTCGATGACGCGCCAGAGCATCGAGTACTCCGGCTGGTTGCTGACCAAGGGGATCCGGAGCTCGCGGGCCAGCTCCGCGGCGGCCTTGATCTCCTCGGCACGCCACTCCGAGACCCCGACGTAGAGCGCCTTCCCGGAGCGGACGACGTCGGCGAAGGCGACCATGGTCTCCTCCAGCGGCGTCTCGTAGTCGTAGCGGTGGGCCTGGTAGAGGTCGACGTAGTCGGTCTGCAGCCTGGTGAGGGACAAGTCGATGGACTCGAGGATGTGCTTGCGCGACAGCCCCCGGTCGTTCGGGCCGTCGCCGACCGGCCAGTAGACCTTGGTGAAGATCTCGAGACCGCCACGGCGTTCGCCCTTCAGGGCACGGCCGAGCACCGACTCGGCGCGCCCGGCGGCATAGACGTCCGCGGTGTCGAAGGTCGTGATGCCGGCGTCGAGAGCGGCGCGGACGCAGGCGACCGCGGCGTCCTCCTCGACCTGGGACCCGTGGGTCACCCAGTTGCCGTAGGCGATCTCGCTGATCAGCAGGCCGGACCGGCCGAGGTGTCGATGCTCCATGCCGCTCAGCCTAGGAAGTCAGGCGACGCCGCGCAGCGTGGGGTGTCGTGCCGGGGAGCCGGTCAGAAGGGCTGGCCGATCTTCACCCGAGGTTTGGGGATGCGCATCCGCCGGATCTGCAGGCTGCGCATCACCGCGTAGAAGGTCTGCCCCTTGCCCGACTCGTCGGGGAACCGCCTCGGGATCTCACGCCGCATCCGGAAACGCATCATCACCGCATCGATCACGACGGCCAGGAGCAGCGCGTAGAAGGCGATGTAGGTGTACTGCGCCATCCCCGGCACGAGGCCCAAGATGATCACCAGCAGCGCGCCGGGAAGGATCAGCTCACCGATCCGCCGGCGGCTGTCGACGTAGTCACGGACGAAGGCGCGCGACCGGTCCCTGGTCCCGCGCCGGGAGGTAGCGCTCGTCACCGGCCAGGACGGCGGCGCGCCGAGCGCTGCGGGACTCGGCGTCGCGAGCGCGCTGTTGCGCCTTCGCCTCCTTGGAGCCCTTCGGCGCTTTCACGCGCGCTGCGCGCGCCGCCTCGGCCTCCTTGCGGCTGGGCGTGGGACGCCCCTTGCCCGAGGACGCGGTCTCGGACTCCTCGACGGTGTCGGTCTCGACGGTGCTGCGGCGCTTGAACACGGGCACCAGCGTACGGCCGCCGGATGCGAGGTTCAGTCCCGGTGCGCGGTCGGTCCGGGCAGGGCCAGCATCCGGTCGAGGGCGACCCGGGCCCACTGCGCGACGTCGGGGTCGACGCTGATCGTGTTGACCGGGCGCCCGTCGGCGAGGTTCTCCAAGGCCCACACGAGGTGCGGAAGGTCGATCCGGTTCATCGTCGAGCAGTAGCAGACCGTCTTGTCGAGGTAGGTCACGGAGAGCTCGGGGTGCGTGGTCGCGAGGCGCTGGACCAGGTTCAGCTCGGTGCCGATCGCCCAGGCGGAACCCGGCTCCGCGGCGTCGAGGGTGGCGACGATGAACTCCGTCGACCCCACGAGGTCGGCCGCCAGGACGACCTCGTGCTGACACTCGGGGTGCACCAGGACGTTGATGCCGGGCACCCGCTCGCGGACCGCAGCCACGTTGGCGGCGGTGAAGCGACCGTGGACCGAGCAGTGACCGCGCCAGAGCACGACCTTCGCGGCGCGCAGCTCGTCAGACGTGAGGCCGCCGCCGGGCTTGTGCGGGTCGTAGACGACGCAGTCGGTGAGGGACAGCCCGAGATCGAGGACGGCCGTGTTGCGGCCGAGGTGCTGGTCGGGCAGGAAGAGCACCCGCTCACCGTGCTCGAAGGCCCAGGTCAGGGCGCGCTCGGCGTTCGAGGACGTGCAGACGGTGCCACCGTGCCGGCCGGTGAAGGCCTTGATCGCCGCCGTCGAGTTCATGTACGTCACCGGGACGGTCGAGCCGTCGAGGCCCGCGTCGGTGAGCACGTCCCAGCAGTCCTCGACCTGGCTGATCGCGGCCATGTCGGCCATCGAGCAGCCCGCGGCGAGGTCGGGGAGCACGACCTGCTGGTGGGCGCCGGTCAAGATGTCGGCGGACTCGGCCATGAAGTGCACGCCGCAGAAGACGATGAAGGGGGCGTCGGGCCGGGCTGCCGCCTCGCGGGCCAGCTTGAACGAGTCGCCGGTGGTGTCGGCGAAGGCGATGACCTCGTCGCGCTGGTAGTGGTGACCGAGCACGAACACCCGGTCCCCGAGGCGCTCCTTGGCCGCGCGGGCGCGTTCGACGAGGTCGGGGTCAGAGGCAGGGGGCAGGTCTCCGGGGCAGTCCACGCCGCGTTCGCTCACCGGGTCCGCGCCCCGTCCGAGCAGCAGCAGGTCGACGGCGGAGGTCATGTCGGCATCGTTTCACAGCACCGGTCCGGCCACCGTGCGGGAGGATCCGCCCGTGCACGTCGTCATCGCCCCCGACAAGCTCGCGGGCACGCTGACCGCCACGCAGGCGGCTGAGGCGATGGCGACCGGCTGGCGCCGAGCCGACCCGGGCGCGGTGCTCGACTCCGTCCCCTTGTCCGACGGCGGCCCGGGGTTCGTGTCGGTCCTGCACGCGGCGCTGGGTGGGGAGCTGGTCTCCGTCGAGGTGTCCGGTCCGCTCGGGGGGCGCGTGCCGGCGACGCTTCTGGTCCACGAGGCTGACGGCTGCCGGTCGGCGTACGTCGAGTCCGCGCAGGCCTGCGGTCTCGAGCTGGTCGACCCGACGCCCCGGACCGCGTGGGAGGCCACGACCCGGGGTGTCGGCGAGCTGCTGGCCGCCGCGCTCGACCAAGGGGTCGACCGGGTCGTCGTGGGGGTCGGCGGGACGGCGTCGACCGACGGCGGCCGCGGGTGCGTCGAGGCGCTGACGGGTGGGTGGCCGGGCCACGTCGAGCTGCTCGTGGCGAGCGACGTCGTGGCCCCGCTGCTGGGGCCGGGCGGCGCGGCGCACGTCTTCGGCCCGCAGAAGGGCGCCGACGCCGACACCGTGGCACGCCTCGAGCATCGACTGGCTCGGTGGGCGTCGGACTCGGGCGGTCGTGCTCGGGGGCTCGACGCAGCCGCCGGGTCCGGCGCCGGTGGGGGACTCGGCTACGGGCTCCTGCTCCTGGGAGGCCGGGCCGAGTCCGGAGCGGGCGCGGTGGTCGAGGCGGTGGACCTGCGTCGGCGCATGGTCGCCGCCGACCTGGTCGTGACCGGTGAGGGTCGACTCGACGCATCCTCCTTGCTCGGCAAGGTCGTGCTCGTCGTCGCGGCCCTCGCGCTCGACGCCGGGGTGGCTTGTGTGGTGCTCGCGGGGGACTGTTCGGTCGCCGAGGAGCAGCTCGTCGGCTCCGGCATCACCGAGGTCCGCTCGCTCGTGGCGACCTACGGTCGCGACGCCGCCTTCGCAGCCCCGGCTGAGCGTCTCGCCGACCTCGCCGAGGGCTTGGCCCGAGACGCGATCAGCGGCGGCGCCGGATTCTCGGAGCGAGCCTCCGCAGGCGGGAGTGTGTCACCATGGAACACCGGCGCCGTCTCGATGGTTGACCCTCTCGAGAGGCGTCCCGGAGGCGCCACCCGTCCCGACCACGACCGCAGGAGCAGACCTTGACCATCCAGGACGCGACGACCACGGACGCCACGGCGGTTGAGGCTGCGGTCACCACCGGCATCGTCGTCACCGACACCGCTGCGTCGAAGGTGAAGGCGCTCCTCGACCAGGAGGGCCGCGACGACCTGGCCCTGCGCGTCGCCGTGCAGCCCGGCGGCTGCTCAGGGCTGCGCTACCAGCTCTTCTTCGACGAGCGCCAGCTCGACGGCGACGTCGTCCAGGACTTCAACGGTGTCGACGTCGTCGTCGACCGGATGAGCGTCCCCTACCTCGGGGGTGCGGTCATCGACTTCGTCGACACCATCGAGAAGCAGGGGTTCACGATCGACAACCCCAACGCCACGGGCTCCTGCGCCTGCGGCGACTCGTTCAGCTAGAGCGGGCTGGGCTCGGTCGGCAGGTCCGAGGGCACCGGCTCGGGCTCCGTGCCGGCTCCGGCGGGGCGTACCCGTCCCGGTCGACCCCGGGGTCGACCCACCGCCCGACCCGGGCGAACCCGTGTCGGGCGGGTCCGCCAGGTAGCGCTGCGCGACAGCTACCTGCGCGAGCGGGGCGTCCGCACCCTTGATGTCGAAGAGCCAGGCCGGCACCAGGACCGGGCGCCCGTCGTCGTAGGCCAGCGTGAGCCCGTACGCCGCACCGGTCACGAGCACGTCGCCGCCGCACAGGGGTGAGGGGTTCACCAGGTCCTCAGGACAGGCGATCATCGGCTCGGGCATCGCGGAGAGGTCGCCGAACACGGCGGTCGCCGAGCGCAACGGGTAGGTGTCGCCCGGGTCGACGCCGGACCCCACGAGCGGGCCGAGCCAGCCGCTCGCCGTCCGTACTCCCTCGTTGGACACCTGCAGGGCGGTCTCCACCCCGCTGGTGGCCACCCCGTCGACGGTCGGGCTGAGGACGACGCCGCCGTCAGGCGAGCCGGTCCAGGTGCTGACGTCGGTCTGGGCGCCCAGCGCGGACGCCAGCGATCGACCGAGCGCGCCGAGTGTCGCCTCGTCGGGTCCCGGTGGTGGCGTGGTGGACGGCGACGGTGACGTGACGACACAGCCGACGGCCGTGTCAGGCCCCCCGTAGCCGTCCACGGGGATCGAGGGACAGCTGTCGTCGGAAGGGTCCGCGTCGTAGGCGAAAGGGCAGCCCGGGCGCGTCGTACACGCGGAGCACGGCGACCCCGTCGCGCACGACCCAGTCGCCACCGGCCCGCGTCGGCTCGCCGACCAGGCCGAGGGCGGCGGCCAGCGCCGTCACCTGGGCGGCGTCGACCGAACCGCGGCGCAGCCAGAACGCCGTGCCCGAGTCGGGCGAGCCGGGGAGCGGACCGGTCAGGACGTAACGTCCCGCGCGGAGCTTCCCGCCGTCCATCACCGCACCCGTGGTCCCGCCCGTGAAGCCGGTCCCGATGTGCAGCACCGCCGGGTCCCCGGGTGCGAGGCCGGCCAGGGGTCCGCGGCCGTCGAGGGCCAGCCCCCCGGCGACGAGTGCCGTCACCGCCACCGCTGTCCCGGCGGCGATCCAGGGCGCCGCGCGGTGGGTCCGGGGCCGGGCATCGCCGGCCTCCAGGGCGGGGAGGTCGGCCGTCGGAGGGGGTGGGGTCGCAGTGCTCACGGTGGGCTCCCGGTGGGTACGGGCCTTGGAGGGGCCCAGTCACCGCTTCGACGTGACCCGCGTCACACCGGTTCCACCGCTGAGGGTGACGCATGGACGCGACATGCCGCGTGTCGCGTACCGAACGTCACCTCAGCGGGGAGGGGGGCCTTCAGACGCCGTAGGTCGGGAACCCCTCCAGGCCGATGGCCAGCGCGTCGGGGACGACGACGACGGGCAGGGGATCGTCGAGGTGGGAGGGCGTGCCCGCGCCGAGGTCGAGGACGAGGCGCACACCGATGGCCCGACCGTCGGCCATCAGCGAGTCCATGTCGGGATCAGCCTCGGGGGGCGGAGCGGTCGAGGTCGCCGTCGACAGCGTGCGGGAGAGCACGAGAGGAGATCCCATGGAGCCACGGTAGGGACGCTCGACGCGCCCAGCCAGGTCTACCGGCCAGTAGTCTTTCGTGTCGCCGGGTGCACCGGTCGACTCCGGCCGGCCCAAGGCACCACCCCGACCAGAGCTGCCGAGGAACCCATGCAGATCGCCGTCACCGGTTCGATCGCCACTGACCACCTGATGACGTTCCCCGGCAGGTTCGCGGACTCCCTGATGGCGGACAAGCTCGACTCGGTCTCCTTGTCCTTCCTCGTCGACGAGCTGGAGATCAGGCGCGGCGGGGTCGCTGCGAACATCGCCTTCGGCATGGGTTGCCTGGGCCTTCGGCCGATCCTCGTGGGCGCGGTGGGTCCGGACTTCGCCGACTACCGGTCGTGGCTCGACCGGCACGGCGTCGACACCGCCTCGGTGCACGTGAGCGACGTCCGCCACACGGCCCGGTTCATCTGCACCACCGACGAGCACCAGAACCAGATCGCCTCGTTCTACCCGGGGGCGATGAGCGAGGCTCGCGGGATCGAGCTCAAGCCGGTCGCCGACCGGGTCGGAGGTCTCGACCTGGTCCTCATCGGGGCGAACGACCCCGAGGGCATGGTCCGGCACACCGAGGAGTGCCGACAGCGCGACTACCGGTTCGCCGCCGACCCGTCCCAGCAGCTGGCGCGCATGGAGGGCCCGGAGATCCGTGACCTGGTCGACGGTGCCGCCTACCTGTTCACGAACGAGTACGAGGCCGCGCTGACGGAGAGCAAGACCGGCTGGTCCTCCGACGACGTCCTCAAGCGCGTCGAGGTGCGGGTGACCACCCTGGGCAAGGCCGGGGCGCGCATCGAGCGCAGCGGCGAGGCCGCGGTGTCGGTCGTGTGCCCGGAGGAGGACACCAAGGCCGACCCCACCGGCGTCGGGGACGCCTTCCGGGCCGGGTTCCTGGCAGGTGTCGCCTGGGGTCTGAGCGACGAGCGCTCGGCTCAGGTCGGCTCCCTGGTGGCGACCTATGTCGTCGAGACCGTCGGCACCCAGGAGTACGCCCTCGCGCAAGCTGCGTTCCTCGACCGGATGGCCCGGGCCTACGGCGATGCCGCTGCGGCGGACGTCGAGCCCCACGTGGTCTGCCCGAGGCCCTAGCGCGATCGACCAGGGTCAGGCGTCGGCTGCGACCATGGGCGACTACGTCGGCTACGGGCTGGACCTCGAGCCGGGCACCTTGCTCGCGGCCTATCGGCAGGGCATGTTCCCCATGCCCGACCACGACCGTCCGGGCGTCCTGGACTGGTTCTCGCCCGACCCGCGAGGAGTCCTGCCCCTCGACGGGCTCCTGGTGAGCCGCTCGTTGGCTCGCTCCTGCCGCCGGTTCACCGTCACCTTCGACACCGCCTTCGACGAGGTGATGGCCGGCTGCGGCGACCCCACCCGACCCGGCGGCTGGATCAACGAGGAGTTCCGGGAGGCGTACGGGCGTCTCCACCGACTGGGGCTCGCCCATTCCGTCGAGACCCGGGACGAGGGGGGTCGCCTGGTCGGTGGGCTGTACGGCGTCTCGGTCGGTGGCTTGTTCGCGGGGGAGTCGATGTTCCATCGGGTCGCCGACGCGTCCAAGGTGGCTCTCGTGGCCCTGGTCCGGCGTCTGACGGAGGCGGGTCCGGAGGGGCGATTGCTCGACGTGCAGTGGGCAACCCCTCACCTGGTCTCGCTGGGCGTGGTCGAGATCTCCCGCGCGGACTACCTCACCCGGCTCGAGCGGGCCGTGGACCTCGCTCCCGTGGACTGGTCCGTCGCGCGCTGAGCCGGGTCAGCGCGACCGGCGAACCCGGTAGGCCTGTACGCCCAGGCTCCTCGGTCACCACCTCGACGAGCTCCTGCGACCGCATGACGCACCACGCAGGGATGTCGGTGGCGGCGGCCGGGTCGTCGGACAGCAGGCGCACCACCTCGCCGACCGGAACCTCGACGATCCTCCGGGCGAGCTCGATCACCGGCAGCGGGCACCGTCGCCCGCGCTGGTCGAGCACCAGCGCGTCGGCGTCCCACGTGTCGACCGCGTCCTCGTCGGTCACAGGCCCGTCGCCCCGAGGTTGTCCCGAACCCCCGCCACCACGCCGGGCAGGGCGTCGAGGAGCGCCGTGACGTCCTCCTCGCGCACCCCGCGGGGCAAGGACACCCGGAGGTTGCCCTGGGTCAACGCGCCCATGGCCACCAGGACGTGCGAGGGCTCGAGCGTGCTCGACGTGCACGAGGACCCCGACGACAGGGCGAACCCGAGCCGGTCGAGCTGGTCGAGCAGGGCCTCGCCGTCGGCGTAGAGCAGCGAGAGCGTGACCACGTGCGGCAACCGGTCGGTGGCGTCGCCGAGGACCCGGCAGTCGGGGACGCGCTCGACGATCTGGTGACGGAGGCGATCGACCTGGAGCCTGAGTCGCGCGTCCTCGGCCTCCGCCGTGGCGACCTGAGCCTCCAGGGCGGCGGCCGCAGCCACCGCGAGGGCGACCGCGGGGAATCCGGGCACCGCCCCGCGGTCGTCGCGGGGCCACGGCGCACCGCCACCGTGCCGAGGGGCGTACGGCGAGCACGCCGATGCCGGCCGGCCCTCCCCACTTGTGCGCGGAGGCCGTGAGGACCGACCAACCAGGGGGCACCGGCGCGTGTCTTCCCACGGACTGGGCCGCGTCGACCACCAGGGGGACGCCGGCCCGGGCGCACAGCTCGGCCGCGGCCTCGACTGGTTGGCAGGTGCCGACCTCGTGGTTGGCCGTCTGCAGGCAGGCGGCGGCGACGCCGTCAGCCCCGATGGCCTCCGCCCAGCCGGCGAGGTCCAGCCGACCGACGCTGTCGACACCGACCAACCGGAGGCGCCCGCCTCCGGCGCGGTGGTGCTCGAGGGCTTGGAGGACCGAGGAGTGCTCGACTGCCGAGCTCACCACCAGGTCGCCGACTCTGCGTCGGCCGGCGATCGACCCCAGGATCGCCAGGTGCACCGCCTGCGTGCCCGAGGAGGTGAAGGACAGCTCGTCGGCGCGACAGCCCAGGTGCTCGGCGACCGTCTCCCGGGCCCGGTTCAGGAGGATCTGGGCCCGCCGGGCAGCGCCGTAGCGCCGGTTCGGGTCGACCCAGACGGAGGGGTCCGCTGAGTCGGCGTCGGGCCACCCCAGGAGGGTCGCCAGCACCATGCGCGCGGCCTCGTGCAGAGGCTCTCCGGAGGCGGCGTCCAGGAAGCGGGGCGGGGGTCGGGGGTCGCCCCGGCGCGGGGCGGCTCCGGGCGCCGGGGAGGTCATTCCACGACCCTAGAAGGTTCTCGCAGGAAACCGCCCTCCCGAGGGCGCATCGCCACCTGCCCTGCGCTACGGTGGGCTCGAAATCGACCGCGTCCGTGCCGTCCCCCGGGAGCGCCAGCCCGTGAGCCCCAGCAGCACCGTCGAGCCTCCGGCCCGTCGCGCCCGTCGCCGCGCCTCCCTCTGGGGAGGCGCCGGTGTTGTCGCGCTGTCGCTGAGCGGGTGCGCGTCGGACGAGCTACCCAACCTGGGGCTGCCGGAGCCGATCACGCCGCAGGGTCAGACCATCCTCTCGCTGTGGGAGGGCTCCTGGATCGCGCTGCTCGCCGTCGGCGCCCTCGTCTGGGGGCTGCTGATCTGGGTGATCGTCTTCCACCGACGCCGATCCGACTCCGACGTCCCGGTCCAGACGCGCTACAACATCCCGCTCGAGGTCCTCTACACGATCCTCCCGGCGATGATGATCCTCGTCCTGTTCTTCTACACGGCGCGCGACGAGGCCGAGATCACCTCGCTCAGCGACGCCGGCCGACCACTCGGTGGGGGTCGTCGGCTACAAGTGGTCATGGACCTTCAACTACCTCGAGGAGCAGACCTACGACGTCGGCACGGCCAGCGAGCTGCCCGTGCTCTACCTGCCGGTCGACGAGTCGGTGCGGTTCAAGCTCACCTCGCCCGACGTCATCCACTCCTTCTGGGTGATCCCCTTCCTCATGAAGATGGACGTCATCCCGGGTCGCACCAACGAGTTCCAGGTCACGCCGAACCAGCTCGGCTCGTTCAAGGGCAAGTGCGCCGAGCTCTGCGGGGTCAGTCACTCGCGGATGCTCTTCGAGGTCCGGGTCGTCACCCCTGAGGAGTACGAGCAGCACATGATCGACTTGCGCGCCCGCGGGCAGATCGGTGAGCTCAAGGACGGGCGGGTCAGCGACGCCGCCACCGGACGGCAGGGCGACACCGTGATCGGGGGGACCTCATGACGCTGCTCGACGAGCCCGGCGCCGCCGCGGCACCGACGACGCAGCGCTCCTGCGGTGCGGCGCGAGCCCCGGGGCAAGGTCGTGGTCCGCTGGATCACCACGACCGACCACAAGGTCATCGGCCAGCTCTACATGATCACCGTCGTTCGTCTTCTTCCTGATCGGTGGCCTGATGGCCATGGTCATCAGGGCCGAGCTGGCCACGCCCGGGCTGCAGTTCGTGAGCAAGGAGCAGTACAACCAGCTCTTCACGATGCACGGCTCGATCATGCTCCTGCTGTTCGCCACGCCGCTGTTCGTCGGGTTCGCCAACTACATCGTGCCGCTGCAGATCGGCTCGCCCGACGTGGCGTTCCCACGGCTGAACATGTTCGGGTACTGGCTGTTCCTCTTCGGCGGTCTCATCGTCATGCTCGGGTTCTTCACCCCGGGCGGAGCGGCCTCCTTCGGATGGTTCGCCTACGCGCCGCTCAACGACGTCATCAACTCGCCAGGGGTCGGCTCTGACCTCTGGATCATGGGCTTCACCCTCGGTGGTCTCGGCACCATCCTCGGTGGCGTCAACTTCATCACCACGATCTTCTGCATGCGCGCCCCCGGCATGACCATGTTCCGGATGCCGATCTTCACGTGGAACGTGCTCGTCACGTCGATCCTGGTGCTGATGGCCTTCCCGGTCCTGGCCGCTGCGCTCCTGGTCCTCGAGGCCGACCGGCTGCTCGGCGCCCAGGTCTTCGCGACGGCGAACGGCGGGCCGCTGCTGTGGCAGCACCTGTTCTGGTTCTTCGGCCACCCCGAGGTCTACATCCTCGCCCTGCCGTTCTTCGGGATCGTCAGCGAGATCCTCCCGGTGTTCAGCCGCAAGCCGATCTTCGGCTACAAGGGACTGGTCTTCGCCACCCTGGCGATCGGCGCGCTGTCGGTGGCCGTGTGGGCCCACCACATGTACGTCACCGGCGCCGTGCTGCTCCCGTTCTTCGCCTTCATGACGATGCTCATCGCGGTGCCGACCGGGGTGAAGTTCTTCAACTGGATCGGCACGATGTGGCGCGGCTCGGTCAGCTTCGACACGCCGATGCTGTTCTCGATGGGCTTCCTCTTCACCTTCCTGTTCGGTGGCCTCACCGGGATCATCCTGGCCGCGCCGCCGCTGGACTTCGCCGTCTCCGACAGCTACTTCGTGGTGGCCCACTTCCACTACGTCGTCTTCGGCACCGTCGTCTTCGCGATGTTCGCCGGGTTCTACTTCTGGTGGCCGAAGATGACCGGCCGGATGCTCGACGAGCGGCTCGGCAAGATCCACTTCTGGCTGCTCTTCGTCGGCTTCCAGGGCACCTTCCTCGTCCAGCACTGGCTCGGGGCGCAGGGGATGCCGCGCCGCTACGCCGACTACCTGCCGGGCGACGGGTTCGAGTTCCTCAACCAGTTCTCGACCGTCTTCGCCTTCGTGCTCGGCGCCTCGACGTTGCCGTTCCTGTGGAACGTCTACATCACGCAGAAGACGCCCCCTACGTCGAGGCTGGACGACCCGTGGGGCTGGGGGCGCTCGCTGGAGTGGGCGACCTCGTCGCCGCCTCCCCGGCACAACTTCACGAGCCTGCCGCGGATCAGGTCGGAGTCGCCCGCGTTCGACCTCCACCACCCCGAGCTGGCCCCCGGTGCCGGTCCCGACCTCGTGGCGGCTGTCGCCGCCGGCAAGGAGTAGGCCGTGAAGGTCGAGGGCCGGATCTTCATCGGCTTCGTCGTGTTCATGGGCGTGGCGCACGGTCGCCTACTACCTGCTGTCGTACGAGGTCGTCGGCACCACGGTGCTCGCCTTCACGACCTTCATGTGCTTCCTGAGCGGCTACTACCTGCTGTTCACCGCGCGGCGCATCGACGAGCGACCCGAGGACGACCTCCAGGCCGAGGTCTCCGATGGCGCAGGGGACCTGGGCATGTTCAGCCCCCACAGCTGGATGCCGCTGGCGGTGCGGCGCCAGCGCCGCGATCACGACCTTGGGTGTCGTCTTCGGATGGTGGCTCGCGGGCATGGGGGTCGTTCTGCTCGTCCTGTCGATCATGGGTTTCGTGTTCGAGTACTACCGCGGCGATCACGCCCACTGATCGTCGAGGCCATGCTGTGCGCAAGTCCGCGGTCACCATGGCCGATACTTCTCGGGTGAGACGTTTCCTCGCCCTGATCGCCGTCGTCGCCCTGGGCGCCACGGCCTGCCAGGCTGCCGATGCCTCGACGGTCGGCCCTGAGCCTGTCGTGGTCGTGGGGCGCTCGGCCGCAGTCGTCGCAGTGTGGCCCGGAGCGGATGCTCGCAAGGTCGACCCGAACGAGCGCATCGAGGTGCGGGCCTCCAACGGTCGGCTCGACCAGGTGCGCGTGCTCGACGACGACAACAAGCGTGTCAAGGGCTCACTCGGGGCCGATGGGGTCTGGCGCTCCAAGGGCAAGCGGCTCGCCTATGCCACCACCTACACGGTGACGGCTCAGGCCATCGACTCGGCCGGGCAGGGCAAGGTCGTGCAGTCCAGCTTCCGCACGGTCAAGCCGTCCGCCAAGCTCACCACGAGCATCTCGCCGGTCGGCGGGCAGGTCGTCGGCGTCGGCATGCCCGTCATCGTCAGGCTCAGCTCGCCGGTCACCGACCGGGCCGCGGTAGAAGAGGGCCTCTCCGTGGAGACCTCGCGCGCCGTGGTCGGTTCGTGGAGCTGGCTGTCCGACCGCGAGCTGCACTGGCGCCCCAAGCGCTACTGGCCCGCTGACACGGACGTGACCGTCCGGGTCGCACTCGACGGGGTGCCGGTCGGCAAGGGCGTCTGGGGAGCGGAGAACCGTACGGTCCGTTACTCGGTCGGGAACGCGACGGTGAGCACGGTCGACGTGGACAAGCACACCATGGTCGTGACGCAGAACGGAGCGGTGCTTCGGACGATCCCGATCACCACCGGCAAGGACGGCTTCCTGACCCGGGGCGGCACCAAGGTGATCGTCAGCAAGGAGCGCACGCGGGTGATGGACGCCCTCACGGTCGACATCCCCGCGGACTCCAGCGAGTACTACAACCTCGAGGTCGAGTACGCCATGCGGCTGACCTGGTCGGGGGAGTTCGTGCACGCCGCCCCGTGGTCGGTGGCCTCGCAAGGCAAGGAGAACGTGTCCCACGGGTGCACGGGGATGTCCAACGAGCAGGCCAAGTGGTTCTACGACCTGAGCAAGGTCGGTGACGTCGTGGTCTACACCGGCTCGGACCGCTCCCTGGAGTCCGGCAACGGCTGGACGGACTGGAACGTCAGCTGGGCGGACTGGACCGCCGGCAGCGCCCTGTAGCGGCTGCCCTCGAGCGCGACCGTCGTCGGAGCGTTCCTCGGGCCGCGGGCGGATCATCGGTGTCCAGGCGCTGGGCACCGGGCGGGTGAGCTGGCGTGGGTAGGTGGTGCCGTACCAGTGGTCGTCGGGGCCTGTGAAGCGCAGGCCGCCGTCGGCGATGAGTTCGACGTGGATGCCTCGCGGCGTGGACCCATTCGTGGTGGGCCCAGCACAGCAGGTAGCCGTTGTCGACGCTGGTGACTCCGCCGCGGTGCCACGGCGCGGCGGTGGTGGCCCTCGCACAACCGGGGTGGGGCGTTGCAGCCGGGGGCCCGGCAGCCGCCGTCCCTGGCGTCCAAAGCACGGCGGCGGGGCCCGGTGAACGTGCGCTGGGTTCTCCCGACGTCGAGGACCTGGCCCGCTGGTCCGAACACGACCCGGGTGACCTCGCTGTCACACGCGATCCGGTCGAGGACCGACCGCGGGATCGGCGTCTTGGACTCCTGCAGGACCGCAGGGTCGAGGCCGGTCACGCCGGGCAGGCCGATCAGGGTGCGCCAGTCGACGTGCACCACGAGCTGGGGGCGCACCGCCCCGAGGGTGCCGAGGCCGCCGGAGGACAGTGCGAGCTGGGCCAGGGTGGCGAGCGCGTCGTGCCGGCGCCGGCTCGGGTGACCGGCTCGTCGTTCGCCGCCGGGGTGCCGATCACCGCGGCCAGCGCGGTGGCCAGGGCCTCGCCGACCTCGGGAGTGAGCGAACCCGCGCACGTGCACCCCGTCCATCGTCTCGGCCAGGTCGAAGTGGAAGTCGTCGGCCGCGGCCGGCGCTTGGCGTCGTCGGCGTCGGGATCGACCCGGTAAGCCCAGCGGGCCACCACCTGCTTGAACGCATCCACGCGCCAGCCCGGCGTGGACCAACAAGAATCCCTCGCCCCGCTCCGGGTCGGCCAGGGCCTCGACGCGGGCAGGGCTGCCACACGCGCCGCGGGACAGCACCAGGGCGTGCTCAGCGGAGATGACACCCGCGCGCAACGCCTGAGCGGTCAGCGGCAGCACCGTCGCGAGCCGCTCGGCCAGCTTCAGGTCGCTGCCGGTCTTCGCACCCGAGGCGCCGGTGGCGCGCTCCAGGAACGCCCGGGCGCTCCTCGACCCGTCCAACCCCCACACCCCGGACTCGCGCACCACCCGGGTCGCCGTCAAGGACACCGACTCCAGCTGGGCGAGCATCGGCCGCACCACGCCGAGCAGCTCCACCGCCTCGTGACCCGACAGGCCCCACCCCCCGGCTGCGTCAGCCAACGCGCCGACGGCCTCGCGGGCGTACGCCCGCGCTCGCCAGCACCCCAGACGGAGGAAGCTCGAGGACGGACACGGCGACGATCACCTCCGACGACGGGACACGGTCACGGCGACCTCCGCGACGCCCACCGCCACCCGGACGAATCCAGGGCGGGACGGAGAGCGCAGGAACAGCGGACAACGAGTGGGGCGCAGGGCGCCATCCAGCGGCACCAGCCGGGCGATGAACCCGGCCGCATCATCAGGCTCTGAGGCCTAACCCATCAGTGCGAACGTATGAACGATTCTGCCAGACACCGCCGACAACGCGCAACCCCGAAGACCCCGCATGTGGACACGTCGGTGAGCTGGAGCGCCGCGCGGGACCCGTTCTGCCGAAGAGCGGCACAGGGGACGCGGCCGCGGGAGCCTGCCTGCTCGACCTGGTGCGGCGTCGGCCGCCGCTGGCCGAGCGAGCGGTCAGCGGCTCTCAGCGCCTCTCAGCGTCCTGACTCGAGCTGGCGCTGCTGGGACTCGGCGAGCTCCTGGGCGTGGTGAGCGGCGTCGTGCAGCTCCTCAGGCGTCGGGTCGGGGATGGTCTCGCCGTAGAACGCCTGCGACAGGCGTCCGCGGAGCGAGGCGATGCGGTGGTTCTTGGCCGGGTTCCCGTCGTCGTCGTGCGTGACGGGCGTCTCGATGGCGTGGTCCTTCCTGGCACCCGCCTGGAGCAGTGTGACTCGCTCCTCCTCGCTGATCGGAGCGTGCACCTCGATGAACTCACCCGAAGGCAGGCGGCGGATGACGCCGGTCTCGCGGCCGTGGAGCAGCCGCTCCCGGTCGCGCCGCTGGAGCCCGATGCAGATCCGCTTGGTGACCACGTAGGCGATGGGCGGGAGGACGAACACCGCGATCTGACTGCCCCGGATCATCGCGTTGATCGACACGTTGAACTGCGTGGCGATGATGTCGTTGGCGCCGGCGATCCAGAGGATCACGTAGAACGTGATCGCCATGACGCCGAGCGCGGTCCGCGTGGCCTGGTTGCGTGGCCGGTCCAGCAGGTGGTGCTCACGCCGGTCGCCGGTCACCCACGCCTCGATGAACGGGTAGAGCGCCAACAGCGTGAACATGATGCCCGGCAGCACCACCGACGGGATGAAGATGTTCCAGCTGATGGTGTGCCCGAACGCGGTGGTCTCCCACGGCGGGAAGATGCGCAGCATGCCGTCGAGGAACCCGATGTACCAGTCCGGCTGAGATCCTGCGGTGATCTGGGACGGGTTGTAGGGACCGAACAGCCACACCGGGTTGATCGTTGCGACGGCCGACACCAGGACCGTGATCCCGGACACCACGAAGAAGAACCCACCGGCCTTGGCGGTGTAGACCGGGAGCAGCGGGTAGCCGACCACGTTGTTCTCGGTGCGCCCGGGGCCAGGGAACTGCGTGTGCTTGTGGTAGACCACCATGATCAGGTGGGCCGTGATCATCGCGAGGATCGCGCCCGGGATCAGCAGGATGTGCACGGAGTACAGCCGTGGGATGAAGTCGTTGCCCGGGAACTCGCCGCCGAACAGGAACATCGCCAGGTAGGTGCCCACGATCGGGATCGCCTGCACGATGCCTTCGGCGATCCGGAGACCAGTGCCCGACAGCAGGTCATCGGGCAGCGAGTAGCCGGCGAAGCCCTCGAGGATCCCCAGCGTCAGCAGCCCGACGCCGATGATCCAGTTGAGCTCGCGGGGCTTGCGGAAGGCGCCGGTGAAGAAGATCCGGAACAGGTGGACCGAGATGGCAGCCACGAAGATGAGGGCGGCCCAGTGGTGCACCTGGCGCATGAGGAGGCCGCCGCGCACGTCGAAGGAGATGTCCAACGTCGAGGCGTACGCCTCCGACATCCGGATGCCGTTGAGCGGGGTGTAGCTGCCGTTGTAGACGACCTCGACCATCGAGGGCTTGAAGAACAGCGTCAGGTAGGTGCCGGTCAGGAGCAGGATGATGAAGCTGTAGAGCGCGATCTCACCGAGCATGAACGACCAGTGCTCGGGAAACACCTTGCGCAGGTTCTTCTTGAGCAGCATGGCGCCGCCGGTGCGGTCGTCGAGGTAGACCCCGACGGTGCCCAGTGGCGTGTTCGGCGTGCTCATCCGCGCTCCCAGAAGCTCGGTCCGACCGGTTGCGTGAAGTCGCCCTGGGCGACGATGTAACCCTCCGCGTCGACCGTGATCGCGAGCTGCGGGAGGGGACGCGCCGCCGGCCCGAAGATGACCGCACCGGAGTCGGCGAGGTCGAAGGTCGACTGGTGGCACGGACAGAGCATGTGGTGGGTGCGCTGCTCGTAGAGACCGAGCGGGCAGCCGACGTGGGTGCAGACCTTCGAGAAGCACAAGATGCCGGCGACGTCCCAGTCCTCGCCCTGCTGGCTGATGATCTCCTCGGGCCGCAGCCGGATGAGCATCAGCGTGGACTTGGCGCGGGCGTTGAGGGTGCCCTCGTTCTGCTCGACTTCTTCGAGGTTCTCAGGCACGGCGTTGACCAGTCCACCGACCGGGATGTTCTCCGGACGCAGCGGCAGCTGGCCGCCGTCGGTGACGATCCGCACACCCGGCTCGATGATCGTGGTCCGCAGCTTCTCCTTGGGCAGAGGGCCGAGGTCGCGGAGCATCAGCACGATGGGGACCGGCAGCAGCAGGAGGGCGCCGATCAGGGTGCGCCGGATCAGGGACCGGTCCTGGATCCCGCTCTCGTCGACACCGTCGAGCAGGATCGTCTCGAACTCGGCTCGGTCGGCGTCGGACGATCGCGCGACGTGTCGCTCCTCGACGATCTCCTCGTCGACCATGAGCTTCTTGGCCCAGTGGATGGCGCCGAGCCCGATGCACAAGACGCTGACACCGAGGCTGAGCCCCAGGAAGAAGTTGGATGCCGACGGCTCGAAGAACCCCGGGATGATGACGATGGTCTGGTCGGCATACGGGAACGCGATGAAGGCCGCGACGAATCCCAGGGTCGCGACCGCGGAGAGCCCGAACAGGAGCGCGACCTGACGCTCGGCCCGACGTGCGGCGCGCGGGTCGGTGTCGGTGAGGCGTGGGTGATGGGCCGGCAGGCCCGGTGCGATGTTGTCCACCTCTGACCCCGCCGGGTCGTGCCCGACAGGCACGACGTCCGAAGACGCCGGCGTGGACTGGTCCTCGTGGATGCTCATGAGACCTTCGCCCCGATCCAGACAGCTGCTGCCCCGAGCAGGACGATGCCGACGAACCAGATGAAGACCCCTTCGGCGACCGGGCCGAGCCGGCCGAGAGCCAGCCCGCCGGGGTTGGGCGAGTCGGCGATGGTCTTGATGTACTTGGTGATCGCGAGCTTCTCGTCCGGCGTGAGGGTCTTGTTCCCGAAGACCGGCATCGACTGAGGTCCGGTGATCATGGCCTCGTTGATGTGCTTGGCCGTGGAGTTGGCGACGCTCGGTGCGTACTTGCCTCGGGTGAGTGCACCACCGACTCCGGCGAAGTTGTGGCAGGAGGCGCAGTTGGTGCGGAAGAGCACACCACCGGCCGCCAGGTCGGCGTCGGTGTAGTCGAGCTCCTCCTCGGTGGGGATCGCTGGGCCGGGTGACAGCGAGGCGACGTACGCGGCGAGCGCCGCGATCTCCTCGTCGCTGTAGCTGACCGGACCCCGTGCGGCCTGGGCTCCCGGCTGGGCCAGCGGCATGCGGCCGGTGCCCACCTGGAAGTCGACGGCCGCCGCGCCCACACCGATCAACGTGGGTCCGTTCGCGCCGCCCTGCGCGTTGAGGCCGTGGCAGGTCGAGCAGCCCGAGAGGTAGAGCTGCCGGCCTTCCGCGACCTGTTGCGTGGTCGTCGTGAGCGACGCAGCGCCGGCCTGGGTGGACTGGCCGAAGGCGGCGTACAGCGTGCCGAGCACGAACAGCGCGATGCCCAGCACGAGGGCGGTGGCCAGCGGGTGCCGCCGGCGCACGGACAATGAGGTCACTGCGCTCCCCGTCACTGGATGAGGTAGATGGTCGCGAACAGGCCGATCCACACGACGTCGACGAAGTGCCAGTAGTACGACACCACGATGGCGCTGGTGGCTTGGTCGTGGGTGAACCGCCGGGCAGCGAAGGTTCGACCGAGCACGAACAGGAAGGCGATCAGGCCCCCGGTCACGTGCAAGCCGTGGAAGCCGGTGGGGAGGTAGAACACCGAGCCGTACCCCGACGACGAGATGGTGAGCCCCTCGTTGACCAAGGTGACGTACTCGTACACCTGGCCGCCGATGAAGAAGGCGCCCATCACGAAGGTGATCGAGAACCACTTCCTGAGACCGACCACGTCACCGCGCTCCGCTGCGAACACCCCGAGCTGACAGGTGACCGACGAGAGCACGAGGACGGTCGTGTTGGCAGCCGCGAAGGGCACGTTCAGCAGGTCGGTGCCCTCGGCCCACGCCTCGGGGCCGTTCACCGAGCGAACCGTGAAGTACATCGCGAACAGCGCCGCGAAGAACATCAGCTCGGAGCTGAGCCAGACGATGGTGCCGACCGAGACCATGTTGGGTCGGTTGGCGGCCTGATGGGCCTGGGTGGGGTGCGGGCTCACCGCTGATGCTGTCGCCACGGGCGCCATCATGGCAGGAGATCGCCCGGTGTTCACCCCCGACCCCCCGGTACGTCGAGCGTGTTTGCCGACCGTCGGGACCGGGCGGTGAGACGCGCGGCTCGTAGGGTCCAGGTCGAGGCCCTGGGGCGGGCCGATGGTCCGGACGTCCCCGGCGCCGGCGCCCCGCTACGATCGCTCCCGTGACCAGCACCGACACCAGCGGTTCCTCGACGGAGAAGGCCGCTCGCGTCCTCGTCTACAGCGACGACGCGACCGTGCGCGCGGCCGTCCGCTCGGCGCTCGGCCGGCGTCCCGCTGCCGACCTGCCGCTCATCGAGGTCGTGGAGGTGGCTACCGAGCCCGCGGTGATCGCGGCGATGGACAAGGGGGGATTCGCCCTGGCGGTCCTCGACGGGGAGGCGGTACCAGCCGGGGGGATGGGCATCTGCCGCCAGCTCAAGGACGAGATCCACTGGTGCCCGCCGGTGCTCCTCCTCACCGGTCGCCCTCAGGACGGGTGGCTCGCGACCTGGTCGCGCGCCGACGCCGCCCTCCCCATGCCGATCGATCCTCGTGCGCTCGCCGAGGCGGCCGCCGGTCTGCTGCGGACCCGGCTCGAGCGCCACCCGGTCGGCTGACCCCGCGCCGTGGTCGACCTGACCTGGCCCGGCCTGCTCGGAGCCCTGCTCCACGGGCGTGACCTGACGCCGGACGAGGCTGCCTGGGCGATGGACGAGGTCATGGCCGGTGAGGCCACCTCCGCGCAGCTCGCCGGCTTCGTCGTCGCCCTGCGCGCCAAGGGGGAGACCGCCGAGGAGATGGAAGGGCTCGCCCGCGCGATGCTCGCGCGCGCCCACCGCATCGAGGTGAGTGGTCCCGCCGTCGACGTCGTCGGCACCGGAGGCGACCTCGCCCACACCGTCAACCTCTCGACCATGGCAGCCCTCGTGGTCGCCGGCACCGGTGCCCGCGTGGTCAAGCACGGCAACCGGGCCGCCTCCTCGGCCTGCGGCACGGCCGACGTCCTCGAGGAGCTCGGGGTCGCCCTCACGCTGACGCCGGCCCAGGTGGCGGAGGTCGCCGAGGAGGTCGGCATCACCTTCTGCTTCGCCCAGGTGCACCACCCGTCGATGCGTCACGCGGCTGCCACCCGCCGCGAGCTGGGTGTGGCCACCTCGTTCAACTTCCTCGGACCGCTGACCAACCCGGCCCAGCCTCAGGCTCAGGCGATCGGGTGCGCCGACGAGCGCATGGCGGGAGTGATGGCCGAGGTGTTCGCACGCCGAGGGGTGTCGGCACTCGTCTTTCGCGGCGACGACGGCTTGGACGAGCTGACGACCACGACGACGTCCAGGGTCTGGGTGGTGGGGGACCACCAGGTGACCCCGCTGGTGATCGACCCGCGGGATCTCGACGTCGCGCCGGCGACGGCCGCCGACCTGCGCGGAGGCGACCGAGCCGTCAACGCCGAGGTCGTGCGCCGGCTGCTCGCGGGCGACCCCGGACCGGTGCGCGACGCAGTCCTGCTCAACGCGGCGGCCGCGCTGGTCGCGCTGGAACCGTCGGTGCCGCTGGATCGAGCCGGGCTGACGGAGCGACTGGCGGCAGGTCAGCGGGTCGCGGCCGACGCCGTGGACTCCGGGGCTGCGGCCGACGTGCTCGCGCGCTGGGTCACAGCGACCAGTCTGCGGGCCTCCGCGGGCTCCTGACGGCTCAGGTGCCGCTCTCGAGCCCGAGGGAGAACGCGGACTCGAGGTCGTGACGGGAGTACGTGCGGAACGCGATGGACGTCTCGGTCGCGAGCACGCCGGTGACCTTGTTGAGGCGCCCGGCGATCACGTCGGCGAGGTCGTCGTGCTGCCGGACCCGCACCAGGGCCACCAGGTCCACGTCTCCGGTCACGGAGTAGACCTCGCTGACGCCCTCGAGCTCGGCGATGGCCTCGGCGACCTCGGGGATGCGGTCGACCTCGCAGCGGATGTTGACGATCGCGGTGATCACGAGGTCACCGTAGCGGCCCGCGACCCACCGGGCGTGACGAGGTGTGGCGTCCGGAGTCCCCGCCCGAGGCAGGGAACGGGGCGACCACGAACCGGTCGGTCCAGCCGCCGGCACCCCGTGCAGGCGAGGCCCAGGTGCCGGTCACGCGGACCAGCCTGGTGTCGGTGCCGTCCAGCCAGCGCAGCAGGCACTCGCTCTCCTCCGCGCTGGCCGCTGGCGGCGGCCCGGCAGCGACGATCTCCCCGCTGGCGACGAGGGCGTCGACAGCGGGCCAGGGGTCGAGGCCGCGCGGCACCCGGCTGGTGCCGGCGAGCCGGGCGTGCCGGATGAGCGCGATCTCCCAGCCGAGGTCGCTGGCCGGCCGGGCGGCGACCAGCTCGGAGCAGCCGGCGAGCGCAGTGATGCGCTGGCTGCGGGCGGCGGCCCGGACGAACGCGGCCACCCGGTCGCGATGAGCCGCGGCCTCCTCGTAGCGCTCGTCCTTCGCGAGCCGGGCGATGCGTCGCTGGACCGTCGCCACCAGCTCGCCGGGGTCGTCGAGGAGGGCCCGTCGCACCGCCTCGACGTGGACGGCGTAGTCGTCGACGCTCTCGTCTCCGGTGCACGGCGCCCCGCACCGCCCCATCTCGGCCAGGGCGCACGCGCTGGTCGGGCGCCGGGGCGAGAGCCGGGTCGTGCACTGGCGGAGGGGGAAGGCCTCGTGCACCGCGGACACGGCCTGGTCAGCCGCCCGCCGGCCGCCGAAGGGCCCGAGGTAGGTGGCTCCGTCGTCGCGCACCTCTCGGACGACGGACAGTCGGGGGAAGGCCTCGGTGGTGAGCTTGACCCACAGCGCTCGCTCGGGGAAGCGCGACCGGCGGTTGTAGCGCGGCTTGTGCTCGCCGATCAGGCGGAGCTCGCGCACCTCCGCCTCGAGCGCTGTCGGGCACGGGATGTGGCGCACGGACTCGGCCAGCCCGACCATCTCGCCCATCCGGGTGCGGGTCTCGCTCGCCGTGAAGTAGGACCGGACCCTCGACCGCAGGTCGAGCGACTTGCCGATGTAGAGCGGCCGTCCGGCCGCGTCCTGGAAGACGTACACCCCCGGGGCGTGCGGAAGGCCCTCGGCCAGGTGCCGCTTGCGGCGTTGCGCGGTGGACACCCGCGCGGAGTAGGTCACGAGCTCCTCGAAGGACTGCACGCCCTCGGTGCCGACCCGCTCGATGAGCCCGTGCAGGACGTCGACGGTGGCCCGGGCGTCGTCGAGCGCCCGGTGCGTGGGCGTGGTGCTCGCCCTGAAGTGCCGGGCCAGCGTGGAGAGCTTGCAGTCGCGCACCTCGTCGCGGCCGAGCACCCGGCGGGCGAGACGTGCGGTGTCGAGGACCGCTGCTCCCGGCCAGGGACGTCCGCACCGGACGGCGGCGGCCTTGAGGAACCCGACGTCGAAGGGGGCGTTGTGAGCGACGAGGACGGCGTCGCCGGCGAACGCCAGGAACTCAGGCAGCACGGTCTCGACGGGCGGAGCGGTGGCGACCATGGCGTCGGTGATGCCGGTCAGCACGCTGATGAACGCGGGGATCGGTCCGTCGGGCCGCACGAGGGTCTGGAACTCGCCGAGGATCGCGCCGCCGCGGACCTTGACGGCCCCGACCTCGGTGATCGCGCAGTCGTGCGGTGACCCACCCGTGGTCTCGAGGTCCACGACGACGAAGGTGACCTCGTGCAGCGGCGAGCCGAGCTCGTCGAAGGAGGTCTGCCTCGGGTCATCGGGGCGGACCGTGGCGTGCGTCGTCATCGTGCCTCGACGGTACGAGCGGGGTCCGACAGGTCGAGGCAGGCGCACCGGTGAGGTCCAGTCCGGCCCGACCGCGTCGAGGATGGTGGCAAGGTGGCGGGTCCGAGACCTGAGGAGGTCGGCTCGTGCGTCTGACGCCCACCGAACGCGATCGACTCCTGCTGTTCACCGCGGCGGAGCTGGCACGCGCCCGCCGTGCTCGGGGACTGCTGCTCAACATCCCTGAGACCACGGCCATCGTCGCCGACACCGTCGCGGAGGCTGCCCGTGACGGAGCGCGGCTCAGCGAGGCCGTCGAGGCCGGACAACGGGTCCTTGGACCGGACGACGTGCTGCCGGGAGTCCGCGACGCGGTGACCGAGGTGTGGGTCGAGGCGGTCTTCGACGACGGGACCCGACTGGTCGTGGTCGCGGACCCTGTCGGAGGCGCGCCCTCGGACCTGATCGGGCCGGGGGCCGTGCTCGTCGGTGAGGAGACCCGGTCGGTGCTGGCCGCGCCGACGGTCGAGCTCGAGGTGGAGAACACCGCCTCCGTCCCGGTCAGCGTCACCTCGCACTTCCACTTCTTCGAGGTCAACCCCCGGCTGCGGTTCGACCGAGGAGCCGCGTTCGGACTCCGACTGGCGATCCCCGCCGGGGAGTCCGTCCGCTTCGACCCGGGCACGACACGACGGGTGCCGCTCACCCCGATCGGCGGCCGCCGGGTGGTCGTCGGGTTCGCCGGACTGGTCGACGGTCCTCTGGACGCACCGGGCGCCAAGCAGCGGGCCCTGGCAGCAGGCCCGTGCGACCGGCTACCTGGACACGGGTACTCCTGCCGCACCCGAGGCTGGGGATGACGCATGAGGGCGGAGGAGTACGCCGCCGTTCACGGACCGACCCTGGGTGACCGGGTGCACCTGGGGGACACCGGCCTGATCGTCGAGGTCGAGCACGATGCCCAGCAGGTGGGTGAGGAGTTCCTCATGGGCTTCGGCAAGACGGCCCGCGACGGGATGCACCTGCAGGCCGCGCACGGTGCGCGAGACCTGCGACCTGGTCGTCTCGAACGTCCTGCTGCTGGATCCGGTCTCCGGCGTCCGCAAGGTGTCGATCGGGGTCCGCGCCGGGCGGATCAGTGGCATCGGCCGGGCGGGCAACCCCGACACCCTGGACGGGGTCGACGTCGTCGTCGGCACGGGAACCGCGGTCATCAACGGCGAGGGGCTCCTCGCGACGCCCGGCATCATCGACACGCACGTGCACGCGCTCTCCCCGCGGATCATGGATGCCGCGCTCTCCTCAGGCGTCACCACCATCCTCGCTCAGGAGTTCGGACCGGTCTGGGGCGTGGGAGTGAACTCCCCGTGGGGGCTGCGGCGCGGCTTCGAGGCGTTCGACGCCTGGCCGGTCAACGTCGGCTTCCTGGGCCGGGGATCGGCCTCCCAGGTGGCTCCGTTGGAGGAGGCGCTGGTCGAGGGCGGAGTCTGCGGGTTCAAGGTCCACGAGGACACCGGGGCGCACGCCCGGGCCCTCGACACGGCCCTGCGGGTCGCGGAGGAGCACGACGTCCAGGTGGCCCTGCACAGCGACGGGCTCAACGAGAGCCTCACGGTCGCCGACACCCTGGCGGTGCTCGACGGGCGGACGATCCACGCCTTCCACGTCGAGGGGTGCGGTGGGGGCCACGTCCCCGACGTGCTGACCCTCGCGGGCGTCCCGAACGTGATCGGGTCGTCGACCAACCCGACCCTGCCCTACGGCCGCGACGCCGTCGCCGAGCACCTCGACATGATCGTCGCCAGCCACGGCCTCAAGCGCGACCTGCCGAGCGACCTCGCGATGGCGAGGGAGCGGATCCGGGGTTCCACGATGGCCGCGGAGGACGTGCTGCACGACCTGGGGGTCATCCCGATCACGTCCTCCGACGCGCAGGGGATGGGGCGGGCCGGTGAGACCGTCCGGCGCACCTTCGCGATGGCAGCCAAGAACAAGCTCGACCGCGGGCCTCTCGAGGGCGACACGGAGCGCCACGACAACGCACGCGTGCTGCGCTACCTGGCCAAGCTCACCATCAACCCGGCGCTCGCCCACGGCCTCGCGCACGAGATCGGGTCGGTGCAGGTCGGCAAGCTCGCCGATGTCGTGCTGTGGTCGCCGGCCTGGTTCGGGGCCAAGCCCACGTTGGTGCTCAAGGCGGGCTTCCCGGCCTGGGGCGTCGTCGGCGACCCGAACGCGAGCGTGGACCGCTCCGAGCCGTTGGTGCTGGGCGCCCAGTTCGGTGCCCACGGGGCGGCCGCCGCCGAGCTGTCGGTGGCGTTCGTGTCCGGGTCCTTCGACGGGCCGCTGTCGGCCAGCCGGAGGCGCCGCGTCGCCGTTCGTGGCTGCCGGGACATCGGTCTCGCGTCGATGGTCCGGAACGCGACGACGGGGGAGACCACCGTCGATCCGGCCGGCGCGCAGGTGCGCTTCGACGGCGCGGCGTTGACCACGGCTCCGGCTGAGTCGATCAGCCTCAACCGGCTCTACTTCCTCTGACCGGCCGACGTTCTCGCGGCGGTTCGTACGGTCACCGCGGGTCGAAGCCCAGCTGAGCCTGGGCTGCCTGCCAGCACAGGGCGAGGAGACGGTCGCGGGTCATGCCGGGCGCACCGAGGGTCAGCTGGATGGAGAGTCCGTCGATGAGGGCCGACAGCAGCACCGCAGCCGTCTCCGGGTCGTCGCAGGTGAACGTCCCCGTCGATCGGCCTTGACGGATCACGTCCGCCAGGGTGTCGCGCCACCACGCGTCGAGCTCGTCGTGGGTCGAGGCCACCGAGGTGTCGGCGCCGGCACTCGCCCAGACCTCGAACCAGAGCAACCAGCCCGGATCACCGGGCCCCCTTGGGGTGGCCAGCTCGATCAGTCGCCGCAGCGCGCGACGCGGATCGGTCATCCCCCGGAGCTCGGCTGCGGACTCGACCTGGAACTCGTCCTCGCTGCGCCGGATGGCCCGCATGAGCAGCTCGGCCTTGGCGGGGAAGTAGTACGTGACGTGGCCCGGGCTCATGCCTGCCCGCTGCGCGATGTCGGCGAGGCGTACGTCGCCGAGGCCGCGCTCCGCGATCACCTCGGCCGCGGCCCGCAGGATCAGGTGCTCGCGCTGCAGCCCTTTCGCGCCACGGCCGCTCATCCAGGTGGCGGGGCGGCTGGCCCGGCGGGGATCTGCTGGGTGATGCAGTGCGGGCCGCCGCCGCCGAAGGCCAGCGTCGAGCCCGGCACCCCGATCACCTCACGGTCGGGGAACAGCTGCTGGACGCGGTCGAGCGCCGGCTCGTCGCGATCGTTCCCGGCGAGGGGCACCACCGCGGCACCGTCGGGGAGGTAGAGGTTGGAGTACGAGACCTCGCTGTGCGGCCCCGGGTCCAGAACGCTGACGGTGAGCCTGCGGCCCTGAGCAGTCGGTGGCCTTCTCGAGCTGTTCGAGGTTGGCGAGGCCACGCTCGAAGTCGGCGCTCGCCGGGTCCGACGGGGCCTCGAGCAGGAGGTGGCCGGGGGCGATGTACTGGGCGACGCCGTCGATGTGGCCGTCCGTGCCCGCCGGCCCGACGTCGGCGCTGTGGCCGAACGGGATCCAGAGCACGGTCGACACCCCGAGGTAGTCACGGAGCCCCTGCTCGATCTGCTCGCGGTTCAGGTGGGGGTTGCGGTTCGGGTTCAGCAGGCACTGTTCGGTCGTGAGGACGGTGCCCTCGCCGTCGACGAAGATCGACCCGCCCTCCAGCACGAACGGGGCGGAGAAGACGCGCATGCCGAGGTGGTCGGCGACCCTGCGGGCCAGAAGCGCGTCATCGGCGTAGGGGTGCCAGCGCTCGCCCCAGGCGTTGAAGGCGAAGTCGACCACGGCCACCCGGCCAGCCGCGTCGCGGACGAAGATGGGTCCGCTGTCGCGGGCCCAGGAGTCGTCGAGGGGTACCTCGAACGGCTCGATCCCCTCGCCGCAGAGGCTGCGCACCGAGGCCGCGTCGCCCGGCTTGCAGGCCATGAGGACCGGTTCGTAGCCGGCGACGGCGCGGGCGACCGCGGCGTAGTCGGCCCGAGCCTCGTCGAGGTGGCCCTCCCAGAGGTCGGCCCGGCAAGGCCAGGCCATCAGGCAGCCGGCGTGCGGCTCCCACTCCGCGGGCATGTGGAACCCGGCTTCGGCGGTGGTCTCTTCCTCATGTTCCACGGGTGCACCTCGTCGACGGCAACATTCTTTGATGTCAACCAACTTTATGACCGAGGGCCGTCGACGAGCAAGGGCGGGGCGTCCGCGAACGGTCCTGAGGTGCGTACCCTCGAGGGGTGCCCGCCTCCGCTCCGGTCCCGTCGCTCACCGCTGACACCCGTTGGCGCTGCACCCGCTGCGGCAACCTCACCCGCTTCGACGTGACCCGGTCGAGCAGGGTCCGGGAGTACGTCCACCTGGAGCTGTCCGGCGAGCCCGTGGTGGAGGAGCGCGAGGTGCTCAGCGAGTCCGTCGAGTCGGTGCGCTGCCGGTGGTGCAATGCCGACGACACCGTGGAGCTCGTCCCCCGCCCCGAGGCGCCAGCGGTCGATGGCGCGCTCCCGGACGCCCAGCCCGGTCCGTGACGGGTCCGCTCGAGGGCCTCCGGGTCGTCGATCTCTCCCGGCTGCTGCCGGGCGGGTACGCGACCTCGCTGCTCGCCGACCTCGGTGCGGACGTGCTCAAGGTGGAACAGGTGGGCGTGGGCGACGGGCTGCGTGCGGCCCCGCCGTACGACGACTCCGGCGCCGGCGCTGCGCATCGGGCGCTCAACCGCGGCAAGCGTTCGATGACCGTCGACCTGAAGCATCCCGCCGGGCTTGCGATCGTCCTGGACCTCCTTCGGCGGGCCGACGTGCTCGTCGACTCCTTCCGGCCTGGTGTCATGCAGCGGCTGGGACTCGGCCGGGAGGTGCTGGAGGCCGCGAACCCGCGGCTGGTCCAGGTGGCCATCACCTTCTACGGGCACGACTCACCGCGGGCCGAGGCTGCCGGGCACGACCTCAACGCCCAGGCCCTGGCCGGCCTGCTGACTCTCGCCGAAGGCCCAGCGGGAGGACCGGCACGCCCCTACCTCCAGGCCGCCGACCACGCCGTGGGGCTCCAGGCGGCTCTCGCGGCCGTGGCGGCCCTCCGAGGACGTGACCGCACCGGTCGCGGTGCCTTCTGCGACGTGTCGATGACCGACGCCGCCTACTCGTTGCTCGGGCTGGCTTCGGCGGCCTACTCGGTCTCGGGCGAGGTCCCCTCGAGCCGCGAGATGCTCACCGGCGGACTGGCCTGCTACGGCACGTACGCGTGCGCGGACGGCCGTCACCTGGCCGTCGGCGCCCTCGAGCCGGTCTTCTTCGGCCGCCTCCTCGAGGCGCTCGGGTTGCCGTCGTCCCTGACCGAGCTCCAGTACGACCCAGGAGCGCAGCAGGACCTGCGGCGGAGGCTCGCGGAGGTGCTCGCGGCTGAGCCCCGGGCGGAGTGGGTGCATCGGCTGGCCGGGGTGGACTGCTGCGTCACACCGGTCCACGACCTCGGCGAGGCCTTCGACGACGACGCAGCCCGTGCGCGGGGGCTGGTCGTCGGCTCGCCGGGGGCCGCTCGGGCGGTCTTGGCGCCGATCCCTCGGGTGGAAGGGATCGACGGGCCCGCCGTCGCCTCCCGGCCGGCGCCTGCCCTGGGCGCACACACCGCTGCCGTGCTGGCCGAGCTCGGCCGTGGTCCGGCCGAGTTCGACGCGTTGCGGGCCGAGGGCGTCGTGTGACCGAGGAGAGCACGTCCTCCGTCGAGGCGGGTCCCGCTGCCCGCCCCGGTGCGCGACCGGGCGGTCGGGCTGGCCGCTGACACGCTCGGCGCGATGGCGTCGACCGAGATCCCCACGCGTCTGCGCGCGGTGGCGCGGTTCGCCCCGGCCAGGCGCGCGAAGCTGGGGTCCGGACCGCTTGCTGCGGCCCTCGACACCGACGCGGCGTTCCTCGCGCGGGTCGCCGAGCTGGCCAGGGCCCGCGAGCCCGACCTCTGCGCAGAGCTCGAGTCAGGTCGCGTGCCGGCGGCCGTCGATCCGGTCGACCTGGCCGCCCTGGCCTACGTCCTCCGGGCCCCTGGCTGGCCCGATCGAGCCGTCGCCGCGGGGCAGGCGATCGAGGCGGCTGCGCGGGCCGGCCGAGGGTCCGAGCAGGAGGTCGTACGGCTGCGTGAACAGCTGGAGCTGCAGCGCGCCGACGGCCGTGACCGCCCTGGACGAGCAACGACGGCTGACCGCAGAGGCCAAGACCGAGGCCGCCTCGCTGCGACGGACGGTCGCCGACGCACGTCGGGCTGTGGCAGCCAGCGAGGCTCAGGTGCGGGCCGCGGTCGACGAGTCGAGCGCTGTCGCGGCTGACGCCGAGCGGCGGATGACCGTGGCGGAGAGCGAGAGTCGACGCTTGCGGGACCGGCTCGCCGAGGTGGAGCGGGCGCTCGAGGCCGCCAAGCGGGCCGCCCGGCAGGGTCGGTCGGTCGAGGAGGTGCGCTTGCGGCTCCTCCTCGACACCGTCGTCGACGCCGCCTCGGGGCTGCGGCGCGAGCTGGCGCTGCCACCCCTGGTTGCTGGGTGACCGGCCCGCCGATGGTGTCGCCGAGGCGCTGGGGGAGCCGGCGAGCGTCACGGGCACCGAGGGAGCCCGGACGAGGGCGTTGCTCCCGGACGACCCCGCCGTGCTCGACCAGCTGCTGGCCCTTCCGCAGGTGCATCTGGTGGTCGACGGCTACAACGTCACCAAGACCGGCTACGGAACGCTGCCGCTCGAGGCTCAGCGGGCCCGGCTGGTCACCGGGCTGGCAGCGCTCGCCGCCCAGACCTCCGCGGAGGTCACCTGCGTCTTCGACGGCGCCACCGTGGACCAGCCGGCACCGGTCAGCCAGCCGCGCGGGGTGCGGGTGGTCTTCTCGCCGGCGGGGATCACTGCGGACTCGGTGATCCGGAGCCTGGTGCGCGCCGAGCCCTCGGGTCGCCCCGTGGTCGTGGTGTCCTCCGACCGCGAGGTCGTGGACGGCGTCGTCGCGGTCGGCGCCCGGGCGGTCGCCTCCGCAGCCCTGGTCCGCCGCCTCGCCCGCGGATAGCAGACGCAAGGTCACCTTCTCTCGCGGTCAAGCGAGGAAACGGACCACTCATCAGCGCCTGTACGCCGCCGTCGCGAGGAACTGTCGGTGGGTCCTTCTAGCGTCAGCGTCCGGAGAGAGGGGGTGGGCGTCGTGCTCATCGACTGCGACACCTGCGAGCTGCGTGACCTCGCGTGCGACGACTGCGTGGTCACGGTGCTCCTCGGTCCCACACGGCTCACGGCCGGGACGCCCAGCTACGCCTCGGCCGTGACTCTGACCACGCCCGACGCCGGCTTCGAGCACCGCGATCCCGTCGAGCTCGACGAGGGCGAGCGGGCCGCGCTGGCCGTGCTCGCGGACTCCGGGCTCGTTCCGCCCCTGCGGCTCGTCCTTCCCGGCGCACCGGGGCCGTCCGGCACCTCGGGCGAGCGCCGTCCGTCATCGGAGGAGCACGCTGTGTGACGGATGTCACCCGATGAGCGTGGAATCGGGCCGGATGTGCGCGCCAGGTTTGATTCCTCACCGGCCCCGTCGTTAGGGTGCACGTCAGATGTCGGTCGATGTCCCCCACCCGGGGGGCTCCGGCATCACCGCCGAGTTCAACGTGTCCCGGCAGGTGTTGCCCCGTGCAGCGCCGGCCCGGGTCGCAGAAGCCGGGGAACCACGTTCCCGGGGTGAATCGCTGACGATCCGTCGCCAGCGTAGGGCGCACTTCCCCGCCCGAACCCGTCAGCTCACCCGGTAGGCGGTCCGAGGAAGAGGAGAGCCGCCCTCGTGGCGTCCCGCCGAAACGCACTCGCCCGTCGTGTCCTGGCTGTCTCCGCCGCCGTCGTGTGCGCGCTGACGCTTGCGCCCGCCGCCAGCCAGGCCGACCCGCAGCCCTCGATCGAGCAGGTCCAGCGCCAGCTGGATGCCCTCCAGGAGGCTGCCGAAGGCGCCACCGAGGACTGGCTGAACGCCAAGCTGGAGGCCGACAAGGCCCAGCAGCAGCTCGACAAGCTGAACGCCAAGGTCCGCCGTTCCGAGGCCCAGCTCGCTCAGCTGCGCCGCGAGGTCGGCGGTTTCGCCGCCGCGGCCTACCGCTCCGGTGGTCTGGACCAGAGCTTCCAGCTGCTCCTGGCCGACGACCCGAACCAGTTCCTCGAGCAGGCCAGCGACCTCGACGGCATCGCCCGTCGGCAGGGGGACGTGCTCCACAAGGTGTCGGTCGCCAGCCAGCAGCTCGATGCGGACAAGATCGTCGCGAAGCAGCAGGCGGCAGCCCTGGACGCGATTCGCGTCGACATGGCCGCCAAGAAGCAGGCCATCGACTCCAAGGTGGCCGAGTCCAAGCGCCTGCTCGCCTCCCTCAAGGCCGAGGAGCGCCGCAAGCTCGAAGCGAGGCAGGCGGCCGCTCGGGCCGCAGCGGCCGCGGACGCCCAGCGCGCCGTCGCCTCCAACCGCCCCACGCGCGACACCCGGTCGCCGAGCTCCAACAACGGCTCGGGGTCCAGCGTCGCGCCGTCCGGGCGCGCTGCCGGAGCGGTCGCCTACGCGCTCGCACAGGTGGGCAAGAGCTACGTGTACGGCGCCGCAGGCCCCAACGCCTTCGACTGCTCGGGCCTGACCATGGCTGCCTACCGCTCGGTGGGCGTCTACCTGCCCCACTCCTCCAGTGCTCAGATCGGCTCGGGCCGGCGGGTCTCCTCGGGCGAGCTGCGCCCAGGCGACCTGGTCTTCTACTACTCACCGATCCACCACGTGGGCATGTACATCGGTGGCGGTCGGATCGTCCACGCGGCCAACCCGTCCTCGGGCATCCGCATCGACTCGCTGTACTCCATGCCCTTCGTCGGTGCCGCCCGACCCTGATCGACAGGTCGGTCCGGATCCCTCCTCCGGCAGCCCTACGGGCGCTGCTGGTTCTCCCGATCCTGCTGTGCCCCGCGTACGTCCTCGGGGGTTGCGCGGCCACTGACGCCCTGCCGTCGCCGCACCGACCGGGGGCTGGAGGCTCCGGCCACGGCGGTGGACCGGGGCCGTGCCCACGTCGAGCAGGTCGTGGGTGTGACGGTTCCGGTCGATGTCCTCGCCGACGTTGCCCGCACGGCCGATCGTGCGGCGCGGGCGGTCGATCGGGTGTGGGGGCCCGGATGGGCACGCCGGGTCACGCTTCTCGTCGGCGATCGCGGGTCCATCGAGTCGGCGGTGGGATCCACGGCGGCCTGCAGGCCGTGGCGGTCACCGTCCCAGGAGCCGGGGCCGATGCCGACGCCGTGGTGCTCGTCGACGGTGCGCTCTGGTCGAGCCTGGCTCCGACCGGGCGGTCGGTGGTCCTCACCCATGAGCTCGTGCACGTCGCGACTGCGGCGCCGACCACCGCCGTCCCCTTGTGGTTCGAGGAGGGGTTCGCTGACTACGTCGGCTGGCGCGGCACCGGAGTCCCCGTGACCGTGGCAGCACGAGAGGGCTTGGCGGCGGTGGCGGCGGACGGACCTCCCGAGCGGCTCCCCGCCGACACCGCCTTCGCTCTCTCCGGCGCTGACGCAGCAGAGGCCTACACCACGTCGTACGTCGCGGTGCGTCTGCTCGCTCTGACCTACGGTGAGGACGCCCTCGCGGAGATCTACCGGCGCACCCTCGGCGACCCTCGCTCCGGCCCGTCCGCGCAGCCAGGCGCCCCCGAGGGGGCTCTTGACGAGGCACTCGACGGCGGTCACCGGCCAGGGACTTGATGCGTTCGTCTCCGCATGGCGCGCCGAGCTCGACCGGCTGTCGTCCTAGGGTCGCTGCGTGCCCCGCACCCTCGTCGTCACCAACGACTTCCCGCCACGTCCTGGGGGCATCCAGACCTTCGTGCAGGAGCTGCTGGCCCGGCAGGCCCCCGACGAGGTCGTGGTGTACGCCTCCTCCTGGCGGGGGCAGGAGGAGCACGACGAGGCGCTGGCCTACCCCGTGGTGCGGTATCCGCACCGGGTCATGCTCCCCGTCCCGCCGGTCGCCCGCGAGGCGGCCCGGCTGCTGTCCGAGCACGACTGCTCCTCGGTGCTGTTCGGCGCGGCGGCCCCACTCGGACTGCTGGCCCCTGGGCTGCGCCGCGCTGGTGCCCGGCGCCTGGTCGCCTTGACGCACGGGCACGAAGCGGGGTGGGCCGGCGTCCCTGGTGCGGCGGCCATGCTCCGCCGGGCGACCGACGACCTCGACGCCACGACGTACCTCGGCCGCTACACCCACGACCGGATCGCCACTGCCGTGAGCCCGTCAGCGGCGGCCCGCATGGTGCGACTGGCGCCCGGTGTCGACACCGAGGTGTTCAGACCGGATGTCGACGGCAGCGTCGTGCGTGCGCGCCTCGGTCTCGGCGAGCGCCCCGTCGTGGTCTGCGTCTCGCGGCTGATGGCTCGTAAGGGGCAAGACACCCTGATCGAGGCGTGGCCGGCCGTCCAGGCGGCCGTCCCGGACGCTGCGCTCCTCCTGGTGGGGGGCGGACCTGCCCGCGACGCCCTGGTCCGGGCGGTCGCCGAGGCAGGACTTGACCATGCCGTCGTCTTCACCGGCTCGGTGCCCTGGGCGGACCTGCCGGCCCACTACGCCGCCGGGGACGTCTTCGCGATGCCGTGCCGGACCCGGCATCGGGGCTTGGACGTGGAAGGACTCGGCATCGTCTACCTCGAAGCGTCGGCGACGGGGTTGCCCGTCGTCGCGGGCGACTCCGGTGGTGCGCCCGACGCCGTGCTCGAGGGTGAGACCGGGTACGTCGTCCCGGGCGGCGACGTCGGACCGCTCGCCGACCGGCTGGTCACCTTGCTCACCGACGCCGGGCTCCGCCGCCGGATGGGGGAGAGGGGGCGCGCCTGGGTCACCGAGGAATGGCGTTGGGACACCACTGCGGCGCGCCTGGCGACCCTCCTGGACCCCGCCGAGCCGGTCACGGACACCTGACCGGAGGGAGGAGTCAGGGGACGGCGACCGCCACGTTCGCCCCACGGGGCATCAGCGCGAAGGCGGCGAGGTAGAGCAGCGCCGGCCACTCCCAGGAGGGCGGGGTAGCCGATGATCAGCGCCGTGTACTCCAGGCAGCCGCCGACCATCGCGCCGAGCAGGTTCGCTCCGAACGCCGTCGTCGCGTCCGCGGTGTCGGAGAAGCGCTTGGCGAAGACGATGTTGGCGCAGAAGATCGGCAGGAACGCGATCACGGTCGCCGAGATCAGCCGCGGGACCAGGGGCAGGCCCAGCAGGGCAGAGTTGGGGATCGCCCAGGCGAGCGCCAGCGAGGCTGCCAGCAGGGCGTACATCACCTTGAGCGAGGGCGTGCGGAGGCGCCGGGTCGTCTCGACGGCGGCGAGCACGGCAAGGAGCACACCCATGAACACGATGGCGTTGACCACCCAGGTCGTGCCGAAGAGCAGGGCGAACCCGGTCACCGACTTGGTCTCGAGCAGCAGGAAGGCGGCACCGAGGAAGAACAGGTCGGCGTACGGGCGCATGCGGCGCAAGGGACCGCCGACGACCCGTACGGCGAGCAGGCTCACCAGCAGCACCATCGCGAGGGCGTAGAGGTAGATGTCGGGGATCCCGGGGTCCTTGAGGTAGAGGAACGGCCGGTTGTCGGATGCGGGCGTCGGTCCGTCGAGCGAGGCCAGGGACACGGCCTCTTCCGTGGTGCCGCAGGTCTGTGCCTCGGGCGTCTTGCCGATGACGATGACCGCGCGCACGGCGCTCAGCAGGTCGATGCACGGGTCGTGCCCGAAGGCAGCGGCCGCCGTGTTACCGAGCCGGCCGACCAGCCAGTCCTCGCGGTAGTAGTTGTACATCGCGAACGCCCCGCCGGGCTTGAGGTGCTCCTGCGCGGCCTCGAGGGACTGCTCGGTGAACAGGTAGCTCTCGAGCCTCAGCTGCGAGGCGCCGGCGACGAGAGTGAGCGAGTCCGGAAGGGCGAAGATGATGAGGTCGTACTGCTTGTCGGTGCGCTCGAGGAAGGCCCGACCGTCGTTGATGTGGACGGTGACCCGCGGGTCGTCGTACGGCTTGTCGAGGTTCTTCTCCGCGCCGATCTGCTGGATGCGCGGGTCGATCTCGACGGCGTCGATGTGCTTGGCACCCTTGCTCAGGGCCAGTGCCACGTCGGTGCCCGATCCGGCGCCCACGATGAGGACGTCGTCGAGAGGGTTGTCACCGATCCGCTCGTAGGGAAGGAGGTACTGCGGGTCGGCCGCGACCTTGTCGGCCGCGCGTGAGAAGTCCTGGTGGGGGACCCCGTTGACGTCGATGCGGGTGATGTCGCCGACCGTGGAGGTCTTGACCTTGTAGTAGGGCGACCAGGAGATGCCGGGGGCCAGGGACTCGAAGACCAGTGCCCCGACCATCGCGACAGCCGCGGCAGTGACCCAGACCTTCGGGATGGGCCCGAGCAGCACGACGATCAGCACGGCGACGATGGACCCCCACACGAAGGACGGGGCGCGCAGGAAGCTGAGGACGGTGAACGAGGCGATACCGAGGAGGCTGCCGATGATGTCCCAGCGGTAGGCCTCGAGTCGCGGGAGCTGGTTGAAGCAAGCCGCGACGAGCTCACCGGGGCCGGCGAGCACGAGGGCGACCATGCAGAAGATGATCGGCAGGGCGAGCCAGGCCGGCGGGCCGCTGGTGCTGAGGCTGGTGAAGAAGACCACGCTGTCGCCCGTGCGGTTGACCTCGACCGGGAACGCGAGCACGAAGAGAACCAGCGCAGCCAAGGCGACGGGGAAGTAGAGCGGCTTGCCCCGCTCGGGGTTCCAGCGGAGGAAGCCGAGCCCGACGCCCAAGAAGGATCCCAGCAGCACGAAGTTGCTGAAGTAGCCGAGGTGGATGACGTTGCCCGTGAGCCACCGGATGAGCGCCAGCTCGAGGAACAGCATGAGCGCGCTCGCGAGCACGAGGCGGAGACGGACGTTCACGGCACAGTTCCTTCGGTCGGGGTCTCGGAGAACTTACCTGCCGAGAGCGCCTCGTCCCGCCACGCGTGCCGCGGGTCGTCCGGGCCGCCCCTCGCGCGTGAGTCGGGCGCGTCGAGTCCGGACATGGAACAGGCCACCCGAGGGTGGCCTGTCGCTGACCCGCCGAGACGGGTCTGGTGCTACTGGTTGCAGACGTAGGTGGGGTCTGCTGTGCCAGCGATCGTGGTGCAGTTGTCGTGGTTCAGGGCGCGGACCATCCCGCCGAAGGCGAAGACGACCACGACGATGATGGCTGCTACGCCGGCGATCATCAGCGCGTACTCGACGGCGCTCGCGCCGGCGTCACCGCGGTCGCCGTGCTCGTGCTCACTCATGCGGCAGTCCCTTCAGGTATGCCTCGGGGCGGGCCACCTCGGTGGTGACCCGCCCCGTGACGTCGTTGCTCTTGGCGAGTTGGACTAGTTGCAGTCCGCGCTGGTGTCGCCGTTGGTGGCGATGCTGTCGCAGGTGTCCTGGAAGATGGACTGGACCAGGCCGCCGAACGCGAAGACGACGATGACGATCAGGGCGGCGATGGCCGCGACGAGCAGTGCGTACTCAACGGCCGAGGCGCCCTCTTCGGACTTGGCGGCCTGGATGGTGCGGATACGAGCGAGCATTGGATTCCTCCGGCTAGCGGTTTGCTGAACCCCCCTCGGACCCAGCGTTGGCTCCATGGTGGGGGACCGGGCAACACCGGCGCATCGCCGTTGCGTGCAGGGTTCCGTCGTCCGAACGGACGATGCTGATCAAGACTCAGCAAGCGGCCGGAGCGCCGGCGATGTTGTTCGTGCCGACGTTGTCGCAGTCGCTGTCGTAGAGAGCGCCGGCTGCCTGGAAGGTGGCGAAGACCACCACGACGGAGACGGCGACGATGCCCGCGAGCAGCAGGGCGTACTCGACGGCAGTGGCGCCCCGGTCACGGGAGCGGAGGACTTGGCGCAGACGGGTCATGCCCGCCATGGTGCGACCCCGAGGCCGAAAAGGTAAGTATCCGAACGGATGACTCTTCGTCGCCCCCTCATCGCATGCCGCCGGACGGACCCTCCTGGGTGATGAGGCCGAGGCGCAGCGCGGACATCAGCGCCTGGGCGCGGTTGGCCGCGCCGAGCTTCTCGTAGAGCTTGGAGATGTGGGTCTTCGTCGTCGACTCGCTGATGTAGAGCTGCTTGGAGATGGCGGCCACGCCGAGCCCGTCGGCGAGCAGCTGGAGGACCTCCTTCTCGCGCGGTGACAGCTGCGGACCCGTCGGGGCCAGGCGCCGCTTCATGGCTTCGCCCAGGTCGTTCGCCGTGAACGCTCTCGGAGATGCCGCGGCGTGGCGCGCGGCCGCCAGGACGTCGTCGGTCGGAGCGTCCTTCGGCACGAACGCGCTCGCCCCGGCGTCCAGTGCACCGAAGAGCTGCTCGTCGCCGGCGTACATCGTGAGGACGACCAGGCCGATGTCGGCGCGGTCCTTGCGCACGGCGCGGACCAGGTCGAGGCCGCTGCCATCCGGGAGTCGTACGTCCACGACCATCACGTCGGGTCGCATGGCCATCGCCTTACGCATGCCCTCATCGATCGACCCGGCCTCACCGACCACCTCGAAGTCCTCGCTGCGCTCGAACGCTCGCCGAAGACCCTGGCGGATCAGCTCGTGGTCATCGACGAGCAGCACCGTCGTAGGCACCGGCTCTCCCTTCGTCAGCGTCCCCGGTCGGGGGACGGTCAAGGCCGCTGCCGATGACGACATCGACGACAGTGCCACCTTCGGCTCGCGGACCGACGTTGAGCTGCGCCCCGATGCGCAAGGCGCGCTCGCGCATGATCTCCAGCCCGTAGCTGTCCGAGCGTCCCGTACCCAGGCCCTCTCCGTCGTCCTCGACACGCAGCAGGGCGGCAGGAGGTGCGATCCGGCACGTGACCCAGAGATTCCGGGCTCGCGCGTGCTTGCGCACGTTGGTGATCGCTTCTTGGGCGATCCGGAGCAGCTCGGCCTCGGTGTCCGACCGCAGCCGGTTGGGGGACTCGTCGAGGACGAGATGGATCGTGAGGGGAGACGTCGCCCCGACCTGTCGGGCGTAGTCGGACAACGCCGCACCCAGGCCCATGGTCGGCTGCACCTCGCTGCGGAGGTCGAAGATCGACAGGCGGAGCTCGCTGATGATGCGCGTCAGCTCGTGCCGGAGCTCTTGCAGCTGCTCACGCTGCTGCTCGTCCGAAGCCCGGTAGGAGAGGTCGTCGACCGCGTAGCCGAGCGAGGCCAGCTCCTGGGCGATGCCGTCGTGGATCTCGCGGGCCAGGCGGCGCCGCTCCTCGGCGGTGGCGATCGAACGCACCTCCGAGAACAGCAGCGCGGTCTCCAGGCGGAGGGAGGCCTCAGCCACCAGCTCGGTGGCCTGCGTGAGCTGCTCCTCGGTGAAGGGAGCCTCGGTGCGCTCCATGCCCACGAGTCCGAAGGTGCGGACTCCCACGCGGAGAGGGATGACAGCGGAGTACCCGCCGTCCCCAGCCGTGAAGGTCCCCTGTCGCCTCTGGGCGTCGCCTGAGCTCCACGCCTCGGCCCACCCGGAGTCGTCGTCGAGCGCCGGCGTCCAGTCAGCACGGTCGACACCGGCGTACGCCATGGGCACGAGGCGTCCGCCCTCCGAGCGGACGTAGACGGCGGCCCGGGAGAAGAACACGCCTTGCCGTAGTCCTTGCAGCAGGCTCTGCGACAACGAGACCGGGTCCAAGCCGCCCGAGAGCTGTCGGGAGACCACCCGCAGCTGAGAGAGCAGACGGTAGGCGGAGGCGTACGACGACTGGCTCGCCAGCTCCTGCTGCTGGAGGATCCTGCGCACCCATGCCGCGAGCAGGCCGAGGCTGAGGGCCAGGACCACCCACTGAGCGACGTAGGTGATGTAGACCCGAAGATCCTCAGGGGTCTCGTTGACCAGGGCAGAGACCACGAAGACCGCTGCCGACATCCCCGTCGCAAGGACGACCATCCTCACGCCGACGAGAAGCCCCGCGGCGAGGGCCGGCGCCGCCAGGTAGGGGAGCAGTGACTCCTCCAGAGGTCCTGTGCCGGCGATCAACCAGGTGGCCGCGAGTGCTTCGAGCACGGGTCGCCACCAGGTGAGCCACCGCGCCTTGACGGGGATCGAGGCGAGGATCGCGACCAGCAGGAGTCCGAGGAGCAGCCCGGGGCGGTTCTGGGCGGTTCCGTCGAGGATGGCCAGCCCAAGCACCAGTCCGAACACCGCCGCACGGGCGATGACGGCGACCAGCGGCAGGTCGGAGAGCAACCGAGGGTTGTCATCCACGCACCCAGGGTCGCAGACCATGCTCCGAAACCGTGAAATCTTCCGCCATTCGGGCACGGCGCGTGGGCCACCTTCGGTCTAATGGGCGGCGTGGAACAACTCCGTGCGCTGAACGAGGTCCTGAGCACGTCCGATACTCACCTGTCGGTCGGACAGTCGGCGGCGGCACGAGTCTGGGCCGACCGGCTTCGATCCGTTGGACACCTACCTCAATGGGGGCTTGCGTTCCGGCGAGCTGACCCTCCTCGGCGGGCCGCAGGGGCTGGGGAAGACCACGTGGGTCCTGCAGCTGATCCGCAACGTCGTGGCTGCGGGGGAGACCGCCCTCTACTTCTCCTACGAGCACGACGCCCCGCTCATCCTCGAGCGCGTCCTCGCCGTCGAGGCCGGCGTCTCCCACGGGGTGGAGGCGCTGCCGCTGAAGCGCATCCGCGAGGCCATGGAGGCCGGTGACGGCCGAAGCGGGACCATGGAGGACCGGCTGCGGGAGACCAACGGTGGCGTCGAGGCAGTGCGAGCCGTTCAGCAATGGGGTGACCGGCTGTTCGTGCACCGCAGCAGCGGCACGACGACCAGCATCGAGGTGATCCGGGAGGCCGTCGACACGGTGAAGGCGCTCACCGGCCAGTCGCCTCTGGTGGTCGTCGACTACCTGCAGAAGGTGGCCATGCCGGGCGGGCCGGAGTTCGAGGACGAGCGCGTCACCTCGACGGTCGAGGCGCTGAAGGATCTCTCGCTGGACGCTGACACGCCGGTGGTGGCCATCGTCGCCGCCGACCGAGAGGGCATCGCCTCGGGCCGCCGGCTGCGCACCCATCACCTTCGAGGGTCGTCGGCACTCGCCTACGAGGCGGACGTCGTGCTGCTCTTCAACGACAAGTACGACGTGGTCGCCCGGCATCACCTGATCTACGACGTCAGCAACGCCGAGCGGTTCCGGAACTTCGCGGTGATGTCGATCGAGAAGAACCGGAACGGGCTCGACCGCATCGACCTGGAGTTCCGGAAGCGCTTCGAGCAGGGCCGGTTCGAGCCCGAGGGTCGCGTCGTGTCCGAGCAGTTGGTGGACGAGCGGGTCTACGTCGAGTAGCCGGTCGCGTGGGGTCGCAGTCGAGCAGTCGGGGTCGTTCCGCAGGGAAACGGTCCCAGGCCAGGCACGAAGCCCTGGGAGGCACTTGAACCTCCGGCGGGTCAGACCCCGTAGTCGATCCGGTCCGACGTGGTTCGGTCGTCCTGGTCCCTGATGTCGCCGAGGAGCCGCGCCAGCTGACGCGCGTCGAGCGCGCTGGCGAGGACGCTGCTCGAGGCCTCGGCCAGCTGGGCGAGGCTCAGCAGGTCGTTCTCGCCGAAGCCTGGGTCCTCGTCACGGGCGATGAGCAGGATGCCCGCCACCGATCGAACCGGAGCGGCAACCAGGTGTTTGTGGGCCGCGAGCGGTGCTCCGGCGAGCGGTCGTCGAGCCACGTCGGTGCGGTCGATGATGACCCCTTTGTGGCGGCTGGCGATGGTTGTGACGAGCCATGAGTCAGCGGTCAGGACGAAGCGGTGCTCGAGTCGTCGCAGACCTTCTCCTGCTGCCACTCGCCAGGTGTCTCCGTCCGGCAGAAGGAGTGCCGCCGACGTCGCCCCGGTTCGTGCGAGGGCGTCGTTGACCACGAGTTCCCCGGCCTCCCCCACGCCGTACACCTCGTGCGTCCTGCCCAGCAGCGCACGGACGAGCGCGGGCGTGGATCGGGGGTCGGTGCGAACCGGATCCCGGACGTCGACCACGGAGGTAGGAGGCGCGCCAAGTCCCGAACTCGGTGCTTCTCGGGACGGCGCTGCACCCGCCGGAGGCAGGTCGCTGTCGGCGGCCAGTGAGGCGCGGTCCTCGTCTGAGAGGAGGTTCACCGAGGCCGAAGCCACCAACGAGGCCATCTCCGCGTACAGGTGCCGAGGCTGAGCCACCTCTCGCGCTCCAAGCTCGGAAGGTCCTGTACCTGAGAGTGGCGTGCTGTCGGCCGATGTCGCTGCTGTGCTGGGGACCTCGCCGCCCGGACGCTCGGGCTCGGGGTAGAGACGCGCGCGCGGGAAGGTGTCGAGCCAGCCGCCGGAGACATCCGCTGGGCGAGGAGGAGGTGTCGTGGACGGGACGGGTTCGTCCAGCTCCGCGAGCTCGCTTGGCCACGACAGGACTCCCCCCGGCCAGCACATCCTGGTCCAGGGCCGCTGAGACCTTGGCTGAAGCGGCATCGTCGACAACAGACGCCACCGGGGCCTCGACCAGCGGAAGGGCGACCTCAGTGGCTTCGACCAGGGAGATCCGGGTGGCCGTGGCGTAGGGCTCGTCCGTAGGTTCGAGATTCTCGGGGGCGTCCGGGGCCACCTCAGGTCCTGGGTCCTCGGCGAGGCGGGCGGTCTCGGCTTCTTCGGCGAGGCGGGCGGTCTCGGCTTCTTCGGCGAGGCGGGCGGTCTCGGCTTCTTCGGCGAGGCGGGCGGTCTCGGCTTCTTCGGCGAGGCGGGCGGTCTCGGCTTCTTCGGCGAGGCGGGCGGTCTCGGCTTCTTCGGCGAGGCGGGCGGTCTCGGCTTCTTCGGCGAGGCGGGCGGTCTCGGCTTCTTCGGCGAGGCGGGCGGTCTTCGGCTTCTTCGGCGAGGCGGGCGGTCTCGGCTTCTTCGGCGAGGCGGGCGGTCTCGGCTTCTTCGGCGAGGCGGGCGGTCTCGGCTTCTTCGGCGAGGCGGGCGGTCTCGGCTTCTTCGGCGAGGCGGGCGGTCTCGGCTTCTTCGGCGAGGCGGGCGGTCTCGGCTTCTTCGGCGAGGCGGGCGGTCTCGGCTTCTTCGGCTTCTGGGCGAGGCGGCTTCTTCGGCTTCTTCGGCGAGGCGGGCGGTCTCGGCTTCTTCGGCTTCCTGGGCGAGGCGGGCGGTCTCGGCTTCTTCGGCGAGGCGGGCGGTCTCGGCTTCTTCGGCGAGGCGGGCGGTCTCGGCTTCTTCGGCGAGGCGGGCGGTCTCGGCTTCTTCGGCGAGGCGGGCGGTCTCGGCTTCTTCGGCGAGGCGGGCGGTCTCGGCTTCTTCGGCGAGGCGGGCGGTCTCGGCTTCTTCGGCGAGGCGGCGGCTTCTTCGGCGAGGCGGGCGGTTCGGCTTCTTCGGCGAGGCGGGCGGTCTCGGCTTCCTCGGCGAGGCGGGCGGTCTCGGCTTCTTCGGCGAGGCGGGCGGTCTCGGCTTCTTCGGCGAGGCGGGCGGTCTCGGCTTCTTCGGCGGCGGCTTCGGCGAGGCGGGCGGTCTCGGCTCTCGGCTTCCTCGGCGAGGCGGGCGGTCTCGGCTTCTTCGGCCAGGCGGGCTTGTTCTTCGAGGCGGGCGGTCTCGGCTTCTTCGGCGAGGCGGGCCTCCTCGACCTGCTCAGCTGTGAGCGGAACCTTGTTCCGAGCGCGTCGTCCGAAGAGCTTTCCGCGCTTCTGCTCAGCAGGGACGGGGGAGGATGCCGGCGTCGGTTCAGCGGGAGGGGCCAAGTCTGCGGCCGCCGCTGCGATGCCTGCGATCACCCATCCTTCGTCGTGAGCCGTACCGGTGCCCGACTGCTCCGCGGCGGGCTCAGGAAGCGCAGGGGCCGAACGATCGACCGTCGCTTCCGCCGGGACGTCGACCACATCGGGTGGGCTTTCTGGCGCAGCCCCATCTGCCTCTGGAGGGGCTGACGCGTCGGCGACCGGCCCGAGCGACGTGGTCCGGGTCACCGACTGACCGAGCCGTTCAGGCGTCACCGGGGGATCCAGGACGGCGACCGACGCGCGGCTGCTCACATCGAAGGCGGCCCACTCGGCGCGCGACGACGCCACGAGGAGGGCCGGGGCGAGCAGGCCGCCCTCCCGCAGGAGATCCAGCGTCGCGAGGGCGTCATCGGGCCGCTCCTGTTCGATCACGACGAGGTCGGCCATGTCCGGGGTGATGGTCAGGCGACCCACCAGGGAGGGTCGGACGTCGATGATGTCGTCCGAAGCCGACCCCGAGCCCGAAGGCAAGGGCCGGGTTTCGGGCGATCAGCAGCAGACGCGGCATCGGGTCAGCCGATCCCGAAGAGGTTCTCGAGGATGCTGATCACGGCCGGCCCGAGGATGACGACGAACAAGCGCGGGGAGGATGCAGAAGATCAGCGGGAAGAGGATCTTCACCGGCACCTTCATGCGCCATCTCCTCGGCTCGCTGGGAGCGCTTGATCCGCATCTCCTTGGCCTGGATGCGCAGCACGTTGGCGATCGGGATACCGAAGGCATCGGCCTGCACCATCGCGGTGGCGAACTGCTTGAGGTCAGGGAGGTTGGTCCGCTCGCCCATGGCCCGAATGGCCTCGGTGCGTCCCACCCCGATCTGCATCTCCTGGAGCACCCGGAAGAACTCACCCGCCAGCGGACCCTCACTGTTCTTCGCCACCTGCGCCAAGGCGCCGTCGAAGGACATGCCCGCCTCGACGGAGATCGTGAGCAGGTCGAACGCGTCGGGCAGTTCGCGCCGCATCCGCTCGGTGCGTTCGTACGCCGTTGGTAGAGCCACGAGGTCCGGGACGAAGAATCCCAGGCCGCGGCCAGCAGGATGACGGCGATCGCCACCGCACAAGCTCCAGCCGAAGACGACGGACAGCGCGACCGCGATCAAGGCGCCGACGATCAGGCCGAGCATCTTGAACGCGAGCACCCGGTCGACGTCCCAGCCTTCGGGGTTGCCGGCGAGTTCGAGTCGCTTGCGGATGCTCCCCTTCTGCCCGGTGGGCGTGAGCTTGCCTCCGCCGCGGGTGAGCCGTCCGAAGAGCGGGTCGAGGACCCGGTCGCCGAAGGGTTGGTCGAGCTCGTCCCGGACCATGGACTTGGGGGCGTTGTTGATGGCCTCGACCGCAGCCAGCGAGCGGCCGACACTGGACTTCCCGTCGGTGAGAACACCGAAGGCGACGAGCATCAAGATGACGGCGGCGAAGATGGCCGCAGAGTCCGAGGAGGAGCTGGAGTCGACGAGTCCATGTCAGACCTCCACCTGCACGACGCGCCGTAGCCAGATGATGCCGACGAGCATCATCAAGGCCCCGAAACCGAGCATCACCAAGCCGATCACCGTCGTGTAGAGCGGCTCGATGTACTCGGGCCGCACCACGACGAGGAACAGGGCGAACATGATCGGGATCAGCGCGATGATCACCGCCGAGAGTCGGCCCTCGGCTGACAGCACCTGCACCTGTCGGCGCAGACGTTCGCGTTCGCGCAGGGTGGCTGCGACCGTGGTCAGGACCTCGGCCAGGTTGCCGCCGACCTCGCGCTGCACGCGGATCGCCAGCACCACCCAGTGGAAGTCCTCGGAGTTCATGCGGTCCGCGATGTTGTCCAGGGCCTCTTCGATCGGCACCCCGAGGCGTGCCTCGACGAGCGCGCGGTTGAACTCCGCCGCCATCGGGTCCTGTCCCTCGCGGACGACGGTGTCCACCGCCTGGGGCAGCGAGTACCCGGCGGCGAGGCTGCCTGCGAGGAGCTGCAGAGTGTCCGGAAGCTGCGAGTAGAAGGCAGCCTGCCGATGGGATTCCTTGTGCGCCAGGTAGACCCACGGGATGACGACGCCGAGGACGAGGCCGATGAGTGCCGGGAGGAACCGTCCGCCCGGACAGGAGGAGAAGGAGCAGGCCGGAGCCCACCGCGATACCGACGTGGACCAGCGCCCACTCGCCGGGCTTGAGCGGAAGCCCCGCAGCATCCAGCTTGCGCTCGAGCAGCTGCTCGGCGTCGCGACCCGGACCGCTCGGTCCGCGAACTCCACGGCCGATCGGGCGACCTGCGTGTCCCCGAGCGCCGTGCTCGTGGTCTCGGCCTCCTTGCGGATGCCTCGACCGCCGAGGGTGTAGATCGACATCCGACCCCGCACGCTGCGTGGTCTTCTGCCGGCTCGTGCGGAGCAGAGCCACGCCGAGCATGATCGCGACACCGAGGAAGATCGCCGCCAGGCCCACCCACAGCCACGCCTCGTTGACCCGGTCGTAGATGGCCGGTGAGTTGACCGGCACCGGTGCGCCGGCCGTGCCCGGTGCCGGGATCCGCGCTGGCTGAGGCCTGCGGGGCGCCCGGGATCGGGACGAACGCCGTGTCGGTGATCGTGGTGTCACCTGCAGACGCGGACACGGTCAGAGACGAACCCGAGCTCGCGAGCTCGGCAGGAACGGTCACGACGACTGCGAGCTGGTTGCTGAGCGCCCGGGCGCTTGCGGTGAAGAGCAGCGGCGAGCTGGTCGGCTTGTCCCGTGCTGACGACCTTGCCTCCCGTGGCCGATGCCATCGTCTTCAGGGTGTCGATCTGGCCGACATCGGTGCCGAGGTAGGCGGCGTCCAACGTGGCGCCGGACTTGGCGGCGGCGCTGGTGGCCTGGCTGAGCGTCGCTCGGCTCCCCTCGTCGGCGCCGTCGCTGAGCACGAGGATGCCTCGGGTCCCCTCGCGACCGACGACCTGTGAGGACAGGACGACAGCGTCGTAGAGGGCCGTCGAGCCCTGGGCCTGGAGGCCGTCGACCGCCGAGCTGACCTTCGCCCGGTCGGTCGTCGGCGGCACGAGGACGCGCGCCCTGTCCGCGAAGGTCACCAGTCCGATCTCGACGTCCGCGGGAGCGGCGGCGAGGTAGGAGTCGGCTGCTGCTTTGGCACCCTCGATGCCAGCGCCCGCCATGGACCCGCTCGTGTCGATGGTCAGGACCGCGGTCCGCGCCGCAGGAGTCGTGTCATCGATGGGCGTGGCGGTCGAAGGTACGGCGGTGCCATCGATGCTCGCCTTGACCGAGGCCGGGTCGAGTGAGACGCCCTCGGGGAGAGCGGAGGCGGCGAAGACCAGCGAGATGGTCCCGTTGTCGGCGGGCGTGACTTCCGTGATCCGACCCGTCGGTTGAGCCGAGGTCGTGGTGGCGCCTGCGGGAGCGGCGATCAGCAGGCCCACGGCCAGTGTGGACACCGCCGCGGCCAGCGCTCGACCCTTCGTGAGCTCGGTCATGGTCAGCGCCCGAACTTCTCGAAGGCGAAGATCTCGGTGTCGACGTGGATGCCCTCGGCCTCGAGCTTGTCGAGGAACTTGGCGCGGAGCCCGGTGGACTTCAGGTAGCCCTGAGAGCGCCCGGCGTCGTCGAAGCCCAGGCCGTGGTCGAAGAGGAAGAGGTCCTGGAGGGTGATGATGTCGCCCTCCATGCCCACGACCTCGGTGACGTGGGTGATGTGACGGGTGCCGTCCTTGAACCGGGCCTGGTGGACGATCAGGTCGATGGCGTTGGACACCTGCTCGCGGATCGCCCGGACCGGCAGGTCGACGCCCGCCATGAGCACCATCGTCTCGACCCGCGACAGCACGTCGCGGGGGGAGTTGGCGTGGACGGTGCAGATGGAGCCGTCGTGGCCGGTGTTCATGGCCTGGAGCATGTCGAGCGCCGCGGCGTCGCGGATCTCACCGACGACGATGCGGTCGGGGCGCATGCGCAGGGCGTTGCGCACCAGGTCGCGGATCTTGACCTCGCCCTTGCCCTCGATGTTCGGCGGTCGGGCCTCGAGGCGCAGCACGTGCTCCTGGTGGAGCTGGAGCTCGGCGGCGTCCTCGATGGTGACGACCCGCTCGTCCTCCGGGATGAACCCGGAGAGCACGTTCAGCGTGGTGGTCTTGCCGGCGCCCGTGCCGCCGGAGACCAGGATGTTCAGCTCGCCGCGCACGCACTTCTCGAGGAAGTCCGCGGTGGTCCGGCTCATGGTCCCGAAGCCGACGAGGTCGTCGACCTGGTAGGGGTCGGCGGAGAACTTGCGGATGGTCAGCAGCGAGCCGTCCAGGGCCAGCGGCGGGATGACCGCGTTGACCCGGCTCCCGTCGGAAGACGGGCGTCGACCATCGGGCTGGACTCGTCGACCCGCCGTCCGACGCGGCCCACGATCTTGTCGATGGTGCGACGCAGATGCGCCTCGTCGTTGAAGTGACCGTCGACCTGGAAGATCTTGCCGCTGCGCTCGATGTAGATCGAGTCCGCGCCGTTGACCATGACCTCGGTGATGTCGGTGTCGCGCAGGTAGGGCTCGAGCGGGCCGTAGCCGAGGATGTCGTCGGCCACTTCCTGGGCGATCCTGGCGCGGTCCTGGACCGTGAGGGGGGTCTCCTCCTGAGCCAGCACCTCCTGCAGGGTGAGCCGCACCTTCTGCTCGAGCTCGGACTGCGTCAGTCGGGAGTCGTACAGCTGGGGGCCGAGGTTCTCGAGCAGCGTCTGGTGCACGGTCTGCTTGAGCTCGGCGAACGGGTCGACGAGCCGGCGGTGCTTGGCCCGGTTGACGAGCGCGTCGCTCTGCTGGTCGACGCTCGCGTCCACACCCCGGGCTCGTCGGGCCTCGGCGAGGCGGTCGGAGAGGCTCATCAGGTCCTCGTCTTTCTGCGCAGCAGCCCGCGCCGGTCGGTACGGAGCTCGTACGGGACGGTCTGGTCCACCGACGGGGTGGTCAGGACGTAGGTGTCAGCGAAGGCCCGGATGGCCAGGCTGACGGGGTGCTTGGGTTGATCGAGCACGATCGGGACACCGCGGTTGGTCGCCTTCGGGACCTCGGCGGAGGACGGGATCTGGCTCACGATCGGGGTGCGCAGGGTCTTCTCGACCTCGCTGACCACCAGGCCGACCTTCGCGTCCGCCCGGTTCATCACGACCTGGTAGCGGTCCCTGGAGTAGTTGAGCAGCTCCATCGTCTCCAGCGTCAGCTTCAGGTTCTTGATCGCCGGGATGTCCATCGTGGCGAGCAGGGCGATCACGTCGCTGCGGTCGAAGGCTGCCAGCACCTGGTCGTCGAACGCAGGGGGCGTGTCGACGACGACGTAGTCGAACTCCTGGCGAAGGATGTCCAGGATCCGTCCGACGAGCTCGGCCGGGATCGTCGACGCCGCTCCTGGCTCGACCGGCGCGACGAGGGCCGCCAGGCCGGGGGAGTGCGGTGTCAGGAGGCTCGCGACGCCCTGGGCGTCGAGGGTGTCACCGAGCGGGATCGCGTCGGCGATCGTGTGGGACGGGAACAGCTGGAGAGCGATCGCGACGTCACCGAACGCCAGGTCGAGGTCGACCAGGCACACCTCGCGCTTGCCCCGGTCGGCGAGCACCGCGGCGAGGTTGGTGGACATCGTGGTCTTGCCGCACCCGCCCTTCGCCGAGAACACCGTGACGATGCGGCCCCGGGGGCCGTCCAGGTCGCCCCCCTCGGCCGAGTCCACCTGATCGCGCATGGCCCTGGCGAGCTCCCGGGTGCGCCGCACGGCGGTGCTCAGCCCGGCGATGTCCCGCTCTTCGACGACCTCGCGGACGCCGGCGCGCAACGCCTCCGCCGAGCACCGAGGTGTCGATGCGGCGTCGGACGAGCACGAAGCCGAGGCTCGGCCGGATCACCCGCATCGACTCGGCGAGGGTGAGGGCGGTGCCCTGGTCGACCGAGGGGCCGACCACGACACAGTCCTCGCCCAGGTTGGCGTCCAGGTGTCGGCGCAGGGCGTCGACACTGGTCAGCACCTGCGCCTCTCCCCCCAGCGCGGCGTTGAGCGTGTCCGCGCCAGCGGGGTCGAGTTCGACGATGACAGCCATCGGTGGGATTCCTTAGCGCTCGGTTGCCGAGATCACTTGGTGACGTTGGTGCCGTCGGTGGCGGGCAGCTTGCCGACCTTGGAGTTCTCGGTCAGCAGGGCCATGTAGAGCGTGCCCTTCTGCGAGGAGTAGATGAGCCTCTGCGCCTCCTCCTGGCTCACGGCCAGGGTGACGATCGCGCGAGGGATCTCTTCGACGTTCTGGGTCCCGTCACTCTCCGTCGTCGTCGTCGTGGTCGGCTGGACGTTGCCGACGGTGATGACCTGGACGCGGCCGATCAGGAGCTGGGTGTTCTCGGCCCGTGCCTGGTTCTCCTGGGCCGCGGCGTCCGGGCTGGGCAGCGTGACGAAGACGGCGACCTCGGATCCCGCGGTGAGGAAGCCGGCGACGCGCTCGGGGTCACCGAGCTGCAACGACAGCGCCATCTTGTCGTCCGGGATCGGGATCGCTGACACGCCAGACACGGGGCCCCAGCCAGCGGTGACGATCTGCTGGCCCGGGAAGACCGTCGACGAGGGCCACCTGTCCGGCGATGGGGTCGATCGAGCTGATGGCTCCATCGGCCACGGAGTTCTGGGCGACCGTCCGCAGCTCGAAGGCCCCGTTGGCCGAGGCCGACTCACTGGTCTGGCCCACCGGGATCTCCTGGGTGGCGAAGAGCACCTCGACCTGTGCCTGTCCTTCCGCGGCTCGGTCGTCCGCGGACTGCACGTAGAGGAACACGAGCACGGTCCCTAGTGCGGCTACGACGAGGGCGGTGATGAGGAGGATCGTTCGACGTCCCATGGGGTTCCTCTTACGGTGCGGGCCGGAGCGTGGCGGGCCAGGACGGGGGCCGGCAACCGGCGCGCGAGCGACCACCGATGCGGCGGTCAGTCGAGCTGTGCATGGCGTGAGCCCCCCCGCTCGACCTGGCCGAGGTGAGTCGGTCCGGACGAGCCGATCGGAGTCCCCCAGTGGGCCTCCGACGGGAAAGACGTTACTCAGCGTGAGCGAAAAGGGGAGACCTCTCGGCCAACTTCGTCCGATTGATCCCTCGATCTCCACCAAACGGACGACGGCCGATCACGCACGGTCAGCCAGCCGCGACCGTGGCTGCCACGCGTGAGCGCACCTCGGGTGTCGCGTACAGACGCGCAGCGATGAGCAGCCGACGGATCGCGAACAGGCCGAGGGCGACCATCAGGCCGAGGGGGAGCACCGGGTTGTCCGCGAAGGTCAGCAGCGAGAACCCGACGCCGGTCAAGGTCGTCAGGGTTGCGAGGCGGACGCTGTACGCCGCCATGGCGGCAGGTGGGGCTGGTGTGTCCCGGGAGCCCCGCAGATCGGCTCGGTGCGGCGAGCGCACGGACAGTCCCATGCACGACGCGGTCACCATCAGGCTGCAGGCCACCGCGGAACCGACCGCGGTCGTGAGCTGGGTGGTCGTCGGGAGGCCGCCCGCGCGCGCCCCGCCGGCGACCAAGCGCGACCAGCACCGCACCGACGCACACTTCGAGCAGGACCCTCGTCTTGGCCCAGAAGGCGAGCGACGGCGGGGTGCGGCAGCGAGGACAGCCACAGCGCCCCGCTCCCGTCGAGGCAGAACGAGTTCACACCGAACAGGAGCCCGGCTCCGGCCGCGACGAGCCCCGGAAGCAAGATCAGTGAGGTCCAGTCGAGGCCGACGGCGGCGGCGACCACTGCAGGCAGGAGCGCCAGGACGTAGATGCCGCGTCGCAGGGCCGTGGACCGCCAGACGCTGGCCCGGTCGGTGCGGACCAGCTGTCCGAACGCGTCCCTGGCGCGATCGGCACGTCGGGTCAAGGGACGGGCGTTCTGTTCGAGGCCGGCATCCGGCCGCCGACGCAGGGTCCAGGCGCAGGCCCGCGATCCGAGCAGGAAGGCGGCAGCCCCCACCGCGGCCATGGCGGCAGCTCCGGGCAGCCAGATCAGCCAACGCCCCTCAGCGGCCATGAAGGAGAGCCTGAGGATGAAGCGCATGGGGTTCTGGTCAAGGAGCTGGGCCAGCTCACCGGACACGACGGCCACCGCAGCAGCCAGCGCGAGCAGCCCGGCGGCGCCCCACGTGAGCAGGCGGCCGGTCCGTGACTGACGGATCCCGACGATCGTCCAGGCGAACGCCTGCGCCACGAGCGTGACGACGACCACGAACCCCAGCATCGTCAGCAGGGCCGGGAGGATCCGGAAGCTCGTCTCGATGAAGACGTAGGACGTGAACCCCACGAGGGTGACGACCTGGATCACCCACGCAAGGTTCAGGGGTGCCAGCAGCAGCGAGGCGACGAACTGCGTGCGCGGCCGGATGGGGTAGGCGACGAGCTGGTCGGCCGGATACAGCTCGTTGCCGCCGCCTGCCGCGATGGGAGCGGCGAACGCGAGGAGGACGAAGCCGAGCATCACGGTGGGCGTGACGAGAAGGATGCCCACCCGGTCGGCCGGTGGCAGGAGCCGGGCGACGACGGAGCCCGCGACGAGCAGCAGCGGGAAGGAGGCGACCAGGGCGACGAGTCCGGCCCGCTTGTGCGGGCTCCGGACCATCTGCCACCGGAGCCGGAGCAGCGGACGAAGCTGGGCTGCGGGCACGCTGGTCATGACAGGAGGGTGCGGTACCGCTGCGCCCCGGCCTCGCCGCGAAGCTCCGCGGACGGGGACGCGGCGACCACGCTGCCGCGGCGCAGGACGATGGCCTCGTCGCACGCCTCGACGGCCAGCTCCAGGAGATGGGTGGAGACGAGCACCGCTGAGCCGAGGAGTCTGAGCTCCCGGATCACCTCGAGCGTCGCCTCGACGCCCAGCGGGTCGACCCCGTCGAAGGGCTCATCCAGGAGGAGGACGGAGGGCTGATGGAACGCCGCCAGCAGCACCGACATCCGGCGGCCCATGCCGTGAGAGAAACCCGCGGTCACCCGGTCGGCGGCTCCTGCGAGGTCGAAGCGCTCGAGGAGCGACTCTGCCCGAGGCTCCCATCCCGAGGGCAGTCCCCGCAGGCGCGCGGCCAGCTGCAGGTGCTCCCACGGTGTGGCACGGGGGATCAGCCCGCCGACGTCCGGGCAGTAGCCGACCTGGGCACGGGCCACGTCGGGATAGGCGACGACGTCCACGCCGGCGACCCGGACGGTTCCCCCGCTCGGGGGGAGCACGCCGGCGAGCACCCTCAAGGTCGTCGACTTGCCGGCACCGTTGCGGCCGACCAGGGCCACCGAGGTGCTGGCGTGCACCGTGAGGTCGAAGGACTCGACGGCGGTCACCTCGCCGAAGGTCACGGACAACCCGGAGACCTCGACGGCGGCGCTCATGGTGGGGTGGCTGGCAGGCTCAGCTGTAGAGCGCCTCGACGGAGGACTCGAAGTCCTTCATCACCACGGCGCGCTTCATCTTCAGCGTCGGTGTCAGCTGTCCGCCCTCCTCGGTGAAGTCCATCGGCAGAATCGCGAACTTCTTGATCGCTTCGGCCTTGGACACCGCCTTGTTGGCGTCGTCGACCGCCGTCTGGATCTCCGCGCGCAGGGCCTCGTCGTCCACCAGGTCGCCGAGCTCGGTGCCTTCGCGGCCGTGGGCCTTCAGCCACGCCGGGAGGGCGTCGGTGTCGATGGTGACGAGTGCTGCGATGAACGGCTTGTTGTCGCCGACCACGATGCACTGGCTGACGAGCGCGTGGGCGCGCAGCCGGTCCTCGAGGACCGCAGGAGCGACGTTCTTGCCCGCAGCGGTGACGATCAGCTCCTTCTTGCGGCCGGTGATGGTCAGGAAGCCCTGGTCGTCGATCACCCCGACATCCCCGCTGTGGAACCAGCCGTCGGACTCCTTCGCCTCGGCCGTGGCCGTGGGGTTGTTCCAGTAGCCGCTGAAGATGATGGATCCCTTGATGAGCACCTCACCGTCGTCGGCGATCTTCAACGACGTGCCGGGCAGGGGCTTGCCGACGCTGCCGATGCTCAACGCGTCCGGCCGGTTCAGCGTCGCGCCCGGCCGAGGTCTCGGTCAGGCCGTAGCCCTCGAGGATCGTGACGCCGATGCCGCGGTAGAAGTGACCGAGGCGTGCCCCCAGCGGCGCCCCTCCGGAGACGGCATACATCACGCGGCCACCGAGGGCGGTGCGAAGCTTGCTGTAGACGAGCTTGTCGAAGATGCCGTGCTGCAGCTTGAGCAGGAATCCCGGACCGCCGGCATCGACCGCCTCGGAGTAGGCGATCGCGGTGTCGGCTGCGCGGTGGAAGATCTTCCCCTTGCCCGCATCCTCGGCCTTGGCCGCGGAGGAGTTGTAGATCTTCTCGAAGACCCGCGGCACGGAGAGGATGAAGGTCGGCTGGAAGACGGCGAGGTCGGCGAGCAGGTTCTTGACGTCGGCGGTGTGGCCGAGTCGGACGCCTGAGTAGACGGTGCCGATCTCGATCATCCGGGCGAACACGTGCGCCAGCGGCAGGAACAGCAGCGTCGAACCTCGCTCGTTGAACATCTCGGGCATGGAGTCGACGACCGCGTGCGCTTCGGCGAGGAAGTTGGCGTGGGTCAGCTCGCAGCCCTTCGGGCGACCTGTGGTGCCCGAGGTGTAGATGATCGTGGCCAGGCTGTCTGGTGTCAGCGTCTTGCGGAGGCGCTCGATCTCGGCGTCGTCCACGGCGGTCCCTGCGTCTGCCAAGGCGTCCACCGCGCCGGCGTCGATGGTCCACACATGGGCGACACCCGGCAGGTCGTCGTGGACCGAGGCCACGACCGCCGCGTGGGCTTCGGACTCGACCACGGCCGCCACGGCGCCCGAGTCGCTGAGGATCCACTGCACCTGCTCGGCGGAGCTGGTCTCGTAGATCGGGACCGGAACCGCACCCGCGAGCCAGATGGCGAAGTCGAACAGCGTCCACTCGTAGCGCGTGCGGGACATGAGTCCGACGCGGGCGCCTTCGCCCACCCCGGAGGCTGCCAGGCCCTTCGCGACGGCGGTCGCCTCCGCGAGGAAGTCGCGGTACGTGACGTCCTCCCACCGGTCAGCGACCCGCCGGCTGAAGCCCACCGCATGGGGCCGCGTGACCGCCTGGTTCACCAGGAGGTCGCTCAGGTTGGTCTCGGTGACGGGCACGTCCATGGCTGGGGTCGAGAACTCGCGCATCGGGGGCTCCGTGGAGGTCGGGACATCGCTGACTCAAGTGCTGGGGGAACCGTAGCCCGACGCGATCCCCGCGGTATGGGCACCCCGCACGACCCGATCATGGCGCCCCTTGCGGAGGTGCGCGACCCAGTCAGGGATTCCGATGCGATGCTTCGGGGGTGCCCGTGCTCGAGCTCGTCGACGAGACCTTCGTCGTGGCAGACGTGTCGACGGTCCGGGCTGCTGTGGGGGAGCCGACTCAGTGGGTGCGCTGGTGGCCCGATCTGGAGCTCACGCCCTTCATGGATCGCGGCGACCTGGGTGTTCGTTGGTCGGCCGCCGGACGGCACTGGGTGGGCAGCGTCGAGCTGTGGCTCGAAGCGGTCGGTGACGGCGTCCTGGTGCACCACTACCAGCGTCTCGACCCCGCGGGCGGTGTCTCGTGGTCGCCGACGGCCGTGAGGAGGGAACGTGAGCGGCGCGCCCTGCTCTGGAAGCGCCACGCGTTCGCCCTCAAGGACGAGCTCGAGGGCGGGCGACGTCCGGGCAGCCCCCTCCGCACGGGCAGTCAAGGACCGCGACGGACCTGCCGACAACGCACACGTGACGGATGTCCTCGCCACCACGCGCTGCCCCCAGTGCGCCGCTCTCGTGCGCCCGGGTCAGGACTGGTGCACCCTGTGCCACACCGACCTCCGGCCTGCGCCGGAGCCGCCGGAGGTGCCGCTGCCTGAGCTGCACGAGGAGGAGCTGTCGGCGGAGGTCGCGGACCTCGACCCGCTGACCACTCCCGATCTGGCTGCGCTCGGTCCGGTCGAGCAGGCAGGGGAGTCGCTGCCGCTCGTCGGGAAGCACGCCCGGCACGCGGCGTCTTCGACGGAGGAGCGACGCCGGGTCTGGCGCGCCTGCGCTCGACGACGAGACGATCGAGGCCATGCTGGCCCAGCTGGCACGGGAGACCGATGACCCACTCGCTCTGGTCGCCGGGCGCTTCGACAGCAGAGCCGCCAAGATCGCCCTCGCTCGTGGGCGTCTGCGTGGCTTCGATCGCGGCCTTGTTCCTCGGCGCCGTCGTGCTGACGGCGATCTTCGGCTGAACGTTCGGCGCGCTCGCGCGCTCCGCCTTCCCTAGGGTTCGGTCAGGCGGTCATGGCGGTCATGGCGGTCATGGCGTGAGGGTGCACGTCGTGAGCGACGTGCACGCACGTCTGGGCGCCCTCGCCCGCAGTCTCGAGGACGCCGACGTCCTCGTCTGCCTGGGCGACCTGGTGCTCTTCCTCGACTACGAGGATCCGGCCCGGGGGATCTTCGGTGAGCTCCTCGGAGCTGAGAACGCTCGTCGGTTCGTCGACCTGCGGACGGCAGGGCGCCTGGACGAGGCCAGGGCGTTCTCGGCCGGGCTCTGGGCGGCTCGAGGTGGGGATCGGGAGGCCAGCACGCTCGACGCGGTCCGGCGGCAGTACGCACGAACCTTCGCCGTGCTCCCTGAACCTGCCTACCTGACCTACGGCAACGTCGACCTCCCCGACCTGTGGCCGGAGTTCGCACGACCGGGCCACCGGGTGCTCGACGGCGAGGTCGTCGAGATCGGCGGTCGCACGGTCGGCTTCGTCGGAGGCGGCTTGCGGACCGCGTACCGGACGCCGTACGAGATCAGCGACGAGGAGTACGCGGCGAAGGTCGCCGCCGTGGAGGGGGCGGACATCCTGTGCACCCACATCCCGCCCGCGATCCCCGAGCTGACGTACGACGTCGTCGCCCGCCGGTTCGAACGTGGGAGCGTGGCGTTGCTGGCAGCGATCCGCCGCACCCGACCCCTGCTCTCGCTCTTCGGGCACGTGCACCAGCCTTGACGGCCCGGACCCGCGTGGGCCGCACCGAGTGCGTGAACGTGGGTCACTTCAGGGGGCGGGGCTCGGGTCTGGTGCTCGACCTCTGACGCGGCGGTCGTGGGCGGCTAGGCTCGGCACCACCTCCGCTGCCTGCTGCGTCCGAAGGGCCACCCATGGCTGACCGCACCGAGTCGAGCATCACCATCGCCGCCGAGGCCGCGATGATCATGGACGTCATCGCCGACCTCGAGCAGTACCCCGAGTGGACCAGCGGTGTCCTGGAGGTCGAGATCCTCACGGTCTTCGAGGACACCGGGAGGCCGGCCGAGGCGCGCTTCGTCATCGACCAGAGCGGGATCAAGGACGACTACGGGCTGGAGTACGAGTGGTTCGGTGATGAGTCGGTGTCCTGGACGCTCGGTCGAGCCGGCTCGCTCATGAAGGCGATGGACGGCACCTACCTGCTCAACGATCTCGGAGAAGGCCTCACCGAGGTGGTCTACCAGCTGGCCGTGGACGTCAAGATCCCCATGCTCGGGATGATCAAGCGCAAGGCGGAGAAGGTCATCGTGGACACTGCTTTGAAGGGCCTCAAGACCCGCGTCGAGGGCTGACCCGACCCGCGGGACGGCCGTATAGCCTTCGGTCCCATGCGCGTCCTCCTCTTCACCGGCAAGGGCGGCGTCGGCAAGACGACTGCCGCCGCCGGTACGGCTGCGCTCGCCGCCGCCCGCGGGCTGAAGACCCTGGTGCTGTCGACGGACGCGGCGCACTCCCTCGGAGACGCCTTGGCGGCCGGGCGCGGGGACGTGCCCCGGCTCGGGCCCGAACCGGTCGAGCTCGAGAGCGGCCTCTACGCGCAGCAGGTGGACCCCCGGCGGCGGTTCGAACGTTCGTGGCGCGAGGTGCAGGACTACCTCCTCGACGTGCTCGACACCGTCGGTGTCGACCGGGTCGAGGCCGAGGAGCTCACCGTCCTGCCAGGTGCCGAGGAGGTCCTCGCCCTCCTCGAGCTCCGCGACCAGGTGCGCTCCGGCCGTTGGGACGTCGTCGTGGTGGACTGCGCCCCCACCGCCGAGACGCTGCGCCTGCTCGCGCTCCCCGAGGCGCTGGGCTGGTACATGGACCGCATCTTCCCGACCGAGCGCCGGGTGGTGCGGTCGCTGCGCCCCGTGCTGGGCAAGGTCGCCGGGGTCCCGATGCCCAACGACCGGGTCTTCGCAGCGGTCGAGCGGCTTCATGGTGAGCTGCGCGAGGTGCGCGCCGTCCTCACGGCCCCGGAGACCTCCGTCCGGCTCGTCCTCACCCCCGAGTCGGTGGTGGTCGCGGAGGCGCGACGCACGTACACCTCGCTGTCGTTGTACGGCTACCGCGTCGACGCCGTCGTGGCGAACCGCATCTTCCCCACGGAGGCCGGCGACTGCCTGGCGCAGCGGCTGGGTGGCCGCCCAGGCCGACCAGCTGCGTGAGGTCGACGCGTCCTTCGCCCCGCTGCCGATCCACCGTTCCGCCTACCAGGCTCAGGAGCCGGTGGGTGTGACCGCGTTGACCGCGTTCGCCGAGCAGGCCTACGCCGACGCCGATCCGTTCGCCGTGCCACCGATCGAGGAGCCGCTCCTGGTCGAGCGGTCGGGAGACGAGTTCGTGCTCTCGCTCGCACTGCCGCTGGCGGAGCGCGACGACATGGAGCTGGTGCGGTCGGGGGACGAGTTGGTCGTCACGGTCGGTTCGGCCCGGCGCGTGCTGGCCCTGCCGAGCGCCCTGCGACGGTGCACCGTGGCGGGAGCGGCGTTGCGCGAGGGGCGACTGCGCATCCGGTTCGAGCCGGATCCTGCGCTGTGGGGGTCCTGGTGAGCGACGCGGCCGGGGCGGGTCCGGCGGGGAGCCAGACCGCTGCGGAGGCGCTGAAGCTCTTCGAGGCCCTCCAGGACTGGGCCCGGCAGTCCTCGTTGGCCGATCTGGGCGCCCACCTCGCAGCCGCGACCGAGGGCGGATTCGCGACCGGGTCTGCGGAATGCCGCCTGTGCCCGGTGTGCCAGGTGGTGGGCGTGCTGCGTGAGACCCACCCGGAGGTCGCTGAGCACCTGACGGACGCGGTGAGTGCGCTCGCCGCCGCCGCGCGCGCCGCGGTCGGGGCCCATGAGCGCGACTGGTCGTCGCGCCGGGGGAGCGGCATCGAGCACATCGACATCGGATGAGCGCGCCAGCTCAGGGCCAGCACCTCGCGGGCCGAGCCGTCGGCATCGACGTCGGCGGCACGAAGGTGGCCGGAGGTGTCGTCGACGCCGACGGGGTCATCGGTTCGCGGATACGCCGCGACACCCCCTCCCGCGACCCCCGCGGGGTCGAAGCCACCGTTCTCGAGGTCGCCCGTGAGCTGGCCGGCGAGCCCGGCGTGGCGTCCATCGGGATCGGGGCGCCGGGCTTCGTGGACGAGACGGGGTCGGTCGTGCGCTTCGCCGCGAACCTCGGGTGGCGAGAGGTGCCGTTGCGGGCCCGCCTCGAGCAAGCGACCGGTCTGCCCACCACGGTCGACAACGATGGCAACACCGCCGCCTGGGGAGAGGTCAGATTCGGGGCCGGACGCGGCGAGAGCGAGGTGGTGTTCGTCGGGGTCGGCACCGGCATCGGGGGCGGCCTCGTGCTCGGCGGGGAGCTCGTCCGAGGGAGCTTCGGCATGGCCGCGGAGTTCGGCCACGTCCGCGTCGTGCCCGACGGGCGACCGTGCGGCTGCGGGCGCCGTGGGTGCTGGGAGCAGTACGCCTCCGGATCAGCCCTGCTCCGGGAGGCTCGGGAACGTGCGCGCGCCTTGCCCGAGGCGGCCCAAGGCCTGCTCGCCCGGGGGGACGGCACTCCGGAGGGACTCGACGGTCCGCTGATCACCGACGCAGCGCACGACGGCGAACCTCTGGCCCTGGCCTGCTTCGCCGAGATCGGACGTTGGCTGGGGGCCGGGATCGCCGACCTGGTCGCCGTCCTCGACCCTGCCGTGGTGGTCGTCGGCGGCGGGGTCTCCGAGGCGGGTGAGCTCCTCATGGAGTCCGCGCGCCGGATCTTCGCGACCGCCCTCGTGGCCGTCGACCACCGACCGATGCCCGAGCTGCGCCTGGCCGCCCTCGGCAACGACGCCGGCCTCGTCGGCGCCGCCGACCTGAGCCGCTGGCCGCGCGGATCCTCACGCTGGGTTCCGGATCGCGACTGAGCGTCGTGGGGACTCGTCCTTTCGGCCGGTATGCGTTCGTTCATCCGTCCGTGTGACCGTCTGGACCCTTACTGATCGGGTGCGTGCGCCTTACCCTGGGACGCGGGTGAGGTCGGCACATGCCGGCCCGGGGAGGTACGCGATGTTGCAGAAGTTCCGGCGCCGTCCGCAGGGGGATCGGGGAGCGGTCGCAGTCGAGGCCGCACTGGTGACTCCGCTCATCCTGCTCATCGTCTTCGGCATCATCGAGTTCACCCTGCTCCTGAAGGACAACGTCGCGGTGACCTCGGCGGTCCGGGCCGGCTCGCGCACCGCCTCCGCCGAGCCCCGGGTCGCCACCTTCCTCGACGACACGGCACGGTCGATGACCCGCACCGTCAAGACGCTCGACAAGTCCGGTCTGGAGGGCGCCAAGGGTCGGCAACCTCTACATCTACGAGGCCAATCCCAGCACCGGTCTCCCCATCGGGAGCTCGTCCGGCACGTTCACCTGCGGAACCAACTGCGTGCGCTACGACTGGGATGCCGGTGCCCAGAAGTTCCTTCCGCGGTCAGGGACCTGGCCGCACACGAGTGTCAACGCCTGCGCCGGGGACCCGAACATCACGGTCGTGGGTGTGCGCCTGGAGTACCGCCACGACTTCCTCACGGGGCTGTTCGGGAACGGCATGACCCTGGCGGACGAGTCGGTGCAGAACTTCGAGCCGATCTCGACGCTGGATGACCCGAACGGAGGTGCAAGTAGCCATGCGCGTCCCGGGCCCGCACTGGAGCGCGCGCGTGCTGTGCTCGAGGGGGAGTCCGGTTACGTCGCGGTCTTCGTCGCCTTGTGCCTTCCGCTGTTCGTCGGCATGTGCGGCGCTGGCGGTCGATGTCGCCTACGTGGCACGCGACGGGGACCCAGCTGCAGAAGACTGCCGACGACGGCGGCCCTCGCGGGCGTCCTCTTCCTCCCGGGGGCCAGTCGACGCACCTGCGAGCGACCGTCGCGATCCAGAACGCCGCGTGAACGGCTACAGGACGGACGGCCGGCGATGATGGTCACGCCCGACCAGGTCGACAACCGACCGACGCGCCTACGCGTCACGATCAGCAGCGAGGTCGACAACGTCTTCGGCTCGATCTTCGGCCGGCCGACCCGAGTCACCCGCACCGCTGTCGCCGACTTCGCCGGCCCGTGCCGATGGGCAGCCCGTGCAACATCTTCGGAAACGAGGAGATGGAAGCCTCCCGGGCCCAGGTCGGACCAAGGCAACTGCGACAGCAACGATGGGAAGTACTGGCTCAACATCGCCGGACCCGACATGAACAAGGCGCGCGGCGACGCCTACGCCTCCAAGGGTGCGGCACCAGGCCGGACATCAGCGGCGGTCCCATCGACGACTGTCCCAGCGGCTGGAACCGGCAGGGTGGCCAACGCGGACTACATCACCGACCCGAATCTGGGCTACACCTACGTCGTCCGGGTGAAGGCGGCGGGCACACCTCAACCTCGAGGCCTACGACGGCGGCTTGTGGGCACCGGCGACACCTGCACGGACGGCACGTTCGAGGACTCGACCGCAGCGCACGAATCCCTACTACGTGATCAGGCCGACTCAGTACCAGAAGACGAACGACGTGTGGTGCTCCGGGGACAGCATCCGGATGGGAACACCACCAAGGACGATGGGACCAGGGCAGCGGCGTCGTCGTGCGCACGGTCTTCACGGTGCGCAACCCGTCGCCCAACCCCTTCGACCCGCTGCAGGGCACGGTCATCTCGAACTGCGGCAGGGACCTGGCCGGCTGGAACGGCCGCGACGACAACTTCAACCTGAGGAACGGGCTGACGCAGGGCAACGGTGCGTACTCGCTGGCGCTCGCTCAGACCTTCCACCGCTGGCAGAACCTCTGCTCAGCGGGGATCCCCGTGCAGCCGGGCGACTACTCGATCCAGGTGCAGACGCCGTCAGGTGGCAGCCAGAACCGCCTCGCTCTGCGCGCGACGCACTCCGCGGGCAACGACGAGGTGTCGATCTTCGCGGCGGGGCGAGTCTCCCTCTACCTCAACACGCCAGCGAACACCACGAGCAACTTCAACATGGTCCGCCTCGACTCCTCGACCGCGCGGCACACTCTCGTCGTGCGGTTCTTCGACTTCGGCGACGTAGGCAGCGGGACCGTCGATGTCACGCTCAAGACCGCCGGACAGCTCGACGTTGACCGGTTCGAACTTCTCCGGTTGCGTAGCCTGTCGGGCCGACTCCGGTGCGACGGGATCGACGTGCAGCGTCAACGGGATGAGGGCCTCGACGCACGGTGGTCGCTGGCAGGAGGTGCGCATCCCCATCCCGTCGGACTACCGCTGCAACGCCGAGGCCGACCAGAGCAAGTGCTGGGTCGTGGCGTCGATCAGAAACAACGGGGGTAACCCGAGCGACACCACCACCTGGCAGGCGAGTCTGATCGGCGACCCGGTCCGCATCGTCGAGTAGTCAGGGCACGACCAACATCCCGCCAGCCTCCCGGGCTGCGGGCGGGTCTGTGCGCGGGCTCGGTCAGCGGCGACGCAGGCGGGAGCGCAACGTCCTGCGCGGGGTGGTCCGACGCGGGCGCCAGGTCATCTCCGGGGAATCGAGCAGGTCGACTGACGGCATGCCGGCCGAGCCGGTCGGGCGGGTCACTGAAACCATCTCCTGGCGATGCGGGCTGCGTAGGTCGCAGGGGAGATCCGCTCAACCGGTATGACGTCGCGAGTGCGTCCGTTTCATCCCGATCCGGCTGTGAGGTCGGTCACCCCTGGTAGCCAGGAACCAGGTCCTGGGCGAGCTGCTCGAGGAACAGCCCGATGTCGGTCACCACGCCCTGGGCCTGCGCCGACCCCCGGTCGGAGAGCTTGGTGACCGTCGCCGGGTTGATGTCGACGCAGACCAGCGGGACCTTTGCCGGGAGGATGTTGCCCGTCGCGATCGCGTGCAGCATGGTCGCGACCATGATCGCGAAGCCGACTCCGGGCAGCGCGGCGCGCATGGCGCGCTGTCCCTCGATGACATCGGTGTAGACGTCCGGCAGCGGGCCGTCGTCGCGGACGGAGCCCACGAGGACGTACGGCTTGGCGTTGCGCACCATCGCGTGCATGACGCCCGAGGTGAGGACCCCCTGCTCGACGGCGCCGGCGATCGAGCCGCACCGACGGATGCGGTTGATGGCCCGGATGTGGTGCTCGTGGCCGTGCACGACACCGGACCCCTTGGAGAGGTCGACACCGAGGGAGGTGCCGTAGAAGGAGGACTCGATGTCGTGCGTCGCCAGGGCGTTGCCGGCGAACAGGACGTCGACGTAGCCGGCGTCGACGAGGGCGCACATCGCAGGTGCCGCGCCGGTGTGCACGACAGCCGGGCCACCGACCCACAGGATCTTCTGCCCCGAGGCCTTCACGTCGCGCATCTGCTGGGCGATCTGGCGGACCTGGAGCGCCTGCGGCTTCTCACTCGACACCACCGAGTTCATGAACTCGAAGGTCGACTCCTCCGGGGTGTTCTGCGGCTTGGGCTCGAGGATGACCTTGACGCCGGACGCTCCGCAGACGATCTGTGATCCGGCGGTCACGTCGCTGACCGGCACCGTGGTCACGGCCCCCTCGCTGACGATGAGCCCACAGTCCATCTCGGGGTTGCTGACCCGAAGCCATCGGCCGTCGACGCGGACCTCGGTGTCGAGATTGGTGGTGGAGTAGAAGTCCTCGGGGAAGACGCCGTCGGCCTCGACGGTGCGGAGCAGGGCCTCGCCGGGGTCGACCAGGTTGGCGCCGTGGGCCTGGATCCGCATGATCAGCTGCGCCAGGTGCTCGGCGTCGGGCGCGGACACCCGCAACCGCACGCTCGACTCGTCGGAGTGCGTCTTGCCGATGTCGAACCGCTCGACGACGTAGTCGCCGCCGAGCTCGAGGATGTCGTCGAACGTGCGGCCCATGGCCCCGGAGTCGAGGACGTGGCCGGAGAGCTGGACGACGTCGCTGGCGGTCACGTGGTGCTCCTCGTCGGGGGTGGGGCGGGCGCCCCGCGGCGGGCCAGGCCCGGTTCGCGGTGACTCTAGACGACTGCCCCGTGGTCGGGCCCGTCCTCGTCAGGGGACCCGTCGTCGAGGGTCGCGAACAGCGTGCCGAGCCCGCCGAGGAAGGCCCCGACGACGAGGAGACCGATCCACCCGTCCAGCGGGTAGGAGACCAGGAGGCAGAGCACGACGGCCACCGGCGCAGCCAGGACGGCAAGCCAGGCGAAGCGCCGGATCGGCGTCCCGGTCGGCACCGGGGCGGGAGGCGGCGGGACGTAGCCGTCCTCGTCCTCGTCCTCGAGCTCGGGAGGAGGGGTCGATGCGGAGGTCCCGGCGAGCAGGTCGTCCCAGCCGACGCCGGGGAGCACCGGTTGCGGCTGCGCGACGACCTGCCCCTCGCCATGGTCGTCGGGAGGCGCATCGGCCGGCTCCCGCGTGTAGTGGGCCACGATCTCGGCGAAGGTCGCGTCGACCTGGGAGGTCGCCTCGCCCTCGGAGGGGCCGGCTTCGTGGTCCTGGGCTGCGGCCTCTCGGTCCAGGTCGGCCAGCACCGAGGCAGCCCGCTCCACGGCCGCGGACTCGACGAACAGCCGATCGGTGGGCCGATCCGGCAGCTGGACGTCCAGGTAAGGACCGGCCCGGCCTGCGTGCGGAGTCGTGTAGGCCGCGACACCGGCTCGACGCAAGGCGTCGAGTGCTTCGTCGGCGAGCCATGGGTCGAGGTCCGCGACGTGCGTCCACTCCTGGGCGGGGAGGCCGTTGTCTCGCACGAGGGGAGGCTCAGCCGTGCGCCGGCGTGCTCAGCCGCTCGACGAAGTCCCACGCCCCGTCGAGGATCGCCGGCGCGTCGTTGTCGAGCGTGGCGACGTGGAAGCTGTCGTGGAGCAGTCGCTCCTCGGTGTCGGTGGCTCCGACGTGGCTGAGGACGTAGGCGGCGTTCGAGGGCTCGACCACGTGGTCCTGGGGGCTACGGAAGAGCAGGACCGGGCAGGTCACCTTGCCGAGGTCGGCCTTGGTCAGCGCCCAGAGCTGGGTGAGCGAGGAGAGCGCCTTCAGGGGTACCCGGTCGTAGGCGACCTCGTCCTGGCCGGGCTTGGCGATGTCGTTCGACACCCCGGCCAGCGAGGGCACGACGTGCTTGAGGAGGGGAAGGGCGAGCAGCGCCTTGTTCTCGCTCTGGACCGAGGGGTTGACCAAGACGATGCCGGTGACCTTCTCAGGGTGCTGCTCGGCGAGCCGGAGCGTCAGGGTGCCACCCATGGACAGGCCCATGACGAAGACCTGGTCGCAGCGCCCGGCGAGCTCCAGGAGGGCGCGCTCGTCCTCGGCGTACCAGTCCTCCCAGGTCGTGCGCTGCATCTCCTGCCACGTGGTCCCGTGGCCCGGGAGCCGCGGGAGGCGGACCGTGCACCCGCGCTCGGCGAGGTGCTCGGCCAAGGGCCGCATGGACGCGGGAGAGCCGGTGAAGCCGTGGCAGAGGAGCACGCCGGTGCTGCCTGCGTCGTGGCTGAACGGCTCGGCGCCGGGCATCAAGGGCACGGGGTCTCCTCCGGAAGGGCGTGTCGGCGCTACGGTGGGGGCCACACCCGCCGGTTCGGCGCGTGTGCCGGGTTGTTCGGTCCGCATCGTCCCACGAGGAGGGACCGGTTGTTCTACTGGATCCTCAAGAGGGTGATCCTGGGGCCCATCCTCAGGCTCATGTTCCGTCCGTGGGTCGAGGGCCTCGAGCACCTGCCCGAGGAGGGCGGCGCGATCCTCGCGTCGAACCACCTCTCGTTCTCCGACTCGGTCTTCCTTCCGCTGGTCGTGCCCCGAAGGGTGACCTTCCTCGCCAAGTCCGACTACTTCACCGGGCGCGGGGTCAAGGGGCGGGCCACCGCCCGCTTCTTCAAGAGCGCGGGCCAGCTGCCCGTGGACCGGTCCGGCGGCAAGGCGTCCGAGGCGGCGCTGACCACCGGGCTGAAGGTCCTCCGCGAGCAGCACCTGCTCGGCATCTACCCCGAGGGGACGCGCTCGCCCGACGGGCGGCTGTACCGCGGCAAGACGGGCGTCGCGCGGATGGCCCTCGAGGCCCGCGTGCCGGTCCTGCCCGTGGCCATGATCGGCACCGACCTGATCCAGCCGATCGGCAAGCGGATCCCGCGCATCATGCGTGTGGGGATCCGGATCGGCGCCCCCCTGGACTTCTCCCGCTACGAGGGCATGGAGTCCGACCGGTTCGTGCTGCGCTCCGTCACCGACGAGATCATGTACGAGCTCATGGACCTGTCGGGCCAGGAGTACGTCGACATCTACGCGACGAAGGCCAAGGCCGACCTCGCGGCCAAGCAGCGCCCGTCGCTGGTGGCAGCCCCCGTCGACGTGACCGACGGCACCGCCGAGCCGGTGCGCGCCGGTCAGCCCGCCGCCTGACCCGGCTCCCAGGGGGTCGTGGCCCTCAGGTGGGCGAGCACCACGGGGTCGATGAGCCCGGGGTGCAGGCGCTCCTCGAGGTTCTCGACGCCCGCCCACGACGCAAGCGACGCCTCGACCGTCTCACGCTGGTGGCCCGGCGGTGGCAAGGCGACCGACGACCTCCGCCGCGAGCTCGCCCTCGAGGGGGAGGCAGTCGGCAGCGTCGCTCGTGCCGAACAGCATCGTGTGGATGCCGAGGACCCTGATCAGCTCGGGCACCGGGTCGGAGTGGTCGTCGACACGCAGGTCGACGAGCACGTCGCTGCCTCCGCCGTACCCGCCCCCTGGTGTGACCACCAGCACCGCCGCTGACTGGCGGCCACGACGGTCCCCACCCGCGCGGTCCCCTGCCAGCAGCGCCTCGAGAAGGCGTTCAGCGAACGGTTGGTCCGCCGTCGTGGCCAGCCACGCACGCTCCACGGCCTCGACGACCTCGGGGCCGGTGAGGATGTTGCCCTGGATGGCATACCCGGAGCCCGTACGCCCTCCGGCCCAGGGCGTGCAGCCGTCGCCGGTGAAGGTCGCCGCGTGCCCCGCGGCGTCCACGACGCCCGCCTGGCGGTCGGCTCGTCCGTCGTCACCGGCGACCAGCGCCGCCAAGGTCGCCTCGGCGCCTTGCCCGGCCCGGAGCAGCGCCATGCCGTCGGGTCGGTAGGAGAGGTTCGCCCACGCCTGGGTGGCGAGGGCGCCGACCCCGGACGCGGCTGCCGGCACCACCGCCCCCACGGCGACGAACTTCGACGCGACGGCCACCCCGAGGTGGCTGCCGTCCAGACTGCGGGCGACGATCGAGAAGGTCACAGGTCAGACACTAGGGTTGCGGGGGCCGCTCGGCGAGCGGTTGCCGGTCCCAGACGACGTACGAGGAGAGCTGTTCCCATGCGCATCGGTGTCCTGACAGGTGGCGGAGACTGCCCCGGGCTCAACGCGGTGATCCGTGCCGTCGTCCGCAAGGGCGTCGCTGAGTACGGCCACGAGTTCGTCGGCTTCCGAGACGGCTGGAAGGGCCCGCTCGAGGGGCTGACGATGCCGCTGGAGATCTCGACCGTGCGCGGCATCCTCCCGCGGGGCGGGACCATCCTCGGCTCCTCCCGCACGAACCCGATCAAGATCGACGGGGGGGTCGAGCGGATCGAGGCCAATCTCGTCGACCTCGGCGTGGACGCCCTGATCGCCATCGGCGGCGAGGACACCCTGGGCGTCGCGACCCGACTCGACGAGCACGACTTCAAGGTCATCGGGGTCCCGAAGACCATCGACAACGACCTCAACGCCACCGACTACACCTTCGGCTTCGACACAGCCGTGAGCATCGCCACCGAGGCCATCGATCGGCTGCACACGACCGCCGAGTCCCACCACCGGGCCCTGGTCGTCGAGGTCATGGGCCGGCATGCGGGCTGGATCGCTCTGCACTCGGGTGTGGCCGGCGGCGCCAACATCATCCTGATCCCCGAGGTCCCCTTCGACATCGACGAGGTCTGCGGCTGGGTCGAGCACCGGTTCCAGACCAACTACGCGCCGATCATCTGCGTCGCCGAGGGTGCCCTTCCCGCTGACGGCGACCTGATCACCAAGGACGCCCCCCTGGACGCCTTCGGGCACGTCCAGCTCTCCGGGATCGGTGAGTGGCTGGCCAAGGAGATCGAGAAGCGCACCGGCAAGGAGGCGCGCACCACGGTCCTGGGCCACGTGCAGCGCGGCGGAACTCCGACGGCGCGTGACCGCTGGCTCGCCACCAGGTTCGGCCTGCACGCCATCGACGCCGCCCACGAGGGCGACTGGGGGAAGATGGTCGGCCTCCAGGGCACGGACATCGTCCGGGTGCCGCTCGCCGCGGCAACGACAGAGCTCAAGACCGTGCCGGGTGACCTCTACGACGAGTTCAAGGTGTTCTTCGGCTGACCCGACTCGACGCGACCACGCCGCTCCAGGGCGGCCGCCTGCCGGACAGCGCCGGCCTTGATCAACGACCCTCACCGTAGGCTGGCTCTCGTGGATGTCCTGACCTGGCCCGACCGTCCTGCTGCCCAGCAGCCGGACTGGTGGACCGGTGCCGTACCCGCGTCGGAGGACCCGGGCCGGGCGGCAGGCAGGACGGCTGCCGGCGACCAGAGCGTGGCCCTCGACGAGGCCGTCGCCCGGCTCCGCTCCCTGCCGCCCCTGGTGTTCGCCGGAGAGTGCGACGACCTCAAGGACAAGCTCGCCCAGGTCGCCCGCGGTGAGGCGTTCGTCCTCCAAGGTGGCGACTGCGCCGAGACCTTCGCGGGCGTCGACGCCGACACCATCAGGGGCAAGCTCCGCACGATCCTGCAGATGGCTGTCGTGCTGACCTACGGCGCCTCGATGCCGGTGGTGAAGGTCGGGTCGGATCGCGGGGCAGTACGCGAAGCCGCGGTCGTCCGGTTCGGAGACCCACGGTGACCTGAGCCTGCCGTCGTACCGCGGTGACATGGTCAACGGTCTGGCGTTCGAGGCCGCCAGTCGCCGCCACGACCCCGGCTCGCCTGGTGGAGGCGTATCACCGCGCAGCCGGCGACCCTGAACCTCGTGCGCGCCTTCACCCAGGGCGGCTATGCCGACCTTCGGCAGGTCCACGCCTGGAACCAGGACTTCGTCGCGCGAGACGTCCGCCGGCGAGCGCTACGAGCAGATCGCCAACGACATCGATCGCGCGCTGGCCTTCATGCACGCTGCGGGCGTCGACCCCGACTCGCTCAGGCGCGTCGACCTGTACGCCGGCCACGAGGCGCTCGTCCTCGACTACGAACGGGCCCTGACCCGGATCGACTCGCGCACCGGTCTGCGCTACGACGTCTCGGGGCACTTCGTGTGGGTGGGGGAGCGCACGCGAGCCCTCGACGGTGCCCACGTCGACTTCGCCGCGACCATCGCCAACCCGATCGGGCTCAAGGTCGGGCCGTCCGCGACCCCCGACGACGTCCTCGCGCTCGTCGACCGGCTCGATCCCGACCACGAACCCGGACGGCTCACCCTCATCACCCGGCTCGGTGCCCGTCACGTGCGCGACCTGCTGCCGGCCATCGTGGAGAAGGTCGAGGCGAGCGGGCACCCCGTCGTCTGGATCTGCGACCCCATGCACGGCAACACCTTCGAGTCCGCCTCCGGCGTCAAGACCCGGTCCTTCGACGACGTGGTCGAGGAGGTGCGCGGGTTCTTCGCGGTTCACCACGGCCTGGGCACCCACCCCGGGGGCATCCACATCGAGCTGACCGGCGAGGACGTCACGGAGTGCGTCGGTGGCGCCGACGGTCTCGGCGAGGACGGGCTCGAGGCCCGTTACGAGACGGCCTGCGACCCGCGGCTCAACCGCAAGCAGTCCCTGGAGCTGGCGTTCCTCGTCGCCGGGATGCTCGGCCGCTGACCGCGAACGTCCCCGCGCTGCAGCGCCGGCGGTGGACCAGGATGACCGGGTGGCCCACACCCTGGCGATCGACTGCGGCGGATCCGGCATCAAGGGCTCGGTGCTCGACGAGGCCGGAGCGATGACCGCGCCGAAGGTGCCGCGTCCCGACGCCCTACCCGATCCCGCCCGCGACGTTCCTCGCGGCCCTGCGTGAGGTGGCCCTCGAGCTGCCGGCCGCGGACCGCGTCACCGTCGGGATGCCGGGGATGATCCGGCACGGTGTCGTGATCCACACGCCGCACTACGTCACCCGACGAGGGCCGCGATCCCGGGTGCTGCCCGAGCTCGTCGAGGCGTGGGCCGGCTATGACGCGCGTGCCGGCGTCTCGGACGCCTTCGGGCTCCCCGCTCTGGTGCTCAACGATGCCGAGGTGCACGGCGCGGGCGTGGTCGAGGGCCACGGGCTGGAGCTGATGCTCACGCTGGGAACCGGCCTCGGGTGCGCGCTGTTCGATGGTGGACGGCTGGCGCCTCACCTGGAGATCTCGCACGCGCCCGATCCGACGGGAGACCACCTTCGACACGTTCATCGGCGATCGTGACCGCAAGCGCCTCGGCGATGCGGCATGGTCACGACGGGTGCTGACGATGGTCGAGGCGTTGCGACCGGTCTTCCACTGGGATCGCCTCTATCTCGGCGGCGGCAACGCCAAGCGCGTGGCGCCGAGGCACCTCTCCCGGATGGGTGACGACGTCGCCGTCGTCCCGAATGCCGCCGGGATCATCGGAGGCGCCAGGGCGTGGGGTCTCGACACCGCGCTGAGCAGGCTGTCCGAAACCCGCTAGGTCCGGGCCGGTGCGGTGGACGAGGATGAACCCATGACGTCCACGGTTCTCGCCGAGCCGCTCGGCTCCCTCGACCCTGAGCGCCTCCATCGGGCCGTCGACAGCCGAGACCCGCGCTTCGACGGCCAGGTCTACCTCGGCGTCACGAGCACCGGGATCTACTGCCGACCGAGCTGTCCGGCCCGACGACCGAGGCGCGAGAACCGCCGGTTCTACGCCTCCGCCGCGGCCGCCGTCGCCGCGGGGTTCCGGGCCTGCCGGTTGTGCCGACCGGACTCCCTCCCGGGGTCGCGGGCCTGGGACCACCGCGGCGACCTGGCGGCGAGGGCGCTCAGGCTGATCGGCGCCGGCCACGTCGACGAGCACGGGGTCAGCGGTCTCGCCACGACGCTGCACGTCAGTGACCGCCAGCTGCACCGCGTGCTGCTCGCCGAGGTCGGTGCCGGTGCTCTCCGGCTGGCGCGCAGCCGGCGCGCCCAGACGGCCCGGCTGCTCATCGACCAGACCGACCTGACCTTGACCGAGATCGCCTTCGCCTCCGGTTTCGCGAGCGTGCGCCAGTTCAACGACGTCATGCGCGAGGAGTTCGGGGTTGCGCCTTCGCTGCTGCGCCGACGAGTCCCGGTGGTCGACGACCGGTCACCGTCGGACGGCTCGCTCGTGCTGCGGCTGCGGCTGCGCGAGCCGTACGCGGGCGCCTCGCTCGTGCGTTGGTGGGCGGCGCACGCGGTGCCGGGGCTCGAGGAGGTCGTCGATGGTGTCCTCGGTCAGGTCGTCCGGACCCCGCACGGGCCGGCCGTCGTCCGGTCGCGGCCCGAGCCGGGCCACCTCGTGACCCGGATCTCCTTGCCCGACCTCGGTGACCTCGCCGGGACCGTGGCCGGGCTGCGACGGATGTGGGACCTCGACAGCGATCCCGACGCGGTCGACACCGCCTTGTCCCAGGACCCGCTGATGGCACCGCTCGTGGCCGCCCGCCCCGGGCTGCGCGTCCCCGGTTCGGTGGACGGGTTCGAGGCCGCCGGCCGCGCCGTCCTCGGGCAGCAGGTGTCGGTCCGGACGGCCGCAACGATGACGGCCAGGGTCGTCGAGCGCTACGGCGAACCCCTCACCGACCCCGTCGAGGGACTGACGCGGGCCTTCCCCTCCCCGGAGGCGCTCGCCGACGCTGACCTCGAGGGCTTGGGTCTGGTGGGGAGCCGGGCACGCGCGCTGCGGGCCCTGGCGGCGGCCGTCGCCCGAGGGCTTCGTCTCGACGCAGGCGCGGACCGGGAGGCTGTCCGTTCGGCGCTCCTCGCCCTTCCCGGCATCGGCGCGTGGACCGCGGACGTGGTCGCGCTCCGCGCGCTGGGCGACCCCGATGCGTGGCTCCCGACCGACCTCGTCCTGCGCCGGGCCGTCGAGCGGAGGAGCGCCGACCCTGAACGCTGGCGACCGTGGCGGGCCTACGCCGCGGTGCACCTGTGGACCCACGACGCCTTGGAGGCCTCATGACCAGCCCGCACCCGCCGCCGCCACCGTGCTGGACGTCGCGACGCTCCCCAGCCCGGTCGGACCGCTCGTGGTCGTGGCGGCCTCCGGCGTGGTCGTCGCGTCCGGCTTCGGGACCGTGGACCAGGTGGTGGCTCTGCTGCCCGCTGAGCTGGCCGTCCTCGAACGTCGCCGCGTCGCGGATCTCGGCCCGATCGCCGACGCGGTCGGGGCCTACACCGCCGGCGACCTGAGTGCGCTCGACCGGGTTCCCGTGGAGCAGCCTGGGGGGCCCTTCCTCGTCGAGGCCTGGCGGGTGATGCGTGACATCCCCGCGGGGGAGACCTGGTCCTACGCCGAGCTCGCCACGAAGGCCGGCCGCCCCGCCGCCGTGCGTGCCGCCGGTCAGGCGTGCGCGCAGAACCGGGTGGCGCCGTTCGTTCCCTGCCACCGTGTGGTGCGATCCGACGGCACGCTCGGGGGCTACGCGTACGGTCTGCCGACCAAGCGCGCCCTGCTCGACTTCGAGGCCGGTCAGGCGACCTTGACTGCACTCTCCTGACGCGTGCCCGCCCTGACCAGGGCCGGGTGTCAGAGGCCGAAGAGCGGGAGGCAGGCCTCGACGCCGCTCATCGCGACCTGAGGACGAGGCTGGGCCAGCCAGTCGTCGCGGGTCAGGCGCAGGTGCACCATGACGTCCCTGCCCTCGTCGCGTGGGTGCAGGTGCTCGCCGTTGGGCCGGTAGCCCAGTGAACGCGAGACCCCGAGCGAGGCGTCGTTGTCGCGCCAGGCCGAGGTGATCGCGGCCTCGGCGCCGAGCCCGGAGAAGGCGAGGGTGAGCACCGCCGTCCGCATGGCCTTGCCCACTCTTCATCCCCCGCACCTCGGGGACCAGGAAGGACGCGGTGTCGACGGTGCGGAGGAGCACGAAGTCGGTGCCCTCCAGCTCCTGGGCTCCGACCAGCTCCCCGTCGGCGAGGACCACGAAGTTCAGGCGCCAGTGCGCGGGGGTCCAGGCGCCATAGCCCCGCCAGTACGCCTGGTGGCAGACGACGCCACGCTCGAGTCGCGGGTCCCCGAGGTCGTAGGTCGGCGCCGCCGGATCGAGCTCCACGTCAGGCGGGAGGAGGTCCGCGAGCGCCGGCTGATCGGCCTCGGTCATGGGTCGGAGGACCAGCTCGCGGCCACCGCTCAGGGGGGACTCCAGGCGCAGCCGTAGGTCGAACAACGGCCAGTAGGGGTGACCCATCTGCCGACCGTACTGGGATCCCTCCGCCTGGGGGGCAGACGTGGCGGGCCCGAGGGGGGACAATGGGGTGGTGAGCGTCCGCCGAAAGCTGCCCTACAGTCCCTTCAACGCCGACCCGCCGCCTCCGTTGATCCAGATCTTCGCCGTCGACGACTTGGTCAACCACGACACCTACGGCCTCGGCCGCGTGGTCGGCGTCGAGCCGGAGATCGCGGTGACCATCGACTTCAACCCGACGGTGCGGCGCTTCCCGATCCCCGACAAGAAGGTCTCGCTCCTCTAGTCGCCTCCGCCTGACCGCCTGCCCGCCAGTCTCCCCAGGGTCGGCGTCTCAGCCCGTGGTCTCCCGGACGCGGATGGCGTCGGCGGCCGGCCGACGACCGAGCAGGGGCGGCAGCTGCCGGACCGCGGAGGCCAGCGCCCGAAGGTCCCCGTTGACCAGGGCCTGCGGTCCGTCGCACAGCGCCGTGTCGGGGCTCGGGTGCACGTCGACGATGATGCCGTCCGCTCCCACCGCGATCGCTGCCTTCGACAGCGGCACCACGAGGTCGCGCCGACCGCCGCTGTGCGAGGGGTCGACGACGACCGGCAGGTGCGCCAGGTCGTGAGCCACGGGGACCGCGGAGATGTCGAGGGTGTTCCGGGTGGCCGTCTCGAACGTCCGGATCCCGCGCTCGCAGAGCACGATGTCGAGGTTGCCGCGCTGGGCGACGTACTCCGCAGCCATCAGCCACTCCTCGATGGTCGAGCTCATGCCCCGCTTGAGCATGACCGGCTTGCCCGACTCACCGACGGCCTGCAGAAGTCCGAAGTTCTGAGCGTTGCGGGTGCCGACCTGCAGCATGTCGGCGTACGAGGCCACCAGCTCGACGTCGTGGGCGTCGACGACCTCGGTGACGACCGGCATCCCCGTCTCGGAGCGAACGTCGGCGAGGATGCGCAGCCCTGCCTCGCCGAGCCCCTGGAAGGCGTACGGGCTGCTGCGCGGCTTGTAGGCCCCGCCGCGCAGGAGGGTCGCGCCGGCCGCGGCGGCCATCTGGGCCGCTTCGAGGGTCTGCTCCGGGGTCTCCACGGCGCACGGGCCGGCGATGAGGGTGAACGTGTCCGGCCCGATCGGCACCCGGCGCGACGGAGGCCCGACCCACACCGTGGTCATGGCGGGGTGGTGCTCCCGCGACACCAGCTTGTACGGCACCGAGATCCGCATCACGTCGATGACGCCGCGCAGCCCCCGCAGCTCCAGCGACGAGAACCGGTCGATGTCGCCGACCAGGCCGATGATCGTGCGCGTGACACCGCGGCTCACGAAGGCCTCGCCCCCCGCGTCGGCCACGCGCGTGACGACGGCTGCGACATCCTCGTCGGTGGCCTCGGGGGCCATGACCACGACCATCTGACTTCTCCTGCTCCTGGGGTGACACGGTTGGTCGGACAAAGAAAAGAGCCCCGGTCTCCCGGGGCTCTCGGTGCGGTGCGGCGCGTGTCAGGCCGTCCGCCGGGGGAGCCCCGGTCGGTAGCCGAAAAACCACGCCTGCTGGTGCACAAGGCGAGGGTACGGCCGCCGAGCGACCTGGCGTCGCCCCGTGTCCGCATCGTGGGACGCCGGACCGACATACGGACGAACGAGGTCTCCGCGTCAGATGACGTAGATCGTGACGACGGTGCCCTTGGGCGCGAGGTCGCCCCCGCCGGGGGTCTGGGTGCGGACGAGGTCCAGGAAGGCCCCGAGCTGCTTGACGACCGCGACCTTGAACCCAGCCGCCTTGAGGATCCTCGTGGCGTCGGCCGTGGACTTGCGGAAGACGTTGGGCACCTCGAAGAGCTGCGGCCCCTTCGAGACCACCAGCTCGACGACCGAGCCCTTCGGTGTCGTGCCGGTGCTCGGGGACTGCGACACGACCGAACCCTTGGCCACCTTCTTGCTGAACACCTCACCGGTGACCTGGGGCTTGAGCCCGAGGTCGAGGAGCGTCTTCTCGGCGGCGGAGACCGGCTTGCCCACCAGGTTCGGCACGGTGACGGGTTGGACCCCCTTGCTGATGACCATCCGGACCGCGGTGTCGGCGCGTTCCTTCTCGCCGGCCTTCGGCTTGGTGCGGATGACCCTGCCCTTGGCGACGGTGTCGGAGTACTCCTCGGTGGTCGCACCGACGGCCAGGCCAGCTGCCACGAGCTCCTTCTCCGCAGCGGATCGGGGCATGCCGACCACGTCGGGCACCTCGAAACGCTCGGGCCCCTTCGACAGGACGAGCGTGACCGTCCCACCCTCCCGCACCCGCTGGGAGGGTTCGGGGTCGGTGCTGTAGACCAAGCCGGCTTTGACCGTCTCGCTGAACACCGGGTCTCCGAGCGCCACCTGGAGGCCCGCCGCGGTCAGCGTGGACGTGGCCTCCTCCTCGTCGAGCCCCAGCACGGACGGGGTCGTCACCCAGCGGCCCTCGCCGTACCACCAGGCGGCCCACCCTGCTCCGATCGAGAGCGCCAGGAGGAGCATCAACGCGATGGCGATGCGGCCCGGGTGCGACTTCTTGGCGGCACGCGGCGGCCCGGGCGAGGGCGGGCCGACGGCACCGGGGCCCGACGCCGGGGTGGCAGCGGCCACCGCGGGGACGGCAGCGGCGCCGCCCGCGAGGGGGACCACGAGCGTGTCGTTCATCGACGGGTTCGGGAACGGACCGGTCGCCGGACCGCCGAGCTCGTCGGCCGGGACGATCCGCCGGAGCTCGAGCACGGCCTGGAGCAGTCGCCCGGCGTCTGCCGGTCGATCGTCGGGGTCGCGTCGGGTCGCCTTGAGGACCAGGGCATCGAGTGACGGGTGCAGGCCGGGACGGGCGACCGAGGGCGGCGGCACCTCCTCGTGGACGTGCTGGTAGGCCACGGCCATCGGTGACTCGCCGGTGTACGGCGGGGTCCCGGTGAGGAGCTCGTACAGCACGACGCCGGCGCTGTAGACGTCGGAGCGGGCGTCGGCGATGCCCCGTTCGACCTGTTCGGGAGACAGGTAGGCCACCGTTCCGATCAGCACGCCCTGGGTGGCCTGGCTGCTGCTCGCTGCCGAGGCAGCCCGGGCGAGACCGAAATCCGCGACCTTCACCCGGCCGTCGTCGGCGAGCAGGACGTTCTCGGGCTTGACGTCGCGGTGCACGATGCCTGCCTGGTGGGCCGCGCTCAGGGCCGCGAGCACCGGCTCCAGCACGTCGAAGGCCTCGGTCGGGGTCAGCCGCCCGCGCTCGTGCAGCAGGTCGCGCAGGGTGCGCCCGGCGACGTACTCCATGACGAGGAAGACGGTGCCCTGGTCCTCGCCCTGGTCGAAGACCGCGACGACGTTGGGGTGGGACAGCCGGGCCGCCGACCGGGCCTCGCGCGTGAACCGGGCCACGAAGTCCTGGTCCTCGGCGTAGCCGGGGTGCATGACCTTGACCGCGACCGGACGGTCCAGACGGGTGTCGAGGCCGGCGTAGACCGTCGCCATCCCCCCGCGTGCGATGCGCTCGCCCACGCGGTATCGGCCGTCGAGCAGACGCCCGACGACCGGGTCCGTGACCTGGGTCGTCATCCGTCAGAGTGTACGTTCGCCCGCCCGGATCACTCGGGGAGGCGAGCCGTCTCGAGTCGCCGCAGCCGGCACCCGGGTCGAGGTGGCAGGCTGGCCCCCGTGACCGAGCCGACCGACACCCCTGCGATCGACGCCTCCCGGACCGACCCCTCCGGGAGCGCCGTCGGCGACCTGACCGACGCCTGGCTGACGGTGCCCGACGTCGCGGAGAGGTGGGGCATGGAGGTGACCAGGATCCGGCAGGCGATCCGGGACCGCCAGGTGCTGGCGGTCCGCCTGGACGGGGTGCTCCGGATCCCGGCCGTCTTCGTCGCCGAGGACGGTCCGGCCAAGGGGCTTCCGGGCGTCCTGACCCTCCTCGGGGATGCGGGGTTCAGTGACGACGAGGCGTTGGCGTGGTTGCTCAGCCCCGACCCCTCGCTCCCGGGGAGCCCGGCCCAGGCGCTCGCCGAGAACCGTGGCACGGAGGTCAAGCGTCGGGCACAGGCCCTCGGCTTCTGACCGGGCGTCGCGGGCGGCTCCGGCCTAGGGTGACGGCGTGGCGGACCAACGAGCGCGCATCAGCATGACGTCGGCGGAGGCCGCCGCCTTCCTCGCGGCCAGCCGGACCGCGGTGCTGGTCACGCTGGACGAGGACGGTGCCCCGGCGCCCGTCGGGATGTGGTTCCTCGTGGAGCCCGACGGCGCCGTCGTCATGCGTACCTATGCGGCGTCGCAGAAGGCGGTCAACGTGCGTCGCGACCCCCGGGTGGCGCTCCTGGTCGAGACCGGCGAGCACTACTCCGAGCTGCGAGGGGTACGCCTGTCCGGGGTGGTCGAGCTGGTCGAGGACCCCGACACCATCGCCGACATCTGGACCGGCCTCGCCGTCAAGTACGAGGGTCTCGCGGCTGAGCACGAGGACGCCTTCCGGACGGTGGCCCTGGCGCGGGCGGGCAAGCAGGTCGGCCTGCGGCTGCGGCCGGAGCGCGTCGTGTCGTGGGACCACCGGAAGCTGGCACCGTGACGCAGCTGACCTACCTCGGCGTCATGCTCTTCGTGGTCGTCGGCTCGGGGTGGCTGGAGGTGGCGCTCCGCACCCGCGTGTATCGCCGCTGGAAGCGACTCCTGCTCTCGCTCCTGCCGGTGGTCGCGCTCTTCTACGTCTGGGACGCCTACGCCATCGCTCGCGGTCACTGGACGTTCGATCCCGAGCGGCGTGACGGGCGTGGTGCTGCCTGGGCGGGGTGCCCCTGGAGGAGCTGGTCTTCTTCGTCGTCGTGCCCATCGCCTCGGTGCTCACCTTGGAGGCGGTCCGGTCGGTGCGCGGGTGGGACGTCGGTGACGGGGCAGGTGGCCGGTGACCTACACCCAGCTGGCGGTGCTCGGGGTGGTCGGAACCGTCATCCTGGACCTGCTGGTGCTGCGGACCCGGTTGCTCGACCCGCCGGGCCTTCTGGACCGCCTACGCGATCATCGTCGGCTTCCAGCTGCTGACCAACGGGATCCTCACCGGGCTGCGCGTGGTGCGCTACGACGGCGCGGCCATCCTGGGCGAGGCCACGCCGGTGTTCCTCGGGCAGGGTCGCATCGTCTGGGCGCCCGTCGAGGACCTGCTGTTCGGTTTCGCGCTCGTCGTGCAGACCCTGGCCTGGTGGGTGTTCTGGGGACGACGAGGGGTCCAGCGAGAGCCGCTGGCCGGACCGCCCAGGGGTCGCTAGGCCGTGGCCCGGCGGGCGCGGACCGCCTGGGTCCAGGCGCCTCCGGCGACCCGGAGGCGCCGCCGGAGCGGCACGGTCGCCCGCTGGTCGAACACCTGGTAGTCGATCGCCTCGACCTCGTCGACGATGCCGCAGTAGAGGACCCGCGCCGCCTCGATGCACGGCCGGCTCGTGGGGTGGAGAAACGCGATGCCCGGTCGGGATGCGGCCTCGAGTCGTCGTACCCGCGCGATCTGGAACGCCAGCAGGCGACTTGACCCGGTCATCCACGACGCGGCGTTCGAGGTCGGCGCGGCTGAGTCCGAAGCGCTCGAGGTCCTCGAGGGGGAGGTAGACCCGGCCGCGCTCGAGGTCCTCGCCCACGTCGCGGGTGAAGTTGGCCAGCTGGAAGGCGACCCCGAGGTCCTGGGCGGCGGGGTAGGCCCGGTCGTCGACGCGGCTCGAGGATCGGCACCATCTGCAGACCGATCACCGGCGGCGGAGCCGTACACGTAGGTGAACAGGTCGTCGTAGGTGGGGTACTCGGTGACGGTGAGGTCCATGGTCATCGACGCGAGGAACGCCTCGAAGTGCTCGAGCGGGATCTCCCACCGCAGCACGGTGTCGACCACCGCTTTGCCGATCGGGTCGTCGCTTCGACCTCGGCGGACGTCGGACAGGAAAGCCTGGCCCCAGGCGTTGAGCCACGCGGACTTCTCCTGGTCGGTGAGGGTGGACGCCAGGTCGTCGACGATCTCGTCGGCGTAGCGCGCGAAGCCGTAGAGCGCGTGCACGTACGGTCGTTTGGCCGGGGGCAGCAGGAGCGTGGCCAGGTAGTAGGTCTTGCCGTGGCGCGCGTTCAGCTCGCGACAGCGCTCGTAGGAGGCCCGCAGCTCGGGGTCGAGGATCCCGGCCGCGGTCAGGTCGCGACGGCTCACGGTCGCAGCGTCAGATCCGGCTGGGGAGCGGTTGGGTGTCGGGCTCGGTCTCGTCCAGCAGGAGGGCGCGCACCCGCGACGAGGCGGCGAGAAGGGCACCCACGACCACCAGGGACAAGAGGGCGGCCAGGCCGGGGTTCAGCGTCCCGTTCCAGTGGGTCGTGTCCGAGGCTCCGGAGCTGGCGATGGTGTAGATCGTGAGGACCGTGGACAGGATCACCGCCACTCGGGTCTCGTTGGCCGACAGTCCGGCCGCCACCAGGATCAGCAGGCTCCACAGCAGGTACCACGGTTGGACGGTGGCACCGAGCACCACCACGACGAGCAGGGCGAGCCCCAGACCGCGCACCGCGGTGCGCCGGTCGCAGACGAAGGCGAGCAGCGCGACCACCAGGAGAGCCACCACCGCGCCGACGGTGCGCGCGACGGCCACCGATCCGTCGTCGAAGTTGCCGCGACCGAGGAGCTCCCCGATGATCCCGCCGGTCATGCCGAGGGCGGTGACCGGTGACAGCCAGGTGCGGACGGTCCCTGGTGTGCTCAGCGCCGACACCCAGCCGAAGTCCAACCCGAAGACGAGATTGAGGGCGCTGAAGGCGATCACGGCGAGCACCGTCACCTTGGCCCAGCTCCAGACCCTGCCGCCGAGCGAGGCGTCGGCACCGGGCCAGGCCATCGCGACGAACGGGAGCCCGAGCAGGGCGGGCGCCTTGATCGCGCCGGCGAGCACGACCAGCAAGGTGCCGACGACGAATCTGCCCTCCAAGGCGATGGTCATGCCGGCCACGAGCAACCCGAGCATCAAGGCGTCGTTGTGGCCAGCGGACACGAAGTGCATGAGGACCAAGGGGTTGAGCAGGCCGAGCCAGATGACCTTCGCGGCGTCGACGCCGCACAAGGCGGCGAGACGGGGCAGGTAGACAGCGAGCAGGGCGACTCCCGCGAGCGCCAGGAGGCGGAAGGCGAGCAGCGAGGGGATCGCCGAAGCGCCGGTGAGGTGGAAGACGCCGTCGGAGAGTCCGACCCACAGGGGGCCGTACGGCGAGGGGACCCGACCCAGGACGGGTCGGCGCCGTCGTTCGTCCACGGCAGGTCGATGGTGCCGTTGGTGTACGGGTCGAGCCCGGCGGAGAGCATCCGGCTCGCCGAGATGTAGCTGAAGATGTCCCGGCTGAACATCACCGGCGTCAGGAACAACGGCAGCGCCCAGAGCCACAGGAGCCGCAAGAGCTGATGCGGTTCGACGACCGACGCGGTGCGAACGTGGTGGCCGAGGCGAAGCCAGGCCTGCAGCAGGACGGCGACTCCGAGGACGACCGGTGATCCAGCCCAGCAGCGCCCAGCCCGGGGTGAGGCGGAGGGTCTCCAGGACCGGCGCCGTCGGGATGCCCGAGGACGGGGCGGCGAAGCCGACCGACAGGGCACCGATGGCGATGAGCGCAGAACCGAGGAACCCGCTGATGGCGAACTCCGCCACGAGCGACGATGACGACTCGGTCGGTCGCCCGTCGCTGCGCGGCGTCGCGTCGGCGGCCGGGACCCTCACACGGAGCGCGGCCGCGACCCGGTCGATGATCACCATGGGATTTTGAGCATAGGCCATCGTCTCGCGCTCGGTCAGGGGTCGAGAATCTCTACCGTCGGGCGCGGGAGACGTACCGCGGGTCCGGTCCGAGAACCCGTTCGGCGGCGAGCCGGCCACTGATCAGCACCATGGGGACGCCCACGCCGGGGACGGTCCCCGATCCGGCGAAGACCACGTTGTCCCCCCAGATGTTCTTCGGGCGGAACGGTCCGGTCTGCCCGAAGGAGTGGGCCGCCGCGAACGGCGCACCGCGTTCCATGCCTCGGTCCGCCCAGTCCTGGGGGGTGGTGACGGCCTCGACCTCGATGGAGTCCCCGAAGCCGACGTAGCCACGCTCCTCGAGGATCCGGACGGCCTCGTCACGGTAGCGGGGGCCTTCGCGTGCGCCAGTCGATACCGGCGTCGAGGTTCGGGGTCGGCAGGAGGACGTAGTAGATCTGCTTGCCGTCCGGCGCCAGCGAAGGGTCGCCGTGCGTGGGGTTGGTCACCAGCACCGACGGGTCCGACATCAGCACCTGGTCGTCGATGAGCTCCTTGAAGATGCCCTTCCACGAGCGGCCGAAGTGGATGTTGTGGTGAGCGGTCTTGCGGTACGTGGCTCCGGACCCGGCCAGCAGGAGGAAGCACGACGGTGAGTACGTCAGCCTCCGGACCGACCACGGCTCGCGGCCGAGCAGGTCGCGGTGAGCGACCGGGAGGTCGGGGTTGAGGACCACCGCGTCACAGGCGATCCGCTCGCCGGCGGCCGTGTGCACGGCCACCGCCCGCGACCCCTGGGTCTCGACGCGGGTCACCTCGGTGTCGTAGTGGAAGGTCACGCCGTGCTTCTCGGCGGCTCCGGCGAGCGCGCGGGGCACGGCGTGCATGCCGCCCTTGGGGAAGAACACCCCGGCGACCGAGTCCATGTAGGCGATCACCGCGTAGATGGCCAGCGCGTCATAGGGCGAGAGCCCCGCATACATGGACTGGAAGGAGAAGACCCGTTCGGTGCGGGGGTCCTTGAGGTAGTCGCGCACCTTGGGAGCGAGGCGTCGGAAGCCGCCGATCGCTGCGAGCCGCGCCAGATTGGGCGTGACCAGGTCCAGGGGCGAGTCGATGTTGCGGTCGATGAAGTCGCTCATCTCGTAGCGGTAGAGCTGGCTGACGAAGTCGACGTAGCGGCGGTACCCGCCGGCCTCGTCGGGTCCGCACACCCGCTCGATCTCGTCGGCCATGGTGTCGACGTCGCTGTGGACGTCGAGGGTGGAGCCGTCGGGGTAGAAGGCCCGGTAGAGCGGGCTGACCGGCTGCAGCTCGAGCCAGTCCTCCAGCGTTCTCGCCGACACAGTCCAAGGCGTCGGCGATCAGGTCGGGCATGGTGAGGACGGTGGGGCCGGTGTCGAACCGGTAGCCGTCGGTCTCGAGCAGCCCGGCACGCCCGCCCGGCACGGACTCTCGCTCGAGGACTGTCACCTGTCGCCCCGCACCCGCCAGCCGCAGGGCGGCCGACAGGCCACCCAGGCCGGCTCCGACGACCACGACGTGGTCAGTGGGTCCTTCGACGGTGCGCATGGTGTCGAGCCTAGGTCAGGCCGCATGACCCCGCAGGGGCACCGCGTGGCGGGCCGGTGCTGGTCAGACGCGGCGTGCGGTGGCGGCGACGGCGAGCCGCTCCAGGGCGCTGCGTGCAGGCTCCGGAACGGTGTCCAGCGCCCGGACGCACAGGGCGGTCCGGGCGTCGATCAAGGATTCCACCTCAGCCAGGGCGCCGGTGTCGGCGATGACGTCCCGCAGCGAGGCGACACCCTCGGGCGTGAGGCCGGGGTCCCCGAGGTGTCGGCGCAGCTGCGCGGCCTGGGCGGGGGAGGCGCGCTCGACCGCTGCCGCCACGAGGACGGTTCGCTTTCCCTCGCGAAGGTCGTCCCCTGCCGGCTTCCCGGTCTCGGACGGGTCTCCGAAGACCCCGAGGACGTCGTCGCGGAGCTGGAAGGCCTCACCGAGCGGCAGCCCGTAGGCGGTGTAGGCCGCGATGAGATCAGGACCTGCTCCCGCCAGCACCGCGCCCAGGTGCAGAGGCCGTTCGATGGTGTACTTGGCGGACTTGTACTGCACCACGCGGAACGCGCGCTCGACCGAGCCGCCCCCGCGCGCCTGCTCGAGCAGGTCGAGGTACTGACCGGCCATCAGCTCGGTGCGCATCTCGTCGTACACCGGCTTCGCGCGCAGCAGGGCCTCCGCGGACAGCCCGGACCTGAAGAGCAGCTCGTCGGACCACGACAGGCAGAGGTCGCCGGCCAGGATCGCGGCGCCGGTTCCGAACTCCTCGGGACCGCCGAGCCACGACGACCCACGGTGGAGCGCCGCGAACCGCCGGTGGGCGGACGGCTGACCGCGCCTGGTGTCGGAGCCGTCCATCACGTCGTCATGGATCAGCGCGCACGCCTGGAGGAGCTCCAGCGCCGCGGCGGCGCGGACCGCCTCCTCGGTGTCCGGGCCGCCAGCCCCGCGCCAGCCCCAGTAGCAGAAGGCGGGCCTGAGGCGCTTGCCGCCGCCGAGCAGCGAGGTGATGGCGTCGAGCAGCGGACCGAGGTCCTCGCTGACGGCGTCCAGGACCGGTGCCTGACCGCCCAGGAAGTCGTCGAGGTGCTTCTGGACCCGGGCGCGCAGGTCCTCGGCGTCGAGGACGTCGTCGGCCGAGGAGGCGGCGGGGCGGGCGGTGGCTTCGTCCACGGCCGTGAGGGTACGTCCCTCGCGTCCGCAGCGCACCTTGCAGGTCCGGGATCCGGTCGGCCGGGGCGGGGAGCTGCCCGACCTCCCTAGGCTGGAGCCATGTCTTCCGAATCCCCGCCTTCGCGCACCCACGGGCCCCGGTCGATCCGCGACCGGTTGGCCGAGGGGCGTCCGTCGTGGTCCTTCGAGTTCTTCCCCCCGGCGACCGACGACGGAGAACGTCTCCTCTGGCAGGCGATCCGCGAGCTGGAGTCCCTGGAGCCGACCTTCGTCTCGGTGACCTACGGCGCCGGCGGCACCACGCGTGACCGCACGGTGCGCGTCACCGAACGGATCGGGACCGAGACCGTCCTGACCGCTGTCGGGCACCTGACGTGCGTGGGCTCGAGCCGCGCCGAGCTCCGCCGCGTCGTGGGTCAGTACGCCGCGGCAGACGTGCACAACGTGCTGGCCCTGCGCGGGGACCCGCCGGGTGGCCCGGGGGCACCGTGGGAGCAGCACCCGGAGGGGCTCCGACACGCCGTCGAGCTGGTCGAGCTGGTCAAGGGGCTCGGTGAGTTCTGCGTGGGCGTCGCGGCCTTCCCGGAGGGGCACCCGGAAGCCGTCGACCTCGACGCCGACGCCCGGGTGCTGGTGGCCAAGGCCGAGGCCGGGGCCGACTTCGCCATCACCCAGTTCTTCTTCTCCGCTGACGCCTATTTCCGCCTGGTCGACCGGGTGCGGGCTCTGGGGTGCGATCTTCCGATCGTGCCCGGGGTCATGCCGGTCACCAACGTGCGTCAGATCCATCGGTTCGCGGAGCTCGCCGGTACGAGCTTCCCGGAGGACCTCGCGGACCGGCTTCAGGCCGTCGAGGACGATCCGTCAGCCGTGCGCGCCATCGGGGTGGAGGTGGCCAGCGAGCTCGGGGAGGAGCTGTTGGCCGGCGGGGCCCCCGGGCTGCACTTCTACACGCTCAACCGGTCGACGGCGACGCGTGAGGTCTATGGAAACCTCCGGCTCGCCGACCGGACCTAGGGATCTGGGAGCATCGCCGCATGACCGACGTCGCCGGCGTGACCGTCACGGGACAAGGGAGTGCCTCCGCCGTCCCGGACGTCTTCGTCGTCGACGTCGCCTCCGAAGCCTCGGCGGCCGACCCCGGCGCGGCGTTCCGAGGTGCCTCCTCAGGGCTGCAGGCCATCGTCGCGGCCGCACGGGGAGCAGGGATCGCTCCCGACGACCTCCGATCGGGTGAGATGAGCCTGTGGAACGACCACGACCGCGAAGGTCGTCCGCACGGCTTCCGGTCCAGCCTGCGCCTGGAGGTTCGGGTCCGTGCGCTCGACCGCGCCGGTGAGGTCCTGGCAGCGCTGGTCGAGGCCGGTGGCGACGCCGCTCGCGTTCAGGGCACCCGCTTCGAGCACTCCGACGTCGACGGGCTGACGAGCCTCGCCCGGGATGCGGCCTTCGCCGACGCCCTCGCCCGCGCCCTGCGCTATGCCGGGTTGGCCGGTCGTCCGCTCGGTCCGGTGGTCGCGGTCGTCGAGGGGGGTGCCGCCGGGGGGCCGCGCCCGACGGCCACCCGGATGGCCCTGGCCGACGCCGCAGGGCCGCCGGTGGAGGTCGGGGCGCTGACCGTCTCGGCGGCCGTCACCGTGCACTGGGCCTGGGCCTGAGTCGATGGCACCCGTACCGACGCGGGCTGCCTACCTGGGGCGATGGTCGGACCTGCACGGGGGCTACGACCCACGACGGTCTCCCCTCGTGCACGGCTGGCTGTGCGTCGTCTACGCCTGTGCGCGACCGTTCGCGGCCCTCAGGGTGCCTCCGGATCTGATGACGATGCTCGGCCTGGCCGTCTCCGGTCTGGTGGTGTGGCTGGCGGCGCTCGGTGGTCGTTGGGTGCTGGGCGCCGTCGTCCTGGTCGTCGTGTCCGGCCTGGTCGACGGGCTCGACGGCGCCGTCGCCGTCCTCACCGACCGGGTGACCCGATGGGGGCACGTGCTCGACTCGGCCGTCGACCGCTGCTCGGATGCGCTCTATCTCGTGGCCCTGTGGCTCGTGGGTGCGCCCGCGGGGGTCTGCGTCGCTGCGGGTGCCGTCTCCGGGCTGCTCGAGTACACCCGGGCCCGTGCCGGAGCCGGCGGGATGAGCGAGGTCGGGGTGGTCACGGTCGCTGAGCGACCGACCCGCGTGATCATCACGGCTGCGTTCCTGCTGGGGGCGGGGCTGTACGTCAGCTCAGCCGCCGAGCTGGGCCGCCCTGGGCGCCTGGGCCTGGTTGGGCGTGTCCGTGGTCGGCCTGGTCCAGCTCCTCGTCGTCGTACGTCGTCGTCTGTCCGACGCCGCCCCCGGCTAGCCGTGGGCGGCGACCTCGATCTCGCGCTGCTCCTCGGAGCCGCCGTCGTCCTCGTCGGCGTCCTCGCCGTCAGGGTCAGCGCGCGCCTCGGGCTGCCCGGCCTGCTGCTGTACCTCGGGCTGGGTCGTTCTGCTGGGAGAGTCCGGTCTTGGGATCCGGTTCGACGACGCTGCGCTCGCGCGTGACCTGGGGCTCCTCGCCCTGGTGGTGATCCTCGCCGAGGGGGGTCTCACGACGAGGCTGTCCACGATCCGGCCCGGTCCTCGGCCTCTCCGTGACCCTCGCCACGCGTCGGTGTCGCCCTCAGCGTCGGGGTGGTCGCGGTCGTGGTCCACGTCGTCTTGGGCCTGGATCCGGTCACCTCCGTCTTGATCGGCGCGGTGCTCTCCTCGACCGATGCCGCCGCGGTGTTCTCCGTTCTTCGCCGGCTGCGCCTGCACCCACGGATCGGCGCCACCTTGGAGGCCGAGTCGGGGTTCAACGACGCCCCCGTGGTCGTGCTGGTGACGCTCGTGGCCACGGGGGAGTGGGGAACCCATCCCTGGTGGTTCGAGCTGGGGGTGGTCGCCTACGAGCTCCTGGTCGGGGCGGCTCTCGGGGTTCTGGTCGGCCTGGCCGGGCGGTGGCTGCTCGTGCGCATCGCGCTTCCGGCGGTAGGGCTGTATCCCCTGGCCTCGTTGGCCCTGGTCGTCGGTGCCTACGCCACCGCCGGGCTGGTCCACGCCAGCGGGTTCCTGGCGGTCTATCTCTGCGGGGTGCTGCTCGGCTCGTCGAGGCTCCCGCACCGGCGGGCGGTGCTCGGGTTCACGGAGGGCCTCGCCTGGCTGGCGCAGATCGGTTTGTTCGTGCTGCTCGGGCTCCTGGCCTCGCCGTCTCGGCTGCCGGAAGCGCTCCCGCTGGCCGTGGTCGCAGGGCTCGCCCTGGTCCTGGCTGGGACGGCCGCTCGCCGTTCTCGTGTCGGCGACCCCCTTCCGGGTGCCCTGGCGCGAGCAGGCCTTCCTGACCGCTGCCGGGTTGCGGGGCGCGGTGCCGATCGTGCTGGCCACGATCGCGCTCGCGGCGGGGACGGCCGGCTCGGTCGAGGTGTTCGATGCCACGTTCCTGCTCGTGATCGTCCTGACCGCGGTGCAGGCTCCACCGCTGCCCTGGTTGGCTCGGGCGCTGGGCGTCACCGGCCCGTCGGAGCCGACCGAGCTGGAGGTCGAGTCGGCGCCGCTCGACCAGATGAACGCGGCGCTGCTCGAGGTGGACGTCCCGGTGGGCTCGCGGCTGGTCGGGCTTGTACGTCCTGCCGGACCTGCGGCTCCCGGACGGGGCTGCGGTCAGCCTGGTGGTGCGGGACGGCGCCACGATGGTCCCCGACCGGCTCACCAGGATCCGGGCCGGTGACCGCCTGCTCGTGGTCACGACGGCGGCCGCCCGAGGTGCTGCGGAGCGGCGGTTGCGCGCCGTGAGCCGTGGCGGCCCGATCGCCGGCTGGTTCGGTGAGCGGGGGGATCCGGGGTGACGCCTGGTCAGGGTCTCGGGGACCCACCGATCTTCGACCCTGGGACCGGTCGGGCGCGCCAGTCGTAGATGACGGAGGTGCGCAGGACGACGTCCTGCACGGACCGGTTCGCGCCGCTGACCGCGACCCAGAACAGCCCGATCGGGAAGACGACGCAGAAGACCGCCCGCACGAAGGCACCTGCCCAGTGCATCCGCTCCCCGGCGAAGTTCACGACGCGCAGCCCCATGACGATGTCGCCGTAGGTGCGTCCGGTCGTCGCCCAGCTGACCCAGAAGTAGAAGGTCAGGAGCGCCCCGCCGACCAGTAGGGCTGAGCCAAGGCTGGGTGAGGGAAAGGTGAAGGTCGTCGGGCTGAGCAGGAAGAGGAAGGCGGCCCAACCGACGTACATCCCGACGAGCACAGCGACGATGACGGCGAAGTCGATGGTGTTGGCGATCACCCGACTGACGATCCCGGCGCGATCTCCCTGGAAGGCGACGGCCTCGGGGGGGAGCCCCGGAGTCCGCCGACGGCGGGTGGGCGAGATCGGTGCAGGTGAGGCGGCGTCGTCGCTCATGCGCTCGACTCCAGGCTCTTCGGGCGCCGCCGACTCCGGATTCCCGGGGGCGTCCAGCTTGCGCGCCCGACCACCCCGGAGGGTGAAGCGGTCGACCATCCGCGAGAGCGCCCGGTCGCCGTCGACGGCCTGGAAGCGCACCGCCCGGACCGTCTCCGAGGCGATCGAGCCGGTCGAGTCACGCACGATCCCCGGCAGGTCGATCGCGTCGACGACATAGTCCGCCACCGTGACCAGGTCGACGCGCTGCATCACCAGCGCGGTCAGGTCGAGGTCGTCCAGAGCCGAGTTCACGACCTCGCCGAGGTCGACCTGCTCGGTCACGATCGCTGTGAGGTCCACCTCTCTGAGCACCTGGGACACCACAGCGGCCAGGTCGAGCTCGTCGATCACCTCGGTGACGATCGGCTGCAGGTCGACCCGCTGGACCGCCTCGCTCAGGATGGGTGTGAGGTCGAGCTCGCTCACCGCCTGCCCGGCCACCTCGTCGAGGTCGATGCGTCGGAGCACGTGCAGGACGAGCGCGTCGAGATCGAGCCGGTCGACGACCGTCGCGACGAGGAGATCGAGGTCGACCGTCGTGGCCACGCTGTCGACCACCGCGGGGACGATCTGCTTCGAGGTCAGCACCGCCTCGCGGGCAAGCTCGGCCCGGTCGTCGCGCCAGCGTCCGGTGAGCGTGTCGAGGGCAGCGAGGGGCCGCAGCTGGTGCGGGACGAGGGGCGGGTCGAGCGCGACCCGGACGACCGGTGTCGCCAGGGTCATGCTCAGGCCGGCCAGCCGTCCTCCCGCTCGCGCAGCCCCCCAGCTGACACCGAGCGCTGCGTCCACCACCGCCGGTGCACTCGCCCCGACTCCCCGCCCGCTCTTCGGCACCAGAGCCTGCAGGACCGCCTCGGTGACCAGCGCCGCCACGCCGAAGCCGACCCGGAGGCTCTGCTCGACCACGGTGCGTTCGACGGTGAGGGGCTCGGAGCGCACGACGAGCTGGCGCACCTGCACCTCGTCCGTTGATCCCTCGTCGGCGGTCACATCGGACAGTATGGCGACAGCAGTCGGCCGCGGTCAGGGGAGCCGGCGCACTCGCGCGGAAGGGCGGCACCGATGGCGGAGCTCACGGCACCCGAGGCGCTCGCTCTCAGGATGACCAGCCTGCTCCTGAGTGCCGGGTCGCGGGCGGACCGCCCCGTCGACGTGGCCGGGGTGGTGGAGTGGTGCGGCGCCATGCAGGCCCAGGACCTGGGGAGCGGGCTGTGGTCGCTCGGGGTCCGGCTGCCGGATCTGACGCAGGTCGACGTCGAGGCCGCGCTCGAACGGCGGGAGGCCCTCCGTACCTGGCCCATGCGCGGCACGGTGCACTTCGTCCCGGCACGCGACGCGCACTGGATGCTCGAGGTGATGGGCGCCCGCGCGCTGGCCGGAGCGGCAAGGCGTCGCGAGTTCCTGGGGCTCAGCCAGGACGTCGCAGACCGCGCCGTCGACGTCCTCGGCGCTGCCCTCGCCGGGGGTGGTCGGCTGACCCGCGCGGAGTGCCTCGCGGCGCTTGGAGGCGGAGGGGCATCTCCGGTGCCGGGCAGCTCGGCTACCACCTGCTCTGGTACGCCAGCCAACGTGGCGTCACCTGCATCGCGCCCAACGTCGGCAAGGAGCAGACCTTCGTGCTGCTCGACGAATGGGTGCCGGACTCGCACAGGCCGGACCGCGACGAGGCCTTGGGCCTCATCGCGCTGCGCTACTTCCGCAGCCACGGTCCGACGACCCGTCAGGACTTCGCCGGCTGGACCGGGCTGACCATGGCCGACGCCAAGCGGGGCATCGCCGTCGCTGGGGACGCGTTGGCCACGGTCTCCGTGGGCGGGGCGGAGATGGTGACCTCTCGAGAGGTCCTGGACGCGGAGGTAAGCACCGCCTCGGAACAGGCCGCGGACGTGATCGCCCTGCCTGGGTTCGACGAGTACCTGCTCGGGTTCAAGGACCGCTCGCTGATGCTCGCCGACGAGCACAAGCAGGCGATCATCCCCGGCGGTAACGGGGTCTTCCAGTGGACGATCGTCCGTGACGGTCGCGTCGTCGCGACCTGGAGGCGTACCACCGGGAGAGCCCGCACGGTCGTCGACGTGCTCCCGCTGGTGCCGCTGCGTGGTCGGGACCGCACGGCGGTCGAACAGGCCGTGCAGCGGTACGCGCAGTTCGTGCATCGACCGGTCGAGGTGCGCTGGCCCTGAGGGTGCGACCGCTGCCCCCTACCGCGAGACCGCATCGCGCCCTTGCTGGGTGTGTCCCTATTGACGGCCGCGTGCGGGCAGCGGCCGTTGATGCCGAGATGGGGTCGTGTGGGCCCGCCCTGCCACCGGTCGCCTACCTCGAACCACTCTGGCGGCGAGACTTCCGCAGTCATGGCTGAGCCTGGGGTGATCGCCGAGCACGACGATCCCGCCGGCTCGGTCGAGAGGAGATCCGAGTGCAGGGCACCGGCCTCCTCGTAGGAATATGGAGGCATGGGCGCTGGTGAGCTGTCGTCCCTGGGCTGGGACGAGCGAGCGGCCCGGGCGGTCGCGGAGGTCGTAGTTCCCGGCTGCGCCGCCGGGAGGGTCGTCCGCGTTGACCTTGACTCCGTCGTGGTCGTAACGGAGGCTGGCGGATGTCGGGCCCGCGCCTCGGAGCTACCGGCGGTGGGCGACTGGGTCGTCGCCCACGTCCAGGAGGACGACGCTGTCGTCGTAGGCGTCGCTCCCCGCTGGTCCGAGCTCGCCCGCCGCGACCCCACCGGGCGCACCCAGGTGCTCGCGGCCAATGTCGACCTGGTGCTCGTCACGGCACCAGCCGACAGGTTGTCGGTCGCTCGCGTGGAGCGCGAGGTAGCACTGGGATGGGACAGTGGCGCGCGACCCGTCGTACTGCTCACCAAGTCCGATCTGGCCCCCGCGGGACTCGCCGAGGAGCTCCGGTCTCGCCTTGCGGGTGTCGAGGTTGTGCCGGTGAGCACCGTGACCGGCGTGGGAGCCGGAGACATTGCCGAGATGATGCGTCCGGCACTCACGGCGGTGCTGCTCGGGCCGTCGGGGGCCGGCAAGTCCTCATTGGCCAACCTGTTGCTCGGGCGCGGGGCAGCGCCTACGGGCCAGGTCCGTCCCGGCGACCATCGAGGTCGGCACGTGACCAGCAGTCGGGGCCTGTACGTCGTACCCACCGGTGGCGTGATCATCGACACCCCTGGGCTACGCAGCCTCTCCCTCACCATCGACCGCGGCGGGGTGGCCGCGGCCTTCCCGGATATCGAGGCTCTCGCTACCGACTGCCGGTTCGGGGACTGCCGACACGAGCATGAACCTGACTGTGGCGTGCTCGCCGCAGAGCGTGACGGGAAGCTCGACGGGCGTCGCCTGGCGAACTTTCGCAAGCTCCGGCGAGAGCTCGAGTTCGAGCTGCGGCGTGACGATGCGACCGCGGCCCGGGAGAACCGGCGGATCTGGAAAGAGAGAAGCAAGGCGGCCCGACGGCTCTTCCGAAACCGCGGGTACTGAGCTTCACCCGGAGCGAAGCGTGAGGTTGCCCAGATGAACGATGGCGGATGCGGCAGGCTGCTACCGCACAGGACGCCGGCGGGCTCGTTCCCGTGAGAGACGGCGCAGCGCCGTCGCGATGCAGGCGACCTAGAGCCAGCAGGTCGCTGAGGGTAGTGGTGTTCTCGAACGACGTCGCCAGGCGACGGGAACGTCCGAGGCGGCCGTGGGCGACCTTGACCCGCAAGTCGTGTCGGATTGGCAGGAAGACCGGCTGCTCGTCATCCCACCCGACCCGGCGGACCTGAAGGTGGTGGTGCCGGTCGAGTGTGCGCGCCGCAGCGGTGGTGACCCCAGGTCCACCAGCACCAACTCGAGCCGGTGGGTGACGCCCTGCTGGGTCAGGTGCTCCAGCATGAGCTCGCCGTGCCTGGTTCTCGTGGGTTGAGGCGGGCACGACCAGCGCGGCCACCGGCCGGCCGGTCACGTCGACTGCGACGAGGCGCTTCGCGCCCTTGGGTGCAGCCGAGGGCCGCCCCGGTCATGGATGGTGAACCCGCCGTTCGAGGCGCCGCGGGCCAGATGGGTGTCGATGACAACCGATCGAGGGCGTCACTTCCGCCCGGCCGTCCACGATGCTTCGCAGGTACCGGGCGTGCTTGCGGTCTCGCTTGCCCGGCGCGTTGAACACCGGCTCCAGCAGGTCCCACTGGTCATCGGTCAGGCCGCTTGGGGCACTGCATGTTCCGCACGGTGACCACGCGAACCGTCCGTGCAACAGGGAAACACACCCAGTTAGGGTCGCGGCATGGTTCTTGCGGCGCGGCCGGCGACCCGGGCGGACGTTCCTGACATCGTCGCCCTGCAGTCCGCCTACGACGTCGGCTGGTTCGGTGCCGAGGAGAACGACGAGGACGAGGTGCGCGAGTCCTTCGACCGGGTGGACCCGCTCGCGGACCGGAGCCTCCTCCTTCACGACGACGGACGACTGGTGGCCGCGGCGTGGTGGTGGCGGCCGAGTGACAGCACGCTGCTGGCCGACCCCACGGTCGACCCGGCAGGCATCTATGAGGAGCTGGTGCCATGGCTCGGCCGGAGCGGGGCCGAGGTCGCCGAGGCGCTCGACCGCGACGTCGTCCTGCGGGCCGCCCTCGAGGGGTTCGGTTGGCACCATGTCCGGTCGCAGTTCGAGCTGATGCGCGACCCCTCCGACCTTCCCCTCGGTCGGGTGGCCGGCCGGGGTGACCGTGACGGGGATGGACGGGCACGCGCGTGCCACGCACCGGCTGGTCTACGAGGAGGCCGGCTGGGCCGACGTGCCTGGACACGAGAGCCGTGACTTCGAGGAGTGGTACGGGCTCTTCGTCGCCAAGGAGGACCCTGAGCAGCAGGTGCTGGCGTGGCAGGACGGCCGGCTCGTCGGTGTGGCGCTCGGCCGGACGTTCTCCGACGGAGTGGGCTGGGTCTCGCAGGTCGCGGTTCCCCGTGACCTCCAGCGCCGGGGCCTGGGTCGCGCCCTGATCCTGGAGGCCTTCGGGCGTCGCTTGGCTGCTGGTGCGACCAGTCTCGGGCTCGGGGTCTCAGCAGCGAACGTGGATGCCCTTCGGCTGTATCTCGACCTGGGCCTGGTCGTCGACCGTGAGTGGATGGTGTTCGCGCCGCACGCGTGACAGGGTCGGCGGGTTCGACGACACGAAGGAGGAACGATGGTCGAGGTCAAGGGGAGCGGCACCGCTGAGGACCCGTGGGAGCTGACGACGCCGCCCGGTTCCTCCGGCTACCAGATGTGGCGGGACGAGACCTCCGAGCCTGCCGTGCTCGCCTGCCAGGTGGGCAAGACGCGGTTGTCCTACGACTGGCGCAGCATCGACGACCTCCACGCGATGCTCGTCGCAGCGGGGGACTGGGTGCCGCTGGGCGGCGCGGACGAGCAGAAGCCCGCGGCGGAGGGGTCCGTCGAGGCCTGGGCCAGGTCCGAGGACAACCCGCTCGGCGGCTGGTACGGCCTGAAGAAGGGCCTGCGCGGGCGGTTCGGGGTCTACCTGCCGCCCCTGCTCGAGGCTCTCGGCCTGGCCGAGCTCGAGCACAACCCCCGCAACAACCGGATGCGCGCCCGCTGACCGCGGATCCGGGCCTGGCTCAGTACGGAGTCGGGATGAACCTGAACGGGTACTCGGGCTCCACGTAGCCACGCGGTCCGGACCGTCGGGGCAGCTTGACCGGCTGGGGAGGCACCTTCTCGTAAGGGATCTGGCTCAGCAGGTGGGCGATGATGTTGAGCCGGCCGCGCCGCTTGTCGTCGGTGCGCGCGAGGTACCACGGGGCCCACGACGTGTCGCTGGCCAGGATCATCTCGTCACGAGCCCGGGAGTAGTCGTACCAGCGGCTGTAGGACTTCAGGTCCATCGGCGACAGCTTCCAGGTCTTGCGGCCGTCGTGGATGCGGTTCTTCAGACGCCGGGTCTGCTCGTCGGCGCTCACCTCGAGCCAGTACTTGAGCAGGATGATCCCGGAGTCGACCATGACGCGCTCCCACTGCGGCACGAGACGGAGGAAGCCCTCGACCTCGCTCGGGGTGGCGAAGCCCATGACCCTTCGACGCCGCCCCGGTTGTACCAGCTGCGGTCGAAGATGACGACCTCGCCGGCCGCCGGCAGGTGCGGCAGGAAGCGCTGCACGTACATCTGGCTCTTCTCGCGGTCGTTCGGCGCCGGCAGGGCGACCACGTGGAAGACCCGGGGGCTCACCCGCTCGGTGAGAGCCTTGATCGTGCCGCCCTTGCCGGCGGTGTCCCGTCCCTCGAAGACCACGCAGACCTTGGCGCCGGTCGCCTTGACCCACTCCTGGAGGGCGACCAGCTCGACGTGGAGCTCCCGCAGCTGCTGGTCGTACTCACGGCGCTTCATCGGGGCGCTGTCCTCGGAGATGGGCGGCGTGGGTGAGCCGACCGCCTCCTCGCGCTTGTTGCCCTTGGCCTGCTTCTTGCTCAAGGCAGCCTCCTCGGTGGTCCGCCCCCCGGTCGGGAGGTGAGCCTGCTGATCATGTCTCCGTGCCCGGGTGCAGGTCCTCCGGTTGCGCCGGGCGACGGGGGCGGGACTTCTCGGCGACGAAGGCGCGCAGCTGCGCGCTCAGCCCTGACCCTTCGAGTCCGAGCCCGGCTTGTCGAGGCTGATGGCGCAACGTCCGCTTGACCTCGTCGTCGTGCTCCACCGGCACAGCCGCACGGGGGTCAGCCATCAAGGCCTCAGCGCACGCGGGCGAGAGCAGACGCCACCAGTCCTCGAACGGCGAGCCGTGCTGGTCGATGAACGCCTGCTGGTCGCCGTCGGCCCAGTGGTCGACCAGGTGCCTCTTGTCGCGCAGGGTGCGGATGTCGTCCCAGCTCGACACCTCCACGGTGGTGGCGCCGCCGTCGGCACTGGCCAGGAACCGCCCGTCGGGCTGACGGGCGATCTCCAGCCGGCGCTCGGACATGGGGGTCACCCTACGGGTGTGGGCGACTGGCTCAGGCCCGGCCGATCAGGTCCGCAACGAGCTCGGCCGAGAGGCCGACCAGGGGGAGACCTCCGCCGGGGTGGGCCGAGCCACCGGCGAGATAGAGCCCGGGCACCGGTGAGCGGTTGGCTGCCCTCAGGAATGCCGAACGCGCGCCGTTGGACGACGTCCCGTAGATCGACCCGCCCGGCGCCCGGGTGTCGCGTTCGAGGTCGGCGGGCGTCCTCACCACGCGCCATCGAACCCGGTCACGCACGTCGAGCCCACGGGCGGCCATGACCGCGAGGATGCGGTCGGCGTAGTCCTCGGCGAGCCCCGGCTGCTCCCAGTCGATCCCCTGCCCGCGGGCGGCGGCCGTCCGGGTCGTGACGGGGGGCGTTGACGAGGACGAACCAGGCCTCGGTGTCGTCGTCCGGCCTCAGGGCCGGGTCGTCGGGCGCGGCGATGTAGACCGTGGGGTCGTCGACGAGTCGCGGCACCTTGCCGAAGATGGCGTCGAACTCGGCGTCGTAGTCCTCGGGGAACAGCACGGTGTGATGTCTCAGCCCGGGGGTGCGCCCGTCCAGGGCGAGCAGCAGCACGAACCCGGCGAGCGAGGGGGTCGCCTTGCGGAGCCGGGCTCTCCCGGGGTCGCCTGCCTTGGCGGTGACCAGGTGGCCGTACACCTCGGCAGCGTCGGCGTTGCAGACCACGTGGTCGGCGGGGACGCGCTCGTGGTCCCCGAGCCGGACACCCACGGCGCGCCCACCTTCGACGAGGACCTCCTCGACGTCGGTGTCGAAGCGGAAGGTGACACCGCGCTCGAGGCAGCGCTCGTACAGCGCGTCGCCGAGGCGGCGCAGGCCACCGCGGACGTAGTGCGCGCCGAAGGTCTGCTCGACGTAGGGCACGACGGCGAGGGCGGCCGGCGCCCGCCTGGGGTCGGACCCGGTGTAGGTGGCGTATCGCCACAGGAACTGGCGAAGCCGCGGATCACGCAGGTAGCGGCGACCCATCGCGTCCAGGCTGCGCCAGGGGGCGATCGTGCGCAGGTCCCGGAGGCGGGTGGACTGTCGGAGCAGGTCGAGCGGGCCATCGAGGGTCGAGGTGAGGAACGGTCCTCGCGTGGCCTGCCAGATGCGGCCGGCGTGGGCGAGGAAGCGGAGCCAGTCGTCCCCGGCGCCGGGCCCGAGTGCTTCGTCGAACGCTTGGGCGACGGCCCGCCGGTCGGCGTCGGGTACGTCGAGCTCGGTGCCGTCGGCGAAGCGGTAGTGGCACACCGGGTCGACCCCCACCAGGTCGACGCAGTCCTCGAGGGCCGCCCCGGTCTTGAGGAACGTGTCACGGTAGACCGCGGGAAGAGTCAGCAGCGACGGACCGGTGTCGAAGGAGAAGCCGTCGCGCGTGTACCAGCCGAGCTTGCCTCCCCAGGTCGGTGCCTGCTCGAGGACCACGACCTCGTGACCCTTCACGGCCAGTCGCGCGGCGCAGGCGAGTCCGGCCATCCCTGCACCGACGACGACGACCCGGCTCACAGCGGACGACCCTTCCAGGTCAGCGCGCCGCGGCGGTGCTGCAGGAGCGATCGGAGCGTGAGGCCCACGAACGCACCCACGGACACCGGATGTGCCGCGGAGTCGGGCCAGACGCGGCCCCCGACCCGTCGGGCGACGAGGGCGCGGCCGGCGACCCCCGCGGCGGTGCCGACCAGTCCGGCGCGACGCACCGAGCCCGTCCCGGCAACCGCCGCGACCGGCGGGACGACGTACAGCAGCGAGAGGATGCTCGCGACGCAGACCGCGCCGGCGGGAGACCCGAACGCCGCCCACAAGGACTTGGCGTAACCGGCCTGCAGCTCCTGCCCAGGAGCCGTACATCCGGCAGGTCGCCACGTGCGTGCCGTCGGCGACGACCGCCCGCAGCCCGTGGACCTTGAAGGTCTTCGCGAGCTCGACGTCCTCGAGGACGGCTTCGCGTACTGCTGCGTGGCCTCCGGCGGCTGCGTAGGACCTCGCGTCGCAGGCGAGCAGCTGGCCGTTGGCGGCCACCAGCGACGGGCGGGAGGAGGCCTCGGCCTGGCCCAGCGGCAGGAAGGTCAGCCAGGACCACTGCAGCAGCGGCTGGACGAGCCGCTCGCCCAAGGTCCCCGAGACCTGCCGAGGGTAGGGGCACACCAGGTCGAGCGGACTGCTCCGCAGCAGGTCGACGGTGGCCGCGACCGCGTGCGGCTCGAGGACGACGTCCGCGTCCACGAAGACGAGCACGCTCCCGCGGGCAGCCTCGGGCGAGCTGAGCGCAGGCGTGCGGCTTCCCGAGCCAGCCCGGCGGCAGGTCGTCGCCGGAGATGACCCGCACGCGGGGATCGGCACCGGCGACGGACCGCACGACGGCGACCGTGTCATCGGTGGACCCGTCGTCGAGGACCACGATCTCCAGGTCGGGAACGCCCCGCTGGCCGAGGAGAGCCGACAGGCAGGAGCCGACGCGAGGCGCCTCGTCGCGCACGGGCAGGAGCAGCGACACGGCCTCCGGGGTCGCCGGCGGGTGCGCCGACGGGACCCGGACGAGGCGGAGGTTCACCGCCGTGTGGGCGGTGGCGGCGACTGCTCCGGCCGCCCCTCCGAAGACCAGTCCGCGCGCGACCCGCGCGGTCAGTCCCGCCCGACCCACAGCACCCACGCGTAGGGGATCGCCACCGCTCCCATGGCGACAGCGCCGTAGAGGGCGACGTACGGCCGGTCGAAGAAGACCAGGTTGGCCAGGACGGACGAGAAGTACGTCCACAAGAACAGCAGGGCGGGCTGCCCTTCTGGGACGTGCCGCTCGGGGAGGCGGTCGAGGAGCAGCATCATCGCGAACGCCACCAGGTACCAGCCGGCGTAGTTCGAGAGCGGGACGCCGGGGACGTTCGGGAGAGTGGCTGCGCCATCAGTGGTGAAGCGCCAGTAGCCCTCTGCCGTCATCATCGGGTCGAGGAAGAGGTCCCAGGCGGCCAGGCCGAGGGCTCCGACCAGCGGCGTCGACAAGGACCCTCGGCACAGTCGTCGTGCCGCGACCAACGCCGGGTAGGCCATCATCGACCAGGCCAGCGGGATCACCCAGGGGACGCCGAACACCGTGGCGCCGAGGTCGCCGTAGGCGTAGTCGCCGAACGGCCAGCCGGTCCGAACCCCGATCGCCTCGACCAGGAGCCCACCTCCGACGGTCACGAGGAGGAAGGCAGCCGTCCAGGCCAGCCCACGCCACACGAGGGCGTGGGTGGCGGAGGCGAGGAAGAACAGCGCGACCGTGACGACGGTGAGGGTGCGCCGGTTGTCGCCCTCGACCAGGGGATAGAGGATCTGGGCCAGGATGGTGGCTGCGGCCAGGACCCAGGGCAGCGGCGCGCAGGAATCCCGAAGGTCCGCGTCGCCGGTCGGCGTGCGGCCCTGAGTACACGCGGACGCTCACGGCGCCGAAGCCTACGTGCCGCCGACCGACAGCTCCGCCCCGGCGTGCCGACCTTCCGCCCGTACGACGGCGAAGCGCGCGAACAGCTCCTCGGAGTACCAGCCGAGCTCGTGCGTCCTCGCGATCACCTGCTGGTGCTCGGGAGCCCGGTGCGCGAAGTCACGCAGCGCGGCTGCGGACTCCCAGACGCTGAAGGTTCCCTGGAGCCCGACGGGGGCCTCGCCGATGCCGACCCTGAGCAGCAGCCCAGGGGAGGTGTTGAGCCGGGCCGACACGGGGGGGACGCTGTTCCAGAAGGTCCGCCAGAGCTGCGGCTTGATCCGCGCCCGCGTCAGGGCTGCGGTCACGCCCTCGTACTTGCGCGGGGTCGGGTCTCCGAACGGGGCCTCGCCGGCCCATCGGCCCTTGCTCGTCAGGGGCGCGAGCTCGAGGCGCAGGCGTTCGTCGGCTCGGGCGTCCCAGCGACGGACGAGCGCCGAGTGCTCGAAGCGGGCTGCGTACTCGGGCGAGTCCCACGTGGCGAGGACCCCCCAGTGCCTGGGATCGGCGTCTCGTGGGGTGAAGGACTCACCGGACCCGGTCCCGAGCAGCTTGGCGAAGCGGAGTCCCGTCCTGCCGGCGCAGCGGTCGACGGTCGCGGCCCATGGCGAGGAAGGCGGCACCGATCCGGACCTTCGGAACGCCCCACAGGTGCAGGGTCACCAGCGCCGGGACCGGGTGAGGCACGTGGTCCACCCTAGGTCGTCGGCGCCTCGATCGAGCACGACGTGACGGCCTGGGCGGCCTGGGCGGCGGGCTAGCGGGGATCGGTCGCCGCGATGGTCTCGAGGGTGTGCCGGACGACGGCGTTGGGGTTGTCCCACTGGGGGGTGTGACCGCAGTCGGTGCAGCGTGACCCAGCGCGCTTGCTCGGGGAGCAGGTCACGGACCTGGGCTCGGTGCCCCGGGAGGATGTGGTCGCGGTCGCCCCACACGGCCGTCACCGGTACGTCGATCTCGTCCGCGCGGTCGAAGCGGTGCCGCCGGCTGCCCTGGAGCGCAGCCCAGAAGCCGGGCGAGCCCGCCATGGCCCGAGCCGCCGCCAGCGCGTCCTGGTAGGGGACCTCACCAGGGTGGGTCGAGCCCGAGGACAGGCCGAGGGAGCGCACGGGACCCAGTCGCAAGGCGTACGGCGTGACCGGTGCCAGCAGGTGGGCCGCTGCTCGGTTCATGCTGAGCAGCGGGCTCGGTGGTCGACCGATCTCCCGCCAGAGGCCGGCCGGGGCGAGCGCGGTCACCGACAGCGCCCGACCGTCGGCCGCCGCCTCCAGGACCGTCCAGCCGCCCAAGGAGTGTCCGAGGAGGTGGGCACGATCCCAGCCTTCGGCGTCCATCACCCTGCCGACGTGGGCGGACAGCTCCCTCGGGTCCAGAGGTGAACCGTCCCAGGGTTGAGCGCCGTGACCGGGCAGGTCCACCTGGAGCGTGTCGACGTGACGGTTCAGTCCCGGCAGGACCTGGCGCCAGATCGCGGAGGAGCTGCCGAGTCCGTGCACGAGGACGAGCCGGGGTCGGGTTCGGGGCATCAGGCGACCTCGGCCGGCGTGCCGCCCGTGATGCGGACGAGCTCGTCGAAGGTGGTCGGGAACACGGTGTGCGGGTGACCGGCGGCGGCCCAGACGATCGGGTGGTCAGCGAGAGCGACGTCGACCAGCGTGCGGACCGGCGTGAGGTGTCCGACGGGTGCCACCCCGCCGATGGTCATCCCGGTGCGGTCCTTGACGAGCTGGGGGTCGGCTCGTCCCACGTGCTCGGCGCCCACGAGTTCGGCGACCTTCGCGGTGTCCACGCGGTGACCGCCAGACGTGAGCACCAGCAGGGGCTCTCCGTCAGCCGCGAAGACGAGGGAGTTGGCGATGGCCGCGACCGGGCAGCCGACCTGGGCCGCTGCGGTGACCGCCGTGGGCGCGGGGTCGGAGAGGACCACAGGGACACCGGTCACGCCCGCTGCTGTCGAGGGCGTCGACGACCCGACGTACGGCCGGGTGGTCGAGCGGATCGTTCACGCGTCGGAACCTACGTGGGTCGCCGTGCATCGGCGCACGCAGGGTCCCGCGGACGTCACCTGCTCGGCGTCACCTGCTCGGCGTCACCGGTGGCGTCCTCAGGCGGTGGCGTCGTCCCAGGGGAGTGGGTCGTCGTCTCCCGGGGCCGGCGGTCGGGGAGCTGGTGCCGATGTGGTTGCCGTGTCGGTCGGTGAAGGTGAGGGTCCCGGCGGGGTTGCCGGTGATGGTCACACCGTGAGCGTGGGTGTAGTCGTGGTGGTACCAGCAGAGCAGGAGCCCTTCGCGGGGGTCGGTTCTGCCTCCGTCGGCCCACCGGGTCTGGTGGTGGCCTTCGGATTGGGCTGGGGGTGCGTGGCAGCCGGGCCAGCGGCAGCCGCCGTCTCGGGCGTCGAGGGCGCGGCGTCGGGGGCCGGTGAAGGTGCGTTGGGTGCGGCCGACGTCGAGGACTTCACCGTCGGGGCCGAAGACGATCCGGGTGATCTCGGCGTCGCAGAGCTGCTTGTCGAGGACCGCGCGGGGGATGGGGGTCTGGGATTCCTGCAGCCAGGCCGGGGCGAGTCCTCGGGTGCCGGCGTTCGCCTCGAGGGTGGCGAGGGGGACGTGGACGACGACCTGGGGGCGGACGGTGGCGTGCCGGCCGAGGCCACCGCCGTCCAGGGCGCGGGCGGCGATCGAGGCGAGGGCGTCGTGCATGCGTTGGGGGTGGGTGCGGGTGTCACCCAGGGCGGGGACCCCGATCTCGGCGAGCAGTGCCACCTTGAGTGCCTCGGCGGCCAGCGGGGAGAGGAACCCACCCGGGATCGCCCCGTCGGTGGTCTGGGCCAGGGTGAAGGTGAACCCCTCGCTGGCCTCCCGATACTCCTGGTCGGCGGCGTCGGGGTCGACCCGGTAGCACCAGGCGTTGAGGAACCGTTTGAAGTCGTCCAGCCCCAGCCCGGCGTGGTCGAGCAGGAACCCCTCACCACGGTCGGGGTCGGTGAGCATCGCGCGCAGCGCCTCGGTCCGCAGGCAGGTCCGGGAGATCGCCCGGGCGTGCTCTACCGGCAGGTCACCACGGCGCAGCGCCTCAGCTGTCGCTGGCAGGTGTCCGGCGAGCATCCGGGCGAGCTTCAGGTCCGACCCCGCGGCAGCTTTGGAGGACCGCTCCACCCGGGACAGCCACGCCGCCGCCGATCGGGACCCGTCACTGGACCACACCCCGGACTCCTGGATCACCTGCACGGTGGTGAGCCGGTCCGCGGACAGCAACGCGATCGCGGTGTTCAGCTCACCCAAGCGGTCCACCGCCTCATGCCCGGTCATGGCGGCGACATCCCGGCCGGTGAAGTCGATGACCGCGTCGACCATCGTGCTGCTCACCCGGAACCACCTCCTGACCGGTTCGACCCTCGAACTGATCAGGCAATACTGACAGGCCGTACCGACAGTCAAGACCCCAAGAACCGTTGCTGTGGAAGAAGAACTAGCTGTGGACAAACCAACCCAGTAAGGGACTGTCCGTGCATGATCACGAACGTGGAGCAGGGAGGTCTTGACGGACTGTCGGGGGGAGGGTCTAGGCTGCGTTCTCGAACAGTTGTTCGGAACACGTGTTCGACTTCCGACCATCGACCGAGCAGCTGGTTCGACCTCCGGCCGGGTCTCGCGGCCCGTCGGAGGTGACCCGCCCGAGGGGTCGTGCGCCTCGACCCCGTGCGACCCCTCCGGGCGGGCTGCACGACACGGGTCCCGGACAGGCGCGGGGAAGCGCCGGTCCGGGGCCCAGACCGACCTCGATCCTGCCGAGAGGAGCCCACCGTGCGCCGCTACGACGATCCCGTCGACGTCCGTCCGGTGGTCGACGGCTCCGCGCCGTTCGCCCCCGGGCAGTTCCTGTGGCGTGGCCGGCTCTACGTCGTCGGCACCGTCCTCGCCCACTGGATCGAGGTCGGCGCCTGGTGGCGGGTGCGCGACAGCGACGGACTGCCCGTCGCGGCCCATGCGGCCAGCCGCCAGATGTGGCGGGTCGAGGCCCGCACGGGTCCTCGCCGCGCCAGCCCGCACACCGAGACCGAGACCGAGGGGCGCACCAGCCCCGACGGTGGAGGTCCCGACCGCGACGTCGGGGTCTACGACCTGTCCTACGACGAGACCGCCGAGCCGGCGGCCTGGCGGCTGGCCCGTGCCCTCGACTGAGATCCGATGCTCGACGAGATCCGTTGCTCGACCGAGATCCGATGAAGGAGGGCTTCATGCGTCATGCCCCGGTCCCGCAGGCGTCCTTCGACCTGCTCCACCTCGCCGCGCGCGGACTGGCGGCGGCGGCGACCGCGACCACGTCGGGCGAGCGCTATGCCGAGGCTCACCTGGCCTCGCTGCGGGCAGCCTCGGCCGTCCTGGCCGCGCGAGCCCGGCCGGCCAGGGTTCGTCGCGGGCCCAGCAGCGTCTGGTCGCTGCTGCCCGAGGTGGCGCCCGAGCTCGGGGAGTGGTCGGCCTTCTTCGCGGCGGGTGCCGGCAAGCGCGCAGCCGCTGAGGCAGGGCTGCCCGTGGTGACCACGCGCGAGGCCGACGACCTGCTCCGTGACTCCGCGACCTTCCTCGCCCTGGTCGAGACCACGCTCGGCCTCGACCACCAGGTCGCGCTGCCACTCACCGGCTGAAGGGCTGTTCCCGTCAGTGCCCACCGATCCTTTCGTCCACCTCCACGTCGCCTCGGGCTACTCGCTGCGGCACGGCGCCTCTCACCCGGGGGCCCTGGTGGCCCGGGCCGCGGAGCTCGGCATGGGGGCGTTGGCCCTCACCGACCGCGACGGGGTCCGGGGGGCGGTGAAGTTCGCGAAGAGCTGCCTGGTCCACGGGCTGGCTCCGATCCTCGGTGCCGACTTCGCGGTGACCCCCGACGAGGACTCGACCGCCCCGGTCACCGTCCCGCCCGACGGCTGCCCGCGCGCGGCGGTGCGGTCGTCGACCCTCGTCACCCTCGGGTCACCGTGCTCGCCCGCGGCGGTCCGCTGACCCCGGTCCGGCCCGGGGGCGGCGTCCCCACCGGGGCCGGGTGGGCCGCCCTCAACCGACTGGTCTCAGCCACTCATCTCGGCACCGGCGAGGCGCCGGGGGAGCGGGGTCGTCCGGTCAGCAGCCGGGAGCTCGTGGCCCGGCACGCCGCGGCAGGTGGGCTCGTCGTCCTGCTCGGTCCCGACTCCGAGGTCGGCCGGGCCCTGGCGGTCCGGCGACCCGACCTGGCCCGGGTCGCCCTCGACCGGTGGCGGGAGGTGGTCGCCCCGGCGTTGCTGCGCATCGAGGTGGTCTCCCACCGAGGACCAGGTTCGGGGCTCGGGTCGAGCGTCCTCGCTGCCCGGCTGCTCTCCTTCGCCCGCGACCAAGGAGTGGAGGCGATCCTCACCAACACCGTGCGCTACGCCGAGCCGGCCGGGGCGGCCACGTCCGACCTCCTCGACTCCGCCCGACGGCTCGTGGCCCTCGACCTGCGTCACGTCGACCGGGTCAACGCCGAGGGTTACCTGAAGCCCGGTGCGGCGATGGCCCAGGTCGCGGTCGAGGTGGCCCGACTGGCCGGCGGGGCGGGCGACACCGAGAGGACCTGCGTCCGCAGGCTGCTGGACGCGACGGCTGCGCTGGCTGCCGACTGCGTGCTCGACCCGGCCCGCGACCTCGGTCTCGGGGCGGTCCACCTGCCCGAGCTCGCGGTGGTCGATGCCAGCGGACGACCGGCGCCCGTGGTGCTGCGCGAGCGGTGCGAGGCCGGGCTCGCTGTCCGCTACCCCGGGGGTGCCCGGCTGCGGCGTGCCGCGCAGGTCCGGCTCGACGACGAGCTCGCGGTGATCGGCGCCCTCGGCTACGCGACCTACTTCCTCACCGTGGCCGAGGTCTGCGCGATCACCCGCTCGCTCGGCGTACGGGCCGCCGCCCGCGGGTCCGGAGCCGGCAGCCTGGTGCTGCACGTGCTCGGGGTGTCCGGCGTCGAGCCCCTGCGCCACGGCCTGCTCATGGAGCGCTTCCTCACCCCCCTGCGTCACGCTCTCCCCGACGTCGACATCGACGTCGAGTCCGCTCGGCGGGGCGAGGTCTACGAGGCGGTCCTCGACCGTTTCGGGGGTGACCGCTGCGTCTGCGTCTCGATGATGGACACCTACCGGGTGCGGCACGCCGTACGCGACGTCGGTGCGGCCCTGGGCCTGCCACCTGGTGAGGTCGACGCGATCGCCAAGGCGTTCCCTCACATCCGGGCCCGCGACGCCCGGGCGGCCCTCGCCGACCTGCCCGAGCTGCGGGCGAGCCGCATCGGTGCGGGTGGTGCGCAAGGCCTGGACACCTTCTTCGGTCTGGTCGAGAGCCTCGACGGGCTGCCGCGCCACGTCGCGCTGCACCCGTGCGGGGTGATCCTGTCCGACGGCGGGCTGCTCGACCGCACCCCGGTCGAGGCGAGCTACCTCGGCTACCCGATGAGCCAGTTCGACAAGGACGACGTCGAGGACCTCGGTCTGCTCAAGCTCGACATCCTCGGCATCCGGATGCAGTCGGCCATGGCGCACGCCGTGACCGAGGTGGCCCGGGTCGACGGACCCACCGCCCACGGTGCCGGTTCCGAGGGCCTGATCGATCTCGACGACCCCGGCTGCGTCCCGCTCGACGACGGACCCACCTTCGACCTCATCCGGTCCACCCACACCCTGGGCTGTTTCCAGATCGAGTCCCCGGGCCAGCGTGAGCTCATCGGCAAGTTCGCCCCGGAGACCTTCGGTGACCTCGTCGTCGACATCTCCTTGTTCCGGCCGGGGCCGGTCAAGTCCGACATGGTCACCCCGTTCCTCAAGGCCCGGCAGGGCTGGACGTCGGCCAGCTATCTCCACGACGACCTGCGGCCGGTCCTGGAGGAGACCTGTGGCGTGGTGGTCTTCCACGAGCAGGTCATCCGCATCGTCGACGTCCTCACCGGGTGCGGCCTGGCCGAGGCCGACGAGGTACGGCGTTCCCTGGGCTCGCCCGACGGCCAGGCCGAGATGCGTGCGTGGTTCTATCCCCAGGCGCTGCGCCGTGGCTACTCCCTCGAGGTCGTCGAACGGGTCTGGGAGGTGCTCAAGGCGTTCGCCTCCTTCGGGTTCTGCAAGGCCCACGCCGCGGCGTTCGCCCTGCCCACCTACCAGTCGGCCTGGCTCAAGGCCCATCACCCGGCCGCGTTCCTCGCCGGTGTGCTCACTCATGACCCCGGCATGTATCCCAAGCGGCTGATCCTCGACGACGCCCGTCAGCTCGGGATCGCCGTCCTCGGTCTCGACGTCAACGCCTCCGACGAGGTCTTCCGGGTCGAGCGGGTGGCCCCGTGGGACGCCCCGCCCCCGGGCATCCTCGGAGCGCCCCCACGGGAGGCGCCGCTGATCCCAGGGCTCCCCGACGGTCGCGCCTACGGCATCCGGCTGTCCCTCGCCGAGGTCAAGGGCATCGCCGCCGCCGAGGTCTCCCGGATCGTCGCCGGTCGTCCCTACGCCTCCCTCGCCGACTTCTGGCACCGCACCCGGGTCGCCCGACCGGTCGTCGAGCGGCTCGTGGTCGCCGGGGCCTTCGACAGCCTCTACGGCATCGGCTCGGTGGTTCCGGTCCGCCGGCGCGGCTCGGTCACCCGACGTGACCTGCTGCTCCAGGTCGCCGAGCTCGACCGGTGGAGTCGGGCCGTCGACCGTGGGAGTCGTCGTCGGGCGCCGACCTCCCGGGCTACCCAAGCAGCCCAAGCAGCCCAAGCAGCAGGCCCCGGACGCGCCACCGACGTACGGGCGCTCGCGGCCCGGCAGTCCCAGGCGAGCGCCGCCGTACGCCCCTCGGATGTGCAGCTCACCCTCGATCTCGGCGACAGCCCGGAGCAGGTGAGCAGCTCGGGGCTCCCGGAGATGACCGGGGCCGAACGGGTGCGGGCCGAGCTCGACGTCCTCGGGCTCGACGTCAGCCGGCACGTCCTCGACTTCTACGCGCCGATGCTCGACGCCCTGGGGGTGACCCGCGCGCAGGACCTGCTCGGTCAGCGCAGCCAGGCCGAGGTGCTCGTCGCCGGGGTCAAGGTGGCCACCCAGACCCCGCCGGTCCGTTCGGGGCGTCGGGTGGTCTTCCTCACCCTCGACGACTCGACCGGACCGGTCGACGCCACGTTCTTCGAGGACGCCCAGGGGCCATACGCCGCAACGGTGTTCCACTCCTGGCTGCTCGTCGTCCGCGGTCACGTGCGCCGCACCGGACCCCGCGGGCTGTCGTTGCGGGCCACGGGGGCCTGGGAGCTGTCCGGGCTGTTCGCCACCTGGGAGGCCGAGGGTCTCTCCGCGGTCCATGCCGTGCTGGCCGAGGTGCCCGCCGGGTGGGCCGAGGAGGCAGCCAGCGCGGCGGCGGTCGAAGGTGCGGCCGGGAGCCGTTCGGCGCGACCGGTCATCGCCCGACCGCCCGGAGCCTCGGGTGGGGCTCACGAGTCCTCTCCGGCCGGGGGCATGGGTCAGCGGCGGGTGCTCGTTCATGCGAGCGGGTTCCGCCAGTCGCCGTACGCCGACGTGAAACCGCCCGGCGCCGACGTCAAGAGGGGGACACCGCCGGCCGACGATGCCGGGCCGCCCCGGCGCGAGGGACCGAAGGCCCCGCGCAAGCTCTGGCACTCCAGCCCGGGCAGCTCAGGTGCCTGACGTGGGAACCTGGCACCGATGAGTCGCAAGCAGCAGCTGGACCGTCCCGGCGCCCCCGACGGTCCGCCCGCCGACGACACCGGGTGCACGATCCTGCACGTCGACATGGATGCCTTCTACGCATCGGTGTCGCTGCTCGACCATCCAGAGCTGCGTGGGACCCCGGTCATCGTCGGTGGCGGAGGCACCCGCGGAGTCGTGCTCTCGGCGACCTACGAGGCTCGCCGTTCGGGCATCCACTCGGCGATGCCGATGACCCGGGCGCGCCGGATGTGCCCGCAGGCCACGGTGCTCGAGCCGCAGCCCGAGCGCTATGCCGCGGTGTCCGCCGCCGTCATGGAGGTCTTCCGCGAGGTCACACCGCTCGTCGAGCCGCTCTCCCTCGACGAGGCGTTCCTCGACGTCTCGGGCGCCGTTCGACGTCTCGGGCGCCCCACCTTGATCGGCGAGACCATCAGGGCCCGGATCGCCGACGAGCAGGGTGTCACCTGCTCGGTCGGCGTGGCCACGACCAAGTTCGTGGCCAAGCTCGCGACGACTCGCGCCAAACCCGACGGGCTGCTCGTCGTTCCCGCTGACGCGGTCGTCGCCTTCCTCCATCCCCTCCCGGTGTCAGCGCTGTGGGGCGTCGGCGAGCGCACCGAGGAGGTCCTCTCCCGGCTCGGTCTGCGCACCGTGGGCGACCTTGCCCGCACCCCGCGTGCCACGCTCGAACGTGCCCTCGGCCCGGCAGCGGGATCACACCTCGCGGCCCTCGCCTGGGGGCGCGACGAGCGCCGGGTCGTCGCCCATGAGCCGGACAAGAGCATCGGCGCGGAGGAGACCTTCGCCACCGACGTCGACGACCCCGAGGTCATCCACCGCGAGCTCCTGCGGCTCTCTGAACGGGTGGCAGCGCGGTTGCGGTCCGCAGGGCACGCCGGGCGGACGATCGCGCTCAAGGTCCGCTTCGCCGACTTCACCACGATCACGCGGTCCCGCACCCTTCCCGAGGCCACCGATGTCGGCCACGAGGTCTACGCCACCGCCCGCGGCCTCTACGACGCCCTCGGGCTCGAGCGAGCCCGGATCCGGCTGGTCGGCGTACGCGTGGAGGGGCTGATCGATGCCGGGTCGCGGACCCAGCAGCTGCTGCTCGACGCCCCAGAGCGCGGCTGGCGGGAGGCCGAGCTGGCGGTGGACACCGCCTCGAGACGGTTCGGTCCAGGGGCGGTCCGTCCGGGGTCGTTGGTCCGTGGCCAGCCCGATCCTCGGGGGTCCGGCGACCCAGGAAGGCACCGCCCGCTGTGAGGGGTCGCCGGGCATGTTCGGTGAACAATCCTCAGGTCGGCTTTCGCCACCGCCGATGCCTGTTTATGCTGTAGTCAGCCGGGCCCGGTCCGGTCGAGCGAAGGAGGATCCAGGTGCCCCTCTCCGAGCACGAGCAGCGCTTGCTCGAGCAGATGGAGCGGGCCCTCTACGCCGAGGACCCGAAGCTCGCCTCCACGCTTCGCGGGGCCGATGTCCAGGCCCACCAGCGCCGCCGGGTTCTCGTGGGTTCGCTCGGCCTGGTGCTCGGCCTCGGGCTGCTCCTCGCGGGTGTGAGCGTGGGCTGGCCGCTCGGCGTCCTCGGATTCCTCGTGATGCTCGTGTCGGCCTGGTGGATGCTCAGCGGGTGGCGCGGCGGCTCGAAGCCCGCTGCGGCCGCGGGCACCGGGCGCAGCACCGGGAAGCGGAGTCCCAAACCGGCCAAGTCCGCCGGGATGATGGATCGCTTGGAGGACCGCTGGCGTCGTCGCCGTGAGGGCGACGGGAACTAGCGCGCAGGCAGTCCGTCAGTCGAGAGAGCGCACGGGCGGTCGGTGAGACGCGGGTGGTCCGTCCCCTGCTGCGGTACCTGCGGGGCCGCACGTCCGCGACAGCATGGCGGGCGCGCCGCGGTGCTGTGTCGACCCAGTCGAGGAGGTCGGCGGTGCGCTCCCCGGCACGCGACAACAAGGACACCGGCGCGAGCACGGCCAGGATCCGGTGTCGCCGGTCGACGGAGCCGATCAGGCCGGTGCGGGCCGTCCGTACGTCGTCGGCCAGGTCGTGGGTCGGTGCAGGCGCAGCGGAGTAGCGGCGCGCGCTCGGAGGCCAACGCGAGGCGGCGCAAGGCGTCCGACGCCGGGCGGGCGTGGAGATCTGCTCCCTCGATGAGCTCCAGTGCCACCTGGCGGGGCGTTCGCGAAGGGGGCCACCTGAGGCCGAGGTCGGCGGACGTCGCCGAGAGCTCGGCCCATGCAGCTGCGGCCGCTGCTCGCGGCTCGTCGTCGTCGGCGTGGGCGAGCCGACGACGCCGTTGGCCCGTGCGGATGACCGCGGGTACCAGGAGGGCGGCGACGAGGAGCAGGGGGACGAGCACCCACACCCAGGGGAAGCCCCCGCTGGCGCCGGCCCCGCCGGCGAGAGCCGACGCGCCCCCCTCGGTGGTCTCGGGGACGCCGAACGGCAGGTCCGGGCCGGCGCTCGCGGACGGCGAACTGCCTTCGCCTTGATCGGGGCGCTCTCCGCCGGCGTCGGGGGACGACCCGGCTTGGGTCCACGGAGGCTCACTGACCCCGGCGTTGTCGCTGGGGGTGGGCTCGAAGCGCGTCCACCCGACACCCTCGAAGTAGACCTCCGGCCAGGCGTGCGTGTCGTGCCACGACACGGTCCACGTCTGCGTCTCGGCGTCGTACTCCCCGGGGACGAAGCCGACCACGACCCGCGTGGGAAGTCCGAGGTGGCGGGCCATCACGGCGAAGGTTCCGGCGAACTGCTGGCAGAACCCCTTCTTGGTGGTGAGGAAGTCCGTGAGCGGATCGTTCTGATCAGCCTGTGCGGTGGTGTCGTAGACGAAGCGTCCCGGTGCCGTGAAGTAGTCCTGCAAGGCCTTCGCCTGCTCGAACGGGCTCGTGGCCTGCCTCGTCGCCGCGTCCGCCTCCCGCGTGACCAGCTCCGGAAGCTCAGGGATCTTCGTGTAGGCGGCCAAGAAGGTGGGGTCGCCCGACCGGGTGTCCGTGAGCTGCGCGCCCGAGGGAGTGACTTCCAGGCTGAGCGCCGAGTAGACCAGGCCGTCGGAGTCGGAGGAGGGCGACCAGATCACCCGGTTGTTGGTGTCCCACACCCAGTCCTGTGCCCGGTCGCCCTCGACAGAGACGGCCGTCACGGGGTACGGCGCCGGCAGCCACGTGCTGTCGCTCAGCTCGGCGAGGGTGACGTCGGTACGGACCTCCGTGCGCGGTGTCAGCACCGAGAGGTCAGGCGCAGGGAGCGGCCCGTCGGTGACCCGGCCGGACGTCGTGAGCACCGAGGGGACCCAGTTCGCGCCGTCGAAGGTGTCCAGGGTGACCAGCCGGAGGTAGTCCGGGCTCTCGCTCGTGGTCCGGTAGGTCAAGACCGTCGAGTCCTGGGGACGGTTGAGGTCAGCGCCCAACGACACGAACGGGTTCACGGTGGTGACCGTCCTGCTGCCATCACCGCCGGACCCCTGGCCGCCCCCGCGTCCGAAGACCGCTTCGCTGAGTCCGGGGACGACGGCGGGGACGACCACCGCCAGGGCCACCACGGCGATGCCGATCCGTCGGCCGACCGCCCCCAGCGGTTCGGGTGGCGGGGTCACGCTGCTGGTGGTCGGGTCACCGGTGTAGGTGCGCGTGCCCAGCCGTCGTCCCCACCCGCCCATCCGCTCGCGTCCGTCGGCGAGCAGGAGGGCGAGCCAGCCGGCCGCTGCCACCCCGAAGTAGATCCACGACACCCCGTTCGCCACCACGGACACCGGGACGGCATAGAGGACGAGCAGGGGAAGGCCAGCGAGGGCCGGCGAGCGGTAGGTGACCGCGACCGTGTCGACGACGACGGCGACCAACCCGACCGAGGCGGCCACCAGGAAGCTCAGCCCAGGCGTCACCGCGGCAGGAGGCGCGTAGGTCGAGATGGTCGTGAACGCCTCGTCCAGCAGGCGGCCGACCTCCACCCGGACGTCCCGTCCGGGGAGGACGCCCCAGACGGCCAACGAGTGAGTGAAGTGGATCATCATCACCAGGCCGAGGGCGGCCAGCTCCAGGACCGGCACCAGCAGGCGTGGCGCGCGCAGGCGTCGGGCGGTGTAGCCGGTGGCGGCGACCGACATCACGGCGAACAGCGTCGGCCACACCCACTGGCCGGTGGCCAGGGTGGGCTGGAGCGACAGGCCGGCGAGGAGCACCGCGACCGCCGACGCGATCGTGAGCCGCGGGAGGCCGCTCATGCGACACCCCCGCTTGGTGTCAGAGCCATCTGGCCGCTGCGCGATGCCGCCGGCCACAGGTCCGCGAGGTGGTCCCCGCTGCGGGCCGTCAGGACCCGCCAGCCGGCTCCCCTGAGCACGGCCGCCCCGGCGTCGAGGTCAGGCCCGAGCGGGGCACGGCTGGACTTGGACGATCGCCAGGTGGAGACGTCGAGGAGCACGGCCACCGCCGAACCGCCTCGGTGGTGGGAGCGAATGAGCATCTGAGCCTCGGGCACGCTGGTGGCCCCGAGAACGCACACGAGCAAGCCGTCGGCCGCCCCGAGGCGCAGCCGATCCGACGGGTGGAGTGCCGTCACGCCCGTGGGGGTCACCGCAGCGAGGGCGTCGAGGAGGGCTGCCTGCTGGGTTCCCAGCCCCTGCTGACCACCTGCCCCCGCCAGCCTGGCCCCGGTGTCGGTCACCAGGTCGACGGTGTAGCCCGCCCGACCCGCGTGCGCGCCGATGGACGCAGCGGCGGAGACGGCCCACTCGAAGGACGAGGCCGGCCCGTCCCCCCGGTGGGCGCTCGCGCGCGTGTCGAGCAGCAGGGTGCAGTGCGACTCCCACGGCTGCTCCTCGCGGCGGACCATGAGTTCCCCGTAGCGCGCCGTGGACTTCCAGTGCACGCGTCGTAGGTCGTCGCCGTGGCGGTACTCACGCGTCGCGACGTCGTCCTCGCCCGCCGCAGCCACCGAGCGGGATCGGCTGTCGCCGGACCCGGCCCAGTCACCGCCCAGGGGAACGGCAGGCAGCCGGTGCACGACCGGGGTGACGACCAGGGTGTCCTGAGCGGCGAAGGACCTGGTCAGCTCGCACATGCCGAAGGGGTCGGACAGTCGGATCGTCAGCGGGCCGATCGCGTAACGGCCACGGACCTCGGGGCGGACGGGGTAGTCCACGGTGCGGGAGCCGCGTGGCTCGACCCGGTCGAGCATGAACCGAGGGCGTGAGCCCAGCACGTAGGGCAGCCGGTCCTCGAGGAGCAGCAGCCCCGTCGGCAGGCGGGAGACGTTCTCGAAACGGAGCACCACCCGGGTCTCGTCGCCAGCTGCGACCCGGCCCGGTGCGAGCCGTCGCGTGCAGGCCAGCCGGTATCGCGTCCGGGCCACCACCGCGGCGCTCACCAGGGGCAGCGCGGTGAGGAGCACGGCGACCCGAAGGAGATCACCCTGGCCGAGCACCAGCGAGGTCAACGACGCGGCGATGCCGGCCGCGAGGAAGCAGCGACCGCGTGTGGTCAGTCCGCCGAGTGCCTCGCGCATCGCCCGGTCAGCTCCCTGCGCCGTCCGGCACCGGGACGCTGCGCACCAGGTCGGTGACGATCGTCTCGGTGCCTCGCCGCGCGATCTGGGCCTCGGCGGTGAGCAGCAGGCGGTGGGCGAGAACGGGGACGGCGAGGGACTGGATGTCGTCCGGGGTGACGTAGTCACGGTCGTCGAGCGCCGCGGCGGCGCGGGCCGCGCGCACCAGGTGCAGGGCGGCCCTCGGTGAGGCGCCCGAGGCGGAGCTCGTTGGAGTGACGCGTCGCGCCGACCAGGTCGATGATGTAGCGGCGGACGGCGTCGCTCACGTGGACCTGGCGGACGGCCTGCACCATCTGGGCGATCTCGTGGGCGTCGGTGACGGGCTGGACCCCACTGAGCGGGTCAGACGCCGGAGTGCAGGTCGAGCATCGCGAGCTCCGCCGCAGTGTCGGGGTAGCCCATCGAGACCCGCGCCATGAACCGGTCACGCTGAGCCTCCGGGAGCGGGTACGTGCCCTCCATCTCCACCGGGTTCTGCGTCGCCATGACCATGAAGGGGCCGTCGAGGGGGTACGTGGTCCCGTCGACCGTGACCTGGCGCTCCTCCATGCACTCCAGCAGCGCGCTCTGGGTCTTGGGGGAGGCCCGGTTGATCTCGTCGCCGACGACGATGTTGGCGAACACCGACCCCGGCTTGAACTCGAAGTCCCTGGTGTCCTGGTTGAACACGCTGACTCCGGTGACGTCGGACGGGAGCAGGTCGGGGGTGAACTGGATGCGGCGCACCGAGCAGTCGATGGAACGGGCCAGCGCCTTGGCCAGCATCGTCTTGCCGACGCCGGGCACGTCCTCGATGAGCAGGTGGCCCTCGGCGAGCAGCACCGTGATGGTGACGCGCACGACCTCGGGCTTGCCTTCGATGACCCCCTCGACGGCCTTGGCGATGCGCGCGGCGGAGCCGCGTACGTCGTCGAGTGAGGTGATCGGGGTGTCCGTCATCGGACTATCTTGACCCACGCGCGCGATTTGCGTACTCCTCACCTGAGGTCCGACTCTGCGCGCGGCCTTGCGGTTCCCGGCTCCGGGGATCCGTGAGCCCGACCCGGCTCGCGGCCCGCCCCGCCCGGGCCCCTAGGCTCGAGGCGTCCGACACCCCTCGCGAAGGGGGCTCTCCCTGGAGGCAGCGTTGACCGTGCACGAGGCTCAGCTCGGGCGATTCATCGAGGACTTCACCGTCGGGGACGTCTACCAGCATCCGTTCGGTCGGACCATCAGCGAGGCCGACTCCACGTGGTTCACGCAGCTGACCTGCAACACCAATCAGAACCACTTCAACGCCCATCTGGCGCGGCAGAACCCCGTCACGGGCGGCCGCATCATCGTCAACTCCGGTCTCACCATCGCACTCGTGCTCGGCTTGTCGGTCATCGACATGAGTCAGAACGCGGTGGCCAACCTCGGTATCGACGAGCTGCGGCTCACTTTTCCCGTCTACATCGGTGACACCATCTACGCGGAGTCCATCGTGCTCGACGTGCGTCGATCGACGAGCCGGCCAGACGTCGGCATCGTGACGATGCGGACCCGCGGCCTCAACCAGGACGGCGAGCAGGTCATGACCTGGGTCCGTTCCGTGATGGTCCCGACGCGGGAGTCCGGCATCGGGCAGGGCTACTTCCCCGAGGCCAAGGCCGGGCCGCTCACGATGCCCGAGGCCCCCACGGCCTGACCCGGCCCGACCCGGCCCCCAGCTCGGGGCCGCCCCGGGGCCGGCCGCCAGGGTCCCCCACTCCGCTCCACCGGACGACAGCGAGCGTGGCGCCGCTCTCGGTACGGGCGCGTGCGTCGTAGGCCTCCGGTCGACCTCTGACCCGCCGCCGGGCCTCGCTGACCGGCCTTCTTGAGCTGGGTCGTGCGATGTCCTCCACCTCTCCCCACGCTGATGACCTGCGAAGTTATCTCCAAAACACTCGAATGTGCGGCTGTCGCTCCTTGACAGTGGGGGAGAGTGGAGTACGGTGGCGCGAACGGGAGCCAGCGGGAGCCCGGTCCGTCGAGCTGGAGGGGAGGCGCGGATGTTCCTCGGCACCCACCATCCGCGTCTCGACGACAAGGGCCGACTGTTCCTTCCCGCCCGATTTCGCGAGGAGCTGTCCGGCGGGCTGGTGGTGACCCGGGGACAGGAGGGCTGCCTCTACGTGTTCGCGCGGGACCGCTTCGAGGCGATGGCCGCGGACATGTCGGTCGCAGCCTTCACGAACAAGCCGGCCCGTGATCTCGGCCGCGTCTTCTTCGCCGGCGCCTCCGACGAGGTGCCCGACAAGCAGGGCCGCATCACGGTCCCGGCGGCGTTGCGCGCCTACGCGGGTCTGTCGAAGGAGTGCGTGGTCATCGGCAACAACGACCGCCTCGAGATCTGGGACCAAGCCCAGTGGGAGTCCTATCTGGAGGGTCAGGAGGACGCGTTCGCGAACCTCGACTCGCAGGAGGTGCCCGGCACGACCTGACGAGATGACGACCGGCCGACGCGTGGTGCTCGGTCTCCCCCCGCTCCCGCTCCAGCCTCCCGGCGCACCTTCCCCGGTGCCGGGGAGCGAGGCGAGCGGGCGGGGACCGAGTCCCACGACCGGCCCTCGCCGCCTACCACCACCAGCCACAGCGGTCCGCGAGCCGCGAACGAAGGGTCGAGATGAGCGTCACGTCGGCGTACGGGCGGCACACCGCCGGCTACGAGGCCGAGTCGTTCGCCCGCGTGCGCGTCGACCACGATGCCGACTGGTCGCCAGCCCCCCCTCGTTCAGCGATGCTCGCCGTCTCCCTGGCTGGTGCAGCGACCGTGTCGGTCGTGGTCCTGGTCAACGTGGTGCTGGTCCTCCTCCTCGGACCGGCGGCCTGAGGCATGGCAGCCGTCCACGTCCCGGTCATGCTCGAGCGCACGCTTGCCCTCCTGGCGCCTTCCCTCGCAGGAGCCGAGTCCGTCGTGGTCGACGCGACCCTCGGGCTCGGTGGTCACAGCGCCGCCCTGCTGGAACGGAACCCCGAGGTGCGGCTGGTCGGGCTGGACCGCGACCTCGACGCCTTGGAGCACTCGCGGGAGCGACTGGCTCCCTACGCCGACCGCACCGTCCTCGTGCACGCCGTCTACGACCAGCTGCCCCGCGTGCTCCGCGAGCTCGGTCTGGGGCGGGTCGACGGCATCCTGTTCGACCTCGGAGTCTCCTCGCTCCAGCTCGACGAGCTCGACCGCGGCTTCGCCTACAGCCAGGACGCTCCGCTGGACATGCGCATGGATCGCACCCACGGCCCGACCGCGGCCGAGGTGCTGAACACCTATCCCGCCGAAGACCTGGCGCGGATCCTGCGCACCTATGGCGAGGAGCGGTTCGCGCGTCGGATCGCCGAGCGGCTGGTGCGCGAGCGCGAGCGTGAGCCGTTCACGACCTCGGCCCGGCTCAGCGACCTCGTCCGCGAGGCCATCCCGGCGGCCACCCGCCGCACCGGCGGCAACCCGAGCAAACGCACCTTCCAGGCCCTGCGCATCGAGGTCAACGGCGAGCTGGACGTGCTGGCGCGGGCGATCCCCGCGGCGCTCGGCGCCCTCGCCGTGGGGGGCCGCATCGTCGTGCTCAGCTATCACTCCCTCGAGGACCGGATCGTCAAGCAGGCGCTGGCAGCGGGCGCCACGTCGTCGGCTCCTCCTGACCTGCCGGTCGTCCCCGAGCACCTGCAGCCCTGGCTCCGCCTGATCACCCGTGGAGCCGAGTCCGCCTCCGCGGATGAGGTCGCTGAGAACCCGCGGGCCGCCTCCGTACGGCTTCGGGCCGCCGAGCGCACCAGGGAGGCCGCGTGAGCGCCACGGCCCGGGCAGCCACGGGTCGCCCGATCACCAGCCGGGCGGCCACCCCTCGCCCGCGACCGACAGCTCGGGCCCCGCTGGCAGTGGTGGCCGGCCCGGAGCCCAAGCACGGACGGTCGGTCTTCGTCGCCCTGGTCGTGGGCCTGCTCGCCCTCGGTCTGGCCAGCCTGCTGGCGCTGAACACGGTCCTCGCGCAGGACGCCTTCGTCGCCCAGACGCTGGAGCGCCGCAGCGCCGAGCTCGCCGTCGCCGAGCAGGCGATGGCGGCGCGGGTCGCGGTCGTGGAGGATCCAGCCCAGCTCGCTGAACGAGCACGGGCGCTGGGCCTGCGCGAGGCCGGTGCCCCGCTCTTCCTGAGGCTCCCCGACGGGGCGATCCTCGGCCGGGGACCGGACCGAGGAGCCACCCCGTGACGCCACCTCCCCAGGGCACCAGGGCGGCGTCGCGGCCGCGGTCGACGACCGCCCGCCCGTCGACGCAGCGCCCTCCCGTGCGACCGCGACCTGCCGGTCCGCCCCGTCAGCGGGTGCGCCTGGGCCGCCCGGCCGTCCGGCTGCGCGCCTCGCTGCTGCTCCTGGCCATCGTCTTGTCGGTCTACGTGGTGCGCCTGTTCGAGCTCCAGGGCTTGGACGCTCCCGTCTACGCGGCCGACGCCACTGACGCCCGCACCGTCACCCGAGAGCTCCCCGCTCTGCGGGGCTCGATCACCGACCGCAACGGAGTCGTCCTCGCAGAGAGCGTCGAGGCGCGCGACATCACGGCCGACCCGACGTTCATCACGGACCCTGCCGCCACGGTGGCGGCGTTGTCGCCGGTCCTCGGGCTCAGCGCGGAGCAGCAGCAGGAGCTCACCGCACGGCTGACCAGCGACCGAAGGTTCGCCTACGTGGCCCGCGCCGTGACGCCGGAGACCTGGGGCCGGGTCAAGGCCCTCGATCTGGCCGGGGTCTACGGGGTCGTGACGAGCGATCGCTCCTATCCCGCCAAGACCGTCGCAGCCAATGTGCTCGGCTTCGTCGATGCCGAGGGGCAGGGAGACGGGGGCATCGAGCTCGCCTACGACCAGGAGCTGGCCGGGCTCGGTGGTACGCGTACCTACCAGCGCGACGGGCAGGGCCGAGAGATCACCACGGCCGACAGCAGTGAGATCCCGCCGGTGCCGGGCGCCGACATCCAGCTCACCATCGACCGCGACCTCCAGTGGTACGCCCAGGCGACGCTGACTCAGGCGGTCAAGCAGGCGAACGCCGAGAGCGGGACCGTCGTCGTCATGACCCCGCAGGGCGAGATCCTGGCTCTGGCCACCGCGCCGACCTTCGATCCGAACGACGCGGGAGCAGCAGCTGACGAGGACCGCGGCAACCGGGCCGTGTCCGACGTCTACGAACCAGGGTCGACGAGCAAGGTGATCACCGCCGCGGCGGTCCTCGAGGAGGGCGGCCTCCGGCCGGCTTCACGGGTCCAGGTGCCGCCGGTCTTGAACCGGGCAGGGAGGGTCTTCCACGACCACGACCCGCACGGCACCCTCAATCTGACCTTTGCCGGCGTCATCGCCAAGTCGAGCAACATCGGCACGATCAAGGCGGCCGAGACGATCGGCAAGACGACGCTGTACGACTACCTGAAGAAGTTCGGGATCGGTGATCCCACGGGGTCCGGCCTCTCGGGCGAGAGCAAGGGCCTGCTCCCGCGCCCGGAAGCCTGGTCGGCCTCGCAGTTCTACACCATCGCCTTCGGTCAGGGCCTGTCCGTCAACGCCGTTCAGGCGGCCTCGGTCTACGCCACCATCGCCAACGGTGGTGTCCGGGTCGAACCCTCGGTGGTAGCCGGCTCCACGACTGCCGACGGGGTCTTCACCCCGGAGGCGCCCTCCGCTGAGACGCGCGTCGTGAGCGAGCGGACCGCCGCGTCGGTCTCCCGCATGCTCGAGTCGGTGATCTCCGACGGTGGGACGGCGCCACTGGCGGGTGTCGAGGGCTACCGCGTCGCAGGCAAGACGGGTACGGCGAACCGGGTGGACGAGTCCTGCGGCTGCTACCGCGGCTACACGGCCTCGTTCATCGGGTTCGCGCCGGCCGACAACCCTGCACTCGTCGTCGCCGTCACGCTGCAGGCGCCGAAGAACGGGCACTACGGCGGCCTGCTCGGCGGACCGGTGTTCAAGAAGGTCATGTCCTTCGGCCTGGCGAGCATGCACGTCCCACCGACGGGCACGCGCAGCCGGCCATACCCGCTGACCTACCCCTGACCCGCGTAGCCTCGCTTTCTGTGCCTGCGCCGATGACCCTCACCGACCTCCTCGAGGTCCTGCGAGCCCTGGGCGAGGTGCCGACCGTGCGCGGACCCGTCGGCGAGGTCACGCTCCTCGGCGTCACCTCCGACTCCCGAAACGTCGCCGCCGGTGACCTCTACGCCGCGCTGCCGGGTGCCCGGCACCACGGGGCCTCCTTCGCGGCCGCCGCTGCGGGCGCCGGAGCCGTCGCCGTCCTCACCGACGCCGCCGGCGCTGCAGCCGGCCGGTCGACGGTCCCGCTGATCGTGGTCGACGACCCGCGCGCGGTCCTCGGCGAGGTGGCTGCTGCGGTGCTCGGCCACCCGAGTCGTCGGCTGCTCACCCTGGGAGTCACCGGAACCAACGGGAAGACGACGACCACGTACCTGCTCGACGCCGGTCTGCGCGCTGCGGGGCATCGCACGGGGATGGTCGGGACGGTGGAGACCCGAGTCGGGGACACGGTGGACCCCAGCGTCCGGACGACTCCGGAGGCTCCTGACCTCCAGCGGCTGCTCGCGCGCATGGTGCTGGACGGCTGCTCCGCGGTGTCGATGGAGGTCAGCAGCCATGCGCTCGCGCTGGGGCGCGTGAACGGCACGACGTACGACGTGGCGTTGTTCACCAACCTCAGCCAGGACCACCTCGACTTCCATCCCACGATGGAGGCGTACTTCGCGGCGAAGGCGCAGCTGTTCACACCCGGTCGCTCGCGTCACGGCGTGGTCGACGTCGACTCCCCGTGGGGGCGTCGGCTCGCCTCCGAGGCGCACGGTCCCGGTGACGACGCTGTCGGCGGCGGGTGCGCCGGCTGACTGGCAGGTGCGCGACGTCGCCCTGACCGCCGAGGGGTCGACCTGGCGCGCGCTCGGGCCGAGCGGCGAGGACGTGTCGATGTCCGTGGCGCTCCCCGGGCCGTTCAACGTGTCCAACGCGCTCGGTGCCCTGGTGACCTTGTCGGTCGCCGGGGTCCCGGTGGTCGATGCGGCTGCGGGGATCGCCGGGTTGTCCGGCGTGCCGGGGCGCATGGAGCGCGTGGATGTCGGACAGCCGTTTCTCGCCGTGGTCGACTACGCCCACACACCCGAGGCCGTGGCGACGCTGCTGGCTGCGGTGGGCGCTGCGGTGTCCGGCCCGGTCGTCGTCGTCCTGGGCTGCGGCGGGGACCGTGACCCCCACAAGCGCCCGGCGATGGGCGCGGCGGCTGTCGCGGGTGCCGACCTGGTGGTGCTCACGAGCGACAACCCGCGCTCGGAGGACCCCCTGCTGATCCTGGATGCCATGCGGGCCGGAGCCGAGGAGGCCGCCGAGTCCCGGCCCGGCACCGAGCTCGTCGTGGAACCCGACCGTGCTGCCGCCGTGGCGTTGGCCGTGGGCCGCGCGGTTCCGGGGGGTGCCGTCGTCGTGGCGGGCAAGGGCCACGAGACCGGGCAGGAGACGGGTGGTGTCGTCGTCCCCTTCGACGACCGCGAGGTCCTGCGGGAGGTGCTCGCTCCGTGGTCCCGATGAACCTGCAGGACGTGGCGGCCGCGGTCTCCGGCGTCCTCGTGGACGTGCCGGATCCTGCTGTCGAGGTCACCGGACCGTCGACGGTCGACTCGCGCCACGTGGAGCCGGGAGGCCTGTTCGCCTGCATCGGCGGAGACCGGGTCGACGGCCACGACTTCGTGAGCCAGGCCATGGACAACGGCGCGGTTGTCGCCCTCAGCACCCGAGCCGTGGGCCATCCGGCGATCGTGGTCGACGACGTCGTCGAGGCGCTGGGCCGGCTGGCCCACGAGGTGCTGGGTCGGCTCCCCGACACCACGGTGGTCGCCATCACGGGTTCCTCCGGCAAGACGTCGACCAAGGATCTCATCGCCCAGGTCGCGCAACGACGCGGTCCGACCGTGGCGCCTCCGGGGTCGTTCAACAACGAGATCGGCTTGCCGCTGACCGTGCTGCAGGCCGACCGAGGGACCCGCGTGCTCGTGCTCGAGATGGGAGCCCGGGGGATCGGGCACATCGCGGCACTGACGGCAGTGGCCCCGCCCGACATCTCGGTGGTCCTCAATGTCGGGAGCGCCCACGTCGGTGAGTTCGGCACGGTGGAGGCGATCGCCGTGGCGAAGGGCGAGCTCGTCGAGGCGCTGCGCCCGGACGGGGTGGCCGTGCTCAACGCCGACGACCCCAGGGTTGCTGCGATGGCGCAGCGGACGAAGGCCATCGGTGGTGACCTTCGGCCGCGCCAGCGGTGCCGTCGTGCGGGCCGAGGACGTCACGCCTGGCCCCGGGGGCCGTTGCGCCTTCGATCTCGTGACGCCCGAGGGGCGCGCCCGCGTGCACCTCCAGCTCGTCGGTGGGCATCAGGTGTCCAACGCGCTCGCCGCCGCTGCCGTGGGCCGCTCCTTGGGGCTGCTGGTGGCTGAGGTCGCCGAGGTGCTCTCAGCGGCCGTCCCGCTGAGTCGCTGGCGGATGGAGGTGACCGAACGGCCCGACGGGGTGACCGTCGTCAACGACGCCTACAACGCGAACCCCGAATCGGTGCGCGCGGCCCTGAACGCCCTCGTCGACCTGGCCGGCGGGCGGCGTACGTGGGCTGTGCTCGGCGAGATGCGCGAGCTCGGGGACGACCATGAGCAGGCTCACGAAGCGATCGGTCGGCTGGCGGTGGAGCTGGGTGTCGACCGACTCGTCGTCGTCGGCCAGGCCGCACATCCCCTGCATCGAGCCGCCGGACTGGAAGGATCCGATGCCGAGGAGGCCGTCCTCGTGCCCGACGTCGGCGCTGCGGTCGATCTGCTCCGTCGAGAGATCGCTGCGGGTGACGTCGTGCTGGTGAAGGCCTCCCGCGCTGCCGGGCTCGAACGCGTGGCGGCGGCCCTGCTCGACGACCCTGCAGGTGAGCGGACCGGAGGTGACGTCGCATGAGGCTCATCATGGTGGCGGCCACGGTCGGCTTCCTCGTCTGCCTGCTGAGCACGCCGCTGCTCATCCGGTTCCTGCGGAACCACGGCTATGCGCAGGCGATCCGCGACGAGGCCGACGGGTACCCCCAGCACGACAGCAAGCGGGGCACGCCCTCGATGGGTGGTCTGATGATCGTCGGCGGCACGATTCTCGGCTACGGCCTCGCGCACCTCTACACGCTGCGCAGCCCCACCGCTTCGGGGTTGCTCGTCCTGGGGCTGATGACGGGGCTCGCGATCGTGGGCTTCGCCGACGACTACATCAAGATCTTCCGGCAGCGCAGCAGTGGGCTCCGGGCGAGCGTCAAGCTCGGCGGCCAGGCGGTCGTCGCGGTGGTCTTCGGTCTGCTCGTCACCCGGTTCTCCGGCCCGGACGGGGTGACGCCGGCGTCGCGAGCGATCTCCTTCGTCCGCGACACACCCGTCGTGCTCCCGGCAGGGGTGTTCGTCCTCTGGGTGTTCTTCATGGTGGTGGCGACGTCCAACGGGGTGAACCTCACCGACGGCCTCGACGGTCTCGCCACCGGGGCCTGCGCCATGGCGCTCGGAGCCTACGTCGTCATCGGGATCTGGCAGTACGGCAACTCCTGCTCCACGATCCTCGCGCCCAAGTGCTACGAGGTGCGTGACCCGCTCGACCTCGCGGTCGTCGCGGCGGCGGCGGTCGGTGCGTGCTTCGGCTTCCTCTGGTGGAACGCCTCGCCTGCCCAGATCTTCATGGGCGACACGGGATCGCTCTCCCTCGGTGGGCTCCTGGCCGGCCTCGCGATCTTGTCGAAGACCGAGCTGCTGCTCCTCGTCCTGGGTGGGCTCTTCGTGGTGATCACCGTGTCGGTGATCCTCCAGGTGGGCTCCTACAAGCTCACCGGCAGACGCATCTTCTTGATGGCCCCGCTGCAGCACCACTTCGAGATCAAGGGGTGGGGCGAGGTCACGATCGTCATCCGGTTCTGGATCATCGCCGGGCTGTGCGCCGGACTGTCCCTGGGACTGTTCTACGCCGAGTGGTACGGCGGCGGGATCGTCGGGTGACGGCACCGACCTGGCTCGACCAGGCGGACCGGGGCTCCAGCTGGGAGTCGCTCCACGTCCTGGTCACGGGAATCGGCGTCTCGGGATTCGCTGCGGCCGACGGGCTGCTCGGTCTCGGGGCACGGGTGACCGCAGTCGACCAGAGCACCGATGCGCGCACCACCGAGCGGGCCACCGTCCTCGAGCTGCTGGGGGCGAAGGTCCGGCTGGGGGAGGAGGCGGTCGGGGCCGAGAGCCTGGCCGCTGACGTCGACCTGGTCATCACGTCTCCGGGCTGGCGGCCGAGCTCACCCCTCCTGATGGCTGCGACGAACGTCGGCACGCCGGTCTGGGGCGAGGTCGAGCTCGCCTGGCGACTTCGTCCCGCTCAGGATCCGGCGCCGTGGTTGGCGCTCACCGGGACGAACGGAAAGACCACGACGGTCCGCATGCTCGACTCGATGCTTCGCGCGTCCGGCGCCCGGTCCACCGCGGCAGGGAATGTCGGCCTTCCCCTCGTCGACGCGGTTCTCGCGGAGCAGCCCTACGACGTGCTCGCCGTCGAGCTGTCCAGCTTCCAGCTGCACTGGGTGCACTCGATGCGTCCGCTGGCCTCGGCGGTCCTCAACGTCGCCGAGGACCACATCGACTGGCACGGTTCGATGGGGGCGTACGCCGCGGACAAGGGACGGGTCTACGAACGCACGAGGACGGCCTGCGTCTACAACGTCGCCGACCGCCGGACCGAGGACCTGGTGCGCGCCGCCGAGGTCGAGGAGGGGTGCCGCGCGATCGGGTTCACCCTCGGCATCCCGTCGGTGGGCATGGTGGGGGTCGTCGACGAGGTGCTCGTCGACCGGGCCTTCGTGCCGGACCGGGCCGTGGCGGCCGCCGAGCTCGGGACGTTGGCCGACGTGCGCCCGGCCGCGCCGCACAACGTGGGCAACGCTCTCGCGGCAGCGGCGCTGGCCCGCGCCTACGGCGTCTCGCCCGGAGCGGTGCGCGCGGGTCTGCGTTCGTTCGTCCCCGATCCGCACCGCATCGCGGACCTGGGTCTGGTGGGCGGCGTCGCCTACGTGGACGACAGCAAAGCCACCAACCCGCACGCCGCGGCCGCGTCGTTGTCCGCCTACGGCTCGGTGGTGTGGCTCGCGGGGGGTCTGGCCAAGGGAGCGAGCTTCGACGACCTGGTCGACCAGGTGGCGGATCGACTGCGTGGGGCGGTGCTGTTCGGAACCGACGCCGACCTGATCGCTGCAGCGCTGCGGCGACACGCGCCCCAGGTCCCGGTCCTTCAGGTGGCCAGCGTCGAGACTGGGCTCGTGGGCATGGACGTGATGACCGAGGTGGTGCGCGCCGCGGCGGACCTCGCGCAGCCGGGCGACACCGTGCTGCTCGCACCCGCGTGCGCCTCGATGGACCAGTTCCGTGACTACGCCGACCGTGGTGACCTCTTCGGCGCTGCCGTCCGGGCGCTGGGGGCGGCGTGAGCCAGACCCGCACTCCCGGTACCACGGGAGGGCCCATCGGGTCCGGAGCGGCCCCATCGGCTGCTCGACCGGCCGCTCACGTCGTACCTGCTGGTCCTCGGCAGCGGTCTGGCCCTGCTCGGCCTCGGGCTTCCCATGGTCTTGTCGGCGAGCAGCGTCACCTCGTATGCGAGCACCGGCTCGTCGCTGACCTTGTTCGAGCGGCAGCTCATGTGGGCTGCCCTGGGAATCCCGGCACTGTTCGTGGCCTCCCGCCTCCCGATCCGGGTCTGGCGAGGCCTCGCGTACCCAGCGATGGGCCTCGCCTTGATCCTCCTCGTCCTCGTGCTCGTCCCGGGCGTCGGCGTCGAGGTCAACGGCAACCGCAACTGGATCGACGTGGGCGGGCCCTTCCGGCTCCAACCGGCTGAGGCCGCCAAGATCGCCCTCGTCCTGTGGGGCGCTGAGGTTCTGGTGCGCAAGCGGGACCGGCTGGACCAGTGGCGCGACCTGCTCGTGCCGCTGCTCCCGGTGTCCGTGCTCGTCCTGCTCCTCGTCCTCGGTGGTGGGGATCTCGGTACCGCGGTGGTCCTCATGGCGATCACCGGGGCGTTGCTGTACGTCGCAGGTGCCCCGTTGCGACTGTTCGCCGTGCTCGGCGCCGTGGCGGCCGCCGGGGTGGCCTACCTGTCCGTGAGCGCACCGCACCGGCTCGACCGGTTCGACACCTGGTTGAACCCTTCGCTCGCAGACCCGCTGGGCAACGGCCTCCAGTACCGCCACGGCCTGTACGCGCTCGGTGGTGGAGGTTGGTGGGGTGTCGGGCTCGGCGCCGGGCGGGAGAAGTGGGGACGGCTCCCCGAGGCGCACACCGACTTCATCTACGCCGTCATCGGCGAGGAGCTCGGTCTCGCAGGCACGCTCACGGTGCTGGCCCTGTTCGGCCTGTTGGTCTTCGCCGGGGTACGCATCTCGTTGCGGACCAGCGATCCCTTCGTCAGGCTGGCGGCCGCCGCCGCGACTGCTTGGATCGGGGCGCAGGCGTTGGTGAACATCGGCGCGGTGCTCGGACTCCTGCCGATCGCCGGCCTCCCTCTGCCGCTCGTGTCCTACGGCGGGGCGGCGCTGCTCATCACGTTGGTGGCCCTGGGCATGCTGCTGTCCTTTGCCCGGACCGAGCCAGGAGCCGAGGAGGCTCTGGCCGCTCGCCGGGCCGTCCGACACCAGCGCTGGCACGCGGTCCTCGGGTCGCTGCAGCCGGATCGGTGACCGGTATGCACGTCGTGCTGGCCGGCGGCGGCACAGCCGGCCACATCGAGCCTGCGCTCGCAGTCGCCGACGCGCTGCGGGCCCGTGATCCCGACGTCGGGATCACGGCGCTGGGCACCGAACGCGGTCTCGAGACGTCGTTGGTCCCCGCTCGTGGCTACGAGCTCGCCCTGATCGCGCCGGTACCCGTGCCGCGCAGGCCGAGCCTGGACCTGCTACGCGTCCCCGGACGCCTCCGTGGCGCCGTGCACGAGGTGGGCGAGGTGTTGCGACGCACGGAGGCCGATGTTCTCGTCGGCTTCGGCGGCTATGTGGCGGCCCCGGCCTATCTGGCTGCCCGCCGGCTCAAGATCCCCTTCGTCGTGCACGAGGCCAATGCCAGCGCCGGCTGGGCCAATCGGCTGGGCGCGCGCCTGACGCCGTGGGTGGCCGAGGCAGTACCCGGCGCCCTGTCGCACGCCCGCTACGTCGGGATCCCGCTGCGCCCCGCCGTCGCCCATCTCGATCGTGACGCACGACGGGCCGAGGCCCGCGAGCGGTTCGGTCTCGACCTCGACCGACCGACCCTTCTGGTGTCCGGGGGCTCGCAGGGCTCACGGCGGCTCAACGAGGCGGCGGAAGGTGCGTCGTCAGCGTTGGGGGAAGCCGGGATCCAGGTGCTGCACGCCAGCGGGCCCACGCATGTCGTCCGGGTCGAGCGCGGGGCCGACGAGCCGCCGTACGTGGTCGTTCCCTACCTCGACCGGATGGACCTGGCCTACGCGGCCGCGGACGTCATGCTCTGTCGGGCCGGGGCCATCACGTGTGCTGAGGTGGCTGCAGTCGGGCTCCCCGCCTTCTACGTCCCGCTGCCGATCGGCAACGGCGAGCAGCGGCTCAACGCCCGACCGGTCGTCGAGGCCGGAGGCGGGGTCATGGTTGACGATGCCGCCTGCACGCCAGGCTTCGTGGCCGACGAGGTGGCGGCTCTCGTGCTCGATGCCGGGCGCCGGACGGCCATGGGCGCGGCTGCTTCTGCCTTCGGTCGTCGTGACGCGGACGAGCGGCTCGTCGACCTCGTGCTCGAGGCGGCCGCGAGCCGCGCCGCAGCAACCCGAGGGGGCGCAGCGTGACCCCGGGCGCCGAGCCCGCGGTCGCCGACCTGGGCAGGGTCCACTTCGTCGGGGTCGGCGGCGCCGGGATGTCCGGCATCGCCCGCATCATGCTCGCGCGCGGGCTCACGGTGTCCGGGAGCGATGCCAAGGACTCGCGAGACCTCGCAGCCCTGCGGGCCCTCGGTGCTGATGTGCACGTGGGCCACGACGCGATGCAGGTCGTGAACGCTGACAGCGTCGTGGTGTCGGCGGCGATCCGACCCACGAACGTGGAGGTGCTGGAAGCGAGGCGGCGAGGCCTCCCGGTGCTGCACCGGGCGCAGGCCCTCGCCGCCCTCATGGTCGGTCGCCGCGCAGTCGCGGTGGCGGGCACGCACGGGAAGACCACGACCACGTCGATGTTGACGGTCGCTCTCCAGCACTGTGGGGTCGACCCTTCCTTCGCCATCGGAGGGCACCTGAGCGACTCCGGCGCCAACGCCCACCATGGTTCCGGGGACATCTTCGTGGCCGAGGCCGACGAGAGCGACGGCTCGTTCCTCCACTACCGTCCCGATGTCGCGGTCGTGACCAACGTCGACCCCGACCATCTCGACCACTACGGGGACGACGCCGCCTACCGCGACGCCTTCGTCGCCTTCGCGGACTGCATCGTGCCTGGGGGGCACCTCGTCACCTGCGCCGACGACAGCGGAGCCGTCGAGCTGGCGCAGCGGGTGAGGGCTCGAGGGGGTGAGGTGTCGACCTACGGCGAGGGCGTAGGTGCAGATCTGAGGGTCGCTGGACCTGGTGCTCGAGGGCACGGGTGCACGTTTCGGTGTCGTGCTCCGCGGGCGGCGCCTGGGTCGCGTTCAGCTTGCGGTACCCGGGAAGCACAACGTGCTCGACGCGGCGGCGGCGCTGCTCGCTGGCCTGACCCTCGGACTCCCCGACGAGCGTCTGCGTGAGGGTCTGGCTGACTTCGCCGGGACCCGACGTCGGTTGGAGCTCAAGGGGGCCGCCGGCGGGGTCCGGGTCATCGACAGCTACGCCCACCACCCGACCGAGCTCGTCGCGGACCTGACCGCCGCCCGCCAGATCGTGGGGGAGGGGCGACTCGTCGTCGCGTTCCAGCCTCACCTGTACAGCCGGACGCGGGTCTTCGCGGAGGCTTTCGGTGCCGCACTCGGCCTGGCCGACGAGGTCGTCGTCATGGAGGTCTACGCGGCGCGTGAAGATCCCGAACCGGGGGTGTCAGGGTCGTTGGTGGCCCGGGCGGTCCCCCTCCCGCCCGAGCAGGTGCGCTTCGAGCCGTCGTGGTCCGCTGTCGCTGCCGAGCTGGTGGACCGGGCTCGGCCCGGGGACCTGGTGCTCACCCTCGGAGCCGGGGACGTGACCCTCCTCGGTCCCGAGGTGGTGGCCCTGCTGACCGAGCGCGCGGAGGCGTCATGAGCGGCACCCGACCGGCGACGCTGCACCGGCCCTCGGTCCTCGGAGCGCTCCAGCCGGTTCGCCGAGCGTCCGCGGGCCGACCGCCGGCGCCGGTGGCGGCGGCGGGGTCTGGCTGCGGGCGCCGTCCTGGCGTTCGCCGGCATCGTGTGGGCCTTGGGCTGGTCGGACCTGCTGGGGGTCCGGACGATCGAGGTGGTCGGCGAGCAACGGACCACGGAAGGACTCGTGCGGCTCACCGCCGACGTCCAGGCCGGGATCCCCCTCGCCCGGGTGGACACCGGTGAGGTCGAACGCAGGGTCGGTGAGATCCGGGTCGTCGCAGACGTGCGGGCCGAACGGGTCTGGCCGCACACCCTGCGCATCACGGTCGTCGAGAGACAGCCGGTGGCCGTCGCGCGGCGGGGCGGCTTCCTTCGCCTCGTCGATGCGGAGGGCGTCGACTACGCCGGGGTGCTGAGCCAGCCGCGTGGGCTGCCCCGGCTCGACGTCGATCTGGACACGACACCGCCTGACGCCGTGGCCGCCGGGCTCTCCGTGATCCAGAACCTGCCGCCCGGCGCTCGCCCGTCGCGTCGAGGCTGTCGAGGCCGGGAGCCCGGACGACGTCCGGCTGCGGCTGCGTTCGGGGGCGGTCGTGCTGTGGGGTGACGCCGCTGCGGGGGAGCAGAAGGCGGCCGTGCTGAGCGCCTTGCTGTCCCAGCGCGCCGACCGGTACGACGTGCGCGCCCCGGATGCGCCGACGACCAGGGGCTGACGGGTCCTCCTGAGGCAGTTCCTCGCCTGACTTCGCCGCACCGGCTTGCCTCGGGGCCGGTCGCGTCGCCTACCTTCTCCCCCAACCTCAGGTTGACATAACTATGAACCTCTACCTGAACGTGAAGGTTCTCGGCTGGAAGGGCGGACGCCGTGGCGGCACCGCAGAACTACATCGCGGTCATCAAGGTCGTGGGTATCGGTGGGGGCGGCGTCAATGCCGTGAACCGGATGATCGACGTCGGGCTCAAGGGCGTCGAGTTCATCGCCATCAACACCGATGCGCAGGCACTCCTCATGAGTGATGCCGACGTCAAGCTCGACGTGGGCCGGGAGCTCACGCGGGGTCTCGGCGCAGGCGCCGACCCCGAGGTCGGCCGGACCGCGACCGAGGACCACTCCGAGGAGATCGAGGAGGTCCTCAAGGGGGCCGACATGGTCTTCGTCACTGCGGGCGAGGGTGGGGGCACCGGCACCGGTGGCGCACCGGTCGTCGCCCGGATCGCCCGATCGCTCGGTGCGTTGACGGTCGGTGTCGTGACTCGGCCGTTCTCCTTCGAGGGCAAGCGTCGGTCGGTGCAGGCCGAGACCGGCATCGACGAGCTGCGCGCCGAGGTCGACACGCTCATCGTCATCCCCAACGACCGGCTGCTCTCGATCAGCGACCGCAACGTCTCGGCCCTGGACGCCTTCCGTTCCGCCGACCAGGTCCTTCTGTCGGGCGTGCAAGGGATCACCGACCTGATCACGACGGCCGGGCTCATCAACCTCGACTTCGCCGACGTGAAGTCGGTCATGCTCGGGGCCGGTTCGGCCCTCATGGGCATCGGTTCCGCACGCGGTGAGGACCGCGCGGTCGCGGCCGCCGAGATGGCGGTCTCCAGCCCGCTGCTCGAAGCCTCGATCGAAGGGGCCCGTGGAGTGCTGCTGTCGGTGTCGGGCGGTTCCGACCTCGGCCTGTTCGAGATCAACGAGGCCGCTCGGCTGGTGCAGGAGGCTGCGCACCCGGACGCCAACATCATCTTCGGCGCGGTCATCGACGACGCGCTGGGCGACGAGGTGCGGGTGACCGTCATCGCTGCCGGTTTCGACGGCGGGGAGCCCAAGCCGCGCACCCAACCCCTGCGTGGGGCGGAGACGTTGCCCGTGACGGCACCTGCGGTGACGGCGATCGAGGAGTCGGCAGCAGGCGACGAGGCGGACGCCGAGCGGGAGATCACCCTCCCTGCCGACCCGACCCGGGTCCGTCGGCCCATCGTCTTCGACGACACGATGGCAGGGGACGATCTCGACGTCCCCGACTTCCTCAAGTAGTCGGACCCGCTCAGGGCTCGTGACGAACCACCAGCCGACGCCACCGTCGTCGAGTCGGTTCGTCACCGCCTTCAGCGACCGGCGCGGCGGTGTGAGCCAGCCCCCGTACGACTCGCTCAACGTCGGTGACCACGTCGGGGACGACGCCGAGCGCGTGGCGACCAACCGCGCGCAGCTGGCGGCCGCGGTCGGGGTCGACGAGGTCCGGTGGATGGATCAGGTGCACGGCGACCGGGTCGTGGTGCTCGACGCGCCGCGCCGCGCCCACCGCTCCGCTGCCCCGGTGCGACGGGTTGGTGACGGCGCTCCCTGGTCTCGCCCTGGGGGTGCTCGTCGCCGACTGCGTGCCCGTGCTGATGGTGGACGCCCGCGCGGGCGTCGCCGCCGCCGTGCACGCCGGCCGCCGCGGGGTTGCTCACGACATCGTGGCTCGCGCCCTCGAGGCGATGGTCGGACCTCGGTGCCGCCGAGCATGCGGGTCGAGGTCCTTCTCGGGCCGTCGATCTGCGGCGCCTGCTACGAGGTGCCTCGCGCGTTGCAGGAGGAAGTGGTCAGCGAGGTCCCGACCGCCCGCTCGACGACCCGGTGGGGGACCCCCGGGCTGGACCTCCGGGTCGGGCTGAGTGACCGGCTGGCCGGCAGGGTCGCCTGCCGTCGAGCTCGTCGGCCCGTGCACCTACGAGTCCCGCCACCACTTCTCCCACAGGCGCGACGGCGTCACCGGCCGCTCGGCAGGGGTCGTACGGTTCGTCGTGTGAGCGATCTCGGCATGAAGGACCCACGGACCCTCGAGCTGTCGACCAACCTCGCGCGCGTGCGATCGGAGCTCGGCGACGCGGCGGTGCGGGCCGGCCGCGAGCCGTCCTCGGTGACCCTGGTCGCCGTGACCAAGACCTGGCCGGCCGACGACGTCCGGCGGTTGGCCGAGCTCGGAGTCACCGACGTCGGCGAGAACCGCGACCAGGAGGCGGCCCCGAAAGCGTTCGCCTGCCGCGACCTCGACGTGCGCTGGCACTTCATCGGACAGCTGCAGACCAACAAGGTGCGGTCCGTCGCGACCTACGCCGATGTCGTGCACGCCGTGGACCGAGCGCGCCTGGTCGGGGCGCTCGATCGTGCGGCGGTGTCCGCGGGCCGCCGGCTGCGGGTGCTTCTCCAGGTCTCCCTGGCCCACGACCCCTCACCCGACACCGGCCGGGGGGGCGCCGCCCCAGCAGAGCTCTCGGACCTGGCGGACGCCGTGGTCACCTCGGCTGCCCTCGACCTCGGGGGTGTCATGGGCGTGGCCCCCTTGGGCGAGGACGCGGGCGCGGCCTTCGCCCGTCTCGCCGAGGCAGCCGAGGACCTGCGCTCGGCGCACCCGGGGGCCACCTGGGTGTCCGCGGGCATGAGCGCTGACTTCGTCCAGGCCATCGAGCACGGCGCGACACACGTGCGCATCGGCTCGGCGCTGCTCGGGAACCGGTCGTCGCTCCGGTAGCCTCGGTCCGCGGCGGGTCGTCCGGCCCGCTGAGCCCCGTCCCGGAGGGAACCTGACGGCATGGCCGGCGCAATGCGCAAGATGGCGGTCTACCTCGGCCTCGTCGAGGACGAGGCCCAGTTCTACGACGAGTACGGCAGCGGCGAGTACGGCACCGACGCGTACGGGTACGCCGCCGACGAGTCCACGCGTCCCGACGTGCGCCCCGACCCGCGATCCGAGGCCCGCAGCGCGACGCGCACCCTGGCACCGGTCCGTGAGGACAAGCTGGCCGCGGTGCCGGCGCGCCCCGTCGCACCCCGGGTCGAGCCCGACCTCGACTCCTACCGCATCACCACGCTGCACCCGCGCACCTACAACGACGCGCGCACCGTCGGGGAGTACTTCCGCGAGGGCACGCCGGTGATCATGAACCTCACGGACATGGAGGACGTCGACGCGAAGCGACTCGTCGACTTCGCCGCGGGCCTCGTGTTCGCGGTGCACGGGACCATCGAGCGGGTCACCTCCAAGGTCTTCCTGCTCTCGCCCGCCAACGTCGTGGTCACGGCTGAGGAGAAGGCCCGCCTCGCCGAGGGCGGGTTCTTCAACCAGTCCTGAGCACGCCCGGACCTCCGCGAGCAACGCCGTGGCTCTGATCGCTGACGTCATCTTCGTCCTGGGGTCGCTGTTCGTCCTCGTGCTCATCGTCCGGCTGGTGCTCGACTACATCTTCATGTTCGCGCGCGACTACACTCCGCGGGGCTTGGTGCTGATCCTCGCGGAGGTGGTGTTCTCGATCACCGACCCGCCGCTGCGTTTCGTCCGTCGCTTCGTCCCTCCGTTGCGGCTCGGGAGCGTGAGTCTCGACCTCGCTTTCCTCGTGCTCCTGATCTTCGTGCAGGTGGTCATCGTGGGGTTCCTCACCAACCTGCTGCGGTCCTTCGCGTAACCTCGTCCTCAGCCGCGGCCTCTTCGGGTCGCCCTCGTCGCTTTGGGAGTTCTCATGCCGCTGTCCGCGTCTGACGTGGCCAACAAGCAGTTCACCACCGTGAAGCTGCGCGAGGGTTACAACATGGAGGAGGTCGACGGCTTCCTCGATGAGGTCGAGGCTGAGCTCGGCCGCCTCCACCGCGAGATCGACGACCTCACAGCGAAGGCTGCGGCGGCTCCGGCGGCCGCGCCTGTGGTGGCAGTTCCGGTCGCACCCGAGGTGCCGGCTGCCCCGGTGGCACCGGCCGCCCCGCCGGCCAGCGACTCAGCCGTCCAGATGCTCGCGTTGGCTCAGAAGACGGCCGACGAGCACCTGGCCGCCGCCAAGGTCGAGGCCAACCGCATCGTCGCGGAGGCCCAGGCCACCCACGACCGGACCATGGGCGACCTCGCCTCCGAGCGCGTCGCGGTGCAGGCGAAGGTCGATGAGCTGCGCGCCTTCGAGAAGGAGTACCGCACCCGCCTGCGCTCCTACCTCGAGGGCCAGCTCCGCGACCTCGAGGCCAAGTCGGCTGCCCCGGCCACGCTGGGCACCGTGACGGCCCCCTTGGTCGCTCACCCGCCCGCCGCGACGCCTGCGGCGCCGTCCGCACCGGCGGCTGCCCAGGAGTCGTCGCCCCCTGCGTCAACGCCGGCCGTCCAGCAGTCGTCGACGCAGCAGACGGCTCCTGCCGTCGCTCCGTCTGAGGCCCGGCCCTGCACCGCAGCCGCCGCGCCCGTTCAGCCCGGCCCCTGCACCTGACGCGCCGAGCGGCCCTCCCACCCAGGCGGAGTGAGCCTGCGGCTCAGACCGGGCGCCGGAAGGGGTCGCGCGCCGGCGGAGCCGGCATGCTCACGCGCGCCCCGTCGACGGGGATCCCCGACAGGCCGAGCACCGAGGTGAGCAGCGACAGCGTGGTCACGCCTGCGGCCACGCCGTCCGCGGTGATCATGGCCCGGTAGATCGTCACGTAGTGCTTGACCGGGCTGTCATAGCTCCAGTCGACCGACCCCAGCTGCACGGCGCCCCCCGGGTCGTCGGAGGAGGCCCAAGGGCGGTCCCACACCTGGATACCGATCGGCGAGGAGCAGTAGACCCCGCCCTGCGACACGTCGCGGGCCTTCGCGGCGTCGAGGAGCGAGCGGCTCTCCTTCTCGGCGAGGACGAGCGCTGGGCGCACATGGCTGGACAGGGCAGGGACTGCGACCGCATTCGGTCGCAGGCGGAGCCCGGTGAGGGCGGGTCCCCCGAGAGGGAGCGTGTGCAGCGTCATGCGGTCCTCCGGTCGCAGGCCGACCACCAAGGGCGTCAGAGGGGTGAGGCCTCATGGACCTATCGGTCGCCCGAGTGCCCATCCTTAGCCCGGATCGACCCCACTTGGGGACGTCATCGGCGCTCCAGCGTGATCGTGAGCCCGAGGTCGCGGTCGGAGTGCCCCTCGAGGCCGATCACTTGGTCGTCGACCCGGTCGAAGGCCAGGGCGAGCACCTCCTCGGCCACGGTGGCCGCATGCTCCTCGAGCGCCTCCGCCGTCTCGCCGACCGCCGCCCACCGCACGACGATCCGGTCGGACACCTCGAAGCCGCTGGTCTTGCGCGCCTCCTGGATCATCCGGACGGCCTCCCGGGCCAGTCCGGCTCGCCGCAGGCTCGGCGTGATCTCCAGGTCGAGGGCCACGGTCTCGCCCGCGTCGGCTGCCACCGCCCAGCCGGAGCGGGGAGCCTCGGTCACGACGACCTCGTCCGGGGTGAGCGGGATCGTCTCCCCGTCGACCTGCACGGTGGCGACCCCGGTCGTGGTCAGTGACGCCGACAAGGCGGCCGCGTCGGCAGCTGCCACCGCTTCCGCGACACGAGGAGTCCGTTGCCCGAACCTCTTGCCCAGCGCCCGGAAGTTGGCTTTCGCGCTGACGTCGACGAGGTCGCCTTCTGCGGTCCCGAGCGCCTCGAGAGACCCGACGTTGAGCTCGTCGGCCACCTGGCGGCGGAGGTCGTCGGGCAACGCCGCCCAGCCGGCGCCACTGACGAGCGCCCGTCCGAGCGGCTGCCTCGTGCGCACCCCGGAGTCGGCGCGCGCCGCCCGCCCCAGCTCGACGAGCCTGCGCACGAGGGCCACCTGCCCGGCGAGCTCGTCGTCGAGCAGCGTCGGGTCGACCGTCGGCCACGGAGCGAGGTGCACCGAGTCGGGGAGGTCGTCGGAGGTCGCGGCGAACAGGTCCTGCCACACCCGCTCGGTGATGAACGGGGTGATCGGTGCCATCAGCAAGGTGACGATCGCGAGGCACTCGTGCAGCGTGGCCAAGGCGGCCGGGTCCCCGGACCAGAACCGGCGCCTGCTGCGGCGCACGTACCAGTTGGAGAGATCGTCGACGTAGGCGGCGAGCAGGCGCCCGGCGCGCTGGGTGTCGTAGCTGCTCCAGGGCATCGTCGACCGCGGCGGCGAGCCGATGGACCTCGGACAGCGCCCACCGGTCGAGAACCGGTCGCTCGGCCACGGGCGGGGCGGCCTGCGCCGCCGGCTCCCACCCAGCCGTGCGGGCGTACAGGGACTGGAACGCGACGACGTTCCAGTAGGTCAGCAGCGTCTTGCGGACGACGTCCTGGATCGCGGCGTGCCCGACTCGACGACCCTGCCAGGGCGAGCCTCCGGCGGCCATGAACCAGCGGACGGCATCGGCGCCGTGCGCGTCCATCAGACCGATCGGTTCCAGCACGTTGCCGAGGTGCTTGGACATCTTGCGTCCCTGCTCGTCCTGGATGTGGCCGAGGCAGACGACGTGTCGGTAGGAGGACGAGCCCATGACCAGGGTTCCGACGGCCATCAGCGTGTAGAACCAGCCGCGGGTCTGGTCGATGGCCTCGCAGATGAAGTCGGCGGGGTAACGCCCGTCGAACACCTCGGCGCTCCCGGGGGCATGGGGATAGCCCCACTGGGCGAACGGCATGGCCCCGGAGTCGTACCAGCCGTCGATGACCTGGGGCACCCGCCGCGCCTCCGCTCCGCAGGTCGGGCAGGGCAGCGTGACGTCGTCGACGTAGGGCCGATGCGGGTCGAGGGCCGAGACGTCCTGTCCCGACAGCTGACCCAGCTCGGCCAGCGACCCGACGCAGGTGAGGTGGGTCTCGTCGTCCGCGCACCGCCAGATCGGCAGCGGGGTGCCCCAGTAGCGGTCGCGGGACAGCGCCCAGTCGATGTTGTTGGTCAGCCAGTCCCCGTAGCGGCCGTGCTTGATCGTGTCGGGGTACCAGTGGGTTCGCTCGTTCTCCGCGAGCAGCTGGTCCTTGATCGCGGTCGTGCGGATGTACCAGGACGGCAGGGCGTAGTAGAGCAGCGCGGTGTGGCACCGCCAGCAGTGCGGGTAGGAGTGCTCGTACGGGACGTGCTTGAACAGCCGCTCGCGCGCAGCCAGGTCGGCCACCAGGTCGGCATCGGCCTTCTTGAAGAACTGGCCGCCCACGAGGGGGACGTCAGCCTCGAAGTGCCCGTCGCGGGTCACCGGGTTGACCACCGGGAGGCCGTACGCCCTGCAGATGCGGAGGTCGTCGGCGCCGAAGGCCGGGGACTGGTGGACCAGACCGGTGCCGTCCTCGGTCGTCACGTAGCCGTCCAGCACGACGTAGTGGGCGTCGGGGATGTCGATCAGGTCGAAGGGTCGGGTGTAGGTCCAGCGCTCCATCGAGCGCCCGGAGACGGTCTCCTCGACGGTCCAGCCCTCGCCGAGCGCGGCCTCGACGAGGGGCGCGGCGACCACGAACCGGTCGGCGTCGCGCGACACGACCACGTAGTCGACCTCGGGGTTGGCAGCCACTGCGGTGTTGGACACGAGCGTCCACGGGGTCGTCGTCCACACCAGCAGGTCGGCCCGACCGGCCCAGGGACCGGACGTCAGCGGCATCCGGACGTAGACCGAGGGGTCCACGACGGTCTCGTAGCCCTGGGCCAGCTCGTGGTCGGACAGCCCGGTCCCGCAGCGTGGACAGTACGGCGCGACGCGGTGGTCCTGGACGAGCAGGCCCTGGTCGAAGATCGCCTTCAGCGACCACCAGACGCTCTCCACGTAGGACGCGTCCATGGTGCGGTAGGCCTGGGACATGTCGACCCAGTAGCCCATCCGCTCGGTCATCGCCTCGAACTCGCCCACGTGCCGCTCCACCGAAGCGCGGCACCTGGCGTTGAACTCGGCGACCCCGTAGGCCTCGATGTCGCCCTTGCCCGTGAACCCGAGCTCCTTCTCCACGGCCAGCTCCACGGGCAGCCCGTGGCAGTCCCAGCCGGCCTTCCGGGGCACATGGTGCCCCTTCATCGTCCGGTAGCGGGGGAACACGTCCTTGAACACCCGGGCCTCGACGTGGTGAGCGCCTGGCATCCCGTTGGCCGTGGGAGGTCCTTCGTAGAAGACCCACAACGGCCCGTCCTCGGTCTGGGTCAGGCTTCGAGCGAAGACCTCGTGCTCGCGCCAGAACGCCAGGATCTCGCGATCGACGGCGGGCAGGTCGACCTGCGGGGGGACCGGTCGGTAGAGGGCCACGGGTGCGCTCCTTCGCGGACGGGCCTCCGGCGGAGGCACGGCTTCGACGAAGGGACGAGGCTCCGGCAGGCGCCGGGGTCCCGCGGTACCACCCTCCTTGGCAGGCATTGCCCGTCGGTCACCCGACCCGCTCCGCCCACCCACTCGTGGCGACCCGCGGTGGCTCAGAGGTGATCTTCGTCGAGGCCAGGCCCCCGGGCTCGCACCGTCCCCGGGTCGCTCAAGGCTGCGTCCTGGACTACTTGTCCTCGTCGGCGCCGTACAGGTCGTGGCCATCGTAGGCGACCGACCGGTCGTGGTCACTCGGGTAGCACCGGCTGGGGCGGCACGAGGTAGGCCCGTCCTCCGGGGCTGGTCCAGAGCAGGCCGTCCGACCGCTGCTCCACCCGCCACCCGTGATGGGTCTTGAGCAGGTGGTGCCAGGTGCACTCCGGCCGCAGGTTGGCGGCGGACGTACGCCCTCCGCCTTCCGTCGTCGAATCCGGATCGCGTGGACGTGTCGTGCCGGGTGGTGCGGTGCCTGATGTGTCCGGTGGGTCGCCTCGGGGAGCCGGGCGTCCGTCGGCTCGGGCGAAGGCGTCGAGATGGTCGAGCTGGGCGTGTCGCGAGGAGCGGTCACACCGCGGCGCGACGCACATCCGATCGCGCGCGAGGACGAAGTCGCGCAGCTCCTGTGGAGGTGCGTAGGTCGATCGGCCGTAGTCGAGCAGGTGTCCGGTGACCGGGTCGCTGATGAACCGGCGCCACTCGGCGTCCTCGGCGAGCAGCCGGGCGATCGGCGCGGGCAGCGGGCCGTGGCCGGGGATCTCGGCAGGGTGGTCGCGCAGCCCCATCAGCGTCGGCAGGTCGATGACGACCTGGAGCTCGATGGGGCGGCGCTGCGGCTTGGGCGCGTCGGGGTCAGCCAGCTCCTGCTGGGCCCAGCGCAGGAGCGTGTCGACGCGGTAGGCCCCCAACCGCTTGCGTGACGACGGGCCGGGCTCGTCCCCTGCAGGCTGGTCCCGGTTCCCGTCGCGGCCGCGGTCGCGACGGGCGCACGCGTCCAGGGTGTTCCAGAGGATGGCTGCGTCGACCGTCGGAAGGGTGGCCAGGATCGTCGACTGGCCGGTCGCCGCGTCGTCGTACTTCACGACATCGCTCATGCCCGCCGCCTCGAGGTGGGCGAGCGCCTCGCCCAAGGGATCGATGCGCATCAGCGCCCGACGCACGGAACGTTTGAACGCGGGCACCGCTTGATGCGGCGCGCGGCGGAGGACCCGTTCCTCGACCGCTGCCGCGATGTCGTCCGAGCGTCCGCCGAGCAGATCGACGAGGGACATGACGTGCGCAAGGGAGACCTCGCCGCCCTCGAGCGCCGCTGCCGTGAGCGGAAGCCGGGTCGACAGCTGGCGCGCAAGGTCGGTCCGCCGGTCGGCCTGCCCGACCGTGAGGTTGAGCGCAGTGCGGATCTCCTCACTCGCCGGGTCGATCTCGCTGCTCGTCCCCGGCCGGCTTGCCTCCTCCTGCGCGACGACACGAGCGATTGCCGCGCTGCTGCGCGCCGCGACCCAGCGAGAGACCCGCTCCCAGGCTTGCGCCACCGTGACCGCGTCGTCCGAGGCAACCGGCCCTGCCTCGACCTCGGTGAGCAGCGCCACCAGCTCGGGCCCGGGCGCCCCGCTGAGCACCGTCTCCAGCAGCCGGGCCTCCAGCGAGACATGCCCTGCCGACATCGACACGTCGAACACCGCACCGTCGCCACCGAACCGAAGTGCGGGGGTGGCCGGCGTCGACCGCGGTGCGGTCTCGGCGGCCAGCGACCTATCGAACATGACAACGACGCTACGACCCAGCACCGACAAGTCCGCGGGAAGGAGGTGTCGCGCTGTGGAGAGCGATCATGGACGCCCTGGGCGGAAGATCGCCCATCGATCGTGGGCTGGGCGGCGCGCCTCGTTGTTGGGGGGTCGCGAGCCCTCTATCCTCCGGTGACCGTGCGCGAGCGAGGGATCGGGGTCGAGCCATGCCGGACAGCCGCAAGGCCACGTCGGGGCAGGTACGTGCTGCCCTGAAGGGTGTGCTGTCGCGCGCCTCGGCGCCCGTCGGCGTGCGCGTCGCCGCGGCCAGGGCCGCGACCGCGAAGACGACGACCAAGGCCTCAGTGACCAAGGCCTCAGTGACCAAGGAGCCGGCCAAGAAGGCTCCCGCGACGAAGGCGGCTCCGGCCAAGGCGCCGGCGAAGAAGGCTCCCGCGACGAAGGCTGCACCGGCGAAGAAGGCTCCCGCGACGAAGGCGGCTCCGGCCAAGGCGCCGGCGAAGAAGGCTCCTGCGACGAAGGCGGCTCCGGCCAAGGCGCCGGCGAAGAAGGCTCCCGCGACGAAGGCGGCTCCGGCCAAGGCGCCGGCGAAGAAGGCTCCCGCGACGAAGGCTGCTCCGGCCAAGGCGCCGGCGAAGAAGGCTCCCGCGACGAAGGCGGCTCCGGCCAAGGCGCCGGCGAAGAAGGCTCCCGCGACGAAGGCGGCTCCGGCCAAGGCGCCGGCGAAGGCGGCAGTCAAGATCGGCGGCGTCGAAGACGTCTCCAGCTCGTCCCGCGCGGCTGGTGGTGCGGGCCGACGAGACCCCCTGGACGGCCAAGGAGCGCGCCGAGGTCCGCAAGGAGCTCGATGTCGAGCTCGCGCGGCTGCGCGGCGAGATCGCGGTCGCCGAGGAGGGCTTGGCCGACCTCATCCGCGACTCGGGCGACGGCGCCGGCGACGACCAGGCCGACGCGGGCACCAAGACCTTCGAGCGTGAGCACGAGATGTCGCTGGCCAACAACGCGCGCGACATGCTCCAGCAGACCGAGCGCGCGTTGCGCCGCCTCGACGACGGCAGCTACGGCGTGTGCGAGTCGTGCGGCAACCCGATCGGCAAGGCTCGGCTGCAGGTGTTCCCACGTGCGACCCTGTGCATGTCATGCAAACAGAAGGAGGAGCGTCGCTGAGCGACGCCGACCACACTCCCCGAACCCGCCGCACCACTGCCCTGCTCCTGGGGGTGGCGGCTGTCGTCGTGCTGCTCGACCTGGCGACGAAGGTGTGGATCGTCCACGAGTGGCCGTTCGACCCCATCGAGCTGTTCGGCGGATGGATCACGATCACCCACGTCCGCAACCCCGGAGCGGCCTTCAGCATCGGAACCGGCACCACGTGGATCTTCACCGCCGTGGCCGCCGTGGTGGTCGTCGTCATCCTGCGCACGGCGCGGCGGCTGCGCTCGTTGGCCTGGGCGATCTGCCTCGGGGGTCTGCTCGGTGGTGCTCTCGGCAACCTCATCGACCGGGTCTTCCGCTCGCCCGGCCCCTTCCGCGGCTACGTCGTCGACTGGATCGAGTGGCCGAACTTCCCGGTCTTCAACCTGGCCGACTCGGCGATCGTCTGCTCGGTCATCGGGATCGTGCTGCTCACCCTGCTGGGGTTCGAGATGGACGGAAGCCGCCACGGCTGGGCTGCGCGGAACCGGCCCGAGCACCTGGGGACCACCGAGGTGGAGGACGCATGACCGGCGACGAGATCCGTCGCCTGCCCGTTCCCGACGGGCTCGAGGGAGAGCGCGTCGACTCCGCGCTCGCTCGGATCTTCGGGCTGTCCCGGACCAAGGCCGCCGAGCTGGCGGCCCACGGCAAGGTGACCCTCGACGGCACCGCGGTCGGCAAGAGCGACCGGGTGTCAGCGGGCGCCTGGCTCGAGGTGGAGATCCCCGCGCCGCCCGCTGCGCTCACGGTCGTGGCCGAACCGGTTCCCGGTCTGCTCGTCGTCCATGACGACGACGACCTCATCGTGGTCGACAAGCCCGCCGGGGTCGCCGCCCACGCGAGTCCGGGGTGGACCGGTCCGACGGTCGTCGGTGGGCTGGCCGGCGCCGGCTATCGGGTGTCGACGTCCGGTGCCGCCGAGCGGCAGGGCGTGGTCCACCGGCTCGATGTCGGGACCAGCGGTCTCATGGTCGTCGCCAAGTCCGAGCACGCCTACACGGTGCTGAAGCGAGCCTTCAAGGAGCGCACGGTCGAGAAGGTCTACCACGCGCTCGCTCAGGGTCATCTCGATCCCAGCCGGGGCACCGTCGACGCGCCCATCGGACGCCATCCCAGCCACGACTGGCGCTGGGCGGTGGTCGGGGACGGAAAGCCCAGCATCACCCACTACGAGACGCTGGAGGCCTTCCGCGCGGGGTCGCTGCTGGAGATCCAGCTCGAGACCGGTCGCACGCACCAGATCCGGGTGCACCTGAGCGCGCTCCGCCACCCCTGCGTCGGCGACCTGACCTACGGAGCCGACCCGGTGCTCGCTGCGCGCCTCGGTCTGGAACGCCAGTGGCTGCACGCTCGCCGGCTCGCCTTCGACCACCCCAGCACGGGGGAGCGGGTGCGTCTTCACCTCGCCCTATCCGGCCGACCTGTCCCACGCCCTGGACGTGATCCGGGGAGAGTCATGACCGTCCTCGAGGTCGGCGTGGTCACTGCCCCCGACCTCGTCGAGGTGGCGTACGCCCTTCGGTACGAGGTCTTCGTCGACGAGCAAGGGGTGCCGGTCGAGCTCGAGCGCGACGAGCGCGACCGCGACGCCGATCACGTGCTCGCGATCGTCGACGGGACCCCGGTGGGAGCCGGCCGGCTGGTCGTCGAGCCGGCGGGGTTCGAGGGTCTCGATCCTGCGCTCGGTGCGGTGGGGCACCTGGGCCGGCTCGCGGTCGTGCGGGAGGCACGCGGCGCCGGCCTCGGAGCGGCCCTGGTCCGGGTCATCGAGGAGCGAGCCGTCGAGCGTGGGCTGGCGTGCGTCTACCTGGGCGCGCAGACCCACGCACGCGGCTTCTACGAGGGACTTGGCTACTCGGCCTTCGGCGAGGAGTTCGACGACGCCGGGCTGCCCCACCGGCACATGTGGCGCCCTCTTGACGCACCCCGTTCCCGATGATCAAGGAATCCGGCACTGATCAAGGCGACTCGACCGGTGCAGGATTCCTTGATCATCTCGGGGCGGCGGGAATGACCGGGGCGGCGGGCGACTTGGTCCCTGGTGATGACTGACACCCCGGCACCCGCGCCCCCGTCCACCGCTGCCGCTCCGTCGGCACGGCCCAGCGGCACGTTCGCGCTCGGAGGTGACCTGCCCGTCACGCGCCTCGGCTTCGGCGCCATGCGCATCACCGGACGCGGGATCTGGGGTCCTCCGGCCGACCACGACACCGCGATCGCGGTGCTGCGCCGGGCGGTCGAGCTCGGCGTCGACTTCATCGACACGGCGGACTCCTACGGCCCCTTCGTCTCCGAGGACCTCATCCGCGAGGCGCTGCACCCCTACGACGGGGTCGTCATCGCCACCAAGGCCGGTTTCACCCGGCAGGGCCCGGACCGGTGGGTCGTGGTCGGTCGGCCCGAGTACCTGCGCCAGTGCCTGGAGATGTCCCTGCGCAGGCTCGGCGTCGAGCAGATCGACCTCTACCAGCTGCACCGCATCGACCCTCTCGTCCCCCTCGAGGACCAGGTCGGTGAGCTGAAGGCGCTTCAGGACGAGGGCAAGATCCGTCATCTTGGGCTGTCCGAGGTCAGCGTCGAGGAGCTCGAGGCGGCTCGCGAGATCGCCCCCATCGTCAGCGTCCAGAACCTGTACAACCTGGCCAACCGGCAGTCCGAGGCCCTCCTCGACCACGCCACGAGCGGAGGGCATCGGCTTCATCCCCTGGTTCCCGATCGCCAACCGCGAGCTGGCCCGCGCAGGGGGGCCGCTCGATGCCCTGGCGCGTCGCACGGGTCACACACCGGCTCAGCTGGCGCTCGGCGTGGCTGCTGCGTCGGTCCCCGGTGATGCTTCCGATCCCCGGGACGGGCTCGCTCGGACCATCTCGAGGAGAACGTCGCGGCGGCCCAGGTGGTGCTCACCGACGAGGTCTACGCCGAGCTCTCGGCCCTCGTCGCCGCGTGAGTCCGGGCGCGTCGTCGGTCGTACGGCGTGTCGCCGGCATCCCCCCGGCACGTCGGTTCGGAGTCGTCCCCACCCCGGGCTAGGCTCGACGGGTCGGCCGACTTCCCCCGGTCAGGCACCCCCCGGGAGGCAGGACCGCCTCGTCCGGGTGACTCGTGCCCCTGGGAGGTGCAAGCGTGGCGTCGACCGGTGGTGACGGCTTTGCGCACCTGCACGTCCACACCGAGTACTCGATGCTCGACGGTGCCGCCCGGGTCAAGGACCTGTTCGCCGAGGCGGCCAAGCAGGAGATGCCCGCGCTGGCGATGACCGACCACGGCAACGTGTTCGGCGCCTACGACTTCTACAAGCAGGCGAAGGCGACCGGGGTCAACCCGATCATCGGCATGGAGGGCTACTACGTCCCGATCGGCAGCCGGTTCGACCGCCAGCCGTTCACGTTCGGTGCCGGCGTCGGGCAGGACGTCGGCGATGAAGGAATGACGAAGGGCAAGGTCAACTACACCCACATGACCCTGCTCGCCCAGGACAACGTGGGCCTGCACAACCTCTTCCGCATCTCCAGCCTGGCCAGCCTGGAGGGGCAGTACCGCAAGTACCCGCGCTTCGACCGCGAGCTCCTGGAACGCTACGCCAAGGGCATCATCGCGACGACCGGCTGCCCCTCGGGTGAGGTCAACCGCTGGCTCCAGGTCGGCAACTACGAACGTGCTCTGCAGGCCGCAGCCGACTACCGCGACATCTTCGGGGCCGGCAACTTCTTCTGCGAGCTGATGGACCACGACCTGGAGATCGAGCGACGCACCCGCGACGACCTCCTGAAGATCGCCCGCGCCCTCGAGCTCCCGCTGCTGGCGACGAACGACCTGCACTACACCCACGCCGCCGATGCCGACGCCCACGAGGCGCTGCTGTGCGTGCAGACCGGCAAGACGCTGGCCGACCCGAACCGGTTCCGCTTCGATGCCCGCGACTTCTACCTCAAGACCGCGGCCGAGATGCGCCATGTCTGGCGGGACCTGCCCGAGGCGTGCGACAACACCCTGCTGGTCGCCGAGCGGTGCTCGATCTCGTTCAACGAGGGCGCCAACCTGATGCCGCGCTTCGGCGTGCCCGAGGGGGAGTCCGAGGACTCCTGGCTGGTCAAGGAGGTCGAGCTCGGTCTGCATCGACGCTTCCCCCTCGGCATCTCCGACGCCCATCGTGCCCAGGCCGACTACGAGCTCGGCGTGATCTGCCAGATGGGCTTCCCCGGGTACTTCCTCGTGGTCGCCGACCTGGTCCGGTTCGCCCACGAGAGCAACATCCGGGTAGGGCCCGGCCGCGGGTCGGCCGCGGGCTCCCTCGTCTCCTACGCTCTCGGTATCACCGAGCTCGACCCGATCAAGCACGGGTTGCTCTTCGAGCGCTTCCTCAACCCCGAGCGCATCTCGATGCCCGACATCGACATGGACTTCGACGAGCGCCGCCGCGGCGACATGATCCGCTACGCCACCGAGAAGTACGGCGAGGAGCGCGTCGCGCAGATCATCACCTACAGCAACATCAAGGCGAAGGCTGCGGTCAAGGACGCCGCTCGCGTGCTGGGCTACCCCTACGCGATGGGCGACCGGCTCACCAAGGCGATGCCGCCCTCGGTCATGGGCAAGGACATCTCCCTCGCGGGCATCTTCGATCCGACGGACTCCCGGTACGCAGAGGCGGGGGAGTTCCGCGCCCTCTACGAGACCGAGCCGGACGTCACGAAGGTCGTCGACACGGCCCTCGGCCTGGAGGGACTGAAGCGCCAGTGGGGCGTGCACGCGGCCGGCGTGATCTTGTGCAGCGAGCCGCTCCTCGACGTGATCCCGATCCAGCGGCGCGACGCGGACGGCGCGATCATCACCCAGCTCGACATGGGGGCGTGCGAGGCGCTGGGCCTGCTGAAGATGGACTTCCTGGGGTTGCGCAACCTCACGATCCTCGACGACTGCCTGGGCCACATCAGGACCAACCACGGCATCGAGCTCGTCCTCGAGGACCTGGACCTCGATGCCGACCGCCCGACGTACGAGCTGCTGGGTCGGGGTGACACGCTCGGCATCTTCCAGCTCGAGGGCGCCGGCATGCGGTCCCTGCTCCGGCTCATGCAGCCGACGTCGTTCGCGGACATCTCCGCCGTCGGCGCGCTCTACCGGCCCGGGCCCATGGGGGCCAACGCCCACAACGACTACGCCGACCGGAAGAACGGCCGCCAGCAGGTGGTCCCCATCCACCCCGAGCTCGCCGAGCCGCTCGCGGAGATCCTCGACGAGACCCATGGCCTGCTCGTCTACCAGGAGCAGGTCCTGGCGATCGCGCAGAAGGTGGCCGGCTACTCCCTCGGTCAAGCCGACCTGCTCCGCAAGGCGATGGGCAAGAAGAAGAAGGAGATCCTCGACAAGGAGTACGACGGCTTCAGTGCGGGCATGCGCGCCAACGGCTACACCGAGGCAGCCATCAAGACTCTGTGGGACACCCTCGTCCCCTTCTCCGACTACGGCTTCAACAAGGCGCACAGCGCGGGCTACGGCGTCCTGTCGTTCTGGACGGCGTACCTCAAGGCCAACTACCCGGCCGAGTACATGGCCGCGCTGCTCACCTCGGTGCGCGACGACAAGGACAAGTCCGCGCTCTACCTCAACGAGTGCCGGCGCATGGGGATCAAGGTGCTGCCCCCGGACGTCAACGACTCCGACGGCGACTTCACGCCCCGCGGCACCGACATCCGCTTCGGGCTGTCGGCCATCCGCAACGTGGGTGCCAACGTCGTCGAGTCGCTCGTGGCGACGCGGCGTGCCAAGGGTCGTTTCAGCGACTTCACGGACTTCCTCGCCAAGGTCGACGCCGTGGTCTGCAACAAGCGCACCGTCGAGTCCTTGATCAAGGCGGGGGCCTTCGACTCCCTCGGGCACACCCGGCGGGGGCTGACGGCGGTCCATGCCGAGGCGATCGATGCGGTGCTCGAGACCAAGCGGGCCGAGGCGATCGGGCAGTTCGATCTCTTCGGCGGTGGAGACGAAGGCGCGCCGGCTCTCGGGTTCGAGCTCGCCATCCCGGTCGGCGAGTGGGACAAGACGGTGCTGCTGGCGGCCGAGCGCGACATGCTCGGGCTGTACGTCTCCGACCATCCCCTGATGGGTGTCGAGCACGTGCTGGCCCAGGTCGCCGACGTCTCGGTGGCCGGGTTGATGGCCGACGAGGACCGCTCCGACGGTTCGATCGTGACCATCGCTGGACTCGTCTCCGGCCTCCAGCGCAAGATGACCAAGAAGGGCAACGCCTGGGCGATCGCGACCATCGAGGACCTCGAGGGCGCGATCGACGTGATGTTCTTCCCGCAGACCTACACGCTGGTGGCCACGCAGCTGGTCGAGGACGCCGTGGTCGTCGTCAAGGGCCGCCTCGACAAGCGCGAGGAGGTCCCTCGCCTCGTGGCGATGGAGATGAGCCTCCCGGACCTGTCGGTGGGCGACCGCGGGCCGATCGTCATCACGATGCCGGTCGCCCGCTGCATCCCGCCTGTGGTCGATCAGCTCAAGGGGGTCCTGGCCAGCCACCCCGGCGTGATCCCGGTCCATCTGCAGCTGCAGTCCGCGGGGCGCACGACCGTCCTGCAGCTCGACGACCGGCTCAGGGTGTCGGCGAGCCCCGCGCTGTTCGGCGACCTCAAGGCTCTGCTCGGGTCGGGCTCAGTCGTCTGAGGGCTTCATTCGGTCGCTCGTTGCGCCGATACTCGCGGGGGAGGGGCGCACGTCCGGGGTGCGTGCCGGAGGGAAGGCGATCGCGGCATGCCGTACGACGACGACCAGCGGGACGACCTGCAGCCAGCAGCTGAGGTGCTGTCCAGCTCCGACGGGACGCTCATCGCCGCCGCCAACGTGCTTCCACCCCTCGGCGAGCCGTCGGCAGCACCGTCGCGACGGCGTCGTGGCCTGTTGGTCGCCGGAGCCGCAGCGGCGGTCCTCGCCGTCGGCGGCGGAGCCTGGACCGTGGGGTCGGCGCTGTCGGGCGGAGGCAGCCCAGCCCGAGTCGGTCGTTCCGGCCACTGCCGCGTTCTACGTCGAGCTCGACCTCGATCCCGTCGGCCGGGCAGAAGGTGGACGCCTACCGGTTCCTCCGGAAGTTCCCGCAGCTGCGCGACCTCTTCGCGGAGAGCGGCGGCCTCGGCCCGGGGTTCGCCACGCTGTTCGAGGGCAGCGACATCGACTACGCGAAGGACGTCGAACCGTGGCTCGGTGACCGGTTCGCCGTCGCCCTGGTGCCCGGGTCGTCCACGAAGGACCCGCTGCGCCTCGAGCTCGTCCTCCAGGTCACCGACGAGAAGGCCGCCGAGGCGAGCCTGGGCACGTTGGTCGAGGGCGTCGGCGGTCTCAGCCTGCCCGGTGCGAGCGTCGTGGTGCGCGACGGGTATGCGATCGTCGCCGCCGAGCAGTCCTTCGGCATGGGCGATGCGCCGGCAACCGATGCGGCCGCCCAGCTGTTCGCCGAGGCCCAGACCGCCAGCCTGGCCGACGATGCGGACTACAACGCTGCGCTTGCGCCGTACGGCTCGGGCGTGATGACGCTCTGGTCGAGCAACGGAGGGCTGAGCAGCCTCTCGCGCGCGCTTCCGCTGGGCATGCTCGGAGGCGCGTCTGGTCTCGGTGCCGGGCCGTCGGAGGGATCCGCGGTGAGCGTCCTCCGGTTCGACGGTGACGCGCTGGAGCTCGTCGGCAGCAGCACCGGGTCGCAGGTCTCGCTCCCTTCCGGAGGGGTCTCCGCTCTCCTCGACCTGCCGGACTCCACCCTGGCTGCGGTCGGTGGCGCCGGCCTCGGTCAGGCGATGAGCGACGCGGTCGCCCCGGCGCTCGACGGCCTCGTCGGCCTGGGTGCGCTCGCAGGTGAGGGCAACGACCCCTCGCAGCTGTTCGGCCCGCTGGGGGACCCGAAGAACTGGGGCACGTTGTTCGGTGACCAGACCGTGCTCGCCGTGGGTGGCGGGAGCGACAGCGAGCCGGCGGTCGGTGTCCGCGTGGTGGGTGGTCAGGACACCGTCGACGCGGTGCTCGCCCTGGTCTCGGACGCCGAGGGTGACGTCTCGGCTGAGCCGACCTCGGACGGGGTCGTCGTCTCCGACGATGCGGCCTGGGCGCAAGCACTCGCCGCAGGTGGCGGGTTCGGCGACTCGCAGCGCTTCCGCGACGCGGTCCCGGAAGCCGGCCAGGCGTCGGTCGTGGGGTTCGCCGACCTCGAGGCCCTGGTGGGACGCATGGGAGGCGAGGTTCAGGGGGAGCAGCGCGAGGCGCTCGACGCGCTGTCGTCCCTCGGCCTTTCGATCTCGTCGAACGGCGACACCCTCAGCTACCGGCTGCGACTCTCTGACCCGCTGAGCGGATTGTCGATCCCGAGGCTCCGCGCACGCCGAACGGCCCCGCGGCGGGGACACGCGGGCCGATAACGTTGGCGTAACGTTGCCGGACTTCGGCCCTTCCTTCGCTAGTGTCCGCGCCACAGGAACATCGTGGGCGGCACCTGTCGTCGGCGTTGAGCAGCAAAGAGCCGCGGGACTCCGGCGGCGAAGGAGGAGAACGTGAAGAGAACTTCAACGCGCCGTCTCGCGACAGTGGCGGCGGTGGCCGTGGTCGCGCTTGGCGCTGCAGCCTGCGGCAGCAGCGGCGGCGGCAGCGGCGGCGGCGACGCGGCCACGTCGGTCAAGATCGGTTTCATGGGAGACCTGACCGGTCCGAACAAGGCGCTGGGCATCAACATCCGCAACGGTGCCAAGCTGGCCATCGACGAGTACAACGCGACCAGCCCGGCCACGACGATCGAACTGGTCGAGTACGACTCCCAGGGTGACCCGAAGCAGGCCACGGCCCTCGCGCCGAAGGCGGTCGAGGACGGCATCGTCGGCCTGGTCGGCCCGGCGTTCTCGGGTGAGACCGCAGACACCGGTGCCATCTGGCAAGAGGCCGGCGATCCCGTTCGTGTCCGCGTCGGCCACCCGGGTCGAGCTGTCCGACAACGCCTGGACGACCTTCCACCGGGTGCTCGCGGACGACGGCTTCCAGGGCCCGGGTCTGGCGACCTTCGTGACCAAGGGCCTGTCCGCTGAGACCGTCGCCGTCATCGACGACGCCTCCGAGTACGGCAAGGGCCTCGCCGACCAGGTTGCCACTGCGGCCAAGGACCGCAGGCGTCGACCGTGCGCGGTGCGTGAGTCGGTCGCCGCTGAGGGCACGACCGTGCCGAACTACTCCTCGGTCGTCAACACGATCAAGGGCAAGAACGTCGACGCCGTCGTCTACGGCGGCTACTACGCCCAGGCCGGTCCGTTCGCCAAGCAGCTCAAGGACGGCGGGGTCACCGCGGCCTTCGTGTCCGGTGACGGTTCGCTCGACCCGGCCTTCGTCGAGGGCGCGGGTGCGGCTGCAGAAGGCGCGTACCTCTCCTGCACCTGCGCGCTGATCAACGCGGCATCCACCGGAACCGCGGCCACCTTCTACACCAACTACACGGCCGCGTTCAGCACGTGACCCCGGCACGTACTCCCCCGAGGGCTATGACGCTGCCACGACGTTCATCAACGGCATCAAGGGCGGCGCCACGACGGCTGAGGCGCTCCTCCCCGTCGTCAGCGCGTCGAACTTCGCCGGTGTCTCGAAGCAGATCCAGTTCGAGAGCCAACGGCAACATCAGTGGTGGAACGGTCTTGATGTACAAGGTCGTCGACGGCAAGATCACGTCGATCGGCACGACCGACGAGGCCACGGGCTGATCCAAGCCCTAGATCCCTGACCGCGGGGGTGGGAGCGCGACAGCGCTCCCACCCCCGTCGTGGGGAGAAAGCGAGGGTCGTGAGCAACTTCATCGACCAGTTCTGGGCCTCCACGATCGACGGACTGACCCAGGGCGCCATCTACGCGCTCGTCGCGCTCGGCTACACCCTCGTCTACGGCGTGCTGCGCCTGATCAACTTCGCGCACTCCGAGATCTTCATGATCGGCACGTTCGCCACGGTCGCCGTGATCACCGGCATCGGCGTGACCTCCCCGCTGACCGGAGTCGCCCTGCTGCTCTTCCTGCTGCTCGCCGGGCTGGTCGCGGCCGCAGCCAGTGGAGGCGCCGCCGTGCTGCTCGAGCGCATCGCCTACCGCCCGCTGAGGAGGCGCGGAGCCACCCAGCTGGCCGCCCTGATCAGCGCCATCGGCGCCTCGCTGTTCATCCAGCAGCTGTTCTCGCTGAAGTGGCCCGACGACCATCACGACCACCCGGATCCTCGACAAGGACGTCGTCGCGACGATCGGCTCCGGAGATCTCCGCGCCGACAAGCTCCTCGTGTTCTTCGGGGCAGTCCTGATGATGGTGCTGCTCGACCGCGTGGTGAACGGCACCCGGCTCGGCCGCGCGATCCGCGCCACCGCCCAGAGCCCCAACAACGCGACGCTCATGGGCGTCGACATCGACAGCGTCATCCTCGTGACGTTCCTCATCGGCGGTGCCATGGCTGGGATCGGCGGGATGTTCTACGTGGTGTTCTTCGAGGTGACGACGTACTTCGTGGGCTTCGTCCTCGGCATCAAGGCCTTCACCGCGGCCGTCCTCGGCGGCATCGGCAACCTTCGGGGTGCCCTGCTCGGAGGCCTGCTCCTCGGACTGATCGAGGAGTACGGCGCGAGCATCTTCGGCGCGCAGTGGAAGGACGTCATCGCGTTCTCCGTGCTGGTGCTGGTGCTGATGTTCCGGCCCACGGGTCTGCTCGGCGAGTCGCTCGGGAAGGCACGCGCATGAGCGGCACCAAGCCGCTGCGCGGCTTCCGGCTCCCGTGGGTGAAGACGTTCGAGGCGATCGGCGCCCGCTGGCAGAGCCTGCCCACGTGGGGGCGTTGGGTCGGCTACGCGTTGATGATCCTGTTGGCGCTGTCGCTGCCGTCGATCCCCGGGCTCGGCGACATCATGACGCCTGGCAGCAGCTGGCAGCGGGTGCTCGTCTACCCGATCGGGATCTACATCCTGATGGCGCTGGGCCTCAACGTCGTGGTCGGCTACGCCGGGCTGCTCGACCTCGGGTTCGTCGCCTTCTTCGCCATCGGCGCCTACACCATGGCCATCCTGGGCACCGACTTCGGGCTCAACTTCTGGATCGTGCTGCCCATCGCCGTCGCCTTGACCATGCTGGCCGGGCTGGCGCTGGGGACCCCGACGCTGCGCCTGCGGGGCGACTACCTCGCCATCGTGACGCTGGGCTTCGGAGAGATCATCCGCGTCACCGCGACCAACCTGGAGTTCACCGGCGGTCCTCGCGGCATCAACAAGATCCCGCGTCCGCCGTCGGTCGAAGGGGTCGACGCGTTGACCTTCTCGATCAGCAGCGTCAAGCCGTACTGGTACCTGATCGTCTTCATGATCGTGCTCGTCGTCATCGGCCTGAAGCGGCTCGAGCGAAGCAGGGTGGGCCGGTCCTGGTCGGCGATCCGCGAGGACGAGGACGCGGCAGAGCTGATGGGCGTGCCCACCCTGACGTTCAAGCTCTGGGCCTTCACGGTCGGGGCCGCTGTCGGAGGCGCGACCGGCGTGCATCTACGCGTCGTTCCAGACGGCGATCCGGCCGACCGACTTCCCCTTCATCCTGTCGGCCACCATTCTTGCCGCGGTCGTGCTCGGGGGCGCCGGCAACATCCCCGGCGTCATCCTGGGAGCCTTCCTGGTGGGCTGGATCCCTGAGGTCTCACGTGAGTTCAGCCAGTACCGCGTGCTCGTCTTCGGTGCCGTCCTCGTCGTGCTGATGATCTTCCGCCCGCAGGGTCTGTGGCCGTCCAGGATCCGGCAGGCCGAGCTCAAAGAGGGCGAGGGCGGGATCGGTCAGCTCGGGGGAGAGGTGGGTGCCGTCGTGGCCCAGGCCGAGGACAACCGCTGATGACCGAGCCTCTGATCCGCCTCGCGAGCGTCACCATGCGCTTCGGTGGCCTGACCGCGGTCTCGGAGCTCGACCTCCAGGTCGAGCAGGGCGAGATCTTCGCCCTGATCGGGCCGAACGGGGCCGGGAAGACGACCGTGTTCAACATGATCACCGGCGTCTACACCCCGAGCGAGGGCGACATCGTCTTCGAGGGCAAGCGGGTCAACGCGCATGCGCCCGCACATGGTCACCCGGCTCGGCATCGCACGGACGTTCCAGAACATCCGGCTCTTCGACAACATGACCGTGCTCGACAACGTGGTCGTCGGCGCTCATGCCCAGCACAAGTCGAGCGTGGTCGGTGCGCTGCTCGGCCTGCCGCGGTTTCGCGCGGAGGAGCGGGAGGCCCACGCGCGGGCCATGGAGCTGCTGACCTTCATCGGGATCGCCGACCGGTCCGCGGACGCTGCGCGCAACCTTCCCTACGGCGACATGCGGCGTCTGGAGATCGCCAGGGCCCTGGCGACCGGACCCCGACTGCTGCTCCTGGACGAGCCGGCCGCGGGCATGAACCCGTCCGAGAAGACCGACCTGATGGCTCTGATCCGGCGGATCCGGGACACCGGGGTCACGGTCCTGCTCATCGAGCACGACATGAGCCTGGTCATGGGCGTCAGTGACCGGCTGGCGGTCGTGGACTTCGGCCAGAAGATCGCCGACGGCGACCCGGAGCAGGTCCGCCAGGACCCCGCCGTCATCAAGGCCTACCTCGGGGAGGTGTCCGATGCTTCTTGAGGTTGTCGACCTGCAGGTCAACTACGGCAAGATCGCTGCCCTCAAAGGCATTTCCCTGAACGTCGACGACGGCGAGATCGTCACCCTCGTGGGGGCCAACGGCGCGGGGAAGACGACCACCCTCCAGACCATCTCGGGGCTGCGTCGGGTGACAGCAGGGTCGGTGTCCTTCGACGGCAACAACATCACGGACCTGGCTGGTCACCGTCGGGTCGGGCTCGGGCTGTCGCAGGCGCCAGAGGGGCGAGGGATCTTCCCCGGGATGACCGTGATGGAGAACCTCGCCATGGGCGCCTACATCAAGGGCAAGCCCTCGCCCGAGAGCCTCGATCGCGTCTTCACCTTGTTCCCGCGGCATGCAGGAGCGGCAGAAGCAGATGGGCGGAACCCTCTCGGGGGGTGAGCAGCAGATGCTCGCCATCGGGCGTGCCCTCATGGCGGAGCCGCGCCTGCTGCTCCTCGACGAGCCTTCGATGGGCCTCGCGCCGCAGCTCATCCAGCTGATCTTCCGCATCATCAAGGAGATCAACGAGCAGGGCACGACCGTCCTGCTCGTCGAGCAGAACGCCTCTCAGGCGCTGTCGATCGCCCACCGGGCCTACGTGCTCGAGACCGGTCTCGTCGTCAAGACGGGCACCGGCAGCGAGCTCCTGGGCGATCCCTCCGTGGTGGCTGCCTACCTGGGGGGCGGGGCGGCCTGATCACCCTGCGTGGGGCCGTCTGGGGCGGCAGCCGCGCAGCCACCTCCTCCGGCCAGGTGGTGGTGAGCCCGGACGGGGTCCTCGTCGACGTCGGCCCTTCGACGGGTTCAGCCGTCGGTCAGCTGGTCGAGGGGACCTGGGTCGGCCCGGCGCTGGTCGACGCCCACGTCCATCTCGCCGCCGCGTCGCCGGACGAACATCGTCCACCTCGGCGTCGGTGCCGTGCGCGACCTCGGGGCACCTCTCGTGCATGCCCAGGCGTGGCGCGCGGGAGTCGGCCCGGTCGTGGCCGTCGCGGGCGAGCTGATCACCGCACCTGGCGGCTACCCGATGAACAGCTGGGGGGCTGACGGGTTCGGGTGGCCGGTGCAGTGATGCAGCCGACGCGGGCGCAGCCGTACGTCGTCTGGTCGAGGGCGGCGTCGACCTGGTGAAGCTGGCGCTGGAGCCTGCGGACGGCCAGCCCGTCCCCGACCTCCCGACCTGCCGGGCTCTCGTCGACGCGGCTCACGCAGCCGGCCTGGCCGTGACCTGTCACGCGCTGAACGCACTGATGGTCACGCGGGCGCTCGATGCAGGAGTCGATGAGCTGTGTCACACGCCGACCGAGCCGTTGGGCTCCGAGCTCATCGAGCGCATCGCCGCATCCGGCGTGCCGGTCGTCTCGACCCTGCAGACCCACGTCGAAGGTGGCGCAGGGGCCGGGGCGATCGAGCAACGCCCACGCCTTGGTGGCCGCCGGCGTCGCGATGGTCTACGGCACCGACCTGGGCAACACCGGCACTGCGCCCGGTCCCTCCTCGGCCGAGCTCGAGCTGCTCGCCGAGGCGGGCCTCGGTCGGGAGGGTGCGTTGAGGGCAGCCACCTCAGGGGCCGCGGCGGACAGCCGGCCTGGCTGGCCGGGTCGACGTCACCGTCGCGGTCGGGGCGCGTACGGTGCTCGTCGTGCTCACCGACGACCCGCTCCTCGACCCCACGGCGTGGCATCGCCCGGTCGCCGTCGTCGCAGGGGGGCGCGTCGTCGGAGGCTCCGCATCCACCGACTCGGCGTTCGAAGGACCGCGGTGAGGCGCTCCGACGTCAAGGTCGCGGCCGCCGTGGTCGGGATTCTCGTGCTCGCCGGTGTCGTCGCCGGGGTCGTCTGGTGGTGGGTGGCCCCCCAGCCCACCTACCGCGTCGCGGCCGACGGCCTCTACCTCGTCGGTGACCAGCCCCAGGAGTACGTCGCCGCCGATGGCTGGTTCGCCCTCATCACGGCCCTCATCGGCGCGGGGGCCGGCCTGCTCGCCTGGTTGCGAGTCCGCCGCGCAGGGCTCGGCGTCGTGATCGGGTTGTTCGTGGGTGGTCTGGCGGGCGCGGCCGTGGCGGCCGGTGTCGGGCTGTTCCTCGGTCGCTCGGATCCCTATGCGGCGCCGCTGGACAGCGTGACCCAGGGGCCGCTCGAGCTGCGAGCCTGGGGGGTCCTGCTCGTCGAGGCAGGGGTGGCCCTGTCGGTGTGGCTGCTGCTGGACCTGCTCGTGCTGCGCGACGAACGTCCGTCTCCGCCACCTGATGCCGCCGGCATGGCCCCGCCCGAACAGCCTGACTACGGTGCTCTTCGTGACCTATGACGTGTCGCGCATCCGCGCGCAGTACCCCGCACTGCAAGGCCCGACGGTCTACCTGGACGGCGCTGCCGGCACCCAGTCCCCGGTCGAGGTGATCGAGGCGGTCGCCGCGGCCTACCGGGTCGGTACCAGCAACGGTGGAGGGGCGTTCGCCTCGAGCCGCCGGGCCGATGACCTGACGATCGAGGCGCGGCGGGCCGTTGCTGATCTCGTGAACGGTCACCCCGACGGGGTCGTGCTGGGGCCGAACATGACGACCCTGACGTACCGGTTCGCCCGCACCCTGGCGGACGGGTGGGCGCCCGGTGACAACCTGGTCGTGAGCCGGTTGGACCACGACGCGAACGTCCGTCCCTGGGTGCAGGTGGCGGCGCGGACCGGGGTCGAGGTGCGGTGGGCGGAGGTCGACCTCGCCACTGGTGAGCTCCCCGCGGACCAGTTCGACGCCTTGGTCGACGCACGAACCCGGCTCGTGGCCGTGACTGCGGCGAGCAACATCCTCGGCAGCCGTCCCGACGTCCGATCCATCACCGACCTCGCCCGGGACCGCGGGGCGCTGTCCTACGTGGACGGGGTGCACTCGACGGCGCACGGGGTCACCGACATCCAGGCGTACGGCTCCGACTTCTACGCGACCAGCGCCTACAAGTGGGTGGGACCGCACGTGGGCTGCGTCATCGCGAGCCCCGAGCTGCTCGAGGGGCTCCGCCCGGAGAAGCTCGCCTCGTCCTCGGACGTGGTGCCCGAGCGTTTCGAGTGGGGCACGCCGTCGTACCACAACTTCGCCGGCGTGACCGCGGCCGTCGACCACCTCGCTTCCCTCGACGACGCCGCGACCGGCTCCCGCCGCGAGCGGCTCGTGGCCGGCCTGTCGGCTGCCGAGTCCCACGAGCACGCCCTGCTGCTGCCGCTGCTCGACGCGCTCGAGGCCGACCCCCGGATCACGCTGTACGGCCGCGCGGTCCGTCGCACCTCGACGATCTACTTCACGGTCGCTGGGTTCACGCCGCGCGAGGTCGCCATGGCTCTGGCCGAGGACGACGTCAACGTCTGGGACGGGCACAACTACGCGTGGGAGCTCACCGCAGCCCTCGGCATCCGCGACACGGGCGGCGCGGTGCGCGCCAGCCTCGACCACTACACGTCCGCCGACGATGTCGCGCGGCTCCTCGCGGCACTCCAGCGACTCGGTGTAGCCGGGTCGGCCGACGGCGGCCACGGTCGCACCGGTCAGCCGGACCAGGTCGTTCGGGGCCAGCTCGATGTCGAACCCCCGTCGTCCACCGGAGACGTACATGGTCGGGAAGTCGAGGGCGGAGGAGTCGACGACCGTCATCAGGGGCCTTCGCTGTCCGAGCGGGCTGATGCCGCCCCGGACATAGCCGCTGCTGCGCTCGGCTGCTGCCGGATCGGCCATCTCGGCGCGCTTGCCACCGACCGCGTGCGCCAGCGCCTTGAGGTCCAGCTGTCCGTGCACCGGTACCACCGCGACGACGAGTCGTCCGTCGACGGCGGCCACGAGGGTCTTGAAGACCCGAGCGGCGTCGACCCCGAGAGCGGTCGCCGCCTCGAGGCCGTAGGACGTCGCGGTCGCCTCGTGCACATACGTGTGCGGTGTGTACGGCACGCCGGCCGCCGCGAGCGCCACCGTCGCTGGTGTGCCGCCGCTCGCCTTCTTTCCCATGGGGAGCCCGTCAGTTCGAGGAGTACGGCCGGCGGGTGTACTCGACTGCGGGCAGCGACGGAAGGTGGCGCAGCAGCGCGTCCTCGTGACGCAGCATGGCGAGCTCCAGGCGGAGTCGGGTCGAGGTGTCGGGTGCGGCGAGCACCGCCTGCTTGTCGGGCAGGTCGAGGACCATCGCGGCACCGATCAGGTAGGACAGCACCAGGGGGTCGTCGGGGAGGCCTCCGCCGTCGTCCTCGTGGCCCTGGGTGGCGAGCAGGGCGGCTCGGTAGGAGAGGAAGGCGGCGCCGACCGAGCGGGCGAGGACGTCGACCTCGAGCCCGGCCGGCTCGTCGAGCCACTCGACGTCGCCCTGGAGGTAGGGCAACGAGGTGTCCACGGAGAGCAGCCGGAACCGGCTGGCGCCCGAGCTGACCACATCGAAGCGTCCGTCGGCATGGCTCTCCACCCCCCGGACCTCGGCCGCGCAGCCGACGTCGTGCAGGGCATGGATGCCGTCGGCGCCGACCTCGTGCCCCTCGCGGATCGCCACGACGCCGAACTGCCGGGGTTCGTCGTCGGGCTGTGCCAACAGGGTGCGGACGAGCAACCGGTACCGCTCCTCGAAGATGTGCAGCGGGAGCAGGAGGCCGGGGAACAGCACGCTGCCCAGGGGGAACAACGGGATCCGCTCGGCCACGTGCCCGAGCCTAGAGCGCAGGGGCCCTCCGCGGCCGCTCGGCGAACCGCCGGGAGTTGCTTAGACTGGGTCCATGATGCGGCGGATCGACCTGAGGGGTGTCGACCTCGACACCCTCGACCTGCGCGCGGTCGTGCCGCGGGCCGTCCTCGACGTCGAGGCCGCTCTCGAGGTCGTCCGACCGATCTGCGAAGACGTTCGCCTCCGCGGTGAAGCAGCGCTGCTCGACCTCGGTGAGCGCTTCGACGGGGTACGTCCGCCGTCCCTTCGCGTGCCTCAGGCGGCGCTCGACGAGGCACTGGCCAGCCTGGACCCTGACGTGCGTGCGGCCTTGGACGAGTCGATCCGCCGGGCCAGGATCGTCCACGCCGACCAGCGTCGTACCGACACCACGACCACGGTCTCCGCCGGGGGGACCGTCACCGAGCGCTGGGTGCCGGTGGACCGGGTCGGGCTGTACGTGCCGGGCGGGCTCGCCGTCTACCCGAGCAGCGTCGTGATGAACGTCGTGCCGGCCCAGGTCGCTGAGGTTCCCTCCCTGGCGGTCGCGTCACCCCCGCAGAAGGAGTTCGGCGGGCTCCCGCACCCGACGATCCTCGCGGCCTGCGCGCTGCTCGGTGTCGACGAGGTCTATGCCGTGGGCGGGGCCCAGGCCGTGGCCATGTTCGCCTACGGCGCGGGGGAGTGCCGCCCCACGGTGCTCGTCACCGGTCCTGGCAACGTCTACGTGGCGGCCGCCAAGCGACTGCTCAAGGGCCGCATCGGCATCGACGCCGAGGCGGGACCCACCGAGATCGCCGTGCTCGCCGACGACTCGGCGGACGCCTCCCACGTCGCGGCCGACCTGATCAGTCAGGCCGAGCACGACCCGCTCGCCGCTGCGGTCCTCGTCACCGACAGCGCTGAGCTCGCGAGCGCCGTCGAAGCCGAGCTCGTCGTCCAGGTCGCGGCCACCAAGCACGTCGAGCGGATCACCGCGGCCCTCGGCGGCCAGCAGTCGGCGGTGGTCCTCGTCGACGACGTCGCCGCCGGGCTGCGCGTCGTCAACGGCTACGCGGCCGAGCACCTGGAGATCCAGACCCGTGATGCTCAGTCCGTCGCTGCGCGCGTGCGCAACGCTGGAGCCGTCTTCGTCGGCGCCTTCGCCCCGGTGACTCTCGGCGACTACTGCGCCGGCTCGAACCACGTGCTGCCGACGGGTGGGTGTGCCTGCCACAGCAGCGGCTTGTCGGTGCAGTCCTTCCTCCGCGGCATCCACGTCGTCGACTACGACCAGGACGCCCTCCGAGAGGTCGCTGATCGCGTCGTCTCGCTCGCCCACGCCGAGGACCTTCCCGCGCACGGGGCGGCGATCTCGGTACGTTTCCCGCAGCGGTAGGAGCCTTGGCGCTGCGCGGCAACTGCGCGTGCAACCTCGGAAACCTTCGATCTCGTGTGAAGGCTGGGAACCCGAGGCCGTGAGGATGTGCCTGTGCGTGACGGGTGGACCAGTGACTTCCGGGACTGGGCGCTGTCCCGTCGCGGTGGTCTGCGGCGCACCGCGTTCTTGTTGTCGGGGGACTGGTATCTGGGCGACGACCTGGTCCAGGAGACGCTCACCCGGTTGTTCGCCGTGTGGCAGCGCGTGGTCAAGGGCGGAGATCCCGATGCCTACGCCCGACGGGTCCTGCTGAACCTGTATCTCGACCATCGTCGCCGTCCCGCGCGTCGTGAGCAGCCCCGTGCCGACCTCCCCGATCGCGCTAGCCGTCGAGCCGGACGAGGTCGGGAACCGCGACCAGCTGATCGCCGCGCTTCGCCAGGTCCCTCCCGGTCAACGTGCCGTGCTGGTGCTGCGGTTCTGGGAGGACCTGTCCGTCGAGCAGACCGCGCAGGCGCTGAGCACCAGCACCGGAAACGTGAAGAGCCAGACGAGCCGCGGGCTCGTCGCGCTTCGCGAGGCCCTTGCCGTGCAGGGCCTGTCCGACCTGTTGACCGTCCAGGAGCAGTCATGAGCGACACCGAGGTCCGCCGGCTCTTCGAAGCTGCGCTGCAAGGGTCCACTGACGGACACCACCGACGTCGACGAGGCCGTCCGCTCAGGTCGCCGGCGTCGCCGCCGGAGTCGGGCGACCGCAACGGTCCTGTCCGCGGTCGGCGTCGTGGTGGTGGTGCTGGCGTTGACCGTGAGCGGCGCGCTGCCGGGTCGGGACCGTCTGGCTCCCACCGCGACGACCCCGCCCGCCAGCAGTGCGCCGGTGAGTCCCTCGGCAGCAGCCCCCGAGGGCGAGCTGGTCACCGACGAGTCGCAGCTCGTCGGCACCTGGCTGACGGTGCAGCTGTCGGGTCGCGACGTGAGCAACCTGCGGGATCGTTCGGGCGATCCGTTGTATCTGGAGTTCGGGCGGTTTGCGGGCGAGTGGGGGTGGGGGGCCAACGACGGCTGCAACCAGCACTTCGGCAACTTCGCGGTCGGTCGCGCTGGCACGTTCCGGACCGTCGGGGACGGGTCCACGCTGGTGGCGTGCCTCGGGGGGTTGGACGAGCCCGAGAACGTCAGCGCGGTCACGACGGCGGACGCAGGCCCGGATCCGTCCCGCGACGGGGACGGCGCCCGCCCGGCTGTACCTGTCGAGGAACGGCACCGTCGTCGGCGGTCTACGACCTCTACAGCCACAGCAGTCCCGGGCCCCGGACCTATGCGAGCACGCTGACGTCAGGCGCTGGCGACGGTTCCGGGAGGGATGCGCTGGTCACCGGTGTCGTCACCGTCAACTCGGCAGACTGCGTGACCCTGGACGGAGCGACCACGATCTGGCCCGACGGCACCAGCTGGTCCGGCGTGCTGGGTGCTCTGCTCCTTCCCGACGGGACCACGGTCCTGGAAGGGCAGACCGTCAGCGGTGCCGGCCTCTCCTTGCCGAAGTCCGAGGCGAAGGCCTGGCTCGCGGATCCCGCGGGCCAACCCGCCTGCCCCTGGACCGATGAGGTCCGCGTGTTCAACCCCGGTTCCGAGGTCACGCTGGTCGCCTCGCCTTAGGTCAGTTCGCCGGCGGCTTCGCTCCTAGTTGCCTGGCGGGTGAGGAAGTGTTTCCACAGAACGTGATTCGTTGGGGACGAGCGCGGCGGGTTGTCGGTGGCAAGGCTAGAATCAGTTGTATGTTCGATCTCTCGACTCCGTGGATGTGGCCGTGTCGGACACCGAGGCTGAGGTGGTTGCCCGGGTCCTGGCGGCTGAGTCCTGGTTGCGGGCGGCTGGCCCGGATGGTCCTTCGGGGCGGGGTCGGTCGAGGGCCGGTTGCGGGCGCAGGCCGCGGCCGGGGAGGCGCTGACCCGGCGTGGCGCAGGCGCGGAGCTTGCGGGCGGTGGCCGGGCTGGCCGAGGAGCTGCGGGCCGAGGACCTGTCCCGGGCTGGGGTCCGTGGGGGTCGGGTGGGTGAGTTCGTCGCCGATCAGGTCGCGGTGACTGCTGGGGGTGTCCCGGCGCACGCGCGGAGGTCCGGATCGAGGACGCGGTCGCGTTGACGTCGCGGCTCCCGAGGACGTTGGCGGCTCTGGAGGTCGGGATCGTGTCGTTGCCGGTCGCGCGGGTGCTGGCCCGGGAGACCGAGCACACCGACCCGGTCACCGCCGGGGAGGTCGAGGCCAGGGTGCTGGACACCCTCGGGCGTGGGGTCATCGACGGACCTCGGTCGGCTCGACGGTGGAGGAGGTGCTGTTCGTGGGTGGGTTGCACCCCGACCGGGTGGCCCAGGTCGCCCCACGGGCCACCGCCGGGGTCGTGCGGTCCCTGGCGCGGCGGGCGGTGGCCGACCTGGACGCCGACGCGGTGCGTGAGCAGCGCGAGCGGGCCAGGGCCGGGCGGGACGTGGAGCTGATGCCCGGGCGGCCCGGGATGGTCTGGGTCGGTGCGCAGGTCCCCGAGGCCACCGGGTGCGCGATCTACCACCGCCTCGACACCCAAGCCCGCGCCCTGACCCGGTCCGAGGACGAGACCCGGACCCTGGGCCAGCTCCGCGCGGACCTGTTCACCGACCTGCCTCCTCGGCGGCGACCCCAGTACCGGCGGTCCCGGCGCAGGTCCCGGGCCGGTGGTGAACGTGGCTGTCACGATCGACCGGACCGGGCAGGTGACCGCCGACCACCTCGGCCCGGTCACCCCCGACGACGGTCACCGACCTGATCGCGCTGGCCGCGCGCACCGGGGGTCGGGTGACGCACCCGGAGGTCGCCGCACTGGCCTGCCCGGGTGTCCATGACGGGCCGGGGCGTTACCGGCCGTCCCCGGCGCTGGTCGCCGCGGTGATCGCCCGCGACCTGACCTGCCGGTTCCCCGGCTGCACCGTCCCGGCGACCGGTTGCGACCTCGACCACGTCAACCCGCACCCGCACGGCCCGACCTGCATCTGCAACCTCTGCACCTTGTGCCGACACCACCACCGACTCAAGACCCACGGCGGGTGGACCCTCACCCACCACGGCAACGGCCACTTCACCTGGCGCGACCCCACCGGAACGACCTACGACGTCTGGCCCGACCACCCACCGCCGAGAACCGACTAGATCCATGAAGAGGGCGGGTCTGCTTCGTAGCGGACCAGGCTGTCGTTGCGGAACAGCTCGTCGTCGGCGACCACCTGACCGGTGGCTCGGTCGACCTCCCGACGATGGAGGACGTTCTGGCGGTAGACCAGGCCGTCGGTCTTCCGGACGAACCGAGCGTCCGACTCGTACACCTGGTACTCCAGCGGCGGTGCAGAACTGGCGCGGAGCTCGCCGCGCAGATGGATGGCGTCGAAGCCCAGCCGGATCTGGAAGACCAGGCGGCGTGGGGTTCGTGGCCTTCAGGTCGAGCACTCGCCAGGCTGAGCGTGGCGCCGGTACCGAACGGCACCGATCGGCCGTCGTCGGGAAACGGGTCGATGCTGTGGTGGTGCCGCTCGACGATGTCGAGCGGGCTGTGCAGGAACATCCAGTGCAGGAGGTTCCCGATCTGGCACAGACCACCACCCACGCCCGACGTCGGTGCCCCGCCGCGCAGCACCAGACCGGGCAGGTATCCCTTGCGTGCCGACGCGTTGCCGACCAGATGCCAGAACGAGAACGTCTCGGCCGGCTCGATGACGACACCGTCCAGGCGTGAAGTCGCGAGCTCAAGGTTGACCACTTTGTTGTGCTGCAGGGTCATGTCCACGTCGCCGAGCTGGCGGAGCAGCACAGACTGGTGCCGGAACACCAGGAACGGCAGGTCGCGGGTGTCGACGCGGGTGGCGTACAGGTACCCCTTGCGCGCGTCGCTGAGCCGTTTGACGGTGCGGCGCTGTGCAAGCCGCAACGGAACCAGCCGGGGGAACCGTTCGGTCAGCAAGGCTCTGGCCATCGCACTCCCGCGGTCCTCGAGGACTGCTCGCAACGTACACGTCCGGACTGCGGACACGCGGAGAAGGCCGAAGGACCGGCGCATACCCTTGACCGGTGAGCAGCCCCAGTGATGCCGCCTCGGGCGTGCCCGATCGAGTGACGTTGCTCCCGCTGCGCGAGGACCTGGTCGGGCGGACACCGTACGGCGCCCCGCAGCTCGACGTCCCTGTGCGGCTGAACGTCAACGAGAACCCCTACCCGCCGTCGGAGAGCCTCGTCGCCGACCTCGCGAGCGCGGTTGCGGCGCTGCTGGCGGGCTCAACCGCTACCCGGACCGGGACGCGCGGGAACTCCGAGACGCGCTCGCCGACTACCTCGGCGTCCGGGAGGGCCACCCGACCGACGCCTCGCACGTGTGGCCGGCCAACGGGTCGAACGAAGTGATGATCCAGCTGTTCCAGGCCTTCGGCGGCCCGGGGCGCACGGCGCTCGGCTTCGCACCGAGCTACTCGATGTACCCCGACTACTGCCGCGACACGTTCACCCGATGGGTGACGAGCCCGCGAGAAGCTGACTTCACGATCGACACCGAGCGCGCCGTCGCCACCGTCCGTGACCTGCGGCCGGCGATCGTCCTCGTCGCCTCACCGAACAACCCCACGGGCACGGCGCTCCCGCTGGAGACGATCGAGGCGCTGTGCGCTGCCGCACCCGGGCATCGTGGTGGTCGATGAGGCTTATGCGGAGTTCCGTCGCCCGGGGACACCGAGCGCCCTGACCCTCCTCGAGAGTCAGCCGCGGCTGGTGGTCACGCGCACCATGAGCAAGGCCTTCGCCCTGGCCGGTGCGCGGATCGGCTACCTGGTCGCCTCGGCGGAGGTCGTCGACGCGGTGCAGCTGGTCCGGCTGCCGTACCACCTGTCCGCGGTCTCCCAGGCCGTCGCCACGACCGCTCTCGAGCACGCCGGAGACCTGCAGGGTCAGCTCTCCGGGCTCCGCGAGGAGCGCGACTTCCTGGTCTCCTGGCTTCGCGACGCCGGGCTCCAGGTGGCCGACAGCGATGCGAACTTCGTGCTGTTCGGTACGTTCGCTGACCGGCACGCGGTCTGGCAGGGGCTCCTCGATCACGGGGTGCTCGTGCGTGAGACCGGGCCGGACGGGTGGCTGCGCGTCAGCGTGGGCACCCCGCAGGAGATGGCGGCCTTCCGGGCCGCGCTCGACGACGTCCGCGCGCGCGGTGTCGGTGAAGGGAGCTCGGAGTGAGCCGTACCGCCCGCGTCCAGCGGACGACCAAGGAGTCCGACGTCTTCGTCGAGCTCGACCTCGACGGCACCGGGGTCACCGAGATCGACACCGGGGTGCCGTTCTTCGACCACATGCTGGCCCAGCTCGGCCGGCACGGGGGTTTCGACCTCACCGTGCGCACGCGAGGCGACCTCGAGGTCGACGCCCACCACACGGTCGAGGACACCTCGCTGGCCTTGGGCCAGGCGCTGCGCGAGGCGCTCGGTGACAAGGCCGGGATCCGGCGTTTCGGTGACGCCCTGGTACCCCTGGACGAGACCTTGTGCCAGGCCGCCGTGGACCTGTCCGGACGGCCGTACGTCGTCCACGTCGAGCCCGACCTCGTCGAGCTCATCGGCACCTACGACACCTCGCTCACCCGTCACATCTGGGAGTCGATCAGCGCCTCGGCGCAGATCTGCCTGCACGTGCGCGTGCTCGCCGGCCGGAACGCCCACCACATCGCGGAGGCGCAGTTCAAGGCCGTCGCCAGGGCCCTGCGTGACGCGGTGGCTCTCGACGCCCGCGTCGTGGGCGTGCCCTCGACCAAGGGCACCCTCTCGTCGTGACCCGTCCGGTGGTCGTGGTCCTCGACTACGGCTCAGGCAACCTGCGGTCCGCCGAGCGCGCGCTGGCCCGGGCCGGCGCCGAGGTGACGGTCACCGATGATCGGCGGGCGGCCGAGAACGCAGCACGGCCTCGTCGTGCCCGGTGTGGGGGCTTTCGCCGCGTGCATGGCTGGACTGCGTGAGGTCGGGGGTCCTCAGGTGATCGACCGTCGGTTGGCCGGTGGCCGTCCCGTGCTGGGCATCTGCGTCGGCATGCAGGTGCTCTTCGACCTCGGCGTCGAGCACGGGGTCGAGACCACCGGGTGCGGGGAGTGGCCCGGCACCGTCGAACGGCTCGACGCTCCGGTCCTGCCGCACATCGGGTGGAACACCGTCGAGGTCCCCGAGGGCTCGACGCTCTTCGACGGCGTGGTCGGGGAGCGGTTCTACTTCGTGCACAGCTACGGGGTGCGTCGCTGGGTCCTGCCGGAGCCCGAGCGGGGACCCGTACCCGTCGTGACCTGGGCGCGTCACCACGACCGGTTCGTGGCCGCGGTCGAGAACGGCCCGCTGTCCGCGACGCAGTTCCATCCCGAGAAGTCCGGCGATGCCGGCGCGCACCTGCTGGCGACCTGGGTGAGGAGCCTGACATGACCCGCAAGACCGCTGCCCAGCGTCGGCGCGAGCGACGGCTGCGCATCATCGCGTGGGTCGTGCTGATCTCCCTCGCCGCGTTCGCGATCAGCCGCTTCCTGCAGCTGCCCGGCTGGGGTCAGGCGGTCATCGTGGTGGGACTCCTGCTGCTCGGCCTGCTGTGGTTCCTCCTCAGCCGAAGGCACGAGATCGCCGAGGAGATGGATCGCATCCGGGACGACGAGTGACCCGGTGACGTCGTCGTGAGCAAGGAACGCGCCGCTCGTCGTGCCCAGCGCGAGGCCGAGCAGGCAGCGACGGCTGCCGCGCGGGCGCGCCGTGCTGCTCGTCGACGCCGCACGACGTCCGTGCGCGCGGCCCTGGCTGCGCCGTTCGTCAGGCTGGGTCGGCGTGGCCGCCGGGCTGTGACGACCTTCGGGCGGCGGACCCGCGGCCAGCGCATCGTGCTCATCGGGGCAGCGCTGTTCGTCCTCCTTGGGTTGTCCCTCGCCTCCACCTGGGGCCTGCGCTTCGTCATCGTGGGCCTCACCGCACTCCTGCTGCCGGTGGCCTGGACCTTGGTGTCCGGGCGACGTTGAGCGGCGCCTAGGCTGCGCGTCGTGACTGCTCACCTCGTGCTCCTGCCGGCTGTCGACGTCGCCGACGGCCAGGCCGTCCGGCTCGTCCAGGGTGCTGCCGGGAGCGAGACGTCCTACGGCGACCCGCTCGCTGCGGCGCTCGCCTGGCAGGAGGCGGGGGCGGAGTGGATCCACCTGGTCGACCTCGATGCCGCGTTCGGGCGCGGGTCCAACCGCACGTTGCTCGCCGACGTCGTCGACCGTGTCGACGTCCAGGTCGAGCTGTCAGGAGGCATCCGCGACGACGCCTCGCTGGCTGCGGCCCTCGCGACCGGCTGCCGCAGGGTCAACCTGGGGACGGCGGCGCTCGAGGACCCGGAGTGGTGCCGTCGCGCGATCGGCGAGCACGGCGACCGGATCGCGGTCGGCCTCGACGTCCGGGGGACGACGCTCGCGGCCCGCGGCTGGACCGAGGAGGGCGGTGACCTCTGGGAGGTGCTCGACCGGCTCGAGCGGGACGGCTGCGCCCGGTACGTCGTCACCGACGTGACCAAGGACGGCACGCTCCAGGGCCCCAACCTCGACCTGCTCGAGGAGGTCTGCGCCCGCACGAAGCGTCCGGTGGTCGCCTCCGGTGGCGTCTCGTCCCTGGCCGACCTGGACGCCCTGGCCAGGCTCGTGCCGCTCGGTGTCGAGGGCGCCATCGTCGGTAAGGCCCTCTACGCCGGCGCCTTCACCCTCGTCGAGGCGTTGGCGGCGACCCGTGGCTGACGTCGAGCGGCTCGGCAGCGGCGGCCCCTGGGAGGACGTCGTCGGCTACTCCCGCGTCGTCCGGGTGGGCGACACCGCCTGGACCGCCGGCTGCACGGCGACCGTCGACGGGGTGGTCCAGCACCCCGACGACGCCTACGCCCAGGCGCTCGTCGCCTTCGAGGTCGCGTTGTTCGCCCTTGCCCGGGTGGGGTTCGACACCGACGACGTCGTCCAGACCCGCATGTACGTGCTCCGGGCCGACGACGCCGACGCCGTCGGACGGGCGCACGCCGAGCTGTTCGCAGACGTACGCCCCGCCGCGACGATGGTCGCCGTGGCGGGTTTCGTCGACCCGCGCATGCTGGTCGAGGTCGAGGTCGTGGCCGCCCGCCCCTCACCGTCCGCGACCGGGTAACACGTCCGGGTCCTCCTGACAGAAAGCCCTCCCGTCGGAACCTGGGCGTGGGAAGGTCAGCCCCTCACGGGCCGAGGACCGACCTCCGGAGGGGCCATGCGCGGACGAGTGAACCTGCGGAGCCGGCTGTTGATCGGTGCGGCGATCCTCGGGTTGGCCAGCACGGCCACCCTGGCTGGCCAGGCCGTCGGATCAGGGACCGGTCCGCCCGCGGCCGCGCATCAGGAGCTGGGCCCCACGACGGTGAACGTGATGACGTTCAACATCTGGCTCGGCGGTGGCCTGGTCGACTTCTCCAAGGTCATCGAGGTCATCAAGACCTCTGAGGCCGACATCGTGGGTCTGCAGGAGGCAGCGGGGCGTACGACGGAGATCGCGGAGCGTCTCGGGTGGTACGCCGAGCCCAGGATGCACGTGATCTCGCGGTACCCCATCATCGCCCCGCCCGAGGGCAAGGGTGCGTACGTCTACGTGCAGATCGCGCCCGGCCAGGTGATGGCGGTCGCGAACGTCCATCTCCCGTCCTCGCCGTACGGCCCGGAGCTCGTTCGGGACGGCAGCACGCTGGCCGACGTTCTCGCCAATGAGCGGGAGACGCGAGTGTCCGCGCTGAAGCCGCTGCTGCCCGTGTGGAAGCGGCTGATCGACAGTGGTACGCCGCTGGTCCTGACCGGCGACTTCAACGCGCCGTCGCACCTGGACTGGACGCCGGCGACGGTAGGGTCCCTGCCTCACATGTTGTACCCGGTGCCCTGGCCGGTCAGCCTCGCCGTGGAGCGGATCGGGCTCGTCGACACCTTCCGGTCAGCCAACCCCGACCCCGTGGCCGACCCGGGACGGACCTGGACCTACGGTTACCCCTATCCCAGGATCAGGCCGGACGAGGTGGTCGACCGGATCGACCTGGTCTTCGCCTCCCAGGGCAGCACCGTCAAGGACAGCCGCGTGGTCGGCCAACCCGGGACCCCCGATGTGGACCTGAGCGTCGACCCCTACCCGTCCGACCACCGGGCCGTGGTGTCCACGCTCGAGGTCACGCCCGTCGAACCTCCGTTGTTCGTCGCCGTCGAGAAGGCCCGGGTGGAGCGCGGGGAGGCCTTCGGAGTGCGCTACCACGCCCCGCGCGGTGAGGACGTGGACCGCCTGGTCGTCGTGCGGTCGGGCCGATCAGCCGCCGGTGGCGCCGGGATCATGTGGCTGCCTCCGATGGAGGCCAGCTTCTACGGTCAGGTGCTCTTCGGCAGCGGCAACCTGAAGCCCGGAGCCTACGACGTGGTGCTCCTGACCAAGAAGGACAAGGAGGTCTCACGCTCGGGCTTCTGGGTGGTCGGGGCTGGTGCCCGGCCGTCGGTCGCTGTGCCACGGACGATCCAACAGGGGCGGCCGATCACCTTGTCGTGGAAGTCGGCCCCCGCTGAGCGCTTCGACTGGGTCGCGATCTACCCGGCCGGTGAGCTCGACCTCTACAACGCCTACCTCGCCTTCGCCTACACCGAGGCCACGGTGGACGGCGCGTACACCTTCGGTCGTGCCGACCTCGGCAAGAAGCTGCTGCCGCCGGGCGACTACGTCGCGATGCTCGTGAGCGACGACCACTACATGGTCCTCGACTCGCAGCGGTTCACCGTGACCCGGTGACGCGCCAGTCCTGCTTCTCCGGGCTCTCGTAGGCTGGCCGAGTGTCCCTCTCCGTCCGCGTGATCCCGTGCCTGGACGTCGACGGCGGACGCGTCGTCAAGGGCGTCAACTTCGTCGACCTGCGTGACGCGGGTGACCCGGTCGAGCTGGCGAGGGCGTACGACGCCGAGGGCGCTGACGAGCTGGTCTTCCTCGACATCACCGCCAGCAGCGGCGACCGGTCGACCACCTACGACATCGTGTCGAAGACGGCCGAGGAGGTGTTCATCCCGCTGACGGTGGGGGGTGGCGTCCGGACCGTGGAGGACGTGGACCGGCTGCTGCGTGCCGGCGCGGACAAGGTCGGAGTCAACACGGCCGCGCTCGCTCGCCCGGCGCTGGTCGCGGAGATCGCGGACCGCTTCGGGGCGCAGGTGCTCGTGCTGTCCGTCGACGCCCGACGCTGCCCCGCGGGGACCACGACGGCAAGCGGGTTCGAGGTGACGACCCACGGCGGGCGGCGTGGCACGGGCGTCGACGCCGTCGAGTGGTCGGCGGAGGTGGCTCTGCTGGGGGCGGGCGAGATCTTGCTCAACTCGATGGACGCCGACGGCACGAAGGACGGCTACGACCTCGAGCTGATCGCGGCTGTGCGCGCAGTCGCGCCGATCCCGGTCATCGCCAGCGGGGGAGCGGGGCGCGTCGAGGACTTCGCCCCGGCGGTGGCTGCCGGGGCGGATGCGGTGCTGGCGGCGAGCGTCTTCCACTTCGGCGAGCTGCGCATCGGTGACGTGAAGGCGGCGCTCTCGGTCGCCGGCTACCCCGTGCGCTGATCCTGCGCGTTCAGACCTCGAACGAGCCGCCGGTGAAGGCCGCGACCGCCTCGGCGTCGCCCTGGATCTCGACCTGCGCGTGGTCCCCACGGCCGAAGCCCTGCAGGATCAGCTCGACCGGCTCGCCGACGAGCGTGACCATCGGGTCGCCCTCCTTGGCGACGTACGCTCTCCCCTCCGGGGCGTTGCAGGGTGACGCCCGTCCTGGCCCTGCGGAACAGGAACTTCCCGCCCCCCTTCGTCAACCTTCTCCAGATCCCGTCCGCCACCTTGGGCGGCAGGTCCCGCGGCTCCCAGCCGGGCTGAGCCCGGCGGACGTCCTCGTGGTGCACGAGGTACTCGAACGCGTTAGCCCTCGCGTCGACGCCGGGCAGGTTGAAGAACGACAGGGTCGGAGGGCCGGAGCGGACGCTCTCGACCAGCTCGGTGTAGTCGCCGAGCGCCGCGCCGGCCTGCACCCGGTCGGTCCAGCCGGAGAGCGGAGGGATGACGATGCCGGCATTGGCGTCAGGGCGGCCCTCACGGATGACCAGGTGCGCCGTGAGGTCTCGGGTGGTCCAGCCCTCGCACAAGGTCGGTGCGTCGGGACCGACCGCGTCGAGGAGGTCGGACAGGGCGGCACGCTCGACGCTGGCAAGGCTCATGGGTCCACCCTAGGAACCCTGCGCGGTCCCTGCCCGTCGGGGTCTCGCCACGTCGGCTGCCACAATCGATGCGTGTCCACCCTCGACCCTGCCCTCGCTGCGAGGCTCAAGCGCGATCCGCTGGGCCTGGTCGTTGCGGTCGCCCAGCAGTGGGACACCCGCGAGGTGCTCATGGTGGGGTGGATGGACGACGAGGCCCTGCGACTGACCTTGACGTCCGGCCGCGCCACGTACTGGAGCCGGAGCCGCCAGGAGTACTGGCGCAAGGGCGACACCTCGGGTCACGTCCAGACCGTCCGCGAGGTGCGCCTCGACTGCGACGGGGACGCCCTCCTGGTGCTGGTCGACCAGACCGGCGGAGCGTGCCACACCGGCGACCGTTCGTGCTTCGACGCCGATCTCCTCCTGGCCGCGGAGGACTGAGCATGCGACGGCCGCCGCACCCGTTGAGGTGCAGCGGCCGTCGGAGCGTGCTGGGTGCGGCCGTCAGGCAGCGACCGGCTCGCCCTGGAGCTTGCGGTAGCCGTAGGTGAGCGCGAGCAGCGCGACCGGAGCAGCAACCAGGAGACCGATCCCGCACAGCAGCGCGCCCACGAAGTAGGCCGCGATGACGCCGAGGATCAGCAGAAGGACCGAGCCGGCGTTGCTCTTCACGAGATCGAAGCTCGCCTTGACCGACTCCCAGGCCCCGAGGTCCTTGTCGAGGACGAAGAACAGGTAGAAGGCCGTGAAGAAGGCGACGACCAGCGACCCGACGAAGCAGAACAGGTAACCGACCGCCGTGAGCGCGCCGACGATCAGGGCGGCGACGAGCACCGTCCCGAACTTCTCGAAGTTGAACATGTCACCGATCTCGAGCTTCTTCTCCCCGTCGGCGAGGATCAGGGCCCCACGGATGACCGCGGCCTGGAGGAACGCGAAGAGGACGAAGAACGCGAACGAAGCCAGCGCTTGGACGAACAAGCCGGCGAACAGGCCCGAACCGCCACTGGTGGTGATGACACCGGTTTCGGGGTTGACCGTGATGGAGGCGTCACTGAGGAAGAGACCGGCGAAGAGCGTGTACCAGATCACCTCGACGACGACGAGGATGACGAAGTAGACCAAGACCGCCAACAGGATCGTCCCGACGTTCTCGGTGAACTTCTTCCAGCCCCAGGCGAACGCGTCACCGACGCTGAACGCGGCCGCCCCTGCGGGCGGACCCGCGGCGGGCGGTGGAGGCGGGGAGTACGCCGGCGGGGGAGGGGGTGGTGTCGCAGGGGGTGGGGGAGTCGCGGGCGGCTGCTGGGCAGCCGGGACGGCGGGCGGGGTCGGCTCGACCGGTTCGGGAGGGCCAACCGGCGGCGTGGGGTCGGACATCGTTTCCTCCATCGTGGACGGGTCCGGGTCACCTTGACGGTATCGGTGCGCGGACCTGAGTGGGGCGATCTTCGGGCCGTTGTGAGGCGAGCGTCGCGGTGCGGGACACTGGGCGCATGTCCGCTGGTCACCCCTCCGGTGCTGTCGTCCCCGACCTCGAGACCTTCCGCGCCCTCGCGCGTGACCGACGGGTGATCCCCGTCACCCGACGGCTGCTCGCGGACGGCGACACCCCGGTGGCGCTCTACGGCAAGCTGGCTGCCGAGCGCACGGGCACCTTCCTGCTCGAGTCCGCGGAGCACGGCCGCGTCTGGTCGCGCTACTCCTTCGTCGGGGTGCGGTCCGCGGCGACGCTGACCGAACGCGACGGCGTCGCGGTGTGGACCGGCGAGCCGCCGCTGGGCGTGCCGACCGGCGGCGACCCCTTGCACGCCCTGCGTGACACGGTGGCTCTGCTGCACACCGAGCGGCTGCCCGACCTGCCACCGCTGACCGGCGGGATGGTCGGGTTCGTCGCCTACGACGCCGTGCGACGGCTCGAGCGGCTCCCCGAGCTGGCCAAGGACGACCTCCACCTCCCTGACCTCGCCATGCTCTTCGCCACCGACCTCGCCGTCCTCGACCACGACGACGGAACCGTGCTGCTCATCGCCAACGCGGTGAACTACGACGGGAGCGACGAGCGGGTCGACGATGCGTGGGCGGACGCCGTCGCGCGGCTCGACGTGATGACCGCCGACCTGGCCCGCCCGGCGCCGTCCCTGGCGGCCACGTGCGATCCCGGGGCCGAGGCCTCGTACACGAGCAACACCGAGCGCTCGGACTACCTGGCGGCAGTGGAGCGGGCCAAGGAGGAGATCCGCGCAGGGGAGGCCTTCCAGGTCGTCGTGGCCCAGCGTTTCGAGATGCCGACGCAAGCGAGCGCGCTCGACGTCTACCGGGTGCTGAGGCGCTCGAACCCCAGCCCCTACATGTACCTCCTGCGCCTCGACGGCTTCGACGTGGTCGGGTCGAGTCCCGAGGCGCTGGTCAAGGTCAATGACGGCCACGCCCTGCTGCACCCGATCGCAGGCACGCGCTGGCGAGGGGCGACGCCCGAGGAGGACGCCCGGCTCGGGGAGGAGCTGCTCGCCGACGAGAAGGAGCGCGCCGAGCACCTCATGCTCGTGGACCTCGGGCGCAACGACCTCGGACGTGTGTGCGCGCCAGGGAGCGTCGAGGTCGTCGACTTCATGTCCGTGGAGCGCTACAGCCACGTCATGCACATCGTGTCGACCGTGGTCGGCCGGCTCGACGAGGGGCGGACGGCGTACGACGTGCTGGCGGCCTGCTTCCCCGCGGGCACGCTCTCCGGCGCCCCCAAGCCGCGGGCCATGGAGATCATCGAGGAGCTCGAGCCCACCCGGCGTGGCCTGTACGGCGGGGCCGTGGGCTACCTCGACTTCGCCGGCGACCTCGACCTGGCGATCGCCATCCGCACGGCGCTGCTGCGCGACGGCACCGCGTACGTCCAGGCGGGCGGCGGGATCGTGGCCGACTCCGACCCGGAGGCCGAGGACGCCGAGTCACGCAACAAGGCCGCCGCCGTGCTTCGCGCGGTGGCCGTGGCCGGCTCGCTGCGGTCTCTCAACCCGTCGTGACGCGGCTGCGCAGCCGTCGGGCCGTCCTCGCGCTGGGCGTGGCCGGCTGCGCGACGACCTTGCTGACCATGTCCCTCACCTGGGGACGCATCGAGACGTCGGGGCCGACGAGCACGAACCCCGCACTGGTGCTCACCGGGCGCGAGGCTGCTCCGGGAGGCTTCGCTCTGGCAGTGGCGGCGCTCGCGGGGTTCGGGGTCCTGCTCCTGGTGGGGGTGACCGGTCGCCGGGTGATCGGTGCGTTGCTCGTGCTGCTCGGAGCAGGAATCACCTTCGGCTGCGCCCGCGCCGCGATGGACCTGGACGCCCTCACCCGGGCAGGCGTCCTGGACGGCTCGTCGCTGCCTGCGCTCGACAGCGCCGCCCGAGCCTCGACCGTGCCCCTGTGGGCATGGGTGGCAGCGCTCGGTGGCCTGCTCGTCACCGTCGCGGGGGCGCTCGCGGTCCAGGGCAGTCAGGGCTGGCCGGTCCCTGGCGGGCGTTACGCGGGCGGACGGGGGACCGCGGCGGCGGCAGACCCCTGGCGCGCCCTGGACCAAGGCGTCGACCCGACGCTCGACGACTGACAGAATGGGCCGTGCCTGGCCGGATGCGGCCGACGGGTCGTACGGAGGAGAAGCGATGAGCGACGCACCACACGACAACCACGGCTCAACGCCGGCTGCCTGGACCCTGGTGACCCTCGTGATGATCGGGTTCCTCGTCGGGTCCATCGCGGTGGTGCTGGCGAACCAGGCCCTGGTGCTCGTGGGTGTCGGCATCGTCGTGCTGGGGCTCGTCGTGGGCAAGGTCATGCAGATGATGGCCAGCGACCCGCAGGCCGAGAAGGCCGAGGAGAAGACCGGCTCATCCGCAGCCGGCTGAGCCGGTCCCTGCGTCCATCGGGTTTCCCCTTTCCTGACCTGCCCCGAACACGACGCTCACCTGTCGGCGCCCTGTCGCGTGCCACAGTGGTGACGTGACCGAGGCGAGCGCGCGGCCCGCCCCTGCGGGCGTCGCCAGGGGCCTGGTCCTGGTCGTCGAGGACGAGCGACCGATCGCCGACCTCGTGCGCATGTATCTCACCCGCGAGGGGTTCGGGGTTCACGTCGAGTCCGACGGCCTCGCGGGACTCGTCAGCGGCGCGGACGCTGCACCCCGTGGCCATCGTGCTCGACGTGGGGCTGCCCGGGCTCGACGGCACCGAGGTGTGCCGGCGGCTCCGCGCCGAGGGCGACTGGACGCCGGTGCTCTTCTGCACCGCACGAGACGACGAGGTCGACCGGGTGCTGGGTCTCGAGCTCGGAGCCGACGACTACGTGACGAAGCCGTTCAGCCCGCGTGAGCTGGTCGCGCGGGTCAAGTCCTGCGTGCGCAGGTCGCGCGGGCCGGAGGGGGAGCACAGGACGTACGTCGTCGGCTCGGTGACCGTGGATCTGCCTCGCCGTCGGGTCGAAGTGGCCGGTGAGGAGGTCGACCTCACCGCGACGGAGTTCGCGTTGCTGGCTCACCTCGCCCGTCGACCGGGTCGAGTGTTCACCCGGGAGCAGCTGCTCTCCGAGGTGTGGGGCTACGAGGCCGCGGCCGGTACGCGCACCGTGGACGTGCACGTGGCCCAGCTGCGCGCCAAGCTCGGCGCGACGAGCCCGATCCGAACGGTGCGTGGTGTCGGCTACTCCGCCGAGGAGCCGAGGGATGGCTGATCGAGCCGGAGCCGCGCCGCCGCGCCGCGGCACCCTCGTCGGTCGCGTCACCGTGGTCACGACGGCCGTGGCCGTCGTCGCGGTGGTCATCACCGGGGTCGTGGCCATGAGCCTCATCCGGAGCGCGGCGGAGACCCAGGCGCGACAGAGCCTCAGCCGGCAGGCGGACCTGATGGCCGCGACCATCGACCGCGGTGCTGACACCGGCACGGACCTCGGGGGTATGGGGGTGGACATGATGGCCGGAGGTCAGCGACCAGCCCGGCTCGCCCAGGTCCTGCGGTCGCAGGACATCCGGGTCTTCGTCGTCCGGGCCAACGGGAAGGGCCCGGCAGCGTCGTTCCTGACGGCCGACGAGATCGCCACGCTGTCCGTCGGGAGGCTCGGTCTCCACGACGCGGGAGCTCGACGGCTCCCGCTGGCTCGTCGAGGCTCGATCGACGGCCGGCACCAACGACGTGGTCCTCGTGCAGCCGTCCTCGGTCGCCGGGGGAACAGCCGCCGACGCCCGGCGTCGGCTGCTGCTCCCGTTGCTCCTGGGCCTCGTCAGTGCGGTCGTGGCGGGCTGGCTGCTCGCGCGATGGCTGGCGCGGCCGATGCAGCAGGCCGCCGCCGCTGCCGACCGGCTGGCCTCGGGGGCGCGCGACGTCCGGCTCCCGGTGGAGGGACCAGCCGAGGTCGCGGACCTGTCCGCAGCGCTCAACCACCTCAGCGACGCGCTGGCCTCCTCCGAGGGGCGGGAGCGCGCCTTCCTGTTGTCGGTGTCGCACGAGCTGCGCACCCCGCTCACCGCGGTCCGGGGCTACGCCGAGGCACTGGCCGACGGAGTCGTCCCCGAGGAGGACGTCCGCCGCACCGGGGGAACGGTCCTCGCCGAGTCCCAGCGGCTGGACCGGCTGGTGAGCGACCTGCTCGACCTGGCGAGGCTCGGTGCCCAGGACTTCCGCGTCGACGCTGTGGACACCGACGTCGGCCGCCTGGTCGCCGAAGCCAGCGAGGTCTGGCGCGACCGGTGCGCAGCCGAAGGCGTTCGCCTGGTGCTCGAGATCTCTGAGGAGCCGCTCGACGTGGTCTCCGACCCCGGTCGGCTGCGCCAGATCGTCGACGGCTTGGCGGAGAACGCCTTACGCGTCACCCCTGAGGGGCGCCCGGTCGTCTTCGCGGCTCGGCGCGAGGCTGACCGAGTGGTACTCGAGGTGCGTGACGGCGGCCCCGGGCTCACCGACGACGACCTCCAGGTGGCCTTCGAGCGTGGCGTCCTCTACGACCGCTATCGGGGGGTTCGGCGGGTCGGCACCGGCCTCGGGCTGGCCCTCGTCGCGGGGCTGGCCGAGCGGCTGGGCGGTCGCGCCGTGGCAGGTCACGCGATCGAGGGAGGAGCCCGATTCGCTGTCGAGCTCCCGCTCGCTCACTAGGCTCGGAGCATGACGGACCCGACCTTGCCTCTCCCTGAGGGTGTGCCGGAGCCTGGCCCGCATCCGCAGCCGCTGCCGCAGTCCCAGCAGCCCGCGCCGCCGCCGGCGTTCGGCTACCCACCCCCGGGGTTCCGGGTACCCACCGCCGCCCCCGGGTACCCGCCGCCCCCCGGGTACGGCTACCCGCCCCAGGGGTACGGCTACCCCCCGGCCCCGCAGAATGCCGGCAAGGCGGTGGCCGTCCTGGTGCTCGGCATCGCCGGGCTCGTGCTGACCTGCTCGTACGGCATCGGGATCATCCCGGCGATCGTCGCGTTGGCGCTGGCGCCGGGTGCCAAGCGCGAGATCAGGGCCTCGGGCGGACAGGTCACCGGTGAGGGCCTCGTCAAGGCCGGGGTCATCTGCGCCTGGGTCGCGGTGGGACTCGGGCTGCTGGCTCTGGTCTTCCTCGGGATCGGGCTGCTCGTCGCGGTCCTCAGCAGCGGATCCTTCGAGTTCGGTCCCTAGGCGATGTCGTCCTCGGTGCGGGCACCGGTACGGCGGCGCATGACTGCGCCGCTGCTGACCGGCGCTTCGGTGGCTGCGTCCTTCGCCCTCGTCGGCCTGGTCGATCCGCACGAGCCCGGGCGCTACCCGATCTGCCCGACGCTGTCGGTGCTGGGGATCAACTGCCCGCTCTGCGGCGGCCTGCGGGCGGCGAACGACCTGACCCGCCTCGACGTGGTCGGCGCCGCGGGCAGCAACCTGCTCGTGGTGCTGATGATCCCGGTCGCAGTGGTCCTCTGGGTCCTCTGGGTGCGGGACCGTGCACGCGGGTCGACCCGCGACCTGGTGCGCCTCTCCGACCGCCAGCTGTGGGTGGCCGGCGGCGTGCTCGTGCTGTTCATGCTCCTGCGCAACCTGCCGTTCGGGGCCGTGCTCGCTCCGTAGCCGGTCAGCGACCCAGGAACCAGATCAGCTGTCCGATGCCGAGCACGAGGGCGACGCCCCCGATGATGACGCCCGCCAGGGCCAGTCCGTCGCCGCTCTGCGCCCCGTTGGACGCTGCGATCTCCTTGCGGGCCTGCAGGCCGAGGAAGACCGCCAGGCCGCCGAGGATGATGCCGCAGATGCAGAAGCCGACGATCCCCAGCACGAGCGAGGCGATGGCCTTGCCGCTCTGCTTCGGCCCGCTGACTGCTCCTGCGGCCGCGGCGTACACGCCGGGCGTGGCGCCTGGGAAGCCGTCGGGCGGTGGCGGGTACGCGGAGGGGGGAGGCGGCGGGTAGCCGCCGGCCCCGGGGGCGGCAGCGTAGGGATCCACCGGCGGAGGGGGAGGTGGCGGCGGAGGGACCGGCGATCCGCTCGTCGCGTCCGGAGCGCTGGGACTTCGGGCTCCTCCGAAGCGGGGCCGTCCGTGGGTGTGGTCACCGGTGCTTCTCCCGTCGTCGACGCACGACGCGCCCGCCTCCTGCGGGGGTCCGTGTGGCAGGGAGCCTAGTGCGCCAGATGGCTAGGCTCGCGGGAACGCTCGTATCCGCCGAGGAGAGGGACCGATGTCCTACGAGACCCCGCCAACTCCGCCATCGGACGGCGCCCAGCCGCCCGTCCCGCCGCCGGGGGGGTATGGCCAGCCCCCCGGGTACCCGCCACCGGGGGGCTACGCCGCGCCCGGCCCGATGCCCGACAACTACCTGGTCTGGGCCATCCTCACCACGATCTTCTGCTGCCTCCCGCTCGGCATCGTGAGCATCGTCTTCGCCTCCCAGGTGAGCTCGAAGTACGCGGCCGGCGACTACGCGGGTGCCCTGGACGCGTCCGAGAACGCCAAGAAGTGGGCGATCTGGTCGGCGGTGTCGTACGTCGTCCTCGGCGTCGCGTCCTTGCTGTTCTTCGTCGTCGTGCTGGCCATCGGATCGTCATGACGGCCACGGACGTCGCGCGCCCTCCGGTCGAACCCGAGGTGGTGCCGGGTCGGCGGGTCACCGGCCCGCTGGCTGTTGCCGGGGCAGCGGTCGCTCTCGCGGCCCTGCTCGCCGTCGTCGACCCCGGACAGCCCGGTCACTACCCGCTCTGCCCGTTCCGCGCCGTCACCGGGCTGGACTGCCCGGGGTGCGGGACCCTGCGCGCGGTTCATGAGCTGGCCACCGGTCACCCGCTCGCCGCACTCGACCAGAACGCCCTGGCCGTCCTGTTCCTGCCGGTTCTCCTCCTGGCGTGGGTCGGCTGGCTGCGCCGGTCGTGGCGAGGTGCGGCGCGCCCGGCGCCGCACCCCCCATTCGTGCCCGTCGCGGTCCTGGTCGTCGTCCTCCTCTGGTGGGTCGTCCGGAACCTCCCAGGAGTGCCGTTCCTCGGCTCGGGCCTGGGCTGACGCCCTCGGTCGGGGTGCTACGAGCATCCGACTACCCTGGGTCCACCCCAGGGGCTCAGGCGAGGAGGCCGATTCCATGACCGTGCTCGACGACATCCTGGTCGGCGTGCGCGCGGACCTCGCCGCCCGGCAGGAGGCGACCCCGCTCGATGGCGTGAAGGAACGGGCCAACGCCCGCAGCCACCCGCCTCTCGACGGGGCTGCGGTGCTTCGCGGTGACGGCGTCGCCGTCATCGCCGAGGTCAAGCGCTCCAGCCCGAGCAAGGGCGCGCTCGCGGCCATCGCCGACCCGGCAGCCCTGGCCGCCGACTACGAGGCCGGAGGAGCTGCCGTGATCAGCGTCCTCACCGAGGGTCGCCGCTTCGGCGGGAGCCTCGACGACCTGGCCGCGGTTCGAGCAGCGGTCGACATCCCGGTGCTGCGCAAGGACTTCATCGTGAGCAGCTACCAGCTGTGGGAGGCCCGTGCGTGGGGCGCCGACTTGGCGCTCCTCATCGTCGCTGCGTTGGAGCAGTCAGCCCTCGTCAGCCTGGTCGAGCGCGCCGAGTCCCTCGGCCTCACCCCGATCGTGGAGGTCCACGACAGCGAGGAGGTCGCGCGCGCCGTCGACGCCGGCGCCCGGGTCATCGGGGTCAACGCCCGGAACCTCAAGACCCTCGAGGTCGACCGTTCGACCTTCGCGCGCGTGCGCCCGAGCATCCCGTCGGGGATCGTCGCGATCGCGGAGTCCGGCGTCCGAGGACCGCACGACGTCATCGACTACGCGCGTGCCGGAGCCGACGCGGTGCTCGTCGGGGAGACCCTCGTGACCGGTGAGGACCCGAAGGTCGCCGTCGCGGATCTCGTGGCTGCGGGGACGCACCCGGCGCTCAAGCACGTCAAGGGAGAACGTTGACCACGTCGTCCTTCGCCCCGGACGCCCGGGCCGGCGCGCTGCCCGACGACCACGGGCACTTCGGTCCGTATGGCGGCCGTTTCGTGCCGGAGGCGCTCGTCGAGGCACTCGATCAGCTGACGGCCGCCTACGACGCGGCCAAGGCCGACCCGCTCTTCGGCGCCGAGCTCGATCGGCTGCAGCGCACGTACGTCGGCCGCCCCAGCCCGCTCACCCTGGCCAGCCGCTTCGGCGCCGAGGCGGGCGGCGCGACCGTGCTGCTCAAGCGGGAGGACCTCAACCACACCGGCTCCCACAAGATCAACAACGTCCTCGGTCAGGCGCTGCTCACCCAGCGGATGGGCAAGACGCGGGTCATCGCCGAGACCGGTGCCGGGCAGCACGGGGTCGCTGCCGCAACGGCCTGCGCCCTGCTCGGCCTCGAGTGCGTCGTCTACATGGGGGAGGAGGACACCAGGCGGCAGGCGCTCAACGTCGCGCGGATGCGGCTGCTCGGTGCCGAGGTCATCCCCGTCACCACGGGCAGCCGGACCCTGAAGGACGCGATCAACGAGGCGATGCGCGACTGGGTGACCCATGTCGACTCCACTCACTACCTGCTGGGCACCGTCGCCGGACCCCACCCGTTCCCGCGCATGGTTCGCGACTTCCATCGCGTGATCGGCGTGGAGGCGCGCGCCCAGACCCTCGAGCTCCTCGGCCGGCTCCCCGACGCGGTGACCGCCTGCGTCGGGGGGGGTTCCAACGCGATCGGGATCTTCCATCCCTTCCTGGACGACCCCACGGTCGCGCTGTACGGCTACGAGGCGGCCGGTGACGGGGTGGAGACCGGTCGGCACGCCGCGACCATCACCGGCGGGCGGCCCGGAGTGCTCCACGGCGCGCGGTCCTACCTGCTGCAGGACGACATGGGTCAGACCATCGAGTCGCACTCGATCTCGGCCGGCCTGGACTACCCCGGGGTGGGTCCCGAGCACGCATGGCTCGCCGACACCGGGCGCGCGACGTACCGCCCGATCACGGACACCCAGGCCATGGACGCCTTCGCGGTGCTCTGCCGCACCGAGGGGATCATTCCGGCCATCGAGAGCGCGCACGCCCTCGCGGGCACGCTCGACCTGGGTCGTGAGCTCGGACCTGAGGCCGTGATCCTCGTCAATCTGTCCGGACGCGGCGACAAGGACGTCGACACCGCAGCCCGCTGGTTCGGCATCACGACCGGGGAGTCCGTCTGATGGGCGGGCTCTCCGAGGTCTTCGCCGAGGCCCGCGCCGAGGGCCGTGCGGCGTTGATCGCCTACCTCCCGGCCGGCTTCCCGACGGTCGAGGGCTGTATCGCCGTGTTGGAGGCCCTCGTCGAGGCCGGCGTCGACATCGTCGAGGTGGGGTTCCCCTACAGCGACCCACTCATGGACGGTCCGACCATCCAGGCGGCGGCCGAGCAGTCGCTGGCCCAGGGCACCCGGGCGGCGGACGTGCTGCGCACGGTGGAGGCCGTCGCCGCCACCGGAGCGCCCGCCGTGGTCATGACGTACTGGAACCCGGTCGAGCGGTACGGCGTCGACGCCTTCGCGACCGACCTGGCCAAGGCCGGCGGGTGCGGCGTCATCACCCCCGACCTGATCCCGGACGAGGCCGACGAGTGGATCCGGGCGACCGGCGCCGCTGGGGTCGACACGATCTTCCTCGTGGCACCCTCCTCGACACCCGAGCGGATCGCCCGCGTCGCCGAGGCCACGACCGGGTTCGTCTACGCAGCGTCGACCATGGGCGTCACCGGGGCCAGAGCCTCGGTGGACGGGGTGGCCGAGGGCCTGGTGGCTCGGGTGCGGCAGGCCACCGGGTCTCCGGTCTGCGTCGGCCTCGGCGTGAGCACCCGCGCCCAGGCGGCCGAGGTCGCCGCCTACGCCGACGGGGTGATCGTCGGCTCGGCGTTCGTCCGCCTCCTCCTCGATGCGGAGACCCCGGCGGCGGGAGTGTCCGCCGCCGCCCGGCTCGCGGCCGAGCTGGCCGAGGGTGTTCGCGGCCGAGCCTGACCGTTTCGTGTGACGTGGTGCACATCGGGAACTTTCCCTCGGTCCGATCGGTCCTAGGGCCGTGTCCATGACCCTGGGGCGACACCCGACGCCCACCCGGCTGGCCCACGCCGCGGCGCTCGGCGGGGTCGCGATGGCACTGGCGTTGTCGGCGTGCGGCGCACCCTCCGACCGGTCGGCAGCAGGTTCCGTGGTCGAGATCACCGACGACGGCTATGCAGGCGCGCTCGTCGACCCCGGGTACCCCGTGCCGCCCGAGACCTTCACGGACACCACCGGTGCGTCCTGGACGTTCTCCGGGTCACCGGCCCGCCCGGTGACGCTGGTCTTCTACGGCTACACGTCCTGCCCCGACGTGTGCAGCGCACAGCTGGCCGATCTCGTGGCCGCCCTCCGGCGTCTCGACCCGGGTGCTCGCAGCCGCGTCCGGCTGGTGTGGATCACCGTCGATCCAGCCCGTGACACCCCGTCGGTGATCCGCGGCTACCTCGACCGCTTCGACCCGACCATCATCGGGTTGACGGCGTCCGAGCGGGTGATCGAGGACGCTGCTGCGCAGATGGGGGTCGCCCTGACGGGGCGCACCGAGGTCGGCGACGGGTACGAGATGGGTCACGGGGCGCAGATCATCGGCTTCGGCCCGGACGGCGTGACCGTGGTCTGGGTGCCGGGCACGCCTGTCGCTGACCTGCGCAGCGACATCGCCCGACTAGCCTCGACGTCATGAGCACGACGAGCGCCCCTGCGGCGGACCTCTCGACGCACGCCCGGTTCCGGGGCGGCCGCGCGCAGCGGTGGCTGTCGTTGGCGGCCCGGCTGGTGCTCGGAGGTGTCCTGATCGTCGCTGGCGGCCTGAAGGTCAGCGACCCGAACCAAGCCATCACCGCGGTCACGGCCTACCGGCTGCTCCCGGCGGACGTGGCCACCCTGGTCGGCTACGGGCTGCCCTTCTTCGAGATCCTGCTCGGCCTCCTGCTCGTGGTGGGCCTGGCCACCCGAGCGTCAGCCGCGACCGCCGGTGCCCTGATGGTCGTCTTCATCGGAGGCGTCGCGTCGGCCTGGGCACGGGGGTTGTCCATCGACTGCGGCTGCTTCGGCGGTGGTGGCCAGACGGCTGACCCGCAATACCTTCCGGAGATCCTCCGGGACCTGTTGTTCCTCGGCCTCGCCGTCTGGCTGGTGGCCTACCCGTCCAGCCGGTGGGCCCTCGACCACTCGGGACTGTGGGGGAGCAGCGACCACGGGCTCGTCGATGACCTGATCGACGACGAGGACGACGAGGACGAACCACACGAGGACGCTGGCGCTCCTGCTCATCACGGAGACGTCCGGCCCAGCACGACCGCAACCGCCACCACGCCCATCAACGACCACGGAGCCGACCCATCATGAGCACGCCCAAGGAGACCAAGAACGCCCGCAGGGAACGCCTCGCGGCCGAGCGCGCCGCCGCGGCCGTCGCCGACCAGCGCCGCCGTCGCATCTTCACCGCGTTGGGCGTCCTCGTGGTCGCCTTGGTCGTCGTCGGTACCGGGATCGCCGTGCAGGCCAGCCGCAACGACACGTCGCAGGCCGCACTTCCCGCCACGGTGACCGAGCCTGGGGGTCCGATCGTCCGCAATCCCGACACGACCTCGGTGCCGATCCTGGACTACTGGGAGGACTTCCAGTGCCCGGCGTGCAAGGACATGGAGGTCGCCACCGGCGACGCCATCCGCACCATGGTCGCGGCCGGCGACGTCCTGGTCCGCTACCACATGCTCTCCTTCCTCGACGGCCGGCTGGGCAACAACTCCTCCAAGGAGGCGGCCAACGCCTTCGCGTGCTCGGCAGACGCCGGCAAGCAGGGCGAGTACCACGACACGGTCTACGCCAACCAGCCGGCGACCGAAGGTGACGGCTACACGCAGGAGCAGCTGCTCCTCTTCGGGACCGAGGTCGGGATCACCGGCGACGCCTTCTCCACGTTCTCGTCCTGCGTGACCGATCTGACCTATCGCGACTACGTGACCTCGGTTCAGACCGCCGGTTCCACCCAGGCGATCGTCAGCACGCCGACCGTGTTCCTCGACGGCACCGTCGCTGGACCCGAAGGTCTCCTTCGACCCGGTGGCCCTCACCAAGGCCGTCAACGACGCCGCCGCCGGCTGACGTGATCGTCGCCCGGTTGACCGGTTCGACCTGGCCGACGTCGATCCCCAGCCCCGACCAAGGGGTCTGGCACCTCGGCCCCTTTCCGCTGCGCGCGTACGCGCTGTGCATCATCCTGGGGATCTTCGTGGCCGTCTGGGTCACGGACCGACGGTGGCAGGCTCGTGGAGGCTCCGCCGGCACCGTGGGCGACATCGCGATCTGGGCGGTGCCGTTCGGGATCATCGGCGGCCGCATCTACCACGTGATCACCAGTCCCCAGGCGTACTTCGGCGCCGGGGGCGATCCCGTCGACGCCCTGCGGATCTGGAACGGGGGCCTCGGCATCTGGGGCGCGGTCGCGTTCGGGGCGCTCGGCGCCTGGATCGCGTGCCGGCGCCGGGGGATCGCGCTCCCGCCGTTCGGTGACGCGGTGGCGCCCGGCCTCGCCCTCGCACAGGCGATCGGGCGATGGGGCAACTGGTTCAACCAGGAGCTCTTCGGTCGTCCGACCGACCTGCCCTGGGGGCTCGAGATCGACCCCGCGTTCCGCCCCGTGGGCTACGCCGACGCGAGCACCTTCCACCCGACGTTCCTCTACGAGTCACTCTGGTTGCTGGTCATGGCCGGGATCCTGGTGTGGGCCGACCGCCGGTTCACCATGGGCCACGGCCGGGTCTTCGCGTTGTACGTGCTGCTCTACACCGCCGGTCGCGGCGTGATCGAGACCGTGCGCATCGATGAGGCGAACACGATTCTCGGGCTCCGCGTCAACCTCTGGGTGAGCGGGCTGGTGTTCGTCGCCGCCGCCCTCTACCTGGTCGTCTCCGCCCGGCTGCGACCCGGGCGCGAGTCCGAGATCGAGCCCGCCCCTCCGGCCCCGACCCCGGTGGAGGAGACTCGGTCCGACGCCGAGATCGAGGAGCCATCGTCGTGAGCGAGCAGAAGGCTGAGATCCACCACTCCCACCAGGACGTCAGCGGGGGCTGGCTGCGCGCCGCGGTCTTCGGGGCCATGGACGGGCTGGTCTCGAACCTTGCGCTGATCTCCGGCATGGCCGGTGGGGCGGCCTCGGCCTCGACCGTGGCCCTGGCGGGGGTGGCGGGTCTGGCCGCCGGATCGTTCTCGATGGCGGCCGGTGAGTACGTCTCCGTGCGGTCGCAGAACGAGCTCGCCGAGCGGGAGATCCACGTGGAGCGGCTCGAGATCGAGCGCCGTCCGGAGGACGAGCTGGCCGAGCTGGCTCAGACCTACGTCGACCGTGGCGTCGACCCGGGCCTGGCCGAGCAGGTCGCCCGGCAGATCTCGGCGGACCCGGAGCGGGCGGTGCAGACGCACGTGATGCTCGAGCTCGGCGTCGACCCCCAGCAGCTCGCCTCGCCGTACGTCGCGGCCGGCTCGTCCTTCGTCGCCTTCTGCGTGGGGGCCTTCATCCCGCTGCTGCCGTACCTCCTGGGCGCGACCACCTTGCTCCCGGCCGTCGTCTTGGCGTCGATCGGGCTGTTCGGCGCGGGTGCGCTCGTGTCGCGCGTCACGCCCCGCACCTGGTGGTACTCGGGTCTTCGTCAGCTCGTCTTCGGCCTCGGCGCTGCCGGGCTCACCTACGCCGTCGGCAGCGTCGTCGGCGTGGCCGTCTGAGCGACTCCGTCGGGTGGGCTCTGTTAGCCTTCGGACCCCAGGGCCAACGTCGTCCCTGACCTGACCGGGCCGTCGTGGCCCGACACCGAGCCGGACGACGAGGAGCACTGCGATGCCCTGGGCCCTTCCCTCGGTGCAGCCGACTCCGCGTGGGCTGTACGACGCCCGAAACGAGCACGACGCGTGCGGTGTCGCCTTCGTCGCCACGCTGACCGGAACCCCGAGTCACACCATCGTCGACCAGGCGCTCACAGCCCTGCGCAACCTCGAGCACCGCGGTGCCTCGGGCGCGGAGCCCGACAGCGGGGACGGGGCCGGCCTGCTCGTCCAGGTGCCGGACGCCTTCTTGCGCGAGGTCACCGACTTCGAGCTGCCCGGAGCAGGCTCCTACGCGGTCGGCACCGTCTTCTTGCCGGTCGACGAGGTCGATGCGGCGGTCGCGGGCATCGAGGCCCTGGCCGAAGAAGAGGGCTTGGTCGTGCTCGGCTGGCGGGAGGTGCCCACCGACCCCCGCCTGATCGGCAGCACGGCCCGCGCCGTGATGCCGGTGTTCCGGCAGCTGTTCGTCAGCACGTCGGGCGGACGGGCGGTCGGCATGGCGCTCGAGCGACGCGCGTTCCGGTTGCGCAAGCGGGCAGAACACTCCTTGGGGGTCTACTTCGCGTCCCTGTCGTCACGCACGCTGGTCTACAAGGGGATGCTCACGACCGGCCAGCTGGAGCCCTTCTTCCCGGACTTGTCCGACTCCCGGTTCGCCAGCGCCCTGGCCCTGGTGCACTCCCGGTTCTCGACGAACACCTTCCCGTCGTGGCCGCTGGCGCACCCCTACAGGTTCGTCGCCCACAACGGCGAGATCAACACGGTCCGGGGCAACCGCAACTGGATGCGCGCACGGGAGTCGCAGCTCGCCAGCGACCTGATCCCCGGTGACCTCGCCGACCTCTACCCGATCTGCACACCGGAGCACAGCGACTCGGCGTCCTTCGACGAGGCGCTCGAGCTCCTTCACCTCGGTGGCCGCTCGCTCCCGCACGCCGTGCTGATGATGATCCCTGAGGCGTGGGAGAACCACCCGGCGATGGACCCGGCGCGCCGTGCGTTCTACCAGTTCCACGCCACGCTGATGGAGCCGTGGGACGGACCTGCGTGCGTGACGTTCACCGACGGCTCAGTCATCGGCGCGGTGCTGGACCGCAACGGGCTCCGCCCCGGCCGATTCTGGGTGACCGACGACGGACTCGTGGTGCTGGCCTCCGAGGTCGGGGTCCTCGACCTCGACCCGGCCAAGGTCGTGCGCAAGGGCCGCCTGCAGCCCGGGCGGATGTTCCTCGTCGACACCGAGGAGGGCCGCATCGTCGAGGACGACGAGATCAAGGCCGAGCTCGCGGCCGAGCAGCCGTACGACAGCTGGCTGCACGCGGGGCTCATCCACCTCGAGGACCTCCCCGAGCGCGAGCACATCGTGCACACCCACGCCAGCGTCCTGCGTCGGCAGCAGACCTTCGGCTACACCGAGGAGGAGTTGCGGATCCTGCTGACCCCCATGGCGCGCACCGCGGCCGAGCCCATCGGGTCGATGGGGACCGACACCCCGGTCGCCGTCCTCAGCGACCGTCCTCGGCTGCTCTTCGACTACTTCACCCAGCTCTTCGCCCAGGTCACCAACCCGCCGCTGGACGCCATCCGGGAAGAGCTCGTCACGTCGCTGGGCACCCTGATCGGCCCCGAGGGCAACATCCTGGCCCCCGGACCCGCGTCGTGCCGCCAGGTGGTCCTGCCCTTCCCGGTCATCGACAACGACGAGCTGGCCAAGATCCTCCACATCAACGCCGACGGTGACCTCCCGGGGTTCGCCAGTCTGAAGGTGAGCGGGCTCTACCTCGTCGACGGCGGCGGAGAGGAGCTGGAGCGTCGACTCCAGGAGATCTGCGCCGAGGTGTCCGCAGCCATCGAGGGGGGTGCGCGCTTCCTCGTGCTCAGCGACCGCGACTCCGATGCGGACTACGCGCCGATCCCCTCGCTGCTGCTGACGTCGGCGGTGCACCACCACCTCACGCGGACCAAGCAGCGCAGCCACGTCTCCTTGCTGGTGGAGGCGGGCGACGTCCGGGAGGTGCACCACGCGGCGCTGCTCATCGGCTACGGCGCCGCGGCGGTCAACCCCTATCTCGCGATGGAGAGCGCGGAGGATCTCGCACGCAACGGGGTGCTCGGTGAGGTCGCCCCTGAGCAGGCGATCCGCAACCTCATCAAGGCGCTCGGCAAGGGCGTCCTCAAGGTGATGTCGAAGATGGGCATCTCCACGGTGGCGTCCTACCGCGGTGCGCAGGTCTTCCAGGCCGTCGGTCTTGCCGAGGAGCTCGTCGACCGCTGGTTCACCGGGACCAGCTCGGTGCTCGGCGGCATCGGGCTCGACGTGGTCGCGGAGGAGGTCTCGCTCCGGCACGCGACGGCGTACCCGGCGACCGGCATCGCCGCCGCGCACCGGCGGCTGGCAGTGGGCGGCGAGTACCAGTGGCGTCGGGAGGGTGAGCCGCACCTGTTCGACCCCGAGACGGTGTTCCGGCTGCAGCACGCCACCCGCGCCAAGCGGTACGACGTGTTCAAGCAGTACACCTCCCGCGTGAACGACCAGTCCGAGCGGCTCATGACGCTGCGCGGGCTCTTCGCCTTCCGCACGGACCTGCGCGACCCCGTCCCGCTGGAGGAGGTGGAGCCGGTGGAGTCCATCGTCGCGTCGGTTCTCCACCGGCGCCATGTCGTACGGCTCGATCAGCCAGGAGGCGCACGAGACCCTCGCCATCGCCATGAACCGGCTGGGAGGGAAGTCCAACACCGGGGAGGGCGGGGAGGACCCGGACCGCTACGTGCCCCTGCCCAACGGGGACTCGAAACGCTCAGCGGTCAAGCAGGTGGCCAGCGGGCGCTTCGGTGTGACGAGTGAGTACCTCGTCAACGCCGACGACATCCAGATCAAGATGGCGCAGGGCGCGAAGCCGGGCGAGGGCGGCCAGCTCCCGGCCCACAAGGTCTACCCGTGGGTCGCGCGCACCCGGCACTCGACGCCCGGGGTCGGCCTGATCTCGCCTCCGCCGCACCACGACATCTACTCCATCGAGGACCTCGCGCAGCTGATCCACGACCTCAAGAACGCCAACGACCGCGCGCGGATCCACGTGAAGCTCGTGTCCGAGGTCGGCGTCGGCACGGTCGCGGCCGGCGTCGCCAAGGCGCACGCCGACGTGGTCCTGATCTCCGGCCACGACGGGGGAACGGGCGCGTCGCCGCTCACGTCGCTGAAGCACGCGGGTGCCCCGTGGGAGCTCGGGCTCGCCGAGACCCAGCAGACCTTGCTGCTCAACGGCTTGCGCGACCGGATCGTCGTGCAGACCGACGGGCAGCTGAAGACCGGGCGCGACGTGGTGGTCGCGGCGTTGCTCGGAGCCGAGGAGTACGGCTTCGCCACCGCGCCGCTCGTCGTGAGTGGCTGCGTGATGATGCGCGTGTGTCACCTCGACACCTGCCCGGTCGGTGTGGCCACGCAGAACCCGGAGCTTCGCAAGAGGTTCACCGGACAACCCGAGTTCGTCGAGACGTTCTTCACCTACATCGCCGAGGAGGTCCGTGAGCTGCTGGCCTCGCTGGGCTTCCGCAGCCTCGAGGAAGCCGTAGGGCATGCCGAGGTCCTCGACACCGACCGGGCAGCGACGCACTGGAAGACCAGCGGGCTGGACCTCGGCCCGATCCTGTACGTGCCGGAGCTGGCGGAGGGGACGGCGCGGACGCGGACGATCGCCCAGGACCACGGTCTCGACCGCGCCCTCGACCTCCAGCTGATCGAGCTCGCTCGTCCCGCGCTGGAGTCAGGGGCGCCCGTGCGGGCCACGTTGGCCGTGCGCAACGTCAACCGGACCGTCGGCACGATGCTCGGGTCGGAGGTCACCCGGAGGTTCGGGGGCAAGGGCCTCCCGGACGGCACCATCGACCTCAGCTTCGTCGGGTCGGCCGGACAGTCGTTCGGCGCCTTCCTCCCCCCCGGGATCACCCTGCGCCTGGAGGGCGACGCCAACGACTACGTCGGGAAGGGGCTCTCAGGTGGTCGCGTGGTGGTACGCCCGTCGCCGGAGGCGCCCTTCGTGGCCGAGGACAACACCATCGCCGGCAACGTCCTGCTCTACGGGGCCACGTCGGGAGAGCTCTTCGTGCGGGGGGTCGTCGGGGAGCGGTTCTGCGTGCGCAACTCCGGCGCGACCGCCGTCGTCGAGGGCGTCGGGGACCATGCGTGCGAGTACATGACGGGGGGTCGTGCCGTCATTCTCGGGCCGACCGGCCGCAACCTCGCTGCGGGCATGAGCGGCGGCGTGGCCTACGTCCTCGACCTGGACCAGCGGCAGGTCAATCGCGACATGGTCGACCTCGACCCCCTGGAGGAGGACGACCGAGCCTTCCTGATCGACGTGCTTCACCGGCACCTCGAGGAGACCGGGTCGACGGTCGCCTCCTTGCTGCTCGCCGACCAGGAGGCGGCGTTGGCCCGGCTGGTCAAGGTGATGCCCAAGGACTACAAGCGCGTCCTGGCCGCTCGGTTGCGGGCGCTGCGCGACGGCGGCGACGTGGACGTCGCGGTCATGGAGGCTTCGCATGGCTGACCCCAAGGGGTTCCTCACCACTCCTCGGGTGACCCCGAGTCGTCGACCGGTCGACGTCCGCATCCAGGACTGGCGCGAGGTCTACCAGGACATGGACGGCAGCACCCTTCAGGCGCAAGCCGGCCGATGCATGGACTGCGGCATCCCCTTCTGTCATCAGGGCTGCCCGCTCGGCAACCTGATCCCGGAGTGGAACGACCTCGCCTGGCGGGACGACTGGCGGGAGGCTTCCGAGAGACTGCACGCGACCAACAACTTCCCGGAGTTCACCGGGCGGTTGTGCCCAGCCCCGTGCGAGACCGCCTGCGTCCTCGGCATCAACGCCGATCCCGTGACCATCAAGCAGGTCGAGGTGTCCATCGTGGACCGCGCCTGGGACGCGGGCTGGCTCGAGCCGCAGGCCCCGAGCCGGTTGTCGGGGCGGACGGTCGCCGTCGTCGGGTCCGGTCCGGCAGGGCTGGCGGCTGCCCAGCAGCTGACCAGGGCCGGCCACACCGTGGTCGTGTTCGAGCGGGCCGACCGGATCGGTGGCCTGCTCCGCTACGGCATCCCCGAGTTCAAGATGGAGAAGCGTCATCTCGACCGACGGCTCGGCGCAGATGGAGGCCGAGGGGACGCGCTTCCGCCCGGGGGTCGCCGTGGGCGTCGACCTCACCGGATCCGACCTTCGCAAGCGGTACGACGCCGTCGTCGTCGCCACCGGTGCCACGGTGGCGCGGGAGCTGCCCGTCCCCGGTCGCGAGCTCTCCGGGGTCCACCAGGCCATGGAGTACCTGCCGTGGGCCAATCGCGTGCAGGAGGGCGATCTGGTCGCCTCGCCGATCAGCGCCGAGGGCAAGCACGTCGTGATCCTCGGCGGGGGCGACACGGGTGCGGACTGCTTGGGCACCGCTCACCGCCAAGGCGCCGCCTCGGTGACCCAGCTGGAGATCATGCCGACGCCGCCGGGCGAACGACCGGAGTCGCAACCTTGGCCCACCTACCCGATGACCTACCGCACGTCCAGCGCCCACGAGGAGGGCGGCGAGCGGGTCTTCGCGGTGTCGACCCAGGCGTTCGTGGGCGTCGACGGCCGGGTCCGCGCCCTGCGCATCGTCGAGGTGGCCATGAGGGACGGCCGGTTCGCCGACGGTCGAGGGGACCGAGCGCGAGATCCCCGCGGACCTCGTCCTTCTCGCGATGGGGTTCACCGGACCCGAGCCGGGCGGGCTCCTGGACCAGCTCGGCGTGGCGCTGGACGACCGGGGGAACGTGACGCGCGACAGCACGCTACGCCAGCACGGTTCCTGGGGTCTTCGTCGCCGGGGACGCGGGACGGGGTCAGTCGTTGATCGTCTGGGCCATCGCCGAAGGGCGGTCGTGCGCAGCGGCGGTCGACCAGCACCTCGTCGGCTCCACCTCCCTGCCCGCACCGATCCTGCCCACCGCTCGACCGCTCGTCGTCTGACCGGGCGCTGTCCGCGGCTCGGACGCATCCGGGTCGGCACCCCCACCGTCGATAGGCTCCCGACATGCGCCGCGCCAAGATCGTCTGCACGCTCGGACCTGCCACGTCGTCCCTCGGGCAGGTGCGCGCGCTCGTGGCCGCCGGCATGGACGTGGCTCGGCTCAACCTCAGCCACGGGAGCTACGCGGACCACGAGACCGTCTACCACCACGTGCGGCAGGCGGCCGACGAGGCGGGCCGGGGGGTCGGCATCCTGGTCGACCTCCAGGGCCCGAAGATCCGGCTCGGCTCGTTCGTCGACGGACCGCAGCTGCTGCACAACGGGGCGCGCTTCACGATCACCACCGAGGACGTCCCGGGCACCGCGGACCTGTGCTCGACGACGTACGACGGGCTCCCCGGCGACGCGTCCGTGGGTGACCGCATCCTCATCGACGACGGCAAGGTCACCGTGCAGGTGGTCGAGGTGGACGAGACCCGGGTGGTGACCGAGGTCATCGAGGGCGGGATGGTGTCCGACCACAAGGGGCTCAACCTGCCCGGCGTGGCCGTGTCCGTCCCGGCGCTGTCGGAGAAGGACGTCGAGGACCTGCGCTGGGCGCTGTCCCTGCAGGGCCGATCTGATCGCGCTGTCGTTCGTGCGCTCAGCGCGACGACGTCGTCGACGTGCACGCGATCATGGACGAGGAGGGGGTCCGGCTCCCCGTCTTCGCCAAGATCGAGAAGCCTCAGGCGGTGGCCAACATCACCTCGATCGTCGAGGCGTTCGACGGGGTGATGGTCGCGCGCGGCGACCTCGGCGTCGAGCTCCCGCTGGAGCAGGTACCGCTCGTCCAGAAGGCGACCGTCGCCGCGGCGCGCGAGATGGCCAAGCCGGTCATCGTCGCGACCCAGATGCTCGAGTCGATGATCGGCGCCTCCCGTCCGACCCGGGCCGAGGCGTCGGACGTGGCCAACGCCGTGCTGGACGGCGCGGACGCGCTCATGCTCTCGGGGGAGACCTCGGTCGGTCACTACCCGATCGAGACCGTGGCGACGATGGCGCGGATCATCTCCACCGTCGAGGAGGGCTCCGCGGACCACCTGCCTCCGCCTTCGTGGTCGACCGAGCAGCACGCCCGGCGCGATCTGCGAGTCCGCGGCGCGCGTCGGCGCGATCGTCGGGGCGAAGTTCCTGGTCGCCTTCACCGAGACCGGTGGATCAGCGCACCGGCTGGCCCGGCACCGGTCGCCGATCCCGTTGCTCGCGTTCACGCCCGACCCGGCGGTCCGCAGTCAGCTCGCCGTGGCCTGGGGGGTCGAGACGTTCCTCGTTCCCACGGTCCGGCACACCGACGAGATGGTGAAGCAGGTCGACGCCGCGCTGCTCGACATCGGACGCTGCGAGGACGGCGACGCCGTGGTGATCGTGGCGGGTTCCCCGCCCGGCATCCCCGGGTCGACGAACGCGATGCGGGTCCATCGGATGGGTGACGCCGTGAACCTCGATCGCACCGGCGTATCAGAGCTGACGCGCGACCTCGGCCCTCAGGGGGCCCGAGCGGGGTCAGTCGACGACGGCGCGCCGGGCGTCGGGGTCGAGGACGCCCCAGGCGATGAACTGCTCGACGAGCACGCTGGGTGACTGGTCGTAGATGACCCCCAGGGTGCGCAGGTCGTCCGAGCGGACCGACAGGACCCGGCCGTTGTAGTCGCCGCGCTGGCTCTGGATGGTGGAGCAGTAGCGGGCCAGCGGGCCGGCCTTCTCCGCGGGCACGCGGCCGAGCCGCTCGAGGTCGATGACCAGGCGCGGGCGGCGGCTCGCTGGCCGGACGCTGCGGCCCCGCCGGGGAGCAGCTCGCCCACCGGGACCGCGTAGAAGTCGGCCAGCTCGGCCAGCCGCTGGACGGTGACGGCCCGGTCGCCGCGCTCGTACGAGCCGACGACGACCGCCTTCCAGCGGCCCTCGGACTTCTCCTCGACGCCGTGCAGCGACAACCCCTGCTGCGTGCGGATCGCGCGAAGGCGCGAACCCAGCGCGCGTGCGTAGTCAGTCGTCATCGGTTGACGGCACCCCCCTCAGGGCCCAGATGTCACCGGGCGTGGAGCTCGGTTACGCACGGTGACGTTACGGAGGGTAATCGCCGGAGCGCAAGCGGTTCGGTCCCGAAAGGACCGTTCGGACGACCCCACACCCCCTGGTAGCGTGAGGTCCGTTCGACGGTCAGGACCGCGAGCATGCCCATCGAGTGCCAGCACTCGACGTCCTTTAACGACCCGTCCTGAGAGGCGGGGAAGGAGGTCTGCGACGGATGTCCACCGTCCCAGAAGGCTGCCGACCGTCCCACCCGGGCAGCAGATCCGATGACCGTACGTGCGGTGCCCGAGGGCGCCCGTACCGTCCTCGAACCGGACGAGATCCAGCGGGCGCTGACCCGCATCGCCCACGAGATCCTCGAGGCCAACAAGGGCCCCGACGATCTGGTGCTGCTCGGCATCCCCACCCGTGGCGTCGATCTGGCGCTGCGGCTCGCGCGAGCGCATCGCCGACGTCGAGGGCACGACGTGCCCGTCGGCAGCCTCGACGTGACGATGTACCGCGACGACCTGCGGCTGCGACCGGCCCGCGCCCTCGAGCGCACCGAGGTTCCGTCCGGAGGCGTCGACGGCAAGGTCGTCGTCCTCGTCGACGACGTGCTCTTCTCCGGACGCACCGTGCGCTCCGCCCTGACGGCCCTCGACGACCTGGGCCGCCCGCGCGCGGTCCAGCTGGCGGTGCTCGTCGACCGGGGCCACCGCGAGCTGCCCATCCGCGCCGACTACGTCGGCAAGAACCTGCCGACCTCGCACCGGGAGGTGGTCAAGGTGATCCTGACCGAGCACGACGGTGCCGACGGGGTCTTCATCGCCGACCGCGACAGTCTCGGCACCCCCGCCCCGTCGACCGGGGAGGAGCCCCGATGAAGAAGCACCTCGTGTCAGCAGCCGACCTCTCCCGTGAGGACGCGATCCTCGTGCTCGACACTGCGGAGGAGCTCGCCCGGCTCGCCGACCGACCGATCCGGAAGCTGCCGACGCTGCGCGGGCGCACCGTCGTCAACCTCTTCTTCGAGGACTCCACGCGCACCCGGATCTCCTTCGAGGCGGCCGCCAAGCGACTGTCCGCCGACGTCATCAACTTCAGCGCCAAGGGTTCGAGCGTCTCCAAGGGCGAGAGCCTCAAGGACACGGCGCTCACCCTCGAAGCCATGGGCGCCGACGCCGTCGTGGTGCGGCACGGCTCCAGCGGCGCCCCGCACCGGCTGGCGTACAGCGGGTGGATCCGGGGGTCGGTGGTCAACGCAGGCGACGGCACCCACGAGCACCCCACCCAGGCCCTGCTCGATGCGTTCACCATGCGCCGCCACCTGGCCGGAGGCACCGGTGACCTCGAGGGACGCCGGGTCACCATCGTGGGTGACGTGCTGCACAGCCGGGTCGCCCGGTCCAACGTGCTGCTGCTGCACACCCTGGGCGCGGACGTCACCTTGGTGGCGCCGCCGACCCTGCTCCCGGTCGGTGTCGACACCTGGCCGTGCGCGGTCTCCTACGACATCGACGCGCCACTCCCCAAGAGCGACGTCGTGATGATGCTGCGCGTCCAGCGGGAGCGCATGAACGCCTCGTTCTTCCCGAGCAGCGCCGAGTACAGCCGTCGCTACGGGCTCGACGTCGAGCGGGCCGCGACCTTGCCCGACCATGCGATCGTCATGCATCCCGGCCCGATGAACCGGGGCATGGAGATCGCCGCTGACGTCGCCGACAGTGCTCGCTCGACGATCGTCGAGCAGGTCACGAACGGGGTGTCCGTCCGGATGGCCGTGCTCTACCTGCTGCTGGGCGGTTCCGAGTCGGCCATCGGGAGCGATCCGGACGCCCGTCTCGAGGAGGTGGCCCGATGAGCAGCTACCTCGTCCGCGGCGCACGAGTGCTGGGCGGTGAGCCCGATGGACGTGCTGCTGTCCGAGGGTCGTGTCGAGGAGATCGGCGTCGGGCTGGGCAGGGCGGGTGCCACGGTGATCGACGCCGACGGGCTGGTGGCGCTGCCCGGGCTCGTCGATCTCCACACCCATCTGCGGGAACCGGGACGTGAGGACGCCGAGACGGTGGCGACCGGGTCCCGTGCAGCTGCCCTCGGGGGGTTCACCGCGGTCCATGCCATGGCCAACACCGACCCGGTGGCCGACACGGCCGGCGTGGTCGAGCAGGTGTGGCGCCTGGGCCAGGCCGCGGGGCACTGCGACGTGCAGCCGGTCGGCGCCGTGACCCTGGGGCTCGCCGGTGAGCAGCTCGCCGAGCTCGGCGCCATGGCCGACTCCGCCGCTGCCGTCCGGGTGTTCTCCGACGACGGGCACTGCGTCGACGACGCCGTCGTCATGCGCCGGGCGCTCGAGTACGTCAAGGCCTTCGACGGGGTCATCGCCCAGCACGCGCAGGAGCCGCGCCTGACCGAGGGCGCCCAGATGAACGAGGGCGTGCTCTCCGGCCTGCTCGGGCTCGCCGGCTGGCCGGCGGTGGCCGAGGAGGCGGTGGTCGCGCGCGACGTCCTGCTCGCCGAGCACGTCGGGTCGCGGCTGCACATCTGCCACGTGTCGACCGCCGGCACCGTGGAGATCATCAGACAGGCCAAGGCGCGCGGGATCGAGGTCACCGCCGAGGTCACCCCGCACCACCTGCTCCTCACCGACGAGCGGGTGACGACCTACGACCCCGTCTTCAAGGTCAACCCGCCGCTGCGCACCAAGGCCGACGTCGAGGCCCTCCGCGCCGCCCTGGCGGACGGCACGATCGACGCCGTCGCCACCGATCACGCGCCGCACGCGGTGGAGGACAAGGACTGCGAGTGGTCCGCTGCTGCCTTCGGGATGCTCGGGCTCGAGCAGGCGCTCGGGGTCGTCGCCGAGACCATGGTCGAGACCGGGCTGCTCGACTGGGCGGGGGTCGCTGACCGCATGTCGTTCCGCCCGGCTCGGATCGGACGGCTGGCCGGCCACGGGCGACCGCTGGCCGGCGGGGAGCCCGGCAACCTGGTGCTCATCGACCCCGCCGCGCGCGTGACGGTGGAACCGCACCGCTTGGCGAGCAAGAGCCGCAACACCCCCTACGCCGGCATGACCCTTCCGGGCAAGGTCGTCGCGACCTTCTTGCGCGGACGACCCACGGTGCTCGACGGAGGTCTCGCGTGACGCGTCCGGCGATGCTCGTCCTCGAGGACGGGCGCACCTTCCACGGAACGTCGTACGGCGCCGAGGGCGAGACCTTCGGGGAGGCGGTGTTCTGCACCGCGATGACCGGCTACCAGGAGACCCTCACCGACCCGAGCTACCACCGGCAGGTGGTGGTGATGACCGCTCCGCACATCGGCAACACCGGGGTGAACGACGAGGACGCCGAGTCCGCGCGGATCTGGGTGAGCGGCTACGTCGTCCGCGACCCCGCCCGAAGGCCGTCGAGCTGGCGATCCCGGCGCACGCTCGACGATGACCTCCGCGCTCAGGGTGTGGTCGGCATCAGCGGTGTCGACACCCGGGCGATCACTCGTCATCTGCGTGACCGCGGGGCGATGCGGGTCGGCGTCTCCAGCACCGAGACCGACCCGCAGGCGTTGCTGGAACGCGTCCTGGCCAGCCCCTCGATGGCCGGCGCCGATCTCGTGGGCGAGGTCACCACGGCGGAGCCGTACGTCGTGCCGGCGCTCGGGGAGCGCCGCTTCACGGTGGCGGCGGTCGACCTGGGCATCAAGTCCATGACCCCGCACCGGATGGCCGAACGCGGCATGGAGGTCCACGTCGTGCCCGCGACCTCGACGGTCGAGGAGCTGCTCGCCGTCGGCGCGGACGGTGTCTTCTTCAGCAACGGACCCGGGGACCCCGCGACCGCTGATCACGCGGTCGCGCTCATGCAGGCGGTCCTGGACCGGCGGATCCCGGTGTTCGGGATCTGCTTCGGCAACCAGGTGCTCGGTCGCGCCCTGGGCTTCGGCACGTACAAGCTCGGCTTCGGCCACCGAGGCGTGAACCAGCCGGTGCTCGACCGCGTCGACCGGCGCGGTGGAGATCACGGCGCAGAACCACGGCTTCGCGGTGGACGCCCCCGTGGACGCCGTCGCCGAGACCCCGTACGGACGCGTCGAGGTCAGTCACGTCGGGCTCAACGACGGGGTCGTCGAGGGCCTGCGCTGCCTCGACGTGCCAGCCTTCTCGGTCCAGTACCACCCAGAAGCCGCTGCAGGGCCACATGATTCGGCGTATCTCTTCGACCGGTTCGCCGACGTGATGCACGCCGCGAAGGCGGCCCGCTGATGCCCCGCCGCACCGACCTCACGTCGGTCCTCGTCATCGGCTCCGGGCCGATCGTCATCGGTCAGGCGTGCGAGTTCGACTACTCGGGGACCCAGGCCTGCCGGGTGCTGCGCGAGGAGGGCCTGCGGGTCGTTCTCGTCAACAGCAACCCCGCGACGATCATGACCGACCCCGAGTTCGCTGACGCGACCTACGTCGAGCCGATCACTGCCGACGTCGTCGAGAAGATCATCGAGCGGGAGCGTCCGGACGCGCTGCTCGCGACCCTCGGTGGACAGACCGCGCTGAACACCGCGGTCGCCCTGCACGAGCGCGGGGTCCTGCAGAAGTACGGCGTCGAGCTGATCGGTGCGAGCATCGAGGCGATCGAACGTGGCGAGGACCGCGAGAAGTTCAAGGAGATCGTCGCCACCATCGGGGCCGAGTCGGCGCGCTCGTTGATCTGCCACTCGATGGAGGACTGCCTCGCGGCGGTCGAGGACCTCGGCTACCCGGTGGTCGTGCGGCCGTCGTACACGATGGGTGGGGCCGGGTCAGGCATCGCCTTCGACGAGGCCGACCTGCACCGCATCGCCGGCACGGGCCTCCAGGCCAGCCCCACGACCGAGGTCCTCCTCGAGGAGTCGATCATCGGCTGGAAGGAGTACGAGCTCGAGCTCATGCGCGACCGCAACGACAACGTGGTGGTCATCTGCTCGATCGAGAACATCGACCCCATGGGCATCCACACCGGCGACTCGATCACCGTGGCGCCGGCGCTGACCCTCACCGACCGCGAGTACCAGCACATGCGCGACGTGGCCATCGCGGTGATCCGCGCCGTGGGTGTCGACACGGGTGGCTGCAACATCCAGTTCGCGGTGGACCCGGCCACCGGTCGGATGATCGTCATCGAGATGAACCCGCGGGTGTCGCGCTCCTCTGCGCTCGCGTCCAAGGCCACCGGCTTCCCGATCGCGAAGATCGCCGCCAAGCTGGCCGTGGGCTACAGCCTCGACGAGATCCCCAACGACATCACCAAGGAGACACCCGCGTCCTTCGAGCCGACGCTCGACTACATCGTGGTGAAGGCTCCTCGGTTCGCCTTCGAGAAGTTCCCCCAGGCCGACCCGGCGCTCACCACCACCATGAAGTCGGTCGGCGAGGCGATGGCCATCGGGCGCAACTTCACCGAGGCCCTGCAGAAGGCGTTGCGCTCCCTCGAGCGCGCCGAGGCCGTCTTCGGCTGGGCTGACGGGCCTCTCGACAAGGACGCCCTGGTCGCCCAGTCGGCCCTGCCCAGGGACGGTCGGCTCCGCGTCGTCCAGCAGGCGCTGCTCGCCGGCGCCACGGTGGACGAGGTCCACGCGGCGTGCGGCATCGACCCGTGGTTCCTCGACCAGATCCAGCTGGTCAACGAGGTCGCCGCCGAGGTGGCGGCGGGAACCGAGCTCTCACCGGACCTGCTCCGCACGGCGAAGCGACACGGGTTCTCCGACCGGCAGCTCGCCGGCGCTCCGCGGCACCACCGAGTCCGTCGTCCGGGGTGTGCGGCACGCGCTCGGGGTGCGCCCGGTCTACAAGACCGTCGACACCTGCGCGGCGGAGTTCGCCGCGCGGACGCCGTACCACTACTCCTCCTACGACGAGGAGACCGAGGTGGCGCCGCGCGAGCGTCCAGCGGTGCTGATCCTGGGGAGCGGCCCCAACCGGATCGGTCAAGGCATCGAGTTCGACTACTCGTGCGTCCATGCGGCCATGACCTTGCGCGAGGTCGGCTTCGAGACCGTGATGGTCAACTGCAACCCCGAGACCGTGTCCACCGACTACGACACCAGCGACCGGCTCTACTTCGAGCCGCTCACGCTCGAGGACGTGCTCGAGGTCTACCACGCCGAGCTCGCGGCCGGTCCGGTCGTCGGCGTCATCGTCCAGCTCGGCGGCCAGACCCCTCTCGGACTGGCGCAGGGCCTGAAGGACGCGGGCGTTCCGATCGTGGGCACGACTCCCGAGGCCATCCATCTCGCCGAGGAGCGAGGAGCCTTCGGGCGCGTGCTCGCCGACGCGGGGCTGCCGGCGCCCAAGCACGGCACGGCCCTGTCCTTCCCCGAGGCCAAGGCCATCGCCGACGCCATCGGTTATCCCGTGCTGGTGCGTCCCTCCTACGTCCTCGGCGGGCGAGGGATGGAGATCGTCTACGACGAGCCGATGCTCGCCGACTACATCGAGCGGGCCACCCAGATCAGCCCTGAGCACCCCGTGCTCGTCGACCGGTTCCTCGACGACGCCGTCGAGATCGACGTCGACGCGCTGTACGACGGTCACGACCTCTACCTCGGGGGCGTCATGGAGCACATCGAGGAGGCCGGGATCCACTCCGGCGACTCGGCCTGCGCCCTGCCGCCGATCACCCTCGGGCACGCCGAGATCGACCGGATCCGTCGGTCCACCGAGGCCATCGCCCGGGGCGTCGGGGTGCGCGGGCTGCTCAACGTCCAGTTCGCCCTGGCGGGTGACGTGCTCTACGTGCTCGAGGCCAACCCGCGAGCGTCCCGGACGGTCCCCTTCGTGTCCAAGGCCACCTCGGTGCCCCTCGCGAAGGCCGCGGCGAGGGTGATGCTCGGGGCGACGATCGCCGAGCTGCGGGCCGAGGGGCTGCTCCCGAGGAGCCACGACGGCGGTTCGCTTCCCGCGGACGCCCCGACGGCCGTCAAGGAGGCGGTGCTCCCCTTCGGCCGTTTCCACGGGGTCGACACGGTGCTCGGGCCCGGAGATGAAGTCGACCGGCGAGGTCATGGGGATCGACGCGCTGTTCGGGACCGCCTTCGCCAAGAGCCAGCTGGCGGCCTACGCCGGCGGACTCCCCACCAGCGGACGCGCGTTCGTCTCGGTGGCCAACCGCGACAAGCGCTCCATGGTGTTCCCCGTGAAGCGTCTCGCCGACCTGGGGTTCGAGATCCTGGCGACCGAGGGAACCGCGGACGTCCTGCGCCGGAGCGGGGTCGTGGCCACCGTGGTGCGCAAGCACTTCATGGCCGACGACGGCTCGCTCGACGCGGTCCAGCAGATCCTGGCCGGGGACATCGACATCGTCGTGAACACGCCGTACGGCGTCGGGGCCCGCGTCGACGGCTACGAGATCCGGACCGCGTCGGTGAGCCGTGGCGTGCCCTGCATCACCACGGTGCAGGGGCTGGCCGCGGCGGTCCAGGGCATCGAGGCCCTGCTGGCGGGCGAGGTCGGGGTGCGCCCGCTCCAGGAGTACGGTCAGGACCTCCGGGCATGGCACGAGGAGGAGGCCTGATGGCGCCGGTTCAGGTCAGGGGTGAGGTGCTCCAGATGCGCCGCATCGGGGCCTATCACGCCTTGACGCTGGTCGCTCCGGGTGTTGCTGATCAGGCCCGTCCCGGGCACTTCGTGGCCCTCGCCGTGGGCGGCCCCACGGGGGCCACGCTGCTGCGCCGCGCCTTCTCCATCTACCGCGTCCAGGAACGCGGCGTCTACGGCGGAACGGTGGAGATCGTCTTCGCGGTGCACGGTGCCGGCACGCAGTGGATGTCGGAGCTGCAGCCGCACGACCCGGTCGACGTGGTCGGGCCCTTGGGGCGCCCGTTCGCCCTTCCGAAGGACCCGGTCAGCACGACCTTGGTCGGCGGCGGTTACGGCACGGCGCCGCTGTTCTCCCTCGCCGAGCAGCTGCGCTCGCGCGGCTGCCGGGTCGACTTCGTCATCGGTGCCGCCACCGAGGCCAAGCTGTTCGGCGCCCTCGAGGCGAAGCGGATGTCGCAGTCGGTGGCCATCACGACCGAGGACGGCTCGATGGGGGAGCGCGGTCGGGTCTCCGACGTGCTGCCCGCCCTGCTCCAGCGGAGCATGACCGACGTCGTCTACGCGTGCGGGCCCATGGGGATGCTGAGGGCGGTCGCCGAGATCGCCCGGATGAACGGCGCCCACAGCCAGGTGGCCGTCGAGGAGTCGATGGCCTGCGGCATCGGGGTGTGCATGACGTGCGTGCTTCCGGTGGTCGGCGAGGACGGGCAGACGCGCATGCTGCGCTCCTGCGTCGACGGGCCGGTGTTCAACGGCGACTGCGATCCGCTGGGACGCTCTCGGCACCGTCCCGGCCGACGCGGTCGGCGCCCCGACGGGTGGCCACTGATGACCCGGATGCGCATCACGAGCGCCCCCGAGCACGTGCGGACCCTGCCGGTCGTCGACATGTCCACGCGGCTGGGCTCCTTCGCTGCTGCCCGACCCGGTGCTCACGGCCTCCGGCTGTGCGCGCCGCCGGCCGAGAGCTGGACCCCTTCGTCGACCTCACGTCGCTCGGCGCGGTCGTGACGAAGTCGATCATGCTGAAGCCCAGGTCCGGCCGGCCGACGCCGCGCATGGCCGAGACCCCCAGCGGCATGCTCAACTCCATCGGGCTCCAGGGTCCCGGGGTCGAGGCCTTCGTCGAGAAGGACCTCGCCTGGTTGCGTCAGCGCGGCGCACGTACGGTCGTCTCGATCGCCGGCGGCAGCGTGGACGAGTACGTCCGGCTGGCGACCCGCCTGCGTTCGGTGGACGGGATCTCCGCCCTCGAGGTGAACATCTCCTGCCCCAACGTCGAGGACCGCGGTCAGGTGTTCGCGTGCGACCCGGTGGCAGCGGCAACCGTCATCCATGCCGTCCGCCGGGCCACGCAGTCCGCGATCCCGGTGCTGGCCAAGCTGTCGCCGGACGTGACCGACATCGTGGAGGTCGCCCGCTCGGTGGTCGACGCCGGAGCGGACGGGCTGTCCCTCATCAACACCCTGCTGGGCATGGTGATCGACACCGACACGATGCGCCCGGCGCTGGCCGGTGTCACCGGAGGGTTGTCCGGGCCGGCGATCCGGCCGGTGGCCGTGCGGTGCGTCTGGCAGGTCCACGCGGCGATGCCCGAGGTGCCGATCCTCGGCATGGGAGGCATCCGCACCGGTCTCGACGCGCTGGAGTTCGTGCTGGCCGGCGCGTCCGCCGTGTCGGTGGGCACGGTGGTGTTCAACGACCCGTCGGCGCCTGCGCGGATCTCGCACGAGCTCGACGAGGCTCTGGCCCGCCGCGGGTTCGAGCGGCTGGCCGACGCTGTCGGCTACGCGCACCGCGCCGGGGAGCAGACGTCGAGCGGGTCCGCGGCCGAGGCGGCGGCTGCCGACGTCGCCGAGCCCGCGGAGGACCAGGCGTGACGGTCGGGCCGATCGCGGTCGCCCTCGACACCGACGAGCTCGTCCACGGCGCTGAGCTGGGCCCGGGCCGCCGGTCCTTCGGTGTCGACGGTCAAGGTCGGGCCTCGAGCTGTTCCTGCGCTACGGCGGAGCCGCCGTCGACCGGGCCCGCGAGGAGAGCGGTGGGCGTGACGTCTTCTTGGACCTCAAGCTCCACGACATCCCCAACACCGTGTCCGGGGCCGCCCGGTCCGTGGCCGCGCTGGCACCGACGTACCTGACGGTGCACGCCTCCGGCGGGGCCGCGATGGTGCGAGCGGCCGTCGAGGCGCTGCCCGAGACCCGCGTTGCCGGGGTGACCGTGCTGACCTCGTTGTCGGCGCACGACCTGGAGGCGGTGGGGCTGCGGGGACCGGCCCTGGACGCCGTGCTCCGGCTGGCCGTGCTGGCGGTCGGGGCCGGGGCTCGCGCCCTCGTGTGCTCACCGCACGAGGTGGCAGCGGTGCGAGCCGAGGTCGGCCCCGAGATCACGTTGATCACGCCGGGCGTACGCCCGGCCGGGGGAGACGTCGGCGACCAGGCCCGGGTCGCGACGCCGGAGCAGGCGCTGGCCGACGGCGCGGACCTGCTGGTGATCGGCCGACCGATCACGGGCGCTCCCGACCCGAGAGCCGCAGCCGCCGCGATCGCCGCAGCCCTGACCGCTGTCCGCGCGCCCCTCTAGCCGAACCGTTCAGCAGCCGCATGGCGAACAGGTCCGATCGCGCGCATCAAGGCCTCAGGCGAACGCGATGAGCAGCGTACGACGTTCTGGGCGGCCGCGAAGAGTTCTGGCCGCGGGTCGCTCACTTGCCTGTGGCGACTCCGTCGAAGGATGCCGGGCCCGGAGCGAGGGCCCACAGCGCACTGGTCAGGTCATCCGTCAGCCGTCGCTCGCCGTCGTTGCCCTCGACGTGGAACGTCGGGCACTCGCGTGAGCCATCGACGTAGAACCGCTGTCCGGGCAGCGTGACCCACCAGCCGGTGCCGTCCGGGGCCGTGCGCGCGCCGAAGCAGTCCAGGGTCGCCGCGCTCGGCGCCTGCCGCACCAGCTCCGTCAGGAGCTGCAGCTCGTCGGGGTCGAGCCACGCGGCGCCGACCAGCCAGTTGTCGCGGTAGCCGCAGACCCCACCTCGTGTCGTCCGGCCCCGCTCTGGAACAGCTCGAGCGGCCCCGCGGGATCGGTGAGCGGCGGAGCGGGCTGGATCGGGCACCCGCTGACCCGGTCGGGCAGGAGGGCGCCTCCGAAGAGAGCGGAGGCACGACTCGCGGTCCGGCGACGTCACGGAGAGCCAGACGTCGCCGCGCGGCAGCGAGGAGGCCACCCGGGTACGACCGTCGGCCAGGCTGCGTCGTGCCCGCGACACGCTCGGCCGGGGGGACGCTGGAGGCCAGCTGGAGCACGACCTCGGTGAGCCGCTCAGGGTGCGCCGGCCTCATCGCGCACGCTCCTGCGGGCAGGGCGTCGTCACGGACGTACGCCGCGTCGGCGATGGCGGTGCCGCAGCGGTAGGCCGACGGGTCGAGCATCTCGCTCGGGACGGGCACCTCGACCCCACGGAACATGAGGACGCTCTCCTCGGAGGTCGAGGGTGGGTCGCTCGGCCGCGGCGACGGGGTGCTGGTCGTCGGCGGTGTCCCCGTCGCGTCCGGTCGCACGTTCTGCGCCACCCCGACCCCGAGCACGACAACCACGACCGAGACGGTGGCGCCGACGACCGCCGCACGCCGACGGTGCGCGCGGGCCCGCCGGACGGCTCCTGCGGCGAGCTCGTGGGGGAGGGGCGCGGACTCCGCGTCTCCCGCGAACGAGTCCCTGAGATACGGCTCGAGCACGTCGGTGGGATCGGTCATGGCTGCTCCTCGCAGGTCGCTGCGGCGTGCGCCGCTGCAGAGTCGGTGGTAGGCGCGTGCGCCTCGCGCAAGGCTGGCGAGCGCCCGGGAGGCGGTGACTCGCACGGTGCTCTCGGCGACGCCGAGGACCTCGGCGATCGCGTGGTCGTCCAGGTCGGCGTAGTAGCGCAGGACGAGGATCGCTCGAGCTCTGGGGGCCAGGCCGTCGAGGACGCCCCGCGTGGCGTCGCGCTCGACCACGCGTCGGCCGGGTCGGCCACGACGCCACCGGCTCCGCCGAGCGGGCCGTCGACCTGGTCGCTGGGTCGTTCGCCCCACCACCGACGGCGCCGACCGGACAGGTGCCGGTTGACGATGATCCGGCGGACGTAGGCGTCCGGCTGGTCGGCCCGCTGGACCCGTCGCCAGTGCCGGTAGGCGTCGGCGAGCGCGGACTGGACGAGGTCTTCGGCCGCGTGCGCGTCGGTGGTGAGCACGTAGGCGAAACGGAGCAGGCGCGGGTCCCCGCGCAGCGACGTACGCCTCGAAGTCCACACGTCCTCCTGTCTCAGGTGGGCAGATCGCCCGCTATCAAGCGCGTTCCGTCTACCAGGTGGAGCGACTCGGCTCCTCGGGACCACTTCCTACTCCTTGGACGCGTCGGACCGGCGGATCTGCTGCGTCACCGGAGGGGTGCGTTGCCGCAGGTCACCCGTCCCTACTAGGTTCCGGGGCACGCCGAATGGCGACCGCGTCCTCCCGCCCGTCAGCCCGCACCACCCTCGAAGCCCTGGAGAGCGAGCACCTGTGGCCCTTCCGCCCCTCACCCCCGAGCAGCGGTCTGCGGCCTTGGTCAAGGCGGCGGCTGCCCGTCGTGAGCGCGCCGAGGTGAAGAACCGGCTGAAGCACTCCGGTGCCAGCATCAGCGACGTGATCGCCGCGGGCCAGACCAACGAGGTGATCGGCAAGATGAGGGTGTCGGCGCTGCTGGAGTCGCTGCCTGGGGTCGGCAAGATCCGGGCGCGGCAGATCATGGAGCGGCTGCAGATCGCCGACACGCGCCGGGTGCGAGGACTGGGCGTCAACCAGGTGGCCGCCCTCGAGCGCGAGTTCCCGGGCGCCTGAGCCAGAGGTGAAGGTGGAGAAACCTCGACTGAAGCAGGGAGAAGGTGACCTTGCGTCTGGATCGGGGCGGGCGCGGTTGACGGTGCTGTCGGGGCCGTCGGGGGTGGGCAAGAGCACCGTGGTCGCCGAGCTGCGGGCCCAGCACCCGCAGGTCTGGCTGTCGGTGTCGGCCACCACGAGGCCCCCCCGGCCCGGGGAGGTCGACGGGGTCCAGTACTTCTTCGTCACGCCCGAGCAGTTCGCCGCCATGGTCGAGCGGGGCGAGCTTCTCGAGTGGGCGTCCTTCGCGGGCTACTCCTACGGCACCCCGCGGACCCCGGTCGAGGAGCATCTCGCGGCGGGCGTCCCCGTCCTGCTGGAGATCGAGCTGCAGGGCGCCCGTCAGGTGCGGTTGTCCATGCCCGACGCGCTGCTGGTGTTCCTGGCGCCGCCCTCCTGGGACGACCTCGTCGAGCGGCTCGTGGGGCGCGGCACCGAGGAGCCCGAGGTCATCGCCCGTCGACTCGGGGTCGCCCGGGTCGAGCTGGCGGCCGAGAGCGAGTTCGATGCGACGCTGGTCAACGACGAGGTCGAGGTCGTGTGCGCCCAACTGGTAACCTTGATGGGTATCGCCGAGTGACTTCCGGGTGCCTGCGCGCGCCCACCCCCGCATCCTGCTGATCGAGAGGGCCCGCGTGTCCGGCACCGTCGCCTCACCAGAGGGCATCACCAACCCCCCGATCGACGAGCTCCTCGAGGCCGTCGACAACAAGTACGGCCTGGTCCTCTACGCCGCCAAGCGTGCGCGTCAGATCAACGCCTACTACAGCCAGCTGAGCGAGGGCCTGCTCGAGTACGTCGGGCCGCTCGTCGACACCCACGTGCAGGAGAAGCCGCTCGCGGTCGCCCTGCGCGAGATCAACGGCGGTCTGCTGACCCTCGAGCACGTCGAGACCCCGGCCGAGGACTGAGAACGCCCTCCCTCCCGTCCCGGCTGCCCCTAGCCTGATCGTCATGCCCTCGCGCGTCGTTCTCGGCGTCAGCGGGGGCATCGCGGCGTACAAGGCCTGCGAGGTGCTGCGACGCCTCCGCGAGGCCGGCCACGAGGTCACGGTGGTCCCGACCGAGGCAGCTCTGCAGTTCGTCGGTGCGGCCACCTGGGAGGCGCTGTCCGGGCGACCGGTCGCCACCGACGTGTGGAGCGACGTGCCGAGCGTGCCGCACGTCCGCCTCGGCCAGGAGGCCGACCTGGTGCTGGTCGTCCCCGCCACCGCGGACCTGATGGCGCGGGCAGTCCACGGGCGAGCGGACGACCTGCTGGCGGCGACCCTCCTCACGGCCAGGTGCCCGGTGGTGCTGGCCCCAGCGATGCACACAGAGATGTGGGAGCACGCCGCGACGAGGGCCAACGTCGGGACCTTGCGGTCGCGCGGCGTCGTCGTCCTCGACCCTGCCGTGGGTCGTCTCACCGGTTCGGACACCGGTCCGGGTCGGCTGCCGGAGCCCGCGGAGATCGTCGAGATCGCCCGTCGCGTCCTCGAGCGGGGTGCGGCCGGAGGCACCTCGGGGGACCTCCTCGGTCGGCACGTCGTGGTCTCAGCGGGAGGTACGCGCGAGCCGCTCGACCCGGTGCGGTTCCTGGGCAACCGGAGCAGCGGTCGACAGGGCTGGGCCTTGGCCCGTACGGCTGCCGCCCGCGGCGCCCAGGTCACGCTCGTGGCCGCGAACGTCGCGCTCGAGGACCCCGCGGGCGCGACGGTCGTCCGGGTCACGACGGCTCGAGAGCTCCACGACGCGGTGCTGGCGGCGGCGGCCGCGGCCGACGCGGTGGTCATGGCGGCCGCTGTCGCCGACTTCCGCCCGGTCGTCGTCGAGGGCACGAAGATCAAGAAGGACGAGTCCGGCGGGGTGCCCGACCCGATCGCGCTCGAACGCACCGACGACGTCCTGGTCGCGCTCGTCGCGGGTCGGAAGCCCGGTCAGGTCGTGGTCGGCTTCGCCGCCGAGACCGGCGACGGTGCCGGAGACGTCCTCGCTCACGGGCGGTCCAAGCTCGACCGCAAGGGGTGTGACCTCCTCGTGGTCAACGAGGTGGGTCCCGGACTCGGCTTCGAGGTGCCGCACAACGCGGCCGTGGTGCTCGGAGCAGACGGGACCGTCACCGACGTCCCGTCCGGGCCCAAGGAAGCCTTGGCCGACGTGGTGTGGGACCTCGTCGTCGCCCGGCTGGACGGGGACCCGGGCGGCCGCGGCTAGACTTCGCGGGCCCGTTCCGTCCGGGACCACCCGGGTCCCTCCCGCTCCAGGAGCCAGCGTTGTCGCGTCGCCTCTTCACCTCCGAGTCAGTGACCGAGGGTCACCCCGACAAGATCGCGGACCAGATCAGCGACTCGATCCTGGACGCCCTGCTCAAGGACGACCCGCAGGAGCCGGGTCGCCGTCGAGACCTTGATCACGACCGGGCAGGTGCACATCGCCGGGGAGGTCACCACCTCGGGGTGGGCGGACATCCCCACGATCGTGCGCGAGAAGATCCTCGAGATCGGCTACGACTCGTCGAAGAAGGGTTTCGACGGGCAGTCCTGCGGGGTGTCGGTGTCGATCGGTTCCCAGTCGCCGGACATCGCCCAGGGTGTCGACGACGCGTACGAGGAGCGCCACGACCACTCGATCGACCCGCTCGACCGGCAGGGGGCGGGCGACCAGGGCCTGATGTTCGGCTACGCCTGCGACGACACCCCTGAGCTGATGCCGCTGCCGATCCATCTCGCCCACCGGCTCGCTCACCGGCTGTCCAAGGTGCGCAAGTCCGGGGCGATCCCCTACCTCCGCCCCGACGGAAAGACCCAGGTCACCATCGAGTACGACGGGCACCGTGCCGTCCGGCTCGACACCGTGGTCGTCTCCAGCCAGCACGCCGGCGACATCGACCTCGAGACCCTGCTGGCTCCCGACATCGCCGAGCTGGTGGTCGAACCCGAGCTCGCGGAGCTGGGGATCGCGACCGACGGCTACCGGTTGCTGGTCAACCCCACCGGGCGGTTCGAGATCGGCGGTCCGATGGGTGACGCCGGCCTGACTGGTCGCAAGATCATCGTCGACACCTATGGCGGCATGGCTCGGCACGGGGGCGGCGCCTTCTCCGGCAAGGACCCGTCGAAGGTCGATCGCTCGGCGGCGTACGCGATGCGCTGGGTCGCCAAGCACGTCGTCGCGGCCGGTCTGGCCAAGCGCTGCGAGGTGCAGGTGGCCTACGCCATCGGCAAGGCGCACCCGGTCGGCATGTTCGTCGAGACCTTCGGCACCGGCACGGTCGAGGACACCGAGATCCAGCGGGCGATCGGCGAGGTGTTCGACCTCCGACCCGCTGCGATCATCCGCGACCTCGACCTGCTCCGCCCGATCTACGCCCAGACCGCGGCGTACGGCCACTTCGGCCGTGAGCTCCCGGACTTCACCTGGGAGCGCACCGACCGGGTCGACGCCCTGAAGGCCGCAGCCGGGGCCTGACGGTCGTCGGTCGGTCCCCGTCAGCGACCGGGGGTCCGGCGCCGGCCGCACGGTCGGAGAGGTCTGGGACGATCCGGTGATGGACCCGGGCACGTGACTGCGGCAGCGGCGGCCATGACTGCTGAGCCCGAGCAGCTGGCTCTGGTGCGCGGGGCACGTGCGCGGCTGCGCACGGCCACCCCGAAGGCGCTCGAACCGCTGGCCCCCAACGATCCGGTGGCTCGGGTCGCCGTCGACGTCCCGCTGCCGCATCTCGACCGGCTCTTCGACTACGCCGTCCCAGCGTCCATGGATGCCGAGGCCCGCGCCGGTTGTCGGGTCCGGGTGCGGTTCTCCGGCCGGCTCGTCGACGGCTTCGTCGTCGAGCGCCGGGCCGACTCCGAGCACGTGGGGACCCTGGCTCGTCTGGCGCGGGCGACCTCTCCCGAGCCGGTGCTCGCCCCGGAGGTCCTCGAACTGGCTCGTCAGGTCGCCGACCACTACGGCGGCGTGCTCGCCGACGTCCTCCGGTTGGCCGTGCCGCCACGTCACGCTGCCGCTGAAGCCAAGGCCTCACCCGTCGCAGCCGACCTGCCGGATGCACCCGATGCAGGGCCCTGGGCCGACTACCAGGCTGGGGCGGCGTTCTTGGGTGCGGTCGCCGACGGCCGCGCACCCCTCGCCGTCTGGACCGCGCTCCCCGGACCGGAGCTGGCCGGTCGCCGTGGCCACGGCGGCTCGGGCGGCCCTCTCGGCGGGGCGTGGCGTGCTCGTCGTCGTCCCCGACGGGCGCGATGTCGCGCGGGTGTCGCATGCCGTCACGGAGGTCTGCGGGCCGGGACAGCACGTCGAGCTGACGGCCGAGCTCGGCCCTGCGGAGCGCTACCGGAGGTTCTTGGCCGTACGCCGCGGGGCCGTCCGCTGCGTCGTGGGCACCCGCGCGGCCCAGTTCGCCCCCGTCCGCGACCTCGGGCTGGCGGTGGTGTGGGACGACGGCGACGACCTCCACGCGGAGCAGCACGCGCCCTACCCGCACGTGCGCGAGGTCCTGCGGCTTCGCGCCCAGGCGGGGGGAGCGGGCTTCCTGGTCGGGGGCCACGCGATGACGGCCGAGGCTCGGCTCCTCCTCGACTCAGGTGCGGCGCACGCCATCGCTCCCACGCGAGCCCTCGTGCGCGAGAGGGCGCCACGCGTGCGTGCGGCCGGAGACGACGCGGAGCTGGCTCGCGATGCTGCGGCCCGATCGGCACGCCTCCCGCACCTGGCGTGGACGACGGTGAGCGATGCCCTGCTGAGCGGCCCGGTGCTCGTGCAGGTGCCGCGGCGCGGCTACCTGCCCTCGCTCGCCTGCGCCACGTGCCGGGCACCGGCGCGCTGCGCGGAGTGCGCCGGGCCGCTCGAGCTGGCGTCGGGGCGTGGCGTGCCCCACTGCCGCTGGTGCGGGCGAACCGCCGGTCCCTTCTCCTGCCGCTCGTGCGGCGGGACGAAGGCCAGGGCCCAGGTCGTCGGAGCGGGGCGTACGGCCGAGGAGCTCGGGCGGGCTTTTCCTGGAACTCCCGTGCGGACGTCCGGGCGCGACGGCGTGCTGTCCTCGGTGCCGGCCGCGGCGGCGCTCGTCGTCGCCACCCCGGGTGCGGAGCCGGTCGCCGAGGGCGGCTATGCGGCGGCGTTGCTGCTCGACGGCTGGGCACTGCTCGATCGTCCCGACCTCCGAGCCGGCGAGGAGACCCTGCGACGCTGGTTGGCGGCGGCCGCCCTGGTCCGGCCCGGCCCGGCCGGCGGGCGCGTCGCTGGTGATGGCCGACGCCACCCACCGCGCGGTCCAGGCGCTGGTTCGCTGGGATCCGGCCGGGGCGGCCGACCGCGAGCTCGCCGACCGACGTGAGCTCGGGTTCCCGCCCGTCACCGCCGTCGCGGAGCTGACCGGCTCCGCCGCTGGGGTCGCGGACCTCCTTCAGGTCGCGCAGCTCCCGGCCGAGGCGGTCGTGCTCGGCCCGCAGCCCGGTCCCGCCGGGTCGGGACGGCGCTGGTCGGTCCTCCGCCGAGGCGCCCGTCCGCGCTCTCGTCCGGGTGCCGCGCGAGGGCTCCGACGCCCTCGCGCGCGCGCTGGCGGCGGCGCAGGCGACGCGGTCGGCGCGCAAGGCGCCCGACCCGGTACGGCTGCGCATCGACCCCGCCGACCTCGGCTGACCGCGGGGCGTCGGCGCTGGCCGAGAACCTGCGGAGCAGTCCCACGGCGCCCGCCTAGACTCAGGTTCGCACGCGACCGGCCTCCCGAGAGGAACGAGAGCACCGTGGCCATCCAGCCGATCCGCCTGTTCGGCGACCCGGTGCTTCGCACCCCCGCCGAGCCGGTCGTGGACTTCGACAAGGAGCTGCGCACCCTCGTGCGGGACCTCACCGACACGATGCTGGACGCGCCCGGGGTGGGACTCGCCGCGCCGCAGCTCGGCGTGGGGCTGCGGGTGTTCACCTACTGGGTCGACGACGTCGTCGGTCACCTCGTCAACCCCGACCTGACCCTCTCCGAGGAGGAGCAGGACGGCGACGAGGGTTGCCTGTCGATCCCTGGTCTGACGTACCCGTGCATCCGCGCCTACGGCGTCGTCGCCCGGGGGTTCGACATGCACGGCGAACCGGTCACCCTCGAGGGCACCGATCTGCTGGCCCGGTGCATCCAGCACGAGACCGACCATCTCGACGGGATCCTCTTCGTCGACCGGCTGGACAAGAAGCAGCGCAAGCTGGCCCTCAAGGCCATCCGAGAAGCGGAGTGGTCGGGACTGCCCGAGGCCCTGGTCAAGGTGAGCCCGCACCCCACCGGTGGGCTCGCCTTCTGACGATGAGGGTCGTCTTCGCCGGCACCCCCGAACCGGCCCTCGCCTCGTTGCGGGCGCTGATGGCCTCGCGGCACGACGTGGTCGCGGTGGTCACGCGCCCCGACGCCAGGGCCGGCCGTGGCCGCGAGCTGCGGCCGTCGCCGGTGTCGACACTGGCGGGCGAGCTCGGGTGTCCCGGTCCTGAAGCCGCCCCATCCGCGCGATCCCGAGTTCCTCGACGTGCTGGCCGAGCTCGCGCCTGCGGCGTGCCCGGTCGTCGCTTACGGAGCTCTGGTTCCGCGTGCAGCTCTCGACGTCCCACCGCTCGGCTGGGTCAACCTGCACTTCTCGCTGCTCCCGGCGTGGCGTGGGGCGGCGCCGGTCCAGCACGCGATCCTCGCTGGCGACGAGGTCACCGGCGCCACGACCTTCGTGCTCGAGGAAGGGCTCGACACCGGTCCGGTGCTCGGGCTCGTCACCGAGACCATCCGGCCGACCGACACCAGCGGTGAGCTCCTCGATCGCCTCGCCGAGAGCGGGGCCCAGCTCCTGGTGGCCTCGCTCGACGCCCTGGAGGACGGCTCGGTCCGACCTCGTCCGCAGGCCCTGGAGGGGGTCTCCCTGGCACCCAAGCTCACCACCGAGCGACGCCCACGTCGACTGGTCGGCCCCGGCGCTGCGGGTCGACCGGTTGGCCCGTGCTTGCACCCCGGCTCCTGGGGCTTGGACGATGCTGCGCGGTGAACGTCTCAAGCTCGGGCCGGTCTCCCTCGCCGGCCCGCACGGGGGCGACGCCCTGGTGCCGGGCGAGGTCGTGGTCGACCGCACCGAGGTCCTGGTCGGAACCGGTTCGCACGCGGTACGCCTCGGCATGGTCGGACCCCAGGGCAGACGCCTCATGCCGGCGGCCGACTGGGCGCGCGGGGCCCGGATCGAGACCGGCGACCGGCTCGGCGCATGACCGGAGCCAGGCCCGCCGGCCGCGGGGGAGGACGGCCGTATCGCCGACCGCAGCCGGACGCCCCCCGGCGGGCGGCGTACGACACCTTGCAGGCCGTGCGCGTCGACGACGCCTACGCCAACCTGGTGCTGCCCGGTCTGCTCAGGGACCGCGCCATCAAGGACCGCGACGCCGCCTTCACCACCGAGCTGGCGTACGGCACGCTGCGGGCGTCGGGCACCTACGACCTGATCCTGGCCCGCTGCATCGACCGTCCGCTCGACCAGGTCGACGGCGAGGTGCTGGACGTGCTCCGCCTCGGGGCTCATCAGCTGCTGTCCATGCGGGTTCCCGACCATGCGGCGGTGGGGGAGACCGTCGAGCTGGCGCGGGCGGTCCTCGGCGACGGCCGCGCGAAGTTCGTCAACGCGGTGCTGCGCAAGGTCGGGAGGTCCGACCTCGAGGAGTGGCTGGGTCTGGTGGCCCCCGCCCTCGAGAGCGACCCGGTGGGGCACCTGGCTGTGGTCCACGCGCACCCCGGCTGGGTCGTCGAGGCGTTCGCGGCCTCCCTCGGCGTCGACGTGCTCGACGCGGGCTCCCGGACCGAGCTGGTCGCGCTTCTCGAGGCCGACAACCTCCCCCCTGCCGTCACCCTGGTCGCGCGCCCCGGGCGGTCGACGCCGGACGACCTGGTCGCTCTCGGAGCGGTCCCCGGGCGCTGGTCCCCCGTCGCCGGGGTGCTCGACGGCGGCGACCCGGGCGCGTTCGAGGCGGTGCGTTCCGGTGCCGTCGGGGTCCAGGACGAGGGCAGCCAGCTGGTCGCCCTCGCGGCTGCGGCCGTGCCCCTCCTCCCGGGGTCGAGCCCCGACCTTCGCTGGCTGGACCTGTGCGCCGGGCCAGGGGGGAAGGCTGCGCTCCTCGCGGGCCTCGCGGAGGCGCGCGGTGCCCGGCTCACCGCCAACGAGCCGCAGCCGCATCGCGCCGAGCTCGTGCGGCATGCGGTCGGCACTCACGCCGAGGTCGTGGTCGGTGACGGCCGGGCCGGCCCCTGGGAGGACGCCTCGTTCGACCGCGTGCTGGTCGATGCGCCCTGCACCGGGCTGGGGGCCCTGCGTCGGCGCCCGGAGGCCCGGTGGCGCCGCACGCCCTGCTGACGTCGAGCGGCTGATGCCCCTCCAACGTGCGTTGCTCGGGGCTGCTGTCGACGCCGTACGTCCAGGGGGCGTGGTCGCCTACGTGACCTGCTCGCCGGTCCTCGCGGAGACGCGAGGGGTCGTCGAGTCCGTGCTGGCGGCGCGCCCCGACGTGGAGCAGGTGGACGCCGTTCCGTACCTGCCGGGAGTGCCGCACCTCGGCGAGGGCCCCGACGTCCAGCTCTGGCCCCATCGGCACGGCACCGACGCCATGTACCTCGCGCTGCTCAGGCGACGCTGACCTGCTCCGGCGTGGCGCGACGAAGGCCTTGCGTCACGATCGGGTGAAGGTCTGTCGCTCCGCGCCGACCGCCCCGTACCGTCCTGCCATGCGCCCTCGTCTGCTGGTCGTCGCTGCTCACGGTCGGGTTCGCCGCGACGCTCGTCGCTGCGCCACCAGCGGTGTCCGCGGCCGTTCGCACCAGCGTCGGCGCGTTGCCTCGGTCCGACCGGCGCCGACCGCTGTTCCACCCACGGTGGTCTGGGACACCTGCGCCGACGCGGTGCCCAGCAGGGCCCGGTGCGGCCACGTGATCGTGCCGGCCGACCCGTTGCGTCCAGAGCTCGGCAGGCAACGGGTGGGCTTCGAGCTCTACCCCCGGCGTGACCGTGGTCGCGTGTCCTTGGGGACCCTCGTCGGGCACGAGGGTGGTCCGGGCTACCCCACGACGGGCAGCCGCGACTGGTACCTCGACCTGTTCGCCCCCCTCCGCGAGCGCCGGGACGTGCTGCTGGTCGACGAGCGGGGGACCGGCGTGTCGGGGGTCGTTCGGTGCAAGGCGCTGCAGCGGGGCCTGCTCGACTACGAGGAGGCCGTCGCCGCGTGCGGCGAGCAGCTCGGGGAACGCGCCGACACCTACGCCACGGCGTACGGCGCGGACGACCTGGCCGCGGTCCTCGACGCTCTCCGCATCGACCGCATCGACCTCTACGGTGACTCCTACGGCACGTTCTTCGCTCAGACGTTCGCGCTTCGGCACCCCGACCGGCTCCGGACCCTGGTCCTCGACGCCGCCTACCCCGTCTCCGACCAGGACCCCTGGTACCGGGACACCAACCGGGCGATCCGGGACGCGCTGCGTCGGGTCTGTGACCGTGACGCGTGGTGCGCGGCGCGCGGTGGCGACCCGGTGGTCCGGATGCGGTCGTTGGCGAGCGCCCTCCACACCCGGCCCTTCACGGGCAAGGCATTCGACGGGGACGGCGTCCGGCGCACCGTGACCTTGGACGGCGTGTCCCTCGCCCTGGCCACTGCCTACGCGACCTACGGCACCTCGATCTACCGCGAGCTCGATGCCGCCGTCCGGGCCTTCGACCGTGGGGACGCTGCACCGCTGCTCCGGATCGTCGCCGAGAACGTCAGTGACGACCCGGACAACGGGCCGCCGGTCGACTACTCGGCGGGGGAGTACGCCGCCGTCATCTGCTCCGACTATCCCCAGCTCTGGGACGTCGCAGCGGAGCCGGGCCAGGCGCGCGAGGCTCAGTACGCCGCAGCACTGCGCGCGCTGCGCACCACGCAGCCGCGCACCTTCGACCCCTTCCGGATCGACGACTGGGTCGACAGCGGCTGGGGCGAGGCGCGCACCTGCATCGGGTGGCCCTCACCCACCGACCCCGTGCCTCCCGAAGTGCCGGGCACGGCGTACCCGGACGTCCCGACCCTCGTGCTGTCCGGGGATCTCGACTCCGTCACCTCGCCCGAGGGTGGTCGCCTGGTCGCGAGCCGGTTCCCGCGCGCCACCTTCGTGTCGGTGCCGAACGTCGGTCACGTCGTCGCGCTGGGCGACCATCAGGGCTGCGCCGAAGGCATCGTTCGCCGTTTCGTGCGCACCGGTGGGACGGTCGGAGACACCTCCTGCGTGAAGGAGTACGCAGCGGTGCGCGCGGTTCCGCGGTTCGCCCGTACCTCGTCCGGGCTGGCGCCGGCCCGCCAGGGGCGCGTCGTGCGCTCCTCGGTCGCCGATCGCCGAGTGGTGGCGGCTGCGGTCATGGCGGCCGGTGACGTGATCACCCGCTGGTTCGTCAACTACAGCGGGGACGGCAAGGGTCTTCGTGGCGGGAGCTTCACCTACACCGGCGACGACGAGGTCGCCTTCCGACTGTCGCGCCTGGCCTTCGCGCGCGACGTCGAGGTCAGCGGCCCGCTCCGCTGGGATCGCGACACCGGTGCGCTCCGAGCCGTCCTCGTCGTCGACGGGCCCGGCGGGCGAGACGGTCGGCTGACCGTCTCCTGGAACGACTGGCGTCCCGCAGCGAAGGCGACCGTTCGAGGCTCCCTCGGGGGACGGCCGGTCCGGTTGGTCACGCCCGCTCCCTGAGCGGTCCCCCTGCGGCGACCCTCCTCGGATAGCGTGCCTGCCGTGGGGATCCGGATCTCGCCGAGCATGCTGTCCGCCGACTTCGCGCGCCTCGCCGAGGAGGCCGAGAAGGTCGCGGGGGCAGCCGACTGGCTGCACGTCGACGTCATGGACAACCACTTCGTGCCCAACCTGACCCTCGGCCTGCCCGTGGTGGAGGCGCTGCTCCGGGTCGCCGAGCACGCCAGTCGACTGCCACCTGATGATCGACGACCCGGATCGCTGGGCACCTGCCTACGCGGAGGCCGGCGCGGGGTCGGTGACCTTCCACGTCGAGGCGGCCGCGGAGCCCGTACGGCTGGCACGGGCTCTCCGGTCGGCGGGGGCGCGCGCGGGGATGGCCCTGAAGCCCGGCACGGCGATCGAGCCGTACGCCGATCTGCTGCCCGAGCTGGACATGGTGCTCGTCATGACGGTCGAACCCGGGTTCGGTGGTCAGGCGTTCATGGCCGACATGCTGCCCAAGGTGCGTCGGGCCAAGGAGCTCATCGCGGCGACCGGGGGCGAGATCTGGCTCCAGGTCGACGGTGGCGTCTCCGACGACACGATCGCCCAGTGTGCTGAGGCGGGCGCGGACACCTTCGTCGCCGGTTCGGCGGTCTACGGCGCCCCGGATGCGGCCGAGGCCTGCCGTCGGCTCAGGACCTTGGCAGCTGCGGCGGCGGCAGGCTGATCTGGGTGCGGCGCCAGACGTCGCGCAGCTCCATCGGGACGATGACGTTCATCCCGAGGAAGAGGAACGCGGCGACCCCGGCGAAGAACACCATCCAGGCGATCGGGATCAGGAGGGCCCTAGGGCAGGGCGTCCCACCCTCTTGTGCCGTGCGGCGTCGGCCCCTGATCCTCCATGGGCGGGTTGTCGACCTCGTGCACCGGCGACTTCAGCCCGTGGCAGACTAGAGGGGTTACAGACACACTCGTGCGTCCCGGGGTCGGTGCAAGTCCGAACCGGCGGTGACAGTCCGCGACCCGGCCGAAGCCATCGGCCGGTTGACCAGGTGGAACTCCTGGACCGACGGTGAGAGTCCGGATGGGAGGCGACGCGCGAGCACGTCTGTGCCGTGAGGTGACGACGCGAGGTGCGTCCGATTCCGCAGCGGCGCCGACCTGCTTGCGATCTCCCGACCCCGAGACCTGCGACCGACGCAGGAGAGGGGTCCACGTGGCCAGCGCAGCCGAGATCGCGGCGATGCGCCGCGCTCTCGACCTGGCGCGCACCCCCGACCTTGCCCCGAACCCCAACCCCCGGGTCGGCTGCGTCCTGCTTGATGTCGACGGCGCCGTGATCGCGGAGGGCTTCCACCGGGGCGCGGGGACACCGCACGCCGAGGTCGTCGCCCTGGCGGCCGCGCCCCCCGGGACCGTCCGCGGCGCGACCGCGGTGGTGACCCTCGAACCCTGCAACGGAACGGGCCGGACCGGCCCGTGCGTCCAGGCCCTGGTCGAGGCCGGGATCGCCCGAGTCGTCTTCGCCCAGGTCGACCCCAACCCGGCCATGGCCGCCGGAACTGGGCAGCTGCTCGCAGCAGGACTGGACGTGGAGGCAGGGGTCCTCGCCGAGGAGGCCCTCGAGCTGAACGCTGCATGGACCCTGGCCGTCGCGCGGGGCTGGCCTGTGGTGACCTGGAAGCTGGCGGTGTCGGTGGACGGGCGCAGCGCAGCAGCCGACGGCACCAGTCGGTGGATCACCGGACCTGAGGCGCGCCGCGACGTGCACCGGCTGCGTGCCGAGTGCGACGCCGTCCTCATCGGTACGGGGACCGCTCTCGTCGATGATCCGCAGCTGACCGTCCGTGACGCAGAGGACCAGCCGTTGCCCCCCGACCGCCAGCCGCTGCGCGTGGTCATGGGCTTGCGCGAGCTACCCCCGAAGGCGCACCTGCGCGACGACCGGGCAGCCACCGCACGGCTCGCCACCCACGACCCGGCTGAGGCGCTTCGCGTCCTGCACGAGCGAGGCATCAGGCACGTGTGGCTCGAGGGCGGGCCGACGCTCGCCGCGGCCTTCGTCCGCGCCGGGCTGGTGGACGAGGTCATCGCCTACGTGGCCCCGCTGCTGCTCGGGTCCGGCGCAGCCGCGCTGGAGGACGCCGGAATCACCACGCTGGCCGAGGGGTTGCGGCTGCGTCTGGTCGACGTGGCGCAGGTCGGCGACGACGTACGACTGACGATGTTCAGGAAGGGCTGAGATGTTCACCGGGATCGTCGAGGAGCTCGGCGAGGTCGTGGCGCTGCAGCCGCAGACCGACGCCGTACGGCTCACGCTGCGCGGGCCGATCGTGACGAGCGACGCCGTCCACGGCGCCTCCATCGCCGTCAACGGCGTGTGCCTCACGGTGGTGGAGATCGTCGACGACACGTTCACCGCCGACGTCATGCAGGAGACCCTCGACCGGTCGAGCCTGGGTGAGCTGGTCCCCGGCAGCCCGGTGAACCTCGAGCGTCCGGTCACCCTGGCCGCCCGGCTGGGCGGTCATCTCGTCCAGGGCCACGTCGACGGCACGGGGACGGTCGCGAGCCGTACTCCCGGAGAGCGCTGGGAGGTCGTCCGCGTGGGGCTTCCCCCGGACCTGGCCCGCTACGTCGTCACGAAGGGGTCGATCACCGTCGACGGCGTCTCGCTCACGGTGGTCGACGTCGGGACGGACTGGTTCACCGTGAGCCTGATCCCGACCACGTTGGGTCTCACCACCCTCGGGAGCAAGCAGGTCGGTGAACGCGTCAACCTCGAGGTCGACGTCATCGCGAAATACGTGGAGAAGCTGCTGCACCCCGCTGAGGGTGACGAAATGGACGCGACACGCCGCGTGTCGCGTACGCAACGTCACCCTCAGCGGGGCGGCGGGGGGGAGCGGTCATGACCACCACCTACGCCGGGATCCGGCTCGACCGGGTCGAGGAAGCCGTCGCGGCCATCGCCCGCGGCGAGGCGGTCGTCGTGGTCGACGACGAGGACCGGGAGAACGAGGGCGACCTGATCTTCGCAGCGGGGAAGGCGACCCCGGCGCTCGTCGGCTTCATGATCCGCCACACCTCGGGCTACGTGTGCGTCCCCATGGAGGGCCGGGACCTCGATCGCCTCGACCTGCCGCCGATGACCCTGGTCAACGAGGACCGCAAGGGGACGGCCTATGCCGTCACCGTCGACGCCCGCGACGTCAAGACGACCGGCATCTCCGCCGAGGACCGGTCGCGCACGATCCGGGTGCTCAGCGACTCGGCCACCGAGCCGCACGACCTCACCCGGCCGGGTCACGTCGTCCCGCTCCGTGCAATCCCCGGCGGGGTGCTGCGCCGGCCCGGGCACACCGAGGCCGCCGTCGACCTGGCCCGGATGGCCGGGCTCAACCCGGCCGGCGCCCTGTGCGAGCTGGTCAACGACGACGGGTCGATGATGCGCGCACCGGAGTGCCGGGTGTTCGCCGACGAGCACCAGCTGGTGATGATCTCGATCGCGGACCTCATCGAGTACCGGCGGCGCACCGAGTCCCTGGTGGAGCGAGCCGCCGAGACGGTGCTCCCGACGCTGCACGGCCAGTTCAGGGCGGTCGGCTACCGCAGCCGCCTCGACGGCATCGAGCACGTGGCCCTGGTCAGGGGAGAGCTCGGCGACGGGGACGACGTCCTCGTGCGCGTCCACTCGGAGTGCCTGACCGGGGACGTGTTCGGCTCGCTGCGCTGCGACTGCGGCCCGCAGCTCGAGGCGGCCCTCGCTGCGGTCGCCGCTGAGGGTCGCGGTGTCGTCCTCTACATGCGCGGACACGAGGGCCGCGGCATCGGCCTCGTGCACAAGCTGCAGGCCTACCAGCTTCAGGACGCCGGCAGCGACACGGTGGACGCCAACCTCGAGCTCGGCCTGCCGGCGGACGCCCGCGACTACGGCACCGGCGCCCAGGTGCTCGCCGACCTGGGCGTGCGCTCCATGCGGCTGCTCACCAACAACCCGGCCAAGCGGGCGGGGCTCGAGGGGTACGGCCTCACGGTGATCGGCCGCGTGTCGCTGCCCGTCGAAGCCACGATCCACAACCGTCGCTACCTCGAGACCAAGCGGGACCGGATGGGGCACGACCTGCCCGGCCTCGGGACGGCGGGGTCGGCATGAGCGGCCAGGGCGCGCCGCGCGTCGAGCTCCGCGGGGCGGAAGGGCTGCGCGTCGCCGTGGTCGCGGCCTCGTGGCACACGCCGGTCATGGACGGTCTGGTCGCCGGTGCGCAGCGGGCACTCGACGACGCCGGCGTCACCGACAGCCTCCTGGTCCGCGTGCCCGGTGCCTTCGAGCTCCCGGTGGTCGCCGCCGAGCTGGCGAGCCAGCCGTACGACGCCGTCGTCGCCCTCGGCGTGGTGATCCGCGGCGGCACGCCGCACTTCGAGTACGTCTGCTCCGCAGCCACCGACGGGCTCACCCGGGTCGCCCTGGACTCGGGCGTGCCGGTCGGCTTCGGTCTCCTCACGTGCGACGACGAAGCGCAGGCCCTGGCCCGCGCGGGTCTTCCCGGGTCGGTGGAGGACAAGGGACGGGAGGCGGTCGAGGCCGCGCTCGCGACGGCCCTGACCTTGCGGGCGCTGCGACGGCCGTAGGCTTGGGGGATGAAGACCTTCGACCAGCTGTATGCCGAGCTCTCCGAGCGCGAGGCCTTCCGGCCCGACGACTCCTCGACCGTGCGGCTGCTCGAGGGCGGCGTGCACGCGATCGGCAAGAAGGTCGTCGAGGAGGCGGCCGAGGCGTGGATGGCGGCCGAGCACGAGACCCCTGAGCGGGCCGCCGAGGAGATCGCCCAGCTGATCTACAACACCCAGGTGCTGATGCTCGCGCTCGGGCTGTCCCTCGACGACGTGTACGGGCGGTTGTGAGCCGCACGATGCTGCGCGTCGCCGTCCCCAACAAGGGGTCGTTGGCCGAGCCGGCGAGCCAGATGCTCCGTGAGGCCGGCTACCGCCAGCGTTCCGACCCCCGTGAGCTCGTGCTGTCCGACCCGGACAACGACACCGAGTTCTTCTTCCTCCGCCCCCGCGACATCGCCGTCTACGTGGGTTCCGGGCAGCTCGACGTCGGGTTCACCGGTCGTGACCTGCTCCTGGACAGCGGGGCCGCGGCCGACGAGATCCTCGCGCTGGGGTTCGGCGCCTCGACCTTCCGGTTCGCTGCCAAGCCCGGCACCGCCGCCTCGGTGCAGGCGCTGGTCGGGCTCCGCATCGCCACCGCCTATCCCGGGCTGGTGGGCAAGCACCTAGCCGGCCTCGGCATCGCCGCCGACCTGATCCGGCTGGACGGTGCCGTCGAGACCTCGGTCCGCCTGGGGGTGGCCGATGTCATCGCTGACGTCGTGGAGACCGGCAGCACCTTGCGCCAAGCGGGCCTGGAGACGTTCGGCGACCCGATCCTGCAGTCCGAGGCGGTGCTCGTGCGCCGGTCGGGTCTCGCGCTCACCCCTGCTGTCGAGCAGCTCGAACGACGGCTCCAGGGCGTGATCGTGGCCCGGACCTACGTGATGATGGACTACGACTGCCCGGTCGAGCTGGTCGAGCAGGCCTGCGCTCTCACCCCCGGGATCGAGTCGCCGACGGTGTCGCCCCTGCAGCGTGACGGCTGGGTCGCCGTGCGCGCCCTGGTGTCCCGGCGCGACACGAACCGGGTGATGGACACCCTCCACGACCTCGGCGCCCGAGGGATCCTCACCACTGACATCCACGCCTGCCGGCTCTGAGCCGGGTCCAGGGCAGCTGACCCGGTGACCGCCTCCGCAGGGGTGTCCCTCCCGACCACCTGGCGACCACGCCGAGGTCGCGCCGTGCCGTACGTCTTGGCGGTGCTCGCCATCCTCGGGTTCACCGTCGTCGCCGTCGTCGTGACCGGCGAGGGCAGGGCTGGCGCCACCAGCGTCGACCGGGCTCTGCTCGTCGCCTCCGGCCTGCTCACGGCGTACCTGCTGCACCGGTTGGCCTCGGTCCGCATCGAGGCGGACGACGAGGGCCTGCTCGTCGTCAACGTCCTTCGGCGGCGCCAGGTGGAGTGGGCCGAGGTGCTGGCCGTACGGCTGTCCGCGGGCGACCCTTGGCTGTTCCTCGACCTGGCGGACGGGACCAGCCTCGCCGCGATGGGCATCCAGAACGCCGACGGAGAGCGCGCCCAGGGCGACGCACGCGCCCTGGCCTCGGTCGTGGCGGCGAAGTCGGTCCCGGACGGCTGAGCCGCCGCCCGGGTGCTTGTTGCGTGGCGCCTCAGCCCGGATACTGCGAGGCATGAACGAGGTGACCCCGCTCCCGGCGCACGGAGCCGCGTTCTTCGATGCCCGCGACCCGCGCCGGTCGCTGCGGGTCTCGTTCCACCCCGCTGAGGGAGTCTTCGTGCTGAGCATGTGGCGCGACGGGACCTGCCTGTCCACGTTCCGCCTCCCCGCGGGTACGGCCCCGGAGCTGGTGGCGTCGGTCGTCTCCGAGCTCGCCGAGCCTTACGCCCGCGAGGCTGGGCAGAGCGAGTCGCCTAGCTCCGGTCGCGGGCCTCCCTGCGGTCGATCTCAGCCTGGATCGACGCCGGGACCGGTCGGCAGTGGCACGCTTGAGCGTGCTCCTGGTGCCAGCTGACCCGCGCGTCGAGCGGCGCATGTTGGCCGAGCACGTGCTCCTTGTGCCACTCCGCGTTCATGTCGACACTGTGGCACCTGCGTCCTCGACGTCTCCGGCACGGCTCGCCCTCACGCCCTTCAGTGCACCTGACGGCCGGGGCGGAGGCTGGGCACGAGGAGCAGCTGGGCGGCCGCCAGGACCGTCAGGAGCACGACCATCGCGGTGAAACCGCCGGTGACGTCACGCAGGATGCCTGCGACGAGCGGCCCGAACGCGGAGACCACGTAGGACACCAGGAACGCCAGCGCTGACAACCGGGCGGAGGCGGCGGGGTCGGGGGCGTAGTCCACCAGCAGGACCAGCCCCAGCGTGAAGCCGGCCCCCAGCCCGAAGCCGAGCAGGCCCACGATCGCCCAGGGTGCGGAGTCCGGTGCCACCAGCAGCCAGACCAGCCCGAGCACGGTGGCGCCGACGACCGCGGCGAAGACCGAGCGCCGGTCGGTGCGCAGGTCGGCGATCGCCGGAACGGTGAGGGCAGCCACCAGCTGGACGAGGGCGAGCCCCGCAAGCAGCAGCCCTGCCTCGGTCGCGGACACGCCTCGATCCTCGTAGAGCACGGACAGCCAGGCCAGCAGGCTGTAGAAGACGAAGGAGTTGAGGCTGAGGTACGTCGCCACGAGCCACGCGGTGCGGTCGCGCCACGGCAGACGTACGTGCAGCGCCTGCGCCTTGTGCGGTGGCACGCCGCGCTGCACGACCAGCCAGACCGCCAGCCCGGCCACCGCGAGCAGGGACCACGACGCCAGGGACTCCTGCCATGAGCCGAGCGCGTCCGCGATCGGTACGGCCAGGGCGGCGGCGATCGAGGCCCCGGTCATCATCGAGGCCATGTAGATGCCGGTCATGGTCCCGGCGTGACCGGAGAAGAACTCCTTGACGACCCCCGGGAGCACCGTGCCCGCGATGGCGATCCCCGCGCCTGCGGCGACCACGCTCAGGTAGAGCAGGGGGATGTTCTCCCCGCCGAGCCGCGCGAGCAGGCCGACGGCGATGCACCCGAGGGCGACCGTGATGGCACGCTCGCGGCCGATCCGAGCGGCGAGCCGCTGGGCGGGGGAGCGAAGAACCCCATGCACAGCAGCGGGAGGGTCGTCAGTGCTCCGGCCGCGGCCCCGCTGAGCCCGAGGTCGTCCTGGATCTGGGCGATGAGGGGCGGTACGGACGTGATCGGGGTCCGGAGGTTGAGGGCCACCGCGATGACCCCCGCGACGAGCAGTCCGGTCGACGGTCCTCGGCGCGCGGAGGCCTCCGCCGGTGCACTCACCCCCAGAGGCTAGGGCGTCCCCGGTGCGCATGGGGCCCCTGTGCTCTGCCGGCGTCGCTAGCCTGGAGCGGTGGTGGCAGCGGAGGGGGCGTTCGCCGGGCGCTCGGTGCCCGACCCCGGTTTCGCCGGTGACGACGGCACCGCACCGCCGGAGCTCGCCGAGGCCCTGGCCGCGGGCGACCCTGCGCAGGTCGTGACCGCGTTGCTCGCGGCTCGGGTGCTGGTGCCCGTGGTCGCGGTGCTCGGTGAGGTGGAGATCGGATCCGACGGGCTGGCCCGCGAGAAGACCTCCGACATGGCCGTCGTCACGGTGAGGGCGCCCAGCGGCCGGGTCGCGTTGCCGGTCTTCTCCTCGACCGACGCGATGGCGGCCTGGAACCCGGACGCTCGACCGGTGCCGGTGGCCGGAGTCCTTGCGGCGCGAGCGGCGTACGACGAGGGCGCCGACACCCTGCTGGTGGATCCGGCTGGTCCTGCTCGGGTCGCCCTTGGCGGACCGCTGCTGCGCGCCCTCGCCGCCGGGCGGGCCCCCGTCGCGCCGATCGACGATCCCGACCTCCGGGCAGCCGTCGACACGGCCGCGCGTGCTGCGGGTCTGAGGCCGGAGCAGGTGGTCCTCGAGGCGGGACAGGAGGTCGAGGTCGTCGCCCACCTGATCGTCGACGCCGGCGTCTCCGACGAGGCTGTGGCGGGCGCCGCCCGTGCTCTGGGGGCGGCGCTGGCGGCCGACCCGGTGGTCAGCGACCGGCTCCAGCGTGGCCTCGACCTGTCGGTCGAACGCGCCACCGAGGACTGATCCGACACGCCGAGCCGTCGTTCGCGGTTCGTCGGTGCGCACCAGCAGACGCGATGATGGGTGCCGGATCCTGCACGTCACCCTCGGAGGACAACGTCATGAAGCTCGGATCGCGGCTCGGTGCTGAGTTCATCGGCACCTTCCTGCTCGTCTTCGGTGGTACCGGTGCCGCCGTGCTCGCCGCCGAGTTCATCGACCCCGTCAGCTCGGAGGCGACAGGGCTCGGCATCGGCTTCCTCGGGGTCGCCCTCGCCTTCGGCCTGACCGTCGTGGCCGGGGCCTATGCGCTGGGTCCGATCTCGGGAGGTCACTTCAACCCGGCGATCTCGATCGGCCTGGCGTCGGCCAAGCGGTTCCCCTGGAAGGACGTCGCCCCCTACGTGGTGGTTCAGGTGCTCGCCGCGATCACCGCCTCCGCCACGCTGTGGGTGATTGCCCTGAACAAGAAGGGCCAGACGGCGGACGCCCTCGCGGCTGGCGGGTTCGCTGCCAACGGCTTCGGCGACCACTCGCCGGGCGGCTACGCCCTGGTCGCCGGGTTGCTGATCGAGGTCATCCTGACGGCGGTCTTCCTGCTGGTGATCATGGGCGTCACCGACAAGCTGGCGGCGCCGGGTTTCGCCGCGCTGTCGATCGGGCTCACGCTCACCCTGATCCACCTGATCAGCATCCCGGTGACCAACACGTCCGTGAACCCGGCGCGCTCCACGGGTCCGGCCCTCGCGCTCGCGGTCAACGGTGAAGGCTGGGCGCTGGGCCAGCTCTGGTTGTTCTGGCTCGCCCCGATCGTCGGCGGGATCATCGGCGCGCTCGTCTACAACGTGGTCGGGACCGGTCAGACCACCGACGAGGTGTCGGTCGAAGACGCGATGGGGGCCTGACTCCTCGGCGGTTTGGCCGCCGACCGTCCCCTGCCGTACGCTGATCGACGACCGGCTCGGTCCCGTTCGCGGGTTCGGGTCAGCAAGCGGAGGTCCACCTCCCACCTGCCAGCCGATGCACCACCAGGTTGTCGGGTCCGGTCGGTCCGCCCCTTCGGGGGCGTACCTGCAAAGACGTACGGCTGCGCTTCCCGCGCGGTCCGGTCTCTGCCCGGGCGTGTGGGCCCTCGCTGCACCAGGAGCGAGGGCCTTTTCCTTGCTGCTGGCGGTCGGACCGAACGCCACGACCGAGGAGGCCCCATCACCGTCGAACCCCGTATCAACGACCGGATCCGTGTCCCCGAGGTGCGGTTGGTCGGTCCGAACGGCGAGCAGGTCGGCATCGTCCGCATCGACGACGCCCTCCGGCTGGCTCAGGAGAGCGACCTCGACCTGGTCGAGGTCGCGCCGATGGAGCGGCCGCCGGTCTGCAAGCTCATGGACTACGGCAAGTTCAAGTACGAGAACGCGCAGAAGGCTCGTGAGTCGCGCAAGAACCAGGTCAACACGGTCATCAAGGAGATGAAGCTCCGGCCGAAGATCGACCCGCACGACTACGAGACCAAGAAGGGCCACGTCGTCCGGTTCCTCAAGGCCGGCGACAAGGTCAAGATCACGATCATGTTCCGCGGACGTGAGCAGAGCCGCCCCGAGCTGGGGTTCCGGTTGCTGCAGCGCCTCGCGGAGGACGTCCAGGAGCTCGGCTTCGTCGAGTTCGCACCGAAGCAGGACGGCCGCAACATGATCATGGTGCTGGGCCCGTACAAGAAGAAGGCCGAGGCGATGGCCGAGGCCAAGGCGGAGAAGGCCGCGCGTCGCGCGACCGAGCCCGGGACCGAGAACGGCACCGAGACACAGCACCATCCCCGAGACATCAGACGCACATGACGAGGCCACCGACGGCACTGCCGTCGAGGCCTGACCGGAAGGACGACCAGGCGCCATGCCGAAGAACAAGACCCACAGCGGGGCCAAGAAGCGCTTCCGCGTGACCGGGACCGGCAAGCTCATGCGTGAGCAGGCCAACGGCCGCCACCTCCTCGAGCACAAGTCCAGCCGCCGTACGCGTCGGCTGGCTGCCGACGTCGCCGGTTGCAGCCTCGGACACCAAGAAGATCAAGCGCCTTCTCGGCATCTGACCCCTCGTCCCACACTTCCCAGGAGCAACTGTCATGGCACGCGTCAAGCGGGCGGTCAACGCCCACAAGAAGCGCCGGGTCGTCCTCGAGCGGGCGAGCGGCTACCGCGGTCAGCGCTCACGGCTGTACCGCAAGGCCAAGGAGCAGGTCACTCACTCCATGGTCTACTCGCTACGGCGACCGCAAGAAGAAGAAGGGTGACTTCCGTCAGCTCTGGATCCAGCGCATCAACGCTGCCTCCCGCGCCAACGGGCTCACCTACAACCGGTTCATCCAGGGCCTGAAGGCCGCCGACGTCGAGGTCGACCGCCGCATGCTCGCCGAGCTCGCGGTCAACGACCCCGCCGCGTTCACGACGCTCGTCGAGGTGGCGAAGGCGGCGCTGCCGGCCGACGTCAACGCACCGGCCGCCTGAGGCACGCCGTCACGGCGTCCAGCCCCGCGCGCATGACCGACGGGCCGCTGTCACCGCGCAACAAGCGCGTGACGGCGGCCCGTCGGCTGCTCAAGCGGGCGTTCCGCAGCGAGGCCCGGGCGTTCCTCGTCGAAGGCCCGCAGGCAGTGCGTGAGGCGTTGGCTCTCGCGGCGGAGCGGCCCGGGCTCGTGAGGCAGCTGTTCGTCACCGGTGACGCCCAGGGTCGGCATCCGGAGCTGCTCGCCCTGGCGCGTGGGCTGGCCGTGGACGTCGACCTCGTCGGTGCCGAGGTGCTGGCGGAGCTCGCCCAGACGGTCACGCCGCAAGGAGTCGTCGCCGTGTGCGCCTTCGTCGACGTCACGCTGGGGGAGGTGCTGACGGCTGACGCCTCGGACGTGGTCTGTCCTCCGCGGCTGGTCGCAGTGCTGGCCCAGGTCCGGGACCCGGGCAACGCCGGAACCGTCGTACGCGCTGCTGACGCTGCGGGGGCTGACGCCGTGGTGCTCACGGAGGCGTCCGTCGACCCCTACAACGGCAAGTGCGTGCGGGCGAGCGCCGGGTCGCTGTTCCACCTGCCCGTCGTCGTCGGGGCGCCTGTCGTTGAGACGCTCGACGCGCTGCGGTCCGCGGGGTTGCGGGTGGTGGCCGCCGACGGGGCGGGTGACCGCGACCTCGACGAGGAGGCCGATGCCGGCGCCCTCGGCGTGCCCACGGCCTGGGTCTTCGGCAACGAGGCCTGGGGACTGCCGGAGGAGCTCCGCTCGCTCTGCGACGCCGTGGTGCGCGTGCCCATCCACGGCAAGGCGGAGTCGCTCAACCTCGCCACGGCCGCCGCCGTCTGCCTCTACGCCAGCGCCCGCGCCCACCGCTGACCCGACGCAAGGTCACCTTCTACCCGCTTCACGTGTGGTTTCTCCACCTTCACTCACGGGCGCGTCTCCACCGTCTGCAGGGCCATCCTCCGACGGTGAAGGTGACGGAATCTCGATAGAGCGCGAGACAAGGTGACCTTGCGTCTGGAATCGGGTCGGGGAGAGGCGGGGGGCTTCACTAGACTGCGTCGTCGTGTCCGCTCCCAACAGCAGCTTCGACCCGGTCGAGGTCACGGCGCTCCATCCCGATGAGGTGGCGCGGGCGCGCGACGCGGCGCTGGCGGCGTTCGCGGCCGCTGGCGACCTCGAGGCGCTGAAGGAGGCCCGGCTCGCGCACGCCGGCGACCGGAGCCCGCTCGCGCTCGCCAACCGCGAGATCGGCGCGCTCCCGCCGCAGGCCAAGGCCGAGGCGGGCAAGCGGGTGGGGGAGGCCCGGCAGGCCGTACGTGCTGCGCTGGAGGCGCGGCAGTCCGAGCTCGAGGCCGAGCGCGACGAACGAGTGCTGGTCGAAGAGGCCGTCGACGTCACGCTCCCGCACGACCGCAGGCTGCGCGGCGCCAGGCACCCGCTCACCACGCTGATCGAGCGCATCGGCGAGGTGTTCGCCGCGATGGGCTACGACATCGTGCGACGGCCCCGAGGTCGAGGCGGAGTGGCTGAACTTCGACGCGCTCAACATTCCCCCCGACCACCCGGCGCGCACCATGCAGGACACGTTCTTCGTCGAGTCCGCCGACTCGGGCCTGGTCCTGCGCACCCAGACCTCGCCGGTGCAGATCCGCACGATGCTCACCCGCGAGCCGCCCATCTACATGATCTGCCCGGGCAGGGTGTTCCGCACCGACGAGCTCGATGCCACGCACACCCCGGTCTTCGGCCAGGTCGAGGGGCTGGTCGTCGACGAGGGCATCACGATGGCCGACCTCAAGGGCACGCTCGACCATTTCGCCGCCTCGATGTTCGGCGAGGGCATCGTCACGCGGCTGCGCCCGTCGTACTTCCCGTTCACCGAGCCCAGCGCCGAGGTCGACCTCGAGTGCTTCGTGTGCCGCGGCGCGTCCGTCGGTGACCCCGACGAACCCGTGCCGCACCTGCTCCAGCGAGGGCTGGATCGAGTGGGGCGGCTGCGGCGTGGTCAACCCCCGCGTGCTCATCGCGTGCGGCATCGACCCTGACCGCTACAGCGGCTTCGCCTTCGGCATGGGCATCGAGCGCACGCTGATGTTCCGCCATGACGTCGCGCGACATGCGCGACATGGTCGAGGGCGACATCCGCTTCACCCAGGCCTTCGGCATGGAGGTCTGATGCGCGTCCCGCTGCGCTGGTTGCGCGAGTACGTCGACCTGCCGGTCGGCGAGACCGGCCGAGACGTCGCGGCCCGGCTCGTGCGGGCCGGCCTCGAGGTCGAGACCGTCGAGGACTACGACGTCACCGGCCCGCTCGTCGTCGGTCGCGTGCTCTGAGCTGCGTCGACGAGCCGCAGTCCAACGGCAAGACGATCCGCTGGTGCCAGGTCGACGTCGGCGGGCACAACGCCGAGGGTGGGCGCGCGAGGCATCGTGTGCGGCGCGCCACAACTTCGCGGTCGGCGACCTCGTGGTGGTCGCGCTGCCCGGCGCCGTCCTCCCCGGCGGCTTCGCGATCGCCGCCCGCAAGACCTACGGCCATGTCAGCGACGGGATGATCTGCTCGCTGAAGGAGCTCGACCTCGGCGACGACCACACCGGCATCTACGTCCTGCCGACCGACCTGGCCGCCGGGGTCGAGCCCGGTGACGACGCCAGGCCGCTGCTCGGCCTGCCCGAGGCCGTCCTCGACATCGCGGTCACCCCCGACCGCGGATACGCCCTCTCCCTCCGGGGCATCGCCCGCGAGGCAGCGACCGCGTACGGCCTGCCGCTGCGCGACCCTGCCGACTTCCCGCTCCGGCGGACACCGGTCGTCCTGGGCACCCTGTGTCCATCGGCGACCCCACGGGGGCAGACCGGATCGTGCTGCGCCGGGTGACCGGGCTTCGACCCGGCTGCCCGAGCCCGTTGTGGCTGAGCAGCCGGCTGCACCTCGCGGGCATGCGCCCCATCAGCCTCGCCGTCGACATCACCAACTACGTGATGCTCGAGCTCGGCCAGCCGCTGCACGCCTTCGACGAGTCCCGACTGTCCGGGCCGGTGGTCGTCCGCCGGGCGCTCGCGGGGGAGCGGCTGGTGACTCTCGATGGGGCCGAGCGGGTCCTCGATCCCGAGGACCTGCTCATCACCGACCCCTCCGGCCCGATCGCCCTGGCCGGCACGATGGGCGGCGCCAGCACCGAGATCTCCGCCCTCCAGCACCGACCTGGTCATCGAGGCGGCCCACTTCGACGCCGTGACCGTGGCCCGCCAGTCGCGACGGCACAAGCTCTCCTCGGAGGCCTCCCGCCGGTTCGAGCGTGGGGTCGATGCCGCCCTCCAAGCGGTGGCCTCGGCGAGGGCGTGCGCGCTGCTCGGCGAGCTCGGCGGCGCCACCTACGTGGGTACCTCGGAGGTCGACGAGCGGCCGACTCCCGCCTCGCTCACGATCCCCGTCGAGCACCCCGGGCGCGTGGCGGGCGTCGACTACCCCCCGGACGTCGTCGTACGGCGGCTGCGCGAGGTCGGCTGCGACGTCGACGGGCCGGACGCCGAGGGCCTGATCGCGGTCACCCCACCCTCGTGGCGGCCCGACCTCACCGACCCCAACGACCTCGCCGAGGAGGTCGTACGCCTCGAGGGCTACGACGGTGTCCCGTCGGTCCTTCGGCCGACGCCAGCGGGGCGAGGGTTCGGCACGACCAAGCGGCACGGGCTGCTCATCTCTCGCGCCCTCGCGGCGGCCGGGCTCACCGAGGTCCGGTGCTACCCGTTCGTGGGTGCCGCAGCCCTGGACGCGCTCGGTCTGCCCGCGGACGACGCACGACGCGACATGGTGAGGCTCGCGAACCCGATCTCGGACGAGGAGCCGTTCCTGCGCACGACCTTGCTCCCCGGTCTGCTCGCCGCGGCCAAGCGGAACCTGGGCCGCGGCTTCACCGACCTGGCGCTCTTCGAGCACGGACGGGTGTTCCACCCGAAGCCGGGCACCCGCGTCCGGTGCCGCGTCCGGGCGTCGACCGGCGCCCCAGCGACGACGAGCTCAAGGCGCTCGACGACGCGTTGCCCGACCAGCCGTTCCACGTCGCGGTCGTCATGACCGGCAAGCTCGAGTCCGACGGTTGGTGGGGGCCGGGACGCGACGCCACCTGGGCCGACGTGATCCAGGTCTGCCGTGACGCCGCCGCCGCGATCGATGCCCCACTCATCGTGCGGCAGGCACAGCGCGCTCCCTGGCACCCGGGCCGTTGCGCCCAGCTGCTCGTGGACACCGGTGGCGAGGCGCTGCACGTGGGTTACGCCGGTGAGCTGCATCCCCGCGTGGTCGCCGAGCTCGGCTTGCCCGCGCGCACGGTGGCGGCCCAGATCGACATCATGACGTTGGCCGGGTTCGCCGAGGACCTCGACCTGGGACCGACGATCTCCGGGTTCCCCCTGGCCAAGGAGGACGTCGCCCTGGTCGTCGACGAGGACGTCACGGCCGCCGCCGTCGAGGAGGCCTTGCGGGCCGGCGCCGGAGACCTGCTCGAGTCCCTGCGGCTGTTCGACGTCTACCGCGACGAGCGGCTGGGCGCCGGGCGCAAGTCGTTGGCGTACGCGCTGCGCTTCCGCGCCCAGGACCGCACGCTGACCGTCGAGGAGGCCTCCGCTGCGCGGGACGCGGCGGTGGCCGAAGCGGCGCTGCGCGTGGGAGCCGTCCAGCGCACCTGACCGGGGCGAGCGACGGTGCCGCTAGAAGGGCATCCGCAGGAACGGCGAGCTGTAGTCGGGGGCGCGACCGAGGATCTCCGCGATCCGCTCGTCGGTCATGGTCGGTGCGCGTTCAGCTGCGGCGACGACCCGCCCGAGCAGCCGTACGTCCCCTGGGGTCGCGATCCCCGTGACCCCGGCTGGCGCAGGGCGAAGGCCACCGCGGCGTCGAGGTGCTCGGGGTCGTCCCACGGCTCGTACCAGGTGGCGTAGGACTGGTCAGCGGTCTCGGGCCAGTTGCGGCGCGCAACGGTCTTGATCGTCATCAGCCCGACGTCGTCGCGGAGGCAGTCCTCCACGAGGGCGGCGAAGTCCTGGCGGTAGCCGTCCCGGGTCGAGAGCAGGTAGTTCCATGGGGTCAGGACGGTGTCGAAGGGGAAGCGGCGCAGCGCCTCCCGGTGGGTGGCGGGTGCCTCGTGCCCGTGCCCGGTGATGCCGATCCCGCCGACCAGGCCCTCGTCGCGCGCCCGGACCGCGGACTCCAGGGCGCCACCCGGCCCCGTGGCCCGGTCGAGATCAGCCAGGTCACCCACGGCGTGCAGCTGCAGGAGGTCGACCCGGTCGACGCCCAGCCGTTCCAGCGACACGTTGATCTGCCGCCAGGCGGCCTCGGCGGCGCGTTCGCCGGTCTTGGTGGCGAGGAACAGCTGACCCATCGCGGCTGCCCACGGGCGCAGGCGCAGCTCGGCGTCGCCGTAGTCGGCCGCGACGTCGACGTGGTTGATGCCGGCGGCGAGCGCCTCGGCGATGGAGGCGTCCGCGGTGTCCTGGTCGACCTCGGCCAGTGCTGCGGCCCCGTAGACCAGCACGGTGCTGTGGTGACCGAGGCGGCCCAGGCGTCGCTGCTCCATGACCGCAGCCTGTCATGAACCGGGTCGCATAGTGATGTGAAGATCTGTATATTCTTGACACATGAGTCCTCGGGTGGCGTCGGCGGCGCCAGCGGCTATGCCGGCGGCGAGCTGCTGCGCCTCGTCCTCGGCCACCCCGACCTGGAGCTCGGGGCGATCTGCGCCGGCTCGAACGCGGGGCAGCCGGTGACGGCTGCCCACCCGCACCTCCCCGACCTCGCCGATGCGGTCTTCGCGCCCACGGACCCGACGCTGCTCGCTGCCGCCGACCTGGTCTTCCTGGCCCTTCCGCACGGGGAGTCGGCGGCCGTCGTCGCTCAGCTCCCGACCGACCAGCCGGTCGTCGACCTCGGCGCCGACTTCCGGCTCGCCGACGCGGGTGCGTGGGCGAGCTACTACGGCGGCCCGCACGCCGGCACCTGGACGTACGGCCTGCCGGAGCTGCCCGGTCAGCGGGCGGCGATCGCGCGAGCACCCGCGTCGCCAACACCGGCTGCTACGCCGCGGCGATCACGCTGGCCCTCGCGCCTCTGATCGCCGGCGGCGTCGTCTGCCCGGAGGACGTGGTCGTCGTCGCCTCGAGCGGCACCACGGGCGCAGGTCGTGGCCTGAAGACGAACCTGTTGGCCAGCGAGGTCATGGGCGGGCTGTCGGCGTACAAGGTCGGTGCCCACCAGCACGTCCCTGAGATCAAGCAGGCCACGGGTGCGACGACGCTGTCGTTCACCCCGGTGCTCGCGCCGATGCCGCGCGGCATCCTCGCCACGGTCACCGCCCGCCCCACCAGTCCGCTGACGACGGCGGAAGACGTACGGCTGGCGCTGGCGAAGGCGTACGGCAATGAGCCGTTCGTGCGCGTCCTGCCCGAAGGGCGTGCAACCGCGCACGAGCAGCACGCTCGGCACCAACGCCGCTCACCTGCAGGCAGAGGTCGACGTCGACAGCGGACGGGTGATCGTCACCTGCGCCCTCGACAACCTGGGCAAGGGGGCGGCCGGCCAGGCGGTCCAGAACGCCAACCTGATGCTCGGCTTGCCGGAGTCGGCTGGCCTGACCTGGCGGGGGGTCGGGCCGTGAGCACGGGAGTGACCGCGCCGCAAGGGTTTCGTGCGGCAGGCGTCGCCGCGGGACTCAAGAGCAGCGGCGCCCCCGACGTCGCGCTCGTCGTGAACGACGGCCCGCTCCAGTCGGCGGCCGGTGTCTTCACGACCAACCGGTTCAAGGCTGCCCCCGTGCTCTGGTCCCAGCAGGTGCTGGTCGGAGGTGCGTTGCGCGCCGTCGTCCTCAACTCCGGTGGTGCCAACGCGTGCACCGGTCCTGAGGGCTTCCAGGACACCCACGCCACCGCCGAGCACGTCGCCGACCTGCTGGGTTGCGGCGCGGGTGAGGTGGCGGTCTGCTCGACCGGGCTCATCGGGGTACGGCTGCCGATGGACCGGCTGCTTCCCGGGGTCGACGACGCGCATGCGTCGCTCGCCGCCGAGGGCGGGACGGCCGCCGCCACGGCCATCATGACGACCGACTCGGTCTCCAAGCAGGCCGTCGCGACAGGGAACGGTTTCACCGTCGGCGGGATGGCCAAGGGCGCCGGCATGCTCGCGCCGGGTCTGGCCACCATGCTGGTGGTCCTCACCACGGACGCCGTTGCCACCGCTGAGGAGCTGGACGACGCCCTGCGCGCCGCAACCCGTGTCACCTTCGACCGGGTCGACTCCGACGGCTGCATGTCCACCAACGACACGGTGCTCCTGCTGGCGTCCGGCGCCTCCGGCGTCACACCGGGGCCGGGTGTCCTCGCCGCAGCCGTGCGCGAGGTCTGCGCCGACCTCGCGCTCCAGCTCGTCCGCGACGCGGAAGGCGCCAGCAAGGACATCCGGATCGACGTGACCTCGGCCGCCTCCGAGGACAGACGCCGTCGCGGCCGCGCGCAGCGTGGCCCGCAGCAACCTCTTCAAGTGCGCGATCCACGGCGAGGACGCGAACTGGGGCCGGGTCCTGTCGGCCGTCGGCACCACCGACGCCGCCTTCGAGCCCGACCAGGTGTCCGTGTCCATCAACGGCGTCAAGGTCTGCGTCGGTGGAGCGCCGGGAGAGGACCGCGACCTCATCGACCTCTCCGGTCGCGAGGTCGTCGTCGCCGTCGACCTCGGTGCCGGGGCTGAGCAGGCGACCATCTGGACGAACGACCTGACGGCCGACTACGTCCACGAGAACTCGGCGTACTCCACATGAGCCGGCACGCCGACGCCCTTGCGAAGGCAGGTGTCCTCGTCGAGGCCCTGCCGTGGATCGAGCGGTTCCGGGGCAGGACCGTGGTCGTGAAGTACGGCGGCAACGCCATGACCGACGACGCGCTCAAGCAGGCGTTCGCGGAGGACGTCGTCTTCCTGCGGCATGCCGGGATCCGGGTCGTGGTCGTCCACGGCGGTGGCCCGCAGATCACCGCGATGCTCGACCGGCTCGGCGTCGCCGGGGAGTTCCGTGGCGGCTACCGGGTCACGACGCCGGAGGCGATGGACGTGGTCCGGATGGTGCTCGTGGGCCAGGTGCAGCGCGAGATCGTCGGGCTGGTGAACGCCCACGGTCCGCACGCGGTCGGGCTCTCCGGCGAGGACGCGCACGTCTTCACCGCCGAGCGGCGGGACGTGCTCGTCGACGGTGATCTCGTGGACATCGGGCTCGTCGGTGACGTCGTCGAGGTGCAGCCCGGCTTCGTCCTCGGGCTGCTCGACGACGGCCTGATCCCGGTCGTGAGCAGCGTGGCGCGCGGTCGCGACGGCGAGGTCTACAACGTCAACGCCGACACGCGCCGCCGCAGCGCTGGCCGTCGCGCTCGGCGCCGAGAAGCTGGTCGTCCTCACCGACGTCGAAGGGCTCTACGCCGACTGGCCGGCGAGCGAGGAGGTCATCAGCAGCCTGACGGCCGCCGAGCTGACCGAGCTGCTCCCCACGCTGTCGAGCGGCATGGTGCCGAAGATGGAGGCCTGCCTGCGGGCCGTGCAGGGCGGGGTCCCCGGGGCCCACGTCCTGGACGGGCGGGTGGCTCATGCCTTGCTGCTCGAGGTCTTCACCAGTGCTGGTGTCGGCACCATGGTGACGCCGTGACCGCTCTCGCAGGCTACGACCGCATGGCCACCCGCTGGGACGCCGTCATGATGCCCAACTACGGCACCCCGCCGGTCTCGCTCGTCCGCGGCGCGGGCAGCACGGTGTGGGACTTCGACGGCCGGGCCTACCTCGACCTGGTCGGAGGCATCGCCGTGTCGTCGCTGGGACACGCACACCCCGCGATCGTCGAAGCCGTGAGCCGTCAGGTCGCCACCCTCGCGCACACCAGCAACCTCGCGATCCACGAGCCGGGCGTACGGCTGGCGGAGCGGCTGCTCGGCCTGCTGGGTGTCGACGGACGGGTGTTCCTCTGTCAGGACGGCGCCACCGCCAACGAGGCGGCCCTCAAGCTGGTCCGTCGCCACGGGCGTGCGCTCGACCCGGCAGGTGGGCGCCTCCGCGTGGTCGCGACCGAGGGCGGCTTCCACGGGCGGACCTTCGGGGCGCTGTCGGTGACCGGCGTCCCGGCCAAGCGGGAGCCGTTCGCGCCCCTGCTCGAGCCCGTGACCTTCGTCCCGTACGGCGACGTCGAGGCCCTGGCGGCGGCCGTCGACGAGACCGTGGCCGCGGTCATCGTCGAGCCGACCCTCGGTGAGGGTGGCGTCGTGGTGCCCCCGGCCGGGTACCTCGCCTCGGCGCGCGCGGCTTGCGACCGAGTAGGTGCACTGCTCGTCGTCGACGAGGTCCAGAGCGGCATCGGGCGCACCGGCGCATGGTTCGCCTCGACGGCCCAAGGGGTTCTCCCTGACATCATCACCTTGGCCAAGGGACTCGGCGGCGGGCTGCCGATCGGGGCCTGCATCGGCGTCGGGGCCAGCGGCCACCTCTTCGCCCCCGGCGACCACGGTTCCACGTTCGGTGGCAACCCGGTCTCGTGCGCGGCAGCGCTGGCCGTGATCGACACCATCGACTCCGACGGCCTGCTCGCCCACGTGACGGCCGTCGGCGAGCACTGGGCGCACGGCTTCGACCAGGTCGACCACCCGCTCCTCGCCGGGCACCGCGGCGTCGGGCTCTGGCGCGCGCTGGCGCTGACCGACCCGCTCGCCGGCAACGTCGAGGTGGCGGCCCGGAACGCGGGCTTCCTCGTCAACGCCGTACGACCTGACGCGGTACGGCTGGCGCCGCCGCTGGTGCTCACCGCCGCCCGAGGCGGACGCCTTCGTCGTCGGCGCTTCCCGGGCATCCTCGACGCTGCGGCGGCCCCGGCGTGACCTCGCTGAGGGTGACGAAACGTACGCGACACGCGGCGTGTCCCGTGCACAACGTCACCGTCAGCGGGGGGCGGGGGGTGCCGGCCATGACCGTCCTGCCCGACCAAGGCGGCCCGCCACCAGCGGATCGTCGACACCCTCGAGCGGGTGCCGGTGCGCTCGCAGTCCGAGCTGGCCGCGCTCCTCGCGGAGGACGGCGTCACCGTGACCCAGGCGACCCTCTCCCGGGACCTCGACGAGCTCGGGGCGGTGCGCGTCCGCTCCACCGAGGGCGCCCTCGTGTACGCCGTCCCCGGCGAGGGCGGCGACCGGGCGGCGCACCCCGCGGTCCGGGAGACCAGCGCCCTCGAGCGGCTTCGCCGCCGTTGCGAGGACGTGCTGGTGAGCGTCGACAGCAGCGCGAACATGGTCGTGCTCCGCACCCCGCCCGGCGCCGCCCAGTTCCTCGCCTCGGCCATCGACCACACCGTGCTGCCGGACGTCATCGGTACCGTCGCCGGTGACGACACCATCTTCCTCGTGACGCGCGACCCCGTCGGCGGGTCCGCCGTCGCCCAGCAGATGCTCGACCTCGTCGGGGGACCCGCCCCCGGCCGCAACGCCCCACACCTCAGCAGCACAAGGAGAATCCCCGTGAAGCAGCGCGTCGTCCTCGCCTACTCAGGAGGCCTGGACACCTCGGTCGGTATCGGCTGGATCGCCGAGGCGACGGGGGCAGAGGTCATCGCCGTCGCCGCGGACGTCGGCCAGGGTGGTGAGGACATCGAGGTCATCCGGCAGCGCGCGCTGGACTGCGGCGCGGTCGAGGCCGAGGTCGCCGACGCACGCGACGAGTTCGCCGACGAGTACTGCCTGCCGGCGCTGAAGGCGAACGCGCTCTACATGGACCGCTACCCGCTGGTCTCAGCGCTCTCCCGCCCGGTGATCGTCAAGCACCTGGTCAACGCCGCGCGCAAGCACGGGGCGAGCGTCGTCGCGCACGGCTGCACGGGCAAGGGCAACGACCAGGTCCGCTTCGAGGTCGGGATCGGCGCCCTGGCGCCGGACCTCACCTGCCTCGCCCCGGTGCGCGACCTCGCCCTCACGCGTGACAAGGCCATCGACTACGCGGAGCTCCACCAGCTGCCGATCGAGACCACGAAGAAGAACCCCTTCTCCATCGACCAGAACGTGTGGGGTCGCGCGGTCGAGACCGGCTTCCTGGAGGACATCTGGAACGCCCCCACCGAGGAGGTCTACGCCTACACCGCCGACCCCTCCGTCCCTCGTGAGGCCGACGAGGTCGTGCTCACCTTCGATCGTGGCGTCCCGGTGGCCATCGACGGCCGGAAGGTCACGGTGCTCGAGGCCATCGTCGAGCTCAACCAGCGGGCCGGTGCCCAGGGTGTCGGGCGGATCGACCTGGTGGAGGACCGGCTCGTGGGCATCAAGAGCCGCGAGGTGTACGAGGCGCCCGGGGCGATGGCTCTGATCGCCGCCCACGCCGAGCTGGAGAACGTCACCGTCGAGCGCGACCTGGCCCGGTTCAAGCGGCAGGTCGAGCAGCGGTGGGGCGAGCTGGTCTACGACGGCCTGTGGTTCAGCCCCCTCAAGCGGGCGCTCGACCACTTCGTCGACGAGGTCAACGAGTCGGTGTCCGGAGACGTACGTCTGACGCTGCACGGCGGACGCGCCACGGTGACCGGCCGGCGCAGCGACCAGGCGCTCTACGACTTCAACCTCGCGACCTACGACGAGGGGGACACCTTCGACCAGTCCCTCGCCAAGGGGTTCGTCGAGCTGTGGGGCCTCCCGTCGAAGATCGCGGCGAAGCGGGACCTCGGCCGGGTGACCGGTGGCTGACGAGCCGACCCGGCTGTGGGGAGGGCGGTTCGCGTCGGGGCCGGCCGAGGCGCTGGCCGCGTTGTCGGTGTCGGTGCACTTCGACTGGGTGCTCGCGCCCTACGACCTCGCTGCGTCGCGGGCGCACGCCCGCGTGCTGCACCGAGCCGGACTCCTCGACACGACCGAGCTCTCAGCGATGCTCGGGGCCTTGGACTCCCTCGCGGTCGCGGTGGCCGACGGCTCCTTCGTCCCGACGGTCGCCGACGAGGACGTGCACACCGCCCTCGAGCGCGGGCTCATCGAGCGCCTGGGGGCGCTCGGCGGCAAGCTGAGGGCCGGTCGCAGCCGCAACGACCAGGTCGCCACCGACTTCCGGCTCTACCTCCGTGATCATGCGCGCATGGTCGCGGCGGCAGTACGTGAGCTCCAGCGCGCGCTCCTCGACCAGGCAGACGCACACGTCGACACCGCCGCTCCCGGCTTCACGCACCTCCAGCACGCCCAGCCCGTCTCCTTCGGCCACGAGCTCGCCAAGCACGTCCATGCCTTCGCACGCGACCTCGAACGACTCGACGACTGGGACCGGCGGACCGCCTACTCACCGCTCGGGGCGGGCGCGCTGGCAGGTTCCTCGTTGCCCCTCGACCCGGAGGCGACCGCTGTCGAGCTCGGGTTCACGGGGGCGATCGCCAACTCCATCGACGCGGTGAGCGACCGGGACTTCGCGGCGGAGTTCCTGTTCTGCGCCTCGATGATCGCGGTGCACCTCTCGCGGCTGGGCGAGGAGATCTGCCTGTGGACCTCGCGCGAGTTCGGCTGGGCCGTGCTCGACGACGCGTTCGCGACGGGCAGCTCGATCATGCCGCAGAAGAAGAACCCGGACATCGCCGAGCTGGCACGAGGCAAGTCGGGGCGGATCATCGGTCACCTCACGGGACTGCTGGTGACGCTCAAGGGGCTGCCGTTCGCCTACAACCGCGACCTGCAGGAGGACAAGGAGCCGGTCTTCGACACGGTCGACACCCTGCTCCTGGTGCTCCCGGCCCTGACCGGTTGCGTCGCGACGCTGCGGTTCCGGGCCGACGTGATGGCCGCTGCTGCGCCGGAGGGCTACGCGCTGGCCACTGACGCCGCGGAGTGGCTCGTGCGCCAGGGCGTGCCGTTCCGCGAGGCGCACGAGATCGCGGGTGCCTTCGTCCAGGCGGCGGAGGCGCGTGGTGTCGATCTCGTGGACCTCGACGACGCCGAGCTCGCGGCGGTGTCGCCGCACCTCACCCCGGAGGTGCGCGACGTGCTCACCGTCGAGGGGGCGCTCGCCTCGCGGTCGGCCTTCGGCGGCACCGCGCCCGTACGGGTGCGCGAGCAGCTGGCCGTCCTGCGCGCCACCCTCGCCGACACCTGACTCCTCCAGAAGGCTGCCGATCGTGAGCGATGCACGGCGACTCGCCGAGATGGACCGTGCATCTCTCGCGATCAGCGATCCGGGGGCGGTGGCACAGGCCCTGCTGGGCGCGATCGTGCTGTCCGAGGTCGGTGGGGCGCGGGTCGCGATCCGGCTGACCGAGGTGGAGGCGTACGGCGGCGCCGCTGACCCGGCATCCCACGCCTACCGGGGACGTACGCCTCGAAACGAGGTGATGTTCGGACCGGCCGGCGTCCTCTACGTCTACTTCACCTACGGCATGCACTGGTGCGCGAACGTCGTGTGCGGCCCGGAGGGCGACGCGTCGGCAGTCCTGCTGCGCGCGGGTCGAGGTCGTCGAGGGCGTCGAGGTCGCCCGCGACCGGCGACCGACCGCGTGCGTGCGACCGCGACCTCGCCCGGGGGCCGGCACGGCTCGCCGCAGCCCTGGGCCTCACCGGCACCGAGGGCGGGATCGACCTGCTCGCCCCGCGCCAGCACGTACGGCTCACCGGCTCGCTCGGGTCGGTGGTGCACGAGGCCGTCGCGACAGGGCCCCGGGTCGGGCTCACGAAGGCGGCGGAGACACCGTGGCGGTTCTGGGTGCGCGACGACCCGACCGTGAGCCCCTACCGGTCCGGAGGCCGGAGTAGGAGAGGATCACCCCGTGACGTCTGACACCCCGACCCCGGTCCAGGAGGACCTCTTCGACGAGCTGATCTGGCGCGGCCTCTTCGCGCTGAGCACCGACGAGGACGAGCTGCGCGCTGCGTTCGCGGCCGGGCCGATCACGTTCTACGTCGGCTTCGACCCGACCGCGCCGAGCCTCCACCACGGGCACCTCGTGCAGGTGCTGACCGCCCGGAGGCTGCAGCGGGGTGGCCACCGACCGCTCGCGCTCGTCGGCGGCTCGACCGGCCTGATCGGCGACCCGCGGCCGAGCTCGGAACGCGTGCTCAACGCACCAGAGGTCGTCGCCAGCTGGGTGGACCGCATCAAGGCGCAGATCGAGCCGTTCCTCGACTTCGACGGCCCGAACGCGGCCGTCATGGTCAACAACCTCGACTGGACCGCGCCGATGTCGGCGATCGACTTCCTGCGCGACATCGGCAAGCACTTCCGCGTCAACAAGATGCTGACCAAGGAGGCGGTCGCGGCGCGGCTCAACTCCGACCAGGGCATCTCCTACACCGAGTTCAGCTACCAGCTGCTGCAGGGCCTCGACTTCCTGGAGCTGCACCGGCGCTACGGCTGCACGCTCCAGTTCGGCGGCAGCGACCAGTGGGGGAACCTGACCGCGGGGCTCGACCTCATCCACCGTGCCGAGGGCACGCCCGTTCACTCCTTCGCGACGCCGCTGCTCACGAAGTCCGACGGGACGAAGTTCGGGAAGACCGAGGGTGGGGCTCTCTGGCTCGACCCGACGATGACCTCGCCCTACGCGTTCTTCCAGTTCTGGCTGAACAGCGACGATCGTGACGTCACGACGTACCTCAAGATCCTGTCCAGCCGCTCCCGGGCCGAGATCGAGGCGCTCGAGGCAGCCACGAGCGAGCGACCGGCGGCCCGCGAGGCCCAGCGGGCGCTCGCTGAGGAGCTCACGACCCTCGTCCACGGTCCGGCCGCGTGCGAGCAGGCGATGGCGGCCGCCCGGGCGCTGTTCGGCCAGGGTGAGCTGGCGGACCTGGAGCCGGCCACGCTCGAGGCGGCGATCCTCGAGGCGCCGTTCGTCGGTGTGCCGGCCGGCACGAATCCGACGGTCGTCGACCTGCTCGCCGACAGCGGACTGGTGGCCTCGCGCTCGGCCGCGCGCCGAGCCGTGGAGGAGGGGGGCGCCTACCTGAACAACGTCCGGGTGGACGCCGTGGACGCCGTCGTGGAGGAGTCGGACTGGTTGCACGGCCGCTACGCCGTCCTCCGGCGCGGCAAGCGGACCATCGGTGGCGCAGTCAGAGGCTGACGGCGCCCCGTGGGCCTCTGACCTGCGAAAACACACGCGTGGGGGACCCGATTTGCACCGGTCCAGCAGCATCACGTAGTGTCGTCGACGCCCGCGAGGGAGTCGAAGGCCGCAAGGCAGCCGATCCCGCGGACCACCGCACGAGGACCACGTCCTCCACCGGATCACTCCGGCGGAGCATCGCTGCTCGCGCGGGGTGAGGAGAGGCTCACGGACCGGATTTGACCCGGTCAGGCCCGCTCCGCTAGATTAGAACGGTTGCCCCGAGAACCGGACCTCATGGTCACGGTCTTGGTGCGCGCCCGCTCCTTGAGAACTCAACAGCGTGCCGAAAGTCAATGCCAAACAACCCTGTCCCCGCAGGCAGGCGGCGGAGCAATCGCTTCGTGCGCGTCGTCGGGACAGAATTCCTTTTGGTTTGACAGACGAATACGATCAGCTCGTCTGCTCAGGCCAGTATCACTTTTCCGTGTCTTGCTCCGGTTCGCCGGGGCACCCAAAGACATTTACGGAGAGTTTGATCCTGGCTCAGGACGAACGCTGGCGGCGTGCTTAACACATGCAAGTCGAACGGTGAAGGGGAGCTTGCTCCCCGGATCAGTGGCGAACGGGTGAGTAACACGTGGGCAACCTGCCCCTGACTCTGGGATAACTCCGGGAAACCGGGGCTAATACCGGATACGACGCGAATTGGCATCTTCTCGCGTGGAAAGTTTTTCGGTCAGGGATGGGCCCGCGGCCTATCAGCTTGTTGGTGAGGTAATGGCCCACCAAGGCGACGACGGGTAGCCGGCCTGAGAGGGCGACCGGCCACACTGGGACTGAGACACGGCCCAGACTCCTACGGGAGGCAGCAGTGGGGAATATTGCGCAATGGGCGAAAGCCTGACGCAGCGACGCCGCGTGAGGGATGAAGGCCTTCGGGTTGTAAACCTCTTTCAGCAGGGACGAAGCGCAAGGTGACTGTACCTGCAGAAGAAGCACCGGCTAACTACGTGCCAGCAGCCGCGGTAATACGTAGGGTGCAAGCGTTGTCCGGAATTATTGGGCGTAAAGAGCTCGTAGGCGGTTTGTCGCGTCGGATGTGAAAACTCGGGGCTCAACTCCAAGCCTGCACTCGATACGGGCAGACTAGAGTTCGGTAGGGGAGACTGGAATTCCTGGTGTAGCGGTGAAATGCGCAGATATCAGGAGGAACACCGGTGGCGAAGGCGGGTCTCTGGGCCGATACTGACGCTGAGGAGCGAAAGCGTGGGGAGCAAACAGGATTAGATACCCTGGTAGTCCACGCCGTAAACGTTGGGCGCTAGGTGTGGGGGACTTTCCACGTCCTCTGTGCCGCAGCTAACGCATTAAGCGCCCCGCCTGGGGAGTACGGCCGCAAGGCTAAAACTCAAAGGAATTGACGGGGGCCCGCACAAGCGGCGGAGCATGTGGCTTAATTCGACGCAACGCGAAGAACCTTACCAAGGCTTGACATGCAGGGAAATCTCACAGAGATGTGAGGTCCGCAAGGGTCCTGCACAGGTGGTGCATGGTTGTCGTCAGCTCGTGTCGTGAGATGTTGGGTTAAGTCCCGCAACGAGCGCAACCCTCGTTCTATGTTGCCAGCGCGTAATGGCGGGGACTCATAGGAGACTGCCGGGGTCAACTCGGAGGAAGGTGGGGATGACGTCAAATCATCATGCCCCTTATGTCTTGGGCTGCACACATGCTACAATGGTCGGTACAAAGGGCTGCGAGACCGCAAGGTGGAGCGAATCCCAAAAAGCCGGTCTCAGTTCGGATTGGGGTCTGCAACTCGACCCCATGAAGTCGGAGTCGCTAGTAATCGCAGATCAGCAACGCTGCGGTGAATACGTTCCCGGGCCTTGTACACACCGCCCGTCACGTCACGAAAGTCGGTAACACCCGAAGCCAGTGGCCCAACCGCAAGGAGGGAGCTGTCGAAGGTGGGATCGGCGATTGGGACGAAGTCGTAACAAGGTAGCCGTACCGGAAGGTGCGGCTGGATCACCTCCTTTCTAAGGAGCACCTGGCCGGTCAGCCTCGCGCTGGTCGGTCCAGACCCACGCTCAGGGCGTTTGCCCCTGGGGTGGAGCTCAAGGGTGGAACATTGACCAGTAGGCCGTCGCACCAGCGACCACACCTAGTACACCCGCCTCGGCGGGAGGGACGGTGTCGTCGAGGGTGAGGCGGCCCAGGCACGCTGTTGGGTCCTGAGGGAACGGGCGTTCGAGCCCACCTTCTCGCGGGACCGACCCCCACCGGACGACTCGAGTCTTCGAGCACGCGGTGGTGTCGGGGCCGGCACTCGCCCGTACCTTGAGAACTACACAGTGGACGCGAGCATCTTTGTGGCCAAGTTAATAAGGGCGCACGGTGGATGCCTTGGCATTAGGAGCCGATGAAGGACGTAGGAGGCTGCGATAAGCCTCGGGGAGCTGTCAACCGAGCTGTGATCCGAGGATTTCCGAATGGGGAAACCCGGCAGGAGTCATGTCCTGTCACCCACACCTGAACACATAGGGTGTGCGGAGGGAACGTGGGGAAGTGAAACATCTCAGTACCCACAGGAAGAGAAAACAACAGTGATTCCGTCAGTAGTGGCGAGCGAACGCGGAACAGGCCAAACCGAGTACGTGTGATAGCCGTCAGGCGTTGCGTATTCGGGGTTGTGGGACAATTCAGTCGGGACTGCCGATCCCGGCAGGGAGTAAGAAATCGTCGATGTAGTCGAAGGGCATGCGAAAGGCCCGGCATAGAGGGTAACACCCCCGTAGACGAAACATCAGTGACTCCCGAGTTGTATCCCAAGTAGCACGGGGCCCGAGAAATCCCGTGTGAATCTGGCGGGACCACCCGCTAAGCCTAAATACTTCCTGGTGACCGATAGCGGACTAGTACCGTGAGGGAAAGGTGAAAAGTACCCCGGGAGGGGAGTGAAATAGTACCTGAAACCGTGTGCCTACAAGCCGTTGGAGCGTCGTCGGAGCTTGCTCCGGCCGTGACAGCGTGCCTTTTGAAGAATGAGCCTGCGAGTTTGCGATATGTGGCGAGGTTAACCCGTGAGGGGAAGCCGTAGCGAAAGCGAGTCCGAATAGGGCGACTTGAGTCGCATGTCTCAAGACCCGAAGCGAAGTGATCTACCCATGGGCAGGTTGAAGCGACGGTAAGACGTCGTGGAGGACCGAACCCACCAGGGTTGAAAACCTGGGGGATGACCTGTGGGTAGGGGTGAAAGGCCAATCAAACTTCGTGATAGCTGGTTCTCCCCGAAATGCATTTAGGTGCAGCGTCACGTGTTTCTTGCCGGAGGTAGAGCACTGGATGGTCTAAGGGGCCTACAAGCTTACTGAAATCAGCCAAACTCCGAATGCCGGTAAGTGAGAGCGTGGCAGTGAGACAGCGGGGGATAAGCTCCGTTGTCGAGAGGGAAACAGCCCAGACCACCGGCTAAGGCCCCCAAGCGTGTGCTAAGTGGGAAAGGATGTGGAGTCGCACAGACAACCAGGAGGTTGGCTTAGAAGCAGCCATCCTTGAAAGAGTGCGTAATAGCTCACTGGTCAAGTGATTCCGCGCCGACAATGTAGCGGGGCTCAAGCACACCGCCGAAGCCGTGGCATTCACACTGATAGCTAGGCCTCTTGTGGGTCCAGGCGTGTGGATGGGTAGGGGAGCGTCGTGTGGCGAGTGAAGCGGCGGGGTGACCCAGTCGTGGACGCCACACGAGTGAGAATGCAGGCATGAGTAGCGAAAGAGGGGTGAGAAACCCCTCCGCCGAATGACCAAGGGTTCCAGGGTCAAGCTAATCTGCCCTGGGTAAGTCGGGACCTAAGGCGAGGCCGACAGGCGTAGTCGATGGACAACGGGTTGATATTCCCGTACCCGCGAAAGTCCGCCCATGCTGAACCCAGTAATGCTAAGCGCCATGAAGCCGGCGACCCTTCGGGGGAGCTGGTGGAGTCGCGCGAACCGAGCTGGTAGTAGGTAAGCGATGGGGTGACGCAGGAAGGTAGTCCAACCGCGGCGATGGTAGATCCGCGGGTAAGGGTGTAGGACGAGACGTAGGCAAATCCGCGTCTCATGTGTCTGAGACCTGATGCCGAGCCGATCTAGGCGAAGTGGATGATCCTATGCTGCCGAGAAAAGCCTCTAGCGAGGACTGAGCGGCCCGTACCCCAAACCGACTCAGGTGGTCAGGTAGAGAATACCAAGGCGATCGGGCGAACTGTGGTTAAGGAACTCGGCAAAATGCCCCCGTAACTTCGGGAGAAGGGGGGCCGTGTGGCGTGTAGGGACTTGCTCCCGAAGCCGGTGCGGCCGCAGAGACCAGGGAGAAGCGACTGTTTACTAAAAACACAGGTCCGTGCGAAGTCGCAAGACGATGTATACGGACTGACGCCTGCCCGGTGCTGGAACGTTAAGGGGACCGGTTAGTGCCTTCGGGCGCGAAGCTGAGAACTTAAGCGCCAGTAAACGGCGGTGGTAACTATAACCATCCTAAGGTAGCGAAATTCCTTGTCGGGTAAGTTCCGACCTGCACGAATGGCGTAACGACTTCTCCACTGTCTCAACCACAGGCCCGGCGAAATTGCACTACGAGTAAAGATGCTCGTTACGCGCAGCAGGACGGAAAGACCCCGGGACCTTTACTATAGCTTGATATTGGTGTTCGGTACGGCTTGTGTAGGATAGGTGGGAGACTGTGAAGCAGGCACGCCAGTGTCTCGTGGAGTCAACGTTGAAATACCACTCTGGTCGTTCTGGATGTCTAACCTCGGTCCGTGATCCGGATCAGGGACAGTGTCTGGTGGGTAGTTTAACTGGGGCGGTTGCCTCCTAAAATGTAACGGAGGCGCTCAAAGGTTCCCTCAGCCTGGTTGGCAATCAGGTGTCGAGTGCAAGTGCACAAGGGAGCTTGACTGTGAGACAGACATGTCGAGCAGGGACGAAAGTCGGAACTAGTGATCCGGCGGTGGCTTGTGGAAGCGCCGTCGCTCAACGGATAAAAGGTACCCCGGGGATAACAGGCTGATCTTCCCCAAGAGTCCATATCGACGGGATGGTTTGGCACCTCGATGTCGGCTCGTCGCATCCTGGGGCTGGAGTAGGTCCCAAGGGTTGGGCTGTTCGCCCATTAAAGCGGTACGCGAGCTGGGTTTAGAACGTCGTGAGACAGTTCGGTCCCTATCCGCTGTGCGCGCAGGAGACTTGAGAAGGGCTGTCCCTAGTACGAGAGGACCGGGACGGACGAACCTCTGGTGTGTCAGTTGTTCCGCCAGGAGCACCGCTGATTAGCTACGTTCGGAACGGATAACCGCTGAAAGCATCTAAGCGGGAAGCCGGCTTCAAGATGAGGTCTCCCACAGGGTTAACCTGGTAAGGCCCCCAGCTAGACGACTGGGTTGATAGGCCGGAGGTGGAAGTGCGGCAACGCATGCAGCCGACCGGTACTAATAGGCCGAGGACTTGACCACAAACATGCTACGCGTCCACTGTGCGGTTCCCGAGATACGGTCGGGAATCGGTCTGACATCTCCATAGAGTTTCGGCGGCCATGGCGAAGGGGAAACGCCCGGTTCCATTCCGAACCCGGAAGCTAAGCCCTTCAGCGCCGATGGTACTGCCCTGGTGACGGGGTGGGAGAGTAGGACGCCGCCGGACATTCTTTCGAAGAGGGTCACCCCGTCAGGGGTGGCCCTCTTCGCACGTTCTGGGTCAGAATCACGTCCACACGAGCAGAGAGCGGGTCGCGACATGGCGCAGGACGACGCACGCGGGGGTGGGGCGTCGCGCAGCGGCTCGGGGTCGTCGAAGGGTGGCTCGGGTGGCTCCCGGGGAGGTACGGGGGGCTCGGGCCGACCGCCGTCAGGCTCGGGCCGACCGCCGTCAGGGGGTCGGTCCGGCGCGAGCAGAGGCGCGTCGGGCGGACCGCGAGGCGGCACCGCCAAACCGCGGGGCGGCCGCAGCGGAAGCCGCCCGGACGGGGAGCGGAACCCGGGAGCCTGGAAGGCCGATCGCACCGACGACGGCCGTCCGCGCCGTCAGGTGCCGTACGCGCCCGAGCCCGATCCGTCGGTGTCGCCCGACGATCTCGACCGCGACGCGCGGGCCGAGCTGCGCTCGCTCCCGCTGACCCTGGCCGAGGACGTCGCCCGTCACCTGGTGATGGCCGGTCGCCTGCTCGACGACGACCCCGACACCGCCTACCAGCACGCCGCCAAGGCGCAGGCGCTCGCCTCGCGCGTGCCGGTCGCTCGGGAGGCGCTGGGTCTTGCCGCGTATGCCACCGGGCGCTGGGCGCAGGCGCTGTCCGAGCTGCGCGCGGCACGGCGGATGAGTGGGTCCGACGAGCAGCTGCCGGTGATGGCCGACTGCGAGCGTGGGCTCGGCCGACCGGAGCGCGCCCTGGCGCTCGCCGGTACGCCGGAGGCCGCTCGGCTCGACGCCGCCGGCCGCATCGAGATGCGCATCGTCGCGTCCGGGGCGCGGCGCGACCTCGGCCAGCTCGACGCCGCCGTCCACACCCTGCAGGTGCCGGAGCTGAAGTCCGCCAAGGTCCAGCCCTGGACCTGCCGATTGCGCTACGCCTACGCCGATGCTCTCCTCGCGGCGGGCCGCGAGGAGGAGGCGCGTGAGTGGTTCGCGCGAGCAGTCGACGCAGATCCGGAGGGTCTCACCGACGCGGCCGAGCGGATCGAGGAGCTCGATGGCACGGTCTACGTCGACCTCCTCGACGAGGACGACGAGGGCGACGACCGAGCCGATCCCGAGCAGTCCGAAGGTCCGTATGCCGATGCCGGGCCGTCAGGTGGCCGGGGGGTCGACGCGGTCGAGCCAGCGCAGGATCCCGACCAGGTTGGACCGCTCGGAGCTGAGGTGCTCGTAGCGGGCAGCGCGGTCGGGGTCGGCGAGGAACCGGGCGTAGCGCTCGGCGGTCTGTTCACGGACGCGGGCCAAGGCATGGTCGAGGTCCAGCCCGTCGAGCCGAGCACCTCGGACCAGCTCGACCCACAGCCGTAGCTCCTCCTCCGACCGGTCCAGCGTCGTCGCCACCTCCTCGACGGGGCCGAAGTGGCTGAACAGCAGGCGGGTCGGGCTCGCGTCCCTGAAGCGCTGGATCGACGCGCACGCCAGCTCCAGGTCGAAGTCCGGCGGCGGAGTCGACGGGCGGACGTCCGCCGTCTCGGGGACGTAGATCCCGGCGGCATCACCGACGTAGAGATCGCCGGTGGCGGAGTCGACCAGACCGAGATGGTGTGAGGCGTGCCCCGGGGCGTGGAACGCCTCGAGCCGACGCCCGCCCCCGAGGTCGACGACACCGCTCTCGCCGAGGGACCTGATCCGCGCGGCGTCGGTGGGCGCGAGCAGGCCGAAGACGTCGTCGAGGACGTTCCCGAACACGCGGCGGGCGCTGGCGAGCAGGCGTTCGGGCTCGGCGAGGTGTCGTGCACCTGCCTCGTGCACGACGACCTCGGCACGGGGGAACATCCGGGCCACGTCACCGACGCCCCCGGCATGGTCGAGGTGGATGTGGGTGACGACGATCGTGGCCAGGTCCTCCGGGCCGATCCCGAGACCCTCCAGGGCCGAGCGGACGGTTTCAGAAGAGGTGGCTGTGCCCGTCTCGACCAGGCATGGCCGGTCGGTGAGGAGCACATAGGCGCTGGTGATCCCGTCGTACCCGGACATCCGGGTGTCGACGGAGTGCACCGAGCCGCCCAGATCGACGACGTCGGTCGGCCGGGCGTCCACAGCTTCTCCTTCTCCCCAAGATGAGAGCCCCAGTCTGTCGCGCGACCGGGAGCGGCGGGAGGGTCGGACACAGGTCGGCTCGACCGCTCACCCTCGGAGGTGCCCATGGTCACTGCTTCGCCGTCGGCTGACACCCTCGGCCCGCTCAACGAAGTCCGGTTGCGGGGCCGTGTCTCCGGCGATCCCGAGACGCGGACCCTCCCGAGCGGGGACGTCGTCGTGCTCGTGCGCGTCGTCGTCCCTCGGGAGGTCCGCGGACCGGTCGAGCGCGACCGGCGGTCGGTCCGCGCAGCGACGGACCACGGTGGACACCCTCGACTGCGCGATCTGGCGCGGCGATCTCCGTCGGCGAGCGTCCAGGTGGGTCGATGGCGATCGCGTCGAGCTGACGGGCGCGCTGCATCGCAGGTTCTGGCGCTCCGGAGCAGGGGTGGCGAGCCGGTACGAGGTGGAGGTGTCGGCCGCCCGTCGACTGACTCGGGCCGTCTGAGCGACCACTCGTGCGGGCAGCCCGTCCTGCCGTAACGGTTCCGGAACGCCCGCCTGCCAGCCTGGGGGAGGGGCGAGAGAGAGGGGTTCGTCGTTGTCGCCGCAGCCGGGGCGGGTACGCGCCTGGGTGATCTATTCCCTGGCGCTGGTGGTGCCGGCCCTGTCGATCTTCGCCATCGTCGGGAGTGTGGTCGCCACGCCTACCTTCGCGCCGGTGTCTTTGCACGTTCCGACCGGCGTCGTCGTCCTGGTGGCTCTCACAGCGATCCTCTTCGCCGGGGTGGGTGCGCTGGTCGCCGTTCGTGCGCGTCACAACGTGATCGGGTGGCTGTTGCTGGGCATCGGCTGGTGCACGTCGGTCACGCTCGCCGGCATCGTCGTGGTGGCGCTGGATCTCCCAGCGTCACGCTGGGCGGAGTGGGTCTCGTCCTGGGTGAGCGTCATGGCCTTCGTCCTCGTGACGTACGTGCTGCTGCTGTTCCCGGACGGGCACCTGGTGTCTCCCCGTTGGCGCCCTGCGCTCTGGTTGACCCACGCCGCCGGTCTGGCGTTCCTGATCGGAGGACTCTTCACCCCGTACGTCAACCGCGAGGCCTACGTCTTCGACAACCCGCTCGGAGTCAACAGCCTCCGTGGCCGGGCGCTCGATGGGGACCTCGGCTGGTACCTGCTCCCGCTGGCGATGGTCGGTGGCGTGGCGTCGTTCGTCGTCCGGTATCGAAGATCCCGCGGTGTCCTTCGAGCCCAGCTGAAGTGGTTCGCGTTTGCGGCTGCCATCGTCCTCTTCGGGTACCTGTTCTTCTACCTGACCTGGGAGGTGTCGGTCCTCACCGACCGTCGACCTCACGGCCCTGGGGCTCGTGGTCGTGATCCTCTGCTTCAACGCAGTCCCCGTGGCATCCGGCTTTGCCATGCTGCGCTATCGGCTGTACGAGATCGACCGCCTGGTGAGCCGGACCGTCACCTACCTGGGCGTCACGAGCATCGTGCTCGGCGTCTACCTGGTTCTCGTCGCAGCCGCTACCGCGGTCCTGCCTGCACGTTCCTCGTTGGCCGTCGCCGGTGCCACTCTCGTCGCCGCCGCTGTTTTCGAACCCAGCCGCCGACGCGTCCAGACCCTGGTCGATCGACGATTCAACCGAGCCCGGTATGACGCCATCAACACCATCGATGCCTTCGGTCGTCGTCTTCGCGACGACGTCGACCCCGATCAGGTCCGTAGGGACCTCGTCGGCACCGTGACGGCGAACCTCCAGCCGGGCAGCATCACCGTGTGGACCCGGGAGCCGACTCGACCCACGGCTCCCGTCGAGGCCCGTGAGGGGTCACTGCCGTTCGAGTCCCTGCCGGGCGTCTGAGGGCTCCGCCGTCCACGGGTGCCCTCCTCCGCCAGGATGGTGAGATGAATCTCCCTACGCCTGGCCGGACCCCGCTGCTCCGCCTTGCCGAGGTCACCGAAGGCGTGTGGGTCGCCACCTCGCGTCGGTACGCGACGACGTCGACGGTTCTGCTGGACGGCGAGGGCGGAGCCCTCGTGGTGGACCCGGCGTGGGACCCCGACGAGCTGGCGGCGATCCCGGCCGACCTGCGTGCGCTCGGTGTCCGCTGCGTGGCGGGGGTCGCGACGCACCAGCACTACGACCACGTGCTCTGGCACCCGGACCTCGGTGACGTGCCGAGGTGGACGTCGGTGGGGACGGCCGAGCAGCTGGCCAGTCACCGGGACGACGTTCTGGAACCCCTGGTGGGAGATCTGCCCTCCGACCTGCTCGACCTCGCCGGGCTCCTGCAGCCCCTCCCCAGTGACACCGTCCCGTGGTCCGGGCCGACCGCACGCTGCTGGATCCACGATGCGCACGCCCCTGCGCACCTTGCCCTCGAGCTCGAGGCCACCGGCGTCCTGGTGTGCGGGGACATGCTCAGCGACCTGGAGCTCCCGATGCCGGCCGAGGATGCTCCCGACCTGCTCGGCTATCTCGCCGGGCTCGAGCTGCTCGCCGACGTGGTGCGGCGATCGAGGCTGCTGATCCCGGGCCATGGCACCCCGACCGACCGGCCGATGGAGCGTCTCGACGCCGACCGGGCGTACCTGGACGCAGTCCTGTCCGGGCGACCGGTCGACGACCCTCGGATGGACAACCCCGGGATGAAGGAGCTGCACGCCGACAACGTCCGGCGGGCGACCTAGCCGCGGTGGTTGTGGGGCTGCGGGCGGGCGGCCCGCGCTCAGCCCGCCGCGAACGTCCTCAGCACGAAGCCGCTGCGTGGCTTGGGCCCGAAGGACGTGGACTTCCGCGGCATGCGGACCCCTTCGGCGGCCAGGGCGAGGACGTCCGCAACGTCGACCGGTGCCAGGAGCACGGCCAGACCGCCGTGCCGGGCGGCAGCGCGTACGGCTCCGTCGGCGCTGTGGTGATAGGTCACGTCATCCTCGGCGGCCGCCCAGCGAGGAAGCAGGACCTCGTGGAGCAGCGCGGTGTCCAACGCCTGCCACCGAGAGGGCCGGTCGGCGCCGGCCGTTCCCTTGAAGGCCAGCGCCCGCGCCGGCGCTCCCGGCAGGGTCAACCGCTGCGCAGCACCCGAGCCGTCGACGAGCAGCAGGGCTCCTGGTGCCAGCTCGCTCAGAGCCGTGGTCCAGTCGTCGACGGGCTCGACGGGCTGGTCGGAGAGGTCCAGAGACGTCGGCGAGGCTGAGCCCGCGCACGACTCGGTGGATCGCCCCCACCTCGGGCGCGTGGGTGTGCAGGTCCACGAGCAGGGCGAGCCCGAGGTCCCACGGACCGGCACCGTCCCCTGCCGCGTGCCGTGCCGCCTGCACGACGCGGTACGCCGCATAGCGGTGGTGCCCGTCCGCGATGAGGGCCTGCCGCCCGGCCAGGTCGTCGCGGACCTTCGCCAGCGACCCAGGGTCGGTCACGGCCCAGAGCCGGTGCCGGAGTCCGTCGGCGGTCACGGCGTCGACGAGGGGCGGTGCGCTCGTCGCAGCGTCCACGACGGCCGACGCCGCGCCACCGCCGTCGTAGACCAACCAGATCGGTTCCGCGTGCGCTTCCAGAGCCGTCTGCAGGGCCGCCCGGTCCTCGACCGGCCATGGCATGACGTCCTCGTGGGGGAGCACGACCTGGTCGGCCGGATCGTGCAGCCCCAAGGCCCCGATCAGTCCCCGCAGCCGCACCGTGGAGCCCTGCGACTCCTGGTAGACGTACAACGCGGCTCGGTCGTCGACGACGAGGGTGCCGTCCGCGAGCCAACGCTGAAGGGTGTTCCTGGCCGACGAGGTCCGCTCCTCCTGGTCGACGCCTTGCGGCAGCACCAGGCGAACGATGTTGTGCGGCTCGGCCGCCGTGAGCTCGGCCACCGCCTCGTCGTCGAGCACGTCGTACGGCGGTGCCGTGACCGCTGCGAGCGAGAGGCCGGGACGGTAGCGGACCCCACGGAACGGCTGCAGCCTGAACGCGGCGTCCGGCTGGGGCATCCCGGCATCGTACGGTGAGGGCATGGTCAGCGACCCGTCGTCGGTCCCCTTGCAGGAGCGTTACTCCGCGCTGCTGCTCGATCTGGACGGCACCGTGCATCGAGGTCCAGAGCCGGTCGAAGGCGCCGCGGAGGCGTTGCTGACCGCTCGGCGGCTCGGTCACCGGCTCGCCTTCGTGACCAACAACGCCAGTCGTACGCCTGCGCAGGTGGTGGGACACCTCGCCACCGTGGGCATCGAGGCGGCCGAGCGCGAGGTGCTGACCTCGGCCCAGGCCGGTGCGCGCGCGCTGGCTCGGATGATCCCCACGGGGTCGAGGGTGCTGGTCGTCGGGGGTGACGGCTTGGTGGCAGCGGTCGAGGCGGAAGGTCTGGCCGCGGTGGCGGACGTGGCGGCCGAGCCGGTCGCCGTCGTCCAAGGCTGGAGTCCGGAGCTGGCGTGGCCGCTGCTCGCGGAGGGTGCGTACGCCCTCGCCCGAGGGCTCCCCTGGGTCGCGACCAACGTCGACCTCACGCTCCCGACCGCGCGCGGCGAGGCCCCCGGTAACGGGTCCTTCGTCCGGCTGCTCGCCGCCGTCACCGGCCGCGAGCCGGACGTCGTCGCCGGCAAGCCCGGGCCGATGATGCTGCTGGACGCCGCCGGGTCCGACGGCCGACGGGCCCTGGTCGTGGGGGACCGGCTGGACACCGACATCGCCGGTGCCGTGGCCGCCGGGCTGGACAGCCTGCTCGTGCTCACGGGAGTGACTCGTCCTCAGGATCTCCTGGCCGCGGCCGTGGACGAACGGCCGACCTACGTCGCTCGCGACCTGTCCGGCCTCACCGCGGTGCCCTCCACCCCGGCTGCGGTCGGCGACTCCTCGTGGGTGTGCGGCCAGGCACGGGTGTCCCTCGTGGACGATGAGCTGGTCGTGAGCGACGCCGGGACTCCGGGGGACCTGCTGAGCGCCGTCTGTCTGGCCGCGTGGACCTGCGCCGATCGAGGTCGGCGGGCAGCTCTGGACAGCGCGACGCTCACGTGGCTCGATGACCCGTCACCCCATCACCGGTAGGAGGAGCTCATGCCCACCATCACGCCGTTCCTGTGGTTCGACGGACGGGTCGGGGAGGCCGTCGCCTTCTACACCTCGGTGTTCGGTGATGGTGCCGTCCTCGATCAGGCGCCCGGCCCCGACGGTGACGTCATGATGGCGACGGTCCGGATCGGCGGGTCCGAGCTGATGCTCTTCAACGGTGGACCGCACCACTCCCTCACCCCGGCCGTCTCCCTCTTCGTGTCTGTCGACGGTCAGGACGAGGTCGATCACTACTGGGCCGCGCTCGTCGAGGGCGGCGAACCGGGACGGTGCGGTTGGCTCGTCGACAGGTTCGGTCTGTCGTGGCAGATCGTCCCGACCGTCCTCGGACAGCTGTTGGGCTCTCCCGAGCGGGAACGGGCTGCCCGGGCCACGTCGGCCATGATGGGGATGACCAAGATCGACGTCGCCGCACTGCAGGCGGCTTACGACGCCTGAGGCGTGGCCGAGAGGTGCCGTGTCTCAGAGCAGCGAGCGCAGTCGCAGCAGGTCTCGGATGCTGGCATCGATGCGCACCCGCCCTTGGGCGAAGGCCTGCGGGAACCTCACGCGACCCTCGACGAGGTCGACGAGGTCGTCGGAGTGCACGGTCAGGCGAATCTGGGCGCGAGGTCGCTCGTCGCTGGTGAGGTCGAGGAGGCGGCCCTGATGAAGACGGGCCGAGAACGTCGTGTCGAGGTCGGGGATGAAGCAGCTGAGGGTGCGGTCCTCCGCCTGTTGACGTACCGAGTCGTCGGCTCCGTGGAGCAGCCCGGCGACGTGCTCCAGGGCGGCTTCACACTCCTCGACCGTGGCCATGGCGCGACGCTAGCGCAGCGTCTCGGGAGCAACCGACGGCGGGCGGGGTGAGGGTGGAAGTGCTCGCGGGGGAGAGTAGTTTGGGGGCATGGTTACCGATGCACTCAAGGGTTATCTCCAGATCGCCAACGGTCTCACCGACGTGACCAAGGACCGCGCCTCGGCAGCAGCCAAGGCGTTGGCCGCGCAGAGCCCCGAGCTCCTCGGCCTCGCCGCCTCCACGGCGGCCACCGCTGCGTCACAGGTGCAGACCTTCGCCGAGGACCTGCTCGTCACCTCGCGCGACAACCGTGCCCTGCTCGTCGGACTGATCCGCACCGAGGTCGAACGCGCGGTGACGGCTCTTGGCTTCGCCAAGGAGTCCGAGGTCGACGCGGTGCGCCACAAGGTCGACCGTCTCGAGGAAGCGGTCGGGGGCGTCGAGGACGACGACGCCACCGCGAGCCTGCGGGCCGCGTTGACCCCGGCCAAGAAACCGGCGACGAAGAAGGCTCCCGCGAAGAAGGCCCCTGCGAAGAAGTCAGCTGCCAAGAAGGTCCCGGCGAAGAAGCCGGCAGCGAAGAAGGCGCCGGCCAGGAAGGTCCCCGCGAAGAAGGCGCCAGCAGCGCAGCCTGCGGCAGCGACGCCCGACACGATGGACCAGGCGATCGTCGAGCCGCACGGCGCCGAGCCCAGCCCCTGGCACCGAGCGATCCCACGGCAGCGAGCGGGTCGACCGCGCAGGCGTCCGCACCCGTCGTGGTGGCACCTGCCGCCTGCAGCCCCGGACGCTCCGGCAGCGGGCTCGGCGAGCAGCGACATCGTCGACCTGACCGCCCTGCGCCAGCAGGACGCTCCGGCGTGACCGAGTCGTCTGAGGCACCCACGGCTGCGGAGGAGGCTCCGGAACGTTCGGCCACGCAGCTGAGCGTTCTCCCGACGCCGCAGCCCGAACCGACGGGTGTCCCGGACGTCGACGCGGCCCTGCACCGGCTGGCCGACCTGCCCGAGAGCGAAGGCGACCTCGAGCAGCACGTGGCCGTCTTCGAGGACGTGCAGGACCACTTGCAGGCCGCCTTGACCGGTCCGGACGAACCCACGTCCTAGTGGCTGCCCCGCGACGGGTCCGACTCGACGCCGAGCTGGTCCGCCGCGGGCTGGCTCGGTCACGGGAGCAGGCTCAGGACTTGATCGCGGCCGGGCGCGTGAGCGTGCGCGGGACCGTGGCGTCCAAGCCCGCCACGCAGGTCGAGACCGCCGCCCCCGTCGTCGTGGCCGAGGTCGACGAGGACCCCGGCTACGCCTCGCGCGGGGGGCACAAGCTCGCCGGGGCCCTGGACGTCTTCTCGGCGGAGGGGCTGGTCGTCTCGGGCCGACGAGCCCTGGATGCCGGCGCGAGCACCGGAGGCTTCACCGACGTGCTGCTGCGACGCGGAGCGGCTGAGGTGGTCGCGGTCGACGTCGGCTACGGCCAGCTGGCGTGGCCGCTGCGCACGGACCACCGGGTCACGGTGCTCGACCGTACGAACGTTCGCGACCTGAGCCTCGACCTGCTCGAGGGGCGACCCGTCGACCTGGTCGTCGGCGACCTGTCCTTCATCTCCTTGGGCCTCGTCCTCGAGCCGCTGCGCGCCGTCTGCGGACCGGCGGCCGATCTCGTGCTCATGGTCAAGCCGCAGTTCGAGGTTGGCCGTGAGCGGCTCGGCCAGGGGGGTGTCGTGCGTGATCCGGGCTTGCGGGGGGAGGCCGTGCGTACGATCGCCGAGCGAGCCTGGGCCGTCGGCCTTGGTACCGCCGGCGTGACCGCGAGCCCCCTGCCGGGGCCAGCGGGCAACGTCGAGTACTTCCTCTGGCTCAACGCCGTTGCGCCGGCGCCGGATCCCGAGGCGATCGTCCGTGCCGTCCAGGAAGGACCCCAGTGACCACCCGAGCGACCGAGGTGCCCCGGTGACCGCCGCGCGGCGGGTCCTCCTGGTGACCCACACCGGCCGGGAGCTCGCCCGGGTCAGCGCCCGTGCTGCGGCACGACGCTTCCTGGACGCCGGCCTCGAGGTGACCATGTGCGACCCCGAGGCGGGCGAGCTGGCGATCGAGGGGACCACGACCGCCCATGCTGCCGACCCTGGTGCCGGCTGCGAGATCGTGGTCGTGCTGGGCGGCGACGGCACGCTGCTGCGCGGAGCCGAGCTGGCGCGCGCTCAGCAGCTTCCGGTGGTCGGGGTCAACCTGGGTCACGTCGGCTTCCTCGCCGAGGCCGAGCAGGACGACCTCGCGGCGGTGGTCGACCGAGTGGTGGAACGGCGCTACACCGTCGAGGAACGGTTGACCCTCGCGGTGGCGGTGACCCGCGAGAACGCCCCGGTCCGCACCGGCTGGGCGGTCAACGAAGCCTCCATCGAGAAGGCGTCCCGCGACCGGATGCTCGAGGTGGTGGCCGAGGTCGACGGTCGTCCGTTGTCCCGCTGGGGCTGCGACGGCGTCGTCTGCGCCACCCCGACCGGTTCGACGGCCTACGCGTTCAGCGCCGGTGGACCGGTCGTGTGGCCCGAGGTCGAGGCCCTGCTCATGGTGCCTCTCAGCGCCCACGCCCTCTTCGCTCGCCCCCTCGTGGTCGCGCCGACCTCGGTCCTCGCCGTCGAGCTCGTCGCCGGTTCAGCCGGCGTCTTGTGGTGCGATGGTCGACGCACGCTCGAGCTCGCCCTCGGCGACCGGGTCGAGGTGCGCCGCAGCCCGATCCCGCTGCGCCTGGCCCGGCTGCACCAGGCCCCGTTCACGGACCGGTTGGTCGCCAAGTTCGCTCTTCCTGTCGAGGGGTGGCGGGGCCGTTGATCGAGGAGCTCCGGATCCGCGGGCTGGGCGTCATCGACGACGCCCTGCTCGAGCTCGGCCCCGGGCTCACCGTGGTCACGGGGGAGACCGGGGCGGGCAAGACCATGGTGGTCACCGCGCTCGGGCTGCTGCTCGGCGGCCGCGCGGACGCCGGAGCCGTACGTACCGGCAGCGGTCGCGCGCTCGTGGAGGGCCGGGTCGCCGTGGCCGAGACCGACGCAGCGGCTGCCCGGGCCGCCGAGGCCGGGGCCGAGCTCGACGACGGCGCGCTGATCCTCGCCCGCACGGTCTCGGCGGAGGGCCGCTCCCGGGCCCACCTCGGGGGGCGGTCCGTACCGGTCGGGGTGCTTGCCGACCTCGGGGCCGACCTGGTGGCCGTGCACGGCCAGTCCGACCAGCAGCGGCTGCTCCTCCCGGCCCGCCAGCGCGACGCGCTGGACCGCTATGCCGGCGAGGCCGTCGGTGCCCCGCTTGGCCGCTATCGCGTGGCCTACGCGCGGGTGCGCGAGGTGCAGGCCGAGCTCACCGCGATCACGACCCAGGCGCGCGAGCGCGCCCAGGAGGCCGACCTGCTGCGCTTCGGGCTCGCTGAGATCGCCGAGGTGGCTCCCCAGGACGGTGAGGACGTCGCCCTCAGCCTGGAGTCGGCCCGCCTGGGGCACGCCGACGCGCTCAGCGGCGCGGCCGTCAGCGCTCACGAGAACCTCCTGGGGGACGGCGCGGACGGAGGCGCGCCGGCTGACGCCGTGGGACTCGTGGCGCTGGGCCGACGGGCGTTGGAGCCCGTGCGTGAGCACGACCCCGAGCTCGCCGGGCTGGCCGACCGGCTCGCCGAGGTCTCCTACCTGCTCGCCGACGTGGCGGCGGACCTGTCGTCCTACGCCGACGCTGTCGATGCCGACCCGCTGCGGCTGGCTGCTGTGGAGGACCGGCGCGCGGCTCTCGCGACGCTGACGCGCAAGTACGGCCCGACGGCCAGCGACGTCATCGCCTGGGCCGCGGTGGCCACGGCACCGGCTGGCCGAGCTCGAGGCCGACGGCATCCCGCGAGGGTGAGCTGGCTGCTGAGGTCGCGACCCTCACCGCCGAGCTCACCTCGTTGGCCGGCCGAGCTCACCTGCGCCCGTACCGAGGCAGCAGAGGCCTTCGGTGCTGCAGTGACCGCGGAGCTGGCCGCCCTGGCGATGCCGGATGCCACCGTCTCGGTGGGTCTGACCACCGTGTGAAGACCTCGGTCCGCACGGCTGCGACGACGTCGAGCTGCTCCTCGCGCCGCACGTCGGCGCGCCGCCCCGTCCGATCGCCCGGGGAGCCTCGGGGGGCGAGCTGAGCCGGGTGATGCTCGCCGTCGAGGTGGTCTTCGCCGGCGCAGACCCGGTGCCCACGTTCGTCTTCGACGAGGTCGACGCCGGCGTCGGCGGGCGCGCTGCTGTTGAGGTCGGTGCGCGCCTGGCGCGGCTCGCCCGGACCGCCCAGGTCCTGGTCGTCACCCACCTGCCCCAGGTCGCTGCCTACGCCGACCAGCACCTCGTCGTCGAGAAGTCCTCCGACGGCTCGGTGACCAGCAGCGGCGTCGTCCTGCTCGATGAGCCAGGACGGGTGCGGGAGCTCACCCGGATGCTCGCCGGTCTCGCTGAGTCCGAGTCAGGTGCGGCGCACGCCCGGGAGCTGCTGGAAGCGGCGGCTGCCGTCAAGGCGAGCTGACCGGCGCGCGGCCCGTCAGAGGGCGCGCGCAGTCGTCGCGACCTTCAGGCCCAGCCCGAGCAGGATCGTGCCGCTGACCGCGTCGATGCCGGCCCGCACGGTGGGCCGGTCGATGAGTCGGCGGGCGCGGCCGACCCCGAAGGCGAGGCCGCAGTAGAGGCAGGTCTCGACGACGACCTGGAGCGTCGCGAGCACCAGGGTCGTCGGCAGCACCGGGTAGCCGCGGGGGATGAACTGAGGGAAGAACGCCACCATGAACACCGCCGCCTTGGGGTTGGCGAGGTTGGTGACCAGGCCCTCGGTGAACGCCCGCCGGGGGCTGAGGCCGCGAGCGGCCCGATCGAGGTCGCCGGGGGTGGGTGCGTCGCCGGGCAGCGGCGCGCCGTCGTCGCCGGCCGTACGCGCTTCACGCCGAGCTCGCCATGCCGAGCGCAGCGCGAGGACCCCGAGCCCGACGAGCACCCCGGCCCCGACGACGCGCAGCACGGTGAAAGCCACCTCGGACACGGCCACGAGAGCGGCCAGACCGAGGGCGGCGGCGACCGCCCAGGTGAAGAGCGCGACCTCGAGGCCGAGCACGAGCGGGACCGTCGCCCGTCCGCCGTGAACGGCAGCCCGGCGCAGGATCAGGGCCATCGCCGGTCCTGGGACAGCCGAGATCGCAAGAACGGCCAGCAGGAAGGCCGGCAGCACGCTCACCAGATCCATGCAGCCATGGTGCCAGGTGGGACGGTCTCGTGATCGGCGCTCCCGCCGCCGCCCAGCATCCGACCCGCGGCACGAGGCGCGGCCTCCCCGGTCCGGGTGGGCTCCGGTGGCACGATGAAACGACCATGCGTCTTCCCTCCCGCCGGCGTGAGCCGGCCGCCGCACTGCCGGGCGTGACCGGTCAGGTGCGCCTCGACCCCAGCACGCGCGCCCTGCTGCGCCGCGTGAGACCCGGAGACATCGCGCTCGTCGACGAGGTCGACCTCGACCAGGTGACGGCCGAGTCGCTGGTGCGGTCCGGGGTCGGCGGTGTCGTCAACATCGCCCCGAGCATCAGCGGCCGCTATCCCGCGCTCGGTGCCGCCGTGCTGGTCGAGGCCGGGATCCCGCTCGTCGACGACGTCGGCCATGACGTGGTCGGTCGGGTGACCGACGGCGACGTCGTCCGGCTGCACGGGCGCGAGCTGCTCGTCGGTCAACGGGTGGTGGCGGAGGGCGTGGTCCAGTCAGCCGAACTGGTGGGCGCCGCCTCGGCGCTCGCGCGGTCAGGGCTCCAGGGTCAGCTCGAGGCCTTCGCCGGGAGCGCCCCCTCGGTGCTCGACGCGGAGCAGGACCTGGTGCTCGACGGTGCAGGGATGCCCGAGATCGCGACTCCGCTCGAGGGTCGGCCCGTGCTCGTGGTGTCGCGGGGGCCCCGCGACACGAGCGACCTCGCGGACCTGACCTTGTGGATGCGCGAGCAGCGCCCGGTGCTCGTCGGTGTGGGTGCAGGCGCTGACGTGCTGCTCGCTGCGGGGCACACGCCCGACCTGGTGCTGGGCGACGTCGACGACGTGTCGGACGAAGCGCTGGCCACGGACGCCGAGGTCGTCGTCCACGCCTTCAGGGACGGGCGCACGCCGGGCCTCGAGCGCGCCCGTCTGCATCGGTCGGCTCCCGTCGTGTTCACGTCGAACGCGACGAGCGAGGACCTCGCCGTCCTCATGGCGCTGCACGGAGGTGCCTCGCTGATCGTGACCGCCGGAACGGCCGACGACCTGGTGGAGCTGCTGGACCGCGACCGCGCCGGGATGACGTCCACGGTGCTCACCCGCCTGCGCGCGGGTGGCCGGCTGGTCGACAGCCACGGAGTGGCGCAGCTGTATCGCAGCGGCGTCCCGGGCTGGCAGCTCCTCGTGCTGCTGCTCGCCGGCCTGGCCGCCGTGCTGGTCGCGATCCTGCTGACTCCGGCCGGACAGAGTGCGTGGGACCGCTTGGGGGGCTCGTGATCAACTTCCGCTACCACCTGGTGTCGCTGGCTGCGGTGCTGCTCGCGCTGGCTGCTGGCGTCCTCCTGGGCGCGGGCGTCCTCGACGAGCCGCTCGGCGGTTCGGGCTCGTCGACGGGCCAGCAGGCCCAGATCGATGCCCTGGACCAGCAGGTCAACTCCCTGCAGGGTCGCGTGTCCTACGACGACGCTGCGGCAGCCGCCCTCGCCCCGGCGGTCCTGCCGGGCCAGCTGGCGGGAGCCAGCGTCGTGGTGGTCGTCACCCCCGGGACCGACGGGACCCAAGTCGCCCAGCTGGTCGAGGCGCTGAAGGCTGCCGGGGCCACGGTGACCGGTCAGGTCGACGTCCAGGAAGCCTGGTTCGACCCCGGTCAGGCGTCGGTCCTCACGGCGTTGGCCGAACAGCTGGTCCCGCCCGACGTGGAGCTGCCGGCCGGAGGGCCCGTACGCCAAGGCCGGCGCGGCGCTCGCCGGCGCCCTCGTGACGTCCGAGACCCCCGCCCCCAGTGATCCGTCGGAGACGTCGGTCGCGGTGCTCACCGGCTTCGAGGAAGGCGGCTTCATCACCGTCAGCGGGACCCCGGCGGTGCCGGCGCAGCTCGCGCTCGTCGTCAGTCCAGCGGGACCCGAGGTCCCTGACGACGCGGTCTCAGCGGCCACGGACACTCTGCTCCCGCTCGTGGCGGCCCTCGACTCCGGCGTCGGGGCGGTGGTCGCCGGCCCTGAGGGGTCGACCCGGCCCGGCGGGCTGGTGGCGGCGCTGCGCGACAGCGGTCCGGTGCGTCGTCAGGTCTCCTCCGACGACATCGCCGACTCCGCCTCCGGAGTCATCGCGACCGTGCTGGCTCTCACCCAGCAGGTGGGAGGCACCACCGGTCAGTACGGCATCGGCCCAGGGGCCGACGCTGCCATGCCACCGGTCGCCGTCTCCGGCGACTGACCTCTCCTGGGGAGCCGATGAACGACGTCACGCTCGCGGACCTGGCCGAGCAGGAGCGCGAGCTCCAGCTGGCCTCCTTCACCAACGACGACGCCTGGTCGCTCGGGACCGCCCTCGTCGCGGCGGCCCGCGCACGGCAGGCACCCGTGGCCGTCGCGGTCAGCCGGAACGGCCACCAGCTCTTCCACGCTGCCCTCACCGGGGCCTCGCCCGACAACGACTCCTGGATCGAGCGCAAGTCCCGGGTGGTGCAGCGGTTCGGCCACAGCAGTCTCTACGTCCGGCAGATGTTCCTCGAGCGCGGGACGACCTTCGAGGACTCAGTGGACCTCGACCCGGCGCTGTACGCCGCGCACGGAGGGGCCTTCCCGATCCTGGTCCGGTCGGTCGGGACCCGTCGGGGTGGTGGCCGTGTCCGGCCTTCCGCAGCTGGAAGACCACGCGATGGTCGTCGCGGCGCTGCGCGAGCTGCTCGCCGCACCTCCGGCCGAGATCAGCCGGGGCTGAGGTCGAGCCTCGCGACCACCTCGTCACCGTCAGTCTCGCCGGTCTCGGCGAAACCCAGGTCGGCGTAGAGGTTCTTGGCGACCTCGTTGGCCGGCTCGTAGGTCAGCGCGACGAACGAGAGGCCGTCGCGCCGCGCGACCTCGACGAGGGCCAGCACCGTGGCTCGCCCGAACCCCCGTCGTTGCTCGGCTGAGTCGATCACCAGGCCGCCGATCCACCCGCTGTTGTCGGCCGGGTCGACGCCGAACATGACGAAGCCAACTGTCCGGCCGGCGGCCGCGATGGCGAAGGGGCGCCACGGCCCGTCGTCGTACGCACAGAGGGCCAGGTAGCGAGTGACCGGCGCGACGAACGCGGCCTGGCTCGGGGTGACCATGAGGTCCGCGCACGCCCGCCAGTTGTGCGGCCCGACCGGAGCAAGGATCACCGGGGGCGCGGCGTCGGTCACCGGGGGAGTCTAGGTGCGGCTCGTGCACCTGAGCGTGCGTCGAGGCGTAGGGCGACGGCCGACCGCTGATACGCTGGTTTCCCGTGGACGGACGGGTGTTCCCGTCGCACACCACCCACGGGAGCCCGCGTTGGCCGCGCCGCAGACGACCAAGCATGTCTTCGTCACCGGAGGCGTCGCCTCCTCCCTCGGCAAGGGCCTCACCGCCTCCAGCCTCGGCAGCCTGCTCAAGGCCCGCGGACTCCGGGTCACCATGCAGAAGCTCGACCCGTACCTCAATGTCGACCCCGGGACGATGAACCCGTTCCAGCACGGCGAGGTCTTCGTCACCGACGACGGCGCCGAGACCGACCTCGACATCGGTCACTACGAGCGCTTCCTCGACACGGACCTCCACGGCTCGGCGAACGTGACGACCGGCCAGGTGTACTCGACGGTCATCGCCAAGGAGCGCCGCGGGGAGTACCTCGGCGACACCGTCCAGGTCATCCCGCACATCACGAACGAGATCAAGGCGCGCATCCGAGCGATGGCCGGGCCGCAGATCGACATCGTCATCACCGAGGTGGGCGGCACCGTCGGCGACATCGAGTCGCTCCCGTTCCTCGAGGCCGTCCGTCAGGTGCGTCACGAGGTCGGCCGCGACAACACCTTCTTCCTTCATGTGTCGCTGCTGCCGTACATCGGTCCGTCCGGCGAGCTCAAGACCAAGCCCACCCAGCACTCGGTCGCCGCGCTGCGCAGCATCGGTATCCAGCCCGACGCGATCGTGCTGCGCGCCGACCGCCCGGTGCCCACGAGCATCAAGCGCAAGATCTCGCTGATGTGCGACGTCGACGACGAGGCGGTCGTCGCCGCCGTCGACGCACCGTCCATCTACGACATCCCCAAGGTGCTGCACGCCGAAGGGCTCGACGCCTATGTCGTGCGCCGGCTGGGGCTGCCGTTCCGCGACGTCGACTGGACGGCCTGGGACGAGCTGCTCCGGCGCGTGCACCACCCGGCGGACGAGGTGACCGTCGCCTTGGTGGGCAAGTACACCGATCTCCCGGACGCCTATCTGTCGGTGACGGAGGCGCTGCGGGCCGGGGGCTTCGCCAACGACGCGAGGGTGCGGCTGAAGTGGGTCACCTCAGACGACTGCGCGTCAGCAGAGGGCGCCGCTCGTGAGCTCGCTGAGGTCGACGCGGTCTGCGTCCCGGGAGGATTCGGCGTGCGGGGCATCGAGGGCAAGCTCGGCGCCCTCACGTATGCGCGCACGCACGGCATCCCGACCCTCGGGCTGTGCCTCGGGCTCCAGTGCATGGTCATCGAGTACGCCCGGTCCGTCGCCGGTCTCGCGGGCGCTGGCTCGGCGGAGTTCGACGAGGCCACCACCGAACCGGTCATCGCGACCATGGACTCCCAGCTCGACGTCGTGGCGGGGGATCGGGACATGGGAGGCACCATGCGGCTCGGCCTCTACCCGGCCGACCTCAAGGACGGCTCCGTGGTCCGTGAGACGTACGGGCTGGCGCGGGTCGACGAACGCCACCGACACCGCTACGAGGTCAACAACGACTACCGCGACCGGCTCGAGGCGGCGGGTCTGGTCTTCTCGGGGCTCTCACCCGACGGCACGTTGGTGGAGTACGTCGAGCTGCCGCGCGACGTGCACCCCTACTACGTCGGGACGCAGGCGCATCCCGAGCTGCGCTCTCGGCCGACCCGCCCGCACCCGTTGTTCGTCGGGCTGATCAAGGCCGCGGTGCACCGTCAGGCCGAGACACGGCTCGAGCTCCCGGTCGAGCACCCGGTCGTCTCGCTGCCCTCGTGACGGCTGGCCCGTCGGAGCTTCGCGACGTACCGAGCGACCTGCCCGTCCTGGCTGACGAGGTGGCCCTCCACGGGCACGTCTGGGACGTCCTGCGGCAGACCGTCGACCTCGGCGCTGCTGGACCGGTGACGCGTGACTTCATCCGGCACCCGGGAGCGGTCGGCGTGCTCGCTCTCGACGACGACGACCGGGTGCTGCTCATCCGTCAGTACCGGCACCCCGTGCGGGCCATGCTGTGGGAGCTCCCGGCAGGGCTGTGCGACGTGCCGGGGGAGCCCTTCGAGGTCAACGCCCGCCGGGAGCTGTGGGAGGAGACCGGCCACGAGGCCGATCATCTCGACCCTCTGCTCGACGTCCTGCTCACCCCGGAAGCTCCTCGGAGCGGCTGGTGCTCTACACGGCCAGCGGGGTGCGGAGCACCGACCGCGCGCCGCACGAGGCGCACGGCGAGGAGCTCGGCATGGAGGTCGCGTGGTGGCCGCTCTCGGAGGTCGTCGACGGTGTGCTGGCCGGTCGGCTCAGGAATCCTTCCCTGGTCCTCGGAGTGCTGGCGCTGATGGTGAGACGGCAGCGAGACTCCGGAGCGAGGTGAGCACGGGCGGGTCCTCAAGGCTTGTCCGGACGGGTGGAGGCGGACGCTCGGACGCACCGCGCCGTACACCTGAAACTCAGGGCGCCGCGTCGTAGAGTGGCGGCGCCCCCGAGGGGGTGCGGCCTGCTTGCCGACAAGGGCGTCGGCACCGCTGTCAACTCCTGAGGACGTGCGCGTCGTGAAGGTCGGCATCCCCCGCGAGGTCAAGAACCACGAGTACCGGGTGGCCATCACCCAGGCTGGTGTCCACGAGCTCGTGCGCCACGGGCACGAGGTCTTCGTCGAGCACGACGCCGGCGTCGGATCCTCGATCACCAACGAGGAGTACGTCGCCTCGGGCGCGACGATCCTGCAGTCGGCGGACGACGTCTGGGAGACCGGCGACCTCATCCTCAAGGTCAAGGAGCCGGTCGCGTCGGAGTACGCGCGGATGCGCGAGGGCCAGACCCTGTTCACCTACCTCCACCTCGCAGCCGACCGGGCTCTCACCGAGGAGCTGGTGGCGCGCAAGGTCACCGGGATCGCCTACGAGACCGTCGAGCTGCCGGACCGCTCCCTGCCGCTGCTCGCCCCGATGTCCGAGGTCGCGGGTCGGATGGCGCCGCAGGTCGGGGCGGCCACCCTGCAGCGCGCCAACGGTGGGCGGGGCGTCCTCATGGGCGGGGTGTCCGGCGTGTACGCCGCCAAGGTCGTCGTCATCGGGGCCGGGGTGTCCGGCATGAACGCTGCGGCGATCGCCCTCGGCATGCAGGCGGAGGTGCTCCTCCTCGACCGCAACATCCAACGCCTGCGGCAGGCCGACGCCATCTACCAAGGACACATGCAGACCATCGCGTCGAACTCCTTCGAGATCGAGCGGGCGGTGCTCGACGCCGACCTGGTCATCGGTGCGGTCCTGGTGCCCGGTGCCAAGGCGCCGACGTTGATCTCCAACGAGCTGGTGTCCCGCATGAAGAAGGGCGCCGTGCTCGTCGACATCTCGATCGACCAGGGCGGCTGCTTCGAGGACTCGCACGCGACGACGCACGCGGACCCGACGTACCCGGTCCACGACACGGTCTTCTACTGCGTGGCCAACATGCCCGGCGCGGTGCCGCACACCTCGACGTACGCGCTGACCAACGTCACGCTGCCCTACGCGGTCGAGCTGGCCAACCGTGGCTGGCGCGACGCGCTGCGGGCCGACCACGCGCTGGCGTTGGGCCTCAACACCCACGACGGCGTCGTGACCTACGGGCCGGTCGCCGAGGCGCACGGCCTGGAGTCCCGGGCGCTCGAAGACGTCCTCGCCTGACGCTTCGGGCTCGCGCGCTCAGGACACCGGACGGCGTCGTTCGCCCACGGGGGACGGTAGGCTGCGCGCGTTATGTCAAGCCGCGAGCCGTCGTCCCCACCGACCACGTCGTTGGCGCGGGCGCTGCGCACCTACCTCGACCATCTGACCGTCGAGCGCGGTCTTGCCGTCAACACCATGCTGTCCTACCGGCGCGACCTCCGGCGCTACGTCGAGTTCCTCACCGTCCGGGGGATCGAGGCGCCGGAGGCGGTCACCGAGAGTGACGTCTCCGCGTTCCTGGCAGCCCTGCGGACCGGCGACGTCGACCACCCGCCGCTGGCGGCGGGCTCGGCCGCCCGGACGCTGGCTGCGGTCCGCGGCTTTCATCGGTTCTGCCTGCGCGAGGGGCTGACGTCAGGTGACCCGGCGCATGCGGTGACACCGCCGGCGCCGCCGCGCAGGCTGCCCAAGGCGATCCCGGTGAGCGACGTCGAGGCGATCCTCGAGGCCGCGGGCTTCGATCAGACGCCCCGGGCGCTCCGCGACCGAGCGCTGCTCGAAGTGCTGTACGGCGCCGGAGCGCGGATCTCCGAGGCCGTCGGGCTCGACGTGGACGACGTCGACCTGGAACGCGGCGCGGTGCGGCTGCTCGGCAAGGGCGGCAAGGAGCGCCTGGTACCGCTCGGCTCGTACGCCTGCGCTGCTGTCGCGGCCTACCTGGTTCGGGCCCGTCCGCTCTTCGCCACCTGGGCCGGGGCACTCCAGCGCTGTTCCTGAACAGTCGCGGCGGGCGGCTGTCGCGGCAGAGCGCCTGGGTCGTGCTGCGGCAGGCCGGGGAGAAGGCAGGGGTGAGCACCGAGTCGCTGTCGCCGCACACGCTGCGCCACTCCTTCGCGACCCACCTGCTCGACGGAGGGGCCGACGTGCGGGTCGTCCAGGAGCTGCTCGGTCACGCGTCCGTGACCACGACCCAGGTCTACACGCTGGTCACCGTGGATCGGCTGCGCGAGGTCTATGCCGCCGCCCACCCCCGGGCGCTCGGCTGAGTCGTCTTCTTGCCCAGGACCGCGCTCGTTCTGCCCCGAGACCGTGCTCGGCCCTAGAGTCCCAGCCGTTGGTCTCGGCGTCATGACGATGTGTCATGGAGTGGGGAGATCGGCAGAAGGGTAAGACCACACGTGTCTATGTCGACAAATGAGCCGGGGCCGGCTGAGGCTGCGGTCTCCGAGTCCTTCGAGGTCATCGAGGGTCCCGACACGACCGAGATCGTCGAGATCCCGATGGGGCCGACCGGTCGCCCGGTCGTCGAGCTGCCCGAACCGCCCGAGCTGACCGTGCACGGCCCTGCCCGGGTCATCGCCATGTGCAACCAGAAGGGCGGGGTCGGCAAGACGACGTCCACGATCAATCTGGGCGCCGCGCTGGCCGAGCTGGGCCGGCGGGTGCTCCTCGTGGACTTCGACCCGCAGGGCGCGCTGTCGGTCGGTCTCGGCGTCAACCCCCACGAGCTCGACGTCACGACCTACAGCCTGCTCGTCGACCGCTCGGTGACCATCGACGACGTCCTGCTCAAGACGAACATCCCGGGCCTCGACCTGCTCCCGAGCAACATCGACCTGTCCGCCGCGGAGGTCCAGCTCGTCAACGAGGTGGCCCGCGAGCACACCCTCGCGCGGGTGCTGGCGCCGGTGCTCCCGGACTACGACGTCGTGCTCATCGACTGTCAGCCGTCGCTCGGGCTGCTCACGGTCAATGCACTGACGGCTGCCGACAGTGTGATCATCCCGCTGGAGTGCGAGTACTTCGCCCTGCGAGGGGTGGCCCTGCTCATGGACATCATCCAGAAAGTAAAAGATCGGCTTAACCCTCGACTTGAGGTTGAGGGAATTCTCGGCCACGATGTACGACTCGCGGACCGTCCACGGCCGTGAGGTGCTCGGGCGGGTGGTCGAGGCGTTCGGCGACAAGGTCTTCCACACGGTGGTGGCCCGCACCGTCCGCTTCCCCGAGACCACGGTGGTGGGGGAGCCGATCACGTCCTACGCGTCGAACTCGACCGGTGCCCGGGCGTACCGCTCCCTGGCCAAGGAGGTGCTGGCCCGATGAGCCGGCGCGCCAGCCTGCCCGGGGCGGCCGAGCTCTTTCGCGCGACGGGGCCGGGAGGGCTCGACGAGGCGTACGAGGCGAACGGGCCGCGTCGGCGTCCGGCGAGGCGCCGGTTCGCGCGGTCCCGGACCTGCCGACGGGCACGGCGGCACCGGGCACGCCGGCCGATCGTCCGCGCGCAGGGGTGCGTCAGACCGCTCCCCGTCGCAGCCACGTCGACGGACCGGCGCCCGTCGGGACGCGAGCGGCACGACGAGAAGATCACGGTGTACGTCTCCGGCGACGAGCTCTTCGACCTCGAACAGGCTCGGCTGGTGCTGCGGGGGTCGCACGGGTTGGCGGTCGACCGCGGTCGGATCGTGCGTGAGGCGCTGGCACTGGTCATCGCCGACCTCGACGCCAAGGGCGAGTCGAGCATCCTGGTGCGCCGGCTCCGGCAGGGCTGAGGACCGGTTCGAACGGTGCAGGGGAGTAGGTGCCGAGCCGCACCTCGGTTACGGTGAGCGGTCGTGACCCTGTCCCCGATCGACGCCGGCGAAGCCGGCCGAGGTCGCTGCCGCATCCCCGGGGGCCCGCTCGGCTGAGTCCGAGCCTGGGACCTCGAGGGCACCGCATGCCTTCCAGGTCCACCTCGACGTCTTCGAGGGACCGTTCGACCTGCTGCTCGGACTGATCGCCAAGCACCAGCTGGACGTCACCGAGGTGGCGTTGTCCAAGGTCACCGATGAGTTCTTGTCGTTCATCAACGTCCGCGGCAAGGAGTGGGATCTCGGTCAGGCCACGGAGTTCCTGGTGGTCGCCGCCACCTTGCTCGACCTGAAGGCCGCGCGACTGCTCCCTTCGGCCGACCTGGAGGACGACGAGGACCTCGCCCTCCTCGAGGCCCGAGACCTCCTCTTCGCGCGTCTGCTGCAGTACCGCGCCTACAAGGAGGCCGCCGCGGTCCTCGCGGCCCGGATGGCGGACGAGAGTCGGCGCTTCCCGCGCGCGGTCGGGCTGGAGGAGCGTTTCGCCGGTTTGCTGCCCGAGGTGCTGCTCGGCCTCGGTCCGGCCGAGTTCGCCGCGCTGGCGCAGCGGGTCCTGACGCCGCGGCCCACTCCGGTGGTGATGCTCGACCACCTGCACGCACCACGGGTGAGCGTGCGCGAGCAGGCCGAGTGGCTCATCGACCAGCTCCGCCGGATCCGGGTGGCGACCTTCCGTGGACTGACCGCCGACTGCACCGACACCCTGACGGTGGTGGCGAGGTTCTTGGGCCTGCTGGAGCTCTACCGCGACAACGCGGTCGCCTTCGAGCAGATCGATCCGCTCGGCGAGCTCCACGTCCGTTGGACCGGCACCGAGGACGGTGAGCTCGAGCTCTCCGACGAGTTCGACGTCGACGACGCGACCGACGGTGCGGACGAGCACCCCGACCGTCCCCACGGGGCTCGCGATCCCGCATCTGCGCAGCCCACCGACTCCGACGGCGTCGAGGCACCGCTCGAGGCACCGCTCGAAGCATCCACCGAGGAAGAGGCACCCGCGTGAACGAGATCGAGGAGTCGGGGACGGGCGTGGAGCCCTCGGACGACCTCCCGGCCACGGAGCACGTCGTGGACGTGCGCGAGGTCGCCCTGGAGGGAACTGGTCCGCCTGACGCCGAGCCGGCTGACATAACCGATCCGGCCACGGCGGTGGACGAGCCCCGGGGACTCCGGGAGCGACGACCCCGCCGACCTCACCGCCGACGAGGCCCCGGGCAGCGACGAGGTGCCCTGGCACGCTGCGCACGACCTCGGCGCACCGAGCGTGCCTGCCGCGCTCGAAGCCATCCTGCTCGTGGTCGACGAGCCCGTGAGCGAGGTGACGCTGGCCCAGGTACTGGAACGGCCGACGGGGGAGGTGGCCAGTGAGCTGGCGGCTCTGGCTGCCGTCTACGACGCCGACGAACGCGGTTTCGAGCTGCGGCAGGTGGCCGGCGGGTGGCGGCTCTACACCCGGGCCTCCTGTGCTGCCGTCGTCGAGCGGTTCGTGGTCGACGGGCAGCAGGCCCGACTCACCCAGGCAGCCCTGGAGACCCTCGCGGTGGTGGCCTACCGACAGCCGGTGAGCCGAGCCCGGATCTCTGCGGTCCGCGGCGTCAACGTCGACGGCGTGATCCGCACGCTGGTGTCCCGAGGACTGGTCGAGGAGTGCGGGGCGGAGCCGGAGAGCGGTGCCCTGCTGTACCGGACGACGTCGGTCTTCCTGGAACGCATCGGGCTCCGATCGATCGAGGAACTGCCCGATCTCGCCCCACTGTTGCCTGACATTCAGTCATTGGAGAGCATTCATGACTCAATCTAGAGTCGAAGGTTAGACGTGACAACGCCGAGATCCACCGAGGGCGAGCGTCTGCAGAAGGTGCTCGCGCGCGCCGGCATCGGGAGCAGGCGCGCGTGCGAGCAGCTGATCGAGGAGGGTCGCGTCGAGGTCGACGGGCGCACCGTGCGGGAGCAGGGCATGCGCGTCGACCCGTCGGCGGTGGTCATCCGGGTGGACGGTGTACGGCTCGCCGCGGCCCCCGACCTGGTGCACCTGGCCATCAACAAGCCCCAGGGGGTCGTGAGCACGATGCACGACCCGGAGGGCCGTCCCTGTCTCGGCGACTACGTCGAGGGCCGCAAGCAGAGGCTCTTCCACGTGGGCCGGCTGGACGCCGACACTGAGGGGCTGATCCTGCTCACCAACGACGGTGAGCTCGGACATCGCCTCATGCACCCCTCGCACGAGGTGCCGAAGACCTACCTGGCAGACATCCCCGCTCCCGTTCCCCGTGACCTTGGCCGTCGGCTTCGGGAGGGCATCGAGCTGGAGGACGGTCCGGCCAGCGTCGACTCCTTCCGCGTGGTGTCTTCCGCGGCTGGCCGGGCGCTGGTCGAGGTGGTCCTGCACGAGGGACGCAACCACATCGTCCGACGCATGCTGGCCGCTGTCGACCACCCCGTCGACCGGCTGGTCCGTACCAAGATCGGGCCGGTGCTCCTCGGCGACCTGCGGCCGGGTCGGGTGCGCCCGTTGAACCGTGCCGAGGTCGGGGAGCTCTACGCAGCTGTAGGGTTGTAGGCGCTTACCGCCAAGTCGGCTTGTCGACAGACCGCTGATCAGCCGATCACGGGTCCGGCGTCGAATATCGACATGTCGCTCTTCTGTACTGGCCTAGCGTGCCTGGCAGCGACGTGCGACCATCGGCATGTCGACACCCGACGAGGACGTGATCAGCCCCGTCGGCGCGGAGCGACTCCTTGCTAAGTCGAGAGAGTGACTTGTCGACGAATCCGTCAGGCAGCGTTCAGCCAGCCCGGCAGGTCGTGCCGCAGCCAGCCCGGCCGAGTCGTTAGTCTGGGGTGGACTCGAGCCAACGAGAGGGAGGCGCGCCGTGCCGATTCGCGCGATTCGCGGCGCCACCCAGCTGTCAGCGGACACCCGTGAGGTCATGACCGAGGCCGTCGTCGAGCTCCTCACCCAGATGCTCGAGCGCAACACGATGACGACCGACAACCTGGTGTCGGTCATGTTCACGGTGACCCCGGACCTGCACGCGGAGTTCCCGGCGTCGGCGGCCAGGACCCTCGACCTCGGCGACGTGCCGCTGCTGTGCGCCCAGGAGATCGACGTGGCGGGGGCTCTTCCTCGGGTGGTCCGGGTGATGGCCCACGCGGAGCTCGACGTTGACCGGCGCGAGGTCGTGCACGTCTACCTTCGCGGCGCCGAGGTCCTCCGTCGCGACCTCGCGCAGTGAGCGAGGCCAAGGTCGTGCTGGCCGACGGGGTCGTCGTCGTGGGTGCGGGCCTGATCGGCACCTCGGTAGGCCTGGCCCTCCGAGCAGCAGGAGTCCCTGTGCACCTGGAGGACACCGATGACCGACGTGCCGCGCTGGCGGCCGAGCTCGGAGCGGGGACTCGTGAGGTCGCCCTCGCGCCGGCGCTGGTCGTCGTGTGCGTTCCTCCCGACCAGGTGGCACCAGTCACTCTTGATCTTCAGCGTCGATACCTCCACGCGAGCGTTACTGATGTTGCCTCGGTGAAGTCTCACGTTCAGCGAGACATCGAGAGTCCTTGGCGCAGATCTCGGCCGTTTCGTCGGCGGGCACCCGATGGCCGGCCGCGAGCGCTCAGGTGCCGCGGTCGCGCGAGCCGATCTCTTCGAGGGGCGGCCGTGGGTGCTCAGCCCGTCGCGGGAGACGAGCGCGCTCACCCGAGAACGTGCCGAGGCGGTCGCCGCGCTGTGCGGCGCCGACGTGGTCGTCGTCGACCCGGTCCGTCATGACGACGCCGTGGCGCTCGTGTCGCACCTTCCCCAGGTGGTCGCGAGCGCGGTTGCCGCGCGCCTGGCCGACGCCGAGGAGGACCTCGTGGTCCTGGCTGGGCAGGGCGTGCGTGACGTCACTCGGATCGCTGCCTCGGATGCCGCCCTGTGGACCGAGATCCTGATGGCGAACGCGTCCGCCGTGGTGCCGCTGCTCGACGCACTGCTGATCGACCTCGGAGCCGTTCGCGCTTCGCTTCGTGCAGCCGCAGAAGGGGCGGGGCAGGACGTCGAACGCCGGTCAGCGGCCGTCGTGACCGACTTCCTGGAGCGCGGAGCGCGGGGTCGCAGCCGGCTGCCGGGCAAGCACGGGGGTCGACCGGCCTCCTACGTCGCGGTTCCCGTGGTGGTCACCGATGAAGCGGGTCAGCTGGCGCGCCTGTTCGCCGCTGCGGACAGGGCCGGGGTCAACGTCGAGGACGTGACCATCGAGCACGCCGCGGGTCATCCCGTGGGAGTGGTCGAGCTCCTCGTGCGCCCGGAGCTCGCCGTGAGACTCTCCGATGCCTTGCGCGCGGCCGGGTGGAGCGTGCACGGCTGATCGGGGCTTCGTACCCGACTACCCTGGTCAGGCAACGGTTCCGTGACGTGGTCCAGCCCAGGCGCGCAGCCGTCCTCGAGGGCACCCCTCGAGGACCCCGACCCGACGACCGCGAGGAGACCCCCGTGACCGAGCCTCCGCGTCACGCACCTGCCGGTCGTGGTCGTCGACGGACCGTCCGGTTCCGGCAAGTCCAGCGTCTCCCGCGGCGTCGCCCAACGGTTCGGGCTCCGGTACCTGGACACCGGGGCGATGTACCGGGCCATGACCCTGTGGATGCTCGATCACGGGGTGGACCTCACCGATCCCTCAGCCATCGCCGCTCGTGCCCTCGAGCCGGTCGTCTCCTCAGGCTTCGACCCGGCCCGGCCGGCCATCACCCTCGACGGCGTTGATGTCTCTGCGGCCATCAGGGAACCCCGAGTCACCGACCACGTGAGCGCCGTGAGCGCTGTCCCCGAAGTCCGGGCGCGGCTGGTGATGTTGCAGCGGGCCGCGATCGATCCCGGTGGCATCGTGGTCGAGGGGCGCGACATCGGCACGGTGGTCTGTCCTGAGGCCACGGTGAAGGTGTTCCTCACAGCGAGCGCCGAGGCACGGGCGCAGCGTCGCAGCCGGGAGCTCGCCGGAGCCGGTCAACCGGGCGTGCACGAGGCGGCGACCCTCGTCGACCTCGAGCGCCGCGACGCCGTCGACTCGTCCCGAACCGTGTCTCCGTTGGCGCAGGCCGCGGACGCGGTGGTCGTCGACGCCACCGAACTCACCCTCGAGCAGACGATCGACGTGGTCGTGCGACTCGCCGAGACACGGATCAAGGAAGGCCAGGCATGACCACCGACCACCCCGAGCGGCGGGCCCGTCCCGCCCGAGGTCGACCAGCAGGACGACGCGTCGTGGGCGCAGGCCGTGGCAGCGGGGCTCGGCATCGACGAGGCAGCTGTTGAGGACGACACGGCGGCACAACCGGTCCTGGCAGTGGTCGGCCGGCCCAACGTCGGGAAGTCGACGCTGGTCAACCGCATCCTCGGACGGCGCGAAGCGGTCGTCGAGGACGTCCCCGGTGTCACGCGCGACCGGGTCGCCTACGACGCGATGTGGAACGGGCGCCGCTTCACCCTCGTCGACACCGGCGGTTGGGCTGAGGACGCCGAGGGAATGGCGGCGCGGGTGGCAGCGCAGGCCGAGGTGGCCGTGCACGCCGCGGACGCGGTGCTCCTCGTCGTCGACGCCATGGTCGGCATCACTGACACCGACGAAGCCGTCGTCCGAGTCCTGCGACGGTCGGGAAAGCCGATCGTGCTCGCCGCGAACAAGGTGGACGACCTGCGCACCGAGGCCGAAGCGGCGGCGCTGTGGAACCTCGGGCTCGGGCAGCCGTACCCGGTCTCTGCTCTCCATGGGCGGGGGAGCGGCGATCTCCTCGACGCGATCCTCGAAGCCCTCCCGGAAGCTCCGCGGGACACGTTCGGTGCCGCCACGGGTCCCCGGCGGGTTGCCCTGCTGGGTAAGCCGAACGTCGGGAAGTCCAGCCTCCTGAACCAGCTCGCAGGGGAGGACCGTGTCGTGGTCGATCCGGTCGCCGGCACCACGGTGGACCCGGTCGACGAGCTGATCGAGCTGGGCGGCAAGACCTGGCGGTTCGTCGACACGGCGGGAATCCGCCGGCGGGCACACGAGGCGTCGGGGCACGAGTACTACGCCGTGCTCCGCACGCAAGCCGCGCTGGAGAAGGCGGAGGTCGCGGTCGTGCTCATCGACGCCAGCGAGCCGCTGACCGAGCAGGACACCCGCATCATCTCGATGGTCGTCGAGGCGGGGCGCGCGTTGGTCCTTGCCTACAACAAGTGGGACCTGCTCGACGACGAGCGTCGCTACTACCTCGAGGGCGAGATCGAACGCGATCTCATCCGAGTGCCCTGGGCCCTGCGCGTGAACGTCTCAGCACGTACGGGTCGCCACATGGACCGGCTCGTCCCTGCTCTGGAGACCGCCCTCGAGGGGTGGGACCAGCGGGTGCCGACGGGACGGCTCAACGGGTTCCTCGGCGACCTCGTCGCAGCGACGCCTCCGCCGGTCCGCAGCGGGAAGCAGCCGAAGATCCTCTTCGCGACGCAGGCCGCGACGCGCCCGCCGAAGTTCGTGGTGTTCGCCAGCGGATTCCTCGAGGCGAGCTACCGCAGGTTCATCGAGCGACGGCTGCGCGAGGAGTTCGGCTTCGAGGGCACGCCGATCGAGGTCAACGTTCGGGTCCGGGAGAAGCGCGGCAAGAGCAAGTAGCTGCTCGCTGGAGGTGAGGCGGCGCGTACGGCCGGGAGTCGCTCCCCTCGGTCGGGTAGAGTTGTCGAGCCCGGAAGGGTGGCGGGCTGTAGCGCAGCTTGGTAGCGCACTTGACTGGGGGTCAAGGGGTCGCAGGTTCAAATCCTGTCAGCCCGACAGGTGTTTTCGCAGGTCAGGGGCGGTCTTCGGATCGCCCCTGACCTGTTTGTGGCGGGGGGCTCCGACACGGGCCGTGCCAACGTTGCGCAGCGCCTGACGACATCCAAAAAGTAGAGTAGGTGCCCTCGCGGGAGACACCTGCCCAGACTGTCGGGAGCACTCAATGACGAGTTCGCTGATCACCGAGGCAGGACCAGACCGGGGCGGCATCCGATCGGTGACCCAGGCGCTCGTCGCCGGACTCCCCGTCGACGGTCGGGCAGGCGTGTTCGACGTCACCTCGCCGCAGGACGGCAGCCTGATCGGTCAGGTCGCTCAGTGCGACGCCGCCGATGTCGACGACGCGGTACGTGCTGCGCGCGCCGCGCAGCCGGCGTGGGCCGCGATGCCGCTCATCGAGCGGGTGAAGATCCTGCGACGGGTTCACGCGCTGTTCGCCGAGCGCGCCGAGCCGGTGGCCATGATGCTCGTGCGCGAGATCGGGAAGACCCTCGAGGAGGCGCGCGAAGAGGTCCACGAGTACGCAGCCCCTTCCTGGCAGAAGGCTGGCGAGGAGGTGCTGCGGCACCGTGGGCTGTCGTTCCCGTCCACCCAGGAGCAGACCAACAACAAGCGGCTCGTCCAGAGCTTCCGGCCACTCGGCGTCGTCGGCGTCATCACGCCGTACAACTTCCCGACCGACATCGCGTCCATCGCGCTCGCTCACATCGTGGCCGCGGGGAACACCGTGGTCTGGAAGCCGTCGGAGTACTCCGCCATCAGCTGCGCCATGGTCGGTGACATCCTCACCGACGCTGGGTCTGCCCGCCGGGCGTGATCAACATCGTGCACGGGTTCGGCGACGTGGGCGCTGCAGTCGTGCGAGCACGACGACGTCGACGGCGTGTTCTTCACCGGTTCCACGGCCACGGGCAAGAAGATCGCGGAGGCCGCGGCGCTACGTCCGCACCTGCTCGAGCTCGGTGGCGACGGACCGTTCATCATCCTTGCCGACGCCGACGTCGACGCAGCCGTCGATGGTGCCATGAACGGCTGCTTCTACTACGCCGGACAGGTCTGCACGTCGGCCGAGCGGCTGCTCGTGCACGAGAGCGTCCACGACGAGTTCGTGGCCAAGCTCACGGCTCGGGCGAGTGCGCTCGTGATCGGCGATCCGGCGGACCCGGCGACGCAGATGGGACCGCATGCGCAACGAGGCGACCAAGGCACGCGTGATCGACCACGTCGAGAACGCTCGGGCGATGGGCGCGCACGTCGAGCAGTTCGGTCCCGACCACGGGCTCTTCCACCCGGCGACCGTGCTCACCGGCGTGACGCCCGAGATGCGCATCGCTCAGGAGGAGACCTTCGGCCCGGTCGCCCCGATCATCAAGTTCTCCACCACCGAAGAAGCGATCGCGATCGCGAACTCCAGCAAGCTCGGCCTCATCGCCTCGCTCTGGACGCGTGACCTCGCGTCGGCATGGCGGGTGGGCGAGGCGCTGCAGCACGGCAGCGTCAACATCAACGAGACGTCGAACTACTGGGACCAGCTGGCCCCGTTCGGCGGCACCGGGCAGAGCGGTGTCGGCCGCGAGCTGTCCCAGTGGTTCCTTCAGACGTTCACCGAGTCGAAGCTCCTGGTGTTCGACCTCGGAGACAGCGACGTCCGCTACGACCGCCGAGCCGAGGGCGGCTGGTGAGCGAACTGTTGACCTTGCGTTCACCCTGCCGACACGTCTGAGTTCTAGCGTCTGCCGCACGGGGTCGCGAGGCCACTCACGCGGCTTACGGCTCGCGACCCCGGCCAACCTCCCTCGGCAGCGATGCACGGCAGGCTGTGACGGCCTCCGCCTCCGCCGGCCGGCTCCCGTGCTGTTGATCGAGAACCGACGTCTGGCTCAGCCGAACTGCCCGTAGCCCTGCTGGCTCTTGCCGCCCAGGATGCTGAAGTCGCCGCCGACCTGGAGCCGGCCGCCTGATGCCGTCAGGGCGAAGACCCCGAGATCGCTGTTCGCTCCCGGGTTCCACGGGTCGAGAGCGCCGGACGCGGCGTCGAGAGCCACGAGCTTGTGCCGCACGGCGAGCACCGTCGGGCACTCGAAGCCCAAGGTGCCTCCGAGGGTGTCGTCGGTGCACATGTTGTCCATGTGACCACCTGCGTAGACGACACCACCGAGCACCGCGAGTGTCTGCATGCCACCGTCGGACTGGACTTGCCAGATCTTGCCGCCCATGGGGAGGCTGTGGGCCGCGACGTGGCCCCCGGACCCGTTGCCTGCGAGGTAGACCCGGTCTGTCGCGACCGAGATCGCCCAGACGTCGTAGCCGGGTCGCCACCACCACGTCTTGAGCGCCCCGGTCACGGGGTCGAGGTTGACGAAGTGCTTGCCGTAGACGTCTCCGTCAACTCGGATGAACTGCCCGCCGACGTAGATGGAGGCTCCGTCCGCCGAGACTGCCAATGCTCGCACGGTGTCGTCCGGTTCCGGTGTCCACGTCGCATCCAGGGCACCCGTCAACGAGACTGCGGCGAGCCTTGTGCGTGGTTGACCGTTCACGGCCGTGAGGGTCCCGCCGAGGTAGACGCGGCTGGACGTGACCGCGAGCGCGTAGACCTTGCCGGTGGCAGCGGGAGCCCAGGGCTTCAGGGCACCGGTGATCCGATCGATGGCGGCGACGCGCTTGCGAACCGACCCGCCGACGCTGCCAAATGCTCCACCCGCGTAGATCGTCGTGCCATCCGCTGAGGACGCGAGCGCGTAGACGTCCTTGTCCGCGTTGGGGTTCCAGGGCAGGAGCGCACCGGTGTCCCGGTTGAAGGCCGCCAGCCGGTTGCGGGTGACGGAGCTGGTGCCGAGTGCTGCTCCCGAGGGACGGACGGCGGTGAAGGAACCCGCCACATAGACCACGTCGCCGATCGGCAGGATGGCCGCGACCCGGCCGTTGGTCTGGTAGGTGGCACCAGGGGACTTGGGCAGCCCTGAGACGGCCGTCGCCGCGGAGGGATGGAGGGCCAGCACGCCGGCAAGGAGCAGGTTCGCGACCGCCAACGACGTCCCACGGACGCCAAACACCCGCTTGCGCACGCTCGTGCCCCCCTCCTCCGGTGACCATGACCCTAGAGCGACGGGTGGCTCGCGTCATCACACGAAGGCATGAACGACCGGGACGAGAAGCAGCCAGCACGGCGGTCTGATCGGCCTCCGCGCTCCGGAGCCGAGATCAGGGACGAACGAGTTGGCTCTGTCCTCAGCTGTCCAATGGCTGACCGAGCAGCTCGGCGAGGGTCTCGAGGTTGGCCCGGACCGTACGAGCCTGCACGTTGGCGATGAAGGGGTCCGCCAGTCGGCCGAAGACTCCGCCAAGACCCGACTCGGCGTCGATCCGGTACGTCAGCTTCGTGCCGCCCGCTGCAGGCTCGAGGGTGTTGATGACGGAGAACTTCATCTTCCCCTCCACGGCTGTCCAGGTGACGTGTGTGGGGGCTTCGAACTCGGTCACCTCCGTGGTCCACTCGAACTCCTTGCCGATGATCTTGCTCGTTCCCCGCGTCCGGGTGCCGACTCCGGCCGGGTCACTGCCGACCTGCTCCGCCCTGACGGTGGAGGTGTCCCACACCGGTAGGTTGGTGGCATCGGTGAGAAAGTCGAAGACCTCCTGGGGACTGCGATCGATCTGGATGGTCTCCTCGACAGTGGGCATGGCACGTCCCTTCCCGTTTGGCGGCGAGAGGCGCCGCACGACCAGGTCGAGCATGACTCCTGGCCCGTTCCGGAACCGTTACGGGGAATGCTTGTGGGAGCCCCGCACTCCGCAATCCGGTTCCGATGTCTCGGTCACACCGCCTCAGGTGCGTGCCAGGACCTCGCGTGCCGCGTGCCAGCCACCCATCCCGTGGACACCGCCGCCGGGCGGAGTGGAGGAGGAGCACAGGTAGAGGCCTGGAACCGGCGTCACCCACGGGGAGCGCGCCAGCACGGGCCGGGCGACGAACTGCTTCCAGTCCGAGGACCCTCCGGCGATGTCGCCGCCGACCTCGTTGGCGTTGTGGGCCTCTAGCGCCGCGGTGTCCATCGTGTGCCGAGCCAGGATGCGGTCGCGGAAGCCGGGTGCGAAGCGCTCGATCTGGGCCTCGATCCGGTCGGTCATGTCGACGCGTGAACCGTTGGGGACGTGGCAGTACGCCCAGCCGGTGTGCTTTCCCGCGGGGGCGCGCGTCGGGTCCGCGGTCGTGGCCTGCACGAACAGGACGTACGGGCGCTCAGCGTGCCCTCCCGAGGTCGCGGCACGCTCACTCGCCACGACTTCAGCGTTGGTCCCGCACACGTGAACGGTTCCTGCTGCTGCAAGTCGGTCGTCCCGCCAGGGCACCGGCCCGTCCAGCGCCCAGTCGACCTTGAAGACCCCTGGCCCGTAACGAAACTTCGCGAGACGGTCCCTGTAGCGGACCGGCAGTGCCACGCCCCCCACCGCGAGAACCTGCCGCGGCGTGAGGTCGAGGATGACGCTCGCCGCGGGAGGCAAGTCGGCCAGCGAATCAACCCGATGACCGGTCACGACCTCGCCACCGAGGCTGTGAAGGCGGGACACCAGCGCGTCGGCGATCGACTGGGACCCGCCGACCGCGACCGGCCACCCGACCTGGTGGGCCAACGAGCCGAGCAGTAGGCCGAAGCCCGCCGTCGTGAGCGAGGTCAGCTTCAGCTCCGCGTGCGCGGCCAGGCCGGCGAACAAGGCCCGGGCCGGTGCCTCTCGGAACGCGACGCGACCCACGTAGTCCGAGGGCCAGGCCCCGACAGCGCCGTACGCGGCCAGTCGCAGCGGCGCTTTCGGCGGCAGGTCAAGGGGCGAGAGGAGCGTGTCGACGAGGGGCTGTCCCAGGCTGGCGACCCCCCCGACCAGCCGCCGCCAGGCACCTCCGTCCCGGCCGAGGTCGGCTGCCGTCTCGTCGAGGCCGCGGTGCAGCAGGGCCACGGTTCGCTCGTCGACCGGGTGGCCCAGCGGGATCTCGGGGTGGGCGAAGGTCAGCCCCTCGCGATCCAGACCCAGCGCGCGAAAGGCCGGCGACGCGATCGCCAAAGGGTGCACCGACGAGCAGACGTCGTGGCGGAAGCCGGGAAGCGTCAGCTCCTCAGTGCGCATCCCGCCGCCGACCTGCGACGCGGCTTCGAGCACCAGGACCCGCTGGCCGGCTTCCGCCAGTCGGACCGCCGCGACCAGCCCGTTGGGGCCGGAGCCGACGACGATCGCGTCATGGTCACCGCTCATCGGCGACGTCCCCGGGGATCCATAGGAGCAGCCTTCCAGGTTGCAGCGTGCGTTGGGCCACTGCGGCCATCTCAGCCGCTACGGCTGCGGGGTCTGTCTCGTCGCGAAGCGTCGCTGAGAACGCCTCGGCGGCCCGCAAGCCGTCGTAGCGCTCCCGGTCGAAGCGTCGGTCAACCGCCTTCTGCACGCGGACGAGCAGGGGTCGGAAGGCCGCAGCGGCAGTCAGCGTGGCCGCCGCCACCGCGAAGCCGTTGGAGGACTGCGGCAGCAGCCTGGTCACCGAAGTCACGATGACGAAGTAGACCGCGAGCAGCAACCCCGTCACGAGTGTGTACGACGCCGTACGGCTGATGATCCGGTCGATCTCGTACAACCGATACCTCGTCACTGCCACGCAGATGCTCACGGGGATGAGGCAATAGGACAGCGCGACGAAGGTGAACACGAACTCCTGCTGGATCGCGCCGATGGCCAGGCGAGCGCGGTCATGGCGAGCTCCCGCGCAGCCACAGACCGACGCCGGTCGGTTGGACGGTGTCGCGGATCACCGTGAGCAAGTCGTCGGAGACCTGGTCGGCGTCGACTTCGTCGCGCAGGCGTCCGGCGAAGGCATCAACGGTTCGCTGACCGTCGTAGCGGGCGCGATCGAAGCGCCGGTCGACAGCCTTCTGCACACGTGACAACAGGGGTCGGAAGGCGGCGGCCGCCGCCAGGGTGGCCGCCGCGACGGCGAACGAGCTCGACGTCTGCGGCAGCAGCCGGGTCACCGAGGTGACGACGATTCCGTAGACCGCAAGCAGCACCCCGGTCACCACGACGTAGGACGCCGTACGGCTGATGATCCGGTCGATGTCATAGAGGCGGTAGCGCAGGATCGCCACCCCGATCGAGATCGGCAGGAGGGCGAGGACGAACCCGAGCAACACATCGACCCAGTTACCCGTCCCGTGGTCGACGGGGAGTGCGAGGAACGCAGCAGCCGCCACTCCCGCCAGCATCAGCCACTTGATTTGCGCCCGCTCCAGCGGCCCGCTTCGTCGGAACCGTACGACGAGCGAGGCCACCGAGCACGCCACCAGCGAGATGAACAGGAGGGCGAGCGCGATCTTCCCGAGGTCGAACAGCTCGACGAGTCGTTGGGGCGTGTACGGATTCGGGGAGGCGCGACCGGCCGCATCGGTGTAGTCAGCCCCCGAGTAGGCGAAGGCGATGCTCCACAAGACGGTTGTGACTCCCGCAGCCCACCCGACCCATCGCCAGCGACGCGAGGGCAGGTGCCCGTCGGGGAACAGCAGGAAGGGGTACGTCAGGAGCAGCCCGAGGACGGGCACGAACAGCCAGTTCGTCAGCCACCCAGCGAAGGTTCCGGCGAAGCCGGTCGGATGGACGACCGTCACCCATCGGCCGTACTCCTGTGCGAACACGCCCAGGGCAAGGACCATCCACGCCGCCAGGTAGAGCCAGCCGATTGCGTTCAGAGGGACTCGAGTCGCGAGCAGCAGCCCGACGGCCCCGATGGCGGCAAAGGCGACTCCCTGGCTCACCGCGACGGCCACGTTGCTCCCCAAGACGTTCGTGTTGAAGGCCACTCCGATCACCAGGGCCGCGAGGAGTAGCCCCACGCCGGCAAGCCACAACGCCCAGGCGAGGGCCTTCATGGCGAGCTCCCGCGGAGCCAGAGACCCACGCCGGTCGGCTGGACGGTGTCGCGGACCACGGCGAGCAGGTCCTCGGAGACCTGGTTGGCGTCGACCTCATCCCGGAGGCGTCCGGCGAAAGCATCAACGGTGCGCCGCCCGTCGTAGCGGGCGCGGTCGAAGCGACGGTCGACCGCCTTCTGGACTCGCGCGAGCAGGGGTCGGAAGGCAGCAGCAGCCGCGAGGGTCGCGGTCGCCACGGTCAGCGTGTTGGACGAGTCCGGTAGCAGACGGGTCAGAGACGTCACCACGCCCGCATACACCAGAAGCAGTGCCCCGGTAACGACTGCGTACGACACCGTACGGCTCACGATCCGGTCGATCTCGTAGAGCCGCGACCGAGTGATGGCCATCAGCGCGGCGAGCGGGATCGCTGCGAACGTGACACCGCCGATGAATTCTCCGATCTCATACCCCATCTCCGACAGCGTGATTCCGATGAACCATCCGGCGGTGAAGATCGGTGCCCCCAGGTATGCCATCCACTTGAGTTGCTGTCGTTCGACATCCTTCGACCGCCGGAATCTGACGACGAAGGACACAAGAGCGGCAACTGCGGAGGCGAGCATCCAGAGCAAGATCGGTCCCTCACCGCCGTACTCGGTTCGGTCCAGGCTCTTGATACCGATCGGGTTGCTCACCTCGGGGCTTGCCTCGCTGGCGTTGAGCGTCGATGCGAAGGCCAGTCGGGCAACGCCGAGCAGGAGCCCCGCGAGGATGAGAATCAGGACCGGGCGCCAAGCTGGCGACGGCACACGGCCTGTTGGGAAGACCAGGATGAGCACCAAGGGGAGCCCGATCGCAGGGATCCAGAACGAAGCGCCGAACCACGAGGCCCAGGTCAGTACTGGTCCTGGTTGCGTAGTCGACAGTTCGGTGTAGACGTTGGTCGCGAAGCCGGCCGTCCACGTCAGCCCGATCGTTACGAACAGCCAGCCGACCACGCTGTTCCCTTGCCGAACGACGATGGCCGCGCCCACCAGATACCACGTCGCGACACCTAGGACGAGGACGGTGGGGACGTCCGTGCCGGTTCTCAGGGCCACAGTGCCGGCGGTCATCGCCAGCCCGACAACTGCGACCGCCACACCGACGACCGTGGCGGACCTACGACTTCGGTCTGCTGCCGGTGAGGATGATCGCGGAGTCATGAGTCTTGTCCTCGCAGCCAGACGACCGCCGCGGCCGGCTGCAGCGTCGCGTCGAGTGCCGCGTTCAGTTGCGCCAGGACTGCTTGCTCGTCGGTCTCATCTCGCAGTCTGGCCGCGAAGGCTTCGACGGTCTGATGGGCGTCGTAGCTGCCGCGGTTGAACCGGTGGTCCACCAGGCGCTGGACCCGGGCGAGCAGTGGCCGGACCAGCGCGGCGGCCGCGAGTGTGGCGGCAGCCACCGAGAAGGAGCTCGACGTGCCGGGCAGGAGCTGGGTCATCGAGGTGACGACAGTGGCGTAGACAGCCAGCAGTACTCCTGTGACCAGTGCGTAGGAGAGCGTGCGGCTGATGATCCGGTCGATCTCGTAGAGCCGGTACCTCATGATCGCCACACCGCAGGACAGTGGGACTGCCGTCAACGCGCCGAAGAACAGAACAGTTGCGAAGACTCCGTCCTCACCACCCGGGAGGCTGCTCTGCAGCAACATGATCGCGACGAGCAGGGCCGCCGCGAAGGCGAACCAGCGCATCTGGAGTCGCTCGACACCGGTTGACCGGAAGGTCCGCACCACCGCGGAGGCGACCGACGCGAGGACTCCGATGACCAGCACCAAGCCGAACACACTGAACACCGGCGAGTTCTCGACGTCGATGACGTCGGCCATGAACCCGGGGGAGAGCGGGTTCGGTATCCAACGCCCCCCCGTGCATTCGCTGGCGCTTCCGCCCAAGCACAACAGCGGCGCGATGGCGCCCAGCCCGACGACCATCGCGAGACCAGTGACCGAGGCCCACAAGACTGGTCGCCAGCGGGGTGACCGCAACCCGGACGGGTAGAGCAGGAACGTGAACAGCGTCATGAGAGAGAGCAGGGGATACCAGACCCACGAGAGGATCCAGGCGCCCGCGACCCCCCACCAGGGCGTGGCTACAGCCGCGTCGAGTGCGGCGTAAGACGCGACGTCTGCGCCCGACATAAGCCCGGTGAGCCCAGCGATGGCCAAGAACACCCAACCGATCGGGTTCTCAGGCCGATGACTCGCGATGACGGCACCGACGAGTGCGTATGTCGAGATCGGGATGAGGATCTCGGAGGACTGGAGCGAACCCCCGAACAGGGCCCTGAGCCCCACGCCGACCACGAAGAGGCCAAGCAGGACCCACACTGCCAGTCGACGTCCACCGGTTGTGGTCATCGGCCCGACTCCCTGAGCCATACGTAGTGCTTGGCCGGCTGGAGCGTGTCCTCGAGGGCTGCGACCAGGTCGGCGGTCACCTGTTCGGTGCTCACCTCGTCGCGCAGCCGGGACGCGAAGCTCTCGACGGTCTGGTGAGCGTCGTAGCTGCTCCGGTTGAACCGGTGGTCCACGAGGCGCTGGACCCGGGTCAGCAAGGGCCGGAACATGGTCGCGGCTACGAGGGTGGCAGCCGCTACTGAGAACGAGCTCGACGTGCCGGGAAGGAGCTGGGTCACCGAGGTGACAACAGCGGCGTAAACGGCCAGCAGGACTCCCGTGACCAGTGCGTAGGAGAGCGTGCGGCTGATGATCCGGTCGATCTCGTAGAGCCGGTACCTCATGATCGCCACCCCACAGGACACCGGGACGTAGGTCAGCGCTGCGAAAAGCGCCAGCCCGCCGAGGAGGGACCCCTCCAAGTCTGGGACTGCCAGCAGGGCCACATAGACGAGTACGACCAGGGTGACCGCCGACGCGTACCAGCGCATCTGCGCCCGCTGCACCCCGGTTGATCGCCAGGTCCGGAAGGCGGCCGATATCAAGCCTGCGAAGGTGCAGGCCGCAATGACGGCGCCTCCGACACCGAAGAGCCTGTCGGTCCACACGCCGGCTCCGTCGGGGTTGAGCGGGTTGGGCAGCTGCCCGGATCCCGTGTCCAGGAGGAGGGGGCTGACAGCGGCGCCACAGACCATCGCAAAGGTAGCGAGCACGGCGGCCCACAGAACCGGTCGCCAGCGTCTGCTGGGCAGCCCCTCGGGGTAGAGCAGGATCGTGAATGTGGTGCACAGCAACAGATACGGAATAGTGCTGACGTTGCCGAGGACGTCGACTGCGTTGGCCATGGTGAGGGCCGACTCGCCTGTCTGCGCGCGAGGCTCGCTCTGTGCAGCGGCTAGCACGAAGAAGCCGTACACAGCCCCAGCGCCAAGGAAGACCCACCCGACGGGGTTCCTAGGTCGATGCCCCGTGATGACCATCCCGACAATCCCGTAGGTGAAGGCCATGGCGAAGGAAGTCAGCCAGAGCGCATCGATCTTGGCTGTTTCGGGCGCCAGTACGACACCGAGCACCGGACCTCCGAGGAACAACCCGATCAGCAGCCAGCGTGCTGCGCGCAGGAGTCCCGGGCGCTTCATGACACGTCCTTCACCCAGAGTGCGACACCCCGTGGTTCGACCGCGCGGTTGAGTACTGCGAGCAGGTCTGCGGACAATACGTCAGAGTCAACCTCGTTGCGGAGCCGTGCAGCGAAGGCCTCGACGGTCTGGTGTGCGTCGTAGCTGCTGCGGTTGAACCGGTGGTCCACCAGGCGCTGCACCCGGGAGAGCAGCGGCCGGAACAAGGCGGCCGCCGCGAGCGTGGCGGCAGCCACTGAGAAGGAGCTCGAGGTCCCCGGTAGGAGCTGAGTGACCGAGGTGACGACAGCGGCGTAGACGGCCAGCAGGACTCCCGTGACCAGTGCGTAGGAGAGCGTGCGGCTGATGATCCGGTCGATCTCGTAGAGCCGGTACCTCATGATCGCGACGCCGATCGCCACCGGGATCAGTGCGTAGGCGGCGAATGCCGCGGTGGTTGCCAGGATGGAGATTCGGTCGGTTCGTGTCCAACCGTCGCTGACCAGGAGCGCAACGGCATAGATCGTGACGAACAGCGCCGCCGCCCACGTGATCCAGCGGATCTGAGTCCGCTCGGTACTAGATCCGCGGCGGTAGCGGATGAACAGCGAGGCGCTGCTCCCAGCGAAGCAGGCCACGAGCAGGAGAAAGATCAGCGCATCGGCGCGCGAGGGCTGGTTGAACGACTCCACGCGAACCGGGTTGGTCGGATACCGCCTGTCGAGATGGTCCGAGCCGGCTGCGGCCGCGGTGAAGAGGACGATCACCGTCAACGTGAACCGGGAGAACCAGCGCCAGCCGGGCGACGGCAGCCGCCCATCAGGGAACCGCAGGAGCACCTGCGTTCCGAGGATCCCGATGAACGGAACCCAGGACCACACCTCCGGCCACACAAGCCAGGCGACCAGGCCGTCGAGGCGACCTCTCGCCAAGAGGATGTCCCCGACCGCTTGGGGCAGGGCGGTAGCAGCCCAGATGGTGGCGACGGTGAGAAGGAGCCAGCCTTCGGCGTTCTCCGGTCGCCTGAGTGCAAGGAGCCCGCCCACGGCCATGAAGCTGCCGACAACACCGACGGAGATCACGTCGTTGGACGTCCCTGGGGCGATCAACCAGAGCAGCATCGCGACCAGGCAGAGAGCGATAAGACCCGACGCGAGCGCGCGCTTCATCGCTCGTCCGCCCGGAGCCAGACCGCGTACGTCGCCGGCTGGAGCGAGCCGTGCAGGGCAGCGACGAGATCGGCTGAGACCTGTTCGGTGCTCACCTCGTCGCGCAGCCGCACAGCGAAGGACTCAATGGTCTGGTGCGCGTCGATAGCTGCTTCGGTTGAAACGCCGGTCTACGACGCCCTGGACCCGGGAGAGCAGCGGTCGGAACACCGCTGCGGCGGCAAGCGTGGCCGCGGCCACCGAGTAGCTGTCGGCCGTTTCAGGTAGGAGCTGGGTCACAGTTGTGACCACAACGAAGTAGAGGGCGAGCAGGGTCCCTGTCACGAGGGAGTACGACAGGGTGCGGCTGATGATCTGGTCGATCTCGTACAGCCGGTAGCGCATGATCGCCGCCCCGCAGGACAACGGGACGCAGGCGAGTGCCGCGAAGAGCGCGACTTCGCCGATGGGAGACTGCTCAAAGCCGGGGACCACGAGGAACAGGGTGAAGACCACGAGCACGAGGGCCACAGCGAATGCAAACCAGCGCATCTGCGCACGTTCGACGCCCACCGACCGCCGGATCCGGAGGATGACGGACAGCACCGCCAGGACCATGCAGAGCGTGATGACCGCGCTCGCAACTCCGAAGAGCCTGCCCGACCACACCTCTGATCCGTAGGGGTTGGTGACATTGACACCGGCAAGTTTCACTTTCCCAGCGAGTGCGGTGCCGACGACTATCACTACGGTCGCCATGGCCGTGGCCCACAGAACTGGTCGCCAGCGAGGGCTCAGCAAACCTTCTGGATAGAGCAGAACGGTGAAAAGGGTGAACAGCAGCATGGTCGGGGCGAACGTCACGTTCGCGGCGACGTCAAGGAGGTTCGCCGTCGTCGGCGGTGACTCTGCAGATGAGGTTTCACGCGCACTAAGGGAGAGTGCCAGCCAGGCGAAACCCTGTACCGCGCCGGCACCGAGAAAGACCCAGCCGACGGGGTTTTGCGGTCGATGTCCCGTGACGACCATCCCGACTAACCCGTAGATGAAGGCAGTCAGCCAGAGCGCATGAGTGAGACGGCCCCGGGCGCCAGAGCGACACCGAGCGCCGGACCGCCGAGGAAGAGCCCGATCAGCAGCCAGCGTGCTGCGCTCAGGAGTCCCGTCGGTTCATGACACGTCCTTGACCCACAGGGCGACACCCCGTGGTTCGACGCGTTCGCTTCAGCACGGCTAGAAGGTCTGCGGACACCTCGTCGGGGTCGACCTCGTCACGCAACCGCGCCGGCGAAGGCGTCCACCGTCTGCTGTGCGTCGTACGCGCCCCGGTTGAACCGCCGGTCAACAATGCCCTGCACCCGGTTCGAAGAGCGGCCGGAAGAGGCGCCGCGGCAGCGAGGGTGGCCGCGGCCACGGAGAAGGAGTTGGAGGTGCCCGGCAGCAGCTGGGTCACGGAGGTGACGATGACTGCGTAGACCGCGAGTAGAAGACCGGTCACCAGGGCGTAGGAGAGGGTCCGGCTGATGATCCGGTCGATCTCGTACAGCCGGTATCGGAGGATCGCCACGCCGCAGGACACCGGGACACACGGCAGCGTGATGGCGACGGCGAGCGCGGTGACGTTCCAATCCGTCCCCGCAAGCGCCGTCAGCAGGGGGACGGCGATGACCAAGGTGACCGACGCGGCGAACCAACGCATCTGCATCCGCTGTACGCCGCTCGAGCGCCACGTCCTGAGCACTGCGGAGACCAGCCCGGCGAGCGAACAGGCAAAGAGCACCGTGCCCCCGACCTGGCCGATCCAGCTCTGAACGGTGACGAGATCGTCTCCGAACAGCGGGTTGGCCACCTTGATGCCGTCACCAGCGACCGGGATCGTCACCGGGGAGGCGAAGAGATTCCCTACGGCCATGGCAGCGGCGGCCGCGCTCCCGAGCCAGAGGACGGGACGCCAGCGTGGCGACGGCAGACCCTCCGGGTACAGCAAGAGGGTGAACGTGGTGCACAACAGCAGGAACACGCCGCCCATGACGCTGCCCAGAATGGCGAAGAGCCCAGAAGACCATGGAGGATCCCCGCCTTCAGGGATCAGCTGGACACTCGCAGCGGTGGCCGAGAAGAACAGGCCGTAGCTCGCCCCGGCACCCAAGAACACCCACCCCACAGGGTTCTGCGGGCGGTGCCCCGTGATGACGAGCCCTACCAGGCCGTATCCCAAGGCGGCAGGGACGAAGACCCAAGCGCCGTTGGCCCAAGCCAAGGAAAGCAGGGATCCGAGCACCATGCCGGCGATGAAGACCGTGACGAGCGTCCACCGTGCCATGGTCAGGGTGCGGGAGCCGCTCATGAGGCATCCCTCACCCAAAGGGCGATGCGGTTCGGCTGGAGGGTGCGGACGAGGACGCCCAGCAGGTCTGCGGACACTTCGTCGGGGTCGACCTCGTCGCGCAGCCGGCCGGCGAAGGCGTCGACCGTCTGCTGTGCGTCGTACGCTCCCCGTTGAACCGGCGGTCGACAATGCCCTGCACCCGGATCAGCAGGGGACGGAAGAGACCCGCGGCAGCGAGCGTGGCCGCAGCCACGGAGAAGGAGCTGGAGGTCCCCGGAAGAAGGCGCGAGACCGCCGTCACTGTGACGGCGTAGACCCCGAGAAGGACACCGGTGACCACGATGTAGGAGGCCGTTCGGCTCACGACCCGGTCGATCTCGTAGAGGCGGTAGCGCGTCACTGCGATCCCGATGGCCACCGGGATCGCGTTCAACCCAAGCGAGAACAGGACAGTCTGCAGGATCTCGAGCAGCCCCACCCTCTCGCCGAAGGCCACCGAGGCGATAACTGCAACCAGGGCGAGTCCGACCGAGAGGACGAACCACCGGTACTGCAATCGTTCGGCTCCGACGCTGTGCCGCCATCGACTGGCGAGGCTGACAAGAGCGCCCAGCATGAGCAGGGGGACGATGACGAATCCCTGGTCGATGAACCAGCCTGCCAAGCCCGCTAGCGCACTGACGCCTAGGGGGTTGCGTCGCTGGCTCGCCTCCAGTGGAGCGGGGTTGACCAGTGCGAATGCCACTACCAGCAGGCCCGTGAGAGCGGTCGCTCGGATGAGCCAGCGGGTCGCTCGGGTCTGGGTTCGTCCAGTGGGGAACAAGACGATCATGGCGATCAGAAGGACCCAGCCGAGGTAGCCACATATCTGTCCGACGAGCTCGACCCAAACAGGACCACGACCGGGCGGCTCTCCAACCAGGCTGTAGCCGGCCAGCGCGACGGCCCAGCAGGATCCGGTCAGCAGGAGGAGCCAGCCGATGACATTGGCTGGTCGCCGCCACAAGACGAGTGCGCCGACTATGGGGAAGCCCACCCAGGCGAGCCCGTACCAAAACTCCTGCGTCAATCCGGGGATGAGCAAGGTCGTTACCGCTGCCGCCGCGAGGATCGTGACTGCCGCACGGACAGCTGCCTGTCGAACTACTCCAGGCTCGGCGCGGGTCACGGGAGACGTCATGGCGCTCCCGCCTTGAGCCAGAGGGCGGCTCCGCTCGGTTGGACGGTTGTCTGGAGCACCGCGAGCAGGTCCGCCGTGACTGCATCCGGGGTCACTTCGTCGCGGAGGCGTCCGGCGAAGGCTTCGATCGTGCGCTGAGCGTCGTACCGGGATCGGTTGAAGCGACGGTCGACGAAGGACTGCACCCGCGAGTGAACGGGTCGGAAGAGGGCGGCGGCAGCAAGAGTCGCTGCTGCGACCGCGAAGGAGCTCGACTGCTTGGGCAGCAGTTGAGCGACCAACGTCACGACCACGAAGTACACGGCGAGCAACAGGCCAGTCACGATCGCGTACGTCGTGGTCCGGCCGATGATCCGGTCGATGTCATACAACCGGTAGCGCAGGATCGCGACCCCACATGCGACGGGGATGCCGGTCAACGCCAGTGTGAACGTGGCGTTACCGAGCAGGGAGTCACTGAAGGCGGGGAAGACCTCAGACACGACGATCACCAGGAGCACCACGACGATAGAGAACGCGAACAGGCGCATCTGCAAGCGTTCCGTACCACTGGCGCGCCAGGTCCTCCACACGGTGGAGGCGACAGCGGCCACACCGCAGGCCAGTGAGATCCAAATCGCGGCGAGGAGCCAGCCCCCCTCGTCCTGGCTCCCCGCGCTGCCAGCCAGGAAGTCAGGGGAGATCGGGTTGGGGACCTCGAGAACCGCTTCGTTTCTCGGGCGGTCGTCGAGTTCGAGGGTTGGGGAGAGTGCTGCGTAGACCGTCGCCGTGGCGGTGCTCACGACCGCCGCCCAGAACACAGGTCTCCACCGCGGCGAAGGTAAGCCGTTGGGAAAGAGCAGAAACGTGAAGGTGGTCGCCAGCATGATCAGCGGGTACCAGAACCAGCCCGAGTACCACGCCGCAAGCACCCCCCACCAGGCGACCGGGGCTCCCGCGGCCAGCGACGCTTGCACGCCGGCGTCACTGAGACCAGCCATACCCGTCATGAGTCCGATGAGCAGGAACACCCACCCGATGCCGGCCTGCGGCCGCTGTCGAGCGATGACCGCACCCACGACCGCATACCCCAGGAACGCGATGATGACGACGTCTTCCTTCTTGAACCCCCGACCGGCCGCCAGACTCAGCGCGAGACTGACGACCGTCATCAGGACCAAGCCCCACCAGACGACCCGATGGGTCCGGGGGCCGATCACGGGGCGCTCTCGCGCAGCCAGAGGCCTACGCGTGCGGGTTGGACAGTCATGCGGAGCACAGCAACCAAGTCAGCGGTCACCTCGTCCGTGTCGACCTCGTCGCGGAGCCGGGTGGAGAAGGCATCAGCTGCCTGCTGTGCGTCATAGCCGGATCGATTGAACCTGTGGTCCACAGCGGTTTGCACGCGCCGCAACAACGGCCGGACCAGGGCCGCAGCTGCGAGGGTCGCCGCTGCCACCGCGAAGGAGCTCGAGCTCCCGGGGAGCAACCGGGAGACCGTCGTGACCACGGCGGCGTAGACCAGGAGCAGCAAACCAGTGACCGCTGCGTACGAGGTCGTACGGCTGACGATCCGGTCGATCTCGTAGAGCCGGTAGCGGGTCACAGCGACCCCGATGGCCACCGGCACGGCGTTGAGGCCGACAGCGGTGGCGATCACGTAGACGAAGATCGGGACGTCGAGACTGTTGAACAGGGTGTTTGTGGTGATCAGCACCCCAACCGCCAGGGCTACGGAGAGCGCGAACCACCGGTACTGCAGGCGCTCGGTCCCACGGCTCCTGCGCCACCGAGCGACCAGGCTGGCCAGAGCCCCGACCATGAGCAGGGGGACGATGACGAACCCTTGGTTGTTGAACCACGCCGTTGCGGGACCGAGGGCCGCAACGGCGAAAGGACTGATCGATCCCGTCTCTTCCAACGGGGCCGGGTCAACTGCGAGGGCCACGACCAGGAACCCGCCCACCACGGTAGTCGTAAGGATCAGCAGGCGCGTGGCACGAGTCTGGGCCCCACCAGACGGGAAGAGGACGACGATCGCGACGAGAAGGACGAAACCGAGGCGACCGGTCAGGGCGAGCACGAAGCCGAGCCAGGTGGCCGCTTCGGTCAGGTAGGCGTACCCGAGGAACGAGATCGCCCAGCATGCGCCTGTGATCCACAGCAGCCACCCGATCGCATGGCGCGGGAGTCGCCACAGGATGAGAGCACCCACGACCGGGAACCCGACCCACGCGAAACCCCAAGCAGCCCAGAAGGCATCGCCGACGATCCCGCCGATGAGCAAACCGGCGACAACCGCCGCTGTGGCGACCGCCAGCGCCGCGTGGCGCAGCACCCCTGGCCCTGCCATCGAAGCCAGGGCGGTCAGCTGGTCGGGTGGGAGCCGGAGCGACGCAGGGCGCGGAACGGGGCCGTCAGGAGGTGCAGCGCTGATCGGATGCCGGCGTTGTGCCAGATGTTGCGCCAGTTCGACCAGAGTCGCTTGTTGTCGACGCACACCGTCTTCTCGTGTCCGACCGCATCAGGGACGCCGTGGTGGGCGGCGAGATTGTGGAGGGTACCCAGCCAGAACGTGTCCTCCTTGCGCCGCGAGATCGGCCAGCTCAGCTCCCAGATGGGGTCGTTCGGCCGGATGAGGATCGTGATCTCGGCGCGCGTGTTGCCGTCCTTCTCGCTCGCGCCGAAGGTGATCATGCCGGCGAACATGTGCCCCTCGGGGGTCATGAACGTGAAGGCGTCGTCGTCGGAGTAGAGGACGAGGATCCCGGTTTGGACCTTCGGGCCGCGTGAAGCGAGCCCGACCTCGATGGGAGCGACCGCACCGGGTTCGATTCCCGTCAGGGCGGTGTGGAACGTGGCTCCCTTCGGCCAGTACTCGCCGAAGTGCAGTTTCCAGTCCGCGACCAGCGCCTTCGCCTCGATCGCGTCG
>CAVTPM010000006.1:0-12557 GCA_963736655.1 uncultured Actinomycetota bacterium
CGACGGCTATCACGACATGATCGACGGGACGGATTTCGATGTCCTCTACCTCGTCGCCGCGTGGGTCCACGGGGTGGCGCTCACCGACGCCTCAGCCAGGTCCTCCATGGACGAACGCCTCGAATGGGTGGCGCAGATCGCCGACGCGCTGGCCGCGTTGCACGCGTGAAGCCCTGCCGCCCCGAGCGGACTCGTGCATCGCGATGTCAAGCCGTCGAACATCCGGGTGCGTCCTGACGGCCAGGCCGTCCTCGTCGACTTCGGTGTCGCCCGCCAAGTCGGCAACTCCGACATGACCGAAGGGGTCGGCACGTTTCGGTGGCGTGCCCCCGAGGTGCTCTCCGGCAGCCGGAACGCAAGCGGACAAGCCGTCGACGTTTGGGGGCTCGGAGCGGTCGCGGATTGGCTGTTGTGTGGCCGTGCGCCCCGAGCTCGACGGGATGGGGGCTGCCCGGGAGCGGTTTGCGACCTGCACCGATCTCGCCGATCGCCAGAGGGGCCGAGCCATCGCCGGCCACCTCGCCGCGCTCCTGCACACCGACCCGTCGAAACGGCCCACTGACCTCCGTCGGTGGGCGGCAGCCCTGCGCCGCATGAGCCAGGGGCGTCGAAGCCTGCCCGAGATCGTCCGCGACGGTGCAGCGCTCCTCGCTGTTGCAACCGTGGTGGTGCTCCTCGGCTGGGGTGCGTACTTGTCGGCTCGGTCACCCGATTCGGGACTGCCCGAGGAGGCCGTCCTCGGCGCAACCACCGTCGGCGAGACCAGCGCCAGATCGACGGACCCACTGCCCGCGGCCACCACCACCACCACCTGCGATGGCATCACCGACGCAAGGCTGCGCGTCGACCCGCCGGCGGTGACGGCACCGCAGTCCGTGACGTTGTCGCTCGAGACGCCGACACCATCGATCATGTGCAGCGGCCCGGCCGACCTCTCCGCAGTGCTCGAATCGCTCACCGTCACCTTGGGCGAAGTGACCTGCACGGCAGCACCGACGTCGCCAGGCAGCGGGTCTGCCCGTTTCCGTTGCCCCGACGGTTCCACGACCGATGCCGAGGATACCTCGTCGGTCCCGACCCCGAGGGCCGGTTGACCGCCCGGATCCGCTCCACGTCCGGGTTCACCCAGGTCGACGGGACGACGTCTGTCCAGTACGGCGACATGGTGGGCAGCTGCGACGCCGGGGGCATCACGCGTGTGTCCCTCGCCACCGGGCCCATCGACTTCACGATCAACTGGACCGGCGCTGGGCCCGGCGATTGACATCGCTGTTCGCAGGCAGCAGTGCGCCGCTCTCGATCGCGTTTCCTGAAGTGGTCAAGGGAGAAGGCGGTGGAGGCGAATGGCTTCGGTCGACCGCGACCCGCTTGTCAGAAACATCCGGCATCGGCACGTCCGCTGCGAACAGTGTCGCCCACACCGCGTAGAGCACCTCGCGGGCTGTGTTGTGGTGGCATCCGAGCTGCTCGGCGACCTCTCGATGGGTGGCGGGTTCGAGCCTGCCGCGACGGAGCGGCTCGTAGTAGGCGGCGATGATCCGCCGTTGTGCATCGCTGAGATCGAGTTCGTGGGTGTGAGTCGGGTCCTCAGCGGAGATAGCTGCCGATGCAGCGCTATTGGCGCGGGTGGCGACCTCGACCGGCCAGGTTCTGGTCTCGCCGTGCACCACGATGCGGACGATGCTTCTGCGGGGCAGAAGCCGTCGCCCGCACCGACCATCACCGGTGGCCGTCCCGGTGTCACGATTGCCAACGCCGACCGTCCGGCAGCGTCTCTTGCCTCGACGAAGACCCGGCCGGCGGCGACGACGACGCCCTCCGACACGCGGGACCCCCAGATCAGCGGTGGGCACGTATCCGAATCGGATTCGACATGTGCCAGCCCGGCCGAACTCGGCGATGTCGCCATCGCGCAACACCACGGAGTCGGTCCCATGGGGAGCGACGCGTAGCTCCCGCCCGCTCGTGTCCCTCGTTGCTCGCGGTCATCTCCCGAGAAGCTAGCCAGCCTCCCGCACACCATCACCCGGCACCCCTGCCGGTACCGCTCCGACGCGTCGACCTACAGGCTCGCTGTCAACACCAGCTGGCCCCCGATGGGTCGGCGCCAACCTGAGGAGCCACCACATGAAGCACCCATTCTTCGGCCTGATCGCTGCAACTCATCGCGGCGACGATGACGGCGTGCACGCCGACCCCTGCTCCGGGCACGATCACCTGCGGAGGCGGCTCGGGCACGCTGGACGTGTCACCGGCAGTCACTCCGGAACCTCGACCCATCACCTACTCGCTGAGCGGCCCGTCCAGCACCGCCAACTGCACTGACGGAACAGGAACGGGCATCACCGGGGCCCGCCTCGACTCCCTTGCCGTGATCTTCCCCTCCCTGAGCTGCTTCGTCGTCGTCGGCACGGCGGGATCCGGTCCAGCAGTCATCCGTTGGTCCGACGGCACCTCCTCCGCTGTCACAGCCACCGCCACCTTGGAAAGTGCCTACGGCGGCACCCTCGAGCTGGGAATCACCGACGGCCACTTCGCCGGCACCACCGGCACAGCACCGTTCCTGGCGACGCCCGATGAGGGCAGCTGCTTCGAGGGCGGCATCGCCCGCGAATCGATCAGGGTCGGCGATTTCACCCTCGCCAACACCTGAGCCGGCCGCCCCGACCGTTCATGTCCAACGGTCGGGGCCATCGGCACCCAGCACAACGGCAGAGGTCGACGTGGCAGCGAACCGAGGCCCCGCGACCTCCCGTGACGGCCCGCCTCGACGCCTCGTCTACGAGCGTCGAACGGCGGCGGGGAACCTTTCGGTGTACTCCAGCTCCTCCCCTCCAACGGAGGTCCCGATGTGGATCATCCCCGCCACCTCGCTCATCCTGCTCGCCACATCGATGCTCTTCGCATTTGCGATAGACACACGGTGTCCGGTGTGCCGCTCCTCGATCTCGCGCGCTGCCGACTGCTGCGCGATCTGCGACACGACAGCGATGCTGAAGAGCGGGAGCTCCGCCTGCGGGTCACCCCCAGGCCCACCCTCCCCACGTCGCCGCACGGACTCAGGACGCCGGCCGCCGATGGCCCTTCCCGCTGCTCGGGCGCCGAGAGTTCGCTCTGGTGGCCAGCAAGCTGCGATGACGTGGCACCGCGTTGCACAGCACCCGCTGCACAGCCGCAAGGAGCGGTGGGGTCGACGACGCCCGCACAATGGTCCGCCCTCCGCCGTGCGTGGTCACGAACAACGCATCCCTCCGACCGGTCGAGGATGCCGGTGGAGCCCGTAGCGGGCACGCTGGACCCACCGCCGGCATCCGTCGGTGCATGCAGACGCAGTCGTGCAGCCGTCCTCCCGACGTCTGCCACGGGACCGGCGCTTCACCGCCCGGACTGTGCGCTCCGCCAGCCGAAGGACCTCTTCGACGGACCGCTGGACCGACAACCTCGCGTGGGCGCCGGCCGGAGTGTGGGCGCTCAAGAGTGGCCCGGGTCAGCCGATGGGTGTTCCATGTCGAACGAGCCATCTCACCAGCTGGGTCGGACGAGCATCGGGATCCGCTGCCGCGGTTGACGCGTCGGGTGTTCACTGATCTCGGGATCTGGATGATGGGACTCGGCCTGGTCATGGGCGCAGTGTTCCCGTTCTTCGTGATGGTGTTCGGTGTGCCGTCCCGCTACGTGCTGACTCCCGTGTTCTTCTTGGCGACCATCGGAGCGGGGCTGGCTGTCGGGGCGAGCAACCAGGCGCTGTCTCGTGCGGTGGTCGGTTCACGGCTGCGGTTCATGCGGTCGCGGATGTCGAAGGTCGAGGAGAACCTGCGGGCGACGATCTACTCCGATGACCCCGACGGCATGTACCCCGGAGTCGTGTTCGATCCCGGTCGACTCCGACGACGAGCTCGGTGCTGCAGCGGCGTCGTTCAACCGGCTCGTCGAGGCGCTGTCGGCGAGCCACCAGGTCACGGAGGTCTCCCGGGACTTCGCCAACACGCTGTCGTCCCACATCGAGCTGACCCCGCTCGCCGACGCGGCACTTCGCTGCCTGCAGGACGCCGGGGACTTCGCGGCGGCGGCGTTGTGCATCGTGCACGACGGCGAGATGACCACCGTCGCGTCGAACGGACTCACGGACCCGACCACGCTCGCGTCGTCGGACCCGATCCAGCGCGCCTACCGGACGCTGGACACGATCCGTCTCGACCTGCCGGATGACCTGCCGATCGACGGGGGCGTCGTCGAGTTCCGCGCCCGGACCGTCATCGCGTTCCCGCTGCATCTCCGGCTGGTGCCCATCGGCGTGCTCATGGTCGCCTCGACCGGCACCGGTGAGCGACGACGACGAACGTCTCGTCCAGCAGCTCCTCCCCAATCTGGCGGTCGCGCTGAACAACGCGCTGAGCCACGAGCGGCTCCAGCGGGTCGCCGCGATCGACACCCTCACCGGCCTGGTGAACCGTCGGTTCGGGCTCGAGCGGCTCGGCGAGGAGTTCAGCCGGGCGGTGCGTTCCAAGGAACCACTCGGCGTGATCCTGTTCGACATCGACCACTTCAAGTCGGTCAACGACACCTACGGCCACCAGGCCGGCGACAAGGTGCTGCGAACCGTCGCAGATGCTGCCCGCGGCGTGCTGCGCGAGGGCGACACGCTGATGCGCTACGGCGGCGAGGAGTTCCTCGCAGTGCTGCCCGGCGCAGGCACCGACGACCTCGACCAACTCGGCGACCGCATCCGTCGGGAGATCGAGACCAGCGTGACCAGCGATCAGCATCAGGAGATCCGCGTGACGGTCAGTCTCGGGGCCGTCGCGTTCCCGTCCACCGATGTCACCGACATCGACGACCTCGTGCGCCACGCGGATGCAGCGATGTACGTCGCCAAGTCGGCGGGACGCAACCGTCTCACCTTCGCAACTGCGTGACAGCGGGTCCTACTGTTCTCGGTCCTTCTGGCGGAGCGCGTCGTGGATCATGCGGCCGAACGCCCGGTCATGGGCGCGCTGCTCGGGCACTGATCGGCGTCGCTCGTTGACCTCGGCCTCGTGACGCAGCCGCAGGTATTGGGTGAGGCGAGCGGGGGCGAGGGTTCCCGCCTCGGCGGCGGCCTCGACAGCGCACCCCGGCTCGCCGTCGTGCCGGCAGTCGTTGAAGCGGCAATCGGCGGCGAGTTCGTCGATGTCGCCGAACACTTCGTCGACCGCGGCCACATCGGCCCACAGGCCGAGGGCTCGCACGCCGGGGGTATCGATGATCGTGCCCCCACCCGTGCGCAGATGGAGCTCGCGACGGGTCGTCGTGTGACGACCCTTGTGGTCGCTGCTGCGGACGGCGTCGACCGCCGCGTCCGCCCTGGTGAACAGGTTGAGCAGCGTGGTCTTGCCCGAACCCGATTCACCGACCATCACGAGCGTGCCCGGCCCGATGCGCTTGGCGAGCTCGTCGAGTCCAGCCGATGTCAATGCGCTCACGGCGACCGAATCGACGCCCACCAGCTCATCGGCGAGCCGCGCCAGCACGGCCTCGAGCTCGGCGGCGCCGACCGTGTCGGCCTTGGTCAGCACGACGAGCGGGCGCGCCCCCGCCTCCCATGCCTGTGTCACCGCGCGCAAGATCCTGCCGACCTTCACCGGTCGGTCGAGTCCGCACACGATGAGCACCACGTCCACGTTGGCCGCGAGCGCCTGCTCGCCGCCCGTCGAGGGATCGCTGCGGGCGAGCAGCGATGATCGGGTGAGGACGTGGTCGACCCGCCCGTCGGGATCGACAACCACCCAGTCGCCCACCGTCACGAGGTCGTGGCGCAGGAGCGCGTGCTCGTCCGTCACGCCGTCGGACACGAGCACCATTCCTCGGTCGACGCGGATGACACGGCCGACGCGGCCGGGACCGGTGGACGTCGGGCCGTGACCGGAGGCGGCCAGCAACGCCTCCCATCTGGGCGACCAGCCCAACGGCGTGAGTTGTTTGGTGCGCGAGCGCTCATCGGTCATCGGTGATCCAGTCCCAGGAGCCCGCTGTGTGGGGAAAGGCAGAGGTTCCACGGCGACGGTGGGTTCGAGATGTGATCCTCGGTGTGTCCAGCCCGCGAGTCGGGGCTGATGGATTGCAGTGTCGCACGGCCGGTTGAGGGTGGCCACGGAAGCATTGAGTTGATTCGCTGGACAACCTGCCGCCGAGCGCTGATACTTCGGGCACGTTCGGGCTGCTGCATGAGTAGGTGACATTCGATCTGTGGGGCCGTGGGGTGCCTGCTGGAAGGATGTTGACCATGCCGAGGCCCATCCCAGAGAGTTCCGTGAGGATGTGGTGGCCGTGGCCCGTAAGGGCGAGGTGCCGATCGCGGAGATCGCCAAGGACTTCGGGATCATCCGAGTCGTGCCTGCGGAACTGGCTGCAATCGCGGATGTCGAGGACGGCTCGGCCGGCGTCGAGCGGCGGCGGAGTCGGCCGAGTTGCGGGAGCTGCGAGCGCCGGAACCGGTTGTTGGAGCAGGAGAACGAGGTCCTGCGGCGGGCGGCGGCGTATCTGTCGCAGGCGAACCTGCCGGGAAAATGATGTACCCGCTCGTGCGCGAGCTGGCCGTCGACGGGATCCCCGTCACGGTCACGTGTCGGGTCCTGAAGCTCGCCCGCCAGCCCTACTACCGCTGGCTCGCCCACCCGGTCAGCGACCGTGAACTCGAGCAGGCGTATCTCGCGAACGCCCTGTTCGACGCCCACCGCGACGATCCGGAGTTCGGGTATCGGCTGCTCGCCGACGAGGTCCGCGCGGCCGGGCATGAACGTTGTGACCGGACGGTGTGGCGGATCTGTGCGGCGAACCGGTGGTGGTCGCGTGTTCGGCAAGAAGCGCGGCGCGAACGGGAAGAAGCCCGGCCCCGCCGGCCCACGACGACCTGGTCGAGCGCCAGTTCACCGCCGACGCGAGCCGAACCAGCTGTGGCTGACCGACATCACCGAGCACCCAACCGATCAGGGCAAGCTGTATCTGTGCGCGATCAAGGACGTTTGGTCCAACCGGATCGTCGGCTACTCGATCAGCGACCGGATGAAGTCCCGGATCGCGGTCGACGCGCTCGACCATGGCCGTCGCCCGGCGCGGCCACGTCGCTGGCTGCATCGTTCACTCCGATCGCGGATCGCAGTTCCGTTCCCGGAAGCTGCACCGGCCGCTCGCGCGTCACGACTGGTCGGCTCGATGGGCCATAGGAAAGTAATCGCCGTGATCCGCGATCACGCGATAGGAGACGGCCCGCTTGGGATCAGCCAGGTCAGCCAGCACGTCGCGGTCGAGGCCCGCCGTGCTGAGCAACTCCTGACGTGCGCGCTGATGATCGGCCTGAAGAGATCCGTCGTCGTAGTTGCTGCGCACGCCCTGAAGCACGCTGACAACCCGCTCAAAGCCCATGCCGGTGTCGACATGTGCTGGGCGGCAGCGGATCCGAGGCGGCCATCCGTCGAGACAGGTTGTACTGGATGAAAACGTTGTTCCACAGTTCGAGGTAGCGGCGTGCATTCACCGTTGACACCGCAGCCTGTGCGTTTGCCGCGCAGGTTGTCGTGTCTCTGGCCCAGGTCGATGTGGATCTCGGTACACGGCCCGCAGGGGCCGATCTCGCCCATCTCCCAGAAGTTGTCCTTGCGCCCAAAGATACAGGACATGCGACGGGTTGAAGCCGGGCTGCAGCTTCCAAATATCGGCGGCTTCCTCATCGTGGGAATGTTGCCCTTGTCATCCATAAAACAGGTGGCATAAAGCTTGTCTTTAGGCATACCCCACACATCAACGAGTAATTGCCACGACCAGGCAATGGCATCTTCCTTATAGTAGTCGCCAAAGGACCAGTTGCCGAGCATCTCAAAGAAAGTGTGGTGCGTGGTCGATCGCGGCCAACGTCATCGAGATCGTTGTGCTTGCCAGCCACGCGCATGCACTTCTGAGAATCGGCGATCTGCTCGGGCCGTCGGCTGGCGCAGGTTCAGGAAAAGGTCCTTGAACTGGTTCATGCCGGCATTGGTGAAAATCAGCGTCGGATCATCCGACGGCGCCAACGACGCACTGGGCACAATCAGATGTCCTTTGCCGGCAAAAAAGTCGAGAACTGCTGGCGGATTGCCCGTGCTCGGTCGGGATGGGCTTGGTGGTCATGGTATCGTCCTTCTGGCGCTCGCAGCCGCTGTGCCATGGTCGGTCGCGGTCGGTCGCGATCGACTGCGACCGAGTCACCACGTGCCGGAGGCTCCAGCGTGTTACGGAACCATTCACGGTAAGATGGGGGGGTTTAAAGAAAAACCGAGTTGCCGACATCTATCGGGACGGGGGTGCGCTGGGAACCGGAGATAGGACGATCGAGGGGAAGACAAAGTGAACTTTGGGGGCACGAGTAAGAGGCCCGTGCCCCCAAAGCTCACGTGTGCAGACAACGTGTCCTAGTACAGCTTCACCAGGGAGAAGTGAATCTCCGCCAGTTCCGTTGCTTCGAAGTACTCAATCGTGATCTGGTGATTGCCGTTGATCGTCGTCACATCCTGAGTCATCGTTGTCGCAGGCTGTACGTTCCAATCGTTGATCACGAGCACGTTATCGATAGAGACCCGCACGCCGTCATCCGAAGTGGTGGTCACGCGATAGGTACCGGTCGCGATCTGTTGGGTGCGCTGGTAGCGCGCCGAGAAGTTGTCGACGTTCGCCTGAGGCCCCGGTGAACCGTAACCCCAGTTGAAGTTCACCGAGGAGACGTTCTGCTGCAGCACGGGTGCACCGGACAGGTCAGTGTTGTTGAAGTAGGATGCAACCCACGGTCCAGATGGCGGCGGCACAGGCTGCACCGGCTGGCACGGGTACGGGCACGGCGGCAGTTGGTCGGCGGAGGTGGCGGGGACGGCTTCGGCGGAGGGGGCGGACAGGGCCTGGAGCCGCCGCAGATGCACAACGTCTGGCCTGCGTAGATGCGTATCGGGATTCCACATCCTGTTGCACTGTTGCAATGCAGACACCGTTGTGCCATAGCGATAGGCGATCTTGGTCAGAGTGTCGCCGACGCGCACCCTAGTCCCGCGACAGCCCCCACCCGTCGTGCAGGTTCCACCCGCCGATGCGGCCGGCACGACGAGGGCCGTCAGGATCAGCACAATGACCGCAATTGCGCCGAGTCGGCGCTTCCACGGACTTCCATGAGCAACTCCTTTCCGATCACTGAATGAAATGGCTGATCACAATTGACCGCTGAATCTTCAGGTGCGCAGGGCGTCGGCTCTGAGAAAATCAGCGAGAACCTTGCGCGCGTTGCTACTAAAGAATGATGACGTACGAGCACCACATTCGGTCGCGGCCTCCGCGCCAACTGGGGGCTTTTGACAACCCTCCGCCGCCGTGCTATGATTTCCGCATGCTGCAAACGTATGTTCCTCAGCAAGCGTTCTACTCGTATCCGGGGGGCGAATACGCCCCCTGAACTTGATCGCGCAGCACGCCCACCCGTTTGAAGAACAGCGTGGCGTCTGCTACGCTGTTTTGTTTTCTGTCGAGATAATCAAGTCATCTACTGCTATATTATACAACAGAATTGCAAATCCGGAGTAGTCAGATGCGTCAATTCCCTCCCGTCGAAGATCAGCTTGCGATCCTCATGCGCGGGGTCGAGTTCGGCGATGAAGCCACCCGCGTCAACATGGAAAGCGAGCTGCGCCAGCGGCTGGCCGAATCGGTGCGCGAGGGCCGGCCGCTGCGCGTCTACTGCGGCTTTGACCCCACGGCCAGCGACCTGCACCTGGGTCACACCGTCCCGATGCGCAAGCTGGCGCAGTTCCAGGAGCTGGGCCATGAGGTCATCTTCCTGATCGGCACGTTCACCGCGCTGATCGGCGACCCGAGCGACAAGACCGCCGCCCGGCGCCAGCAGACGGAGGACGAAGTGCGCGAGCATGCCCGGACCTTCACCGACCAGGCCTGGAAGGTGCTCGATCCCCAGCGCACACTCGTCATGTACAACGGCGATTGGCTGTCGAAGCTCAGCTTCAGCGACATGATCGGGCTGGCGGCCAACTTCACGGTGCAGCAGTTCCTGGTGCGTGACAACTTCGCCCTGCGCTTCGACAAGGGCGATCCGATCTGGCTGCACGAGTTCTTCTACGCCCTGATGCAGGGCTACGATGCGGTGGCCATGCAGACCGATATCCAGATCGGCGGCACCGACCAGCTCTTCAACCTGATGGCCGGCCGCAAGCTGATGGAGGCGTTCGGACTGCGCCCGCAGACCATCCTGACGTTCCCGATCCTGGTGGGCACCGATGGCGTGCTGCGCATGAGCAAGACCACCGGCAACCACATCGGCATCAACGAGGCGCCGGAAGTCATGTTCGGCAAGGTGATGAGCATCCCCGACTCCGCCATGCGCAACTACGCCGACCTGGTGACACGCTGGTCGACGGAGAGATCAACCGGCGCTTTGCGCAGGTGGCGGCCGGCGAGCTGCACCCGCGCGACCTGAAGATGCAGCTGGCCTACGAGATCGTGAGGATCTTCCAGGGCAGTGCGGCCGCCGCGCCGCCGAGGAGCACTTCCGCACCGTTTTCCAGCAGCGCGAGCTGCCGGCCGACATGCCGGAGCTGCGGCTTGCCGAGCCCATCAGCCTGGTCGATCTGCTGACCAACGCCGGCCTGGCGCCCAGCAAGAGCGAAGTGCGCCGGCTGGTCCAGCAGGGCGGCATCAAGCTGGACGGCGAGAGGGTGGACGATTTCAACCTGATCATCACGCCCGACCGCGAGCACGTGCTGCAGGTCGGGCGGCGCAAGTTCGTGAAGCTGCTGACCGGCGCGTGAAAGAGGCGCCGTCTGCCCTGAACAGCAGCCAGGTTTGGCCTGTTCGCCAAGCAGCACCCATCAACCGCCGCCCGGCTGCAGCCGGGCGGTAATCGTTTAGTTTTCAGGTTGCGTAGACGACACTGCGAATCCACAGCGCCGAGCGTACGCGCGACAGCGAAATGACGAACTTCGTCCCCTCGTCCGCCACCAACACCAGCAACACCACCCAATAGACCGGCAGCGCCAGGACAAACGCACTCAGCAACGTGACCGGGACGCCGAGCAACCACATCGGTCCGATATCGGCCAGGAAGGCGAAACGCGTGTCGCCTCCGCTGCGCATGATCCCAACGATCATCACCAGGTTGCCGGCCTTAAACCAAAGCGTGATCGCAATGGCCCCCAACACCCCCAACGTGTTCATCCGCGCTTTCGGCGATATGCGATACAGGGACATCAACGCGCCGCGGGTGATGAGGATGACGAGTCCCATCACCACGCCTTCGCCGACGCTCAGGAATATGAAACGCCGGGCGTAGTCCATCGCATCGGTGATTTTGTCTGCCCCGATCCGGTTACCCAACATGATCGCGGCCGCGTTCGCCATCGCAATAAACGGCACGATCGCGATCCCTTCAATGGTGCTGGCGATGCTCACGGTGGCAAGAGGCCCGGTGCCGATCGGGCGTAGATCCTGGTATAGACCGTGATGCCCAGAGACCACATGATCTCACCCAGAATGACGGGGGACGCCGTGCGCGCGGACCGGCCCACCAGCGCGCGGTTGATATCCAGCATCTCCGTCAGCTTAGCGGCCGCGGGCAACTTACGCCGCGTAGGTGATGGTCAACATGGCGATGCACTCGACGAAGCGCGCCACCACGGTCGCCACGGCGGCGCCCATAATGCCCATCGCCGGTGCGCCGAAGTGCCCAAAGATGAGGATGTAGGCCAGAATCGTCTTCAGCGTGAGCGCGCTCACGCTGACCGGCCATGGGCACTTTGACCTGGCGGGTGCTGCGCAGGATGATCGCGTAAGTCACGCTGATGGCTGTCGGCACGTAGCACAGGCCGACCACCCGCAGATAGGGGCTGCCCACGGCGATGACCGCTGGGTCATGGGTGTAGAGGGACAGCACCCATGCCGGCGCCAAGATCGCAACCAGCGAGGATGACCGCGCTGCCGGAAACCGCGAGGATCAGCGCCAGCCCCAACATACGCCGCACATGGGCCAGAATCGCCCCGCCCCCAGAACTGAGCAGAGAAGATCGCCGCGCCGCTGCCGACACCGAACAGGAACAAGGTCAGCAGAAAGAAGACCTGTCCGGCCAGCCCTTACCGCGGCCACCGCCGTCTCGCCCAACTGGCCGACCATCAGCACGTCGACGGCGTTCAGCCGCGTTCATCACCAACTGCTCGGTGGCGATCGGAATCGCCAGCCGCAGCATCGTGCTATAAAAATCATGATCCTGAAAAATGGAATCTCGCGTACGGTTCATACGGTACAGTATCGCACACGCCCGTCATTTGAACCAAAAGAGGCGGGGCTTTGGGTTTTGCCGTTTGCGTTTTGCAGTTTGCGTTCAATCAGTTATACTTTGCACGATACTCAGATCGCCTCCTCATACCAGACTATCGTCATTCAAAGGAGCCTTCGCTATGCGAAACCGCATGCCCCTCATCGTTATCGGTCTGTTGTGTATCTCATCGCTGCTGGTCGCTGCGTGCGTTCCGGCCAGCGGCGGCGTCGTCGTCAAGGA
>CAVTPM010000007.1:0-50095 GCA_963736655.1 uncultured Actinomycetota bacterium
CCACGTTGGGTCGTGCGTGGGGGCGGCGCAGCATGCGCAAGTCAAGCCTGGTCATGTCCCGGGACACCGAGAGCTCACGGGCTGCGCTCAGCCTGGGGCGACCCGTTGATGTGACCGGAACCGACCTCGTCTTCGCACTTCCGGTACCGCACGCCAACCGCGACCGCGACGTGCTGTTGAACGTCTCCGGGCTGCTCTGGCAGGAGAACCCGTACCATGCGTGCGAGGACTATCGCCATACGGTGCGCATGCTCCTTCGCTCACTCATCGACTTGGGGCGCGACGTCACGCTCCTGGCTCATGTGCTGGCGTCGCCCAGTCCCGACAGCGACGTGGCCGTCGTTCAGCAGCTCCATCAGGAGTTCGGCGGGTCCGTGCACGTTGCGATCCCTGGGGACCTCGATGACCTCCGGAACATCGCCGCATCCGCCCAGCTGACGATCGGTTCACGCATGCACGCCTGCCTCAACAGCCTCTCCGTGGGGACGCCTGCCATCCCGCTCGCGTATTCGCGCAAGTTCGCCCCCTTGCTGGCAGATCTGGGCTGGACGAGATGTGTCGACCTGCGGAACTCGGCCGACCCCGTCGGGGACGTGCTGGCGGGTATACAGGACGAGCACGCCCTGGAGACCGAGCTCTCGGCCAGCCTCAGCCGAGCGCATCAGCTCGTCGCGCAGGTCGAAGCGTCGCTCAGTGCGGTAGGGGGAGGCGAAGCTGGCGCGATCGGACGCTATGGGTAAGCCAGCAACCTCGCGCAGTCTCGGGAGTGTCGCCGCCCGCGGAGCCGTGATCACCACCGTCGGCCAAGGCCTTCGACTGGCCATCCAGATGGTGAGCATCATGGTGATGGCACGGCTGCTCACGCCCACTGACTACGGGCTTGTTGCGATGGTCATGGTGATCATCAGCCTGGGCGAGGTCTTCCGTGAATTCGGGCTTTCGGCAGCTGCCATCCAATCGCCCGTCCTGACCAAGGGGCAGCGCAACAACCTCTTCTGGGCGAACGCGGCGATCGGCGTCTGCCTCGCTGCCGCCGCCATCGCGCTCTCCGGCATGGTCGCCCGGTTCTATTCCGAACCCGAGACGGCTCCGATCACTCAGGCTCTCTCGCTCGTGTTCGTGTTTAACGGGCTCTCCGCCCAGTACCGAGCCAGTTTGGCGCGTGCTATGCGCTTCCGTGCGCTCATCATGATCGACGTCTCAGCCCAGGCCGTTGGAACCCTGGTCGGCATCAGCACGGCTTTCGCCGGCATGGGTTACTGGTCGTTGGTGTCGATGCAACTGACCCAAGTCGGCTTCACACTCGCGCTCGTGGCCGTTGCGGCTCAATGGTTGCCGGGGCTGCCGAGGCGCGGCCAGCACATGAGGGAGTTCTGGAGCTATGGCTGGAACCTGGTTGGCACCCAGTTCCTGACCTTCCTCACCAGCAATATCGACACGTTGGTCGTGGGTCGCCGGTTCGGAGTGATGCCAGTCGGCATCTACGACCGTGCCTACCGGCTGTTGACGGTGCCGCTCAGCCAGCTTCGCAACCCCAGTACGACTGTCGCGCTCCCGATACTGTCGCGGATCCAGGACGACGTCGATCGATTCGGAGCCTTCCTCGTACGGGGCCAGTTGGTGCTCGGGTATACGATCCTGCCGCTCCTAGCGTTCGCTGGGGGCGCCGCCGAGCCCCTGATCCAGGTCTGCCTCGGCAGCGGATGGGACGACGCGGCCCCCATCTTCACGCTGTTCGCGATCGGCGGTGCACTAACCACTCTGGCGTATGTCGGTTACTGGGTGTATCTGGCACGGGGTCTTACACGCCGCCTGCTCGAGTACACGCTGATGTCGTCGAGCTTTCGCATCACGAGCATCCTCGTGGGTTCGCATTGGGGTGTGCTGGGCGTCGCGGGTGCCGTGGCCCTAGCGCCAGCAGTCCTGTGGCCATTGTCGTTGTGGTGGCTCTCCCGGGTCACAAGTCTCCCGCTCCGTGCCCTGTGGCTGGGCGGGGCCCGGGTGTCGCTCGTCGCTCTGACGTGCGGGCTGGTGGTTCGGTTCAGTGTGGACCGCCTAGATACTCTGCCTGCAATCGTTCTCGTCGCCATTGGCGTCCTCGTCGCCGCCGCGTGGTACGCGCTCCTGGCGGTCCTGCCCTCAGTGAGGGCTGACGAGCGCGCAGTGCTCGCGACCGTCAAGCTCGCAGTGCGTTGATGCCCGTGAACGTCTGCTGGAGTCTCACCCAGCCTCAGCCTGCTCACCACCTGGGCCGCGGTCCAACCAAACCGCGAAACAGCAGTCAGATCAATACTCAGACACACGACTAGCCTACCTGCCGGCGGACCTCGCCGATTTTCCGGTGTCGGGCACCGGATCGAGCGATGCCGCCACGCACTCACGAGCGAGGAACGGGGCGGTTGTGGCACCAGGGCTCAACGGCCCGAATGTCGAGAATCTCCCATATTTACGGGGAGACGGAATTCGGTGGCTACCCTCCAGACTGATGCACACCAACCCCCCGTGGTTGGCCCAATTCGATTTAGAGCGGGCAAGGCGCTTTGCGCCGCTTGGCCTCACACCGACGGAACTCGCCAAGGAGCAGACGATGTGCGGACGGTGGTTCGGCTTCCCGATCGCCAATCCGAACTTGGCTCATTCTTGCGCTGCTGCTCATTGTTCGTTCCGATTGATGGTGGCCGGTTGCCCGTTGCTGACCTCAAGTCCGGCGCGTCCTGTTCCGATGCATGCCGTAGGAGGATGGTGAGCGTCGCAAAGCAGGTGTCGGCGCAGTTCTGGCGCGCGCCTGCGAATGAGTGCCGTCGCGGAACTGCAGCGTGGATCGTGAGCGCGCTGGCCGACGACGTGTTGTCTTGGCACCAGACGCGACAAGCCGATGGCCTCGCAAGCGAGGGCACACCGCCCAGATGCCGAGGCTCCCGTAGAGGCTGACCCTTGGACAAGAAGCGCTGGGGGCGACAGGAGGTGGACATGAGGGCCACGAAGGTGGTGCCGCCGCAGGTCCGGGCTCGTACCGACGATCCCATCATCGAAGCGATGGCTGTGCGTGGGCTGTTGTTCGGCTTGCTGATGGTTGCGCCGTTCTGGTTCCTCATTGCCGTGCTGGCCCTCGCCCGCTCCTGATATGGGGTGAGTCCAGTCAAGGGCATGGGGCGCCCGAAGCCGCGGGGGGTTCGTGTCGACGACGCTGGCGAGCTGACATTCGCGGCGGTGACGGCAGCGAAGACTCGTACGGTCGGCGAGCGTGATCGCTGGACGTGGTCGAGCGTTCATCCGCAGGCGTGCTGCAGTCGCTTGCTGAACGGAGGGCGGCGCCGACACGCGCGCAGGGTCCCCAGCAGGCTGGCGGCGTCGAGCTCAGCTCAAGGCGCTTCGGACAAGTCCTCGTATCGGATCGCTACTCGGGTCAAGTTGTTCGACGTGGGCGACGTGGCCCATGGATCGAGTATCCGGCAGCCAGCCGTTCCGCGAGATGCGCGTATCCCGCTGCAACGTCGTCCCACCGATAGTGAACGGCTGCTCTTTCCTGGCCGTTTCGTCCATGAGAGCGCATCCAGTCGACGTTGTCCTCGGCCCACTCGACTCGCTGTGCGACGGATGCCGCAGAATCGAAGACTGGCGCTTCGTTGCCGACCACCTCTCGGTTGAAGACGACGTCGTAGGCGACCACTGGGGCACCGGCTCCCATGGCACGGAGCAGCGACGGGTTGGTGCCCCCGACAGAGTGACCGTGCAAGTAGGTCGCGGCGTTGGCGTAGAGCTCGTTCAGAAGGTCCTGATCCCACACAGAGCCGATCAGCCGGATTCGATCGTCCCCCGATGCAAGGGCTTCGACACGGGCGATGTAGTCGGTGGAATAGGGCGCGCTGCCGACGACAACCAGGGGTAGGCGCGCCCGGGAACGGCGGTACCCCTCGACGATGACGTCGACGTGGTTCTCGGGTTCGAACCTTGCCACGACGAGATGATAGCCAGCAGGACGGAGGTTCAACGCAGGCAAGCGCGCGCTCCCCAGGTCGCGCAGAATCGGCGCCCCATAGGACAAGAGCTCGGTGGGCGCATCGAACTCGCTGCGGTAGTAGTCCGCGATTCCCACGGCGTCGGCGATCAATGCGTCTGACCAGCGGACGGCCAACTCTTCGGCCCGTCGATAGTAGGTCTGGCCAAAGCCCGTCCACTTGGCGCGCTTCCACTCCAGACCGTCCACGTGGGTTGCGACAGGAATCCGCCGGGCTCGCAGGGCCGGGAGCAATACGGCGTTGGCCGCGTTGAACATGAACACGGCGTCGGGCTTCGGACGTGCGATGACTGTTGCCGTCGAGATTGCGGTGTGGCTGAGGGTCTCCATCGTCTTGGTGCGGACGCTAGGCAGGACCACCCGTTTCATGCCCATGTAGGTCGGACCGGGATCGTCGTGCTCACGTTGCGCTCGGCAGTAGACGGTCACCTCATGGCCCATCCGGGCCATTCGGGCGCCGACCTCCTCGACGGCGGTCTCGAAGCCGGAGTACCGAGCGGGGACACCGCGAGTCCCGATCATCGCAACGTGCACAACTGACTCCTGTCGAATGGAAGTGCATGTCTGCCGGGAATTCTCAGCGACGGCGGCAGGGACGGTGGAATTCCGCACGACGGGTGGGATCAGTACGCGCCCGATCCGGTCAGCACGACCTTGACCGTTCGCATAAGGATGACGAAATCGATCGCCAGGGACCAGTTCTCCACGTAGAACAGGTCCAGGCGCACCGCCTTCTCCCATTCCAGGTCTGAGCGGCCCGAGACCTGCCAGAGCCCTGTCATCCCGGGCTTGGCCAGCAACCTTCGGGTCGCTGCCTCGTCGTAGAGCTCAACGTCGTCCAGCGGATGTGGACGCGGGCCCACGAGGCTCATTTCCCCCCGCAGCACATTCATCAGTTGCGGGATCTCGTCTATGGAGTACTTGCGCAACCAACCACCGATGCGTGTGATCCTGCGGGTCGCTGGCCATCTTGAACGTCGCGGGCTGCCCGTCGCGAAGGCTGTTGACCTCGTGGTTGATGACTCCAGGCTGGGCCTTGCGTAGAGCTGCCCGTTCTGCATCGGCTCCGGTGTACATGGTCCGGAACTTCCAGCATTCGAAGGTGGAATCACCGATCCCAGCGCGCACCTGCTTGAAGATGGCCGGTCCGGCGCTGTCCCGGCGGATCAGGAAGGCTATGAGCAACATCAGCGGGCTCAGCACGATGAGTCCGACACTGGCGCCGAAGATGTCGAGGGCTCGCTTGGCCACGCGCGCAGGTCCGGTGAACTGCGGCATGCCCACACGAACGAAAGTCATACCCTCGAGCGGCTCGACACTGAGCCTCGGCCCGGCGATCTCGGCCAGTGATGGGCTGACGAGCAGGGCGACGTCCAAGTTCTCCGTCGCCCAGGCAAGCCTGCGGGTCCATTGAGTGTTCTCGGTGCCCAAGGGGGCGAAGAGAATCGTGTCTGCGCCCACCTCCAGAGCCCGGGAAACGATCTGCGTGGGGTCCGGATCGCCCTGGCCGCCTTCCAGGTGCCAGACCCCGGCCTGCTGGTAGCGGGTGTCCTTGCCTTCGAAGTTGGCGAAGATCTCCTGTGCTCGGGATGGGGCGGCGATCACGAAGACGCGATGCAGCGGGGTGCCTTTGGCCATGAGCGCGCGAAGCGCGACGCGCATCACGTGCCTACCCACGAGGAGGCCCATGGTGCCGAGCGCCATGGCACCGAGCAGGAACCACCGGCCCCGCTCCGTGCCGATGAAGTAGGAGACCGCCGCCACCATGAGCAGCGTCCAAGCACTAGCCACAAGCACTCTGCGATACTCCTCCGCCCCTTGGCCGAGGAGGTTGACCGCCGTTGTCTGGCGCGTCCACATCATGAGCGGCCAGATGATCAACAGGCTCAAGGAGAGCGCAATTCGTGGCCAGTCCTCCGTCAAGGTGGCGCCGGCCCCCCACCCAAGTACGAGCGTGGTCATGATCGCAAGCAGGACGACAAGAAGGTCAACGATCACCATGGCACGGCGGTGGACCCGAATGGGGGAGCCGACCGACACGGACGTGGCGAATGGCAGAGTGCGGGCAAACGTGTGGACTGTCATGCGAAGGCCTCGCTCTGTGAACCGTCGAGGTCCGGACTGGGGTCAGAAGCCCTGCCTGCGGCGGGAGTCGCGCCGTATGCCCCTTTGAACCAAGTGACGGTGTGGGCAAGTCCATCGGCCAAGCTCACGCTCGGTTCCCAGCCGAGGATCGCCCGGGCACGGCTGATGTCCGGTTGTCGCCGATGCGGATCATCGACGGGCAGCGGCATGAAGTCCACCTCGTTGCTGGGGTCCACCAACGAGGTGATTCGCTCGGCGAGCTCTCGCACGCTGATCTCGTGCGGATTCCCGATATTGATGGGGCCGGCCACACCGTGCCCCGTGGCCATCAAGCGGATGAGCGCGTCAACAGTGTCATCGACATAGCAGAAGCTTCGCGTCTGGCTGCCGTCTCCGTAGACGGTCAACGCTTCGCCGTTCAGGGCCTGCATGATGAAGTTGCTGACCACGCGACCGTCGTCGGGCTGCATCCGCGGCCCGTAGGTGTTGAACAGCCGCGCGACCTTGATGTTCAAGTTGTGCTGGCGCTGGTAGTCGAAGAACAGCGTTTCCGCGCACCGCTTGCCCTCGTCGTAGCAGGAGCGAGGGCCGATCGGGTTCACGTGACCCCAGTACTCCTCTGGCTGCGGGTGCACACTCGGATCGCCGTACACCTCCGACGTCGAGGTCAACAGGACCTTGGCCTTCGTCCGCTTCGCTAGGCCCAAGATGTTGATGCTGCCGTGGACACTGGTCTTGGTGGTCTGCACCGGATCACGTTGGTAGTGCACAGGCGACGCCGGACATGCCAAGTGGTAGATCTCGTCGACTTCCACGTAAAGAGGGAAGGTCACATCGTGTCGCATGAGTTCGAAGCGAGGGTGGCGGGAGGAGATGCTCGATGTTGCGCTTGGACGTCGAGTAGAAGTTGTCCACGCACAGGACCTCATGGCCCTCGGCAAGTAGTCGCTCGGACAAGTTGGAACCGATGAAGCCCGCTCCACCGGTCACTAGAACTCGCATGCTGTCTCCCGCCTCATCGGGCCACCGAACAATCGCGTCACCAAGTTGCGGAGGAAGGCCACTCCCGATATTCCTAACTACATAGAGTACCTGAAGAGGGCCACTCTCTGCAGTCCCCCGTTCAGGGGTCAATTCAGTGCCGTCTACGGGCGATCATTCGATTTGGAGTCCCAGGGGTGGGTGGTCGGAGTCGGTCGTGAGGGGTTCGCAGGTGGCCATGATCGACCGCGAGGGTGTAGCGGGGCGGTCCAATTCGCTGAACGCGTCGCGCTGGTCCAACGTGTCGCCCATGATCGCGGCCAGGTACTTCCCCGAGGTCATGCCCATCTGGCCCACCCAACAGCGTCACCGTTACGCGGGCATTCCCAACTGAGGCACGGACAGCACTTCGCGGGCAGTTGTCGTGAGTCTCGTCGTGGCCTTGACCACGGCTCCCTTCCTGATCAGACTCATCACCAAGGTCAAGTGATGCGCGATGGGAATGACGAGTGCGGCACCGCCGCTGAACGAGGAGGCGACATGTCACGACGCCGGTTGGGCCGCTCGGGGCAGGACTCGAGAGCGACCCGTCGCCAGCGATGGCTGGCGGCGATTGCAGTCGTCCCCTTGCTTGGGTTCTTGGTCCTAGTGCCCCAGGCGGATGCGGCCAACGAGGTCCACCTTGTCGCGGCGGGTGACTTTGGAGCCCGCACTGCCACCGATTCGGTCCTGACTCGAATGTCGTCTCTGGCACCGGACGCCGCCCTGGCCCTGGGCGATCTCTCGTACCGGGACGTCATCCCCGAGTCCGCGTGGTGCGCCTATGTGAAGGCGCGAGTAGGGCGAGGGGTTTCCCTTCCAGTTCATCTCCGGCAACCACGAGAGCCTGGACGTCAACGACGGCGACATCAATGACTTCAGCGCTTGTCTGCCCAACCAGGTCCCCGGGTCGTGGGGACCTACGGGCGCGAGTACTACATGGACCTGCCGCAGGGCAATCCGTTGGTTCGGGTGATCAGTGCCTCCCCGACATTGACTTTCGAGGATGGAAAGTGGGTGTACGCCACCGGCGATGCGCATTTCAACTGGGTCTCGGCGGCGATCGACAGCGGGAGGGCCAAGGGCGCCCGGTGGATTGTCGTGGCCGCGCACGTGCCCTGCCTGTCGGTGGGTGTCTACAACTGCCCCGCCAACAGGGACTTCTACAACTTGCTGCTGGAAAAGAAGGTCGATCTCGTCCTTCACGGGCACGAACACGCCTACATGCGGACTCATCAGTTGCGCTCAGGCGCCACAGGCTGTGAGACGCTCGCCGTTGGCACGTTCGATCCCGATTGCGTGGCGGATTCGGATGGTGCCTTCACCCAGGGCCAGGGAACCGTCTTCGCCACCGTGGGCACTGGCGGTACCCCCCTGCGCGACGTGAACCCAGGCGGACGGGGAGGCCGGGTATTTCGCCAAGTTCTCCGGGCTCAACGCGGATCCGACCTACGGACTACTCGACATCCGTGCCACCGACACTCGACTGGCGGCCGAGTTCGTCGCCACCTCCGGCGCGGGCATCACCGATTCGTTCACTGTGGACGTCGGCCCACCGCCGGTCAACACACCGCCCGTCGCTCGGATCACGACTACGACCAGTGAGCTTCAGGTCACCGCCGACGGGTCTACCTCCACCGATGCTGATGGCACGATCGTGAGCTATGCATGGGACTTCGGCGACGGGGCAACCGCCACCGGGGCCACGCCCGCCGCCCACACCTACGCCGCCGCCGGCACCTACACCGTCGGCCTCACTGTCACCGACGACGACGGCGCGACCCACACCACCACCAAGCCGGTCACCGTCACCACCACGCCGCCGGTCAACACACCGCCCGTCGCTCGGATCACGACTACGACCAGTGAGCTTCAGGTGTCCGCAGACGGGTCTACGTCAACCGATGCTGATGGCACGATCGTGAGCTATGCATGGGACTTCGGCGACGGGGCAACGGCAACCGGGGCCACGCCTGCCGCCCACACCTACGCCGCCGCCGGCACCTACACCGTCGGCCTCACTGTCACCGACGACGACGGCGCGACCCACACCACCACCAAGCCGGTCACCGTCACCACCACGCCACCGGTCAACACACTCGCTCAGGACACCTTCGATCGCAGCGTGGCCTCGGGCTGGGGCACCGCGCCAACCGGAGGGGCGTGGACCACCACGCCGTCGACGTCCCTGTCGGTCTCGTCAGGCAAGGGGCGTGTGGCCAACGCCACCGGCTCTACTAGGACCGCCTACCTGCGGACCGTGAGCAGCTCAGCGACGCAACTGTCGCTCACGCTGAGCCCGGACAAGGTCACCACCGGTGGTGGGCTTTACGTCAGCGTCTCGGGGCGCGCGATCACGGGCGCCGGCGAGTACCGCGCAAAGCTGCGACTACGCAGCGACGCCCGCGCCGATCTCACCCTCATCAGGACTTCCTCAACGGGAGTCGAGACCACACTGCGCACGGGCGTCCTGGTCCCCAACCTGACATACGCTGCCGGGGCATCCATCCGACTGCGTATGGACGTGACCGGGATCAACCCCACCACCATTCGCGCCCGAGCGTGGGATGCGGCATCCGCGGAACCAGCAGGCTGGTTGGTGAGCACGACGGATGCGACCGCCGCACTTCAGGTTCCCGGTGCGGTCGGGCTGAACGCCTACTACTCCAGCACCGCCACCAACGCCCCACTCGTCCTTGCCGTGGACGACGTAGCCGCCGTCGTCCAGTGACCACATGCGAAGGGATGTTCACTCTCCGGCGGTAGAAGGTAGATCTTCTCCGACCTCAGACCACGGTCCCGGCCTCGGCGCGACCGAGTGCAAGAGCGCCGCCCAGTCTGTCTATGTCGAGGGGACCGGCGCCCGGCGCACGGTCGGGGAATCCGGAGCCCGTCGAGCAGGTGGGGCAGCATCGGCGAGTCGCCAACCTGCCCGGGTCCGATCAGGATGCCCAACGGGCGCCCGGCGCCGTAGGCGAGGAGGGATCTTGGTCGACAGCCCGGCACGGGACCGCCCGATGCCGTGGTCAGGCGGCTCGATGCCCAGATTCGTGTAGTTCGGCAGGGCCCCGTGTCCCGGGTGGTCTTCGTGGCGTGCTGGTGGGCGCGATTCTCGTGGAGTCCACCGATACCGTCCAGTCCACGATCCCGCGAGCGTCGGCCTCGGCGAATCAACACGGTCAGGACCCTGAGGCTCCTCCGGAAAAGCAGACACGGGGTTATGCGGCCTGATCGGCCTGGGTTGATCGGCTCGAAGCTGATCGGGCTGACCTGACCGATCTTGGAGTACCTCCTGGTGGTGTTGTAGGCGATGAACTCGTCGATCCCGGCCCCCAGCTCGGCGATGGTGGCGAAGGTGTGGCGGTAGTAGTACTCGTGCTTGAAGATCGACCAGAACGACTCCGCTGTGGCGTGGTCATAGCTCGATCCGGTCCGGCCCATGGACCGGCGGATGCCGTACTTCTTGCAGGTGGCGATCACGTCCCGGTCGTTGAACTGGCCGCCACGATCGGTGTGGAAGATGACCCCCTCGCAGTCATGGTGGCGGGTGAACGCAGCCTGCTCGACGGTGTCGTCGACGAGCTGCGCGCGCATGTGATCTGCGACCTCGTGGCCCAGGACCCGCCCGGAGTGCTCGTCGCGGATCGCGCACAGGAACGCCGGGACCCTCCCCGGTGGTCATGTAGGTGAGGTCCGAGGTCCACACGGCATCCAGGTGGCCCTGGTCGAAGTGCCGGTCCACCAGGTCGGGTGGGAACACCCCGTCCCGGTCGGACACGGTGGTGACGACCTTGAACGTGCGTGGGCTGATGCCCTCCACGCCCAGGGCCCGCATCCGGGCGGCGACGGTGTTCACGCTGACCGTGACACCGGCGTCGTGCAGGTCCGCGGTGATCCTCGGCGACCCGTAGGTGCCCTTCGACGCCCGGTGGTGGGTCAGGATCATCGCGTCGAGGTCGGCCCGGCGCTGCGCAGCTGACTCAGCCGGCGGGTCGCTGTCCTTCGCGTCGAGCCACCGGTAGTAGCCGGCCCGCGACACCTCGAGCAGGCGGGCCATCCGGGTGATCTCGAAGTTCGCGCACTCCGCTGCCATCAACGCAAACCGCTCTGCTTTGGTGGATTCGAGGCGAAGTACGCGGCTGCTTTTCCCAGGAACGCCAGGTCCTTCTCCTGCTCGGCGACCTGCTTGCGCAACCGCAGCAACTCGGCGCGTTCCGCGGCGCTCAACGGCTCGGCATCGGTCCCAGCCAGGGCGTCCAGGCGGCGGCGTTCCTCACGCACCCAGTTGCCCAACGTGACCTCATTCAACGACAAATCCCGGGCCACCTCCGCGATGCTGCGCCCCGAATCGATCACCCGATGAGCGGCCTCGATCTTGTACTCCGCAGTGAACCTGCGACGACTGCCTGACATGACGACATCCTTCCAGCAGGCCACGAAGACCTACATAGACGATGTCCACTTTGTCTGGGGAACCTCACCCGGTCCCAGGCACTGTCCAGGGTGTAGCCTATGGTGCCGCTTCCACCCCGTCTGCCACGGGCGAACACCTCGGGCTGGTCTCGCCAGGCGACCCCGGGGCGACCGACAGCACACGGATCACCGCCCGGGGGACCACGACACGATCTGACATCGACTACTCGATCGGCGGCTGACGGCCGGCCACCTCGGTGGGGTCGCCGGCGTGGCTCCGGAACGCGCGCAGAACGACGAGCACGGGTGCAGTGGGCTCCGCGGTATCCCCTCGTCTGTCCCGCCTGCCAAGCCCGTCTGACCCCCAGGGTGTGGCTGGGAAAGCGGGGCGCGACCGGTCCGAAGGCGCCGCCTGGCGCGGGCTCGGCGTGCGACGTGCGACCAAGCACCGCACTCTCGGGCTCAGGTCCCCGGGAGGGCATGCCGATCCATGGGACATGAATCTCGGTTGGCACCGGCAGAGGACCAAGGGGGAGGAAGTCGTCCGCGCGCGTCTCGCAGATGACGACGAGGGGTTTCACCGCTACGACACCTTGCCCCTCGCTGAAGCGGTCGAGGCAGCTTGGGTACCTGATGGTCTGAGCCGCGACGAACTAGCTCGACGCATTGGCGCTCGCCGAGGATTGACCCCGACTCAGGCAATGGTCCTCCTGCAAGCACGCAGACTGCCACTCACGTAGGTCCCGCTGGGCCACGAGACCAGCGATACAGCCATAGCCCCTGTCCCCGACGTGCGCGCAGTTGATCGGTCCGATGCGCGACGGGGGAGCCGCCGATGCGAGGTGCTCTCAGGCGCCGTGCAGCCACCGGCGAAGGCCGTGCCCTTCTCCCTGGGTCGGGTGGTCCTGCGCGAGGTGGGCCTGCTCCAGGGCCTCCGCCTGCACGTCGCGGATTACCGGCGGATCGAGGCGGGCCTGCGGCTTCAAGGCATCCGCTTCGATATCGCGGATCACCTGCGGACGGACACTCGGCGACCGATTCATCTTGGCGGTCACCTCCTAAGGCGAGGCTGACCTCACGGTTCGCCGAGAACCGCCCAAGCGCTCGCCGGGGTCGGGACGGCGGGGGCAGCAGAGCCAGAGACCGAGGTCCCGGGAGCTGGCGACCACCGCCTGGACGGACAGCTCTGTCCACCAGCCCCCGCTGGTTTCCCTTGCGACGTAGAACAACGATCGACCCCTGGCCAGGAGGCGAACCTTACCGACCTCGCGTCCAAGGCCCCTGTTGTCCGCTACCCCTTGCAGGTCTACCGCGCGGTGGAAGCCCAACGCTGGCTTGACCAAGCCCCCCAAAGGCACGGCCCTCGCAGCACAATTGGACCGCCATTGGAGAGCGGCAGCTGCGCGGACCTGCGGATTGGGACCGATGGGTTCCCGTTCCTGTTCCTCACCACCGCCACGGCGCCGTGCCTTTCATGACGTCCCGGTACAGGTAGTTGTGCGTGGCAGCACCGGACCCCCCGCGCTTGGGCACCATCGCGTGGTCTCCTACGGCCCTGCTGCGGTCCTGTCAGGGCTCGGTGCCTGTCGGGGCACGTGCACCCGGTCGACCGAGACGGACACGGGGTCGGTGGTGACCCGGTTGCGCCCGGCGTCCTTGGACAAGTACATCAGTCGATCGGCGCGATCGATCAGGTCCTCGGGGGAATCCGCGGGGCGGCCCAAGGTGGCGCCGACGGAGACCGTGACCTGCAGCCTCGCGTCAGCGTGGTCCAGCCAGGAGTTAGCGACGAGCAGCCGGACCCGCTCGGCGGCGGCGGCCAATCCGCCGGCGTCGACCCCGGGAAGCAGGGCAACGAACTCCTCCCCACCCCACCGGATCGGCAGGTCACCGCGGCGCAGGGCGGTGGCCATGGACCGACCGACCATCCGCAGTACCTGGTCGCCCGCGCCGTGGCCGTAGGTGTCGTTGATGGTCTTGAAGTGGTCAACGTCGACGAAGATCACCCCGAGGGTGGTCTCCCCGGCGGCGACTGCGGCGGTCAGGGTGGCTAGGTGGAACTCGCCGAGGCGCCGGGCGGGCAGCCCGGTGACCGGGTCGTCGGAGCTGTTCAGGTTCCGCCGCCCCAGATCGACATAGGCGCTGTCCGGGCGCTCGGAGAACACCTCCGCGGTGCCAACGATTCGCCCGGCGGGGTCAGTCACGGGGTGGCCGCGGACCGTGACCGCGACGCGGTGGCCATCCTTGTGGTGCAGGTACACATCGCCGCTGTGGGGCACGTGGTCGGCCAGCACCGCGGCCAGTGGGCAACCGGTTCGGCACAACTCGCAGCCGGCGTCGTCGACGTGGCGTTGTAGCGCTGAGGAGCATGCTCGCCCGAGGACCTCCTCGGCGGTGTAGCCGGTGAGCTGGGCGGCGCCGGTGTTCCAGTAGGTGATCTGTCGGGAGGTGTTGACCAGGTACACCCCGTCGGAGACCTGCTCGAGCAGGTCGATGTATACGGTCCCAGGGTAGTTGGCGCTGTCCACAGGTCCCTCCGGGGGCGATGCCCTTCGCCGGACCGGTGACCCCCGGCGACCGATCGGGGCAGCCAACCCCGTTCTAGCAGGAGGCTAGGGCAGCCCGGCCGGCGGTGCAACAGAAGGCTACAGACAACGCGCGCGCCGGAGGCGAAGAAATGCGCAAGGTGCACGTCGTTCTGCAGGACGACATCGACGGGGGCGAACCCGCCCACACCCTGAACTTCTCGCTGGCGGACAAGGCCTATGAGATCGACCTGACCGAACAGAACGCAAGAGCGCTGCGCGATTCCCTGGCACCGTGGATCGCAGCGGCCCGGCGCGCCTCGACGGCACGGATTCCGTCGCCACGATCCAAGCCGCGCCGCGCCGACGACACGGTCGACATCCGGCGCTGGGCGCGGGAGAACGACATCCCGGTCAGAGACCGCGGGCGCATCTCGGTCGACCTACGCACCCGATACGAGGCAGCTCACTGACAGGCCCGCCATAAGGCGCACCGAGGCCGCGAGCGACTGGTCCGGGGCGTCGTTGCCAACAGCATCCTGACGCGCCACAGCCCCAGCTCGGCCCAGGTCATCCACGCGACTACCCGCTCGGAACCCACAGCCAACAGCTCCGCCTGGCTTCGAGCTGAGGCAGGGAGTGCGCGACCGCGTCGGTGATGTCGAGGGCTCTCTCCGGACAGTCGCCCTGTGCCAGCACGGGATACCGGCTACGCGCCCGCTCGTGCGAGCGCCTTCTTGGCCACCGACACGGTGCGTTTCCACGTCGGTCGTGGGGGCGTCTCCTTGTTCTCGGGGTTGGTCTGGTGAGATGCGACCGTCACCACGACTGTTGCCCCAGTTCTGGCTGCGATCGCGTGCCCGTTCGTGATGCCCATTCCCACGCTGCGCTGGTTCCAGGTCACAGACTGCGCTCCGACTCGGCGGGGGGACGTGGAGGTGCGGTAGATGGTTGCGATTCCGTCGCAGTCCTCGCACCACCATTCCACGCTCTTGGCGCAGTCGTCCAAGAACTCCGGCAGGTCAGCCAGGGACTGCGAGGCGGCCGCCGGTGAAGGGAAGCGGTAGACCGTGACCTCTGCGACCCCGAAGTACTTCCTCTTCCTCGGGATGGATCCCATGTAGAAGGCGTTGCGATGCTCTGTCGCCCCGGTGAATGGCAGGTCCGAGCGGCAGCCCGCGGGGGTGGCCCTCGCTGCGACAGCATTCGGGTCGCCCAGTGAGCGCATCCACGTGCCGGAGCCCTTCATCGAGGCCTTGACCTGGGCGGCGCGCGGGAAGTCGGACTTGGCGATGTCAGCACGTGCAGGGGCAGGACCTGAAAGGACCAGGCAGACTGTCAACGCCGCGACCAGCAATGTTCGCCAGCGCAGCGGGTTGGTCTGACCCTCGATACCAACCATCGGTTACCTCCCTGTGTTGGCCGGCGATGGGAGCCGAGGTATCAGACTACTTCCCGCGACGAACCGGGGTCAGTGTCCGCTGGGTTGTGCTCCGTCCCGGAAGCCGGAGGGATGCCCGAAAGCCTCGAGGCCATCAGGTCGTCGCCCTCGTCGAGGATCACCATTGCATCCAGCGACTCCGCCCGGGTGAACACTACGCCCAGCCGCCGCTCGGTCTCCCCGATGTACTGCTGACGATCTGCGCGAGGTGGGGGGAGTCCCCGCTGTCGGCGACGGTCGAAAAGCGCCGATCGGCTCGCGATAGACTCGCGGTCGTGGGCCCCGAGCAATGTAGGGCACCCGACGGGAAGCGGAGTGGGAACATGCCGGACAAGTCGATCGAACCCCGCATCATGGCGTCGTCGACCGTCCGCCCGACGCTCGTCGTGGCACCGTCCACGCCGGCACGGACTCCTGGGCTGACCCCGGGGGTGTCCACGGCCGACGACGTCCAAGCGGTGGTGCTCGGGATGAAGCCGAAGGATGCGACGAGGCTTCTCGAGCCGCTGGGCTATGTGGTCGATCTTGTTCCCGCCGACGAGGGATCGGAGCCGGACGCGCGTGGCTCGAACGCGGAGCGCGTGATCCTGACGGTCGCGGTAGACCGGGTCACCGGCGTCGCGTTCGGCTGACCGAAACCGGCCGGGGGCGCCGGGCGAAATGGGGTGATTCCCGGGGTAGGCATGCTTACGATGTGCGCCCGTCCGCCCGTCCCGCCGCCCTGATCCTGGAGGCCGTCATGGCTGGTTCCGCGTTCCCCTTCACTCACGAGATGGTCGTGGTCCACAAGCTCTTCCGTCGCGAGTTCACCCAGGGCCCCGGCTGGGTCAGGCGCGTTGCGCCCGGTGACACCAGGCAGGCGCAGCTGGTCTACACCCACATGAGGAAGGACTTCGACCTGCTGCACCATCACCACGAGGGCGAGGACATCAACCTGTGGCCGCGGCTGCGTGAGCGGGCGACTGACCAGCACGAGCTGCTCGACACGATGGAGAGCCAGCACCGGGCGATCGACCCGGCGCTTGCGAAGGCCGAGGGGCTCGGCGCAGCGTGGGCCGAGACCGCCGACGCCGGCGCTCGGGATGCATTCGCCGACGCCATCGAGGAGTTCTCCGCTCCCCTGCTGGCGCACTTGGACCAGGAGGAGGCTGAGATCCTCCCGCTGGCCCAGGAGTACGTCACGGAGCAGGAGTGGGGGCTCCTGGCCAAGCACGCCCTGGCCGCCACGCCCAAGGAGGACTTGATCAAGGGACTGGGCGGCATCCTCGAGGATGCGACGCCGGACGAGCGGGACATGATGCTCGGCGTCATCCCGGCGGTGCCCAAGTTCCTCTACAAGGTCTTCGGCAAGCGCGCGTACATCAAGGACGCCACCGCCGTCCGGGGGGTCGCTCCAGCCGGGCTGTGACGGCAACCCACGCAGTGCGACTCTTGACATCGGGTGGGCGACGCAGGAGCCTAGCCTCACCTAACCAATCTGGGTCCGCTGGACCATTGATTGCCACGGAAGGGACCGGGCGGATGCGCTCCGGCAGCAACGGGGCCACCCCCCGGGCACGTCCTCAGACGAGAGGAAGGCCCGCATGCACGACATGGTTCGCGACAGTCGGCTGGGCGGCGGGCGATGACACCCTCGGCGCGTGGCTGGATCTGTGGGTCGATCGCCGTCGCGATCGGTCTGTCGATCGGTATGACGGGATGCTCCGCTCCCCGGACTCCGGGAGCGACCACGAGCGGCACGGATACGACCCAGCTCGAGCTCATCGGAGCGCAGGACCTCGGCCTGGAGGACTTCGCCCTGGATCTGCAGGACCTCGGCTACACGGTCTCGCATGACGGCGCGGTCTCGCCGGAGACGGATCTGGTCCTCGTCGTCGTGAACGCCGGGGACGGGCCGATGCCGCAAACGCGCGACGCCGTCGCGTCGCTCGCGGGCTCCGTCATCCCCCGTGTCGCGATCGCGCTGACCGAGGTCGAGAAGCCGCCGGATCCCGAGTTGGAGGCCCTCATCGTCCGAGAGACCATGGAACTGCTCGCCCGCTACGGCATCGCCCCCGTCGACGACGGCAACATCGTGCGCTCGCCCGGAGCGGACATCGCGTCGACGATCGACCTGCACCTGCGCCGCGCGCCACGGGACTTCCGCCCTGTTCTTCCGACCGAGCCGCCTGCCCCGACCGGGCCTGTCGGGGTCGACAACTTCGCGGGAGTGCCCATGACGGACGCGCTCGAGATCCTCGCCGCCGACGGGCTCGTCGGCGAGGTGCTCGCCGACCCCGATTTCGGCGTCGTGAGTGAGTGCAACCCGCTCGTTCAGGATCAGGAGCCCTCGCCGGGGACGACGCTGGCACCCGGCGGCGTGGTCGGACTGCTCGTGCCGCCGCCGGACAAGGTCGACCCGGCGATGGCCGGGTGTCTACTCCCGGAACGCACGCGTGCCGAGATCGACGCCCGCCGGGCCGAGATCGCGGCCCAGCCGTCGCCGTGATGCCGAGAACCTCCCCAGGGATGCTGACCATGCGGTCGAGGTGGTCGAGGCTGAGAACAAGCCGCCAATCCTCAGAACCCCGTCACGATGCCGAACATGCAGTTCTCGAAGTGGTCGAGGGTCAGATCGAGCGGGTAGATGTTCCCCCACGAGTAGACGCTGAACTTGATGCGCCCACTCACGCTCTCGTCGAGGCCGCCCGCATACACGACCCAGTGATCCGGCCATGGGGGAACGATGCCGTTCGGCGCGGCGAACATGTCCGAGTGGAGCATGATGAAGGCGTTTCCGCCCGAGGCCCAGACCTGGTGCGCGTGGCGGATCGCATCGAACTCACCCCAGACGAAGGTGGTGCTGTTGGAGACGTTGTCCTTCAGCAGGAGTTCGCTCGTCCAGCCCTCCATCTCCCAGGGCGTCGTCATGCCCTCGATCATGCTCTGGACACCGCTCGAGGTCGGTGAGACTCCGAAGATGGCGTTCTCCTCGTTGCGCATGGTGGCGATGAGCATCCAGTCCGCGGGTCGCATGTTCTGGCCGGCCTGGCTCGACCGCAGCCCTTCGGGCGCATCGACCCGGTGCGTGCGCGACCAGAACCCGCCGGTTTCGTACAGCTGTCGGCTGAGGTCGACATAGCGACGCGGCTGGGTTCGCGCGAGCTCGAAGACGATGGACGTCGGTCCGCAGAAGTTCGAGTTCACCTGGTTGATCGAGGTGGGGTTCCACCTGCGCTCGCGCAGGTCGGCGATGATTTGGGCCTTGTCCAGGCCTGGCCACATCGACGGCTCCGAGGATGCCTCGAACTGGTCGACCGCGAAGGTCGCCAGGTCGGAGCCCGAGATATCGGGCCGATCGGACACGGAATAGGTGAGCGTGTAGTCCGCGTCATCCTGGCGGAAGGTCGCTGTCGCATGGTCCACATCGGTCGCGCCGATGGAGATCACGCCGAGCGCGTCGTCGTCGTCGCCGGGGAAGTCCCCGTCTTCGTCGAACAGCCGCAGCATGCAGCCGCTCGCGAACAGCAGCGACGCGTTCAGCGCCCAGTCCTGGTCGTCGTTGAGGTCCCGACGATAGGCGAAGTGCAGCTCGCCGTCGTTGTAGACCTCCAGCCGGCATTCGTCAGCTCCGGTCCAGTCCTCCGTCTTCGTGCAGTGCAGATTCTCCAGCGTGATCTGTTTCATGACCGCTCTCCTCGTTCTGGGATGGTGGATGCCGCAACCGCGGCGCTCCGGCGGAGTTGTGCGGGTGGCGGCGCCATCCCGACCTGATGGACGATCCGGTCTGACCCCACGATGGCGACCTCCGAGAGCGCGGTATGCAACGGTCGCGTCAACGGGACCGCGCTCCAGAGCGGGAGGGATGCCGCGGCATAGAGCTGCGCCGACGGCCAGCCCTCCGCGCGAGCCTGCGTGAGGACGCTCTTGCGCACGCGGTGGTCGCGCCGCAGGCGCTGATGCGCGAAGGTGAAGGCGGCGACGGCCACGATGCGGCCCTTGGCCGTCGCGACGCTCACGCCGTGGTTGCGCCCGGCGCGGGAGTCGTCCGCCCCGACGGTCGCGGCCGCGAGCCCGTCGGCGAGGTGGGGCATGCCTGCTCGTGCGGCCAGCACACGGAGCAGGTCTCCATCGACGAAGTGCGGCCGCGCGTAGAGCTCGATCGCGTCCCTGTGGTCGAGTCCGATTCCGATGAATCGCACGGGGCCCGCTCCGCCGAGCACGCGCCACGCATCGGGCGCGATGGCCGCGACGAGCGCTCGTGCGCGCGCGGGGTCGGAGTCCACCTCGACGTACAGCTTGTGGGTGCTCGTGCCGGCGGTGTGCCGGCTCCCGAGCCACGCGCCGAACCGCAGGGAGAGAGGGTGCTGATGCCGCCGTATGAGTTCGGCCGTCTCGTCGGAGAGCCCAGGTGATCCGAAGCGCCGGGCGATCGCGTCGGCCCGGTCGAGCGCGGTGCGACGATCGTCTTCCGGTGCGATGACGTCCACGACGGTGCGCAGCTCGTCTGTCGCAGACGTGATCGCGACCTCTATCGGGTACCTGCTCGGCGTGAGACAGCTCGACTCCCACGCGAGTGCGCCGATGACCGAGTGGCGCAGGCCCGCGAGCGACACCTCGAGCTCGGAGCGTGCCCGCGCCGAGTGCGCCGGGTGCACTCGCGCGACACGATCGAGGAGATCCGCGATGCGGCTCTCGGCGGTCGGCGTCGGCGCGAGTGTTGGGAGGGTCATGTCAGGCTCCCGTCACCGTTCCGTCCTCGGCGACGTTGAGGAACTCGGCTGGTCCCGTGAAGGGTGCGCCGCGCACGACCTCTCCGCCGATGCCGAGCAGGGTCGCCTGCGTCGTCGTGTCCCGGTGCGTCGGATCGACGATGCCGAGCTGGACGCGGGCGGGAGCGAGCCCTGCTCCATCCAGCTCGAGCCGCCGCGCGACGCGGTGCGATCCGTCGTCGTACGACACGTCGAGCACGACCGATGTGAAGCGACCGGCGGGGATCGAGAAGTCGACGCGGCGTTCGAGGTGATCGGCGAACGGCGAGCCCACGACGAACGTCGTGGCCGTGGCATCCCTCGGCTCCAGCGTTATCGTCCCGCTGCCGACGAGGTGATACGTGCTCTGCACCGTGTACGGGATTATGTCGAGGTGCTCGGTGCGGACCTTCCAGGTCTGGGGAGCGCTGTCGGGCCGCACCTCGAAGGTGCGCGTCGAGGTCCATCCGGTGCTGGACGTGTGGCTGAGCACGAGTTCGACCGACGACACCTCGAGGGGGTCGAGACGCTCGGGACGCAGCTCCACCTGGAGGAATCCGACGTGCTGCGTCGGGTCGAGCTGCAGCGTGCGGTCCTCGACCCGGCCGGGGTCCACGACGATCTCGTTGCGCTCGCCATCCCACCCGCTCTGCGGGTCGAAGTGGTACTCGATCCTCGGGCGGTAGCCGAGGTCGTAGTCGTTCGCGATCGGCACGATCCAGTGCTGCGGCTGCGTCCGTGTCGCGTCGAAGACGAGATCCTCGTGGCGGTGCTTCTGCGGATGGTCCGCATCGCCGTAGTCGAGGGCGACCGCGACCGACTGCAGCCCGATGGGCTCGAACGCCGTCGTGATCGACACCTCGACGTCGATGGACCGGAAGAACGGGTCGTCCAGGTCGACTTCGAGGAAGTGCCCGGACCCCGTGAGATCGTCGAGCATCATGCCGATGAGCGACTGCGGCGCGTACTGGCGCGTCACGGCCTGCTGGCGGTGGTACTCGAAGACGAGCGTCTTGCGCTCCACCTGCTTGATTGCCTTGACCGCGAACGTGAGGATCGCTCCGGAGCCCGCCGCGCTGGCTCCCGGCGCGGTCGCGCCGGCCCCCGCCCCGGGCGTTGCAGGGGCGCCGGGCGTAGCAGGGGCGCCGGGCGTAGCCGGGGCGCCCGGAACCGCGGGAGGTGTCGCGGGTCGCGCGCCGCCGGGCTGACTGGGGGCGCCTGGAGCCGCGGGAGGCGACGGGGGCCGCGGCGCGGCTGGGGCGCCAGGTGCGGATGGCGCTCCCGGAGCCCCGGGTGCGGCCGGCGCCGCCGGTGGAGCAGCGGGCGCCGCCGGCGCCGCGGGCGTCGCGGGCGCGCCGGGTGCTGCGGGTGGGGGCGGGGGCGGCGGCGCCGCGGGTGGGTTCGGAGCGGCCGGGATTCCGCCGCCGATCGGGCCGTTGCCGCTCATGGTGTGCCTCCGGGTGTCTCGAATACCCCCGGCCAGCCGGGGATGATCAGTTCGAAGTCGTTCGTGCCGCTGATCCGGCGACAGTCGTAGATCCCGGGCTGCAGAAGCTGCCCTCCGGGGAAGACCGCAGCAACGAGCGCGTCGGGTGAGCCCGCCGTGATGATCGTCTTGGTCACTGGAATGCGAACCGTGAGCGACGTCACGCCGGCGGTGGCCGCCGTGATCTCGTCGAACGCCTGATTCGGCTCGGCGGCGCGCTGCCCGCTCGCGAGGATCGCCTGGCCCGTCGTGGCGTGCGCGCGGAGCTGGCCGGCGTCGTCGAGAGTCAGCTCGGGAAGTGCCTTGATCTCGGCGGAGATCTGGCCGGTCCACGCCGTGGGGAGCGCTGCCTGGAGCTGACTCGAGCTGCCGGGCGGTGTCGTGGTGTCGTGCCACGTCGCGCCGTCCTGGTACCCGAAGGTGTAGACGCCGTTGACGCCGTTCATCCCGTTCTCCTCGACGAAGTGCACGAACACGTCACGCGTGGTCGCGGTCGGTGGTGTCACGGGAGCGCCGGGAGCCGCCGGTGGACTCCCGCCCAGGACGGGCGGAGTGGGCGTGGTGCCGCCGGGCGTCGTCGGTGGGGTGGCCGGCGCGCCCGGTGTCGCGGGAGCACCCGGCCGGCCCGGCGTTCCCCCTGGAACGCCCGGCGCACCCGGCGCGCCCGGCGCACCCGGCCCACCCGGTGCCGCCGGTACGGCAGGCGCACCCGGTGCCGCCGGCGGTTTGGGCGCGCCGCCCGGTGTGGGCGGAGCGGGCGGTGCCGGAGGCTTCGCGGCTCCGCCGGGCGTGGCCGGCTGGCCGGGGCGGGCGGGTGTGCCCGAGGCGGCCTTGTCCTTGTCGCTGCCGGGGCCGAAGAGGGCGGCGCCTCCTCCTGCCCGCGGCGCGGTCGCCATCCCGCCCTGCAGCGATCCGGGAGTGAGCGTCGGCGTGAACCACGACGTCAGCAGATGCTGCGTGAAGAACTCGATCGCGGCCTTCTCCTGGTCCTGCTTGTCGGCAGCGGTGCTGAAGTTCGTCACCTCGATCTTGATGGCGCCGTCCTGCACGAGCTCCTCGATCCCGGCCTGGATCGCGACCTCGACGTAGTACACGTTCGCGTTGAGGCCCACGCTGAAGTGCTTGTAGATCCGCTCGAAGTCCGCCGTGATACGCACGTCCAGCGATGGCTGCATGGCCGTGAACGTCAGCGTGTAGATGACGCCGATCGGTGCCGCGCCCTGCGCGAACGCCGCCTCGAGGAGCGTCGCGCCCTCCTGGCTCAGGGTCAGGCTGAACACCGCCTGGTTGTCGCCGAAGAGCGATGGGACCCTGGCCCCGAGGATCGTCTGGACGGCCGTGAACGTTCCTGCGTCGCTCACGGTCGCAGTCGTCCCTCCGGGGCCCTGAAGGTTCAGCGCGACGCACTCGACTGTTCCGGCGTCGAACGGCACGGCGGTCAGCCGAGCGTTGCCGGGGATCTCGGCACGAACCTTCCGCTCGATCTCCTCGGGGAGCGTGAGGGCGACCGTGAACATGAGGAACCCGCCGCCCGTGACGCCTTCGGCCGATGCCTCGCGCTTGAACTTGATGAAGCTGAACTGCGGCCAGTCGTCCGTTGGCCGGCGCGCGATCTCGAGGTGGGCGGGCAGATACCAGAACTGGTTCTCGTCCGCATGATCCGGGAAGACGGTGACGCCTTCCACCGTCCGCATCCCGGTGCCGAGCTTCAGCATTGTCGTCTCCTCCGTCAGTCGACGCGTGCGACGATGACGTCGCCGGTCGTGGTGGTCCAGGGGGTCTCGCGCTTGAGGCCGTTCTCGAGCGTGTGGATGACGCGGTAGGACAGCGCCGTGTCGCCCTCCGCGAAGTCGTACTCGATGGATCCGCTCCTCTTGTCGGCAGTGAGCGTGACGGAGTCAGCGAAGCGCAGGCCGAGCGCCGTGCGCTCGTACAGCGTCTCGACGGTGGCTTGACGGATGCCGCTCCCCACGAGGTCGACCCCGTCTGTCGTGACCGCCACGGTGCGGTGTCCGCGCATCTGCGCCGTGACGAAGATGCGGTCCTGCTCGGTGGTCGACTCGGGAATGTCGATCACGATCCCGTCCGTGCGCAGCATCGAGACCTTGAACGCGACCCGGCGGCGGTTGGGGTCGGCGAGCTCGACCACGAAGCGCTTCGTCCCGGAGTCGGCAGCGCTGAGTTCGAACGATTCGCGCTTGTGGATGCCGCCTGCGTCGTCGTCGTACCAGGCGTCGACGAAGACGCGATCGACCTGAGTCCCGAACATCGCACTGGGGGCGACGATGTCGAGCACGCGGCGGGTGCCGAACGGATCCGTGATGCGGATCTGGTCGTCGTCGGTCGTGAGGTCGCCGCTGTCCCAGTCGCGTCCGTCGATGCCGTGCAGGATGATCCGGTACCCGACTGTGCGCTTCGCCGGGTCGAGTGCGAAGACGGGCCACGCACCGGCGCTGGCGTCCTTTGTGAGTCCGTACTGGTTCGAGATCCGGATGCCGTTCGCTTCGTCCTCGTACCGGCAGTGCACCTCGATCGTGTGATAGACGTCCCACGGGAAGTCGATCACGGTGAAGCTGACCCAGCGCAGTTCGTACCCCGCGCCGTCGCGGGGGGCGATCTGCACGACGTCGCCCTCGATCTTGGTCGGCGCAGCCCTGACGCTGCGGGGGCGGCCGGTCGCGTCCGTCGTGAAGAGGACCTCGTAGGAGACTGTGACGGGCGAGCGCATCCTCCCGCCTTCCACCGAGCTCATCCATTCGACGCCCTGCTCGTCCGCGCCCGGCGCCAGGATGACGTTCTTGACGCTGCCCTCGTAGTCGAGCGAGACGTTGATCGACTCGATCTGGTCGGTCTGGAAGTCCGCGCGAGGGATGACCCGCACCGTGCGGCGCTGGAAGAAGGGGTCCTCGAGCGAGACCTCGCTGATGAACCGTTCCCAGTCGAGGCCCTGCGACTCGATCGCGCGCACGATCCCCGGTAGGTGTCCCTGCGGGTAGATCTGCCGGATGACCGAGGTGCGCTCGCTCATGTCGATATTGAGCTTCTTGCGGTCGATCCGCGTGATGTCGACCTCTTTGCGCTCCCACACCGACGTCATGCCGCTCGTCGCGAACGTCCGCAGAACCCGGCCCAGGTCGTCGATCGTGTCGCCGGTCTGCCGCTCGATCGGCTCGAGACTCGGCGTGAAGAAGTTCTCGAAGACGAGCGTGCGGACCTGGGCCATGAGGGACTCGTACCGTCCCGTCGCGCCGCCCGAGTCGTCCTCGCCGGCCACGAGCAGGTCGCCCTCGATCTTGATGTACTGCTTCTCCACGAGCTCGTCGATGACCTTCTCGATCGTCGAGCTCGCGATGAGCGGCACGTTGACCGACTCGGTCTCTTCGAAGTGCTTCTGCACGCGGTCCCAGTCGGCTTCGACGTGGATCTTGTATGCGGGGCGCAGCCCTACGTACTCGAGGCTGTAGACGACGCCGATGGGGAGCATCTCATCGCGGATCGCCTGGTCGATGATCGTCGCGCCCTCCTGGTCGAGTCGCACCGAGAAGGCGGCCTGGTTGTCTCCATAGAGCGAGGGGGATGCCGCGTGCACGATCTTCTGGACGAACTTCGGCCCGTCGGGCTCGTCCTCCTCACGGCGCCCGGGCAGACCAGACTCCTCCTTCGGCGACTCCTTGCCGAAGAGCATCATCCGCACGGTTCCGCCGATGAGCGGCACGGGCGCGAGCCGGGGCATGTCGCTGAGCCCCGCCTCGCCGCGCAGCTGGTCGGCGATCGCGGTGAGGCGCTCGGGCTCGATCCCGAGATTGCAGTCGAAGTCGAGGAACCCTCCCGACACGATGTCGGCGCCAGGAGTCGGCCGGCCCGTGAACTTGATGACCTGGATCTTCGGGATGCGCAGGTCGCCGTCGGGCATGACGCTCAAGTGCGGCGACAGGGGCATGAAGTAGAACTGCAGCGGATCCTCGTGGTCGGGCATGAGGCTCACGCCGTCGATCACGAAGTAGGGCGGGTTGAGGTACAGCATGCAATTCCTCGCTCGGCTCGTGAGGGTTCAGCCGCCGGGGATCGGCGGAGGAGGCGGGGTTGCTCCCGGCATCGGAGGAGGCGGGGGAGTGGCGCCAGGCGTGGGCGGCGGGGGAGGCGTGGCACCCGGCGTCGGCGCCGCGGCAGGCGCGGGTGCCGGTGCGGCCACGGGCGCGGGCGCCGCGACCGGTACCGGTGCCGGTGCGGCGGGGGTCGGCGCCGGTGCCGCAGGGGTCGGTGCGGGGGCCGCGGGAGCCACCGGGGCGGCCACGGGCGCGGCCGGTGCGGGGGTCGCGGGCGGCTGCAGCACGAGCGAGGGCGCGGTGGCATCCGTAGGACCCGACGTCGCCTGGGTCCCGTCGGCGAAGAAGAACACCGCGGTCCACGCGTAGGCGGTCGTCTCGCCTTCACCCAGCGGCAGCTCCCACCGCTGCGGAGCCGGTGTCTGCGGCGAGAAGATCATGTCCTTCGCCTGACCGCCCGGCTGCGGACCATGGCGGAGGGCTACCTGGACGAGGCGCACGCGCGTCCAGTCGACGAGGTCCGCGACGACCGTCACGTCGAGCTTCTGCGAGACGACGTCGCCGACCATGATCGTGCCGTCGGCGACAGTCGGCGGGATCTCCTTGACAGTCCCGTCCTTGTAGCGGATCGAGCCGCTGTAACGCACGACGCCGCCTCCCTCGCCCAGCACGGCGTACGGCTGCGACGCCGCATCGGAGCCGGCCGAGAGCACGACGGACTGCTCGACTGTGTAGTTGTTCGGGGCGTCCTCGTAGACCAGATCGAGGAAGATCTGCGCGATGCGGTTCGTGAAGTCGCCGACGCCCCGCACCTCGAACTTGCGGGTGCGCCCGAGGGGGTCGTTGATCAGGATCGGGGAGCGCTCGGTGGATTCCTCAGGCATCGTGATCCGGCGCCCATCGGCGAGGAAGTACTCGACCTGGTAGGTCAACGGCTTGCGGCGCGGCTGGAACAGGACGTGCTGCACACGATGCGTGGGCGCCGCAGAGGTGAGTGCGAACTGCTCCTCGTAGTTCTCCACCCCGGTGTCCTGATACCGCACCCAGACCTGTGCGGACGCCACCTTGGTCCAGTCGATGTCACCCGCCTGCACGATCGCGTCGAGCAGCCCGATGTCGTCGACGTTCACGGTCAGCACGGTGTCGTTCGTCTTGGCCGGCGCTGAGGTGAACGTCTTGGATGAACCCACGTAGTTGACCTGATAGGAGTACGAGTACTCACGGTCACCGGCCTCGATGAACGTCTCGAAGTCGCAGGTGCCGTCGGGACTCGTGAACGAGTACTCCTCGACCTTGTGCTGCGTGCCGTGGTCGTACTCGAGCTTGACCTCGATCGAGTGGATCGGCAGCGCGTCGAAGTCGGCGTTGACGCCCACCTTGACGTGCAGCGTCTGGAAGAACGGGTCGTTGAGGTCGACCTCGGTCGCGTGGTCGGCCCACACGACGGGCTTGCCGTCGCCCGATGTCATGGTCGTGATGTTCGGGAGCGTGCCCTGCGGGACGATGTTCCACTCGATCGCGGAGTTCTCGCGATACGTCTGCTCGAAGGACGAGACACGGGATGTCGAGAACGAGCGCTTGAGATGCTCGATGTCCTCCGGCATCCCGCGGGCGTCCTTCGGGATCGCCTCGATGTCGGGGATCATCTTGCGCAGCACGGCGTCCTGCAGCGCGCGCTCCATCATCGAGCGGATCTTGTCCTTGAGCTTGCGATCGGCTTCCGGGTCGGGGAGGACGGCGTCGAGGTGCAGCTCGATCCCCATCGTCTCGGCGTCCGTGAACTCCTCTGTGATCTTGTCGACGTACTCGTCGTCGCCGTACATCTCCCAGTCGATGTCGATCGTCTGCTCGTACGTGTAGAACTTCTCGGCCTCGAACCACGCGCGCGCCGTGATCTCGGGGAGCTTCGCGACGAAGTTGAGGTCGTACACGACCTGCACGACGCCGCCCTTGCCCTGCAGCGCCTGCTCGAAGAGGGTCGCGCCCTCGGGCGTGAACTCGACCATGAAGGCAGCGATGTTGCGCCCGAAGAGCGACGGCTTGCCGGCGCCGCGCACGGCTTCGATGAGCGTGCCGCCGTCCTCCTTGAGCAGGAGGTTCGCCGTGCCGCGTGTGTAGGTCATGGTGCCGAGGTGCGCTTCGGGAGTTCCCGGCACGGATGCGCGGAATCCCGGCTTGCCGGCCATCCCCTGCACCTTCGTGTCGAGCGCTTCCTTGATCCTCGCCAGCGCCGTGGGCGTGAATGTGAACTCCGTGTCGAAGAACGCGAATCCTCCGCCGCGCTTGCCGTCGGCGCGCTCGAGCGGCATCCGGTACTTCAGGAACCGGAAGACGGGATCGCCGTTGTCGTCCGTGCGGAATCGCGGAAGCTCGGGGATCGGATAGAAGACGTCGTCGAACGTGTCGTCGCCGAAGACGGTCACTCCGTCCACGAGCTCCTGCTTGCTGATCTTCAACATCTGCCACTCCTCTGTGTGCGGGTCCGTCTTCGGCGCGTCAGCCGGGCCGTGCCCAGTCGGCGAGATCTGCGCTGATCCGCGCGGGACCGAGGTCGGTCTCGGCGTCGTAGGTGATCGTGATCCGGCCGCTCTCACCGCGGAGGGCTGCCTCGAATGCCTGTCTTTCCCCAGCGGTCGCCTGGATCGCGAAGACAGCCGTGAAGGGGGCGTACCCGCTGCCCGACGATGACGCGACGACGCGCGGCTCACCCTCCGAGGTGACGAGCACGTCGACGGACCGCACGGTCGTCACGCCGCTCGTGAGCGTCACAGAGGCCGCGTCCCGGTCGCCTGCGAGGGCTCGGCGAAGCTGCTCCAGCGTGGCGCCGGGCGGGTCCAGCTGCGCGCTGAGCTGGACGAAGGCGATGTCTCCGGCCGCAAGGACCGACACCATGGGCGTCCCGTCGGGTGACAGCTGGGGCCAGGGGGCGACCGATACGTACGTCCACGCGCGCTCGCCGATGCGCCGGCATTCGACGCCAGAGGCGACGACGCGATCCCGTGCGGCGAACACGGGTCACATCCCCGTCGGCGAGATGAACAGCTGTCGGCCGGTGATGGTCGACCACGGCGACCACTCGCCGTTGCCTGAACCGCTCATGTTCCTCCGGCGCCACTCGAAGGTCGGCTGCTCGGGACGGGCGCCGGCGACGACGTCGGCCAGCGAGAACGAGAACTGGACGTCGAGCTTCGGCTGGTCCTTCGTCAGGAAGACCGTCACGGTCCGCGCATCCGCCGACCGCCGGATCTCGACCTCGAGGCCGAAGACTCCCGCGAGATCGGGCGGCAGGGACTCGGGGTGCTCGAGCTGGTAGCAGCGCACCTCGACGGAAGTCGAGACCGATCCGGTCGTGCCCGTGTCGTAGGCCTTCGCGAGCACCTGCTGCGGGTCGATCTCGATGGCGACGCCCTCGAACGAGACCCCGACCGACCCGAAGATCCTCGGCTGGTCGCTCGGCGGGGCGGTGAGCACGATGTCGATCGTCGAGGGAGTGCCGTCGGTCGCCGCCGGCAGGCGGAACGAGGACGGCTCGGCCTCAGCGGTCACGGCGCCGATGGGGCTGGGGAGGTCCGCGTCGCGCTCGAGCAGGCTCGCGACAGTCCGTGCGACGGTCACGGCGTAGGGCAGCGGATTGCTCACGCGCAGCGTCGGAGGACCGGGAGGCTCCGGCATCGGCTCGGGAGCCCGGGCGTCGTCGGCGGGTGCGGGCACGTCGGCCGGCGGGTTCGCGGCATCCGGGACTCCATGCGATGTGGCGGGCGGCAGAAGAGTCGCCGACAGCACGTCCGTCGCGGGCCTGTCGAGTCGCAACTTGACCTTCACGGTCTCGATGCGCGGACTCTCGGCTGCCGAGACGAGCGTCGCCTTGACCTCGGCTCCGACGCCGTCGGTCACGAGGAGGTGGGTCAGGGTGGTGTAGAACTCGCTCGTGCAGTCGAGGACGAGGTCGAAGCCCATGCCATCGACGGCGATGGCGCCCTCGCTGCCGACGATCGACGACCCCAGCTCGTGCAGGACGCTGGACAGTTGGCACGTCGCTTCGCGGATCCCGCCGACGATGAGATCGGGGTAGGCGACGCGCGAGTGCTTCGCGATCTCGATGCGGAGGCGCTCGCGGCGTTCCGGGTCGATCCACGGAACGAGGCTGAAGCGCGTCCGCAGCTTGTAGTCGGCGCCGAAGCTCGTCGCGGCCGCTTCGCCCTCCGCGCGCTTGGGTGGGACGAGCAGCACCATCATGGCAGGCTGCTTCGTCTCCTGGTCGAACGCGAGGCGGTACTCATCGGGCAGGACGTAGAACTGGTCGGGGACCGGCGAGTCCATGAACTGCCCGTTCGGCGAGTCCACCCACTCCGACCAGGGCTCCGAGCCGAAACCCGATGTGACCTGCGAGTAGATCGCGCGATTGTTCATGACGCCTGCCGGGAAGCTCGCGCTGACGCCGCTGTTGTCGGCGGCGCCGAGCGACATCCGCACCGTCTTCGAGGTCCACGTCGGCTCGGGGGACGCGGCCGGAAGGCCTTCGACGACCACGGCGTCGCGCACCCGGTGGTCTCGGATCCTCGGGCCCGCCACGAACCCCCGGTCGGCGACCGGCGTCGCGACGGCCGTCATAAGGGCGATATCGGCAATCCGGATGGCGCGGGCGGGCGTGTCGAACGCGCGGAGGCGGCCCGCCGGGCTCACCCGGACCCCGCCGGGAGCGGAGGGAGCACCATCCGCGGACGCCTCCTGCACCGTGTAGTGGACGTCCCCCTCGACGCGGAAGCGTGCGCCGCCGTTCTGGAGCATCGGAACCACGATGTTCGGATCGACGGGGGTCTCGCAGTAGAGGCGCGAGAGCACCGTCTCCGGCTGGTCGCCGCGCGGAAGATCGTCGCACCGCGTGAACGGGATCGCGTTTCCGGATGCCGGGACCAGCGAGACCGTGTAGTTGTCGACGGGCAGCGGTTCTGCCCCCGTCGGCAGCGACGGGTGCTCGACGAGGTCGAACCAGACCCGAAGGGTCACGACACCGGCGCTCTTGGCGAGGAAGACGTGCGGAGCGCCTGTCGCCTGCGAGCGCACGGCGATCCGTGCCTGCGGCACGAAGTAGGTCGTGCCGTTGGCGCCCGCGAGTGCTCGTTCGATGATGTCCGGCGCGCTCGTGACGCGGGGCGCGTTCTCGACCAGCGTCGCGACCGTGAGGCCCCGGAGCATCGACAGGTTGACGGCGGTGAGGTGCGTGAACTGCGTCTGGATCTGCGGCCGCAGCTGCAGTGTCGGGGCGGCGAGCGCCATCGCGGTGAATTGGGCAGTTGGCATCGTCCGCTCCTCAGAACTCGAGAACCAGGAGGGGATCGGCCGTCTCGGTGCGTTCGACCATGTGCTTCTCGCCGGCGTTGCCGAAGGCCTGGATCTGGTAGAAGAAGCTGCGCTTGGCGGCGTCCTTGACCGGGATCGTCCATTTGAGTTCGGGCGGGGCGGGCTGAGCAGCCGTGAGCTGGATCACCTGCTCCGCCTTCGTGCCGGCACCGTCGTCGTACGAGAGGCGTACGATGACGAGCTTCCACTTGGCCAGGTCGAGAAGCGTGGGCACGACCTCGATCTCGAGCATGTCGCGAGCGACGTCACCGACGAGGATGGTCCCTTCGGTGCCCGGCTTCGGCTCGCCGGCATCCGAGGATCCGTCCGCATACGTGACGTCGACCTTGTAGGTGAAGCCGCGCTTCGAGCTGTCGCGCAGGTCGACGCTCCACTCCCACGTCTCCGCGGCGTTCGTGAACGAATGGACGTCGCTCTTCTCGTAGTCCCCGTCGGCATAGGTCGCCGTGACGACGATCGAGGCGACCGGTGGGAAGCTTCCCTGTGGCACGAAGGTGGCGCGCAGCTTGTCCTCGAACGGGGCGTTCACGATGAGACGCTGGGTCGAGGAGCGCTTCGTGGGCACCGTGACGCGCTGCCCGTCGGTCATGAAGAACGTCATCTGGTATTCGTATTCGGTGGAGCTCTGTTCCCCGGTGTAGGTGAACCAGCTGGCCTGTGGTGCGTCCATGCGCAGGACCACGTCGGCGGTGGCCGAGGGGAGGTCGACGCCCGGATAGCGGAACGACACCTGCACCTGCTGCACGGCATCCATCGGAATGGCACCCCAGTAGACGGCGACGTTCACGCAGTTGAGCTGGTCGTACCCGATGATGAGGTTCCGGTCGTTCGTGGTGACCGGCTCGAGCTCCTGCGACTTCGCGCTCGCTTTGTAGATGATCTGACTTCGATAGGTGTACTCGTCCTTGGGCGTCCCGTCGGGCCGCCGGGCCATGACGACACGGAAGAAGTAGCGATCCTCGTTGGAGTCGAACAGGAACTCCTCGACCTGTCGCTTGCGGCCGCCGCCCTGCTCGTCCTCCTGGTCGTACTCGAGGAACACCTTGATCGCCGCGATCGGGTCGCGGTCGAAGTCCGCCGTCACCTGCACTGGCACGTCCAGCAGCGTGAAGTACGGCTTACTGAGGTCGGCCTCGATTATCGACCTCTTGACCTGCTCCTTGTCGATGACCGCGAAGAGCTCGGAGTTCGGGTGCTTCTCGACGACGAAGTTGGTCGAGCCCTCGAACGTGAAGTCGATCTTGACGTCCATCCTCTGCTCGAAGTCCTTCAGCCAGAGCTGGTTGCCGCCGGGCATCTTTGCTCCGCTGCCGTGGGCGAGCGGGTCGGTACCGAGCTTCTCCGCCTTCAAGCCCGGCTCGAACCCGGGGCTGAGGAACTTGTCGAGGACCATCTGCTTGACGATCGTGAACACCAGGTCCTCGATCGCCTTGGTCGGGTCGTCACCGCCTTCGGTCGCGCCGCGGAAGTCACCCAGGTTGTACTCGATGTGGAGGTTGGTCGAGATGTCGCGCAGCTCCGACAGGCTCGAGACCTGCGGGAACTGGTACGTCGAGGTGCTGCCGCCGCTGCGGTACGTCTCGACGATGGTGCAGTGCTCCTTGATCTCGTTGTAGACGTCGTGCGACTCGCCCCACACATGCACCGACAGGCTCGGGATGCGGGCGACGAACGAGACGGAGTAGTTGATCGTCCCTGGACTCCAGCCCTCCTCGACCGCGTTGCGGATCAGCCGTAGACCCTCCTGCCCGAGCAGAGCGGTGTAGGAGGCGAGGTTGCTGTTGACCAGCGACGGCTTCTCCGACCCTTCCATGGCCTTGACGAAGGTCGCTCCACCGCTCGGGAACAGGTGGAATGCAACCTTCCCGTCCACCCAGGTCGGGTACGAGAGCTTGATGTTGCCGCCCGCGAGCGCCGCCGGACGCATCAGCAGGATGCGCCTACCGCTGAGGCGGGGCAGACTCAATTGGTCCATGCCGCCGGCGATGTAGGTGCGGATCCGCTGCTGATCCTCCTGACTGACCTCGAGGCTCGTCGTGAGTTGGAGCAGGCCGCCCTCCGTCTCAGCTGTCGGCAGCGCGCTGGCCTTGTCGGCGAGCAGCGTGAAGTCGCGCGCGAACGAGATCAGCGAGAACGACGGGCTTCCGTCTTCGCGCTTCAAGAGCGACGGCAGCTCCGGGACCATGTAGAAGAGCTGGGAATCCTGATCATCGTTGAAGATGGTGACATGTTCGACACCTGGAACGGTGAAGTGGTTCAGGAAATTGAGCACGGGGCTTCCCTCCGGCGAGCCTCGTCTCGGGGCTACGTCGCAGCCCCTCCAACGCGCTCACTGATAGGTGAGGCTACGCTTAGCGTCTCAGGTTGGCAATGGGTCGACGGGGCCCACGAAGGCTGCGCTTGAAGGTTCTCCGTGCCTGCGTTGGGAGTGCCCACGCACGATCGGCTGCCCGCTGGTTCAGGGCGGCTGCACACACCCGGGTACGGGGAAGGGCGCCGGGAACGTCGCCCCGAACGTCGCCCCGAACCAGGCCGGTCAACATGCTCAATCAGGCCGACGGCACTGCGGGCTGGGTCCCTTCGGCCAGGGCCGCGACGTGAGCCCTCATGACTCAGGCGCGTGAGGGCCCTATTCTTCCCCGTCAGGAGGCCGCGGCCAGCGGAATGGGCGGCCCGCGCCTGTCGGGGCGTGCGTGACCTCAGCGGGGGTGATGGATGGGGACGCGGAGGGTCTCGCTGCGCCTGGGCCTGCCGGGGGACCGGCGGATGCGTCGCGTGCTGCTCGCCTACTTGCTCTGCGACCTGATCGAGTTCGCGACGTGGATGGCTGTCGTACTCGTCGCGTACTCGCGGGGAGGGGCAGCCGCCGTCGGGGTTGCGTCTGTCGCCATGCTGCTCCCGGCGATCCTGATCGTGCCCCTGATCGCCGGGTTCGGGGATCGGATGCCACGGGGTCGCGCCCTGTCCCTGGCCCATGCTTCAGTCGGCCTGACCTCCCTGGTCATGTGTCTCCTGTTGGTGCTGGATGCCCCGTTCTGGTCGGTCGTCATCGGCGGCGCCGTCCAGACGGTGACCCTGAGCCTTGTCCAACCCATGCACTACGCGGCGCTCCCGTTCCTCGCCCTGCGGCCCGGCGACCTCGTTGCCGCCAACGGGCTCTCCTCGTTCATGGACGGGGCGACGCTGTTCCTGGGGTTCCTGGTGGCCGGGGTGCTCAGCGACATCGTGGGTCCCTGGGCTGTCCTGCTCGCCTGCGGCGGCATGGGACTCGCGGCGGCGCTGCTGACCACCCGGCTGGGAATCCCCCGCTCCACCCAGGCGGCCGATGAGGATGAGGACGAGCCGGGAGAGATCCGCGCCGCGATCGAGGGGCTGCGGGCGTTGCGCGGCAACTGGGGTGCCCTGGCGTTGCTGGCCCTGCTCGGATGTACCTTCCTGATCGACGGATCCAACGAGCCCCTGACCCTCACGTTCAACGCGGAGGTCCTTGGGCTCGGGGACGCCACCGCTGGGCTGCTGGCAGGGTCCTACGGTGTCGGGCTCGCCGTTGGCGGGGCACTTCAGGCGGGCTTGGCCCATCGCAACCGACTGGCCCCGGTGGTCCTCGTCGGTGCCACTGTCCTGGGTGGCTTCTGGCTCGCTGTCGCCTTTGTCGGGGCGCTGGGGCCTGCCGTCGTGATGCTGACGTTGGCCGGGATGGGCGCCTCGCTCGTGATCGTGTCGGCGCGGACGCTGCTTCAGCGCAGCACCGACAACCTCATCCTCGCGCGGGTCCTGGCCGTCCAGGAGGGCGTCCAGATGAGCGGGCAGGCGGTTGGCTCTCTGCTCGCCCCGCTGGCGATCGCCTTCCTCGGGCCCAGTCGCGCATTCATCCCGATCGGATTGATCGTGATCGTCACCGCGCTGGTGGCCCACGCGACCGTGCGGGCGCTGGAGGCGACCGCGACCGTCCGTGTTCGTGAGGTGGAGGTGCTGTCCCGGGTGCCGTTCCTGAGGGCCCTGCCCGCCTACGAGTTGGAGCATCTGGCGCAGACGGCCCTCTGGCGCGATGCCCCGTCGGGGGCTGTCGTCGTGACCCAGGGGGAGCCTGGCGACGCGTTCTATGTGGTCGCAGGCGGAGAGCTGTCGGTGACCGTTGACGGCAGGATCCGCGACCACACCCTGGCCGCCGGTGACGGATTCGGCGAGATCGCCCTCCTGCACCGGGTCCCGCGGACGGCCACTGTCAGCGCGATCACCGACAGCCAGCTGTTGATGGTCAGCTCCGCGCAGTTCCTCGCCTCGGTGACGTCCAGTGCAGATGGCACAGCCCTGGCGTCCGAGGTCTCCGCAGAGCGCCTGGCCGCGGATGGGGGACGCCTCGCCAGCCTCGGTGGGTCCGACCCAGATGCCGCTGGGGCTCCCCGCCGGCACGTCGCGGACACCTGACGCGCCACCGCGTTCCGGGGTGCGACGAGGCACCCCTGCGAAGTGCCAGCGATAATGGCGCCCATGGCCGACATGCTCGACTACTGCTCCGACCTCCCCATGCTCTCCGTCCCGGAGGGTGAGGTCCTGATCATGGAGGGCGGGCAGCCGTCCCAGATGTTCGTCCTGGTCTCCGGCTCGGTCACGATCGAGAAGGACCTGGTCCCCTTCGCCCGGATCGACCATGCCGGTGCGGTGTTCGGCGAGATGTCGTGGGTGCTCGACCGCTCGGCGACGGCGACGGTCCGGGCTGCGACACCGGTCGAGGTGCGGGTCATCGAGGATCCGGACACCTTCCTCAACGACAACCCGGGTGCCGCGGTGGCCGTCCTCCGGATGACCGCCATGCGCCTCGACGGCCTGACCCAGTACCTCGTGGACGTCAAGCAGCAGTTCGCCGGGCTCACGGGGCACCTCGGGATGGTCGACCAGATCCTCGACAGCCTGGTGCATCACCAGAGCGGCCCGACGAAGACCGGTTCGGTGCGCGACCCGGAGTGCTGAGTCCCCTGGGCCTCAGTCGAGGCTGATCGTCTCGGACTCGAAGACGCCGTACCAGTGGGCGGTCCGCTCCTTGGTGTCGAGCGTGATGTTCGGCGGGATCGGACCGATCTGCTTGCCGGGGTTGAACACCCACGTCCGGCCCACCTGCGCGTTCCACGAGCCATCCGGAACCCACGGAGCCTGATGGATGTGCCCGCAGAACACGACGTCGGGCTGGTACTGCTCGATCCAGGCGGCGAGATCGTGGTCGGGGAACTCCCGACGCCCGTCCTTGCACAACGGGGTACCCGCGGGGGGTGCGTGGTAGAGCCAGATCCACGTCGCAGGGCGGTCCACCGCGGCCGCGGCCAGCTGCGCGCCGACCTCCTCGCGGGTCACAGGCCCGTCCCACCACGGGCAGATCGTGAAGCGAACGCCGTCCACGTCGATGCTCGTTCCGTCGGTGTGCACGCCCTCGTCGGCCACGCGCCGCAGCCAGCCGGCAACCTGCTCGCCATGGGCGCCGGGGCCGTCGAGGTCGTGGTTCCCCGACGCTGCCAGGACCAGCGCCTCGTTCGACAGCGCAGTCAGGTACTTGCCCAGGACGACGGACTGGACGTCGATCGGGACTGGGTTGACCACATCGGCCAGATCGCCGCACAGCGCGACGACGTCGGCCTCGCTGGAGGCGCGCACCAGCCAGTCGTAGTGGGGAAGCCGGTAGTGCAGGTCCGAGACGGCCAGGATGCGCACGGGCTCAGTCTCCCCTAACGGGCGGCGTCGGCCAGGCGGTGGGGCCGGCGTGGCGGGCGGATCAAGGCAGGTCGAGGACCATGCCCTCGTACGCGACGCTGGCGAAGCCGGCGCTGCAGAACTGCTCGCGGATCTGGTCCAGGGCATCGTCGGTCCGGTGCGGCCCGTGGTGGAACAGCACCAGGGACTTGGCGTTCACCTTCTCGGCCAGGGTGATGGCCTCGTCGATGGTCGCGTGGCCGTAGTCGACGGCCCGGGGGCGCTCGTGGGCCAGGAACTGCGCGTCCTCGATGAGGACGTCGACACCATCCATGGCGGCCATCGCCTCGTCGGTGACGCCCGCTGCCGGGGCGTGATCGGGCACATAGGCGAAGGACGTGTCGCCGGCCTGGACCCGGTACCCGAAGCTGCGCCCACCCTTGTGGGCGACGTCGAACGGCGTGACCTCGAAACCCTCAACCGTCAGCGGCGTGGCCTCGATGGCCTTGAAGGTCCAGGTCCCCTTCAGCCCGGCGGGGGTGATCGGGAACGCGGGCGGGGACATCATCTGGGACAGCAGGTCGAAGCCCGTGCGCCCGGACTCCTCGGGGATGTACACATCGACCCGGGAGTCGTCACGGTCGCCGGCAGCGAAGAAGGGGATCCCCTGGACGTGGTCCCAGTGCAGGTGGCTCAGCATGATGGAGCCGTCGAAGGCTGCACCCTCGAGCAGGGGGGTCAGCGAGCGGAGCCCGGTGCCGGCGTCCAGCGCGAGGACCGGCGCGGACGCGGCGTCAGGCGCGATCACGACGCACGAGGTGTGGCCGCCGTAGCGGACGAAGTCAGGGCCTGGGGCGGGCGTGGAACCACGTACCCCGAGGAAGGTCAGCCGCACGTTCTCTCCTCAGCCCGGGCGGTCTTCTGCCCTCTGCCGACGCTGGACCTGTGACATTCTAGGGGCAAGAATCCGCCCCCCGAGTCAGGCCGATAGGGAGACATGACCGACCTGCGCCGGCACGTCCCCCCGATCGCGCTGGCGTGGGACGACGAGACGCCCGGTGAGTTGTGGCGCGTCGTCGACGGGACACTCGTCTTCGCTGACGTCTCGGGCTTCACGGCGCTCACCGAGAAGCTGTCCCGGCGGGGCCGCATCGGTGCCGAGGAGATCGTCGAGACGCTGAACCGCGTCTTCGGTCCGATGCTGCGGATCGCCGGGACTCGCGGCGGGGAGCTGCTGAAGTTCGGCGGCGACGCATTGCTGTTCCTCTTCACGGGGCCGGACCACACCGAGCAGGCGTGCGACGCGGCGGTCGAGATGCGCACGGCGCTGCGCCAGGCCGCGGCGGTCCCGACCTCGGTCGGGCGCCTGTCGTTGAAGATGTCGGTCGGGCTGCACTCCGGGGACATCCACCTGTTCCTGGTCGGGTCGCCGACCCGTGAGCTGCTCATCCTCGGGCCCGGCGCGACGTCCACGGCCCTGGCGGAGAAGGCCGCCGAGGCGGGCGAGATCGTGGTCAGCGCGGCGACGGCTGCCAGGTTGGCTCCCGACGCCGTCCGCCCGCGCCAGGACGGCGAGCTGCTGCTCCGGCGGCGCGCAGCTCACTCAGCCCCGGGCAAGGAATTCGTGCTCCCGGTCATCGACCGCGAACGGATCCGCGGGCTGTTCCCGATCGAGCTGGGGGAGTACCTCGACCCTGGAATCCCCGACCCGGAGCATCGGATCGCGAGCATCGCTTTCATCAAGTTCTCCGGCACCGACGCGCTGCTGGCTGGACCCGGGCCCGATGTCCTGGCCGAGGCCCTTCACCGGACAGTCAGCCTCGTCGAGCAGGCGCTGGCCCCTGAGTCGATCAGCCTGCTCGCCACCGACCTCGACAGCGACGGTGGCAAGTTCTTCCTCGGCTCCGGCATCCCGACCTCGTTCGACGACAACGAGGGCCGGATGCTGCGTGCCCTGCGCCGCATCGCGGACTCCGACTCACCGCTGCCGCTGCAGCTGGGCGTCAACCGCGGGCACGTGTTCGCCGCCGAGGTCGGGATCCCCGAGCGCGGCGCCTACACCGGCATGGGCGACACCACCAACACCGCAGCCAGAATCATGTCCAAGGCGACGGCGGGAAAGCTGTACGCCCACCCGGCGGTCCTCGAGCACTCGCGGACGCGGTTCGCCGTCACCCCCGCAGGTCCGTTCGCGATGAAGGGCAAGGCGGTGCCGTTGCTGGTCTATCGAGATCGGGGAGGAGCTGGGGACCGCGGAGGAGGCGACCGCGGAGTCGCGGCTGCCGTTCCTGGGGCGGGACGAGGAGCTCGCCAGGGTGAGGGCGGCGCTCGACGTGGCCCTCGCCGGCGCTGGTGGCGTCATCACCATCACGGGTGCCACCGGGATGGGCAAGTCCCGGTTGGCGTTCGAGGCGGTCGAGGCGTCAACTGATGCACGGGTCGTGGTCGTGCGCGCAGAGCCGTACGGCGCCGCCAGCGCCTACCGGGTGTTCCGCGACCCGGTCCGACGTCTCCTCGGGCTCGAGCGGGACACACCGGAGGCGATGGGGCAGGCCCTGCTCGCCACGCTCGGCCACGGTCGCGCCGGACCTGCTCCCGATGGCCCCACTCATCGCCGACGTGGTCCAGGTCGACGCGCCCAGCACGCCCGAGGTCGACCAGCTCGACCCGCAGTATCGCCCCGACCGGTTGGCCGATGCCCTTGTGCGGCTCGTGGATGTGGCCATGCCCGGGCCCCTGGTGCTCGTCGCCGAGGAGGCGCACTGGGCGGACGGCGCGTCCGCACGGCTGCTGGACCGGATCGGCGCCGCGAGCGCGGGGCGGCCGTGGGCCGTGATCGCGGTGCGGCGCGGCGAGGAGGGTGGGTTCGCCCCCGCGACCGGGACGCACGTCACGCTGGAGCCGCTGCCGCCCGAGGTCATGGAGCGGCTGGTCATTGCCGCGACCGAGGCCACACCTCTGCGACCGCACGAGATCGCCGCCGTGGTCGACCGCGCGCAGGGCAACCCCCTGTTCGTCGAGGAGGTCACCCGCGTCGCCCTGGACACCGGGTCGCTGGATACCCTCCCCGAGTCGGTCCAAGCCGCCATGAGCGCCCAGATCGATCTGCTGCACCCCGATGCCCGCCGGGTCCTGCGGTACTGCGCGGTGCTGGGGCGCAGCTTCCGCGTCGAGGTGCTGCGAAGGACGCTCGCTACAGATGGTCTGGTCGCCGACGCTGCGACGCTGAGCAGCCTCAGCTCGTTCCTCCAGCCGGACGGACCGGACCGCTGGCGGTTCCGCAACAGCCTGATCCGCGACGCCGCGTACGAGGGACTCGCCTACAAGATCCGCAGCCGGCTGCACCGAGCCGCCGGCGAGACGCTGGAGGCGATGAGCACGGATCTGGACGCCGACTCCCCAACGCTGGCGCTTCACTTCTGGCGCGCGGGGGATGCCGAACGGACTTGGAGGTACTCGAAACGGGCGGGTGAGTTGGCGCGGGAGTCCTACTCGAACGTCGACGCTGCATCTCAGTTCGAGCGAGCGATCGAGGCCAGTCGTCGAGTGCCCGGGGTGACCGACGCTGAGCGGGCCGAGCTGTTGACAACGCTGGGTGTCCTCAGGGAACTCGCCGGTGTCCTGGATGGCTCGGTCGAGGCCTATCGAAGAGCGGCTGCGCTTGCACCCGATCCCGTGACCAAGGCCGGAATCCTTGGCTGGCGCGCGCGTGTGCACCAGAGGGCGGGAGCCCCTCGCACCGCACTTAGGTACGTCACGCAGGCCCGTCGCCTGCTGGCGGCTGGAGCCCGGGCCTGAGGCGGACAAGGTGACCGCCAGGTTGGACAACCTGATCGCGCTGATACGCCTCGGGCAGGAGAGCCCGCGGGAGGCGCGCAAGTGGGCCCAGCGGGCCGCGGATGAGGCCCGTCGGATCAACGACCTCGACAACCTCGGCTCGGCCCTCCTGGCGATCGGTCATGCCAACTGGCAGTTGGGCGAGGGTGGGCACATCGAGCAGACCCGGGAAGCGCTGGACATCTTCGTCGCCAACAGGGACCTCCGGCAGGAAGCTGTGGCGAGAGTCAACTTGGGGGTGTACACCTTCATGGCGGGCAACTGGGGCGAGGGTGTCGAGCTCTTCCAGTCGAGTCGCGTGGCGGCGGTCAAGGCCGGCATGGACTTCCACGCAGCAGAGACGGATCTCAACATCGCGGAGGTCATGATCAAGCAAGGTCGGCTGGACGAGGCTGAGGGTGTGCTGGGCGATGCAATGCGGGTGCTGCGCGCCTCGGGCATGGAATCCGCCTACGCCGCCGGCGAGCTTGCTACAGGCCCGGCTTCACCTTGCGCGAGGTGAAGCCGCGGAGGCCTATCGGCAGGCTGCTCGGTTGGTCGAGGCTTTCGAGGCAACTGGGAACACCTTCAGTGCTCTGGAGGCCAGCATCGTGCGGGCAGAAGCCGCCATCGAACTGGAACGCCCGGAGGAAGCTCTGGTTCTCCTCGACGCCGCTCAGCGCGCGGCTGGCGAGGAGGCCATGGTCCTGCACTCCCAGGGGCAGGTTGTGCGGGCCAGTGCACTGATGCAGTTGGACCGGCTTGCCGAAGCCGGCGAGGCGATCGAGGCCGGTCTGGAATCCGCCCGCGATCAGGAACTCCCGTACGAGGAGGCCCAACTCCTTCAGCTGCGGAGCAGGCAGGGCATCCCATCGGGGCTCTTGCAGGCGGATGCGGCACGAGCGCAGCAGATCCTGACAGAGATCGGCGCCTGGTCCTAGGTCTCCCGGGTCCAGGCGCCGATCGCGCTTTGCCTATCTCCTTGGTGTCACTTTCCGAGCGTCACCCGCAGGTCGCCGATTGTGAGGATCTTGTCCTTGATCGTGAGATCGGTGCCGCTCACTTCGACAGTGCGCGAGCCAACGCACGCATACTGTGTTCCCTCTGAGCCGGCGACACCAGCTCCGGTTCTCGAAGTCAGGAAGGCTGTCCAGGACCGCCTGGTTGGCGGCACCGGTCAGCACGCCGTCCGTGAAGACACTCGTGGGGCAGAACGGCATCTCGTTGTCCACGGAGCCCGTCAACTCGAAGTTGATCAGGGAGGCGGGAAGCGCCGATGGCGAGAAGGTGCCGACCGGCACGGTCCAGGGAATGTCGAAGATGAACTGCGCATTCGGGTTCTTCGGGTCTCGCGGCTTCAGGAGGCGGACTTCCTTGTCCGTGCTACTCAGAGCCGCGCTGAAGGACGCGCAGTTGGTGCCGTCGGAGGTGACATTGCCGATGTACTGAACATTCGATCAGGCCGTCGGCCAAGAGGGCATCGCAGGCGTTGACGACGTCAGTCGCCACGTACCCCAGATCGATCGAGGTGGTCGATGTCGAGTCCGCATCAGCCTTCCCCTCCAGGGAGATTGCCCCGTTGTAGGCACGAATCGACAGGGAGTCAAACGTGATGCCATCGTCAGGCGTGCCGATCTGCCACTGCACGTTGCTGTCTTTGGTCGCGCCGGGCTTCGCTGTGACTTCGTACGGGAGATCCGGCACTAGCGAGGTCGTCGCCGGCTTAACGAAGGTGCCTGTCCTCAACTCGTAGTTGGCCTGAGTGGCGCCTCCGAGCTTCGCCGTGACCAGGATGCGCGAGTTCGCGTTGCGCAACTCCACATCGAGGGATGCCGAGGTCGCCTTGAGGGCACCAAAATCGGGATCCGTGAGTCCGGTCGGGAGTGCGAGAACGAGCGTCTCGGGAACCGGCTTGAAGATGTTCGGCGACGTCGTGTCGATCTGGTTGCAGAAAGTCTCGGACGCCGTCTCCTTCACCCCGATCGAACCCTTGCTGAAACCGACAGGCTTGCCGGGGGTGGTGTTGAGCACTCCGTCAAAGGTGAGAAGGGTGCCGTTGGTTCCGAGCGTCTTACAGCTCTCGGTTCCGCTCTCAGATAGCGACTGAGTATCGCCAACCTGCGTTGGCCGTTGACGTCGAGCTGCTTGACGCTGCCACTGCCCGGTGTTCCGTTCGTGGTGCTCAATTCCAGCTTGCCGGCAGGGACCAGTTCCGTTGTGGCGGTCGGGTCGAGCGCCGGCACCGATACAGCTTGCACGCTGCTGTCTGGGACGATCCCGGCTGCGATCCCTGTGGACGGGACGGCAAGGGCGGTCAGGGCCAAAGCGGCGGCAATCGCCAGTGCTCCAGTTTGACGGCTTTTTCGCATTCGATCCTCCGGGCTGGGTCTGAGTGTCGGAAAGGCTACCTTGTGTTAGGGCGGCATTACTACCCTGAGTGAGGGGACATTCGTAAGGGACTAGTCAGGACTCCTCCAATGCAGCGACCTCGGACGTCGATGCCCGCAACCGCTGCGACAGACTCCGGGCGATCGCCAGGGTCAGCTGGGCGCATGCGTCGGGTGCCTCGGCCCGAAGGTCCTCGAAACCCTCGGGTGAGAGCACGAAGCAGATGGTCGACTCCAGTGCGGCGATCCGGGTGGACCGTGGCCGGCCGTCGACGAGCGCCAACTCCCCGAACGAGGAGCCGGCCGCCATGCTGTTGAGCCGGCGCCGGCCCCGCTGGCCACGCACCCGCACGTCGGCGCTGACCTGCCCGGCGCCGATGAAGTAGAGGCCGTCCGGCTCGTCGCCCTCGTTGAAGACCACCGTGCCTGAGGTGAACACCCGCGTGGTGGTCCGCTTCTCGATCTCGGCCACCACCTCGGCGGGAAGGCCGCTGAGCAGGTCCTGGTCGGCGAGCGCCACCAGGCCCTCGTCGAGGGACTCCTCGATGCCGTGGCTGCGCAGCAGCTGCGTCTCGCACCACTCCGAGCGCGCTGTCGCTGTCGGCGAACCGGGCCATGTCCTCGCCCAGCGCCCCGGCGACCTCCCGAGGCCCGCGCCCGCGCGGCTCCACCAGCCCGACGACCATGTCACCCGACTGCAGCTGCTCGACCAGCCCACTCAGCAGGGTCCGGGCAGCGACGTCGATCCGCGTGACCCGGCCCATGTCCAGCACCCGCCACCGCGCGGGCTCGGGATCCGAGAGCACTGTGCGAACCAACGACTCCACGCCTGCGAACCCCTGGTCGCCGACGAGCTCGTGGACCACGATGGCCCGTCCCTGAGCCTCCAGCAGCGCCCGATCGGCGGCGGGTCGGGTGCGCCTGGACCGCACCAGGTCCCCCCGGTAGGTCCGACGGATGTTGGGCCGCGAGCGCTCCGTCGGCAGCAGCAGGTGCAGCCCGAGCCGCGATGAGAGCTGCTCGCACGCGGCCACTCCCCGGACGCTGTTGCCCCGCGGATCCAGCCGCGGACTGTGCGCCGCGAGCCCCATCTGGCCCGGCAGCACTGCTGAGATCGCGCCGCTCACCCCGCTCTTGGCCGGCATCCCGACCCGGTACAGCCACTCGCCCGCGTAGTCGTACATCCCGCACGTGCTCATCACGGTCAGCACCGGCGCGACCACATGCCGCGGGATCACCTGCTCCCCGGTCGTCGGGTTCACGCCGGCGTTGGCCAGCGTGGCCGCCATGACCGCCAGGTCCCGTGCGGTCACCACGATCGAGCACTGGCGGAAGTACATCTCCACCTGGTCGTCGACGTCGTGGTCGAGCAGTCCGGCCGAGCGCATCAGGTACGCGATGGCGCGGTTCCGGTCGCCGGTGTCGCGCTCCGAGGCGTAGACGTCCTCGTCGACGTCCAACGCGCGGCCCGCGAATGCGGACAGCCCGTCGAGGATCCGGTCGAACTGCTCGGCGCGGCTCCGCCCGGCCACGAGCGTCGCCGTGACGATGGCCCCGGCGTTCACCATCGGGTTGAACGCACGGCCGCTGACGTCGTCGAGGCTGATCGTGTTGAACGGGTCGCCGGTCGGCTCGGCCCCGATCTTGGACAGCACCGCCTCGGCACCGCTGTCGGCCAGCGCCAGGGCGTAGACGAATGGCTTGGAGACCGACTGGATCGTGAACGGCACGAGGTCGCCGGCGGTGTAGACCGCGCCATCGAGGGTCGCCAGGCTCAGCCCGCACGTGGCGGGGTCGGCCTTGGCCAGTTCGGGGATGTAGTCGGCGACCTGCCCGGAGTCGATGGTGCGGACGGACTGCCACACTTCGTGCAGCAACCCGTCGACCGGACCGTGGTCGCTCTCGAGCATCGGGCAGAGCCCTCCCTCCTGTAGGGGGCACACCATGGCAAACCCGTGTTTCGCGGATGTTGCGGACACGTACCGATCGAAGGATCGACCAACCCGGGCGGCACGGGGCCGTCCACGGGCGACATAGGGTGACGCGACCGCGGGAAGGGGCCCAGATGGCGAAGTCAGGGGTCGCTGCACTGTTCACCCTGCCCGCCGACCCGCGGCTGCGCCGGGTCCTGGTGGCCTACGGGCTGAGCCGCTTCACGGAGTTCGCCGGATGGCTGGCGATCCTCCTGGTCGCCTACGGACAAGGGGGCGCCACCCTCGTCGGGATCTCCGCCTTCGCCATGCAGCTGCCGGCCATCGTGCTGGTCCCGCTCCTGGCCGGGTACCTCGACCGCCTTCCCCGGGGCCGTGCCCTGACGGTGACGCATGCTGCAGTCGCGGTGTGCGCCGGCATCACCGCGGTCGTGCTGTTCGTGGATGCCCCGTTGTGGGTCGTGCTCATCGGGGGGACGGCCACCACGGTCGCGGTCTTCTCGGTCCGGCCCTCGCACTTCTCGACCCTGCCCCTGCTCGCACGCGGCCCCGGTGACCTCGTGTCGGCCAACGGGTGGTCATCGTTCATGGACGGCGCGGCCATCTTCGTCGGCTTCGTCGTGGCGGGGATCCTGACCCACGACTTCGGCGCCTGGACCGTCCTGGCCATCAGCGCCCTGTTCGGGGTCGTCGCCACGCTCCTGACGGCCGGGCTGAACACCCCCGTCGTCGGGTCGGCGCACGCCGATGCCCCCGGTGAGCTGCGTGCCGCCCTCGAGGGCGTGGTCACCCTGCGCCGCAGTCCCGGCGCGCTGGCGCTCCTGCTCCTGATGGCGTGCGTGGCGATCCTCCAGGGGTCCAACGAGCCGCTGACGGTCACGTTCAACGACGAGGTGCTCGGCCTTTCGGAGTCGACTGCCGGGCTCCTCGCGGGCTCCTACGGGGTGGGGGTCGCGATCGGTGGCATCACCCTCGCGGGACTTGCCCGACGGAGCACGCTGGCCCCGGTCGTGCTCTCCGGCGCCCTCCTCCTTGGCGTGGCCCAGTCCTCGGTCGCCCTCGTCGGGACCCTCGCGCCGGCGGTGATCCTCCTGGTGCTGGTGGGTGTCGGCATGGCCATGATCATGGTGTCGGCCAGGACGCTGCTGCAACGCACCACCGATGATGGCGTGCTCGCCCGGGTGCTGGCCGTGCAGGAGGGGGTGCACCTGACGGGCCTGACGATCGGGGCGCTCGTCGGTCCGCTGGTCATCGCGCTGTTCGGGCCGAGCGCGGCCTTCGTCCCGGTGGGCATGCTCATCCTGGGGATCGGGCTGCTGGCCGGCCGCTCGATCCACCAGCTCGACGCCGCGGCCGTCGACCACTCGCGCGAGGTCTCGCTGCTGGGGCGTGTTCCCTTCCTCGCGGCCCTGCCGCCGTACGAGCTCGAGCGGCTGGCCCAGGGCGCCGAGTGGGTGTCGGTCCCGGCCGGCACTGACGTGGTCACCCAGGGCGACGACGCCGACAGCTACTACCTGGTCGCCTCCGGCGAGTTGTCGGTCACGATCGACGGGGTCCAGCGGGCGCAAGCGATGGTCGCCGGGGATGGGTTCGGCGAGATCGCCCTGCTCAACCGGGTGGCCCGCACGGCGACGGTCACGGCCCTCGAGGACTGCGAGCTGCTGGTGGTGAGCAGCGGGGACTTCCTCGGGGCGGTCACGGCAACTCCCGACGGGGAGGGCCTGGCCCACGAGATCTCGCGCGCGCGCCTCGAGCTCGACCGCCAGGGCGGCTGACCGGCCTCGGCGGATCGATCAGTACGTCGGGATGCGCCTGCTGATCATGTCGTCGGCCGCGTTGTTGACCTCGCTGTTGCCCGTGACCGCGTCGAGGAAGTCCGCGCGCTCCAGCGCCAGGACGACCGTCGGCTCGTCGGCCGTGACCGTCGCCGTGCGCGGGACGTCGCGAAGCAGCGCGATCTCGCCGAACGGGTCGCCGGCCCCCATCTGCCGCAGCACCGAGCCTTCGAAGCTCGCGGTCATCTGCCCGGACTCGATGACGTAGAAGCGGTCGCCCTCGTCGCCCTCGCGGATGAGGACATCGCCGGCGGGCACCTCGATGCGGACCAGCTGCTGGGCGACGCGCTCCAGCGACTTGAGCTCCAGCGGTGCGAACAGCGGCACCTGACGCAGCAGGGCAAGTCCCTCGGGCTCGCGCAGCGTCGCGTCCATGGCCTTGAGCCGGCCGAAGGCCGGAAGGACGGAGGCCGAGATCAGGATCGCAAGGACCGCCAGCGACCACCGCAGGCCCCAGAAGTGGATCATCACCGGCATGATCGCCGATCCCAGGGCCATGGCGCCGATGAGTGCGGTGTCCAGCGCCCCGAACACCCGGCCCATCACCTCGTCGTCGGTCTTGCGCTGCAGGATCGTCGAGGCGTTCACGTCGACCACCGGGTTCGCGACCCCGATGATGAACATGGCCAGGAACGCCGCCCACATCTGCGGCCAGATCGCCGTCAGCAGCAGGGGCAGGGCCCAGAAGACCACGCCGACGCCGAAGTCGGTGCCGAGCTTGCCGATCGACGACCGGCCGACCGCCACGAGCCCGCCCAGGAGCGCGCCGACGCCCATGGCGCTGTCGAGGTAGCCGACGCCGGCCGAGCCGAAGTCGGTCATCTGCACGGCCATCTCGATGCCGAAGACGGCCGATGCGCCCGCGACGACCGTCTGGGCCGAGTAGACCCCGGAGACAAGTCGCAGGTCGCGGTCGCGCCAGATCGCCTTGAACCCCTCCATGGACTCCATGAAGAAGCTCTGCGACTCCGCGTCGGCTACCTCGTCGGCGTCCTCTGCGTCGCTGCCCCTGTCGATTCCGCAGCCCTCGCGGGCTCCTCCGAAGGCACACGGATCCGGCTGACCAACAGGGCCGACCAGAGGAACGTCAGGGCATTGAACACGACCACGACGGGGATGCCGATGGCCGAGACCAGGATGGCTGCGATCGCCGGGCCCATGAAGAAGGCGAGGCTCTCGATGGTGCTCGCCGTGCCGTTGGCAGCCGTGAGCTCGTCGGGCGTCGTTCACGAGCTTGGGCATGAGGGCCGCGACGGCGGGTCGGAAGGGCGCTCCGATCAACGGGGCCAGCGTCGCGAGCACGAACACGAGCCACGCGGGGCCGTCGGCCCAGATCAGGCCGGCCACGGCGAAGCAGAGCACCGCTCGGATCAGATCGGCGCTGATCATGACCATCCTGCGCGGCAGCCGGTCGACGATGGTCGACGCGAACGGCGTGACGATCGTCATGAGGACCAGGCGCACCGTGTACCAGATGCCGACGGCGCGGGCGCCCCCGATGTCGTAGGCCCAGATCAGGATCGCCGTGCCGTAGGCCCAGTCGCCGATCATCGACCCGGCCAGGGCCAGGTTGATCTTGCGCAACCCGGGGTTGCGGAACACTGTCGACAGGGACGTCCCCGTCTCACGGACGGCGTCGGCGACGCGGGACATGGGTGCTCCTGGGAGTTCGGCGGCGTGGCTTGCGGCCGGACTCTATCCCGACATAGCGGGCCGGAGTCAGGCCGCCGCGCGCACCAGGTGTGTGCCCATCCCCTGCGTGGCGGTGACCGCCCCGGACGTCAGGACGGCGAAGGCCTGGTACTCGTCACCGGGCAGCCAGTCCCACGCCTCGGCCAGCGGGCGGTCCTTCGCCAGCGCCCAGATGGCCGTGGCGAAGGCGTCGACGTGTCCGAGGTCCGGCCCCACGACCGTCACGCTGGCCAGCGCGTCCGGTCGGGGCGACCCGCCGGGCTGCCCCCCGAGCCCCGCCCAGATGTGGTCGCCGCGCTGCGCCGCCCCGGAGGTGGCGACCGCGAACGGCCGCCCGTCGGCCGGGGCCTCGACGACGGCGACGATCCGGCGCTCGTCCGCCGGATCCGTCACGGCGACCCGCCACGGTCGTCCGGTGTCCGCGCGGCCGACCATCTGGATGTCGCCACCCACGCCGAGGAAGGCGTCCGTGACTCCCGCGTCGGACAGGATCCCGACAGCTCGCTCGACTGCCCACCCCTTGACGTACCCGGTCGGGTCGAAGCGACCCTGCCGGTCGTAGGGGTGGAAGCCCCCGTCGGTCACGTCCTCCAGCGTCCCGACGGCGTCGATGACCTCGGCGAGCAGCGGGGAGCACCGGCCCAGGGTGCGGGCCCCCGAACGCCACTGGCACAGATCGCTGTCGTCGCGGTAGGGCGAGAGGGCGTCCTCGACTTCCTCCAGCCACGTCTTGACCTCGCCGACCGCCTCGTCCGGGGGCCCGACGGACCGGTCGCTCGGGTGCCACGGCACCGCAAGCGACGCGTACGAGCCCATCGTGGGCCAGGCCCACCGCCTCATCTCTGGTCCAGGATCGACTGCATCGACGCGCGGTAGGCCTCGGTCGTGTAGGTGGCCCCGGAGACCCCGTCGAACTCGACGCCCTGCTGGGCGGCCTGTGCGTCGAGGGTGGGGATCGCACGGATGTTGATCATCTGGGACTTGCGGTCGCCGTCGGGGTAGGTCAGAGCTTGTACGCCGCAGATCGTCCCGTCGGTCGCGAGCTCCATGCGGACCTGTACGGGCCCCCACGGGGTCATGGCTGCCTCGCCGGTCACGGACTCGGCGTTGCCGCAGTCAGCGGCGGCTGGGGCATCGGTCGAGGCCCCGGAGCCGGCAGACGCTCCTGAGTCGGCGGAGGTCCCAGTATCCGCCGAGGGCCCGGAGCTGTCGGTCGTCCCGTTCCCCGCTGGCTTCGCCGCCGCGGTGTTCGTGATCTCGGGGTGCAGTGCCGGGTCGAACATCCAGACGCTCGCCAGGGCCACGCCGGCCAGGGCGAGGCCGGGTGTCGCTCGCTTCATCAACTCGCTCATCGTGGGCTCCTACCAGCCGAATCGTTCGGAATGGATCTGGTCTCGGGGGACCCCGGCGCGCTCCAGCTCGCGGCACACGCGGTCCTGCAGGTCCTTGGGCCCGCAGACGAACGCCGCCCGGGAGCGCAGGTCGGGGATGTTGGCCGCCAGGGCTTCGGCGGTGAAGGGGTTGCCGCCGGGGAAGGCCGTGCGCGGTCCGGTGACCGGGATCATCGCGCCGCCGCGCGCTTGGGCCATGTGGTCGAACTCCGCCGCCAGCGGCAGGTCCGCAGGGC
>CAVTPM010000008.1:0-13157 GCA_963736655.1 uncultured Actinomycetota bacterium
ACGCGGCGCAACACCCGTCGGCCGCCGCTGACCTCGACGGCGATGAACGCGCTGGTGGCGGCGGCCCACAGAGCCAGGTGCTGCTCGAAGAAGATCACGCCGTAGACGCCCATCGTGAAGGCCGGCCACCAGCCGATCGACGACGCGGCCGCGGCGATCGCGACCACCCGTCGGGTCTCCGGGTCCACCCCGTTCGCCGCAGGTTCAGTTACGTCGACCTCGGGCACTTCTCGATTGTGCGCTCCTCGGACGACATGTCGCGCGGTTATCAGGTTCCCGCCCGAACGGGGACACGTCCCCGAGCGCTGAGCAATCTCACCCGGATCGGGCGGTGCGTGGCCCTCGCGCTGCGAGTGAGATGTGAGTGACAGACACCGTCTGCTCGCGGATGCACGCACCGCGTGATCCGCCGGTCGATCTCGAAGAAGGGGCTCCCGATGAACAGCTTGGCCGATTGGCTCTGGTGGCTTCTGGCCGTGTTCTTCATGGTCGTCTACTTCATGATGCTCTTCCGCATCATCGTCGACGTCTTCCGCAACCACGACAGCAGCGGATGGGTGAAGGCGGGCTGGCTGATCTTCCTGTTGTTCTTCCCGCTCATCGCGATGTTGATCTACGTCATCGCCAACGGCAAGGGGATGGCGCAGCGCGACGTCGCGCAGTACCAGGCGGTGAAGCAGTCGCAGGACGACTACATCCGCAGCGTCGCCGCACCTACCGACCCGAGCGCTCAGATCAAGCAGGCGCATGAGCTGCTGGAGAAGGGCGCCATCACCCAGCAGGAGTTCGACACCATCAAGGCCAAGGCGCTCGCCTGATCTGACAGGAACCGTCCGGCTCGCGCCTCGACGGGCGCGGGCCGGACCTCGGGCTCCGCGATCGCGCGGCGTGCCCTGCTGCCCTCCAGCGATGAGCAGCTCGGCGACCACCACGACTGGGAGTGCGACGCCTCGTCCTCGTGAAGGAACCAGCTCGCTGTCGGGAGGATCGCCATGGATCGGAACTCGCTGGCGGAGGCCATCCGTCAGCCGAAGGCGGCCGCCGTGGCGGGTCTGGTCTTCGGGTTGATCCTGACCACCGTCCTGCTCCTGCTCCATTCGGTGGCGCCGCAGACGACGAGCGAACTCGGGTCGTGGGCAGAGGACCAGAACCGCCGAGACAGTGTCGTCCTCGCGTTGGCGCTCATCCCGTTCGCGGGCATCGCGTTCCTGTGGTTCGTCGCCGTCGTCCGCTCGGAGCTCGGTCGGCTCGGGGACCGGTTCTTCGAGACGGTCTTCCTCGGGTCCGGGCTGCTCTTCGTGGCCATGCTGTTCGGAGCGGCAGCCGTCCTCAGCGCCCTGCTCTCGTTGGTGGACGTCGGCTTCCCGCTGGCACCGGGCGCGGAGGCCGATGCCTGGGCGCTCGCCTCCGCCCTGCTGGGGCAGTTCGGCGCTCGGATGGCCGCGGTCTTCGCGCTTACAGTGTCCACCGCTGGCCGACGTGCCGGGACTCTCCCGCGCGCGGTGGCCGCCCTCGGCTACGTCTGCGGGATCCTCCTGCTGCTGACCCCGCCGCTCCCTCGTTGGGCGCAGTTCCTCTTCCCGCTCTGGGTGATCACGCTCAGCCTCATGGTCCTGCTCCGCCGGCCGAAGCCCGTCGAGCCCTGATCACTGCGATCCGTCGACGTCGACGTCCGTTACGGCCAGCACTGCGGCTCGCACGGTGGGGAAGAGGCTGGTGGCCGGCAGGACATCATCCAGTCCGAGGGTGACGACCTGCTGCTCGAACTCCGCTCGCAGCCGGGCGACGACGAAGCGCACCCCGCGACCGTCGAGCTCCTCGATGACGAGGCGGAGGGCCTGGGCGCCCGAGGTGTCCAGGCTCGTGACCGCCTCGGCATCGAAGACGAACGCGACGACGTCGTACGGCGCTCCGTCGAGGGCTTCTCGCACCCGCGACCTGAAGTACCGACTGTTGGCGAAGAACAGGCGGTCATCGAGACGGTAGACGACCACACCTGGCACCACCTGGGCGTCCTTGCGCCGCCGGACATCGACGAACCGAGCGTTCTTCGGGCTCCAGCCGAGGACCGCGTCACGCGGCTGGGCGCTGCGGCGTACGACGTCGAGGATCGAGAGCAGGACGGCGATCACCAGTGCGGGGAGAAGGCCCACGGTCAGCATCCCGATGACGGTGACCACGGCCACGGTCAGCTCGGATCGCGACCCGTGGACGAGTGCCTTCCAGCCGCCGACGTCGATCAGGCCGATCGCCGCGAAGATGATCACGGCCGCCAGCGTCGCCTTGGGCAGCAAGGACAGCGGCGCGGTGAGGAACAGCAGGACGAGACCGACGGTCGCCGCCTGGGTGAGGCTCACGACCTGGGTGCGTCCGCCGACGCGGACGTTCACGGCGCTGCGCGACCCGCTCGACCCGACGGGGAACGACTGGGACAGCCCCGCCATCAGGTTGAGCCCGGCGAGGCCGAGCATCTCCTGGTCGGCGTCGACCGGTCGCTCTCCCGGGCGCGCGAGGCTGCGCGCGGTGAGGATCGCGTCGGAGAACGCGACGAGGGCGATGCCGACCGCGGAGGGCGCGAGCTTCGCGACGTCGACGAGCGAGACCGCCGGCCACTGCAGCGACGGGAGCCCGGCGGGGATCTCGCCGACGAGGGTGACGCCGTGCGAGCCGAGATCGGCCCAGGCCGACACGGCGATGGAGGCGATGGTGACGAGGAGCAGGGTGGGGAACCGCGGCCACCAGCGGCCACCGATCAGCAGAGCGGTGAGGCACGCCAGCGCGATCGCGACCGTGGGCAGGTCGACCTCGCCCAGGACGTTGCTGGCGAACGACTGGTACTCCTGAAGTGACGTGTCGCCCTCGACCTCGACCCCGAAGAAGGCGCCGAGCTGGCCCGAGATGAGCGTGAGCGCCAGACCGGTGAGGAAGCCGAGCAGGACGGCCGAGGAGAAGTAGTCGGAGATCCAGCCGAGGCGAAGAACCCGTGCCACGAGGAAGGTGGCGCCGACCAGGAGCGCGAGCATGGCAGCGAGCGCGGGGTACGACGCCGGGTCCGCGCTCACCGCCACGAGGGCTGGGCCGACCATGAGGGCCGCCGTGGCCGTGGGGCCGGTCATGAGGACGCGCGAGGACCCGAGCGCACCGTAGGCGACGACCGGCAGCAGGAGCCCGTACAGACCGGCCACTACCGGGAGCCCGGCCGTCTGCGCGTAGGCCATGCCCTGGGGCACGGCGAGGGCCGCGATCGTCACGCCAGCCAGGAGGTCGGGGCGCAGCCGGCCGAGAGTCGCACCTCTCAGGTCAGCGAGCAGCGGGACGAACCGGGTGCGTGACGCGGGGGCCTCGGCTGCGCGGAACGGCCGCGGACGTGTCCCGGCGTACTCCCCGCTGGCCAGCTGCGGCTCGCCCGGCGAGACGGGTTCCTCGCTGTCGCCCGGCCCGTGCGGTCGGGAGTCGCCGTCGGTCATCGCGGCCGCTCCTGTCCGACCCATACCGAGCGACTGGCATCGGGCTCCGCCACCCTGGCGTTGACATAGAGGACGCACGAGCCGGACGTGGCCGGAAGGGTCCCACTGAGGACGGTGACGGAGTAGCACAGGCCGGTGCCGTGGATCCGGGGCCGTGCCAGCAGCAGGAGCGAGTCGCTGAGCGGGGAGATGGCCGGGTCCGCCAGCGAGAGGACGCTCGGGCGCGAGGGACTGTCGACCGACGGACCCGGGTCCGACGTCCACAGGTCCAGGAACGCGCCGGTGGAGATGTGTCCCAGGCAGGTGAGAGGCGAGCCTGTGACGTAGGGCATGGTCGGTGCGAGCTCGACGAGTGCGAGCGTCTTGCCGTCGTACGTCATTCCTCGCGCGACCTGGATGAAGGTGAGCCCCGCGCCGACCAGGTGCAGATCGTCCGCGGTCCACCCCCGTCGCACCCCCGGCACCGTGACGGTGACCAAGCCGGACCTCCCTTCGAGGGAAGCGAGCGCAGTGGGTCGAGATTCGCGACCCTCTCCGAGCACACCAGCCAGCGGTCGGTCCGGCATCACCCGGATCGGGCGAACCGCTCAGTCGCGCGCCGGCGCCTCCACCAGGCCCAGTTCCTGCGCCCGGGCCACGGCCTCGTCTCGCGAGTTCACGCCCAGCTTGCGGTAGATCGCCAGCGCGTGGGTCTTCACCGTGTTCAGGGACAGGTGCAGGTGCTCTCCGATCAAGGGGAACGACAGGTGGCTGGGCATGAACTGCAGCACGCGCATCTCCGCTGCCGTCAAGGCGGCACCGGAGATGCCCGCGAGGGACACCGACCGGAACAGGGTCTCGGTGTCGTCGAGCAGGTCGCCCGCAAGGGAGTCGGCGAGCTCGGTCGTCATGGCGGCCTTCGCCTCGATGATGAGCAGGCGAGCGAGAGCGGGGTCGCCGAGGAGGAGGGCGGCGCGCGCCTGGAACAGCCGGCCGCAGACCGCGAGCCACGGCCCCACCCCGTGGATGGTGACGGTGAGGCGGCGCGCCGTCGCGAGCGTCGCCGCCGCATCGGGCTCGTGCCTCGTGGCCATGAGCAGTGCCTTGGCCGTGAGGCAGTGCGCCGAGGTGACCATGCGGTCCAGGTGGTACTGCTCGATGAGCCGGGACGCTTCGGCGATCAGCTCCGCGCCGCGGGCGTGGTCGGCGGCCGCGACCGCCATCAGCCCCTGCCACGACAGGGCGTCGGCCTGCACGAGCGGGATGCTGAGGGCGCGGGCGAGCTGCTCGGCCTCGACGAGGTTCGCCGTCCCCTCCCCAGGCCGCCGGAGCAGCGTCAGGCAGACGCCGCTGATGAACGCGGCGGCGGCGCGGAACCCGGAGTCGACGGGTAGTCCGCGCAGGGCGCCCTGGCACAGGACGACCGAGTCGTCCAACCCCGACTCGCCCACGATTCCCACGAGCAGGGCCACGGACGCGGCGTACTCGTCGTCCTGCATCCGTTCACGCCAGTCCCGACCGGCGTGCTTCTGCGACGTGAGCAGCCAGCGTCGCATCCGGTCGAGGTCTCCGGTCTGCTCCGCCGACCACGCCGTGGCCAGCGAGAGCCAGCGGTCGGAGGCCACGTCCCGATCCGACAGGCCGCCGAGCCAGGCGCGGAGGCGGTCCGGTCGCCCGGATCCCAGACAGCCCTCGATGCCCGACCACACGAGCTCGGCGAGCAGCGGCAGATCGCCCGCCTGCTTGGCATGGCGAATGGCGGCGTCCAGGTCGCCCTGTGCCTCGAACCACCGGGCGGCACGCTGATGGAGCACCGGCACCAGGGTCGGGTCGTCGGCCGCGAGGTCCGTGGCTAGCTGCTCGGCGAGCAGATGGTGGCAGCGGAACCTGTCCCCGCCCTCGAGCCTGACGACCAGCAGGTTGTGCTGGTGCAGGTGTGGGAGGACCGCGGCCGAGTCCCTGCGCTCGAGCACGGCGTCGCACGCGCCAGCGGTGAGCTCGTCGAGCACGCTCGTGCGCAGCAGGAACTGCCGCTCGTGGGGGTCGAGCGGATCGAGCACCTCGGATCTCAGGTACTCCCCGATGCGCGTGCCCGGTCCGCTCGGGACCGACCCGATCCGATCCGTCGGTGAACCGCCCTCGCGCGCCATGGCCAGGGCGGTCAGGTAGAGGCCCACGGCCCAGCCCTCGGACTGCTCGACGAGTCGGACGACCTGGTCCTTGTCGGGATGGAGCCGCAGGCTGCGGAACAGCCGCTCCGTCTCCGGTACGGAGAACGCGAGCTCACGTTGCTCGATGTCGAGCAGGTGGCCCTCCGCGCGCATGCGGGCGAGCCACGACGGTGGTTCGTCGCGCGTGAGCACCAGGAGCCGCGAGCCGACAGGAACCGCTCCTGCTACGGCTCGGAGCAGCTCGTGGCAGCGAGGGTCGTGGACGAGGTGGACGTCGTCGACGACGAGGACGTAGGGCGACGCCCCGGTCGCAGCGGCGACGTGCTCGAGGGCGGGGAGCAGGGTCGCGGAGTACGCCGGCTCCTCAGCCGTGACGTCCAGCCGGAGCCGGGCGGTCGAGGCACCCAGCGCACGGAAGGCGTCGAGCAGCGCGGCCGCGAGCGTCGTGGGCTCGTCGCTGTGGCGTGCCAGTGCCACGACGGCGTGCTGGCGGTCGTCGTCCTCCAGCAACTGCTCCGCGAGCGCCGACTTCCCGCTGCCCGCGGGCCCGCTGAGCACCACCACGGTCACCTGGGGCGGCGCGCTTGCCACCTTGTCCAGGAGTCGGGTCCGGACGATCCGAGTGGGCGTCGCGTCGCCGGCGTCGACGGCGGGAGCGGTCGACGTACCCCCGACGGAGTCCCGGATGCTCACCACGCCCGGATCGTGCCACGGCTGCCTCTCCCGCGTCCTGCGGGAGGCGGTCACGGGCGTGGTGCGAGGGCTCACCCGATCCGGGCGATCCGCGTCGGCGACAGCGACGCCATGCTGAGAGGAGTCGAGGAGGGGAGTCGCGCGATGAGCACCGAGATCAACGAGGTGACGGAGCTGGCTTACGAGGGCGGCGCGCCGTTGACGACGACCCCGACGGTGGGCACGCCGTCCGTCTCGGCAGGACCGACGTTCTCGCCGACGACGGAGCCGGTGCGCGACGGCGAGGTCCGGGTGACAGTCCTGGGATCGGGCGACCCGTTCGTGAAGAAGAGCCAGGCCTCCGCATCGCTGCTCATCGAGGTCGGGAACCCGGAGCGGGACCTGTTCTTCTTCGACCTCGGGTCCGGTGCGCTGGCCAACTACGACGGACTCGGTCTGCCGGTGACGGCGACCACGAAGGTGTTCCTGACCCACCTGCACGCCGACCATGTCGGTGACATGCCGACCCTGGTGTGGAGCCTCGCCAAGGCGGGACGCCGCGACCCGGTCGAGGTCTGGGGGCCCGCGGGGGAGGTCCCCGAGCTGGGGACCCGGTCCTACACCCAGCACCTGGAAGCCGCGCACGCCTGGGACATGCAGTCGCTGCGCGGGCACCCCGGCCAGTCGGGGGCCCACACCGAGGTCACCGAGGTGCCGTGGGACCGCACGGCGACGGTCTACGACCGCAACGGCGTCCGGATCTCCTCGTTCCCCGTGATCCACATCCTCAACGGCTCGGTCGGCTACCGCCTCGACTTCAACGGCCGCAGCGTGGTCTTCTCCGGCGACACGCGTCCGTGCCACCCGTTGGTCGACGCGTGCGACGGTGCGGACCTGCTGATCCACGAGACGTTCCCGTCCGCACCGGTGTTCGCCCAGAAGGCCGGCGTACCGCTGCCCTTCGCGGAGGCGGTCGTCAACGGCGCGCACACCAGCCCCACCATGGCCGGCAAGGTGTTCGCGCACGCCGGTGCGCGGATGTCGGTGATGTGGCACCTCGCCGTCGACCACCAGGTCGTCGGTCCGGCCTACGCCGACATGCGCACCCAGTACGAGGGACCGGTCACCATCGCCCAGGACCTCACCACGTTCGACCTCAGCGCCGGCGCCGTCGTCACCCGGCAGTCGGTCATCGACCCGGCCCGGTGGCCGGTGCTCGGCCCCACGACGGTGACCGGGCCACCGATGAACCCGGTCCCCGAGCCCCCGGCCTGGTGGGCCGACGCGCTCATCACCGACTGACACCAGGGATGTCGGAGGGATCGGTCATGAGGGTGCTCGATGCCGTCGCACCGACGCTGCATCCCTACCGGCGTCAGTGGCTCGGGAAGGACGTCGTCGCGGGGCTGGTGCTGACCGCCCTGCTCGTCCCGCAGGGGATGGCCTACGCCGAGCTGGCGGGGCTGCCCGCCGTGACCGGGCTCTACACGTCGATCCTGTGCCTGACCGGCTACGCGCTCATGGGTCCGTCCAAGGTGCTCGTGCTCGGACCCGACAGCGCGCTGGGCCCGATGATCGCGGCCACGATCCTGCCGCTGATGGGTGCAGACGGAGACCCAGCACGGGCGGTCCTGCTCGCCTCCGCCCTCGCGATCCTCGTGGGGCTGCTGATGCTGGGAGCGGCCGCGGGAGGGCTGGGCTTCGTGGCTCAGCTGCTGTCCAAGCCCACGATCGTCGGCTATATGAACGGCCTGGCCCTGACGATCCTGGTCGGCCAGATCCCCAAGCTGCTCGGCTTCTCCGTCGACGCGGACACGTTCCTCGGCGAGTGCTGGGCGGTCGTCCAGGGGATCGTCGAGGGCGAGATCGTGACGGCGTCCGCGGCCATCGGGCTGTTCTCCTTGGCCCTGATCATGATCCTCACCCGCGCCGTGCCGAAGATCCCGGCGGTGCTGGTGGCCGTCGTGACAGCCATCGTCCTCAGCCTCCTGCTCGACCTGGAGTCCAGCGGGGTGTCCGTCGTCGGGGCCCTGCCCCAGGGTCTGCCGACGTTCACCCTCCCGAAGGTGGGTCTGTCTGACCTCGGCCTGCTGTTCGCCGGGGCCGTCGGCATCACCCTCGTCGCGCTCGCCGACACCGTCTCGACCGCCACCTCCTTCGCAGAGCGCCGCGGTGAGGAGGTCGACGGGAACCGGGAGATGCTGGGGATCGGCACGGCCAACATCGCCGCCGGTCTCTTCCAGGGGTTCCCGGTGAGCACGAGCGGATCCCGCACGGCCGTCGCCGAGCAGTCCGGTGCCCGCACCCAGGTGGCCGGTCTCACCGGCGCGCTCGCCATCGCCGTGATGCTGCTGGCGTTCCCCGCCCTGCTGGCCGACCTCCCCAACCCGACCTTGGCCGCGCTGGTGATCGCCGCGTCACTGTCGCTGGTCGACGTACGCGGCATGCTGCGGCTGCGCGGGCAGCGACGCGCGGACTTCCTCGTCTCCCTGGCCGCCTTCCTCGGGGTCGCGCTGCTCGGGGTCCTGCCGGGCATCCTCATCGCGATCCTGATCTCGATCGGCGACGTCTTCCGTCGGATCTGGATGCCGAACCGGACCACCCTGGGCCGGGCCGAGGGACTGGCCGGACTCCACGACGTGACCACGCATCCCGGTGCGCGTGTCCTGCCCGGCTGCCCGGTCTACCGATTCGACGCCCCACTGATCTTCGCCAACGCCGCGACCTTCCGCGAGGACGTCCGACGCCTCGCCTCGTCCGACCCCCGACCCGACTGGATCGTCGTCGCGGCCGAGGCGATCAGCGACGTAGACACCACCGCGTGCGACATGCTCGACCACCTCGTCGAGAGTCTCGACGCGGATGGGACCCGCCTGGTCTTCGCCGAGATGAAGGGGACGGTGCTGGCCAAGCTCCGCAGCTTCGGGCTGGAGCACCTCGCCGGGGACGAGCACTTCCAGCCCACGCTCGACGGCGCCCTGGCGATGTACGCCGCACTGCATCCCGTGGACACGGGTCGTGCAGCAGACGCCGGGGGCGACGGCTCGTGACATCGACACGGTCCTACGTCCTCGGATCCTTCACGGGGTTCCAGCGCTCCGGGATCCGCTACGACGCGCTCGCCGGTCTGACGGTCTGGGCAGTGCTCGTGCCCGAGTCGCTCGCCTACGCCACCATCGCGGGCGTCCCGCCCGTGGTCGGCCTCTACGCGGCTGTCCCCGCCCTCCTGCTGTACGCCCTGCTCGGGTCGTCGCGGCACATGGTGGTGGCCACGATGTCGGCGACCGCCGCCCTCTCCGCGAGCATCGTCGGTGCCTACGCCGTCGCCGGCGCCGAGGACTACGTCGCCCTCACCGCCACGCTCGCCATCGTGACCGGTGTCCTGGGCATCCTCGCCGGTCTGCTCCGTTTCGGGTTCCTCGCGTCGTTCATCTCCGAGCCGGTGCTCAAGGGCTTCATCGTCGGTCTCGCGCTCACGATCATCGCCGGTCAGCTGCCCAAGCTGTTCGGGGTGGAGAAGGCCGAGGGCAACTTCTTCCAGCAGCTCGGCTCGCTGATCCGGGAGCTGGGCAGCACGAATACCGCCACGCTCGTCGTGGGGCTGGTGAGTCTGGCGATCGTCCTCGGGCTGCGGCGTTGGTTCCCGGTGGTGCCCGGCTCCCTGGTCGCGGTCCTGGCCGGGATCGCGGCGGTGCCGCTGCTCGACCTGGTCGCCAAGGGCGTCGCCATCGTCGGTCCGATCGACGCGGGTCTCCCGACCGTGGGCCTGCCCCAGGGGCGTGGCGTGGCCGATTACCTGATGCTCGTCGCCTCGGCCGCCGGGGTGCTGCTGATCGCGTTCGCCGAGGGTCTCGCCGCGGCCAAGGCCTACGCCGACAAGGCTGGCTACGACATCGACCCGAACCAGGAACTGATCGCGCTCGGCGCCGCCAACGTCGGCGCCGGGCTCACCTCCGGCATGGTCGTCAATGGCAGCCTGTCCAAGACCGCGGTCAACGGCTCCGCCGGTGCCCGTAGCCAGCTCTCGGGGGTCACCGTCGCGGTCCTCGTCGTGATCACCTTGCTGTTCCTCACCGGCCTGTTCGAGAACCTGCCCGAGGCCACTCTCGCCGCCGTCGTCATCGCTGCCGTCATCGAGCTCGTCAACATCCCGTCGCTGGTACGTCTCTACCGGGTCTGGACGGGGCACCTCGGAGGCATCTACGGCTGGGCCGCCCGCGCCGACTTCATCGCCGCGCTCGCGGCGCTGCTCGGCGTGCTGGTCTTCGACATCTTGCCCGGCCTGTTCATCGGCATCGCCGTCTCGCTGCTCCTGCTGATCTACCGCGCCTCACGTCCCCAGGTCGCCACCCTCGTGCGCACCACCCCCTCGGACGGGGACGAGGGTCGCTGGGTCGACGCGAGCACGCACCCCGAACTGGCCCGACGGGACGACATCCTCGTGGTGCGTGTCGAGTCGGGACTGTTCTTCGCCAACGCAGACCACGTCCGGCAGCAGATCCGGGACCGCATCACCGCCTCGACGGTCGCCGTGGTGATCGACGCCGAGACGACACCCGCGGTCGACGTGTCGGCGACGGACATGCTCATCGCCCTCGCAGGCGAGCTGAGGCGACGCCACATCCAGCTGCTGGTGGCCCATGGGATCGGGCAGATCCGCGACGTCCTGCGGCACGCGGGCCGCGACGACGACGTGCTCCAGACCGTCTACAGCACCGTCGACGACGCCATCGCGTCGGTGGACCGGTCTCCTCGTGACCACGGACCAGTCTGACCGGATCGCTGCTTCTGGCCGATCGGGTCTGCATTGCGGCACCGAGGTCACGAGCCGTCGCTCGTTGCCTCTGTCAAGGCACGCTTGCCGAGGTCGAACTTGCCGATGGATGTCAGCGGGAGGCTCGAGCGGAAGTGCATCTGCTTCGGCGCCCACACCGCTCCCTTGACGTTCCGACAGACCCGCGACCGTGCCGTAGACCTCTTGGCCGGTGCGCAGGCATGACACGCCCGAGCACAGCATTACGTTTCGACGTCGACGACGCGAGGCGCTCGTCCACCTTCGTCCCGTCGAAGCCGGCGCGTGCTACCTCGTCCCGGACCGGTTGTCGTGCTCGTTTCGCGACAGCCACCTGCCAAGAATCGAAGCAGACATGTGCATCGGCGGCGAGTACCGTCTGGCCCTGATTCCATTGTGGCTCAACGGGTTTCCGGGTTGTGATGTTTCGTGTTGTCCAGTGCGAAGATCGGCCGGTCGTCGTGGCGGTACTACCAGCGCACCGTCGCGGGTGGTGCGTGCGAGTACTACGCCGAGCACGGCGACACCCCTGGCCGCTGGCATGGGTCTGGCCTTGCGCAGCTCGGCCTCACGGCAGGTGCCGAGGTGGCGGAGCGTGAGCTCGAGGCGCTGTTCGGTCGCGCGTTGTCGCCGACGACAGGTGTCGCGTTGGGGTCGCCGTGGCGCTCGGATGCGGTGACGGGGTATGACCTGACGTTCTCGGCCCCGAAGTCGGTGAGCACTCTGTGGGCGTTGGGTGACGCCCGGACGATGACGGAGATCGACGCCGCACATGCCGCGGCGGTCAACGCCTCGCTCGGCTACCTCGAGGTGCATGCGTCGCTGTCGCGACGTGGCCGTGACGGTGTCGAGCAGATCGGATCGGCTGGGTTCGCGGCCGCGTGCTTCGACCATCGGACGTCGCGGACCGGGGATCCGCAGCTGCACACCCACGCCCTGGTGGTGAACAAGGTCCGCTGCGTCGACGGGGCGTGGCGGACGTTGGACGGGCACGAGATCTTCCACCACAAGAAGTCCGCGGGTGTCGATCTACCAGACCGCGCTGCGCGCGGAGTTGTCGGCGCGGTTGCCGGTGTCGTTCGGGCCGGTGTCCGAGCACGGTCAGGCCGAGATCGCCGGCGTCCCCGAGGAACTCATGACCGCCTGGTCGAGCAGAACGAGCGCGGTGCTGGCGGATGCGGTCCCGACGATCGCCGACGCCGAGGACGCCCTGGGTCGCCCGGTGTCAGTGCGGCGGAGCGGGCGCGGATCATCAAGACGGCGGTGCTCTCGACGAGGCCGGCGAAGGACGCCCCCGTCCCCGACGGTGACCGTCGTGCCTTGTGGGCCGCGCAGGCGGCGGGGTTGGGGTTCGCGGCGGACGCGGTGACGGACTCCGTCCAGGCCGCGAACGCGCCAGGCGAGAAGCGTGCCGGTGCCGGCGGGGTGGTCGGGGACGGTGCTGAGGGAGGCGGTGACCGAGGTCGGGCGGCGCAAGGCGATCTGGTCGCGCGCGGACCTGACCGTCGCGGTCGCCGCGAGGATCCCGACGACGGGGGACCCCCGGCTGAGGTCGGCGGCGGATGCGGTGATGTGGGTGGAGGAGCTCACCGACATCGCGCTCACCCGAGGTCGGGCTCTCCGGCGCGGTGCCTCTGGGGGTGGACCCGTCGGGGGTGACCGCACGAGCGTCGGATGCCCGCTACGCGTCGCGTGAGCTGGTGGACACCGAGGCTCGGATCCTGGAGCGGGCCGTGTCGGGTGGGTTCCGGCCCCCGGAGCGGTTGCGCCCGGACTTCGTGGCGTTGCTGCTGTCCGGGGAGGCGGGGCTGTCCGAGGAGCAGGGCCGGGCGGTGGTGCGCCTGGTCGCGACCCGGGACCTCGTCACTGTGATGACCGCACCGGCGGGGGCGGGGAAGACGACCACGCTGGCCGCGGCCACCGTGGTCTGGGGCAACGACTGGAAGGACGTGACCGCGCTGGCCCCGTCCGCGCGTGCCGCCGCGGAGCTGGCGAAGGCGACCGGGGCGCCGGGTCAGACCGTGGCCCGCTGGCTGCTCAAGGAGGCGACCAATCCGACACCGGTGAAGGTCCCGT
>CAVTPM010000009.1:0-32697 GCA_963736655.1 uncultured Actinomycetota bacterium
CGAGCGGACCAGGTGCCGTAGAAGTCGCGGAAGGTGACCTTTCCCGCCTTCGGATCTACGTATTGGCCCGTGACGACTGATGCCGTGACCTCGTCCAGCCACCGCTGCGCGTCGACCTTGCGGGTGAAGTGCCGTGGAGTGCTCGCTTGCCTAGCTTCGTCACGGTAGCGGGCTCTCCAACGTCCATCGGTCCTGTTTGCGACGCTTGCCATTTCGCTCCTCCGAGTCTGGTCTGCCTCTCGAACTGACCATCGGTGGTCTCAGGGACCCTCGAGTTCCTGTAAGCCGATCTCGGTGGGTTCGTACTCGTCGTCGTCCATGCAGTAGATGCGATCGACGAGGTCGGCGAAACTGTCACCGAGGCTTGCGATTGCCCTGTCGAGATCGGCCAGGCGGTCCTGCGCCACCGCCCACCACCGGTCGGTGTCCTCGACCTTCTCGTCGTTGGCGACGTCGCTGAATAGCTTGCGGAGAGGGGATAGCCCCCTCCAGCACGGACGCCTGCGCTTCTTCCATTGACGTGAGCAGCTCGTTGGCTCTCTCGCTGAGGAAGGCCTCCTTCGCTGCGAGCAACTCCTCCGGACGGCGGCCGAACACCTCTGCCAGAGCGGCGAACTCGTTCAGCGTGATCCGTCGCGGAGGTGACCCGTTGAGAAGCTTGCTGATGGCTGACGGATGGGTGGGATGGCCGGCGTCTGTGAGGGCCCGCGCCAGGTCGTGGTACGACCAGTGCTTCTGAGCGAGCTCCCACTTGATCCGCCTGCGGACTGCAATTTCCTCCCCGCGGGTCGAGCGCTGATGTGGCCGTCTCGACACGCGGGCTCCGTTCCTATACGGGTTGGTGGGCATTGCGATTCTGGCACACCTTATTGCAGGCTTCAAGCATGTTGAGCGATGACAAGCCACAGTCAGCCCCCTCGAGCGAGCCGCCCGAGTTCATGACCACGGGCGAGGTCGCGGTCCTCTTGCGCACCAGCCCCCAGACAGTCCGCTACTGGCGCTACATCGGCTACGGACCCTCCGGACCGAAGGTCGGTCGCCGAGTGCTGTACCGCCGTCGAGACATCGACGACTTCCTGGCTACCTTCAAAGAGGGTGGCGCGAAGTGACCTCTACGCGGGAGAGCGTCCCCCACGCACAGGCGCGGAGGGCGTTCGACGCGGCAGTCGCGTGGAAGGTCCAGCGTGGTCTGAGTCAGGTCGGTCGTCTGGATCCCATGGATCTCCCGGAGGCCGATGAGGAGCCGGTGCTCAAAGGAGTCCTTGCCGCCATTGACCAGCGAGCGGTGCGACTGATCGTGGACGACCTCGTCGGAGCCCCCTCGCTGGACCGCACGGCGACCGCAGTCAGCCTCCTCTCGAAGATCGAACCTTCGGAAGAGATCTCCTACCGCGTCGAAGGAATCGTGCCTCGAGACAGCAACGTGCTGATCGTCGCGCAACGCAAGGCCGGGAAGACCGTTACAGCGCTCAACCTCGCCAGGTCCTACCTGGACGGAAGTCCGTTCCTAGGCCGACTCAGCCGCGGCCCGCTCGACGGAGCGGTTGCCTTCCTCAACTATGAGCTGTCTGGGCACATGTTCGCCGCTTGGTCTCGAGGCTTGCAGATACCTGAGGACCGTCTCGTCGTGGTCAGCGCACGGGGTTCGAGGAATCCCCTGTCCTCCGCCGATGACCGCAGGGACTTGGCTTCGCGCCTGCGTGACTACGACGTGCAGGCAGTCGTCATTGACCCCTTCAGTGTCGCCTTCAGTGGCTCGGATGCCAACAGTCCGTCTGAAGTGCGGTCATGGCTCGCGACCATGGAGGAATGGGCACGGTCGGACGTCGGCGCCGAGGAGATCGTGCTAACGGCGCACGCCGGGTGGGCCGCTGACGACCGAGCCCGTGGAGCCTCCTCTCTTGAAGACTGGCCGGACGCGATTCTCACATTGCGTGCAAGCGGCCGATCTGAAACTCGGACTATCGCCGCGCGGGGTCGAGACGTCGCGTTGTCGCCTCAGCGACTGCGTATGAACCCCCACACCAAGTCGCTCACCATCGAGGATGACGGGGCACCGTCGGACCTCGAAGAGGCTTGCCTTGAGGGCGGTGTGCGCCGCGCCCGGCTTGAATGCAGAGCAAATCGGTGCGCAGCTGCGAGCAGTGGGCGTGCCCTTTCGCAAAGGCGACGAGAACAGGGCCCTTCGCGCCCTCGAGAAGTCCGGTGCTCTCAGATACGCCGCGGCGCCAACAACGCGCGCCTCCACTATCCGCGGGCAGCGACGAGCCCGGCCCCCCCTTAATAGGGGGCCGGGGGGACCGGGTCGACGCGGTGGCCGCTCGTTCCAGAGGCAGGGGCTCTGGATCGGCTCACCCCGCGCCCGCTGCCGCCTCCGCGTCGCCCTACCCACGCGAAGCAGCTGATCCCGTAGGGCGAAGGGCTTAAGCGGCGCCAGCTTTCGCCAGAGAGTGCTCGAAAGGTGCCCGCCAACAAGTGACGACTGCTGCAGAGCCGTCAGCGCCCCCAGTCAGCCATCAATTGCCAATGGCATACACACAAGAGAAAGCAGCTCAGTAATGCACCACGAGACCGCCCGCCGTTCACTGCACGCCGACGCGAGGGCCGCCGCAGCAGCAGCCCGCAGGAGGGGCGAGACACGGTGGCGCATCGGCCGCGGCACCAGCACCCGTCCCAGGCGCCACTGCTCGCGCTGGCACAGAAGGGAGGACCCTCCCATGTTTGATGATCACGCTCGATTCCCGCAGCGCGGGACGGTCTCCTCGGTGCGACACCCGGTTGATGCACTGCGAGACGTCGTCAGCACGGGCCGCATGGAGGATCACGCCGGGCTCGCTCAGATCCAGCGAATGATGGACTTCAACGGCTTCGGGTATACGAGGTGCACGAAGGACAGCAGCGGGACCACTTCGCCCACACAGTGGGGCTGCACCGCATAGGCCACCCCGAGTTCATCGTCTTCGGCATTCCCAGCGTGGTGGCCTTCACCCTGCTCTGTGAGCTAGCCGACCGTGTGGCTCTGGACGGCCTGTTCTTCCATGCCACGGACTCGACCATCGAGCTGAGCGAGGATGGCCCGTGGTATCCGGGCGCCAACAAGGTGCACCTGCAGGAGATGTGGGAGACCGAGCGCCACCTGGTCCTCCCGAACGCCCTCTGGCGGGACCCGACTCTCGACGAGTGGCCAGTCCCCGCGTTGAAGTCTTGTTCGGTTCAGGGCCTCCAGGGCGCATGAGCAGGGACGCTGCTACGTCCGGAAGCCGGCGCGTGAGCACATGCGGCGTGGACGGGCGGGTGGCGGACAGGGAGTCACTCGATCCCCTGCGACCGACGCCGTGCGCATGCGCAACTTGCGCAACGCTGCGTGGGTCTCGTTACTCCGGCCGTTGCCCTTGACCGGGAAGGGCGTCAGACGGTTGTCCTTGGATGAGAAGGTCGACGAGTACACGGCCATCGTTCCAAGAACGGGCGGGAGTAGCCACAGCAGTCACCGGTGTCCGGTCCTTGTGGAATTACTCGTGAGTCTTCCATCCGCGGGATGCCGGGCACCTCGCGATGCGGGCCGGATTCGCGGACACGGTCGTGATGCCGTGCGCAACGTGCAGCACCGGTGCGCACGCCAAGGCGTCGGCTCTCGAGTCGCCCGTTGGAGCTACTGAGGCCGGGCGGGAGCGCTACGAACAGGCGATGTGTGAGCTTGGGACGCCGGGACAGGTGATGGACGGCGAGTAGACCTTCAGTCGGCGCCAACGGACTGCAGACATACTCGGTCGTGTTCACTGGGCGGGTGACCGAGCAGGCCGGCTCGTTTCACCCTAGTGACCACATCGCCGCCGCGACGGTGCTACGCGCGGCCACCGGGCGAGCGGCGGCAATACGGCGGTCGGCGCTCCGCGCATGACGTCGGTCATGGGCCTCCCGCACGCATGAACTCGCAAGGACTCACCGAGCACCAGCTCCAGAGGCCACCTGACCGGGCGTGGGCCGCCAAGGGGCCGTCATCGCCGGCGAGCGCTTCTTCCTGGCGGCGTGGGAGGTGATGGACAACTACCGCATCAACAGCGCCCAGCAGGGATTCGGCCGACCGGCCATCGACTTCCTGCTGCTCGACTCGCAAGGGCGCATGGTCGCCCTCGAGCTCAAGATGACCGTGCGCTCCCCGCGGGACAGCTGGTCGGTGCTGTGTCAGGTGACGCACCGCGCTCAGCGGCTCGCGGAGGAGTTCACCCCAGTCTTGCTGGAGGCTGCCTACCGCGCCTGCCACTCGGGCGCGTACGGCCGCGTCGAGGCCAACCCGACGTCGGCGAGCTGCTCGAGGCCCACGCCCGCTTCTTCAACACCACGCCTCTGCCTGCCCTCCCTGGGCTGCCGGTGCGACGGGTAGTCGCTGCGACGCAGTTCGGTCCGGCGTGGCACGGCATCCGTGAGGCCTTCGTGGAGGGTCCCCGCGAGGCGACCGTGGAGGCCGTGTCTCGGTACGCCCGGGAGGCGGGGCTGGTCGCGAGTTCCGACGCTGGCTGGCACTCGCGCCAGAGGAGCCCTCTGTCTTGGCTCGCGGGGTACTCGACTCGATCGTGTCGCCACCTAAGCACCCTGACGACGGGTGAGGCTCGTGTCGCAAGCGAGCGAACACTGGGCCGCGCTGGTGACCTCGCGCCGCGGCATTTCGACCAACTGAAGTGCGCTGGACCGGTAATGCGCTCCCGCGGCTGTGCGTGGGCAACGTCACCGCCGAGGGTGCCGCAACCCGCCGCCGAGCAGCGGTGGCAGTGGCAGGTTGGAGGCAGGGCCCACACTGGGCCGCACCCACCGGCGCCCATAGAGACGCGCCCTGAGCACAGGGGGAAATGCGCAGTGCCGTTCCACCTGCTTGGCGGTACCCCCCACGTTGCCCAACTGTCCGCGACGCCCCGCCGAACGCTGGTACGTTCCAGCCCGAGGGGAGCCGGCCGCATATTCAGGCGGTCTGCGGCAGCGTCACCATCCTCGAGCACGGTCCCAGACGACGGCCCACGCCGAGACCACACCCGCGCACCGCAGACAAGAGGCACAACCATGCACCGCATCACCCGCCGGGCCGGTGTCGCCGTGGCGATGGCATCCACCGTTGTCCTCGGAGCGCTGGGGGCGGCCGCACCCGCCCAAGCCGAGACCTGCCCGGTAATCGCGGACGACGGCACGCCGCAGTGGCCCGCTCAAGCGTTCGTTAATTGGTCCGGGTGCGACCTCACGGGTGCGAACTTCGCCGGCGGAGACCTGCGCTACGCGAACCTGACCGGTGCCACGCTGACCGGCGCGAACTTCACCGGTGCGCAGCTCTACAAGGTCGACATGACCGGGGTGTCCGCCGCGAACAGCACTTGGACCGACGCGGTCGGAGACTTCGGGAAGTACGAGCTGGCGCACCTGGAAGGGGCCACGTTCACCCGCGCCGCGCTGGTCGGCAGCGACATGGACCAGGCCTACCTGGACGGCGCCACCTTCACCGACGCCGACCTCGACGGCGTCCGCCTGGGGTCCGCGACCATGAACAACGCCCAGGTCCGCAACAGCAGTGTTCACCAGGGTGAGCGCGTCCATGCTCGAGCTGAACGGCGCGACCATCGACGCCTCCAGCTTCAAGGACAGCAACCTGAGCTCGGCCAGGTTCAACGGCGCCACCATCACCAACACCAACTTCGACGGTTCAGCTCGGCGTCGGCCAGTACTGGTATGGACCCGGTCACCACCTCCGGCAACACCTGGGTGGGGGCCACCTGCTCCGACAGCAAGCCCTCGACCGCGCACGTGGCCGGCGACTGCTTCCAACCGCTCGACGAGTCCGCGCCCCTGTCCTACCACCCCTACGTCACCGGCCCCGGCAGCGGCGTGAACCACTGGTACACCGGCCCGGTCACCGTCCACTGGAACTGGCTCGAGGAGAGCGCGACGTCCCCGGCCACCTGCCCGGCCACGACCCTGGTCACCGTCACCGGGACCGTGACCGCCTCGTGCACCGACACCGCCGGCAACGTCGGCACCGCCAGCTACCTGGTCAAGATCGACCTGATCGCCCCGTCTCTGAGCGCGACCATCAGCCACGCCGCCAACGGCACCAACGGCTGGTGGCGCACCGCACCCACGCTGACCTACACGTGCACCGACGCCAACTCCGGTGTGGCGGCACTGCCCCGCCGCGGTCACCGCCACCCAGGGCGCCCGCACCATCACCGTCACCGCGCGCGACGTCGCCGGGAACACCGCGACCAACAGCACCGCCATCAAGGTCGACTCGGTCAAGCCGGCCGTGTCGGTCAACCTGGCCACCCTGAACAGCTACGGGGCGCAGGCCCCCAAGTGCGTGGCGACCGACGCCACCTCCGGGGTGGCCAGCTGCACCATCGCCACGGTCGCCTCCACCAGCACCAACTACCGGTACGCGACCGCGACCGCAACAGACAAGGCCGGCAACAAGACGGTCAGCGCGAAGGTGCTCTACCGGTACCGGACCGTGGCCGCCTGGAAGTCCGTCCCGTCCTCGAAGACGCACGGCTACCGGTTCACCGTCTACGTCACCGCCAAGAACGCCAAGGGCGCCCTGATCAACACCAGCCCGGTGCGCGCGCTGCTCCCGGTGAAGGTCACCAGCACCGGGTCGGGCCGGCCAACACCACGTGGAGCACGTACGCGACCCGCACCGCCACCGGCACGTACAAGGTGACCTTCCGGGCCCCGTACACCCGCGGCTACTACCGGTACGCGATCCGGGTCGGCAACGCCGACCATCACCAAGGTCATCCGCGTCACCTGACGAGCAGGGCCCCGGCGATGCGGCGCATGCAGCGCCGGCGCAGACCCCCCGGTCCCATCCCCTCCCCTCAGTGTCGAGACCTGCCAGTCTCGCTCGCGAGAGAGAGAGAGATAGTCCTGCTTTCGCGAGCAGTTGCCGGCGACCGGCCGAACGGGTGATGAGGCATCGCCGAGCGGCCATGCTCGCTCGGATCGCAGGTCAGCGAGTGTCCCCGGCTCATACCTTGGCACTGCTCCCGCCCATGGGGCCCGGCCTGGGGAAGAAGTGTCGAGCCCCCGACCCAACGCCCGCGGTGGGCGGGAGCTTCGGCAGCCGCGGAAGCGGGTACTCCGTTGAGATGGCCATCCCGGTCCCCAGGGCGGGGCCGGGGTGGTCATCTGAGCGGGCCTTGCGTCACTGCTCTGCCACCGCGGGGAGGGGAAGGGGGTGCTGCGCGGGGAGTCTTGTGTGCCTGGCGGGCCTCCCGCTCGCCGAGCCGTCCGGCCCTGATGACCCAACACCGTCATGTCCACACCCCGCGCCTGTCGCTGTCTCTGCGGCGCCGCGGCCCATCCCGACAGTTGGCTCCCAGCGTGCCCGACCTAGGGCCTGTTACGAAAGTGACAGATGGGGTTTGAGCGTGTCGCTGGCATGAGGTGAGGCCTCCTCGGTATCGCAGGTGGTGTCAAGTCACCGCGCGCCCAGGGAGGCCTCGTGTCCACGATAGATCCCGCTGCCCGTCACGACCTCACCGACGCCCAGTGGGCGCTGCTCGAACCGTTGGTGCCGCCGCCCAGCCGGTTCGGCCGGCCCCGGCAGTGGCCGGTGCGGGCCCTGGTCGACGGGGTCCGTCACCGGATTCGAGCCGGTTGTCCATGGCGAGACGTCCCCCAGCGGTACGGCCCGTGGTGGCGGGTGTACACCCTGTTCGCGTGCTGGCAGCTGCTCGGGGTGTGGGGCCGCGTCGAAGCCGCGCTGCGCGAAGCCGCCGACACGGCGGGAAAGCTGTCCTGGCAGGTGTCCGTGGACTCCACCACCGCCCGCGCCCACATCCACGCCGCCGGCGCACGCCGAGACAGCGTTGATCGGGTTGTGGGAGAACCCGACCATCACGCGTTGGGTCGCTCCCGCGGCGGGTGGGGCACCAAGACCCACGCCGCGGTCGACCAGCACCGCGGGGTGCTCTCGTTCCTGCTCACCCCCGGCCAGGACGGCGACAGCCCACAGTTCATCGCCGTGCTCGAGCAGATCCGCATCGCCCGCCCCGGACCGGGACGCCCGCGGCAACGACCAGACCGAGTCCTCGCCGACAAGGCCTACTCCTCGCGAGCCAACCGCGCCTGGCTACGACAACACAAGATCGCGGCGACCATCCCCGTGCCAGCCGACCAAGCCGGACACCGACGACGACGCGGCCCCGCCGGCGGCCGACCTCCAGCCTTCGATCCCGCACGGTACAAGGACCGACACGCCGTCGAGTGCGGCTTCAACCACCTCAAACACCACCGCGGGTTCGCCACCCGATACGACAAACTCGCCGTCCGCTACGCCGCCACCATCCACGTCGCCAGCATCGACCACTGGCTCAAACGCCTTTCGTAACAGGGCCTAGTCGTATAGCCGTCCCAAAGAGCCTGACGTTCCGTGAAGATCTCGGGTCGTCGGCGTGGGCCTGGGCCGATGTCGTGAACGTCGCACGGGGAGCGTCGGCCTCGCGTTCAATGAACGCCATGTCCGAGACTCCTCCGGCGCAACCGCTTGACCGCAACGCCACCGTGGCCGCGCACCGCGCACACCAGTCAGCATGGCGCGAAGGAGTCCTCGGTTGGCCCGCCGGCCCTCCAACGCACCGCGGCGCCGCCAAGCGTTACCCGGTCCTGGGAAGCTGCCTCGCGCCGGACTTCGACGGACGCTCGGCCAAGGTGGAGGGCGTCAACCTGATGTCCCCGGCCGCCAAGACGTACGCCGACCAGCGACAGCAGGAGCTCGCAGCACTCGGCGGGTTGGCGGAGGATGACCGGCTCTGGCGGAACCTGCTCTCGAGCCAGCCGCTGGCGTTCAGCATCGCCGGGGAACTCCGAGAGCACCCCGAAGCGGCAGCCCGGGTTTTCGCCACGCTCACCGGAGAAGACGTGGTGGCACTCGACGACCTCGCCGACGCCGGCAACCCCTCCCACCGCCTGGGCGGGATTGAGGCCGAATGGTTCCCGCCTCGAGACCTGCACACCGGGGATCGCTCCGGGTTCGACATCGCCGCCTACCTGCGTGCTGCCAGGCGGGCAGAGCCTGTTGGTCTCGATCGAGGTCAAGTACGTCGACACATTCTCCCCGCAGAAGCTCAGCTGGGGTGAGCAGTACGCAGGGCACGCCGGCGGCGCGGGTCTGGACCGGGCCGGGTTCGAGGACATCGTGGCGTCTGGAGGCAGCCAGTTCCTGCGCTCGGTCCTGCTGACCGACTCACTCCGCAGGACTGGACTGCGCGGTGCTGGAGGGGTGGACCGAACCTTGGCGGTCGTCCTGGCCCGTGGGGACGACCGATCAGCCAAGAAGGTCGTCAACACGATCGCCGGGCACTCGCCGAGAACGCCGGTGGCGTTGTGGTCCCACGACGCGTTCTTCGACGCGTGCGCCGCCCATCCTGAACTGGCGCAATGGGCAAACCGAATGCGACGGAGGTATCTCCTCACCCCGGGGGGTGACAGTTCGCCCCTGCGCACCGCCGATGGACTCGATAGTGGGACGCGCTCGTGAATCAGCCGCGGGTCACCCTCCGTATCGGGACCTGGAACCTGGCCGGGCGCTGGTCCGACCGCCACGAGGCGGCACTGGCTGCCGCTGACTGTGACGTATGGCTGCTCACCGAAGTGCGCTTCGACACCGCCATCGACGGATACCAGCCGCACTTCTCGGCAGGTTTCATGGCCACGGACCGCCACTGGGCGGGCTTGCTCTTCCGCCAGGGACTGGATGTTGACGGCTGGGACCCGGATCCTCATCCCGCCAGTGCAGCCGCCACCGTCGATGGGATCACCTACTGCAGCTCGATCCTTCCCTGGCGCTCGTGCGGCACCCAAGACCCCTGGGAAGGGGAAACCTACGAGGCCAAGACGGCTGCCGCCACGCGTGACCTCGCGACCGCCCTCCCGTCCGCGACGACCGTGTGGGGCGGTGACTGGAACCACGCTCTCACCGGACCTGAACGCGCCGGGAGCCGGGCCGGAAGGGACCACATCAACCGAACTCTGGACGTCGCTCGGGCTACGCGCGGTGACCACCGAGCTCGCACATCGGATCGACGGCCTACGCACCATCGACCACATCGCGGTACCCGAGCACTTCGACGTGCAGCCGGTGCGTCGCATCGATATGACGGCTGACGGCAAACCTCTCTCGGACCACGACGCCTACGTCGTAGAAGCCATCGTCTCCCTTCCGCTTGACCGGGCGTCCCGAGCCCAGCTTTCGTAATGTCGTCGACCGATGCCGACTCAAGACCCGCTGTCCGTCGCCATCTCCGACCAGCCTCCCGGCTTCAGTCGCAGGCCGATGGGTCCGCTTGAGGTCGATGCCACGACGACACCGTCCTCGAGCACCAGCTCGTACACGCTGCCCCCAAGAGACACCGTGTCGAGTAACCGTGCACCGGCCGTGCTTGCCCGCCAGAACTTGAGCGTGCCGTCCCTGCCGCCGGACACGACGAGGCCGTCTGCTGACGCCACAAGGGCTGTCACCCCTTGGCCGCCATGCGCCGACGAAGTGGTCCCGGTCGTACCGGCGGCGAGGTCAGTAATGGACAAGGTCCCGGCGTCACCCGCGGATACCAAGACCGTCGCATCGCAGGTGACGGTGAGCGCGCGAACAGAGTCGCTGTTGCGGCACATAACTGGGAAGTCTTGCTGTGGCAGACACTCACGAGTTCGCGCATCCAACTGCACTGACAGGACGGTGCCTGCACTGTTACCGACGAGCAGGGCATCACCCAACTGGGATAGCGCGGTAACCATGCGCTGGTTGGAGCTGGTCCTCACGAGCGGGCCGACTGAGTAGTCTCCGTCTGCACCGACCCTCACGGTGCCTACCCGGCCGTCCTCTGTGCCAAAGGCCAGCACCACACGATCAGCCGTCCGCAGAAGGCGAAAGCAGCTGACGCTCACCCCGGCCGGTAGGTCGACCGTACTGTCGACCTCGAGACGGTCGTCCTCCCTCCGAACGAGGTAGAGGCGGGACCCGTTGCCCGCGACTACGGCTCGCAGGGACGCGTCATCGAGGGATGCGAGCGCCTGGGCGACGAACCTGGGAGTGCTTCGGGCCAACACTTGACCGTCGAGAAGGTTCCAGTACTCGACCCGGTCGTCCCGGCCCACGAGTGCAAGAGATCCTGGGATAGGGCCTCGAGAGAGCTGGCGGACCCAGCGTCGCTCTGCGACGTCCAGCGGGAGGTCATTGGCTGGCACTGGGGCATGGGCCAAGCCGAGTAGGACCGACAGCTCGTGACGGCGAATGGTTCCGTCTCCAAATGCCGTGAGGAGGAACGCGCGTCCGTCGAGAAGTGCCGCGGCGCACCGCTGCACGCGGGGCATGGACACGAACCGCACCACCTCGTCGAACGTCGGCTCACCGTCAACCTCGCGCAGCCCGACGAAGAGAGTCCCCGGTCGTCGCCAATGACCACCCATGGACCGCCGCTGTCGGCTGACGCCGGCACGACCGCAAGAGCTGCGTCGAGCGGTACCTCCACCCTGAGCGCGACACGGGCGGTCACGGGTCGCGCAGTGTCGACGAGGAACAACCCTTGCCCTTGACGGCGAATCAGCACCCACCCGTCCAGACTTGGCAACGCGACGGCTGTGTCGACCCCACGTGAGTCGTGCGGCACTGCCGCGATGAGCTCGCCGTCGTGCAGTCGCAACAGCCGCAGAAGGTCCCACTGCCCACCGCGCTCTCGATAGCAGTCACCGGCCACGGCCACAGTCCGCCCCACGACGACGAGCCCATATACGCCGGTGCCAAACACAGGCTTCCGCCACCGTAGCCGTGACGCCTCATTGACTAAGTCCCAGTACGCCACTTCGCCCAGCAGTCCCTGCACGTCGCGCACAGCTGAGAAAGGCACCCGCTGGCCGGCGCTGAGCACTCCAGGGCGGCCGTCCTCGTCTGTCGCGAAGGAGAGGGCACTGACTGACGCCGCGTGCGCGGCCCACTGGTCGATGACCCCAAGAGTGCGCCCGTCGAGGATGAGGAGCTGGCCATCCTGCATCCCGACTGCCACGATGTCGCCCGCCGGGTTTACGGCCGCCGACGAGGGGCCGTCAATCGCGCACTCGGCGAGCACTTTGGCCGTCGCCACCTCGACAAGCCGGACCCCAGAGGCGCTCTCGACGAGGCAGACAGCCGCTCCGTCGAGCGGGTCCGACCACGTAAGGAGCACGTTGACCCGGCCAGGCCGGGTACGCGCAAGCACCCGGTTCGCCGGGGTGGAGGATAGATCTGCCCAAGCCGCGCGCCACGGCTCACCCGAGGCGAGCGCCCTCAACCCTTCAGTCACAGGTGGCGCCGACTCCATCTTGGTCCAGAGTTCGACCTCCGCCGCCCGGCGGCCGAGGGAGATCGAAGCGGGTACATCGGCAATGTGTTCCAGGACCGCCCGCAGCCGTGGATCCAGCGACCCCTCCTCTGCCAAACGCCCAGCCGCGCTTGGCTCTATCGCCGCCAGGACGGGGCTGTCGGCGAGAAGCTGCGCCGGGGTCCGGGCCCTCAAGGCGTGGTCGGTGAGGTGCCGGCGCACGTAAGGGGGCACGTCATCCAGCGAGGAGCTTGGCTGTAGCTCGTCGGTGAACGGACGGAGGGTGGTCACGATGCGGCGGTGCACCGCCGCATCGACCGCGCTTGTTGACCGGAACGCGGAAGCTCCGTCCTCAACAGGGTCGTGGAGTGCCCGGAGCGCCGTCGCAAGCTCATCGTGGAACGGTCGGAAGACGGCCTCGCCGTCCGCATGGTCTTGCACGAGGTAGCCGGCAAGCCGCCCAGACAGCAGTTCAGCGACGTCTCGGTCGCCGTACGTCCGCGCCGGGCGGCGGTCCGCGGACACTGCTCCTGCCAGCCGGGCCCACACGGCTCGCCAGGGCGTACCTGCTCCAAGCGCGAAGGCGCAGCCGATAAGTAGGTCCTCGGCGGACTCTCTCTCTTCCAGGTCGGGCAGAGCGCGCTCGAGGTCCTCACGGAGCAGCCCAACGAGCCCATCAGCGAACATGCCCGCGAGGTCTGGCTCGTGTGAGGCCAGGGGTGCCGTCTGGGCGGCGAGATTCCGCGCCGCAAACTGCACCAGGAGGAAGGAGCGCTCGGCGAGCCTGGCGAGCTCGGCTGCCACGGCGGCGGTGCGCTCGTCGTCGACGAAAGGGGTGGAAGGCGACGTGAGCAGGAGCCGCCGCGCGTAGTCGGCGAGGTCCCCGTCGATCCACAACGGCGGCTCGTCGGCGCCGAGGACCTCTGCGTCTCCCCAGCCGCCCGTCAGGACTGCAGGAACACCGACCAGACCACCCGCTCGTGCCCGCTGCCCTCGCACGCCGACGAGGAGACGGACGGGCGGTTGCTGCTCCCCGAGTTCGGCCAGTGCCACTCCGAGACCCCGCGCGTCCCGGCTCTCGTCGACCGCGTCGACGACGACCGTAGCGCGCCGCCCTGTGCGAGCGGCGAACTCGCGCAGCGCCTCGGCCACTCCCTCGATGTCTACACGCGCCGCCCCGAGCCCCTCGCCCAGCCGCGTGAGCACCTCGGCTACCGAGTGCCCCTTCGCCAGGACCGCGAGGTCGATCTCGCCCTGACGCGGCAGCACGTCTTCCGGGAGGCCAGACCACAGATCGGGGTGCGCAGCCCGAAACTCGGCGTCCGACAGTGCGACCAGCCGGCTGAGGGCGGAGGACTTGCCACAACCCGCACGCCCGGTCAGCACGACGAGCCCCGAGCCCGAGCGAACGCGGTCGACAAGCGCCCGCATGAGAGCGGGTCGGTCGGTGAAGAGGTCATTGGCGGTTCCGGGCGCGAACCCGAGTGCACGAGGAGCCCAGTGTGCGTCGAGATCTGACGTGGAGACAGCCCGCGACAGCACACCGTCCGCCCTGTCACCCTCGGTCTGCCCGCCGACATGGCCGGGATCCCGGTTTGGGTCGTACCCCGGGTTCGGCAGGCAGGGGTGCACCGCGGTCCCGATTGGGAACTGCCCTGCGTGGTGAAGGCGCTGCCCGGCGGCGTAGAGCGCGTCGTTGAGCGCGAGGAACAACTCCCGCGGCTGCAGGTACGGCTCGGCCGCCAGGCCCAGCGGACCCGAAGCTGCCCGCACCTGCTCCGCGAGGAACGTCTCGAGGGCACTCGTGAGGACGCCGACGCCCGCTTGGGCATCCTTACCCGACGTGAAAAGCACGAGCCAACCCGGCGGCAGGTCTGTGTAGCCGCCGAGGTCTGTGACCGCCCGACCCGACTCGCACGTGTCGACAACGACTACGGCGTGCTCGACCCCTCCATCCTTGAGCGCCGAGAGCAGCTCCACCGTCCGGTATGCCGACCCAGTCACGCCGGGCACGGTTCGCGAGAGGGCGAGCCGGTGTCCCCCTTCGCCCGAAAAGCCATGGCCAGTGACGTAGACGAAGACGGCGTCGCCTGCACGAAAGCGGGCCTTGCCGTCCTCGTCCCGGACGGTGAGGTCGACCTGGGACAACCGAGGGTCGACCGGAGGGGAGAGATCCACCATCCGAGGCAACCCCGGGCGATCGGCTGTGAGCCAGTCCCGAAGGACCTTGGTCTCGGTCTCGACGTCGAGCGCTCCGTAGACCGGGGACTCGTACCGCCCGGAAGCGACGCACACCAGGCTGTGCCGCACGATGTCACGGAAAATGTTCGGGCGCTTCCGCGCCAGGGGAGACACCCACAGCCCCGCGCCCCGCGCCGGCTTAGTCACGGCCACACACCTCGCGCCACGGCCTCGCCCGTCGCGGCCTTGCCCAGGTAGCGCGTCACGGAGTGCGGTTGGCTTTCATTGTCGACCAGGCGGTCCTCAGCCGCCGCCCAGTACTCCGCGAGACCGCCGCCACAGCACACGGCGTCTCTGGCATCGAGCACGTTGACCCAAGGCGTCATGGGCGGCTCCGCGGAACGTAGGCGACGCCTCACTGTCTTAAGCCCTAATGGCGAGCCAAGCGTGACCAGCATCCGCAGACCCTCAGGCGGGGCGAGGCAGGCGACTTCGTAGGCAACGACGGAACCAAGGGAGTGGCCGACGAGCACCGAGCACCCGTCGTGGTGAGCTTCAGCAACCCGCTCTCGGATTCTGCGGGCGAGGTCGTCATCCACTTGGTAACGGCGTACCTGACGTAGGTCGGAAAGGAAGAGTAGCGGGGCGGCGGCCCCGAATTTGTGGTCCAACCATCCGGCGAGCCGCGCCACGGGCCTCGCCACCCGGGGCGCCTTGGTCTGCCCCTTTGCCGCGGCCGTCGCCGCCCAGACATCGCCCTCGGCCTCAGAAGCCTCCAGCTCGTCTGCGACTTCATCGAACCAGGCGACCTCATCCCTATGCAGGTCGGCCAGGGCGTTCTCATCCTTGACTCGGAGATCGCCCGGCCCCTTCCATCCGCCGGTCGTGGCGGGGAGGAAGAAGTCACCATAGAAGCCAATGTCGACGGTCGGCGCCGACCGTTTCGGGTCGTGGCCGAGCGCCGCACGAACGCCGTCGACCAGGGCGGGTTTCCAGTCGACGACCAACTGCTCGGCCCCCTGCTGCTGCTGGCTGATTCCGTGGACTCCAACGACGTCAGGCATCGTCCCTCTTCTCCGTGTCGTGCAACACCAACGGGCCGGCACAGACCCCGCCACCAGTGAAGCGTCAGGGTGGCATCGCTGTCGATGCCCAGCCGGGCGGGACCAAGAGCGTCTAAGCTCATTCGCTTGGTGCTCGCAAGTCTGCGAGGGCGTCGTACAGCGTCTGCCGGGCAACTCCGAGGCGCCGGGCTACCACTGCCTTTGGTACGCCGGAACCGATCTGATCACTTGCCGCAGCGATCTGCTCCGGGCTGAGTCGGCGTGAACGGCCTCGGTAGACGCCCCGCGCCTTGGCTGCCTGGATGCCTTCGCGTTGTCGGTCGCGGATCAGCGCCCTTTCCAGCTGGGCGAATGCACCCATCACCTGCAGCTGAAAGACAGCCAACGGGTCGGCGCCGCCGGAGGCCTGGAATATCAGCCCTTCCTTGATGAAGCGGACGATGACCGCGCGAGCGGTCAGATCGCTGACGAGCTGGTCCAGGTCGACGACAGAGCGGGCGAGGCGGTCCATGGAGGCCACCACGATCACGTCCTGTTCGCGAACGTGGGTGAGCATGGCCGACAGTGCCGGGCGGTCGGTGGTCCCACCCGATGAGTGGTCTGTGAACCAGCGGTCCGGTTCGGATCCCAACGCGGCTTGGATTGCGATGATCTGGCGTTCGGGGTTCTGGTCGACGCTCGAGACGCGGATGTAGCCGATGACCTGTCCGGGCATGTCTTGACCTCCTTGCAGATGTGTCCAACATCAACGAGAAGGGCCCCAGACGGACGGTCTGGGGCCCTCGAGTGAGGTGTCTGGTTGGGGTCTACCCCATCCAGACGCCTGCGCAGGCAGTCGGTGCCCACGTTGGTTGTGAGAGGGGCGCGGCAGATGACGCTCGCAACTAGCGCGCGCTGCGGACATGGGCCATCGTGGAGTGCATGCCGCGCTTCGCTCTCCGACTGAACGACGAGCAGTACGAGCAACTGACGAGTAGAGAGGAGGCGCCGCCTGAGACGCTCCCATACTTCGACTTCAACGACCCTGCGGGTCCCGTGTACCTCGACCCAACGGGTGACTTGGATCGCGTGATCTTGCGGTCGCTTGGCACCGCGATGGCACTCGAAGCTCACCAATTGAGAGGTGGATCAGTGCTCCTCGGCTACCCAGACGGCTCGCTTCGTGAACTGCGAGTCGACCTTTCCCGCGACGGTGTTGACGTCCCCCCGCCGAAAGAAAGTCGCCGATGGGCAGCGCGGTGGACGGGCCGCGCCCCAAGTCGACGACGGGATGGCCTCTGATGACTGCCTTTCCCACGGCCATCGTGTCAATCAGTGACGACATTGCTCGAAGGCGCGAGTCGATGCGCAGTGTCCTCGCGTGGATGATCATCGGCTCAGTGATGCTCATGGCCGTGTTGATTACCTCGTATCTGTGGGCTCAAGGCGATCCCGACGGCACCCAACTCTTGATGGCCGGCATCTTCACGCCGCTGATCGGTATTGCAGGAACGGTGCTCGGCTTCTACTTCGGTGAGCAGAGCAAGAACTCGAACTGACTGTTCCCCGTCTTCCGCACCTCCCTGAAGACCTTGGCCGGCTGGCTCGCCCGAGATAACCGCGCCCGATCGGCACTTGACGATCGTCCGGGTCGCCCGCCCCCGCCCACCGGAATCGCCCACTCGACCGAGTGGTAGTCGGGAACCTCGCGCTGCTGGTGCGTCAAGGCTGTGCCCTTGGATCCTGACCCACTCGGAGCGAGAAGACGTGCGAAAGTCGCCATTTGGGACCCGGCGTCGACGAGGTTCTGTACCGTTCAGAGAGGCCCATTGGGCCGGCTGACCTGGCGAAGCAGGCAGCAGGTAGTGACCGACCTTGTGAGGCGCCGTGCGGATCCTCTTCGGCATCATTGGCTTCTGCATCGGGGCTTGGACAGCTGGGCTTCCAAGGGGGGATCAGGTCGGTTGGAGCACGAATCCGGGTGGGTTCATCGTCGAGGAGCACTCATATTCGACCGGGCAGCTCCTCTACGTCGTAGCCGTCACTATGGCCTTCATAGCCATTGGCCACCGGGTCCAGAAGCGCCGGAGGAACGCCTTCAATGAGTCCTCATCGGTCGACGGGGATCGTGAAGAGCATCCTGTCGAACTCGCAACGGTCGACGTCGCACACCCAAAGTCCGAACCAGGCGACCTGACGGCCGAAACGCGTGACCTATCCTTCGAGGACTCGACGGCCTCCGAGGCCCCGAATGCTTCGGCGGGCGCTCCAATCAGGCCTGAAGCCCTAGCGAAGCGAAGCGAAGCCCACCGGAGGATGATCCTCGCGGGGCTATCTGGGCTGTTCCTCCTGGTCGTTGCCACGCCTTCGGCATTTGGGCTCGGCTGGGCAGTGCACTCACTCGCCGCTGGCGCCATGGCTGGAGCGGTCGTTGGAGCTCTGGGCTTGTTGCTCCTCGGTTCCACTCGGTTCTTTCACCTACGCTCGTCTCGTCCCGAAGGTGCCCTGGAGCGGGCCGAGCGTGAGGCCTACCTACTGGAGCTTGAGGCATACCGCGAGGGTTCGGGGGAACTTGGTGATGGCTCGCGTTGAGTATGCGCAGCGGTCTCGGTATGGCCGGACTGCAGCGCCCTCCTCCTCCCGGCAAGACGGGCTGGCCGACTACGCAAACTCATCGAAGTCGTACTGCTCGCGGTAGCCGTAGGGGCTGGAGGCTCCGTGATCCGGCGAGGACGTCGACGACGCCTTCGATGGCCTTGGAGCAGACCAGGACGATGGCGGCGAGCTCGCGCACGGCGCGCAGGCCGGCGTTCCCGGCTTCGGGTGAGTGCTCCTTGAGCTTGGTGTAGGCGACGACTGCGAGGGACGCCGCTGCGGCGATGGTGAAGACGATGAGCATGGGTTCTCCTTGATGAGCGACGGCAGGGCCCACCTCGCTGGTGAGGGCCCTGCCGCGGGGGTGGGTGCTACTGGTGGGCGCGGGCTCGCTTGGCTCGGGCCTGCTCCTGCTGCTGGGCGCGGCGTTCGGCCCGGTTTCGGGGCTGCATTGCCCGCTGCTCCCACTCGTCCGGGAACACGTCGTCCTCGGCGTGGGTGTCAGGCTCGAGCTTCACGACCGGCTCCGTCGGCTGGGCCTCATCACTCGGTGACGACGTTGGCGCCATCGGTCCCTTGTCGGCCAGGCCTGACCGGATGGCTGCCGGCATGCCCGGTGCAAGGAGCAGCGGCAGCGCGATCAGCTCGAGCGCCACCCGCAGCCACACGGCCGGGACCAGCAGGCCGAGCAGCCGGTGGGTGACCACACCCTGGCTGAGTGGCCGCACGAGACCGAGCAGGCTCCGCACCGTCTGGAGGATCGGTTGGGCGGCGGGGTGAGCGAGCACCGCGCGCACGGCCCCGGCCATGGCAGCACCGGCGTGGGAGAGGGACTGGACGATGCGTGCGCCGGTGGCGCCGCTGCTGCCCAGGAGATCCTTGACGCGCGCCCACAGGCCTCGCCCGAACGAGGCCAGCGCCGAGCCCGCCGCCCGGGCCAGGCGGACGCGTGGCACGCCAGATGGGCGGCGTGCTCAGCACGGCAGCCGCGACGGGCAGCACACCGATCCCTCGGACCAGTCCTGCGGCGTTGCGCAGACGGGCGGCGGCCCAACTGAGAAGGCGGTGTTCACCGACCTCGTCCAGCAGGGTCCGGACGTGACGCAGCACCCAGCCGGCGGCACCACGGGGCAGGGCCAGGAGGGCGTCGAAGGCCTGTCGGGCCCGGCGGCGGATGGCGAGAAGCAGGCCCAGTCGGGCCTGCTGTGTCGGTGGGTTGGGGACCGCGTACAGCGGCGGTCGGTCGTAGGTGGCTGTGCTCATGGTGGTGTTCTCCTTCTGGTGGGGGTGGGTTGCCGAAGGACCCGAAGGACCACCACGGTTGCTCTCACATGTGGCTCTGGTGAGAGTGATCCGAACAGGTCCTTCGGGTCCTTCGGGCATGCGAAAGGCCCACCGCAGTTGCGGCAGGCCTGAAGGTGTTCTCGAGCTCTTGGGGTTATGCGGGAGGTCGGATGGCGAGGTCGACCATCCGCTCGAGCAGGATGGCCAGCCGGTAGTGCGGGTCGCAGCGCAGGGCCCGTTCCAGGGCTACCCGGGCAAGGGCTCCGTCGCCGCGCCACCATGCCCAGGAGGCCAGCACGCTCAGCGGCGGGGCGGCGTGGCTGTCCGGGGTCATCGCGCAGAGCCGCATCAGGCGGTCCTGCAGGCGGCTGCAGGTGCTGACCCGGTCCCACCCTTGGTCGGTCGCCCAGGCTGGTGGGGGCAGGGTGCGCAGCAGGGCCCCGGTGGTGCCGGGGATGGCGTCGACCTCGAGGGTGCCGGGGGTGAGTCGGGCGACGACGAGGTCGCGGACCGCGACGTCCTCCAGGGCCAGCACCGCGCGCGCTGTGAGCTTCGCGGTGACCTCTGGAGCGTCGTCGCTGGTGTCGAGGACCACCGGCCAGGCCGAGCAGTACAGCTCGAGGCGGTCGTCGCCGCCGCGGGCGGTGTAGCGGGCGATGTGCCGTGCCACCCTCGCCGCGTCGTCGGTCTGCTGCACCGCGGCGGTGAGGGCGTCCCGGGATGACAGTGGGGCGATGCCGGCGCCGACCAGCTCGGCGACACCGCGAGGTTGCGGTGAGATCATCGTCTTGGCGCATCCGGGTCGAGCGACTGCCAGCCAGCGGGGGTGACGATGATCTGGTCGTGGACGCGTACGCCGACCTCTGCGCACACCGCGGCGGCCTGGTGGATGACCCCGGCGACCGGAGGGTGTTCTCGTAGCCCAGCACGATGACCGCCTCGGGGTCGGCCTTGGCCATCCCCGCCAGCAGGGAGCCCAGGGCCGGTGGCTGGTTCCCCGCCGGGGGCAGGGGCTGGTGTGCGGTCATGCAGATCTGGCCGTCCCGCAGGCAGACCAGGACGAGGGCGTCGCGTGGCTGGTAGCCGAGCAGGTAGGGCAGGGCGGCGACGAGGTCGCCGGCGCTGCGCAGGGTGAGCGTGGGGGCGGTGTGGACATGGCGGGTTCCTTCCATCGGCCCGGAGTATCCGGGCATGCGAAAGGCCCGCCACCTGTGGTGACGGGCCCGAAGGTCTGAGGGGGTTTCTCCAGCCCATCCTCAGGGCGTGGTTATCCCAACCTCGTGGTAGTCATTCTACCACCGGTTCGGCTGCAGGAGAACGAAACTCAGATCGGATGAAGTCGTTCGGCTCTGGTTTCGGGCATGCGGGGGCCGACGTCACAGGGAGACGGGAAGGTTCCGTGCTCGGCACCTCACCCACCGGATGGGGGTCCTCATCCCAAGTGCTGATCGGGAGCCCAGCACCGACGGCGATGGCGGTCCAGTGCCGCTGATCGGCCACCAGTTTCTTCGACCGGTGGCTGGCGAACCCGGAGAACTCAGCCCGCGATGGGAGTTCGGTGAGCAGCCAGACGTCGCAATCGGCCCCTGTGATGTTCCCTTGGTGCATGCCCGACCAACGGCCCTCGAGATTCCACTTGCCGACCCGCTTGGGGTCCTGCGGCTTGGCCACGCGTGTCCCCTTCTCTGGTTGCGCGGGTTGAGCAGCCCGGAATGATCGGGCGCCCGGCACAGTCTTTCGGGGTTCGTAGGCGTTCCGACAGCGCAGGCGGAGCGAGCCACTACATTCGTGTCGTGAGCACGACGGTCTACGTCAACTGGTTGGCGCGACTGAGGCATCCCAGTTTTCTTGCCCCCCTGTCAGTCGTGATCTCGTCCCTTGTCATTGGCACGCTCGGGCTCCTCCCCGTGGGCCTGCCATGGCTTCTTGCCGGGACGGCGCTGCTAACTCTCGCGGCCTTCACGGTCGGCCGGGCCCTCGAGCCTGGGACTTCTGCCGATCAGAAGGTCTACGCCCTCGCCTGGACAGCGGTGATTCTGGTCATCGTTCTGATTGGCTCTTGGTCGTACCCAGCGCTGCATCGCCCCGAGAGCCAGAAGTACTTCCTGGTCCAAGGTTCTGATGAAGCCATGTGCCTACGGGTCGCCGCTCAGCCCGGAGGGGCTGCCCTGGTACTTGGACGCCAACTCTGCGTAGGCCAGCCCTTCGCTGTGGACTGCCAGGTACGAGTCTCGGGAGCGGAGTGGCTGCGGGTCGCAACGTATCCGCCGTACTGGGTCCCAAGGATCGCGGTACAACCCGTGACCGATTCAGATGGTGACGTGCCGGGGTGCGACTAGGGCGTGTCTCCTAACGCGTCGAGCCAGATGAGGACGGCGCGAAGGAGCGCTCCGGCGCGGTAGGTGAGGGCGAGCTTGTCGTAGCGGGTGGCCAGGGCGCGCCATTGCTTGAAGGCGTTGAAGCTGCGTTCGACGACGTTGCGGTTCTTGTAGCGCTGGGTGTCGAAGGCAGGGGGTCGGCCGCCCTTGGCGCCGCGGCGGGTGCGGTTGGCCTTCTGGTCGTTGGGCTCGGCGATGACGGCGGTGATCCCCCGGCCGCGCAGCAGCGCGCGGTGTCCACGGCTGGAGTAGGCCTTGTCGCCCAGGACCGCGTCCGGGGTGGTGCGTGGGCGGCCCGGCCCGCGACGCGCTACCCGCAGGGCGCCCAGCAGGTGCGGGAACATCCGCGAGTCGCTGCCCTGGCCTGGTCCGAGCAGAATCACCAATGGCCGGCCGTGGCCGTCGCACAGCTGGTGGACCTTGGTCGACAGCCCTCCACGGGAGCGACCGACCGCGTGATCAGGCGGCTCCTGCCTCAGATTCTTGTGATTCCACAGGGCCCCCTGTGACCTGCTCGGCTCTCGGCAGGTTCGTACCGTGCTGGTGGGCCCGGTTGATGGTGGAGTCCACGCTGACCTCCCAGTCGACCAGCCCGCCAGCATCGGCGTCGGCCAGCAGGGCCGCCAGGACCAGGTCCCAGGTGCCGTCCCCGGCCAGGCGGCGGTGCCGCTTCCACACGGTTTGCCACGGCCCGAACTCCTCAGGCACATCCCGCCACGAAACCCCGGTGCGGTACCGGTAGATGATTCCGTCGACCACCTGCCGATGATCACGAAAAGGCTTGCCCTGCTTCCCATCCGAGGACGGCATCAACGGTGAGATCCGCGCCCACTGCGCGTCGGTCAGGACCCGAGTCCGAGACATGGCGTCAACAATCACCGACAACCACGCTCAACTTATGGAGACACGCCCTAGTGCACACGGCGATCACATGACAGATGCCCGAAGGGCCGGTGCGTGCGGCTGAGCACGGCCGGTCGCGCAGAGTCGGAAGCGCGAGGAATTCGCACGGGACCCCCGTTGCCCTGGCGTCAATGACCCCGCCATCGAGCGACACGGCCTGGCGGTCGGAGATACGTCAGAGCATCGCGTCACACTTGGCCCATGAGCACGGCAGCCCTTCCCCGCGTCAGCGGCCGTCACCGCAACAAGGCGCTGGCCGCTGCCCGCCGCGCCCGCGCCGTTGAACTGCGCTGCGAAGGGTGGACGTACAGGGACATCGCCGACGGAGCTCGGCTACGCCCACAAGGGGACGGTCCACGCCATCGTGCAGCAGGCGCTTGCCGCTCTGGAGATCGAAGACGTGGGGAACCTGAGGGCGATGGAGACGGCTCGCCTCGACCGGCTCCAGTACGCCCTGTGGGACCGGGCCATGACGGGAGAGGTGGCCGCGATCACTCAGTGCCGGCGGATCATCGAGGCGAGGGTGAGGCTCCTTGGCTTGGTCGAGAGGGCGGCCGCTGAGCGGGTGGCCTGTCGGACAGTTGTGTGCTCATGCGCGCCGGGAACGGGGCATCCCGCCGCCGGCGGGGTTGTCTGAGCCACTGTCGAGTTGCATGCCATAGGTTGCATGTCGCAGATTGCCGATTGAGCCGACCTGCGAGGTGATCGAGTCTGTTCTCGACGACACCCCGCCGACGGGCTCCGATCAGGACCCGCCGTATTGCAGGACGTCCGCTGAAGGCCAGACGCGGCACAGGACGGCCGCCAGGGCGCGGCCACGAGCCTCGATTGCCTCCTCGTCCCACGGCTCGGTCTCTCCGATGCCGTCATTGAGGGGCAACACCTTCTGGCCTTGGATTTCGGGTCTCTTCACATCCCATGACTTGTTGGAGACGTCCTGGTTGTAGGTCGCGGTGACGAGTGTGAGGTTGCCGATCCGGTCCACGGCACGCTGTCGAGCCTGAGCCGCGAGTTCGTAGGCGGGCTCCCCAGGACGACCAACGTCGATCGGCAGCGGCCAGTGGGCCCGCCAAGACTGGGGCAGCAAGTGCTCGATCTGAAGCCCGTCATACGTGACCTGGGCAGGCACGAGTTTGGGGTTCTCCTCGCGCATCTGAACGTCGACGGCTGCGAGGATCGACCGGATGCGCTCCTGGGTGAGGTTGTTGTAGTACCTCTGCTGGGCGCAGGACTCTTCGACCTGGGCATCCGACGGCCAGTCGAGTCCTCCCGTGTTGAGAGCCTCAACGATCGCGTCGGCAATGTTGGCGTCCTGTCGTGCGGCGGTCTGAGCCTCCTTGAGAACCCGCACGAAGATGGTGTTGTAGCCACGGGTCTGCCAGCCGCACACCATGCGGCGCAAGGTCCATGACTCGATGGCTCGGACGGCTCGCTCGTGCTCGCTCGGCCAGAGCTGTGCTTCGGGCAGTGTCCGTAGCCACGCGAGCAGAGGCACAGAAGTCAGGTTACGAAGCGCGTTGATGCGTTCGTAGGACCGACGCAGGGCGGCGGAGCCGACGTGCTTCTGAGCGTAGATCTCACGGTAGGCGGCCGCGTAGGCGTCGAGCTCGATCAGGACTGATTCGGTCTTGGGCCTGTTGTCGTCAAGGTATGCACGGACTTGGCGGTACAGGTGGTTGACCTGCGCCTCTTCTCCCGTGATGGCGGTCAGCCACACTGACAACAGGACGTCGCGGCGGCCTCGTTGTGCATGCCCCGTGCCCACCGTCTGCTTCCACCATGGGTCGTCGAACTGAGCCCAGTACGTGTCGTAGAGCGCGTCGACGTCCGCGCTGTCCAGTTCACCACGCATGAAGAGCAGGTTCTTCACCAGGTCGATCGCCGACAACGCGGTCTGTCGACCGTTGAGGACTTCGAAGATCACCTGTGCGTCGTCGTTGTCGTCAAGGTCGATGACGACCAACTTGAACAGCCCCATCAGCGCATCGACCAAGGCGTCAAGACGAACTTGGTCGAAGTCATTGTTGATGTCAGCGGCAGTCTGCCGGGTGCTATCTGCGAAGAAGCGGCGCGCTTGCAGGTAGAGGTGGTCGGCATCACCCGCGTAGGCCGGGACCTCGTCTGACATCGCGGTTGGCCACACATCCCGGTCCTTACGCCGCGGCCAGAGCTTATGGACCTCCTCAGGTGAAGAGACGACGTCCTCGGGGTTTCGCAGCATTCTGCGCACCGACCCAGCCCGGTGTGAGTCGCGCTCCATCAGCACATCCAAGAGACCGCGGGCGAGCAGTTGCACAGTGGTCAGTCGCTGCTGTCCGTCGATCACCGCCCGCAACGCTATGCCGCCCGTGGGAAAGGGCAGGTTGTCGCAGACGATGGCGCCAAGAAAGTGGGGTGCCACCTTTTTCTCCTCGCCGGCGACCGGAATACCGGCTGCCTCCGCGAACGCTCGCCTCTGCAGCAGGCGCTCCGCCGCCGCCTCCAGGTCTTCGAACAGCAACTTCCACTGCCCGTCCTTGGTCCACTCGTAGTCCCGCTGGAAGGTCGGAACGATGAACCGCCGTTCGGGCTTCAGGATGTCAACGAGCGGATATGTCGTAGCTTCCACGTTTACCTCACTTGGCCCTCGAGGAGAGATTGCTGCCGACGTTCTGCATCATGCGATGAAGTGCTCTGCGACGGCGTGGGCACGAATCTCGTCGAGGATGACGATCATCCGGTCGAGGTCGTTGTTCGAGAAGAGGAAGTCCGGCCCGGTTGGCGCGTGGTCGGTGAAGGGCGACTCGTAGAGCCGCTGGCCGGCATGACGCCGTTGGCGGTGAGCTGCTCGACGATCAGCTGGATGAAGCGGATCTGGGTCGCCGAGAACTCGGTGTCGCCGAGGAAGTCGGCGAACGCCTCGGTGGCGGCCGCGCGGTCCAGGCCGACGAGGGAGCGGATGAACAGGCCCAGCCCCTGGGCCTCCTCGCGTGCGCGAGCGATGTCGTCCGGGTTGCCGGCCCCGCTGGCGAGGAGCATCTGCTCGAGCGCGCTCAGGTCGTCGGCGGTGAGCTGCTTGTTGCGGCGCAGCCGCTGCAGGGCGAGGTGGTCCTCGTGGTCGCGGAGGTAGGCGCGGGCCTTGGCGCGGAAGCGCTCCCAGTTGGTGCCGACGCTGACGCCGGGCAGGTCGACGATGGACGCCGTCGCCGAGCTCGTCCTCGAAGTCGGTGTAGACGACGGCTCTGCTTGGTCTTCTCGATGAACCGCACCAGGCCGCGGATCCGGCGCCGGGCGAGCTCGAGCATCGGCAGGGTGACGTCGACCCACCACTCGTCGCCGGCGACCTCGTCGAGCAGCAGCTGCTGTGCCGCGACCGCCGGGATGGTGGTCTGGCCGAGCAGGGCGGCGGCGATGTCCTGGACCTGCTCGCGGAGCCGCTCGGCCAGCACCGGCGTCGCCGTCGAGCTGGGCGAGCTGGAGCGCAGGATGAGCAGGTCGAACCGCTTGGCGTCCTCGTCGTCGTCGCCGCCGGCCGACGGGCAGCCCGGCGAGGTGCTCGGCGATCGTCGCCGGCCGTCGGCCGGCGACAGGTGGCTCCAGGCGTCCCAGTCGGCGTAGGTCTCGACCCACTCGCGGTGCGGGCGGACCAGGAAGTTGTCGAGGTTCATCCCGGCGACGATCTCGTGCAGCGCTGCGCGGTGTCACGCGCAGGCCGGCTCGCTCTGGGTACCGTCGCCGTACCCTCGCGCCTCGGCGCCTTGGCCAGTCGCGGTCGAGGGCGGTGACCAGGCCGAGGCGGGCCTCGAAGAGCCGCTGCGGCCAGCGACTTCTGCAGCGAGCCCTCGGAGCCGGGCAGGTCTGGCTGAAGTACTCGAGGTTGCCGCAGAAGTCGAAGACGTAGAAGTTCCTCTTGTCCTCGCCCGGCCCGAACAGGTCCGGGCACAGGCGGGTGCCGCGGCCGATCATCTGCCAGAACTTGGTCTTCGAGCGGACCAGCTTGAAGAAGACGAGGTTGACGACCTCGGGCACGTCGATGCCGGTGTCGAGCATGTCGACGCGAGATCGCGATGTGCGGCGCCTTGTCCTTGATCGGAGAAGTCGTCGATCAGGCTCTGGGCGTACGTCGGCCTCGTGGGTGATGACGCGGGCGAAGTGGCCGGCGTACTCGGGGTAGTGCACGTCGAACCGCTGCTCGATGAACTCGGCGTGGGCGCTGGTTCTTGGCGAAGATGATCGTCTTGCCGAGCCGGTCACCGCCGGCGACCTTGTGCCCGTTCGCCATCAGGGTCGCCGAGCACCTTGTCGACGGTGTCCTCGTTGAACAGGAACCTGTTGAGCTCCTCGGCGGTCGACCGCGTCGGGGACGTCGCCGTCCTCGCCCCACTCCAGGGCGTCCCACTCGTCCTTCTCCTCCTCGGACAGCTCGTCGTAGCGGATGCCCTGCGCGCAGGAACTTCAGCGGCACCGACACCGCGACCGGCGGGACGAGGTAGCCCTCGGCGACCGCCTCGTCGAGGCCGTAGGCGTCGGTGGGGACGCCGTCCTCGAGGTGGAACAGGCGGTAGGTGTTGTGGTCGACCTCGTCCTTCGGGGTCGCGGTCAGCCCGACCAGCAGGGAGTCGAACCAGTCGAAGATCGCCCGGTACTTCTGGTACACCGAGCGGTGCGCCTCGTCGATGACGATCAGGTCGAAGTAGCCGGGCCCGAAGCGCCGCTCGCCGCGCGTCGGTGCTCGTTGATCAGGTTCATCATCGTCGGGTAGGTCGAGACGTAGACCCGGCCGTCGGCGACCTTCTCGGTCGACCAGGTTGACCGTCGTCGCGTCCGGGCAGGTGCGTCTTGAACGCGTCGACGGCCTGGTTGACCAGGGCGGTGCGGTCGGCGAGGAACAGCACCCGCTTGACCCAGCCGGCCCTCATCAGCTGGTCGACCAGCGCGATGACGGTGCGGGTCTTGCCGGAGCCGGTCGCCATCACCAGCAGCGCCTCGCGCTGCTTGGCGGTCGAACGCCTCGTCGACCGCGCGGATCGCGCGGTGCTGGTAGTGCCGCTCGACGATCGCCTTGTCGATCGCCGCGCCGGCCAGCGGCAGCCGGGTGCGGCGCGCTGGACCATCAGCTCGAGCTCGTCGCTCGGTGAAGAAGCCCTGGACCTGGCGCGGCGGGTAGCCGGCGGCGTCGTCCCACAGCCAGTGCTCGTAGCCGTTGGTGTAGAAGATCACCGGCCGCCGGCCGGTCATCTGCTCGAGGCAGTCGGCGTACAGCTTGGCCTGCTGCTGGCCGACCGCCGGGTCCCGTCGTGGTGCGCTTGGCCTCGACCACCGCCAGCGGCAGGCCGTCGTCGCCCCACAGGACGTAGTCGACGTAGCCGATGCCCTCGGCGTTGGGCATGCCGGTGACCCGGTACTCGCGGTCGCGCTCGGCGTCCAGCGACCAGCCGGCCTCCAGCAGGCGACGTCGATGAAGAGGTCGCGGGTGGCGGCTTCGTCCCAGTTGAACTGCGTCGCCAGGTGCGCCTTCTTGGCCTGCGCCTCTGCGAGCTCCCGACGTGCCTGCTCCAGTTGGTACTGCAGCTGAGTGCTGGTCGCCTTCTCCGCCTGGAGGGCCGCGTCCTTCTCCTCGAACATCTTCAGGAGCCGATTCAGCTCCTCTGTCGATAGAGGCTTCTCGCTGTTGCCTTGGGCGGGCATGGGAATCAGTGACGGGTCGAAAGGCACCGACGTCGGCACCGCCTCCGGTTCGGTCGAGTAGTTGAACGCCGCCCACCTCAGGACGTCGTACAACTGGCGCAGCGTGTTGAGTGCGGTCTGCTCGTTGATGACGCGGTTCTCATGAACCGCCACATTCCCGACCTTCCGTATGGCATCCGCGCGTCGGGCCAAGTCCGGCCCCACAGCGGCGCGGAAACCCGCATCGGCGATCCGGGCGGCCAGGTCGGACTTGTACGGCACGGGCAGCTGCTCCAAATCGAAGACCCGGACGACGACCTGCTCCACCACCCGACGCGCATAGAAGACACAAGTGCGCGGGTCCGACCGGCCGTAGGACTCCGCGCGCACCGCATCAGCTCGGGAGTCGCCCCAAGACTCGGGGACGAAGTCAAAGTTCGTGGTCACGATCCAGGCTCTCTGGTGGGCTGGGTGAGCAGCGCCGTCGCAGATTCCCTTGTCCCGTTGACGCAGTGGTCGATGATGTGATCGGCGGCGCTCACGAGGAAGGTATTGAACAACTTGTGCTGTCGCAGGTTGGCTGCCTGGTCCAGCAGGTCTCCAACACTGGTGGCATACCCGCGGTCGACGGCGAAGTGGACCATGCGCGAGAGCGACCCGCGACGATCAACCTGACGCTGTGCGCTGGCACTCATCTCGTCGCGGACCTCAACATCCAGAGTCTCTTGCAGGAAATCCCACCCTGCCTTGTTCACGTCGCCCCCTCATCGTCCAGTCCGAAGTGATGCGCAAGCCGGTCCAGGGTGAACTCCCAGATCCCCCTCGCGGTATGCATGCGCGCCAGCATGAGTTCAGATAGCGACATGGCGGACCCCACCCTTCGTGGCGTGTCTCCGTCGATCCGCCAGATCCCCCTCGATAGGCACGACTACAACCTCCCAGAGAAGGCTCGTTCTTTCAATGAGTCGAATAGGTCTTGGCTGAGTTCGACGCTCTGTGTCAGTTTGACTGACTGCTGCCGCAACCGCTCGAGGGAAAAGGCAAGTGACTCTTGCTCACGGCTGGTGAGGGCCGGCACGAGTAGGGACTTTATGTCTCTACCATTCACGCTTGCCTGATTGATAGCTTGTTTTGCCTTCGAGCGAAGCTCGCCGGGCTACGCGCGTCGCTGGTGCTGAGCCAAGCAGCCACGTACTCGGGCATCACTGACGCGAGCAACCTCAGCCGCATCATGTTCGACTCGAAGACGGTCGGCTCGTCGAGTTCAGGCACCAGCGCGGCCTTTCCCACATGCTCCATCGAGTTGACCCTGTTGATGATCAAGTCTTGGGGCAGTAGCTGGAACCGATGAGCCTCTTCGGCCGAGATACGGACGCGCTTGAGGCGCGAAGTTTCGATCGTTCCGTTTCGGAAACTGTCGATGCGCACGATGGGTGTGCCTTGTCCGTACTCGGTCTGCGGCTTGTAGAGGCCATTCCGTGGGCCCGACTCCACCAAGTCGCCAAGGGGGACTCGTCCGGCTGACGTGTTCAGGGCCTCCTCGATGACTCGCTCGCGCAACATACTCATCAGTGCCTGCTGATGCTGGCGATCCAAGCCGAGCTTGTGCGTCTGGTCGAGGATTTCGACGATGCGGCGCTGCTCCTCGATCGGCGGGAATTGGATCTCAAGTGCCATCAACATGATCTTGGGAAGTTCATCCTGGTGCCACCCGACCCAGCGCTACAAGCTCGGGGGACCGGGCCCACAGCAGGAAGTGAACGAGGTAGCGGCTTGCCAAGCAGGGTCCGGTGTGAGCGATTGCGAATGTCTGATTGCCCGTCGACGGTGACAGTCGTGACCCCACGGGCAACTTGTGCTTGCCCAGGACCCCGACCGAACGACCACGAGGACCAATTCCAGCCGGCACAACCTTCGCGGTAAGACCGATACGCCCTCCGGGGTAAGGGTGACTCTGGCGTCCGCGATGACCGGCCCACGTTCAGGTCCTGCGGAGACACCCAGGGAAGGCCCGGCCCGTAGTACTCCGGGACGGATGGGGTGGGGTGCCTCCACCACCCCAAACGGCCAGTTCCGCCAGGGGAACAACGGGCCAGATCACGAGAGCATCGCCTTCAGGTCGGCGAGGCCCTTGGCGATCTCGCTTCGAGCTGTCTCGAGGTCGGCGATGATCTCCAGCGGCGCGCGGTGCTCGACCTCGTCGTGGACGACCTCCTTGTACCGGTTCAGCGACAGGTCGTAGCCCTGGGCGACGATGTCGGCCTTCGGCACGCAGAAGCGACTGCTCGGTGCGGCGCGCTCGGTCTCGTCCGCTCGTCCCAGCGTGCAGCACGTCGGGCAGGTTGTTCTTGCGTGCTCGTCTCAGTCAGCGTCGGCGGGAGCAGCCGAGCTTGTCCTCGATCAGGAGTGGTGCGCTTGTCGTCGAGGCTGAAGCCGTCGGCCTGGACGTCGTAGAACCAGACGTCGTCGGTGCCGCCGGAGTTGGTCTTGGTGAAGAAGCAGGATCGCGGTCGACACGCCGGCGTACGGCCGGAAGACACCGGACGGGAGCTTGACGACGGCGTCGAGCTTCTGGTCCTCGACGAGGATGCTTGCGCAGCGCCTTGTGGGCCGTGCGACGAGCCGAACAGCACGCCGTCGGGGACGATGACCGCGGCCCGGCCGCCGGGCTTGAGCAGCCGCAGGAAGAGCGCGAGGAAGAGCAGTTCGGTCTTCTTGGTCTTGACGACCCGCTGCAGGTCCTTGGAGGTGGACTCGTAGTCGAGGCTGCCGGCGAACGGGCGGGTTGGCGAGGATCAGCGAGTACGTCCCTCGTCGCCGCTGGCGCCCTCGGACGAGGGAGTCGCGGTAGCGGATGTCGGGGTGTCTCGACGCCGTGCAGCAGCATGTTCATGCTGCCGATGCGCAGCATGGTGGAGTCGAAGTCGTAGCCGTGGAACATGCTGTGGTGGAAGTGCTTCCGCTGCGTCGTCGTCGGTCATGCACCGAGGGGTGCGTGCTCGCGGACGTACTCGGAGGCGGCGACGAGGAAGCCGGCGGTGCCGCAGGCCGGGTCGCAGATCTCGTCGGTCGGGCTGCGGGGCGGTCATCTCGACCATGAGCTTGATGATGTGGCGCGGCGTGCGGAACTGGCCGTTGATGCCGGCGGTGGCGATCTTGCTGAGCATGTACTCGTAGAGGTCGCCGTTGGTGTCGCGGTCGTGCCATCGGGATGTCGTCGAGCATGTCGACGACCTTGCGACAGCAGCGCCGGGGTCGGGATGGTGAAGCGGGCGTCCTTCATGTGCTCGGAGTAGGTGCGAGCCGTCGCCGCCGAGCTGCGCGCAGGAACGGGAAGACCTCCTCGCCGACGGTCTTGAACATCACGCCGGGCTCGAGGTTCTTGAACCGCGACCAGCGCAGGTTGGCCTGGCCGGGCAGGAAGATCGGGTTCTCGATCGGCTTGCCGGTGCGGCGCGGCCTTCTTCTCGGCGAGGGTCTGGAGGTCGTCGAGGCGGCGGATGAACAGCAGGTAGGTGATCTGCTCGATGACCTCCAGCGGGTTGGAGATGCCGCCGGACCAGAAGGCGTCCCAGACGCGGTCGATCTTGCTCTTGAGCTCCCCGGTGATCACGTCCCGGAGGCTACCCGCAGTCCACTACCTCCGCCTCGGGGACCCTGTCACCACGCCACCGATCTTGTCTGCAATGCCGCGCTCCAGGGTGCACGCCGGTGTCGGCTCAACAGGCCTCAGCCTCTCGCTCGATGGAATACCGGTCCGCACACAGTCCGCAAGACGTTCATCACTACTCAACGACTCACCGACGGTCGGATGGCGATCTCCGCAGGTCAGGAGCTTACAGCCACCGACAGTCAACGCCAACCAGTCGTGCTGGGCTTATCCCGGCCTACAGACCGGAGCATCTGCTGCACCCCATCAGATCCGGCTGAGGGTGGCCTCGTCCTCGGCGCTCTGGAAGTACTTGTCGAGCACTGCCTCGAATGTCGCACGGTTGGATTCGCCGGAGGCGTGGCGGAAGAGAGTCATCGACGAGCGCAACTTCTGGGCGTCGGTGCCGCCCAACACTGCGATGGGATCCGAGCCCGGCAAGGACACCAGCGCCTCCACGCACTCGATGAGCCGGGGTCCAAGAACTGGATGCTCCAGGTACTCCCGGGCCTCGTCGAGACCCGCGAGCGCATAGAAGCGCGCGGTGTCGCTCCGCCCAAGTCCCGAGACTTGAGGGAACACGTACCACATCCAGTGGCTCGCCCTCGCCCTGACTTGAGCTCACCCAAGGCCGCCTCGTACGTACCGCCACGGTCCTGGGCGTCAACGAACCGACCCAGTCCTTG
>CAVTPM010000010.1:0-19072 GCA_963736655.1 uncultured Actinomycetota bacterium
CACTGACGTACACCAACGACGCCATCACCGCCGCCTAAACCGCCCACTAGGAGAGGACGATCCGTGATGAAAGTGCTGTGGTGGGTTCTGCCGTCGTCGTCGTCGTCCTGGTCGCGGCCCCGTTCGGTGCAGCCCTGGTCGTTACCGCCGTCATCGCGCCGGCCGCCGCGGAACAGCTCCGCCTTCAGCCCTGCGGGAGCATCACGGGCGCGGACGGGGTGTGGCGGCCCCCCTTCCAACAGGCGTACGTGCGCACCTCGACGTTCGGGATGCGCTTCCACCCGATCAGGCACGTCTGGAAGCTGCACTCCGGGGTGGACCTGGCCAGCCCTTCCAGGCCCCGGGCCAGTGGTCGCCGTCGCCGCCGGGACGGTCACCGCAGCGGGGCCCGCCGGGAAGCCGGCAACGCCGTCGACGTCGACCACGGCGGCGGGATCCACTACCGCTACGCCCACCTCGCCCGCATCCACCCCGGCATCAGCCCCGGGGCCGTGGTCAGCACCGGGCAGGTTCTCGGTATGGAGGGCTCCACCGGGGCATCCACCGGCAACCACCTCCACCTCGAGATCCACCTGAACGGCCGACCCGTCGACCCGGAACCGTTCATGGCCCAGCGCGGCGCCCCCCTGGACGGGCGGGCGACCGCACTCGACCCCCAAAACGAGCCGCACCTCCGGGGCGGGGTCCGTTGGGCCGCCGCAGGTGGCAGGGTGGGTCCGGCGTTCGACCTGCCCCCCGCCGGCACCCCACGCCTGGCATCGCTGACCGTGGCCGCCGCTCCCATCCCGGCGCGGGTCAAGGCGCTGTACGTCGCCGCCGCCACGACAGGTACCGGATCCCGTGGACGCTGCTGGCCGGGGTCGGGATGGCAGGAGACCGCCCACGGCCGCGCCACCGCCACCTCCAGTGCCGGGCGCCCAAGGGCTGATGCAGTTCATGCCCGCCGCCTTCGCTGCCTACGGCGTCGACGGCGACCGCGACGGGACCGTCAGCATCACGAGCGACGCTGACTCGGTGTTCTCCGCCGCGAACTACCTGACCCGCTCCGGGGCCACCAAAGGACCCACCGGGGTGCGCACCGCCCTGTACGCGTACAACCACGCCACCTGGTACGTCAACGACGTGCTGCACTACGCCCACACCTACGGCGGCGGCACCGTTATGGGCGACCCCACAGCCCCACCACCGGGACCGGGGACCCGACCCTCACTCCGCCGATCAGTTCCCAGGTCGGCGGGACACGCTAGGCGTGACAGGCGGTCCCGGGCGCACCCTCGTGTTCGGGGTGGCCACGGGACCCGACTTGGGCACCTACGGGGGAGAGGCCGGCACCCGAAGCAGGAGGGCACGATGCAGCAGTCCCGACGGTCCACCCCGTATCCGTCCACTTGGGAGATCCCCCTCGGCGGGGTCACCGCGGTCGACCCTCGCCTTGGTGGCCGCGGCCCACAGCGGGCGGACCGTGGCCAACGGGGTCACCGGCAACGGGTGGACGTGGACCCCACGCGGGGGAGCTGTTCACCGCCCTGCCCGGCATCCTCGCCGGGGACGCCCGCGCCGGGCTGCCACCCGGGGGGCGCGCATCCGCCGCGGTCCTGTACACGGCGGTCGCGGCGCGGAGGTCCTCACCATCGTCGTCATCGTGCTGGCTGTGCGGGCCGGGCTGCGGGCGTGGGGGCCCGGGCGGATCCGCGGCATGGCCACCCGCGCCCAAGCCGGGGACCTGCTCGGTCCCGGCCGGCTTCGTCGGGTTGCGTCGGTGGTCCGCCCTGACCTGCACCCCACGGGCCGGGTCCCCAGCGCTGCGCCGGGTGGAGCCACGCGACGTGGGCTGGCGGATCGGGGACGCCCACGAGCCCCGCGGCGGTGAGCTGTGGGTGCCGTGGGACCGCACCGCCGGCGTCATCGGCCCGCAGGGCTCCGGCAAGACCCTCGACCTGCTCACCCCCGCCCTGCTCGCCGCGCCCGGCGCCGCCCTGGTGACGCTGACCAAGGTCGAGGACCTCCTGCTCAGCCTCACCGAACGCTCCCCCGGGACCGGCCCTGCGTCGTCCTCGACCCGTTCGGCCTGGCCGCGGGACTGCGTCGAGGAGCTGATCTGGGACCCGATCGCCGGCTGCGTGGACTCCAAGGTCGCCGAACGACGAGCCAAGGCATTCACCGCCGGCACCGTCAAGGGCGCGATCCAAGGCGGCACCGGCGACGACGCGGCCCGGTTCTACGCCGCCGAGTCCGCGAAGGTGCTCCAGGGCTACTTCCACGCCGCCGCACTGACCGGCAAGACCCTCGAGGACGTGCTGCAGTGGGTCGCCAACCCGGCCGCGGCCATCGAGCCGATCGAGATCCTGCGCCGACACCCGCACGCCGAGCCGTTCTGGCACGGACTGCTCCACGGCGCGCTCAACGGCGACGACCGCACCGCCGGCAACACCATCACGACCGTCCAGCAGGCGCTCGCTGTTCTTCCAGGCCGACATCCGCCGCCGCTGCATCCCCGGCCCCGGACGCCCGGCCACGATCTGGCCGACGTCATCCGTCGCCGCGGCACCATCTACCTCCTCGGCCGCGAGAGACCCCTACGCCAGTCCGCGCGCCCGCTGATGACCGCCGTCGCCGAGCACGTCCTGGACACCGGGCTCCAGCTGGCCAACACCTCACCGCGGGGCGGCCGGCTGTGCCCGCCCCTGCTCTCCGTCCTCGACGAGCTGCCCTCCACCGCGCCGCTGCCGACTCTGCGCACCCGGATGGCCAACGAACGCGCGCTAGGGACTCTCCTTCATCTGGGCAGCCCAGACCCGCCCGCAGCTGACCAGCATCTTCGGCGAGCACGAAGCCCGCGCACTGCTCGGACTCACCAACGTCCTGATCATGTTCGGCGGCTCCAAGGACGTCGCGTTCAACCAGGAGATCTCCGACCTGCTCGGCACCGTCCGCGTCGGCCGCGTCACCCCCTACCAGCCGGGGCTTCAACGGCGGCGGCCGCAGCTTCTCCGGCGACGACATCCCGATCATGCGGCCCGAGGAGGTCCGCCAGCTCCCCGAGCGGCAGGCGCTCGTGGTCGCCGAGAACGGCAAGCCGATCATCGCCAAGCTGCACCCGCTGCGTGGAGGGAAAGGCCGGCGAGCGGCTGCTGGCCGACCAGCGCGCCCTCCGGCACCGGCTGACCCACGACCGCCGCATGGTCGTCACACCCGGCCAGCCCGCGCGACGGCCGCGCTCGTCGAGGCCGCGCCGGCTCGGGTTCGTCGACGACGAGACCGAACCGACGAGGAGTGAGCTATGACGACCGAACAGGCCCGACGGGCCGCGCCCAGCCCGATGGTCTTCCCGTTCCCCGCGCCGGGGGAGCAGGTCCGGCTGGCCTACCGCGAGCTCCACATCGCCATCAACGGCACCGAGGAGCAGAAGAAGGCTCTGGGCAACCACGCCCTGCTGCCCCGGCCCTGGGAGCCGGCCACGTGCCTGGACCCCGAGCTGCGGCACGAGCTGTGGGAGTGGCTCGAGGACGTCGTCGATCTGGCTCAACCACGAGTACGCCTGGGACGTCTCCGGGCTCATCCCCAGCTGCTGGCCACTGCACCCGCACCTGGTCCACGAGATCGCGGCGCTGGCCGACCAGCGCCGCCGCGCCGGCCTGGCCGATGACCAGCGACGCGCTCGAGGAGTGGCACCGCTACTGCCTGCCCGCCTTCACCGACCGCATGCCGCGCGGCTGCGGGCTCACTGCGAGAACGGCCACCAAATGTGGCCCTCCACGGGGCGGCACGCTCGACACAGCAGCGACGCACACCGTCGTCGACGAGTCCAGACGTATCGAGGGGACACCGACCAGATGCGCGATGAGGCAGCCGGGCCCAAGGCGCCTCGGCTGACCGTGGTGGATGGTGACGTCCTTGACCCGCAAACCGGCGAAGTCCTCGAGTAGTAGCCCTCAGGATCTGCACCGAGGGCAATGCCGCGAACGCGGCCCCGGCCCGGCCTTGATCAGGTCGCAGGCCTTGCGAGGGTTGTGGGTACCGACCAGGGATCCCTGCTCGCCAGCCCTTAACCTACGGAGTGCGGAGGCACGGCGCTTAGCGAACACGTGGACGGCCGCTGAACTGCAACGACGTCCTTGAGTGTTGCTGGCTGTTGGTGGTTGCTGACCAGGTCATGTGACCCCACATATGTCCCTATGGTGCGTGACGCCTTGTCGGGCTGTTCGAGGAGGCGGTCTCCTTTTAAGTGCTTAGCTAGCAACTCGTGCGAACCACGGGTCGACAGGCCAGCCGGCGTCGGGCTCAGTTCTTGGTCTGATTGACCTGTTCCGACGACTCGTCGAACTGCACCGGATCCCACCAGTAACGTGTGCACCACACCCAAGCGCCGGTCTCGCCGGCGTTGCCAGCGCCGACCCAGATTGGAGCTTCGCCTGTCGTGTCAGTCCTTTCGAGTTTCGTGTGGGGCGTCGCCGACACCCTGCGCGGTCCCTACGCCGAGGCCGAGTACGGCTCGGTGATCCTGCCGTTCACCGTGCTGCGTCGTCTGGAGTGCGTCGATGGCTCCGCACCGCGAGGTGATGGCGAGGTCGTCGCGCGGTACGCCGGCGAGCAGCAACGGCGGACGCATCTGAAGATGGGCACGCGCAGCGCGGATAGCGCCGGGCTGTCCTTCTGGACGACCAGCGACTTCACGCTCAAGAAGGCGCTGCAGGACCCGGACAATCTGGCCGAGAACCTCATCGACTACATGGGCGGGTTCTCGGCGAACCTCGACGTGTTCAAGTCGTTCGACTTCGAGAACGTCATCCGCACGCTCGACGCGCGCAACCGGCTTGCCCAGGTGGTCCGCCACTTCGAGCGGATCGACCTGTCGCCCGACGCAGGTGTCGAACGCCGACATGGGCGACCTGTTTGAGAACCTCATCTACCGGTTCGCGGAGTCTGCCAACGACGGGGCCGGCCAGTTCTACACGCCGCGCGACGTCGTCCGTCTCCTGGTCGACCTGCTGTACTGCCGAGGACACCGAGGCGCTGCGGGACCGCGGCACCGTCCGGTCGATCTACGACCCCACGGTCGGCACCGGCGGCATGCTCACCGTCGCCGACGAGCACCTGCACGGTCTCAATCCGCAGATGCCTCCACGGCGCTGTTCGGGCAGGAGATCAATCCGCGCACCTACGCCATCTGCAAGGCCGACCTGCTCATTAAGGGTCAGGACCCATCGAACGTCCGCCTGGGCGACACCCTCGTCGTCGACCTGTTCGAGAATCGGCGCTTCGACTACGTGCTGTCCAACCCGCCCTTCGGGACGGACTGGAAGGCCGTGCGAGTCGGAGGTGAGGAGCGAGCACGATCGCGGCGGCCAAGGCGGTTCGCGCCGGGTCTGCCGGGAGTCGGCGACGCCGCCATGCTGTTCCTTCTGCACGTCGCGTCGAAGATGCGCGACGTCGACGCGACCGGCCGCGGCGGCAAGGCCGGCATCGTCCTCAACGGCTCTCCGCTGTTCAACGGCGGCGCGGGCTCGGGTCCCTCCGAGATCCGCGGCCACATGCTCGAGAACGACCTGGTCGAGGCCATCGTCGCGCTGCCGAACGACATGTTCTACAACACCCGATCGCCACCTACTTGTGGGTCCTGTCGAACTGCGAAACCCGGTGACCGCAAGGGCACCGTCCGCTCATCGACGCCACCGGGCTGGGCTCGAAGCTGCGCAAGCCGATCGGTTCCAAGCGGGTCGAGATCGCCGAGAAGGACCGTGGGGCGGTCGTTCGCGCGCTCGCGGGGTCGAGGCGACCCCGAGGTCGAGGTGCCGGTGAAGTGTTCGCCAACCGCGACTTCGCCTACTGGACCGTCACCGTCGAGCGGCCGCTGCAGTTGCGCTTCGAGTGCACCCCGGAGGCGATCAGCGCCGTGGCCGAGCACAAGACGCTCGGCAAGATCGCGGGCCTTCCCGCGGCGCTGGTGGCGTTTGGCGACGAGCCCTACCTGAACCGGGAGAAGTTCAACAAGGAGCTCGGGAGCCACCTGCGCGAACACGGGGTCAGCCTGACGACGGCGCACCGCAAGACGCTCTGGCAGGCCCTCGGCGTCCACGACGAGACCGCGGACATTTGTCTGCACGCTTCGGGCTCACGCAAGGGCGAGCCCGAGCCCGATCCCAGCCTGCGCGGCACTGAGAACGTCCCGTTCGGCTGGCGCGGCCACCCCAAAACGCACGAGGCGCTCGAAGAGACGGTGCGGGCATACTTCGACGCCGAGGTGGAGCCGCACCTCGACGACGCCTGGGTCGACTGGGACAAGACCAAGACCGGGTACGAGATCCCGTTCACCCGTCACTTCTACACCTACGTGCCGCCCCGCCCCCTCGTGGAGATCGACGCCGACCTCGAGCGGGTCGTCGGCGAAATCATGACGATGCTGCGTCAGGTGGAAGGGTGAGCAAGGACGGCCGCAGGTGGTTCGGCTGACCTTCCCGCAGATTGGTCGGACGCGCCGATCGGGTACCACTTCGAGGTCGTGCTGGGCAAGATGATCAACGCGAGAAACGAGGTGAGTTGGGGAGTCTCAGCACCATATCTGGCCGCTGGTTCGATCCAGCCTGACCATCTGGTGCTCGACCACTCAAAGCGCATGGACTTCTCGTTGGCCGAGTTGCGGAAGTATGAGTTGAAGCGGGATGACATCGTCGTTGTCGAAGGGGGCGCAGGGTACGGCAGAAGCCACATGCTTAAGGACGATCTCGTCGGATGGGGTTTCCAGAGACCACGTTGCACGTCTCGGCAAAGAAGCGGTTCAGTCTTCCCGGGGTTCCTCCTCTATACCCTCAAGGCCTGCCTCGCGAGCGGGTACGTCGAGGCGAACAATCGGACTGCCACTCTGCCGTCGCTATCACGAGACGTCCTGGGCGCGATCATTGTTCCAATGCCGCCGTCCGACGCGCAGCGCGCTATAACCGATTACTTGGACCACGAGACGGCTCAGATCGATGCTCTCGTGGCCAAGCAGGAGGAACTGATTCGTTGCCTCAACGAGCGGAGACTGGCTGTGGTCACCAGGGCGGCGCTGACCGGGCTGCGTGACGACGAGTGCGGCATCCACGACGTCAGCCGGTGGGGCAGTTCGCTCGCTGTCGAGCCGTGGCTCCGCAGGGCACCAGGCTCCTGGCGGGTCAAGCGGTTTAAGACCCTCTGCCTAGCGCGCGAGGAGCGCAATGTCGCTGGTACCGAGACAATGCTGTCCTTGACCGTAAAGGGGCAGCTGATCGACCGATCGACGATGGCGGTCCAGCAGAACGCCGCGGACGGGTATTCTCGGTACTTCATCGCCCGTCCGACGATCTCGTCGTCAACCCGTGTGGCTCATCGCTGGCGCGTCGGAGTATCTCGACAGCGTGGTGCAGTCTAGCCCGGACTATCACGTGTTCGAGACCGCGGATGAGCGAACCTGGTACCTCCACTCGGCGCTCCGGTCAGCCCGCGTACTTCGGACCAGTACAGGCTGTTCACACGCGGGCCCCCACGCACTCGACCGCCGGATCAGCAGAACTTCCGGACAATCTGCGGCACCTTCTCCCGCCCGGTGATGCAGCCGGCCGGACCATCGTTGGCCATGCGATCACCACGAGCAGACAACGCAGATCGTCGCCCTTATCGCCAGGGCCGAGGAGCACATCGCTCTCGCTAAGGAGCGTCGTTCCGCGTTGATCACTGCGGCGGTGACGGGATAGTCGACCTGTGCACGGCGAGGAAGGCGAGCTGAGGCGATGGCGGCACAGATGGCACCCGAGAGGAGGCGTTCGAGACCGAGATCGCGGAGTACCTTGCGGCTCACGGTTGGGAGTACAGCGAGACCGACGCACGGCTACGACGTCGAGCGTGCGATCTGGCCCGAGGATGTCCACTGGTGGCTGAGCGAGACGCAGCCCGACGAGTACTCGAAGGTGGTGCGCGTCGGCACGGTGCCGCGGAGCCAGCCGACCGCGAGGCGCTGCTAGTCACGCCCGTAGTCTCGCGCCTCGACACTCCGATGCGCTCGGGCGGCGGCACATTGAATGTGCTACGCCGGAAGTTCTCCCACACCCGCGGCGCGACCGCGCACCTGCGGATGTGCCAGTTCAAGCCCGCCACCACGCTGAATCGGGACGTCACCGATAATTACCGGAAGGTGCGACTGCGGGTCGTCCGGCAGGTGCATTTCTCTCCGAAGCGCGGCGACTCCCGGTCGATCGATCTGGTGTTCTTCGTCAACGGTCTGCCGGTGGCCACGGCGAGTTGAAGTCGTTCTTCAAGCAGGAGTGGCGCACCGCGGTGAGCCAGTATCGCAAAGACCGCGAGCCGGCGGGGCAGCCGCTGCTCGGCTTCGGGACGCGCGCCCTCGTGCACTTCGCCGTCGACGACGATCAGGTACACATGACGACGAAGCTCGCCGGGGAGAAGACCTATTTTCTGCCGTTCAACCGCGGCCATGACGACACCGGCGCGGCCGGGAACCCCCCGAATCCCGACGGCGCTGCCACCTCCTATCTGTGGGAGCAGGTCCTGCAGCGAGACAACTGGCTGGCCATCCTCGGCTCGCAGATGTTTCTGAAGATCGAGTCCGACGAGGACCCCGCCACAGGCAAGATCGTGCGGTCCACGACCCTGGTGTTCCCGCGCTACCACCAGTGGCGCGCGGTGACACGAAGCTCGTGGCCACAATCACCGGCGAGGGTCCCGGTCGCCGCTACCTGATCGAGCACTCCGCCGGCTCGGGCAAGACGAACACCATCGCGTGGACCGCGCACCGGCTCGCCCGCCTCCACGACGACGCCAACGCGAAGGTTTTCGACAAGGTATTGATCGTTTCCGACCGCCGCGTACTGGACGCTCAGTTGCAGCAGGCGGTCGAGCAGGTCGATGACACCGTGGGCACTGTCGCGGTCATCGACTCCGCTGCCGTGCGCCGTTCCGGTGGCTCGAAGTCTCGCGCGCTGCTGGACGCGCTTACCGGGTCTGCCCTCATCATTGTCGTCACAATTCAAACGTTCCCGTACGTCAAGGGCCTCCTCGAGTCGACGCTGGGCGACAAGAACTTCGCCGTGATCATCGACGAGGCGCACGCGTCGCAGTCCGGCAAGACCTCGGCCGATCTGAAAAAGGTGCTCACCGAAGGCGGCCAGATCACCACCGAGGAGGAGGTGGACGAGCAGGACGTCGTCAACGAGCTCGTCGAAGCGGACGTCCTGAGGGAGCGGCAGATTGCGGCCGAGACTGCTGCTCGGGCCGGCGCCCGGAACGTGTCGTTGCTGGCGTTCACGGCCACACCGAAGACCAAGACGAAGGCACTGTTCGGACGTGAGAACGACGAGGGAATACCAGTCTCGTTCGACGTGTACCCCATGCGACAGGCCATCGAAGAGGGATTCATCCTTGACGTGCTGCGCGGCTACCAGACCTACAAGACCGCTTTTGAGATTGAGCAGCATGGCCAAAGCGGCCTCGTTACCGGCGATCACTGAGAGCGACGACGCGGCCGAGCGGCTCGTCGACCCGAAGGTCGCGACCCGCAAGATCATGCGGTTTGCGAACCTGCACCCAACGAACGTTGGGCAGAAGGTCGAAATCATCGTCGAACACTTCCGCGCCAACGTCGCGCACCTCCTGGACGGACACGCGAAGGCCATGGTTGTAACGGACTCACGCCAGGCGGCGGTCCGTTACAAGGTTGAGACAGACAAGTATCTCGCGCAGAAGCGCTACGGCTATCAAACGATCGTCGCCTTCTCCGGGAGCATCAGTGACGAGGACTACGGGTTGACCGACGCCACCGAGGCGTCAATGAACCCGGGGCTCGGTTCGGACTTGGCGAAGGAGTTCCGCCGGCCCGAGTACCGGGTCATGCTGGTGGCCGACAAGTTCCAGACAGGGTTCGACCAGCCGCTGCTGTGTGCCATGTACGTCGACAAGCGCCTGCCCGACGTTCACGCGGTGCAGACCCTGTCCCGCCTCAACCGCACCTACCGCGCTCCGTCCGGTGAGCTGAAGGACCGGACGTTCGTGCTCGACTTCGTCAACGACCCCTCCGAGATCCGCGAGGCCTTCCTGACCTACTACCTGGAGGCGCACGTCGAGACGGCGACCGATCCCGAACCTGGTCCACCGCCTCGCGACAAAGCTGGCCCAGGTGCGGATATATACGCCCGGCGACGTCGAGAGGTACGCCGAGGCTTGGTGGGCCCGCAGCCAGTCGCATGCGGCGCTAGCAGCCGCGGTAGCGCCTGCACGGGACGAGTTCGTGAACCGGTGGAACGATGCGACGGAGCGGCGTGACGGGCAGGCTCTCGACGAGCTGCGCACCTTCCGGAAGGACTGCGGCTCCTACGTCCGCCTGTACGACTTCATGTCGCAAGTCGTCGACTACGGCACCAGCGACCTCGAGAAGCTCGCGGAGTTCTTGCGTCAGCTCACGCGGCTGCTCCCCGGCGGCGAGACGGGTGCGGACGTCGACGTCTCCGGACTGGAACTTCGCCGGGTCCGACAGGTCGACCAAGGCCGAGCCGACATCGCGCTGTCGGGTGATCAGGACACGCCGGCCCTGCCGGGCATCACGGGAGTCGGGTCTCGAGCCTCGCGGCCCGATCCTCAGCAGGTGTTGCTGGCGGAGGTCGTCGCCAGGATCAACGCGCTGTTCGGGGCTGAGTTCGCTGACCCGCAGATCGAAGGCTTTGGACATTCGCTGCCGCAGGCATGGCCGAGGAGGACCCGCGCATCGTCGAGCAGATCGATCACAATGCCGTCGATCAGTTCCTCTCCTCGGCCAGAACCTCCGCGAGACTCTGACTGACGCAGCCGTTCTGAACGAGGGCGCGTTCGGCAAGCTGACCGGCGCTCTGACCGGCGATACCGATCGGGCGGACGAGTTCATCCGGCACATCGGTCAGTACTTGTACCTGTCGCGCCGGCTTCGAACGGTCGATGCGGAAACGCCGGATGGCGTCGATGCCCTTTACGGCATCAGGTGAGTGTGATGGCCGCAACCAGCGCTCAGCACCCAGCAATCGAGCACCTGCTCATGCACGCACGAAGTGATGAGCCCCCGGAAGACGAGAGCGACCGCAGTTACGGAGTGCACACCACCAGCCTTTCCCTCGCTCGAGCCCTCGCTGTCGGCTGTCTCGTCCGTCTCGATGCGAGGAAGTCGTCAGTCGACATCTGGGATCCAGCTGCTGGCTCTGGCTTCGCAGGATCCCTGCTGCTGGAGGCGTTGAGGTCAGCAGGCGTGCGGACGCGCTACCGTGGCCAGGACATCAATCAAGCGGTAGTGACGGAGAGCAAGCGGCGCTTCGATGTCTTTCCGGATGCTGAGGTTGCTCCGGGCGACACCCTTGTGTACGACGCCTTCGAGGGCTTCGCCGCCGATCTGGTCATTGTCGATGCTCCGTGGGGTATGAGTTGGAAAAGTTCGGAGACCGGTGTGGAAGACCGGCAGCGCGCCGGTGCCTTCGGATTCGGTCTCCCGCAGGGCTCCGACAGCACCTGGCTCTTCATCTCTCTGGCCTTGGAGAAGTTGCGTCCGGCGGAACATGGCGGGGGACGTGTCGCAGCACTTGTCCATCCCGGAGCGTTGAGTTCCGGCGGTGCGACCGGTGCAGTGCGTCGTCGGATCGTTGACGCCGGCTTTCTGGAGTCGGTCACGCGGCTCCCTGAGGGCCTGGCACCGAATACGGACATTCCCCTTCTGTTGACCTTCTCCAACGGGCTTGGCGACGTCGGTTCAGACAAGGCGATGGTCGCCGATCTGCAGACGATGTTCACGACTGAGCACCGTCGCAGGTCAATTCCCGTTGAAGCCTTCCGCGAGCTCGAGTCCGGGCTGAGGACGAAGAAGGCGGGCCCGCGCAATCGCACGGTCAGCTTGCGTCAGTTCACACGCCGTGACGCCCGATTGTCGCGCCTCACGAGTGCAGGCCACGAACTCGGATGGTCCGTCACCACGTACAACGACATTGCGATCGACGGAGGGCTTCTGGCTGTCCGTTACGCGGCTGACGCCGGTGTCTCCATAAGGGAGGAACCGCGCGAGATCATCGACCTCGATCCAAGTCACTTCTTCGGTGACGATTCACGCGAACTTCTCAGGGACATGGAAACGAAAGGTTGGCCCAGCCGACGGCTGAGCAGTCTTCTTGCTCGCCAACCTGAACCGGTGCTGGACCCACCGGCCGATCCTCGCGGCCGGCAGCTGTTCGTTCCCACGACCCGGGCCGGCCGCGCTGCCACGGTCCCGTCAGACACCGGTTCGGGCGGACGGGTCCTCTCGATCCAACTCGACGACGACTCGGTTCATCCGGAGTTCCTGGCTGCGTGGTTCAACTCGGAGCAAGGTGTCGCCACAAGGCAGCGGGCGATCGAGGCCAGCAGCTCCGGCCATCACCTCAAGGCGTTGCGGTCGGACGCGAATTCCTTAATGCGGTGGGCCGACGAGCTCATCGTGCCGGTTCCTACCCTCGCCGCTCAACTGACACTCGCCTCCGCCGACGAGCGGCTGGGGTCCTTCCAGGCGGAGCTGAGCACGCAGCGAGCCAGCATCTGGGCATCTCCAGAGAGCGCGGAAGAGGTGGTGAGCAAGGTCGCGGGTGCCTTTGACGACTCACTGACGGCCTGGCTCGACCAGTTGCCCTTCCCGGTAGCGTCAGCGCTTTGGACCGCAGAGACTGCCTCGTCACCGGGGGAGCAGCAGCGCGCCTACCTCCATGCTTGGGAGGCCATCGTGACCTTTCACGCGACGGTCCTGCTCTCGGCGAGCCGGAACGATCGAGGCAACAGCAGTGAGGTTGAAGCGGCGATCCGCCAAACCTTGGCCGAACAGCATCTGGGCATTGAGAGAGCGTCATTCGGCACGTGGGTGGTGATCGTCGAGAAGATTTCCAAGAACCTGCGCCGTGCACTCGAGACTGGCGACGCCGACGAGATTGCCCGCGTCCGTCGCGCCTTCGGCGATCTCAGTCAGACCGGGATCGAGCGGCTGATCTCAAAGGACATCGTCAAGAAGTTCAACGAGCTGAATAGCAAGCGAAACCGGTGGCTGGGCCATACGGGGTACACGTCCGAACAGGTGTGGAGGGCGCAGGTCGAATCGCTCGTTTCAGACCTCGAGAGAGCCCGGGGGCTCCTCGGGAACGTGTGGTCCCGGCTACTGCTGGTCCGTCCTCGAAGCGCAAGACGTGGGCGAGACGGTCTAGTTCAGACGGCTGAGGTCGCGCTCGGGGCTCGGTCGCCCTTTGTGACTCGGGAGTTCGCCGTGGGCGACCACATGATCGACAACGAGCTCTACCTCGTTCGAGACGGGTCGCAGTCCCCGATGCGCCTCGGACACTTCGTGCAATTGCGTGAGGGACCGAGCAGCGCTCAGTTCACCTCGTACGGCTTCTACAACCGCACCGAAGGCAGCAGTGTGCGGATGGTCAGTTACCAGTACGGCCCGGAGAGCGAATTGCAGGACGACGCGGGAATCTTCCGAGCTGAGTTGGGGGAACTGGCGCTCCCGCGATCGACTCGTCGGCTAGCTCCCATGATGAGCAGTTGGGATGGCACCACGACTTATGCCCGCAGTCGAGGACGGCGCGCCAGCGCCGCCCGCAGGCTGCGAGCGCGACGAAGGCGCGCCTTGATCTAGTAGAGGTGAGTTCGGCAGGAGGGAGACGGGATACGGCAACTGACCGTCAGTCGCTCACCCCGTAAGGGCTGAAATCAGGCGGCGGGCCTGACAGGGTTGGTCAGCGGGACAGAATGCCACCAGCGCACAACCAAGGGGAGTCGTGGAGACGAACGTACGTACACCGCTAGACATCTTCAATCTCCCGCAGCACCTGGTGGTTCCGCTGTTCCAGCGCCCGTACGTGTGGGACGAGACCGAGCAATGGCTGCCGTTGTGGCAGGACCTGCGCAGGTTGACGGAGCACCGGCTCAACGACCCGTACTCCTCGGCAACTCACTTCTTGGGGGCGGTGGTCGTGCAGGCCCAAGACAACCAAACCGGGAACCTTCCTGGGCGCAACGTCATCGACGGCCAGCAGCGGCTGACGACGTTGCAGTTGCTCATGGACGCCGCTGGTTCGGTGTTGGAGGAGGCCGGTCATGACATGCTCTCCGGCCAGCTCGACGTGCTCACCCACAACCTCGAGCTGTACGTAACGGGGGGCGACACCCGGCTGAAGCTGCGACACACGAACCGTGACCAAAGTGCCTTCGACGAAGTGATGAACGCCGAACCACCGGTCAACCACGACGCGCTGAAGCATTCCGGGTCATTGTTGGCCAGGGCACATCGGTTCTTCGTCGCATCGGTGAGTGACTGGTTGGGTGACCCCACAGATCCGGTCTACCCGGCGCGGGCCACGACTTTGGTGCAGGTACTGACCCGAGGCGTGCAGCTCGTCGTCATCGACCTGCAAGCGCAAGAGAATTCGCAAGAGATCTTCGAGACCCTGAACGCTCGTGGTACCCCGCTGACCGCGGCCGATCTGGTGAAGAACTTCGTCTTTCAGCGGCTGGAGGCCGAGGGTGTGGACACCCGTCGCGCCTACGCCGAAGACTGGCCCTTCGAATCGAGCTTCTGGGAGACGGAGATCGGCGTCGGCCGGTACAACGTGTCGCGCAGTTCCTTGTTTCTCAACCAGTGGTTGGTGGCTCGGGTAGGGGAGGAGATCAGTCCGAAGTCGACGTTCAACCGGTTCAAGCACTACGTCGATCACGAGTGCGGCCAGAAGATGAGCGAACTCCTGCCCCTCATCAAGCAACAGGCGGACCTCTACCAGCAGTGGACGCTCGCTGCTACCGACGCGGACCGGGCGCTGACCCCGACTGAGATGGCCGTCTACCGGATGAGCGCCGCCGGGGTGGAAGTGCTCAAGCCAGTCCTCCTATGGCTGCACGACCCCGAGCTCGACATCCCCATCGACGTCGCTACCGCCGTGATTGCGGCCACCGAGAGCTGGGTTATCCGGCGGCAAGTCTTGCGCTTGAACTCCGGCGACCTTGGCCGAGTAGTGACTGACCTGATCCGCACTCACAGGTCCAGCCCGCCCGAGACCCTTGCCGAGCGCGTCCGCACCCACCTGACCCGATTGGCCTCGGCCAGCACCTACTGGCCCGGCGACGACGAGGTTCGCGCAGGTCTGCTCACCGAGAACGCCTACCGCCGCTTTCCTCGCGGCCGACTGCGGATGCTACTCGAGGCTGTCGAGGACTTCTTGCGGACCGCCTATGAGTACCCGCCGGTTCCACGACGTGGGTACCCCATTGAGCACGTTCTGCCCCAGAAGTGGGAGCAGCACTGGCCCGTCGAGGAACTGGAGGATCAGCTCAACCGAGGTGCTCATGTGCACCGGCTAGGCAACCTCACTCTGCTCACGAAGAGTCTCAACAGCTCAGTGTCCAACGGGCCTTGGGCCCTCAAACGGGACAAGGTCGCGAAGCACGACGTCTTCCTGATGAACCGCCATTTCCACGACCGTGCTAGCGAGACTTGGGACGAGGACCACATCGACGCCCGCACAAAGGACATGATCGAGGCGTTGCTGGCGACCTGGCCAGTACCGCGGGGGCACGCGGGCAGGTCCCGCACACCGCGCCCAGCGACCAAGGCTGGGTGGAAATCAAACACCTCCTGGCCGCTGGACTACTCACACCCGGCACCCGACTGCGCGCCCGACCCGGCCGCTGGGCCACCACGGATGCCATCGTCGGCACCGACGGCCGACTCGAGGTACATGGCCAGCACTTCGACACCCCTTCCGGTGCCGGCAAGCACGTCAAGGGGGCCATCACGAACGGCTGGACGTTCTGGAAGCTCGAGGACGGCCGCCGGCTGGCGGATGTGCGTTCGGTATTCCGGGGCGACAGGTCCGAGCAGAGAAAGTCCTCCCCACCCTTTGACTGGTCCAGGCTTCACTCGATCTTGGAGGCCTTGCCTGAGGGGCGCTGGACGACGTACGGCGACCTCGCCGACGCAATAGGGACCGCTCCACAACCGCTGGGCGCCCACATCACGAACTGCGCCCAGTGCGCAAATGCTCACCGCGTCCTGACCCATCAATCGCGGGTGGCACCGAACTTCGCATGGAGCGATCCCGACGACCGTCGCAATCCTGAGCAGATGCTCGCAGCGGAGGGTGTCTCCTTCGCGGACGGGAAAGCCGACTCATCCAAGCGGCTCACCAGCGACGACCTGACCGCACTGGTCGGTGAGGAGCCATGAGGCCGGCTTGCTTCAGAGGAGTTCGCTCGCGCAACGCACGAAGTCACTCGTTGGCCCGGCGGGCCCCTGTCATGGGTGGCCGAAGGCCATCACGCCAGTGACGCCGAAGGCGCCCTTGACGCGTTCCGATGACCCCGGATGATGGGGAGCGGCGGTGCCAGCCCGAACACCCGCGTCAGCCCGCGAACTTGACTTACCGCGGCCTTCCCTCGTCGTAGGCCGCTCGTCGCGGGGTGGAAGGCGACCGAGCAAGCTGACGAGTCCGGGCTCGCGATGATCTGTGCGGGACACGGCGGCGGGAAGTCGACCGCCGGCGGCAACATCATCTACCGCACGGTGATGCAGGGGGTCTCGTGGACCGTCCTCGACCCCTCCGGCCGACTCACCGCTTTGTGCCGGCTGCCGCAGCTGGGCGCCGTCTCCGAGACGGTCGACCTGCTCGATGCCGCACCCGGAGCGCTCTGCGCGTACCGGGTCATCGCGGACCTCGCCGCAGAGCCTACTTCGGTGACCTGGCGGGGGAACGAGACAGGTCACCTACCGATGGCGTGTCGGTGAGCGGAGGCGGGACGCGGTTGGCTGCGGTCGGGACCCCGGGGCGCCACCAGAGCGACGTCTTCCTCAACGAGCGATGGGAGTTGAGCTGACTCCGGCAGGGTGGCGACGAGCCGGTATCGAAGCTCCTGGGCGGGCACTTCCCCGAGCGGCGCGTCGGCGACCAGTCGTCGGGTGAGCGCCGGGACGTCGTGACCAGCGTCGTTTGCGGTTTGGAGCATCTCGGCGAGAGCGGGCCAGTCGCTCTGTGTCGTGAGGCGGGGGTCGATCTGGTCGGCGAGCGTGGCCCACCGGCGGGTGGGGTCACCGTGCTGCGCCTCGAGTCGGGTCCGCACGTCGGAGATTTCGGTGAGGTGGCGCGCGGCGGCTCGTGCCGGGTCGCTGTTCCACTCGGTGACGGCCGTGCGGAGACACCCAGTGACGGCGTCCGTGTCGACGCCGAGACGTTCGGCGATGTCGGCGGTGTGACCCACCCACGTTGATGGCGGTCGGGCTGCGGTCACGCGGGTTGCGGCCTGGATGGCGTCGTTGCGGGGGAGGTTGGTGAGGCGCTCGTCGATGAGGACCTGGGCCGAGTGGGCGGGCGTTATCGAGCGCGTGCCGCAGTGCGGCGGGACCGTGTCGCGTGAAGCAGTGAGGCGGGGTCCGTTCCGTCGGGCAGGTCGAGGGCCAGCGGGTCCGCGCCGTGCTGGGCGAGCAGCCAGTAGGCGCGTTCGGCGGCGACGCGGCCGGGGAGGTCGGCGTCGGTGGCGACGATCGGTCGGGTGCTGAGCGTGGCGAGCTGACGGGCTTGGTCGTCGGTGAGGGCGGTTCCGAGGGGGGCGACGCCGACGTACCGGCCGTGGCCGGCCAGGGTGACGGCCAGGGCGTCGATCGGTCCTTCGACCAGGACGGGGGCCGCGCCGGCCTCGAGCAGTGCCGGGATCGCCCCGTAGAGCTGTGCTCCCTTGTGGAACAGCACGGTGTCGGCGGTGTTGAGGTACTTCGGGCCGGCGTGGTCGTCGTCGGTGAGGTCGGGGTGGCGGCGGCCGACGAACCCGAGGATCTGGTCCTGGTGGGTGATGGGGAACACGGCGCGGTCGCGGAAGCGGTCGATGAGGTTCCCGGTGCGGGCGCGGGTGGCCAGGCCGGTCTCGAGGAGCTCGTCGTCGGTGACGCCGCGGGCGCGCAGGTGGTCCACCACGCCGGTCCACCCGGCGGGGGCGTACCCGGCGGTGATGTGTGGGTGGTCGCGCCATCCGGGGAGGCGGTCGTCGAGGTAGGTTCCGGCCCACGCGGCGTCGACGTTGGCGGCGTAGAAGTCCATGGCCATGGTGTTGATGTGCACGAGCCGGGCCGGGTCGGCGACGGCGTGGTCCCAGGCGGCGGCCCGTGCGACCATCCGCTCGATCTGGGCGTCGGTGGGCTCCAGCACGCCCATGGACTCCCGGTACAGCGCGGCCGCGAGCAGGTCGGCGTGAACGTGGTCCGGGTCGTCCACGGTCGCGTCGTCATCGACGCCACCGGGGGCGGGCAGTCCGACGGGGTCAGTCGGGGCGGGGGCCTCCAGGACGGTGCCGCCCTCGGGTGGCCACCAGCCGTCCTCCTCGTCCTCCACGGCTCTGCGGCACGGTCGTCGACCGGCACGCCGGGCCCGGCGTCGTCGTACATAGCGGGCGGGGGGTCGGTGAGCACGGACAGGCGCCACACCAGGGCCTGGGCGGGCTCGACGTCGATGGTCGGGTCGAGGGGGCCGGCCATGGCGGTGACCGTGTCGAGGCGGTGGCCGCGGGCGAGGGCATGGTCGACGGCGGTGACCAGGGCCGGCCAGAACGGGCTGTCCTGGAGGTCTCGTGCACGGTCGGTCCCGAGCGCCATGGTCAGGTGGGTGGTCCAGGAGGGGGTGAGGGTGTCTGGTCGTCGTCGACGCTGGTGGCGACGGCGGGGGTGAGGTGGCGGCTGATCCGCCACCACAGCGCGGCGGCGGCGTGGTCGTCGGGCAGGTCGGCTTCGCGTGGCCGCGGCACGCAGGAGGTGGTGGGCGTCGATCCCGGCGCGGGAGACTGCGGCGAGCCGTTCGGCCAGGACAGGTGTGAACTCGTCGCCTCGCACGGCGGGCGCGACCTGGTGGAGCAGGTGGCCCCACTCGGCCAGCGCGGGGGAGCGGTCCCCGCTCAGGCGTGACTCCAGGCGGTTGGGCGAGGGCGAACGCCTTGACCGGCTGTCGGGGGCCCGTGGGTCGGCGGTCGCTGTCGGGGACGCCGGTCGCGGCACGCCACACGGTCACGTCGGCGAGCAGGGCCGGGTCGGGTCGGGCCT
>CAVTPM010000011.1:0-6099 GCA_963736655.1 uncultured Actinomycetota bacterium
GCGTGCGCGGCGGGGAAAGCTGGCGTTTCCGCGGCCAGGATGTGAACCCGTATCAGCAGGAGCATCAGGACTTGATTGACAGCATCCGCGCTGGCAAACCGTTGAACGAGGCGCAGCAGACCGCCGAGGCCACGCTCATGGCCATCATGGGCCGCGAGTCCGCCTACAGCGGCCAGATTGTGGAATGGGATCAAATGCTCAACTCCAAGCAGCGCCTCGGCCCCAATAAATATGAGTTCGGCCCGCTGCCCTTCCCGGAAGTGGCGATCCCCGGACAATACCAAGTCGCATGACGCTCTCAGCCGTTACTCCAACTGCTCAGATTGACGGATCTGGCCGGCAACTCGGAAATTGAGTTTACTGGCCGCTCGAGCCGCGAGCCCGTTCAATATTTTTGCTCGCGCCAATCATCGATCGTGATCCGTTTGGCGTTCTTCCAAGCGGCATGACCGTCGAAGTATAGGAGGTTGGCACCGGCCCATGCCGGGCAGCCGCCACTCGCCGCTCGCTGTTCAGCACGCTTCCGCCGGAACGATAGGGAAGGTGAATCGGGTGCCACACATCATTCAGATTGTCCGAGCCGATGATGGTGGTGGCCGTGAAAACCGGTCGATTCAATCCATGTTCATTGTCGGCAAAATAAATCGTATCGACGGGCTTTTGAATGCGGCTCACATTCGCAGGGCCGGTGAGTTCGGAACCGGTCAGGTCGCTCGGACGGCTGAACTGCCAGGCGTTGACCACATAACAGATCATCTGCCGCTTGTCCGGGTAACTCGGGCAGGTATAAACCTTGACCCGACCGTATTGGTCCCGGATGGCGCGGTTGCCGCCCAGCGCCGGGATGTACAACTGCCACCAAAACGGTTCGTTGCCGCGGGGAATCCGCCCTTGATTATCCTCGGCATACAGCAGCATGGCCAAACCCATTTGTTTTAAATTGCTCTGACAGTTGGTTTGCTTCGCCCTTTCCTTGGCGCGGCCGAGGGCGGGCAGGAGCATGGCCGCCAGGATGCCAATGATCGCGATCACCACGAGCAGTTCAATCAGCGTAAAGCCGGGGACACCCTGCGGTTTGTCGCGGAGCGGCATGGGTGGTTTCATCGTTGCGTCACATGGGTTAGGCTTGAGGGCGATGTTGCCGCTGGTTTAAACCCAACGCAATCGTTTTGTCGTGTTCGCGTAAAATGCCTGCGCAACTGCGCGGTGGTGACGGGCAGTATGTGTTGGTTTTCATGCCGGCAAACGGACACCGCGAGCAACCGTGACTACTGATCCCTCGGCCAGAAACGCAGAGGATGGCGGCCGGCTCAAACAATCGGTGAATTGTGCGCCGTAGATTCCTGCCACGTCGCAATCCAGTTGCGCCGCAGCCGCGTCCCAAACCCGCCAGCGTGGATGCTCCACGCGATATTCCATCGTTGAGCCATCGCGTTGGGTGTTGTAGCCCCAGTAATGCTCCGTGATGAACTCGGCCTCCGAACCCTTCCGCAAGGGCAGCGCCTCGCCCTTCACGGTGAGTTGCACACGGTTTTGCCGACCACGGAACCGCCAGGAGTATTCGGCCGAACGCAGCGATCCAGACTCGACCTCAATCCGATGTGCCATCGGCAGCGCAACGTAAGGCTCGTTGTAGAGTGTGCGGGCAAGGAACGCGATCGCGGCGCGCGGAACGATTTCCTGGATGAACACCACCCCGCGGCGCCAGCCGTCGTCCGACTTGCGGCGGACATAGAACCGCAGGTTGACCTCTTCAAAATTGCGATGGAATGGAATCGGAATTCCCAGCACGCGCGTCCGCAAAAACCGGAAGCCAACCACCGAGACCAAATGCCGGCCCTTCCACAAATCGAGTTCCGTTCCGGCTGGCACGTAGGGTGCGAGCGCGGATGGGGCGATCTCGTAGTTCAGCATCGCCAGATGCTTCCACTCGGCGGTCAGAAAGACTCTTGGAACGTCGCTATTCACATTGATTCGCGGAGCAAATTATTGTCTCCACCCCGAAATTCACTGCGTTTCCTTCAGCGCTTTGAGGAGCAGATGCGCAGTGGCTTCGGCGGAACCGTCATTGTTCAACGCCACGGCCACAAAGGCGCCGGCTTCGGGCGCGTAGGCCACCACGGCCTTGATGCCGGGACAACCGCCGCTGTGGCCGAGCCAGACCTGCGTGCCGCCATCGGGCTTGGGCACTTCGTAGAGCATCACGCCCCGGCCATAGAATTGCGGCTGGCCAAACATCGGATAAAGCCGTTCAAACATTTCCTGCACGGTCTTCGGCTTCACCAGTTGACCGCCCAGCAGCGCGGACCAGAAACGGACCAGCTCTTCCGCCGGGCCGACAATGTTCCCCGCTCCGAAGGGCGTGGAGAAATGGAACTCCGGCTCCGCTTCCTCGGGTTTGCCGGGATGCGCCGCCGCAATGTCCGCGACCAGCGACTTCGGCGCCAGCGACCGGGTATGCTTCAGCCCGAGCCGGTCAATGATGCGCCGGTTCACCACTTCGTGGAATGGCTGTCCTTCGACCTGTTCCACGATGCGCGCGAGCAACACGTAACCGGTGTTGCAGTAGGCCCAGTATTCGCCGGGACAGAATGCATTGCCGTGGGCTTTCGCAACTGCCAGCAGGGTTTCCGGGGATTTGTAGCCGGGTTGCGCACGCAAGGTCGGGTCGTTCTGAAAGCTGTAAAGGCCGCTCGTGTGGGTGAGCAGATGATCGAGCGTGATGACTTTCGCGTTGGGAAAGTCCGGAAACCACTGCGCCAGCTTGTCTTCGAGTTTGAGTTTGCCCTCCTCGACCAGTTGCAGAACGACCACGGCGGTGAATGCCTTGCCCGCGCTGGCCCAATAGAAAACCTGCGACGCAGTTTCCCCAGCGGTAAGTTGAGCGGTGCGCGTCGCGCTCCAAAGTCCCTTGCCCGGCACGCCCACCGCGACAGTCATGGCGGGTGCTTTGGTGGCCGCCAGCGCCCGCTCGCAGGCTTTTTCCAGGCGCATGATCGTATTGGTATCCAGGAAACCGTCGAGGGATCCCCCTGCCCCGGCAAAAATCCTGGCTGCCGGACGCGCATGCAGCTTCGGTCCGTGGTAAGGTTTCGCGGAGTCGCAAATGACCGGTTTCCATTCCTCGCTCGCCGGTGGCAGCGCGCAGCGACAGAGAGAAGCAACCGACCAGCAAAAGCAGGATTCGTAGATTCATAAACGAGAAGGCACATTGGTTCGACTTCGCCTTCATCGTGATGAATTGGTGGATGCGGTTTCGTCCGCCAGTTCGGCCAGCAAAGCGTGAAGCTGTTTTTGCTGCGGCAACAGGCGGCCGAAGTAGCGGGCCGCGATACCCGCGCCACTGAGCAACAATACTCCGGCGAACAACACCGCCATGGATGTCAGTTCACGCGCGGACACTTTGCCGGTCGCGTGCAACTGTTGCATCGCCAAAGCCAGCAGTGGAAGCATGATGACGTATAACATGCCCACCAGTTTCAAATGCCGCTGGTTCGCCCGGTTGGACGCGAGGGCGGCGCGCATTGATTCGGCGATCGACAATTCACCCCGCGCCACCGGCTCGGCCGGTTTGAGATACCGACGCAAGAAATGCAAGGCAAAGGCCCACGGCACGATTAACAGCGGGAACAAGCCCCATTCCTGCGACGGCGTGGTTTGGCCACCAGCAACCGTTCGGATCGCCAGCACGGTGATGACCGTCAGCCAGACGAAGGTATTGATCAACCAGAGGGCCTGGAAGCGACGGCGACGAATCAGCTGACGGGCGAATTGCCGGGCCACGGCTTGTCGCGATTCGGCGGGTAGATTGTTGCGCGGTGAATTCCAGTCGCGCTGCATTTCATTGAGGTTCATTTTCATTTCCTTTCAAGGTTTGCGTGAGTTGATTTTTGATGCGGTTGAGTTTGACGCCGACATTGCTTTCCGACAGACCCAGCACCGCCGCCATCTCGCGATAACTCAACCCGTCCAAGGACATCAGAATCAGCGAACGCTCGAGCGGTTTGAGCTGGCGGATGGCGGAGTAAAGTTTCGCGAGCCGTTCATCAGTGACGGCCTCCGCGTCCGTGGCGAACGCCGCGGGGGTCAAGGCACCAAACTGTTCGATCCGGCGCCGGTAGTTCTTTTCCGTGCGAATCCACAGCAAGGCGGCATTGTGGCAGACCCGATAAAGATAGGTGGTCGGCCGGGCCTCGCCCCGAAACGCGGGAATGGATTTCCAGACCGCCAGCAACACCTCCTGGAGCAGATCCTTGCGATCGTCCCCTGCCGCGAAACCATTGATGACATGATGCAGTACCGCGCTGTGTTCGCGCGTCCAGTCGGCAAACCGTTGTTCTTGTTCGGCAATATGCACGAGTGTTCCGTGATATAAGAAGCAGCAGACAGGGATTACTTACAACAAATCCTTCGCGCGGGGTTGGGAGTCAGAATGTAACGGAGGGCTCCGGCTCGGTCAGCGGGAGATTAGGCCATCTTCCGCCCGCAACCCAAGGCCATCAGGAAAAGGACTCAACGAGGAGTCGAGGCAGCTGCGAGTTTCGGAGTGGTGATCCCCACCAGGATGAATTGCTTCGCGACGACGAAACTCACCGCCGCACTGGATGGCGGAAGCCCGGCATCGCTACGCGCCCACGACTTGCCCCGATCTTGGGAAGCGAAGAGGCCGATGACATCCGGGTCGAGGCCGACCCGGCCGGTAGTTCCGGCCCAGACCCACTCATTATTGGCGGCCAAGGTCCAAATGGGAGCATTGACGGGCAGTCCTGCATTACCGTCCTGCCAGATTTTCCCTTGATCGTCGCTGACGAAAACGCCGCCGGGATTGTGCCCGACCAGGAGCGTCCTGCCAGCGACGGCAAGTTCAAGCGGAACGACTTCACCGACTTTTACCCAAAGTCCGCGTTCGACCTCCCAGCGATACAGGCCCTTGCTGTAGAGTCCGGCGAAGACCGTCCCGTCCAGCGCAGCCAGATCAAACACCTGCGACAAATCGGGAAGGCCGGCTCGCTGATTCGTCCAGGAGAATCCGGAGTTTTCGGAAACGAAGACGCCCTCCCTGTCCGTTCCTGCGTACAACCTCGTCCCCACGACGAGAAGTGACCGGACAAACAGGTCGGTCAGTCCGGCGTTCACCGCATTCCATGTCGCTCCCGCGTCGTCAGAAAAAAGCACCCCGTGTTTCTGCGTACCCGCGAATACGCGTCCGCCATGGATGGCAAAACACAGCACGCGGGATTCGGTAGCGACACCTTGCTGGGCGGGTTGCCACTTTTCTCCGGCATCGTACGAGATGAAAACTCCCCGATCCGTACCCGCAACCACCCCATCCCCGGCCATCGTCAATGCGTTGATGCGCGCATCGGACGGAAGTCCTTGGCCGGCTTGGACCCACGAAGTGCCATGATTGGTTGACTTGTAGAGGTTGAACACCGCTTCAGTCACACCCGCAGCCTCGGTCCGGCCAATGCCGGCAGTGAGAATGCAAAGGTTCGCCAAAAGCGCGAGGAAGATGGTGGGTTTATTGATGCGGATTAAACGCATATTGCCATTCGACATGCAGATGGTGATCGCGTTCACAATGCTCGTAAGCGGTGCGTCAGGGTTATTTCTGTCGCAACCGAAGGCTGCATCCTTGGCCTGTCCCGAGTGCTCAAGGTGGTGCGCCGGTTCAAGTGATTGAGGCGGCTGGCGGTTCGACCGCTTTTCCAACCCGCACGTTCACCGCCGGATCTAGCTTGATCACAGCGTCAGGCAAGCGCGTTTGAAACCGGCGCCGGCGGTGGCTTCGTCACAACCCGAAGTTCAAAAATCGTTCTTGAGTACGAGACGATACCGCGCCTTGCCGGCGCGCAGATGCTCCAGCGCCTCGTTGACTTGCGACATCGGGAACGTTTCGGTGATCGGCGCGATGGAATGGCGCGCACAGAAGTCCAACATGGCGGCCACGGCGGTTCGGCTGCCGATCGGCGATCCGGAAATCACGCGTTGCGCTGTGATCAGCGCAAAGGCTGACACAGGCACCGGCCCCAGCACCGCGCCCACCAGATGCAGCCGACCGCGTGGAGCGAGCGTTTCATACTGGCGGCCCAATCGAGA
>CAVTPM010000012.1:0-17082 GCA_963736655.1 uncultured Actinomycetota bacterium
GGCGCAGCCGACCGGCGTTTCTCGTGCACTCGCGCGCCGGCGAGCTGGGCGCCGCGGCGCCCGGGCGTGGGCGCGCGCCTGCGCGATCTGCCGCTGGCGCTGCGCCTGCTTCGGGTCGCGCTGCTCGGCCTGGCCCTGGCGCGGCCGCAGACCTCGAGCCGCGACGACGACCTCGAGCTCGAGGGCATCGACATCGTCGTCACGCTCGACCTGTCGGGCTCGATGGAGGAGCGCGACCTCGTGCCCAACCGCCTGGAGGCCGCCAAGGCGGTCATCGCACGACTTCGTGCGCCGCCGGCACGAGCGACCGCATCGGCCTGGTGATCTTCGGCCGCGAGGCCTACACCTACGCGCCGCTCACCCTCGACCACGGCACGCTGCTGCGCATGGTGGCCGAGCTGCGCTCCGGCATCGTCGACGGCCGCGGCACCGCCATCGGCAACGGCCTGGGCGTGGCCCTGGCCCGCCTGCGCAAGTCCGACGCCAAGTCCAAGGTGATCATCCTGCTCACCGACGGCGACAACAACGCCGGCAACATCTCGCCCACGCAAGTCCGCGACCTTCGCGCAGAAGCTGGGCGTGAAGATCTACACCATCCTGGCCGGGCGCGCGCGACAGCGCCGCCGAGGCGGACGACAGTCGCGCCCGGGCGCCGCGCTACCCGGTCAACCCCAAGCTGCTCGAGGAGATCGCCGCCATGACCGGCGGCTCGCCCTACCTGGCCACCGACACCCACGCCCTGGTCAAGCGCCCCCCACGCGGCATCCGTGGACCTGGCTGAGCTGGAGATCGGGCCCGACGAGACGGTGGCGCTGCTGATGGGCTCCGAGGGAGGGGGGCTGTCAGCCGCGGCCCTCGCCCGGGCCGACCAGACCGTCAGCATCCGCATGGCCGCAGGAGTCGACTCCCTCAACGTGGCCGCGTCCGCTGCTGTCGCCTTCTGGGGAGTGGCGCGGGCGCGCGATCGGCACCGCACCAGCATGATGGTCCCGTGAGCCCTTCCCAGACCCGGCCCGTCACGGCCCTCCTCCCTGGTCGTGTCGGCCTGGTGGTCCGTCTCGTCTCCGCCGCGGGAGCTCGCCCCGCTCTTCTCGACGCGCTGAACCGGTACGTCGACAGGCTCGACGAAGAGCCGGGGACCGAGTCCTTCCTCGTGTCCCTGGACCCTGACGACGACGCCGTGGTCTGGCTCCACGAGTGGTTCACCGACGACGATGCGCAGCTTGCCCACCGTGCGTCGGCGCCGTTCGCCCAGCTGATGCACGAGATGCCCGCTCACCTGGCTGATGGGCCTGCGGTCATGCGCTTCGCCCCGCTGCGCCTGCACCTGTCGGGTGGCTTGCTCGCTGGCGACGGCACGCTCGAGCCGGCCGAATGAGCCGAGTTGCGCTCGCCTGGGGGCTGGCTGCGCTCCTGCTGCTCAGCGCCTGCGCCAGCGGGGGGCTCGACCGGATCGTCCGCCGACGAGACACACGGGGCATCGCCGCATGGGTCTTCGGCCGTGGAGGCGGCCGACCTCGAGCCCGGAGAGCGCTGGATCGACCTCGGTCTGCCTGGCGGGACGTACACGCCGGCGGCCGAGGCCGGCGGCACTGACGACTACCGATGCATCCTGCTCGACCCCGCCCTGCCCGAGGACGCCTTCCTCTCCGGCGTGGTGCTCGAGCCGGGGAACCCTGAGCTCGTCCATCACGCCATCCTCTATCGGGTCGACCCCGACCAGGTGTCCGCCGCGAAGGCCAACGACGCGGCCGACCCACGCTTGGGCTGGTCGTGTTTCGGCGGCCCGGGGCTTCCGGATCCGGGTGGGGCGATCGCCGGGCTCAACGCCGCGCCGTGGGTGGCCGCGTTCGCCACGACCGGAGGCGAGCAGCGGTTCCGCCCCGGCACCGGGATGGAGCTGTCCGCCGGGGGGCTCGTCGTCCTCCAGATGCACTACAACCTCCTGCACGGGGGAGGTACCGACAGCACGCACATCAAGCTGCGGGTCGCTCCCTCCAGCGCCGACCTCGCTCCACTGCGCACTCTCCTCCTGCCAGCCCCCGTCGAGCTTCCGTGCGCCGCCAACGAGTCAGGTCCGCTCTGCGACAGGGAGTCGGCCGTCTTCGACGTGATCCGACGGTTCGGCGAAGGCTCCGGACGCACGGTGGCCGGTCTGCAGGTGCTCTGCGACGGCTCGCTCACGAAGCCACGCGCAGGGAGCACCCAGACCTGCGCGCGCCCGGTCGAGGAGACCATCTTCGTCCAGGCCGTGGCCGGCCACATGCACCTCCTGGGCCGGACCATCCGGGTCGAGCTGGAACGTGCCGACGGCAGTCGGCGGACTCTGTTGAACGTCCCGACGTACGACTTCGACGACCAGCGCGCCCGCAAGCTGCCGTCACCGGTCCGCGTTGGCCCTGGTGACCGCCTTCGGGTGACGTGCACCCACGACGCGACGTTGCGCCAGCAGATCCCCGAGCTGCAGCAGCTGCCGCCGCGCTACGTCGTGTGGGGTGAGGGCTCCAGCGACGAGATGTGCTTGGGCATCGTTTCCTACACCGAGTCCGAGGTGGGCTGACCTGACGGTGCGGCGCCGAGTCGCCAGTCCACCGGCTCTGCCCCTGCTTGGTCCAGCAGCTCGTTCACCCGGCTGAACGGCCTCGAGCCGAAGAACCCCTGCGACGCCGACAGCGGGCTCGGGTGCGCGCTCATGACGCACGGGGTCCCTCGAAGGATCGGGGCGGCGGACTGGGCGTCACGACCCCAGAGCACGGCCACCAGGGGAGTGTCTCGTGCGACGAGCGCCCGGATCGCGAGGTCGGTCACCGTCTCCCAGCCCTTGCCGCGGTGGCTCCCGGATGCACCTGGGCGAACGGTGAGGACGCGGTTGAGCAGAAGGACGCCCTGGTCGGCCCACGGCGTCAGGTCGCCGTCGCGCGGTTGCGGGACTCCGAGGTCGTCCATCAGCTCGCGCTGGATGTTCTGCAGGCTGCGTGGCAGGGGCCGAACGTCGCGGGCGACCGAGAACGACAAGCCCACGGCGTGGCCAGGCGTGGGGTAGGGGTCCTGTCCCACGATGAGCACGCGGACGTCGGAGAACGGGCGAACGAAGGCCCGCAGCACGTCAGGGCCAGCAGGCAGGTAGCCCCGTCCGGCGGCGATCTCGGCCCTGAGGAACTGACCCAGGTCGGCGAGCTGAACCGCTGCCGGCTCCAGCGCAGAGGCCCAACCAGGATCGACGAGCTCGTCCAGGGACTTCGCGGTCACGGCCCGGACCCTAACGGGCGGGCCAGGAAGGGAACCATAAGGGTCGCCTCCAGCGACAGCCCTGTGACAGGACCGGAGGGATGAGCGCCTCATCCCGAAGGATGATCGCGCCGGGTGGATCTAGTCCTTGTGGGTCATGCCGGCCGGGTGCATGCCTGTCAGCATGCCGAGTATCTACTCACGCCTTTGGAGGTGCAGCACATGTTGAGTCTTCCACGCACACTGATCATGACGGCCGCTGCGACGGCCGCCCTTCTGGTGGTCCCTGCCCAGGCGGGCGCCTCACCGGCGCCCTCGCCCGAGGTCCTCGCACAAGGGCTGGCGGGTCCACTCCAGATCGACATCGGATCCGAGGGTCAGATCTACGTGGCCCAGAGCTTCGCGGGCATCCTCACCAAGGTGCGCCCGAACGGCACCACCAAGGACCTCACCACCTACGCCGGGGAGATCGCTGGGGTTGCGTCACGCGGGTACGACGTGGCCTTCACGACCACCAACGGTGGTGAGACTGCTCCGACGACCGCCGCGTACCTCAAGGTCCGATTCTCCAACGGCACGGTGCGGAACATCGTCAACCTGTTCACCTTCGAGTCCAAGCACAACCCCGACGCGCGGAACACCTACGGCTTCAAGAACCTCACTGCCGCCTGCACCGCGGAGCTGGCTCCGTTGGTGGACGTCATCGGCCCGCCGACCTACAGCGGTCTCGTGGACTCCCACCCGTACGCGATCGCCAACGCCCCGGACGGCGGCTGGTACATCGCCGAAGCGGCAGGAAACACCATCCTCAAGGTGAGCCGGGACGGCAGGGTCAGCGTCGTGTCGGTCCTGGCGCCTGTCCCGGTCGTCATCACTGCGGAGGCGGCCGCGGCCAACGGCCTGCCGGCCTGCACGATCGGAACGACGTACCGCTTCGAACCCGTTCCCACCGACGTCGAGGTGGGTCCGGGCGGGATGCTCTACGTGAGCAGCCTCCCAGGTGGGCCGGAGGACGGCAGCCTCGGAGCCCTTGGGCGAGTCCTCCGCATCGATCCAGACAAGCGGCGCGACCAAGGTGGTGGGACGTGGATTCCTCGGTGCCACGAACGTCGCAGTGACTCCGAAGGGGAGGGTCTTCGTCGCAGAGATCTTCGGCAACCGGATCTCGACGGTCAAGGACGGCTGGGCGAAACCCGTCGTCGAGGTCCCGACTCCGGCCGGTGTCGAGTACGCCGCCGGTGCGCTGTACGCGTCCATCGACGTGTTCGGCAACGGAACCATCGTCCGGATCCCGCTCTAGGTCGACCAAGCCCAGCGCGCGCCACCAGGGGGTTCGCCGGCCGATCCGGCGAACCCCCTCGGCGCGATGACGACCTGTTCAGTCGAGGGCGCGGGCGACCCGATAGCGGCGGATCAAGGCGTTGGTCGACGAGTCATGGCCGAGCACTTCGTCGCTGTCGGCGGCGAGCTCGTCGACGATCCGGCTCGCGAGGACCTTCCCCAGCTCGACCCCCCACTGGTCGAAGGAGTCCAGCCCCCAGATCGCCCCTTGCGTGAAGACGCTGTGCTCGTAGAGCGCAACGAGCGCCCCGAGAGCATGCGGCGTGAGCCGGTCCGCCATGAGCGTCGTCGACGGTCGATTGCCGACGAAGACCCGGTGGGGGACCAGCCACTCCGGTGTGCCCTCGGCCCGCACCTCCTCCGCCGACTTACCGAACGCGAGTGCCTCTGCCTGGGCGAACACGTTGGCGATGAGCAGCTCATGATGACGGCCGACCGGATTGAGCGACTGCGAGAACGCGATGAAGTCGCACGGGATGAGCCGGGTGCCCTGGTGGATCAGCTGGTAGAACGAGTGCTGACCGTTGGTGCCGGGCTCACCCCAGTAGACCGGTCCCGTGTCCACCCCCACCGGTTCACCGGATCGGCGTACGTGCTTGCCGTTCGACTCCATGGCCAGCTGTTGGAGGTACGCGGGGAAGCGGGCGAGGTACTGGTCGTAGGGGAGCACAGCGACGGTCTGGGCGTCGAAGAAGTTCGCGTACCAGACGGTGAGCAGACCCAACAGCACCGGGAGATTGCGCTCGAACGGTGCAGTACGGAAGTGCTCGTCCATCGCGTGGAACCCGGACAGCATCGACCGGAACTGATCGGGACCCACGGCGATCATCGTCGACAGGCCGATCGCGGAGGTCATCGAGTAGCGCCCGCCGACCCAGTCCCAGAAGCCGAAGACGGCCGAGTCGTCGATTCCGAAGTCTGCGACTGCTTCGGCGTTCGTCGAGACGGCGACGAAGTGTCGACCGACAGCGTTCTCGTCGCCCAGGCCCGCGACGAGCCAGGCGCGGGCCGTGCGTGCGTTCGTCATCGTCTCCAGCGTCGTGAACGTCTTGGAGCAGATGATGAACAGCGTCTCGGCCGGGTCGAGGTCGCGAACCGTCTCGGCGAAGTCCGTGCCGTCGACGTTGGACACGAAACGGACGTCGATCGCACGGTCGCTGTAGTGCCGCAACGCCTCATACGCCATGACGGGTCCCAGGTCGGACCCGCCGATGCCCACGTTCACGACCGTGCGGATCGGTCGCCCGGTGTGCCCCAACCAGTCGCCCGACCGGATCCGGTCCGAGAACGTCGCCATCGCGTCGAGGACGTCGTGCACGCCAGGGACGACGTCCTCGCCGTCGACGAGGAACTCCGTCCCCGCGCGGTGCCCGCAGGGCGACATGGAGGACCGCTCGCTGCTCGGTGACGTTGATCGGGTCCCCGCGGAACATCGCATCCATCTGGTCGCGGAGGCCGCTCTCGACCGCGAGTGCCACCAACAACTCGAGCGTCTCGTCCGTGACGCGGTGCTTGGAGTAGTCGGCAAACAGACCCACCGCCTCCAACGTCAACCGCTCACCGCGGCCGGGATCCTCGGCGAACAGGTCCCGGAGGGTCACGTCGGCCACCCGGGCGTGGTGCTCGGTGAGCCTGGCCCAGGCGTCGGTCTCGTTCACTGGACGGTCCGCCACCACGATGCGCTACGCCTTCTTCTCGTCGTGCCCGCCGAACTGCTTGCGCATGGCCGACAGGACCCGGTTGGCGTAGTCGTCGAGATTGCGCGAGGCGAACCGCGAGTAGAGCGCTGTGGTCAGGACCGGTGTCGGGACGCCCTCGTCGATGGCTGCGATGGACGTCCATCGGCCCTCTCCGGAGTCGGAGACCCGACCGGCGAACTCGCCGAGGTCGGGGGACTCGTGCAGTGCAGCGGCGGTCAGGTCGAGCAGCCACGAGCCGACGACGCTTCCGCGCCGCCAGAGCTCAGCCACGGCCGCGGTGTCGATGGAGTACTGGTAGAACTCGGGATGGTCCAGGGGTGCGGTCTCGGCGTCCTTCTCCCGGGTCTCGAGTTCCCGCATCGGCGTTCTTCAGGACGTTGAGGCCCTCGGCGAAGGCTGCCATGAGGCCGTACTCGATCCCGTTGTGCACCATCTTCACGAAATGGCCGGCCCCGTTCGGTCCGCAGTGCAGGTAGCCCTGCTCCTCCATGGTGGGTGCCCCCTCGCGACCTGGGGTGCGGGGGGCTGAGTCGACGCCCGGGGCGATCGTGGCGAAGAGCGGTTCGAGGTGGGAGAAGACAGCATCCTCAGCCCCCACCATCAGGCAGAAGCCGCGCTCCAAGCCGAAGACCCCGCCGCTCGTCCCGACGTCGACGAAGTGGACCCCACGTTCCTTCAGGGTCGCTGCACGCCTGATGTCGTCACGGTAGTAGCTGTTGCCGCCGTCGATGATGATGTCGCCCGCGTCCATCAGTGCTGCTGTCGCAGTGACCGAGCGCTCGGTGATCTCCCCGGCCGGCACCATGACCCACGCGGCCCGCGGCGGACGCAGCGCCGCCACGAGCTCCTCGAGCGACGTGGTCCCGATCGCGCCCTCGCCCTGCAGCGTGGCCACGGCGTCGGGATTGACGTCGAAGACGACGACCTCGTGGCCGTCGCGCATCAACCGGCGGGTGAGGTTGGCGCCCATCCGTCCGAGACCGATCATGCCGAGCTGCATCGGGTGGTCGGTGGTCATGGGGACTCCTTCGCTGTGTGGCGGACGAACCTCGTCGGACCCTAACGGTCGGGCCCCTGCCCCGCGGCGCCGGACCGGGTACCGACCTGGCTGCACGAAGTCGGTCCGGTCGAAGTCGGTCAGTGTCACGGTCACCGCGACGGCGTGCCGTCGTTCAACGCCTCACGCTTGCGCTGCACCCGTTCGGTCGCCACTCCCGACAGCACCTTCACGGCGAATCCGATCACGATCAGGTCGCCGATCATCTGGATCATCGTGATGACCCGGGCCACGTTGCTGACCGGGACGATGTCCCCGAACCCGACGGTCGAGAAGACCGTCATCGTGTAGTAGAGCCCCGCCAGCTTGGTCAGCGGCTCACTGAAGGCCGTCGCAGTCTCGAGCGACTCCGCGACGTACTGCGAGGCGAAGATCACGAGGAAGACGGTGAGGATGATCGCCAGAGCCTCGACGGCGCGGATGACGGGCCGGTCGGCCACCGCCACCTCACGGACCTGCCACGCCACGATCACGACGAACACCAGCAGCCCGACGGCAACCACGATCCAGTTGCCCACCTCGCCGTTGGGCTGGAGTGGAGCGAGCGCGTAGACCCCCAGCATCACCACGACGATCACGGTGATCCGCAACAGGCTCAGCAACACCGTGCGTCGCGGGGGAAGGTTGCTCCCGGATGAGCTCATGCGTGGTCACGGCCCCAAAATGCCACATCGCGGCGGCCCGGGCTCCTCTCGCGCCCAGGTGTCGGCGCGTGTGATTCACCCAGCAGGCTCAGCAGCCACGTGGCCCCACGGCCGATAGATGATCATGAGGACCACGGCCGGGGGGTCGGCCGCCTCACTGACGGAGGGGGAAAGACCATGATCGCCGAGGCCTCGTACGCGGAGGAGCGGGCTCCGGCCTGGCTCAGGGCCGGGGTGCCGCTGTCCCTGCTGCTCGACCTCGCCTGTCTGGAGGAACCGGGCTACCCGGTGATCCTCGGTCAGGCGCTGGCACGTGAGGGTGTCGCTGCCGACGCGGCCTGACCCCTCCGCACCACCCAGGGCCCGCCCTCGACGGGTCCAAGGACCCTTCGTAGGCTCATCCAGAAGCGGGATGATCAGGTCAGAAGACCGACCGAAGGGGTGCAGCGCCGTGACTGACAGCGTGTACGAGCCAGGCCAGGACGACCTGGAGGACGACGGCGTCCTCGAGCCCTCCGACTCCCTCGTCGACCGGGGAGTCGCCGACGTCCTCGACGAGGGCTACGTCCCACCGGACGGCTGGTCGCCGGGGGAGGGCTTCGGCACCACGCTGGCCGAGGAACGCCAGGGCGAGTCCTTGGAGCAGCGCCTGGCCCAAGAGGTACCTGACCTCTCCGACGACGACCCCTACGAGTACTCAGGCGAGGTCGGCGACCTGCGCGCCGGCCGGCTGGTTGCGCCGGACGAGGGCGCCCACGAGGACGTCGACGCGCAGCTGCTCGCCTACGACGTCGGCATCGACGGTGCCGCGGCCAGCGCCGAGGAGGCCGCCGTCCACGTCATTCCCGAGTAGCGGAGCCCGGACCCGGCTCACCGGCGCGGCGCACCAGCGCTCAGATGCCGCTGACGTCGGCGCGGGAGGCGAGCCGGACGAGGTTGCGACCGTCGTCCTTGGCCTCGAAGAGCGCTCGGTCGGCAGTGACGAGGAGGTCGTCGAGGGAGTCGTCGGGGCAGAACCGGCTCACCCCGATGGAGACCGTCACCCGGACCTCCCGCCCCTCGAAGCTCACGAGACATCCTTCGATCGACAGCCTGATCCGCTCGGCAGCCTCTGCGGCATGCGCCAGATCGGTGTGGGGCAGCACGACGGCGAACTCCTCACCCCCGAACCTGGCAGCCAGATCCTCGTCGCGAAGGTGCTGGGTGAGCACGTCGGCGACCGCGGCGATGGCAGCGTCGCCACCCAGGTGCCCGTGTCCGGTGTTGATGGCCCGCAGATGGTCGAGGTCGAGCATGAGGAAGGTCAGCGGGTAGCCGTGGCGTCGCGCGCGCGACAGCTCACGGTCTGCCAGCCGGGTGAAGGCTCGCATGTTGAGGAGGCCGGTCTTCGGATCCCGGTCCCGGTCGTGGATGGCCTGTGCGTACTGCGTCTGCCGGACGATCAGGACGAGCAGCCCGCTCGCGGGGAGCAGCAGGATCGGCGCTGTCAACGCCAAGGCGACGGCGGCAGCACCTGCTGACAGCTCCCAGACCTCACCGGCGACGTAGTCGGGTCCCCAGGTCGCCGCCTGGCGAGCCCACGAGATGCCCTGGCCCAGCCAGATGGACCCGTTCAGGATGAGCAGTTGTGCCGCTTCGTAGGCGAGCATGGCGAGCATCAGGGCCCCGGCGTCGCGCGGGGCCGAAGTCTGACTGATCATCTGCGACCCAGGACCGTGCGCGGTCCAGTAGGCCAGGGACGCGGCGCTCACCGTGCCGAGTCGAAGGACCAGGTTGTTCCACCGAGAAGCGCTCCGCCAGGGGGTCGCGAACACGGCCAGGGCGGCGACGGCCAAGGGTGGGAGCAGGACGGCGCCGGCGAAGAGGAATGGGGTCGTCGGAGCGTAGGCGAGGGCTCCTGAGTCGGTGCGCCCGAACTGAGCCGGGTTCGCCAGCGCGAAGGCGGCGGCGACGACGGGGAGAACAGCCCACCAGGGGAGGGCTCTCGGCGTGCCGAAGGTGGTGATCACCAGGGCGAGAAGAGGCAGCCCGCCAGCGTCGCGCTCAGACCGAGCGCGACGTGAGCGCGATGCACGGGCACCGCGGGTGTCTCGTTGTTCACCAAACGCCCCCCACCACACGTGTCCTCAGCATCGGCTGCGCCGCGACCGGACTGCAACGTTGACTGTGGCGAACGGGTGAACGGGCGGACTGGTTCACCCGACCGGACGCACGCTCGGCGCCCACGGCGGTTCAGGGATCGGGCGCGACCTCGGTGACCTGTCCGGACTCGACGTGCCATCGACGGGTCAACCGCACAGTGTCGAGCATTCGTCGATCGTGCGTCACCAGCAGCAGCGTCCCGTCGAAGGCGTCCAAGGCCTCTTCGAGCTGCTCGATCGCCGGGAGGTCCAGGTGGTTGGTGGGCTCGTCCAGCACCAGGAGATTCACGCCTCGCGCCTGGAGCAGCGCCAAGGCTGCACGAGTGCGTTCCCCCGGTGACAGCGACGACGTCGGGCGGCCCGCTTGGTCGGCACCGAGACCGAACTTGGCGAGCAGCGTGCGTACGTCGGCCGTCGGCCAGCTCGGCAGCTCGTCCGCGAGGGCGGCAGCAAGCAACCGGTCTCCCTCGAAGGCAGCGCGCGCCTGGTCGACCTCGCCGACGACCACCCCTGAGCCCATCGCGATGCTTCCGGAGTCCGGCTCCGTACGGCCGAGCAGGAGCGCAAGGAGCGTGGTCTTGCCGGCGCCGTTCGGACCCGTGACGGCGACACGGTCCCGGACGTCGAGCTGCAGATCCAGCGGTCCGAGCCGGAACGTGCCCCGCTGCTTGGTCGCGGCGCGCGCCACGGCGACGACGTCGCCCGACCTGGGCGCAGCGGCGATGGTGAACTGGAGCTGCCACTCCTTCCGCGGCTCGGAGACGACGTCGAGCCGCTGGATCAGCCGCTCGGTCTGGCGAGCCTTGGCCGCCTGGTTCTCGCTCGCTTCCGCTCGGAACTTGCGGCCGATCTTGTCGTTGTCCTTGGCCTTCCGCCGGGCGTTCTTCACACCCTTGGTCATCCAGGCTCGCTGCATCCGGGCTCGCGCCTCGAGGGCCGTCCGCCTTGCGGCGTAGCCCTCGAAGGCCTGGCGCGCCTGTCGGCGAGCGACCGACCGTTCGTCGAGGTAGGCGTCGTAGCCCCCGCCGTAGGTCGCGACGCGCTGCAGGCTCCGGTCGATCTCCACCACGGTGGTCACCGTGCGACTGAGGAACTCGCGGTCATGGCTGACGACCACGACCGGAGCGTCCAACCTCCCGACGAACTCCTCGAGGAGATCGAGCCCCTCGACGTCGAGATCGTTGGTCGGCTCGTCGAGCAGGTAGGCGTCGTAGCGTGAGAGCAGCAGTGCGGCAAGGCCCACCCGCGCTGCCTCACCGCCTGACAGGACAGCCATCGGTAGGGCGAGATCGGGCAGCCCGACGGCCGCGGCGACGGTGGCGAGCCGAGTCTCGAGGTCCGCGCCGCCGAGCGTCAGCCACCTCTCGAGAGCCTGGGAGTAGGCGTCGTCCGCACCGTCCCGACCTTGCCCCAACGCCTTCGCCGCGTCGTTCAGCACCCGTTGTGCCGCAGCGACCCCGGTCCTTCGGCTCAAGAATCCCTGTGCAGTCTCGCCCTCGATCAGCTCGGGTTCCTGCGCGAGATATCCGAGACGTGCATCAGCAGGGGACACCACGACGGTTCCGGAGTCGGGTGGGCGAAGCCCGGCCAGCAGGCGCAGGAACGTGGTCTTGCCGGCCCCGTTCGCTCCCACGAGCCCGACGACATCACCCGGGGCGACGACCAGATCGAATCCGGAGAACAGCTCGCGGTCGCCATGTCGGGCTGCCACGTCCCGAGCGACCAGGGTCGCGCTCATGACGGGATCAGTCCCCGGATCTCTCCGCTGCGAGAGCGCGGATCACCCCGAGCCGACGAACGGCCTCAGCGAGCTCCTCCGCGAACTGCTCCCGACGCTGGGCCAGGTCGTCGGCAGCAGGCTCGAGCAGGCCGCGGTTGCCGGCGAGCTGGAGCGCGCCGCGGAACAGGTCCTTGGAGACGGACTCGGGGCTTCGGATCGATCGCTGCAGCACTCGTTGTCTGGCCACCCCCACGCACTCGGCGATCAGGCGGTCCGCGTCGATCTCGACCGTCGGGTCCGCTGCGTCAAGTCGGTCAGCGAGGACCGAGTAGGCCTCGAGGAACGGCGCCAGGATGCGATGAGCAAGGAGGAAGCGGGCACCCTGCAGCGAGGTGAAGCCCTCTCCGGACGACATGTGGGAGGACTCCCACGCTGGACTGGCGAGCTCCGCCTCGGCTCGCACCTCGGCGTCGAAATCGCGCTTGGTCGAGAAGAAGAACTCGTACTTCAGCAAGTCGCGCAGGCGCAGCGACTCGCGCCAGACGGCGGTGCTGAGATCGGGAGCCTCGTCCTCTGCGGCCTTGACCAGCGCCAGCTCGACGATCGATCTCGTGACGAAGAAGTGGCTGAGCGTGTTGCGGTAGAAAGCCGCCTCGAGCTGCCGCTCCGCGGGAACGGAGAAGACCGGCTCGATCCCCCCGCGGAACTCGGTGACGACGCCCTCACGGATCAGCGTCGTCAGGGCCTGGACCCCGACCGAGGGGGAGCGCTCCTCGAGGATCTGCAGCTGATCGAGGTGCAGATCGGACGCCACAGGGAGGCCTCGAGCCTTGATGTACTCGAGCACGGGCATCAACGAGGAGCGCATCTCCGGCTCCGTCAAGGCCCGGCCGTCGGTGTCCAGAAGTGAGAACGCGACGAGCGCGGGCGCCGTGATGGGCGTGATCTGGTTGATTCGGTGACAGACCTCGAAGGCCACCTTCGGCACCACCTGGCGCGCGTCGGCGGTGCCAGTGGCCGTGCGCGACTCCGCAAGCATCTGGCGCAACGACACCGGTTCGGCGAACCGGACGTGAGCCTGACCTCGTCGGTGACCTTGCGCACGGGCATAGCTGACCGCCCAGCGCACGCTCTCCGCCGCCTTGACTCCGCCGGACTCCTCCGCGGCGATCGCCCCGACTTCGTGCTGCTGGTCATAGATGATCGAGACTGGGACGAAGAGCACCTCATCGATGCCCGACTGCTCGAAGGCGTCGACGAGGTAGCTGAGGATCCCCATACGTGGCGGGCGCAGCTTGCCCGTGCGGGTACGCCCTCCCTCGATGTACCACTCGAGGTTGGCCCCGTGCGAGACCAGGTGAGCGAGATAGTCGCCGAGCATGGCGCGATAGACCGGGGCGTCCTTGAACTCGCGACGGATGAAGACGACGTTGCTGCGTCGGGCGATGGAGCCCAAGGGGAAGAACGCAAGGTTGACGCCGCCGAGCACGTGGTTCGGGGGGAAGCCGGCGCCGCCGAGCACGGAACGAAGGACGAGCGGGTCGAGGTACGACCGATGGTTGGGGAGGAACACCAAAGGGGCCGTCGCGTTCATCGCTCGCAGCCGGTCCAGCGACTCGACCTCGGCGTCGACCCGGTAGGCGCGGGACATCCATCGTCCCAGCCGTGACCATACGTCGACGGCAGCACGGCTCTGCCCCGCCGTCATCTCCTTCAAGCACTCGACCGCTTCGGAACGCACCTCCTCGAGGCTTCGATGAGCATCAGCCGCCAGCGTGCGCACGGTCGCCTCGAACCGCTCGGAGCCCACCAGGTCGGCGACCACTTCGCGCGGGGGCCGTACGCGCTCGAAGGAAGCACTTCCCACCACGGGGTCTCACCTTCCTCGAGCGCTCGGGAGCGGGACCGGTCGGCCGCCTGTCTATCACGCTCACGGGGGCGGGTTGCTCAGTTCAGGGCGGAGGGGCTCCCCGGCCGGGGTCGCAGCCCGACGTCGGCCAGAGCCGCGGCGACGAGGGCGTCATAGCGACCAGCCGTCAGGTCCCCGAAAGGGTCCGAGGTGTACGGAAGGAGCTCACGGAAGGGCAGCCCGAAGGCGGCGCGCATCGCGAGCAGACGGCGGCGCTCAGGGTCGTCGAGATCGACGTCGGACACGGTACGAGCGGCCGTCATCTCGCGGATGCCTCGCACGCGCCGGGGAACGACGGCCACCAGCAGCACCGAGATCGGGAGCAGCGCTGTGACGATCCCCAACGTACGAGCAAGGAGCATGATGGCGTCCTCGCCCTGCCGCCCGAGATCGGCGAGGTTGCCCCCCGTCCCTTGGCCGGCCCCTTCGAAGGCGTCCGCGATGGGACCCCCCACGACCGGGACGCCGGAGACTGCGTTGGCCACGGAGTCGAAGCCACCCTGCAGCGACGTCCCGGCCTCCTGGACGCCGGAGCCCAGGACGGCCAGGGCCGCGACCAGGTCGTAGACCTTGACGCCGATCCAGATGAAGAAGATGACGAGCGCGAGGACGAGGAGATCGCGGATGATCTGTGCTCGCCGATCACGGGGGACGTCGGGGTAGAGAGTCAGGTGTTCGCTCATGGGGCGAGGCTACGCAGCCGGACCCGTCCCGGGCGCCGTACCTCTCGGTCCGGACGTAGAGAAGGGCGCGCCCTACCTGCGGCACGCCCTTCCCTCCCCGTGGCTACGCCTTGTCTGCCTCTGCCTCGGCCTCTGCCTCGGCTGCCGCAGCCTTGATGTCCTCGGCGGCCGCCTTGTCGAGAGCCTTCTCGACGATCGCGTCGGCCTTGTCGAGGGCCTTGCGGATCTCCACCGCGCTGGGGTCGGAGACGAGCGCGAGGATGCCCGAGTGCCCCGGGGCGATCGCATCCTGCAGCTCTTCGGTCAGCTCCTTGCGGTGGTGCAGCTGACGAGCCTTGCCTGCAGCAGCGCCTGCGCCGCCGAGGACCACGGCGGAGCCCAGGATGGACGGCGGGAAGACGACCCCGAGCACGACACCACCGACGATGCCCCACTTCAGGCCCCTGCGGGTGCTGTGGTCGGTCGCCTTCTGGACCTCCAGCGTGCCGTCCGCATCGCGCTTGACGACGATGACGCCCTCGACCTCGACCGTGCGGCCGTCCTCGACGGACAGCAGCGCCTCGTAGGCCTCCCATGCGGTGTCGGTGTCACTGAAGTCCGCGACGAACAGCGTGTAGGCGCCGTCGCTGACGACTGCCGCCTCGGCGACGACCTCGTCCGTGGTGTTCTGTTCCTCGGTCATGAGTTCTCCTCGTTGTAGTCCTGGAGCGGTCGCCCGCATCCCTGATGCCACCGTAATGGCCGGACCCCAGACCGGCCAGGCGGGGATGTGGCTTCGCCGGAAGCGCAAATCCCGAGTGGCGACTGCGGTCGCGCCTCGCGCACCGGCTAGGTCGCCAGCTTGCCCGTCGCGGCGTGGGCAGGGTGGTCCATGCGCATGTAGAGCGCGATGCAGCCGGCTGTGACAGCCGCCCAGGCGCACCACAACGAGGCGAACCCTTCGACCTCGTAGCGCGCCAGAACCGCGACAGCCAGCAGGTTGACGATGCCGAACACCATGAGGTACCTCCGCCCGGAGAAGAGCACGGCGCCGCACGTGGCCAGCACGTAGGCAGCGATGATCCCTGCTCCTGCGTTGGTGCCGCTGGCGTAGCTGAGGTGGTAGTCCGCCAAGGTGGCCGTGACGGGTCCGCGGATCATGCCGGCGAGCAGGACCGCAGCGACGACGCAACCCAGCACCACGAAGCCCGAGATCACTCGACGCCGCCAACCGGTCGGTTCCAGCAGCAGGATCGAGATGGGCACGTAGACGGGAAGGACCACGAAGGCCACGAACACGTACAGCCACACCGCCACCGCTCCGACGGCGCTAGGGACGACCCCCTGGAGTCCCCACCAGGCGAACGCCTCCACGATCTGGTGTGCCGCGAGCAAGAGCGGCAGCGCAGCGAGCGGCAGATGGTCACGTCGTTGATGAACATGACGAAGGGCGTCCACCCCGAGGACCACGAGGACGGCACCGCCGACCAGGTCCGCCTGCGGGGAGAAGCACACCGTCGCCACCCTACGGCCCCCACCCGCCACTGGGCGTGGCGGTGAGCCTCGAGGCGCCAGAACCCGGCGCGCCCGTGGAAGGGTTGACGGCAAGGGGGCCATCATCGGCTCATGGCCCCACCCACGCTGTCTCCTGTTGCCTGGAGGTCCCGCAAAGCTCCACCGCGGGCCGCGCGCGCGACGTCGGAGCAACCACTGCCCGAGCTGGTCAGGTTCACGGTGCCAGGCACCGGGCCCGAGGACGTCGTCGTGCTGGACGACGGCAGCGTCCTCACCGGCGTCGACGACGGCCGGCTTCTCCGGCTCACGGCTGACGGCACCATGAGCGTGTTCGCGGACACGGGCGGTCGCCCGCTGGGGCTCGAGAGGTACGGGGACGACCTGCTCGTCTGCGACGCCCGGCGCGGACTCCTGCTCGTCGACCCGCGGACCGGCGCGGTGGGGGAGCTGGCGACCGAGGTCGAGGGCGTCCACATGCTCTTCTGCAACAACGCTGCCGTCGGGCCGGATGGCACGGTGTGGTTCACGGATTCGTCCCGTCGCTTCGGGATCGACCACTGGCGCGCGGACATCATGGAGCACTCGGGCACCGGACGACTGCTCCGTCGAGACCCTGACGGAGACGTCCACGTGGTGCTCGACGAGCTGCAGTTCGCCAACGGTGTCGCGCTCGCTCCGGACGCCTCGTGGGTGGTGGTCGCCCAGACCGGCGCCTACCGCCTCGACCGGGTGTGGCTCACCGGCGAGAGGGCGGGGCAGCGCGAGGACTTCGTCGTCGACCTGCCGGCGTTCCCCGACAACATCGCAACAGGCACCGACGGTCTGGTCTGGGTGTCGATGGCGTCACCGCGCAACAAGGTGCTCGACGCACTCGCGCCACACCCCGAGGCTGCGCTCGGTCGCCTGGGCGCTGCCGGAGCGGCTGCAGCCACAACCCACCATGACCACATGGGTCACCGCCTTCGACGACCAGGGGCACCTGGTGCACGACCTTCAAGGCAACGACGACCGGATGCACATGGTGACTGGGGTTCGTGAGCGCGAGGGAGTCGTCTGGGTCGGTTCGCTGCAGGGTGACTGCATCGCGTCGTTCGCGCTCTGAGCACCCAACCGACAACAGCCGCAGGTCGCTGACCTGCGGCTTTGTCGGTCGTCTCGGTGTCCG
>CAVTPM010000013.1:0-5287 GCA_963736655.1 uncultured Actinomycetota bacterium
CGTCCGGGGGAGCCGTCTCCGGGAGGTCCACACCGCGGAGCACGCCTCCCTGCGCGATGACCGGGGCCCACCGAGGGAACAGGTCGAAGACGCTGGATCCCGCCGTGCTGATGCCGATGAACAAGTACAGGGGTGGACCGTCGTAGTCGCTCACGTCACGGGCGGACAGCAGGGCCGATGCTCGGTGCGAGTCGCGTCCGGAAGGGTCGTTCGTCGCCGCCCGTGCTCCCATGTCGTGGCTCACACGGCCATCCAACACCGGTCCTCAGCGCATGGCACGTACCCCGGGACTATCCGTCCTGCTCCCTTGCCCGCTGGGCTCATGGCGACGCCGCGCAGTCCCTCGACGTCGCCTCGCCCCACCGTGACCAGTCGCTCGACAGATCGTCGTGTCAGGCCGCTAGGCCGAGGATCTCCCGTGCACTCCGTACTTCGCGGCCAGCCAGCTGCGGGTCTCCGGGTCGAGGTGCGACAGAAGGGCAGGGTCGGTGTTGTCGTCGATGACGGCAGCCATGACCCGCAGCGCGGTCGGGCTGAGCATGACCCGCTGGTAGTAGTCGGGGCTGGACTCCGACTCGCGCCGGCTCAGCGCGTCGACGGCCGACACGACCGTGGGGGAGACGACACTGCGGAGATCGTCCAACGTGACCGAGGTGCCTTCGACAACGCCGTACAGCCAGGCTGCGGCCCGGTCGAGGTGCTCGCTGGCCGGGATCCGGGCGACGACCCTGGACAGGTGTTCGATGTATCGGTCGGTGGCCTGGTCCACCTGGTCGGCGTGCGCCATCCGTGCGAGGAGTTCCGCGGTGGCTTCGAGCTGCTTCTGGGTCGCGAACATCGCGAGTCCTTCTTCCCTGCACCGATAGTGGTTCGTTGCTCGTTCTGGCGATGTGGTGTGGGTCGGTGAGCCTCTACGACATGTCGGAGGGTCAGCACCAGAACGAGAGTCTTCCCCGAGGATACGTCGCCGGTACGAATAGCGGTTGGTGCTGGAACAGGCGGAAGAAGGCGGAAGAAGAAGGGGTGTCGGTTGGCACGCCCCTTGAGACGAATCTCACGGGTTCTCTCGGTGCGGTGATGCCCGAACGTGCCGGACCCCTGTGAGACTTCTCGGCGCGTGCCGAGGCCCTCTGCCGGCTTCTCGCGCGAAGCACCTCCAACCGCCGTCAGCACGGAGCGACTCGGAGGCGGGTCCCACGCGTCGCGGCATCCGCACATGCCGAGGAGTGGAGGTCATCGTGGGGGCGCGATCACGGGCGGCCCGGGTGTTCGAACGCGGAGTTATCCGGGTTATGGGAGCGCTCTTGGGCACTGCGGAGGGAAATCGCTGAGTTTTCGGGGTTATGGGACCGCTTCGAGCACTCATAACCCCCAGATCTGCGCGACTCGCGGCGCAACCGCCCGAACGGGCTCGCATAACCCCGAGAAGTCCGCGACTCACGCTCATGCCGCCCCGTCCGGGTGATGAGGCCGTGACTGAATCTGAAGCGACCGGCGAGAGCGGAATCAAGCAAGGATTCGCAGTGTCCGGGTGGGCTCTGGGTCCAGGCATCCGTGGTGATGTGGGGTGCCGAGAGGGCTTCAGGCGTCCCTGCGTTCGAACCAGAGCCAGGCCAATGTCAGGACCGCGATGCCGACGCCCGCGGCGAGGAACGTCCACGTGGGAACCAACAGCGACGCGGTGCTGACTGCGTAGGGCGCGAGGAAGCCGATGTAGGTGAGGCTGTAGACGACAGCCGTCGTGGGGGCCATCAGGTGGGGCGGCGTGTGGTGCTCGACGATCGTGATGCTGCCGACCATGAGGAGGCCGTGCGCCGCCCCCAGCACGACCGCGGCGGGCACCAGCCACAGCGGGTGGGGCAACAGCGCGGCGGCGGTCGCGATCATCATGCCGAGGGTCAGTACGGCCATGCCGAGCGGTGGCGTCCGGCCCGGGTCATGGGGGGCGTAGCGCCGGACAGCCGGCTGCACCATCACGCTCGTGCCGAGGGTGAGTCCTGCGGTCAGGCCCGCGGCGGCCACCCGGGGCAGGCCAGGGACAGGGCCCACGAGGGCCGGGTCACGGCGAACGCGACCGTCGCGGCCCCGAACACCCAGGGCGCCGAGGGCACGATCAGCTTCCAGAACCAGCCCTGCATCACGTGCTGGGCGGCGGCAGCGACCGTCGGTGTCGGTTGGTCGGAGGTGTCGAGCTCGGGCGCATTCCAGACGATGGCCGCGACGACAGTCTGGGCGATCAGGTGCACCGCGTAGGTGAGTTGTAGCGGGGCCGGGAACCATTGGGCGAGGACGCCGGCGACGATGGGTCCGATCGCGAAGCCGGCCGTCAACGCCACCGTGGACCGGCGGGCGCCCGTGCCCAGCGGCAGGCCGGCGGACAACTCCTTCACCCACGCCGTGCCGGGCGCCATGACCAAGCCGACCCCGATCCCGGACGCGATACGCCCGGCGAACAGTAGCCCGGGGGAATCCGCACCGAGCAGCAACAGGACGCTGCCCAGCAGCATCAGCACCGAGGACATCCGCACCAACGGACGCTTGCCCTTGTGCTGGGACACCCACGCAGCGGCGAGCAGGGCGGGCACGAGGCCGCCGACGTACGCGGCGAACATGCCCGTCACCAGTTGCCCCGACAACCCCCGCTCATCGCGGTAGACCAGCAGCATCGGCGCGAACTGGTTGGCGCCCCAGCCTGCGGCCAGCAAGGCCAGCGCCACCCGCCGCCAGGTGCGGGGGGTGGCGCTAGCGTGCAGGGCGTCCATGCGCCCATCCTCCCGCGTCGGGACGCAACCAGTCGTCACGTGGTCGGCAGGGGCCTCCAGGGCGGGAGTGGCGGCCTCGATCGGCCGGCGAAGCCGCCTGAGTCGACCGGCGCTGAGCCAGCGCTGGCAGATCCTTCGGCGGCAGGTGGTCGGCTGATGCCCGACGGGACCTTCCGAGGCTTGTGGTCGAGCTACGACGCGCTCATCTGCCGCGAGTCACGCGCGCTTACTGGATCTCAACGTGGCCGCGTTACTCGTCGTCTGGCGCCTCCTGATAGCCGTACGCCCCAAGGATCTGAAGGATCACAGCGTTGTGGTCGTCTTCGCTGCCATCGCGCCACTGATGGTGTTTGACGCACTCCCAGTTCGGGGGTTCTCCGTCGGCGATGCAGCAGCCACCAAGCGCCAGCCGGCGGTCTTCGGCGGCGCGCTGTGCTTCCACCACAGGCAGGCCGAAAAGCAGCGGGACTCCCGGTCGGCCACACGTGGGGCAGTGGGATGTCACGAAAAGCAGCCGCCCGAGTTCAGCGTCACGCCGCTCGAAGTGTTCGCGCTGAGGATCGATGGCATGCCAAGATCCTCGCACGCGTCGCTGCGCTAACGCACTCAATTGCCGCGGACCGCTTGGCGGATCCCGCCGATGACCGACTGGTCGATGGCGATCCTGTTGGGAGCGAATCTGCGGGTCGTCAGCCCAGTGTCTGAGGAATAGTTCCCTCAACCGTTCGGTTGGCCCCGACGTGCCCGCCACCCCGATCTCAATCCTTGATCTCGCCCAGATCGGAAACGGCGGGAGCGCCGGCGGACAGCTTCCGAGCCAGTGTCTCCATCGCACAGCTCGCGGCAGCGCAGCGGCTATCGCCGCGTCTGGTATGCCGAGCACCACAACATGTCGACCATCGCTGTCCTCGGCGACCAGCGTGCTCATCGCTCACGTGGCCGCCCACACTGCGACCATCCGCCTCGGTGCCGGTGGCGTGGAACGCCGCCCGACGACTCCCCGCTGGTGATCGCCGAGCAGTTCGGCACGCTGGAGACTCTGCACCCTGGTCGGATCGACCTCGGGTCGGCCGGCCGCTGGCAGTGACCAGAGCACTATGCGCGCCCTGCGCCGCGACGCCGTCGCCGACTCCTTCCCCCGTGCGTCCAAGAGCTGCAGGGTACCTCACCGGCCGGTTGATCATCCCCGGGGTGGAGGCGGTGCCCGGTAAGGGCACACACGTCCCCCGACATCCTGAACTTTCTCGCTGTTCGGTGCGAAGCTCGCAGCTGCGCTGGGGCTTCCGGCGACCTTCGCCTCGCACTTCGCACCCCAGGCGCTGAATTCGCTGCCGTCGCCACCTACCGCCGTGAGTTCCAGCCGTCCGACCAGCTGGCCGAGCCCTGGGTCATCGCCGGGGTGAACGTCGTGGCCGCCGACACCACCCAGGAAGCGCAGGCGCTCTTGCGAGAATCCCAGCGGTGGCGCGTCAGCCGGTGGGTGATGGACGACCTTCCCATGCACCAGTTGCAGGCTCAACGCCATCGAACTCGCCGTCAGGGAAGCAAGATCATGCAGATCAGCCACTACTCCGCGGTCGGCACTCCCGGAGAGGACGCCGATTCTCCACGAGTTCGCCGGCACACGCTGATGCTGATGAGTTGATCGTTGCGTCCATGACCGCAGCACCGAGGCGACTCTGCGCTCCTTCGAGCTGCTGGCCCAGGTGGCGGATCTGGACGGCTGAGGATGTGGTCGCTCATGCCGATGCCGAAGCCCTCCTCATCGCGGTGATGTCCCTGGCGCCAACATCAGCTCTGTCGGCCTCGTGCTGATGCAGGGCTGCGGCTGATCAGCTTGGTTGATGTGTAACGACGACGACGCCGACGTCCGGCATATGAAATGGGAGATGAAGTCGTCCGACCCCGCCGCTCTGCTAGCAGGCATGGTCGCAAACGCCCGGTGGGACGCAACAGTCGACCTCCGCACATGGGAACGCCACCACCTGCAGCCTCTTCAATGGGCGAGCGGCTCCTCGACGTCGGCTGCGGCCTCGCCGACGCGGGACACGCGCGCTCGCGGATCACCTTCGGACCCACCGGCGAGGTCGTCGGCGTCGACGCAAGCACCGTGATGCTGAACAGCTACGCCTGGTCGAGCTGGGATGTCGCGTGCCCGGGTCGCTGGCGACGCGCAGGCCCTCGACCAGCCGTCCGTATTATTCGAACGCCGCCGGCAGCGAACGGGTACTGCAGTGGCTTCCCAGTTGCAGCAGCCGTCAGCGAGCTGGCCAGCTGGTGCGGCGGCGGACGAGTCGCTGATCGAGACCCACCTGGGATCGCTGCCGTTCTTCGACGTCGGCGATGCGGACCTTGCCGACGCCGTGCGTCGCACCATGCGTGTCGAGCGGGCCGGCTTCTGCGTCGGGCTGGTCGTTGTCCACCCGGCCAGGGAGGTCGGCTTCCGCGACATCCGCGCGACCCAGGCGACCCAGGTCTGGTCGAGCGGCAACCCCAGCCACATCACCGGCCTCGACTGGTCGCTT
>CAVTPM010000014.1:0-22390 GCA_963736655.1 uncultured Actinomycetota bacterium
AGCAGGCCTTGGCGGGACCGCGAGTCGCACCGCGACGGCAAGTTGTCCGGCGGCGCCACCTGAGACTATCCGGTGGACCTGGCAACTCCCCGGGGAGCGCCAGGGCGTGCGCTAGATGCTACGGACTCCGGCAAGCTGCTCGATGGAACTCGTCCTCCCGCAGAAGCAAGGTTCGCTGCGACTTGCTTATCTCGTCCATGCAGGTCCGCCCTTGCGTCGTCGACCGCTGCAGATCCAGAAGGGCAGTCCCACGTCCATTTACGTCTGGCTCCCGCGTGCTTGGGGAGCGAAGTCGCTGGCTTGCTGCACGCAGCACAGGGCTAGAAGGCGAGGAACGCGCTGCTCAATGGCGACCTCGTGAGTGTGGCCATTGGTGGTCGGACTGTCAGCGCCGTTCACCTGGCGCATCCGGGCATCCTGATGCGAACGGGCCAAGCAGAACGCAACCCGTGGCCAGCAAGGCACCAAGACCATCTCGCCAAGCTCCAAGTCACCCTGAGAAGCCTGGATCTGACCTCGAGCCCTTAACCCGGTGGCGAGTGACCGATGGACATCCGACGGCGTCCACGCGGCGGTGTGACGCAGGTCGGGGTTTGCTCAAGCCGACCTGCCTCGTTCGATCCACCGTCCCGACGAGGATGTGAGGGCCGTTCTTTCGAGACCGGTCCGCTTTCGGACAGCCCTCAGCCGGGCCGTTAGCGGGGCCGAGAAGTGGGGTGTAAGTCGGTGGTAATGGTAAGTCAGCTTGAGGCTCGGCCGTCAGGTCCCAACCTTCGATCACCCAGCGGTGCGTTCGAATCCGGCCGAAGATCTGGTGAGCCTTGCCAGAGCGGGCCTAGATTCGGGTGGTGGCCGCGAACCTAGTTGAACTTGAGGGTCAGTCTGTCGATGACATCATCCGGGTCGCCACGAGACGTCCAGGTTTGCCCGGCCGCGTGGCTAGGGCGCAAATGGAGTACCAGGCGGGTCCCAGCGTCCTGCTCGCGTCAGCCATTCTGAGCAGTGGCGAGGGCACGCACGAAGCTGTGCGAGCTCTGCGGGAGGTGTACGACTTCAAGCGAGAACGTGCTGAGGCCGCCGTACGGTTGGCCAAGATGATCGTGGGCTCCAACGCGACCGGCGCGAACAGCGCACTAGGCAATCTGGCGGGTAGACCCATGTCATCTCCCGCTGAGAACCGGATACTCGGATTGTTTCCTCGAACGGGATCTGGAACCGGAGCCGATGCGCAGGCTGTCTCGGTCGAGGCTGCTGCGAGGGCTTGGTCACGAGGGGCCCCGGGCAAGGTAGCGCTCGCGGCCGCCCGGACCCGAGATCGGGCCAGCATCGTTGTTTCAAGCATGCTGCTGGGCGGCATGTATCCCGATGCTACGAAGAGTTTCAGCCGAACTCTCGCTAACGGTTTGTCGCTCTCACTATCGACCGGCGGGAGGGCGCACGAATCCACCCGACTTGCAGACCGCTGCTTGTCAGTCGCCTATGCCGTCGGCACGCTCGGGACGGGTTTAGAAATCTCAGGATCACAGTGGACCGGGGGGACGAGGGGTTGGAGGTTTGGCGCGGCGTCTTGGCTATTGCCGCTCATCCCCGAAGGGCATCCGAAGGCCCTGTTGGAGTTGTTGACCGCCGTGAGCGGGCGAGGCCTTCGATTTGCTGAATTGGGTCATTCCCCATTCCTAGCTGACGCGTCGGACCAAGTCGTTCACGATACGCAGAGCATGGCGTTGAGCGCTTCGCCACACTTGACTAGGTGGGCTGATCGCCCCCTCTGGTTCGACGGAGGGGCAGGCGGTACACAAGTACTAATCACGGAGGATGACGACTACTGCTATTCGTGGGTGGGACGCGACAAGGTGGGCGTCTTGGTCTGCTTCGACACTAGGCACTTTGTGGGCTATGCGATGGACGAACCGGGAGCGAGGCACGGAGTTGCGGCCGCGTTGGGTTGGTACATCGATTCCTCCATCGCCTTACGGACCACCCGTACGGGCAATTCTGCTATCACGCGTCAAAGTGCGGGATCGAAGTCCCTTGGCCCCACCTATGTTCCGCAAGCGACCTTCATGCGTCAGTTGTCGGGTGTCGCTCAAGGCACACACTCGCCGCCTCGCCCCCACCTAGTGGCCGGATTTGTCCGCCGCCTCCCGATTGGCCAACATCCGAGCGTTCAGTCCATTGAAGCGGCTCCTTCGCGTCTCCGCAGCAAGATGACCTCGCAAGACACGTTCGTCAGACCGCACCAAAGGGGCGGGGCGCTTGCCCATGTCGACTGGCCGACACGCCTGTCAAAGCACTCGGCCCTTGCCGATGTCCTTGGTCTCATCGCTCGCAGTTGAGGGCTCCGAATCTTGAGGCGGTCACACGCCACACCCGCCGCGAAGGCCCCCTAGACACGGAAGTGGCACGGCGCGGGGCGCCTCGTCGAGTGCGCTTGTTCCCCAGCACATCCCTTCTGCACGCCAGGGCGCGGATCTGCGGCGCGGAAAGGCCCATGCGATGCGGACGCTTCGCGCGGCTCCGGTGACCTTGAGCGTGCCCCCGCAGTGACGGTCGACCGGCGGCGCTATGACGCAGCTCGGTGGGGACCTCCCTACGGCAGGGGCCGTTCCGAACTTTGGGCATGGAGTCCTGAGATGTAGGGACGGGAGGCCACAAGGCCGAAGTCGACGAGGGCGCGAGTCTGCCGGTCTGCGAGCTCGTAGAGCTTGCCCAGAACAACCTTGAGCTCAGTCACGTCTGGGTCGTATGCGTACTCGGCGATGTAGGCCTCGATCGCCTGGCGTCGGTCACTATTCAGACGCGGGTGCAAGCGCCAGTTGCCGCCCGCCTTAATGTCGTTGCAGGGCTTGCACGCGGGCACGATGTTTCCCCACGCGTGAAGCCCCACTGCTTCGCGGTTGATGGGGACCAGGTGCTCCTCTACGAGTTTCGGAGGGGGAGGAGCGCCGCAGTATGCGCAGCAGTCAGCGAAGCGAGCCAGCAGGGCTGGAGGCATCGAGCCGAACTTGGGGAGGCCCCTGTTGGCGTCATACTGGCGGCCGGCCTCCTGAAGGAAGAGTCGGACAATGCGGTTCGGCACATCAGCGAAGCTGCGAAGCGGCATGCCGCCACGTTGTCACGAACCGCAGCCGAGGCAAGGCGCTTTGCCGATAGGCAAAGCGTGTTCCCCGTGGCGCGCGTCATGATGAGTCCATGAAGGACTCATGGACGCTCGAGGAACTCAACGCCTCTTTGGAGAGGTTCGAAGCGGCCGCCCGAGAGGCCGGTCTTGCGGAAAAGCCTCCGTCCGCACCTACGTCGACCGATCGCGGTTCTTCGTGCGCTGGTTGGCTGGCGACTTCCAGTTCCGGGGTCCAAACCGCTGATCGCCTCCTCCCGATCAACCGCTGCCCATGAGTGCGGTTTAGCCCGCCCGTGTGGCGGCGGTTTGACGCAGTTCGTGGTCAGCGCGCATGGAGAAGTTGCGACGGGAGCGCGACAGCGGCCAGCCCCCAACCGGCGGCGAGGGGTCCGCGAATGGCGAGTAGGCGTCTGGAACCGGTGGGTAGTCCGAGCCGATCCCGCGGCCCGATCCCGCGCCCCCGGCCCTCGCACGGCGTGGCGTACCAGGCCCCGATTTGCGGCGCACAATCAAGGTGTGCACAATCTATCTATGGCCACCACAACGATCTATGACTTGTCCGTCACCTCCAACCGCGGCGAGGCGATCGACTTCGCCCAGTTCCGGGGCCGTCCGATGCTCATCGTCAACACGGCCAGCAAGTGCGGGTTCGCCCCGCAGTACGACGGGCTGCAGGCCCTTCATGAGACCTACGGCCCGCAGGGCCTTGTCGTGATCGGCTTCCCGTGCGGCCAGTTCGCGAACCAGGAGCCCGGCGACGACGCCGCCATCGAGGAGTTCTGCCGCATCAACTTCGGGGTGACGTTCCCGCTGACCACCAAGATTGATGTCAACGGCAAGAACACGGACCCTGTCTTCGCCTTCCTCAAGGATCGCACGGGAGGGCTGCTCGGCTCAGGGATCAAGTGGAACTTCACCAAGTTCCTCGTCGCCCCCGATGGCACCACCGTGAAGCGCTACTCCCCGAAGACCGAGCCCGCCTCGATGGCCACGGACATCGAGGCCCTCCTGGTCGACGCTGCGGCCTGACGCACTCGTGACCCTGCCCCAGCTGCAGCTGGACAACCAGCTGTGCTTCCTGTTCCACCGGATCAGCCGGGAGCTGACGGCGGCCTACCGCCCGCTCTTGGCTGATCTGGGCCTGACCTACCCCCAGTACCTGGTGATGCTCGTGCTCTGGGAGGACGACGGGCTGGGAGTGGGCGAGATCGGTGGCCGTCTCTCCCTGGACTCAGGAACCCTGTCGCCGCTGCTTCGGCGCCTGGAGTCGGCCGGGCTCGTGCACCGAGTGCGCGACACTGCTGATGAGCGCCGCGTCACCATCCACCTGACGCCGGCTGGGCGGGCTCTCGAGGAGCGGGCGGCTGACGTCCCGGCGGCCCTCGCCGGCCACCTGGTCGACGACATGACCGAGTACGACCAGGCGAAGGCCTCACTCAGGGCCCTCGCCGATCGCCTCGAGACCGCCCGTACCTCTCAGTAGCACTCAGGGATTCATCGTCGAGGCACCGTCATAGGACGGTACCTCGGCGACGAACGTGTCCTCGGCGTCGGCCATCGGGGTCGGCCGAGCGATCATCGCCGGGGCTCCCTCCTGCTGCTCGGGGTTGGCGGAGGGCTGCCCATGCAGCGCCACCGCGAATTCCGAGATGTCCTGCACGAACGCGGCGAAGATCCGGTCGACGTGCGCCTCAGTCAGGTCGGTCGCCTCGCCCGGCACGCACGGGTTGTTGCCCCACGCGGCGCGCTGCGGCAAGCCGACTGATTGGGAGTCACCAAGTCGTCGCGAGTCGGCGACCTTCCCGCGCAGCGTCATAGTGGGCGCAGAGACGCTGCCCCATCTGGGCGTTGTGATGCGTCCCTGAGCTGGGCCGAGGGACTGAGCGGCGGCATGCCGCCTTGGACCTTCCCGACCCACGAGATGCTGGATCGCGCGGATGTGGTCCGGACGGCGGCGCCGGCCGCATCCAGACCACTGGAGAGGTCGACGCCCGCGCCAACGCTGCCGCGGTACCCTCTGCCTTCGAGGGTGAGAACTACACCGGAGTTGTCCCGAGGGTTCTCCCGGCTATAGTCCTCACCCCCCGGGCCTCTAGCTCAACTGGCAGAGCTGCGGACTTTTAATCCGTAGGTTGTGGGTTCGAGCCCCACGGGGCCCACCAACACTGCACGTCAGCGACGTGCTGGTTGTTGTGACGCCGACCCAACAAGGGGCGGCAGGACACATGACAGGACACATGTCGCTCATTGCCCGTCCCGACGACGGGGTTGCGGCCGCTGATGGTCGTCCAGGGACTCGAGCGCCTCGGCGAGCTCGGCCGACACCGCGCGCCGACCCATGTAGACGTCCTGGGTCATCGAGACCCTCGAGTGGCCGAGCTGGTCGGCGATCATCCGGGCGCTGGCTCCCTTGCTGTCGAGCAGCGTCGCGACTGTCTTCCGGAAGGTGTGCGGCGTGACCCACTCAAAGCCGGTGCCGGTGCGAACTCGCCGGAATGCGGCTCCCACGTTGTTGCGGTCGCGGTAGCCACCGAGCGAATCGGCGAAGACCGGGCCTCCTACTACCCCGAGGCGTGCCCGGCGGGCCTGAAGCATCGTGAGGCACCACCCCGGCAGCACGAGCACTCTCTGCGAGGAGTGCGTCTTGGGCCGCGACGCGACGAGACCCTTTCCCTTGACGCGGACGATGGTGCGCTCCACGCGCAGAGAGCCTCGATCAGGGTCGATGTCGCTCCACCTCACTCCAAGCGCCTCGCCGAGGCGGAGGCCGGTGGCGAGGATGAAGCGGGCCAGCTCAGGTAGGTCGTGACGGCGAGCGAACTCGTCAGCATCGAGGATGTCGAGCCATTCTCGGATCTGGGCCGGCGTCATGGCCTTGGCCGTCCGATCTCGGTCGAGCTCGAGGGGCGCGGTGTCGCGCACCGGGTTGAACGGAAGGCCGCCCTGCCGCACGAGCCACCGACAGATGCCGGACAGCACGGTCCGGCAGAGCTTCGCGGTCGAGTAGCCCTTGGTCCGGAGCACGCTTTGGAGGAAGCGGTCGACCCTGGGAACAGTCAGCTCGCCGAGGCGCAGTTCGCCGATCCCGGGGCGGATGTGCTTCTGGACGGCGTGCCGGTAGAGGTCGAGCGTCGTGGCGCTACGCGTGCCCCGTTCGACTCGCTCCTCGAGAACCTCCAACCACGCGTCGGCCGCCCTGGCGAGGGACGACGAGGCCGTGAACCCGGGCTCGTCCCCGACGGTCAAGGCGAGTTGTAGAGCCGTCATCACCTCGCGTCGGGCAGCGGCTCGCGTCGGCGCGTTTCGCCGGATCCGACGTCGCCGGCCGGAGTAGTCCCGGTAGTAGAGCATCGCGACGACGCTGCGGCCCTCCTTGGAGTAGATGACGTCGCCGTACTCCCCCAGCCCCAGGCGCCTCATGACGCGACGTCGGTCGAGAGCCCAGCCACCCAGGCCTTAACGTCCTCCGGGCGGTACCGGAGCCGGCGGCCGACCCGGCGCCCGGGGGGTCCGACGCCCTGACCACGCCACGAGTACAGGGTCTGGACCGGGACGCCGAGGAAGTAGCTGGCGTCCTCGACACTCCAGAGGCGGTCCTCCGCCAGTGCCTGGTCGCTCATCCTGCTCGCCTCCTCACGCTCGTAGCCCGCAGTTGCCGAACGATTGTCCACAGGTGGATCCGCGCCCGCGAGGGACTTGGCGTACTCGTACTGCTCCCGCCAGCGGCGCCGCTCGAGCACCGTCTCCATCAGCACGGTCGGCCGACGTTCCCCGGTGACTCACGACCGCGGCCCAGACGAACCGCTCCCGCGCCGTCTGCTGCTTCGACCTCGGCCGCCATCCGACGGGCCGACTCGACCTCGATCCCCGCCGCCTCGAGTGCCTCGCGCACCACGGCGGCCCGGTCTGCCTTGTGATCGGCCAGTGTCTTCCCGGACCAGCCGCGCGAGACCAGCACCCGACGACCACCGACCCCGAGGTGCTCCCTGTCGTGTGCCTTGCTGAGGCACCGGCCCGGCACGAGCCCAGGGCCAGCCTTCCTCGGCTGGACACCGAAGCGGAGCCAGTTCGCGCAGTCCGGAGAGCACGGAAGCCAGCGGACCTCGTCGTGGAGCCGGTCGATGTGCGCCTCGTAGGCCGAGTCCTGCGCCTGGTCGGCGTACGTCTCGCCGACAGCCTTGGTGAGGTACTTGGTGAGGTAGCGGACCGATCGATCGGCGTCGGGAGTGCCAGCGAGCAGTCCCTGCACGTCGAGCTGGCGGCCGAACCGGATCACGTGCGCGGGCTGCGCGTCCTCGTCGTCCTCCAGCTCGGCCAGCGCGTCGGCCCAGGTCTGCAGCGGTTCCCCGGTGCACGGGTCCAGGTAGTCGAGGCCGTCCCACACGGGCAGCTGCGTCCACGTAGACCGGGCTGCTCATCTGGGGCCACCAGATCTGGTGGTAGGTCGCCCGCGTCACCTCCTTGATGACCGCCCGGGGGATCGCGCCACGGATCGCGACGTGGAAGTGCGGCGCCAGCCGGCGCTGTCCCTCCACCGCTCCGAAGTACTGCACCTTGTAGCCGGCACACCGCCGGAGGTTCTGGAACCAGCGGTCGAGGAGCCGCGGGAAGTGCAGGGCGTCGAGGGCCGCCCGGCGGTAGTCGTACTCGCGCCAGTTCTGCGGTGTACCGGTGCCAGGGACGATCCGTCCGTAGCCGGGGAGGGTGAGCGTGATGAACATCGACGGTCGGTACGTCTCGGCCGTCGCGGCCGTGGAAGACCTGCCCGATCGTGCGGTCCTCCTGTGGCCGTCGAGGCAGATCCGCAGCGTCACTGCGTCGCCGGGTCGATCGACTGCGACCGTGTCGTGCCGTCGTCCTCGTCGGTCTCCTGCTCAGCCGCGAGGCTCCTTCGGGCCGGACGGAGATGTCCGGCTCCTCCTCGAGGTGCCAGCCGGCGATGCACTGGTGCATCCGCAGGGCCCGTGCCCGAGCCGCACACGAGGGGCATCGGGACTCGCGCGTGGACTGGCAGGGCAGAGCGACGAGCACCGCCTCCCCTGTCTCCAGATCGATGACCCGTCGCAGCAGAGGACGGATGCAGACGCGCTCCTTGACCGCGTACTCCTGGACCGCGTCGAGCGGGACCTCAGACGGCCTCATCGAGATCCCTCATCACCCGGCGCGGCGAGCGTGGACGTGACGACCGCACGCAGCGTCTCTCCGCGCTGCAGGCGGCCATCGAGAGCAGCACGCTGTTCGGGGTCGAGACCGCCCCAGATGCCGTACTCCTCGCCGTACAGGAGCGCCGCGGACAGGCACCGGGCCCGAACCGGGCACGAGGCGCAGACCGAACGGGCAGTCCGAGCCGCCGGCGTCCGCGGGTCCATGAACCAGGCGCCGCTCTTGTCGCTGGCGCACCGACCGCGCAGACGCCAGCGGATGCCGTCGAGCTCCTTGATGGCGGCTGCCGTTGTTCGCACGTGCGCCAGCGGGATGCCGAACGCTCGGAACGCGACCCGGTGTGCCTGGATGACGTTGTCGTTCATGCCGCTTCCCCCTCCTTCTCCTCGTGCCTGTTGTGTCTCGCCCTCTCGACCCCTGACGTCGCTCAGGGACGTGGACAGGGCCAGGACGTCCTCGTCCGTGAGGTAGGCGGAGCGGACCCTGCGCACGTCGCGGCTGCCCTCGATGCGCACGTAGGCCACTCCGGGCGTCAGCTCGGAGATGTGGTCGGCCTGCGCGCCTCGCTCGCGGGCTCCGTCGCCGAGGACCATGTCGACCTGGATCGGGTTGTCGAGGCGCATCGCAATTCGCGTCGGGAACAGGTCACGCCAGCTGACGACGTCCTTGCCGGGGTCCTGCACGGCGGCGATGACGGTGATGCCGACCGCCCGACCCTGGGTGAGCAGCAGGCCCAGGGCGTGCTCGATCCGGCGCACGACGGTCCGCTCGGCGAAGGCGCTGAGCGTCGCCAGCTCGTCGATGACGATGACCAGGTGCGGGCTCTCTGCAGACGGCTGGTGGACGCGCTTGCCGTGAGTGGCGAGGTCGAGGCTTCGGCGGGTCTTGAGGTCGACCGCCTCCTCCAGCAGGTCACACATCGCCTCCGGTGACCCGCCCTCGAACCTGGCGAAGGCGCCGCGGCCGAGTCCGAGCTCCATCCCGCCCTTGGGGTCGAGCGCCCACACCTGCACCCAACCGTCCCTGATCGCCGGCGCGAGCCCGTGTACGAGGCTCCACAGCACGGAGCCCTTTCCTGCACCGGTCGCACCGGCGATCAGCGCGTGGGTCGCCTGCACCCGGAAGCGCCAGAGTCGGCCGTCGTCACCCAAGACCGACGGGGATGCCGGTCAGCGCCACGTCGGTCGCGGGTTCGGGGCGGATCACGTGGCGGAGCGGGTCGCGTCGGCGCAGCTCGAGCCACGCCCGGCCGGGTCGGGCTGTGACGACCTGCGTGCCGTCGACGCCGAAGGCGTGGCCGACCGCCTCTGAGCGGGCGGCGACGTCATCAGGTGTCATTCCGACCGGCAGGCGCAGGAGCAGCCGGTCCCGGCCGGAGCGGTCGACGACGACGCGCAAGATGTGCGGGACCAGCTGGTTCTTCGACCGGTCAAGGGCCACCACTCCGTGCGGGTGGATCACGAGCCCGCAGCGGCATCGCGACGTGTCGCCAGCGCAACCGGTAGAGCGGGGCACGCCAGAGCAGGAGTGAGCCGCGGCGCGGCCTGTCGGGTGAACGACTCGCGGTGTGCGAAGCGCCACGTCGCGAGTGCTGTGGCGATGATGACCACCAGACCGGCGGCAGCGTCGAGGCTAAGCAGCCACACAGTCGTCACGACAACGCGCCAGGATGGTCGCGGTGCCGGCGTTGCGAGCCGCCGCCTTCACAACCGCGACGACGAGGCGCAGGAGGAGCCATGCCGCGCGGACGACGGCCTCGAGGATGATCGACAGCGGGTCGTCGGGTGCGACGTAGATGTCGGTGCTGCGCGTTCTCATGTCAGTTCCCTCACGACGTCCTGGTGCACCTCTCGGAGCAAGCCCGCCACCTCTGCGACCTGACGCTCGAGCTGCATGACGGCCCGGTCCAGCTCGCGGTCCGGGCAGGTGTGCAGCATCGTGCGGAGAGCGACAATGGCCTCGTCGAGGATGTCGACACCCCGCACCAGCGCTCGGGTCTGGGCAGGGAGGTCGTCAGGGCCGACGCCCAAGAGCTGCGCCCACTCCAGCAGGCTCCCGGCGCGCATCACAGACGCTCCCGGATGACTTGCGCATGCAGGTCGCGGATCCGGCGGGACGAGTCGTGGACGCGCTCGTGCAGCGCCCGCACGGACTCGTCCAGCTCGCGGTCTGGCCCGGCGTACACGTGCAGCCGCAGGCGCAGCACCTGGTCGTCGACGCCGTCGATGAGCCGTGTCGAGCAGGCGGACCTGAGACAGGACCTCATCGGGCTGCGACTCTCGAACTGCGTCGGCCCAGGCGTCGACGACAGGACGGCGCTGCACGTCACGCCGTCCTGTTGACGTCGCCGAGGGTCTCGGCGATCCGGGTGCCGGCTGCAGCCAGCGAGCGGGTGGCGGCGGTGAGCATCATGACGAGCTCCTCGTCCGGCCCATGCGCGAGCGTCGCCCGGATGCGGTTGACGTCCTCGTACAGATCGGCGACCTGACGCGCCTTGGCCTTCAGCGCCCAGGGCAGCTCCTTGCGCCCGACGCCGAGAGTCTCCGTCCAGGCGACAGTGTCGATGGCACGCACGTCACGCCGCCCGACCCTCGCCAGACGCCGTCGCCTTCGGGGCGGCCTTGCCAGGCGCGTGCATCGAGTCCGCGCGGAAGGACCACGCGATCCGGGGACGGTTGCCGTTGTCGTCGATGTACGCCAGGGCGGTCAGGCCGGAGAACTCGACGGGCGTGAACGGCGAGGTGCTGTCGTTCGCCGGCGGCACCGGCTGCACCTTGGCGAGGAACTTGATGCTCACGGTCTTGGACTTCTTGGGCGCCTCCGGGTCGGCGTCGAGCACGTCGATGGACCAGATGAGCTCGCCGGTGTCCTTGTCGACCTGCTGGATCTTGGCGTCACGGGTGGACTGGTCGAAGTCCAGCACCGCTGTGACGGGCGAGACGATGAACGCACCGTGAGGGAACACCTCGTGGTGCGAGATCTTGAAGCGTCGTGCGATGGCCATGGTCGTTTCCCTTCTCAGGACTCTGGATAGCCGATTTGGCTACGACCAGCAGACCGTTATCCACAGGACGCCGGTACCGCCTCGCGGGACGTCTCGGGACGTCCTACATTTGAGGAAAGGTCCGGAAACGTCCTGGGGGAGGGGCCATGACCAACGACAGGCTCAGAAGCGCTCTTGCTTCGGCGGGGATGACGTCCACGGAGCTCGGCGCGCGCATCCAGGTCGACCCGAAGACCGTCGATCGCTGGATCGCCAACGGACGCGTCCCGCACCGTTCGAACCGGCAGCGAGTGGCCTCAGCCCTGGCCCAGGACGAGAGCTACCTGTGGCCCGACGCGTTCAGCGACTCGTACGCCTCAGCAGCGAGCCGGGCCGAGGTGATGACCGTCTACCCGAATCGTGGATCGATCCCTAGCCTCGCTGTGGCACAGCCTGTTCGACAATGCCACCGAGTCCATCGACGTCCTGGCGTTCGCGGCCAGCTTCCTGCACGACACCCTGCCGGACGTCGATGAGATGTTGATCGCGAAGGCGCGCGCAGGGGTACGGGTGCGCCTCGTCTTCGGCGACCCCGACTCTGAAGCCGTCCGCATCCGAGGAGTCGAGGAAGGCATCGGCGAGTCCCTCGCGGAGAGGTGCCGACTGACTTGGAAGTACCTCGAGCCCGTCCTCGCCGAGCCAGAGGTCTCGGTGCGAGCGCACGCGACGACGCTCTACTGCTCGATGTTCCGCTTCGACGACGACCTGCTCGCAAACCACCATCTCCTGGGCGCGCCCGCGAATCACTCGCCGGTCCTGCATGTTCGCCGGCTCGTGGGCGGTCGCCTCTTCGACCACCACCTCAAGTCCTTCGAACGGGTGTGGTCGTCGGCGTCCAACGGCCTGCGCTGACGCCCGGTGGTGTCGCCCGTAGAGAGGCAACCAGGCTGGCCCCTCGAAGAGCCGGCGAGTCCCCCCCGTGATTGCGAGCACATCCGCGGCGGTCAAGCCGGAACTGAGGGCATCGAGGCGATCCAAGTGATAGACATCGAGGGAACGGCCTGCTGCCAAGTAGGCCGACTACAGAGGGGAACTTTCGTGAAGAAACCGATCTTGCTGCTTGCGGTCGCGGTGGGTGCGCTTGTGCTCGCCGGGTGTGGGGGAACTGCAGCGGAGACCGGCAGTGCGAGCAACACCAGTTCGTCAACTGCGAGCGAGTCAAGTACGGCGAATTCAAGCGAGTCGGCTGACGCGTCGACTGGCGCCTCGTCCTTCAAGGACGGCGTGCTCACGACTCCGAAGATGAAGATCGAGATTATCAAGCACAAGATCATTCCGGTCGGAAAGAAGGGCAACGAATACGGGTCGAAGCCCGTTATTGCTTTTTGGTACAAGACCACTAACCTGAGCGACGAAAAGGTCAACCCGACAGATCTGATCATGGTCATGTCGGCATTCCAGGACAACAACCCGAACGCAGAGAATCAGCTTGAAGTTGGTTCCCTCCCGGACGACAAGTTCCTAGAAACGCAGTTGGAGAACATCAAGAAGGGTGGGACCGTCGAGAGCGCATCGCATACGAGCTCGACGACCTGAAGACACCTGTGGTTCTCGTCGCGTCAGACGACCTTGGCGCGACTGAGATCGGCAGGGTGACCTACGACCTGAAGTAGGCGCTGGGTGGGACTGGGGCAAGCCGGACACTCCCTTCGGCGCGACGCGACCTGTTCTGCCATTAGTACAAGGTCGCCCGATCGTGTAGTCGCAAGCCACAACGTCACGGGACACCGCCGGACCGCGGTGTCCCGTGTCGGCCTGCCATGCAATGAATCAGGTCCTTCACAGATGAGGGTGTAGGACCTGTCCGCGCGTCGGTCGGTGGATAGGGGTCGAGGTTTCTCGAGGATGGAGGTTTATACGCCGCCCACCTGGAAGACCTCGACATGTCCGACGCAAGCTTCGCGGCCCCTGATCTGACGACGTTCGCTCGGCTTGACGAAGCTCGGGCTGGAGGTGACCGGGCAGCACCTGGCCCCTGACCGGGCGGTGTTGGCCTGTCGTGTGGAGCCCGATGAGTGGTGTCGACGCTGCGGGGAAGGTGGGAGTCCCGCGTGACACCGTCTCACCCGGGAGCTCGCGCACGAGCCGCTGGGGTGGCGACCGACGACCCTCGTGGTGACTATGGACACCGGTACCGATGTCCCGGCTGTGGGCAGTGTGGCGCCAGGAGACCAGCAGGGCCGCCCCGCGCCGCGGGCAAGAAGCGGCAGCTGCGGCGCGGGCTCGCCTGAGACGCTGCACGGGCTGGTGGTCGGTCACCTCACCATGGCCCACCCTCATCTGTGACGTCCGGATCCTGCGACCTCCGGTCCTAAACGCACCGTCGTGTGATCGGCGAAACTGGCAAGCTGACGCTGCAGATCCCACACCTCCCACTCATCTAGGTCCACCTCCGTGAGGCTGGGAGTCGAGAGAGGTCAGCCAGATTCTGAGGGCGGTGCGCCGCTCGGCCGAAGCATTCGAGTTTCAGCGTTGTCAGATGGGAGAGCCGCGCTAACGGCTGAACGTCCAACGTTCTCTGAGAGTAGATGGTGAGACTCCTCAGCGCCGACAATCCGCAAGTGGGTTGCGTTGTCAACGAAGTATGCCGTGAATCCCAAGACTCGGTGAGCTGGTGAGACCTGAGAGCTGCGCAATTTTTCGTAGTCCCTCGTCCCACCCTTTAACCGTTCGCTGGCTCTTGCTCTGGCCGAGGCTGTTCGATCGCCTCCGTGATATCAGCGGCAGCAGTCAGTGTACGAAGGCGCTCAAGTCGAGCCAAGCCCTACATCGCGCGGGGCGCGCAGGATAGTGGTTGGAGTACTCGATCGGTCTGTAGAGTATCTGAGTGATAGTCTCGGTAAGTCGTTAAGATCTGCAGCAGGCTCCGGCGATGCGCACCACGCGACCTTCGAGAGCCCACGGTGGCGTGAGTTCCGACAGCCCAGCAATCGGTCGAGATTCCGCGTAGTCATTTCCTCGATCGTGAGGGATCGAAGACCAGCCACGTTCTCAAGGCTCCCCCTTGCGCCGTGCAGGCTAACCAGGTGAAGGGACGAGAGTCTCGGGAGGTCAGCCAGCACTCTGAGTCGACATCGGAAATTGAAGCGAGGCAAGGGAATGGAGTTGTGGCAGCCTCCCGAGGAGCACAAAGTCGCGAGATTCCATGTTCTCGCATTGCAAGAGGCCCAATGCTGCCGGGTCGGAGATGAGCCAGGGCCTGCCACGTCGACGCCTTGAGGTCAAGCGTTCGCAGACCCGATACACGTGAGATCGGGCTGAGGTCGGTGACACCAGGCAACTCTTCGAGAGTCAGCGTGGTCAGACTCGCTAGCCCTGAGATCGGGCTGAGGTCGGTGACACCAGGCAACTCTTCGAGAGCCAGCGTGGTCAGACTCGCTAGCCCTGAGATCGGGAGGAGGTCGGTGCGACGAGGCAGTTTCCGAGGGACAGCGTCAGTAAGGACGTTTTGATTGCAACGATATTCGGCGTCGCGGGTTACCTAGCTTCTCAGTGGTGGGGGAAATGAAGCCACCTCTTTCTACCGCGACATAAGGGGCGAAGTCTGCATTGGGGGCACTTCGCATCATTTTGACTCAATCGTTGTGATCGACACATCCCAAGTCGGGACTCGCAAGGCTCCCAAGACTGCACCCGCCCCGGGCGCCTGCTTCCTGCTGCCGTCGAGGTTGCCGCCGGAGCGCGCTATCGTCGCCTCATGGGGAGGATCGACTACGTCGACGACCCGGCAGCACCGCACGCCAACAGTGTCGTGCCGTCGGTCGTCGCGATCGTGCGTGACGATGACGGGCGCATCCTTCTGATTCACAAGACCGACAACAACCTGTGGGCTCTGCCTGGCGGCGGCCATGAGATCGGGGAGTCGATCGTCGACACGGTCGTCCGCGAGGTCAAGGAAGAGACCGGCTACGACGTCGAGGTCGAGACCATCACCGGGACGTACACGAATCCCCGTCACGTCATGGCGTACGACGACGGCGAGGTGCGGCAGCAGTTCTCGATCGCCTTTCGCGCCCGGCTCGTTGGCGGCGAGGCTCGTACGAGCAGCGAGAGCAGCGAGGTCGTCTGGGTGCGTCCGGAGGAGGTCGAGGCCTTGGACATGCACCCCTCCATGCGGATGCGGATCCAGCACGCCCTCGAGGAGCGCAACGTCCCGTTCCTAGGCTGACAGCACGCTCTGCGCGCGGTCGCAGCACGCCTCGAGGTACGGCCGCGACCTCAGCACAGCTCGATGGACCGGGTCGCCAGGGGGGTACCTGAGCGACGATCTCGTCCAGGCGTGACGTCGACGGCCACCGGCTCACCCGTGGGCGAGACGGTGAGGTCGCACAGGATCAGGGCATCCAACAAGTCTCTGATCGGGTCGCGGGACCGTTGCCAGTTCGCCCGCCAGCCCTCGCTCTTCGGCCTCGTACTCCGCCCCGGTGTGAAATGCGACCAACGAGACGACGACGGGGGAAGCTCCTACACCCATGAGGTACCTGGCCCCGTCGAGAGCGTGGAGACCCGAGTCCTGCGCCACCGGGGCGTAGCCCACGTCGTGGAGCCAGGCCGCACTGACCACCGGGTCGTCGGCCTCGTCCGGACTGCGACACGGCAACGGCTCGCGCGGCGACGCCCCTGCACATGGCGCCACCGCTGGGGATGCGATGTCGCCAAGCACTCCTCTGCGAGTCGCCGGGCGTCATCGGTCCTCATGAGGCACAACGCTACGTGCTCGCCTTCCCTCGCGCCCCGGTCGGACGACATTACAGGGCTCACGATGCGGCAACCGGGCGACCAGCGACGACGGTGTCCCCCCAAGGGTGATCGACAGTCAGGTCGATCGGCTTCACCTCGACGGTTCGGCCGGTCGTGGGCGCGTGGATGATGTTGCCGCGCCCGTCGTACAGGCCGACATGGTGGAAGAAGCCGGGCCGATCTCGTGGGTCGTGGAAGAACAGCAGGTCACCGGCTCTGAGCTCCCCCAGCGACACTGGGGTCACCGCGGCAGCTTGATCGCTGGCAACGCGCGGCAGAGTGATGCCGGCGGCCTGGAACCACACGTATCTCGTGAAGCTCGAGCAGTCGAAGCCAACGGTTGACGCGCCCTTGCCGAATCCGCGCCCCGGACCGCTCAACGTGCCGCCGCCCCACGAGTACGGGATGCCCAGCTGCGTCAGCGCGACCTCGACGACCTTCGAGCCGCCACCGCCGCCAGCACCGGACGCGCATTCCGCTGCGGCAGATGCTCGGGGTGCCGGCCAGTTGACGAGCGAGGCCCTCCCACTTGGCGTAGGCGTCAGGGAACGCACTCACCTGCACGGCCTGCGCGGCACGGGTCACGGGCAGGTCGAGGTAGTCCGGAACGGACAGCAGACCGCGCTGACCGCCTTGGCCGCCAGTGAAGAACATCCTGGACGACGTCGCCGGATCAAGTCGGTCTGCTCGACTTCCCCAGGCGTCGCGCTGTTGGAACAGGCCGATGGAGTCGCGGTCGCCGTACGGGAGGTTGCGCAGCGTCGACTCCTGCAGTGCCGTGCTCAGCGCGATGACCCACCCCTTCGACGGCACCCCCAGCGCGCGCCCGACCGCGACGATCGTCTGAGCGTTCGCCAGCTGCTCGGCATCCAAGGAGCCGATGTCGACAGGTGCGGGTCGCGCGACGACAGCCGCAGCCCACGGGCGCACTCTCCTCGTCGCCGCTGGAGTCGCCTGCGAAGAGCGCCGACGTGAAGACCCCCATCGCCAAGGCACCGACGAGCAGAACCGGCAGAACGACCGCCAGCACGCGGCGCCCGACCCTCCACAGACGCCTCTTGAGTTCCGCAGCCGCGAGCGCCGTCACGGGATCCACGGATCAGCCTCCCGATGCCGATGCGAGGGTGCCCAGTTCCTCCGGCTCGATGCCATCGACGCGCCACCCGGCCGGCGTCCGCTCGAGTGCGACGTGCACCGCTCCGCCGTCCGTCGGCACCCGCACTGATGCTGCGCCATCGCTCCTGCGAAGGACCTCGGTGTCCCCGACGACTCGGGATGCCGGCACGGCGGCCGAGGACGCGGCATCCAGCTCCGACGCGAAGCGCGGCGTCGACAGGGCTTGGCAGCGCGCCCGCCACTCCTCATTCGCCGGCGTCGGGTCGTGCCCAGACGCGAACGAATGCGACTGCGACTTCCTCCGGCGACTCAGGCGTCAGCGGGGCGCTCGGTCTGTCGCGAGGCGGACGCGAGCCGACGGCGGCGAGGACTGGGCAGGAGCGTCGGATGCCGTGCCCACGCGTTCTCGCGGCGCTCGGCCCTGCGGTCGCCGCCTCCGACCCGACCCCGTCTGAGAGGCGTCCCGACGCCGCCACGAGTAGGGCGGCTGCCGATGACCGTGACAGCCAGGTTCCGCCAGGACCACAGGGGCCATCGCCACCATCCGACCTCACGAATGCCGTTCATGACGCATCAACATCTCGGTCGCCGACCGCGGCTCGCCGATGCAGCATGGCGCCGGTTCGAGGGTCGTAGACGAAGTACCCGATCCCGTCATCGGCGACTTGCGCATTGCCGTCGTGCGCCGGTACCGACTGCGAGCGGGCGCGCGCGACATGCGGAGTCCTCTAAGGATCTGCCCCCTGATGACGCTTCCGCTCGTGTCAGGGACGTGAACGAGTCCGGACGGTAGGCAGAGCCCCGACACCGTTCCTGCGCGCTGCCGGCGGATTCGGGCGGTCTCGCGATCGCCGGAACCATCGCTGGGGAGCCCGGTGTCCCGGGTGTCGTTCCTCACGCCGGGAGGCGCTGGCAGTACGCCGTTGCGGGGTCAGGACTCCTCGAATCGAACGGCGTCGCGGTGACCGTGGCTGCGTCCGGCTCAGGCCGCCGTCGCTCGTCACGTCCCACACCACCTGGTCGCGGACGAATGTCTCGGCACGAGGGACGGAGTCTCGGCAGTCGGGCGATCTCCGGGTCCGCGGGGACCGTCGGTTCGGGGTCCTGGTCCTGCGTGTCCTCGATGGCCCGCTTCGTGCCGTCGTTGACGCCTTGACGGGTCACCACGTACCGCGTGAGCTGCCGACCGAGGTGGTGACGTCGCATCCGTCGGCTCGAGTGGCCGAAGATCCGGGTGAACGACAGCAGCGGCGCCATGAGCACGAACGCCGCCAGCGTGATGACCAGGCACAGGACGAGCGCCATGATGTCCATGCCGGCGTCATCCGCCGTGCTCAGAACCGCCGAGATGGCCGCGGTGTAGACGACCGAGCCCGCCGAGAACGCGACGACGTTGACGACAGCGGCACCGCCGATGTTGGCCATCTGCTTGACGACCCCTGACAACGGAGCGAAGACCCCGATGACTGCGGCGGCCGGAAGGAACATCACGAGGAGCCGCAGCATCACCAGGCCGGCCAGCAGGAAGACGTCGGCGACCAGCCTGAACAGGTCGACGAACACGGCGCCGAACAGGGCCATCACGCCGTTGCCCATCCGGCCGCCGGCCTTGCCCTGAAGGACGGCGTAGGTCGCGGGGTCTTGCTCGGCGATCTCGTCGGCCGTCTCCTTCCATTGACTTCGTCTTCTCCTCGTTGAGCTGGTTCGTCGCTTCCGGCGTCGCGGCCGCCGCCGACTCCGACCAGCTCACTGCGCTGGCTTCGAACAGGGCCGGTCCCCAGCGGTCGGCTGCCGGCTGAGTCGGAGGATCCGATCTGACCGCGGAGCCACGCGTCGTAGAGGACACGGTCGACCGTGAGGGCGCCCTGTGCTCGCGCGCTCGACTGCCCGGGCTGGGTCGAGGAGTCGACGCCCGCCGTGCGCGCCTGGATCGACCCAATGGTCGAGGTGATGGTGTCGTCGAAGAAGCCACTGGCCCGCGAGGGGTACTGCGTGATCGCCGCCACGACCGCGAGTACCAGCGCCGCCCAGGCTGCACCCGCGACGACAGCGGGGAAGTGACCCCGCATCGCCTGGAACAGCAGGAGGGCCGCTACGCCCAACACGGCGACCGCGCCCCAAGGGCTCCAGATCGAGTCGTGCAGGCGGGTGGTCACGGTCTCGACGACATCGTCGAGCGGGCCCATGTACGAGGCCGGGTCTGCCACCTTGTTGTGCAGTCCGTTCGTCGCCGCGGTGAGCCACACCGCACATGAGAGGAGGACGTTGCCGATCATGGTGTCCGTGGCCGCCGCTGGGTCGCGCACCGACCCTCCGCATCCCAGGTCGTACGTGTGCCAGGTCAGGCCGGCGTAGCCGTACTGCTCGTAGATGCTCGTGGACGGGTTCTGGGCGAAGGGGTCACCTGCCGCCGGCAACGGATCCGGCTCTGGGTCCAAGGCACCCGGGAGACCCGTTCCCGGACGCTCCGGAACGGGCGCGTCCTTGCAGTCGGGAACGCCCGGGATGCCGGGAAGGGACCGGACTGATCGACACCCCACCCTGCGGCGCCGCAACGAACGTTCGGAGCAGTGACCACACTGACAACACCGAGACCCACCGGCGACCACGAGGAGCAAGAAGGCTCTGATGCGCGCCCTCATGTCAGGCGCTCTCTCGCGCAACGCCATTGAAGGCGCGGTCGACGGCAATCGGCAGAGCGTGCCCTGCACCATGGGTACGGGTCTTCGTGGGGTCAGCAGTGGTGTCCAGTGCCTCGAGCACCTCGGGGTGGGCGGACAGGTCCATACGGATCCGTTCCACCCCTCCCGCCCCGTCGCTGAACACGAACTCACGAGGCCCTCGCCGACCCGTCGCGGTCGGCCGCGAGAGCGACTCGAAGATGCGCCTCGTATCCCTGACCCGGCTGGATGCCGGGGATGAACCGCAGGGCGTCCTGCTGCGCCGTCTCGTCGGTGAGCCGGCCGATGAACGCGGCCGACACGAGGTTCGCCAGGTCCAACCGCAGCAGGTCGGAGGGGTTCTGGCTGGCCATGAGCACCCGGGTGTTGTGCTTGCGGCTGTCGCGGCCGGCGCGTTCGATGAACCGGCGGCCGGTCGTGAATGTCGACAGCGCCCAGGCCTCGTCGATGAAGATGCCCTTGCGGGCGTGCACGTCGCCGAGGTACATCGCTCGCTGGGCCAGCCAGGCGGCCATGTAGAGGACGCACATGCTCAGCCGCTCGTCGAGGTCCTCACTTCCCTTGGCGTTCTCGTCGGGGAACGTCAGCCCGCGAAGGGAGTACACGGTCAGGAGCGACTCGTCGGTGTCGTAGTCGTTCCGGTAGCCGGGCGGGAAGAGCAACCGCCCGTGACTGGTCCGGGCGGCCTCAGCGAGGAAGTCGTGCATGTAGCCGGCGTGCCGCTGCAGCTCGGGGTCACCCTCGACTCGCCCCAGCGCGGTGACGACCTCGGAGAGGCTGGACGTCACACGTGGCCGAGACGCTGCCGACCGCGCGCATCAGGGCCACCTCGGTCAGCACGTGGTCCTGCATCTGCCTCGGGAGCACCGAGCGCAGGACGCTGCTCGCCAACAGCCGTCGCGTGGCCTGAGCGTTGACCTGGGCGACGCGCCACTCAACCTCACCGAAGTAGTGCTCGCGGCGAGGTTCCGCGATGACCCGGTAGGCGCAGAGCGCTCCGGGTGCGGCATCGAGCAGGTCGACCGCCTTGGAGACGGCGGCCAGCTGCGGCAGCCGGCACAAGGCAGTGAGCCGGCCGGACGGGTCGAGGACGGTCCACGAGACTCCCTGCATCACCGTGCGGTAGATGATGTTGCCGCCGGCGGTCGACTTGCCGCCGCCGAGACCCGCACAGATCACCGCGAGCCCGGACTCCTCGGCTTGCTCGGTCGCCTTCCACGGCTCCCAGGTGACCACCCGGGAGGACGTGCCGGACGTCTCGCCCAGGTGGATGCCGACACGGTCGCCGACCTTCGCCGTGGCGGTCGGGACCGCGGCAGCCAACGTCGTCACCGGCATCCGGCGCTTGTATGCCGTCGTTCCCAGCTTCTCCCCCGGGATGAACTCCCGGGCCACGGCGTACTGGTCGGCGGGCCGGGAGATCGTCACCTGCGGCGCGAAGAGCTGGCGCACCGCGGCGGCCCTGTCGAGTGCCTCTTCCTCCGAGACGCCCGACACCGCGATGCGGTACCAGCCGGCGGTCCGGGTGCTCAGGCCGGACAGACCGCTCGAGAGCTCGTCCTCCACGACCAGGGCCTTCGAGGCCTGCCGGTCGAGCGCCCCGGGCGCCGGCTCGGCGTGCTCGTGCTCGTAGTGCTCCTTCTGCGAGCGGATGCGCTGGATGTTGCGCCTCATCGCCATTCCCACGCGACCGGCATCCTCGATCGTCACCCTCGCCGACCACTCGACCGGGAACGGCAGCTGGTCCGTGCGCTGGATCCAGGGCACGCCGGGCGGGATGTCGAGGTCCGTCATCCGCCCCACCGACAGGACGCAGACGTGTCGCTGGATCTCGGCGCCGTCCGCCTCGCCCCGGACAACGATCGTTCGTCCGTAGGGCACGGCGGTCCAGGTGACGTGGTCGGTGAACTCGTCCAGGTCGTCTCGCTCCCAGTCCGCGTCTTCGGCGGCCCCCAGCGTCAGGGGCGCCGGCAGACCGAGTGAGCAGGACCGGTGGAGCAGCCACTCCAGTTGCCGGGGTGACGCGGGTGTCCCCTCGAACCCCGGATGCCGGAGCAGCTCGTCCACCTCACGGATCGGCTTGGCCATCGCGGCGACCTCCCTGTCTGCCGCTCTTCCGGCCAGGCCGCTCAGCGCGTGCAGAACTCGCCGCGACGTCCCCAGGTCAACACCGAGGTAGACCTCCTTGTCGGCCATGCTGCGGCTGGCGAGCTGCACCTGGTCGCGGATGAGGTGCTCGGGCCAACCCGGCAACGGGGCCGGGGCGTTCGCGTCGTGTGCCTGCGCCCACCTCGAGACCGGGTACGGGCGTGTTGTCACTCGAAGGTGGAGGTTCCGCTTGGTCAGCTGCGCGAGCGCGTCGGCGGTGTCGACGATGAGCCGCTCGCGCGCATTGTCCGGCCGGAACGACCAGCCCTGTGGCGCGAGCTGGTACCAGGCGGTGACCCGGTCAGCCGCCACCGTGCAGTGCCCGGTGATCCGCCGCAGCGACAGGCCTCGGCTGCTCATGGTGTGGCCCCATCGTTG
>CAVTPM010000015.1:0-1954681 GCA_963736655.1 uncultured Actinomycetota bacterium
TACGGCGAGCAGGTCTGCGGACACCTCGTCGGGGTCGACCTCGTCACGCAGGCGGGCCGCGAACGACTCGACGGTGTGCTGAGCGTCGCAGCCGGCCGCGGTTGAACCGCCGATCCACTGCAGCTTGGACCGTCCGGAAGACCGGCCTGAACGCCGCCGCGGCCGCGAGGGGTCGGAGGCCACGGCGAAGGTGTTCGACGTTCCCGGCATCAGCCGGGTCACCGAGGTGACGATGACTCCGTAGACCGCGACCAGCAGGCCGGTCACCAGCGCGTAGGAGAGGGTCCGGCTGATGATCCGGTCGATCTCGTATAGCCGGTACCGCAGGATCGCCACGCCACACGACACGGGGACAAGCGGCAGCGTGACGGCGACCGCGAAAGGTCACGTTCCCGAGCGCCCCTTCGGGCAGGCGCCGTCACCAGGGGGTGAGCGATGACCAAGGAGACCGACGCGGCGAACCAACGCATCTGCAGTCGTTGGACGCCGGTCGACCGCAACGTCCTGACCACTGCGGAGGCCAGCCCGACGAGCGATCAAGCGAAGAGGACGGTGTCCTCCACCTGGCCGATCCAACTATGAACGGTGAAGAGGTCGTCTCCGAACAGCGGGTTGGCCACCTTGATGCCGTCACCAGCGACCGGGATCGTCACCGGGGAGGCGAGGACGTTCCCTACGGCCATGGCAGCGGCGGCCGCGCTCCCGAGCCAGAGGACGGGACGCCAGCGTGTCGACGGCAGACCCTCCGGGTACAGCAAGAGGGTGAACGTGGTGCACAACAGCAGGAACACCCCGCCCGTGACGTTGCCCAGAATGGCGAAGAGCCCAGAAGACCATGGAGGATCCCCGCCTTCAGGGATCAGCTGGACACTCGAAGCGGTGGCCGAGAAGAACAGGCCGTAGCTCGCCCCGGCACCCAAGAACACCCACCCCACGGAGTTCTGTGGGCGGTGCCCCGTGATGACGAGCCCTACCAGGCCGTATCCCAAGGCGGCAGGGACGAAGACCCAAGCGCCGTTGGCCCAAGCCAAGGAAAGCAGGGATCCGAACACCATGCCGGCGATGAAGACCGTGACGAGCGTCCACCGTGCCATGGTCAGGCTGCGGGAGCCGCTCATGAGGCATCCCTCACCCAAAGGGCGATGCGGTTCGGCTGGAGGGTGCGGACGAGGACGCCCAGCAGGTCAGCGGACACTTCGTCGGGCTCGACTTCGTCGCGCAGCCGCCCGGCGAAGGTCGTCGACCGTGCGCTGCGCGTCGTACTGCGACCGGTTGAACCGACGGTCGACGACGGCCTGCACCCGGGTCAGCACCGGCCGGAAGAGCGCGCCGCGGCAGCGAGCGTCGCCGCGGCCACGGAGAAGGAGCTCGAGGTCCCGGGAGGAGGCGCGAGACCGCCGTCACGGTGACGGCGTAGACCGCGAGGAGTACACCGGTGACGACGATGTACGAGGCCGTACGGCTCACGACCCGGTCGATCTCGTAGAGGCGGTAGCGCGTCACTGCGATCCCGATGGCCACCGGGATCGCGTTCAACCCAAGCGAGAACAGGACGGTCTGCAGGATCTCGAGCAGCCCCACCCTCTCGCCGAAGGCCACCGAGGCGACAACTGCAACCAGGGCGAGTCCGACCGAGAGGACGAACCACCGGTACTGCAATCGTTCGGCTCCGACGCTGTGTCGCCATCGGCTGGCGAGGCTGACGAGAGCGCCCAGCATCAGCAGGGGGACGATGACGAATCCCTGGTCGATGAACCAGCCTGCCAAGCCCGCTACCTCTGTGACGCCTAGGGGGTTGCGTCGCTGGCTCGCCTCCAGTGGAGCGGGGTTGACCAGTGCGAACGCCACCACCAGGACGCCCGTCAGAGCGGTCGCTCGGATGAGCCAGCGGGTCGCTCGGGTCTGGGTTCGTCCCGTGGGGAACAAGACGATCATGGCGATCAGAAGGACCCAGCCGAGGTAGCCACATATCTGGCCAACGAGCTCGACCCATACAGGACCACGACCGGGCGGCTCTCCAACCAGGCTGTAGCCGGCCAGCGCGACGGCCCAGCAGGATCCGGTCAGCAGGAGGAGCCAGCCGATGACATTGGCTGGGCGCCGCCACAAGACGAGTGCGCCGACGATGGGGAAGCCCACCCAGGCGAGCCCGTACCAAAACTCCTGCGTCAATCCTGGGATGAGCAAGGTCGCTACCGCCGCCACCGCGAGGATCGTGACTGCCGCACGGACAGCTGCCTGTCGGACCACTCCAGGCTCGGCGCGGGTCACGGGAGACGTCATGGCGCGCCCGCCTTGAGCCAGAGGGCGGCGCCGCTCGGTTGGACGGTTGTCTGGAGCACCGCGAGCAGGTCCGCCGTGACTGCCTCCGGGGTCACCTCGTCGCGGAGCCGTCCCGCGAAGGCCTCGACCGTGCGCTGCGCGTCGTACCGGGAGCGGTTGAAGCGACGGTCGACGAAGGCCTGCACCCGCGAGTGAACGGGTCGGAAGAGGGCGGCGGCGGCAAGGGTCGCTGCGGCCACCGCAAGGAGCTCGAGCGTGCCGGGCAGCAGGACGGGTCACCGACGTCACGACCACGAAGTAGACGCCGAGCAGCAGGCCAGTCACGATCGCGTACGCCGTGGTCCGGCTGATGATCCGATCGAGGTCGTAGAGCCGGTACCGCAGGATCGCCAGCCCGCAGGCGATCGGCATGCAGGTCATGACGATCGTGAAGGTGAGCTCCTCGACCGCCGGGTTGCCGAAATTGTTGGTCAGCGCGGCCAGGATGTTCTGCAGCGGGAACAGCGCCACGGCAAAGGCGAAGATCCGCATCTGTTGTCGCTCGACGCCCCGTGAGCGCCAGGTGCGAAGCACCACGGCGACGATCGAGGCGACGAAGCAGAAGATGCAGATCGCGATGAGTGCTTGGACGAACAGCGCGTCTCCTCCGATCCCCTGAGCCCACCGGGGGGACAGCGGGTTGTCGACCTTGAGGACGACGGGGTCTGCTCATCGTCCAAGGTCCAGCGTGGGATTGAGCGCGAGGACAAGGGTGAAGAGCACCGTTGAGGCCACGGACAGCCACAGAATCGGACGCCAACGACGCGTAGGCAGTCCCGACGGGAAGAGCAGAAAGGTGAAGGTCGTGACCAGCATGAGGGTTGGGAACCAGAACAGATCGAAGCCCCAGGCCGTCAGAACTACCCACCAGGTGAACGGGCTGTCCGGGGACCGGCCGTCCGATGGCCTGGGCTGCGTCGTTTCCCACGTTGACCAGGCTGATCAGGCCCCCGAACAGGCCGACCAGCAAGAAGAATCCAACCGATCGCGATCTCGGGACGGCGGGACGTCACCACGAACCCCACGAGGGAGTACCCGACCAGGGGCACGAGGAAGATCGCCGTGCCGGCGAAGTCCCGGGCGAACAGCAGGGCCAGCCGTCGAGGTCAGGACAATCACCAAGAGCAGAAGCCATCTGCACATCGACTGGACCGAGTGCCTGGTCATGATGGCCGCTCCCGCAGCCACAGGCCCGCGACCCTGGGCTGCACGGTCCGGGCCAGTACGGCCAGCAGGTCGGCGGACACCTCGTCGGGGTCGACCTCGTCGCGGAGGCGTCCGGCGAAGGCTTCGACCGTGCGTTGGGCGTCGTACCGGGAGCGGTTGAAGCGGTCGTCGACGAAGGCCTGCACCCGAGACACAGCGGGTCGGAAGAGGGCGGCGGCAGCAAGGGTGGCAGCGGCGACCGCGAAGGAGCTCGACTGCTGGGGCAGCAGCTGCGCGACCAACGTCACGACCACGAAGTAGACCGCGAGCAGCAGGCCTGTGACGATCGCGTAGGCGGTGGTCCGGCCGATGATCCGGTCGATGTCGTAGAGCCGGTACCGCAGGATCGCGACCCCACATGCGACGGGGATGCCGGTCAACGCCAGTGTGAACGTGGCGTTGCCGAGCAGGGAGTCACTGAAGGCGGGGAAGATCTCTGACACGACGATCACCAGGAGCACCATGACGATGGCGAACGCGAACAGGCGCATCTGCAAGCGTTCTGTACCACTGGCGCGCCAGGTCCTCCACACGGTGGAGGCGACAGCGGCCACACCGCAGGCCAGTGAGATCCAGATCGCGGCGAGGAGCCAGCCCCCCTCGTCCTGGCTCCCCGCGCTGCCGGCCAGGAAGTCAGGGGAGATCGGGTTGGGGACCTCGAGAACCGCTTCGTTTCTCGGGCGGTCGTCGAGTTCGAGGGTTGGGGAGAGCGCTGCGTAGACCGTCGCCGTGGCGGTGCTCACGACCGCCGCCCAGAACACCGGTCTCCACCGCGGCGAAGGTAAGCCGTTGGGAAAGAGCAGAAACGTGAAGGTGGTCGCCAGCATGATCAGCGGGTACCAGAACCAGCTCGAGTACCACGCCGCAAGCACCCCCCACCAGGCGACCGGGGCTCCGGCGTCCAGCGACGCTTGCACGCCGGCGTCACTGAGACCAGCCATACCCGTCATGAAGTCCGATGAGCAGGAAGACCCACCCGATGCCGGCCTCCGGTCGCTGCCGAGCGATGACCGCACCCACGACGGCATACCCGAGGAACGCGATGATGACGACGTCTTCCTTCTTGAACCCCCGACCGGCGGCCAGACTCAGCGCGAGACTGACGACGGTCATCAGGACCAAGCCCCACCAGACGACCCGATGGGTCCGGGGGCCGATCACGGGGCGCTCTCGCGCAGCCAGAGGCCTACGCGTGCGGGTTGGACAGTCGTGCGGAGCACAGCAACCAAGTCGGCGGTCACCTCGTCGGGGTCGACCTCGTCGCGGAGGCGGTTGGCGAAGGCGTCCGCTGCCTGCTGGGCGTCATAGCCGGATCGATTGAACCTGTGGTCCACAGCGGTTTGCACGCGCCGCAACAGCGGCCGGAACATGGCGGCCGCGGCCAGGGTCGCGGCCGCCACCGCGAAGGCGCTCGAGCTCCCGGGGAGCAACCGCGAGATCGTCGTGACCACGGCGGCGTAGACCAGAAGGAGCAACCCAGTGACGGCCGCGTACGACGTCGTACGGCTCACGATCCGGTCGATCTCGTACAACCGGTAGCGCGTGACCGCGACGCCGATGGCGACCGGCACGGCGTTGAGACCGAGGGCCGTGGCCAGGGCGTAGACCCAGATGGGGACCGCTAGGTAGTTGAAGAGCGTGTTCGTCACGATCAGGACCGTGACGGCGAACCCGACGGAGAGGGCGAACCAGCGGTACTGCAGACGCTCAGGTCCCTGGCTCTGCCGCCACCTGCCGACCAGGCTGACGAAGGCGCCGAGCATCAGGAGCGGCACCATGGCGAATCCCGGGCCGTTGAGCAGACTCGTCGCGGGGCCGAGCGCGGGGACGGCAAGGGGGGAGATCGCCCCCGTGATGTCCAGCGGGGCGGGGTCGACGAGGAGACCCACGACCAGGCATCCGCCCAGCACGGCGCCCACCGCGAGCAACAGTCGTGTTGCGCGGGTCTGCGCCTTGCCGGACGGGAAGAGGACGACGATCGCTACCAGGAGGAGAAAGCCCATCCGACTGGTCAGCTGGCCAAGGAACTCCAGCCAGACGGTGGACACCGTCGTGTACGTGTAGGCCACCAACGTGACGGCCCAGCAGGCCCCCGTGAGCCACAGCAGCCACCCGATCGCATGGCGCGGGCGTTGCCAGAGGAGGAGAGCAGCGACAATCGGGAAGCCGACCCAGGCGAGCCCCCAAGTGACCCAGAAGGCGTCACCTGCGATGCCACCGATCAGCAGACCGGCGACAACCGCCGCTGTGGCGGCCGCCAGCGCCGCGTGGCGCAGCACCCCAGGCCCTGCCATCGAAGCCAGGGAGGTCAGGAGGTCGGGCGGGAGCCGGAGCGACGCAGGGCACGGAACGGGGTCGTCAGCAGGTGCAACGCCGAGCGGATGCCGGCGTTGTGCCAGATGTTGCGCCAGTTCGACCAGAGCCGCTTGTTGTCGACGCACACCGTCTTCTCGTGTCCGACTGCATCAGGTACGCCGTGCCGGACGGCCAGGTTGTGGAGCGTGCCCAGCCAGAACGTGTCCTCCTTGCGCCGCGAGATCGGCCAGCTCAGCTCCCAGATCGGGTCGTTCGGCCGGATGAGGATCGTGATCTCGGCGCGGGTGTTGCCGTCCTTCTCGCTCGCGCCGAAGGTGATCATCCCGGCGAACATGTGCCCCTCGGGGGTCATGAACGTGAAGGCATCGTCGTCGGAGTAGAGCACCAGGATCCCGGTCTGGACCTTCGGGCCGCGTGACGCGAGCCCCACCTCGATCGGAGCGACCGCACCGGGTTCGATCCCCGTCAGGGCGGTGTGGAACGTGGCTCCCTTCGGCCAGTACTCGCCGAAGTGCAGCTTCCAGTCCGCGACCAGCGCCTTGGCGTCGACCGCGTCGCCGAGGTCGGCCCAGTACGTGCGTTGCCACAGGCGGCCGAAGCCCTGCTGCGGGCCGGTGACCTTCTTGCCGGTGATGTTGTAGCCGACCTTGGCGGTCTCGTCCGGGGCCGCGAGCCGGTCGACCTTGGTCGCCCAGTTGCCGGCGTCGCTTCGTGCGGTTGCCGAGGGGTCTTCTGGCGCGGGGACAGCGGTGGGTTCTGGTGCGGACATGGGTTTCTCGCTCTCAGGCGGTCGCGAGCGCGGCTGCGGCGTCGGGGTGGAGGGCGATGGCCTCGTCCAGCCGGGTGAGCTCGAAGATCTGGCGGTAGTGATCGGTCAGGCCGACGGCGGCCAGCCGCTGCTGCTGTCGCTGGGCGCGGACGAGCAGGGTGACGAGCATCCCGATCCCGCCGCTGTTCATGTAGGTCAGCCCGCTGAAGTCCAAGACGATGAAGCGGGTCTCCGACGTGCTTGCTTCCTCGTAGGCGCCCATGAGGGCCGGCTCGCAGGCCGCGGTCACCTCGCCGTTGATCTCGATGACGGCCGTGCCGGGCGCCGGGTGGTGGACGGTCATGGTCAGGTCTGGTTCGGTCATTGCGGTTCCCCTCGCTTGGAGTTCAGTCATGAAGGCGTGGCGGCGAGCGCCGCATCGACGTCGGTGAAGACCTGGATGAAGTCGGACAGCCGGGTGATCTCGAACACGTGGCGGTAGTGGTCGGTGAGGCCGGCTGCGTGGACCGCCCGCTTCTCGGCCCGGGCTCGCGCGAGCAGGCCCACGACGAGGGCGATTCCGGTGGAGTTGATGTAGTCGACCTCGGTGAAGTCGAGGACGACCACCTGTGGGTTGCTGGCGGACGCGGTGTCGTACGCCGTCGTGAGCGCTGACGCGGCATCACGGTCGATCTGTCCGGTCAACCTGATGACCACGGTGGGCGGTTCGGACGACACGTCTACGGCGTACGTCGTGGGGCTGTCGGCGTTCATGCTGGGCCTCCGTCGGCGGGCTGGGGATCCGCCGGCGGCGCCAGCAGCATGCTGAGCCGCACGGTGTGCAGCTCCCCCTCGGTGCGCTCCTCGAGCGCGTCGACCAGGTTCTGGATGAGGAACAGTCCCCATCCACGGGGGGTCTGCAGCCCCGCAAGCTTGAGTTCGAGGTCGGGGACGTCGGCTGGTTCGTGCCGCCCACCTCCGCGGTCGGTGATCTCGACGGTCACCTCGGCTGCTCCGCGGGAGACGACGACCTCGACGGGAACCTCCGCCTGCTCGAGGTTGCCGTGCTCGATCGCGTTCATCGCCGTCTCTGCGGAAGCCGTCTTGAGCCGGTCCAGCGCATCCTGAGTCAGGCCGCAGTCGGCGACAGCTTCCGCGACCCGGGCCAGCACCTGGCGCTCGTTGCCGGCAACGCTCGGGACCGAGAACGTGGCGAGCACCACCTCGGTCGGGTGGCCGCGCCGCTCGAGGGTCACCAGCGTGACGTCGTCCTCCTGCTCCTGACGCCCGGAGAAGCGTTCCAGCTCGGTGACGCAGGCGTCGACCAGGTCGGCAGCCGTTCGTCGCCCCGGCGACCAGCTTCTCGGTCCGACCGAACCCGAACATCTCCACCGGAGTCGTCGTGCTGCTCGGTGATGCCGTCGCTGTAGAGCAGGAGGACCTCGCCAGGTTGGATGACGTCGCGCATCTCGTCGTACGGGCTGTCCGGCATGAGCCCCAGCGGCATACCCGTCGCACGCAGCTCGCGGACGCCACCGGGGCCGCTCAGGAACGGGAGGTTGTGGCCGGCGTTGGCGAAGTCGACCTGCCCCGTGGTCAGGTCGACGACCATCACCAGGCAGGTGACGAACATGTGGGCCGGGATGTCGTCGCAGAGCAGCTCGTTGACCCGCGCAAGGACTGCGGAGGGCGAGACCAGTCGTGGACCCGCCTCGCGAAGCAGGGCGTGCGTGCTGGCCATCACCAGGGCGGCGGGAACGCCCTTGTCGGTGACGTCGCCGGTGACGACCATGACGCGACCGTCGTCCAGCTCCATGACGTCGTAGAAGTCGCCGCCGACGGTCCTCGCCGGCCGGTAGAACGCCGACAGGTGCCAGCCCGCGAGCTCGGGCAGCGAGCTCGGGAGGAACTGCTGCTGGATGAGCTGGGCGATCTTGAGCTCCTGCTCGTAGCGCTCGCGATCACGTGCCTCGACCTCCTGCTGGCGCACCATCTGCCCCAGTCGCAGGGCGGGAGCCGCATAGCGGGCCAGGGTGTCGAGCAGCTGACGGTCGTCGCGGGAGTAGCCGCGCTCGGACAGCCTCGGGCCCAGGGCGAGCAGCCCCACCAGCTCACCGGAGGCCACGAGGGGGACGACGAGCTCGACGCCCGCCTCGCGCATCGACTGGGCTGCGGGGGACGCCTCCGGCAAGGTCGCGACGTCGACCGGGCCGGTCGCCCCCTGGAGGAACGCGAGGACGGGGTCGTTGGGCGCCACGTCCAAGGTCAGCTCGGCGCTGGTCTCGGGGGCCGCGGGCTTTGCCTCGACCTCGGCGACGACGGGAGCCTTGCGGCGGCCGAAGACGCGCCGCGACTGACCGGCTTCGTCGTCCTCGAGCTGTCGGACCATGTCGCCTCCCGGGAGGTGGTGCCCCGGGCTCCCCGAGGCTGGTGTCGGGTCGATCATGCGTGGCCCCCCGTTCCGAGAGCGTTACGGCTGCGTGCCTTTCCTGACGAGTACGGACGCTAGACCCGCCCGGGGCGTTACGGTGCCGCCGTGTCAGAACTCCGTCTTCGGCTCTTTGGAGCGCCCGAGGTCGCGCTCGACGGGGTTCCCCTGACCTTCGACACACGCAAGGCGGTCGCCCTCCTGGCCTACCTGGCCGTGACCGGGCGCCCCCATCGCCGGGAGACGCTGGCCGCGCTGCTGTGGCCGGAGTCGGACCAGGTGCGATCCAGGGCCGCGCTGCGTCGGACGCTGTCCGTGGCCGGTGCCGTTGGGCCGGCCCTCGTGCTCGACCGAGGCGAGGTCGCCCTGGACCCGAGCGGCGTGTGGACCGACGTCGCGGAGTTCGACCGGCTGGCGGACAGCAGCCACGAGGAGGGTCTGCGCCAGGCGCTCGCCCTGGCGCCGGCCCCATTGCTCCAAGGGTTCTCGCTTCGAGACAGCCCAGAGTTCGACGAATGGCTGGTGGCGACGTCGGAGCTGCTCGGTGACCGGCTCGCCGGCGTTCTGGCTCGGCTGACCGAGGCGGACATCCAGGCGGGGCGTCTCGAGGCGGCCCTGATCACCGCACGGCGGTGGGTCGCGCACGACCCGCTCAGCGAGGCCGCCCACCGTGAGGTCATGCGCCTGCTGACCTGGACGGGGGAGCGACCGGCCGCTCTGCGGCAGTTCCGCGCGTGCGTCGGAGTCCTCGACCGTGAGCTGGGGGTCGCACCGCTCCCCGAGACCACCGCGCTCTACGACGCGATCCGTGCGAACCGGCTCGAGCCACCTCCGAGCGCCGACGGGCCAGTGGTCGCCGAGGTAGTCCATGGATGCGGGCGGCGCCACACCAGGTCCGGCTGAGGCGTACGCCTCGATCGATGCTGGTCGGCCGAGAACCTCAGCTGGACCGTCTGATGACCCTGTGGCGTGAGGCAGCGCTGGGTGGCCGAGCGGTGGTGGTCGTCGGTGCACCTGGGCTCGGACGTACGGCGCTCGCCGCCGAGCTCGCGGCCCGCGTCAGAGCGGCGGGCGGGGCCGTGGTCTCGATCCGCGGCCATGTCGGCGAGTCCGGGTTGGCCTTCGCCGGAGTGACCGATCTGGTCCGCTCGCTGACGACCCTCGACGCCTCGGTGGGCGCAGCTCTGCGCGTCGTGGGCGAACCCGTGGAGACACCAGGCGCGCTGATCCGGCTCTACGACGCCGTCGGGGCGGCGGCCTCGGCGGCCCTGGCCGGGAAGGTGCCCGGGGTCCTGATCGTCGACGACGCCCACTCGCTCGACCCGACCTCGGCCGACCTCGTCGCCTACCTGCTGCGGCGCCCTCCGTCCGGCGTGCTGGTCGTCGCGACCTGGCGTACCGACGCGCCGGCCCCGATGGTGGGTTCGGACCTGCCCGAGACGGTCGTGCTGCGGCCGCTCGGGGCGACCGAGGTGGCCGCGATCCTCTCCGCACTCGGGCCCGCCGGGCTCGACGACGGGCAGGCACACCAACGCACCGGCGGTGTGCCACGTCTCGTGGTCGAGTACGCCCTCGCCAGTGCCCAGGGGAGCGCGTCGTCTTCCACGCAGCTGCGGGACCTCGTGTCGGCCCGGCTGGACGACGCCCCGGCCGCGACCCGGCAGCTGCTCGGGACGGCAGCGGTGCTCGGGTCGGTGGCCGACCCGGAGCTGCTCCGCCAGACCAGCGGGCGCGACGAGGCCGAGCTGGTCGAGGCGGTGGAGGACGCCGTCTCGCGCGGGCTGCTGGTCGAGGACGTCGGCCGGGGGGGCTACGACGTTCCCTACGACTCGCTGCGGGACCTGGTGCTCGAACGCATGAGCCTGGCTCGTCGGAGGCTGCTGCACAGCCGCGCGGCCGACGTGCTCGCTCGGCGACACGCCACCGACCGACGGAGCACGCCTGCCGCGTTGGTGGCCGCCCACCTGGCTGCGGCGGGGCGCGATGACGAATCTGCCCCATGGTCCTGGAGCGCGGCGATGGAGTCGTGCGAGCTGTACGCGCACCGGGAGGCGCTCGATCACCTGCGGTCGGCGCTCGGCCTCGGGTTCGATCCGGCGCGAGCCCATCGGGCCACCGGGGACGTCCTCCTTCGGCTGGGGCGCTACCAGGACGCGACCGTCGCCTACGAGCAGGCAGCGGCTGCGATCGACCCGTCTGACGGGCTCGATCTCGCCGTGGTCGAGCACAAGCTGGCCGAGGTCCACGAACGGCTGGGGGACTGGGCCGTGGCCCAGGCCCACCTGGAGAGTGCGGAGGACCTGCTCGAGCCGGGGGGCCCTTCTCCGCTGCGCGCCCAGGTCGGCGCCGACCTCGCGCTCGTCCTGCACCGCCAGGGTCGACCTGAGGCGGGGCCGGTGGCTCGGGAGGCGCTGGGGCTGGCGGAGCTCAGCGGCGACGCGGCCGCGCTCGCACAGGCCCACAACGTGCTCGGGGTGCTTGCCGCCGGGGTGGGCGGCCACAGTGATGCTGCACGGCACTTCGAGCTCAGTCGCGCGCACTCGGCAGGACTTGCCGACGTGGGGGCGGAGGTGGCGGTGCTCAACAACCTGGCCCGCCTGCACGCCTCGGAGGGGCACATCGACGAGGCCCTGAAGGCTGCGCAGGAAGCGCTGGCCCTCGGGACCCAGCACGGAGACCTGCACCGGGTTGCTGCCCTGCACGACCACGTGGCCGATCTCCTCCACGAGGCAGGTCTGGAGCAGGAGGCGCTCGGACACCTCAGATCCGCGGCAGCCGCCTTCGCCGAGGTCGACGACGCGCAACGACGCCCCGAGGTGTGGAAGCTGGTCACCTGGTGACCTTGGGGATCTGAGGACCTTGGTCCCTGGCGCCGGGCCTATCCGGCCGGAGACGCTAGGCGGGCGACTTACGGCTCCCCTCCGAGACTCGGCTCCACGTGCAGCCCGGACCGAAGCGAGGAGCGACCGCGACGGAGAGGGGAGCAGAGCCAGCATGAGCACGACCGACCAGGGCCTCGAGCAGGAGATGGCCCCACCACCTCGAGACGACGCCGAGAACCCCGGAGGGCGGGGTCTCTGGTTCGCCGTACTCGTCCCGGCCCTCGCAGGCATCGTCTTCACCTCGATCCAGATCATGGAGAAGATCCAGATCGTCGAGCGGCCCGACACCGTGCTGAGCTGCGACATCAACGCGACGGTTTCGTGCTCCGGGGTCCTCAGCGCCTGGCAGTCGTCGGTGCTTGGTCCGCCGAACTCGCTCATCGGCGCGATCATGTTCGCGTTCCTGGCTTCCGCCGGTCTCGCCGGGGTTCTCGCCACGCGGCCGAGCCGTGCCTATCTCGCGGTCACGTGGTTCCTGGGAGTCTTCTTCCTGTGCTTCGCCTCCTGGTTCATGTATCAGACGGCGTTCAACATCGGACTGCTCTGCATCTGGTGCACGGGGATCGTCACCTCCGTCGTCATCATCTGCGCCGGCCTCACCCGGCTCGCGCACCGCGAGCGTGTCCTGGGGGACAACGCCTTCGGACGATGCCCTGGACACCGCCGTCCGCTACCGCTTCGACCTGCTGCTGTGGGTCGGCTGGTGGCTCGTCATCGCCGAGCTGTTGTGGCTGGGCCTGCACCCCTGAGCGCGAGTTGTTGAGACGCTCGGGTGAGAGCTGATCCGAGCCCGAGGCCGAGCAGCACCCCGAGGGCGATGGTGACCATCGTCGTGGCGGCCGTCACGAGCGACAGGACGCCCTCGACGCGCTCGTCACCCAGGACCTTCGTGACGCCGACCAGGCTGAGGGCTCCAGGAACGAGCAACCAGAAGGCAGGCAGGAAGCTCACGAGGGTCGGGGGGCCGTCCCGCCGGGTCGCCGCGAACATGGCGACCGGGGCCATGGCCAGGGCACCGAAGAAGGCCGAGAGGACACCGCCGAAGAGGAGCCCGCCCACCACCTGCCCAGCGAAAGCGACGTACAGCACCAGCACGATCCACCCCATCGACGCCGGGCGCGCGCAGCTGTTCAGCATGACCCCCAGGCCGAAGACCGCGACTCCCACCCAGGGCGCCAGCTGTCCGAGCGGCTGATTGGCCGTCTCGGAGATGCTGGTGGCCGGTACGCCGACGAGCTGAGCGCCCGCCACGATGCCGAAGGCCAGCAGGACCAGCTGCATGGCGCCGGTGGCGAGCCGGCCAGCCCCGGAGATCATCTGTCCCGTCGACAGCTCGATCACCGCCGTCGTCAGCAGCGCCCCGGGCAGGAAGGCCACCAACGGAGCGATGAGCGGGGCGAAGACCCCGACGTCCAGATCGGTGCGCGCCAACAGGAACACCGACACAGAAACCCCGAACGCGGACACGATCGGCAAGAAGACCTCGCTGGTCCGCGGCCAGCGACGAAGGACGAGCTGCAGGAGACCCACAGCGGCACCCAGGGATGAAGCCACGAGAAGATCCCACCAGCCCGCGCGCAGCACCAAGGCAAGACCAGTTGTCAGGACGGTGTAGCCGACGACGCGTTGGGCTGGCGCTGAACGGTGGTTCGCTCGCACGGGCAGCGCGTAGGTCCGCCAGCCCCTCGGTGGGCGTGAGCGCCCCGGATTCGGCCGCTGCGACGACACGGAACACGGCGTCGATCTGGTCGAGGCGCAGGCGGGTGTTGCCCGCTGTGCTGACGGCGGTCTGGACCGTTCCCTGGTCCGGCACCGAGACGATCAGGGCCGTGGGCAGGACCACGATCGCTGCATCGGTGATGCCGTTGACCTCCGCGATGCGGACCAGGGTGTCACCGACATGGGTCACCGGATCGCTCGAGTCGATCATCGCCTCTCCGAGGGCGATGACGAAGTCCACCACGTCACGGACGGGCGGCGGGGGAGTCGCAGCCAGAGGAGCCGCAGGGCTTGGGGTGCTCGCGCTCGAGGACCCACCCTCGGCCCAGCCCGCGGCCTCTGGTTCGGCAGAGGAAGGCTGCGCACGTGTTCGGGACCTGCGTGAGAGAGCCCAGACCGCCAGTGCGGCAAGAGCCAGGACGGCGACGGCGAGCAGCACCGAGGCGGTCGAGATCCCCGAGTTCTGAACTGCGGGCTGGGTGGCCGGGCGTGTCCTCGGAGTCTCAGTCGGGCTCGGGGACGGAGGCGCCGACTCGGACACACTCGGTGTAGGTGTCAGTGTGGCCGAGGGTGTCGGTGACGCCGTGGGCGACGGGGTCGGCCTGGCGCTGACGGACTCCGATGGCTCGGTGGTCGGCGTCGGACTCGGGGTGGGTGTCGGGCTCGAGGTCGGCTGGGCCGTAACACTCGGCGACGGGAGAGCGCCGGGCGATGTGCCGCTCGCCGCCGCCGAGATCGGCGCCCACCCGCCCCCGAAGGCGACCGCGACGACCACGAGGCGGGCCGCGCGGTGCCCAGCGCGTGTGCGGGACCAACGAGGGTCCCGCTCGGGCCCGCAGGTGCCGTTCGTCGCGTCACTCAAGGGTGGCAGCGATCCCGATCACGGCAACGCCGACGACGAAGAACGCCAAGATCAAGGGCCAGACGAACTTCAGGTAGGCGTCGTAGCCGACTCTGGCGATGGCCAACCCGCCCACGAGGACGACGCTGGTGGGCGAGACCATCAGCGTGAGTCCGTGCCCGGTGATCCACGCCGTGATCGTCGTCGCCCGGCTGACGCCGGCGAAATCGGCCAACGGGGCCAGCAGGGGCATGGCGAGTGCGGCGTGCCCCGAGCTGGACGGGATCAGGAAGGCCAGCGGGATGTTGACTATCACGGTGATGAAGGCGAAGACCCCAGCGGAGGCACCGCTGACGACCTGCTCCATCGAGTTCAGGATGGTGTCGAGGGTCTGGGTGTTGTTCATGATCACCGAGACCCCCCCTGCCAAGGAGACCACCAGTGCCGGCCCGATCATGTCCGAGGCACCTGCCCCGATCAGCCGTACCGTCTCCTTCTCGCCCATCTTGGCGACCAGGCCGACCACGGCCGAGGCGATGATGAAGAGCATGGCCAGCTGGGGGAACCACCAGTTCAGCTCGAACCAGTACGGCTCCACAAGGGTCTCGTGCGCGTTCAGGTAGTCGGCAGGGCCCGTGGACCCGCCGACGATGCTCGACCACGGGATCACCGAGAAGATCATCAGTCCGAACGCGAAGCCGGTGATCACGAGCACCCACTTCTGGGTCCGGGTCAGCTGCTCGGCGGTGGCTGCTGCGCCGCTCTCGAGCTCCTCCGCCATGTGGTCGGTCGCTGATGCCTCCGCGTCGTCGGGGTCGTCCCATCCGGCGAGCGACGCTGAGGGGTCCCTGCGGATCCTTGCCGCGTAACGCAGCACCCAGCCGACCGCCATCGCGGTGAAGACCGCCCAGAGGATGACGCGGAGCACGATCCCCTCGCCGATTGAAACCCCTGCCTCTCCGGCGGCGACTCCGATCGAGAAGGGGTTGACGGTGGCACCCATGACGCCGACGAGCGCCCCGAGGATGATCATCGACGCGGTGACCAGTCGGTCGTAGCCGAGCGCTGCCATGAGGGGGATGAACAACGCGTAGAAACCCAGGGTCTCCACCGAGAAGCCCATCGTGGAACCCAACACGGAGAAGAGCACCATGACGGCAGCGATGAGCAACCAGCCCTTCTCGCGCAAGCGGTGCGCGAGACTGCCCACCGCGACCTCGAGGCTCCGGGTGGCGAAGCTGACCGAGATGAAGGCCCCGATCGCCATGATGAAGACGATGACCCCGATCTGGCCGAAGACGATGCCGAGGGTCTCGGTGTCCACGACGTCGGTGACCGGGTTGAGGAGGCCGTAGATGCCGTTGACCGGCGACAGGACCAGTTGCTGGACCGCCTCCCCGAAGGTGAGGGGTGACGGTACCGGGGTGAACGTCCCAGGGATCGGCGAGCCGTCCGCGTCGGTCTGGTAGAGGCCCGAGGGGAGGAACAGCGCCGCTACCCAGACGAGGAAGGTGACGACGGCGAGGGTGGTGACCGCCGAAGGAAAGGCGAAGCGTTTCTTGGCTGACCGCTGCTGGGTCGACTGGGCGGACATGGACATCGTGGGTCCCTGGTCGCTTGGGATCAGTAGTCGACGGCGTCGCGAATGATGGGGCACGTCATGCAGTGCCCGCCGCCGCGGCCACGACCGAGCTCTGCTCCGACGATGGTGACGACCTCGATGCCCTCCTTGCGGAGCAGGGTGTTCGTGTACGTGTTGCGGTCATAGGCGAACACCACGCCGGGTGAGGCGCAGACGAGATTGGCGCCGCTGTCCCACTGGGTTCGCTCACGCTGGTAGTCGTTGCCGCCGGTCTCCACCACCCGGAGCCGATCGAGGTTGAGGGACTCGGCCACGACGTCGACGAACGGCTTCTCCTCGCGGCGCAGCTCCAGCCCGCTGGCGTTGTCGGCCGGTCGGTAGGAGTAGGCGGTGACGTTGTTCACGATGTCCGGGTAGAGAAGGACGCAGTCGCGGTCAGCGAAGGTGAACACCGTGTCCAGGTGCATGGCCGCCCGTAAGCTTCGGCATGGCAGCGACCACGACCCGCTCGGCGGCCTGCTTCTCGAACAGCGCTGCGGCCAGCTGGCTGATCGCCTGACGAGACGAGCGCTCGCTCATCCCGATGAGCACCGTCTTGTTGCCGATGGGCATGACGTCGCCGCCCTCGAGGGTGGCCATGCCCCAGTCCTGGGTCGGGTCGCCCCACCACTCGTTGACCCGGCCGGCGAAGTCCGGGTGGAACCGGTAGATCGCGGTCGTGAGGATGGTCTCCTCGTGGCGGGCCGGCCAGTAGAGCGGGTTGAGCGTCGCGCCACCGTAGATCCAGCACGTCGTGTCGCGCGTATACAGCGTGTTGGGCAGAGGAGGGAGCAGGTACTCGGTAACTCCAGCGGCCTCACGCACGAGTCGGATCATGTCGCCGCCGTGCGTCTCCGGGAACTCGTACGTCGAGAGCCCGCCGATCAGGGTCTCGGCGAGCTCGCGATCACTCGAGACCCTCCAGGTAGCTCCGCACCTCGTCGACGAGCCCGAGCCCCACCTGGTTCGGCACCACCTGGTGGTCCAGGATCCACGCCTTGCCCTCAGGGACCGCCAAGGTCTCGGCGAGGAGGTTGTGCATCTCGACGACGTCGATGCCCCGGTCGCGCATCTTCTGGACGAAGTCGAAGTGGTCGCGCTTGGCGTTGTCCACCCACATGACGTCGTCGAAGAGGAGGTCGTCGCAGTTGGTCGGCGTGAGCCTGGCGTGGGCGCGCCCGGGTGCGCAGACCATGACCTTGCGCAGCTGCCCGACCTCTGAGTGGACTCCGAACTCTTGCGCCATGGCGGGAAACCTCTCATCTGCATGCGTGAGGGCACGCTAGTGGATCCCGGCCGGGCGGGCGTGCCGAACCAGGCCTGTTCACCACGCGTTCACCGGGCTCGTGCTGAAGGGAGGCGGCGCCCTCGGACCTGACGCTGCTCGGCCCCCGTACGAGGCTGGCTAGGCTCCTCCAGAACGTAAGCGCAGCCTCGACGTCCCTCGTACGGCTGGCTGAAGGGGCCTCATGTCCGACTCGACCATCACCTTGTTGGTCCTCGTCGTCGTCGTCGTGCTGTTCGTGTGGAACCGGTATCCCGTCGAGCTCGTGGCCATCGGTTCGGCACTCGCGCTCTACTTCGTCGGCGTCTTGGACATCACCCAGGCGTTGGCCGGTTTCGGGGACCCAGCCGTCATCCTCATCGCGGCGCTCTTCGTGGTCAGCGAGGGGCTCGATGCCACCGGCGTGACGACGTGGGTCGGCCAGCTGCTCGTCGAGAAGTCAGGGAGACAGCACGCGCCGACTGCTCTTCCTGACCATGCTGATCAGCGCCTCGCTGACTGCCCTCATCGGGCTCAACGGCGCCGTCGCTGCCTTGCTCCCCATGGCGGTGGTGATGGCGATGCGTGCGCCAGGAGGCGGCCTCGCGCCTGCTCATGCCGCTGGCGTTCGCCGGAAGTGCCGGCGGGATGCTGCTGCTGACCGGCAGCCCGGTCAACGTCGTGATCTCCGAGGCGGCCGTGGATGCGGGCGTGGGTTCCTTCGGCTTCGCCGAGTTCGCGGTCGCCGGCATCCCTCTGGTGATCGGTACGGTCCTGATCGTCATGACGCTGGGCGATCGACTGCCTGCCGGACCGCGTCAGCAGCGAGCTGCCGCCTGACCTGAGCGACCAGGCCGCCACGTTGGTTCGGCAGTACTCGCTCGATGACGTCTTCCACCTGCGGGTGCCAGCCACCTCGACGCTCGTCGGCGCACCCAGGGGTCGCTGGGATGTGGCCGACTACCCGGGCATCAGCATCATCACGGTTCTTGAGCGGGAGAGTCGGCGCCCTGTGTCGGAGGGCGTTGTGGCGGTGGGGGACCGGCTCACCGTCGTCGGTGATCCTGCGATGGCTCGCCGATACGCGGCTGACCACGCACTGACGGTCGAGGCGGTGCGTACCGCCTCTGACATCGAGCAGTCCCTCCTGAGCCGCGAGTCGGGGGCGGCCGAGGTCGTCGTTCCGCCGCGCTCCCAGCTGGTCGGAAGAAGAGTCCGATCCGGGCTCGTCATCAGCGGGGGCACGCTCGTCGTCTTGGCCGTGGAGCGCCAGGGGAAGAACATGGGCCCGGACGACACCGAGCTCCGAGCCGGCGACGTGCTGCTCCTCGAAGGCGACTGGTCGGCACTCGAGGCCGCCGACCGCGACCGCGACTTCCTGGTGGTCGACTCGCCGGAACTGGTGCGACGCCAGACCGTTCCGCTCGGCGCGGGGTCGACGCCGGCGATGGGCACCCTCGCGGTGATGGTCGTCCTGCTCGCCACGGGCTTAGTGCCTCCAGTTCTGGCTGCCCTGCTCGCAGCTGGTGCCATGATCGGCTTCGGTGCGGTCACTCCGCAGCAGGCCTACCGCGGCGTCTCCTGGCCGACCGTCTTGCTGGTCGCCGGGATGATCCCCATGTCGACAGCCATCACGGTCTCCGGGGCCGGTGAGCTGGTGGCCGATCGCCTTGTCGGCGCGGTGGGGGAGTCCGGCCCGGTGGTCCTGCTCGCCGTCCTGTTCGCCATCACGGTGGTGTTCGGTCAGCTGATCAGCAACACGGCGACTGCGCTGGTCGTGATCCCGATCGCCGTCTCCGCCGCCGGACAGCTCGACGTCTCGGCTCGACCCGTCCTCATGTGCGTCTGCGTCGCCGCAGCGGCGTCGTTCCTGACGCCAGTGGCGACCCCGGCGAACATGATGGTCATGGGCCCCGGCGGCTATCGGTTCGGCGACTACTGGAAGCTCGGCTTGCCGCTGATCCTGCTGTTCTTCGCCGTGGCGGTCGGTCTGGTCCCGCTGGTCTGGAGCTTCTGAGCCCGATCAGCCCAAGACCGACAAGAGGGCATCGATCGCGAGGTCGAGGTCGTCCTGCTCGATGACCAGCGGTGGCGCGAGCCGGATCGTCCAGGTGTGGGTGTCCTTGGCGAGCACACCGCGCTCCATGAGTGCGTGGCACCGCTCGCGAGCCGTTGGGCCGTCAGGAAGCAGCTCGATACCGGCCCACAACCCGCGGCAGCGGACCTCCTTGACCGTGGCGGGTGCCTCGGCGAACAGCCGATCCGCGAGGTGCTTGCCCAGGACCAGTGAACGCTCCTGGAACTCACCGGTCTGCAGCATGGCGACGACCTCGCGTCCGATGGCCGCCCCGAGTGGATTGCCGCCGAAGGTGGAGCCGTGCTCTCCCGGTTTGAAGACCCCGAGCACCTCGGCGTCGGCGGCGATGGCCGACACCGGGTACAGCCCTCCTCCGAGAGCCTTGCCCATGACGTAGACGTCCGGGACGACGTCGTCCCACTCGACGGCGAAGGTGCGGCCGGTACGGGCCAAGCCGGACTGGATCTCGTCGGCGATGAGCAGGACGTTGTGCTCGTCGCAGAGCTGGCGGACCCGGGCCAGGTAGCCCTGCGGCGGGATGATGATGCCCGCCTCGCCTTGGATCGGCTCGACCAAGAAGGCCACCGTGCTCGGCGTGATCGCTGCCTCCAGGGCGTCGACGTCCCCGAACGGAACCGTCGTGAACCCGGGCGTGTAGGGACCGAACTCGTGGTGCGCCACCGGGTCGTCGGAGAACGACACGATCGTCACGGTGCGCCCATGGAAGTTGGAACCCGCGACCACGATGTGCGCGGTCTCCGCGGGAACACCCTTGACCTGGTAACCCCACTTGCGGGCGGTCTTGATCGCCGTCTCGACCGCCTCGGCCCCGGTGTTCATCGGGAGGATCAGCTCCTTGCCCGTGAGCTCCGAGAGCGCAGCCGCGAACGGCCCGAGCTGGTCGTTGTGGAAGGCGCGCGAGGTCAAGGTGATGCGGCCCAGCTGGGCCTGTGCTGCGGCCAGCAGGCGAGGGTGCCGGTGGCCGAAGTTGAGGGCGGAGTACGCCGAGAGCAGGTCGAGGTAGCGCTTGCCGTCGGTGTCGGTGACCCACGCTCCCTCACCGTGGGTGAGCACGACGGGGAGCGGGTGGTAGGTGTGGGCCGTGTAGCGCTCGTCGAGCTCCCGAGGGTCCATGTCGAACACCTTTCCTGCCGCGACCAGCCCGAGGACCGTCCGGTCCTCGTGCTCCCACACTCGCTCTCAGGCTATTCCTCGCGCAGGGTGGCCGTCGGTCGACCCGCGGAAGATCAGCCGGTCCTGAGATCGGGGTCGCCCCCGGCGCGACGGGAGGCTCCGCGGGACGCCAAGATGGGCGTGGGTCGGCCCTCCTGGCGCGACTCCACGGACGGAGTGAGCATGAGCCACAAGCACGACCACGAGGTCGACATCGAGGCGGTCGTCGACCTCAACGACATCATCACCTCGCTCAAGGAGCTCACCGACGAGGAGCTGCAGGAGCGCGGGCTGGCGGTCGAGGGCACCTGGGACGAGGTCGACGACCCGGTACTCCTCGGACCCGGCGGCACGCCGGTCGACACCTGGCGGCAGGGGTATCCGTACGACGAGCGGATGGCCCGCCTGCAGTACGAGATCGACAAGCGGCTGCTGCAGATCGAGCTGCTCAAGCTGCAGAGCTGGGTCAAGGGCACGGGTCAGCGGATCATCATCGTGTTCGAAGGACGCGATGCCGCCGGCAAAGGCGGCACCATCAAGCGCTTCATGGAGCACCTGAACCCGCGCGGAGCCAACGTCGTCGCGCTGCTCAAGCCGTCGGAGCGGGAGCGCGGCCAGTGGTACTTCCAGCGGTACGTGCAGCACCTGCCCAGCGCCGGGGAGATCGCGTTGTTCGACCGCTCCTGGTACAACCGCGCCGTCGTCGAGCGGGTCATGGGCTTCTGCAGCGACGAGGAGTACTGGGAGTTCCTGCGCCAGGCACCAGACTTCGAGCGGATGCTCGTCCGGTCAGGGACCCACATCGTCAAGCTGTGGTTCTCGGTGAGCCGCAAGGAGCAGATCACCCGGTTCACGATCCGGCGCATCGACCCGGTGCGGCAGTGGAAGCTCAGCCCCACTGACCTCGCCTCGCTGGACAAGTGGGATGCCTACTCCGACGCGAAGGAGGCGATGTTCTACTACACGAGCACCGAGTGGGCGCCGTGGACCGTGGTCCGCAGCAACGACAAGAAGCGCGGCCGGCTCGAGGCGATCCGCTGGGTGCTCCAGCGCTTCGACTACGCGGACAAGGACCACGAGATCGTCGGCACCCCGGACCCGCTGATCGTCGGGCCGCCCTCGCAGATCTACGAGCCGGAGGAACTCACCGGCAAGCAGTACCCGCCGCTCTGACCGTCGGCCAGGCTGGCCCTAGTCGCTGGGCAGTCCCTCGTGGAGCCACTCCACGACGTCCACCGCGCCCCAACCGTCGGGGTAGCGCTCGAGCAGCGCCCGGGCGGCGACGAGGTCGGCGCCGAGGGTCACCAACGGCTGCTCGTCGGTGCCGTCGCGACGCATCTGTGGGAACCCGGCAGAGGCCGTGAGCCCGTTGCACAGGCAGAGCCGTCCCTCGGTGTCCGCAGCGTCGCCGCCCTTGCGGACGTAGGCGTCGACCGGCTCGGCGGCGCAGCGGTAGCTCACCGTGCCGTCGTCGCGCTTGAAGGGCGACCGGAGGTAGCCGAGGTCGCACAGGCGTTCCCGTTCCCCACGCAGGTCCTCGTGCGACACCGTGCCGGGCAGGGGAAGCACCTTGAACGGAAACCCAGTGGGACTCGCCAGCGGATCGGTGCGCACGTGTGCGGTGCCCGGCCCGTACGGCTTCGAGGGCCTGAAGGCGCAGGTCGGTCCGCAGCCCGGACTCCCGGCACAGCGCGAACGGTGTGCCGACCTGCACGCCGCGCGCACCGGAGGCGATCGCTTCGCTCACCTTGTCGGGCATTCCGTAGCCACCGGCCAGCCAGAACGCGTGACCGAGGCCGGCCATCTTCACGAGGTCCACCTCGTCGCGCTCGGTGTAGAGCGTCTGACCGGTCTCGTCGATGCCTGGGCGTCGTGGCGGGGCGTTGTGACCGCCCGCGGTGGACCCCTCCACCACGAAGCCGTCCGCAGCTGTCACCTCGTCGCGCTGGAGATAGGCGGCCAGGATGTGGCTGGAGATGATCGCGAGGAAAGCAGGGCGCTTGAACGTCACCTCGGTGAGCCGAAGCACCTCGCACGGGTCGGTGGTGATGTGGAACTCGTCACCGCTCTCGGCGCCGTCGACGTCGATGGGCAAGGACACAGCGTGACCCGCGGCGATGCCGTCGATCACCCGAGGCAGCTGCGCGGGCACTCCGGCGCCGACCAGGACGACGTCGACGTCGGCCGCCATGGCGCCGACCAGCGCCGAGGGCGTCCACAGCTGGACCTTCTCGAGCAAGTTGATGCCGACGACGCCGTCGTGACCCTCTTTCGCGAGCCACACCTGCACGTAGGCGCCGAGGGCGCTGAGCCGCACGGCGTCGATCTTCTGGTGCAGGTCGAGGCGGGGTATGGGTCGGAAGCCCGTGCCTTCGGCGCGGCCCTCGGGCCGGTAGTAACGGTCGAGGGTCTCTTTCACGAAGATCTGGTCGGGGTAGTTCGCGATGGCCCGCCGGACGTGGCCGCCGGGGTCACCGTCCTGCAGCATGCGCGAGATGAGCAGGTCGGGCCCGACGCCCGAGATCACACCAAGCCCGCCGGCACCGGCGACGGCCGAGGCGAGCTGCCAGCTGGAGACCCCGACCCCCATGCCGCCTTGGATGATCGGCGGGACGACGTCGATCCGTCGGGCGGAAGAAGTGGTCGTCATGACTGAACCCATCAACGAGGCGACGTCGGCGAACAGATCTACGGCAGCGTAACCTACGCAACCGTAGGTTTGCGAGTCCGCCATGCTCACGTCGGCACCGCGCCCCTATGCTCCCGCGCATGGGGGCGTGCCCGCGTTGCGAGAAGGACCTGCCGGCGCCCGGGCTGTCCTTCTGCCCCTGGTGTGCCACGTCGTTGTCGGCGCCGGCGGTGGGCCAGCGCAAGACGGTGACGATCCTCTTCGGTGACCTGGTCGACTCGACGGTGCTCGGCTCCTCCGTCGATCCGGAGGTTCTGCGAGGCGTCCTCGCGGACTACTGGGATGGTGCGCGAACTTCCGTGGAGAAGCATGGTGGCACGGTTGAGAAGTTCATCGGGGACGCCGTGGTCGGGATCTTCGGCATCCCGACCGTGCGCGAAGACGACGCCCTGCGGGCGGTGCGCGCTGCAGCAGACCTGCTCGCCGCCGTACGAGATCTGAACAAGGACCTCTCGACCCGGTTCGGGATCGAGCTGGCGGTCCGGCTCGGAGTCAACACCGGCGAGGTGCTGGCCGGTGACGGCTCTGGCGGAATGGCGCTCATGGCGGGGGACGCAGCGAACGTCGCGGCTCGGCTGGAGGCGGCGGCCGCCCCGGGGGAGGTGTTGCTTGGCGAGTCCACCTTCACCCTCGTCCGTCACGGCGTCGAGGTCGAGGATGTCGGGCCGCTGGTGCTGAAGGGGAAGACCGAGCCGGTGGGGGCCTTCCGACTGCTCGGGGTCCGGTCGCCGACCGCTGCGCCGACCGCGCGACGTCGGATCCGGGGCCCCTTGGTCGGCCGACGAAGACCGCTCCAGATCGCGGAGACCGCCTATGCGACTGCCGTGGAGGAGCGGACGTGTGCCCTGCTCACGGTGATCGGTTCGCCCGGCGTCGGCAAGTCGCGCCTGATCGAGGAGCTGCTGTCTGGGGTGGAGTCCGAAGCCTGGGTGCTTCAGGGCCGATGCCTGCCTTACGGCGAGGGCATCACCTATTGGCCGATCACGGAGGTGCTCACCAGGCTCGCTGAACAGGACCCCCTAACTCTGACTGCGCGCCTGGCGGGAACCGTTCACGCCGAGCAGGTGATCCTCGGTCTGGACACCCTGGGCGGGCGCACGCAGGCGTCCACCATGGCCGAGGTCGCCTGGGCGTTCCGCCGACTTGTCGAGGCTCTGGCGCTCGATCGCCCGGTGGTGCTGGTGCTCGACGATCTCCAGTGGGCGGAGGCGGCGCTGCTCGACCTGGTGGATGACCTCACCGACCTGGCCCGAGGGGCGCCGGTCCTGGTCGTGTGCATGGCCCGACCGGAGTTCCTCGAGGAGCGTCCGGGCTGGGGGGCAGGTCGACGGCATGCCTTCAGCACCGAGCTCGCCCCGTTGTCCGATGCTGACAGCCGAGAGCTCGTGGCGGGGCTTCTCGCGGACGGGGTCGGCGACGAACTCCTGGCCAAGGTCACCTCGGCCGCGGAGGGGATCCCGCTCTTCGTCGAAGAGCTCGTGGCCATGCTGGTCGACCAAGGGATTCTCGTAGCCGATGCGGACGGACGTTGGCGGGCTGAGGGGGCGCTCGACGAGGTCGCGGTCCCGGCTACGGTCCACGCTCTTCTGGCGGCCCGACTCGACCGGCTCTCACCTGCCCTCAGAGCTGTGGTCGATGCCGCGTCCGTTCTCGGCAAGACCTTCTACCCGGAAGCGCTGGAGGCGCTGCTCGGGAGCGGCGAGGACGTGTCGCGCGACCTGGAAGCTCTCGAGCGGACGGACCTCATCAGACGGTGCGAGAGCGACCTTCCCGGCTGCGAGGCGTTCACGTTCGTTCACCTGCTCTTGAGGGATACCGCCTACCACGGACTGGCCAAGTCCACGCGGCGCGAGCTCCACCAGCGGTGCGCGGGCTGGCTGCAAAGCCGCCCACCCCACGCCGTGCCCCTCGAGCTGATTGCCTTCCACCACGAGCAAGCAGCTGAGTACGCCGCCGAGCTCGGGTGCCCCGACCAGGCGTTGGCGGAGGAGGCAGCCCGCCTCCTCCTGACGGCCGGCGGTCGAGCCGTGGTGCGCCTCGACACCGCGGGCGCGAGGCAGCTACTCAGCCGAGCCGCGCTGCTCGTTCCCAGGGTCTCCCCGCTCGGCGCCGAGGTCTCCTTGGCGCGGGCCATCCTGGACGAGCTGTCCGGGGACCCCTCGGCTGCGCGAGCCTGGGCTGAGGACGTCGTGGGCATCGGGCAGGACTTGGAGGACGAGGCGCTCGTCTGGCGGGGGAGGCTGCGAGTCGACCACCAGCGGATCAGTTCCGACCCTACGGTCGACCTCGACGCAGTGCTCGACCGCGCGAATCGCGCGCTGGAAGCGTACGCCGGCTCGGCGGCCGACGGGGTGCTCGGTGAGGCACTCGCGACGCGAGCCCTGACTCATCTCATGCTCGGCCGGGTGCGCCAGGCCTCGTCAGATTCCAGGGAGGGTTTGCGTCACCTGCTCCGCACGGGCTTTCCGGCGACATGGGGAACCCTTGCGGCCAACGCGCTGCTGAACTGCCACTTCGGCGACGGCACCTTGGAGGAGGAGGAGCGCGCCGTGGCCGACATCGACGAGCTGCTGGGCGGCGACCCGGCCCTGGCGCCGCTGCTCGACTCGCTGCGAGCCTGGCTTCGGATGGACCAGGGCCGCGTCGATGAGGCGGCTCGATGGGCCGCGGAGTTCATCCAGCTGAGCCTGGATCAGGCGGCGCCCTTTCGCGGCTCGGGCGCACTGAGCCAGCTGTCCTACTGCCAGGAGTGGCGCCAAGACCTCGACGGAGCCGCCGAGTCGCTGCGCACCGCTGCCGAGCTGTGCGACCAGGTCGACGACCGGTCCTTCGGGTCGACCTGCTGGGCGAGGTTGGCCGTGGTGCTCGCTCAGAGGGGGAGCCAGGAGGAGGCGAGGGCTGCCCTCGCCACCAGTCGAGCCATGTCTCACCCGGACGACGCCGTCAACCGCATCTTCTGGGCGGCCGGGGAGGGACTGCTGGCCGCCCAGTCCGGCGACGCCGAGCTGTCCGAGCGCCGATTCGGTGAGGGTCTGGAGGTAGCCCGTCGTACGGAGTACGTGCAGTCCGTGGTCGAGCTCTGGAACGCTTGCTCCCTCGCGCGTGAATCTCTCGGTGACCTCGAGGGAGCTCGTGACGCGGCGCGGGCCGCGCTGGCACTGTGCGAGCGCAAAGGCATGGTGCCGCCCCTACAGCTGGCGCGGGCGAGACTCGTCGAGCTCGGGGGGTGAGAGGAGCGCGTGCACCGACTGCGCGGCCTCGGCTTCCGACCGCATGGCGCATTCTGAGTCGTCGTCGTGCGCGTCACCAGCGGCTCTGGTCAGCCTTCAAGCCCGCGGCTCAGCGGCAACAACGACCCGGTGCGTGCCGCCGACCTGCGTCATGGTGTCCTGAACCCCTTCACCACGGAGGCCACGATGGAGCAGAAGGACGTCAACCTGCACGGGCACCGCGTCTTCTATCGGGAGGCCGGTGACCCCAGCCTCCCGGTCCTGCTCTTGATCCACGGGATCACGAGCAGCAGCGCCACGTGGGACCCGGTCATGCCCGCTCTGGCCCGGCACGCGCACGTGATCGCTCCCGACCTGCTCGGGCACGGGGACTCCGACAAGCCGAAGACCGACTACTCCCTGGGCGCCTTCGCCAGCGTCCTTCGTGACCTCCTGGAGTACCTGGGTCACCCCCGAGTCACCGTGGTCGGCCACTCCCTCGGCGGTGGTGTCGCCATGCAGTTCGCCTATCAGTACTACGACCACATCGAGCGGCTCGTCCTCGTGTCGAGCGGCGGGCTCGGCCGTGAGGTCAGTGTGGCGCTGCGGGCCGCGACGCTTCCCGGTGCCGAGTTCGTGCTCCCGGTCATCACCAACTCCTACGTACGCGACGCGGGGGTGTTCGCGGGCCGGCTGCTCGGCCGGCTGCCCCTGCGACCCCGGCCGTCAGTGGCCGAGGTCGCCCGCGGTTACGCGTCGTTGGCGGACAGCTCCGCGCGCCAGGCCTTCGTCCACACGCTGCGCAGCGTCGTCGAGCCCGGAGGCCAGCGGGTGAGTGCGAGCAACCGCTTCTACCTCGCCGAGGGGCGGCCCACCCTCATCGTGTGGGGGGCGACCGACACGGTGATCCCGGTGACGCACGGATACGCCGCGCACGCCGCGATCGAGGGCAGCGTCCTCGAGGTCTTCGAGCAGTCCGGTCACTTCCCGCACATGGACGAACCAGCCCGGTTCGCCCAGGTCCTCAAGGGCTTCATGGACTCCAGCCAGCCGATCCCGATCGACCGGGGGCTGCTGCGAGGCAGGATGGCCGAGCGCAACCGAGCGGCCGGGGAGTAGCAGCCGGCCCCTGGGCGTCGGCCCGACTGCGTCGTCCTCAGGGTTGAGCAGTACGCAACTGGTCGACTGCGGACACGACGACCGGCTCGAGGCCAGGACCACCGGCGTCGACGTACGCGATCAGGTCGGCGCGCATGGGTGGTGCCCAGAACATGGCTAGGTGGTTCGCGACCTGAGCGGCTGCCTGATCGTCCGGCAGGTTGCTGAAGTTCGCCGCGATCTGGTTGGCCATCCTGATCAGGGCAGCCGGTCCCTCGCTCACGCGACGGGGACCCGGTCGGGGGCCGAGGTGACCGCGACCTGGACGGCCGTCACCTTGTACTCCGGGCAGTTGGTGGCCCAGTCCGAGTACTCCGTCGTGACGACGTTGGCCCCGCTGACCGGGTGGTGGAACGTCGTGTAGACCACCCCCTGCGGCATCCGGTCGGCGATCTTGACCCGCATGGTGGTCTCGCCGACCCGGCTGGTCAGCGTGGCCCAGGCGCCGTCGATGATCCCGCGCACCTCGGCGTCGTGCGGGTGGATCTCGAGCACGTCCTCGTCGTGCCACACGATGTTGGCGGTCCGGCGGGTCTGCGCACCGACGTTGTACTGGCTGAGGATCCGGCCGGTGGTCAGGATCAGCGGGAACTTGCGGGTCGATCGCTCGTCCGTCGCCACGAACGGGGTCTCCACGAACCGCCCCTTGCCGCGCACGAACCCGTCGACGTGCATGAAGCGGGTGCCGTCGGGGGCGGCGTCGTTGCACGGCCACTGGATGCTGCCGAGCTCGTCGAGCCGCTCGAACGAGACCCCGGCGAAGGTCGGGGTGACCGCGGCGATCTCGTCCATGATCTGGCTCGACGTCGTCGTAGCGCATGGGGTAGCCCATGGCGGTGGCGAGCTCGCAGACGATCTGCCACTCGTGGCGACCGGTCTTGGCGGCCATGACCGGGCGCACGCGGTTGATGCGGCGCTCGGCGTTGGTGAACGTGCCGTCCTTCTCGAGGAACGACGTCCCGGGGAGGAAGACGTGGGCGAACGGCGCGGTCTCGTTGAGGAACAGGTCCTGCACGACGAGCAGGTCCATCGCGGCGAGCGCGGCCTTGACGTGCTCGGTGTTGGGGTCGGACTGGGCGAGGTCCTCGCCCTGGACGAACATCGCGCGGAAGGTGCCGTCGATGGCGGCGTCGAACATGTTCGGGATGCGCAGGCCCGGCTCGGCCTCGAATGGGTCGGCCCCAGAGCTCTTCGAAGACCTCACGGACAGCGTCGTCGGAGACGTGCCGGTAGCCGGGCAGCTCGTGGGGGAAGGAGCCCATGTCGCAGGAGCCCTGCACGTTGTTCTGGCCGCGCAGCGGGTTGACGCCGACGCCGTCGCGGCCGATGTTGCCGGTCGCCATCGCGAGGTTGGCCATCCCCATGACCATGGTCGAGCCCTGGCTGTGCTCGGTGACACCGAGGCCGTAGTAGATGGCGGCGTTCGGGCCCGGGCGTAGAGCCGAGCGGCGGCGCGGAGCTCGCTCGGCCGGTACGCCGGTGACGGCCTCGATCGCCTCTGGGCTGTTCTCCGGCCCGGCGATGAAGGCCTCCCACCAGGCGAAGTCGTCCTCCTCGCAGCGCTCGGCGACGACGTCCGGTCGACCAAGCCCTCGGTGACCACGACGTGCGCCATGGCGTTGACGACGGCGACGTTGGTGCCCGGCTGGAGCTGGAGGTGATGGGCCGCCTCGATGTGCGGACTGCGCACCAGGTCGATGCGTCGCGGGTCGACGACGACGAGCTGCGCGCCCTCGCGCAGCCGGCGCTTCATGCGCGAGGCGAACACCGGGTGACCGTCGGTGGGGTTGGCGCCGATCACGACGATCACGTCGGCCTTCTCGACGGAGCGGAAGTCCTGGGTGCCGGCGGACGTGCCGAAGGTCTGCTTCAGCCCGTAGCCGGTGGGGGAGTGGCAGACCCGTGCACAGGTGTCGACGTTGTTGTTGCCGAAGGCGGCACGGACCATCTTCTGGACGACGTACACCTCTTCGTTCGTGCACCGGGAGGAGGTGATGCCACCGATGGCGTGGACGCCGTGCTGCGCCTGGATCTCCTTGAGCCGCGCGGCGGTGTGGGCGATGGCCTCCTCCCAGCTCGACCTCGCGCCACGGGTCGGTGATGCGGTCGCGCATCATCGGGGTGAGCACGCGGTCTCGATGCGTCGCGTAGCCGAAGGCGAAGCGGCCCTTCACGCAGGAGTGACCCTCGTTGGCGCCGACCGTCTTGGCGGGGACCATCCGCACGACCTGGTCACCGCGGAGCTCGGCCTTGAACGAGCAGCCGACCCCGCAGTAGGCGCAGGTGGTGAGCACGGTGCGGGTCGGCATGCCGAGCTCGATGACGGTCTTCTCCTGCAGGGTCGAGGTCGGGCACGCCTGCACGCAGGCACCGCAGGACACGCACTCCGAGTCGATGAAGGACTCGCCCGCCCCGGCGGACACCTTCGAGTCGAAGCCACGACCCTCGATCGTCAGGGCGAAGGTTCCCTGCACCTCGTCGCAGGCCCGGACGCAGCGTGAGCAGACGATGCACTTGGCTGGGTCGAAGTCGAAGTACGGGTTGCTCTGGTCCTTCACGGCGTCGAGGTGGTTCTCGCCGGCGTAGCCGTAGCGCACGTCACGCAGACCGACGACGCCGGCCATGTCCTGCAGCTCGCAGTCGCCGTTCGCCGGGCAGGTGAGGCAGTCCAGCGGGTGGTCGGAGATGTAGAGCTCCATGACCCCTCGACGGAGCTTCTCCAGCCGAGGGGTCTGGGTGGCGACCGCCATGCCTGGAGCCACCGGAGTCGTGCACGAGGAGGGGGTGCCGCGCCGGCCGTCGATCTCGACCAGGCAGAGCCGGCAGGACCCGAAGGCCTCAAGGGAGTCGGTGGCGCACAGCTTGGGTACGTCGATGCCGGCCAGCGCGGCCGCCCGCATCACCGAGGTGCCTTCCGGCACCGGCACCGCGCGCCCGTCGACCACCACCTCGACGTCGGACTCGCCGGGACGGCCTGGCGTGCCGAGGTCGGGTTCACGGAGCAGCGTCATGGTCGTGCCTCCTCGGCGAGGCGGGGCTGAGCCCGAAGTCCTCGGGGAACTGGTGGAGCGCGCTTCGGACGGGCATCGGCGTGAGCCCTCCCATGGCGCAGAGCGACCCGTCGGTCATCAGCTCGCAGAGGTCCTCGAGGACCACGACGTTGGCCGCACGGTTCTCGCCGGCGACGATGCGGTCGATGACCTCGACGCCGCGGACCGACCCGACCCGGCACGGGGTGCACTTGCCGCAGGACTCCTCGGCGCAGAACTCCATGGCGAAGCGCGCCTGGGCGGCCATGTCCACGGTGTCGTCGAACACGACGATGCCGCCGTGACCGACCATCGCCCCGACCGCGGCGAAGGCCTCGTAGTCCATCGGCAGGTCGAAGCGATCGGGGCGCAGGTAGGCCCCGAGCGGCCCCCCGACCTGAACAGCCCTGATCGGGCGGCCGGTCGCGGTGCCACCACCGAAGTCCTCCACGAGCTCCCCGAGGGTCACTCCGAACGGCGTCTCGACGATGCCGCCCTGCTTGACGTTGCCGGCGAGCTGGAACACCTGGGTGCCTCGGGAACGCCCGACGCCGAGACCGTGGTAGCCGTCGGAACCGCCGGCCAGGATGGCGGGCACGCTGGCGAGCGTGAGTGCGTTGTTCACGACCGTCGGCTTGCCGAAGAGTCCCTCGATCGCCGGCAGCGGCGGCTTGGCGCGGACCATCCCGCGCTTGCCCTCCAGGCTGTCGAGCATCGCGGTCTCCTCGCCGCAGATGTAGGCACCCGCCCCGACCCGCACCTCGACGTCGAAGGGGCGACCACTGCCCAGCACGTCGGCACCGAGCCATCCCTCACCCCGGGCGACGACCAGGGCGCGCTCGAAGACGTCGATCGCATCCGGGTACTCCGAACGGATGTAGACGAAGCCCTCGGTGGCACCGACGGCCAGGCCGGCGATCGCCATGCCCTCGATCAGGCTGAAGGGGTCGCCCTCGAGGAGCATCCGGTCGGCGAAGGTGCCGCTGTCACCCTCGTCGACGTTGCAGCACACGAACTTCGGGTCGGCGGGGGCGGCCAGGACGGTGCGCCACTTGATGCCGGCGGGGAAGCCGGCGCCGCCGCGGCCGCGCAGCCCGGAGGCGATGACCTCCTCGACGACCTGCTCCGGCGCGAGGCCGACCGCGCGCCGGAGGCCGGCGAGTCCCCCGTGCGCGACGTAGTCCTGCGGCGACAGCGGGTCGATGACTCCGACCCGGGCGAACGCCAGGCGCTGCTGGCGGGCGAGCCAGCTGATCTCGTCGGTCAGCCCGTGCCCCAACGGGTGTGCCGCCCCGTCGAGCATTCCGGCGTCGAGGAGCTCCGGCGACCTGGTCGGCGCGCACCGGGCCGTAGGCCACCCGGCCGCTCGCGGTCACGACCTCGACGAGCGGCTCCAGCCACAGCAAGCCGCGGGAGCCGTTGCGCACGAGCTGGATCTCGAGCCCGCGCTCGGCTGCCTCGCGCCGCGAGCGCCTCGGCCACCTGGTCGGCGCCCACCGAGCGGGCGGCGGAGTCGGCGGGGACGTACACGGTCGTCGGTGTGGAACCGGCTGCGGCTGCCTCTCTGGCGGGGCGACGACGGCGTGGGGATCGGCTCGGCCAGGGCCGCGGACACGAGACTGTCGAACCGGTCGTCGTCCACCCGTCCGTAGAGGGTGCCGTTCACCGTGAGAGCCGGCGCCATGGCGCAGTTGCCCAGACAGAACACCTGGTCGAGGGTCACCGACCGGTCCGAGGTGGTCTCGCCCATCCCGACGCCGAGCCGTCGCTCGGCATGCCCGACGAGTCGGGCCGCTCCCATGGACTGACAGGCCTCCGCTCGACATACCGAGACCCGGGTCGGGGCAGCAGGGACGGACCGGAAGTCACGGTAGAAGGTGACGACCCCGTGCACCTCCGCGCGGGAGAGGTTGAGCATCTGGGCGACGATCGGGACCGCCCGGGGGTCGATGGCGCCGAACGTCTCTTGAAGCGCGCGCAGCACCGGCAGCAGCGGGCCTCGAAGGCCGCGGTGCTGCTCGATGAGTGCGGTGGCCAGGTCCTCCGACCAGGGCTGCGGCACGGACGGTCCGGTCGGCACGTGGCTCCTCTCCGGCCGGTGGTGGCTCCTCGGTGATGATAGGCGTGCGGCGGTCACCGAGGAGGTGGCGCGCTCCGGTTGCTCCTGGGCAGATCTCGCCGAGGACGGGTCCAACGGCCCTCGCTGAGACCCGTCCGCGTGGCTAGCGTCAGGCACCGGGAGCAGTCGCGACCGAGAGGGAGGCGTCGCCGTGCGCGCATGGATCGTCGACTCGCCCGGCCCGGTCGGCGGAGCCCCGATGCGGCTGGTCGAACGACCGATGCCGGAGCCTGCCGCCGGCCAGGTGCTCGTGCGCGTGCGGTGCTGCGGCGTCTGTCGAACCGATCTGCACGTGGTCGAGGGCGACCTGCCGGTCCATCGATCGGGAGTGACCCCGGGCCACGAGGTCGTGGGAGTGGTCGAGGCGAGGGGGCCGGGTGCCGAGCGCTTCGCCCTGGGTGAGCGGGTGGGGGTGGCGTGGCTGGGCGGGACCGACGGCACCTGCCGGTTCTGCACGAGTGGTCGCGAGAACCTCTGCACGCAGCCCGGTCTTCACCGGCTGGGACCTCGACGGCGGCTACGCCGACGCCTGCATCGTCGACGAGAGGTACGCCTACCGCCTGCCGTCGACGTTGTCCGACGAACAGGTCGCACCCCTGCTCTGCGCCGGCATCATCGGCTACCGAGCGCTGAGCCAGGCGGCGCTGCCCGAGCGCGGCAGCCTGGGGATCTACGGGTTCGGCGCCTCGGCCCACCTCGCGGCGCAGGTCGCCCTGAAGCGCGGGCTCAGGGTCCATGTGCTGACCCGGGGGGAGCGCGACCGTCAGCTCGCCTGCGAGCTCGGCGTCTCCTCGGTCGGCGGAGCGGCAGACACACCGCCGGAACCTCTCGACAGCGCGATCCTCTTCGCTCCTGCGGGGGACCTGGTCCCCGTGGCACTTGAAGCACTCGACCGGGGCGGGACCCTGGCGATCGCCGGGATCTGGCTCTCGGCCATCCCGGTCCTCGACTACCAGCGTCATCTCTTCCAGGAGCGGACCGTGCGCAGCGTCACCGCCAACACCCGAGCCGACGGCGAGCAGTTCCTCGCGCTCGCGGCCGAGATCGGGATCGAGGTGACGACGACGTCCTACGCCCTCGAGGATGCCGACCGTGCGCTGGCCGACCTCGCGCGCGGCCGCTTCAACGGCGCGGCCGTCCTGCACGTCGAGCAGCGGTCTGGGGCACCCCCGCGGACGTAGGGTGGAACTCCGGCGACACCGACGGCAGGAGTGGGCCCGTGAGCGTGCAGGAGACGGCGGTCGCAGACCGACCGCGTCCTCACGATCCCGAATCTCCTCAGCCTGCTCCGGCTGCTCGGCGTCCCGGTGTTCCTCTGGCTCGTCCTGGTGCCCGAGGCCGACGGCTGGGCCGTCGTCGTGCTCTTCGTCAGCGGGTTCACGGACTACCTCGACGGCATGCTCGCCCGGCGCTGGAACCAGATCTCGCGGGTCGGCCAGCTGCTCGACCCCATCGCCGACCGGCTGTACGTCGTCTCGGCGCTGGTGGCGTTCGGCATCCGCGAGATCGTGCCCTGGTGGCTGGTCCTCGTGATCGTCGCGCGTGACCTCGTGCTGCTCGCCACGCTGCCCACGCTCAAGCGACTGGGCTACACCGGCCTGCCGGTGCACTTCCTGGGCAAGGCCGCGACGTTCAACCTGCTGGCCGCGTTCCCGTGGCTCCTGCTCGGCACCGGCGACTCGACCTTCGCGAGCCGGTCGCACGCCTTCGGCTGGGCGTTCCTCATCTGGGGCACCGCGCTGTACTGGTGGGCAGGCATCGGGTACCTGTGGCAGGTGCGCTCCCTCGTGGTGCAGTCCCGCGGAGCCCCGCCTGGAACTGCCGTCGGTGGCGCCGGCATGACCGTCGCTTCGAGGGTGGGGTCCGATGAAGGCCGTCGTCATGGCCGGCGGCGAAGGCACCCGCCTGCGCCCGATGACGTCGAGCATGCCCAAGCCGCTGCTGCCGGTGGCCAACCCGCCGATCATGGAGCACGTCCTGCGGCCTGCTCAGGCGGCACGGACTCACCGAGACCGTCGTGACCGTCCAGTTCCTCGCATCGCTGGTGCGCAACTACTTCGGCGACGGCGAGGAGCTCGGGATGTCGCTCGCCTACGCGACCGAGGAGCAGCCGCTCGGCACCGCCGGCAGCGTCAAGAACGCCGGAGTCCGCGCTGCGCGACGACACGTTCGTCGTCATCACCGGCGACGCGCTCACCGACATCGACCTGACCGCGCTCATCGAACCACCACCGAGAGCGGGCGCGCTGGTCACCGTCTGCCTGACCCGGGTGCCCGACCCGCTCGAGTTCGGCATCACGATCCTCGACGACGACGGCCGGGTGCAGCGCTTCCTCGAGAAGCCCACCTGGGGCCAGGTCTTCAGCGACACCGTCAACACCGGCATCTACGTCATGGAGCCCGAGGTCCTCGACTGCGTCGAGCCGCGGACCGAGGTCGACTGGTCCGCCGACGTCTTCCCGCGCTGCTCGATGGCCAAGGGGCTGCCGGTCTACGGCTACGTCGCCGACGGCTACTGGGAGGACGTCGGCACCCACGACTCCTACCTGAAGGCGCAGGCCGACGTGCTCGAGCCGGCAAGGTGACGTCGACATCGACGGCTTCGAGGTGTCGCCCGGCGTCTGGGTCGGCCGAGGGCGCCGACGTCCACCCGGACGCCGTGCTCAAGGGGCCGCTCCTCATCGGGGACTACGCCAAGGTCGAGGCCGGCGTCGGAGCTGCGCGAGTTCACCGTGCTCGGCAACAACGTGGTCGTGCGGTCGGGCGCCTTCCTGCACCGCGCGGTCGTCCACGACAACGTCGTTCGTCGGCCCGCGGACGAACCTGCGTGGCTGCGTGGTCGGCAAGAACACCGACGATCATGCGCGGCTGCCCGGCTCGAGGAGGGTGCGGTCGATCGGCGACGAGTGCGTCGTCGAGGAGGAGGCGATCGATCTCCGCTGGCGTGAAGGTCTATCCCGTTCAAGACCATCGAGGCCGGCGCGGTGGTGCACGACAGCGTCATCTGGGAGAGCCGCGGCCAGCGCACGCGTCTTCGGGCCGCGCGGCGTCTCGCGGCATCGTCAACGTCGAGATCACGCCTGAGCTGGTGGTCCGGCTCGCGTCGGCCTACGCGACGACCCTGCGCAAGGGCGCCGACGTCACCATCGAGCCGCGACCACTCCCGGGCCGCGCGCGCCCTCAAGCGGGCGGCGATCGCGGCGCTGACCGCGAGCGCGATCGACGTTCGTGACCTCGAGGTGGCTCCTCCGTCGGTCACGCAGGCTCGAAGCCGGACGGGCTGGCGGCGCGGCGGGGTCATGATCCGCACCACCCCCGGCCAGCCCGAGAGCGTCGACATCGTCTTCCTCGACGCGCAAGGCATCGACCTGTCCGTCGCTGCTCAGCGCAAGCTGGAGCGGGTGCTGCAGCGTCAGGAGTTCCGGCGGGCCTTCCCCGGCGAGATCGGCGACCTCTCCTTCCCGCCCCGGGCCGTCGAGTCCTACGTCCAGGACCTGCTGCGGGCCGTCGATCTCCGAGGGGTGGGGGAGGCCGAGCTGAAGGTGGTGGTCGACTGCGCCGGCGGCGTGGCCGCCCTGGTCCTGCCGACGCTGCTCGGCCGCGTCGGCGTCGAGGTGCTGGTGGTCAACGGTCGCCTCGACGACAACGAGCCGACCGAGACCTCGGCCACGCGCCGCGCCGGGCTCCGGCGCCTGGCCTCGCTCGTCGCCTCGTCGGGCGCGGACTTCGGTGTGCGCTACGACCCCGTCGGCGAGCGCATCCGTCTGGTGGACGAGACCGGCGCCGTCATGGGGGATCAGCGCGCGCTGCTCGTCTTCCTGGACCTGGTCGCCGCCGAGACGCCTGAGGCACAGGTGGCGCTGCCGGTGACCACGACCCGGGTCGCCGAGCCAGGTGTGCGCGTTCCATGGGCTCGAGGTCAGCTGGGTGGGCACGACCCCGGACGACCTGGTCCGCGCGACGTCGCGACCCGACGGTCGCCTTCGCCGGCGACGGCCGAGGCGGCTTCGTCGTCCCCGAGGTCGGACCTGCCATCGACGGGAACGCCGCCTTCGTGCGCCTCCTCGGGCTGGTCGCCCGCACCCGCCTCCGGTTGTCGCAGATCGATGCGCGCATCCCCGAGGCACACGTGCTCCGTCGCGAGGTCGACACCCCCTGGGCGGCCAAGGGACAGGTGATGCGCGCTGGTCCTCGAGGCCGCCGCCGGCCGAACGGTCGACACGACCGACGGCGTCCGGATCGTCGAGGACGACGGAGCCTGGGCCCTGGTGCTGCCCGACCCGGCCGAGGCCGTCACCCGCGTCTGGGCCGAGGCCGACTCCGAGGAGGCCGCCACCGAGCTGCTCGACTCCTGGACAGCGGTGCTCGAGCGGGCAGGGAGGTGACCCCTCCCCGCGCCGTCGGCGTCGACACCGAGCCTCGGCGCGACCCGGCACTCGGACTGCTCGACCGGCTGGTCCGTGACGCTCTGGACCAGGGATACCTCGAGGCGGCCAGCCGTCGTGAAGCCGCGCAGGATGCTGTGGTTGCGGCAGACGCACCCGGGTCGCGTTGGCAGCTGGCGCTCGGGCTCGGCCTCGTCGCCCTGGTGGTCACGGTGGCGGCGGCGGACCAGGTGGCCGGAGCGCCGGATACGGCGTCCCGGAAGAGCCAGCTCGCAGGGGCCATCACCGAGGCGACCACTCGGGTGGACGCGGCTCGAGACCGGCGTCCGGCAGCGAACGGCCGAGGTGGCCGCGTTGCGGACCGCTCGACTGAGCTCGGGCACGGAAGGCCAAGCGCTGCAGGACCAGCTCGAGGATCTCGGCGTCTCCGTGGGCACGGTCGCGGCAGTGGGGCCGGGGGTCGTGGTCACCGTGGACGACGCCCCGGTCGACACGGAGGCGCTGGCTCAGGGGGAGCCGGACCTCGGCCGGGTCCTCGACCGCGACCTTCAGATCGTGGTGAACGGGCTGTGGGCAGGCAGGGGCTGAGGCCGTCGACATCAACGGCCAGCGCCTCACCTCCTTGACGGCCATCCGCGGGGCGGGCGACGCGGTGCTCGTGAACTACCGGCCGCTCGTCCGCCCGTACGTCATCTCCGCGATCGGCGACCCCACCACGCTCGGAGCCCGGTTCGAGGCTGGACCGGCGGGGGTGGAGCTCGAGGTGCTCAGACAGACCTACGGTGTCCGCTACGACCTCGAGAGTCGCCGCGCGGTGACCGTCCCGGGCGAAGCCGGGGTCCAGGTGCGCTACGCGAAGGAGGACGTGGGGTGATCGCTGCTCTCGGGCTGGTCCTGGGCATCGTGCTCGGGGTCCTCCTCCAGCCGGTCGTGCCGTACTGGCTCCAGCCCTACCTGCCCATCGCGGTGGTCGCGGCGCTCGACGCCGTGTTCGGTGCTTCGAGGGCACTTCTGGAGGGCGTGTTCGACGACCGGGTGTTCGTCGTCTCCTTCCTCTCCAACGTGGTCGTTGCCGCGTTGATCGTCTTCCTCGGTGACCAGCTCGGTGTGGGGGCTCAGCTCTCGACCGGGGTGGTCGTCGTCTTCGCGGTACGCATCTTCGCCAATGCGGCAGCCATTCGCCGAAGGCTGTTCAACGCATGACCGAGAAGCCACCCACCGATCCGGCCGCCAACGACCCGGTGGCGACGCCGCCCACCTCGCTCCGGCGCGCCTTGGCCTTTCGGCGAACGCGCACCCAGCTGCTGATCGGTTCGCTGTTCGTGCTGCTGGGGTTCGCCGTCGCGGTCCAGGTCGGCTCGAACCGGGAGGGTGTCGACCTCGGACGCACCAACGAGGCCGACCTGGTGCGCATCCTCGACGACGTCAACCAGCGGGAGGGCCGCCTGCAGGACGAGCTGCGTGACCTGGAGGTGCTGCGCGAACGGCTGGCGACGGGAACCGATGCCGAGGCGATCGCGCCTGGAGGAGAGCAAGGCCCGTGTCGAGACCCTGTCGATCCTGGCGGGAACGGTGCCCGCGACGGGGCCGGGGGTGCTCGTGAGACTGGCCGACCCTCAGGACGCCGTCGACGCGTCCCTGGTGCTGGACACCGTCCAAGAGCTCCGCGACGCCGGCGCCGAGGCTGTGCAGATCGGAGACCAGCGCATCGTGGTGTCGACCTGGTTCGGGGACCCGCCCGCGGGGACGGAAGGGGTGCTCGTCAGCGGGGTCCTCGTCCGAGCGCCGTACCGAGATCCGTGCCATCGGCGACCCGAGGACCCTGAGCGCTGCTCTGCGCATCCCCGGAGGTGTGGTCGACACGCTTCGTACCGTCGGGGGCGAGGCCCTGATCGGCGAGCGTGACCGGGTGGACATCCCGGCGTTGCAGCCCCCTCCGAGCCCTCAGTACGCTGCGCCAGCCGCCCCCTAGGAGCGTTCCAGCCCTGCCTGATCCGTCCGCCCGACCCGCCTCCCGAGGAGCCACCATGGCCGCGACGCCCGCCGACCTTCGTTACACCGCCGAGCACGAGTGGGTGCGCGCCCCGGGGGAAGGCAGCGACGCGGTGCGGGTGGGCATCACCGACTTCGCCCAGGGCCAGCTGGGGGACGTGGTGTACGTCGACCTCCCCGCGGTCGGAGCGGTGGTGACCGCAGGCGCGAGCTGCGGGGAGATCGAGTCGACGAAGAGCGTGAGCGAGCTGTTCGCGCCTGTGGACGGAGTGGTCGTGGCGCGCAACGACGCCCTGGACGGCGCACCCGAGCAGGTCAACACCGACCCCTACGGCGAGGGATGGCTGCTCGAGATCCAGCCAGCGGATCCTGCGTCGGTGGCCGGGCTCCTGTCCGCGGCCGACTACGAGGCGCTGACCGCGGGCTGAATCCGCAGCGCCGGTCGGTTCCAGGCGCAGCTCGCGCCCTCGACCTGAGGGTGAGAGTTGGCCGCCGAACGGGCCGGGTTGGCACGATCGGGTTGACCCGGTCCCAGGCGCGTGGTGAGGTGTGTCTCGAGCCTTGGTCGAGGGTTGCTTCACCCGGTGAAGTCGTCCGGATCCCGGCTCGAGACCCCGTTCCGTGGCTGGCTCCCGGCCGTTCACGGACCCGCATGCTGCACCCTCAGAGGACGCCACGATGACGACGACCGGCCCCGAATCCGCCGCGGGCCAGCCCCCCGAGCCGCCTTCCGACGTCACCTCGACGTTCTCCTTGGGCGGCTCGACGAGCGCACCGTCGGACGAGCACGACGACACCGGCGAGCACCACGTCGGTGCCACGGAGGTGCTCGTCCCGGGCACCGCGTTGCTGGTCGTGCAGCGGGGACCCAACGCGGGGAGTCGCTACCTTCTCGAGGACGACGTGACGACGACCGGTCGGCACCACGACGCGGCGATCTTCCTCGACGACGTGACGGTGTCGCGCCGGCACGCCGAGTTTCGCCGCGAGCCCTCGGGTGGATTCCGGGTCGTCGATGTCGGAAGCCTCAACGGCACCTACGTCAACCGCCAGCGCATCGATGATGCGCTGCTGTCCGGCGGGGACGAGGTCCAGATCGGGAAGTACCGGTTGCTCTACTTCCCGGCCGCCTCGGCGGGAGGTGCGGGGTGAGCGTTCCCGCCCGCGCCTACATGAACATCGGCGAGGTGCTCGCTCGCCTGCGCCCGGACTTCCCCGACGTGACGATCAGCAAGATCCGCTTCCTGGAGTCCGAAGGCCTGGTGGAGCCGCAGCGCACCCCGTCCGGCTACCGCAAGTTCGACCAGGACGACGTGATCCGACTGCGGTACGTCCTGGCGGCGCAGCGCGACCACTACCTGCCGCTGAAGGTCATCAAGGATCACCTCGACGCGCTCGACCGAGGGCTCGAACCGCCCGCTCAGGCGGGGGCCGCCCCGCGCGTGCCGATGGCGCTCGTGGCCAGCGACGGGCTGCCCGGACCCGAGGCCTTCGCTCGCGACGGGAGCGAGCTGCGGCTCTCCCGCGCCGAGCTCATCGAGGCGGCAGCGATCACCGAGGCCCAGCTGGCCGAGCTCGAGGGCTATGGCCTGGTCGCCAAGCGGGGCAGCCACTACGACGGCGACGCCTTGCTCGTGGCGAGCACGGTCGCCGAGATGGCGTCCTTCGGGCTGGAGGCTCGGCACCTGCGGTCGTTCAAGACCGCGGCCGACCGTGAGGTCGGGCTGGTCGAGCAGGTGGTCGCCCCGCAGCGCAACCAGAAGGGGGCCGACGCCAAGGCTCGGGCCGATGAGATGGTTCGCGAGCTGGCGGCGTTGTCGGTCCGCCTGCACGCAGCCCTCGTGAAGTCGGGTCTGGCGTCGCGGGCGTAGGCTGCAGGCGTGAACCCGCTCGACGTCGTGGGCGTCCGTGTCGAGATGCCGTCCAGTCAGCCGATCGTGCTGTTGCGCGAGGTCGGCAGTGAGCGCTACCTCCCGATCTGGATCGGGGCGGTCGAGGCCACCGCCATCGCCTTCGCCCAGCAGGGCGTGGTGCCCACCCGGCCGCTCACCCACGACCTGCTGAAGAACGTCGTGGAGGCCGCTCGGCCAGGAGCTGACCGAGGTCCGGATCACCGACCTGAAGGAGGGCGTGTTCTTCGCGCAGCTGGTCTTCGGGTCCGGTGTCGAGGTCAGCGCGCGGCCCTCCGACGCCATCGCGCTCGCGCTGCGCACCGGGACGCCGATCTTCGGCGCCCCCGCCGTGCTCGACGAGGCCGGCATCGAGATCCCCGACGAGCAGGAGGACGAGGTCGAGAAGTTCCGCGAATTCCTCGACCAGATCACGCCCGAGGACTTCGAAGACCTCGGTGGTGCCAGCGGAGGCGCATCACCCTCAAGTACTGATTGAGGGTTGATCAGTCTCAACTCAAGGTTGAGACTTTGCTCCGGCGTGTCGGGCCGTGGACCGTTGACCTCGTGGATCGTACTCCCTAGCGTTCGGCGTGTTGCGTCGGTGGAGTTCCAAGCCTGTGGTTCGACTCCGCTCACCCCGCGACCAGGTGCAGGACGTTCGCCCGGAGGCCGACCGTGACCAGAGACACACCCGACGCTCCCGTCGGCCCCGACCCAGCCCAGCAGGCGGAGGCACGTCGTCGGGCGGGGGAGCAGGGTCTGCTCTTCGAGGCCGCCGTCAGCTCGTTGCCCCAGGACATCGGCTATCGCGGCCCGACCGCATGCTCGGCCGCCGGGATCACCTACCGCCAGCTCGACTACTGGGCGCGCACCGGCCTGGTCGAGCCCACCGATCCGTCCGGCTCACGGCTCCGGCACGCAGCGGCTGTACTCCTTCCGCGACATCCTCGTGCTGAAGATCGTCAAGCGGCTGCTCGACACCGGGGTGTCCCTGCAGCAGATCCGCATCGCCGTCCAGCACCTGCGCGACCGCGGCGTCGACGACCTGGCGCAGATGACGCTGATGAGCGATGGCGCCAGCGTCTACGAGTGCACCTCCGCCGACGAGGTCGTCGACCTGGTCCAGGGCGGTCAGGGCGTCTTCGGCATCGCCGTCGGCCGCGTGTGGCGCGAGGTCGAGGGCTCCTTGGCCGAGCTGCCCGGCGAGCGGCCCGAGACCGACTCCGAGGCGGTGCACCCCGGCGACGAGCTGGCGCAGCGCCGGCGCACGCGGGCCACGGGCTGAGCCTGCGGCTCACCGTCCGCTCCGGAAGGGCCCCGCGGGGCTAGACTGCGCCTCGCTGACGACCCCGCACGGGAGAGTCCTGCCACAGCCGGTGGTGGGCGCCGAAGGAGCAATTCTCCCCAGAACCTCTCAGGCGAGCAGGACCGCGCGGGCGAGGCACCTCTGGAAAGCGGACGTACGGTCGCGCCCTGCGCGATGACGGCGTCCCACCGACGGTGCAAGGAGCTCCGACGGCCCCCGGGCCGCAGGTGCTCCGAACCTCTCAGGTGCCGAGGACAGAGGGGGAGGCCTTGCCCGGGCGCGCCCGCGCCCAGGCTCCGCGCCTCAGGAGGCCCTCCCGTGCCCACGACTGCTGCTCGCCGACTCACCGAGCTCGAGGACGTCGCGCCCTTCGTGGAACGGCACCTCGGGCCCGATGCCGAGGACCAGGCCACGATGCTGGCGGCCCTCGGTCGCCCGAGCCTGGCCGCGCTGGTCGACGAAGCCGTTCCGGCGGGAATCCGGAGCAGCGCGCCGCTGGCTCTGGGCGTGGGCCGGAGCGAGCCCGAGGTGATCGCCGAGCTGCGGGCGCTCGCGGCCCGCAACACCGTGCGCACCCCGATGATCGGTCTCGGCTACCACGGCACCCACACCCCGGCGGTCATCCTCCGCAACGTGCTGGAGAACCCCGCCTGGTACACCGCCTACACGCCGTACCAGGCCGAGATCAGCCAGGGCAGGCTCGAGGCCCTGCTCAACTTCCAGACGGTCGTCTCCGACCTGACCGGGATGGCCACGGCCAACGCCAGCATGCTCGACGAGCCGACCGCCGCGGCCGAGGCCATGACCCTCCTCCGGCGGGCCGGCCGGTCGGCGAGCAACGTCTTCGTGGTCGACGCCGACGCCCACCCGCAGACCATCGCCGTCATCGGGACCAGGGCCGAGCCGCTGGGCATCGAGGTGCTCGTGGCCGACCTGAGTGCCGGGCTTCCCCCGGAGGACTGCTTCGGGGTGCTCGCGCAGTACCCCGGCTCCTCGGGCGTGGTCCGAGACCTGGCCCCGCTGGCTGCGCAGGCCAAGGATCGCGGTGTCGGGTTCGCGGTTGCCGCCGACCTGCTGGCCCTGACGCTGCTCGCGCCCCCCGGGGAGCTCGGTGCCGACGTCGTGGTCGGCACCTCCCAACGGTTCGGGGTCCCGCTGGGGTTCGGGGGACCGCACGCGGGCTACCTCGCGGTGCGCTCGGGGCTCGAGCGCTCGATGCCCGGCCGGCTGGTCGGAGTCAGCGTCGACGCCGCGGGGCGGCCGGCCTACCGGCTGGCCCTGCAGACCCGCGAGCAGCACATCCGTCGGGAGAAGGCCACGTCCAACATCTGCACGGCCCAGGTCCTGCTGGCCGTGATGGCTGGGATGTACGCGGTGTGGCACGGGCCCGACGGCCTGCGGCGCATCGCCGAGCGCACGCACAGGTTCGCCGTCCTCCTGGCCGAAGGGCTGCACGACGGGGGCTTCACCACGTTGAGCCCGTACGTCTTCGACACGGTCACGGTGCGGGTACCGGGTGCTGCGGGTCAGGTGGTCGCGGCTGCGGCCGGCCGAGGGATCGCCCTGCGTCTCGTCGACGCCGACACGGTGGGGATCGCCTGCGACGAGACGACCACCCGGCGCGAGGTCGAGGCGGTGTGGGCGTCCTTCGGGGTCACCGCGGATCTCGACGTCCTCGACGCCGGGACCGAGGACCCCCTGGACGACCTCGGGCTGTGGCGGTCCACGCCGTACCTCACGCACCCGGTCTTCCACTCCGACCGCAGCGAGACCGAGCTCCTGCGCTACCTCCGACGGCTGGCCGACGCCGACCTCGCGCTCGACCGCACGATGATCCCGTTGGGCTCCTGCACGATGAAGCTCAATGCCACCACCGAGATGGAACCCGTCACCTGGCCGGAGTTCGCCGGTCTGCACCCCTTCGCGCCGCTCGAGGACTCCGCCGGCACCCGTGAGCTGATCCGCCAGCTCGAGGACTGGCTGGTCGAGATCACCGGCTACGACGCGGTCTCCCTGCAGCCCAACGCGGGCAGCCAGGGTGAGTTCACCGGGTTGCTGGCGATCCGGGCCTATCACCGGGCCCGGGGCGACGATCAGCGCGTCGTCTGCCTGATCCCGAGCAGCGCCCACGGCACGAACGCGGCGTCAGCGGTGATGGCAGGGCTCCGCGTCGTCGTGGTCGCGTGCGACGAGCACGGGAACGTCGACGTCGACGACCTGCGTGCCAAGATCGCCGAGCACGGCGACGTCCTCGCCGCCCTGATGATCACCTACCCGTCGACCCACGGGGTCTTCGAGGAGGCCGTCGGAGAGATCTGCGCCCTCGTCCACGATGCCGGCGGACAGGTCTACGTCGACGGGGCCAACCTCAACGCTCTGGTCGGACTGGCCCAGCCCGGTCGGTTCGGTGCCGACGTCAGCCACCTCAACCTGCACAAGACCTTCTGCATCCCGCACGGTGGCGGCGGGCCCGGCGTCGGACCCGTCGGGGTGCGCTCGCACCTCGCGCCGTACCTGCCCAACCACCCGCTCGTCGCCGAGGCAGGTCCGGCGACCGGTGTCGGGCCGATCGCGGGCGCCCCCTGGGGCAGCGCGGGCATCCTGCCCATCTCCTGGGCCTACATCAGGCTGATGGGAGGTGAGGGCCTGACCCGGGCCACCGCGGTGGCCATCCTGTCGGCGAACTACCTGGCGCATCGGCTGGCGCCGTACTTCCCGGTCCTCTACACCGGCCGCGGTGGGTTGGTCGCGCATGAGTGCATCATCGATCTTCGGGCGATCACCCGTGACACCGGTGTCACGGCCGAGGACGTCGCCAAGCGCCTCATCGACTTCGGGTTCCACGCCCCGACGCTGTCGTTCCCCGTCGCCGGAACCTTGATGATCGAGCCCACGGAGTCCGAGGGGCTCAAGGAGCTCGACCGTTTCTGCGCCGCGATGATCGCCATCCGTGGCGAGATCGACCGGGTGGCCTCGGGGGAGTGGGCTCACGCCGACTCGCCCCTCGCCCACGCGCCGCACACCGCGGAGCAGCTCGCCGGCGAGTGGACGCTTCCCTACACCCGCGAGGAGGCTGCCTTCCCGGTCGCTTCTTTGCGCACCAGCAAGTACTGGTCGCCGGTGCGGCGGATCGACGGTGCCCACGGCGACCGGCACCTGGTCTGCTCGTGCCCGCCGGTGGAGGCCTTCGCGGAGTGAGTGCTGCCTGACGGGACCGTCGGCTCCGCGAGGAGGCGGGACCAACGGCACTGTTGGACGCCCTGGCCTCATGCTGGGCTGGGCCCATGACGCACGAGGAGATGCACGAGGACAGTCGGCCTCCGGCGGGCACTGACCAGGCCAAGGCGCGCCACCACGACCTGCGCAAGGGTGATCCCCGGGTGCACGACCTGATCGCGGAGATCGACGAGGCGATCGACCGGGGAGACGAAGCGCTGGTCGAACGACTGAGCGCGGAGCTGCGCCTTCTCGACCCGACGGCCGGGGCTGGTTCCGACACCTGAGCAGGTCGTGGCCCGGCGCGGCCCATGGTCTCGCCCCGCTCGGCGGCCTCGAAGGGCGGTACCGATGCCTGCCCGCGCGAGCCTCGGGGTTCCGGCCCCCGCCGGGGTGATCCGGAGCAAGATGGGATGCATCACCACCAAGCAGCGAGAGGTCGTCATGAGCGTCTACCGCGTGATCGATGTGATCGGGACGAGCACCACCTCCTGGGAGGAGGCCGCTGCCGAGGCGATCACCACAGCCGGAGGGTCGCTGCGCGACCTGCGCGTGGCCGAGGTGACCAAGCAGGATGTCGTCGTCGGTGACAACGGCGACCTCGTCTACCGGACCAAGGTCCAGCTGTCCTTCAAGTACGAGTCGGAGTAGCAGCCACGGCCGCCCCCGGTGCTCAGAAGGGGCCTGGCGGAGGCGAGGTGAACCCGGCAGGACGCCTGCTCAGGGACGATGGTCCCGTGGCCCCTGATCCGACCTTCTCCTCATCGTCGTTCCCGCGGGTCCCCGGGCGCTCGTTGCTCGACGGGGACGTCGACCTCCCGGCGGGGCTTCCTGCGGAACGAACGCTGGCCGTGGTCGCCTTCCGGCAGCGGCACCAGGCCTGCGTGGACCGGTGGATCGCCAAGGCTGTCGAGGGCGGGGTCCCTCGCACGACTCACGGCGTGCTCGAGGAGGCGCCGGTGGCCGTCGTGGAGATCCCCGTGCTGTCCACGCGATGGCGACCCGCCCGACGGTTCATCGACGGCGGCATGACGTCGGGGATCGGGGATCCCGAGGTTCTCGCTCGGACCATCACCGTGTACACCGACGTCGGGTCCTTTCAGAGCGCCTTGGGCATCCCAGACAGCGACGAGGTGGAGGCGCTGGTGGTCACCCGCGCAGGGACCGTCCTGGCGCGGGGGCGGGGCGAGCCGACCGAGAGTGCCTGGACCCCGCTCGCGGCAGCCCTCGGGCTGGCGTGACCGAGGGCTGCGGACGCCTCAACGTCACCCGGGAGCGCGGCCGAGGGTGTAGCGCACGTGTTGGTGAAGGACGTACCCGCCCGTCGGCGCGACGGCGCGGTCGAGAAGCGCCTCGGCGCGAGCCCGTACCGCCGGGCGCTCGGCCTCGGGGACCATCGCCCACATCGCCCGCTGGCCGGTCGAGTGGCTGAAGGCGTACCAGTGATCGGCGTCGACGAAGCGCACGGGCAGGTCCAGCACGACGGTGCGTACGTCGCCGAAACCGGCGGACCCCACCAGGTCCTCCATCCCCGCGTCGGACGCGAACGGTCCCCGCCTCCCGCTCGCTCGGGCGTCGAGCATGGCCGGGGGCAGGTAGGGCTGGAAGAGCGCGTCGATCGCTTCCCACACGTCGTCCTGAGGGCCGAAGGTCGCCACGGCGAGTCGCCCGAGCGGGCGGAGGAGGGCGCGCCACGCCTCGAGCGCGGCGCCCGGATCGGGCAGGAAGAAGAGCACGAGCGAGGACGTCAGCGCGTCGAAGGTGCCGGGCGGCAGGTCCGGGGCCTGGGCATCCCCGACGGTGACCTCCACCTGGCTCAGGTTGTCGTCGGCGGCCCGCGTGCGCGCGATGGCCACCATCGCGGGGGAGAGGTCCAGACCGACGGCCGAGCCGGTGGGTCCGACCGCGCGACCGGCTGGCAGCAGGACGGCCCCCTTCCCGCAGCCGAGGTCGGCGACCCCCTCCCCGGGTCTCAGCTCGATGAGGTCCACGAGCCGGTCGGCGATGGGCTGGAAGAAGTCCACCCCGACCGCGTCGTAGGTGTCCGACACCGCGTCGAACAAGGCTGCGGTGCGCGTTCGCTGGTCCGGGGCGGCAGCACGCTTCGCCACGACCAGAGCGTCCAGCGCCTGACGCGGGCCCTCGTCGGTGGAGACCTGGCGGACGACCTGCTCGCCCCGGAGGACGTCCAGCCCGGAGCCGGTGAGGTCCACGGCCACGTCGGCCGCCGAGTAGAGGACAGCAGGGTCCGGTGGCCCGCCGTAGCCGTGCGCCAGGTTGTCGCTGTCGTGCGCGACGACCACCAGCAGCCCTCCTGGAGCGACCGCGGAGGCGGCCGTGCGGAGGACTGCGGAACGGACCGGCTCGGGGACCTGCAGGTAGACCACCAGCACCAGGTCGTACGCCTGCGGGTCTGGGCGGTAGTCGAGCAGGTCGGCACAGACGGTGTCGAAGGACCCGGCCGAGCCTGACGGGAGACTCGCGGCGATGCTGGCCGCCCGGTCCAGCGCCACGCGGGAGAAGTCCACAGCCGTCGCGCGCCACCCGCGGCCGGCCAGCCAGAGGGCGTTGCGCCCCTCACCCGCGGCCAGGTCGAGGACCCGTCCTGGCGAGAGGCTGCCGGTGACCTCCTCGACCCAGCGGTTGGGCGCGGCCGACCACACGAGCTCTGCCTGGTCGTAGCGCTGGTCCCACTGCTCGGCGTCCATGCGTGCTCCTCGAACCGGGCCGTCACCGTCTGCCGACCCGACGGTCGGTTGCTGGTCGATCATGTCGTCCTCGGACCCTCAGCGGGGGCTGAGCGGTCCTGCGCGTGCGAGGATCACGCGATGACGGTCATCGCTGCGGTGGGCACCGCCCTGGGGGCGCACGCCTACGACCAGGAGACGATCACCTCGGTCTTCGGTCAGCACGTCGTCGGTGACGACGCCTCTGCCCGTGCGGTGCTCGAGCGCCTCCACGCCCATACCGGCGTCCGTACGAGGCATCTCGCCCTGCCCCTGGAGGACTATCCCCGGCTGGACGGGTTCACGGGCGCCAACGACGCCTGGCTCAGGGTCGGAGTGCCGCTCGGAGAGGACGCGGTGCGTCGGGCGCTGGCCCTCGCCGGGCTCGAACCGAGCGACGTCGACCTGCTGATGACCACCACGGTCACCGGGGTGGCAGCCCCTTCGCTGGACGGACGGCTCGTGCAGCCGCTCGGGCTGCGGCCGGACGTGAAGCGCGTACCGATGTTCGGCCTCGGGTGCGTGGCCGGTGTTGCCGGTGTGGCCCGCGTGCACGACTACCTCCTGGGGCACCCGGACGATGTCGCCGTGCTCCTCGCCGTCGAGCTGTGCTCCCTGACCGTGCAGCCCGATGACACCTCGGTGGCCAACCTGGTGGCCTCAGGGTTGTTCGGGGACGGCGCGGCCGCCGTGGTCCTCGTGGGGGAGCGGCGCGCGGCCGCACTCGGGATCGCCGGGCCTCGCGTGGTCAGCTCGCGCTCGACGTTCTACGACGACACCGAGCGCGTCATGGGCTGGGACGTGGGGTCGTCGGGGTTGCGCATCGTGCTCGCCGCATCCGTGGCCGACGTGGTGCGCGACAACCTCGGGAACGACGTCAAGGACTTCCTCGCCGAGCACGAGCTGGACGTCGCCGACGTCCGGCACTGGGTGGCGCACCCTGGGGGTCCCAAGGTCGTCGACGCCGTGGTCGAGACCCTCGGGCTGCCGGCCGCTGCCCTCGACCGGACCCGTGCCTCGCTGGCGGCGGTGGGCAACCTCAGCTCGGCATCGGTGCTGCACGTGCTCGACGCCACCCTCGCCGCTCATCCGGTGGGCAGCGACGAGCCGGTCGTGATGCTGGCCATGGGTCCGGGCTTCTGCTCCGAGCTGGTCCTGCTGCGGTGGTGAGCGGCCGGTCATGACGTCGGTGAGCTGGTATCTCCTGCTGGTGGCCCTCGTCGCTGTCGAGCGGCTCGCGGAGCTCGTGGTCTCGACGCGCAACGCCCGGTGGTCCATGGCGCGCGGGGGCGTGGAGACCGGGCAGGGGCACTACCCGTTCATGGTGGTGCTGCACACGGGGCTGCTGGTGGGCTGTGCCGTCGAGGTGGTCGTCATGGACCCTCCGTTCCTTCCCTGGCTCGGGTGGCCGATGCTCGCCCTGGTCGTCGCGTCGCAGGCCTTGCGCTGGTGGTGCATCGCGACCCTCGGCCCGCGATGGAACACCCGGGTCATCGTCGTGCCGGGTCTGCCGCTCGTGACCGGAGGTCCCTACCGCTGGTTCCGGCACCCCAACTACGTCGCCGTCGTCGTCGAGGGCCTCGCTCTGCCCCTCGTCCACAGTGCCTGGATCACGGCGCTGGTGTTCACGGTGCTGAACATCCCGTTGCTGGCGGTGCGGCTCCACGACGAGGAGCGAGCCCTCCGGCAGGCCACCGCGACGGGCGGGCCATGAGCGTCGACCTCGACCTGCTCGTGGTGGGAGGTGGCCCGGTCGGGCTCGTCACGGCGCTCGAAGCGGCCAAGGCAGGGCTGGCGGTCGCGGTCGCCGAGCCCCGCACGAGCCCGGTCGACAAGGCCTGCGGTGAAGGACTCATGCCGACCGCCCTCGACCAGCTGGCGGCGTTGGGCGTCGAGCCGCAGGGACACCCGTTCCACGGCATCACCTACGTCGCTGGCGGTCGACGTGTCTCGGCCGACTTCCCTGGGGGGCCGGGCCGTGGGGTCCGCAGACTCGTGCTGCACGAGGCGCTCAGCAAGGCGGTCGCCGGTGCCGGCGTCCCCGTCCTGCCGGCGGCGGCACGCCTGGGGGCGGTCCGCCCGACCCACGTCGAGGTCCTCGTCGGCGACGAGCAGCTGCGTGCGGGCTACGTCGCCGCTGCCGACGGGCTGCACTCGACGATCCGCTCCGACCTCGGGCTGGGGCTGCCTCCACGGGGGCGAGCGCGCTACGGGCTGCGCAGGCACTGGGCGGTCACGCCCTGGTCGCGCCACGTCGAGGTCCACTGGTCCGACGACGCCGAGCTCTACGTGACCCCGGTCGACGAGAACACGGTCGGAATCGCGGTCCTGACGTCGACGAAGGGTCGCTCGTTCGATGACTGGCTCGCTGACTTCCCGGAGGTCGCCGAGCGGCTGCGCGGGTGCCGGCCGGCCTCCGACGTACGCGGGGCGGGACCGCTGGAGCAGCGCACCCGGCGGCGGACGGCGGGTCGGGTGCTGCTGGTCGGCGACGCCGCCGGCTATGTCGACGCGATCACAGGGGAGGGGATGGCCGTGGGCTTCCTCTCGGCGGGCGCCCTGGTCGATGCCGTGCGCGACCACGATCCTGCGGCCTACGAACGTGCCTGGAGCCGCTCGACCCGCACCTCCAGACTCCTCACGCTCGGGTTGCTGCGCGCCTCGCAGGTCGGTGCCGTACGCCGCACCCTGGTGCCCGCGGCGCAGGCGTTCCCTGGACTGTTCACGCGGGCCGTGGCGACCCTCGCCTGACCCTCAGGTCGCGCCGTCGACCTCCTGCGCCTCGAACAGGGACGGCTGCTCGGTCATCCAGTCCGCCTGAAGCACCGGGAAGCCGGCCGCGCGCACGGCCCGGACCACCTGGGGGTCGTCGTCGACGACCATGGCGACGGGTGCCTCGCCGGCCAGTCGACGCAGCACGCCCACCTTCACCAACCGAGCGGGTCGTCGGTCGCCGTCCCGGCGCATGTGGACGCGTCCCGCGGGAAGGCCTACCGCGGTGATCCAGGCCTCGGTGTCGGAGCGCCAGCGCGCCGGACGCCCGGTGAGGTAGACGAGGGTGTGCTCGGCGGCGAGCCGGTGGGCGACGGCGGCGCCCTCGGGGAGGAGCGGGTCCGCGGGCGCAGCGGCGAAGAACGCCTCCCACGCCTTGGGGGAGCGGTCGAGGAAGTGGACCCGGTGGCGCGTGTCGGCCACCACCCCGTCCAGGTCGAGGACGGCCCAGGGACGGCGTACCGCACCCTCGACCACCCGGCTAAGTTACCAGCCGGTAGCATCGGCGTCATGACAGACGTCTTCGCCGGGATGCAGCAGGCCGTGCCGTTCGTCCGCACGCTCGGGCTCGAGGCGGTCGACCTGACCAGTGACCGCGCGGTCCTGCGGCTGCCGGATGTGGAGTCCCAGCGCAACCACGTCGGCGGACCCCACGCCGGGGCGATGTTCAGCCTGGGGGAGTCGGCCACGGGCGCGCTGGTCCTCATGAACTTCGCCGACACCCTCGACCGCGCCGTCCCGCTCGCCGTGAGCGCAACCATCAGCTATCTGAAGCTGGCGTTGGGTCCGGTGACGGCCACGGCCACGCTGGCCCGCCCGCCGGCCGCGGTGCGGGCGGAGCTGGACGCGGGGGAGCGGCCGGAGTTCGAGATCGTCGTCGAGCTCACCACCGAGGACGGCACCGTGACCGGTGAGATGACCGTGCTCTGGACGCTGCGCCCGCACCGCCGCGACTGAGGCGTCGGGCCGGCGCTCTACCTGCTGGCCCACGTCGCCCGGGGTCGCTCGCCGTGCTCGCCCGCGTCCTCGGCGCGCTGGTCACCGACGAGGTGGTGCGCTACCGCGAGGCCCGCTACCGCATCCGGCATGCCCGCGAGGAGGAGGCCCTGGGTCATGGAGGCTGAGAGCAAGTGACATAATGTCGATTATCGGCGGATATGTGAGCGTGAAGGGACTACTTCGAGCGGGGTGCTGGGCCTAGGAGGATCGTCCCCGGTCCGAGCGGATCGGTACGCCCTACGAAGGGCCACCGCCCACACCGCGAACCCGGCCACGGTGGTCACGGCGTACACCGTGTAGCCCCACAGCTGTGCGACCGGACCGCCGACGAAGACGACCCCGCCGTACGTCGCGATGCAGGCGATCCCCATCAGGCCTGCCGCACCCACCAGCCGGTGCCACGGGACGACCGGTGCCGTCAGCTGGGCGGGCACGCCGGGGCTGCGGCGCAGGGCCCACCAGGTCGCCCCCAGCAGCGGGGCGAGCACCACGGGCGCGAGCGGCACGACGACCGTGGTCGCCACCGCGGCCAGGCCGAGGACGGCGAACGCCCCCCGGACCGGCCAGCGGCCGACGAGTGCAGCCCCCCGCCAGGTCTGCCAGCCGTGGAGCCCGAGCACGAGTGAGGCGACGGTGACGAGGACGTAGGCAGCAAAGGCGTCGAGCGTGTCTGCTGTGAGGCCGGCCTCGAGGTCCCCGGCCATGAACGCGGCCCACAGCCCCCACGCGACCCCCGCTGCTGCGGCAGCCCCCAGGGCCTGGCCGAGCGAGCGCGTCAGCACGACCTGAGCGCCCCACCAGCCGACGACCACCGTGATGAGGGCGTGCCAGGCCAGCCCGGTGAAGGAGACCGACAACGGCAGCGCCTCGTAGGTGGTCTGGACGACGACACCCTCGACGAGCCAACCCAGGAGGGCTCCGCCCAGCACGAGCCCACGTCGCCCGCCGGCACCGGTACGTTGCAGGACACCGAGAACGGCGACCACGACGATGAGGTAGACGGTGTAGGTCGCAAGGGCTGCCAGCGGTCCTTGGCCGTAGGCCTGGCCCCACTGGCCCCAGAACACCGACTCCGACAGCGCGAAGGTCACCAGCGCGAGGGAGAGCACGGCGAGCACGGGCCGTCGACGGGTCTCGGAGTGCTGGTCCGGCGCGTCCGGCATCGGCTGCTCGGCGGGGGCAGCCTGGTGGTTCAGCTCGCTCGTCGATCGCGTCATGCCACGACGGTAGGCAGGCGTCGTAGGTGCCGTCGAGGTCCCACGGGCACAACCAGGGGACTCCCAGGGTCGGGTGTCAGGGACGACTCAGGGGCGTGCCAAGGTGGGACCGTGAATGCGTCGAGGCACCCCTTTCTCGACCACCAGGGCCCGATCGCGTTCGTCCACCGCGGGGGTGCCGCCGAGGCGGCCGAGAACTCTCTCGCCGCCTTCCAGCGCGCCTTCGCTCTCGGCTTCAGGTACGCGGAGACCGACGTCCACGCCACCGCCGACGGGGTCCTGGTGGTGTCCCACGACCCGACCTTGGACCGGGTCGCCGACCGACCCGGTCGGATCAGCCAGCTGGTGTGGGCCGACGTGGCCCGGGCCCGGCTCTCGGACGGGTCACCCCTCCCCCGCCTCCCAGAGCTGCTCGAGGTGATCCCCGGCGTCCGCCTCAACATCGACGTGAAGGCCGACGAGGCCGTCGGGCCGCTGGCCCGGCTGCTCCTGGGAGACCGCGCACTGCTCGAACGCGTCTGCGTCGGCAGCTTCTCGGATGCCCGGCTGACCGCCCTGCGCCGGCGGGTCGGACCGCGGCTGTGCACGTCGACGGGACCTGCTGGCGTCCTCGCCCACCTCTTGGCGGCCCGGCTGGGGCGCCCCACCCCGCTTCGCTACCTGGGCGACTGCCTTCAGGTACCAGCAACCGTTGGTGCCCTACGGCTGGTGACCCGCGGGTTCGTCGACGCGGCGCACGCGCAGGGGCGTCCGGTGCACGTCTGGACCGTCGACGACCCTGGGGAGATGGGCCGTCTCCTCGACCTGGGCGTGGACGGGATCATGACCGACCAGCCGACGGTACTGCGTGCGGTGCTCACCGACCGAGGTCAGTGGTCGGACCCCACCTGAGCGCGGGGAGGAGCAAAGGCGTCCAGCTCGGCCCGGCTCCCCGATCGGGTGGGAAGGGTCAGTCTCCGGATCCGGGCCGTCAGGACGAGGCCGACGGCGGCTGCGAGCACCACCAGGGCGGCTGTGCTGGTGGTGCTCCAGCCGACCGCGAACGCCCAGCTCTGGGCGAGACAGAGCACGACGAACCAGCGCCCCACCATCGCGAAGGCCGCGATGTTCGCGCGGTCGCACTTGCCGTGCGTGTCGGCGGCGACGAGGCGCAGGAGGAGCAGCGCCACGATGATCTCCAGGGCTCCGGCCACCCACAGCACCGGGGAGCGCGCGGGGAGCGCGATGAGGGTCAGGACACCGCCGGCGAGCAGGAACGTCGCGCTGAACGCGCAGGTCCGGACGCGACCGTGACGCACCAGCAGCGTGCGCTTGCCGTAGAGCCGGTCCCCGCGCTGGTCCCGGAAGTCCTTCAGCGCCAGTCGACCCACGAAGCCGAGGTAGAGGCCGGCCAGCAGCGCCCAGCTCCGCCCTGGCAGGTCCGGCACCCAGGCGGAGGCACCGAGCAGGAACGGCACCGCGACATACGCGAAGGGCAGCAGCAGCGACGTGAGCACTCCTCTGGCGCTGAGCCGGAAGGGCGGAAGCGAGTAGGCAGCCGAGAGCAGGAGGCCGGCGACGACCACGGTGGTGGCGACGGCACCCAGAGCGACCGCCGCGGCCAGCGAGACTGCACCCGAGACCGCGGCGACGACCAGGAGCTGTTCGCTGCTCACCTCGCCGGCTGCGTGCCGGCGACCGTGGTCGCCCGGCAGGTTGACCCGGTCGACGTCGACGTCGGCCAGGTCGTTGAGGGCCACCGAGCACAGCATCCACCCGCCGACGGCGAGGCAGAGCAGCCCCTGGACGGCGCTGGAAGGACGGGGCGATCCCTGGACGAGACCCAACGAGAGGAAGAGCCCCATGAGGACGGCGAAGGGCGGACGTACGAGGGAGCCGACGCTGGCGGCGGTGCCCCTCATTTGTTCGACGCCCACTGGTCGAGGGACCACAGGAAGGCGGCGACGACAGCAACGCCGATCAGCATCACCGTGGCCAGGCTGCCGAGCACGACCTTGGCCCACAGAGGGACTCTCGGGCGACGACGCGCTGCGATGGCCTCGGGGCTCAGCTGGGTGTCCTCGGACCAGGCGGCGCCGTCCCACCAGCGCTGCTGCTCGGGGTGGCCCGGGTCCGGGTACCAGCCCGCCGTGGCCGCCGGTCGCTCGTCGCTGGACATGCCCCGAGGCTAGGACCGATGCGCCATGATGCGCAGGTGACCTCCCACATGCCGGCCACGCTGACCGACGACCAGCGCCGCCGCGAGCAGCGGGGTTGGTACTTCTACGACTGGGCCGCATCCGCCTTCTCGACCACGGTGGTCACCGTCTTCCTCGGGCCGTACCTGACGTCGGTGACCGAGGACGCCGCCGGACCGGACGGCTTCGTCGACGTCCTGGGATTCGGAGTGCGCGACAGCGCGTGGTTCCCCGCGATGATCACGGTCTCGGTCCTCCTGCAGGTCTTCATCCTCCCGGTCGTCGGGGCCGTGGCCGACCGCTCCCCCAGCAAGCGCCGGCTCCTCGCGCTCTTCGCGGGTGTCGGCTCCGGCGCGACCATGCTGCTGTTCTTCGTCCGCGACGGGCACTTCATCGCCGGCGGGCTGCTGCTGGTGGTCGCCAACGTCGCCTTCGGGGCCTCGATCGTCGTCTACAACGCGTTCCTCCCCGAGATCTCCACCCCGGACGAGCGGGACACGGTCAGCGCGCGCGGCTGGGCGCTCGGGCTACCTCGGCGGCTTCATCCTCCTGCTGCTCAACCTGGTGCTCTTCAGCACCTATGAGTCCCTCGGGCTCAGCAAGGGCGAGGCCGTACGGATCTGCTTGCTGTCGGCCGGTGTCTGGTGGGCGTTGTTCGCCCTCATCCCGCTGCGACGGCTCGTCGACCGGCCACCGGTGCACGTCCTCGGCGGCGAGCACGACGGCCCCGTCGTGCGGGGAGCCTTCAAGCAGCTCGGCCGCACCCTCGCCGACCTCCGACTCTTCCCGCAGACGCTGCTCTTCCTGGTCGCCTTCCTGCTCTTCAACGACGGCATCCAGGCCGCGATCGCGTTCTCGGCGACGTACGGCTCCGAAGAGCTCGAGCTCGAGGAGCAGACGCTGATCCTGGCCATCCTCGTGGTGCAGCTCGTCGCGTTCTTCGGCGCTCTGCTCCTGGGCCGCATCGCGCGTACCCAGGGCGCGAAGAAGACGATTCTGGGTTCCCTCGTGGTGTGGACCGTCGTGGTCTTCTACGCCGCGGTCATCCCGGCTGGCGCGGTGGGGCTGTTCTTCGTGCTCGCCGTCGCCATCGGCATCGTCCTGGGCGGCAGCCAGGCGTTGTCGCGCTCGCTGTTCAGCCAGTTCATCCCGGTGGGCCGCGAGGCGGAGTACTTCGGGCTCTACGAGATCAGCGACCGGGCCACCTCGTTCGTGGGCTCGTTGATGATCACGCTCACGCTGCAGATCACGGGGTCCTACCGGCTCGCGATCCTTGGGCTGGTCGTGTTCTTCGTGGTCGGCTTCCTGGTCCTGTCCAGGGTCGACGTGCCACGCGGCATCCGTGAGGCGGGCAACGAGGTCCCCGCGGTCGTCTGAGTCACCGACCCGGGTCGGACGCCTGCTCCTCGAGGTCTTACGAAGTGGTGAATCCGGCCTTCGGTGGTTCATCTGTGCCCGGGCGGGGAACACCGGAGGGCAGGGGGACGTTCCTCCTGCAGGTCCCCGATTCCCCGGGGGATCCGCGGCACGACAGATGAGGACGGGTGAGATCGACCATGGGTGAGGCGCTCCGCGGCTCCAGGCTCGGCGCTGTGAGCTATGAGACCGACCGAGGCGTCGTTCTGGCGCCCCGTTCGGCGACGACGTATCTGTGCCCGACCGGGCACCTCACCGAGGTGCCGTTCAGCGTCGAGGCCGACATCCCCGCCCAGTGGGAGTGCCGCACCTGCCGCGCGATCGCGTTGCGCGTCGACGGTGAGCAGCCCGAGGCGGTCGCGGGCCGCAAGCTGCGTACGCCCTGGGACATGCTGGTGGAGCGGCGCAGCGTCGACGACCTCGAGGACCTGCTCGCCGAACGGCTCACGCTGCTGCGTGGAGCCGGCGGCGCTTCGCGCGTCGTGCACGCCGACTACCGGACGGCGACCGAGAGCAAGCCACGCCGGCGCCGCGCGGCAGAGCCGCCGGCCCGCAAGTCCGCCTGACCTTCCCCTCCCCCGACGGCCCTGCCGCGGAGCCTCACCCCCCTCGAGGCTCCTGCGGCGGGGCCGTTCGGCTGTCCGGATCGGGTGGGAGCACCTCGCCCTGGACGACCTCCCCGGGCACGACGCGCTCGACGCGGACCGATCCGGGCGCCGCGGCTCCTGGTGGTCGGTCGCCCTGCTGCCAGACCACGAAGCCCCCCGGTCCGGTGACGGCGGTGAAGCGGCGGAGGAACCACGCGGTGGCTCCCACCCGCAGGGCCGAACGCACGAAGGGCAGCAGGAGCAGCAGGCCGATCAGGTCCCCGACGAAGCCGGGGAACAGGAGCAGGAGACCGGCGAGGAACAGCAGCCCCCGGTCGGCGAAGGCCTTGGTGTCGGGGGCCTGCGGTGGGGTCGCGACGCCGGAGGTGTCGGGGACCCCGGCAGCGGCCCGGAGGCCGGCCCACCAGGAGCGTCCGGCATGCCGCATGACGAGGAAGCCCACCACCGCGGACACCATGATCAGCGTGAACGTGGCAGCGCCCCCCAGCCACGACGTCATGACCACGATGGAGGCGATCTCGACGACGGGGACGACGACGAGCAGGACGAAGAAGGTGGTCGACACGGGTTCAGCCTGCCCGCTTCGGGGCCTTCCGACTCCTCACCTGGGCCCAGCGGGTCTGCGCGCCCCAGACGGTGACCCGCCACAGGGCCTCACCGACGATGCCCCGGCTCATCTTGCTGACGCCTGCCTCGCGCTCGACGAACGTGATCGGCACCTCGACGACGGTGAACCCGAGCTCGACCGCCCGCCGGGCGAGATCGACCTGGAAGCAGTAGCCCTGCGACGCGACGCTGTCGAGGTCGAGACCCTTCAGCGTGGCGGCCCGGAAGGCGCGGTACCCGCCGGTGGCGTCGTGCAGCGGCAGGCCGAGCGCGAGCCGGGCATAGGTGTTGCCGCCTCGGCTGAGCACCTCGCGGCTGCGGGGCCAGTTGACCACGCGGCCCCCTTCGACCCAGCGGGAACCGAGCACCAGATCCGCCCCGCATCGACCGCGTCCAGCAGTCTGGGCAGCTCCTCCGGGCGGTGCGAGCCGTCGGCGTCCATCTCGACGACGACCTCGTACCCCCGGTCCAGGGCCCAGTGGAAGGCGTCGAGGTAGGCGGCTCCGAGGCCCTGCTTGCCGGCCCGGTGCAGCACGTGCACCTGGTCGTCGGCAGCCGCCAGCCGGTCGGCGATCGCTCCGGTGCCGTCGGGGCTGTTGTCGTCGGTGACGAGGACGTGGGCGTCGGGGACCGACGTCCGGACCCGACTGACGATGCGCTCGAGGTTGGCGGCCTCGTCGTAGGTGGGGATGCAGACCAGGACGGCGGAGACGAGGGAGTCGGTCACTGGGGCGCGGCCTCGTCGGGTGAGGGGTGGTGCCGACGGGTCTCCGCCGGCGATGACGCCAGATGACGGTACCCGACCAGGCTGCGGCGCCGAAACCGGTCAGCGCGATCACGACCTCGGGCAGGGCGCCCAGCCGGTCGGCGGGCGTCAGCGTGTCGGACAGGCGTACCGCCTGAATGAGCTGGGCCTGGGTGAAGATCTCCGCGCGCTGCTCGACCGTGCCGTCGGGAGCGATGGTCGCGGATACCCCTGAGGTCGCAGCGACGAGCACCCAGCGACCGTGCTCGACGGCGCGCAGGCGGCTCATGGCGAGCTGCTGCTCGGTCTGCGGGGTCCGACCGAACGTCGCGTTGTTGGTCTGGACGGTGAGCAGCTGCGCCCCCTCGACGACCGTCGAGCGGACCAGCCCGTCGTAGGCCACCTCGAAGCAGATGACGTCACCCACGCGGGCCGGACCCATCTGCAGGACGCCCGCCCGGTCTCCTGCTGCGAAGTCCCGGGGCACCCGGTCGACCTCCTTGGAGACGAGCCGAGCCAGGGATCGGAGGGGGATGTACTCGCCGAACGGCACGGGGTGCCGCTTGACGTACACCTCACTCGGCCCGCCGGCGTCGCTCGCCGTGGCCGGCTCCCAGACGATGCCGACGTTGAGGATGGTCGACGGGTCGGCGGGGTTGTCGACGACCGCGCCCACCAGCACCGGGGCGGCGATGGCGTCGACCGCTCCCTGGATGAGGGCAGCGGCCGCCTGGTCGCGCAGGGGGTCGACGTCCGAGGCGTTCTCCGGCCAGATCACGAGATCCGGCTGCGGCTGGGTCCCGTCGGCCACGTCGGCGGCGAGGGTCAGCGTCCCCTCCACGTGGTTGCGCAGAACGGCCTCGCGCTGGCTGTTGAAGTCCAGACCGAGTCTCGGCACGTTGCCCTGGATGACCGCCGCGACCACGCTCGGCACCCACCGGGTTCGCCGGGGGCACGAGGGCTCCGACGGCGAGCACCGCCGCCGCGCCCGCGAAGGCGGCGCCCGCGACCCGACCGGGGGCCCGCGAGGCGGCAAGCACCCCGGCCGCGATCAGCGCGCCCGCCAGGGCGACCGCGAAGGTCATGAGGGGCGCTCCACCGAGGACCGCGAGGCCCAGGACGGGGCCGTCGACCTGGCTGAAGGCCAGCCGCCCCCACGTGAACCCCTCGAAGAACCAGCGGGATCGAAGGGCTTCCTCGGTCACCCACAGGCACGCCACCCACAGCGGCCACCAGCGCAGCCGTTGCACGAGCGTGCTGCCGACGGCCAGGGGGACGACGTACGCAGCCTGGTAGGCGGCGAGGAACAGCCAGGGCACCGGACCGACGTACACGCCGGTCCAGTGCATCAGGGGCACGAAGAGCCCGAGTCCCGCGGCGAGACCCACGAGCGCCGACAGGCGAAGCGGGGCACCGCGCACGGCCAGCGTCAGCAGGGCGACCGAGAACGGGGCGGCAGCCCACAGGTCGTACGGCGCGAACGCCAGCATGAGCAGCACGCCGGAGGCAGCACCCCCCGCGAGCCGCCCCCAGGGGGTGCGCAGCCGTTCCACCCCGAGAGCGTAGACGGGTGGGCCTGCGGCTCGGACGGGGAGCGCAGCGACCGTCAGGGGCCGTCAGGGAACGACGACGGTGCCGGTCGCGGTCGTGCAGACCTTGGGAGGGTCCAGGACGTCCGCTGCCGACGGCGAGCGGTCCGGCGCTGCACGACACAGCACGCTGGCCTCGAAGGCGAGCGCCCGGGATCGCCGCCCCACGCGGGTCACGGTCGCGCTGACCTCGAGCACGTCGCCGGCCCGGACGGGTCCGACGAAGGCGACGCTGTCGTAGCCCGCGAAGAGCCCTTCGTCGCCGTCGGTGCGGATGCACACCTCGGTGGCGACGTCGCCGAACAGGCCGAGGACATAAGCGCCGTCGACCAGGTCACCCCCGTAGTGGGCGTGCGCGTAAGGGACGTAGCGGCGGTGGGTGACCGTCAGGCCGAGGCGGGCGTCGTCGTTCATCGCGTTCCTCTCATCGGGTGCTCTTCCTCGCGGACATCGCATGGACGAGGTAGGACGCCACCTCCCCCGGGGTCGTGCCCTTGCCGAAGATCCGGTCGACCCCGAGGGCAGCTGTCGAGCCCTCGTCGAAACGAGGTCCTCCGACGACGAGCAGGGGCCGAAGGTCGGCGGGATAGGCCTCGCGGAACGCAGCCGCCATCTCCCGGGTGTTGTGCAGATGGGCGTCCTTCTGTGTCACCACCTGGGACACCAGGACGGCATCCGCGCCGAGCGCCTGGGTTCGCTCGACCAGCTCGGGGACGAGCACTTGCGCCCCGAGGTTGTGCACCTCGATCTCGGAGTAGTACTCCAGCCCCTTCTCCCCCGCGAACCCCTTGATGTTGAGGATGGCGTCGATGCCGACGGTGTGCGCGTCGGTGCCGATGCACGCCCCGACGACGACGAGAGGTCGCCTCAGGGTCTTCTTGATGGCCGCGTTGACCTCCTTGGCCGACAGCAGGGGGAACTCCCGCTCGAGGACCACCACCTTGTGGGGCTCCACCAGGTGGTGCACCGGGCCGTAGACGACGAAGAACGTGAAGTCCGGACCCATCGCCTTGGCATGGACCAGCAGCGCGGGCTCGATGCCCATCTTGTTGGCCAGCTGCAGGGCCGCACCCTCGGCTCGCTTGTCGTGGGGCATCGGGAGGGTGAAAGACACCTGGATCATGCCGTCGCCGGTCGTGTCGCCGTACGGCCGGAGGACACGCTGCTCGGTCATTCGGTCGCCTCCAGGACGTCGATGCCCGGGTGGTAGTAGCCAGGGGCCCGTCGGGCGACCCCGTCGAGCCCCTTGCCGGCGTCGGCGGGGCGCTTCATCAGACCGAAGGTCCCGTCCCCGATGGCTTCGAGCAGGGGCGCCTTGCCGGGCTCGTGGACGATGGCCTCGAGCAGCTCCACCGCCTCGGACAGCACCTGTCGGGCCCGGGTCTGGATGAAGCCGTCGACCGGTGGGCGGAAGTCCTCGGTCAGACCGCCCGCCGCGTTCATGACGTACCGCACGTTCTGCAGGGCCAGGTCCCGGTCGGAGAGCCACGGGGTCACGACGGCCTCGGTCATCATCCCGACGAGCAGGATGCCTTGCCCTGTCAGGGCTCCCACCAGGTTGAAGAACCCGTCGAGCAGGTAGCCCTTGAAGATGTCGCCGGTCATGTGCTTGGTCGGTGGCATCCACTTCAGGGGTGCCTGCGGGAACAGCGTCCGCGCGAGGAGCGCGTGTGCGAGCTCGAGACGGAACGACTCGGGCAGGTCGGGGTTGATCTCGAAGGCGTGCCCGAGACCGATCTGGGCGTCGGGGAGCCCGGCCTCCTTGGCGAAGAACTCGTTGAGGAGCTGGCTCACCGTCACCGTGTGGGCGGCCTCGACCGCGTCGGCGGTCGTCAGGTAGTTGTCCTCACCGGTGTTGATGATGATGCCGGCTCGGGCGTGGACCTGGCGCGAGTACCGCTGGTCGACGAAGGTGCGGATCGGGTTGATGTCGCGGAAGAGGATCCCGTACATCGAGTCGTTGAGCATCATGTCGAGCCGCTCGAGCCCGGCCAGCGTCGCGATCTCCGGCATGCACAGACCGGAGGCGTAGTTCGTGAGCCGCACGTAGCGCCCGAGCTCCTTGCTGACGTCGTCGAGGGCGGCCCGCATGATGCGGAAGTTCTCCTGCGTCGCATACGTGCCCGCGTAGCCCTCGCGCGTCGCACCTTCGGGGACGTAGTCGAGGAGGGACTGCCCGGTGGAGCGGATGACCGCGATGATGTCGGCGCCCTCGCGGGCCGCAGCCTGAGCCTGGGGCACGTCCTCGTAGATGTCACCCGTGGCCACGATGAGGTAGATCCACGGCCGGCGGGGCGCGTCCCCGATGCGGGCGACCATCCGGTCGCGCGCGGTGCGCTGCCGGTCGATGCGTGCCAGCCCGCGCGCCGCCCAGGCGCGAGCGGAGCGACGGGCCCGGTCGGCGTCCTTGCCGACGGGCAGGGTGAAGCCGACTGAGCCTGAGGCAGCCTTCTGAGCGAGGGTCAGCAGGTCGCCGGCTCCGGTCACGCGCATCGCGTGCCACACCGGGAGGGCGACCCCGTGCTCCAGCCCGACCTCCTCGCGCACCGCGTCCACGAGCCGGTTCACCCACGGGATGCCCTCGACGTCGGCACCGGAGAGACCGGCCAGCCGCAGACCGGCGCGCTCGACCGAGACGGTGGTGTGGGTCTGCGCGATCTTCACGACCGGACGGCCGGCCTGCCGCGCGAGCGCGCGGGCCTTGCGGACGACCACGGGGTCGAGGGTGAGCATCTCCCCCGCGGGTCGGGTACGGGCAGGGCTCATGACAGCGCTCCCTCACGGGTGAACACGGTGCGTCCGCCGACGACGGTACGCAGGCAGGTGGGGGCTGCGACCCCCGGGCTGAGGTCCGGCAGCGTGGTCCCTGATCGGGTGTCGCCGTCCCAGATGGCATAGGTGGCCGGTGCGCCCGGAACGAGGGTCCCCGTCTCGTCGCACCCTGCCGCCTGCCACCCACCCACGGTGTGCGCTGTGAAGGCCGCTCCGACGCTCAGCTGCTGGTCGGCCGCGTGGTGGTGGGCTGCCGCCCGGACGGCTTCCCAGGGGCCGAGGGGTGTGACGGGAGCGTCCGACCCGAAGGCCAGCGGGATGCCGGCCCTGGCCATGGCAGCGAAGGGGTTGAGCGTCAGGGCGCGCTCCGGGCCGAGGCGTTCGCCGTACATGCCTGCAGCACCGCCCCACAGCGCGTCGAACACCGGTTGGACCGAGGCGTACAGACCGAGGTGCGCCATCCGGGTGATGAGGGCTCCGTCGAGCATCTCGGCGTGCTCGATGCGGTGCCGCGCCGTCCGTACGGCCTCCAGGCCGACCAGAGCAGCTGCTTCCTCGCAGCCGGCGACCACCGACTCCAGGGCGCTGTCACCGATGGCGTGGAACCCTGCCTGCAGCCCCGCGCGCGTGCACGCCACGACGTGGTCGCGGACCTCGGCGGGGCTCAGGTAGGCGTTGCCGTGGGTGTCCTGGTCGGCGTAGACCGAGCGCAGGCAGGCCGTGTGCGACCCCAGGGCGCCGTCGGCGAAGAGGTCTCCGGCGGCACCCCGTGCGCCGAGCTCACGAGCCCGTTCGACGCCGCCGAGCTCACCCCAGTAGCCGACGACCTCGGGACCGGGCTCGGCGGCGGCCAGCGCGAGCATGCCGGCGAAGTCGGCGGGGCTGGAGATCTCCGGGCCGCCCAGCTCGTGGAAGGCGCCGATGCCGAGCTCTGCGCACCGGGTTCGTGTCGCCCGTTGGGCGGCCGTACGAGCAGCTGACGAGACGGAGTCGAGCGCCGCCTTCCGGGCCCGGTGGTGGGCCGCTCCGCTGAGCAGCCCGGAGACGTCGTAGCCGTCGAGACCGGCGACGTCGGGCAGCTCGACGAGCAGGGCCGAGGAGACGACCGCGGAGTGGACGTCGATGCGGGTGAGGTAGACCCGTGAGCCGTACGAAGCCCGGTCGAGCTCGTGCCGCGTGGGCGGGCGGCGCTCGGGCCAACGCGTCTCGTCCCACCCGTGCCCCAGGACGAGACCAGCGGCCCCCGTGGTCCGGCAGAACCGTTCGAGCCGCTCCAGAACCTCGATCAGCGAGCCCGCGTCGACGAGGTCGAGGCCGGTCAGGAGCAGGCCGGTCGAGGTCGCGTGGACATGTGCGTCGACGAACGCCGGGGTGACGAGCGCGCCGTCGAGAGCGACGACCGTGTGGGCAGCGTCTCGATGGCCCTCGGCGTCGGTGTCGGACCCCACCCAGGCGACCTGCTCGTCGACCACGAGCATCGCGGTCGCGACAGGGTCGACCGGGGAGCGGACGGCCCCTCCCGTCAGCAGCGTGGTCGGCACGGGGCTCAGTGTGCCGTGAGTCGGCCCTCGAAGAGCGCCCGAACGCCAGGCACCTCCCGGAGGACGTCCAAGGCGAAGTCGGCGTGGCCGGGGGCGTACCCGTTGCCGACGAGCATGGTGACGTCGGCCGCGAGGCCCTCGGCCCCCAGGGCCGCCGTGGCGAAGGAGGTCGCCATCGAGAAGAAGACCACGGTGCCGCCCTCGGCGGTCGCCAGGATCGCACCGTGCTCGCAGCCGGGCACGTCGACGCAGACGACGGTGATGTCGGCCAGCTCGCCGTCGAGGGCGTCGGCGACCGCCTCGGAGAGCTGCACCGGGTCTCGGGCATCGGCCAACGCGATGACGTCGGCCAGGTCGGCTTGCTCGAGCAGGCTGGCCTCCGACTCGATCGGAACGATCCCGACGGTACGACGGGCGCCGGCGCGGTGGGCCGCCGCCAGGGCGAGCGACCCGGACTTCCCGGCCCCGCCGAGGACCGCCACGGACGGGGGTCGACCGGCGGCGACGTACTGGCGCACGACCCTCGCCGTGAGTGCAGGGGCGCCGCAGACGTCCATCACCGCGAGCGCGAGCTGCCGCGGGAGGTCGTCGGGAAGGTGCGCGGCGATGGATCGACCGAACAGGATCGCGTAGCCGTCACAGGGCACCTGCTCGGACTTGCCGTCCCAGCGGACGAGCTCGTCCTCGATCACCAGCGGGGTGAGGGTGAGGGAGACCAGCGTGGCGATGTGGTCGCCGGCGGTCGAGCCCGAGGTGCGACTCGGGACCGACTTCTTCGACGATGCCGACGAGCATCCCCCCCGAGCCGGTCACCGGGTTGTGCATCTTGCCCCGGCTCCTGACGATCTCGAGGACCTCGGCGCGGATCCGATCCCCCACTCCGTGGTGCTTGTCGAAGAGCTGGCGGAAGCTGGCGGCATCGAGGTTGAGGCGCTCGACCCGGACGCGGACCTCGTCGGGGGCCAGGGTCGGGTGCGTGGCCAGGCGATAGGCGGCTTGCGGCAGGACTCCGGAGGGTTCGAGCACGCGGTGCAGTCCGACCGGTGAGTGGGCTGTGGTCACGGCAGGATCCTCTCATGCTGCATGGACGACTCGCCGCAGTTTCTTCGGTCAGATGTTGGCTAGACGGGAAGGTTTGCGCGTATTCTTCCCGACCATGACCGAACAGCTCGAGCACGAGTCCGCAGCGGCCGAGGCCGTCGGCCAGCCGTACGTCTACCACGCGCGCACGCTCGTGGAGCCTGACTGGACCAGGTTCGTCGGCTGGGTGGACGTGACCGAGGCCCAGTGGCGGGACGCGCAGTGGCAGCGTGCGCACTGCGTGAAGAACATCAAGCAGCTGCGTGAGCTGGTCGGGCCCCTGTTGGAGGACCGCTTCTACGCCGACCTCGAGCGTGACCAGGCCGAGCGCGCCACGATGTCGATGCTCGTGCCCCCGCAGATGATGAACACCATGGTGCCCGCCTCTCACGACGGCGGTGAGCCGACGGCCGAGGCGTTCACCGAGGCGTTCTACGCAGATCCCGTGCGTCGTTACATGCTCCCCGTCTTCAGCGACCGCCGCAGCGACTGGCCGACGCACCCCCACGCGACGCGCGACTCCCTCCACGAGCACGACATGTGGGTCGCTGAGGGCCTGACGCACCGCTACCCCACCAAGGTGCTCGCTGAGCTGCTCGCCGACCTGCCCGCAGTACTGCGGGCACTGCACGCGCATGGACATCGTCGGGAACTCGACGCCGCAGGTCGCCAAGCTGAAGTTCGACCTCAAGCCGGTCGCCCGCCAGGACCAGATGATCGACTACTTGCGCCGCTCCCCCGGCGTGCGCGACGTCGTGGTCAGCGGGGGCGACGTGGCCAACCTGCCCTGGAAGAGCCTGGAGGCCTACGTCGCCCGACTCCTCGAGGTCGACAACATCCGTGACATCCGGCTCGCGACCAAGGCGCTGATGGGGCTCCCGCAGCACTGGCTCCAGGACGACGTGGTCGCCGGAATGACCCGGCTCGGAGACACGGCACGCGAGCGAGGCGTCTCGCTCGCCATCCACACTCACGTCAACACGGCGCAGTCGGTGACCCCTCTGGTCGCGGAGGCCTCGCGGGCGATGATGGCGGCGGGCGTTCGCGACGTGCGCAACCAGGGCGTGCTGATGCGTGGCGTCAACGACGACGTCGAGCAGCTGCTCGACCTGTGCTTCGCGCTCCTCGACGGCGCAGGGATCATGCCCTACTACTTCTACATGTGCGACATGATCCCGTTTAGTGAGCACTGGAGGGTCAGCGTCAAGCACGCGCAGCACCTGCAGCACGGGATCATGGGCTACCTCCCCGGCTTCGCGACCCCCCGCATCGTGTGCGACGTACCGTTCGTCGGAAAGCGCTGGGTGCACCAGCTCGACTCCTACGACGAGGTGCACGGTGTCTCGCACTGGACGAAGAACTACCGGACCTCGATCGAGGCCGCCGACGACGACGCCACGGTCCGGACGTATGAGTACTACGACCCGATCGACACCCTCCCGCCGGAGGGCCAGGCGTGGTGGTCCGAGCACGGGATGGAGTCGGTCGAGCGGACGCTCGCCGACGCTGCGGCCGCGGCAGCGGCGTCCCGATTGGCCTCCGAGGGCGCCTCACACGGCTAGGAGACCGCCGACCGACCCTCGTACGGGGTCGACAGGACGACGGTGGTCCGGGTGCGGACGTTGGCCGTCGCTCTGATCTCGGCCAGCAGGGCCTCGAGCGCCAGGGGTGAGGCCACCCGGACCTTGAGGATGTAGGACTCGTCGCCGGCCACGGAGTAGCAGGCCTCGATGGCGGTGATGCCGGCCAGCCGGTCCGGGGCGTCGTCGGGCTGCGAGGGGTCCAGCGGCGTGATCGACACGAACGCGGTGACGGGCAGGCCGATCGCGTCCGGGTCGACGACAGCGGTGTAGCCGGTGAGGACGCCGCGCTCCTCCAGGCGCCTGACCCGCTGGTGGACGGCGGACGTCGACAGGCCGGTGCCGCGGCCCAGGTCGGTGTACGACATGCGGCCGTCCCTGCTCAGCAGGCGGACGATCTCGCGGTCCAGGTCTTCCACAGGGCAGAACTTACCGCCCGGTTCAGTCCCGAGTGAGCGCCCGGCCGATGACCATGCGCTGGATCTGGTTGGTGCCCTCCACGATCTGCAGGACCTTGGCCTCCCGCATGTAGCGCTCGACCGGGAAGTCCTCGACGTACCCGTACCCGCCCAGCACCTGGACGCAGTCGGTCGTCACCTTCATCGCCATGTCGGTCGCGAAGAGCTTGGCCATGGCTGCCTGGGAGCCGAACGCCTGCCCGCGGTCCTTGCGGCGCGCGGCGGCCAAGTAGAGCTCACGAGCGGCGTTGATCGAGGTCGCGGCGTCCGCCAGCAGGAACTGCATCCCCTGGAAGTCGGCGATGGGGCGGCCGAACTGACGACGCTCCTTGGCGTAGGCGACGGCCGTGTCGAGGGCTGTCTGTGCGAGCCCCACGGCGCAGGCGGCGATGCCGAGCCGGCCGCTGTCCAGGGCGGCCAGCGCGATCTCGAAGCCCTGCCCCTCGGCGCCGATCCGCCGCTCGGCCGGGATCCGGGCGCGGTCCAGCAGGATCTGCGCGGTCTGGCTCGAGTTGGCCGCCATCTTGCGCTCCGGGGCTGCGGCGGAGAGCCCAGCGGTGGACGCGTCCGCCAGCAGGCAGGTGATGCCGCGCGGCCCGTCGTCGGACGTGCGGGTCATCAGCGCGTAGAAGTCCGCCACTCCCCCGTGGGTGATCCAGGCCTTGGTGCCGGTGACGACGTAGTCCGTCACCGTCGAGGACGGCCCGGGTCTGCAGGGCGGCAGCATCGGACCCGGACTGCGGCTCGGACAGGCAGTAGGCGCCCAGCAGCTCACCGCCGAGCAGCTCGGGGAGCCAGCGGTCCCGCTGCTCGTCGCTGCCGTACAGCGCCAGGGGGTGGCAGGCGAGGGTGTGCACGCTGACACCGATACCGACCGAGAGCCAGGCCGCGGCGAGCTCCTCGAGCACCTGGAGGTAGACCGCGTACGGCTGGCCGCCTCCGCCGTACTCCTCGGGGTAGGCGAGCCCGAGCAGACCGGACTTCCCGAGCGTGCGGAAGGTCTCGCGCGGGAAGCGCTTCTCGGCCTCGTAGAGGCTCGCCTTGGGGGCGAGCTCGGCGTCGGCGAGCTCGCGGGCAAGGGCCAGCAGCTCGTGGGCCTCCTCGGAGGGGAGCTCGCGCTCCACGGTCAGCGCCATCGGTGGGCCTTTCTCGGCGGGTCCTGGTTGCGGGCGCGGGTGCGCCCGGGTCAAGCGTCGAACATGACGAGCGCGCGAGGTCTCAGGTTGAGACGGCGAACGGCATCGTCGGTGCACACGACGATGTCCTCGATCCGGGCCCCGTAGATGCCGGGGTGGTAGATGCCCGGCTCGATCGAGAAGGCCATCCCCGCCTCGAGCTGGAGCGTGTTGCCCGAGACGATGTAGGGCTCTTCGTGCGTCGACAGCCCGATCCCGTGACCGGTTCGGTGGACGAAGAGCTCGCCGTACCCGGCGGCCTCGATGACGTCACGGGCGGCCGCGTCGACGGACTCCGCCGTCACCCCAGGTCGAGCCCACTGGCACGCCGCCTCCTGGGCGGCGTGCAACACCTCGTAGGAGGCGAGGAACTCAGCCGGCGGGGTGCCGACGCAGTAGGTGCGTGTCGAGTCCGAGCAGTACCCCTCCGGCGTGGTCCCGCCGATGTCGATGACGACGGGATCGCCGGCTTGGACGATGCGGTCGGACAGCTCGTGGTGGGGGCTGGCGCCGTTCGGCCCGGAGGCGACGATGACGAAGTCCACGGTCGCGTGTCCGGCCGCCAGCATGGCCTCGGCGATGTCGGACCCGATCTCCCGCTCCGTTCGCCCGGCGCGCAGCCACTGCCCCATGTCGGCGTGCACGGAGTCGATCGCGCGTGCGGCCACAGCCAGCGCCTCGACCTCGACGGGCGTCTTGCGCATCCTGAGCTCGCGCAGCACGGTGCCGGCCAGCACCTGGTCTGCAGCAGGCATCGCCTCCCGCAGCGCGAGCACCTTCTCGGCCCACATGTGGTCGTCGAGGGCGATCCGGCGAGCATCTGGCACCAGCGACGCGACGAGCGCGTACGGGTCCTCGGTCTCGCCCCAGCCGAGGATCTCGATCCCTGCAGCGCCCAACGGGGAGGCGGCAGCCGCTGGCACCTCGAGCTGGGGGACGACGACGACTGGGTCCTGGTCGGGGCGGAGAACCAGGCAGGTCAGGCGCTCGAGGGGGATCGCGTCGTAGCCGCTCAGGTAGCGCAGGTCCGGGCCTGGGGTCACCAGCATGGCGTCGAGACCGGATGCGGCCGTGAGGTCGCGGGCGCTGGTCAGGCGATCGAGGTCGACGAGGAGGCGGCTCACAGCCCTCAGCCTAGAGCCGCCCCCCGTGCGATCAGGACCCGGCAAGATGTCGGCGTGGCCGAAACCTCACCGAACGCCCAGCTCATGCTGCTCGACACCGCGTCGTTGTACTTCCGTGCGTTCTACGGTGTCCCGGACTCGTTCCGAGCCGCGGATGGTCAGCCGGTCAATGCCGTCCGCGGTCTGCTCGACTTCGTGGCGCGGCTCGTGACCGACCACCGGCCGACTCACCTCGTCGCCTGCATGGACGCTGACTGGCGTCCTGCCTTCCGCGTGGCGGCCCTCCCCTCCTACAAGGCCCACCGCGTCGCGCGGCCCGGTTCGGCCGAGGAGGACGTGCCCGATCTGCTCGCGCCGCAGGTGCCGGTCATCGAAGCTGTCCTTGACGCCTTGGGCATCGCCCGCGTCGGCGTCGCCGGCTTCGAGGCCGACGACGTGATCGGGACCTACACCGTGTCGACGACGGGGAGGGTCGACGTGGTCACCGGTGACCGTGACCTGTTCCAGCTCGTCGACGACAGCCGTCCGGTGCGCATCCTCTACACCGCTCGCGGGGTCGGTCGGCTGGAGATCGTCGACGAGGCGTGGATCGCGACGAAGTACGGCATCCCGGGGCGGGCCTACGCCGACTTCGCCACCCTTCGGGGCGACCCGTCCGATGGACTCCCCGGGGTGACAGGCGTGGGCGACAAGACGGCGGCTGCGCTCATCACGCGCTGGGGTTCACTCGAGGCACTGTTGGCCGCGCTGGACGATCCCGCCGTCGATCTGGGAGCGCGCGCCAAGCTGGAGGCGTCCCGTGGCTACCTGGCCGTCGCTCCTGCCGTCGTTCAGGTCGCGGGCGATGTCCCGCTGCCTCCGGTCGACACCCGCCTCCCTTCCCGGCCGCGTGACCCTGAGGGTCTCCTCGCGCTCGTCGATCGGTGGAACCTCGAGTCACCGGTGAATCGAGTCCTCAACGCCGTCGGGCGGGCTGTGGGGGCCGGCGAGGGCTAGGACCGCCCGAGTCGTCGGGAGTCCCTCCCTGGTGCCTCTCGAGCTGCCCCGTGGGCTGGGGCAGGAGAAAGGCTCCCGGCTCTGTGCCGTTCGACCGTCCGGGGGGCTCCCGCTTCGAGGGCCGCATCCACGCTTCCACGCGCTTCCTGCCCCGCTGGCGGGGGCAGCACGAGAGGCACTGAGAAGGAGTTCCCGAGGATCCGGCCGGACGACGCTGGTCGGGCATCCGGTGCTCCCGGCGTGATGGCTCGGCCGCGGACCCGTCGCCGGTCAGGTGGAGGCAGGGTGCGAGCCAGGTGCGAGCCAGGTGCGAGCCCCCACCTATCCCCAGATGCCGGCGGGGTGGTGGCGCGGGCGCCCCACCTCGATGAGGGTCGGTTGATGGTCCCGGACTCCTTCGACGGCACGTGGGCGCAGACCCCGGGTGGTGTCGGTCGGATGCTCCGGGCGCTTCGTGCCCGCGCCCGGCTCAGTCAGCGCACGATGGCGGGCTTCGCCGGGCTGTCGAAGACGACCTACGGAGCGGCCGAGACCGGAGAACGCGAGCTCACGGTGTCCGCCTTCGCCCGGGCGGTCGGTGCCCTCGGCTGGGTCGTCGAGCTGCGGTCCCCGGACGGGAGCAGGCTGGTGGCCGAGCCGAAGGACGGCCCTCGAGACTCTCGGGGTAGGCGGCTTCCAGCCCACGTCGAGGTCTTCCGCGTCGACGCCTTCGGCCGCAACTGGTGGGGGGCTACGCGCTGGGTCGATCCTGATCGGCGGGCGCCGACCTGGACGTACGACGTCGCAGACCACCGCGCGGAGTGGCGCCGGCAGATCGAGGCCTGGCTGGCCACGAAGGAGCCGGGCCGACGCTCGCGGCCCCCGCGCCGCCCGTCGTCGGCAGCGGACGACGACGACTGAGTCAACTCCGGGCGGCCTGGCGTGCCTCGCGAGCAGCCTTTCGCTCCTCGAAGCGCACGGCAGCCACCTCGAGCTGCTGGAGGAAGTCGTCGAGCTCCTCGCGCGCCTGCTCGCCCTGGGCGTCGAGGCCCTCGAGATCCCAGACCTTCCACTGTCTGAGGACCGGAGCCAGGACCTGGTCCTTGTGCTGGCGAACGTCGTAGATCCCGGCATTGGCGATGATGGCGGACTTGCGCATGAAGCCATCGATGGAGTGACCTGGCATCTGGAAGGTCTTGACCACGTCCGTGATGGCCCGCATGGTTCCGTTGGGGTCGAGCTCCAGCGTGGCCCCCAGGGTGTTGCGGTAGAAGATCATGTGCAGGTTCTCATCCGTCGCGATGCGCGCCATGAGAGCCTCGCAGACCGGGTCCCCCGACGCGGCGCCGGTGTTGCGGTGCGACACCCGAGTGGCGAGCTCCTGGAAGCTCACGTAGGCGAGGCCGCGGATCATGTCGTCGCCGTAGTCGCTCTCGAACCCGGTCTCCATGTGCACCATGCGTGCACGTTCGAGCTCGACGGGGTCGACGGCGCGCGTGACCGTGAGGTAGTCGCGGATGGCCGCGCCGTGGCGGCCCTCTTCCGCCGTCCAGCGATGCACCCAGGTGCCCCATGCGCCGTCCCGGCCGAAGATGTCAGCGATCTGTGCGTGGTAGCTGGGGAGGTTGTCCTCGGTGAGGAGGTTGACGAACAACGAGACCCGGGCCGCCTCGGAGAGCTGGGACTGGTCCGGCGACCACGCCTGCCCCTCGAGGGGGCCGTCGAAATCGGTGCCCAGGGACCACGGCACGTAGGTGTGCGGGAACCACTCCTTCGCGACGCCGAAGTGGCGGTCGACCTCGGCTGCGACGAAGGGCTCGAGCTCGAGGAGCAGCTCGGTCGTGGTGTACCGCGACGTGGGGGCGATGGTCACGACTCCTCCAGGGGTCCCAGGGCCTACGGGAGCGTAACCTACGCTCCCGTAGGTCGCCAGGCGGCTCACGGGAGCGGTGCGCCATGGATCACCCGACTGACGAGTAGGACACGACCCCCCTGCGCATCGCCTGGCTGGCCGCGTCCGCAGCGGCCCGCAATCGCCCGTCCGAGGCCTGAGCCACTTGGTCGAGCAGGTCGAGGACCTGCTTGATCCAACGCACGAAGTCGCCCGCCGTGAGGTCCCCTTCCTCGAGCACCGTCTCCAATCGGGCGCCTGATGCCCACCTCCACGTGGCCCAGGCGAAGCCGGTGTCCATCTCCCGCAGGTGGTCGAGCTGGTGGTCGGACTCGAGCTCGGCAAGCTCCCCCCAGGCATGAACCATGGCGGCGAGGACCGGTTGAGTCCGCCCGCCGGGGAGTCGAGGAGGCGCTGCGTCGTCGGGTTGCCGGGACTCGAAGACCAGGGCCGAGACGCACGAGGCGAGCTCGGCCGGAGGCAGGTCGTCCCACAGCCCGCGCCGGAGGCATTCCGCCGCGACGAGATCGAGCTCGGTGTAGAGCCGAGCAAGCCGGGCGCCTTCGGGGGTCACCCGGTCACCGTCGAGGTAGCCGAGGGACTCCAGCACGTCGCAGACCCGGTCGAAGTGCCGGGCGATGCTGTTCGTGCGGTTGTCGACCCGGTGTCGGAGCTGGTCGTTCTCGCGACGCAACCTCCAGTACCTCTCGGCCCAGCGGGCATGGTCCTCGCGCTCGGCGCAGCCGTGGCAGGGGTGGGCGCGGATCTCCGCCCGCAGGCGGGTGATCTCCGCGTCGTCGGCTGCGGTCGCGCGCCCCCGAGCCGGGCGCTTGCCCCCGTTGTCGGGCACGGCGGCACGCAGGGTCGAGGCCAGGTCACGGCGCGAGCGGGGATCGCGAGGGTTGAACGACTTGGGGATCCGGAGCCGTTCGAGCGGCTCGACCGGGGACGGGAAGTCCACGACGGACAGCCGTCGGGCCTGCCTCTCCTGGGTGAGGACGTACGGGCGCGGCCCGTCCCCTGATCCCTGCTGCAGGCCGGACTCGAGCACCACGGCCAGGCCGGCGCTGCGTCCGGACGGGATGCGAATGACGTCCCCGGGCTTGAGCTTCTCCAGCGACTGGACTGCGGCAGCACGCCGTTGGGCGGATCCGGACCTGGCCAGCTCCGCCTCGCGGTCCTTCAGCGTGCGCCGCAGCCGCGCGTACTCCTCGAAGTCGCCCAGGTGGCACGTCATCGAGGCGCGGTAGCCCTCGAGCCCCTCGTTGTTGCGGGTGACCTGGCGAGCCAGCCCGACGACGGCTCGGTCGGCCTGGAACTGCGCGAAGGACGACTCGAGGATGGCGCGGGCCCGATCACGTCCGACCTGACCGGTCAGGTTGACCGCCATGTTGTAGGACGGTCGGAAGGACGAGCGCAGCGGGTAGGTCCGCGTCGAGGCGAGGCCGGCCACGGCCCGGGGGTCCAGGCCCGGCTGCCAGACGACCACGGCGTGGCCCTCGACGTCGATCCCGCGGCGTCCCGCACGCCCGGTCAGCTGCGTGTACTCCCCCGGGGTCACGTCGGCGTGGGTCTCACCGTTCCACTTGGTCAGCTTCTCCAGGACGACCGAACGAGCCGGCATGTTGATGCCGAGCGCCAGGGTCTCGGTGGCGAAGACCGCCCGGACCAGGCCACGGACGAACAGCTCCTCGACGACTTCCTTGAACGTCGGCAACATGCCGGCATGGTGTGCCGCGATGCCACGCATGAGTCCCTCGAGCCACTCGTGGTAGCCCAGGATGTGCAGGTCCTCGTCCGGTATGCCTGAGCAGCGGTCCTCGACGAAGCGTCGGATCTCCTCGCGCTCCTCGGCGGTGGTCAGGCGCAGCCCGCTGCGCATGCACTGGAGGACGGAGGCGTCGCAGGCGGCCCGGCTGAAGATGAAGGTGATCGCCGGGAGCAGCCCCTCGCGGTCCAGTCGTTCGATCACCTCGGCCCTCGACGGCAGGTCCCGGGGTCGTGGTCGTCTGCCACCCCGCTGGGGCCGGCGGTCTCCGACCCGGTCGTAGCGCTGCTCGTCCCGGGCGAGGCGCACGAGCTCGGGGTTGACCCGGCCCTCATCGGTGAACAGGTCCCACAGCTGGTTGCGGACCATGACGTGCTGCCAGAGCGGTACGGGGCGATGCTCCTCCACGATCACGGTCGTGTCGCCGCGCACGGTGTCGAGCCAGTCCCCGAACTCCTCGGCGTTGCTGACGGTCGCCGAGAGGGAGACCAGCTGGACGGACTCCGCGAGGTGGATGATCACCTCCTCCCAGACCGCGCCCCGGAAGCGGTCCGCGAGGTAGTGCACCTCGTCCATGACGACGTACCCCAGGTCGGCGAGCGTCGCCGAGCCCGCGTAGAGCATGTTGCGCAGGACCTCGGTCGTCATGACGACGACGCGAGCCTCACCGTTGATCGAGTTGTCGCCGGTCAGCAGCCCGACCTGGTCCGCGCCATAGGTGCGGGCCAGGTCGGCGTACTTCTGGTTGGACAGCGCCTTGATCGGGGTCGTGTAGAAGCACTTGCGGCCAGCGGCGAGAGCGAGGTGGACGGCGAACTCCCCCACGACGGTCTTCCCGGAGCCCGTAGGCGCTGCGACCAGCACCCCGTGCCCGTCCTCCAGTGCGCGGCAGGCGTCGAGCTGGAACGGGTCGAGGGCGAAGGGGTACGTCGCCCGGAAGCGGCTGAGCTCGGTCGCAGCCTCGACCTGCCGACGCCGCGAGGCGGCGAAGCGCTCCGCGGGTGAAGGCATGCGGCCAGGCTAGGTGATGGGCCGGCCGAGGTCGGTGGTGGCGGGCACCAGCATGCGCAGCGCCCCCGGGACGCAGGTCGCCGTGATGGGCAGCGGGGCGATGCGCTCGCCGTCGGCGTAGGCGATCGCGCCAGGGGCCGTGATGCGCACCTCCCGTCCGACGAGGACCTCCACGGCGGGGTGCTCGACGTGGGTTCCCTTGTAGACGGTGGGGAACACGCGGAGGAACTCAGGCTTGCCGAGCTTGCCCAGGACGGTCACGTGCAGGAGCCCGTCGTCGATGCGCGCCCCGGGGCAGACCTTCATGCCGCCGCCGTAGGAGACGCCGTTCCCGACGGCGACCAGCATCGCCTCACGCTCGAGGGTGTCGCCGTCGACGGTGACGCTGAACGGCAAGGGTGAGAAGACTCCGAGCTCGGCCAGGATCGCGATGTTGTAGCGGGCACGTCCGCGCGGCCAGGACATCCGGTTGGCCCGTTCGTTGACCGCGGAGTCGAATCCCGACGACATCACCCCGGCGAACCAACGGCCTTCGTCGGCCCAGCTCAGCCGCGCGGCGTCGACGGAACGGACGACGTCGTCCGCGATCACGTCCGCAGCAGCCACCGGGTCGTGGATGGGCAGGCCGAGCAGCGTGGCGAAGTCGTTCCCCGTGCCGGTCGCCACCGCCCCGAGCGGGGTGGAGGTCCCGGCCACGCACTGCAGCGCCAGGTGGATCATCCCGTCGCCACCCACCGCGACGAGGGCGTCCACGCCACGCGCGACCGCCTCCCGCCCGAGCCGCAGAGCGCCGTCGGCGTCGGCTCCGACCAGGCGTTCGACCGTCACACCGGCGGCTGCGAGGCGCTCGGCGGCGAGCCGTCCGGCCGCCTCGCCCTTGCCCTTGCCCGCGGTCGGGTTCACGAGGAGTGCGACGGTACGGCTCACGCCCGCTGACGCTAGCGCTCCTGGAGCCGTCAGTCGGCGGACTCGCTGAGGTCCGTGGGTGTCGTGTCGAGCGGCGAGGTCTCGTCATCGTCCCACTGGTCGGTCTCGGTTCCCCGGCGTCGTCGCCGTCGGTCGTTGAGGCTGGCGATGCCCATGGCCACGAAGATGAGACTCATGATCGGAACGGCGAGGAGGCTGAGGTTGAAGATGTCCCCCGTCGGTGTGGCGACCGCCGCGAACACCCAGGTCGCGAGGACGACCTCGCGCCAGTGGCTCCACATGACCTGACCGGAGATCAGTCCGGCGGCGTTGAGCAGGACGAGCAGCAGGGGCAGCAAGAACCCGAGCCCGAAGAACAGGCACATCCGGAGAACGAACGTGAGGTAGTTGTCGAGCGGCACGAGGTTGTTGGTCTGATCCGGAGTGAACCCGAGCAGGACGCCCAGCCCCTTCGGCAGCGCCCAGTAGGCGAAGGCGATGCCGAACAAGAAGAGCGGGATGGCGGCTGCGAGGAACCCGAAAGCCCAACGCCGCTCGTGCCGGTGGAGACCAGGCGTGACGAAGCGCCAGAGCTGGTAGAGCCAGACCGGTGAGGCGAGGATCAGGCCGACATAGGCCGACAGCTTCAGCTGGAGGCTGAACGCGCTCCCGACTCCGCCGACGACGCTGATGGTGACGTTCTGGCCCTGCGCCTGCAGCTCGGCGACAGCGACGTCCGCCGGGTGGCGCAAGAAGGCGAACACCTCGTCGTAGTAGATCCAGCCCACCACGGCGCCGACGACGACGGCGACGGCCGACACGAACATCCGATGGCGAAGCTCACGCAGGTGCTCGGTGAGCGTCATGCGACCGGCCGGGTCGCGAGGGGCCGTCCGTCGTCTCGGCCGGGGGATCGTCGCCACGGCGAGGACCTCGGGGAACGTGTCTGCTCAGCGCTCGGCAGGGGTCCCGGGCTCGACTGGAGGGGCCGTGGTCGGAGCGGGGGCGGACGGTTCGGCCGCGGGGATCGCGGGAGGAGTCACCTGCTGCGCCGTGGTGGTCGTCGAGGCTTCGTCGTCGGTGATCAGACCCTTGGTCTCAGCCTTGAAGATGCGCAGGGACCGCCCGAGCCCCCGGGCGGCATCCGGGAGTCGCTTCGCACCGAAGAGCAGGACCACGACGAGCAGGAGAAGGAGAATCTCGGTGGGCTTCAGGTTGGGCATGGGAGAACCTCTCGTCTGCGGACCTGCTGAGCCTACCCCGGCAGTGTGAGAGCGGCCGGGAGGCCGCTGGCTTCAGCGGACGTGGAGCAGGGGCTGGACCGCCGGCACGACCGTGTCGTGGCCGTGCAGCCACAGCGCGAAGTCGAGCAGGTCGTCGTAGCTCAGCCGCGGTCCGGTGTGCTCCTCGAGCGCCTCGGCGGGGATGTGCCACTGCTGCGCGCGGACCCCCCCGGACACGAGCAGCGCCACGACCTCTTCGTCCGCCGGCTTCTTGACCTCGTCGGTGCAGGTCGGGCAGTCGAAGGCGTACGTGGACCAGTCGGTGCGGGTGCACACGACGAGCCGGAGATCGGCGGGCTTGAGGTCGACGTCCCCACACGTGGGGCACGAGGCCTTGATCGTGGTCATGACAGGTCCTCCCCTGGAGGACCGTCAGATGTAGAGCAATGATGGTGGAGCGTTGGTCCTCTCCCGTGGCTTCGGCACCCCGGACGCCGATCTTGACCCCTACGGGCGACGGGCTGAGCGGTAGGCGCGCAGCGCGGTGGCCGCGGTCTGCTGGACCTCCTCGGCCAGTTCGGGCGGCGAGACCACGGTCGCGCCCCCCGCCAGCCGCAGCACGAGGCGTCGGGCCCACGCCAGCTCAGGAGTCCGCAGGGTGACGCGCAGCCCGCCGTCGCCGGTCTCGACCGCCTCGTCCACCGGGTGGTAGTCCACGACCCAGCGCACCTCAGGGGCCAGATCGAGGGTCACGAGCACGTCGGCCGGCCCGCCTTCCCACGTCCCGCCGGCCCGGGCCACGTCGGCGAGCTCGGCCTGCGGCGGAGGTGCGGTCGGGGTGTCGAGCACCAGGGCGGTCACGATCCGGTCCAGCCGGAACGTCCGGACCGCCTCGGTGGTGTGGCACCAGCCCTGCAGATAGCCAGAGGTGCCGACGCTGACGAGTCGCAGAGGATCGACATCGCGCTCGGTCACCTGGTCACGCGCTGGGGTCCAGTAGGTGAGATGGAGACGTCGGCCCTCGGTCAGCGCGGACTGGACGGCTTCGGTCACGACGTCGGGCACCGAGTGGAGGCCGACGTCGGTGACGGTTCCGGCGGCCGACCCGATAGCGCCCTCCACCTTGGCGAGCGCCTGGTCCACGACGCCGCGGTCGGCCAGCCCGGGCACCGCCGCGAGGGCACGGAGACCGACCAGGAGCGTGACGGCCTCGTCGATGCGCAGCTCGAGGGGCCGGTCCACGGACTGTGCGTCGATGACCGTGATCTCGTCGTCCCAGTAGTCGATGTCGAGGCTCGCCAGGGTGTCGCGTCCGACCTCGGCGCAGGCGGCCAGCTCGAGGTCTCGCTCGAGCTGCTGGGTGCTGATGGAGAAGGTGCGGGCTGCATCCTCCTTGCTCACGCCCGGGTGCGCGACCAGCCAAGGGATCAGCGTGAGCAGGCGGGTGAGCTGGTCGGAGGCGCTGGCCATCAGGACTCCCCTGCCAGCGCGGTCAGCGCGGCAACCACCAGGTCACGGGTGGGCTGCGGCTCCTCGACGACGACGTCGCTGCCGTGGGCGAGCACCTCGCGGACCAGCCGGTCCTCGTCGCGGGTGGTGAGCGTGATGCGTTCCCAACCCTCCCCCGCCGACACGACCGACGTGGCTCGCCGCCGCAAGCCATGACCGGCACCGATGCGGACCCGGAGCACGGCTTGCTGCGGTGAGCGGCCGGCCGACGGATCGGCGACCAGCTCGGCGATGTCGACGTCGTCAGGGAGGGTGAAGGCGCCGGGCTGCCCGACGGGCAGGACCGCTCCCACGACCCGGTCCAGCCGGAAGGCGCGTGGTGCGTCTCGGTCGAGGTCGTGCCCGACGACGTACCAGCGACCGCGACGACTGACGACGCCCCACGGCTGCAGCCGCCTCGCGGTCGCGACGGTGGCGCCGCTTCGTCGATGGTGGAAGGTGACGGTCTGGCGCACGGCGACGGCCTGGGCGAACGGGGCGAACGCCTGCTCGCCGCCCGCCAGCCGCGGCTCGACGAGGGCGAGCGCTCCCGGGTCCACGTCGACGCCCAACCGCTTCCAGCTTCCGCAGGGCCCGGTCTGCTGCCGCCGCCCCCTCGGCGTGCCAGACGCGTCGGGCGAGCCCCAGGAGCGCTGCTTCGCCGGGGGTGAACGTCACCGTCGGGAGAGCGTGTGCCGACACGTCGACGCGGTAGCCCTCCTCGTCCCCGTCGTGGACGGTCTCGAGGGGGACCCCGAGGTCGCGCAGCTCGGCCTTGTCGCGCTCGAAGGTCTTCTCGAACGCCTCATCGCTGACCGCCGTCGCGTAGTCCTCGATGGCCTCGCGGAGCTGGCGCTTGGTCACGGGCCGCCGGGCCTGGGACAGGCACAAGAAGACCTCGAGCAGGCGCTCGGTCTTGTTCGCCGCCACGGTGTCCCGGTTCCGTCGAAGGTCCTGAGCCGGCGTCAGTGGGCGTCGAGCAGGTCGATGACGAAGACGAGGGTCTGCCCCGAGAGGCGGTGACCCCCGCCAGCCGGCCCGTAGGCCAGCCGGGGTGGGACGACGAGCTGGCGGCGGCCGCCCACGCGCATCCCGGGGATGCCGTCCTGCCACCCCTGGATCAGGCCCCTGAGGGGGAAGTCGATCGGTTCGCCACGGTCCCAGGAAGCGTCGAACTGCTCCCCGGTCGCGTAGTCGACCCCGACGTAGTGCACCAGGACCTGTCCGCCCGGAACGGCCTCGGCACCGTCACCGACCACGAGGTCGGTGATCGTCAGCTCGGTCGGCGGCTCACCACCGGGGAAATCGATCTCCGGCTTCTCGTTCAGGTCGGTCACGGCGGGTTCCTTCAGCTCGTGGGCGGGATGGAGTCGACGATGTCGACGACGACGGCCGTGCTCTCGGTGGCGGGGTCCCCGCCGGACTGCGCGGGCACGAGGAGCAGGACACGGCTTCCGACCGTCAGGCCGACCAGCTCGTCGAAGGGGGTGGGCGAGGCTGCCAGGCCGACCGCGACGCCCTGGGGCTGGCCGGCGGTCCAGGTCGAGCCCAGCGAGGTCCCGTTCCACGCGACGGCCTCGTACTGCACGATGACGAACGAGCCGGCCGTGACCTTCGGCCCATCACCCTCGGCGAGCACCACGGTCGACACCTTCTTGGGGGGCGTGGTACCGCTCGGCACGGTCAGGGTCGGCTGCGTCCCCGGTGACCCGGTCACCGTCGGGAGCCCCGTGAGGTCGGCGTCGGTGGGGGTCGAGCTGCCGATCGCGTCCGGCGCGTAGGCACCCAGGATGTCGACGACGAAGACGAGCGTGTCGTCCCCGCTGATCTTGGCATCGGGCTGTCCGGCGTCCCCGTAGCCGAGCGAGGGCGGGATCGCCATCACGACCCGGCTTCCGACGGTTTGTCCGACCAGGGCTGCATCCCAGCCGGCGATGACCTTGCCGACGCCGATCGCGAAGGACGCGGGCTGCCCGCGATCGAAGGAGGCGTCGAACACGTTCCCGTCGTCCCAGGTCTCACCGAGATAGTTGACGACCAGGAGGTCGCCGGCCTGCACGACCGGGCCGGTCCCCGTGACGAGGGTCTTGGTCACGAGGGCGTCGGCGGGCGCCTCCGACGGGATCGTGATCGTGGGGGTCTCGCCGAACCCTCCTTTCACGGTGGGCAGGGGTCCTGCGGCCGTGACGACCGGCGCCGGACTGGACGGCGCTGCCGAGGTGCTCGGCGCGGACCCTGAGGAGCTCCCGCAGGCGCTGGCGAGGACGGAGACCATGAGGACCGTGGTGAGCGCGGTGACGCGACGACGCAGGGTGGGGCCAGACAAAGCGGTAGCTCATCTCGATCGGGGAGGACAACCCTAACCCGGCCGCCGCAGGGGGCCGTGCACCCCGGTCACATGGAGGCGATGAGTCGCTCCACACGCTCGTCGACGGAGCGGAAGGGGTCCTTGCAGAGAACGGTGCGCTGGGCCTGGTCGTTCAGCTTGAGGTGGACCCAGTCGACGGTGAAGTCGCGCCGGTTCTCCTGCGCCTTCTTGATGAACTCGCCGCGCAGGCGCGCTCGGGTCGTCTGCGGAGGGACCGACTTGGCCTGGAAGACCTCGAGGTCTCGGGTCACTCGCTCGACGTGGCCGTGCCGCTCCATGAGCGTGTAGAGGCCCCGACGCCGGTCGATGTCGTGGTACGCGAGGTCCAGCTGGGCGATCCGAGGCGAGGACAGGTCCAGGTCGTGCTTGACCATGTATCGCTCGAGCAGCCGCTTCTTGATCACCCAGTCGATCTCCCGCTCGACGGGCCCGAAGTCCTGCGACTCGACGGCCGCCAGCGTCCGTTCCCAGAGGTCCAGCACCTGCTTGGTGATGACGTCGTCGTAGCCTCGGCGAGCCGCGAAGTCGCGCGCGCGGGTGAAGTACTCCCCCTGGATGTCCAGGGCAGAGACGTCCCGACCGTTGACGAGGCGGACCGTGCGGCGACCGGTCGTGTCGTGGCTGATCTCGCGGATCGCCCGGATGGGGTTCTCCAGCGTCAGGTCCCGCATGACGACGCCCGACTCGATCATCCGCAGGACGAGGTCCGCGGACCCGACCTTGAGCAAGGTGGTCGGCTCAGCCATGTTCGAGTCGCCCACGATCACGTGCAGGCGGCGGTACCGCTCGGCGTCGGCGTGCGGCTCGTCGCGGGTGTTGATGATCGGACGGGACCGGGTCGTGGCCGAGCTGACCCCTTCCCAGATGTGCTCGGCCCGCTGGCTGACGCAGTAGACCGCACCCCGTGGGGTCTGCAGGACCTTGCCCGCCCCGCACACGATCTGCCGGCTCACGAGGAAGGGGATGAGCACGTCGGAGAGCCGGCTGAAGTCGCCCGCGCGCCCGACGAGGTAGTTCTCGTGGCAGCCGTAGGAGTTCCCGGCCGAGTCCGTGTTGTTCTTGAACAGATAGACGTCGCCGGGGATGCCTTCCTCGTGGAGTCGGCGCTCGGCGTCGACGAGGAGGCCCTCGAGGATCCGCTCTCCCGCCTTGTCGTGGGTGACGAGGTCGACCAGGGAGTCGCACTCCGGGGTGGCGTACTCCGGATGACTGCCGACGTCGAGGTACAGCCGCGCCCCGTTGCGCAGGAAGACGTTCGACGAGCGACCCCAGGAGACCACGCGGCGGAACAGGTAACGGGCCACCTCGTCAGGGGAGAGCCGGCGTTGTCCCTTGAAGGTGCAGGTGACGCCGTACTCGTTCTCGAGCCCGAAGATGCGGCGCTCCACGGCAGCGTCCTCGGTCAGCCGGCGAGCAGCGTCGCGAGCCGGGAGTTGCCGATGCGGCGGAACTTGCGGGGTGCCTCACGCGTGCGGTCGAGCACCGCCACCTCGAGCTGGGCCGGGTCCAGGGTGCGTGCCTCCGCGGCGCCGTGCTCGCCGAGCAGGCGGACGGCGGTCCGCAGCGCGGTCCCCAGGTCCATGCCGTCGGAGTACGCCGTGGACAGGGCCTCCGCGATCGCCTCGGCCTGACCGCCCATGGCGACGTACCCGTGCTCGTCACCCACCGATCCGTCGAAGGTCAGCCGGTAGAGCTGGTCGTCCTCGGCGCTCTCCCCCACCTCGGCGACGACGATCTCGACCTCGTACGGCTTGTTGGTCTCGGTGAAGATGGTGCCGAGGGTCTGCGCGTAGGCGTTCGCGAGCCCGCGGACCGTGACGTCGCGACGGTCGTAGGAGTACCCGCGTATGTCGGCGAGCCGGACGCCGGCTACCCGCAGGTTCTCGAACTCGTTGTACTTGCCGACTGCTGCGAACGCGATCCGGTCGTAGATCTCGCTGACCTTGTGCAGCGCGCGGGACGGGTTCTCCGCCACGAAGAGGATGCCGTCGGTGTACTGCACGACGACCACGCTCCGGCCGCGGGCGATGCCCTTGCGCGCGTAGTCGGCCTTGTCCTTGGTGACCTGCTCGGGCGAGACATAGAACGGCATCGACATGGGGTCCTCCTCTCCGGTGGGTCGGGCTCAGCTCAGGGGGGCCAGCGGCCCGTCGGGGCGGGTCTGGCGCGCGTCGACGACCCTGCGCACGATCGTGGCGACCGCATCGTCGGAGTAGCGGCTGTAGCCGTCGGCTGTGACCACGGCGACGACCGGGAAGATGCCGCGGGTGAGGTCGGGGCCGCCGGTGGCCGAGTCGTCGTCGGCGGCGTCGTAGAGCGCCTGCACGCACGCGGACACCACTTCGTCGGCCGAGAGGTCGGCGCGGTAGAGCTTCTTCAGCGAACCTCGGGCGTACATCGATCCCGAGCCGACCGCGTGGAAGGCGAGCTCCTCGTAGCGTCCTCCGGTGACGTCGAAGGAGATGATCCGACCCTCCTCGGTCTCCTGGTCGTAGCCGGCGAACATCGGGACGACCGCCAGGCCCTGCATGGCCATGGCGAGGTTGCCGCGGATCATGGCCGCGAGCCGGTTGGCCTTGCCGTCCAGCGACAGCGTCGTGCCCTCGATCTTCTCGTAGTGCTCGAGCTCGACCTGGAACAGCCGTACAACCTCGATGGCGAGCCCCGCGGTCCCTGCGATCCCGACGCAGGAGAACTCATCAGCCGGGAAGACCTTCTCGATGTCGCGCTGGGCGATGACGTTGCCCATGGTCGCTCGGCGGTCCCCCGCCATCACGACGCCACCGGGGAACGTGGCCGCCACGATCGTCGTGCCGTGCGGGGCGTCGAACGTGAGGCCGGCGGGCAGCTCCCGCGACCCGGGGAGCAGGTCCGGGGAGTACCCGGCGAGGAAGTCGGTGAAGGAGGAGGAGCCCACGGTGAGGAACTCCGCAGGCAGCCGACCTCCCGACGAGCCGGCGCTCATTGCCCGCCCTTCTGGACGAAGCCTCGGACGAACTCCTCGGAGTTGGTCTCGAGCACCTCGTCGATCTCGTCCAGGATCGCATCGACCTCGTCGTCGAGCGCAGCCTTGCGCTCAGCGGTCTCAGCGGCCGCGACGTCCTGGGCCGCGGCCTCGGCCGCAGTCTCGGCAGCGGCGTCGTCGCGCCGGCCCACCTGGTCCTGGCCGCCCCCGGTCTCCCTGGTCGCCATCGACGCCTCCCGGTCGTGCGCCTCGCGGCGCGGTTCACCGTCCTGACCCTACCTATCGGCACGTTCGGGGGCAGTCTCGCCACGCGTCGGCCGTCCGCGTTCAGTTGGGGCCCTCAGCGGCCGATATCCACCCCGTGAGCCCTTCCGCGCCCCGCCACGCCCGCAGCCGGGTGGCGCCGGAGTCCGCCGAGAGCCGGCGCGCTCGCGGCTGGCGGGTGGTCAACGCCGGCACGGTGGCCGCGGCGGCTGGTGCTCTGGCGGCCACGGCCTGGGGTACGGCGGCCCTCGCGGCCACGAACCCCACGTCGGACGCGACGGGTGTCACGCTGCCTGGCGGTGTCTCCGGAGATGCCGCATCTCCATCCGCCACGGCCTCGGCGGGGCTGCGCCCACCGGCCGCCACACCGAAGGCAGCGCCCCGACCGACGGCGTCGGCCGGTTCCCGTGCGAAGCCGTCGGCCCGGGCTTCGACCCCTCGGCGCGCTGCGGACCCCTCGCGGACGGGATCCTCGGGCAGCCGGACACGCCGAGGGCCAGCACCAAGGCGCGGCCCACGGCCTCCAAGACCGCCAAGCCGTCAGCAGCCGCGACCCCGAAGTCGACCCCGAAGTCGACCCCGAAGTCGACCCCGAAGTCGACCCCGAAGTCGACCCCGACGCCCACGCCACGCCCGCGCCCACCGAGCCTGCTCCCGAGCCGAGCCCGACGCGGAGCAGCGGGACGTGATCAGCACGGCCGCCTCCCTTCGGTCCGAGCACGCCGTGGAGTGGCCCTGCTGGTCGACGACGGTGCGGGTGGTGGTGCGTCGCCCCGACCGCCTGGAGCGAGCGCGGACGGCCGTCGAGCACGAGCTCGCGCTCATGGACGCGGCGGCCAGCCGGTTCAGGCCGGACAGCGAGGTCTGCGTGCTCGCCGAGGCGGGTGGCCGTCCGGTCCGCGTCTCTCCCGTCCTGGCCGACGCCGTCCGGGCCGCGTTGCGGGTGGCGCGCCTCACCGACGGGTCGGTGGACCCCACGCTCGGGCGTGCCCTCGTGACGGCGGGCTATGACGTCGACTTCGAGGCGCTGGCCTCGACCCGTGACACTCCGCGGGTCACCGTGACCTCCACCGCTCGGGCTTCGTGGCGAGACGTCACACTCGACGGGGACGTCCTGACCCTGCCGGCGGGAGTCCTCCTCGACCTGGGTGCGACCGGCAAGGCTCTCGCGGTCGACCGGGCCGCGGTCCGCGCGTCGCGAGCCGTGGACGGAGCGGTCCTCGTCGCGGTGGGAGGCGACCTGCGCGTGGTCGGGGACGCCAACCGTGAGCCGTGGCTCATCGAGCTGGCAGAACGTCCGGACGACCCAGGTGCGGCCTGGGTGCACGTGAGCGACGGCGCCGTGGCCACGTCGACCACGACCGCTCGACGCTGGCGGGTCGCGGAGGGCTGGGCCCATCACGTGCTCGACCCGACGACCGGCCGGCCCGCCCGCGTGCACTGGCGGACGGCAACCGTCGCCGCGGCCACCTGTGTCGACGCGAACGCCGCGAGCACGGCCGTCCTCGTCAAGGGGCGCTCAGCCGAGCCCTGGCTGCGCTCCGTCGGACTGCCCGCTCGCCTGGTGGGTGCCGATGGCTCCGTCGTCGCCGTCGGGGGCTGGCCCGTGGACGCCGAAGCGTGAGCACTCTCCAGGATCCTGCGCTGCTCTGGTACGTCAACCGGGCGGCAGGGTTCGTGCTGCTCGTCCTCCTCACCCTGGCGACCGCGCTCGGTGTCTCGGCCGTGGACCGCAGGACACGCCCTCGGCCCGGCCCCCCGGGCGTCCGGCGCAGCCGGCCGGTCGGACGGTTCCCGGGCTTCGTCCTCCCCGAGCTGCACCGGAGGGTGGCTCTGGTCGCGGTAGCCCTCACTGCCGTCCACATCGTCCCCGCCGTTCTGGACGACTACGTGCCCATCGGCTGGCTCGACGTCGTCGTGCCCTTCGCTTCCGACTACCGCGCGTTGTGGCTGGGTCTGGGGACCGTGAGCTTCGACGTCCTCGCCGTGGTCGTCATCACGGCTCTGCTCCGTGCTCGGCTGGGACCGGCCTCGTGGAAGGTCGTGCACAAGTCGGTCTACGTCGTCTGGCCCCTGGCGGTCCTGCACGTGGTCGGCATGGGGACCGACGTCGACGGGCTGGCCGGGTGGCTGGCTCTCGCCTGCGTGCTCGTCGTCGTGGCCGCCTGCTGCGTGCGGCTGCGCAGCATGCTGGGCGTCCGACCGCGTCCGGCGACCGTCAGCGGTTGGACGCTAGGGACGCCAGCAGGTCGGCGGCCGTCGGTGACCGGTCGAGCAGAGCCGCCACGTGCTCCCGCGTCCCGCGCAGCGGTTCGAGGGTCGGCACGCGCTGCAGGGAGTCCTGGCCGGGGATGTCGAAGATGACGGAGTCCCACGACGCCGCGGCGACCTGCTCGGGGTACCGCCGCAGGCACTCCCCGCGGAAGTAGGCCCGCGTGTCCTCGGGAGGGTCGGTCACAGCACTGGCCACCTCGTCGTCGGTGAGAAGCCGGTCGAGCCGACCGGCCGACAGCAGCCGGTGGTAGATGCCCTTCTCCGGACGGACGTCGCTGTACTGCAGGTCGATGGCGTGCAGCTTCGGAGCACTCCAGTCCAGGCCGTCGCGGTCACGGTAGCCCTGGAGCAGGTTCAGCTTGGCCACCCAGTCGAGCTCGCGCGAGCACCGGGTCGGGTCGTCGGCCAGCCGGTCCAGGACCGACTCCCAGCGGGTGAGGACGTCCAGGGTCTGCGGGTCCGCATCGACGCCGAATCGGTCCTCGACGAACTTGCGTGCCTGCTCCGCGTACTCGCTCTGCAGCTGCACGGCCGTCAGCCTGCGACCCGACGACAGCGTGACCAGGTGGCGGAGGGTCGGGTCGTGCGAGACGGAATGGAGCTCGGCGACCGGGTGGTGGACTCTCAGGTCGTCGTCGAGGAAGTCGGCCTCGACCATCGCCAGCACCAGCGCGGTGGTGCCCATCTTGAGGTAGGTGGAGATCTCGCTGAGGTTCGCATCCCCGATGATCACGTGGAGGCGGCGGTACTTGGCTGCGTCCGCGTGCGGCTCGTCCCGCGTGTTGATGATGGGCCGCTTCAGGGTGGTCTCGAGCCCGACCTCGACCTCGAAGTAGTCGGCTCGCTGGCTGAGCTGGAAGCCGTGGTCGAGCCCCTCCTGCCCGATCCCGACCCGTCCGCTGCCGGCCACCACCTGACGGCTGACGAAGAACGGCGTGAGGTGCCTGACGATGGCCCCGAACGGGGTGGCTCGGCTCATCAGGTAGTTCTCGTGGGTGCCGTAGGAGGCGCCCTTGTTGTCGGTGTTGTTCTTGTAGAGGGTGATGAGCGGGCCGGGTGCCGCCGCGGCTGCGCGACGCGACGCCTCCTCCATGATCCTGACCCCGGCGGCGTCGAAGCGCACGGCCGCGAGCGGGTTCGTCACCTCCGGCGAGGAGTACTCGGGATGGGCGTGGTCGACGTACAGGCGAGCCCCGTTGGTCAGGATGACGTTGGCCAACCCGAGGTCCTCGTCGGTGAGCTGGCTCTCGTCGGCCAGGTCGCGCGAGAGGTCGAAGCCGCGCGCATCGCGCAGCGGGTTCTCCTCGTCGAAGTCCCACCGAGGCCGACGGCCCCGCAGGGCCACCCCGGCGTATCCGTTGACGATCTGGCTCGAGGCGAGCATCGCGTTGGCGGTCGGCTGCCCGACCACGGAGATGCCGTACTCCGTCTCGATCCCCATCACCCGGTGCACGGTCACTCCTCGAGGGTACGGCGCCGGGGCGTAGCGTGGCGGGATGGCAGCTGACCTCGAGGGCGAGGAGCAGGTCGGCGTCGTGGACGACACCGGAGCCGTGGTGGACGTCGTCGCCCGGTCTCTCGTGCGTCGTCACAACCTCCCGCACCAGGTCGTGGCGATCCTGGTCCGCGACTCCTCGGGTCGGGTCTACGTGCACCGCCGGACGGAGACCAAGGACGTCTTCCCCGGCCTCTACGACGGGCTCGTCGCCGGCACGGTCACGGCGGGCGAGGAGCTCGAGGACGCCGCCCGGCGCGAGCTGGCCGAAGAGCTGGGCATCCGAGACGTCGAGCTGCTCCCCCGGTTCAACCAGTGGTACGCCGATGAGCACACCCGCCATCTGGCGCACGTCTGGAGCACCACCTGGGACGGTCCGGTCGAGCTGCAGCGCGAAGAGATCGCCTGGGGAGGGTGGCTGACGGTCGAGGACCTGGAGGCGCGTCTCCAGGACCCGCAGTGGCCCTTCGTCCCGGACGGCCGTGCGTTGCTGACGACGCTGGGCTTCGGGTCTACGCCGACCTGATCGAAGCCTCGACGAAGTCGAGCACCTGACGCCTGTTGTCTCCGAGGACCATCGACAGCGTGCTGCCCTGGAACCAGGCGGCAATGGTGAGCTCCGACGATGAGGCGACAGTGACGTCGCGACCGGCCACGGTCACGGTGGTTCCCGGGTCGCCGCCGGTGAAGACCTTCACCAGGGCAGGCGCAAGCGCGGCCAGGGTGTCGGGCGGGGTGGCCGCGCGCAACGGCACCCCGAACAGCACCAGCCCCCCGATCTCCTTCTTCCTGCCGTCCTTGAAGATCGTGTAGGTCGAGAGGCTGTCCAGCGCCCCCTTGGAGCTGCTGACCAGGCCGCTGAACGCGGCGTCGGCCTCCGGTGGAGCCTCCTCGAGGCGGTACCCCGGCACCTCGGAGGCCACCGGCCCGTCGACCGCCGGCGAGCCGGAAGGACTGCCCGAGGGAGCAGGGGCGCTCGCGGTCGGAGACGAGGGTGCCGGGCTGCTCTCGGTCGCCCCCGACCCACCGCTGGAGCATGCCGTCAGGAGCACGGTGAAGCTCATGAGCCCGACCAGAACTGCCGGACGTACGCCGTGCCGCACCAGGGCCCTCCCCCGTCGTGGATGAGGGGCGAGCCTACCTAGAGGTACTGGCCGGTGTTCGCCACGGTGTCGATCGAGCGACCGGCCTCGGTCCCCTGCTTGCCCTGGATCAGCGTGCGGATGAAGACGATCCGCTCGCCCTTCTTGCCCGAGATCCGCGCCCAGTCGTCGGGGTTGGTGGTGTTGGGCAGGTCCTCGTTCTCCTTGAACTCGTCGACGCAGGCGGCGAGCAGGTGCTGCACGCGGATGCCCCGCTGACCGTGGTCGAGGAGGTCCTTGATGGCCATCTTCTTGGCCCGGCTGACGATGTTCTCGATCATGGCGCCGGAGTTGAAGTCCTTGAAGTACAAGACCTCCTTGTCCCCACCGGCGTAGGTGACCTCGAGGAAGCGGTTCTCCTCGAGCTCGGTGTACATCCGCTCGACGGCCATCTGGATCATCGCCGCCACCGTGGTGGTCGGCGACCCGCCGTGCTCCGCGAGGTCGTCGGCGTGGAGCGGGAGCTCAGGGACGAGGTACTTGCTGAAGATGTCCCGCGCGCCCTCCGCGTCCGGCCGTTCGATCTTGATCTTCACGTCGAGGCGTCCGGGCCGCAGGATCGCCGGGTCGATCATGTCCTCGCGGTTGGAGGCCCCGATGACGATGACGTTCTCGAGGCCCTCGACCCCGTCGATCTCGCTGAGCAGCTGGGGGACGATGGTGTTCTCGACGTCGCTGGAGACGCCCGAACCGCGGGTACGGAACAGCGAGTCCATCTCGTCGAAGAAGACGATGACGGGGACCCCCTCGGACGCCTTCTCCCGGGCGCGCTGGAACACCAGCCGGATGTGGCGCTCGGTCTCGCCGACGTACTTGTTGAGCAGCTCCGGACCCTTGATGTTCAAGAAGTAGGAGCGACCTTCGGGTTTTCCGGTGACCTCGGCGACCTTCTTGGCCAGGGAGTTGGCGACCGCCTTGGCGATCAGCGTCTTCCCACAACCTGGCGGGCCGTAGAGCAGGATGCCCTTCGGCGGCTTGAGCTGGTGCTCGAGGAACAGCTCGAAGTGGAGGTACGGCAGCTCGACGGCGTCCCTGATCATCTCGATCTGGGCCGCCAGCCCGCCGATGGAGCCGTAGTCGATGTCGGGGACCTCTTCGAGCACGAGCTCCTCGACCTCGGACTTGGGGATGCGTTCGTAGACGTGCTGAGACCGCGGCTCGAGCAGCAGGGAGTCCCCCGCCCGCAGGGGCTGGTCGAGGAGTGACCCGGCGAGGCTGACGACCCGCTCCTCGTCGGCGCGGCCGAGCACGAGGGCCCGCATGCCGTCCTCGAGGATCTCCTTGAGCATGACGACCTCGCCGACGGTCTCGAACTCCAAGGCACGAATGACGACCATGGCCTCGTTGAGCATGACCTCCTGGCCGCGCCGAAGCTCCTCGCCCGGGACCTCCGGGCTCACGGCGACCCTGAGCTTGCGGCCACCAGTGAAGATGTCGGCGGTGCCGTCACCGCGGTCCTCGAGGAACACGCCGAAGCCCGACGGCGGCTGGGCCAGTCGGTCGACCTCTTCCTTGAGCATCACGATCTGGTCGCGCGCCTCACGCAAGGTGGCCGACAACCGCTGGTTGTGCGCCGTGGTCGTCGCGAGCTCGGCCTGGATCGCCGCGAGCCGTTCGTCCAGCGCGCGCTGGAAGGCCTGAGTGCGGGCGTCCTCGCCCGATGGCTGGTCGATCTCCGGCACGGTGATCACCTCCCGGTTCACCCATTTGGGCTACACCTCAGCCGATGCCTCGGTTTCGACCCTATCGGCGTCCGGCTTGAGCGCTACCCGGCATCGATGTGGAGCTCCCGCGTGTCGCGTGGGCGTGTCGTCGCGCCTCACGGCAGGGGGAGCCGTGCTGCGGGGGCTGGGTCGGTCCCCTCGGCGCCGGCTGGCCCGACGTCGCTGTGCACCTCGTCGCCCGACACGCCCTTGGCCGGGCGACGGCGCCGCAGCGGGGGTTCCACACCGTCGGCCAGTCGGCGGCTGGTCACGAGGAAACCCGTGTGACCGATCATCCGGTGGTCGGGGCGGACAGCCAGGCCCTCGACGTGCCAGGTCCGCACGAGGGACTCCCATGCGGCCGGCTCGGTGAAGCTCCCGTGCGCACGGAACGTCTCCACGGTGCGCGACAGCTGCGTGGTCGTGGCCACGTAGCAGCAGACGACCCCGCCAGGCACCAGGGCGCTCGCCACGACGTCAGCGCACTCCCACGGGGCGAGCATGTCGAGCACGACCCGGTCGGTCGAGGCCGTGTCCTGATCGCCCAGGCTCTCCTGCAGGTCCCCGACCGTGACCTGCCAGGCGGGGTGCGGGGAGCCGAAGAAGCGTTCGACGTTGGTCCGGGCGATGGCGGCGAAGTCGTCACGCCTCTCGTACGAGCGGACGCTGCCCGAGTCGCCCACCGCCCGGAGGAGGGAGCAGGTGAGAGCGCCCGAACCGACGCCTGCCTCGATCACACGGGCACCCGGGAAGATGTCGGCCATCGCCACGATCTGGCCGGCGTCCTTCGGGTAGACGACCGCGGCGCCCCTCGGCATCGACAACACGTAGTCGGAGAGCAACGGGCGGAGCGCGAGGTAGGTCGTGCCGCCGCTGCTGGTCACCACGACGCCCTCGGGACCGCCGAGCAGGCTGTCGTGGAGGACCGCTCCGCGGTGGGTGTGGAACTCCTTGCCCGCGACGAGCGTGATCGTGTGCAGCCGCCCCTTGGGATCGGTGAGCTGAACCTGGTCGCCCTCGCGGAACGGTCCGCGACGGTGCTCGGCGCCTGTGGTCATGGGTTCGAAGGCTAGACCGACCTCAACTCCCGGCGAACACGCGGTCCACGTCCTGGGTCGCGAGCACGCCGAAGACCCGGCCCTCGGCGTCGACCACGAGGTACTCCTGCGCGGGCAGCGATCGCATCGCGTTGAGCAGGGCCGGACCGTCCAGGTCGACGGTCACGACGAGCCCAGGCTCCAGACGCCGCGACACGGTGCCGACGGAGACCCAGGGCCGACGCTCCACCGGGGTGGCCGTCACGGCGGCCTCGCTCACGAGCGCCAGCGGCTGATCCTGGTGATCGACCACGACGAGGGCCCGGGCTCCGGCGGCCTCGAGCCGACGCAGTGCCTCGGCCAACGGGGTGTCGGCCAGGACGGGGATGGCCCGACGGGCGAGGCCGCGCACGGAGAGCTGCCGCAGCCGATCCTGGACCCGCTCGGCACGCAACGACTGGGTGGCCCCGCTCCAGATGAAGGTGCCGATCAACGCCATCCACACCACGAAGACCAGGTCGGGCTCACGCCCACGTACCAGCGCCCAGCCGACCGGCAGCACGACCACCGCGACGGCGACCACCCGGCCGCCCCACGCCGCGACCAGGGTCCCCGTGCTCGGGTTCCCGGACGCCTTCCAGACCGCAGCGCGGAGGAGCTGGCCACCGTCCAGGGGAAGCCCGGGCAGGAGGTTGAAGACACCGACGAGGAGATTGGCCGCTCCGAGCTGGACCGCCAGCAGGTGCAGGACGGTCCCGGGGTCCAGGATCTGGGCCAGGAGGAGCCCGGCGGCCCCCAGGGCGAGGGAGAGCAGGGGACCGATCCCCGCGATGACGAACTGCCGCCCCGGGGTGACGTCGGCCTTGGTGATCTCGGTGACACCCCCGAGCATGTGCAGGGTGATCCGGTGAACGGGCAGGCCGAACCCCCGCGCGGCCATGGCGTGCCCGAGCTCGTGGACCAGGACGCTGGCGTAGAGCAGGACCGCGAAACAGCCTGCGACCACCCAGCTCCACGAGCCGAGACCCGGCACCCAGCTCTCCACGACGGGCTGGAAGATCACCGTGACGAGCGCGGCCACCAGGAACCAGGTCGGTGCGACGAAGACGGGGACCCCACGCACGCGGGCCAGGAGGACCTCGTTGCCCCGACGGGGCTCCTCGGCCGGCGCGGCGCTCGGGTCGGTCACTCCACGATGCTAGGTCCCCCGCTGTGGACGCCTTCGCCGTGGTGTCGGTGCCGGACGCTAACGTCGAGACCATGACCACGACCGAGATCGCCGTCTCCTCGGTCCCGCACGGGCTGTCGCTGTCACCGTCTCGTGCCAGCGACTTCCAGAGCTGCCCCCTGAAGTACCGCTTCCGGGTCATCGATCGAATCCCTGAGCCCCCCAGTGCGGCGGCCACGCGGGGCACGGTGGTCCATGCGGTGCTCGAGCGGCTGTTCGACCTGCCCGCGAGCGAGCGCACCCTCCCCCGTGCCGCTCAGCTGGTCTCGCCCGAGTGGGAGCAGCTGCTGGCGGCCGAGCCCGAGCTGGCGGCGCTGGTGGCCGACGACGAGCCGGACGACGATCTCCCTGCCTTCCTGGCCGACGCGCGCGCCCTGCTCGAGCGCTACTTCGCCCTCGAGGACCCGACTCGGCTCGAACCCGCGGAGCGCGAGCTGCACGTCACCACGACGCTCGACTCAGGGCTGACCTTGCGCGGCTACGTCGATCGCCTCGACGTGACCGTCGCGGGCGACATGCGCGTGGTCGACTACAAGACGGGCAAGGCTCCCGGAGCCGGGTTCGAGTCCGGCGCGATGTTCCAGATGCGCTTCTACGCGCTGGTGCTCTGGCGCGTGCACGGCCGGGTGCCCCGGATGCTCCAGCTGCTCTACCTCGGCTCGGGTGAGGTGCTGCGCTACGAGCCGGACGAGGCGGACCTGCTGGCGACCGAGCGCAAGCTCGAGGCGCTCTGGCAAGCCATCCGTCGGGCCACCGACGGGCGGTGACTGGCGACCCGAAGACCTCGAGGTTGTGCGACTGGTGCTCCTACAAGGCCGCGCTCTGCCCGGCCTGGGGTGGTACGCCTCCCCCACTGCCGACGACCGTTCCGGTCGACGCCGAGGACGTCGACCCCGAGGCGCCTTCCCCGCGAGGCTTCGGCGACGAGGTCGGCTGAGCCGGCCGGGCTCTGGGTCGCTCGGGGTGCCCCTCAGGGTCGTGCCCGGGTCTTCCCCGGTGCCGACCGGTGTCAGGCTTCCCTAGGCTGGTACCAATCCCCCGACGAGGAGCCCACCCGTGACCATGCTGTCCCCCGAGACCGCCCCCCAGCCCGCCGCTGCTCCCGCCGCTCGCGCGCAGGACCTGCACAAGGTGTACGGCGAGGGCGACACCGAGGTCCGCGCGCTCGACGGCGTCACCGTCGAGCTTCGCGCCAGGGCCGGTTCACCGCCATCATGGGCCCGTCCGGCTCGGGCAAGTCCACCCTCATGCACTGCCTCGCCGGCCTCGACGCGGCGACAGTCGGGCGCGGTCTTCATCGGCGACACCGACCTCACCGCGCTCGACGACAACGCAGCTGACGCGGCTGCGCCGCGACCAGGTCGGGCTTCGTCTTCCAGGCGTTCAACCTGCTGCCGACGCTGAACGCGCTCGAGAACATCACGCTCCCGATGGACATCGCCGGGCCGCAAGCCCGACCAGGAGTGGCTCGACACGGTCATCGACACCGTCGGCCTGCGCGACCGTCTCACCCACCGGCCGTCCGAGCTCTCCGGCGGGCAGCAGCAGCGGGTCGCCGTGGCCCGGGCGCTCGCGTCCCAGCCCGCAGGTGATCTTCGCCGACGAGCCCACCGGCAACCTCGACTCCCGGGCCGGCACCGAGGTGCTCGGCTTCCTCCGGCGGTCGGTCGACGACCTCGGTCAGACCGTCGTCATGGTCACCCACGACCCCATCGCCGGCGTCCTACGCCGACCGGGCGCTGTTCCTCGCCGACGGGCGCATCGTCGACGACATGGACGACCCCACCGCCGAGAAGGTGCTCGAGCGGCTCAAGCACTTCGACGGCTCGGGCCGGGCGGTCTGAGGTGCTCAAGGCCACCCTGCGCAGCCTCGCTGCGCACAAGCTCCGGCTCGTCCTGTCCGGGCTCGCGGTCGTCCTCGGCGTCGCCTTCGTCGCCGGCACCCTGGTCTTCACCGACACCCTGAAGAAGACCTTCGACGATCTCTTCACCCAGACGACCAGCGACGTCGTGGTCGAGCCGAAGGGCAACGACCTCACCGAGGGAGGGGATGTCCCCACCGCGGCTGTGGCCACGCTGCCCGCCTCGCTCGTACCGACCGTCCAGGGCGTGGACGGAGTGGCGAAGGCCGTGGGCGGGGTCTTCGTCGACGGGGTCCAGGTCGTGGGCGACGACGGCAAGGTCGTCGGAACCGGCGGCGCCCCGTCCTACGGGACCAACTGGATCCTCGATCCCGAGCTCAGCTCCCTCAACATCGTCGACGGTCGCGGCCCGCTCACCGCTGACGAGGTGGCCGTGGACAGCCAGACCGCCACGAAGGCCGGACTGGCGGTGGGTGACGTCGTGTCGCTCGTGACGCCCGGCCCGCTGGTCGAGGCCGAGGTCGTGGGGATCTTCCGCTTCGGCACCACGGGCAACCTCGCGGGGGCCTCCATCGTGGCCTTCGACACGCCCACCGCCCAGGACCTGCTCCTGGGATCGGACGCCTTCACGAGCATCGACGTCTCGGCGCAGCCCGGGGTGAGTCAGGACGAGCTGGCGGCGCGCGTTCAGGCTGCCGTGGGGCCCGACGTCACGGTCAAGACCGGTGAGCAGTCGGCCGACGAGGCCGCCGCGCAGATCGGTGAGGCGCTGAAGTTCATCAACATCTTCCTGCTCGTCTTCGCCTTCGTCGCCTTGTTCGTGGGGACCTTCCTGATCCTCAACACGTTCTCGATGCTCGTCGCGCAGAGAACGCGGGAGCTCGCTCTCCTCCGCGCGGTCGGTGCGACGCGTGCGGCAGGTGACCCGGTCGGTCCTGGGTGAGGCCACCATCGTCGGGGTCATCGGCGGGCTCCTCGGCCTCCTGCTCGGCATCCTGCTCGCGATCGGGCTTCGTGCGATCTTCAAGCAGGTGGGGCTGGATGCCGGGGGCTCTTTGGTCGTCGCGCCGCGCACCGCCGTCGTCGCCATGGTTCTCGGCGTCGTCGTCACGGTGTTCTCGGCCTACCTCCCGGCCCGAAGGGCATCGAAGGTGCCGCCCGTCGCAGCCATGCGCGACGACGCGGTGCCTGCCGCCCGCTCCCTGCGGATCCGCCTCTTCGTCGGGGTCCCCCTCTTCCTCGTGGGGATCGCCGCGCTGCTCGGCGGCGGCGCCGCTTCGGGGGGCCGCGCCGCCTCGCTGGTGGGCCTGGGCGCGCTCCTCACCCTGGTGGCGGCCATCATCCTGGCCGCTCCCGTGGCCGGCCCTGTGGTCCGCGTCCTCGGTGCCCCTTCAAGCGCTCCGCCACAGGCCGCATCGCCGTGTCCAACGCGGCGCGCAACCCCCGCCGGACGGCCTCCACGGCTGCCGCCCTGATGATCGGGCTCGCGCTCGTGAGCGCGTTCGGGGTGCTGGGTGCTTCGACGAAGGCCTCGACCGACGCCGTCGTCGACGACGTGATCAAGGCGGACTTCTTGATCTCGGGCTCGAACTTCCGGCCCTTCACCCCCGAGGTCGCTGCCGCGGTCGAGGCGGTCCCCGGGATCGACGTGGTCTCGCCGATCCGGGTGGCCCCGGCCAGGGTCGAGGGTGAGATCACGGCCATCGCGGGAGTCGATCCGGCCACGGTGGAGCAGGTTCTGAACATCCCGGTGACCGCGGGGTCGGTCGCTGCCCTCTCGGGTGGCGGGCTGGCCGTCGACGACCAGCAGGCGAAGGACCTCGGCTACGCCCTCGGGACCCCGGTCGAGGTCACGTTCACCAGCGGTCCGGTGACCCTCGCCCGTGGTCGCTGTCTACACCAAGAGCTCGGGGCTCTCCGGCTACGTGACCTCCCTCGACACGCTCACCGCGTCGGGACTCCCCCCTTGGACCAGCAGGTCTATCTCAAGGCTGCTCCCGGAACCGACGCCGGCTCTCTCCGGCCGGCGATCGACGAGGCGCTCAAGCCGTTCCCCGACGGTCACCGTGCAGGACCAGACCGAGTTCAAGGACCAGATCCGCGCGCAGGTGAACCAGCTGCTCGTACCTGATCTACGCGCTGCTGGCGCTCGCCGTGCTCATCGCCGTGCTCGGGATCATCAACACCCTCGTGCTCAGCGTCGTCGAGCGCACCCGAGAGATCGGCCTGCTGAGGGCCGTAGGCACGAGCCGTCGACAGCTGCGGAGCATGATCCGCATCGAGTCCGTGCTCATCGCCGTCTTCGGCGCCCTCCTGGGAATCATCCTCGGGGTGGCCTTCGGCGTCGCGCTGCAGCGGGCCATCGCCGACCAGGGCATCGAGGTGCTCAGCATCCCGTGGGTCCAGCTGGTGGTGTTCCTCGTCGTGGCGGCCGGGGTCGGTGTGCTGGCCGCGCTGTGGCCGGCCCGCCGGGCTGCCCGCCTCGACGTCCTCAAGGCGGTGACGACGGAGTGACCCGGGTCAGTCCTCGACGATGGAGCGGAGCCCGTCGGCCGAGAGCTCGTTGAGAGAGCCGACGATGATCCTGCCGGGAGCCGGGTCGATGGGCACGGCGAAGGGCACGGCGACGACGACGCACCCGGCGGCCTCCCCGGCGGCCACCCCCGTGGGGCTGTCCTCGAGGACGATGCAGCGCGCCGGTGCCGCACCGAACCGGGTGACGGCTGCGAGGTAGGGATCCGGGAAGGGCTTCGTGCGTGCGACCTCGTCGCCGGCGATGGTGAAGACGAAGCGGTCCCCTCCGACCGAGTCGAGCACCGCGTCGACCAGCACGCGGGGCGAGGAGCTGACCAGGGCGCACGGCACCCCGGCGGCCACGAGGTCCTCGAGCAGGTCGTCGGCCCCTGGTCGGTGGTCAGCGCCGGCCTCCAGAAGATCGGCCATGGTGTCCACGAGCAGCTGCTCCACGCGGGCGGGGTCGCCGGCACCCCCGACGAGGTCGACCATGTAACGGGCGACCCTGGTCAGCGGCCCGCCGACCATGGCCCGGGCGTCGGCGTCACCCCACGGGCCGCCCAGCTCGGCCATGACCCGTCGCTCAGCCTCGAACCACGCGTGCTCGGTGTCGACGAGGAGGCCGTCCATGTCGAAGAGCACCGCCTGAAGCCGACGCGTCCCGTGGTCGCCGCGGAGGTCGCTCATCGGGCGTTGAAGTACTTGGCCTCGGGGTGGTGGACGACCAGCGCGGACGTCGACTGCTCGGGGTGCAGCTGGAACTCCTCGGACAGGTCGACGCCGATGCGCTCCGGGCGCAGCAGCTCCATGACCTGGACCTGGTCCTCGAGGTCCGGGCAGGCGGGGTAGCCGAAGGAGTAGCGGAGCCGCGGTACGCCTGGCGCAGCACGGCGTCGAGGTCTGCGGAGTCCTCGTCGCCGAAGCCGAGCTCGGCGCGAACCCGGGCGTGCCAGTACTCCGCCAGCGCCTCGGTCGAGCTGCACCGACAGGCCGTGGAGCTCGAGGTAGTCGCGATAGGCGTCCGCGGCGAAGAGCTCGTTGGCGACCTCGACTGACGCGGTTCCCCATGGTGACGACGTGGAACCCGACCACGTCGACCTCGCCGGAGCTCCCGGCTGCGGAAGAAGTCGGACAGGCACAGGTGGCGGTCGCGCCGCTGCCGGGGGAAGGTGAACCTGCAGCGCTCGGTGCGGCCGTCGTCCTGCAGCACGACGAGGTCGTCGCCCTCGCTCCAGCACGGGAAGTAGCCGTAGACCACCGCTGCCTCGAGCATGCTCTCGGTCTTGATCCGGTCCAGCCAGGCCCGCAGCCTCGGCCGGCCCTCGGCCTCCACGAGCTCCTCGTAGGTCGGCCCCGCCGTCGCCTCTGCCTGGCTTCAGGCCCCACTGGCCCAGGAAGAGCGCGCGTTCGTCGAGCCACGTCGAGTAGTCGGCCAGGGCGACACCCTTGACGATGCGGTCGCCCCAGAACGGCGGGACGGGCACCGGGTTGTCCGTGGCCACATCCGACCGGGCGGGCATGTCAGCAGGGTCGGTCTCCTCGAGTCGAGCCACCGCGGCCACCCGGCGTGGGCGGAGCGGGGGCAGCACGGCATCACCCGTGCCCCGCCGGTGAGCCACCAGGGCGTCCATCAACCGCAGTCCTTCGAAGGCGTCGCGGGCGTAGCGGACCTCGCCGGCGTAGACCTCCGCCAGGTCCTGCTCGACGTAGGTCCGGGTGAGCGCGGCGCCTCCGAGCAGGACCGGCCATCGCGCCGCAGCCCCGCGCTGGTTGATCTCCTCGAGGTTCTCCTTCATGACCACCGTGGACTTCACCAGCAGCCCGGACATCCCGATCGACGTCGGCGTCGTGCTCCTCGGCCGCGTCGAGGATGGCGCCGATCGGCTGCTTGATCCCGAGGTTCACGACCGTGAAGCCGTTGTTGCTCAGGATGATGTCGACGAGGTTCTTGCCGATGTCGTGGACGTCGCCCTTGACGGTCGCCAGCACGATCGTGCCCTTGCCGGAGTCGTCCACGCGCTCCATGTGGGGCTCGAGGTGGGCGACCGCGGTCTTCATGACCTCGGCGCTCTGCAGCACGAACGGCAGCTGCATCTGGCCGGAGCCGAAGAGCTCGCCCACGATCTTCATGCCGTCGAGCAGCGTGTCGTTGACGATCTCGAGGGCAGGTCGGGTGAGGAGCGCCTCGTCGAGGTCGGCCTCGAGCCCGTTGCGCTCCCCGTCGACGATGCGTCGCTCGAGCCGTTCGAAGAGCGGCAGGCCGGCGAGCTCCTCGGCCCTGGTCTGGGCCGCGGCCAGCGCTTCTGCGCCCTCGAAGAGCTCGAGGAAGCGCTGCAGCGGGTCGTAGCCCTCCCGCCGGCGGTCGTAGATCAGGTCGAGGGCGACCTCGCGGCGCTCGTCGGGGATCCGCGACATGGGCACGATCTTCGACGGGTGGACGATCGCCGAGTCGAGGCCGGCCTTGACCGCCTCGGAGAGGAAGACCGAGTTGAGCACCTGCCGGGCCGCGGGGTTGAGCCCGAACGACACGTTGGAGAGGCCGAGCGTGGTCTGGACGTCGGGATGCCGGCTCTTGAGCTCGCTGATCGCCTCGAGGGTCTCCAGCCCGTCGCGCCGGGTCTCCTCCTGTCCGGTGGCGATGGGGAAGGTCAGGCAGTCGATGACGATGTCCTCGACCCGCATCCCCCATCGTCCGGTCAGGTCGGCGATCAGCCGCTCGGCGATCCGTACCTTCCACTCGGCGGTACGGGCTTGCCCGTCCTCGTCGATGGTCAGCGCGACCACGGCGGCTCCGTGCTCGACGACCATGGGCATCAGGCGCGCGAAGCGTGAGGTCGGGCCGTCGCCGTCCTCGTAGTTGACGCTGTTGATCAGGGCACGTCCGCCCAAGAGCTCGAGCCCCGCTTCGATCACCGCGGGTTCGGTCGAGTCCAGCACCAGAGGCAGCGTGCTGGCCGTCGCCAGCCGGCTGACGACCTCGCGCATGTCGGCGACTCCGTCACGGCCGACATAGTCGATGCACACATCGAGCAGGTGCGCGCCGTCGCGGGTCTGCTCGCGGGCGATCTCGACGCAGGTGTCCCAGCGCCCCTCGAGCATCGCGTCCCGGAAGGCGCGTGAGCCGTTGGCGTTCGTACGTTCCCCGATGGACAGGTAGGACGTGTCCTGCCGGAACGGCACGCTCACGTACAGCGAAGCAGCCCCGGGCTCGCTGATCGGGCGCCGCTCCGGCACCGGTCGGCCCTGGACCCGCTCCACGACGAGCCCGAGGTGCTCGGGGGTCGTGCCGCAGCACCCACCGACCAGCGAGAGGCCGTACTCACGCGTGAAGACGTCGTGGGCGTCGGCCAGCTCCTCGCCGGAGAGCGGGTAGTGGGCACCCTCGGGACCGAGCACGGGCAGCCCGGCGTTCGGCATGCAGGAGAGCCCGATCGTGGCGTGCCGCGACAGGTGCCGCAGGTGCTCGCTCATCTCCGTCGGGCCGGTGGCGCAGTTGAGGCCGATCAGGTCGATGCCGAGCGGTTCGAGCGCTGTCAGGGCCGCACCGATCTCCGAGCCGAGCAGCATCGTGCCCGTGGTCTCGACCGTGACGTTGACGATCAGCGGAAGGCTCACCCCCCGCGACGTCATCGCCCGGCGCGCGCCGATGAGTGCAGCCTTGGCCTGAAGCAGGTCCTGGGCGGTCTCGACCAGCACCGCGTCGACGCCGCCGTCGACCATGGCTTCCACCTGCGCGGCGTAGGCGTCCCGCAGCAGCGCGAAGGGGGCGTGTCCCAGACTCGGGAGCTTCGTCCCGGGGCCGACCGACCCGATGACCCAGCGAGGGTGCTCGTCGGTGGCGTACCCGTCGGCCACCTCACGGGCCAGCCGCGCACCCGCCTCGGCCAGCTCGCGGATCCGGTGCTGGGCGTCGTACTCGCCCAGGTTGGCATGGTTCGCCCCGAAGGTGTTGGTCTCGACGCAGTCGACACCGACCGCGAAGTAGGCGTCATGGACCCGACGCACGATGTCGGGTCGGGAGACGTTCAAGACCTCGTTGCACCCGTCCAGGCCCTGGAAGTCGTCCAAGGTCGGAGCCTGGGCCTGCAGCATCGTGCCCATCGCCCCGTCCGCGACGACGACACGGTGGGCAAGGGCGTGGCGCAGCGCGGCGGCGCGATCAGGGGCATCCATGGTGCGTCCCAGGCTACCGGCGGCGTCGAGTCGGCTCGACGTCGTAGGGTGACGGCACCGGTTGGCGAAGCCGGCTCAGAGCAGCGCGCGGAGGTGGGAGAGCCGGTGATCGAGCTCGACGGCGTGCCCGAGCTGACCGATCCCCTGCTGATCGCGGCCTTCGAGGGGTGGAACGACGCGGGAGACGCAGCCACCCAGGCCGTCGAGCATCTCGAGGAGACCTGGCGAGGCCGATCAGATCGCGGAGCTGGACCCTGAGGACTACTACGACTTCCAGGTGAACCGTCCCTATGTCTCCCTCGACGAGGCAGGGATGCGCGAGATCGCCTGGCCGCAGACGCGGGTGTCGGTCGCGAGGATCCCGGGGCTTCAGCGTGATGTCGTCCTCGTGCGCGGTGTCGAGCCGTCCATGCGTTGGCGGACCTTCTGCGGGGAGCTCCTGGGCGTCGCCGTCGAGCTCGGTGTCGAGAAGGTCGTGACGCTCGGGGCTCTCCTCGCCGACACCCCGCACACGCGCCCGGTCCCTGTGACGGGCACGGCGAGCGATCCCGGGGTCGCGCTGTCGCTCGGACTCGAGCAGTCCCGCTACGAGGGCCCGACCGGCATCGTGGGCGTGCTCCAGGAAGCGTGCACCCGGATCGGGATCCCGGCGATCTCGGTCTGGGCAGCCGTGCCGCACTACGTCGCGCAGCCGCCGTGCCCCAAGGCCACGTTGGCTCTGCTGCGCCGGGTGGAGGACCTCCTCGACATCCCGATCCCGCTCGGAGACCTCGCCGAGGAGGCGCGCGCCTGGGAGCGTGGCGTCGACGAGCTCTCGGCGGAGGACGAGGAGATCGCCGAGTACGTGCGCAGTCTCGAGGAGACCCGCGACACGGCGGAGCTCCCCGAGGCGAGCGGAGACGCGATCGCGCTGGAGTTCGAGCGCTACCTCAGGCGTCGCGGCGAGGACCCCGACCCTCGCGACGCGATAGCGCACGGTCAGTCGGACGCAAGGCTTCCTAGGTGGCGATGCCGAGCAAGGCGTCCACGGTGCGGCTCACCAGTCCGGGACCACCCGGGTCGGCGCCTCCGCGCAGCCGCTGCTCTTCGCACCAGCGGTCCACCACCGTGAGGGCCTGCGGTGCCTGGAGATCGTCAGCCAGCAGCCGCCGGATGTCCTCGAGGGTCGACTCCCCCGGCGGCCCCGTGGGAGACGAGACCGCCGACCGCCACCGGGCCAACCGGTCCTGGGCTCGCGTGAGGTCGTCGTCGCTCCAGGTCCAGTCGCTGCGGTAGTGATGGGCGAGGAGCGCAAGGCGGATGGCCATGGGGTCCACGCCGGCCTCGCGCAGCTTGGAGACGAAGACCAGGTTGCCGCGGGACTTGGACATCTTCTCGCCGTCCAGCCCGACCATGCCTGAGTGGACGTACCGGTCGGCGTACGGCCACTCGCCCGTCACGACCTGGGCCTGTGAGGCACCCATCTCGTGGTGGGGGAAGGCGAGGTCCCGGCCACCGCCCTGGAGCTCGAAGCCCATGCCGAGGTGCTCGAGGGCGATCGCATTGCACTCGATGTGCCACCCGGGGCGTCCGGGGCCGAGGGTGGACTCCCAGGCCGGTTCTCCCGGGCGCGCCGCGCGCCAGAGCAGGCAGTCCAGCGGGTCCTTCTTGCCGGGGCGGTCAGGGTCGCCGCCTCGCTCGGCGAAGAGGGTCAGCATGGCTTCGCGGTCGAGCTGGGCCACCGAGCCGAAGCGAGGGTCGCTCCCCACGGAGAAGTACCAGTCGTCATCGACCTGGTAGGCGGCACCCTGCTCGCGCAGACGTTCGATGAGCACGACGCAGCCGGGGATGGACTCGACGGCGCCGACGAAGGCGCCCGGCGGAAGCACGCGCAACGCCGTCATGTCGTCGAAGAAGCGCAGCGTCTCGCGCTCGGCGAGAACCTGCCAGTCCTCTCCCGTCGCGGTGGCTCGTTCCAGCAACGGGTCGTCGACGTCCGTGACGTTCTGCACGTAGTCGACGGCGTGGCCGGAGTCGAGCCAGACCCGGTGGACGAGGTCGAAGGAGACGTAGGTGTTCGCGTGGCCGAGGTGGGTGGCGTCGTAGGGGGTGATGCCGCAGACGTACATCCGGGCCGTCGTGCCGGGGGCGGTCGGAGCGAGCTCGCCCGCGGAGGTGTCGAACAGGCGCAACGCCAGCCCATGTCCAGGCAGCGCCGGACGCGAGGGAGAGGGCCAGGGCTGCACGCCGTGGAGCCTATCCGGCGACGGTCACCGGGTCAGAACGGCGGCCAGGGCACGGGCGGCCAGTCGCCGCTCGGCAGCGGGTAACAACCGGACCGAAGCAGTCGGCGTACCCGGGTCCGGGTCCGCTTGACCTCTGCCGCGGCTCAGGAGCTCTCTGAGGTCGGTGGCGAGCGGACCCTCGAGCCGATCACCCAGCTGTTCGTCCAGCCGGTGCAGCACCTCGAACGCCTCGTCCGGCAGGGGGACCCCCCGCCACTGCCACAGCAGCGTGCGGAGCTTGTCGTCGGAGGAGAACGTGAGCCCGTGGTCGATCGCCTGCACCCGGCCGTCCTGGCGCGGCAGCAGGTGACCTCCCTTCCGGTCGGCGTTGTTGACCACGGCGTCGAGGACGACCAACCGGGCCAGGTCCGGGTGGTCGCTTCGCGCCAGCAAGGACAGGTCCACCTCCTCGTCGACGTCGACCCAGAGCTGGCACATCCCGGGTCCGAAGGGGCCTTCCCGCAGCACCGTGGGCGGGACCAGGTCCCAGCCCGAGGACTCCGACACGACGTACGTCGCCACCTCGCGGGCCGCGAGGGTGCCGTCCGGGAAGTCCCACAACGGGCGTTCTCCGGCTACCGGCTTGTGGACGCATCGGGCGGCGAGCGTCCCGAGCGACACCTCGCAGTAGAGCGTGGCGTTGCTCGCATCGACCAGCCGACCGATCACGTCGAGCTCGCCGAACCGGAGCAGGTCCTCGACGTCGCTTGCGTTCGAAGACGGGCGCCTCCCCACCATCGACGGCGGGCTGCCCAGGCTCGGTCATGGAGCCAGTCTGCCTGCTGGCCGGCCGTCAGGCCCGTCGGCGGTGGCCGTTCTGTCGCGGGCAGATGTGACCTTCGGGCTCGAGCGGCAGCTCGCAGAAGGGACACGGAGGGCGGCCGGCGGAGACGACGGCGAGCGCCCGCTTGACGAAGGCGCGAGCCGCCGCGCCGGTGAGGCTGACCCTCAGGACGTCCGGACCGTTGTCGTCGTCGTCGAGGTCGACGTCGTCCTCGCCCGTGACCGCGCCTGCCTCGATGACCACGCGTTCGGTCTCGGGCTCCCAGGAGAGGGACATCGCCCCGACGCGGAACTCCTCGGCGACCGGTGTCTCCAGCGGCTGCAGGTCGACCAGGTCCGCAGGTGCCAGTGCGGGGATGGGCGCAGCCCCTGCGCTGCGACGCAGCACCTCGTCGAGCAGTTCCTCGACGCGCTCGGCCAGCACCCGCACCTGCTGCTTCTCCAACGCGACGGACGTGGAGGCGGATCCGGCGCGGGCCTGGAGGTAGAACGTCCGCTGTCCGGGTTCGCCCACGGTGCCCGACGACGAAGCGCTCGGGAGGGTCATAGCTGAAGACCTGGCGTGCCACGGGGCCAGCCTACGACGAGGAGCCGGCGCCTCCGCCGACGGCAGCGTCGCTGGACGCCTTCGTGCGGCGCCCGCGACGCTTGGGAGGCGGCGGCTTGAGCGCGTCGACCGAACCACCTGTGTCGTTCAGCCGCTCGACGAAGGGTCGAAGCTCGGTGTAGCGGATCGCGGTGAGAGAACACGGGTCCACCTGGAGCCGCTGGAACTGGTCGAGGTGGAGGCCGAGGGCGTCGGCGACGATCGCCTTGATGACGTCGCCGTGGGACACCGCGATCCAGGTCGAGTGCTCGCCGAGCCGCTCGTTCCAGTCACGCACGGCGTCGACCGCCCGGGTCTGCATGGCGCGCATCGACTCACCGCCAGGAAAGGTCACCGAGCTCGGGTGGCTCTGCACCGCCTTCCACAAGGGGTCTTTGGCGAGGGTCTTGAGCTCCTGGCCGGTCCAGTCGCCGTAGCTGGCACTCCCCCAGCCGTTCGTCGACGTGCCGTTCGGCGATCCGGTCGCTGAGGATCCGTTCGGCAGTCTCCTGGCAACGCTCGAGCGGGCTCGTCACCACAGCCGCGACCGGGACCTCGGCGATTCGAGCGGCCAGGGCGGTCGCCTGCTCACGACCCAGGTCGTCAAGGGTCACGCCGGGGGTCCAGCCGGCCAGGGTGCCGGCGGCGTTGGCCGCCGTACGGCCGTGTCGGACGAGGAGCACCAGGGTCACGCCTCGACCCTAGTGCGACGGGGCGGCCTAGGCTGGTGGCGTGATCGTCGACTGCGCCCTCTACCGCGACGGCCGGCGCGTCGAGGAGACCAAGAATCTCGTGCGACTTGCTGCCCTGGCCCGCAGCGATCCAGGCGCCTTCGTCTGGATGGGGATGCACGACCCGACCGAGACCGACCTGATCGGGGCCGCGCGGGTGTTCGGCCTGCACCAGCTGGCCGTCGAGGATGCGGTCGTCGCTCACCAGCGACCGAAGGTGGACGTCTACGACGATCACCTGTTCGCCGTCCTCCGCACGTTGTCCTACGACGACGCGACGTCTCAGGTGGAGACCGGCGAGATCGCCGTCTTCGTCGGGGACGGGTTCGTCCTCACGGTCCGTCACGGCGCGGGTCAGGAGCTTGCGTCGGTCCGCCGCAGGCTCGAGGACATGCCGGACGTCTTGGCGCACGGACCCGCGGCGGTGCTCTACGCCGTCGCCGATGCGGTCGTGGACACCTACCTCGAGGTCGCGACCCAGCTGCAGCTGGACGTCGACGAGGTGGAGACCAGCGTCTTCGGGGACGACGTCGTCGATGACTCCTCGCGCATCTACAACCTCAAGCGCGAGGTGCTGGAGTTCCGTCGTGCCGTGCTCCCGCTCACCGGGGTGATGAGCCAGTTGCACGACGAGCCGCTGGTGCACGTCCCCGACAACGCCCGACCGTTCTTCCGCGACGTCGCCGACCACGTGCTGCGCGTCACGGAACAGCTCGAGTCGATGGATCTGCTGCTCTCGAACATCCTTCAGGCGCATGTCGCCCAGGTGGGCCTCCGGCAGAACGAGGACATGCGCAAGATCACCGCCTGGGCGGCGATCTTCGCCGTGCAGACGCTCATCGCGGGGATCTACGGGATGAACTTCGACCACATGCCCGAACTGGCGCTGGCGGTTCGGTTACCCGGGTGTGCTGCTGTTGATGTCAGCCGTCGCCATCGGGCTCTACAAGGCGTTTCGCCGGGCGGGTTGGCTCTAGGGGCCGCGCCTACGACGTGGCTGCCCAGCTGCCGGTCGCGACCATGACGAGGATGAACACACCCATCGCCACGCGGTAGATGACGAAGATGCGGAACGAGTGGCTGGACACGTAGCGCAGCAGCCAGGCGATGACCGCGTACCCGACGACGAACGCGATGCCGGTGGCGAGCAGTGTGGGCCCCCAGCTCACCTGCTCGCCGGAGTCGCCGATCTTCGTGGCCTCGTAGAGGCCGGACAGGGCGACAGCGGGAATCGACAGCAGGAACGAGTAGCGGGTGGCGGCCTCGCGGCTGTAGCCCATGAACAATCCCGCGGAGATGGTCGCTCCGGAACGGGACACGCCAGGGATCAGCGCGCAGGCCTGCGCGAGCCCGAACAGGATGCCGTCCTTGAGCGTGAGGTCGTCGAGGGTCCGCACCCGGGCGCCGGTGTGGTCCGCCACGGCGAGCACCAGGCCAACTCCGATGAACATCGCCGCGACGAGCCTGAGGTCACGCGCCACGGTCTCGATCTCGTGGGAGAAGGCCACGCCGAGCACCACGATCGGGATGGTGCCCAGGATGACGTACCACCCCTCGCGGGCGGAGATGTCACCGCGCAGCTCGGGTTGGAACAGCGAGCGCGTCCACGTGCCCACGATTCGCATGATGTCGGCGCGGAAGTAGAGCAGGACGGCCGCGAGCGTGCCCAGCTGGGTGACGGCGGTGAACGCGGCGCCGGGGTCACCCCAACCGAAGGCCGTGCCCGCGATGAGCAGGTGGCCGGTGGAGGAGATCGGCAGGAACTCGGTGAGGCCTTGGAGGACACCGAGGACGACGGCCTCGACCCAGCCGATCACGAGGCCAGGCCGGCGCGCTCGACGGCGTCGACCATGGAGCGCAAGGTCCCGACCCGGTCCTCGTGCGACCCGGTGAAGGCCGAGACCGTCAAGGTGGTGACCCCCGCCTCGTGGTAGGCGGCGAGCCGGTCGGCCACGCGCTCGATCGGCCCGATGAGCGAGGTCTGGTCGATCAGCTCCTGGGGTACGGCTGCGGCCGCGCCCGGCGTAGTCCTTGGCGAGGTAGAGGTCCTGGATCTCGGTTGCCGCGGCCTCATGGCCCATGCGGACGGCCAGCGCGTTGTAGAAGTTCTGCTGGCGGCTGCCCATGCCCCCGATGTAGAGGGCCGCGTAGGAGCGGATCGGCCCGGCGCAGGCGGCGAGATCGTCACCGAGGACCACCGGGACCGTCGGGACGACGTCGAAGCCGTCCATGCTGAGCCCGGCCGTCGCGCGACCGGCCCGCACATGGCGAAGCGACTCCTCGGCATGCTCGGGCGCGTAGAAGATCGCGAGCCAGCCGTCGGCGATCTCGCCAGCGAGCTCGAGGTTCTTCGGTCCGACCGCGGCGAGGTAGATCGGCAGCTCCTCGCGGACCGGGTGCACCGTGAGCCGGAGCGCCTTGCCCGGACCGTCCGGCAGCGGGAGGGTCCAGTGGTCACCGTCGAACCGCACGGTCTTGCGGGCCAGGGCCATCCGGACGATCTCGACGTACTCGCGGGTGCGCGCCGAGCGGCTTGTCGAAGCGCACCCCGTGCCATCCCTCGGACACCTGGGGACCGGAGACCCCGAGGCCGAGCCGGAAACGTCCCCCCGACAGCGTGTCGAGCGTGGCCGCGGTCATCGCCGTCATCGCAGGCGTTCGGCCGGGGATCTGGAAGATCGCGGAGCCCACGTCGACCTGCTGGGTCTGAGCGGCAACCCACGCGAGCACCGTCGCCGCGTCGGAGCCGTACGCCTCCGCCGCCCAGACGACCGAGTAGCCCAGACGGTCGGCCTCCTGCGCCAGCAGCAGGTTGTCGGCGTCGTTTCCGGCACCCCAGTAACCGAGGTTGAGACCGAGCTTCATGTGCTCTCCTGTGAAGGCGGCAGGTGTGGCGGCGACACTAGCCTCCTCCCCCTCGCTAGCCTCGACCGCATGGAGCAACGAGCCGTAGGACGTACCGGTTTGAGGGTGTCGCGGCTCGGGCTCGGCACCATGACCTGGGGTCGCGACACCGACGAGCATGAGGCCCGGGAGCAGCTGACCCTCTTCGCCGAAGCCGGCGGGACGCTGCTGGACACCGCCGCCGCCTACGGGGCCGGCGCCAGCGAGGAGGTCCTGGGATCCCTGCTCGGTTCCGTCGTGCCCCGGTCCGAGGTGGTCCTCGCCACGAAGGCCGGCATCGCCCGTGCTGCGGACGGCGGACGCTCCGTCGACACCTCACGGCGGGCACTCCTGGCAGCGCTCGACGCCTCGCTGGCCCGGCTCGGCACCGATCACGTCGACCTGTGGCAGGTGCACACCTGGAGCTCGACGGCCCCGCTCGAGGAGACTCTTGCCGCGCTCGACGAGGCCGTCAGCAGTGGTCGCACCCGTTACGTCGGCATCTCGAACTACTCAGGGTGGCAGACAGGGCACGCCGCGACGTGGCAGCGCGCCTGGCCGGGCCGGGCACCGATCGCCAGCACCCAGATGGAGTACTCCCTGCTCCAGCGCGGGGTCGAGCGTGAGGTGCTCCCTGCCTGCAAGGCTCTCGGCCTCGGCCTGCTCCCCTGGTCGCCGCTCGGCCGCGGGGTCCTGACGGGCAAGTACCGCGGGGGAATCCCGGCCGACAGCCGCGCCGCCTCCCCGCACTTCTCCTCGCTTCGTCGAGCCCTTCCTCGGGGCCGAGTCGCAGCGCGTGGTCACGGCGGTGGCCACCGCGGCGGAGGGCCTCGGTCTGTCACCGCTGGAGGTGGCGTTGGCGTGGGTCCGTGACCGGCCTGGGGTCACCGCCCCCATCGTCGGCGCTCGAACGGCCGCCCAGCTCATGGGCATCCTGCCGGTCGAGGACCTCGAGCTCCCCGACGAGATCCGAGCCGCTCTCGACGAGGTGTCCGCACCGACCACGGGCTACCCCGACGACACGCGCGAGCGCGCCTGACTCGGCGCTCACCTCGGGGCAGGATGTGGGAGTGCGCGCATCGTCGTCGGAGTTCGAGCTGCTCGAGCTCCGGTTCCCACGAGGCACCTCCCGTGAGGCGTCGCGCCGCGAGCTGACCGACCGTGCCGAGTACGGGTCCTGGGAGCTCGCGCGGGTGCGCGTCTACCCCGACGGCAGCCGTCGCGCCTGGCTGCGCCGGCGGATCATCCGGCAGCTGCGCAGCGGCTGAGCCCGCATCCGCATCGGGCGGCGATCGGGTACGGGTCAGGCAAGGTCGAGGAACCGATCAAGGACACGGACTCCGAACTGCAGGGAGTCGACCGGTACGCGCTCGTCGACCCCGTGGAACATGCCCGCGAAGTCGAGGTCGGGGGGCAGCTGCAGGGGCGCGAACCCGAAGCAGCGGATGCCCAACCGGGAGAACGCCTTCGCGTCGGTGCCGCCGGAGAGGGTGTAGGGCACCGCTCGAGCCGCCGGGTCCTCGGCCTGAAGGGCGACGCACATGGCGTCGACCAGCGCACCGTCGAAGTCGGTCTCGAGGGCGATGTCGTGAATGACGAACTCGCGCCGGATGTCCGGACCGAGCACCTCGTCGACCTGGGCGAAGAACTCCTCCTCGAACCCGGGGAGGAAGCGGCCGTCGACGTACGCCGTGGCCTCGCCGGGGATGACGTTGTCCTTGTAGCCGGCCTCGAGCATCGTCGGGTTGACGGTGTTGCGCAGGGTGGCGCCGATCATCGTGGCCGAGCGTCCCGAGCCGCGCGACGGTCGCCTCCATGTCGTCGGGGTCGAGCTCGATGCCGAGCGCGTCCGAGACCTCCGCCGAGGAACGTCCGGACGGTCTTGGTGACCCGGACCGGGAACTGGTGGCGGCCCAGTCGGGCGACGGCCTCGCAGAGCTCGGTGACGGCGTTGTCGTGGTTGATCATCGAGCCGTGCCCGGCGCGGCCGGTCGCGGTCAGCTTCATCCAGGCGATGCCCTTCTCGGCCGTCTCGACGAGGTAGAGCCGCAGGTCGTCCGAGACGGTCAGGGAGAAGCCGCCGACCTCGCCGATCGCCTCGGTGCAGCCCTCGAACAGCTCCGGGTGGTGGTCGACGAGCCAGTGGGCGCCGAAGCCGCCGCCCGCCTCCTCGTCGGCGAGGAAGGCGAGCACGATGTCGCGGGCGGGCCGCCGTCCCGACGCGCATCCGGTCGCGGACGACCGCGAGGATCATCGCGTCCATGTCCTTCATGTCGACCGCGCCGCGGCCCCAGACGCAGCCGTCGGCGACCTCGCCGGAGAACGGGTCGACCGTCCAGTGCTCGGCCATGGCAGGCACGACGTCGAGGTGGCCGTGGACGAGCAGCGCGTCTCGGGTCGGATCCGTCGCCCTCGATCCGGGCGACGACGCTGGCCCGGCCGGGCGCCGACTCGTAGAGCTCGCCATCGAGCACCGACGTCGGCGAGCTGCTCCGCGACGTACTCGGCGGCGGCCCGCTCCCCCGGTCCGGAGCCGTCTCCGCGGTTGTCGCTGTCGATCCGGATCAGGTCGCGGCAGAGCTCGACGACCTCGTCCTCGGGTGCAGGGGCCATGGCTCCATCCTGCCGCCGTGACTGGGTCGTGGGGGCAGCCGTTCGACGCCGGGTATAGTTGCGGGGCACTCGTCCGGGTGGCGGAATTGGCAGACGCGCTAGCTTGAGGTGCTAGTGCCCTTTACCGGGCATGGGGGTTCAAGTCCCCCCTCGGACACCGACAGATTCACCGACAGAGCCGCAGGTCAGCGACCTGCGGCTCCTGTCGTCTGCGTGCTCAGAGCGTGAACGACGCGATGCAGTCACCCTGCAGCGAACCGACCCAGACGACTCCCTCGTGCTCACGAACCCCGGTGACCATGTGCATCCGGTCGTCGTTGCCTTGGAGGTCGTGCACCAGGTGCCCCTGGTCGTCGAAGGCGGTGACCCAGGTGGTCATGGTGGGTTGTGGCTGCAGCCGCTCCGGCAGCGCCCAGGCGGCCGAGCGCAGCCTCGGGTGTGGCGCGAGCGCGTCCAGCACCTTGTTGCGCGGTGACGCCATCGACACCCAGACCAGACCGTCCGTGCCGGTCGCGATGTTGTCGGGGAATGCCGGTAGGTCGCCGACGAAGTCCTCGCGTTGCCCCGCCCTCTCGCCGGTGAGCCACACCCTGTCGAGGCGGTAGGCGCCGGTCTCGGCGACCACCACCCACGAGGCGTCCGGAGCGAGCGCGACACCATTGGCGAACTGCAGCCCGTCGAGCACCACGTGTACGTCACCGTCAGGGTCTCGACGGAGCAGCCGTCCCGTGCCCGAGTGCTCCATGATGTCCGCGCGCCAGTGGTCGATCCCGAAGCGACGGGACGAATCCGTGAACCACACGGTGCCGTCCGGTCCGACAGCGGCGTTGTTGCAGAAGAGCATGGGGACACCCTCGACCTCGGTCGCCAGCTCCCCCACCGCGCCGGTCCGCGGGTCGACGAGCAGGAGTCCGCGCCGAGCGTCGCAGACGAGCAGGTCGTCCCCGTACCTCTCGAGCCCCAGCGGGCGACCGCCCGTTTCCGCGAACACGCTCATGGTGCCGTCAGCCGTCAGCCGGAGAAGGCGGCCGTCGTCCACGCCGGTGAGGACGCTGCCGTCGTCCAGCACGACGACGTCCTCGGGCCCGGTGCCTGGCACCGTGAACCTGACCAGCCCGGGCAGTGGTCGCTCTGACGTCGCGCGCGCGGCACGCGGTGGAGCCTTGCGGGACTTCCAGGCGACAGGAGACAGCTTGGGTGGGGCCATGAACTGATGATGCTCCCTTGCCGTCAACCCCCTCGACGGGCGCGCCGGGTTCTGGCGCCTGGAGGCTCGCGGCCACGCCCAGCGGCGGGCGGGGGGCCGTAGGGTGGCGACGGTGTGCTTCTCCCCACAGGCGGACCTGGTCGGTGGTGCCGTCCTCGTGGTCCTCGGGGTCGACGCACTCCGTCATGTTCACCAACGGCGTGACCATCTCCCGCTCGCCGCGCTGCCGCTCGTGCTCGCCGCACATCAGATCGTGGAGGCGTTCGCCTGGTGGGGACTCCAGGGCGTCGTCCCGAGCGCTGTCGGAGCGGTGGCGGTGTGGCTGTACGTGTTCGTGGCCTTCGTGGTCCTCCCCGTCTACGTGCCCATCTCGATCCTGCTGCTAGAGCCGCCCGGCTGGCGGCGTCGAGTGATCTCGGGCTTCGTGGTGCTGGGATGCGCCGTCGCGGTGGTCCTGCTCGCCGGCATGGTCCGAGGACCCGTGACGGCCACCTTGGCCGACTACCACCTCAGCTACGCCAGCGGCACCAACGCAGGGGCAGGGATCATCGCCGCCTACGTCCTCGCCACGTGCGGCGCCGTGCTCTTCTCGGGACGGAAGTACCTCATGGTGTTCGGCATCGTCAACCTGCTGGCTGTCGCGGTTCTGGCGCGCTACGAGGTCGAAGGGTTCGCCTCGCTGTGGTGCGCATGGGCGGCTGTCACGGCCGGCTGCATCGCGCTCTACATGCGCATGGACCACCCTGCCCACGCCGCGACGGGGAACCTGGCGACCTAGCCGGTGCGCGACGGCGCGACCGCAGTCGCGCACTCGGGGCCGGCGCCTCCGGCGAAGCCACGTCCCCGCCTGGCCGGGCCTGGGTCCGGCCATTACGGTGTCATCGGGGATGCGGGCGACCGCTCCAAGACCACAACAAGGAGAACCTATGACCGAGGAACAGAACACCACGGACGATGTCGTCGCCGAGGCGGCAGTCGTCAGCGACGGCGCCTACACGCTGTTCGTCGCGGACTTCAGCGACACCGACACCGCATGGGAGGCCTACGAGGCGCTGATGTCCGTCGAGGACGGCCGCACGGTCGAGGTCGAGGGCGTCATCGTCGTCAAGCGCGATGCGGACGGCACCCTGGACGTCCAGAAGGCGACGGACCACAGCACCCGCAGGGGCCTGAAGTGGGGCATCGTCGGTGGTGTCGTGCTCGGGGTCGTCTTCCCGCCGTCCATCCTGGGCTCGGCCGTGGTCCTCGGCGGCGCAGGCGCGGCTGCAGGCAAGGCTCGTCAGCTGCACCACCGCAAGGAGCTGACTGAAGAGCTGCAGGATGCGATCGCCCCAGGGCACTCGGGCATCCTCGCGCTCGTCTCCGACCCCAGCGCCGTCGAGATCCGCAAGGCTCTCGACAAGGCCGATGCGATCGTCGAGAAGGCTCTCGACAAGGCGGCCGCCGAGGACATCAAGGCTGCGGCCGCTGAGGCAGAGGCCGAGGCAGACAAGGCGTAGCCGCGGGGTAGGGAAGGGCGTGCCGCAGGTCGGGCGCGCCCTTCCTCTGCGTCCAGGACCGAGTGGTACGGCGTCCGGGACCGGTTCGGCTGCGTAGCCTCGGCCCATGAGCGAACACCTGACCCTCTACCCCGACGTCCCCGGTGATCGGCGAGCACAGATCATCCGCGATCTCCTCGTCCTCGCGCTCGTCATCGCCTTCATCTGGATCGGCGTCAAGGTCTACGACCTGGTCGCGGCCCTCGCCGTCCTGGGCTCCGGCGTCCGGGAGGCTGGTACGTCGCTGCAAGGTGGCTTCGACTCCGTGGCCAACGCAGTCTCCGGAGTCCCGGTCGTGGGGGGTCCCATCGCGGACGCCTTCACGGGGGCCGGCCAAGGGACGGGAGGCAACCTTGCCGATCTCGGGCAGCAGGGCGAGGACGCCATCATGCTCCTTGCTCGAACGTTGGGGATCGTCACGGCGCTGCTCCCGATTTCGGTGCTGCTGGTGGCCGTCGTTCCCCGACGCGTGCGAGGCATCCGCGAGATGACGGCCGCTCGTACCGTCTCGGACGTCGATCTCGACGATCCTGAGCGCCGTCGACTGCTCGCGATGCGCGCCGCCTTCGGGCTGCCCTTCCGTGAGCTGCTGCCCTACACCTCGGACCCCTTCGGGGACCTGACGGCTGGTCGCTACGACGCCCTCGTCGCCGCGGCTCTGGCCGACGTCGGGCTGCGACCACGACCGGGGGGACACTCCGCCCCGAACTGAGGAGCCTGCCCCCGGGACCGTGATAGACAGGCGGCCGACCGGTCCGGCTCCGGAGCCCTCGAGGAAGGTGAGACCCCGCGGTGGTAAGTGCCTCGTTCGAGCGCGTACGGCCCCCACGCGAGGTGGTCGCCGACCTGGTCGGCTCCGAGCGGTTCGAGGCGACCGTTCGCACGCTGGCGGCTGACGCGCATCGGAGCCTCGAGGAGGTGCGTGCCGAAGCGGTCGAGTGCTTGAAGGAGATGACGGCAGGGCAGAGTCGTGCTGCTGTCGACGCGTGGTCGCGGCTGGGACGATGGATGTCCCGCGCCTACCGGGTCGACGCCGAGGTCGAGTCACTGGACCGGCTGCGGGCGATGAACGCGACGGCCCCCCTGGTGTTCCTCCCCAACCATCGGTCGTACCTCGACCCGCTGGTCCTTCGTTCCGTGCTCGGCGGCGCCGGCTTTCCCCCGAACCACGTGCTCGGCGGCGTCAACCTTGCCTTCTTCCCTTTGGGCTCCATCGCCCGACGGAGCAACGTCGTCTTCATCCGTCGCGAGTTCAAGGACGCGCCGGTCTATCGCGCCATGCTCGGCGACTATCTCGCTCACCTGGTCTCGCACGGCGCCAACCTCGAGTGGTACATCGAGGGCGGGCGTACCCGCACCGGCAAGCTGCGCCCCCCACGCATGGGGATCCTCAGCTACCTCGTCGACGCCTTCGAGCAGTCGGGCATCGATGAGGTGCTCTTCGTGCCCGTCTCGATCATCTATGACCAGCAGCACGAAGTTGGGGCGATCGCCGCAGAGGAGTCCGGCGGGGTCAAGGCGGCGGAGAGCGTGCGCTGGGCGGTCAGCTATGCCCGTGCGCAGGGTCACCGACGAGGTCAGGCCCACGTGCGGTTCGCCGAACCGGTGTCGTTGCGTCAGATGCTTGCGGAGTCGCGCTCGGCCACGGGCACCGCCGACGCGCGCCAGGTGGTGCCGAAGGTGGCGTTCGAGGTCTGTCACCGGATCAACCAGATCACGCCCATCACGGCGCCCGCGCTCGTCGCGTTCTCGCTCCTGGACACCGACGGCCGGGCCTTGACGGAGCCGGAGATGCGCTCCTCGTTGATGCCGGTGCTCGAGTACATCAAGGCTCGAGGCCTCCCCGTGGCCTCTGACCTGCACCTGGACCAGCTGCAGATCCTCGAGGAGCGCTCACCCTCGGTCGGGGTCCAGGCCCTGGCGACGCTGGTCCGTGAGGGCGTGGTCACCGAGTTCCGCGGGGGGATCGAGCCGGTCTTCTCCGTTCCCGCGGAGCGGCAGCTCGAGGCGGCCTTCTACCGCAACACGCTCAGCCACTTCTTCGTCACGAGGTCGATCGTCGAGCTGGCGCTGGTCAAGGCCGCGGAGGACGAGGCTCCCGATCTCAGCGCCGCCGTCTGGGGCGAGTCGCTGCGCCTGCGGGACTTGCTGAAGTACGAGTTCTTCTTCTCGACCAAGCGCGATTTCGACGCGGAGGTGCGAGCCGAGGCGGAGCTCGCCAGTCCAGCGTGGGAGTCCTCCCACATGTCGTCCGGAGAGGGCTTCACCTCGCTGCAGGGTGCCCGCTTCCTCCTTGCTCATCGCATCCTGGCGCCGTTCCTGGAGGCCTACTCGGTCCTCGCCGACCGACTTGACGCTGCGGACCCGACCGTCGAGATCGACGCGGACCGACTGATCGCCGAGTGCGTGGGGGTGGCCAGACAACGAGTGCTGCAGCGATCCATCCGAAGCCCCGAGTCGGTCTCCAAGGACCTGTTCCGCGGCGCGCTCCAGCTCGCCGGCAACCGCGGCCTGCTCGAGCCTGGCGCCGACGACCTGGCTCAGCGTCGGGAGCAGTTCGCGGAGGAGCTGGCTGAGGCCGTTCGTCGGCTCGGGGTGATCCGCGCTCTCGCAGCGGAGAGATCCGGGGCCTGAACCCGTCATGAGCGCGACCCTCGTCGCTCGGGATGACAGCCAGACACGGCGACCGCGAGCTGTTCTCCGGATTCGATCTGGTCGTCGCCCCCGGCGACGTCGTCGGGTTCGTCGGCCCAAACGGCGCCGGCAAGACCACGCTGCTGCGCCTCCTCGCCGGGCTGCGCCAGCCCGAGGCCGGCTCGGTCGTGGTCTCCCCTGCCGAGGCCCAGCTCGGCTACCTCGCGCAGGAGCCTGATGCTGCGCGGGCGAGTCCGTCCGCGCGCACTGGCTCGACGGACGGGCGTCGCTGGAGCCCAGCGCGACCTGGACGACCCAGGCCCAGGCCCTGGCCGAGGGCGACCCCGACGCCGACGCTGCGTACCCTCACGCGCTGGAGACCTGGCTGACGCTCGGCGGCGCTGACCTCGACGACCGGATTGCGGCCGTCACCGGGACTCGGTGTGCCGATCTCGATCTCGCCATGACCGCCCTGTCCGGCGGGCAGGCCGCCCGCGTGGGGCTGGCCGCGCTCCTGCTGTCGCGCTACGACGCCTACCTGCTGGACGAGCCGACCAACGACTTGGACGCTGAAGGCCTCGACCTGCTGGAGGACTTCGTCCTCGGCCTCGACGCGCCGGTCGTGGTCGTCAGCCACGACCGCGAGTTCCTGGCCAGGACGGTCACGAGCGTCGTGGAGATCGACCGGAGCCTCGAACGCGTGACGACCTACGGCGGCGGGTACGAGGCCTACCTCGACGAGCGCTCCGTCGCACGACGCCGCGCTCGGCTGGCCTACGACGACTACGCCGAGCGCCGGTCCGCCCTCGAGGACCGGGCCAGGGTGCAGCGTGCCTGGATGGAGAAGGGCGTCAAGAACGCCCGGCGCAAGGCGAAGGACAACGACAAGATCGGTCGGAAGTTCCGCGCCGAGTCCAGCGAGAAGCAGGCCGCCAAGGCCCGTCAGACCGAGCGGCTCATCGAACGGCTCGACGTCGTCACCGAGCCACGCAAGGAGTGGCAGCTGCAGTTCGAGATCGCCGCGGCGCCCCGGTCTGGGGAGCTCGTCGCAGCGCTGCGGGGCGCGGTGGTCCAGCAGCGGGGGACTTCCCCCTCGGTCCGGTCGACGTTCAGCTCGCACCTGCAGGACCGGGTGGCCATCACCGGCCCCAACGGTTCCGGCAAGACCACCCTGCTTGGAGTCCTGCTCGGTCGGCTGCAACCGGACTCTGGGCACGGCGAGTGCTCGGGCCGGCGGTCTGGTCGGTGAGGTCGAGCAGGCCCGCGGAGCGTTCCTTGGAGGGGACCCTCACCGACGCGTTCTCCCGAGCGGTGCCCGACTGGCCGACGGCCGACGTACGCACCCTGCTCGCAAAGTTCGGTCTGGGGGCGAACCATGTCCACCGACCCGCGGACTCGCTCTCCCCAGGGGAGCGGACGCGCGCGTCCCTCGCCCTGCTGCAGGCGCGCGGGGTCAACCTCCTGGTGCTCGACGAACCCACGAACCACTTGGACCTGCCCGCCATCGAACAGCTCGAGGCCGCCCTCGACACCTTCGGCGGCACCGTCCTGCTGGTCACGCACGACCGTCGGATGCTCGACAGCGTCCGGCTGACCCGTCGGTGGCACGTCGACGACGGCAGCGTGGTCGAGATCGCCCGCGACTGAGCGTGTCATCGCGGCGGTCGGGTGAACCCGTCGCCGAGCGTCACCCGTTTGCCACACGGCGCATTGCCCACCTGGCGAGGGACCGCAATCCTGAGGTCACAAGGGGTGGGGGTGCACGTGCACGAGGGGGTTTCAGCGGTGCCAACGCACCGCGCGCAGGTCGCGCTCGCGATGAGCACGGCCCTGTCGGGGTGCCTGTTCGTCGGTCTGTTCCTGACGACCTACGACGCCGACCGGCTGTTGCGGTGGTGGGTCGCGCTCCCCGCCATCGCCCTGCTCTACGCACTGGCCAACCGCACCCAGTACGTCCGTCCAGGCGGCACCGGCAGCACCCTGCTCTACTCCCCCACCACGCCGTTCCTTCTCGCGGGCGCGATCCTGCTCCCGCCCGCCGCAATCCTCGCGCTGGCAGCCGTGACCACGCCGCCGCACAGCCGCCACCGGTGGAACAACCTCACGCTCCGGATCGGCACCATGAGCGCGGCCTCGTGGGCCTACTGGATGGTGCACGGCCCAGGCGACCAGGCCATCAGCCAGTCGACCTCGCTGCGAGATGCCGTTGCCCTGCTGGCGGCGATGGCTGGCTTCGAGCTGGCGCAGCTCGCGATCCTCAACGGGTCCATCTGGCTCACCGACGGCATCTCGTTGGCCCGCCAGGCGTCGACGTGGGGCACGGAGTACCTGTCCGGCGAGGTGTGGGAGCTGTCGGCCGGGGCGGTCACCGCGACCCTGGCGCTCACGGCACCAGTGCTGCTCGTGCCGGCTGCGGGCCTGCTGATCCTCATCGTCCGGCAGACCCAGTACGCCCAGGCCATCCACGACCGAGACCGCGATGCCAAGACCGGGCTGCTCAACATGCGGGCGTTCACGCGACTGGCCGACCGGGAGCTGTCCAGGGCCCGTCGGCACGGGCACTCGTTGACCTTCCTCATGATCGACGTCGACCACCTGCGGGCGATCAACACCCAGCACGGCCACTTCGGTGGGGATGCGGCCATCGCGACCGTCGCCCAGGTCCTCACCCAGCACCTGCGCGACGAGGACCTCGCGGCCCGGTTCGGGGGCGAGGAGTTCGCGGTCGCGCTGCCGCACACGGACCTTGCCCAGGCAGCCGAGGCGGCCGAGCGGATCCGCCTGGCGATCGAGGAAGCTGATCAGACGATCGGGCTGCGGACGCTGAAGGTCACCGTCTCCATCGGCGTGAGCCGGTTCGTCCCCGGCGACAGCCTTGACGACCTGCTCGTGTCGGCCGACCGGGCCCTCTACGAGGCCAAGGACGACGGGCGCAACCTCGTACGGCTCGCCGTACGGGTCGGGGCCTGACGGCCAGCGCGGAGGGGCTAGTCCTCGTCCTCGATGACGTGGACGGCGGCCTCCTCGGCGCTCGCCCCGGCCCCGTCGATGCCGACGTCGAAGGCCATCAGCTCGGAGTCGACGTCCTCGTGAGCCCCCTCGTCCGGCGCGACGAGGCGTCCGGCCCGGACGTCGCCCACCTCGCCGCCGAACTCGTCAGGGTCGTCGTCGGTGAGGTCCGGGACCTCCTGGGCGATCCGCTGGTCCAGCGACTCGCCCTGACGCTCCTCGGCGAGGGTCGTCCCGAAGCCTTCGCCTGGAGACCAGCCGTCGGCGGGCAGATAGCCCTCGTCCAGGACGTCAGCCACACCCCGGTCGATCAGCGAATCGGCCTGCTCGAGGACACCGTCGTCCTCCAGGTCGTCCTGGCCTGGCTCGTAGACGCCTTCGGTCACCGTGGGACAGCCTCTCGCTCGGGTTGCCCCGATCATGCCGCGGTGCCCGCGCCGGGTGCGACGGCGGGGCGTTGTCAGAGGTCGGTCGGGCGCTCGTCGGCGGCACCCTCGCGGGCCAGCGCCTGGCCGAGGATGGCCGGATAGCCCGGCTCGGCGAGGCAGGCTAGGTCGATCAGGAGGGTGAGCGGCACGCCAAGGCTGAGCCAGCGGGGCGCGCCCTCGTGCCGCGCCGCCTCCGGCAGCGCAAGACCGACGTCGATCATGGTTCCCCCTTCACAGCAGGGCGGCCGACCCCCCGGCGCGCTTCCCACGGTCTAGATCGTCCGTCTCGCGTGCTGATCTTGGTGAGCCTGACGGGTGACGCTGGCACGCTCGTACGAGCGTGCCGCGCGTCGGTGCCGCCTCCACGAGATGACCGCGATGATGTGGGAACTTGGGCCGGTGGCGACGACGAGCACTCCTCAGGCCGATTGGCCCACGCGACGGCTGCTGGTATTCAGCCTGGGGCGCATCATGCTCGCGATCGTGCTCGTCCTCGCGGCCTACGCGGTGATCCCGGACTCCCCCAACACCGCGCTGGGTAACTGGCTCGTCATCATCGGGGCCTGTGCATCTTCGTCGCTGTCCTGTGGTGGCAGGTCACCGCGGTTACCAGGGCGCCGCGCCCCGTCCTGCGTGCCATCGAGGCGATGGGGATCTGCGTGACGCTGTTCCTGACCCTCTTCGCCTCCCAGTACCTCGCCGAGTCGCTGACGGGCGGGTCGTCGTTCAGCGAACCCCTCTCCAAGTTCACGGCGCTGTACTACACGGTCACCGTGTTCTCGACCGTCGGCTTCGGGGACATCACGCCCGTGAGCAACCTGGCCAGAGCCCTGACCATGTGTCAGATGTTCGGCAACCTCATCGTGCTGGGCATCGGCGTCCGGGTGCTGACCAGCGTCGCCCAGGAGAGCCTGGAGAAGAAGCGTCGCACGGGCGAAGGGCCGGCCGTCCGCCGCAGCATGACGGGTCGTGGTCGCGGTCCGGCACACTCGGCTGCCTTGCTCGGCGGCAGGACGCTAGGGTCCGATCGAGTGCCGTCCCGGCGGCGACGACCGCGACCCGCAAGGAGACTGCTGACATGACGACGGACCGCCCGATGCAGCTCGGGATGATCGGCCTCGGCCGGATGGGCGCGAACCTCACCCGTCGGCTGATGCGCGACGGCCACGAGGTCGTCGTCTACGACGTCAACGCCGACGCGGTGGCGGCGCTCGAGGCCGAGGGCGCGACCGGAGCCACCGTCGCTCGAGGACTTCGTGGCGGCGCTTCGCCCGCCGCGCGCGGCCTGGGTCATGGTGCCGGCCGGCGACATCACCGAGCGCACGGTCGACTGCGACGGCAGCCCTGATGGAGGCGGGCGACATCATCATCGACGGCGGCAACAGCTACTACCGCGACGACATCCGGCGGGCCGGCGACGCTGCGCGAGCGAGGGATCCACTACGTCGACGTCGGCACGAGCGGCGGCGTCTTCGGCCTCGAGCGCGGCTACTGCCTGATGATCGGCGCCGAGGACGCGGTCGTTCAGCCACCTCGAGCCGATCTTCGCGACGCATCGCCCCGGGCGTCGACGCAGCCCCGCGCACGCCCGGTCGCGAGGGCGAGCCCACGCACGGCGGAGCAGCGGCTACCTGCACTGCGGCCCGAACGGCGCCGGCCACTTCGTGAAGATGGTGCACAACGGGATCGAGTACGGCCTCATGGCCGCGTACGCCGAGGGCCTCAACATCCTGAAGAACGCCGACGCCGGCACCCAGAACCGCGAGAAGGACGCCGAGACCGCGCCGCTCGACCACCCCGAGTTCTACCAGTACGACATCGACACCGCAGAGGTCGCCGAGGTCTGGCGGCGCGGGAGCGTCGTCGGCTCGTGGCTGCTCGACCTGACGGCGGCGGCGCTGCACGAGTCGCCCGACCTCGACGAGTTCGCCGGCCGCGTCTCCGACTCCGGCGAAGGCCGCTGGACCTCGATCGCCGCGATCGACGAGGGCGTCCCGACACCGGTCCTGACGACGGCGCTCTACTCGCGGTTCGCCTCGCGCAACCTCGACGACTTCGCCAACCGGGTCCTGTCGGCGATGCGCAAGCAGTTCGGCGGGCACGACGAGAAGAAGGCGTAGGTCGCAGGAGCCTCCCGTGACCCAGACCCGAGCGCCTGGGCCAGGCTCGCCGAGCAGCACCACGCGTGCCGACGGACCACCTCCGGGAGCTGTTCGCCGACGATCCCGCGCGGCGAGCGACTCACGTCGAGGCCGTGGGCTCGTTCCTCGACTACTCCAAGCACCGGGTGACCGCCGAGACGATGGAGCTGCTTGGTGGCACTCCGGTCGAGGAGTCCGACCTCCGCGACCAGATCGACGCGATGTTCCGCGGCGACCAGATCAACGTCACGGAGGATCGAGCCGTCCTCCACGTCGCCCTGCGGGCCCCGCGAGGCCAGCGCATCCTGGTCGACGGCGAGGATGTCGTCCCCGACGTGCACGAGGTGCTCGACCGGATGGCGGCGTTCTCGGACCGGGTCCGTTCGGGCGACTGGACGGGGCACACCGGGCGAGCGGATCCGCACGGTGGTGAACATCGGCATCGGCGGGTCCGACCTCGGACCCGTCATGGCGTACGAGGCGTTGCGGCACTACAGCGACCGTGCGATCGACGTCCGTTTCGTGTCCAACGTCGACGGCACGGACTTCGCCGAGACGATTCGCGACCTCGACCCGGCCGAGACGCTGTTCATCGTCTGCTCCAAGACCTTCACGACGCTGGAGACGATGACGAACGCGCGCACGGCCCGCGACTGGCTCGTGACCGGCCTGGGCGACGAGGAAGCAGTCGTCGACACTTCGTCGCCGTCTCGACGAACGCCGAAGACGTCGCGGACTTCGGCATCGACACTCGCCCATGTTCGGCTTCTGGGACTGGGTCGGCGGTCGCTACTCGATGAACTCCGCGATCGGCCTGTCGACGATGATCGCCATCGGGTCCCGACAGCTTCCGGTCGATGCTCGTCCGGGTTCCACGCCATGGACGAGCACTTCCGGACTGCACCGTTCGAGCGGAACCTGCCCGGTGCTGATGGGCCTGCTGCACGCGTCTGGTACGCGAACTTCTTCGACGCGCAGACCGTCGCGGTGCTCCCCTACGACCAGTACCTCGCCCGCTTCCCGCCTACCTCCAACAGCTGACCATGGAGTCGAACGGCAAGCACGTGACGCTCGATCCGGTGAACCGGTGCAGGTCGACACGGGTCCGGTCTACTGGGGTGAGCCCGGCACCAACGGTCAGCACTCGTTCTACCAGCTGATCCACCAGGGCACGCGGCTCATCCCGTGCGACTTCATCGCGTTCTCGCAGTCGCTCAATCCGCTGGGTCGCCACCACGACCTGCTGATGGCCAACGTGTTCGCCCAGGCCGAGGCACTCGCGTTCGGCAAGGTCGCGGACGAGGTGCTGGCCGAGGGCACACCGGAGTGGCTGGTCCCGCACCGGGTCTTCGCCGGCAATCGACCGTCGACGACGATCCTGGCGGAGCGGCTGACGCCGTACGCTGCTCGGGGCGCTCGTCGCGCTCTACGAGCACAGCGTGTTCACGCAAGGGGCGATCTGGGGGCATCGACTCCTTCGACCAGTGGGGGGTCGAGCTGGGAAAGGTCCTCGCGACCCGGATCGTCGACGAGCTCGCCGCCGACAGCGACGAAGCGCTCGGCCATGACTCGTCGACGAACGCCTTGATCCGGCGCTATCGCGCGGCGCCCGCGACGGCGACTGAGCGGACGCCGTCGCTGCCCGGACGGAGGGGTCGCCGGACCGGCGTCGGCGACCCCTCGCGGCACTGGGCTGACCGCCTAGAGCGGGATCGTGACGATCGAAGCTGTCCGTTGCCGAACACCTCGGTGCGACGCGTACAGCATACCGTTGGCGTACTCGACACCGGCCGGGGACGGTACGTCGACGACGGGCTTGCCCAGCCGTCCTTGACGCGTCGAGATCCGGTTGCGCGAACAGCTCAGCGACGAAGATCCTCCCCTTGCGGAGTCACGGCGACGTTCGTGGCGCCGAGGAAGCCGCGCCCGACGACCTTGGTCGCCCGCGATCGGATGATGCGCAGCACACGCCGGCGTCCGAGGCTGCCGTCCTCGGGGCCGCCCGGGCAGGCTGCTCACGTACAGCATCCCGCCGGGACCGACCTCGACATCGGTGGGGACGGGCTCGAAGCGATACGTCGATCCGATGGTGCACGCAGGGAGCCCGTTGGCCTCGGCCGCCTCGGCGGTGATGACGACCGGGACAGGCCTCAGCACGACGTACGACGCTGACCCTGCCCTTCCGGCTCACCTTGAGGATGGTGTTGCCTGCCGCGTCGGCGACGTACCAGCCGCCGTCCGGGGGCGTTGGCCACCGCGTACGGGTGCGAGTCGACGATCCCGGTGTAGGTCGGCAGGCCGACGACTCTCCTCGGGCAGCTACGCGGCGCACTCCTCAGTCAGGTTCTGGAAACCGTAGGTGTTCCGGCGTCGGGGTTGTGCTTCGCCTCGAAGGTGCAACAGGTTGGCGATGTCGCGGACCGTCCCGTTGGCGAACCGCACCTTGAGGTAGCGGCGGTCGTGGGGCTCGTCTCCCTCCGTTGGTGGTGTGAAGGCCACGTCGTACCGCGCGACGCCACCCCGGCGATCTCCCCGGCTACGTGGTCAGGTCCTTGGTGGTGCCGTTCGGACGCACCTTCGTGAGGATGCCCGCGAAGTCCTGGGCGACGTAGATCTGTCCGCTCGGACCCGACGTCGATCTGGAGCGGCCCGGCGAGCCCTTGAGCGAGACCTCGGGCGAGGGCGCCGGTGCGGCGCTCGCCTGGCCGGGACACGACCAGACGCGGCGGCCGTCGCGGCCGCGTCACGATCAGTGCTGCGAGGAAGACCCTTCATGTGCGTGCACCCCCATGGGGCGTGAAGTGATACCCGGCATGCTGACAGGCGTGCCGCCGGCCGGCATGACCCGCAAGGACTAGATCCACCCGGCGGGATCATCCTTCGGGATGAGGCGCTCACCCCTCCGGCCCTGTCGCGGGGCTGTCGCTTCAGGCGGCCTTCCGGCTTCCCTCCCCGGCGAGCCCGTTAGGGTCCGGGCCGTGACCGCGAAGCCGCTGGACGAGCTCGTCGAGGCTGGGTGGGCCTCGCGCTGGAGCCGGCAGCGGCTCAGCTCGCCGACCTGGGTCACTTCCTCAGGGCCGAGATCGCCGCCGGACGGGGCTACCTGCCTGCTGGCCCTGACGTGCTGCGGGCCTTCGTCCGGCCGTTCTCCGACGTCCGCGTGCTCATCGTGGGACAGGACCCCTACCCCACGCCCGGCCACGCCGTGGGCTTGTCGTTCTCGGTCGCCCAGGACGTTCGGCCTCTGCCACGCAGCCTGCAGAACATCCAGCGCGAGCTGATGGACGACCTCGGAGTCCCGCAACCGCGCGACGGCGACCTGACGCCGTGGGCCGACCAGGGCGTCCTTCTGCTCAACCGCGTCCTCACCGTTCGCCCAGGCTGCTTCCGGCAGCCACCGGGGCAAGGGCTGGGAGACGGTGACCGACCTCGCGATCCGGGCGCTCGTCGCACGAGAGACTCCCCTGGTGGCCGTGCTCTGGGGTCGTGACGCCCAGTCCGCCGCCCCGATCCTCCGAGGGACCCCGTGCGTCATGAGCGCGCACCCGAGCCCGCTGTCGGCGTCGCAGGGGTTCTTCGGCTCGAGGCCGTTCAGCCGGGTGAACGAGCTGCTGGACCAAGCAGGGGCAGAGCCGGTGGACTGGCGACTCCCGCGCCGCACCGTCAGCTCAGCCCACCTCGGACTCGGTGTAGGACACGATGCCCAAGCACATCTCGTCGCTGGAGCCCTCACCCCACACGACGTAGCGCGGCGGCAGCTTCTGCAGCTCGGGGATCTGCTGGCGCAAGCGTCGCGTCGTGGGTGCACGTCACCCGAAGCCGGTCACCAGGGCCGACGCGGACCGGCGAGGGCAGCTTGCGGGCGCGCTGGTCGTCGAAGTCGTACGTCGGGACGTTCAACAGGGTCCGCCGACTGCCGTCGGCACGTTCCAGCTCGACCCGGATGGTCCGGCCCAGGAGGTGCATGTGGCCGGCCACGGCCTGGACGAAGATCGTCTCCTCGACCGGGCGGGCGCAGGTCTGGGTGCTCCCCGCGCGTGGCTTCGTCGAGCGAGCCGTCGCAGAGCACCTGCAGACCGGCCACCGTGCGTCCGGAGCCTTCGCCGAACCGTCGGATCACGTCGAAGACGGCCGCCTCCCTGTCGCAGAGCGGACCTGACTCGTTGGCGGCGCACGGAAGCTCGACAGGGGCCGGCAGGAGGAGCGTGCGCAGTGGAGCGAGGTCGGCGCTGGCAGGGAGCGACCCGCAGCTGGATGTGCGTGCTGTCGGTACCCCCCCCGTGCAGGAGGTTGTAGTGCATCTGGAGGACGACGAGCCCGCCGGCGGACAGCTCCATGCCCGGTGCCGGGCGCGGAAGCGCTGCTCACCGCCGGTCGTGGCGAAGCGCGGCCACCCACGGCGCGGCGTTGAGCCCGGCGATCGCCCCACCCGGATCCGGAAGCCCGGGTCCGCCGAAACACGACCAGCCCAAGCGTCGGGTCGGCCGCGTCGTTGGCCTTGGCGGCGGACACCTGGTCGGGGTCGACCCGGTAGAGGATGGCGTGATGGACGAGCTCAGGGTTCCCCGGCTCGAGCACCACGCCGGAGAGGAAGGCGTCGTCGGTCAGCGCGGGGTCGAGCAGGATGCATCGGTAGTCGTCCGTGCCGCCGGCCTCGGCCTCCGGCGTGTAGGTCCCGCCAGGCAGACCGAGGTCGATCCAGCGTTCTCCGGGCTCGAGGTCGGCCACCTCCACGGCCGAAGGCCCATGCGACGATGCCCCGTGTGTCTCGGCGGCGGACGACCCGGTCGAGCCCCCGCTGGCGCAGGCGCTGAGCAGCAGGAGCGCAGCCAGCCCGCCGGCGAGCGCAACTCGGCTCATTCGGCCGGCTCGAGCGTGCCGTCGCCAGCGAGCAAGCCACCCGACAGGTGCAGGCGTAGCGGGGCGAAGCGCATGACCGCAGGCCCATCAGCCAGGTGGGCGGGCATCTCGTTCATCAGCTGGGCGAACGGCGCCGATGCACGGTGGGCAAGCTGCGCATCGTCGTCGGTGAACCACTCGTGGAGCCAGACCACGGCGTCGTCGTCAGGGTCCAGGGACACGAGGAAGGACTCGGTCCCCGGCTCTTCGTCGAGCCTGTCGACGTACCGGTTCAGCGCGTCGAGAAGAGCGGGGCGAGCTCCGGCGGCGGAGACGAGACGGACCACCAGGCCGACACGACCAGGGAGGAGGGCCGTGACGGGCCGGGTCTGGGAAGGGCTCACGGGACCATCATGCTGGTGCGGGCCCGATCGCGCGCCCGCGCCACTCCCCAGAAGGCGACAGCAGCGGACGCGGCCACGTTGAGGGAGTCGACTCCCGCGGCCATGCCGATGCTGACGGTCTGGTCGGCCCGGGCGAGGGCCGCGGCTGACAGCCCCCCTCCCTCGGAGCCCAGCAGCAGCGCCACCGTCTCGTCGGGCCCGATCTCCAGCTCAGCCAGGTCCACGGATGCCGCGTGGGGGGTCAGCGCGAGCACTCGGACCCCGCTGGCCCTGAGCTCGTCCAGCCCCGTGGGCCAGCCCTCGAAGCGCGCGTACGGCAGCGCGAACACAGCGCCCATCGAGGTGCGGATCGCCCGTCGGTACAGGGGGTCGGCGCACCGCGGATCAAGAAGGAGACCGTCCACCTCGAGCCCGGCCGCCGACCGGATCAGCGCCCCGACGTTGGTGTGGTCCACGATCCCTTCGAGGACCGCCAGCGTGCGGGCGCCGGCCACCACCTCGTCGACGCGTGGGAGCGGGCGGCGGGCGAACGAGGCCAGCACCCCTCGGTGCACGTCGAACCCGGTCGTCAGACGCAAGACGTCCGCGGACTCGACGTGAACCGGCGCGCCGGCCGCGCGGACGCCCTCGGCCAGCTCCTGCACGTCGGTCCGCACACTCCGTTCCGAGGAGATGACGAGCGAGCGGACCCGGTACCCGGCGGACAAGAGCGCGGCTGGCCGCCTCGACCCCTTCGGCGATGAAGATGCCGTCGTGTGGTTCGGTGCGGCGGCGCAGCGCGACGTCGGTCAGGCCGACGAAGTCGAACAGCCGATCGGGGATCTCCACGGGGTCGGGCACGGGACCACGCTAGTCGCGGAGGTTCAAGCGCACGAAGCGGTGAGCCGATGACTCGGAGGTGACCACGAGGGGCGCGTCGCTGCGTGCTGCCTGGGTGGCGAGCGTCGTGCGTGCTGGGCCTGGCAGCTCCCACGCACGCGTCGGCGGAGACCGCGGACGAGGCCCGGGACCGAGGCCCGTGCAGCCGCCGCCGTGGTGCAGGGCATCCAGCCGCGCGTCGATGCGGCCTTGGCGGCCTACGAGTCGTCGCTGCAGGGTCTTGCGCGCGACGTCAGCTCGGGCATCAGCGCTGAGCAGGCCGCGGATCAGGCGATGGTCTCCCATGACGCGACCGTTCGTGCCGCGAACCAGCGCGTGCGTGCCCTCTACATGGCCGGTGGTGGAACCGGACTGATCGCGAGCGTGCTCGAGGCCCGCTCCCCCGTCGATCTCGCCCAGCGGATCGGCAACGTGCGCCGGATCGTGGACGCGGATCGGCGCGCCACCGAGGCGTCGGGCCAGCTCGCCACCGCCGCGCGTGTCCTCGCGGTCGAGCGCGCGAACCGCGCCGACACCACCACGGCGACGGTGGGCCAGAGCGACGACCGGCTGCGTGAGCTCCTCGCGCTCCTCGATGAGGCCCAACGTGCGCTCGACTCCCTGACCGAGCGCGCGCGGAGTCTCGAGGACGCCGAGCGTGCCGCCGCCGCGCTGGCCGCGGCACGAGCATCGGCCGACCAGGCCCGCTGGGAGGCTGCCAGCACCGCCACGGCGGGCGGCATCCCGGTCAACTTCCTGGCGCTCTACCGCGGTGCGGCAGCGACCTGCCGTGGCCTTCCCTGGCCCGTGCTCGCCGCGATCGGCCAGGTCGAGAGCGGTCACGGGAGCAATCCGAACGACAGCTATGCCGGCGCGCAGGGACCGATGCAGTTCCTGCCGTCCACCTTCGCAGCCTTCGCCGTGGACGGCGACGGCGACGGTCGAGCCGATATCCGTAACCCAGCCGACGCCATCTACTCAGCGGCCAAGTACCTGTGCTACAACCATGCTGGCCGCGATGCCTCTGGCCTGCGGGGCGCGATCTTCCGCTACAACCACGCCGATTGGTACGTCGCCATGGTGCTCCGCATCGCCGGCCAGATCGCCGAGAGGTTCTCCGAGCCGCCGGTACCCGGCTACGACCCGGTCGCCGGTTGATCCGTCGCGGCGGTGATCGCCTCAGCCGCGTCTGACGTACGGCCGGACGTCGCGGCCCCCGCCATCCCGGCGAAGGCGCTGCCGACAGCCCCCATCGCCTGCGAGAGCTCAGCCGGAAGGACCCACACCTTGCTGGCTTGCCCTTCGGCGATCTTGGGCAGGGTCTGGATGTACTGGTAGGCAAGGAGCCTGGGGTCGGGGTCGCCGTCGTGGATGGCCTGGAAGACGGTGCCGATGGCGGTCGCCTCACCCTGCGCACGGATCACCGCGGCCTGGGCGTCGCCCTCGGCGCGAAGGATCGCTGACTGACGCTCGCCCTCGGCCGTGAGGATCTGGCTCTGCTTGAAGCCCTCGGCCGTGAGGATGGTGGCGCGCTTCTCCCGCTCGGCGCGCATCTGCTTCTCCATGGACTCCTGCACCGACGGCGGCGGGTCGATGGCCTTGATCTCGACGCGGTTGACGCGCACGCCCCACTTGCCGGTGGCTTCGTCGAGCACGCCTCGCAGGGCCCCGTTGATCGTGTCGCGGGAGGTCAGCGCCTCCTCGAGGTCCATGCCGCCGACGACGTTGCGGAGGGTCGTGACGGTCAGCTGCTCGATCGCTTGGATGTAGTTGGCGATCTCATAGGTGACAGCCTTCGGGTCGGTGACCTGGAAGTAGATGACCGAGTCGATGCTGACGACGAGGTTGTCCTCGGTGATGACCGGCTGGGGCGGGAAAGAGACGACCTGCTCGCGCAGGTCGATCAGCGGCTTCAGGTTGTCGATGAAGGGCACGAGGATCGACAGGCCGGCGTTGAGCGTCCGGTGGTAGCGGCCCAGTCGTTCGACGATTCCGGCTCGGGCCTGCGGCACGATGCGGATGGTCCTGGCCAGCGTGATCAGGACGAGCAGCAGGACGAGCAGAGCGACGAACGCAGAGACGTAGGCGGTCACGGGGCTTCCGTTTCGTTGACGACGGCAGTGGCGCCTTCGATGCGCACCACTCCGACGGTGTCCCCGGGCTCGAACGAGCGCGCGGGATCCAAGGATCGAGCCGACCAGACCTCACCGGCGAGGCGCACGCGTCCGTCGTGCGCGTCGATCCGCTCCAGCACCATCCCGCTGGACCCGATCAGCGCCGCCGTTCCCGTGCGGATCTCGCGGGCAGGGTGCAGGTGGCGCAGGGCGATCGGGCGGGCCACCAGGATCAGGAGGAGGGCGACCACGCCGCCCACGAGCGCCTGGACGACCACCGGGGCCCCGAGAGCGGCTGCGGCCGCAGCGGCGAGCGAGCCGATGGCGATCATCATGAAGATGAGGTCCAACGTCATCATCTCGACGGCGAACATGGCCAGCGCCGCGACGACCCACCAGATCCAGTCCACGGGATGATCTTAGGCAGCCCGAACCTTGCCGAAACCCGATTGCCGTCAGAACCGTCGGCGTCGCCGCCGGGCTGCCTCGGTCACAGAGCGCGAGCCGTCCACCGACCGTCGCGGCGGACGATCCGGAGCGGGAGACCGAAGGTCGCCGACAGCGTGGCGCTCGTGAGCACCTTCGACGAGGGACCGGCTGCCACGACCCGACCGTCCTTCAGGAGCAGGGCGTGGGTGAAGCCGGGCGGGATCTCCTCGACGTGGTGGGTGACCAGCACGAGCGTCGGGGCCAGTGGGTCCTGGGCCAGGGTGTTCAGCCGGCCGACGAGGTCCTCGCGGCCGCCGAGGTCCAGACCTGCGGCCGGCTCGTCGAGGAGGAGCAGCTCCGGGTCTGCCATCAGTGCCCGGGCGATCTGGACGCGCTTGCGCTCGCCCTCGGAGAGCGTGCCGAACGTGCGGGCCGAGAGGTCCAGGACCCCCACCTGGTGCAGGAGCCGCGAGGCTCGCTGGCGGTCGGTCTCGTCGTACGCCTCACGCCAGCGCCCCGTGATGGCCCAGGCGCCGGTCAGCACGATGTCCATGACGAGCTCGTCGGGCGGGAGCCGTTCCGCGAGGGCGGCTGACGTCAGTCCGATCCGCGGCCTGACCTCGAAGACGTCCACCAGCCCAAGACGCTCCCCGAGGACGTCCACGGTCCCCTGGCTGGGGAAGAGGTGGGTCGAGGCCACCTGCAGCAGGGTCGTCTTGCCGGCGCCGTTGGGTCCGAGCACCACCCAGCGTTCACCTTCGTGGACGGTCCAGTCGACGTCGGCCAGGAGAGTCGCCTGTCCGCGGACGACGGACACCGAGCGGAGGTCGAGCACGGCGTCGTTCACCCCGCGAACCTATCCGTTGGCGGCCGTAGGCTTCCGGCATGCTCGCTGTGCCTCCTCGCCGCGCCGCGGACTTCGTGGGCTGGGGCAACGCCTATCTCGGCGGACAGGTGAGCCTCGACGAGGCTGCTGAGCGCGTGGTGGGGCGCGACCCCGGGCACCGGGTCGACGGGATGCTCCAGCGGTGACGACGTCAGCGTCACCGTCGCCCTGGGGAGGCTGGCGCAGGCGGGAGCACGGGGGCTGCGTCTGGCGCTTCCCGTCCCTGGTGATGTCAGCTCCCTCTCCGGTCCCCTCGAGTTCAACCTCGAGGCGCTCGCCGCTGGAGAGGCGGTGCTGGTCGTCGGCTGCGCCACCGGGTTGGTCCCGACCGTGGCGCACCGGGGTGACTCCCAGGGAGAGCTCGACGCCGAGGTGGTCCGGTGGCGGGTGCTGGAGACCGACGGCGCGCTTCCGGCCTGCGCCGTCCGTGGCGGAGGCCGGCCGCGCCCTCGCGGGCACCGTGCGTGAAGCGACGTCAGCCCTGACGAGCCTGGACGTCGCCGCGACCGGGGCCGGCTCCGCGCCCGGGCTCGCTGGGCTACGGGCCGGTGCCGGGGGCTCGCGCGACCTTCCGCCCGGGTACTCGGAGCGTGCCAACGAGGTCGTGCGGCAGGCATGGTTCCTCGCCGCCCTGGTGGCTCTGGCTGACGGGGAGGATGGCGCTGCCGTCTCCTCGTGGGAGATGGGCGCTCGCCGAGGTCAGCTCATCGCCGTTGCCGACGCCGCCCGAGCGGCCCTGGTCGCGGGGTACAACGAGCCCACAGCCCAGTCGTCGGACGGGCTGCGTACCTCCGGGTAGCGTGATCGCACCATGGATCCCGCCGCCACGACGTTGGTCACGATGACCGGGCACGACCGGCCCGGAGTCACCACCAGGCTCTTCGGAGCCTTCGCCGACGGCGACTTCGCCGTTCTCGACGTGGAACAGGTCGTCATCCGCGGTCAGCTGGTCCTCGGTGTGCTGTTCAACACCGGCCGGGCCGAGGAGATCCGAGAGCGGCTCGCGCCGGTCGCCGCCGACCTCGGCATGCTGCTCGAGGTCACCGAGGGCGACGCCGAGACCGAGCGGGAGACCGACGGTTCATCCCTCGGCCGTTCTCACGTCACCGTCCTCGGCCACCCGCTCACTCCGGCCGCCATGGCCGGCATCGCAGGGCGGATTGCCGGCCTGGGCGCCAACATCGACCGCATCGTCCGGCTCGCGGCCTACCCGGTGACCGCCATCCAGCTGGAGGTCTCGGGCGCAGATCCGGACGCCGTGCGGCTCTCGCTCGCGGCTGAGGCGGCTCACCGGTCGATCGACGTGGCCGTCGAACGCAGCGGTCTCCACCGCCGGGCCAAGCGCCTGGTGGTCATGGACGTGGACTCGACCCTCATCCAGGGTGAGGTCATCGAGCTGCTCGCGGCAGAGGCGGGGTGCCTGGACGAGGTGCGTGACGTGACCGAGCGGGCGATGCGCGGTGATCTCGACTTCGCGGACTCGCTGCGTGCCCGCGTGGCTCTCCTCTCAGGGTTGGACGAGGCAGCGCTGCTGCGGGTCCGAGATGCGGTCGAGCTGGCTCCGGGGGCGCGGACCTTGGTGCGGACGTTGAAACGGCTCGGCTACCAGTTCGCCATCGTCAGCGGCGGGTTCACCCAGGTGACCGATCGGCTGGTGGCCGAGCTGGGCATCGACTACTCGGCCGCCAACACGCTGGAGGTCGCTGACGGTCGGCTCACCGGTGGGCTGGTGGGTCCCCTGGTGGACCGTCGCGGGAAGGCCGACGCGCTCGAGCGCTTCGCTGCGCAGGCAGGAGTCCCGATCGCGCAGACGATCGCCATCGGCGACGGGGCCAACGATCTCGACATGTTGGCTCGGGCCGGCCTGGGGGTCGCGTTCAACGCCAAGCCGGTCGTCCGCGAAGCCGCCGACGCGGCCGTGAACGTCCCCTATCTCGACGCCATCCTGTACCTGCTGGGCATCAGCCGCGAGGAGGTCGAGGCCGCCGATGCCGAGGCCGGTCTGGCGACCCCCGCCCCACCGGTCAGCGACCTGTAGCACGGCGCTTCTTCGGTGCGCGGCCGTCAGCCGCGAGGAACGACGAAGTCCTCGAGCACGGCCCGCGGCTTGCCGCCCAACCCTGACCAGGGACCGGCCAGGCTCAGGACGGCCATGCCGCTCGTCGGGAACTTCGCTGCGGCAAGTGCCGCACCAGACTGGGAGTCACGTCCGGCCAGGTCCACGACGAGGTCCTGGACCCCGGGGTTGTGCCCGACGAGCAACACGGTCGCCGACGTCGTCGGGTACGGCGCGCAGGACGTCGACGAGCGTCCTGGCGTCGGCCTCGTAGACCCGGCTCGAGGGACGCACCTCGCCCGCCTCTCCTCCGCCGGCGGCGAGCTCCGGCTCCAGCGCCTCCCAGGTCTCCCGGGTTCGCCGCGCGTCGGAGTGGACGACGAGGTCCAAGCGTCCGACGTGCTCGGCCAACCAGCGCCCCGCCGCCGGTGCGTCTCGTCGGCCGCGCCGTGCCAGCGGACGGTCCTTGTCGGGGACGCCGGCCGGCCAGTCCGACTTGGCGTGACGGAGCACGATCAGCCGGCGAGCCGGAGGGGAGGCTTTGCTCATCACCCCATCATGCCTGGCCGTCGCCGGCGGCGGGGGCAGCCCATGAGGTCGGCCCGTCCCCGACCGTGACCCACCGGGGCCGATACGCTGCCGCGATGCCGTCGAGTCCGCCCCTGGCCGTGCCCGGTGGCGCTCTTGTCGTCATCGGTGGCGCCGAGGACAAGCTGGGACGTACGAGCGTCCTGCGCCGCTTCGTGGATCTCGCAGGGGGCTCGACCGCGCGGATCGCCCTGTGCGCCAGCGCCAGCTCCTTGGGTGAGGAGGTCACCAGGCTGTACGACACGGTGTTCCGCTCGCTGGGAGCCGAGGACGTGGTGGCGGTCTCGCCCCAGTCGCGCGAGGAGGCCGACGACCCGGAGCTGGTCACCACTCTGGCGAACACGACCGGGATCTTCTTCACCGGTGGGAACCAGCTCAAGCTCGCCCAGATCGTCGCCGGGACGGCGTTCGGAGACGCCGTCGTCCTGGCCCATCGTCGTGGGCGGACCATCGGTGGCGACCTCCGCCGGCGCCAGCGTCATGAGCGAGCACATGGTGGCCTTCGGCACGGGTGGAGCCACGCCGAAGAACCGGATCGCCCAGCTCGCCAAGGGCCTGGGGCTCCTGCCAGGTGTCGTGGTCGACCAACACTTCGGACAACGCAACCGGTACGGCCGACTGCTGTCGCTCGTCGCCCAGTCACCCTCCCTCCTGGGCATGGGTGTCGACGAGGACACCGCTGCGGTCATCTCCGGCGGGCGCCTTCTCGAGGTCGTGGGACGGGGCTCGGTGTTCGTGGTCGACGGCGGCCGCGCGGTGAGCAACGCTGCCAGCGCGAGCAGGACCAAGCCCTTGATGGTGTCCGGCGCAGTCCTGCACGTGCTGCCTGCGCCGCACCACTTCGATCTCGTCGACCGCCGCATCGTCGATCCGGTCGCAGCGCTCCATCCGGGCGAGGCGGTCGATCTGGCGGCGCTGGTGCTGGACTCGAGACGGCTCGCTCGGCAGCGCGCCAAGCGGCGTTCGACCTGACGAGGGAGTGACATCGTGAGTGAGCGGAGCACGCGTCCAGCAGGCCCTGACCTCGAGATCGTCGACACGCGCGTCTACCGAGGGCCGAACATCTGGTCCTACGACCCGTCGATCCACCTCGTCGTCGAGCTCGGCTCCCTCGAGGACCACCCCACGGACCGGCTGCCCGGGTTCGTGGACGGTCTGCTCGACCTGTTGCCCGGAATCGCCGAGCACTCCTGCTCCCGGGGTCGTCGTGGGGGCTTCCTCGAACGGCTGCGCGAAGGTACCTGGCTCGGCCACGTCGCGGAGCACGTCGCGCTGCAGATCCAGCACGAGGCCGGGGTCGACATCCGACGCGGGAAGACGCGCGGCGTTCCTGGTCACCCCGGCCGCTACAACGTCATCTACGGGTACGCCGACGAGCGCGTCGGGCTCGCCGCGGGACGGCTGGCGGTCAGACTCGTCAATCATCTCGTCGAGGCGGACTCGGACTTCGACTTCCCCAGCGAGCTCGAGACCTTCTTGCTCGGGGCCGAGCGGACGGCTTTCGGCCCGTCGACGCAGGCGATCCTCGACGAGGCGGTCGCGCGGGACATCCCTTGGATCAGGCTCAACGAGCACTCCCTCGTGCAGCTCGGCCAGGGCGTCCACGCGCAGCGGATCCGCGCAACGATGACGTCGCGCACCTCCTCGTTGGCGGTGGACATCGCCGGCGACAAGGACCTCACGACCAGCTGTTGGCTGCCGCTGGCCTCCCGGTCCCGAAGTCGGAGTCCGTGCGGTCGGCCGAGCGCGCAGTCGAGGCAGCGGTGCGGATCGGGTTTCCTGTGGTGTGCAAGCCCCTGGACGGGAACCACGGTCGAGGTGTGTGCCTGAACCTCCAGGACGAGGAAGCGGTCCGGGAGGCGTTCGCGGTCGCTGAGGCGCAGTCCCGCCGCGGCTGGGTCGTCGTCGAGAGCTTCGTGACCGGACGCGACTACCGCGTTCTGGTCGTGGGTGGCCGCATGGTCGCGCTGGCTGAGCGGGTACCCTGCGCACGTCGTCGGCGACGGGGGCCGGACGGTGCGGCAGCTCGTGGACGACACCAACGCAGACCCTCGGCGCGGAGTGGGCCACGAGAAGGTCCTCACGCGGATCACGGTCGACGAGAAGGCGGTCGAGCTGGTCGCGGCCCAAGGGTTCCAGATGGACGACGTCGTCCCCGAGGGGGTCATGGTCAAGCTCACCTTGACGGGCAACATGTCCACGGGCGGGATCTCCATCGACCGCACCTTCGAGGCCCATCCCGACAACGTGGACATCGCGGAGGAGGCGGCGCGTGTCGTGGGCCTCGACGTCGCCGGCATCGACTTCATCTCCCCGGACATCGCCGAGCCCGTCCGCGAGTCCGGGGGCGCCATCTGCGAGGTCAACGCCGCCCCCGGCTTCCGGATGCACACCCACCCCACGATGGGCGAGCCGCAGTACGTCGCCAAGCCGGTGGTCGACCTGCTCTTCCCGCCCGGAGCGCCGAGCCGGATCCCCATCATCGCGGTGACCGGGACCAACGGGAAGACCACGACGTCGCGGATGATCGCCCACATCTTCAAGGGGATGGGGCGCAAGGTCGGGATGACCTCGACCGACGGCGTCGTCATCGACGAGCGCCTCGTGATCCGAGCAGACGCCTCAGGGCCGAAGTCGGCCAGGATGGTCCTGCAGAACCCGCGCGTCGACTTCGCCGTGTTCGAGGTGGCCCGGGGCGGGATCCTGCGGGAGGGCCTCGGGTACCAGCGCAACGACGTCGCGGTCGTGCTCAACGTCGCGGCCGACCATCTGGGGATGCGCGGCATCGACACCCTGGAGCAGCTCGCCGAGGTCAAGTCGGTGGTGGTCGAGGCCGTTCCTCGTGACGGTTACGCCGTGCTCAACGCCGACGATCCCCTCGTGCGCGCGATGCGCCGCAAGGCACCGTCCGGGCGCGTCGTCTGGTTCAGCATGGCCGAGCCCGGCACCGAGACCATGGAGCTGATCGACGACTACTGCCGGCGCGGTGGCAGGGCGGTGGTGCTCGAACGCAACGAGCTCGGTGAGCGCATCGTCATCCGGCACGGCCGCCGAACGATGCCGCTGGCGTGGACCCATCTTCTCCCCGCCACCTTCGGGGGAAAGGCGCGCTTCAACGTCGCCAACGCGATGGCTGCAGCAGGCGCGGCGTTCGCCGCAGGGGCCCCGCTGCACGACATCCGGCAGGGCCTGCAGACGTTCGCGACGAGCTACTACCTCTCCCCCGGACGACTGAACGAGCTGGACGTCAACGGGGTCACCGTCTTCATCGACTACTGCCACAACGCCCACGGGATGCGCGCGCTCGGAGACTTCGTCGATCGGCTGGCCGAGAGCCGGGACGCAGGCTCCGACCTCGTACGTCACCGGTGCATCGGCGTCGTGGCCACGGCGGGAGACCGCCGAGACGACGACATGCGTGAGCTGGGCGCGGTGGCTGCGGAGCACTTCGACTCGATCGTCGTGCGCGAGGACGCGGCTCTGCGGGGCCGCGAGCGCGGGGAGACCGCCGCTCTGGTTGCTGAGGGGGTCCGATCGGCGATCGCCTCAGGCGCTCGGTGTCGCTCCGCCGAGGTCGTCCTGGACGAGCTGGACTCGATCGACTTGGCGCTGTCCCAGGCCAACCCCGGCGACATCGTCGTGATCTGCGTCGACAAGCACGCGGTCGTGATCGACGAGCTCGAACGTCGCTCCCACGTGGCGCAGCCCGGAGCGCACGGCTGATGTCGGGCAGCGGACGTCAGACGGTCCCCGCTGCCTGATCTGCTGCGCAGACGCAGCGCGTCGGGCGCCAGAGGCCGGGCACCGTGCTCCTCCAGCCAGTCCAGGGCTTCCGTGCGCTCACCGTGACACATGAAGGCCACCACGTCGCCGGGCTGTGAGCGGGTGAGGAGAGCGGCCAGGGCGGCGACCTCGCCGTCCCGGGTGCTCGAAGGGCGGCCGGCCCACCAGACCCGCGCCCTCGTCGAAGAGCTGCTGGACCTCCTCGAGGCTTCTGCCGCGCAGGTAGCGCTCCGAGCGAACAGCGATGACCTCGTCGAACTGCTGGGCAGCGATCGATCCCAGCTCGACCAGGTCCTCGTCGCGTCGGTCGCCCGCACCGGAGAGAGCCAGCCGTACGACCGCCGCAGGCAGTCGCAGCCCGCGCGCGACCCTGAGCAGGGCGTCCAGGCCCTCCGCGTTGTGGGCGAAGTCCAGCACGACGATGACGCCCTCCACGTCGAAGACGTTCATGCGCCCCGGGTTGGTGGTCGCGTCCGGGACGAACGTGCGCAGCCCCGCGACGATCGCCTCCTGGCTGAGGCCCAGGGCGCTCGCGGCAGCCGTGGCCGCGAGGGCGTTGGCCACGTTGTGGGGGGACAGCCCGGCGAGCGTGACCGGGATGTCGACCACTGGCAGCAGGTGAACGGGGTCGTCGGAGGTGACCCCGAGGAGGACGACGTCCCCGTCGAGCACGGTGGCCGCACGGCCCCCCTCGTTGAGCGCCTGCCGGACCGCAGGGCTGTCCGGGGAGACGGCGAACACCCAGGGTCGGGCCTTCGACTCCGTGCGCATGGCGAAGACGCGGGGGTCCTCGCCGTTGAGGACCACCCAGCCGCTCGCCCGTGTCACCCGTGGTCACCACGGCCTTGACCTCGGCGAGCTGGTCCAGGGTGTCGATGCCCTGGAGGCCCAGGTGGTCGGCGGAGACGTTCGTGACCACGGACACGTCGTTCCAGGCCACCCCCATGCCGCGCAGCAGCAGGCCGCCCCTGGCGGTCTCCAGGACAGCGACGTCGACGGGTTGTGCCAGGACGAGTCGCGCGCCACCAGGACCCGACCAGTCCCCTGCCTCGATGAGGACCCCGTCGACGTAGACGCCGTCGGTGCTCGTCCAGCCGGTCGAGAGCCCGGCGGTCCGGCAGACGTGGGCGAGCAGCCGGGTCGTCGTGGTCTTGCCGTTGGTGCCGGTGATCGAGACCACGGGAATCGCGGCGGTGCGGCAAGTGGGGGGCTGGACCAGGGTCGGCACCGACCACGGCCATGGCAGCGCGCCCCACGAGGTCGTCGACCGGCTCGAGGGTCAGGCCGTCGACCACCTCCACGACGGCCCGAGCCAGGGCCTCGGCCCGACCGCGGTGCCGCCAGGGGAAGGCAAGGATGAGCTGGTCGGGCTCGCTCCCGGGCCGGGTCCGCACGGCGAGCCGGGTGGTCCCGGAGGCGGCTGCGACCTTGCGCGTGAGCCGGGCCAGGAGCCGGAGCGCGAACCGTTGGCGCTGCCCGGAGCCTGGATCACCGGGTCGCGAGCTGGTGATCCCCGCCTCGCGGGCCAGGCTCAACGCGGAGGCGGTCGGGAGGCCAACGACGACGTGCGCGTCCAAGCGTCAGCTTCACCGCGGGACGTGAGACGTAGAGGTTGGGTCCGTCGAGGATGCGAAGCTCGACCAGCGAGGTCATGATCAGCAGCCTAGGGCGGCCGCCCGGGTGCTCAGCAGCCGATCGCGTGGAGCCCACCGTCGACGTGGACGATCTCGCCGGTCGTCTTCGGGAACCAGTCGGACATCAGCGCGACGCAGGCCTGGGCTGCGGGCGTGGGGTCGTCGAAGTCCCAGCCCACGGGAGCCCTGGTGGTCCAGACGTCCTCGAACATGCTGAACCCCGGGATCGATCGAGCGGCCATGGTCTTGATGGGTCCCGCCGCAACCAGGTTGACGCGCACGCCGCGGCCCCCGAGATCGCGGGCCAGGTATCGGGCCGTCGACTCGAACGCTGCCTTCGACACACCCATCCAGTCGTACTTGGGCCACGCGACCGACGCGTCGAAGGTGAGCCCCACCACCGAACCTCCGTCCGCCCATCAGCGGGAGGCACGCCACGCGTGAGGGACTTGAGGGAGAAGGCCGAGACGTGGAGCGCGGTGGCAGCGTCCTCCCAGCGGGTGTTGAGGAAGTTCCCGCCGAGGGCCGCCTCCGGAGCGAAGCCGATGGAGTGGAGCACGCCGTCGATGCCGTCCATGTGCTCGCGCACCCGGTCGGCCAGGCCGGCGAGGTCGTCCTCGCTGGTCACGTCCATCTCGACGACGGGGGCAGGTCTGCGGGAGGCGCGCTGGAGATCCGCTGGACCAGGCTCAGCCGCCCGTACCCGGTGAGCACCACCTGAGCGCCCTGCTCCTGCGCCAGGCGAGCGACGTGGAAGGCGATGGAGGCGTCGGTGAGGACGCCCGTGACGAGAATGCGCTTGCCCTCGAGAAGCCCCATGGTCGTCAGTGTCCCATTCCTAGGCCGCCGTCCACAGGGACGACGGCTCCCGTCACGTAGCCAGCGTCGTCGGACGCCAGGAAGGCGATGACCGCTGCCACCTCGTCGGGCGAGGCGTAGCGCCCCAGGGGGACCTGGGCCACGATCGCCGCGCGCTGCGCCTCGGTCAGCTCCGCGGTCATGTCCGTGTCGACGAAGCCCGGGGTGACCACGTTGGCGGTGATGCTGCGGCTGCCCAGCTCGCGTGCCACCGATCGCGCGAAGCCCACCAGCCCCGACTTCGAGGCGGCGTAGTTGGTCTGACCGGCCGATCCGCTCAAGCCGACCACCGAGGAGAGGTAGATCAAGCGGCCCCAGCGCGCCCTGAGCATGGTCTTGGTGGCGCGGCGGGTGACCCGGAACGCCCCGGTGAGGTTCGTGTCCAGGGTGGCCTGGAAGTCGTCCTCGGACATCCTCAGGAGGAGGGTGTCACGGGTGATGCCGGCGTTGGCCACCAGCACCTCCACCGGTCCGATCTCGGCCTCTACGCGATCGAAACAGGCGTCGACCGAGGCCTGGTCGGTCACGTCGCACGGCATCGCCGTCAGTCCCTCCGGGGCCTGCTCCCGAGCGCGACGTGACGACGACGGTGAAGCCGTCGGCCTGCAACCGGCGGGCGACGGCGAGCCCGATCCCTCGGTTCCCCCCGGTGACCAGCGCCACGCGACCCACGAGACCTCCACACGTCGTCCGGGACGTCGTGCACGCCCGGTGTCGGGTGCTGACGCTAGCGCCTCGCAGGGTCCCTCTAGGGTCGTGGGGTGCGCGCCATCCAGATCACCCGATTCGGCGGTCCCGAGGTGCTCGAGCTGGTCGACCTGCCGGAGCCGGTCCCAGCCGGTGACCAGGTGCGTCCTGGCACGTGAGCGCCGCAGGGGTCAACTTCGCTGACACCCACCAGACCGAGAACTCCTACCTGGCTGCCCAGACACTGCCGTTGGTGCCCGGCGCCGAGGTCGTCGGCACCACGCTCGGACGGGCGGCGCCTGGTGGCGCTGGTCGCCGGCGGGGGGTACGCCGAGCGCGCCCTGGTCCACCCGGCGCTCGCCTTCGCCGTCCCCGACGCCGTGAGCGACGGGGCCGCCCTCGCGGCGGTTCTTCAAGGTGCGACGGCATGGCACCTGTTGCGAACCAGCGCGCACCTCACCCCCGGTGAGTCCGTGGTCGTCCACGCTGGGGCGGGTGGCGTGGGAACCTTGGCCGTCCAGCTCGCGAAGGCCTGGGGAGCCGGGCGGGTGATCGCCACGGCCTCGACGTCGGACAAGCGTGAGCTGGCCCTCGAGCTGGGGGCTGACGTGGCGGTGTCGGGTGAGCCGGAGGGCCTGGCCGAGCGCCTCAAGGAGTCCAACGGCGGCCGGTCGGTCGACATCGTCCTCGAGATGACGGGTGGGGCCGTCTTCGACGAGAGCCTGCGCGCGTTGGCACCGTTCGGGCGCCTCGTCACGTACGGGATGGCCTCGCGGCAGGCACCCCGCCCCGATCACCAGTGGCGAGCTCATGGCCAAGTCACGAGCCGTCGTCGGCTTCTGGCTCGCCCACTGCTTCTCCCGGCCCGCCATGCTGAACCAAGCGATGGACGACCTCCTGGAGCGGATGGCAGCAGGCACGCTGCGCGCAGTCGTCGGTGAGGTCTACCCTCTCGCGGACGCGCGACGGGCTCATGAGGATCTCCTGGCGCGACGCACCACCGGCAAGCTCGTGCTGGACCCCTCGGCACCGGACCCCCCAGGAGAGCGATGACCACCAGCCACGAGGTCGACGGCGACTTCCTCGATCTTCCGCTGGACGGCCTCTCAGCCGCCGCTCTCGACCGGGCCCGTGCCCTGGGCGCGGGGCATGCGGACGTTCGCGTGCAGCGGCTCCGCAGCCAGCTGGTTCGCCTCAAGGACGGGCAGCTGCAAGGCTCCAACGACGGGGAGGACCTCGGGATCGGCGTCCGGGTCATCCACGAAGGGGCGTGGGGCTTCGCCGCAACGGCGGATCTGACCGCCGAGGCGGCGATCCAGGCGGCCGAGGATGCGGTCGCCCTGGCCCGAGTGAGCCGCCCGTTGTCCACCGAGCAGGTCGAGCTGGCCGCCGAGCCGGTGCACGTGGGGGTGCACGTCTCGTCGTACTCCATCGATCCCTTCGACGTGCCGGACTCGGACAAGGTGGCGTTGCTGGAGTCCTGGAGCCGCGCGCTGCTGGCGTCGCCGGCCGTCGACCACGTGGACGCCATGGTGTACGCGGTCAAGGAGAACACGTTCTACGCCGACCTGGCCGGGACCCGCACGACGCAGCAGCGCGTCCGGCTCAACGGCAGCCTGACGGCGGTCGCCATCGACCCCGCCACGGGGGCCTTCGAGACGATGGGCACGGTGGCCCCCCCGGTCGGGCGAGGCTGGGAGTATCTCGACGGGGACGGGCTGGGACTGGGCTCGCGAGCTCGCGGAGCTCCCCGACCTCTTGGCGGCCAAGCTGGCGGCGCCGTCGGTCGAGCCCGGCCGTTACGACCTGGTCATCGACCCGTCCAACCTGTGGCTCACGATCCACGAGTCGGTCGGCCACGCGACAGAGCTGGATCGTGCGCTCGGCTACGAGGCGAACTACGCGGGAACCTCCTTCGCCACCTACGACCAGCTGGGCTCCCTCCAGTACGGCTCAGGGCCTGATGCACGTCACCGGGGACCGGCTCGTCGAGCACGGGCTGTCGACGGTGGGCTGGGACGACGAGGGTGTCGCGGCGCAGGAGTGGGACCTGATCAAGGACGGCGTGCTCGTGGGCTACCAGCTCGACCGCTCGATGGCCGCGCTCAAGCACTACCCGCGCAGCAACGGATGCGCCTACGCCGACTCCGCCGGTCATGTGCCGATCCAGCGGATGCCGAACGTCTCGCTGCAGCCGGACCCGGACGGCCCCACGACCGAGGCCCTCATCGCCGGCGTGGAGCACGGTCTCTACGTCGTCGGGGACAAGTCGTGGTCGATCGACATGCAGCGCTACAACTTCCAGTTCACCGGTCAGCGGTTCTTCCGGATCGAGTCCGGCCGCCTGGCCGGTCAGGTGAAGGACGTCGCCTACCAGGCCACGACCACGGACTTCTGGGGTTCGATGAAGGCGATCGGCGGCCCGCAGACGTACCTGCTGGCAGGGCGCGTTCAACTGTGGCAAGGCGCAGCCGGGCCAGGTGGCGGCGGTCAGCCACGGCTCGCCAGCGGCCGTCTTCGAGGGCGTCCGGATCCTCAACACCGTCCAGGAAGGCGCCCGGTGACCGCCCAGACCAGTCCTCAGGAGGTCGCCGAGCGCGCCCTCGCGGCCAGCGCCTCCGACGGCTGCGTCGTCGATCGTGCGAGGAGGCCACGACGGTCAACCTCCGCTGGGCCGGCAACACCCTGACCACCAACGGGCTGATGCGCACCCGCGAGCGCTCGGTGGTGGCCACGGTCGACGGCGCGAGGGCACGTCGGTCGGCGTCGTGTCCACGAACCGGATCGACCACGACGTGATCGAGCGCACGGTGGCCCTCGCGAGGCCGCCGCGCCGCTCGGGACGCCGGCCCGGCGGAGGACGCGCAGCCGCTCGTCACGGCGGTCCCGCCTCGGCACCTGGTCCGACGCTCCGGCTGAGACGTCGACGGCGGTCTTCGAGCGTTCGCCCCCGACCTGGGTGAGGCCCTGGCCCGGCGCGGGCGACGGGACGGGAGCTGTTCGGGTTCGCCGAGCACGACATGACGACGACGTACCTGGCCAGCTCCACCGGGCTGCGGCTCCGCCACGACCAACCGACCGGAAAGGTCGAGATCACCGGGCAAGTCGCACGACCGCGTCACGTTCGACGTGGGTCGGCACCGCCACCCGTGACTTCGCCGACGTCGACATCCCGGCGTTGGAGGGCGAGGTCGCGCGCCGGCTCGGCTGGTCGACCGGCACGTCGAGCTCGCCCCGGGGCGCTACGACACCATCCTGCCGCCCACAGCCGGTCGCGGACCTGCTCATCTACGCCTACTGGACCATGAGTGGCCGCGACGCCCACGAGGGCCGCACCGTGTTCAGCCGACCCGGCGGTGGGACCAGGTCGGGCGACCGCCTCAGCTGACCGTCCGCTCACGCTCTTCTCCGATCCCGGCCAGGGGGATCGAGTGCACGCCCTTCGTCGTCGACATCGCGTCGTCGGCTCGTCCTCGTCGGTGTTCGACCCGGCGCTGCCGCTCGGCCGTACGGAGTGGATCCGCGACGGTGAGCTCGCCGCGCTCATCCAGACTCGCCACTCGGCCGAGCTCACCGGGCTCCCGGTCACGCCAGGGATCGACAACTTGGCCCTGACCGACGCCGCAGGGCGCTGGTTCGCTCGACGACCTGGTCGCTGCCACCGATCGAGGGCTGCTGCTCACCTGCCTGTGGTACATCCGCGAGGTCGATCCGCAGACGCTGCTGCTGACCGGGCTGACGAGGGACGGGGTGCACCTCGTGGAAGGTGGTGAGGTCGTCGGGACGGTGACCAACTTCCGCTTCAACGAGAGCCCCGTGGGCTTGTTGAGCCGCGTGGAGGCGTCGTCGGCCAGCGTCCCGTGTCTGCCCCGCGAATGGGGTGACTACTTCACCCGGACGTCCATGCCGGCGCTGCGCGTCGAGGGGTTCAACATGTCCTCGGTCAGCCAGGCGTCGTAGGTCTGCGTGGGATTCCCGGGTGGGATCGCGGTGGGATTCCCGGCTACTCGGAGTCCTCGAGCCGGAAACCGATCTTCAGGCCCACCTGGAAGTGCTGGACCTCGCCGTCGGTCACCTGCCCACGGATCTCGGTGACCTCGAACCAGTCGAGGTGGCGAAGGGTCTGGGCAGCTCGTCGGACGCCGTTGCGGATGGCGTCGTCGATGGAGTCGCTGGACGTGCCGACGAGCTCGGAGACGCGATAGGTGCGGTTGGCCATGAGCCGATCATGCCGGTAGTCCTTGCGGGTGCCCAGCGCGGGTCGGGGCAGGACTCGCCGCGGGGTCCCCACGGACGTACCGTGAGACCGTGACCCGCGACCGACCTGACGACGCCACCCCTGAGGACCGCAGCCACGGACCGGTCTATCGCATCACGGGCGTTCGTCGGGGCTTCGCCGAGGAGCAGTCGGAGCGAACCCGCCGCTACCTGATCTCGATGGCCATCAGGACGGCCTGCTTCATCGGTGCTGTGGTCGCCAGCGGGTGGTTGCGCTGGGTGCTGGTCGCTGGAGCCGTCGTGCTGCCCTACCTCGCCGTGGTGTTCGCGAACGCAGGCCGAGAACGGACAGAACCTCCTCCGCCGGAGATCTTCCTGCGTCCGGACCGCCTCGAGCTGCCCGCCCGCCACTCCGGAGCCCCTTTCTGGTCCGTGACACCGATCCGTGTCATAATCGGGCCGAGCGCCACGATCCCCCGGTCGGGGCGTTGGACGCGATGCCGGATGGCTCCCCCCGTGGCTGTCCGGCATCGCTTTGTCGCCAGCCAGCCACCCTGGGACTGCCACGAGCCGTGACCGTCCAGGCCCGGCTCCGGGGTCTGCCGGGAGTCGCCCCTGGTGGGCCCGGGTACCGTCTCTGAGGTGTCCGAGCACCTGCGCATGGCCGCCCGGCCCCGCTGGGTGGCGTTCACGGTCTTCGCGCTGCTCCTGCTCGTGGTCTTTCTCCTGCTGGGGAGGTGGCAGCTCGACCGGGCCGCATCGCAGCGGACCAAGGACCTGGACCGCGCGGCCGCGGCCGCGGCCGCTCCGGTCGACGTCGCGGAACTCGCGCAGCCCGGGTCGCCCGTTGCCGCCGAGACCGAGTGGCGCGTGGTGACGGCGAAGGGGACCTACGACCGCGAGCACCAGCTGCTCGTCCGCAACCGCCCGCTCGACGGGAGCCAACGGTTACCTCGTGCTCGTCCCACTGCGGACGGAGACCGGCGCCGAGCTGCTCGTCGTGCGCGGGTGGATCCCGTCCGGGGAGACTGCTGGGGCGCCAGACGTCCTCCCGACGGTCCCGCCCGGGACCGTGGAGGTCGAGGGCCGGTGGCGGGTTCCGGAGCCGACGAGCGGCACGGCGGACCTGCCTGCAGGCCAGATCGAACGGATCGTTCCCGCGGAGATCGCTCAGGTCACCGGACAGCCCACCTATGGAGGGTGGCTCCAGCTCGGGTCGGAGGTTCCGGCACCCCCGGCCGCGGCGGATCAGCTGCGCAGGCTGCCCGACGACACCGCGGGAGGGTGGCGGTGGCCGATCTCCCACACGGTGTACGCCGTGCAGTGGTTCATCTTCGCCGCCATCGCGGTCGGTGGGTGGATCCTCCTCCTCCGCCGGGACGTCCAGGCCGAACGCCTGCCGGCTGCGTCCGCGCCCGTCACCCACGACTCCTGAGAGGCTCCGCGCCATGGATCTCGGCCTGGAACGGCGCGTCTTCCTCATCACCGGCGGCAGCAGCGGGCTGGGGTTCGCGACCGCCCAGGTCCTCGTCGCGGAGGGGGCCCGCGTCGTGCTGGCGGCACGCACAGGGTCACGGCTCCGCGAGGCGACGGCGGCGCTGGGTGGGCCGACGGTCGCCGCTGGTTGGACCGGTGACCTCGCCGAGCCCGACGCGGCCACGGGCATGGTCGAGCTCTGCATGGACCGGTTCGGTGGGCTGGACGGCGCCCTGCTGAGCGTGGGCGGGCCCCCCGCGGCGACCGTCCTCGAGGCATCGGACGACCTGTGGCGTCACGCGTTCGAGAGCGCCTTCTTGGGCGTGTTGCGGACGGCGCGGACGGTGATCGCCGAGCTGGGCGAAGGCGGATCGGTCGTGTTCGTCCTCTCCTCCTCGGTCCGCTCACCGATCCCTGGGCTCGCGCTGTCCAACGGCCTGCGGCCGGGTCTGGCCATGGTGGCCAAGACCCTGGCCGACGAGGTCGGGACGCGGGCGGTGCGGGTCAATGCGGTGCTGCCCGGGCGGATCTCCACCGAGCGACTGTCGTCCCTCGACGCCAGCCATGCCCCGGCCGAGGTGGCGGCGGCGCGAGCCGCGGTCCCCCTCGGCCGGGACGGGCTCCCCGAGGAGCTCGGCCGGGTCGCTGCCTTCCTGCTCTCCCCCGCTGCTTCCTACGTCACCGGGACGACCGTCGCGGTGGACGGCGGGGCCGCCCGTGGGCTCTGAACCCTGCGCCGGTCGCAGACCCGTGGCACCAGTGGGGGCGCGGCACCCACACGGTCAGAGGGTGACGGCAGTCTCCTGATCGGCGAACTGGGTGCGGTACAGGTCGGCGTAGGTCCCGCCTGACGCGAGCAGGTCCTCGTGGCGGCCGCGCTGGACGACGGCGCCGTCCTCGATGACGAGAATGACGTCGGCGTCGCGCACCGTCGACAGCCGATGCGCGATCACCAGCGAGGTGCGACCGAGCAATGCGCGCGCGAGCGCGGTCTGCAAGGCAGCCTCCGACTCGGAGTCGAGGTGGGCGGTGGCTTCGTCGAGCACGACGACGGACGGCGCCTTCAGCAGCAGTCGGGCGATGGCCAGTCGCTGCTTCTCACCGCCGGAGAGCCGGTACCCCCGGTCTCCGACCACCGTGTCGAGCCCGTCCGGCAGCGAGCACACGAGCTCCCAGATCTGGGCGTCCCGGCAGGCAGCGGCGAGCTGGTCGTCGGTGGCCTCCGGGTCGGCGTACAGGAGGTTGCTGCGGATGGTCTCGTGGAACATGTGCGCGTCCTGCGTGACGACCCCCACGACGTCGTGGAGGGCCTCCAGCGTGAGGTCGCGTACGTCGTGACCGCCGACTCGCACCGCGCCACCCGTGACGTCGTACAGCCGCGCGACGAGCGAGGTGATCGTGGTCTTGCCTGCCCCGGAAGGCCCGACCAGGGCCACCAGCTGGCCCGGTTCGACGGTGAACGAGACGTCGTGCAGGACATGCTCGGTGGGCGTCGCGTCGAGCACGGCGACGCTCTCCAGCGAGGCCAGCGACACCTCGTCAGCGGTGGGGTACCGGAAGGCCACATGGTCGAAGACGATCGAGGTGGGTCCGCGTTCGATGCTGGTGGCGTCGTCCTTCTCGTCGATCATCGGCGGCAGGTCGAGGACCTCGAAGACCCGCTCGAAGGACACCAGGGCGGTCATGACGTCGACCCGCACGTTGGACAGGGCGGTCAGGGGGCCGTAGAGGCGTCCCAGGAGACCGGCCAGGGCAACCAGGGTCCCGACGGTCAGGACGCCCTGGATGGTCAGGACCCCGCCCACTCCGTACACCAGCGCAGTCGCCAAGGACGCCACGAGCGTGAGCGCTGTGAAGAAGACCCGGTTGGACATGGCGATCCGGACCCCCATGTCACGGACCCTGCCTGCCTTGGAGGAGAAGGACGAGTCTTCCTCCTCGGGGCGGCCGAACAGCTTGACCAGGAGGGCCCCCGAGACGTTGAAGCGCTCGGTCATCATCGTGCTCATCTCGGCGTTGACCTGCATCGACTGTCGCGTGAGGCTCTGCAGCTGGCGTCCGACGCGCTTGGCCGGCCACAGGAAGAGGGGAAGCATCACCAGGGCGGCCAGCGTGATCTGCCAGGACAGGGCCATCATCGCGATCGTGACCAGAACCAGCGTGATCGTGTTCGAGACGACCCCGGAGAGCGTCGAGGTGAAGGCCTGCTGCGCGCCGATCACGTCGTTGTTGAGCCGGGAGATGAGAGCGCCGGTCTGGGTGCGGGTGAAGAAGGCCACGGGCATGCGCTGGACATGGCTGAAGACCGAGGTCCGCAGGTCGTAGATCAGCCCCTCCCCGATCCTGGAGGAGAAGTAGCGCTGCACGAGCCCGATCACCGCGCTCACCACGGCGATGCCGGCGACGAGCAGCGAGAGCTGCACCACGAGCGTGGTGTTCCCCGTCGAGACGCCGTCGTCGATGATGCGTCCGAAGATCAGCGGCGTGGCCACCACCAGGACGGCGTCGATGACCACGAGGACGAGGAAGAAGGCGATGAAGCGGCGGTAAGGACGTGCGAAGTCCAGGATCCGAGGAACCGTTCCGGGCTTCAGCTTCTGCTGCTTCACCGTGCTGTCCTGGCGGAAGGAGTGCATGACCGACCAGGGTCCGCCGCCCATGCTCATGTGTGTCCTCCTCGCCAAGGACGTGTCCGGGGCCCCGAGGACAACGTCCTCAGCCGGCGTCTAGAACCCCTCGGCCAGGCTCAGGTGTTCCCCGCGCGGCCCTCGTCGGCTCAAGGGTTCTGGTCTGCGACCAGAGCCCTGAGCTCGGCGAGCCGACGTCCTTGGGCTGATCGCTCGGCCGCTCGCTGATCGTCAGGGCTGCGCCGGGCCGCGGCGGCGAGCAGGGCCTTGGTCTCCAGGGCTGCCCCTGCGGGGGCGGTCACCAAGGCGCTCAGCAGGTCCCGGGCAGCGTCATGGAGGGCCGGTCCGGGCACGACCTGCTGGGCCAGGCCGAGGGTGACCGCCTCTGCCCCGGTGACCCACCGGCCGGAGAGGCAGATCTCCAGGGCACGCGCGTAGCCCACCGCCTCGACCAGGGTCGAGGTGCCCGTGAGATCGGGGACGAGGCCCAGCGACGGTTCGCGCATGGCCAGCTGGGCGTCCTCGGCGACGACCCGCAGGTCGCACGCCAGGGCGAGCTGGAACCCGGCACCCACAGCGTGCCCCTGAACCGCGGCGACCGACACCAGGTCCGGTCGACGCCACCAGGTGAAGGCCGCCTGGAAGCCGGCGATGACCGCGTCCAGCTCTCCCTGATCCAAGGCTGGCGAGCTCGACGAGGGAGGTCTCCCCCGGGATGCCGGCGGGCGCCAGCATGGCCCGATCGAGCCCTGCGCAGAACGAGGGGCCTTCGGCGACCAGCAGGACACCTCGGACGTCGGTGCTGAGACTCGCGCCGATGGCGGCGAGGCGACGCCACGTTGCCGGGCCCTGGGCGTTGCGCCGACTCGGGTCGGCGAGGGTGACTGTGACGATCGGTCCCTCGCGATCGACCCGCACCCCCGCCGCGAGCTGCTCTACGGCTTCACCTTCGTCCGCTTCGAGCCCCCACGGCCACGGAGGGTCGCGCCGCTGTCCAGGAGAACGCCGTGGACGAAGCCGTACGACCTCCCGGTCTCGTCCGCGAGCTCCCGGATGCTGGCCCCGGCCTCGTACTTCGACCGCAGCTCGCGGCCGAGCGTGCTCCGTTCGCCCCCGGTGATGCGACGCCCCTTCGAGAGGTCTGTCACCGTGTCCTCCTCAGTCGCGGAGCCGGATCGCTCCTCAGCCATGATCACCCCTGCGAGCACCGACGGCCAACCCCCGGTCAGGCCAACGCGACCAGATCGGTGTAGTCGGCGCTCCAGAGGTCCTCGACGCCATCCGGCAGAAGAACCACTCGCTCCGGCTGAAGCGCGTCCACCGCGCCCTCGTCGTGGGTCACCAGGACCACCGCCCCGGCGTAGGTCCGCAGGGCGGACAGCACCTCGGCTCGGCTGGCGGGGTCGAGGTTGTTGGTCGGCTCATCGAGCAGAAGGACGTTGGCCCCGGACACCACGAGCGTGGCCAGCGCCAACCGGGTCTTCTCGCCCCCCGAGAGCACGCCTGCGGGCTTGTCGACGTCGTCCCCGCTGAACAGGAACGAGCCGAGCACGTTGCGGACGGCGACCTCGGGAAGGTCCGGGGCCGCGCTGCGAAGGTTCTCCAGCACCGTGCGTCCGGTGTCGAGGGTCTCGTGCTCCTGGGCGTAGTACCCCAGACGCAGCCCGTGCCCTGGCTCGACGGCTCCGGTGTCGGCGGCCTCCACCTCGGCCAGCAGGCGGAGCAGGGTCGTCTTCCCGGCGCCGTTCAGCCCGAGAATGACCACGCGCGAGCCCCGGTCCACCGCGAGGTCGACATCCGTGAACACCTCGAGCGATCCGTAGGACTTGGAGAGACCGGTGGCACGGAGCGGGGTGCGTCCGCACGGCACAGGATCCGGGAAGCGGAGCTTGGCCACGCGATCGGCGCGCCGCGTGTCGGCGAGGCCGGCCAGGAGGCGCTCGGCCCGGCGATCCATCCCCTGTGCCGCTTTGGCCTTGGTGGCCTTGGCGCGCATCTTGTCGGCCTGGGTCTTCAAGGCCGACGCCTGCTTCTCGGCGTTGGCGCGCTCACGCTTGCGCCTGCGCTCGTCGGCTTCGCGCTGCTGCAGGTAGCTGGCCCACCCCACGTTGTAGACGTCCATGGTCGACCGGTTGGCATCCAGGACGTAGACCTTGTTCACGACCTGCTCGAGCAGGCCGACGTCGTGGCTGATCACGACCAGGCCCCCCTTGTGCGACCTCAGGAAGTCGCGGAGCCAACCGATGGAGTCGGCGTCGAGGTGGTTCGTGGGCTCGTCGAGAAGGAGCGTCTCCGCTCCGGAGAACAGGATGCGAGCGAGCTCGACCCGTCGACGCTGCCCTCCTGACAGAGTGCCGATGGGCTGAGCGAGCACCCGGTCAGGGAGCCCCACGCTCGAGGCGATGGACGCCGCCTCCGCCTCCGCGGCGTAGCCCCCTGCAGCGGTGAAGAGCTCCTGGAGGCGTGAGTACCGCGCCATGGCTGCCTCGGACGTCTCGGGGTCGGCGGAGGCCATCCGGCCCTCGGTCTCGCGGAGCTGGTGGACGAGGACGTCCAGGCCTCGAGCTCCGAGGATCCGGTCCCGCGCCAGCTCCTCGAGGTCGCCGGTCCGGGGGTCCTGCGGCAGGTAGCCGACCTGCCCGCTGCGCGTGACCTTGCCGGCTGCAGGGAGAGCTTCACCCGCCAGGATCCGGGTCAAGGTCGTCTTGCCGGCCCCGTTGCGCCCGACCAGACCGATGCGGTCCCCCGGTCCGACCCGAAAGGTGGCAGGTTCCAGCAGGACCCGGGCGCCGGCGCGAACTTCAACGGCGGACGCGGTGATCATGAGACGTCGAGTTTACGGCCTGGCGAGCGGGCATCGTGCCAGCCGGCCGTCCGCCCGAGTCAGACGTTGAACCCCAGCGCGCGGAGCTGGTCGCGCCCGTCGTCGGTGATCTTGTCCGGTCCCCACGGAGGCATCCACACCCAGTTGATGCGGACGTCGGAGACGAACTCCCTGAGGGCTGCGTGGGTCTGGTCCTCGATCACGTCGGTCAGCGGGCAGGCCGCCGACGTCAAGGTCATGTCGATCGTCGCGACCTCGTTCTGGTCCACGGTGATGCCGTAGACCAGGCCGAGATCGACGACGTTGATGCCGAGCTCGGGATCGACGACGTCCTTCATCGCCTCGGTGAGATCGTCGACGGACGTGGTGGTCATGAGCGCGCCTCCGTTGCGACGGCCTGAACGGCCGCGTCCTTGAATGCCATCCAGCCGAGCAGCGCGCACTTCACGCGCGCCGGATACTGCGCCACCCCCGCGAAGGCCACCGCGTCCTCGAGAACCTCTTCGTCGGCAGGAACCTTGCCCCGGCTCTGCATGAGCGCGAGAAACTCCTGATGCACGGCCAGGGCTTCGTCGAGTCGTCGCCCGATCACGAGGTCGGTCATGACCGAGGCGCTCGCCTGACTGATCGAGCAGCCCTGCCCGTCGTAGGACACGTCGCGCACCGATCCACCGTCGAGCAGGACCCGCACGGTCAGCTCGTCACCGCAGGTCGGGTTGACGTGGTGCACCTCGACGTCGTACGGCTCGCGCAGGCCTCGATGGTGAGGGTGGCGGTAGTGGTCGAGGATGATCTCCTGGTACATCTGCTCGAGGTTCATGAGGCCACACCCCAGAACCGCTGGGCCGTGCGCACGGCGGCGACGAGGGCATCGATGTCGGCGTCCGTGGTGTAGAGGTAGAAGGTCGCCCTGGTCGTCGCCGGGACGGAGAACCGGCGCATCAACGGCCAGGCGCAGTGGTGGCCCACGCGCACAGCAACCCCCTCGGAGTCGAGGACCTGCCCGAGGTCGTGCGGATGGATGCCATCGACCACGAACGAAACCGCCCCACCGCGGGAGAGGGCGTCCGTCGGACCGATGATGCGCACGCCCGCGATCTCAGCGAGCCCGGCGAGGGCCCGCTTGGTGATCGTGTGCTCGTGGGCAGCCACTGACTCCATCCCGACGGCGGTGAGATAGTCGATGGCTGCTCCAAGTCCCACCGCTTGAGCAGTCATCGGAACTCCGGCCTCGAATCGCTGGGGGGGCGCCGCGTAGGTCGAGCCCTCCATGGTGACCGTGGCGATCATGGAGCCTCCCGTGAGGAAGGGCGGAAGGACGGCGAGGACCTCGCTCCTCCCCCAGAGCACCCCGATGCCCGTGGGACCGAGCATCTTGTGCCCGGAGAAGACCACGAAGTCCGCCCCGGTCTCAGCGACGTCGACGGGCATGTGCGGCACGGACTGGCACGCGTCGAGCACGACGAGGGCGCCCACGGCCCGGGCACGCGCGGTCACCGGACCGAGCGGGTTGATGGTCCCGAGGACGTTCGACTGGTGGGTGAGGGCCACGAGCTTCGTGCGCTCGTTCACGAGCTCGTCGAGGCGGGAGAGATCCAACCGGCCCTCGTCGGTGACACCGAGCCAACGCAGAGTCGCTCCTGTTCGCCGGCACAGCTCCTGCCAGGGCACGAGGTTCGCGTGGTGCTCCATCTCCGTGACGAGGATCTCGTCACCCGGTCCCACCCGGAACCGAAATGCCTCCGGCCCTGCCGTGACGGCGTTGCTCATGGCATAGGCCACCAGGTTGATGCCCTCGGTGGCGTTCTTGGTGAAGACCACCTCGTCGACGTCGGCTCCGACGAAACCGGCGACCTTGGCCCGCGCGGACTCGTAGGCCTCGGTGGCCTCCTCGGCGAGCTGGTGCGCACCCCGGTGCGGTGCGGCGTTGTGCTCCTCGTAGAAGGCGCGTTCCGCATCGAGCACCTGACGAGGTTTCTGAGAAGTCGCACCGGAGTCCAGGTAGACCAGTCGCTTGCCGCCCCTCACGGTGCGCCCGAGGATCGGGAAGTCGGCGCGCAGCAGCTCCGGGTCCAGGATCGGTACTCCGGCTGCGACGCTCGTCGGGACGGTCACGCCGACGCAGCTCCTGCGCCCGCGGAGTAGCGCTCGTAGCCGTCGGCCTCGAGGCGGTCGGCCAGCTCGGGGCCGCCCTGCTCGGCGATGCGCCCGTCGATGAACACGTGCACGAAGTCCGGCTGGATGTAGCGAAGGATTCGGGTGTAGTGGGTGATCAGGAGCACGTCCGGTCTCGCCACCGGCCCGCACCCGGTTGACGCCCTCGGAGACGGTCCTCAAGGCATCGACGTCCAGGCCGGAGTCGGTCTCGTCGAGGATGGCGATCGCCGGCTTGAGCAGCTCGAGCTGCAGGATCTCGTGCTTCTTCTTCTCCCCGCCGGAGAAGCCCTCGTTGACGTTGCGCTCGGCGAAGGTGGGGTCGACGTCCAACGCCGCCATGGCCTCCTTGACCTCTTTGACCCACAACCGCAGCTTCGGTGCCTCTCCTCGGCTGGCGGTGGCGGCGGTGCGCAGGAAGTTCGAGACCGAGACCCCGGGCACCTCGACGGGGTACTGCATGGCCAGGAAGAGCCCGGCGCGCGCCCTCTCGTCGACGCTCATCGCCAGAACGTCCGCACCGTCGAGGGTCACAGACCCTCCGGTGACCGTGTACTTCGGGTGTCCCGCGATCGAGTACGCAAGCGTGGACTTGCCCGACCCGTTGGGGCCCATGATCGCGTGTGTCTCCCCCGCGCGCACGGTCAGGTCGACACCACGGAGGATCTCGCGGGGCTCGCCGTCGGCGTCCACGGAGACGTGGAGGTCGCGGATCTCGAGGGTGGCCATGGTCGTCTCGCTCCAAGCTGTCGGTCGTACGGGTGAGTGGGTGATCAGTGAACCTCGACGAGGACGGTGTCCCCGTCCACGGTCACGGGGTAGACAGGTACCGGCGCAGTGGCAGGGAGCCCTGTGGGCGTGCCGGTCACGAGGTCGAAGCGCGAACCGTGCAGCCAGCACTCGATGGTGTTCCCGTCGAGCTCCCCCTCGGCGAGGGAGACATCGGCGTGGCTGCAGACGTCGCTGACGGCGTGGACGGCGTCCGAGGTACGCACGAGGCAGACCGCGACCCCGTCGACGTCGAGGCGGCGCACCGAGCCGACCTCGAGCTCGCGTGAGACTGCCAACCGCTCGTGGGGTCATGCGAGGCCTCCTTCAGCGCGGAGCAGCTCGGCCTCGATGGCCGCTGACAGCCGCTCCTCCACGTCGGGCAGACCGAGGCGTCCCACCACGTCGGCGAAGAAGCCGCGAACGACCAGCCGGCGCGCCTCGTCCTCGGGGATGCCCCGGGACTGGAGGTAGAAGAGCTGCTCGTCGTCGAACCGGCCCGTGGCGCTCGCGTGACCGGCCCCCACGATCTCGCCGGTCTCGATCTCCAGGTTGGGTACCGAGTCGGCGCGAGCGCCGTCGCTCAGCAGCAGGTTCCTGTTGATCTCGTAGGTGTCTGTGCCGAGGGCCGCGGCTCGGATGAGGACGTCGCCGATCCAGATGCTGCGAGCCCCGGCGCCCTGGAGCGCGCCCTTGTAGGTCACGTTGCTCCGGCAGTTGGGCGCTTCGTGGTCGACGAAGAGCCGGTGTTCGAGATGCTGACCGGCGTCGGCGAAGAACACGCCGAGGAGCTCGGCATCACCTCCCGGTCCTTGGTAGGTCACGGACGTGTAGACGCGGACGAGGTCTCCGCCGAGGCTGGCGTTGAAGCCCGTGATCGTGGCGTCGCGGCCGACCACGAAGCGCTGGCGGCCCACATGGACCGCATCGGCGTCCCAGTCGTGCAGCGACACGAAGGTCAGCCGAGCGCCGTCGCCGACGACGACCTCGACGTTCGTGGCGTGGGTGCCGGACCCGGTGTGGTCGAGGACGACGACGGCCTCGGCGAACGCGCCGACGTCGACCAGCAGCCTCGAGTACGTGGCCCCGGCGATCTCGCTGCCCCGGAGGGAGACGACGGTCGGCACGCCCCCGACCGACTCGCGGGGGATCGTGAGGACGAGGGCGGTGGCGGCAGCGTCGACGACCTGGGCCTCGATGCGGTCGTCGGGAGCACCCGCACGACCCAGCCGCGGGTCGTCCGGGGAGACCGTCTCGACGCTCACGTCGGGGGCAGCCGCCACCGTGATGGGCAGGGCATCGCCGTCCGCGAGCGCGGCGGATCCGTCGTGCAGGCCGCCGAGGCGACGCAGCGGCGTGAACCGCCAGGCCTCCTCGCGACCGGTGGGAATCGGGTGGTCGGCCAGGTCGAAGGAGGCGACCAGTGCGCCGCGGTCGGCGACCGGGGTGTCGGTGATACCCATGCTCAGCCCACGGCCCCTTCCATCTGCATCTCGATCAGCCGGTTGAGCTCCAGCGCGTACTCCATGGGGAGCTCACGGGCGATCGGCTCGATGAAGCCGCGGACGATCATCGCCATCGCCTCTTCCTCGGTCATGCCGCGGCTCATCAGGTAGAAGAGCTGGTCCTCGCTGACCTTCGAGACGCTCGCCTCGTGGCCCATCGAGACGTCGTCCTCACGCACATCGACGTAGGGGTAGGTGTCGGACCGGCTGATGTCGTCGACCAGCAGCGCATCGCACCGCACGGTCGACTTCGACCCGTGGGCGCCCTTCTGGATCTGGACGAGCCCGCGGTAGGACGTACGCCCGCCACCGCGCGCGACGGACTTCGACACGATCGAGGACGAGGTGTCGGGCGCGCAGTGGACCATCTTGGAGCCGGCGTCCTGGTGCTGTCCCTCGCCGGCGAAGGCGATCGAGAGGGTCTCGCCCTTGGCGTGCGGTCCCATGAGGAACACGGCCGGGTACTTCATGGTGACCTTGGACCCGAGGTTGCCGTCGATCCACTCCATCGTGGCGCCCTGGGCTGCCGTGGCGCGCTTGGTGACCAGGTTGTAGACGTTGTTCGACCAGTTCTGGATGGTCGTGTAGCGGACGCGGGCGTCCTTCTTGACGATGATCTCCACCACGGCGGAGTGCAGCGAGTCGCTCGAGTAGATCGGCGCCGTGCAGCCCTCGACGTAGTGCACGTAGGAGCCCTCGTCAGCGATGATCAACGTGCGTTCGAACTGGCCCATGTTCTCGGTGTTGATGCGGAAGTACGCCTGGAGCGGGATCTCCACCCGGACACCCTTGGGGACGTAGATGAACGAGCCCCCCGACCAGACTGCGGTGTTGAGGGCCGAGAACTTGTTGTCCCCGGCAGGGATCACGGAGGCGAAGTACTCGCGGAAGAGGTCTTCGTGCTCGCGCAGGCCGCTGTCGGTGTCCAGGAAGAGCACGCCCTGCTCCTCCAGGTCCTCACGGATCTGGTGGTAGACGACCTCGGACTCGTACTGCGCGGCGACCCCGGCGACCAGACGCTGCTTCTCGGCTTCGGGGATCCCGAGGCGGTCGTAGGTGTTCTTGATGTCCTCGGGAAGGTCCTCCCAGGACTGGGCCTGCTTCTCCGTCGACCGAACGAAGTACTTGATCGTGTCGAACTTGATCCCCGAGAGGTCCGACCCCCAGGTCGGCATCGGCTTCTTCTCGAACAGCCGCAGCCCCTTGAGCCGCATCTCCAGCATCCACTCGGGCTCGTTCTTGAGGGCGGAGATGTTGCGGACGACCTCCTCGGACAACCCGCGGCGCGCGTTGGCACCCGCGACGTCGGAGTCGGCCCAGCCGTAGTCGTACCGGCCGAGCCCCTCCAGCTCGGGGTGCGCTGAGCGGAGGCGGCGGTCTCGTGCGTCGAGGTCATCGACGGGTCCCTTCGGTGAGGTGCGGGACGTACGTGGTGCACACGTGGTCGCCGTGGCCGATGGTGGCCAGACGCTGGACGTGGGTGCCGAGGAGCTCGGCGAACGCTGCGGTCTCGGCCTCGCAGAGCTGCGGGAACTCGGCTGCCACGTGGGCCACCGGGCAGTGGTGCTGGCAGAGCTGGTCGCCGTGGCCGTTCGGAGCCGGCTCGACCGAGGCAGCAAAGCCGTCGGCGGTCAGCGCCTCAGCGAGGATGCGCGTGCGCTGGCTCAGCGGGGGCCGCAGTGACGCGCGCGCGATGTCGGCCCACGAGAGCCTCGGTGCGCTGCGCGGGCGAAGTCCTGGAGACCCGCTGGCCCCAGAACCGCCTCGAGGTGGCGCATCGCCTCGGTCGCGAGGCTGTCGTAGTCCTGGGGGAACTGACCCCGCCCGGCGTCGGTGAGGCTGAAGACCTTGGCCGGGCGGCCCCGGCCACGACGCCCGACCGGACCGTAGGGCGGACGCTCGGAGACGCTGCACGAGGCCGTCGCCTTCGAGGGCGTCCAGGTGGCGGCGCACGGCCGCCGGGGTCAGCGACAGCCGCTCGGCCATCACGGTGCGCCGTCGCAGGCCCCTGCTCGAGCAAGCGAACGAGCGACCCGGTCACGCGTGCCCGAGGCGGACTCCGTGACCGCTGGGAGCCGGGGCGTCGATTATCACCACACCAGTGTGCCCTAATGGCCGGCGCATCGGCCATCCGGGAGTCGCGGAGCCGCGAGCGACGAACTTGTTCACACCTTGTGCATCCAACGGCAGCGGGCCGGCACGAAGAACGAGTGAGAGCACCTCCGCTCCCCCACCCGAAAGGCACCGAGATGCGTAAGTCCTTCGCCACCGCCGCCGCTCCTGGCGGTCGCCGCTCCCGGCCTGGTCCTGCTGGCGTCCGCGCCTGCCCAGGCAGCTGACGACGCCAAGCTGTCCGTCTTCCACGGCGTCCCCGGCCTCACCGTCGACGTCTACGTCAACGGTGACCTCACCCTCGACGACTTCGAGCCGGGCACCTTCGCCGGACCGCTCGACCTCCCGGCCGGCACCTACACGGTGGCCATCACGGCCGCAGACGCCGCGGACGACTCGTCCCCGGCCATCGGGCCGGTCGACCTCGACCTCGAGGCCGGCAAGAACTACACCGCCGCGGCTCACCTCGACGAGGCACGGCGACCCGACGGCGACCCTGTTCACCAACGACATCTCCAAGACGTCGGCCGGTGACGGTCGCCTGACGGTCCGCCACGTGGCGGCTGCACCCGCTGTCGACCTGCTCGCTGGTGGCGCCCCGGTGGCCGGGTTCACCGACATCACGAACCCGAACGAGGCCAAGGCCGACCTGCCTGCCGGCACGGTTGACGAGGTCGCCATCGCAGCGGCCGGGACCACGGACTCGGTGCTGGACATCGGCTCCGTCGACGTGGCGGAGGGCGTGAACACGATCGCCTACGCGTGGGGCTCGCTGGCCGACGACAACCTGGCCGTTGCGGTCCAGACGATCGACGGCCTGCACTCTGCTCCCGGCAGCGTTCCTGCGGGCGAGGCCGGTCTCGCTGACGGCAGCAGCACCCCGATGGTGGCCCTCGCGGTCGGCGCGCTCGCAGCCTTCGGTGCGCTGTTCTCCGTGCGGCGGCTCGTGTCGGCTCGTAGCTGAGCCAGCGAGCAAGGAAGGTTGACGGTCGTGAGCGGTGTCGAGGAGGGTCGTGAGACTCCTCCTCGGCACCGCTCACGCGGTGCTGGCGTCTCGGCGCGGCGCGGTGGTCGGCCTGGTCGTGTCCCTCGCGGTCCTCGCAGCCGTCCCGGCCGCAGTCGCGCTCAACCGCCCGGAGAGCTCCGTCGGCGTACGACCAGCCTTCTCGGCCCCGTCCGAGGACCGCCCGGCTGACCGCAGCGTGTCCGTGGCCTCCGTCGCCAGCGACGTCGTCGGAGCCTGCCGAACGCCTGCCGGCGACGCCGCGGCCGGTCCGGTTCCAGGCACCCAGCGTGGGAATCGATGCGGTGGTCGTTCCGACCGGGGTGACCGAGGACGGGGCGGTCGTCATCCCGAAGGACGCCTACCGGGTGGGTTGGTACCGCTTCGGGCCCGCTCCCGGGGCGGATGCGGGCTCAGCGGTGATCGTGGGACACGTGGACTCGAAGACCCAGGGACGCGGAGCACTCTTCTCCCTCGTCGGGATCGACGTGGGCGACGTCGTCACGGTGACCAACGCAGCGTGGTGACCGGCTGAAGTACCGGGTGGTTGCGCGAGAAGTCATCGAGAAGAAGGGGTTGCCAGTGGCTGAGCTCTTCGCCCGGTCCGGCCCGGCCCGGCTGACCGTCATCACCTGCGGCGGCCCCTACCTCGCTGACCAGGGCGGCTACCAGGACAACGTGGTCGTGACCGCAGTCCCGGTGAACGAATCGGTGACGCCATGACCACCGATCGGTTGACCTTCCCACGTGTGACGTCCCCTTCTTCGCGGGTAGGGCGCCCGCTCCGGTTCGAGGGGGTTACCGTCGTACTCGTGGACACGATCAGCGACCTCGACGTCGCCCTCGGCTTTCGCGCCGGGGACGAGTTGTCGCTGCGCGAGGCGTACGTCCGCTGGGCGCCGGTCGTGAACCGTGTCGCCCTGCGCGCGCTGCGCAACCCCGAGGACGCCGACGACGTGACGCAGATGGTCTTCGTCAGCGCCTGGCAGGGACGCGAGCGTTACGATCCCGACGCCGGGTCGCTGGCGGCCTACCTCCTCGGGATCACCCGCTACAAGATCGCGGATCGCTGGGCCGGGCGGGCGCGCGAGCAGCGTGCCACGGAGGCGGCAGCTGCGTCCCACCCGCGAGACGCCAGCGAACGGCCACCTACGGACTCGGTAGCCGATCGGGTGCTCGTCGCCGACGAGCTGTCCCGCCTCGATGAGCCGCAGAAGCGCATCATGGAGCTCGCGTTCTACCAGGATCTGACCCACGCCCAGATCGCCAGTGTCCTGAACCTGCCGCTGGGCACCGTGAAGAGCCACATCCGGCGCTCACTCGAGCGGCTGAGGACCCGACTGGAGGTGGACCGTGCAGCACTGTGACGCTGAGACCCTGTCGCTGTGGGCGCTCGGAGAGTCCCCCGCCGGTGAAGCCACCGAGGAAGCCCATCTCGTCACCTGTGCGCGCTGTCGCAGCGAGCTGGACCAGCTCCGGGCGGTCGTCGGTACTGCGCGCTCCCTTGCGCCCGAAGACGTCCCCGGCCCCGTGTCGCGTTCGGTCTGGGACTCGATCGCCTCAGCGCTCGTCCTCGCCGACCGCTCGATCCCAGCGGGAGCCGCAGTCACCCCCGTGAAGGACGAGTCGCAGTCACCCCGTGAAGGACAAGGAGCGTCTCGCCGAGGTCGTCCCGCTTCGGCGGCGCGCAGCGGCACCCTGGCTGCTGACCGCCGCAGCCGCGGTCGTCGGTCTGCTGGCTGGCGCCGTCATCGTGCAGGTGGCCACGCAGGCCGGCAGCTGCCCGTCGTGCTCGCGAGTGCCGTGCTGGACCCGCTCAGCGTCGCGCAGGCCTCGGGAACCGCCGAGCTCGACAAGGTCGACGGCACGCGCACCCTGCGCGTCGACGTGACGGGGCTCCCTGCCACGGACGGCTTCTACGAGGTGTGGCTGCTCGACGAGTCCGCGAGCAAGCTGGTGTCCTTGGGGACGCTCGGAGCTGGCGACTCGGGTGAGTTCGTCGTCCCGAGCGACCTCGTCGTCGCCGAGTTCCCTGTCGTCGACGTGTCACGCGAGCCGCTCGACGGCAACCCGGCCCACTCGAAGGACAGCGTGGTCAGGGGCACGCTCAGCGTCTGACCCGACGTCGGCCTACCCTGGTACCTGTGCCCGAACACCAGGTCGGCCCGGTGGCCCGTCGGATCTTCATCGCCACCATCGTCGCCCAGTGCGGGATCGTCGTCACCGGGTCGTTGGTCCGACTGACCGGCTCGGGCCTGGGTTGCCCCACCTGGCCGGACTGCGTCTCCGGCTCCCTGGTGCCGGTCGCCGGGCAGGCCGAGGGGGTCCACAAGGCCATCGAGTTCGGAAACCGGCTCCTCACGTTCGTCCTGCTGGCCGTCGTCGTGGCCAGCGTCGTGGCCGCCTGGCGGCAGGTGCCGAGACGACGCCCCCTCCTGCTGCTCTCCGTCGCCGGCGTGCTCGGGGTCTTCGGTCAGGCGGTCCTCGGCGGGCTGACCGTTCTGACGGGTCTGAGCCCTTCCCTCGTCGCGGCGCACTTCCTCCTGTCGATGCTGCTCATCGCCGCAGCGGTCGCTCTGCAGCAGCGCGGGCGCGATGGAGGGGACGGCCGCGTCGGTGCCGTTGGTGCGCGATGAGATCCGGGTGCTCGCCTGGGTGCTCGTCGCGCTGGGTGCTGTCGTCCTGGCCCTCGGCACGGTGGTCACCGGCACCGGACCCCACGGCGGGGACGCCGAGACCCCCCGCTACGGCTTCTCGCTCGAGAAGGTGGCTCAGCTGCACGCCGATGCCGTCATCTTGTTCGTGGCGCTCACCGTGGCCGGCCTGGCTTGCCCTCCGGCTCACCGACGGGCCGGCCGCCGCACGGCGATCCATCGTCGTCGTCCTGGTCGTGTCCATGGCGCAGGGAGCGGTGGGCTACGTGCAGTACTTCACCGGAGTGCCGTGGCTGCTCGTGGCGGTTCACGTCGCCGGCGCCTGCGCGGTCTGGGTCGCGGTGCTGAGGGTTCCCGTACTCCCTTCGGACTCGCTCGGCGCGGGAGGCGCGGTCGAGCTCGGTCAGAACGGGAGCAACGGGTCGATCGCCACCGCGAGGAACACCACGGTCAGATAGGTGATCGATCCGTGGAACAGCCGCATCGGGCGGAGGTCTGCGGCATCGCTGCGGACCCGGCGCCGCAGGGCGTGAGCCTCCACGAGGAAGGCCCCGCCAGCGACCAGGGCCACCGAGCCGTAGAACCACGTCATCGGCGCCACAGCCCACAGGAGCAGGCTGCAGGCCACCATGACCCAGCTGTACGCCACGATCTGGCGAGCGACGACGCCTGGGCAGCGCCACGACGGGCAGCATCGGAATGCCGGCTGAGGCGTAGTCGTCGCGGAACCGCAGGGACAGCGGCCAGTAGTGCGGCGGCGTCCAGAAGAAGATCACGCCGAAGAGGACCCAGGGTGTCCAGCGTCAAGGACCCCGTGACGGCCGCCCAGCCGATCAGCACCGGCATGCACCCCGCAGCACCGCCCCAGACGATGTTCTGCGAGGTGCGACGCTTCAGCACCATCGTGTAGACGAGGACGTAGAAGGCGATGGCTGCGAGGGCGAGCGCCGCCGACAGCGTGTTGACGGCGACCGCCAGCCAGGTCACCGACAGGCCGCCGAGCACGAGGCCGAACACGAGGGCGGCGCGGGTGGAGACCGCCCCCACGGCCAGCGGACGGCCACGCGTGCGGTGCATGAGCCGGTCGATGTCGGCGTCGTAGACGCAGTTGAGGGTGTTCGCGCTGGCCGCGGCGAGGGTGCCGCCGAGAAGCGTGGCGAGAACCAGCGCGAGGGACGGGAGGCCGCCCTCGGCCAGGATCATCGTGGGAATCGTGGTGACGAGGAGCAGCTCGATGATCCGCGGCTTGGTCAACGCCACGAAGTGACCGATCGTGGTTCGCAGGCTGCGCGGACTCCGCGTGGCGTCGGCCGTCCGCGGGTCTACCGCCGTCACACGCACCTCGCTCCCAGGACCTTCCGTCGCCGCCCGACGGCATCCTCAGCCTATCGCTAGGCTCGGTCGGGTCCGGCCGTCGACGAGAGCAGGATCACCGTTGAGCACCCCCACCGCGCCCCCTGTCGTCGAGTGGTCCGACCTCGATCGCCGAGCCGTCGACACCGTTCGGGTCCTGGCCATGGACGCGGTCCAGAAGGTCGGCAACGGTCACCCGGGTACGGCGATGAGCCTCGCACCGGCCGCCTACCTGGTCTGGCAGCGGTTCCTGCGCCACGATCCCAGCGACCCCTCCTGGGTCGGCAGGGACCGCTTCGTCCTGTCCCTGGGGCACTCGAGCCTCACGCTGTACATCCAGCTCTACCTCTCGGGCTACGACGTCACCCTCGAGGACCTGCAGGCGTTCCGCACCTGGGGCAGCCGTACCCCTGGGCACCCGGAGCACGGTCACACCGAGGGCGTCGAGACGACCACCGGACCGCTCGGCCAGGGAGTCGGCAACGCCGTGGGCATGGCCATGGCGGCACGGTACGAGCGACAGCTGCTCGACCCGACCGCTGCCCCGGGCGAGAGCGTGTTCGACCACACGATCTGGTGCTTCGCCTCCGACGGCGACCTGGAGGAAGGGCATCACCTCTGAGGCGTCCTCCCTCGCCGGGCACCCAGGCCCTGGGCAACCTGGTGGTCGTGTGGGACGACAACCACATCTCCATCGAGGGCGACACGGTCGTCGCGTTCACCGAGGACACGGTGGCGCGCTACGCCGCCTACGGCTGGCACGTGCAGGTCGTCGATCGCTCGCCCGACGGCGACATCGACGTCCCCGCTCTGGCGGCGGCACTGGCAGCCGCCCGGGACGAGACCGACACGACCCTCGTTCATCGGCCTGCGCACGACCATCGCCTGGCCGGCGCCCACGCTGCAGAACACGGGCAAGTCGCACGGCTCGGCCCTCGGTGGGCCGGAGGTCGCCGCCACCAAGCAGATCCTGGGCTTCGATCCCGAGCGGTCCTTCGAGGTGGACCCCGACGTCCTCGCGCACGCACGCTCCGTGGGCGAGCGGGGCGCGGCACTGCGCGCGGACTGGGACGTTCGATACGGCGCGTGGCGGACCGCGCAGCCGGACCGCGCCGCCCTCCTCGACCGGCTGCTCGACCGACGCCTCCCCGACGGCTGGGAGGATGCCCTGCCGGTCTTCGCCGCCTCGGAGAAGGGTCAAGCCACCCGCGTCTCGTCCGGAGAGGTGCTGTCGGCGCTCGGCCCGGTCCTGCCCGAGCTGTTCGGCGGATCGGCCGACCTGGCCGGCTCGAACAACACCACCATCACGGGCTCGACGTCCTTCCTGCCCGGTGTCCCCGACGGGCGGCAGATCCACTTCGGCATCCGCGAGCACGCCATGGGCTCCACCATGAACGGGATGGCGCTGCACGGGAAGCTCCGCCCCTACGGCGGGACGTTCCTGGTCTTCAGCGACTACATGCGTCCGGCGGTGCGGCTGGCGGCGCTGATGGGCCTGCCCGTCGTCTACGTCTGGACGCACGACTCGATCGGGCTCGGCGAGGACGGCCCCACGCACCAACCGGTCGAGCACCTGACGGCGCTGCGCGCCATCCCCGGCCTCGATGTCGTCCGTCCCGCCGATGCCAACGAGACCGCTCAGGCCTGGGCGTCAGATTCTTCGACGGACGCACCGACCCGCAGGGCCTCTGCCTGAGCCGCCAGGACGTCCCGATCCTCGACCGCGAGCGTCCTTGGGTCCGCGAGCGGCACCGCGCAGGGCGGGTACGTCCTCGCCGAGGCTTCCGGCGGCTCCCCCGAGGTCGTCCTGGTCGCCACCGGCACCGAGGTCGTCCTCGCACTCGAGGCTCGTGACCGGCTCGAGGACGAAGGAACACCGACCCGGGTGGTGTCGATGCCCTGCCTCGAGTGGTTCGACGAGCAGCCGCAGGCCTACCGCGACGAGGTGCTCCCCCCCGGGATCAGGGCCCGGGTCTCGGTCGAAGCGGGGCTGGCCATGGGCTGGCGCGGCGTCGTCGGTGACCACGGCAGGTCCGTGAGCCTGGAGCACTACGGCGCCTCCGCTGCCGCCGAGACCCTCTACCGGGAGTTCGGGATCACGGTCGACGCCGTGGTCGACGCAGCCCGGTCCTCACTCGCCGACACGGTCCGGAGGTGCACGATGAGTGCCGGTCCCATCGCCGCGCTGGCGGCAGAGGGTGTTGCGGTCTGGCTGGACGACCTCAGCAGGGTGCGCCTCGCGGGCGGCACCCTCGCCGAGATGGTGGCCACAGGGGGCGTCGTCGGCGTCACGACGAACCCGTCGATCTTCGAGAAGGCGTTGAGCGACGGCGCCGCCTATGCCGAGCAGATCGTCGACCTCGCCCAGCGTGGCGTCGGTGTCGAGGAGGCGGTGCGCGCCCTGACCACTGCCGACGTGAGGTGGGCGTGCGACGTCCTGCGGCCGGCCTTCGAGGCGAGCGGGGGCGTGGACGGCCGGGTGTCGATCGAGGTCGACCCTCGGCTGGCCCGGGACACGGTCACCACCATCGCCGAGGCTCGCGCACTCTGGTGGTTGGTCGACCGCCCCAACCTGCTGGTCAAGATCCCTGCAACGGTGGAAGGGCTGCCGGCGGTCACCCAGGTGCTGTCCGAGGGGATCAGCGTGAACGTCACCTTGATCTTCGGCATCGAACGCTACCGCGCGGTGATGGACGCGTTCCTGGCCGGACTGGAGGGCGCTCAGGCAGCCGGATTCTCGCTCGCGCACATCTCGTCGGTCGCTTCCTTCTTCGTCTCCCGGGTCGACACGGAGGTCGATCGCCGACTGGCGGAGATCGGCGGCGAGGCGGTGGCACTTCGGGGCCAGGCGGCCCTGGCCAACGCCCGTCTCGCCTACGGGGTCTACGAGGAGGTGTTCGGTTCCGACCGATGGCACGCCCTGGCCGCGGCCGGTGCCCGTCCGCAGCGCCCGCTGTGGGCCTCCACCGGGGTCAAGGATCCCTCCTACGACGACACGCGCTACGTCGTCGACCTCGTCGCGCCAGGCACGGTCAACACGATGCCTGAGGCGACGATGAACGCAGTGGCCGACCACGGTGTCCTGCGGGGCGACACGGTCTCGGGGACCCAGCCCTGGGCGCAGGCGAGCGTCGATGCTCTCGGAGCCGCCGGGGTCGATCTCGACGAGGTCGTCGAGGTCCTCGAGGTGGAGGGCGTGCAGAAGTTCGAGGACTCCTGGACGGCGCTGCTGACCACGGTCGAGAAGCAGCTTGCTGCTGCTGGCTCCACCCGGCGGAGCTGACGTGCCCGCCCGCTCGGCGAACCCGCTGCGCGACCCTCGTGACCGCAGGCTCCCCCAGGTCGCCGGTCCGTGCGGCCTGGTGATCTTCGGAGTCACCGGGGACCTGTCCCGCAAGAAGCTCATGCCAGCGGTGTACGACCTCGCCAACCGCGGTCTGCTTCCCCCGGGTTTCAGCCTGGTCGGCTACGCGCGAAGGGACTGGGAGGACCAGGACTTCGCCCAGATCGTCCACGACTCCGTCAAGGAGCACGCCCGCACGCCGTTCCGCGACGAGGTGTGGAACCAGCTCAGTGAAGGGATCCGTTTCGTCGCCGGGGACTTCTCCGACGACGAGGCCTTCGACCGCCTGCACGACACGATCCTGGCGCTGGACGAGGCGCGCGGCACCGGCGGCAACCACGCCTTCTATCTCTCCGTCCCACCGAAGTTCTTCCCTGACGTGGTCCGGCAGCTCAAGGAGCACGGCCTGGCCGACGGGCCGCCCGGGGCGTGGCGACGGGTGGTGATCGAGAAGCCGTTCGGGCACGACCTGGCCAGCGCCCGCGAGCTGAACCGGGTGGTCGGCGAGGTGTTCGACTCCGGCTCGGTCTTCCGCATCGACCACTACCTGGGCAAGGAGACGGTCCAGAACATCCTCGCTCTGCGGTTCGCGAACTCGCTCTTCGAGCCGATCTGGAACGCCAACTACGTCGACCACGTCCAGATCACCATGGCCGAGGACGTCGGGGTCGGCGGCCGGGCCGGCTACTACGACGGGATCGGCGCGGCGCGTGACGTCATCCAGAACCACCTCCTGCAGCTGCTGGCGCTGACCGCGATGGAGGAGCCGGTCTCCTTCGAGGCCGCCAACCTCCGTCTCGAGAAGGAGAAGGTGCTCTCGGCCATCCGAGTGCCCGCTGACCTCGACAAGCACACAGCCCGGGGGCAGTACGCCGCCGGCTGGCAGGGCGGCGTGCACGTGGGTGGGTTCCTCGAGGAGGAGGGGATGTCCCCCACGTCGACGACGGAGACCTTCGCAGCCCTGCGCCTCGACATCGACACCCGACGTTGGGCGGGGGTCCCGTTCTACCTCCGCACAGGGAAACGGCTGGGACGTCGGGTCACCGAGATCGCGGTGGTCTTCAAACGGGCACCTCACCTGCCTTTCGAGACGACGGCCACCGAGGAGCTCGGCCAGAACGCGCTCGTGATCCGGGTCCAGCCCGACGAAGGGATCTCGGTGCGGTTCGGCTCGAAGGTCCCGGGCACCGCGATGGAGGTTCGTGACGTGACGATGGACTTCTCCTACGGAGAGTCCTTCCTCGAGTCGAGCCCCGAGGCCTACGAGCGGCTCATCCTGGACGTGCTCATCGGGGAGGCACCGCTGTTCCCACGCCATGAGGAGGTCGAGCTCTCCTGGAAGATCCTCGACCCGGTCGAGGAGTTCTGGGCCGCTCAGCCTCAGCCGCAGGCCTACCCCGCCGGAACCTGGGGCCCCCCGTGCGCCGACGCCATGATGGCCGCCGACGGCCGCGCCTGGAGAAGGCCATGATCCAGGACCTGCCCGACACCACCGCGGCTCTCGTGGCGTCCGCCATCGTGCAGGCCCGTCACAACGCCGGTGTGCCAGCGGTGGGCATGGTCGCGACGTTGGTCATCGTCACGGACGAGCGCGACCACTACGACGCTCTCAGGGCCGCCCAGGAGATGTCGCGTGAGCATCCCGCCCGCATCCTCGTGACGATCCTGCGGCCCGGCCGGACTCCTGCGCGACTGGACGCCGAGGTCCGGTTCCTGGGCGACTCCGGCCCGGGTGAGACCGTCGTGCTTCGACTGCACGGCGAGCTCGCCGAGCACGGTGAGTCCGTCCTGCTGCCCCTCCTCCTTCCCGACGCGCCGGTGGTGGTGTGGTGGCCCGGGGAGGCTCCACGGGTCCCTGCCGAGGACATGATCGGACGGCTGGCCCAGCGTCGGGTGACCGACGCCGCGGCTGCGGGCGACCCTGCGGAGGCGCTCGCCCTGCGTGCCGAGGGCTACCACCCGGGTGACACGGACCTGGCCTGGACCAGGATCACGTCGTGGCGCACGCTCCTGGCCGCTGCTCTCGACCAGCCGTTCGAGCCCATCGTCTCGGCCGAGGTGGTCTGCGAGCCGGGCAGCCCGAGCGCCGAGCTGCTCGCGCGATGGCTCGAGACCCGGCTCTCCGTCCCGGTCACGAGGGGTGAGAGCGACGGCCCCGGCATCACGGCCGTCGTGCTGTCCAGCGCGGACGCGGCGATCAGCGTCAACCGTCCGGATGGACGCGTGGCTGAGCTCACCCGTCCAGGTCAGCCGATGCGGGAGGTCTCACTCATGGCAAGGGACACCGTGGAGATCATCGCCGAGGAGATGCGCCGACTCGACCCGGACGAGGTCTACGCCGAGGTTCTCATGAACGTCCCGAGCAGCGGCGCGCCGCTGTGAGCCCGCACGAGCTGGTGGTCCACCGTGACCTGGCCCAGCTGAGCGAGGCAGCTGCGGCACGGCTGATCACCCGGCTGGTCGAGACCCAGTCAGCCCACGGTCATGCGCATCTGTGCCTCACCGGAGGTCGCACCGGGACGGCGGTCCTCGCGGCCGTCGCCTCGTCCGCCGCGCGCGACGCCGTCGACTGGCGACGGCTCGACCTGTGGTGGAGCGACGAGCGCTTCCTGGCCCCCGGAGACCCGGAGCGCAACGAGACCGCCGCTCGAGCGGCACTCCTCGACCTCGTGCCCGTGGATCCTGAGCGCGTCCACGCCATGCCCGACACGAGCGGCCCCGACGGGACCGACGTCGAAGGGGCAGCCGAGCGCTACGCCGCGGCCCTGGCCGCTGCGGCGCACCCCGAAGACCGGGGACGGGTGCCGGCCTTCGACGTGTCGCTGCTGGGTGTGGGTGAGGACGCTCACGTGGCCTCGTTGTTCCCGGAGCACCCCGCGCTCCACGAGACCGACCGCACCGTCATCGCCGTCCACGGCTCGCCCAAGCCGCCGCCGACCCGGATCAGCCTCACGATGCCCGCGATCTGCCGGGCCCGCGAGGTCTGGCTGATGGCGTCGGGCGAGGGTAAGGCCACAGCGGTCAGGCTGTCCCTGGACGATCACGCGGGGCTCTTCCAGGTGCCCGCCGCGGCAGCGCGGGGCACCCGTCGAACGCTCGTGCTGCTCGATGCCGCCGCGGCGTCCAAGCTGCCCCGGGGACTGGACCGGCTAGCCAGCCCCTGACGACCCGAGCGCGCGGTCAGGAGTCGCCGCGGAGCTTGGCCAGGGCCTCGGCCAGGATCGCGTCGCCGTCGCCCTCGGTGCGTCGCTCACGGACGTAGGCCAGGTGCGTCTTGTACGGCTCGTTGCGCAGCGGGGCCGGAGGGTTGGCCTTGTCGCGCGAGGCGGGGTAGCCGCACTTGGGGCAGTCCCACTGGTCCGGGAACTGCCGCCTCGGTCGCGAACGACGGGCGGGTCTCATGGCCGTTCGCGCACCAGAAGGACACGCGGTGCCGCGGGGCGGAGTCGCCCCGCTCGGCCTCGCCCATGGGGCCGGCGCCGACCCGGCTCCCCTTGATTGCGTTGCCGCTGGCCACGGGCCGTTCCCCTCAGTAGGAGTTCTTGAGGATCAGGCCGAGCCCCACGATGGAGGTGATCCAGACCAGACCGATGAAGATGGTGAGCCGATCCAGGTTGCGCTCGGCTACCGCCGAACCCCCGACCGACGAGGTGGCTCCGCCACCGAACATGTCACTGAGGCCGCCACCCTTGCCCTTGTGCAGGAGCACCAGGACGATCATGAGCAGGCTGGACACGATCAGCACCGAGCCGAGCGCGACGATCATGGAACCCCTTCCGGACTGCACAACAACGAGGCGGGCTGCGCCCACCTCACCTGATGGTACCTAGTCGATCGGCTGCGCGCGGTACCGGACGATGCGAACGAAGTCCTCGGCGTCCAGGGCGGCCCCACCGACGAGCGCGCCGTCCACGTCGGGCTGCGCCATCAGGGCTGCTGCGTTGGAGCCCTTGACCGACCCGCCGTACAGCACCCGAACGCCGTCCGCGAGATCGCCGGAGTAGAGCTCGGCCAACCGCGTACGGATCGCCGAGCAGACCTCCTGGGCGTCCTCGGGGGTCGCGACCTCGCCGGTGCCGATCGCCCAGACGGGTTCGTAGGCGATGACGACGGTGCGCGCCTGGTCGGCGCCGAGGCCCTCGAGAGCCCCGTCGACCTGCGCCAGGGTGTGCGCGACGTGAGTGCCGGCGCGGCGGATCTCCAGTCCTTCACCCACGCAGACGATCGGGACGAGGCCGTGCCGGAAGGCAGCCGTGACCTTCGCGCGGACCACCTCGTCGGTCTCGGCGTGGTACTGCCGTCGCTCGCTGTGGCCCACAGCGACATAGGTGCAGCCCAGCTTGGCCAGCATCGCTCCCGACACCTCGCCGGTGAAGGCGCCGGAGTCATGAGCGGACAGGTCCTGGGCACCGTAGACGAGCTTCAGGCGGTCGCCGTCGACCAAGGTCTGCACCGACCGGAGGTCGGTGAAGGGCGGCAGCACAGCAACTTCGACCTGGTCGAAGTCGTCGTCGTTGAGGCCGAACGCCAGCTTCTGGGTCAAGGCGATGGCCTCGAGATGGTTGCAGTTCATCTTCCAGTTGCCCGCCATGAGTGGCAGGCGACCGGTGCGGGCGGGACGAGGCGGTACGGCCATGCGGGTCATGCCTCCAAGGCAGTGAGACCGGGGAGCTCACGTCCCTCGAGGAACTCCAGCGACGCACCACCACCGGTGGAGATGTGGCCGAAGGCCGCATCGTCGAACCCCAGGGCCCGAACGGCGGCCGCCGAGTCGCCACCACCCACGACGGTCAGGCCGTCGACGGTGGTGAGTGCCTGGGCCAGCGCCCGGGTGCCCTCGGCGTAGGGCGCCATCTCGAAGACCCCCATCGGGCCGTTCCAGAAGACGGTGCGCGCATCAGCGAGTGCCGCTGCGAAGGCAGCGCTGGTCTCTGGTCCGATGTCGAGCCCCATGCGGTCGGCCGGGATCTCGGTGACGGGCACGACCCCGTGCGCGGCGTCCGCGCTGAAGCTGTCGGCCGCGACGACGTCGGTCGGCAGGATGAGCGTGACGCCCTTCTCCTGCGCTTCGGTGACGAGGGTTCGGACGGTGTCGAGCTGGTCGGGTTCCAGCAAGCTCGAGCCGACCTCGTGCCCCTGGGCCGCGAGGAAGGTGTAGGCCATGCCGCCGCCGATCAGAAGCCGATCGACCGTGGTCAGCAGGTTCGCGATGACTCCCAGCTTGTCCGAGACCTTCGCACCGCCGAGCACCACGACGTAGGGCCGGTCCGGGTTCTCGGTGAGTCGGCGCAGGACTGCGGTCTCCCCGGCGATGAGACCGCCCGCGTAGTGCGGGAGCCGAGCGGGTACGTCGAACACGCTGGCGTGCCGGCGATGGACAGCACCAAAACCGTCCCCGACGTAGGCGTCGGCCAGCCCGGCGAGCCGGTCGGCCAGGTCGGCCCGCTCGCTGTCGACCTTGGACGTCTCGGCGGACTCGAACCGGAGGTTCTCCAGGAGGGCCACCTGGCCGTCGTCCAGTGCCGCGACGGTGGCTGCGGCGGACGGACCGGCCGTGTCTTCGGCCAGGGCAACGGGCCGACCCAGCAGCTCGCCCAGCCGGACGGCCACCGGTCCCAGCGAGAGAGCCGGAACCCGCTCCCCCTTGGGGCGGCCGAGGTGCGCGCAGACCACGACCCGCGCCCCGGCATCAGCCAGCGAGCGGATCGTGGGCAGGCTGGCGCGAATGCGCCCGTCGTCGGTGATGGCGCGACCGCCGTCACCGTCGTCGGTCAGGGGCACGTTCAGGTCGGAGCGCACGAGCACGCGCCGACCTCGCACCCCCTCGGCGAGGAGATCGTCGAGGGTCCGCACGGTCTAGAGCGTCGCGCCGACGTAGCCGACCAGGTCGACCAGCCGGTTGCTGTAGCCCCACTCGTTGTCGTACCAGCCCACGACCTTCGCCGTGTTGCCCATCACGTGGGTCAGCCCCGCGTCGAAGATGCACGATGCCGGAGACGTGACGATGTCGGAGGAGACGATCGGGTCCTCGGTGTACTCGAGGATGCCCTTCAGCGGGCCGTCGGCAGCAGCCTTGATCGCGGCGTTGATCTCCTCCTTGGAGGCAGCACGCGTCAGGGTGACCGTGAGATCCGTGGCCGAGCCGGTCGGAACCGGGACGCGCATCGCGTAGCCGTCGAGCTTGCCCTTGAGCTCCGGCATGACCAGCCCGATCGCCTTGGCGGCACCCGTGGTCGTCGGGATCATGTTGATCGCCGCCGCCCGGGCACGGCGCAGGTCCTTGTGCGGGAAGTCGAGGATCGGTTGGTCGTTCGTGTAGGCGTGGATCGTCGTCATCAGGCCGTGCTCGATGCCGAAGGTCTCGTGGAGGACCTTCGCCATCGGGCCGAGGCAGTTGGTCGTGCAGGACGCGTTCGAGATCACCGCGTGCTTGGCGGGGTCGTAGTCACCCTCGTTGACGCCCAGGACGATCGTCACGTCCTCGTTCTTCGCCGGGGCGGAGATGATGACCTTCTTCGCGCCGCCGTCGATGTGCGCCTTGGCCTTCGTGGCGTCGGTGAAGTGGCCCGTCGACTCGATCACGATGTCGGCGCCGAGGTCGCCCCACGGCAGCGCCGCCGGGTCGCGCTCGGCCAGCGCCTTGATCGTGGTGCCACCGACGACGATCGCGTCATCGGTGTAGGTGACGTCCTGTCCGAGCCGACCGAGGATCGAGTCGTACTTGAGCAGATGGGCCAGCGTCTTGTTGTCGGTGAGGTCGTTGACCCCCACGATCTCGATGTCGGCGCCGGAGGTCTGCACGGCGCGGTAGAAGTTGCGGCCGATGCGGCCGAAGCCGTTGATGCCGACGCGTACGGTCACTGAGAGTCCCTTCGTGCGTCGGTCACCGCGGCGCGGCCCGACGGCCGTTATCGATTCGAGACGATCCTATCGCTTGGTCCGTGGGGCCTTCAGGGGGCGTCCGGGGACCGGTCGGCGAGCGCGCCGGTCAGCTCTGCAGCATGTCGGGAGTGAGGTTGGCCTCGGTGTTGGGGAGCCCGAGGTCCTCGGCGCGCTTGTCCGCCATGGCCAGCAGTCGCCGGATGCGGCCGGCGACCGCGTCCTTGGTCATCGGTGGGTCGGCGAGCGCGCCGAGCTCCTCGAGGCTCGCCTGCCCGTGCTCGAGGCGGAGCTTGCCGGCAGCCGAGAGGTGATCGGGTACGTCGTCGCCCAGGATCTCCAACGCCCGCTGGACCCGCGAGCTGGCGGCGACCGCTGCCCGGGCCGATCGACGGAGGTTCGCATCGTCGAAGTTGGCGAGCCGGTTGGCCGTGGCCCGGACCTCGCGGCGCATGCGCCGCTCCTCCCAGGCCAGCATGCTCTCGTGCGCCCCCAACCGCGTGAGCAGGGCGCTGATCGCATCGCCGTCGCGGACGACGACGCGGTCGACGCCTCGGACCTCGCGCGCCTTGGACGGGATCCCCATCCGACGCGCCGCCCCCACCAGCGCCAGGGCTGCTTCGGGGCCGGGGCAGGTGATCTCCAGGGACGAGGACCGGCCAGGTTCGGTCAGAGAGCCGTGGGCCAGGAACGCGCCGCGCCATGCGGCCTCGACGTCGGCGAGCGAGCCCGACACGACCTGCGGAGGCAGCCCACGGACCGGTCGCCCACGCGCATCGAGCAGCCCGGTCTGGCGCGCCAGCGCCTCACCGTCCTTGACCACCCGGACCACGTATCGGCTCCCCCGGCGCAGGCCGCCCGGCGCGACGACGCTGATGTCGCTGGTGTGCCCGTAGATCTCGGCGATGTCCTTGCGCAGCCGGCGTGCGACGGAACCTGTGTCGAGCTCGGCTTCCACCACGATCCGCCCGGCCACGATGTGGAGACCGCCCGCGAACCGCAGCATGGCCGACACCTCGGCCTTCCTGCAGGAAGGGGCCGTCACCACGACGCGTGACAGCTCGTCCTTCACCGCCGCGGTCATCGCCATGAGCCGATCCTGCCACCTTCGGTGAGCGCCGTGAACGTCGCGGCAAGAAGCGAGGGGTCGTGACGGTCGGAGCCGTCGTCCATGGCCACCTTCTCGAGCACCAGCTCCGCGCCCAGGGCCTGGCACTGCGCCTCCAGGGGCGCTGGCTGGTCGACGTGCCGCGGGTCTGCGACCACAGCGTCGATGACCAGGTCCGGCGCGTGAGCCGAGAGCACCTGCAAGTGACGCTCGGGAGAGAAGCCGTCGGTCTCGCCGGGCTGGGCCCGAAGGTTGAGGACCACGATCCGGCGAGCACGGGTGCCCACCAGCGCGGCACGAAGATCGGGGACGAGCAGGTGCGGGATCACCGAGGTGAACCACGACCCCGGGCCCAGCACCACGAAGTCGGCAGCCTCCACGGCAGCGACGGTCTCGGGATGGACGGGCGGCGCTTGCGGCGCGAGGCGAACGGCCAGAACTCGGCCGCGGGTGCTGGCCACCTCGACCTGCCCACGCACCACCCGCACGCCGGATGGCTCGTCGGGGGCGGAGACGTCCGCCTCGATCTCGAGCGGGACGGCCGCCATGGGAAGCACCCGCCCCTCGGCACCGAGCAGGCGCGCCACCCAGTCGAGGCCGTCGACGGTCGCATGCGTCTCCCAGAGGGCTGCGATGAGGAGGTTGCCGAGGGAGTGCCCTCCCAGAGCACCGTTCCCCGAGAATCGGTGCTGCAGGACCTCGCTCCAGGTGCGACCCCAGTCGTCGTCCCGGCAGAGGGCAGCCAGCGCCATCCGCAGATCTCCAGGGGGGAGGATCCCGAACTCCTCACGGAGTCGGCCGCTGGACCCACCGTCGTCAGCGACGGTGACGACCGCGGTGACGTCGTGCGTCACGTGTCGGAGGGCCTGAAGCGTGGCAGCCAGGCCGTGGCCCCCACCCAGCGCGACGACTGCGGTCGGTCGGGTCACTCGCGACCCAGGTCGCGGTGGACCACGCGAGTCTCGAGGCCCGCGTCCCTGAGCAGGCCGGCCAGTGCCTCGGACATCGCCACGCTGCGGTGCTTGCCGCCCGTGCAACCGACGGCCACCGTCACATAGCGCTTGCCTTCCCGGAGGTACCCGGGGGCGATCAGCTCGAGGACGTCGCTGTATCGGACCAGGAGCTCCCCGGCCCCCGGCTGCGCGAGCACGTAGGCGCTCACCTCCGGGTCCAGCCCACTCCGCGGACGGAGCTCGGGGACCCAGTGCGGGTTGGGCAGGAAGCGGCAGTCGAGGACGAGGTCAGCGTCGGCCGGCAGGCCGTACTTGAAGCCGAACGAGACCAGGGTCGCCCGCAACGTCGGGGCCACGGAACCGGCGAGCGCTTCCTCCACCCGGGAGCGCAGCTCATGGACGTTCAAGGTCGTGGTGTCGATCACGAGGTCGGCGGTCTCCCGGACCTCTTCGAGGAGGGTGCGCTCGGCGGCGATGCCGTCGGTCACGCGACCCTCGGCTTGAAGCGGGTGGGCTCGGCGGACGGACTCGAAGCGCCGGACGAGTGCTTCGTCCGAGGCCTCGAGGTAGACGACTCGAGGCACGATCCCCATCTCCGCCAGTGCTCCCAGCGAGGTGCGGAGATCAGCGAAGAACGAGCGACCGCGGACGTCGACGACGGCAGCGATGCGAGGGACACTGCCCTGGGACCGGGCCCCGAGCTCGAGCAGGGTCGGGAGCAGCGCGGGCGGAAGGTTGTCGACCACGAACCAGCCCAGGTCCTCGAGGGCGTGCCCGACGGTGCTGCGCCCTGCCCCGCTCATCCCCGTGACGATGACCAGCTCCGGCACGCCCGAGCCGTCCGCGACCGATTGCTCGCTCATCACGTCCTCCCTCGACGACAGGTGACCCTCTCATGCCCTGGGCCCGAGGTCTGGCGGGCCTGGCTCAGTCGAGGATCTCACCGGTGGCGACGTTGACCCCGGCGGCACCGGCTCCTGGTGGGGCGAGGGCGGCCACCACCGCTGCCGCGGTGCGGGGACCGACGCCGGGGACCTCCGCGATCTCCGCGGCGGTGGCGGCTCGGAGGCGCTTCAGGGAACCGAAGTGCCGCAGGAGCGCCTTGCGACGGGTCTCGCCGAGCCCAGGCACGCCGTCGAGCGCACTCGCCGTCATCGACCTGGACCGTCGTTGCCGGTGATAGGTGATCGCGAACCGATGGGCCTCGTCGCGTACGCGCTGAAGCAGGTAGAGCGCCTCGCTGGCACGCCCGAGGATGACCGGCTACGTCGGTGCCTGGGAGCCAGACCTCCTCGAGCCGCTTCGCGAGGCCGCAGACCGCGACGTCGTCGATGCCCAGCTCGTCGAGCGACTGCTGTGCGGCCGCCACCTGGGGAGCCCCGCCGTCGACGACGAGGAGGTTCGGGGCGTAGGCGAAGCGCTTCGGACGTCCGGTGTCGGGGTCGATGCCAGGGCGCGCTTCAGCGCCCGACGTTGACTCGTCCCCCAGGGCATCGATCTCCAGGTCGGTGGCTTGTTCCCTCTCGTCGAGGAAGCGGCGGAACCTCCGTCCGACGACCTCCTTGATGGACGCGACGTCGTCCTGCCCCTCGAACCCACGGACGGCGAACCGCCGATACTCCGACTTGCGGGGCAGCCCGTCCTCGAAGACGACCAGCGAGGCCACCACCTCGGTCCCCTGCAGGTTCGAGACGTCGATGCACTCGATGCGCAACGGTGCCTCGCTGAGTCCGAGCGCCTCCTGGATCTCCGTCAGGGCCAGCGATCGCGTCGTCAGGTCGCTGGCGCGGCGCGTCTTGTGCAACGTGAGGGTCTGTTGGGCGTTGCGCGCCACGGTCTCGAGCAGGGCTCGCTTGTCCCCTCGTTGGGGCACGCGAAGGTCGACCCTGGAGCCGCGCCGGACCGACAACCACTCCGCCAGTGCCTCGGCGTCGGAGGGGAGCGCAGGCACGAGCACCTCGTGCGGCACGGCGTCCCCGGTCTCGGGACCGTAGAGCTGCAGCACCAGACGCTCGACCAGGTCACCCGTGGTGGCCTCCTCCACGCGGTCGACCACGTAGCCGCGTTGCCCGCGCACGCGGCCCCCGCGGACGTGGAAGACCTGCACGGCAGCCTCCAGCGGGTCCTCGGCGAGGGCGATGACGTCGGCGTCGGTGGCGTCCCCGAGGACCACAGCGTTCTTCTCGAGGGCTCGGGTCAGGGCGCCGACGTCATCGCGCAGGCGTGCTGCTCGCTCGTACTCCTGCGCGTCGGAGGCCACCCGCATCTCGCGCTCGAGCCGTCGGATGTAGGGGGTCGTGTTGCCATCCATGAACGCGCAGAAGTCGTCGACGATCGCACGGTGCTCCTCGACGGTGACCGTGCCCACGCAAGGGGCGGAGCACTTGCCGATGTATCCCAGCAGGCAGGGCCGCCCGACCTGACCGGCTCGTCGGAAGACACCCGAGCTGCAGGTCCGCGCCGGGAAGACGCGCAGCAGCAGGTCGAGGGTGTCGCGGATCGCCCAGGCGTGGGAGTACGGCCCGTAGTAGCGAACCCCCTTGCGCTTGGGGCCACGCATGACCTGCAGCCGCGGGTACTCCTCACCGACCGTCACCGCGAGGCTGGGATAGCTCTTGTCGTCGCGGTACTTGACGTTGAAACGAGGGTCGTACTCCTTGATCCAGGAGTACTCCAGCTGGAGAGCCTCCACCTCGTTGGCGACGACGGTCCAGTCGACCGAGGCCGCCGTGGTCACCATCGTCTGGGTGCGGGGATGAAGATGGGCGAGGTCTTGGAAGTAGGAGGACAACCGCGACCGGAGGCTCTTGGCCTTGCCGACGTAGACGACCCGGCCGTGGGCGTCTCGAAACCGATAGACCCCTGGGGCATCCGGGATGGACCCCGGGGCCGGACGGTAGGTCGCGGGGTCAGCCACCCGTGGAGCCTATGCCGCCCCGCCGACCCGCCCGCTCTCCCCCTCGGTGATCATGCAGTTCTCGCCCCTCGTCCTAGGGGCCGAACTCGCATGATCACGAAGGGGGTGCGGGGGTCGCGCCGGACTCAGGTGACGACGACCGTGTCCCCGTCGACGGTGGCCGTGAGCACCGTGAGGCCGCGTGTCGCCGGGCCGCTGATCCTCGCTCCGTCGGTGGCGCTGAAGGTGGACCCGTGGCAGTTGCACGTGATCACGTCGTCGGCCACCGTCGCCACGGGGCACCCCTGGTGCGGGCAGGCTGGAGCTGAAGGCCTTGAAGTCCCCAGCCTCCGGCTGGGTCACCACCACACCGTCCTGGATCACTCCGCCCTTGACCGGCACCGCGGCTGTCGTGAGCGTGACGGTCGTGCCGCCGGTGCCAGCAGAGCCTGCCCCTGAGGATCCGCCGCAGGCCGCCAGCACGGGAGCCACGGCGGCGGCCACGCCGACTGCACCCGCGCCACGGAGAACCGTTCTGCGGTCGAGCTCGGTCATGACATCCTCCTGGTCGGTCCGACCTCCACCGTAGCTTCCGCCCTGCGGGCGGGCATCTGCAGCGTCCTGACGGCGGGCTTCAGGCCTTCAGGCGCCGACGCGTGCCTTGCGGCGGCGTACGGCCGGAGCAGGTGCGTGGGCGGGGGTGACCAGTCGGCTGAGAAAGGCACCCGTGTGGCTCTCGGGTGACCCGGCGACCTGCTCAGGCGTGCCGGTGGCGACGACGGTCCCACCACCGGTTCCGCCTTCGGGGCCCATGTCGATGACCCAGTCCGCCGTCTTGATCACGTCGAGGTTGTGCTCGATGACCACGACAGAGTTCCCCTTGTCCGCAAGGCTCTGCAAGACACCGAGGAGCTTGCGGATGTCTTCGAAGTGCAAACCGGTCGTCGGCTCGTCGAGGACGTAGATCGTGCGCCCCGTGGAGCGCTTCTGCAGCTCGGCCGCGAGCTTCACACGCTGTGCCTCGCCCCCGGACAGGGTCGGCGCGGGCTGCCCGAGCCGCACGTAACCGAGCCCGACCTCGTTGAGGGTGCGGAGGTGGCGCGCGATCGGCGGAACCGCCTCGAAGAACTCGAGGCCCTCCTCGATCGGCATGTCGAGCACCTCGGAGATGGTCTTGCCCTTGAAGTGCACCTCGAGCGTCTCGCGGTTGTACCGCGCGCCGTGGCAGACCTCACAGGGCACGTAGACGTCGGGGAGGAAGTTCATCTCGATCTTGATGGTGCCGTCTCCGGCACAGGCCTCGCATCGTCCGCCCTTGACGTTGAAGGAGAAGCGGCCCTGGAGGTAGCCGCGCACCTTGGCCTCGCTGGTCTGGGCGAACAGCTTGCGCACGTGGTCGAAGACCCCGGTGTAGGTCGCCGGGTTGGACCGGGGGGTGCGCCCGATCGGGCTCTGGTCGACGTGCACCACCTTGTCGAGGTGCTCGATCCCCCGCACCCGGGTGTGCCGGCCCGGCACGGTGCGCGCGCCGTTGAGGTCGCGCGCCAGCACGTTGAAGAGGATGTCGTTGACCAGGGTGGACTTGCCCGAGCCCGAGACGCCGGTCACGGCGACGAAGCAGCCGAGCGGGATCTCGACGTCGACCCCGCGCAGGTTGTGCTCGCGCGCGCCCTCGACCACCAGGCTGCGGCCCGGCGTCACGCGGACGGCGTACGGCAGGGACGCTGATCTCGCGTCGACCCGAGAGGTAGTGCCCGGTGATCGAGTCCGGTGAGCTCAGCAGGTCGTCCACCGTGCCGGAGACGACGATCTGGCCGCCGTGCTCACCGGCACCCGGGCCGATGTCGACCACCCAGTCCGCGGTGCGGATGGTGTCCTCGTCGTGCTCCACCACGATCAGGGTGTTGCCGAGGTCGCGCAGCCGCACCAGCGTCTCGATGAGGCGGTGGTTGTCCCGCTGGTGAAGGCCGATGGACGGCTCGTCCAGCACGTAGAGCACCCCGACCAGCCCCGACCCGATCTGTGTCGCGAGCCTGATCCGCTGAGCCTCTCCCCCGGCGAGGGTTCCCGCCGGCCGGCTCAGGGTGAGGTAGTCGAGACCGACGTCGAGCAGGAACCGCAGTCGCTCGTTGACCTCCTTCAGGACGCGCTCGGCGATCTGGGCCTCGCGCGGGTCGAGATCGAGCTCGCGCAGGAACAGGGCGCACTCCCCGATCGGCATCGCTGCCGACGTCGGCGATCGAGCGCCCGCCCAAGGTCACGGCGAGCGAGACGGGCTTCAGGCGGGCGCCGTGGCACGCGGGGCACGGCACCTCTCGCATGAACCCCTCGAAGCGCTCGCGGCTCACGTCGCTCTCGGCCTCCGCGTGCCGCCGTTGGACGTAGGGGATGACCCCCTCGAAGCTCGTGTAGTAGGAGCGCTCGCGGCCGTACCGGTTCTTGTAGCGGACGTGCACCTGCTCGGGGTGACCTTCGAGCAGGGATCTTGCGAGCCTTGGCGGGCAGCCGCTGCCACGCCACGTCCATGCGGAAACCCAGGGCTGTCGGCGAGCGCCTCGACCAGGCGGCCGAAGTAGTCGCTCGTGTGAGCCGAGCTCCACGGCGAAAGCGCCCCCGCCTCGAGGCTCAGCGCTGGGTCGGGGACCACGAGCTCCGGGTCGACCTCCATGCGGGTGCCCAGACCGTGGCACTCCGCGCAGGCGCCGAACGGGCTGTTGAAGGAGAACGAACGGGGCTCGAGCTCCTCGAACGACAGGTCGTCGTAGGGGCAGTAGAGGTGCTCGGAGTACTGGCGCTCGCGGTGCGGGTCGTCCTCGGGCAGGTCGACGAAGTCGAGGGTCACCAGCCCGCCACCGAGGACGAGCGCGGTCTCGATGGAGTCGGTCAGCCGTCGCTTGCGCTCCGGCCTTGACCTGCAACCGGTCGACGACGACCTCGATGGTGTGCTTCTCCTGCTTCTTCAGGATGGGGGGCTCGGTGAGCGTGTGGACCACACCGTCCACCCGAGCCCGGCTGTAGCCCTTGGCCTGCAAGCTCGCTTGAAAGAGCTCGCCGTACTCCCCCTTCCGGCCACGGACCACCGGCGCGAGCACCTGGAAGCGGGTGCCGTCGTCGCAGGCCTCAGGACCCGGTCGACGATGGCTGCGGCGACTGTCGGCTGATGGCTCCGACCGCAGATCGGGCAGTGCGGCCGACCGGCCCGGGCGTAGAGCAGGCGCAGATAGTCGTAGACCTCGGTGATGGTGCCGACCGTCGAGCGGGGGTTGCGGCTGGTGGACTTCTGGTCGATGGAGACGGCGGGCGAGAGGCCCTCGATGAAGTCCACGTCCGGCTTGTCCATCTGACCGAGGAACTGTCGCGCGTAGGCGGAGAGCGACTCGACGTAGCGCCGCTGACCTTCGGCGAAGATCGTGTCGAAGGCGAGACTCGACTTGCCCGAGCCGGACAGTCCGGTGAAGACGATGAGGGCGTCGCGCGGCAGGTCGAGCGAGACGTCCTTGAGGTTGTGCTCGCGCGCGCCACGGACGATCAGGCGTTCGGCCACGGGTGGTCCTTCGGTGAGCGTGCTGGCGGGAGCGGCGTACGTACGTCGGTCCGATCAGGCTAGTCGGGCGGACCGACAGTCGTCGCCCTGGCAGCTCCACGGCGGCTACCGTCCGGGGCGTGAGCACGCAACCACCTCCGCCTCGTGACGGACTTCGCAGCGGGGACCCGGCCCTGGACGAGCTGGCGCGCCGCCACGGACCGGTTCCTGCGGACGGCACGACGGCTGAGCGGGGCCGACCTTCATGCGCCGTCCGCGCTGCCGGGCTGGAGCAGGGGCCACGTCCTGGCGCACGTCGCACGCAACGCCGATGGTCTGGGCCGACTCGTCGAGTGGGCCACCTCGGGCGTGGAGACGCCGATGTACCCCTCACGGGAGGCACGAGCCGCTGAGATCGAGGCTGGAGCGACGCGCACGGCCTCCGACCAGGTGGCTGATCTGGAATCGAGCGCCGCGGCCCTCCAGGGCCCGGCTCGCCAGGCATGCCCGCCTCCGCCGGAGGCTGCGATCCTGCGGCTCGGGAGCGGCGCCGAGATCGAGGGCTGGGAGCTTCCGCTCGTCGGATCCGCGAGCTCGAGATCCACCACGTCGACCTGGCCGCCGGGTACTCCGTGATCGGACTGGTCGGACGCCTTCGCCACGCGCACGCTGGACCAGGTGGCGCCCGGGGTTCGCCGCGCGACCGGACATGCCGTTCGGACGACTCGTGACGCTCGACGGATCCGCATGGAGGATCGGCGTCGGCAGAGACGAGCCTCACCGGTCCCCCGCAGGAGCTCCTCGGCTGGCTCCTCGGCCGGTCAGGCGGCTCCGGCCTCCGCCCCCGGGGGCGGAACGAGATCCCCGCCGCACCCCCGTGGGCATAGGGCGCCCGATCGTGTGAGGATCGCCCCATGACCTACACCGGGAACGTGCACGTCGGTGGAGACCCCGCGGTCCGCGAGCTCACCGGCCTCGTCGTGGAGAAGCTGGCCGTCGGCGAGATGAACAACAACGCCTACTTGCTGCGCTGTCGCTCAACACGGGCGATCAGCTTCTCGTCGATGCAGCCGCGGAACCCGAGCGGTTGCTCGACCTGGTCGGGCCGGACGGGCTGGTGGGGATCGTGACGACACATCAGCACTGGGACCACTGGACGGGCCTCGCAGACGTGGTGGCGGCGACCGCGGCGCCGACGTACGCCCACGCCGCGGACGCGCCGGGGATCGAGGTCCCCACGGCTCGCACGCTGGCCGACGGCGATGTCCTGCGGTTCGGGGACGTCGAGCTGCGCGTCATCCACCTGGTCGGGCACACGCCCGGGTCGATCGCCTTGGTGTACGACGACCCGGACGGGCCTCCGCACGTGTGGACGGGCGACTGCCTGTTCCCGGGCGGGCCTGGTAACACGCGCGGTGACGCTTCGGCCTTCAGCTCCTTGATGGACGGCCTCGAGGCCAAGGTGTTCGGCGCTCTTCCTGACGAGACCTGGGTCTACCCCGGGCACGGCAACGACACGACACTGGGTGCCGAGCGGCCGCACCTCGCCGAGTGGCGCGCGCGGGGTTGGTGACCAGCGGCGCTCACCACCCCGAGCGGGTCAGGCGGGTCAGGCGGGTCGGCCGTCGCGCCGGCGTGCGGAGCAGGCTGGCGACGGTGGTCAGGGCCAGGACGGTCACGATCACTCCGAGCGACACGCTGATCGGGATCTCCGGGGCCCACTCGACGGGTTCACCACCGTTGATGAACGGCACCGTGTTGGTGTGCAGCGCCTCGAGGATGAGCTTCACCCCGATGAACCCGAGGATGACGGCCAGCCCGATCGACAGGTAGACGAGCCGATCGAGCAGCCCGCCCAGCAGGAAGTACAGCTGCATGAGCCCCATGAGGGCGAAGGCGTTGGCGGTGAAGACCAGGTAGGGCTCCTTGGTGAGACCGAAGATGGCCGGGATCGAGTCGAGGGCGAAGAGCACGTCGGTGGTGCCGATCGCGACCATGACCACGAGCATGGGCGTGAAGAGCCGGACACCGTCGATCTCGGTGCGCAGCCGGATGCCGTCGTAGTCGACCGACGTCGGCACGACGCGCTTGACCAGCCGTAGCACGGCGTTCTCCTTGAAGTCGTCGTCGTCCTCCTCTCCATGGCTCGCGAGCTTCCAGGCGGTGTAGACGAGGAAGGCGCCGAAGAAGTAGAAGACCCAGGAGTAGCGGCTGATGGCCGCCGCGCCGAGCACGATGAAGATGCTCCGGAAGAACAGCGCCAGCAGGATGCCGATGAGCAGAACCGTCTGCTGGGCTGCAGCCGGCACCTTGAAGCGGGACATGATGATGACGAAGACGAACAGGTTGTCGAGGCTCAGCGAGTACTCGGTGAGCCAGCCCGCGTAGAACTGCCCCGCGTAGTTCCTGACCCCAGACGGCCCACACCAGAAGTCCGAACACCACGGCCAAGCCGACGAAGAGCAGCACCCACAGCGTGGACTCGCGCATCGTCGGCAGATGCGGCCGTCGGCTCACCGCCAGCAGGTCGAGGCCGATCACCGCCAGGACCGCCGCCACCGTGACCGCCCAGACGGTGAAACTGACGTCCACGGCTGGTTCGGTTCCTTCCGGGACGACGGCGACTGCGACTCAGGCAACCCTAACGGGCGTTCATCGGATGCCGGCGGCGTCCATCCCGCGGAGCTCCTTCTTGAGCTCGGAGATCTCGTCGCGCAGCCGGGCGGCCAGCTCGAACTGCAGCTCGGTCGCCGCCGCGTGCATCTGGTCGTTCAGCTGCTGGATGAGGTCGGCCAGGTCGGCGCGCGGCATCCCGGCGAGCTCGGCCGCATGACGACCGGCCTCCCCACGCACCAGCCCCGGCACGATCGCCTTGCCCCGGCTCTGCGTCCGGGCCGAGCCCAGCAGAGCCTCGGTGTCGGCGTCCTCGCGGGCGATCAGGTCGGTGATGTCGGCGATCCGCTTACGGAGCGGCTGCGGGTCGACCCCCGCCTCGAGGTTGTAGGCGACCTGCTTCTCCCGGCGTCGGTTCGTCTCGTCGATCGCCTGCGCCATCGACGGGGTGATCTTGTCGGCGTACATGTGCACCTGGCCGGAGACGTTGCGCGCCGCGCGACCGATGGTCTGGATCAGTGACGTGGACGACCGCAGGAAGCCTTCCTTGTCGGCATCCAGGATGGACACCAAGCGACACCTCGGGGAGGTCGAGGCCCTCGCGGAGCAGGTTGATGCCGACCAGCACGTCGAACTCGCCCATCCGCAGCTCGCGGAGGAGCTCCACGCGACGCAGGGTGTCGACCTCGCTGTGGAGGTAGCGCACCCGGATCCCCAGCTCCAGCAGGTAGTCGGTGAGGTCCTCGGACATCTTCTTCGTCAGCGTGGTGACGAGCACCCGCTCGTGCTTCGCGGACCGCTCCCGGATCTCGTGCACGAGGTCGTCGATCTGGCCCTTGGTGGGCTTGACCACGACCTCGGGGTCGATCAGACCGGTGGGTCGGATGATCTGCTCGACGACGCCGTCACCGCGCCCCAGCTCGTACGGCCCCGGAGTTGCGGAGAGGTACACGGTCTGACCGATCCGCTGGAGGAACTCCTCCCAGCGCAACGGGCGGTTGTCCATGGCTGAGGGCAGCCGGAACCCGTGGTCGACGAGCGTGCGCTTGCGGCTCATGTCCCCCTCGTACATGCCGCCCACCTGCGGGACGGTGACGTGGGACTCGTCGATGACGAGCAGGAAGTCCTCGGGGAAGTAGTCGAGGAGCGTGTGCGGCGCGGTGCCCTGCGCGCGGCCGTCGATGTGGCGGCTGTAGTTCTCGATCCCGCTGCACGAGCCGACCTGGCGCATCATCTCGAGGTCGTAGGTCGTGCGCATCCTCAGCCGTTGCGCCTCCAGCAGCTTGCCCTGGCGCTCCATCTCCGCCAGCCGCTCCCCCAGCTCCGCCTCGATGCCGACGATGGCCCGCTCCATGCGCTCCGGGCCTGCGACGTAGTGCGTGGCCGGGAACACCCGGAGCTCGACGTCCTCGGTGAGGACCTCACCGGTCAGCGGGTGGAGCGTCATGAGCCGCTCGACCTCGTCGCCGAACATCTCGATGCGCACCGCGTGCTCCTCGTAGACCGGGAAGATCTCCACGGTGTCGCCACGCACGCGGAAGGTCCCTCGGGTGAAGGCCAGGTCGTTGCGGGTGTACTGGATGTCGACGAAGCGCCGCAGGAGCGCGTCGCGCTCGATCGTGTCGCCCACGCGCAAGGACACGCTCCGATCGAGGTACTCCTGCGGGGTGCCCAGGCCGTAGATGCACGAGACGCTGGCGACGACCACCACGTCGCGGCGCGTGAGCAGGCTGTTCGTGGCCGAGTGGCGCAGCCGCTCGACCTCGTCGTTGATCGAGGAGTCCTTCTCGATGTAGGTGTCCGTCTGCGGGACGTAGGCCTCGGGCTGGTAGTAGTCGTAGTAGCTGACGAAGTACTCGACTGCGTTGTTGGGCAGGAGCTCGCGGAACTCGTTGGCCAGCTGAGCGGCCAGGGTCTTGTTCGGTGCGAGGACCAGCGTCGGGCGCTGCAGCCTCTCGATCAGCCAGGCGGTCGTCGCCGACTTGCCCGTGCCCGTGGCGCCCAGCAGGACGACGTCCTTCTCCCCCGCCCGGATCCGCTGCTCCAGCTCGTCGATGGCCGTCGGCTGGTCCCCGGAGGGTTGGAAGTCGGCGATCACCTCGAAGGGCGCCACCGTGCGGACGAGCTCACTGACCGGTCTCATGCCGCCACGGTACGACGCCCCGCCGACAGTCTCGACCTCACGATCACGATGCCGCGGCTGCGAGTTGCGCCCAGACCTCGTCGACCCGTTCCTCCAGGTCGGCGAGGTCCCCGGAGTTGTCGACCACGAAGTCCGCGGCCTCGAGGCGGTCCTCCCGGGTGGCCTGCGCCGCCATCCGTGCCCTGACATCCGACCTCGGTGAGCCCGCGAGGTCCGGTGAGCCGGGCGATCCGTACGTCGTCGGGCGCGTCCACGACGAGCACGACGTCGTACGCCCCCTCCAGGTGGTTCTCGACGAGCAGAGGGACGTCGACCACCAGGACGGAGTTCTCGGGTGCGGACGCTGCCAGCTCCGCCGTGCGCGCCGCCACGCGGGGATGGACGATGGCATTCAGGGTGGCCAGCCGAGCGGGGTCGTTGAACACGATCTCGGCCAGCCGTGGCCTGTCCAGCCGCCCGTCCGGTCCCACCACCTTCGGCCCGAACGCGGCCACCACGCGGCCGAACCCGTCGGTCTCGGGCTCGACGACCTCGCGCGCCAGCTGGTCGGCGTCGATCACGACCGCCCCACGCGCAGCCAGCAGCGCCGCGACGGCCGACTTCCCTGCCCCGATGCCCCCCGTGAGTCCGACTCTCAGCACCGCCCCACTCTCCCATCCCCGCCACAGGCGTGAGGCCCGTCCCCTGATCGGGGACGGGCCTCACGGACGTGCTCGGACGGCTACTCGCCGCCGGCCAGCTTCTCCCGCAGGGCGGCGAGCGCCTCGTCGGTGGCGAGGGTGCCCTCCGCTGCCGGCACCTCGCCGGACTCGTCCTCCGTGGTCGTCTCCGAGGAGTACGACGATGCGGCAGCCCCCTCGGCGACCGCCTCGGCCTCGGCCTTCTGGGCCTCGACGACCTGGGCCTTGTGAGCCTCGTGGCGCTGCTGGGCGACGGCGTACTGCCGCTCCCACTCCGCCTGCGCCTCCTCGTGGCCCGGCAACCACTCGCCGGTCTCCGGGTCGAACCCTTCCGGGTAGATGTAGTTGCCCTGCTCGTCGTAGCTCGCCGCCATGCCGTAGAGCGTGGGGTCGAAGTCACCGGCCACGGCCTCGCCGATCGTCCCCTCGTTGGCCTGCTTGAGGCTCAGCGAGATCCGACGACGCTCGAGATCGATGTCGATGACCTTGACGAAGATGTCGTCGTTGACCTGGACGACCTGCTCCGGGATCTCCACGTGACGCTCGGCCAGCTCGGAGATGTGCACCAGTCCCTCGATGCCCTCGTCGACGCGCACGAACGCACCGAACGGGACGAGCTTGGTGACCTTGCCGGGCACGACCTGACCGATCTGGTGGGTGCGAGCGAACTGCTGCCACGGGTCTTCCTGCGTCGCCTTCAGCGAGAGGGACACACGCTCGCGGTCCATGTCGACGTCGAGCACCTCGACCGTGACCGGCTGCCCGACCTCGACGACCTCCGACGGGTGGTCGATGTGCTTCCAGGACAGCTCGGAGACGTGCACGAGGCCGTCCACGCCGCCCAGGTCGACGAAGGCACCGAAGTTGACGATCGAGGACACGACGCCCGGCCGCACCTGACCCTTCTCCAGGGTGGTGAGGAAGTTCTGCCGCACGGCGGACTGGGTCTGCTCGAGCCAGGCCCGGCGGGACAGCACGACGTTGTTGCGGTTCTTGTCGAGCTCGATGATCTTCGCCTCGAGCTTCTGGCCGACGTAGGGCTGCAGGTCGCGCACGCGACGCATCTCCACCAGCGATGCGGGGAGGAAGCCGCGGAGGCCGATGTCGATGATCAGGCCGCCCTTGACGACCTCGATCACCTGACCCTCGACGATGCCGTCCTCTTCCTTGATCTTCTCGATCGAGCCCCAGGCACGCTCGTACTGGGCACGCTTCTTGGACAGGATCAAGCGGCCCTCCTTGTCCTCCTTCTGAAGGACCAGGGCCTCGATCTCGTCACCCACCTTGACGACCTCGTTGGGGTCGACGTCGTGCTTGATCGACAGCTCGCGCGAGGGGATCACGCCCTCGGTCTTGTAGCCGATGTCGAGGAGGACCTCGTCACGGTCGACCTTGACGATGATCCCTTCGACGATGTCGCCGTCGTTGAAGTACTTGATCGTGAGGTCGATCGCGGCCATGAAGTCTTCGGCGGTGCCGATGTCGTTGATGGCGACCTGCGGGGCTGCGGCGGGGAGGCCGGCCGGGACGTACTCGGTGGTGGACGTCATGCGGGTAGTTGCTCCGATGCGGACAGGGATCGTCAGGACCGGCTCCACCAGGGCTGGCGGGACGGTCGGCGGACTCTTGATCGTGACGGTGCGCGGCGGACCCGTGGATCGAACGTGCCGAGACCCGGGTCGAAGGAAGACGGCCGGAGACATGGTCGAGCGCGAGCCTGCTCGGTCTGAGACGCGCGCGAGGCCCACAACGCCCGTTCAGTCTACGTTTGTGCAGGTGAGCGGGTCAATCGAGGACGGAGCCGGGCCGACGTCGGCTGCCGGGCGGTCGTGGATGGGGCCCGAGGAGTCGGTCCGGGCGAGCCGGATCGGCTGGGACCGGATGGCCGACGACTACCTCGCCGAGCACGGTGGCTCGCTGGGCGACGCCGACCTGGTCTGGGGCCCCGAGGGCCTGCGCGAGGAGGTAGCCGGGCTGCTCGGACCGGTCGAGGGCCAGCGAGTCCTCGAGGTCGGCTGTGGCGCCGCGCAGGGATCGCGCTGGGTGAATGGCCAGGGAGGGCTGTCCCTCGGTGTGGACCTCTCCGCGGCGATGCTCCGACACGCCGCGGAGCTGGATCTGGGCTGTGGCCTGCGGACTGCGGTTGCCCAGGCCGATGCGCGGGCGCTGCCGTTCCGCTCGGACTGCTTCGACCTCGCCTGCTCGGCCTACGGCGCGCTGCCCTTCGTGGCCGACCCCGAGACGGTGCACCGCGAGGTCGCGCGCGTCCTGCGACCGGGAGGTCGGTGGGTCTTCTCGGTGACGCATCCCGTGCGATGGTGCTTCCCCGACGACCCGGGGCAACGCGGACTCGTCGCGCAGGACTCGTACTGGGACGAGACGCCGTATGTCGAGCGGGACGTGGCTGGAACGGGCGTCTACGTGGAGCACCACCGGACGCTCGGCGGCGAGGTGCGGGCCCTGCGGGCGGCCGGGTTCCTGCTCGAGGACCTCGTCGAGCCGCCGTGGCCGACCACGAACGACGACGTGTGGGCAGGGTGGTCGGCCTTGCGCGGTGCAGTCATCCCCGGCACAGCGATCTTCGTGTGCCGGCTCGCCTGAACCGACGAGCTATGCCGTGGCGTGAGCCGCTTCCGACGGGCGACGCAGCAGGAAGAAGCCGCCGACCAGGAGAAGGATGCCCAGGATGAGGAAGACGATCGGCAGCGTCTGCTGGATCAGGGTCAGCTGGCTCTTGCCGTCGGACGCCGTCTTGACGGCTTCGGCGGTGTTCTCCTCGGTGAACTGCAGGGTCGCCTCGATGATGGTCAGCGCCTCGGTGGTTCCGTCCGAACCTGCGAGGAACTGCTTCTGCACCTCCTGGCCCTTGACGATCGCGCCGGTGACGGGCTCCACCCACATGGTCCGCACGTTCGTGTAGAACCGCGGCGAGACCACCGACGCGGCATCGGGCTGGCCGACCAGGCCACCCGGCACCTCGAGCTCGGCGTACAGCGTCGGGGGGATCGTCTGGACGAACTTGTAGGTCTCCAGCCCGAGGATGTCCTCCGTGCCCGTGAACTCCGCCGGAAGGGCCTTGCGCAGCGTGCCGTCGAAGTAGTTGTAGGTCTCCTGCTGAGTCCCGAAGGGGAACTTGAACGGGTTGATGCCGGTGAAGTCCGTGACCGGGACACCGTCCTCGTTCGCCTCGCAACAGTCGATCATCACCGACGTGTGACCGTCGAAGGCGATGCGCTCGGTCGAGGCATCGATGGTGACCCCCGCCGGGTTGGTGACGTCCTGGAACGAGTCGTAGACCGTCTGGTTGTTGGGGCCGTCGCTCGCGGCTTGGTCGGGTGACACGCGACGCGTCGAGGTGACCGCGACCGCGCTCAGCGAGGTCAGCGTGCCGGGGTCGAAGAGCTTGACGGCGATGCCGGTGGACGGCGAGATGCTCACACCCCCGTCACACAGCGGGCCGGGGTCACAGCCCAGTGGCGCGACCGCGAGAGAGGGAGCGACCCACCACTTCAGTGCGGGGGCCAGCACCACGAGCAGAGCCCCAAGACCCACCAGAACGAACCCGATGACCCGCTTCATTGCTCTCCCCAAGCCCGCTTGCGACCGCTCATGTGAGAGGTCGATCCACCCCGAACGTATCGGAAACGTGCCCTGAACGGGATGGAAACACGCGTGGCCACTGCCCACCCGGACCGACGCAGAACAGCGGTAGGGCACACTCGTGCCTCGGCTTGGAGCGACCGAGCGACCACTGGGAAACGGAGTGCCGTCACCATGGACCTCAGCGAGCGAGGTGATGGGCTCCTCGTGCGCCATCCTTGGGAGACGGCCCGCGCCCGCTTCCTCATCGGTCTCCTCGAGCGGCGAGGCCTGCTTGCGGGACAGCCCAGGTGGCTCGACGTCGGCGCCGGCGACGGGTGGCTCACCGGGGAGCTGGCCGATGCGTCGCCGGCGGGCGCCGAGTTCGTCTGCTGGGACATCAACTACGACCCTTCGCTCCTGTCGTCGCTGAGTGACAGTCATCCCGAGATCTCGTTCGCCTCTGAGGAGCCCGACAGCGTGTTCGACCGCGTGCTCCTGCTCGACGTGATCGAACACGTCGAGAACGACCGTGCGTTCTTGTCGCACGTCATCGACGACCGTCTTCGCTCGGGCGGTTCAGCCCTGATCACGGTGCCTGCCTGGCAGAGCCTGTACAGCCAGCACGACGTCGCGCTGAGTCACCACCGCCGATACTCGCCGAAGCAGGCCCGATCGGTGATCTGGGGGGCGGGCCTGGTCGTCGAGGCGGAGGGAGGCCTCTTCCACGGCCTGCTCCTTCCCCGCCTCGCTCAGGTAGCCGGCGAGCGGTTCCGCCGGCGGCCTCCGACGACTGGGGTCGGCGCGTGGCACGGCGGCCCGAGGGTGACTCGCGCTGTCGACACCGCCCTCAGGGTGGACGCGGGCTTTTCACGCCGGTTGAGCGACCGGGGCATCCTCCTTCCGGGGCTCTCCTACTGGGCGCTGTGCACGAAGCCATGACAGCTGCCGCCGAGCGACCCGTCGTCGTGATCCCCTGCTTCAACGAAGAGCTGCGGTTGGATGCGGACGCCTTGGTCTCCCTGGCCGGATCGGTCGACGTGCTCCTCGTCGACGACGGCTCGACCGACCACACCCTGGCGCGCCTGTGGGACCTCAGCGAGCAAGCACCCGCCGTCCAGGTCCTCCCGCTCCGCCAGAACCAGGGCAAGGCCGAGGCCGTACGGTGCGGGCTGATTCACGCGCTGGAGGGGGGGGCGCCGGTAGTCGGCTACCTGGACGCGGACTTCTCCACGCCGCCGGAGGAGTTTCTGCGGTTGGTGAGACTGCTCGCGTCCCACCCCGAGCTCGAGGTCGTGCTCGGGTCAAGGGTCGCCCTCCTCGGGACGCACATCGAACGACGGGCGCGCCGCCACTACCTGGGCCGCGTCTTCGGGACGTTGGCCGCGTCGAGCCTGCGCATGGCGGTCTACGACACGCAGTGCGGTGCCAAGGCGTTCCGGGCCGGACCCGAGCTCCGCGACGCCCTCGAGGAGCCCTTCCTGTCCCGCTGGGTGTTCGACGTGGAACTGCTCGGCAGACTGCGCGCCGGTTCCGGCACGACACCACCCCTTCCGGTCGACGCCTTCAGAGAGCTGCCGCTCGAGAGCTGGCACGACGTCCCGGGCGGAACGCTCGGCGCCGGCCAGATGGCTCATGCGATCGGAGACCTGGCACGCATCGCTTGGCGCAGCGAGAGAGCCCGTCGACGGCACCGCCAGGCGCAAGCCACATGAGCGATCAGGCGCTCCTGCGATGAGAGACTGCGTCTGCCCGAGAATCGATCGACAGGTTCGCACGACGGCGCCAGCCGCATGCTGACGAGGAGGTGGTCGTCGTAGTGACCGTGACTGAGGCAGCCCCCGAGACCCGTCTCGGTCACAGAAGTCCACGGCCCCCTGGTGGCTCGTGGCTGGTTCTCGCCCCGGCCACCGTCTGGCGCGTCGGAGTGGGCCTGGTGGTCCTGCAGACTGTGCTCCGCCTGCTGATGGCCCTCGGCGCGTACTTCACCCAGGACGACTTCGTCTTCTACACCCTCGGGGCGAGCCAACCGTTCGATCTGACCTATCTCGTTCCAGGACCGCGGCAACCACCTGATGCCTGCGGGACAAGCCATCGTGTGGCCGTTGGCCAACTACCTTCCGCTCGAGCACGGCCCGGCCGTGCTCGTCGTGGTGTTCATCCAGCTGCTGGCGTCCTTGGCGGTCCTCGGACTGCTCCGTGAGCTCTTCGGTCGGCGTACGGCCATCCTGGCGCCCTTGTCGTTCTACCTCTTTGGTGCTCTGACCCTTCCTGCCTTCCTCTGGTGGGCTGCATCCCTCAACGCGATCGGATTGCAGCTCGGCATTGCCCTGGCCATTCGCTGCCATGTCCGGTGGCTGCGGACTCGTCGTATCCCGGCGGCGCTCGGGACGTGTCTGGCGACCCTCCTCGGCCTCGCCTTCTTCGAGAAGGCCGTGCTGATCCTCCCGTTGCTCTTCGGATTGACGTGGGTGTTCGAACGCGAGCACGGAGCCGTCCGCGACCTCTGGCGCGTCTTCCGTCGACACTGGCTGCTCTGGGTGGTGCTGGCTGTCGAGGTCGGCGCGTGGGTGGGTCTGTACCTCCACCAGGTCAGCACCGAGTACGCCGCTGGCCCGTCCACCGGTGTGGCGGCAGACCTGATCGTGGACTCGGTCTCACTGGGCGTCGTCCCCGCGGTGTTCAGCGGCCCGTGGTCCTGGGTTCCGGCAGTCTCGTTCCTCGGCTACGCGCCAGCACCACCGACGCTGCTGCTCCTGGCCTCGTGGGCCGGTCTCGTCCTCTTCGGTGCGCTGTCGTTGGCATGCCGTCGCGGTATGGGACGCATGTGGGTGGTGGCTGCGGGATACCTGGCTGCGGACATCGCCTTGCTCACCTGGGGCAGAGCCGGTGCCTTTGGTGCCGGGGTGGCTCTCGAGTACCGCTACTACGCGGACTTCGCGCTGGTCCTCGCGCTCCTCATCGGCTACGCGGTGCTCCCCTTGCGCGGGGAGACCGATGCATGGCGCGACGAGACTGCCGGCCTTCGTGCGTGGCTGAGTCGGAACGCAGACCCGACTGCGAGCCGTCGCCTGGCTCGCACTCGTTCTCTGGTGCGTCGGGAGCCGTGTGGTCCTCGATCGGTCTCGCCCAGGCGTGGCGCAGCAACGAGGCCCGCGAGTACATCGAGACTGCGAAGGACCAGCTGGCGGCACTGCCCCGTGAGACCCAGCTCTTGGACGAACCCGTGCCGGGCGCGGTGGTGCTCGGGTGGTTCAGTCCGTACAACGGGACGTCTTATGTCCTCGGGCCGCTCCACGACCGCCCTGAGTTCGTCCCGTCGGTCACCGACGCTGCTTGACCATCACGCCGGAGGGGCGGGTCGTCCCCGGGGAGGTGGACGGCATCCGGTCGAAGCCCGGGCCCAACCCGGGATGCGGTTGGGCCGTGACCAACGGCACGACCCGCATCCCTCTGGATCGGCCGGTGTTCGAGTGGAACTGGACGGTCAAGGTGGCCTACCTCGCCGGGGCGGACACGGTCGGTACGTTCACCCTCGGAGACACCAGCGTCGAGGTCCCGCTGACCCGCGGGCTCCACGACGTGTACTTCGCCCTCGCGGACGCGGGGTCGACGATCGACGTCACCGTCGAGACCCCCGGGGTCGGCGTCTGCATCGACCGCATCGATGTCGGCAACCGGGCCCCTGCCGAGGACCCCGACGACGCGGGTCTGAGCCCGCCGTCATGACCGTCCCGGGTCAGGTGGTCGCCGACGGGCGCACCACCGGGCCGTCCATCGACGGCTACCGCCTCCCGGCGCTCGACGCGATGCGCGCGGTAGGCAGCCTGGCAGTCCTGCTCACCCACGTCGGCTTCCAGACGGGTGCCTCGCTCCACGGCCGGCTGGGCGGCCTCCTGGCCAGGATGGATGTGGGTGTCGCGCTCTTCTTCGTGCTGTCCGGTCTGCTGCTCGTGATTCCCTGGGCCGAGCAGGGGCTCGGAGCACGTGGTGCACCCTCGACCCGGGGCTACCTGTGGCGGCGTGCGCTGCGCATCCTCCCCGCCTACTGGGTCGTCGTGATCGCGGCCTTCGCCCTGGTGCCGGCGAACGCGGACGCCTCGACCAGCACCTTCGGCGCGAACCTTGCGCTCCTGCAGATCTACCAGCCCGGCAACCTCGTTCCAGGTCTGACCCAGACCTGGAGCCTCTGCACGGAGGTCGCGTTCTACCTTGCGCTCCCGCTCCTGGGCTTCCTCCTCGCACGCGTCCTTCGCCGTGTGGGAGTGCCGGCAGCGCTCGGCGTGTGCGGGCTCCTCGCAGCCGGCGGACTGCTCTGGATCTGGTTCGTCCAGACCAGCGAGGTGTTCGACCGATCGGTGGCCGCACTCTGGCTCCCCGGCTATCTCCCCTGGTTCGCCCCAGGCATGGCGCTGGGGCTTCTCGTGGTGGCCGCCCGCGAAGGCTCGTGGCCCCGCCTCACCAACGCTCTGGCTGACCTGAGCGCCTCGCCTTGGACGGTGTGGACGGTCGCTCTGGGCCTCTTCCTGGTGGCCTCGACACCAGTGGCCGGCCCGCGGGGCCTCACCGGCTTCTCCTCGGCGAGCGAGGCGTTGGCCAAGTCAGTCCTGTACGCCGGGGTCGCGGTTCTGGTCGTCACACCGGCTGCGTTCGGCACGGGGACGAGGACCCACCGAGCGCTCTCCTCACGACCCATGCGTTGGCTGGGCCGGGTTTCCTACGGGCTCTTCCTCTGGCACGTCCTCGTGCTCGACATCGCCTTTCGAAGCCTCGACGTCGTGCCGTTCACCGGTCACTTCTGGCTGCTCCTGAGCTTCACGCTCCCGGTCAGTCTCGCCGTGGCCTGGCTGAGCTGGGTGGTCATCGAACGGCCCGTCCAACGCTTGCGGTCGCTCGTCGCCTGAACCCGGCAGCAGAGCCAGCCCCAGGGCGAGCAGGAGACACGCCTGCGGCCACACGAGCTCACCCGCATAGCCGTTGAACGAGCCCCACGGTCGAAGGACCAGGGCGGCTCCGCCCAACGAGGACCAGACCCGACGGTGCTAGGTCCAGCGCCACGTGCCACCTGGAGGGGCCACCCCGGTCTCTGGGCAGCCGGCCAGCGGCCCAGGCGATGGCCAGGACAGCTCCACCGGCAAGACCTGCCAACCAGAGGAACGTCGTGGCGAACACGGCTCGATCCGCTCGGCTGTCCTGCCCTGCCCTGAGCGGCCGCCGTCCGCCCGAGGGCGCGGGAACGAGCGCCAGGAACAGCAGGCCGACGACCAGGACGAGGCCGCCGGCCAACCCAGCCTGATATCCACCCTGAGGGAGGAAGGTCAAGGTGACCGAGGCGGCTGCACCTGCCGGGACCACCCATCCTTGATGCCAGCCGTCCACGGTCACCGGCATGAGCTCGACCCCATCGAGCTGAGCGACCCACCCGCGGTTCACGTTCTCCAGCAACGAGAGAACGGCTGGCTCGGTTCTTGCTCCCACAGCGACGACCCGCCGGTCCGGGGTGTCCTCAGTGAGCCGCGCCTCGACGACCGTTCCTGCCGTTGTCGAGGGTGCGCCGACCTTCGTGAGGCGGAGACTCGCTCCACGCCACGCAGCCGACGGCACCAGGCGGATGCGTGCCCGGCCACCGAGCTGGACCGCGCGCCGCGTCGCACACGGTGAGGGATTGCGGTTGGAGGGACTCGATGGATCCACGGGTGCCGGTGACTGACGTCTCGACCTGACGACCGTCAACGACGAGCGTGGGTCCGCTGCCGCACGGCGAAGTGATGAGCTCGCCGGCTCGCATCTCGCTCACGAGGTCTTCGACCCCGACCGGCGTCAGCTCGGAGACGCCGACCGGCAGCAGATCCGTCCTTCGCGTGAACGGGTCGTAGGTGCCCTCGGGCCGTACCCGAGGGAAGGTCACCGTGAGCGACGTCGTCGTCAGGCCGTCCAGGAAGCGGGCGACGCTGTCGGATCCGATGAATGCGGTTCTCACCTCACCCTGGTCTCCGACGACGCGCACCGTCACAGGCGTCGAAGCAGCCAGCGCCGGGTCGAGTCGGACCTCGACGCCCCCTACCAGCCGCGGCTCGTCCCACGTGAGGGTCACGGTGGGCGACCGATCACCGGAGGCTGCCGTCCATCCGGTCTCGACGTCCCCGTCAACGACCAACTGGGATCGCCCCCTCGGGTCCGACACGCCGCTGCTGCTGGCGCTGGCACGGATTCCGGGGACTCGTGGCTCGAGTAGAGCGTCCAGACTGGGTCCCGGACGAGGCCGCACGAGGCCGTCGACAGTCCACCTGCCAGTCGAGCCCTCAACGATGCGATCGAGGCCGGAGTCCTCCTCCCCTGCACGCTCCAGGATCTCGGCGCACAGAGCCCGACGACCCACGTCGACGCAGGCGTCACGTCCTCGGTCCGCAGTCAAGACGACCACGTCCGCAGGCTTCTCGCCCTCCGGCACCAGGAGCGGCCGCTGCGGCTCGAGTCCAGCGAAGGAGAGCTCCGCGACCACGAAGGCGAGCCCCTGTCGGCCGTCGCTCATCTCCTTGACCGCTACTCGCAGTAACTCCGTCGTCGCGCCAGGAACTGGAAGGACGACGGGTGCATCCGGGTCCGTCACTTCCACGTCGACGCTTCCGCTGTCCGACGTGACCGTGAGGACGGCCGGGAAGGAGCCGAACGCATCCTTGCGCAGCAGCAGCCGTGCGCTCCGGGCGCGGACCGGGGTCTCTGCGTCCACCTGCAGCCACTGCCCCACGGCACCACCCCGCTCCGAGGAGCTCCACGTGGTCGTGGGATCACCGTCCATGGCGGCGCCCGGCCGTCGCTCCGGCCGCGTGCCGCCCGGTGTGCCCGCGTCGGACAGCGAGGACGAGGCGCTGACCCGACCACCAACGGGCCAGGCGACCGTGCTGAAGGCGTCGGAGTACGGCAGGTAGTCGCGGGCCGGATTGTCGAGGCGTAGGGAGTCGTTCTCGCTCATCGTGGCCGAGGAGTTGTCATTGACCCGGCCGAAGTCCACCTCTCGTCGGCGGTAGCCGTCCGTACGGATGCTCGTGCTCGGCAGGATGTCGGACAGCGTCTCGGTCAGGTCCCCGGCGAAGATGATCGGGCCGATCCGGTCCGACCCCCGCGTCCGCGAGGTCACCGAGCGTCTCAGGGCCACCTGCCGCGACGACCGCCGAGGCGAGGGCCGTCGCGCTGACCCGAGACGCCGTATCCGCGACCTCGAAGACCTCGACCGAGCGGTAGGGCAGATCAAGCCCCGCGTCGACGCGAAGGCCTGGTTGGCTCCCTCCACCGACCACACCGCCGAACCCCGCGAGGCGACGCACCCCAGGGCTTCGAGCGAGGGCCTGATGGACGAGGACGGGCCGGGCCACGTCGGCGCGGGCGTAGTCGAGATCGTTCCGGACGACCACGTACCGCATGCCGGCCCGCCTGAGAATGGCCGTGAGGCCCTCACCTCCCTGCCCACGTGCGAGTCGGCGATCGACCTCGCCGAGCAACCTGATCGTCCCGGCGGGAGCCAGCGGAACCGCGTCCCGGACCGCCCAAGGCGATCCGGCCAGGGGCTGGAGCGGCTCGTCGCGGGGGTCGCCCCAATAGAAGGTGCCGAACGAGGAACCAGGGACGACGATGGCCGCTCCATCACCTCGGGCCTCGAGCCACTTCGCCGTGTCGGTCCAGTACCCGGGTACCTCCGAGAAGGCACCGCGAGGCGCCAGGACTCCCGTGAGGAGTGGACTCGCCGCGCCCAGCACGACCAAGGTCGCCAGAGACCCGGCCAGCGCGGGCAGCGCGGGGGCGTCGACGCGGCGGACCGCTCGGGCCAACAGGGTGAGTGCGTGCGCGGAGGCGAGGGCCAGCGGCAGTCGCAGGAGGGGGTCGAACTTGTGGACGTTGCGGAAGGGCGCCAGGGGACCGTCGAGCAGATCCTGTGCCCACCCTGCCCACGGGGCCGCCAACGGACCGACGTGGCCGAACGTGACCGCCACGAGCCCGACGAGCATGCTGAGGACCAACCAGCGTCGCTCCGGGAGGTCCCGGCGCGCGAGTCCCAAGACGCCGAGCGCAGCGATCAGCATCGTGTCCAGCACGACGGCCGGCGACGTGACCAGGAGCCAGCCGCCCCGCCAGAACGGTCCGTCCGTGCCCGCTGAGAACGCCACCCAGTGTGAGGTCCCGCGCAGTGTCTCCACCAAAGAGGTCGGCAACGTCGTGACGCGAGCGCTCTCGATCCAATCGAGGAACGGAGGGCTGACCGATCCGAGGAGCGCCAGCGGAACCACCCACCAGAGGCACGCCGCCAGCACGGCTGCCGACCAGCCGAGCAGGAATCGCCAGCGGAGTCGTCCCCGTTCTCGCGTGAGCAGATAGAGCGCAGGCAGGGGCAGGACGGCGAGCGTGGCCACCGCGTTGACTGCGCCGCACGCGAAGACGGCCAGAGCTGAGCGCGCGGCCGACACACGGACCTGTCCGCGCATCGTCCCGGTCACCAACGGCAGCACGATCCAGGGCGCCAGAGCCATCGGGAGGGTTTCGGCGCTGATCGGTCCGAGGGTCGTCAGGAACCGGGGTGACATCGCGAACAGGACGCCAGCCGCAAGCCTCGAACCCGGGGTCCCGATCCCCAGCCGTTGCGCCAGCTTGGTCACGCCCACGACAGCGACACAGACGAGCATCGACGCCCAGAGGCGTTGGACCACCCAACCGGGGATCCCGAGCCCATGGCCGAGGGCGAAGAACGGCCCCATCGGAAACAGGTAGCCGTAGGCCTGGTTCTGAACCTGACCGAGCCAGCCGTGCGGTTCCCACAGGTGGAGGGCTCTGCCGAGCCAACCGACGGGGTCGACCGTGAGGTCGAGCTTGGTGTCCGTCACGACCAGGCCGGGCTCCTGCAAGAACACCAGTCCGGTCAGGACCGAGCAGACAGCAAGGAGCCGTAACCGCTCCTTCACGGTGGGGATCGCGGTCAACGACGCCTCAGCACCAGGGCGAGGTTCCACAGGGCCACCTCACGCAGCCCGGGGACGACCGTCAGCCGGTGCGCCCAGCGCGGCAGATAGCGAGGGAAGGCGTCCACGAGCTCCGCATCCGGGCAGCTCCGCGCCCACGCGAGCGCGTCACCCGCCCGGACCTCGAACAGGCTCTCACCGAAGACGTTCTTCGGCGGGTGCCCGTGCTTGCGGCCGTAGCGCTGCGCCGCCCGTGTCCCGCCGAGGTAGTGCCACGGCGCTGTCTCGTGCCCACCCCAGGGTCCCCACCAGAGGGTGAAGGAGAGGAAGACGACTCCCCCAGGCTTGGTCACGCGCACCATCTCGTCGGCCATCACCCACGGTTCGTCCACGTGCTCGAGGACGTTCGACGAGTAACAGAGGTCAACCGACGCTGAGGCGACGGGCAGCTCCATGCCGCTGCCGAGAACCGTCCCCGGACCCGGGACTGAGGCTGCCGCCAGCTCTCCGGCGTCCGCGTCGACGGCGAGGTAGTGCGCCCCCGCGCCGTTGAAGGCGTCCGCGAAGTAGCCCGGCCCTCCTCCGACATCGAGGACGGTCGCCCCCGCAAGGCGAACGAAGCCGCTGAGCTGCGTGACCGAGTCGGCCGCCAGCGTTCCGTAGAAGCCGGCCGGGTCGGTCTGCTCGGTGCGGAAGGCACGAAAGAGCGACATGCTTCTGCGCAACGGTCGCCTCGGTGTGCGGCACCGGTAGCTGGTCAGACACACGCGGACGCTACCTGAGGCCCGGCCCCAGGCCAGGCTCGGTTACCGTGTCGAGACCGTGAGCCCTGGGGGAGGTCGGGTGGTGGACCCGTCGCGTGGCCGGAAACAGGCTGCGGAGGTGCCGCGCGCCCTGCGAGTGGTCTTCTTCAACCGGCGGGACACGAGCAATCCCGAGGGCGGGGGCTCGGAGGTCTACGTCGAGGTGATCGCCCGCGCCTTGGCGGCTGCCGGCCACCAGGTGACCGTCTACTCAGCCGATCATGGGGGCGCGGCGACCGACGAGGTCCGGGAGGGCGTTCGTTACCTCCGCAGGGGCGGCAAGATCAGCGTCCTGCCGCGGGCCTGGTGGGACCTCCTGCTCCGCAGACTCGGGCCGGTGGATGTGGTCGTGGACGTGCAGAACGGCGTGCCCTTCCTGAGCCCGCTGGCCACGCGTGCACCCGTGGTGGCGCTCGTGCATCACGTGCACCGAGAGATGTGGCCCGTCGTCTACGGTCCCAGGGCGGCGCGCTTCGGCTGGTGGCTCGAGTCCCGTGCCGCTCCTCGCATCTATCGGCACGCGCAGTACGTCGCCGTCTCGGAGGCCACCCGCGACGAGCTGGTGGAGCTCGGTGTCCCAGCTGCGCGCATCGCGGTGGTCCACAACGGTGTGGACCCGCCGCGAGCCGCGCGCGTCGGGCGGGACCCCGTGCCGACCGTCACCGTTCTCGGACGGCTCGTCCCGCACAAGCAGGTCTCCCACGTGCTGCAGGCGGCCAAGTCCCTCCGCGAGGAGTTCCCCGACCTCGAAGTCCGGGTGGTCGGGGACGGCTGGTGGGGACCTCAGCTGCACCAGGAGAGCCACGACCTCGAGGTCGACGGCCTCGTCACGTTCACCGGCTTCGTCGACGAGCAGCAGAAGGGCGACGAGCTGGCCCGAACCTGGGTCTTGGCGATCCCGTCGCTCAAGGAAGGCTGGGGGCTGGTGGTGGTCGAGGCCGGGACGTACGGCGTGCCCGCCGTCGGCTACCGGAGCGCCGCCGGGGTAGCGGAGTCGATCGTCGACGAGGAGACCGGCTTGGTGGTGGACGGTGGCCCCCAGGAGCTGACCGCGGCGCTGCGGCGCATCCTGGCCGATCCTGCGCTCCGGGACCGCCTCGGTGCCGCCAGCCGCGAACGGGCCGAGCAGTTCTCCTGGCAACGGACGGTGACGTCCTTTGCGGCCATCCTCGGAGGCGCCGTGCGCCAACTGCCGCCGGTGCACGGCAAGGACGCCGAGCCCGACGCGGCACACCCAGGGCTCGGCATCGAGGCGACCACGGTGCGGTCGGTGACTCTCGACGGCCCCTCGGGGCCGGACGACGCCTAGCTGCCGTAGACCACGAGCGGCGCCGTGATGGGCGCCGGGGTCGCGCTGTCCGCCAGCGAGACGCCCGTAAACGCCAGCAGAACGGCAAGTAGCGCACCAACGCCTGCTGAGATCAGTCCGCCGACCATGGCCCCTCTTCCCCAGATGAGATGCCCACCATAGCAAGTCCGCTAGTCCCGGGTACGCAACACCTGGACTCCAGCGGCCGTCACCAGGAGCAGGGCCAGGAGATCGACGGTCACGACCAGCGGGGTGCCTGCGCCCCATCCAGGTCCCTCCGTGGCGCTCGGCACCTGCCACAGCTCCAGGGCTGGGTCCGCCTCGACCAGCTCCGCGCCGTCCAGGAAGCGGGTGGGCACCTCGCCGGGGGTGTCCTTCTCGACGACCACCCAGCCGATGCCCAGCCGTCCGAGCTCGGCGACAGCCGGCGTGCCCCGATCGAGCAGTCGCTGCACCTCGATCGAGCGTTCGCTCTCCGCACCGACGAACGCGACCTCCTCGCCTCTCGCTACCGCCAGCCGACCGTCGACGACGCTCGGCCGCGGGAGCCATCGGGGCGCCGGGTCGAGGCTGGTCCTGCCCGCGTTGAACCCGAAGGCCCGGAAGGCGCCCCACGGAAGCACCAGAACATCACCGGGCGCGTCGGATGCCATCAGCTGTTGGCGTGCGACGCCCCAGGCGGGCGGCAGCTCGACGGGTTCCAGGCGGCCCCCCACCCCCCACGCGAGGTCGGGCAGCACGACCAAGGGCAGGAGGGCCGCGCCGATCAGCAGGGCCTGGGATCCGACGCGGTCAGGGACCCGAGCAGCCAGTCGCTCGGCCGCGAGAGCGACGAGCATGCTCAGGGGCAGCGCCCAGAGCGCGACGAACTTCTGAGCGTCTCGGAGCAGCCCACCCGCGGGGGTTGCCCCGCTCAATGCCTCGAGGACCGAAGCGCCCCACGGCGTTGACGTCCAGAGGGACAGAGCCAACCCGAGTGCTCCGAGCACCAACAGCGCAGTGGCCTCCCCCTGGTTCAGTCGCGCCCGCAGCGGACGTAGTCCGTACGCTGCACCGAGCACGACCAGAACCGTGCCCACCACGGCCACGGGTAGGGCTCGGCTGTCCGGCACGACCTGACCGTTCCACACGCCGCCGAGGCCCACGACGCTGCCGAAGACACCGAGCGAGCCCTCGGACCGTGCCGCGAAAAGCCCGATCACCGTCCGCTGCCGCTGTGGCTTGGTGGAGCAGCCCAGGCAGCCACCACGGTGCCTCCAGGAGGACCAGTGCACCCACGAGCGCTCCGAGCCGTCGCCTCGAACGAACGGGGTCGAGGCGATCACGGCAGGTGACCATCACGACAGTGGCAGCGAGGCTGCTCAGCACGCCGGCGGTCGGTACCAACGACCCCAGCGCCAGCACCAGGATGAGCCTCGGCCAACTGCCCGGACGGCCACGAGCCACCCGCGCCGACCACAGGACGACCCACGGCAGGCAGGCGTAACCCAGCAGCAACCACCAGTGTCCGAGGACGAGTCGTTCAGCCACATAGGGGTTCCAGACGAAGGCCGAGGCCGCGACCACGCGTGTCAGTCGACGCCGGGTCGGGACGAGGGCTGCCGCACCCAGCCCGGCGACCAGCAGGAGCGTGACGAGCAGCAGCTTCTGCACCCACTGCCCCTCGACCAGCTGGGTCAGACCGACCGTGACAGCTTCGGCCGGAACTGCACGCGGCAGTGCCTCACCCAGACCCAAGGCGTCCGGCAGCAGGCTCTGCTCGGGGACGGCGACGGCGTCATAGCTCAACACGTACCCCGGTGCGAGCACGGGAGCGACCACGAGAAGGGCGAGGGAGCCCACCCACAGCCGCACGGCCCAGCTGGCCGCAGCCGTGTCTCCGGTCGGCATTCCCCTCCTTCGTAGCGACCGCGCCGCGGCTAGGGTGACGCCGTTGCGGTCGCGACAGAGTAGCCGCGCCGCCCGAGGGAGGATCGCCGTGGCGCGCAGCGGTCGTCTGCTCGCTGCCGCGAAGGGAGACGGGGCCGTCGCGGTCGGCCTGATGGTCGGCAACGTGCTCGGCTACGTGCTGGCGCTGGTCGCGGCTCGTCGACTCGGCCCGGCCAGCTTCGGAGAGCTGAGCGCACTCCTCGCCGTGATCGTGGTGCTCGCGGTCCTTCCCACCGGGGTCCAGACGGTGGTGGCCCGGGCGGTCGCCCAGCACGCCGACCATCCGCTGGTCGGTCTCGGGCGCACCGACGTCGCGATCCGGTCAGGGTTCCTCAGCCTGCTGGCCATCCCCCCAGTCCTGGCCATCGGACTCGCGCTCGACGCCTCCCTGCTGGGGTGCCTGTTCGTGGCCCTGATCGTCGGACCGCTGCTCGTTCTTGGATGGTCCCAGGGGATCCAGCAGGGCGAGGAGGAGTTCGGTTCCCTCGCAGTGCTGCTTCTGCTGAACAACGGGGGAAGGGCTGTCGGCGCCATCGCTGGAGTTCTCGTCTTCGACTCGGTTCCTGGCGCCTTGGGCGGTGCTGTGCTCGCGGCGGGCCTTGCCGCTGCTTACGCATGGACCGCCGCGGGCAACGAAGGCCAGTCGTGCGTGGGCCGACCCGGGTGGGGTGCCGTCGACGTCGGCCGGGCTTCAGCGGCCTTGCTGGCCCTCTTCCTCTGCACCAACGTCGACGTGCTCCTGGCGCGGTCGGTCCTGGATGCCGAGCCTGCCGGGATCTATGCGGCGGGCGCCGTGGTGGCGAAGGTCGCCTTCTGGTTGCCGCAGTTCGCCGCGGTCACCGCGCTCCCCCGGCTCGCAGACCCGGACCGACGGGATTCGGCGTTGCGGGTCTCGACGTGGATCGTCACCGTCTCCTCCGCGCTCATCGTCCTCGGCTGTGTCGTCGGACGAGACGCGGTCGTCACGGGCCATCGGCGGAGCCGAGTACGGCGCCCTCACGGACACCCTGCCGTGGTTCGCCGTCGCCGGTGGGCTCTGGGCCCTCAATCAGGTCTACCTGTACGACGCCTTGGCCCGCCGTGCCGGGCATCCGGCGCGCTGGCTGTGGGCCGCCCTCATCGCCATGGTCGGTCTCGTGCTCGTCCTGGGCGTCGACAGCGTGCGTGCGGTCGTGACCACTGTCTGCGGCTGCGCCGCCGCGTCGTTCGCGGCGTACCTCGTGCAGTCTTCCCGCCTACCCGATCAGGACGTCGTGCCCGGCCACTCGCCGGGCGCGTAGACCGCGTTGTAGCCGCTGTCCTCGCCCATCGCCGCGGCGATCGCGGTCTGGCCGGGGTAGACACCGTTCTTCACCCAGTTGTCCAGCAGGGCGATGACCGCGAGTCGGGACTCTGGCGTGAAGTTGCAGTGTCCGGCCCCGTAGGGGGCACCCTCGGTCTCGGAGTACGTCGCCGGAGGAAGCGTGAACAGCTGAATCAGGTCCGCCGAGCTCGCGGATGCGGCGTACCGCTCCTGGAACAACGACTGGTTCTGGACGATGACCAGCGGGTCTGCCGCCGTGTGCAAGGTGATCGTGGGGTCGGCGACGACCCCCGTGGGCGTGCCGGTGTCCGCCAGCGCCTGCTGCGCGGCGGGATCAGCCGTCAGTCGCTCGCCCGTGGCCAGCTCCGCCAGCAGCGTGTCGGTGGAGCCGGGTGCGACCGTCTCGATGAGCGAGCGCTCGGCCTCGGAGACGCGACTCGCGTAGTCGGTGTCCGCGTTGCCCGCAGGGTTGCCCCCGACGCGCTGCTCGATCTCGTAGCGGGCGAAGGTGGCGTACCCCAGAGCCGTGAGCACGGACTCGCCGTAGCCCTTGACCTGGGACTCGATCGAGGAGCCGTCGTAGGTCGCCGTCTGGCTCGGTGCGTCGACCAGCGCGGCGGTCATGAGGATCTTCGGCACCCCGTCGGCCACGTCGGAGCCGGCCTTCACGAGCAGGTCGGCGGTCGTCTCCCAGTTCTGCACGGCGTCGTCCCACGAGGTGAAGCCGCTGAGCTTCAGGTCGGGGTTGATGAACGTCTTCAGCGCGTAGGCGACGTCGAGGGACAAGTTGACGTTGTCGACGCCCCCACCCATGACCCCGCACAGCGGCGCCGCCCCGGAAACCCACTCCGGGTGCTTCTGGGCCACCACCTGGGTGATCAGGCCGCCCAGGCTGTCTCCCCAGACGTACACCCGGTTCGGTGTGCCGACCTCGTCGACGAAGTACTGGTAGAGATCCTCGTCCGCGGTCACGCCGTCGGCGACCGCCCAGCCGTTCGTGGCGTAGGCCGAACCGGCCAGGGCATAGCCCTGGGCGAGCAGCTCGTCGGCGAGAGCGGTGTCGCCCCCGGAGTAGCCAGGTGCCGGCTCCGGCGCCGTCGAGGGCGCCTCGAAGTCGGGCGGGGCGGCCTCGGCCTGCCGGTAGCCGTGGGAGTACAGCAGGAGCGTGCCGTTCCAGCTGTCGGGTGTGAGGATCTTGAACGCTGCCCCATTGAGGGTGTCCTCGCAGGTCACCTCGTCGCACGACTTGATCGGGACGTTGGTGGACGTGTCACGTTCAGTGTCGACCGTCGTGGTCCCGTCCGACCCGCAGGCAGCGAGGACCAGCGCGGAGGCGCAGAGCGGCGACGAGAGTCAGGACGTGGGACTTCTGGCGCAGCAGCATGGCGGGATCCTGGCAGAGCGGCGGGCCGCAGCGGCCGACGCCACGCACATCGTGATCCCCTTGCGACCTACCCTGGATGAATCATGCGGGCCTACCTGGCGGTTCTGGCCGTCGGAGACGCCCGGCGGATCGTGGTGGCGCTCGCCCTGACCCGGCTCGGCTACGGGATGATCGGGCTCGCCGTCGTCCTCCTGGCCTACGACGTCACGGGCTCCTTCGCCATCGCGGGCCTTGCCGTCGGTGTGTTCACCCTCGCCAGTGGCCTGCTCGCCCCGTTGCGCGGCTCCCTCGTCGACCGATTCGGCCAGACCCGACCCCTCGTGGTGTACGTGCCGCTCTACACGACCTTCTGCCTTGCCCTGTCGGTCGCGACCAGCCCGACCCTTCTCGTCCTCCTCGCCGGCCTGGCGGGAGCATCCTCCCCGCCGCTGATCGCCAGCGCCCGGCCGCTGTGGGCGGGGATCGTCGGGGAGGACCTGCTCCGCCCTGCCTATGCCCTCGACTCCGTGAGCATGCAGACCACGCAGGTGATCGGACCGGCGCTGGCGGGTCTCCTGGCGGCCGCCACCTCGCCGCGTCTCGCCGTTGCTGCCCTCGGCCTGCTCGTGGCCGCGGGTGGGGCGCTCTTCATGACGAGCCAGCCCTCCAGGGCGTGGCGCTCCGAAGCCAGGGTCGGGGGTCATGGTGCGCTCGCCTCCCGAGGACTGCGCACCTTGCTGTGGTCGGGTGCCTCCTTCGGCTGTGCCATCGGGGCCATCGAGGTCGCCCTTCCTGCACTCACCGCGGTGACCGGCAGCGCAGTCGACGCCACGCCCTACCTCATGGTCCTCGCCGCGGGCAGCGTCGTCGGCGGCGTGGCCGCCGGGCTCAACCGACGCCGCGGGCCGGCCGGCATGTTCCTGCTGAGCCTCACCGCCATCGTCCCCCTGATCGTGCCCCTGCTCGTCCTGGGGCCGGGACCAGCTCTTGCGACGGTCCTGCTCGCCATCGGACTCGTCCTCGGGCCGGTCAACATCGCCTGGTACGAGCTCCTCGACCGGGTCGCTCCGCCCGGAACGGCCGTGACCGCCTTCACCTGGGTGGTGTCGGCCGAGCTCGCGGGCGTGGCGGGCGGTCAGGCACTGGCTGGGTGGGTCGCAGAAGGGTCGAGCGCGTCGCTCGCTTTCGGAGTCGCGCTGCTCGCCGCGGCGTCCGGGGCTGCCGTCGGCCTCGCGCGGCGCCGGACGCTGCGGCAGGCGTACGTGCCGGCCCGTGAAGGGCCGGGCTGACCGGGCGAGCTCAGTGGGCTGCGTCGTCCCAGGTGCGGCCGACGCCCACGGACACGTCGAGGGGAGCTCGGAGCGGGTAGGCCCCTGCCATCTCCCGTCGCACGATCACCTCGACAGCCGCCTGCTCCCCCGCTGCCACCTCGAGCACGAGCTCGTCGTGAACCTGAAGAAGGAGTCGCGACATCAGACCGTCCTTGAGCAGAGCACGCTCGACACCGAGCATGGCGACCTTGATGATGTCGGCCGCCGAGCCTTGGATGGGCGCGTTGAGCGCCATGCGCTCGGCCATCTCACGACGCTGCCGGTTGTCACTGGTGAGGTCGGGGAGGTAGCGGCGGCGCCCCAGCACCGTCTCGGTGTAGCCCGTCTGGCGCGCCTCGTCGACGACACTGTTCAGGTAGTCGCGGACGCCCCCGAACCGTTCGAAGTACTCGTCCATCAGCACCCGGGCGTCCTCCGGCGGGATGCCCAGCTGCTGCCCCAACCCGTACGGCGAGAGCCCGTACGCCAGCCCGTACGACATCGCCTTGATGCGCGCCCGGAGCTCACCGGTGACCTCGGCCGGCGGGACGTCGAAGACCCGTGACGCCACCGTCGTGTGCAGGTCCTCGCCCGAGGCGAAGGCCTCGATGAGGGCCTCGTCGCCCGACAGGTGGGCCATGATCCGCATCTCGACCTGGCTGTAGTCCGCGGTGAGGAGGGTCTCGAAGCCCGGGCCGACCACGAAGGCCCTGCGGATGCGGCGTCCCTCGGCGGTGCGGATCGGGACGTTCTGCAGGTTGGGGTCGGTGGACGAAAGCCGACCCGTGGAGGCGACGGTCTGGCTGTAGGTCGTGTGGATGCGCCCGTCGTCCGCCACGGACTTCTGCAGGCCCTCGACGGTGACGAGCAGCTTGGCCATGTCACGGTGGTGGAGGAGGTGCTCGAGCAGCGGGTGCTCGGTCTGCGCGAAGAGTCCCTGCAGCGCCTCGGCGTCGGTGGTGTATCCGGTCTTGATCTTCTTGGTCTTGGGCAGCCCCAGCTCGTCGAAGAGGATGACCTGAAGCTGCTTGGGCGACCCGAGGTTGAACTCGCGCCCCACCACGGCGTACGCGGCCTCAGCCGCCTCCTTCACCTGGGCCGAGAAGTGCGCGTGCAGGCCGTCCAGGTGGTCGGTGTCGGCGGCGATCCCGAGCTGCTCCATCCGGGCGAGCACGCCCACGAGGGGGAGCTCGACGTCCCGGAGCAGAGCCGTCCCACCGCGCTCGTCGAGCTCGCGCTCGAGGAGCTCGGCCAGGTCGACGACCGCCCGGGCGCGGACGACCAGAGCATCTGCGGCGTCTGACTCGTCGGAGCCGTCGAAGGACAGCTGGGCCGATTCCCCGCCCTCCGCTCGCAGCTCCCGGTGGAGGAAGCGCAGGACCAGGTCGGAGAGGTCGAAGGACCGCTGCCCGGGCAGCGCGAGGTACGCGGCGAGGGCGGTGTCGCAGGTGACACCGTCCAACGACCAGCCGTGCTCGGCCATCGCGAGCATCGGTCCCTTGGCGTCGTGGAGCGCCTTGGGTCGGGCGGGGTCGGCCAACCACTCGGCGAGCGCAGCGTCGTCGTCGGCCGAGAGGTTCACGGGATCGAGCCAGGCACCGGGACCGTCGCCCGTCGCGATCGCCAGACCTGTGATCCGACCGGTGCCCCGGCCCCAGACGCCGGCCACTGCGACGCCCGCCCGCGCGCGCGGACGTGTGCTCCGACAACCATGCGGTCACCTCGCCGGCCCCGAGCATCTGTACCGCGACGTCGAAGCCCTGATCGGCTTCGGGCTCCGCCGTCTGCAAGGTGGCGTAGAGGCGTTCGCGCAGCACCCGGAACTGCAGGGTGTCGAAGACCTGCCCCACCCGGTCGCGGTCCCAGGGCCGGACCGCTAGGTCGTCGGGCCCGACCGGGAGCGGCACGTCGCGGACCAACTCGGTCAGCCGACGGTTGAGCATGACCTCCGCGAGATGAGCCCGCAAGGAGTCCCCGGTCTTGCCCTTCACCTCGTCGACGCGGTCGACGAGTGCGGCGAGACTGCCGTACTCGACGACCCACTTGGCGGCGGTCTTCTCCCCCACCCCTGGCACGGAGGGCAGGTTGTCGGAGGGGTCGCCACGCAAGGCCGCGTAGTCGGGGTACTGGGCCGGTGTCAACCCGTACTTCGCCTGGACGGCCTCCGGTGTGTAGCGGGCCATCTCGCTCACGCCCTTGACCGGGTAGAGCACCGTGACGTGCTCGCTGACCAGCTGGAACGCGTCCCGATCCCCGCTGATGATCGCAACGTCCATCCCGGCACGCTCCGCCGCCACGGTCAGCGTGGCGATCACGTCGTCGGCCTCGAAGCCCTCGGCGGTCACCACGGGGACCTGGAGGGCCTCGAGGACCTCCTGGATCAAGCTGACCTGGCCGGCGAACTCACTCGGTGAGGCCGAGCGCGTCGCCTTGTACTCCGGGAACTCCTCGGTGCGGAACGACCGACGAGACACGTCGAAGGCGACTGCGAGGTGGGTCGGCCGCTCGTCGCGTAGGGCGTTGATGAGCATGGAGGTGAAGCCGTAGACGGCGTTGGTGGGTTGGCCGGTGCTGGTGGAGAAGTTCTCCACCGGCAGCGCGTAGAACGCCCGGTAGGCCAGCGAGTGGCCGTCGAGGAGCAGCAGACGCGGGCGGTCCGAAGTCACGGCGCGAGCCTAGTGCGGTCCGCACCGTTCTCCGGGGCGGTGTGGGCTGACCGCGCCTAGTCTGGCCCCATGATCAACGACATGGTGGCGATGGCCCAACGCATGAACGCGGGTTCCCTGGGTGAACGCATGGGCATCGAGATCACCGAGTGGTCCGTCGATCGCATCGTCGCCACGATGCCCGTTGCGGGCAACACGCAGCCGTACGGCATGCTGCACGGCGGCGCGTCGGTGGTGCTGGCCGAGACCCTCGGGTCGTTCGGGAGCGCGGTGCATGCCGGAGCCGACCGGGTGGCCGTCGGGATCGAGATCAATGCGACGCACCATCGGGCGGCCAGGGTCGGTTTGGTCACCGGGGTCGCCACGCCGATCAGCCTTGGTCGGACCCTCTGCACGTGGCAGGTCCAGGTCACCGATGAGAGCGGGGCCCTCGTGTGCACCTCGCGCATCACGTGCCTGCTCAGGGACACACCGCCGGGATCAGGTACGCCGAAGCCCTGACGTCAGCGGACGACGTCCGATCAGCACGGCCCGCCTCCTGGCGGAGCGACCCTCGTGGGCCGACGACGCCGTCTCCAGGCCCAGTCGCCGCCGAAGCACCGACACGTGCGCCATCCGCCGGGTCACGACGGGCTGGAACCCCAGACGCGCATAGAACCGATGAGCATCTCGCGCCCCCGGGAAGACGTTGACCAGCAAGTGGTCAGAGCCCACCTCATCGGCATACGCGGTCGCAGAGGCCAGCAGGGCCTTGCCGACCCCCTGTCGCTCGAAGCCCTGCCGGACCTGGAGGTAGTCGACCTGGACGACCTGGAAGGAGATGAACGGGCTCACCGGCGCGAGCACGGCCAGCGCCATGCCGACGACGGCGTCGCCGCTCACCGCGACGAGCATGCGCGCGGTCGAGTCCCCGTCGGCGGAGACGAGCGCCTCGAGGACCCTCTCCACCGTCGGAGCTGGCGTGTACTGCGCGCCGCGGCCACCGTGTCCGCGCAACTGCGTCCACAGCTCCGCGAGCCCCTCGGCGTCGTCCTGGGTCGCCGGCCGAACAACGATCGCAGTACGTGCCACCAGTCCTGCCTCTCAGGGTTGCCGACGACCCCCTGACCGGGGTCGCGCACCATGAGGCACCGCTCCCCCGAGCCGCCCCCGCCGGAGACCCTACGCAATCCGCAAGGAGTTTGGGCCCGAACCCCTACCTCAGCTGATTGAGACGGAGGTGACCAGTGTCGGCTGGCCCGCCTGGATCTTGAGCACCGAGACGTCCCTGGCACTGGTGTCGCCGGTCGCCGGGTCGATGGTGAACTCCTTGCCGATGGCTGACAGCTCGGCGGGGATCGTGATCCCTGTACCGCTGAAGACCGCCCCCCTGACGCCCTCCCTGGTCCCGTCGGACTTCACGATGGCAGCAAGGATCAGCTGCACCGCGGCCGTACCGTAGAGCGCACCGCTCGTCGGTGGTGCAGAGCCGTATTCGGCCGCATACGCCTCAAGAAGCGCGGCCGGCTTGCCGCCCGACTCGGCGAGCTCATCGAGGGTCAGACCCGGCACCGTGATGTAGACCCCCTCCAGCTCCGCGTCCGCGACAGACCCTTGAGAGCTCAGGAACCCGTCGGACGCGATGACCGGCACGCGGCTGTTGTTCCCGAGCACGGCCACCTTGTCCTTCATGAGCTGACGACCGTTGAACCCGTAGGTCCCGCTGATGATGAGGCAGTCCGGGTCCTTGACCTTCATCTCGTTGAAGAGGTCCTTGTAGCTCGACGCTGTCACGTCCCAGGGGTCGCTGCCGAGCACCTCGAGCCCGCTCACCTCGGCCGCCGCCACGAAGGACCGAACCACCCCTTGCGAGGCACTCTGACCGTCGTTGACGACGTAGCACTTCTTGAGGTCGAGCTCGTTGCCCGCGAAGGAGGCCATCGCGGCGCCCTCCTGCTCGTCCGTGGTGACGACGCGGGCGAAACCACGCTTCCCCGACGGGAAGTACTTCTCGGGCTCGCCAGGCTCCCAGGGGACGGTCATGCCGGGGTAGGTGTTGGAGCTCGACACCTGGAGCAGAGTGCTCCCGGGGGTGTCGTTCACCAACGGCGCGAACATCTTGTCGCATGCGTCGTCGTGGGTGCCCATGACCGCCACCTCGCCAGCTGTCGCCCCTTGCAGCTGCGCCGCAGCCGTGCAGGTGACCTCGTCCGACGGGGCCCCGGACGCCGTCGAGATGTCGTACTGCTTGAAGACGATCGCGTAGCCACCCACGGTGTTGCCGAGAGAGTCGAGGTAGATCTGGATCATCCGGTTCGTGGCGATCGAGTCTGCCGAGCCGGCCCCCTCGAGAGGGAGGGTCGTGGCGATGGTGACGGCGCGCTCGACGATCGGCGGGTTGCTCGCACCACCGTCCCTGGTGCACCCCAGGAGTGCCAGACAGACGACCACGGGGAAGGCGACCGCCGGGACAGCCCTACGCATGCCCTGCCTTTCGTCACGGTCCGGAGCGCCGCCTGGGGACGGCCATCGAACGTAACACGGGAGTTCCGAGCCGCCGGTTGTCTGAAGAGCACGGTCTGACAACGCTTTGGACGTGTTCATCAGCGCCAGCCCTCAGGCCGTGCCGGCCCCCGCACCTCCGGGATCGGAGCCGGCAGCGATGATCGTCTGAGCGACCTCACGCATGGTCGAGCGACGGTCCATCGACGTCTTCTGGATCCAACGGAAGGCCTGCGGCTCGCTGAGGCCGTAGTCGCGCTCGAGGACCGCTTTCGCACGCTCGACCAGCGTCCGGGTCGTGAGCCGGTCCTCCAGGCTCTCGACCTCGGCCTCGAGCGCAAGGATCTCCTCGTGCCTGGCCACCGCGACCTCGATGGCGGGGACCAGATCTGCGCGACGGAACGGCTTGACGAGGTAGGCCATGGCACCGGCCTCACGCGCCCGGGCGACCAGCTCGCGCTGGCTGAAGGCCGTGAGCATCAGGACGGGGGCGGTGCGACCGGTCACGATGCGTTCGGCTGCCGTGATCCCGTCCAGCACGGGCATCTTCACGTCGAGGATCACCAGGTCCGGCCGGTGTTCCTCGGCAAGCCGGACGGCTGTCTCGCCGTCGCCCGCCTCGGCCACGACGAGATAGCCCTCTGCCTCGAGCATCTCCTTGAGGTCGAGACGGATGAGTGCCTCGTCCTCGGCGATGACGACCCGGCGCGGCGGAAGCGACCCGGTCATGACGTCGACCCTACCCAGGCGCCTATCGTTGACCCGCGCCCCTGTAGCCCAACCGGCAGAGGCACGGTGCTCAAACCACCGCCAGTGTGGGTTCGAATCCCACCGGGGGCACGCGCTGCGCATGTCCTTGCGTCCGACCAACCGAGCGCTATACGGCACGGTTGGTCGGACGCAAGCGGCGACGCGCTACTCGATGGGTCCGGGGTCGTCGCGGGGGTGCTCCTGCAGCACGCGGGACAGCACGCCGTTCACGAACGCGGGTGACTCGTCGGTCGACAGGCTCTTGCACATCTCGACCGCCTCGTCGATGGCGACGCTGGTCGGGACCTCTCCGTGCAACAGCTCCCACACGGCGACACGCAGCACGGCACGGTCGACCGCCGGCATGCGGTCCACGGACCAGTCGCGAGCGGCGTCTCCGATGACCCGGTCGAGCGATGGCCCCTCGGCCACGACGCCTTCGACGATCGTGACCGTGTAGGGGTTCACCGGTGGGTCGTCGAGCGCCACCCGGTCGGCCAGGGTCACCAACGGGTCCGCCGAGCGCTGATCGCACTCGAAGAGGATGTCGAGGGCGCGTTTGCGCGCCTTGCTGCGAGCGGCCATCAGTGGGGAACGGGCTGGGGCACGGTCAGTTCACTCGACCCAGGTAGGAGCCGTCGCGGGTGTCGACCTTCACGCGCTCCCCTTGGGTGATGAACAACGGCACCTGGATCTCCGCGCCTGTCTCGAGGGTTGCTGGCTTCGTCCCGCCGGTCGCCCGGTCTCCCTGCATGCCCGGCTCGGTATAGCTGATGACGAGCTCGACCGACGTCGGGAGCTCGACGTACAGCGGGACACCGTCGTGGGTGGCGACGATGGCCCCCTGGTTCTCGAGCATGAACTGCGCCGCGTCCCCGACGGTCTCCGCCGACACGTGGAGCTGGTCGTAGGTCTCGGAGTCCATGAAGACGAAGTCGGGCCCCTCCTTGTAGAGGAACTGCATGTTCCGCTTGTCGACCGTCGCCGTCTCGATCTTGACGCCGGCGTTGAACGTCTTGTCGACGACCTTGCCCGACATCACGGCCTTGAGCTTGGTGCGCACGAACGCCGGCCCTTTCCCGGGCTTGACGTGCTGGAACTCGACGACGGACCACAGCTGGCCGTCGATGTTGAGCACCAGACCGTTCTTGAGGTCGTTCGTGCTGGCCACGGGGGCGTCTCCTTGTGTTGCGTGCGGACGAGCCTGGCCCTCACCGGCTCAGGTGCCGACGACGAGCAGCTCTTTGGTGGTCGTGGTGAGCAGCTCGGGCACCCCGTGGGTGACCACGAGAGTGTCCTCGATCCGGACGCCGCCGCGGCCCGGGTGGTAGACGCCGGGCTCCACGGTGACCGGGATTCCTGCCTCCAGGGTACCCGTCCCCCCCGAACCCATGAACGGGTCCTCGTGGATCTGCAGGCCGACGCCGTGCCCGAGACCGTGGGGGAAGCGGTCGCCGAGTCCCGCGTCCTCGATGACCGAACGGGCCGCCCGGTCCACGTCCGCGACGTCGACACCCGGCGCCAACGCGGCCCGTCCAGCAGCCTGGGCGGCGGCGACGAGGTCGTACGTCTCGCGCTGCCAGGCGTCCGGCTCGGCCCCGACGACCAGGGTCCTGGTCATGTCGGCGTGGTAACCGGCCACCTCCGCACCGAAGTCCAGCTTGAGGAAGTCACCGGCAGCGACGGGCCGCAGCGTGGGTTGGTGGTGCGGGATGGACGAGTGGGGTCCGGTGGCCACGATGGTCTCGAAGGAGAGCGCGTCGCCCCCCAGGTCGAGCATCAGGTTCTCGAGCCGCCGGGCGACCTCCCGCTCGGTGCGGCCCACGCCGATCCACGGCAGCAACGCCGCGAGCGCGCGGTCGCCCACCGCACAGGCCTCACGCAGGCAGGCCAGCTCGTAGTCGTCCTTGACCTTTCGGAGCGACCTCCACAGCACGTTCCAGGTCGACCAGCTCGATCTGTGGGGCCGCCTCGGCCAGCTCGCGGTGCGTGCTCGACGGTGACCTGATGGAACTCCAGGGCCACCCGACCGGCACCGCCCTCCGAGGCATGGGCGAGGAGGGCTGGGGCGCAGGTGCGCACGACCAGGACGTCGAGTCCGGGCGCCTCGGCGGCAGCCTGCTCGGTGTAGCGCCCGTCAGTGGCCAGCAGGTCACCGTCCGCGTCCGCGGCCAGGAGGAGCGCTGCGTTCGAGCCGGTGAAGCCGCTCAGGTAGCGGACGTTCACGAGGTCGGTGACGACGGCCGCCTCGAGCCCCCGTTGACGCAATGCCGACCGCAGACGGTCGCGTCGGCCAGCGAGGTCGGGCGTGCCTCGGTCGATGGTCACTCGGGGTCTCCGGTCACGAGACCCGCCACGGCGCGGATCGCGAGCGCGTACGACTCGAGGCCGAAGCCGGCCACCGTGCCGTCAGCAACGGCTGCCACCACCGACACGTGCCTGAAGTCCTCGCGCGCGGCCGGGTTGGACAGGTGCACCTCCACCAGCGGAGCCGTCCGGAGCGCGCAGGCGTCGCGGACGGCGTAGGAGTAGTGCGTGAAGGCTGCTGGGTTCAGGACCACGGGGACCCGCTCGTCCGCCGCCTCGTGGAGCCAGCCGATGAGCTCGGCCTCGTCGTCGGTCTGTCGCACCTCGACGGCGAGCCCCAACGACGCGCCGACCTCGAGGCAGCGGGCCCTGAGGTCGTCATGGGTCGCGTGACCGTAGACATCAGGCTCTCGGGAACCGAGCCGGGACAGGTTCGGCCCGTTGAGCACGAGCACACGAGTCATCGGGACACCTCGACGTAGGCGGCTTCGAGCAGGGCGGGGTCAGGCGATTCCAGCACACGGGCACGAGCCACGTCCTCGAGCACGACGAAGCGCAGCCGGTCGCCGCGGGACTTCTTGTCCATCCGCATGGCGTCGTGGAGCTGCGACCAGCGGCCTGCCGGGTAGGAGATCGGCAGGCCCAGCGACGAAAGGATGCTTCGATGACGCGCGACGACCGAAGGGTCGAGCCGCCCCGTCAGCCGCGAGAGCTCAGCGACGTAGACCATGCCGACCGAGACGGCGTCCCCGTGCCGCCAGCCGTAGTTCTCCACGCGCTCGACGGCGTGGCCGAAGGTGTGGCCGTAGTTCACCAGCTCGCGGCCGATCCCGGGACCACCGGTCTCTCGGAGGTCGTGAGTGACCACCTCCGCCTTGACGCGGACGGCGCGCTCGATGAGCTCACGCAGCGCTGGCGAGCGTGGGTCGAGTGCAGCCCCAGGGTCGATTTCGACCCGATCCAGGATCTCCGGGTCGGCGATGAAGCCGCACTTGACGACCTCCGCCAGCCCGCTCGCCAGGTCCGGTCGAGGGAGCGAGGACAAGCTGATCAGGTCGCACGACCACTCCGGCCGGTGGGTGGAAGGCGCCGACGAGGTTCTTGCCCTCCGCTGTGTTGATCCCGGTCTTGCCGCCGACCGCGGCGTCGACCATGCCGAGCAGCGTGGTGGGGACGTGGACGACCCTGACCCCGCGCAGCCAGGTGGCGGCGACGAAGCCTGCGAGGTCGGTCGTGGCGCCTCCGCCCAGAGCGACCACCGCATCGCTGCGGGTGAATCCGGCTCGGCCCAGCGTCGTCCAGCAGGTCGTGGCGACCTCGGCGGTCTTGGCCGCCTCGGCGTCCGGTACCTCGACGTCGGTCACCTCGAGCCCAGCCCCGACGAGCTCGGCCCGTACGCCCGCGGCCAGGTCGATCAGGCCAGGCGGGTGGACAAGGGCCACTCGCTGGGCTCCTGCGCCCAGCATGGGGACCAGCTCGTCGCGCAGGTGCACGCCGATGACCACGTCGTACGGCGTCGAGCCGGCGACGTCACCCACGGTGATCCGAGTGACGCTCACGGCAGCAGCGCCAGCCGACTGACGAGCTCGTCGACGACCTCGGCCGGCGAGCGCGTGTCCGTCGAGACGGTCAGGGTGGCCACCTCGTCGTAGAACGGACGCCTGGCCTCCATCAGCCGAAGCCACTGGGCCCGCGGATTGCCGAGGAGGAGCGGGCGGTCGCGTGCGAATCCGACGCGCCGGGCGGCAACGGCCACGCCGACGTCGAGGAAGACCACGCGGTGGCCGGCGAGGGCTCGGCGGGTGTCCGCGTCCAGGACCGACCCACCTCCGAGTGCGAGCACACCGTCGTGCTCCTGAAGCGCGACCTCGACCGCGTCGTGCTCCAGGGCACGAAAGGCAGGCTCCCCGCGGTCGATGAACAGGTCGGAGACCGAACACCCTGCGGCCGCTTCGACGTCGGCGTCGGTGTCACGGAACGAGACGGCGAGCCGCGAAGCCAGCCGCCGGCCGACCGTGCTCTTGCCGGCCCCAGGCGGCCCGACCAGGACGACGAGGGGACTCACCGGACGACAAGGTGGTCGAGATAGCTGCGATGGTTACGACTGGTCTCGCGCACCGAGTCGCCACCGAACTTCTCGAGGACGGCGTCGGCGAGGACGAGGGCGACCATGGCCTCGGCGACCACGCCCGCGGCCGGTACGGCACAGACGTCGCTGCGCTGGTTGATGGCCTTGGCCGGCTCACCGGTGGCTACGTCGACCGTGTCGAGGGCGCGGGGGATGGTGGAGATCGGCTTCATGGCGGCGCGCACGCGAAGCACCTCACCGGTGCTCATGCCCCCTTCGGTCCCCCCCGACCGTCCGACTGCGTCGACGCAGTCCCGTGTCCGTCGCTTCGATCTCGTCTTGCGCCAGCGACCCTCGCGTCCTCGCGAGCTCGAACCCGTCGCCCATCTCGACCCCCTTGATGGCCTGGATGCCCATGAGAGCACCCGCCAGACGGGCGTCCAGGCGCCGGTCCCCGTGCACGTGGCTGCCGAGCCCCGGCGGGAGCCCGTACGCGACGACCTCCACCACCCCACCCAGGGTGTCCCCGTCCTTGTGCGCGGCTTCGACCTCAGCCTGCATGTCCGCGCTCGCTGAGGGATCGAAGCACCTGGCCGGGTCGGCATCGATCGCCGCGCAGGTCGTCAGGGTGCGGCACCAACCCCGCGGGCGCGGCGGCCGCCCCCAACGCCACGACATGACTGAGCACCTCGATCCCCACCGACTGCACGAGGAAGGCCTTGGCGACGGCTCCCAGGGCCACCCGGGCTGCAGTCTCGCGGGCGCTGGCCCGCTCGAGCACGGGGCGTGCGTCGTCGAAGCCGTACTTCTGCATGCCCGCCAGGTCTGCGTGGCCCGGGCGCGGCCTTGTGAGCGGGGCATTTCGCGCTTGAGCGGCGAGCAGGTCCGCGTCGACCGGGTCCGGCGCCATGACGGTCTCCCACTTCGGCCACTCGGAGTTGCCGACCCGGATCGCGATCGGGCCGCCCATGGTGAGGCCGTGACGCACTCCGCCGAGGAACTCGACCTCGTCCTGCTCGAACTTCATCCTGGCGCCGCGACCCACGCCGAGCCGTCTGCGCGCAAGTTCCGACGCCACCTCGGCCGAGGTGATCTCGACTCCGGCCGGCAGGCCCTCGAGGACCCCCGTCAGCGCGGGTCCGTGGGACTCCCCCGCGGTCAGCCATCGCAGCATGACGCCGATCCTCCCACGACGAGGCCGGGCCGCCCCCGAAGGGACGGCCCGGCCTCGACGAACGTGCGGCCTAGAGCTTGGCGAGCGTGGTGCTCCCGCCTTCGCAGAGGGCGAACGAGTCGTCGCCGTAGAGGAACCCGGCGCACTTGGCGTTGAAGATCGCGTACACCTGGAAGCTGGTTCCGAAGCTGTCGCCAGCCGAGAGCCCGGTGTAGTTCACCTTTCCGACCTTGGTGGCGACCTGGTCCCCCGTGACGGAGACCAGCGTCACCGTCACGGTGGCTCCGGTCGGCGTGGTGGGCACCGTCGGGTCGGGCGTGGTCGGGTCCGTGGTCGGGTCCGTCGTCGGGTCCGTCGTGGTGTCGGTCGTGGTGTCGGTCGTGGTGTCGGTCGTGGTGTCGGAGGGGGCCTCGACCTCGAGGGGCACGAACGGGTTGCGCCCCTTGGTCGTGGTCGTCGCGGGCTGGGTGGTGCCCGCGTCGTCTGCCGGCGCTGCCGGGGCGGCCGGCTCGACGACTCCGGGGACAGGCACCGGCTTGACCACCACTCCAACGGCGTCGACCGAGTCGCCGCCCATGAAGAACAAGGCGTAGGCGAAGACCGCCAGGACGACGACCGCGACTGCTCCCGCGATGGCAAGCGCTCGCGAGGAGCGCCCGGATGCCTCTTCGACAGGTGGCGGCGAAGGAGGTGCCTGGGTCGCAGTGGACCCGAAGGCGTTCTGATCAGTCACTGCGTTCTCCTCAGCTGGTTGCGGTCGTGGTGGACGGGGTCGACGACGTGCTGTCCGCCAGCGGCGCGGAGTAGAAGATCCGCACCTGGAGGTGGGTCTCGACATCTCCGGTTCCGGCGTCCTCACCGTCGTACGGCAGGATGTCGAAGCCGGTCACCAGGTAGGCCCGCTTGAGTCCCTCGAGCTTGGTCAGGAACTGCTCGGTGTTGAAGTAGCCGCCTCGCACCGTCACCTGGGTCTGGATGAACTGCACCCCGATCGTGGGGTCGGTGTCGAGGGTCTCCGGGGCGGCGCCTGCCTCGGCGGCCGGGTCTGCCGTGGCAGGGGCGTTCGCCGCTGCCGGGTCGGTCAGCGGCGCCGGAGTCTGCGGCTCCATCGCGACGAGGACGACGTTGGACTCCTCGGCGATCGAGCTGAGCTGGCGGATGTACGAGGGCAGCGCCGGCTGCGCCGGGATCTGCTGCCGGTACTCAGCCAGCTTCGCCTCCTGCGCCGGCAGGTCCTGCGCTTGGACCTTGTAGGTCTCGATCTTGCTCGCAAGCTGCGCGTTGGCGGCCTGCTGGCCCTCGGTCTCGACGCGCACGTCCGCTGCGTCGGCCCTCGTGGGCGCGACGAGCAAGAACCAGCCCGCGGCCATGATCACGGCGACGGCTGCGGCCGTGCCCATCATCCACATGCGACTCCGGGTCATGTCAGTTGCCCGTCTCGTTCGTGTAGCGGTTGGAGTAGGCCTCGTCGGTGACCGTCACCGAGGACTGGAACTCGACCAGGTCCTTGTTGTTCACCGGGTCGGTGAGCGTGGAGCTGCTGAAGTACGGGTCGACGTAGTAGTCCGACTCGGTCAGCGAGTCGAGCCACTGAGCGGTGTTGTTCTGCTTGTAGCCCGTGCCGATGACGGTCAGGGTGCCGATCCCGGGGACGCCCTCGGGAGAGGTGACTGCCGCGGTCCCGTCCACGTCCTGGGTCATCGTGATGCTGGTGAGCCAGACGTTGCTCGGGATGGTCAGGGACAGGTCGTTGAGCACGAACGAGTAGCGCACCTCTTGCCCCATGGCGCGGTCGACGGCCAAGCCCGCGAGCTCGACGGCCTTGTAGACCTTGGGGACGTCCTGGTACTTCACCACCTCGGCCTGGAGCGACGCATTGGTCGCCTGAGCAGCCGCGAGCTCTTCCTCGGCGACGGCGACGTCCTGCGAGGCCATGTACCAGAGCCCTCCGACCAGGCCGACGGCGCCGACGAGAGCGAGGGCCATGATCGGCGCGCAGCGACCGGAAGCGCTGCTCCTCGGCGATCTCTCCTGGCAGCAGGTTGACCCGAGGGAAGTCCTGGGTGCGAATCGCGGTCGTGGTGCTCATCAGGCTGCTCCGAGCGCAAGGCCGACCGGCACGACGGCCAGCGGCTCGACGAACTGGATCTGCTCCGGGGTGAGCCCTGTCTTGCCGAACGACATGGACCCGAAGGCGTTGCCCGTCTCCACGGGGATCCTCGTGGTCTGGGCCAGCCGATCGGCCAGGCCGGCGAGGCGGCTGCCTCCACCGGTCAGCGAGGATCCGACCGATACGAGGTGCGGCCTGGGTGGACTGGAAGTAGTCCAACGAGCCTCGCACCTCATCGAGGAATGCAGCGACGCCGGATTCGAGGATCCGACCGGCCGGGTCGCTCTCGTCACCGAGCAGGCCCTGCTGCTGCTTGAGGGTCTCTGCCTGCGGCAGCGAGACGCCCATGCGCTCGGCGACCGTCTCGGTGAGGTCCTGACCGCCCATGAGGAGGATGCGGATGAAGCGGGGCGAGCCGGCCTCGTGCACGACGATGTTGGTCACCCGTGCTCCGACGTCCACCAGCGCCTCCAGCTCCCCACCCAGCCCGAGCATGTCGCTCCGACCCAGCGAGCGAAGGACCGCGAACGAGGACAGGTCGACGGTGGTCGGCGTCAGTCCGCCCTTCTGAGCGGCGTGGACCGAGTTCAGCACCATCTCCCGGGAAGCCGCGACGAGGAGACCCCGGAGCATCCGGTTGCCGTCGTCGTTGATCTCCTCCAGCGGGTAGAAGTCGAGCACCGCGTGCTCGACCGGCATGGGGATGAATCCCTCGACCTGGAACGGCAACGACTTCTTGAGCTCGTTGCCCTCGAGGTAGGGAAGGTCGATCTGGCGCACGAACACCTTCTGGTTCGCGACGCCCAGCACGACCTTGGTCGAGGAGAACTTGGTGTGAGCCCAGAGCTCCTTGATCGCGCGTCCGACGGCTTCGGGGTCCATGACCTCGCCGTCTCGGACAGCACCGTCCGGGAGAGCAACCTGACCGAACTTCGCGAGGGTGATCTCCCCCTTGCCGAAGGTCACTTCGGCTGCGCGCACGCCCGACGTACCGATGTCGAGCCCAATGGCGGATCGTCCTGCCACGACGCCAACCCTTCCGCGAGGCGGCCTGAGGCCGCGCGATCCGCCCACACAGGCGATGTCAGAGAAGGCATCGGACGACGGACGCGGCTGCTTGAGCATCTGGTGCACAGACAGTTCCTGCGCGCGACCTCAGCCAGTCAGGGCTGGACGATGTCCAGGTACCACGAGACCACGGCGGGGCCCCACACCACGGCGAGGAGAGCGCCGGCGATCATGAAGGGACCGAAGGGGATCTTCGACTTCCTGCCCGCCCGTCCGGTGACCATGAGCAGGAGGCCCAGGACTCCCCCGAGAAGGAAGCCGAGGAATCCTCCCAGAGCCAGGACACCCCACCCGAGCCAGCCGAGCACCAGTCCGAGGACTCCTGCCAGCTTGACGTCCCCGAACCCCATGGCACCGGGCTTGAGGAACGCCAACAGGAAGTAGAAGCCGAACAGGACGAGCGCCCCCAAGAGCGCGTTGAGGTAGTCGCTCCAGGCGTCGTCCAGGACTGCTGGGAGGAGGAGCAGCCCGGCGACCACCCCGTAGGACGGCAGGACGAGCACGTCGGGGAGCCGGTGGGTGTCGATGTCGATCGCAGCCAGGGCGACGCCCACCCCACCGACCCAGAGATAGGCCGGGATCGCCCACGGCTGGTCAGCCAGGGACCACGCGAGGACGCCGAAGACCAACGCCGTCAGCAGCTCGACGGCCGGGTACCGACCCGAGATGGGCTCGTGACAGCTCCTGCAGCGCGCACGCAGCAGCAGCCAGCTGAGCGACGGGCAGGTTGTCGTACCAGGCGATCTCCTGTCCGCATCCGGGGCAGCGCGACCGAGGGCTGACGACCGACTCGCCCCTGGGCACGCGGTAGATGACCACGTTCAGGAAGGAGCCGATGAACAGTCCAAGGAGCGCAGTGAACCCGACGAGCAGACCAGTCACCGGGGAAGGCTATTGCCCCAGTGGCCGGTTTCCCGGTCAGCCATCGCTGGTGGTCTCCCGCGTGTTCTTCGTGGCGGCGTCGATCAGGTTCGGTGGCGCGTTCCACTTCTGCTCGGCCTGGCCGTTGCAGGGCTCACTGGTGATCGTCGACCACTGGTTGAGCGGGGCCGACGACGACCCCGGCCTGCCCAGACCGAGGCAGTTGCCGTTGGCGTCGTGGATCGTGTAGCTGTCGGAGTAGTTCCCCGTGTCGTAGACCAGGCTCCAACGCTGGAGCGGGTTGCTCAGCGAGCAGGCGGGGGTCGTGACGTAGGGCGGGCTCGCGGTGGAAGCCGTCAGACACCGGTTCTCCCCGCTCTTGGTCGTGTAGAGCCACTGAGTCGTGGGGTTGTAGACCATGCGCTGGTTGAAGGCGATGTCCGCCGGGTTTGGAGCCTGCTTGCAGGGGAAGGCGATCATGAAGCTGGCGTTGACGTTCTGACCCGTGATGTCGAAACAGCGCCCGAACTCCTGGTAGTTGACGAGCTGCTGGGTACCCGCACCGGCGGCACCAGCGCCGACCTTGGGCTCCGGCCGCCAGGTGTCCCGACGGGTGTAGCCGTCGTTGCAGCTGCCCGCTGCCGTCGACGGAGTTGTGCACGAGGACCACCGGCGTGCCGGCCACGTTGTCGGACTGCCCGCGCAAGCACCAGCCGTTCAGGGAACCCGTAGTGGTCGACCCCTGGAAGTGGGCGCTGTCGTCGAAGCTCCACTTCTGGGAGTAGGTGCCGGTGACGCAGGGCTCGAACACGGCGGGGACCTGCACGGACGTGCTGGCGTTCTGCGGCGCCTGGACGCACATGCCCTCGAGCGGGGTGACGGTCTGGGTGGCAGCGAGGACGATGGACAGGTCGGTCCGGTAGGCGAAGAGCTGTCGGGCCGAGCCAGGGTCGCAGTCGTCGAGGTAGAGGCGGTCCCCGCTGGCCGGGACGTCCGCGTGCGCAGCGAAGCAGAGCCCGAGCGACGATGCGTTCCCGTCGTCGTAGTTGTGGATCAGTCCGCCTGCGACGTTGACGTTGGTGAGCTTGAAGTTGTAGGTCGTCACCAGCGACCGGTCGCCGGCTGTGGCGGAGAGGCCGGGTACGCCGTCAGCGGCACCCGCGGACTGGATGAGGGCGAAGTTCGGTGCGAGAGGTGGCCCGCTGCCCGCGTTGCACTCCAGCGCGTTGGCTGCCAACCAGGTGTCGCTCTGCCCCGAGGGGTCGTCTCCGTAGTACGTCACGACCGCGACGTAGGCAGGATTGCCCGGTTGCCCGCCCACGGTCCCCTCGATCGGGTCGCAGGGCAGCTTGGCCCGGTCGCCGTAGGTGTCGCCCGAGGTGACGTCGACTGAGGTCGAGCCCCGCAGCTGGCCCAGCGCCGCATCGATGCCAGCCTGCGCCGCTCCCAAGGTCCGTGAGTTCTTCCGCTCGAACTGCGTGGGCTGGACCTGGGCGAGGATCAGTCCGAGGATCAAGATGCTGAGCGACGAGGCGACGAGCATGGCAAGGAGCACCATGAACATGGCGGTGCCTTCGTCGCCCGAGGGCCGCCGTAGCGCGCTCGCACCGAACCTCATGGCCATGCTCCTTCTGCTGCTGGTGACGTTCATGAGCGGTTGATCTGCTGGCAGACCGGGTACTTGCTCCCGCCGCCCGTGGCTGCTTCGTTGGTCAGGGTGGTCGGGGTGGTGTTCAGTGCGACGAAGGTGCTCCGCAGCTCCGAGCCGTTTCCTTGAAGGCTCTGCACGTCGACGAAGACCTCAACTCGCTGCTTCGTGTGCGATTCGTCGATGGGCAGGAAGGTGAACACCGGCTGCGTCGCTGGGTCGTTCCGAACCCGGTTGGCCACGACGGTCCAGGCGCTGGCGGTAGCGGAGTCGACGTCGGACCAGGTCCGGAAGGCGAGCGTGTCGGCGTCGGAGTCCAGCTTCCACTGGGTGCAGACCGGGTCGCTGCCCACTCCCACGGCCGACGTCTGGAACTCGAGGTACTCGTCGCCTCCTGCCAGGCCCGGCCGGTTCACCGCAGACGCGTACCGGAGCTGCTTGTCGAGCCGCTGGTAGGTCCGCCGGATCTCATCACCGGAGTCGGTGGAGGCCTGGGTCCTCACGGTCACCGACGTCATGGCGGCGATCCCCGCCATGAAGATCCCGATGAGGAACGTGAACAGGCCCATCGCGACCAACATCTCGATCAGGGTCATCCCCGAGTCCCGCGAGCGGGACTCACGGACGCCGTCCACACGGTGACGCATCCTGGTGATGAGCGTGCGCGCCCTGGGTCACGGTGCTCATCAGTTCGTCACCGTGACCGTGACCGTGATCGGTGCCGACACCTGACCGTAGAGATCGGTGATGCGGTAGGTGAACGTCCGCGTCCCCGTGGTCGCCGACGCCGTGTAGCGGATGGTCGAGGTCGCTCCGCTGCCCTGCACCGTGGCCGTGCCGACCGTGGGCGCCGTGACGATGGCGATCGAGGCCACGCCGCCGGGGTAGGTGTCATTGCCGAGGACGCTGAGGGTCACGGAGTTGCTCTTCTTGACCGTTCCGGTGTCCGCCGCCCCAGTCGGAACGGCTGGCTTGTTGACCGTGACCGTGACCGTGGCGGTGCCGGTGTTGCCGTACGTGTCGGTCACCCGATAGGTGAACGTCATCGGGCCGGAGAAGCCGACGGCGGAGGTGAACGTGATGCTCGTCCCGCTGACCACCGCCGACCCGCTGGTCGGTCCTGTGACGACGGAGACCGAGGCGATCCCGCCCGGCACCGAGTCGTTGCTCGTCACGGCGATCGTGGTCGACGCGGTCCCGGTGGCACCGCCGGTGATCGTGACCGCGTCATTGACCGCCGTCGGAGCGGCTGCGACCGTCACCGACCAGGTGGCGGAGGCGGTCTGTCCGGACGTGTCGGTCACCGTGTAGGTCACGGTGTCCGTGCCCGTGTAGCCGGCCTTGGGGGTGTAGGTCAAGGTCGCGCCGCTGACAGTGACGGGGCTTCCCGAGGCACTGGTCGCCGTCAGGTAGCTGCCGGAGAACGCCCCCTTGATGGAGCTGGTCACCGTGCTGGACACGGCCTTGCCCGCGCCGGTCCCGCTGGCCGGCAGAGCGGCCGCGGTCGGACGGACCGTCACCGTGACCGTGGCGTTGCCCGAGGTGTTCGTGTACGTGTCGGTGAGCCGGTAGGTGAAGGACGTCGTCCCCGAGTAGTTCGCGTTCGGGGTGAACGACGATGCTCGTCCCACTGACGGTCGCCGTGCCGTTCGCCGACGTCGTCACGATCGAGGTCGTCGCCGACCCCGCAGGCAGGGTGTCGTTCGCCTGCACGGGGATCGTGACAGCCACCGTCGCGTTGGTGGTCGCCGAGTCGTTGACCGCCGTCGGCGGTGGGTAGACCGTCACCGTCGCCGTGACCTCGTTGGAGACCAAGGCTGACGTGTCGGTGATGGTGTACCGGAAGGAGTCGGTCCCCGTGAAGGATCCCGTCGGGGTGTAGGTGATGCTGCCGCACGTCCCCAGGGCGATCGCACCGTTCGACGGCCCGCTGGTGACGGTGATGCACGTGGTCCCCGACGACGGGAAGGTCCCGACGTCGTTCGTCTTGAGGTTGTACGTGACGGCTCGCCCGCGGCCGGTCGTGAAGCCGTCAGCGGAGGCGCGCGGGTTGAGCGTGATCGCCACGGTCGCAGCGGTCGAGGTCCGGCCCGTGACGTCGCGGAGGTAGTAGGTGAAGTAGTCCGTGCCGGACGCGCCGTTGGTCGGCGTGTAGGTCACGATGCCGGTGCTCGACGCGGTCACCGTCCCCCTGCTGGGCGGCAGCGAGATGACGACCGGGTACGTGGAGAACGTCCCGCTGTCGTTGCTCAGGACGTCGATGGTCGTGGCCACCCCGGGGTTGGCTGCGTTGATCGTGGCGGAGTCACCCACGGCCACCGGGGGCGGGATGGTCACGTCGTTGGTGTTGAAGGTCGGGTCCACCGACGGGTCGATGAGGGTCGACGTCACGTAGGTGCAACCTGCCGCGCAGTCCGTGTCGTTGGCCGTCGTGAACGTGACGACCACGATGACCCGGTACAGCAGCACCTCCCCGGCCGGACCGACGAGCGGGGCGGTGCCGTAGCCGGAGAGCTTGACGCAGTCGCTGTCGACCGCAGCCCTGAAGCAGACACCGACGAGCGTCTGGACGTCGAACTCCTGTCCGGAGACGAGGACCGTGGTCGACATCGGCAGCGTCGGGGTGGACGAGGCCGTCGCCGTGGGGTCCCACGCCGGATAGGTCTCCGACAGGTCGACACCGTCCAGCGTCGAGACGCTGGCCCACTGGGCGGTCACCGCTGCGAGGGTCCGGCCGTTCAGGATCCGGCTCGCGCCGGCGGCGTCACGGACCGCCGGCACGGAGCGGGCAAGGTCCATCGCCTGGGTGGCCACCGGGACCGCGGCCTGCTTGTCCTGGAGCCCGTCCGCCGCCCGCAACGAGCGGAAGAACAGCGTCGTGACCGCCGTCATGATGAGACTGAGCAGGACGAGCGAGACCAGCACCTCGATCAGGGTGAACCCGCGGTCGTCAGACCACCGCCTGTGCATCGTTGCGCGCATGTCCCACCCTCGGTCTCGAAGCGCTCTCGTGTCGTTGTCGGCTCGGCGAAGTCCGCGTCTTGAGGCCGGCCGCTAGGGGACGTCACCGTGACCTGGCCGCCGGGACGCCCGACGGTCGTGGGGCAGCCGGCGGCGCCCTTGGGCTGCAGACCGCCGGCCTGGCTGTCGTAGTACCAGGTCGTGAGCGACCCAGGGTGCGTGGCTTGGACAGGCAGTAGCCGCTGGAACCCTGGACCCAGAGCGTCAGCGACGACGTTCTTGCTCGCTCGCGGGTCGTAGGTCAGCGCCGAGCTCGGCGACCGTGCCGTAGTCGTCGTGCGTCGACCAGATAGGCCTCTTCGAACTGGGCCAGGGTGTGGATGTCGGACTTCATCGCAGCGTCGTACGCCTTCTCACGCTGATTGAAGAACACCGGGATCGCGATCGCCGCCAAGATGCCAAGGATGATGATGACGACGAGCAGCTCGATCAGGGTGAATCCTTCATCGCGGGGTTGCCCCCCCTGGCCCGGGTCTCCCCGGGTCCACATAGCTGGTCCTCTCGCTCGGAGGTGCTGGGTACTCTGTCCCTCTGTGATCGGCACGGATCGGCGCCGACGTGTAGGGCCGAACGGAGGATCGGCGTCGGCCAGGCAGCGCGGACGCAGCCAGGGCCGGCACCCCTCGTGGGGTGCCGGCCCTGGCCGGTGGTGCGGGAGCGACTAGCAGGTGCCCGGGAGCAGACCGCCCGCGGCCGAGTCGTAGTGGAAGTCGTTGTCCACCGGACGCGCCGTGGTGATGTCGAGGCAGAACGAGCGACGTGTCCGCCGCTGGCGATGGTCACGACGTTGTCCGCCGAGTAGTCCGCGGCGGCGACGGCCGCAGCAGCAGTGACGCTGCCGTAGTCGTTGGTGTCGACGAAGTCGGTCTCCATCAGGGTCGCCGCGGTCCGGAGGTCGGACTTGAGCGAGGCCTCAACAGCCTTCTTGCGCTGGTTGAGGAAGACCGGGATGGCGATCGCGGCGAGGATGCCGATGATGATGATGACGACCAGGAGCTCGATCAGGGTGAAGCCCTGGTCCTTGTCCTCGATCGACTTGCGGATGCGAGCGATCATGCTGATGTTCCCCTTCGGAACGATGCGGTGAGCCTCACCGGCAGATCCCCCCTCTTGAGAACCCCTTGCGGGGTTCTCGACCGAGGCAGCTGGGCCGACCTGCACGCCCGCAGGTCCCCTGGCTTTGCGACCCCGCCTCACGACGGGTGTGCCGTTTCTGGCCGTTAAGCTCGATGACAAAGAGTGTTTCGGCCACGCAGCGTGACGACTTGAGCCCCAAACGCAGCGGGCGCCTGATTCACCCGGTCGGGCGCACCCAGCCGGCGCCCCTGCCGCGACCCACGCAGCTGCTGTCGTAAGGGTTCCGCAGCCCGGAAAAGGGCTTGAGAGTCCAGCCCTGACACGAAGATGCCGCCGAGGGCTGCCAAGCGAGCCAAGGACACATGACAGTGCGGTCGGAGCCTCGAAAGGCTCCGACCGCACAGTCAACGTTCGGCGAGAGCGCGCCCGTCGCTACTTGATCAGGTCGAAGATCTTGAAGATCGGCATGTAGAGGGCGATGATCATCGACCCGACGATCACGCCGAGGAAGGCGATCATGAGGGGTTCGATGAGGGCGGTGAGGGACTCCGTCGTCGCCTCGACCTCCTGGTCGTAGAACTCCGAGATCTTGTGCAACATGGTGTCCAGGGCGCCGGTGTCCTCTCCGACGGCCATCATCTGGACCACCATGGGCGGGAAGACCGGGTGCATCGACAAGGGTGCGGAGAGGCTCTCGCCTCGGCGCACGCTCTCCTGCACGTCACGGACGGCGTCTCCGACCACGGTGTTCCCGGTCGTGTCCGCCACGATGTCGAGGCTCTGCAGGATCGGCACACCGGAGTGCATGAGCGTGCCGAGGTTCCGGGCGAAGCGCGCGAGGGCGATCTTCTGGAAGAGGTTGCCGAACACCGGCACCTTGAGCTTCCACGGGTCGACGATCCGTCGGACGCCGTCCTTGTGCTTGATCTTGCCCCAGGTGATGGCCAGGGCGATCAGCACGACGACGATGATCGGGGCGTAGGTCTTGAGGATGTCCGACATGAAGATCAGCACCCGCGTCGGTGCCGGGAGGGTGCCGCCCAGGTCCTTGAAGAGGCCGGCGAAGGTCGGGACGATGAAGAGGAGCATGCCGACGACGGCGAGGATCGCCATCACGAAGACCACGATGGGGTAGGTCATGGCGGACTTGACCTTGCCGCGCAGCCGTACCTCCGCCTCGTAGTTCTCGGCGATCTGGAGCATCACCTGGTCGAGGAATCCGCCGATCTCGCCGGCCCGCGTCATGTTCACCATGAGGGGCGGGAAGATCCGCGGGTGCTTCCCCAGAGCCAGGGAGAGCGCGGTCCCGGCCTCGACGTCCTGACGCACGACGGTGAGCGCCTTGGCGAGCTCCTTGCTCTGGGTCTGCTGCTCGAGGATCGAGAGCCCCCGCAGCAGGGACAAGCCTGAGTTGATCATCGTCGCGAACTGCCGGGAGAAGACAGCGAGGTCCTTCAGCTTGACCTTGGCGCCCATCTTGGGCATCGAGATCTCCATGGACATGCCACTGGACTTGACCTCGTTGATGCTCACCGGGGCATAGCCCATGGTCTTGAGCTTGTTGGCCACCGCGCTCGCGGAGTCCGCGTCGATCTTGCCCGACACCATCTTCCCGGAGCGGTCACGCACCGAGTACTGGTAGGTCGCCGTTGCTGCCATGGCTACGCCTCTCAACCCCGGCCGGTGAGCCGGTTGAAGTCCTCGGTGTGGTGGCACTTCTCCAGGCCGGTCTCATAGGTGATCCGGCCGCGCTTGACCAGCTCCGCGAGGTGCTGGTCGATCGTGTGCATGCCGTGCTGGGCACCGGCCTGCATGGCCGAGTAGATCTGGTGGGTCTTGCCCTCGCGCACGAGGTTGCGGATCGCGGGTGTCGCGACCAGCACCTCCGTCGCCACCGCGCGCCCTCGACCGTCGACGGTCCTGGCCAGGGTCTGGCACACCACACCCTGGAGGGAGCCCGCCAGCTGGACCCGCACCTGCTGCTGCTGGTGGGGCGGGAACACGTCGATGATGCGGTCGATGGTCTGGGCCGCGTCCTGCGTGTGCAGGGTGGCGAACACCAGGTGACCGGTCTCAGCTGCCGTCAGGGCCACCGAGATCGTCTCGAGGTCACGCATCTCACCGACCAGGATGATGTCCGGGTCCTGCCGGAGCACGTGCTTCAGGGCGTTCGTGAACGAGTGGGTGTCCTCCCCCACCTCCCGCTGGTTGACGACGCACGACTGGTGCGTGTGGAGGAACTCGATCGGGTCCTCGACGGTCATGATGTGGTCGCGGCGCTGACGGTTGGCGAGGTCCACGAGGGCGGCCAGGGTCGTCGACTTGCCCGATCCGGTCGGGCCCGTGACGAGCACGAACCCACGGGGCAGCATGGCGAAGTTGGCGACCGACGGCGGGATGCCCAGGTCCTCGAGCTTCTTGATCTCGAAGGGGATCAGACGGAAGGCCGCACCCAGGGAGTCCCGCTGCCGGTAGAGGTTGACGCGGAAGCGAGCCTTCCCCGGGACCGAGTAGGCGAAGTCGAGCTCGAGGTTCTCTTCGAACTTCTCCCGCTGGCGCTGGGTGATCGCGGCGTACATGACCCGCTGGATCACCGACGGCGTGAGCTCGGGGTAGTCCTCGAGCGGCGTCAGGTGGCCGTGGAGTCGGATCTGCGGACGTGACCCGGTGGTCAGGTGCAGGTCGGAGGCGTTGCGCTCCAGGACGATCGTCGAGGAGGTCGTGGAGGTTGAGGTCGTTCTCGGTCACCTGCTCCTCGGTCGTCGCACGTCCGTACGCACCCTTCGAAGGCCTCGGTCTCCGCCAGCCCGACCTGGGTGGGCGGTGCCTCGACCTGCTCCTGGGACGGCGCAGGGGCCACCTCGACCGGCGCGGGGGCTACCGGGACGGCTACCGGCTCCGCCGCCACCGCGACCGGCTCGGGGCCGCGACCGGCTCGGGCGCGACGCTGACCGCGACCGGGGTGGCGACCTCGACGATCGGCGCGAGGGGGATGCTGACGGTGGTGCCTTCAGGCTCCGACGCGCTCAGCCTCGGCCTCGGGTGCGGCCGGACGGCCTCGACACGTGGCTCCTCGAGCCTGGGCACGGGAGCGAACACCGGTGCCTTGCTCCGGCGCGGATGATCGGCTCGGGTGCCGGGACGCCACTCGGGGTCCAGAGGGGACGGCGCGAACGACGTCACCGTGGTCGAGCCTGCAGGCGGCGACGCGCCGTCCTGCTCGGGCGAGGACCCGCCGAAATCGGTGGTCACCCACACTTGCCCCCTTCGTCGGCGAGTCCGCACTCTGCGAACCCCTCGTCCTGCCATCGGTCCCGGTCGGCCGCGGCTTGAGCCGAACAGCACCCGGATGCTGCTGTCAGGGCCGTCAGACCACGACGCGGAGGATCTCCTCGATCGAGGTCACTCCCAGCGCGACCTTGTGCATCCCGTCGTCCCTGAGGAACGCCATGCCCTCGCGCCTTCGCCACGTCGGAGATCGCCGAGGCCGAGGCGTGCTCGACCGCCAGACGCTCGATGTCCTCGCTGACCGGCATGACCTCGTGCAGGGCGAGCCGGCCCTTGTAGCCGGTCTTCGAGCAGGCCGAGCAGCCCACGGAACGGAAGAGGGTCGGCAGCTCCTCGCCCTCCTGCCACGGGTACCGGGCCGTCAGCAGGGTCTCTGCGGTGGGGGTGTAGGCCTCCTTGCACTTGCTGCACAGCCGACGCGCGAGCCGCTGCCCGAGCACGCAGTCGACTGCGGACCCGACGAGGAAGGGCTCGATCCCCATCTCGATCAGTCGCGTGACCGCGCTCGGCGCGTCGTTGGTGTGGAGGGTCGAGAGCACGAGGTGACCCGTGAGGGCCGCCTCGATCGCGATCTGAGCCGTCTCGTGGTCACGGATCTCACCGATCAGGACGATGTCGGGGTCGGACCGCAGGATCGAGCGCAGCGCCGAGGCGAAGGTCAGGCCGGCCTTGTTGTTGACCTGCACCTGGTTGATGCCGGCCAGCCGGTACTCGACCGGGTCCTCGACCGTGATGATGTTGACCTCGGGACGGTTCAGGATGTTGAGCGTCGCGTAGAGCGTCGTCGACTTCCCCGACCCGGTCGGACCGGTGACCAGGATCATCCCGTACGGCTTGGCGAAGCTCAGCGAGTAGCGGTCGTAGTTGTGGTCGCTGAAGCCGAGGTCGGACAGGTCGAGGCTCGCCGTCGAGTTGTCCAGGATCCGCATGACGATCTTCTCGCCCCACACGGTCGGCAGGGTCGCGACGCGCAGGTCGATCTTGCGCCCGTTCGCGGTGACCGACAGGCGTCCGTCCTGCGGGATGCGTCGTTCGGCGATGTTGATGTCGGCCATGATCTTGAGCCGGCTGATGACACCGGACTGGATGCTCTTCGGCGAGCGCATGACCTCGTGCAGGACGCCGTCGATGCGGTAGCGGACGCGGAGGTCGCGCTCGGTCGGCTCGAGGTGGATGTCCGACGCGCGGTCCTGGATCGCCTGGATGACGAGCGCGTTGACGTACTTGACGATCGGCGCGTCCTCGCTCGCGTCGTGCACGTTGGACGAGGTCCTGCTCGTCCTCGACCGGTGTCGATGGCCGAGGTGAGCTGGTCCATCTCGCTGTCCGCGCGGTAGGTCCGGTCGATGGCGGCGCCGATGTCGGCCGGGGTCGCCAGGCACGGTTTGATGTCGAGCTGGGTGCGCATCCGTACGTCGTCGAGCGCGATCACGTTGGCGGGGTCGGCCGTGGCCACGAGGAGCTTTCCCTCGTCGAACGCGAACGGGATCATCATCCAGCTTCGCGCCAGCTCGCCCGAGATGAGCAGTGGCTGCGGAGTAGTCGACCACCAGGTCGCTGAGATCGACGAAACGCATCCCGATCTGCGTCGCGAGCGCGGCCACCAGCTGACCCTCGGTGACCACTCCTTGGTCGACCAGCACGCGGCCGAGCGAACGGCCGAGGCGCTGGTGCTCCTCGAAGGCCTTGGTCAGCTGGGTGGGCGTGACGAGACCGCCCTCGACCAGGATGTCGCCTAGCTGCTTCACGCTGTCCCCTCCTGCGATGTCCCCTCGACCTGTCATCGGCGCCACAACGCGAGGCTTGAGCCGTTCGGGTGGTGCGGCGTCAGCGGTTGAGCTCCTCGGCGATGGAGGCAAAGGCACCCGCGCGCGGGTCCGAGGCGTCGAAGACGACGTGGCTTCCGTCGCCGAAGAACAGGCCGACGCGGGTGCCTTCGGGTTCATCCGGGACCGACGTGGCGCGACCTCACGGTCTCGGTGGTCACCGGCGAAGGAGACTCGGGTGACGCAGCGGCCACGGGTACAGGTCTCGGGTGGGACGCCCGCTGGATGGCGTGCGGCACCAGGGGTGGCACGTGGTGACGACCGGCGTGGCAGTCGGAGGAGAGTGCCCTCCGGGCACGATCGTGACGGTCGCCGACACCCCTCGGTGGGCGTGCCGGCCGACGGGCCTGCGACGGAGGCGACGAAAGATCGTCATGGGGCGGGTCTCGGTCCGGCCTAGACCATCGCGCGTTCGGCTTCGACCTCGTCGAGGACGGCGTACAGCAGAGCCAGGAGCACGGCCTTCACCGACTCCTTGTCCGTCGCGTCGACGGCGAGGACCGGAACGGTCGAGTCCAGCTCGAGCACGTCACGAAGCCTCGCCTCGGTGGCAGGGTCGCTGTCCGACGCCCGGTTCAGGGCGACCACGTACGGCACTCGGGCCATCCGTCGGAAGGCGCCAAGGATGCCGATGGCCTCGGCGAGCGAGTCCTCTCGTTCTGCGTCCACGAGCAGGACGTAGCCGAGCATGCCTTCGCCGAGGATCTCCCACATGAAGTCGAAGCGTTCCTGCCCCGGGGTGCCGAAGAGGTAGAGCACCAGGTCGCGGTCGATGGTGATGCGGCCGAAGTCCATCGCGACGGTCGTCTCGCTCTTGCGCGACTTGGTCGAGTCGGTGATCCCGCGCTCGGTGGACAGCACGGTGATCTCGCTGATCGTCCTGATCAACGTCGTCTTTCCGGCCGCGAAGGGCCCTGTGACAACGACCTTGACGGCTTGACCGCCATGGCGTCGCCGAGTCCTTCCGGTAGCCATCTAGAGTCCCCTCACTCCGGCGATGAGCCGCAGCAGGAGGCTGCGGTTCACGCTCGGGTCGCGTTCGATGAGCCCTGCTGTCTCCGGGTCCGCGGCCACGGCTGCGTTGCCGGCCATGGTCTGATTCGCCGACGGCAGGCCGGTCAACCGGGCGGCGGGAGCCGTCTCGGGGTGGTCGGGACGGCGGGTGGGGAGGAAGGGTTCGGGTCGGGGCGGGACCACAGCCCCCGGGCTGTGCCCCCCGACGAGCAGGGGCGCGGTCATCCGAACACCCGCGGAAGCCGTGGCTGCCGTCTCGGCCGTGGCGCTCACGGGAGGACCGTCGAGGGGACGGCTCTCAGGAGCGGAGCCTCAGCCTCAGCGACAACCGTCTGCGCCATCGTCTCGGTCCGCGTCTGGCACCTCGGCGTCTGCCTCAGGCACTCCGGTCTGCGGAGGCACTCGAGTCCGATAGGAGAAGCGGCCAGCCGCTCAGCGGCGGTCGGAGCGTCCTCGGTCGCGGTGTCTTCGTCGGGTGCGTCCTGGTCCGGCTCTGCGTCGGGTGCGTCCTGGTCCGGCCCTGCGTCGACATCTCCGTCCTCGGCTCCTGCTGTGTTCCCCGGGGGGGCCTCAGCACCGACCGAGCCTTCGAGGGGTGCGAGCAGCGCCTGGCGGCGTACGACAGTGGCCACATGGTCGTGCTCGGTGCAGATCTCGAGCAGGCCACGCGACACGAGGGCTGCCAGGGTGGACACGACGGCAAACTGACCGCTGCCGGTCAGCTCCACCAGGTCGCCCACGCGTCGACGTCCGTCGATGAGAGCCAGCAACGCCCACTCGTCGGAGTTGACGACCGGCTCGACGGTCAAGACGACCGGCATCGCCAGGACGGTGTCCGGGCCGGGGATCACCGCGGCCGCCGCCTCCCAGGAGGCCTGGCGCTGCGTCGACTCCCCCACGACGGCCTCAGTGGCGAGCCGGACACCCACGTCGTCGGGGTTGCTGCAGCTCCACGTCGAAGGAGAAGTCCCCCACGGGCCAGCGCAGCAGGTCGAAGACGGAGTCGACCGTCTGCTCGGTGGCCGCCTGGCGGGCGAGGTCGGCGTCCACCGAGCCCGAGTCGACCAGCACGAGGCCGATGCCTCGGTTCTCGTCCGCCTGGTCGACGGCGGCCCGGATCATGTCGTCATCGACTGCACCGGAGCCGATCAGTCGCCGGGCGAGCGACTGCCGCACGCCGTCTGCGGAAGCCCCCGTCACCAGACCGTCAGCGAAGTACACGACACCGTCGGCTGCCCCATGGCGCAAGCGCAGACCCTCCGGACTTCTTCGTGAAGCTCAAGAGCTGGAAGATGTCCGGCAGGCTGAATGCGTCGAGCGAGCCTTCGAGCTTCACCTCAACTCCTCATCTGGGCGGGTCGTGACGAACGTGCGCGGGACGTGCCGAGGATCAGGACCAGGACCCCGAGTCGTTGCTCGAGCTCGAGGAAGAGCCCGGGGAGAAGGTGGCCCAGGCGCCCAGGTCCGGGGTCGGCTGGGGCTGCCCGTTCGTCGAGGGCTCGCGGTCGCCGCTGTCGGTGGGTGCGTTCTGGCTGTCTTCGACGTCGATGGCCACCGCGTCGGAGACCGGCTCAGAGTCGAGCCCGAGCGGATCGGCCTCGTCGACCATCACGTCATCGGACGACTCGCTCGCCGCCTCGGACACCGGGACCTCTGCGACGACCTCATTCGGTACGTCGACCGGCGAGGACAGGGCAACCTGTGCCTCGGATGTCCTCGAAGGGCACGGACTCCTCCGGTGCTTGGCCCTCGAGCACGTCGTCCGCACGGAGTGCGGCGCCCACGGCGGCTGCAGCCCGACGGATCTCGTAGAGCAGGAGTCCCACCTTGGCGCCACGGGCTCCGACAGCCACCAGGACCGCCTCGTCCTCGGCCGACACCAAGAAGACCGTCCCTGACTCGCCCTCGACGTAGACCTGGGAGAGCTCACCGCGACCGAGGCCTTCAGCGGCGCGCTCACCGAGGGAGAGCAGGGCTGCGCTCATCGCGGCGACCCGATTCTCATCCATGGCGGCGGGAAGCGCCGAGGCCATGGGGAGCCCGTCGAAGGACACCACGGAGGCTGCCTCGACCTCCGGTGCCTGGCGGAGCAGGTCACTCAGCACTCGGTCGAGCTGGGCCGACCGCCCTTGCAGCAGATCCGACATCGGGAACCCTTCCACCCCACGCGCCGCGGTGCCGGCGCCTCGTTCCCCCATCGGCGGGTCTGCCCGCGGGCTTGAACCGTCGGGCCGAGGTGGTGACCGGCCGGTTCAGCGCGTGTCGACCGCGGCACGCAGGACCGAGACCGGAACCGACTGCCCCGTCATGAGGTCCACCTGGAGGACGGCCTGGTGAACGAGCAGATCGAGCCCGGAGACGACAGTGCCGCCGCGAGTGGCCCATCGGGCGGCCAGCCCGGTCGGCCAGGGGTCGTACACCACGTCGAGCAACGTGCCGGGCAGGGTGGGGACCGCATGGACGAGCTCGTCGGCGGCGCCCGCCGGAGCAGTCGACACGAGCAGCCCGCCCAACATGCCCTGCTGTGCATCCCGCCAGGGGGCGAGGCTCAGCCCGAGGCCCAGCTGGTCCGCCACGACGCGCACCTCGTCGGCAGCCTCGGGGCGCCGCACGTAGACCTGCACCGCGCGTACGCCGATACGGCTCAACGCCGCGAGCGCGGAGCAGGCGGTGGCTCCGCCGCCCAGCACGGCAGCCTCGTCGGCGCCTCGCACGCCCGCTTCGTCCAGCGCTGCGACGATGCCCGGAACGTCGGTGTTGTAGCCGCTGCGGCCGTCTTGGCCGAGCACGACCGTGTTCGCGGCCCCGACCAAGGCCGCCGTCTCCTCGACGACGTCCAGGAGGGGCAGCACGGCGCGCTTCAGAGGCATCGTCAACGACAGCCCGGCCCACTCTGGCCCGAGACCGGCCAAGAACGTGGGCAGGGACGCCTCGTCGACATCGACTGCGCGGTAGTCCCAGTCGAGGCCGAGAGACCGGTAGGCCGCCCGGTGAAGCAGGGGTGACAGCGAGTGGGCGATGGGATGGCCGAGCACGGCCGCTTGCCTTCGGGTCACTGGGTCGCCTGGAACTCGGCCTTGAACCGAAGGAACTCGGCGTAGGAGTCGGTGAACTCGGTCCGCCCGCTGACCGGGTCGACCGTCACGTAGTAGAGCCACGGGCCCTTCGCGGGCGCCAGGGCAGCCTCGAGCGCCGCTTCACCGGGGCTGTTGATCGGCCCGGGAGGCAATCCGGTGACCCGGTAGGTGTTGTACGGGGAGTCGACGGCCAGGTCGTCCTTGGAGAGGGTGAGGTCGGACCGCCCCAGCGCGTAGTTGACGGTCGCGTCGAGCTGCAGGCGCATCCCCAGGTCCAGCCGGTTGTAGATCACCCGGGCGACCTTGTCGAAGTCGTCCGGCCGACCTTCGGCCTGAATGAGGCTGGCGACGATCACGACCTCGTACGGGGTCAAGCCGACGTCTGCTGCGCGCTCGTCCAGATCCACCGAGGAGGCGGCCTCGTCGAAGCGGTCGACCATGGCGACCAGCTGCTCCTCAGCAGTCGTCGCCGGCTCGAGCGTGTACGTCGCCGGGAACAAGAAGCCCTCCGGGTTGTCGTCCGCGTAGTCCGGGAGCCCGAGGGTCTCGGGGGCGGCCAGGGCGGACCTCAGCTCCTTTGCGGTCAGATGCGTCTTCTTCGCCAGGAGCGCGACGGTCTTGGACACGCGCAGCCCCTCGGGCACGGTGACGCGTTCGGTCACGCGCGATGCCGGGTCGAGCAGCGCCAGGACCGCCTGGGACCCCGACATCTGCTGCCGAAGGACGTAGGTGCCCGGCTGTATCTGGACGGCGTCGGGATTGGCCTTGGCCGCGTCGACGAACGCAGCGGCCGTCATCACGACATCCGCGCCCGCCAGGACGTCGCCCATCTCGGTGAGGGTCGCTCCCTGCGCGATCTCGACCGTGACCTCGCCCGTCCCCGGCCCCGGGTAGTCGTCCGGCGTGCCCCCGAGCAGGCGGCTGGCCAGGAGGACGACTCCCGCGAGGAGAGCGCCGACGACCAGCAGGGCGACGAGCGCCACGACCACCCCACGAGGGCCACGCGAGCGACGAGCGCCTTGATCGAGGTCGCGCATGCCGAGACCGAGCTGGCTCATGCGCTCCCCTGTTCCGGCGCGGTCGGGGCCGCGGACGACAGACCGACCCGCTCCCCCGGTGGCCGCCCTGACGCGCGCTCGGCGTCGAGCGCGCTCTGCAAGATGATGACAGCCGCCGCCTGGTCGACGCGAGAGCGTCCCGCCTTGGCCGAGACGCCCGCGTCGCGGAGGTTCGCGGTGGCGGACACTGTTGTGAACCGCTCGTCGACGAGGCGCACGGGCACCGGGTCGAGCCGGCGCGCGACGTCCTCGGCGAAGCGGCGCGCGAGGGCCGCTGCCGGGCCTTCCTGCCCGGAGAGGCTGCGGGGCAGCCCGACCACGACCTCGACGGCTTCGACCTCCAGGACCAGGGACTCCAGCTGCTCCAGGTCACCTGCCCCTCGCTGAAGGGTCTGGACGGGGGTGGCCAGCAGCCCGTCGCGATCACAGCGCGCGACCCCCACCCTCACGCTCCCCACATCGACACCGAGTCGTACCCCCGGGCGCATCGGCGGTCAGGCTCCGGCCGCGAAGGTCGCCTCGACCGCGGCCAGGGCCGCGGGGACCGCGGCCGGGTCGCTCCCGCCACCTTGGGCGACGTCGTCCTTGCCGCCTCCCCCTCCGCCGAGCGCCTGAGCGGCCACTCGGACCAAGGCGCCCGCCTTCACCCCCTGTGCCCGGGCCGCGTCGTTCACGGCCACGATGACGATCGGCTTGCCCTGAGTCACCGAGGCCAGCACCACGGCGCCGGCCCGGGAAGCCGGCAGGCGGCCTCGCACGTCGAGGGCGAGGGCGCGCAGGTCGTCGTTGCTGGTGCCGTCGGGAGTCTGCGCAAGGACGAGGGTGGTTCCCGAGACCTCTCGACCGTCGGCGGCGAGGGCTCCAGCGGACTCCAGCAGCCGCCCAGAGCGCAGGTGGTCGAGCTCCTTCTCGGCCTCCTTGAGCCGGGTCAGGATCGCGCCCACGCGCTCGGGCAGCTCGTCGGGACGCACCTTGAGCGCGTCCGTGAGCTGGGCCACCAGGTGGTGCTCGCGGGCGAGGAACCGGTAGGCGTCGGTACCCACGAGCGCCTCGACCCGTCGTACGCCCGCGCCGATCGAGGACTCCCCCAACAGCTTCACGACCCCGAGCTGGCCGGTGTGCTCCGTGTGCGTGCCGCCGCAGAGCTCGCGGGCCCACTCGCCGACGGACACGACGCGGACGCGTTCGCCGTACTTCTCCCCGAACAGCGCCATGGCCCCGGTGGCCCGCGCCTGCTCCTGGGTCATGGTCTCTGCGGTGACCGCGAGGTCGTCGAGCAGCACCGCGTTGACCCGGGCCTCCACGTCGGCCAGGACGGAGACCGGTACCGCCGAGGGGTTGGGGAAGTCGAAACGCAGTCGCCCCGGCGAGTTCTCCGAGCCCATCTGTGTCGCAGTCTCGCCCAGCGCCTCCCGGAAGGCCTTGTGCACCATGTGTGTCGCGGTGTGGGCGCGCGAGATCGCCAGCCGTCGTTCGAGGTCGACCTGTGCCTCGACGTCCGCACCGAGGGTGACCTCACCGGAGAGCACGCGGGCGCGATGGACGTTGAACCCGGGAAGTGGTGCCTGGACGTCGAGGACCTCGACGAGGGTCCCGTCAGCCAGGGTCAGCCGGCCGGTGTCGCCGAGCTGGCCGCCGCCCTCGGCGTAGAACGGGGTGCGATCGAGAACCAGCTCGATCTCGTCGCCCTGGCGGGCCGCGGTCACCGACTCCCCGTCGAGGAGCAGCCCACGGACGGAGGCCTCCGAGGACACCTGGGTGTAGCCGGTGAACTCGGTGCCCCCGGATGCCGCGGCCAGGTCGCGGTAGGCGGACAGGTCGACATGCCCGGTCTTCTTGGCTCTCGCGTCGGCCTTGGCTCGGTCCCGCTGCTCGGTCATCAGCCGCCGGAACTCCACCCGGTCCACGTCGATACCCGCCTCTTCGGCCATCTCGAGCGTGAGGTCGATCGGGAAACCGAACGTGTCGTGCAGCTTGAAGGCGTCCGCGCCGGTGAGCGCCGTGCCGCCGGCTGCCTTCGTGGCGATGGCAGCCATGTCGAAGATCTGGGTGCCCGGCCCGGAGGGTCTGCCGGAAGGCCTCCTCCTCGGCGTAGGCGATGCTCGAGATCCGCGCCCAGTCGGCCTCGAGCTCGGGGTAGGACGCCTTCATCTTGTCCTTGCTCACCGGGAAGAGCTCGGGGAGCGTCGGATCCTCCACCCCGAGCAACCGCATCGATCGCACGGCGCGGCGAAGCACGCGGCGAAGCACGTAGCCGCGGCCCTCGTTGCCGGGGGTCACCCCGTCGCCGATGATCATCAGCGCGCTGCGGATGTGGTCGGCGACGACGCGCAGCCGTACGTCGTCGTCGTGGTCGGCGCCGTAGCGCTTGCCCGCCAGCTCGGCGGCACGATCGAGCACCGGGCGCACCTCGTCGATCTCGTACAGGTTGTCGACCCCCTGCAGCAGGAAGGCCACACGCTCGAGCCCCATGCCGGTGTCGATGCTCTTGGCCGGGAGGTCACCTCGGATGTCGAAGTCCTCCTTGCTGCGAACCGCACTGAGGTCGAACTCCATGAACACCAGGTTCCAGAACTCGAGGTAGCGGTCTCCGGCGCCCTCGACGTCTCCCTCGGCGCCGTACTCCGGACCGCGGTCGATGAGGATCTCGCTGCACGGACCGCCCGGGCCCGGGCACCCCCATCGACCAGAAGTTCTCCTTCTTGCCGAGGCGGACGATGCGGCTCTCAGGCAGCCCGGCGACGCGCTTCCAGAGCCCGAAGGCCTCGTCATCGTCCTGGTAGACCGTGGCCAGCAGCTGGGACTCGGCGAAGCCGTACCCGCCCTCGGACTGTGGCTTGGTGACCAGCTCCCAGGCGAGCTCGATGGCCCGCTCCTTGAAGTAGTCGCCGAAGGAGAAGTTGCCGTTCATCTGGAAGAACGTGCCGTGACGGGTGGTCTTGCCGACCTCCTCGATGTCGAGGGTGCGCACGCACTTCTGCACGCTCGTGGCGCGGGGCCAGGGCGTCGGTTCCTGACCCAGGAAGTACGGCTTGAACGGCACCATGCCGGCGTTGACGAAGAGCAGGTTGGGGTCGTCGAGGAGAAGCGAGGCCGACGGCACGATCGCGTGGTCGCGCTCGGCGAAGAACCGCAACCAGCGGTTGCGGATCTCGGCGGTCTCCATGCGGGGCCCTTCGGTGCGCGTACGACGGTGAAGCCCCCGAGCCTATCCGCCCCGCTTCCCCCCGCTGAGGGTGACGTTCTGTACGCGACTCGCGGCGTGTCCCGTACGTTTCGTCACCCTCAGCGGGGTGAGTCGTCGCCGCGGACGAGGGCGCGGAGACGTTCGGCACGTACGGCGAGGTCGCGCTCGGCACCGTGGTCGGTGGGGCGTGTAGTAGCGGCGGGTCAGCACCGCATCGGGGGCGTACTGCTGCTCGACCACGCCGTGCGGGAAGTCGTGGGGATAGCGGTAGCCCTCCCCGTGGCCGATCTTCTGAGCGCCGGCGTAGTGGGCGTCCCGCAGCTGCGGCGGCACGGGTCCACCGACGCCGGCGCGGACGTCGGCCGTGGCCGCCCCGATCGCCAGGACCACGGCGTTCGACTTCGGCGCGAGGCTCAGGTGGATGACGGCCTGGGCCAGGTTGATCTGCGCCTCGGGGTAGCCCACGAGCGACACCGCCTGCATGGCCGCCACGGCCAAGGGCAGCGCGGTCGGGTCGGCCAGGCCCACGTCCTCGCTGGCCAGGATGACCAGCCGTCGGGCGAGGAACCGTGGGTCCTCACCGGCTTCGACCATCCGCGCCAGGTAGTGAAGGGCGGCGTCGACGTCGCTCCCTCGGATGCTCTTGATCAGAGCGCTGGTGATGTCGTAGTGCTGGTCGCCGTCCCGGTCGTAGCGCACGGCGGCCCGGTCGATGGCCTGTTCGACGTCACTGACGGTCACCTCGGTCGCGCTCCGAGCCTGTGCGGCCGAGGCCGCCGCCTCCAGGGCCGTCAGCCCCCAGCGAGCGTCTCCACCGGAGAGCCGGGTGAGCTGGTCCAGGGTGTCGCCGTCCACGGAGAGTCCGGATCGCCCGAGACCGCGCTCGTCGGTGACGGCGCGCTCGAGCAGGAGACGGACGCCGTCCGCCTCCAGGGGACGAAGCGTGAGCAGGACGCTTCGCGACAGCAGTGGGGCAATGACCGCGAAGTGCGGGTTCTCCGTCGTCGCCGCGATCAGCGTGATCCACCGGTTCTCGACAGCAGGGAGCAAGGCATCCTGCTGGGTCTTGGAGAAGCGGTGGACCTCATCGACGAACAGCACGGTCTCCCGGCCGCCGGCGCCCAAGGCCCGGCGGGCATCGTCGATGACCAGGCGGACGTCCTTGACGCCGGCGGTGACGGCTGAGAGCTCGACGAAGGCCCGATCCGTGGCCTTGGCCACCAGGTAGGCCAGGGTCGTCTTGCCCGTGCCGGGCGGACCCCAGAGGAGGACTGACACCGGAGACGTACCACCGCCAGCCGCCACCCCGTCGACCAGGCGCCGCAGCGGCGCCCCAGGACTCAGCAGATGGTCTTGCCCGACGACCTCGTCGACCGACCGCGGACGCATCCGGACCGCGAGCGGGGCGTTCGCCGCGGCCCGCTCGTCCCGGCGGAGGTGAAGAGGTCGCCGTCATCAGGTCGGCGTGGCGGGCCGGTCGGCTGGCAGGCAGGGCGTCGATTCCGGCCTCCTTGCGCTGGGCCGCCGTGATCGGCGCCGGAGCCGAGGTCAGGGGGTCAAAACCTCCGCCGGTCTTCGGGAAGGCGATCACGTCGCGGATGGACTCGGTGCCTGACAGCAGCGCGCAGATCCGGTCCCAGCCGAAGGCGATCCCACCGTGCGGCGGCGCACCGAAGGCGAAGGCGTCGAGGAGGAAGCCGAACTTCTCGCGGGTGTCGTCCTCGCTGAGCCCCATGACCGCGAACACGCGTTCCTGGACGTCGCGACGGTGGATACGGATGGACCCGCCACCGATCTCGTTGCCGTTGCACACGATGTCGTAGGCGTAGGCGAGCGCCGAGCCGGGGTCGGTGTCGAAGGTGTCGAGGAACTCCGACTTCGGCGAGGTGAACGCATGGTGCACCGCGGTCCAGGCGCCTTCGCCCACCGCAACGTCGCCGCTGGCCGTGGCGTCAGCGGAAGGCTCGAACATCGGCGCATCGACGACCCACAGGAACGACCAGGCCGAATCGTCGATGAGTCCTCCGCGGCGCCCGATCTCGAGCCGGGCCGCGCCGAGGAGCGCCCGAGAAGGCTTGACCGCGCCCGCGGCGAAGAAGATGCAGTCCCCCGGGACCGCGCCAACGTGCGCTGCCAGCCCGGCGCGCTCGTCGTCCGTGAGGTTCTTGGCGACCGGACCTCCCAGTTCACCGTCTTCACCCACGAGCACGTACGCCAGACCCTTGGCGCCCCGCTGCTTGGCCCACTCCTGCCACGCGTCGAGCTGCTTGCGCGGCTGGGCGGCGCCTCCCGGCATGACGACGGATCCGACGTACGGCGCCTGGAACACCCGGAAGGTCGTGTCGGCGAAGTAGTCAGTGCACTCGGTGAGCTCGAGGTCGAAGCGCAGGTCCGGCTTGTCGGTCCCGAACCGGCGCATGGCCTCGGCGTAGGTCAGCCGAGGGAAGGGGGCACCGACGTCGTGCCCGATGAGCCGCCAGAGGGCCGTCAGCACGGCTTCGGCGAGCTCGATGACGTCGTCCTCCTCCGCGAAGCTCATCTCGATGTCGAGCTGGGTGAACTCCGGCTGCCGGTCGGCACGGAAGTCCTCGTCGCGGTAGCAGCGGGCGATCTGGAAGTACCGCTCCATGCCCGCCACCATGAGGAGCTGCTTGAACAGCTGCGGGCTCTGCGGGAGGGCGTACCAGCTGCCCGGCTGCAGACGCGCGGGGACCAGGAAGTCGCGGGCACCCTCAGGCGTGGAACGGGTGAGCGTCGGCGTCTCGACCTCCACGAACGCGCGCTCATGGAGCACCTCGCGCGCCGCCCTGTTGACCTCGCTGCGCAATCGCAGCGCGCGCGCCGGACCGCAGCGGCGGAGGTCGAGGTAGCGATAGCGCAGTCGGGCCTCTTCACCGACCTCGACGTGGTCGTCGATCTGGAAGGGCAGGGGTGCCGACTCGCTGAGCACCTCGACGGAGGTCGCCACGACCTCGAGGTCCCCCGTCGGGAGTTCGGGGTTGGCGTTGCCTTCCGGTCGTGCCGAGACCGCGCCAGTGACCCGGAGGCAGTACTCGCTCCGCAGCTCGTGAGCCACGTCTTCGTCGCGCACGACGACCTGAACCACTCCTGAGGCATCCCGCAGATCGAGGAAGGCCACTCCGCCGTGGTCGCGACGGCGGGCGACCCAGCCAGTCAGGGTGACGGTCTGGCCGACGTGCTCGGCACGTAGCGTGCCGGCCTCGTGGGTGCGGAGCACAGGATGATCCTTCGTCAGAGCGGAAAGCCGGCGGGACCGCCGGATGAGCAGACTACGCGGGACCGCACGGGCCGAGCCCGCCGATTACCGCCCCTCGTGCGTGACCCAGTACGGATCAGTCAGTCGTCTCTTGTGCCCGGGTCACCAGGCGCGGCCGCAGGTCTGCGGCGGGCGGCTGCCACTCGTCAGAGGCGGCCGGAACCTGCTCACCCGACCGGATGTCCTTGACCTCGCCGAGCCGTCGGCTCCTCCGTGGAGGGGAACCACACGAACGGGATCCCCCGCCGGTCGGCGTACCGGATCTGCTTCCCGAACTTGTCCGCCCTAGGCGCGACCTCGGCGGCGATCCCGCGGCGGCGCAGTGCGGCCGCGGTGCGGTCCGACGCAGCCCGCTGGTCTTCGGCCACGACCGCCACGAGGACGCAGGTCGGCACGCCGCGCGAGCTCGTCACGAGTTCCTGTCCCAGCAACCGCGAGACCAAGCGCGTCACGCCGACCGAGACGCCGACCCCCGGGTAGCGGACGTCGCCGTCGGAGGCGAGGGTGTCGTAGCGGCCGCCCGAGCAGATCGAGCCGAGTGCCTCGTGCCCGACGAGCTGGGTCTCGTAGACGGTCCCGGTGTAGTAGTCGAGGCCGCGAGCGATCTTGAGGTCCGCGACGAGGAACCCGGGGACCGCGGCACGGGCCGCCTCGACCACCCCCACGAGCTCGTCCATCCCCTCATCGAGCAACGGATCGTCCACGCCGAGCGCCGCCACCCGATCGGCCACGGACCCGTCGGCAGCCTGGATCGACGCGAAGGCAAGCACGGCCTGGGCCTGGCCGGCGGTCGCGCCGAGATCGGTCTGGAGCAACCGCGCTACCTCGACCGGTCCGATCTTGTCGATCTTGTCGACGGTACGCAGCACCCCACCGAGATCCTCGAGCCCCAGGCCGCGGAAGAACCCCTGCGAGACCTTGCGGTTGTTGACCTGCATGCGCACCGGTGGGATCGGCAACCCGGACAGCGCCTCGGCAAGCACCACCGGGAGCTCGGTCTCGTAGTGGAACGGCAGGTCACCCTGCCCGACAACATCGATGTCGGCCTGCAGGAACTCCCGGTACCGGCCCTCTTGTGGCCGTTCGCCGCGCCAGCACTTCTGGATCTGGTAGCGCTTGAGCGGGAAGTGCAGACGACCAGAGTTCTCGAGAACGTACCGGGCGAACGGGACGGTCAGGTCGTAGTGCAGGGCAAGTCCCGAGGCGTCCAGGGGGTCGTCCGCGTCTGCCTGAAGGCGCCGAAGGACGTAGACCTCCTTGTCGATCTCGCCCTTGCTGAGCAGTTGCTCAAGAGGCTCGACCGCGCGCGTCTCCAAGCCGGAGTAGCCCCACAGCTCGAAGGTGCCTCGAAGCCGGTCGATGATCGCCTGCTCCACGAGGCGGCCAGCGGGCAGCCACTCCGGGAAGCCGGACACAGGCGTCGGACGTGCCATGGGTCACAGCCCTCGGGACGGGCCGGTCACAGGCCGGGCGGCCGCTTCGGCAAGGAAGGGATTGGTGCGACGTTCACGGCCCACCGTGGTCTCCGGGCCGTGCCCAGGCAGGACCACGACCGAGTCGTCGAGGGGCAAGGACCTTCGTGGCGAGGCTGGTCAGCATCGCGTCGTACGAGCCACCGGGAAGATCCGTCCGACCGATCGACCCCGCGAACAGCACGTCCCCGGACCAACACAGACCAGGCTGGTCGCCGGTGGCGGAGGACCGGAACATCACCGATCCGGCGGTGTGACCGGGCGCGTGGTCGACCACCAGCTCGAGGCCGGCGAGGCAGCAGAGGCGTCCGTCGTCGAGCGGACGGACGTCCTCCGGCTCGGTCCAGGTGAGGCGGCCCCCAAAGAGGTCCCCGGCCTCCGGAGACACCCACGCCATGGGGTCGGCGAGCTGGGCCGGCGTCGTCAGGGTGGATGAAGGCGGGAATCCCACGTGCACCGCACACGGGCGCTACCGAGAACGTGTGATCGAGGTGGCCGTGGGTGAGGACGACGGCCACGGGCCGGAGGCGATGTTCGCGCAGGATCTCCTCGAGGGTGTCCTCCACGCCGATGCCAGGGTCGACGCACGACGCACTCCTCACCGGCAGCGGGCGCCACGACGTAGCAGTTCGTCGCGAAGGCCTGGGCGGGGAATCCCACGACGAGCACAGGGAGCGTCCTTCCTCGGGCGACGGCCGCATCGGACGGCGTGGCGCAGAGGCTACCGGCGCGGTCGGCACCCAAGGGCCTTGGGCCCAGGAGACGAGCAGTTCAGTTCGCGCCCTACACTTGCGGCCGTTGCGACGGGACGTCGACGCACGGAGCCGACCAGGGGGTCAGCGTGGCAGGGCAGAAGCGTGAGCGCGAGGTCGAGCGGGCGCGGTACGAGCGCCAGCAGGCGCGCCGCGCCCAGCGCAGCGAGAAGACCAAGCGCCGCGAGCGGATCATCGCCTCGGTCGTCGTGGCGGTGGTCGTTCGTCGCGGGATTCGCCTACCTCGCCAGTGTCGCTCGGGTCGGACGACGACACGACAGCCAGCCCCGACTCGTCCCTCGGTCCCAGCGACTCCCCCGCGGCGACCGACTGCGCCGCGCCCGAACGGCGAGAAGCCGACGTCCAAGATCTACACGAAACCCCCTCCGTTCACCATCAAGCCGAAGACGACGTACACCGTGACCCTCGCCACGAACTGCGGCGACATCGCCATCGAGCTCGACACCGAAGGCAGCCCCGGAGAACTCGGCGTCGTTCCTCGGTCTCGCAGCCGATGGCTTCTTCGACAACACCCTCTGCCATCGTCTGACGACGGAGGGGCTCTTCGTGCTCCAGTGCGGCGACCCCCAGGGCAACGGCAGCGGTGGCCCTGGGTACAAGCTCCCGGACGAGAACTTGCCCGAGGCCGGAGCCAACAACTACCCCGCGGGCACTGTGGCCATGGCGAACTCAGGCAAGAACACGGCTGGCAGCCAGTTCTTCCTGGTCTATGAGGACTCGACCCTCGGGGCCGACTACACGATCCTGGGGACCATGACGTCTGGCCTCGAGATCGTGCAGGAGGTCGCGGCGCAGGGCACGGCGAATGGAGAGCCCGACGGCGCACCCGCGCAGCCGGTGCAGATCCTCACCACGGACACGACCGAGAGTGGCTGACGTGGATGAGCAGGGCTCTGCGCCACTCACCGAGCCCGCCGTGACCGAGCCCGCCGTGACCGAGCCCGCCGTGACCGAGCCCGCCGTGACCGAGCCCGCCGTGACCGAGCCCGCCGTGACCGAGCCCGCCGTGACCGAGCCCGCCGTGACCGAGCCCGCCGTGACCGAGCCCGCCGTGACCGAGCCCGCCGTGACCGAGCCCGCCGTGACCGAGCCCGCCGTGACCGAGCCCGCCGTGACCGAGCCCGCCGTGACCGAGCCCGCCGTGACCGAGCCCGCCGTGACCGAGCCCGCCGTGACCGAGCCCGCCGTGACCGAGCCCGCCGTGACCGAGCCCGCCGTGACCGAGCCCGCCGTGACCGAGCCCGCCGTGACCGAGCCCGCCGTGACCGAGCCCGCCGTGACCGAGCCCGCCGTGACCGAGCCCGCCGTGACCGAGCTCCGCCGTGACCGAGCCCGCCGTGACCGAGCCCGCCGTGACCGAGCCCGCCGTGACCGAGCCCGCCGTGACCGAGCCCGCCGTGACCGAGCCCGCCGTGACCGAGCCCGCCGTGACCGAGCCCGCCGTGACCGAGCACCCTACGCCGCATCCGCCGTCCGGCGTGGCCGCCGTTGCAGCTCCTGCTCCGTCGGCTGGCGTCAGCGACGGACCAGCCCCCGAGACCTTCGGACGCGTCGATGACAGACGGCACGGTGTGGGTGCGCACGGGCGACAGTGAGCTCAAGGTCGGACAGTTCCAGGCGGGGACACCGGACGAGGCCCTGGCCTACTACGTCCGCAAGTACGTCGCGCTCGAGACCGAGGTCGTTCTCCTCGAGCAGCGGTTGGCCGCGGGCGCAGATGTGGCAGTCGAAGAGGCAACGGCGACCACGCAAAGGATCAGCGAGGCCCTGGCGACCCCCCAGGTCGTCGGCGACGTCGACGGGCTGCGGGTCCGGGTGGCAGCCTTGAGCCCGGCCCTCGAGACGCCGCAAGGCGCAGGCGAGAGCCGCGAAGGCGAAGGCCCGCGACGAAGCGAAGGCCGCACGTGAGGCCATCGTCTCGGAGGCCGAGGGGCTGGCGGAGTCGACAAGCTGGAAAGCCTCGGGAGACCGTCTGCGGGCGCTGCTCGAGGAGTGGAAGGTCGCGCCGCGCGTCGACCGCGGCACCGAGCAAGCCCTGTGGAAGCGCTTCTCAGCTGCACGCAACACCTTCGACCGGCGGCGCCGGGCGCACTTCGCCAAGCTCGCCAGTGAGCACGGCGAGGCGAAGGCGACAAAGACCGAGATCGTCAAGGAGGCCGAGGCGTTGAGCACCTCGACCGACTGGGCCCCGACGGCCGCGGAGTTCCGACGACTCATGGACCGATGGAAGGCCGCAGGGCGGGCGAACAAGAGCGACGACGATGCCCTCTGGCACCGCTTCCGGGCGGCGCAGGACGCCTTCTTCTCAGCGCGCTCTGCAACGTTCAACGAACGCGATGCCGGCCAGGCCGAGCAATCTGGCAGCCAAGGAGGCGCTGGCCACCGAAGCAGAGGCTCTCCTCCCGGTGGGGGATCTCGCTTCCGCGAAGGCGTCGCTTCGAGACATCCAGGAACGCTGGGAGAAGATCGGCCACGTCCCCCGCGCGGACAAGGAGCGCATCGAGGGCCGCCTCCGACGCGTGGAGCAATGCCGTCCGGGAGGCTGAGGAACGCAAGTGGAAACGGACGAATCCGGAGGCCAAAGCTCGCGCAGAGGCAACGGCTGAGCAACTGACCGCGGCCATCAGCAAGCTGGAGAAGTCGCTGGCGGCCGCAGAGGCAGCCGGTGACCAGAGGAAGGTCACCGAGGTGACCGAGGCGCTGGACGCACGCCGTGCGTGGCTCGCTCAGGCTGAGCGTGCCATCACCGAGTTCAGCGGGAGCTGAGCAGGCCCCTCAGGCGCCGGAGGTGACCCGGTAGGCGTCGAAGACCCCTTCGACGGTCCGAACGGCCCGGAGCACGGAGCCCGAGGTGCGCAGGATCGCCCATCTCGAAGGTGAACCGTGAAATCGCGATGCGGTCGCGAGTGGTCGTCACCGACGCCGACAGGATGTTGACGTGCTGGTCGGAGAGCATGCGCGTGACATCGGACAGCAACCGCGCGCGGTCGAGCGCCTCCACCTGGATCGCCACCAGGAAGGTCGACGACGCCGAAGGGGCCCACTCGACCTCGATCATCCGATCGGGCTCCTGGGCGAGCTGGCGCGACGTTGACACAGTCACTGCGGTGGACGGAGACACCATTGCCTCGAGTGACCCATCCCGTGATCGGGTCCCCCGGGACCGGCGTACAGCACTTGGCCAGCTTGACCCAGACGTCGGACGCGCCCTTGACCACCACTCCAGGGTCGCCCGCAGTCCGCGAGCCCTTGCGACGCGCCTCGCGGGTCGGAGCCGTCGCCTCTGCGAGGTCCTCGACGGCCCCCTCCGTGCCCCCCATCGACTGGACGAGCCGCTGAACCACCGTCTGGGGCGAGATCTGGCCCTCACCGATCGCTGCATACAGCGCCGTGATGTCGGCATAGCGGCCCTCCAGCGCGATCGTCTGGAGCGCGCCCCCTGAGACGATCCGCTGCAACGGGAGACCCTGCTTGCGGATGGCCCGGGCCAGCGCCTCCTTGCCCTGCTCCACGGCCTCTTCGCGCCGCTCCTTCGTGAACCACGCCCGGATCTTGTTCCGGGCCCGGGCGCTCTTGACGAACGTGAGCCAGTCGCGTGAGGGACCCGCACCCTGCGCCTTGGACGTGAAGACCTCGACGACGTCGCCGTTGGTCAGCGTGCTCTCCAGCGGCACCAGCTTCCCGTTGACCCGTGCGCCCACGCACCGGTGACCGACCTCGGTGTGGACGGCGTAGGCGAAGTCGACCGGCGTCGCCGCCTGCGGGAGAGCGATGACGTCGCCCTTGGGCGTGAAGACGAAGACCTGCTGCCCGCCGAGGTCGAAGCGGAGGGACTCGAGGAACTCCCCCGGGTCGGCGGTCTCGCGCTGCCACTCGACCAGCTGGCGCAGCCAGGCCATCTCGGTGGTGTTCTGCCGCTCGCTCTTGCTCGTCTTCCCGCTCGTCGGCTGCTCCTTGTACATCCAATGCGCCGCGATGCCGTACTCCGACATCTTGTGCATGTCGTAGGTGCGGATCTGCAGCTCGACTGGCTTGCCCTCGGGACCGATGACGGTCGTGTGCAACGACTGGTACATGTTGAACTTAGGCATCGCGATGTAGTCCTTGAACCGCCCGGGCACGGGGTTCCAGCGCGCGTGCACGGCCCCGAGGGCTGCGTAGCAGTCGCGAACGCTGTCGACGAGGACCCGGATGCCGACCAGGTCGTAGATGTCTCCGAAGTCGTGACCCCGCACGATCATCTTCTGGTAGACGGAGTAGTAGTGCTTGGGTCGGCCGGTGACGGTGGCCCGGATCTTGACGTCTCGAAGATCGGAAGCCACGGTGTCGATGACGCCGCCCAGGTACTGTTCGCGGCTGGGCGCGCGCTCGGCCACGAGCCGGACGATCTCGTCGTACATCTTGGGGTAGAGGATCGCGAAGGCGAGGTCCTCGAGCTCCCACTTGATCGTGTTCATGCCGAGCCGGTGGGCTAGCGGAGCGTAGATCTCCAGGGTCTCGCGTGCCTTCTTCTCCTGCTTGGCCTCCGGCAGGAAGCGCATGGTCCGCATGTTGTGCAGCCGGTCGGCAAGCTTGATGACGAGGACCCTGATGTCCCGCGCCATCGCGACCACCATCTTGCGCACGGTCTCTGCCTCGGTCGCCTGGCCGTACTTCACCCGGTCCAGCTTCGTGACCCCGTCGACCAGATCAGCCACCTCAGGGCCGAAATCGGTGCGCAGCTGATCGAGGGTGTAGTCCGTGTCCTCGATGGTGTCGTGCAGCAAGGCGGCGCAGAGGGTTGCCGTCGTCATGCCGAGCTCAGCCAGGACCTGTGCCACGGCGAGCGGGTGGGTGATGTACGGCTCGCCGCTGCGGCGCAACTGGTCCCGATGGTGATAGGCGGCGGTGCGGTAGGCCCTTTCGACGTCCCGGAGGTCCGCCTTCGGATGGGTCGCTCGCACCGTGCGGAACAACGGCTCGAGCGCGGGATCCGATGCCGGCGGCCTGGCCCCCAGGCGCGCGAGCCGAGCGCGCACCCGAGAGACGTCCTGCGACTCGGAGGGTTCGGGCACCACCGAGGACGGCACGGTCGTCTCGACCACGCCAGCGCCCAGCTGCTCCTCAGCCACCCAGTGCCCTTCAGTCGACCGGCTGGCTCCAGTCTACCGGCGAGGTGAGGAGGCGCTGGTTCTACATCTGGAGGAGCGCCGTCACCTCTACCCCGGGCAGCCGCTCACGACCGCGCAGGAAGGCCAGCTCGATGAGCACGGCCACGCCAACCACCTCAGCCCCGCAACGGCGAACCAGGTCGACCGCCGCGGCCGCAGTCCCGCCGGTCGCCAGCACGTCGTCGACGACGAGGACGCGGTCGCCAGCCTGGAAAGCGTCTGCCTGCACCTCGACGGTCGCGGTGCCGTACTCGAGGGAGTACGCCGCCTGGACGAGGTCTCCTGGGAGCTTCCCGGCCTTGCGTACAGCGACGAATCCCACCCCGCGTGCGACGGCGAGCGGCGCACCCAGGATGAAGCCCCGAGCCTCGATGCCAGCAATGCGATCGACCACGCGCGACCGAGGACTCCGCGCGAAGGCGTCGATCACCGTCTGGAACGCCTGGGGATCACCAAGAAGCGGGGCGATGTCCTTGAAGAGGACGCCTGACGTCGGCCAGTCCGGGACGTCGCGAACGAACCGACGAAGGCGCGTCTCCTCCTCCGCCGTGAGTGTCATCGCCGCTTCTTGCTCCCAGGACGGCTACCGGCTCCCTTGCGCTTGGGCTGCTGTCGGTTGCCTGACGGCTTCGTGGTGGCCGCCGGAGCAGACCCCGGCGACTCCTCAAGCACGGCGACTCCGGCGACCGCGGCTGTGGTGGCGGTCGCCGACTGCCCTGCTGCCGCCCGAGCGCCAGCCGAGCGCTTGGCCTCCACGCGCTTGGCCAAGGCCTGCATCTGCGGGTCGCGCTCCTTGAGCTGGGCGAGGAAGGGGGTCGCGATGAAGATCGAGGAGTACGTGCCGGTAGCGATGCCGACGAAGAGCGCCAGCGACAGATCCTTCAACGTGCCGGTGCCGAGGAAGCCCACAGCCACGATGAGGATGGACGCCACTGGGAGAAGCGCGATGACCGAGGTGTTGATCGAACGCACCAGGGTCTGGTTCACGGCGAGGTTCGCTGCTTCGCTGTAGGTCATCTTGCTGCCGCCGGCGATTCCCTTGGTGTTCTCCTTGACCTTGTCGAAGACCACCACGGTGTCGTACAGGGAATAGCCCAAGATGGTCAGGACGCCGATGACAGTGGCGGGCGTGACCGTGAACCCGATCAGCGCATAGATGCCGACCGTGATGATCAGGTCGTGTGCAAGCGCGACGAGGGCGGCGACGGCCATCCGCCACTCGAAGTAGACGGACAAGAAGATGACCACGAGAATCAGGAAGTACACGAGCCCGCGAAGCGCCTTGTTGGTGATCTCGTCACCCCAGGAGGGCCCGACGAGCTGCGCCGTGATCTCGTCGGTGGTGACATCGAACGTCGAGGCCAGTGACTTGGTGACTTCCACCGACTCCGGCCCGGTCAGGGACTCCGTCTGGACCCGTAGCGACCGACCGCTCTGGCCGTTGACCTCGGTGACGATGCTCTCGCCGGTGATCCCTGCCGCGGTCACGGCGTCCTGCGCCTCGGACACCGTGCCGTCAGCGGTGGGCACGATGAACACGGCACCGCCTTCGAACTCGATGCCGGGAGTCAGACCGCGACCCCAGAGCGCGCCGATCGAGACGAGCACGATGACCGCGGAGATCGCGTACCACCGACGGCGGTGGCCGACGAAGTCGTAGGAGACCTCGCCCCGGTAGAGCTTGCTGCTGATCTCGCCGAAGCGGGACATCACGCCTCCTTGGCGGGCGTCGAGGGCGCGGGGGCCTTGCGCCCGAGTCTCTCGGGATCGAGCCCTGAGAGAGGACGGCCGCTGCCGTAGAACGAGGTGCGGGCCAGAAGGGTCACGAACGGCTTCGTGAACATGAAGACCACGAAGACATCGATGATCGTCGTGAGTCCAAGGGTGAACGCGAACCCTCGAACTGCGCCCACCGAGACGACGTACAGCACGACCGCGGCGATCATGGAGACCGCGTCGGCCGCCAGGATGGTCCGTCGTGCACGGACCCATCCCGGTCTCGACCGCGCCGCGCAGGCTGCGCCCATCGCGCACCTCGTCGCGAAGGCGTTCGAAGTAGACGACGAAGGAGTCAGCGGTGATGCCGATGGCGACGATCGTGCCGGCGATACCGGCGAGGGTGAGGGTGAACCCGACCTCTTCGCCGAGCAGCACGATGAGGCCGTACGTCAAGATCCCGGCGATGGTCAGCGACACGACGGTGACGATGCCGAGACCGCGGTAGTACAGGAGCGAGTAGAGGACCACCAGGAACAGGCCGAGGGCGCCCGCGAGCAGACCCGCGGTCAGCTGGTCGCTCCCCAGCGTCGGGGAGATCTGCTGGGCCTCGCCCACGTCGAACGCGAGCGGCAGCGCACCGTACTTCAGCTTGTTGGCCAGGCTCTCCGCTTCCTCCTGGGTGAACTGACCGGTGATCTGGGCGTTCCCGTCGAGAATCGGGCTGATGACCCGCGGCGCCGAGACCACCAGACCGTCGAGCACGATGGCGAACTGGTTGGTCGGCGGGGTGTTGTCGACCAGGTCACGGGTGATCTCGGCGAACGCCTTGGTCCCCTCGTCGTCGAAGTCGATGTCGACAGCCCACTCGCCCAGGCCGTTCGCGTTGTTGATCGTCGCGTCCGCGTTGTCGATGTTGGTGCCGAGAACCGCGGCCTTCTCGAGCAGGTACTTGGTGATGCCGTCTCTCGTGCACGTGGTGAGGGCCAGCGCAGGGTCGTCCTGGAAGCCTGTCGTGTTCGCCGGGTCCGAGCAATCGAGCGCTTCGTAGACCGGGACGAGCTCAGCCGTGGTGGGCGCCTGCTTGCTCGCAGCCGTGTCAGCCTCTGCCGTGAGCCCGGACGTGACCCCCCGGGGGTTGCCGGACGCCGAGCCGCTCGGGCTCGGCGAGGGCGTCTCCGACACGGTGGGCGACGGGGACGGGCTCGGCTTGCCGCTCCGAGGGGACGGGCTCGGCTTGCCGCTGCCCGACGCCGACGGCGTGGGCGTGGGTGCCGGGATCGGAGCGCCTGAACCCTCTTGGCTCACCGGGCGGAAGTTCAGCTGTGCGGTCTGGCCGACCTGCTCGGCGATGTCGCTGACGCTCGCGCCGGGGATCGACACGACGATGGTGGCCTCGGCCCCCTGCCCCTGGGTGGTCACCTCGGCCTCCGCCACCCCGAGTCCGTTGACCCGTTGGCGGATGATCTCGACGGCTTGGTCGATCTGCTCGTTCGTGATGGCCTCGCCCCCCGGTGCCGGCTTGGGGATCAGGGTCACGCTCGTCCCGCCCTGAAGGTCGAGACCGAGCTTGGGCGAGGTGATCCCGGTGATGACCATCCAGGCGACCAGCGCCACGACGACGACAGCCGTCACGGCCAACGGTCGCCCGGGGCGGGACGGTGTGGGTGTTGCCATGGCTGTGTCGTCTCTCCCATGCTCGCCGTGGGCCCAAGCCCCCGGTCGAGGAAGTATCCCCGATGCCCCGGAGCGGGACGGTCAGGTGGTCGGCTGCGGCGGGTCGTGGGGTTCGCTTGGGGACGGCTCGTCGGCAGTCTCTGTCTCAGGATCGCTGTCGACGACCGCAGGCTGGACGACCGTGCGGATCGCCCCACGGATGAACCGGACGTGCACGCCCTCGGCGATCTCGAGGACGACGTCGTCGTCGTCGAGGGACACAACCGTCGCGCGAAGGCCCCCCGCGGTGACCACCTCTGCCCCCGGCGCGACCGCCGCCATCACCGCAGCCTGCGCGGCCTTCTGACGCCTGAGCGGGCGGAAGACCAGCAACCACGCAGCGCCAGCCAGCAGCGCGAGCGGGAGCAAGCTTTCCACGAGGACTCCTGGGGTTGCGGGCGAGAACGAGCCGCGGGAGAGTCTACGCGGACGCGCTCACTGCCCCGAATCCTCGGAGGCATCGGCCTCGAAAAGACCCACGTCGAGTGCGGGGACCGATCGCGGCGGGACCAGGCCCAGGTGCTGCCAGGCCGCCGGAGTGGCGATGCGGCCTCGCGGGGTGCGTGCCAGGAGTCCAGCCCGGACGAGGAACGGTTCGGCGACCTCTTCGACGGTCTCCCGCTCCTCACCGACGGCAACCGCCAAGGTCGACAGGCCCACCGGCCCCCCTGCGAACAGGCGGCACAGCGCATCCAGCACACCGCGATCGAGACGGTCGAGGCCGAGGTCGTCGACCTCGAAGAGCGTCAGCGCGGAGGACGCAGCCGCATGATCGACCACACCGTCACCCTCCACCTGGGCGAAGTCGCGGACGCGCCGCAGCAGGCGGTTGGCGATCCGCGGGGTCCCCCGCGACCGGCCGGCGATCTCTGTCGCACCGTCGTCGGTGAGCCGGACCCCCAAGAGGTTCGCGGACCGCTCGAGGAGCCGCACGAGCTCGTCAGCGGCGTAGAAGTCGAGATGCGCCGTGAATCCGAACCGGTCCCGCAACGGACCGGGGAGCAGTCCGGCCCGGGTCGTGGCCCCCACCAAGGTGAACGGAGGAAGGGCCAGCGGGATGGCGGTCGCGCCTGGTCCTTTGCCCACCACGACGTCGACCCGGAAGTCCTCCATCGCCAGGTACAGCATCTCCTCGGCCGGGCGGGCCATCCGGTGGATCTCGTCGAGGAAGAGAACCTCGCCCTCGGTGAGCGAGGACAAGATCGCGGCGAGGTCTCCGGCGTGCGGTGATCGCTGGCCCGCTCGTGATGCGCATGGGCACGCCCATCTCGTGGGCCACGATCATCGCCAGGGTCGTCTTGCCCAGCCCGGGCGGTCCGGAGAAGAGCACGTGATCGGGTGTCGTGCTCCGGCCACGGGCCGCATCCAGGAGGAGCTTGAGCTGCTGGCGCACGCGTTCCTGGCCGATGCACTCCTCGAGCCGCTTGGGGCGAAGTGCAGCCTCCGCAGCACGTTCATCGGGAGCAGCGTCCGGCTGGACCAGGGCGATCGAGTCGCTCATCTGACTCATCCCCGGCTCAGGGTCTGGAGCGCGTGCCGGAGCAGGACCGCCACATCTGGTGACGCCCCTGCCTCAGGTGCCACCGCTGCCACGGCGTCGTCGGCCTCACGACTGGACCAGCCGAGACCGAGCAGGGCGGCCTGCACCTGGGCCCGCCAACCACCCACCGAGGACTCGCCCGGAAGCCGGATGACGGCGCTGCCGGCGGGTGCCCCCAGACGATCCTTGAGCTCCAGGACGATGCGCTGCGCGCCCTTCCGCCCGATACCGGGTACGCGCATGAGCGTGGTCAGGTCGTCGGTCGCCACCGCCTGCCGGAGATCGTCGGGCGCGAGCACGGCCAACGCTGCCTGAGCCAGTCTCGGACCGACGCCCGACGCCGTCTGAAGGAGCTCGAAGACGACGCGCTCGTCCTCGTCCCGGAACCCGTACAACGTGAGACTGTCCTCCCGAACCACCAACGAGGTCGCAAGCCGGGCAGGCTCCCCGACCCGCAGCGTCGCCAGCGTCGTGGGGGTGCACTGGACCGCGATCCCGAGCCCGCCGACCTCGAGCACGGCCTGCTCCGGTGCGACGGCCAGCACGGGCCCGGCCACCGACGCGATCACGCCGACCTCCCGGAACGGCTCAGCGCCAGGGCGTCGGAGATGCGTTGCTGGGCTCCCCCGCGCCAGACGTGGCAGATGGCCAGAGCCAGGGCATCGGCCGCATCGGCCGGCGTGGGCGGATCGGCCAGTCGGAGGAGGCGGGCCACCATGGCACCGACCTGCGCCTTGTCGGCGCGCCCGTTGCCCGTGACCGCAGCCTTGACCTCGCTCGGGGTGTGCAGCGCCACCGGGAGCCCACGACGAGCTGCGGCGGCGATGGCCACAGCGCTGGCCTGCGCCGTGCCCATGACCGTGCGGACGTTCTGCTGGCTGAACACGCGCTCGACGGCCACCGCGTCTGGATGATGCAGCTCGAGCCACTGCTCCACACCGTCCTGGATGGCCACGAGCCGCCGCCCCAGGTCCGCGTCGGCCGAGGTGCGGATGACTCCGACCGCCACGAGCCGGAGCGGCTGCCCCGGCTCGCCGTCGACCACGCCCAGGCCGCACCGGGTCAGGCCCGGATCGACACCCAGAACGCGCATCGCCGGACCTCCTCGTCTCCCTCACCGACCGACGCCGGTTGGACAGGTGTTCGACAAGCCTAGCCGGGCTCATCGGGCCGTAGCGGTTGCGACGCGCCGTGTCTGGTGACCTACCGTCGTGACATGGTTCGGGACTGGTTGCCTGGCACCAGGCGTACGACCGGCCGGGATCGGACCTCTCCCGCCGGCTCCAGGTGGTCCGCGCCCAGCTCGCCACGGCCCTCGACCGCTGCCCGCCGGGGCCGATCAGGCTGCTCAGCCTCTGCGCCGGCGACGGCCGCGACGTTCTCGCCGTCCTGGCCGAGCACCCGCGAGCCGCCGAGGTCAGCGCGCTTCTCGTGGAGACCGATCCTGACCTCTGCGCGCGAGCGACGACGACACCCCACGGCCCAGCCACGGTCGAGGTGCGGGTCGCCGACGCCGGGGAGTGTCGTCTAGGCGGATCGACTGGGTACCTGCGCAGGTCGTCCTGGCGTGCGGGGTGTTCGGCAACCTGACGCCCGATCAGGTTCAGCGGTGCGTCTCGACGCTGCCCGTGGCCTGCGCCCCGCAGGGGTCGTTGATGTGGACGCGCGGGCGGGGAGCCGAGGACCCGGGGCCAGACCTGGATCGGTGGCTGCGCACCGCCGGGCTTCGAACCAGTCGCCCGGGTCGCTCCCGAACGTGCCCGGTACCGCGTCGGCGTCGACACCTACGTCGGCCCCGCGCGGCAGCACGTACCCGGCGAACGGCTCTTCACCAGCTTCCGCTGAGCGCCTTCGTCGAGGGAAGGGCAAGGGCGCAGCAACGGGGGTCCGTGCGGCTGGTCCTCGCCGAGTGGCATCGAACGGGGCGATCCGAGCCCTTCGATCACCCGGTTGGCTGCCACTCGACGGCGAATCGGGCCCTCACCCCAACATTCGACAGGCAGGGCACCGACTTAACCCACGAGCTCCATGACGTCGTCGCTCACGTCGTAGTTCGCATAGACGTTCTGGACGTCGTCGCTGTCCTCGAGTGCTTCGATGAGCCGGAAGACCTTGCGCGCCGCCTCCTCGTCCAGCTCGACGGTGACCGACGGCAAGAACGTCGGATCCGCGGAGTCGTAGTCGACGCCGGCCGCCTGCAGGGCGGTGCGTACCGCGACCAGGTCACTGGCCTCCGAGACGACCTCGAATCCCTCCCCGAGGTCGTTGACCTCTTCAGCCCCGGCGTCCAGCACGGCGAGGAGGACGTCGTCCTCGCTCAAGCCGTCCGCAGCGGGCACGATGACGACCCCCTTGCGAGCGAAGAGATACGAGACCGAACCAGGGTCGGCCATCGACCCGCCGTTCCTCGTCATGGCGACCCGGACGTCGGATGCGGCACGGTTGCGGTTGTCGGTGAGGCACTCGATCAGGAAGGCGACCCCGTTGGGGCCGTAGCCCTCGTACATGATCGTCTGCCAGTCCGCGCCACCCTGCTCAGCACCTGAGCCGCGCTTGACCGCTCGTTCGATGTTGTCGAGCGGGACCGACGTCTTGCGTGCCTTCTGGATCGCGTCGTAGAGCGTCGGGTTCCCGTCCGGGTCTCCCCCGCCGGTGCGCGCTGCGACCTCGATGTTCTTGATCAGCTTGGCGAACAGCTTTCCGCGCTTGGCATCGACCACGGCCTTCTTGTGCTTCGTGGTCGCCCACTTGGAGTGGCCGCTCATGTGTGGGAACCCCTCACCATCTCGACGAAGTATCCGTGCACGCGCCCGTCCCCGGTGAGCTCCGGATGGAACGAGGTGGCCAGCAGGTTCCCCTGCCGGACGGCCACGATCCTACCGTCGGCAGGTCCGCCCTCGACGCGCGCGAGCACCGTGACGCCGGGGCCGACGGATTCGACCCAGGGCGCGCGGATGAAGACCGCGTGCAAGGCGGCCCTTCGATGCCGGCGAAGGCCAGATCTTCCTCGAAGGAGTCGACCTGCCGGCCGAACGCGTTGCGCCGAACCGTCACGTCCAGGCCACCGACGGTCTCCTGGTCGGCGCGCCCGTCGAGGAGAGTGTCCGCCAGGAGGATCATCCCGGCGCAGGACCCGTACGTCGGCAGGCCCGAGTGCACGCGCCGGCGAAGCGGTTCGAGCAGCCCGAACTCGCGGGCCAGCAGGGCCATGGTCGTGGACTCGCCCCCGGGGAGGACCAGCCCGTCGAGGTCGTCGAGCTCGGTGGGACGCCGTACGGGAGTGGCCTTCGCCCCGGCCGCCTCGAGGGCTCGCAGGTGCTCGCGGACGTCGCCCTGCAGCGCGAGCACCCCGACCAGAGGCACACGTGCGGACTCAAGGAGTCATGGTCAGCAGAGGCTACCCGCGGAGCCCGGCTCACCCTCCAGGAGTCGGGCTACCAGCCGCGCGTGGAGAGCTGGTGGTCGACCGGGAGATCGGCCACGTTGATGCCGACCATGGCCTCGCCGAGACCGCGCGAGACCTTGGCGATCACATCGGGGTCGTCGTGGAAGGTCGTCGCCTTCACGATCGCCGCGGCGCGCTGGGCAGGGTTGCCCGACTTGAAGATGCCCGACCCGACGAAGACGCCGTCTGCGCCCAGCTGCATCATCATCGCCGCATCAGCGGGGGTGGCGATGCCGCCGGCGGTGAACAAGACCACGGGCAGCGACCCGCGCTCCGCGACCTCCGCGACGAGCTCGTACGGCGCCTGCAGCTCCTTGGCAGCCACGTACAGCTCGTCCTCGCTCATCGACGACAACCGACGGATCGCGCCACGGATCTCGCGCATGTGCATGGTCGCGTTGGAGACGTCACCCGTGCCCGCCTCCCCCTTGGAGCGGATCATTGCCGCGCCCTCGGTGATCCGGCGCAGCGCCTCCCCCAGGTTCGTCGCACCGCAGACGAAGGGAACCGTGAACGCCCACTTGTCGATGTGGTGGCTGTAATCGGCCGGGGTGAGGACCTCGGACTCGTCGACGTAGTCGACGCCGAGGGACTGCAGCACCTGAGCCTCGACGAAGTGACCGATCCGGGCCTTGGCCATCACCGGGATCGAGACCGCCTCGATGATGCCGTCGATGAGGTCGGGATCGCTCATCCGAGCCACACCGCCCTGGGCCCGGATGTCCGCCGGGACTCGCTCGAGCGCCATGACGGCGACAGCCCCTGCGTCCTCAGCGATCTTGGCCTGGTCGGCCGTGACGACGTCCATGATCACGCCGCCCTTGAGCATCTCGGCCATGCCGCGCTTGACGCGCGCGGTGCCGGTGACGAGAGGAGCGGAGAAGGCGGACTCCGGGGTGGACACGGTGAACCTCTGAGGTGGAAGGAGGGACGAGCGGGCACTTCATCGTAGAGGCCGCAGCGACCGACCGACACCTGGCGCGGTCGGACCCGTTGTCACTTCTGCTCGGCGGCCTTCTGACCCTTGCTCACCAGCAGGACCCACACTTGTCCGGCCGCCAGCGGGAACTCCTGCTTGTCGACCGTCCAGGTCGTGCCCTTGGACTTCGTCGGTCGCGACCAGCGGGCATCGTAGGCCCGCCCGTTGCGCAGGATGAGCGCCTTCCCGGCGCCGACGGTGTCGGACATCGGCGTGATCGCCGCCGTACTTGTCCCCGTAGGAGGACGGGTAGATGTCGACGTACTGCACGATCACCGTGGTGCCGCCGAGCCGTGACCCGTCCGTAGCCATGGCCTTCCGTCCGTCCATGGTCAGCAACCAGCGGCCCCGCTTCTCCGACCAGGTGAAGCTCGCGCGTGCCGACGGCCAACGTGCGGTCACCGTGGACACCGCACGGCCACCCACGGGCACGTCGTCGTGCGAAGGTGAACCCCACGTCGCGCGGCTTCTGCGCCTTCGGCGCGCGCTTGAGCAGGACCGACGCCGTTCCCGAAGAAGTTGTACGGCGGGTACCGGCCCGCCTGCCGCCAGTAGCCGGTCGCCCCGCGGTCGCCACTGACGTCGTACCACGGCATCCGCGCGAGGACCGGTCGTAGCTCGGGGTTCGCGCCCGAGTAGGCGAAGGCCAGCTTCCCGTACTGCGGCAGCAGCTCGAGGTCAGCGATCCGGGCGCTGCGAATGGGCCCGATCACCTTGGGGATCCGGGTGGAGAAGACGGCTGCATAGCGGGTGAGTCCGCCCTCGACCTGCTCGAGGTAGATGACGTCCGCGTCCGGCAGCCCTGCGTGCGGTGCCGCGTTGGACGTGTTGTCCAGCTTCACGGCCAGAACGGGACCGTCCTTCTCGCCGGGGCGCCCCGACAACAGCGAACGTTCGACTTCCGGCTCGCTCGGGCTCGGGGTGGGCGAGGGCTCGAGAGACTGAGACCGAGGGGGACGCGACTGAGGCGGTCGGCTCAGAGGCTCCGGACGAGCAGGCCCCGAGCGTCAAGCTCCCCACCATGAGTGCGGCCAGAGCCCAGCCGGGTACGAGGTGACGCGTGGTCGGCATGTCGCTGAGCGTACGTGGGCTCCCACCCGGCTCAGGACAAGGCCGCTGGCGGCGCGTCGTCGATCTCGAAGGCCCTCGGCCATCGCGCTGTTCCCGCGAGCCCGAACCAGCGCACGAGGCGGCGTCTCCGCAGCCGGAGCGTGGCCCGCACCGCGTCGTTGTGGAAGCGCCGGGCCAGGACGACCCGGGAGCCTGCTGTGCGGATCTCCTCCAGCAGGTACGCCCCGACTCGTGTGGCGTCGAGCTCCCCGACCTCGACGTCGTCGAGCGCCGCACGCAGCCCGAACGACAGGGCGCTCTCGGCGGCCTCCCTCGCGACGGGGTCGTCGCGAGGAGCGGTCTGTGCGGAGTGCGCGGCGTCGGCGAGAAGGACGGCCGTGGCCGGGTCGACCAAACCTGAGTACGCCACTTCCGCCGCGGCAGCAGCCCGTCTGACCAGCTGTGCGTCCAGCGCCGCTTCCGCCGCCTCGAGGCGCACGTGCAGCCGATCCAGCCGCCCGGCCACCGAACGCAGGTAGAGGAGGAACAGAGCGACCGCTGCGATCGCCCAGGCCCAGGAGGGGGTCACGTCACACCTCCTTCAGCCGCGTGAAGCGGCCGAAGACCTGACCGCGGGAGTCCTCACGGACCTTGGGCTGGTTGAGCGTCACCGTCTCGTAGACCGCGACGATCTCGTGGGCGACCCGTTCCCAGTCGTAGAAGTCCGCGCGCGCGGACCCCAGCTCCCGCAAGCGGGCTCGCTCCGCACCGTCGGCCAGCAGCTGCCCAGCGACCGAGGCGAGCGAGGCCGAGTCCTCGTTGGTGAACAAGGCCCCGCACGATCCGCCGTCCAGCACTCGTCGGAACGCGTCAAGGTCGCTGGCGACCACCGGCGCACCGGCGGCCATCGCCTCGAGGAGGATGATTCCGAAGCTCTCCCCGCCGGTGTTCGGCGCTACGTAGACATCGACGGATGCCAGCATGCGCGCTTTGTCTCGCTCCGACACCAGCCCCAGGAAGGTCACTCGGTCGCGGTGCTCCGGGGGCGATGGTGGCGCGGACCTCATCGATGTCTCCTGGGCCGGCCACGAGCACGCGCAGCCCGGGGTGCTGCGCTGCCAGATCCGGAAGTGCGCGCGAGGAGGAGCTGGAGGCCCTTGCGCGGCTCATCGATCCGCCCGAGGAACCCCAAGGACCCACCGGATCCGGGCCAGCCCTCGAGGGCCTCCGCTCCGCGGAAGGCGCGCACGGAGACCCCGTTGGGGATCAGCACGGCGTCTCCACCGAGGTGCTCCACCAGGGTGGCTCGCGCGTACTCGCTGACCGCGATCCGGGCGCTGATCTTCTCCAGCGCGGTCTGCAGGATGCCGTAGGCGGCGTTCAGCGCCCGGGAGCGTTCGGCCCGGAAGTGGAAGGTGGCCACGATCGGCCCGATGGCAGCCCAGCACGCGAGCAACGCCAGGCTCGGCGAGTCCGGCTGGTGGACGTGCAGGACGTCGAACTCGCCGTCCCTCACCCATCGGCGCACGCGCGCCGCCGAGACGGGACCGAACGAGACCCGTGCCACCGCCCCGTTGTACGGAACCGGGATCGCTCGACCCGCGGCGACGACGTACGGAGGCAGGTCCTCGTCGTCGTCGGCCGGAGCCAGGACGGAGACCTCGTGGCCGGTGCGGATCAGTTCGTCCGCGAGGTCCCGGACGTGGGCCTGGACCCCTCCGGGGACGTCGAAGGAGTAGGGGCACACCATGCCGACCCTCATCCCGACGCGTCCCCCTCGGCGCTGCCCGGACCGAGGTCGCGCTCCGCGACTCGAGCGGGGTCGAGGTCCTCGGTCCACAACGCCTGGAGCATGTGCCAGTCCACCGGATGCTGACGGATCTCGTTCTCGAACACACCCGCGACGTCCTGCAGGGTGGCCGCGATCCTCTCAGCACGCGTGCCCGCGCTGGGCGGGACGACCTCGGGATGGAAGATGCAGCACGTGCGGTCGCCCTCGTACCAGATCGTGGTCGGCACCAGGGCTGCCCCCGTGTTGAGGGCCATCGACGCCGGGCCGGCGGGCATCCGGACCTCCGCGCCGAAGAAGGTCACGGGCACGCCGCTTCGGCTCAGGTCGCGGTCGCCGAGGACTGCGATGAGCTTGCCCTGCCGGAGCCGCTCCATGAGGATCGGGAGCGGCCGGTCGGCCCCGGTGAGAGGCAGGACCTCCATGCCCAGCGACGTGCGGTACTCCAGGAAGCGCTCGTAGACCGATTCCGGCTTCAGCCGCTCGACCACGGTGGTGAATGAGCCGTGTTCCACGGCGAACCAGGCGCCGGCGTGGTCCCAGTTCCCCATGTGCGGAGCGCTGATGATCACACCTCGCCCGGTGGTGAGAAGGTCGGCGAGGTAGTCGGCACCTTCGACCACGTGGAACGTGGACACGATCCGGTCGGCGCCGAGCGTCGGGAGCCGGAACGCCTCACGCCAGTACCTGAGGTAGCGCCGCATCCCTTCCTTGACCATGGCGTCGAGCTCGACGGGGCCGGCCTCGGGCCTGACCCGGGCGAGGTTCCGGCGCAGCTGCTGGACGCTCGCCCCGTCGCGTCGCGTGGCCCCGTCGGCGATGGTTCGGAAGAGCGTTCGCGCGGCCCCTTCCGGCATCCAGCGCACAGCCGCCCAACCACCCCCGTAGGCGACGTCAGCAACGCGGTCCCGCGCCCCCATGGTCAGGCCGCCTCGGCCGCCCGCGCCTGGCGGCGCACCTCGGCCATCCGCTGGAAGACGGTGATGACGGTGGCGACAGCAAGGGCCCAGAGGAGGATCTCGGCGACGTACGGCACCGACAGTCCGAGCATCCCGGTCGCCACGAGCACGGCCACGAGGCGCTCGGAGCGCTCCGCGATCCCGACGTTGGCCGTCATGCCGAGGCCCTCGGCCCGTGCCTTGGCGTAGGAGATGACCATGCCGCCGATGAGGCAGACCAGCGTGACGCCGGCCAGAACGTCCTGGTCGCCCTGGCTGACGTACCACCAGAGCAGTGCAGCGAAGATGCACGCGTCGGCAATGCGGTCCATGGTCGAGTCGAGGAACGCCCCCCAGACACTGGAGCGACCCGACAGCCGGGCCATGGTGCCGTCCAGGGTGTCCGAGAAGACGAAGAGCACGATCACGAGCGTCCCCGTGAGGAACTCCCCGCGCGGGAAGAAGACCAACGCTGCGGTGGACACCCCCACGGTCCCGATGATCGTGATGACGTCCGGAGAGACACCGGCGGCGAGCAGCGCACGGGCGATCGGCGTGAGGATGCGCGTCACGAACGCCTTGGCGTAGCGGGCGAGCATCTGGCTTCTCCGATGTGGGGTGTGATCAGGGCCACGCCAGCCTAGTGACTCGGTTCGTTCGTTCCGCTTGTGCCGCGCGGCCGTCAAGGGCACAGTCGACAAGGCGGGCGCAGGGCCCGCACGAGGAGGCGAACGATGGCGTCAGGGACCCCAGGGGCCGCCGGAAGGGCACCGACGGCCGACCGGCCGGAGAAGATCCGCAACGTCGTGCTGGTCGGCCACACCGGAGCAGGGAAGACCACGCTGGTCGAGGCCCTTCTCGTCGCCACCGGGACGATCCCGCGGGCCGGTCGCGTCGAGGACGGCACCACGGTCAGCGACTTCGACGAGGCCGAGCAGCGCCAGCAGCGATCCGTCTCGCTGGCGCTCGCACCCCTCGAGCACGACGGGTACAAGGTGAACCTCCTCGACGCGCCCGGCTACGCGGACTTCGTGGGCGACCTGCGCGCCGGCCTTCGCGCTGCCGACGCCGCCCTCTTCGTGGTCTCCGCGGTCGACGGCATCGACGGCACGACCCAGCTGCTCTGGGAGGAGTGCGCAGCGGTCCGGATGCCTCGGGCGGTCGTGGTGACCAAGCTCGACAAGGACCGCGCCGACTTCGACGAGACCGTCGCGGTCTGCCAGCGCGTCTTCGGTGAAGGCGTCCTCCCGGCCTACCTGCCGATGGCGAACGATGACGGCACCCCGGGCGGACTCATCGGTCTCCTCTCCCGACAGGTCAACGACTACTCCTCGGGTGACCGGGTCCAGCGGGCTCCCGACGCCGAGCACCTTCCCCTCATCGACGAGGCACGCAACCGGCTCATCGAAGGGATCATCGCCGAGTCCGAGGACGAGACCCTGATGGACCGCTACCTCGCGGGCGAGGACATCGAGCTCGACGTCCTCGTCGACGATCTCGAGAAGGCGGTCTCACGCGGCTCGCTTCTTCCCGGTGCTCGCGGCGGCGACGCTGACGGGTGTGGGCATGACCGAGCTGCTGGAGCTCATCACCCGTGGGTTCCCCTCACCGCTCGAGCACGAGATGCCGGCCGTCACGACACCTGAGGGAAAGCCCACGGGGCCCATCACCAGCGACCCCGACGGGCCGCTCGTCGCCGAGGTCGTCAAGACCACGTCCGACCCCTACGTCGGCCGGATCTCCCTGGTCCGCGTGTTCAGCGGCACCTTGCGGCCCGATGTCACGGTGCATGTGTCCGGCCACGGGATGTCCGACCGGGGGCACGAGGACCACGACGTCGACGAGAAGATCGGCGCACTCTCGAGCCCGTTGGGCAAGGTTCAGCGAACGATCGGTCAGGCCATCGCCGGTGACATCGTCGCGGTCGCCAAGCTGTCCCGCGCCGAGACCGGCGACACCTTGTCGGACAAGGACGACCCTCGGCTCGTCGAGCCCTGGTTGATGCCCGACCCGTTGCTGCCGGTGGCCATCGTGGCCCACAGCAAGGCCGACGACGACAAGCTGTCCCAGGGGCTCGCCCGGTTGGTCGCCGAGGACCCGACGATGCGCCTGGAGAACAACCCGGAGACGCATCAGCTCGTCCTCTGGTGCATGGGCGAGGCGCACGTCGACGTGCTCCTGGACCGGCTGAAGACCCGCTACGGCACCGCCGTGGACTCGGTGTCGCTGCGGGTGTCGCTGCGGGAGACCTTCGCGGGCCCTGCCACGGGGCACGGTCGCCACGTGAAGCAGTCCGGCGGCCACGGGCAGTTCGCGGTGTGTGACATCGAGGTCGAACCGCTCGAGGACGGCCTCGGCTTCGAGTTCGTCGACAAGGTCGTCGGTGGCGCAGTCCCCCGCCAGTTCATCCCCTCCGTGGAGAAGGGCGTCCGCACCCAGATGGAGCGAGGTGTGGGTGCCGGCTATCCCGTCGTGGGGATCAAGGTGACCCTGGTCGACGGCAAGGCGCACTCGGTGGACTCCTCGGACATGGCCTTCCAGACTGCCGGCGCGCTCGCGCTCAAGGAGGCGGCCAAGGCGGCCACGATCAGCCTCCTGGAGCCCGTCGACGAGATCTCCGTGCTCGTCGCCGACGAGTACGTCGGCGCGGTCATGAGCGACCTCTCCGGCCGCCGGGGACGGGTGGTGGGACCGAGCCGGTCGGAGCGGGCCGGACCTTGGTGCGAGCCGAGGTGCCGCAGCTCGAGATCACCCGCTATGCCGTCGACCTGCGCTCGCTCTCGCATGGCACCGCGACCTTCCACCGGACCTACGCGAAGCACGAACCCATGCCGGCCCACCTCGCAGCGAAGGTGGTGCAGGAGGCCGAGGCCTGAGTCTCAAGCACCTGCACCGGGCCAGGCTGCAGCGATCAGGTCGCGGGTCTCCTCGCAGGAGCTGGGGCATGACCTTGGTGCCCGCCGTGACCGTCATGAAGTTGGCGTCCCCGCCCCATCGGGGGACGACGTGCTGATGGAGGTGGGCTGCCAACGACCCCCCGGCGACGCCCCCGAGGTTGAGGCCCACGTTGAAGCCGTGGGGAGCCGCCACCGACCGGATCGCCACGCACAGCGGCCCGTGTCATGGCCGCGAGCTCGGACTTCCTCCTCGGCCGTGAGGGCGTCCAGGTCGCCCACGTGTCGATAGGGGACGACCATCAGGTGCCCCGGGTTGTAGGGGTGCAGGTTCAGCACTGCGTAGACCGACCTCCCCCGGGCCACCACCAACGCCCCCGGGTCTTCGCGCGACGGGATGGCGCAGAAGGGGCACCCGTCCTCGTCCGCGGACGTCGTCACGTAGGCCATGCGGTGCGGCGCCCATAGCCGCTCGAGCCGGTCGCCCGCCCCCTCGGTCGTCAACGCCGGCTCAGACCTGGACGCGGTCGCGGATCGCCGCCACGATCTCGGCCACCGCGTCAGCCACGGGCACGCCGTTCTTCTGCGTGCCGTCGCGGTACCGGAAGCTCACGGCCCCCGCCGCCGCGTCGTCAGCGCCCGCGATCAGCATGTACGGCACCTTGGCCTTCTGCGCGTTGCGGATCTTCTTCTGCATCCGCTCATCGGCCTCGTCGACCTCGACCCGGACCCCCGAGGCGCGCAACCGCGCGGCCACGTCGTGAAGGTACTCGACGAACTCAGCAGCGACCGGGATCCCGACCACCTGCACCGGCGACAGCCAGGGTGGGAACGCTCCGGCGTAGTGCTCGACGAGCACGCCCATGAACCGCTCGATCGAGCCGAACTTGGCCGAGTGGATCATCACCGGCTGCTGCCGTGACCCGTCGGCCGCCTGATACTCCAGGCCGAACCGCGCCGGCTGGTTGAAGTCGTACTGCACGGTCGACATCTGCCAGGTCCGGCCGATCGCATCACGCGCCTGGACCGAGATCTTCGGGCCGTAGAAGGCGGCACCACCCGGGTCGGGCACGAGCTCGAGGCCGGTGTCGGTGGCCGCGTCCTCCAGGATCTTGGTGGCCACGGCCCACTCCTCGTCGGAGCCGATGAACTTGTCCGACGTTGCGTCCCGGGTCGACAGCTCGAGATAGAAGTCATCCAGGCCGAAGTCCTTGAGCAGGCCGAGGACGAAGCTCAGCAGGTGCTTGATCTCGTCAGGGGCCTGCTCCGGCATGACGTAGGAGTGTGAGTCGTCCATCGTCAGACCGCGCACACGGGTCAGCCCGTGCACCACGCCGGACTTCTCGAACCGGTAGACCGACCCGAACTCGAACAGCCGCAACGGCAGCTCACGGTAGGAGCGCCCGCGCGACCGGTAGATCAGGTTGTGCATCGGGCAGTTCATGGCCTTCAGGTAGTAGTCCGAGCCCTCCATGTGCATGGGCGGGAACATCGTGTCTGCGTAGTAGGGCAGGTGACCCGAGGTCTCGAAGAGGCCCTGCTTGGAGATGTGCGGGGTCCCGACGTACTCGAAGCCCTCCTCGATGTGACGACGCCGGACGTAGTCCTCCATCTCCCGCTTGAGCACGCCGCCCTTGGGATGGAACACCGGCAAGACCGGAGCCGAGCTCGTCCGGGAAGGAGTAGAGGTCGAGCTCGTTGCCCAGCCGTCGGTGGTCGCGCCGCTCGGCCTCCTCGAGCATCGTCAGGTAGCCGCGCAGCCCGTCCTTGTCGGGCCAGGCGGTGCCGTAGATGCGCTGGAGCTGCGGGTTCTTCTCGCTCCCCCGCCAGTAGGCCGCGGCGGTGCGCATCAGCTTGAAGGCGTTCGAGGGGATCCGACGCGTCGTGGGTACGTGCGGGCCTCGACACAGGTCGCCCCAGAGCCGTTGCCCCGTCTTCGGGTCGAGGTTGTCGTAGATGGTCAGGTCAGCACCGACCTGAGTGGACTCCTCGTCGCTGGCGGCACCCTTCAGCCCGACGAGCTCGATCTTGTAGGGCTCGAACGCCAGCTCAGCGCGCGCCTCGTCCTCAGTGACTGGGCGTCGCGAGAAGCGTTGTCCTTCCTTGATGATCTCCTGCATCCGCTTCTCGAGTGCCACAAGGTCCTCGGGCGTGAACGGACGTTCGGCGTCGAAGTCGTAGTAGAAGCCGTTCTCGATGGGCGGTCCGATGCCCAGCCGAGTACCCGGGAAGAGGCTCTGGACCGCCTGCGCGAGGACGTGCGCGGTGGAGTGCCTCAGCACCGCGAGACCCTCGGGGCTGCTCACCTCGACCGGCTCGACCACATCGCCGCCCTGCAGGACGTAGTCGAGGTCCTTGAGCTCGCCGCCCACCCGGGCGACGACGACCGAACGCTGCTCGGCGAACAGCTCAGCAGCCGTGGTGCCCTCGTCCACCTCTCGGTCGGACCCGGCCAGGCTCACCTGGACGTCGGGCACTGGACGCTCCTGGTGGTCGGGGAAGGGCGATCCGTCGATCGTAGCCCGGGTCCTCGAGGAGGTCCTGGGCGTTACCGCCTTAGCGGGCCGTGGCGACGAGGCGATACAGGCCGCCGTCCAGGGTCGTCGCCCACAGCTCCCCGCGCCGTCCTGACCGAACGCGGACAGCCGGTAGCCGCCGGCGTTGCCGACCCGCACCGTCTTGCCACGCCCGTGAACCCAGAGATTGCCGCTCACGAAGTCGCCGAAGACGTAGAGCCCACCGAGTCAGCGCCGATGCCGCGGAGCCGCGGTAGACGTAGCCGCCGATCACCGACTCGCCCACCGCGTGGCTGTAGGCGATCGTCGGGTCGTGATAGGTCCGAGCGGACGAGCAACGACGTCGCGTCGTACACCGTCCGGGCCTCCCGGCAGGACCATCCGAGGTTCCAGCCGCCCATGCCGTTCGGGCACGCGGGTCACCTCCTCGTAGGCGTCCTGACCCGACGTCGGCCATCCAGAGGTCGCCGCGTCTTGCGGTCGACCGAGAACCGCCACGGGTTGCGGACGCCGTACAGCCAGATCGAGCCGAGCGCCCCGCCGGGCGCGGCGTACGGGTTCGACTTCGGGACGCAGAAGCTGCGGCCGTTGCAGGATCGGAACGGGTTGATCCGCAGGATCTTCCCGGACAGCGAGGACCTGTCCTGTGCGTTGTTGAAGGGATCTCCACCGCCACCACCGTCACCGGTCGAGATGAACAGCCCGCGACCGAGCCCGAACGTCAGCATCCCGGCGTTGTGGTTGGTGTAGGTCGGGTGCGGCACGCGCAGGACCTTGACCTCCGGTCGAGGGCCGCACGGTGGACGCCGCCGGCCGAGGGCGCGGTGAACCGCGACACCTGGAGGGCTCCTGACGCATTCGTGTAGGACACCCAGAAGTCGGCGGTCGCTTGCGAAGGAGGGTGAGAAGGCCAGACCGAGCAGCCCTTGCTCGCCACCGGCGGAGTTCACCCGTCCGCGGATGTCCAGGTAGGGCTTGCTGACTGGACCGAGCCTCCGCTGTAGATCTTGATCCGCCCGCTGCGTTCGACCACGAACAGCCGTGCCATTCCGTCGGCGGCCGGTCTGGACCAGCACCGGCTGGTCGAAGCCGCCAGCGACCGGTTTGAGGCTGAGCGTCACGCCGTTGGGGGTCAGCGACTCCCGCCGAGCCAGGACCCGGCGACGGCACGACCAGCGCTGCGCTGGGCTCCGCCACCCGGTGCGAGAAGGAGGCCGGCGGCCAGAGGCAGACATCCGGACGGCGGCATGGGGCAGGGCGGCGCATCGACCAGCGACGGTGGGTGAGGTCCATGTCCGACACCCTAGGCACGTCGGTCCGTCTCAGGCGCGCCCGGAGGTCCGCCGTCCGAACGCTCCCACCCCCTGGAGGGCACCCGCCAGAGTCGAAAGACCCGGCGAGCCGGTCGCCGTGAGGTGACGGCCTCATGGCCTCGAGCTGGGTGGGCGATACTGGGTTCGAACCAGTGACCTCCTCGGTGTGAACGAGGCGCTCTACCACTGAGCCAATCGCCCTGCACCTACTGAGGGACCAGGCCCGCAGCGGCCTCGGAAGACTACCCGATCACGGGACCCATGAATCGAGCCACCCTCGAGGCCGTCCGGCACCCAGGGCGGAATACCGACGACGGCGAGGTAGCCAACGACCGCCAACGCGACCAGACCGAGGCATCCCACCGTGATGAGGAGCCGCACGACGAGCGACTGCCGTGCCACCCAGTGCGTCCAGCCGAGCACCTTGTCCCGCGCGAAGTGCGAGGAGCCGTTCGGCCCACGCGAACTCGGACGCGAGGATCGCCAGCCCGGCGAAGATCACGAGCCACCCGGGGCCGGGGAGCGGCAGCAGGACCACCCCGAGGCGCCACGATCGCCGCTCCCGACCACCCCGACGACGACGCGCCAGATCAGGTGCCGAGTCCGCGTGTCGCCGAAGATGCCGATCCCGGAAGCCGGGCGCCGCCAGAACGACGGTCACTTCTTCGGGCCTCGTCGGCGCGGCGGCTTGGTCGTCGTGTGCCACGTCTCACACCCTAGAGGCGCATCCGAACGACCTCTTCCGGGCATCACAGAGGTAGCGCGGCCGCTCTCACGCTCGGCGGCTCGAGACCATGACGAACCAGGAGTAATTCGGTGACTGCAGCGGCCCCTCTGACTCGCGCCCTGCGCCTGCGCCTCGTCGTCGCCGGCGAGGAGGCCGTCCCCGTCGAGGCTGCCTTGAGCTACACCCCCGCTGACCCTTACGCGGTCACCGCACTGTTCCACGCGGACGAGTCCGCGCCGGTGACGTGGACCTTCGGCCGCGACCTGCTCGCGGCCGGTCTCGACCATCCGAGCGGCGAGGGCGATGTCGGCGTGTGGCCGTCGACGGCCGGCGGCGAACCCGTGATCTGTGTCGCCCTCTCGTCACCGGCCGGCCGGGCCTTGCTCGAGGCGTCGCACAACGATGTGCGAGCCTTCCTCAGCGCCACCTTCGATCTGGTGCCTCTGGGCACGGAGTCCGACCACCTGGACCTCGACAGCGCTCTCGACCGGCTCCTTGCAGGCTGAGCAGGGCGCTGCCACGCTCAGGGCCGCGTCGAGGGCCTTGGACATCTGCTGCGCGTCCACGTGGTAGCCCAGCTCGGAGTAGAGCCTGATGGCGACCGCGTTCCCCCCGAACACGTTCAGTCCGAGTCGGGCCTGACCAGCCTCGCGGGCCAGTCGCTCGGCCTCAACCATCAACGAACGGCCGAACCCGCGTCCCCGGTGGCGCTCGGCCACCGTGACGTCGTAGACCCAGAAACCCTCGAATCCCTCGCGGGCCGGCCCGATCCAGACGATGCCGACCCATTCCCCATGCTCTTCCGCCACGGTGAATCGGTGGGTCTCCAACGGTCGGCCAGGCGGGAAGCAGCGCAGCCAGGTCTGCGTCGGCCTTGGCTCGCGCGGCCTCTGGCTCCATGCCGCCCAGCTCGACCATCTGCCGGGCGTAGTCAGCGGCGGCACCTTCCCGGTACTCGGCGTACTCGACCGCCGTCACCGGTCGGAACCTCAGGCTCACGGATCCACTCCCTCCCTCTCGCGGACCGCGAACTGAGCCATCGCCCGTGCGGTGACCGGACCGGGCGAGGCGAGAGGGCGGCCGTCGAGCTCGTCCACCGGGTGCACGTCGCGGGTGGAGGACGTCACGAAGACCTCCTGTGCGCCAGCCAGCTCAGCAGGTGTCAGTTCCACTTCCGCCGCCCCGCACCACTCGACGACGAGGTCTCGCGTGACGCCGCCCAGGCATCCCGACGACATCGACGGCGTCACCAGCCGGCCGTCGAGAACGGCGAAGACGTTGCTCCCGGTTCCCTCGCAGACCAGGCCCTGCGTGTTCAGGAAGAGCGCCTCCGAAGCCCCGTGCGCGTGCGCCCAGTGCAGGGCCACGACGTTCTCGGCGTACGAGGTGGTCTTGAGGCCGGCCACCGCGGACCGCTCGTTGCGAGGCCACGGCACCGTGACCAGCTTCGTGGACGACGGCCACGGCTTGGGCACGGAGCAGGCGACGAGGACCGTCGGACCCGCCGGGCCTCGGTCCGTGCCCAGGGGTCCCGGCCCCGCGGTGACGGTGATCCGCATCCGGCCGACCCGCTCGCCGGCGTTGGCCGCGAGGACCACCCCTACGGCGGTCCTGATGGTCTCCTCGGCGGGCAGGTCCAGCCCCAGGCCCCCGGCAGAACGAGCAAGCCGGGACAAGTGGCGGGACAGCGCGAACGGCACTCCCTCCACGACCTTCATGGTCTCGAACACCCCGTCGCCCACGGTCAGCCCGTGATCGAAGGCTGACACTCGAGCGTGCTCCTCGTCGACGAGCACCCCGTCCAGCCAGGCCTTCATGACTGTTCCTCCTCGATCCCACTGGCCAGCGCCACCAAGCGCGACGCCTTCAGCTCGGTCTCTGCCCACTCCGCGTCGGCGTCGGAGCCCCAGGTGATGCCCGCGCCGGTGCCGAAGTTCAGCATGCCGTCCTCGACCCAGAACGTGCGGATGCCGACGGCCAGCTCGGCGGTCTGCGTGTCGGCATCCACCCAGCCGACGGCCCCGCAGTACGGGCCCCGACGTACCGGCTCCAGGGAGTCGATGACCTGCAGGGCCGAGGACTTCGGAGCGCCCGTCACGGAGCCCGGAGGGAACGACGCCGCGATGAGGTCGGGCCAGCCCAGTCCCGCCGTCAGCTCTCCGGTCACCGTGGAGACCAGATGCACCAGCCCTGGGTGCTCCTCCAGCGCGAGCAGAGCAGGGACCGCAACCGATCCCGTCGAGCACACGCGTCCGAGATCGTTGCGGACCAGGTCCACGATCATGACGTTCTCCGCCTCGTCCTTCGGGAGGAGTCCGTCCGGAGACTGCGCTGTGCCCTTGATGGGCTTGGACGTGACCCGCCGGCCCGATCGTGCCAGGAACAGCTCCGGCGAGGCCGTGACGACCCCCACGTCATGGTCGGGCAGCACCACGAGCCCCGAGTACGGCGCCGGATTGCCTGCAGCCAACCTGAGCGCGAGGGCGTCGAGGTCGGACCCCTCCGGCAGCGGAGCCGAGAGGATCCTGCAGATGTTCGCCTGGTAGACGGTGCCGGACGCGATCGCCGACTGCACCTCGTAGACGGCCGACAGATAGTCCGCGCGGTCAAGGGAGGTCGACCAGTCGTCCGGGCTCGGCCCCCGCCACGCCCTGACGGGCACGGGCAGTGGTGCCCGCCGCACGTCTGCGAAGCGGGCGCAGATCACCTGCCCCTCGTAGGTGAGGACGAGCGCCCACCAGCCGCTGCTGTCCAGCGCCGCAAGATCGGCGGTGACGTCGAGCAGCCCCGTGGCCAGGTGGCCGCCGAGGTGCGCGTGCGGCGCATCGGCCGCGCGGGCGCCGGGGGTGGGGTTCCGCACGCAGCGAGGCTAGGCCCTACGTCCACGACGTGCAGGGACCCTGGAACCGGTCCGAGCGCTTTGGAGGGCTCGGCGCCCATCGGCTATGGTTGGTGATCGCCCGCGGGAGTCTCCTGGATGCCGCGGCACGCGGACGTAGCGCAGTTGGTAGCGCGTCACCTTGCCAAGGTGAAGGTCGCGGGTTCGAACCCCGTCGTCCGCTCGGAGAGGTCTCGCCGCGTCGTACGTCACTCAAGCGGACCTCACTCCTGGTGGAGTGGCCGAGAGGCGAGGCAACGGCCTGCAAAGCCGTCTACACGGGTTCAAATCCCGTCTCCACCTCGGTGGAGCAGCGGGAGCCGGCTCTTCAGTACCTCACCACAGCAGGACAGCACGACGACGGGCGATTGGCGCAGTCTGGCTAGCGCGCTTCCTTGACACGGAAGAGGTCACAGGTTCAAGTCCTGTATCGCCCACCCGTGTGAAGTCCCGGGACATCCTTATCGGATGTCCCGGGACTTCATTATTTCTTGGGGTAGCGGTAGCCCTTTTGCATGCCTCCTTGGCGCGGGGTGCCTTTCTTGGGTCCGGGTTTGGTTCCGCGGGGTTGGCTGTCGCGGGTGGGGTCGATCCTCAGTTCGCGCAGGATCTCCCCGGTGACGCGGTCGATGATGATGACGTCGAGGTCGTGGATGAGCATGCGGACGGTTTTCCCGGCGTGCTCGTTGCCTACGCCGATGTGGTGCATGCGTCCGCCGCGGCGCACGGTGATGGTGCCGTTGGCGTAGACCTTGTCGTCGCGGATGCGGAAGTGGCCGCCGGTGTTGTGGGCGGGGGTTGCTTTAGCGCGGGCGGTGTAGGCCTGGGCAGGGGTGCCTCGGTTCAGGGCGCGGTGGGGTCTGCGGGTGTTGTAGTAGTCGGTGAACTGCTCGAGCTGGGTGTTCAGTTCGGTCAGGGTCACTGCTGCTGGTCGGGCTGCGAGCCAGCGCTTTAGGGTCTGGTTCAGGCGTTCGACTTTGCCTTGGGTCTGGGGATGGTTGGGGGTGCCGTTCTTCTGCTCGATGCCCAGGTTGGCCAGTTCGATCTCGAAGGCGTTGGCTCCGCCGCGGTGCCGGGTGGTGAACACCATGCCGTTGTCGGTCAACGTTGATTGCGGCATGCCGTGGCGGGTGCAGGCGGCGCGGAAGGTGTCCAGGACGCTGCCTCCGGTGACCGTCTGGTGGGCGGTCGCGGAGATCAGGAAGCGGGAGTGATCGTCGAGCCAGAGCAGGATCTGCGCGTCGTGGCCGTTGTGCAGCCGCCAGTGGGTGAAGTCGGATTGCCAGCATTGGTTGGGCAAGTCGGCTTCGAACCGCAGCCAAGAGCGTTTGGGGCGTTTGCGCGGCTCGGGCGTGATGACCCCGGCCCTGGTCAGGATCCGCCAGATCGTGGTCACCCCGGGTGGGGAGTCCATCTCACGGGCCAGGAACGCGGCGATGGAGTGCGGGCCGGCGTCGGCACCGTCGATGATCAGTTCGGTGCGCAGGGCCAGGACCCGTTGGATCACCGCTGGTGGGGTGGCGTTGGGGTTGGTACGTGGCCGCCGTGACCTGGGTTCCAGCGCCTGCCAGCCACCGGCCCGGTAGGCCGCTATCAACTGGCTGACACGGGGCTGGGAGATCCCGTAGAGGCGGGCCACTTCCCGCTGCGACTTCCCGGCCAGGACTGCTTCAACGATCACCCGCTGCTTTGACATGCTCGGCAACGCTGCCCGGCCACGACCTCACCAGCGATAAGCATGACGCGGGACAGCCGATAAACATGTCCTGGAACACCGCACTGTATCGCCCACCAGCAGCAACCGCAGGTCAGAGGCCCTTTCGGGGGTCTCTGACCGTGCAGCCCCGCTCTCGGACCGAGCACGAGGACGCACCGCCGACCGGCGGTGCGCTTGCGGAGTAGCTGACCGTGCAACGCCGCTCCCGCATCGAGCCCGCGAACGTGCCGCCGACAGGCGGTGCGCTTGCGGAGTCAACAGCGCTCTGGGATCGTCCGCGTCCCGTCTTCACCTCACGGAGGCACGCGCGTGAGCGAGCACGAGAGCCCCCCGAGCACGTCCGGCCGCCCCGGCTGGCTGACGAACCGGGTCATCGTCGGCATCGTCGTTGCGGCGCTGCTCCTGATCTTCATCATGGTCAACCGCGACACGACCGAGATCTCGTTCATCCTCTTCAGCGCCGAGACATCGCTCTGGATCGCTCTCGCGATCGCGGGTGCGGCCGGCTGCCTGATCGGCTTCCTTGTCGGGCGCCGGCGCTACCGCAAGTAGGGCCGAGCCGCTCCCGTGCCCGACGGCCAGGGCGCCAGGCCGCCAGGGCGCCAGGGCGCCAGGGATCGTCTCGCCTGCGGGGGCGAGCCCCTCCGTGCCTGACGGCCGGGCCACCGAGAGATCGTCTACCCCGGTAGGTTCGTCCTCGACAGCCCCCGACCTCCTCGCCGTGGTCGAGGGCTGTCGTTCCTGCCGGGCCGTCGTCGCGGTCCGCCCCTCAGGCCCGCGTCACTCCGCTGCGGCGGACCGACAGGTGGATCTGCTTCCACTTCTTGCGTTCCTCCGACATGAGCCGGGCGTCGCCGCGACGGGCCATCCACTCCACCTCACGGATCAGCTTGCGCCACGACTCCACGCGTCGTAGCGGCAGCTCGCCGGACTCGACCGCCGCCAGGACGGCACACCCAGGTTCTGACTGGTGCGAGCAGTCACCGAATCGGCAGTTCTGCGCAAGCTCGTCGATCTCGGGGAAGGTCTGCTCGAGGCCCTCGTCGGTTGCCACGAGCCCGACTCCCCGCAGGCCCGGCGTGTCGAGGAGCAGCACGCCGGAAGGGAGACGTACGAGCTCACGCGCCGTCGTGACGTGCCGGCCCTTTCCGTTCGTCCCGACAGGCCCGGTCGCCACCACGTCCCACCCAGCAAGCGCATTGACGAGGGTGGACTTGCCGACCCCTGACTGTCCGAGCAGGGCCACCGTGTGCCCAGGTTCCAGTCTGGTGCGTAGCGAATCCAGCCCCTCGCCAGTCCTGGAGGAGACGACGTGGACCGCCACGCCAGGGGCCGCGGCGACCACATCTGCTGCCACGTCGGGGGCGTCATCGACGAGGTCGGCCTTGGTCAGGAGGACCATCGGCTCGGCCCCGCTCATCCAGGCCAAGGAGACCAGCCGTTCGAGGCGCCCCAAGTCCGGCTCGAGCGCGAGCGACACCACGACACCGACCACGTCGACGTTGGCGGCCAGCACCTGCTCGCGCGAGCGACCAGAGGCCTCAGCGCGCCGAACACTGGTGCGCCGCGGCAGCACGTGCCTCGGGACGTCGTCTGAGTCGAGCAGCAGCCAGTCACCCGTGGTGACTCCGACGACGTGCTCGGTCGCCACCCGCAGGTCACCGGCGCCGTCATCGACGTGCGCAGCGCGGCGCTCCGCTCGTACGACGCGTGCGGGCCGCGAGCCCTCCAGCCCTGCCGTACGGCGTGCTTCCTCCCAGCCCGAGTCCCATCCCAGGAGCGCTAGGCGCGGATCCAGCTCGGGGTGCGGCATCTGCTGAGGCTAGGAGCGAGTGACCTCTTCGCGCACCGGGTTTTCGTCCGGGACGACCTCCTCGGGAGCCGGCACGCTGGCGCTGTCGCCAGCCGTCGCTGCCTTGTGCTCACCTGCCGGCGGGCGGCCCGCCCGGCGCGCCAAGGCGATCGCCATCTCGGTGTCCGCGTCCTCGGCTGCCTCCCGGGCGGCCTCGACCGTGGTCTCGACCCGTGCCTCCTCGGTGTCCTCGATGGGCCACATCCGGTCGACGACGGCGTTGAGACCTGCGCCGATCAGCACGGCGAGCGCCGTGACGTACAGCCAGAAGAGCACGGCGATGGCTGCCGACAACGACCCGTACGCCGATGTGCTCGACACGGTCGCACCAAGGTAGACGCGCAGGACGAAGCTGCCGAAGAGCCAGATCGCCAGGGCGAGGAACGCGCCAGGGAGGTCACGGCGCCAGGGGGTCCGCACCGGGACGGACACGTGGTAGAGCGAGGTGAGGAAGAGGATCGAGATGGCACCGACCACCGGGAAGTACGCCGAGTCGATGACCCCTGACCAGTTGGGGAAGAAGCGGCCGAGGAGCTCGGGCCCGATCGCCAGCAGCGGCAGCAAGACGACGCCGACGAGGAGCACGAGCAGGTAGAGCGTGAAGGACAACGCCCTCGTCTTGAGGAAATGGCGGTGCCCGTTCAGGCCGTACATGATCGTGATCGTGTCCACGTAGACGTTGAGCCAGCGCGATCCCGACCAGAGCATGATGGCCAGGCCGAGGATGGTGATGGGGAACCCGACACCCCTGAGGACGCTGTCCAGCAGTGGCACCACGGTGTCCTGCACGACCTCCGGCTGCAGCACCCGGCCGGCAGCGTCGAGAATCCGGTCACGAAGCTCGTTCAGCGTGTCGTCGGGCAACCGGTTGCCGATGAGCCCGATGCCGTAGATGACTCCGAGGACGAGCGCCGGCAACGAGACGAGGGCGAAGAAGGCTGCCTCCGAGGCCAACCCGGTGACTCGGTACTTGAAGCAGATCGCCGTCGTACCGGTGATGAGCCGCCAGCAGGTACGCCACAGCCCGGGACCAGGAGGGTCGGTCGCGGCGTCGGGCACTCGCCCAGGGTAGGCGCGCGAGGCCGATTGAGGTCGACGCGACGCGTCCGGATGCTGGACGGTCCGTGACCTGGAGGCCCTCGGATGTCACGCTCGTCGGGTGAACGCCACCTCCAGCCGGCTCGTCGTGCGCCTGCACGTCGACCTGATGCGGGTGTGCGGCATGTGCTGTCTGCCGGTCTGCTGACCCGCTGCTCCCCTCGGGCGCGCGGTTCGCGTCCGGGAGCGCCCCCTCCTCCTCCTGAGCGTCGTGCTGCGCGTCCCCGCACCGAAGGACGCCCGCAGGCATGTCAACCCCCTCGCCGACGACCGCTCTCCCGTCCCGCGCCCCTCGACGACCCAAGGGCGAAGGGCAGTGGGCGCAGGGCCACCACGAACCGCTCAACGCCAACGAGCGGTTCAAGAAGGACGACGACGGGCTCAACGTCCGGGCTCGCATCGAGAACGTCTACGCGCACCGTGGCTTCGCCTCGATCGATCCGTCGGACCTGCGCGGCCGGATGCGGTGGTGGGGCCTCTACACCCAGCGCAAGCCAGGAATCGACGGCGGGCGCACCGCCGTGCTCGAGCCTCACGAGCTCGACGACGAGTACTTCATGCTGCGGATCCGCAGCGACGGAGGCCAGATCGACCTCGCCCAGCTCCGCGCGATCGCGGACGTCTCGACGACGTACGGACGCGACACCGCCGACATCACCGACCGTCAGAACATCCAGCTGCACTGGATCCGGATCGAGGACGTCCCGGCCATCTGGCAGCGACTCGAAGCCGTCGGCCTCAGCACGGCCGAGGCCTGCGGGGACACCCCCCGCGTGGTCCTCGGTTCGCCGGTCGCTGGAGTGGCCGCCGACGAGATCATCGATGGCACGCCGGCCATCCGCGCGATCGTCCAGAACTACGTCGGCGACCCTGCGGTTCTCCAACCTGCCACGCAAGTTCAAGACGGCCATCAGCGGCTCCCCGCACCAGGACGTGGCCCACGAGGTGAACGACCTGTCGTTCGTGGGGGTCGTGCACCCGGAGCATGGGCCTGGCTTCGACGTCTGGGTCGGAGGTGGCCTGTCCACGAACCCGCACCTCGCCCAGCGGCTGGGGATGTGGGTCCCGCTCGAGGACGTCCCCGAGGTGTGGGTGGGCGTCATCTCGATCTTCCGCGACCACGGATACCGGCGGTTGCGCAGCCGCGCCCGCCTCAAGTTCCTCGTCGCCGACTGGGGCGTCGAGCGCTTCAGGGAGGTCCTCGAGAACGACTACCTCGGGCGGCGGCTCTCCGACGGCCCTCCGCCCGAGGCTCCACCCACCGGCCGGCGGGACCACGTGGGCGTCCACCCTCAGGTGGACGGACGCTTCTACGTGGGTGCGGCTCCGGTGGTCGGACGGGTCTCAGGCACGACCCTCGCGGCGCTCGCCGACCTCGCCGAGGCCGTCGGGAGCGACCGGGTGCGTTTCACCGTCGAGCAGAAGCTCCTGGTGCTCGACGTTCCAGGAGACCAGGTCGACCGACTGGTGGACGGCCTGGCGGACCTCGGCCTGGACGCCGCCCCGTCGTCCTTCCGGCGCGGGACGATGGCGTGCACCGGGCTGGAGTTCTGCAAGCTCGCGATCGTGGAGACCAAGGGCCGGGCCAAGGACCTGGTCGGCGAGCTCGAGGCCCGGCTCCCCCGGTACACCCTGCCGCTGACGGTGAACGTGAACGGCTGCCCGAACTCGTGCGCCCGCATCCAGGTCGCCGACCTCGGGTTCAAGGGCCAGATCGTCACCACGGCTGACGGCGACCAGGTCGAGGGCTTCCAGGTGCACCTCGGGGGCGGGCTGGGTCTGGACGCCGGCTTCGGGCGCAAGCTGCGCGGCCACAAGGTCACCGCCGACGAGCTGCCTGACTACGTCGAGCGGGTGGCCCGCGCCTACGAGGCACAGCGGGAACCCGGCGGAGAGCTTTCCGCGCTGGGCCGCTCGAGCCGACGAGGAGGCCCTGCGATGAGCCAGGCCCGGGCCGTCCCCTTCTACTGCCCGTTCTGCGGGGACGAGGACCTCCGCCCTTCGGACGCTGCTCACGGCGCGTGGGAGTGCCGGCCCTGCACGCGGGTCTTCCAGGTCACGCTGGTCGGTCTGGTGGTCTCGACATGAACCAGCCTGTCCCCGAGCTCGGGCCCGAGGAGCTGTCCGCCGTTGCCGGACGCGCTGGTCGCGACCTCGAAGGCGCCCCGGCAGAGGACATCCTGCGCTGGGCGCACCACACCTTCGGCAGCGGTCTGGCCGTCACGGCATCGATGGCCGACGGGGTGCTCTCGCACCTGGCCGGACGTGCGATCCCCGGGGTGGACGTCCTCTTCCTGGACACCGGCTACCACTTCGCGGAGACCCTCGGCACGCGGGACGCCGTCGCGGCGACGTACGACGTGACCGTGCGCACGGTCGGCCCGTCCCTGCTCGTCCACGAGCACGAGGCGGACTTCGGCCGGCTCTACGAGATCGACGCCGACATGTGCTGCTCGATCCGCAAGGTGTGGCCGCTGGACCGAGCGTTGCGCCCCTACACCGCCTGGGCCGGCGGTGTGCGTCGGGCTGAGGCCACCTCGCGGGCGGGCACCCCTGTGGTCGCCTGGGACGCGCGCCGGCGCAAGGTCAAGATCAACCCCATCGCCGGCTGGAGCGACGAGCAGGTGGCGGCCTACGTGGCCGAGCACGACATCCTCGTCAACCCGCTCCGCGCGATCGGGTACACCTCGATCGGCTGCGCGCCCTGCACGCGTGCCGTCGCGCCGGGTGAGGACCCACGATCCGGCCGGTGGTCGGGCCTGGCCAAGACCGAGTGCGGGCTGCACGCATGAACCGCACGGTCTATCCGCTGAGCCTCGACCTGGCGGGCCGTCGCGTCGTCGTCGTCGGCGGCGGGCCGGTGGCGGCCAGACGTGCTGCCGGCCTCGCCGACGCGGGAGCACACGTGGAGGTGGTGGCCCCCTACGTCTGCGAGGACCTCCGAGACGACGACCGGATCGCCGTCCTCCTGCGCGACTACGCCCCCGGCGACCTCGCGGGCGCGTGGCTCGTGCACACGGCGACCGGTGAACCAGCCGTCGACTCCGCGGTCGCTGCCGAGGCCGAAGCTCAGGGCACCTGGTGCGTGCGGGCCGACGACGCCGAAGCGAGCGCTGCCTGGACCCCAGCCGTGCTGCGTCGTGACGACGTCACCGTCGCGGTCACCACCGGGCGCGACCCCCGGCGCGCGCTCCGGCTCCGGAACGCCCTCGGCGCAGCGCTGGACCAGGGCTCGCTCCCGATGCGCCACCACCGTGCCGGACGTCGGCCATGTCGCCCTGGTCGGTGGCGGCCCCGGCGACGCGGGTCTGATCACCACGCGTGGTCGGGCACTGCTGGCGGCGGCTGACGTCGTCGTCGTCGACCGGCTCGCGCCCCGGGCGCTGCTCGACGAGCTCGATGACGACGTCGAGGTCATCGATGCCGGCAAGGCGCCGCACGCGCACACGCTCACCCAGGCCGAGATCGAGGACGTCCTCGTCGACCGGGCGCGGCGCGGCCTTCGCGTCGTACGCCTCAAGGGCGGCGACCCGTACGTGCTCGGGCGCGGGGGCGAGGAAGCCCTGGCCTGCGTCGCGGCGGGGGTCGCGGTCGAGGTGGTGCCGGGAGTGACCTCCGCGGTCGCGGTTCCGGCCCTCGCGGGGATCCCGGTCACCCATCGCGGTCTCGCGCGCGGGTTCACCGTCGCCTCCGCGCACGACGCAGACCTCGACTGGGCGGCACTCAGCGCGGTGGACGGGACACTGGTGCTGCTCATGGGCGTGGGACGGCTCGCCGTCGCCGCATCGGAGCTGGTCGCCCACGGTCGGCCGGCGTCGACGCCCGTGGCGGTCGTCGAACGCGGGAGCACCCCCGAGCAGCGCACGACTGTCGCCACTCTCGCCGACATCGCCGCGGTGGCTGAGCAGCGTGGAGTCACCTCGCCGGCCGTCGTCGTCGTGGGCGAGGTCGTACGCCTGCACGACGTCCTGGCCCAGGCAACCGTACGAGACCGAGTCGGCCCCCGCGTGACGGTCGTCCTCGCCGCCCACGGCAGTCCCGACCCCCGGCACGCCCCGGTGATGGAGGATCTCCGCGTCGCCGTGGAGGCCGTTGTCGGAGACACCCGGTTGGGGTGGTTGGGGCATCACACCCCTGACCTCGCGACGGTCGTCGGCGCGGCCTTGTCGGCTGACCCCGACACGGTGGTGGTGCCCCTGCTCCTGGCCCCGGCCTTCCACGCGCGCGTCGACGTTCCAGCAGGTGCCGCGGAAGCCCGGATCGCTCCCGTCCTCGCGCCCGACGAGCGGCTCCTCGACCTGCTGGACCTTCGCCTGGGCGAGGTTCTCGACCGCCCACCCACCGGGCTGGTCCTGACGGCTGCGGGCTCGACCGATCCCGCAGCCGACCTGCTCGTGCGAGGCGTCGCCCAGAGCTGGGCCTCGCGCCACGCGCTCCCGTTCGCCGTCGCCTACGCCTCCGAGCCCGCGACGTCGCAGAGGCGGTCAGCGGGCTGTCACCGCTCGGCCCTGACGTCCTCGGTGTGGGCTCCTTCTTCGTCGCCCCCGGCCGGCTCCACGACGTCGTGCGCGGGTTCGCCGGAGCGTCCGTCGTGGTCGCCGAGCCGCTGGGCGCCCACCCGTTGATGGCCGACGTCGTCGCAGACCGGGCCAGGCTGGCCCTAGGCCAGCCGGTCCTGAGAGGCTGAGACCGTGGACATCAACGGACTCTGGTCAGGCCTGTTCGTGGCCGTCGTCATCGGCGGACTGGCCCGCCTCGTCGTCCGAGGCAATGCCCCCCTGGGCTGCCTCCTCACCCTCGCCATCGGGCTGGTCGGCGCCGCCTTGGGCCTGGCCCTCGGGACGGCTCTGGACTGGGGGTTCTGGCTCACCTTCGCCGCGCAGGTGGTCATCGCCGCGCTGATCGTCGTCCCGTTCAGCAGGCTCAGCAGGAGCCGCTAGCCTCTCGCCGGTCGCCGACGCCCCGCCAGCGGTGCGAGGATCGACAGGTGCGCCGACTGTTCCCCACTCCCCTGGACGTCGTCGACCCAACCCTCGAGTTCGCCGTCGCCCCCGGTCAGCTCTGGCTGCGCGCGACCATGGTCGCGACCATCGACGGTGCGGTGGCCGATGCCGACGGCCGGTCGGGCGGCATCTCCGGGGAGGCCGACCGGCAGCTCTTCAAGGTGCTGCGCTCCATGGCCGATGCGGTCGTCGTCGGCGCCCGCACCGCACAGGCGGAGCACTACCGACGAGCGACCACGCCGGTCGTCCTCCTGTCGCGCACGCTCGACCTCGATCTCACGACACCACTCCTGGCGACACCGCGCACTCCTGGGCTCGCCGAGGTCCTCGTCGTCGCGCCGCAGAACGTGGCCCCGGCCCTGCGGGACGCCGTGACGGAGCACGCGTCCGCGGTCGGCGGCATCGAGCTGCTCACCGCCGGTGACGACACGCTCGACCTGCACGAGACCCTGCACCTGCTGCGCGACCGTGGCCTCGAGCACCTGCACGGCGAGGGTGGACCTGCCCTGCTCGCCGCGCTGTTGTCCGAGGGTCTGGTCGACGAGCTCTGCCTGACGACGTCGCCCTACGTCGTCGGCGGCGAGGCGCCTCGAATCGTCGGCGGCCGACCGGTCCTGACGAGCGGGACCCCGTGGCGCGCCGCTGCGCTCTATGAGGACGAAGGGTTCTTCTTCACCCGTTGGCTGCCGCCTCGGTCCCGCTCGGCCAACGAAGCCAGGTAGGCGTTGTAGTCGGCCAGCTCGTCCACGGCCCGCTCGTCACCTTGCTCAGCACGGTCGGCCTGACGGTCGAAACGGCGCGCCTGCTGCTCGTCGCTGCGAATCCACTGCACGAAGAGCACGGCGAGCACGATCGCGATGGGGAGCTCGCCCATGGCCCAGCCGATCCCCCCGCCGAGCCGCTGGTCGGCCAACAGGTCCACGGCGTACGGCCGCTCGAGGCCGGCGAAGAACTCACCGCCGAGCACCGACGTGGAGCTCATGACCGCGATGGAGAAGAAGGCGTGCAGAGGCATGGCCACCAGGAGGAGAAGGACCCGGAAGACGTACGGCGGCCGTCGCGGCCCTGGATCGACCCCGATGAGCACCCAGAAGAACAGCGAGCCGGCCAGCAGGAAGTGCACGGTCATCAGGACGTGGCCCCAGTGGCTGCGCATGAGGATCGGGAACAGCTCCGTGAAGTACAGGACGTAGAAGCTGCCGATGAAGATCGCCGTGGCGACCAGAGGGTGCGAGAGCACCGCCACCGGCCGGGAGTGCAAGAAGACGAGCAACCACTCACGCGGGCCACCGCCGGCAGGGAGGGTCCGCAGGGCCAAGGTGATCGGGGCGCCCAGCACCAAGAAGATCGGGATGATCATGTTGAGCACCATGTGCTGGAGCATGTGGGCGCTGAACAGGACCCCAGCGTAGGTGCCCAAACCCGAGCTGGTGACGACCACCAGCAGCACCAAGGCGGTGAGCCAGGAAACGGTACGACCCCAAGACCAGCGGTCCCCTCGACGGCGAAGGGTCACCACCCCGGTGACGTACAGAGCGGCCAGGAGCACGCTGACCACGAGGAAGAAGGCTTCGACCCTCGCCTCTCCCCAGGCGAGCCGCGCCAACGTGGGCACGGGAGGAAGGTCGAAGCCGAGCAGGAGCCGGGCCGGGGTGGCGGCGGTCACGTCGACGTCGGCGGGAACGGGGGGCGGGGTCCGGGACAAGGCCACGGCCAGCCCGACGACCGACGCCATCACGAAGACCTCGGATGCGGCGACCCGGACGAAGGCCTGGCGCGACTCGAGGTCGACCCTGGGCATCACCCGAACCCGGTGCCACAGTCCGAAGGCGACGAGCACGCCGACCAGGGCGACCTTGGCGAGAAGGATGAGTCCGTAACTGGACGCGACGAGGTCCCCCACCGACGTCATCCGTAGAGCAGCGTTGACGAGACCGCTCGCGACGACGGCCACCACGCACCAGAGGGCCAGGAGGCTGAACCTCTGGAGCGCGACAGGGAAGGCACGTCGGTCGACAACCGCCACGGTCAGGAGCGCGACGAGCCCGCCGCACCACAGAGCCATGGCCACCACATGGATCGTCAGGCTGGTGACGGCGAGCCCGTGCTGGTCGGAGGCTGCGGAATGCCCGCTGAGCGCCGGGGGGATCCAGCCGGCCACAGCAAGGACGAGTCCTCCCGCGGCACCTGCCGCGGTCAGGGTGAGACGTGCCGACACGGCCACGGCCAACGCGAGCAGGATCTGCACGAGGAGAGACCGTCCGAGCGACGTGTTCTGAACGAAGCTCCGGACGTACACCGGGTCGGTCAGGGTGCTCAGCGGGACCCCGATGACATCCGCCGTGGTGAGGACGAACTGGGCCGCCGCAGCCATGGCCCACACACCCGCCGTCCAGCTCGCCCAGCGCATCGCCCTCAAACCCGTCGCCGTGAGCTGTCCGGCCTTGGCGGGAAGGAGGAAGCCGGCCAGGAGGAGCACCCCCACGGTCAAGACCCCTGCCAGGTCGGTGAGCACGCGGGCGACCGGGAGCGCCCACTCCGTCAGCCTTCCCGGGTCCGGCAGCCCCTCGGGGACGGGACCGGGCGGCCGGCTCCGGCCCACAGGGCCAGGGCCATGGCCACCACCGCGACCGCCGCCGCCCCAGCGAGCAGGCGCCGCGACTCGGGGTGCACTGGTCGGCTCCCACCGGGCGGCGCCGGCCCTGCCGGGCGGCGCGTCGAGACGCTCACCCAGTCACCGTACGGCGCCTGCGCCTTCCCACGGCCAGGACGACGACGAGCAAGGTCACCAGGCCGACGCCGACCCACACGCCTGGGTGGATCTCCCGCGCCTCGCCGACCTGGCGGGCCCCTGACTGGGCGGAGCTGCTCGCGGTCATGGCGGGACCGATGCCGACGGCGGTGAACCGCGTGGATCCCGACACCGGGTGCCCATCGGCGGAGACGACCCGGAACGAGACCTGATACTCACCATCAGCTCCGATCGGGCGCAACGCCTGCGTGACGGTGCGCCCCGACACGGCAGGCGACCCGTCGCTCACCACTGTGCCGTCGGACCCACGCACCACGACGGCGCTCCCCAGCGGCTGGACGTCGTCGCTGAACTCGAGCACCACTGCCGCGGGGGCCTGCGTCACGGATGCGCCGTCCGCAGGCGTCACACCCCGGAGGTCGTCGTGCGCCTGGGCCGGGACCGCCGTCAGGACGACTCCGACCACCGCCACAACGAGCGTGGCGCCCACGAGGGCGACCCTGCGGAGGCTCATGCGAGGAGCCCCTCGCCGACCCAGCCACCAGGAGCGCAGCCGGGCGGAATCGCGAACACCGCGGACCCGATGGGTGTCGTCCACTGGTTGAGCAGGTCGAGTTCCGCGAGCCGACGCTGAACGGGGAGGAATTGCCGTCCGACGTCCGCTTGGTAGGCGCAGAAGATGAGGCCGGAGTCGGAGATCGCGTCACCGGCCGACGGCTCGTCGTAGGAGTAGCCGCGGCGCAGGAAGACCTCGTCCGGTGTGGTGGCATGTGCTCTGCGGGCGTGCGCGAAGTCCGCGATCACGGGGAGCCCGTCCGGGCCGACGGCGGCCAGGTCGAGCGGTGTGTCCACGGTCCCCCCGGTGAGGGGCGCACCGTCGGCCAGCCGTCGACCGATGACCTGCTCACGAGATCCACGGTCGAGATCGTCCCACCGGTCCAGGTCCATCCGGATCCGCCGCACGACCATGATCGTGCCTCCGCGGAACCACCCTGGCTCGTCGATCCAGACCGCGCGGGAGAACTCCGGGGAGCCCGGGATGGGGTTCGCAGTCCCGTCGACCTGCCCGAGCAGGTTGCGGTGCGGCGAGCCGGAGCAGGGACGAAGGCCCGTTCCGGAACCCGCGCTGGGTCCAGCGGACTGTGGCGAACGCACGACCGTCCTTGAGCAACATGCGGACCGCGTGGGCTACCGAGGTGGGGTCGTCACCTCCCACGTGGACGAGCAGGTCGCCTCCGGACCACGCCGGCTCCAGCCGGTCCATGGGCAGCGGGGGGAGGTCGACCAGGCCGACCGGACGCTGCCCGGTCATCCCCAAGGCGTCGAAGAGGGCTGCGCCGAGCCCGAAGGTCACCGTGAGGCGTGCGGGGGGCAGGGCAAGCTCCGGCTCCAGGTCGGCCAGCGCGCCAACCCCCTGGGTGAGCCGTGCAGCGTCGTCGCTCCAGAGCCGCAGCAGCCGGCCCAGGCCCTCCTGTCCGACACTCTTCCGGAGGTCGAGGGCCACGAACGTGGCCCACGCCTGAGGGACCGTGTCGATCCCGGCTTGGTGAGGACCGTGGAAGTCCACGGTGTCGGGCACTTCGGCCGACGCCGACTCCCCGTCGCTCCGAACGGCAGCCACGGCGGCCGCCCCGAGGGCGGTGCCGCCGACGACGGCGGCACCGCCTCGGAGGAACGAGCGCCGGCTGACACCGGGCGTCGTCATCGGGTCACACCCCTCGACCCGTCACGACCCGGACGGCGAGGGCTCCATGCCGTCCATGTCGTCCATGCCGTCGTCGTAGTCCTCGTCGGCACCGGTGAACTCCTTGGCGACGGCCTCGACCTGGGTCGTCGACCCGTCGCTGAAGGTCAGGGTCAGCGTCACCACGTCGCCCGGGCGGATCGGCGCGGCGACATCCATGAGCATGATGTGGTCGCCGCCGGGTTCCAGAACCGCTTGCCCGCCAGCCGGAACCGGGATGCCGCCCGCCTTCTCCTGCATGACCATCTCGCCGTCCTTCATGGCCATCTCGTGCAGCTGGACCTCGGGGGACGCCGGGGTGCTCGCCGACACCAGGACGACCTCGCCGCCCGAACTGTTCGCGAGGGTCCCGAAGGCCGCGGTCATCCCGGAGTCGACCGCCTTGACCCAGGGGTCGGTCATCGTGACGGCTGAGGTGGACGACTCCGGCGCAGCTGAGCCCGCGGAGGAACCACAGCCGACGAGGCCAGCAGCGGCGACGGCGATCACGGCCGCAGCCGTCAGCCGGTGCCGGGCGGTGCGCAGCCGAGCTGGTCGTGGGTGCGGGTGGGTGGAAGACAGGACAGTGGACATCGAGCACGCTCCAGGGCGTACGGCCTCACGCGAGGCAGCGATCAGTGAGTGAGGCGTGGCGGACTGCCGCGCCGAGGGCCGGGGATCGGCCGAGAGCGCCCGGGAGACACCGGACGACGAGGATCAGGTGACGGCAGAGCGGGGCGGCGCGCGGGAGAGGTCGGCCGTGGCCCGTGTCGCAGAGACCAGGCGCGACGTCCGGTCGCCGACCGAGGCGAATCCAGAGCCGAGCGGAGCGGGAAGCACCGGGTGCGCGAGTCGCAGCCGGTTGCGCGCGCCGGTCCACAGCAGGACGAGGACCTGCTCCCCGCGGCGCAGGACGAGCGCCGTGACCGCGACGGCGAGCGCGTGGCCGAGCAGCGTCGTGACGGTCGCCTGAGCGCCAGTGACCGGAGCGTGGTGGTGCGACGCGAGCAGGGGGGAGCCGGGAGCAGCAGCCGGTGGGCCGCTCGCCAGCCACAGGGTCGTGTGCACGACGATCTGGAGGCCCGCGAGGGCGCCGAGCAGTCGGCCGAGAGACCAGACCCGCGACGAGGCGAGCACGCACGCCGACGTCCCGAGCGCCATCGGCAGCACCATCCACGGCTCGACGAACAGGCTTCCGCCGCCGACCACGTGACCGGTCAGTGCCAGCCCGAGGCCGACGATCGCGACGGTGAGACCGCGCGCCCGGCGAGCACCGGCAGACCACGACACCATGCTCGGAGTCTAGGGCGACCCGTCGCGCGCACCAGTCGGGGCCTCCACCGCCCGGCGGGCCACAGCCAGCGCCCAGAGGATGAGCGGGATCTGCAGGGGCAACCGACCGTAGGCAGCCACCCGGTAGGCGACGGACTCGTCGCCGGCATCCAGGGCCATCTGGACGTTGCCGGGGAAGACCACCACGAACAGTGCCGCCGTCACGTATCCGCCGACCCGACGGGTCCGCGGGTACGCGACTGCCGCCGCGCAGGCCAGCTCGGCAACTCCGGACCCGTACACCCACGGATCGGGAGCGCCCAGCTGATCGGGGATGAGCGGCCGGAAGAACCCTGGCACCAGGAAGTGGGTTGCGCCGGCGACTGCGAGGAAGGCGGCCAGGCCGTAGGCCAGACCCTGACCGCGAGAGGAGCTCATGAGGGCATGATGCCGGGGTGGACCTCCCGCTGCAGCCTCCGTTGGCCCCCATGCTCGCCAAGTCGGTCAAGGGGGTCCCCTCCCAGACCAGCGTGGAGGGCGGGCTCCTGTACGAGCCCAAGTGGGACGGCTTCCGCTGCATCGTGTTCCGTGACGGTGACCAGGTCGAGCTGTCCAGCCGCGGAGAGAAGCCGCTCACCCGCTACTTCCCGGAGGTCGTGGCGGCGGTGAAGGAGCACCTGCCCGAGCGGTGCGTCGTCGACGGCGAGATCGTGCTGGCGCGCGGCGCGCAGCTCGACTTCGAGGCCCTGCAGCAGCGGATCCATCCGGCGGCCTCCCGCGTGGACATGCTCGCGCGCGAGACACCCGCCTCGTTCGTGGCCTTCGACCTGCTGGCTCTCGGGGACGACGACCTGATGCCGCGCCCGTTCAGCGAGCGTCGTCACCTTCTCGAGCAGTCGTCTGGCGGACGCCGTACCGCCGGTGTTCGTCACGCCGGCGACCGAGGACGAGGGCCTGGCCGGGCGTTGGTTCACGGTGTTCGAGGGCGCCGGTCTCGACGGGATCGTGGCCAAGCCCCTCGCGGCCGGCTACCGCCCGGGCGAACGGGTCATGCTGAAGATCAAGCACGAACGCACCGCTGACTGCGTGGTGGCCGGGTTCCGCTGGCACAAGTCCGGGCCCGTCGTCGGGTCCCTGCTCCTCGGCCTCTACGACGAGGAGGGCGCCCTCCAGCACGTGGGCGTCGCCGCCTCGTTCCCGATGAGTCGTCGCGCGGAGCTCGTCGAGGAGCTCGAGCCCTGGCGGGCGATCGACCCGGCCGACCACCCCTGGGGTGACTGGGCGTCGGCGCAGCGCGACGAAGGTGGCGACCGCAAGCCCGGAGCAGTCTCGCGCTGGAACTCCACGAAGGACCTCAGCTGGGTGCCGCTCCGACCCGAACGCGTCATCGAGGTCGCGTACGACCACATGGAGGGCACGCGGTTCCGGCACACCACGCAGTTCCGCCGCTGGCGCGACGACCGGGAGGCCCGCTCGTGCACCTACGCCCAGCTGGAGCGGCCGGTCCGGTTCGACCTGGCCGCCGTTCTCGCCGGAGGCTGACCGGCGCCCGGCGACACCGCCTCGTCTCGTAGGGTGTCGTCCGTGAATGCGATCGTCGTCCTCATCGAGCTCCCGCTGCACGACCACGACGTCCAGCGGCTGGCTCACTTCTTCGACCCCGACCCGGTGACGATCCACGTCGTCGCGGCAACCTCGAAGGAGGGCGGGCCGGTTGCCCGTGCCGTCGACGAGACGATGACCGCAGGTTCCTTCGAGGAACCCGAACACCCGGAGTCCGCGCTGGACGCCTCGATCAGGGCCCTCCGCGCCGCCGGTGTCGATGCGGTCGACGGTGAGCTCGCCGGCGCCGACACCGTGGCAGCGACTCTGGCGGCGGCGACGACCGTGTCGGCGGACCAGATCTGGGTGGTGACCCCGCTGCACTGGTTGGAGGACACCCTCCACCGCGACTGGGCCCACCACCTGCGCAGCCGCGCCACCGTCCCGGTCCTGCGGGTCATCTCGGGCACGGACCAGGTCATCAGCTGACCGCAGGCACGCTCGTTCCGGCCACGGCCTACCGATGGAGAGCGGCAGGCCCTTTCCGGGGTTGAGGATCCCGTTCGGGTCGAGCGCCCTCTTGATCGTCCCGAGCAGCTCGGCGGCAACCGGGTCGAGCTCGGCCGTGAGACCGGCCCGCTTGAGGGCACCGACCCCGTGCTCCCCGGTGACCGTCCCCCCGAGCTCGCGGGCGACGTCGAGGACCGCGTCGAAGGCGAGCCTGGCCCGCGCGGCCGCCTCGAGGTCCCCCCTCGGGGTGACGAACGTCGGGTGGAAGTTCCCGTCTCCCGCGTGTCCCAGGGTCGCGACCATCACGTCGAAACGCTCGCCGATCTCGGTGATCGCCGCAAGGAGCGCACCGATGCGCCCCAGCGGGACCGCGACGTCGTCGATCAGGACGTCACCCAGCGCTTCGAGCGCCGGCAGGGCCATCCGGCGGGCCGTGAGGAGCGCCTCGGCCTCCTCCGTCGTCTCCGAGCGGTACGTCTCCGCGGCGCCTGCCTCGAGGCACGCCGCTTCGAAGGCGCGGGCCTGAACCTCACCGGCCTCTCCGGGAAGGTCGCTCTGGACGAGGACGAGGGCGGCCGCCTCGGTGTCGAGCCCCATCGCTCGTGAGGCCTCCACCGCCCGGACGGTCTCCCGATCCATCAGCTCCAACAAGCTCGGCGTCCCGGCGGCCAGCACCCCGGCAACGGCACGGGAGGCGGAGTCGAGGTCCGACAGCACGGCGACGACCGTGACGGCGGGGGCCGGACGGGGACGGAGCCGGACCGTGACCTCGGTGACGACCCCGAGGGTGCCTTCGCTGCCGACGAACAGCCCCACGAGGTCGTAGCCGGCGACTCCCTTGATGCTGCGGTGCCCGACCCGGGTGACTCTGCCGTCGGCCAGCACCACCTCCAGCGCGAGGACCGAGTCACGCGTGACGCCGTACTTGACGCAGCACAGGCCGCCCGCGTTCGTGGCGACGTTGCCGCCGATCGTGCACCAGTCGCGAGACGACGGGTCGGGTGAGTACGTCAGTCCGTGTGCGGCGGCAGCATCACGAAGCGCGTCGTTGACGACCCCGGGCTGCACCACGGCAACGCCATCGGCCGGAGAGATCTCGAGGATCGCGTTCATCCGGTCCAGGCAGAGGACGAGGCACCCGTCGACGGCGTTGGCGCCGCCCGACAGCCCAGAACCGGCACCGCGAGGAACGACCGGGACCTGGTGTGCCGACGCGATCAGCAGGACTGCAGACACCTCGGCCGTCGACCGCGGGAACACGACGACGGCTGGCTGCCCTGCCTCGAGTCCAGGCGCCTCATCGTGGCGATAGCTGGCCAGCCGGTCGGGGTCGGACACCACGTCGTCGGGTGCCAGCGCCGCCCGCACGTCGTCGACCAGGCTCACAGCGCGGGGTCCTCCGCCGATCCGCTCTCGCGCTCCCAGACCGTCAGCTGCTGCTCGAGAGCCTTCATGATCTCGAACACCTGGCTCGGGGGGATGCGCACCCGCGCCACGACCTGCGCCGGCACGACCACCACCTGCTCTCCGGACTCGTCGTCGACGCCGAGCTGTCCGGGGTTCACCATCGAGGCGAAGTCGAGGGTGAACACGTCCGGGGTGTGCCAGACCGAGACGAAGTCGGCGAAGACCCCGGGAACCACGGACTCGGGGAGAGTGACGGCGATGCGGCGTTCGGGGGTCATGGCGCTCCTGGGACGGCGGCTCCGTGAGGGCCGACCGAGTGACCGGCGCCCTCCCCTCGATCCTAGGCGAGGGGAGACCTGGGCGACCTCGGGGTGCGGGGCGTTCGGCCAACACGACAGGGAACTCACACCAGGCCTCGGCCACTTTCCTTCTGAGCCAGGTGGTGGGTGCGGCGACCTGGACGTGCTTCACGCTCGACTCGCCGGTTCACTCGTTCGTCAGCGCGACGTGCTTCAGATGTCGGGTTCTGGTTTGTCAGTCGGTCGAGATGACCGTGATGTGCTCGCAGCCAAGGAATTGGTCGGCGGGGTCCCGTTGATCGTGCAGGTAGACCAGGTCATGTCCGGGTCCACAGTTGATGACGTCCACCATCCCGTCCGGAATGACGTCGACGGCGTCGTCGCCAGCCCCGAGGTACACGACGTCACGTCCGGAGCTGACGGCCCCGGAGTCGCGACCGTGTCCAAGCCGCACCACATCGTCGCCGGTCCCGTCGTCGAACACGTCGCTGCCGCGGCCACCGCTAAGCGTGTCGTCTCCGGCTCCGCCACTGATGGTGTCACGGCCAGGGCCTCCGAAGATGGTGTCACGTCCGCTCCCGCCCCAGGCGAACTCTCCGTGCGGAAGGTTGCCGTGACCAAGGTGGATCGCGTCATTGCCACGTCCTCCGAAGACCGTGTCGGTACCGGCGCCGGCCAGGATCAGGTCGGACCCGCCCCTTCCGTAGATGGTGTCGGATCCAGATGTTCCGATCAGGCGATCGCTGCCAGGTGTCCCCCGGACGGTCGCGGCCACCGCAGGGTTGGCGAGCGTGAGCGAGATCGTGAACGCGAGACAGGCCACGCTGAACACACGCGACTTGGACATATCACCCTCCGATCGACCCGTGGCTCCTCGGGCCACAACGACATCGTCCGGGTCGGTCCTCGAGGTCGCCAGGGCCATTCGACCCTGAGCCACTGGCTCTCTGGGCCCGTGCCCTGACACCGCCGTGATGGAGGTCGCCGCCATGTGGCCCGCGCTGCGTCGGCGGGCCGCAACCAGCGCTGGCCGAACTGCTCCTGTTGCAGCGCCTGCGCACGGCAGCTTGGCTGCTGGACGATCCGGCGGCGCCCGGTGGCATCGCTGACCGGTCCGCATAGCACTGACCAACCGCGAACCCGAGCAGGAAAGCAGTCAGGGTCAACTGCGCCGCGGCCCCAGGTCTCGATGGCCGTCCCGAAGTGGAGGAACTCGTCGGCTCGGACCGCCGCGACGCCAGCGACGGACGAGTCAATCTACGTCAGCTGTGCTGGTCACGGGCTTGGCGCGGCTCGGCTGGACGCGCATCGGCTCCCCCGGCATCTTGGGGTAGTCCGGGGGATACGGCAGGTCGCCCAGGCCGCGGTCGCGGGCGTCTCGCTCGTACCACTCGAGCAACGGCGTCAGGTCGTGCGCCGAGTCGTCCATCGCGGAGTGCGGGTTCCCTCGGGCCGCCAGGCGCGCGGGCACCGTGCGGACCGTGAGCTGGAGCGGATCGGCCTCGATGACCTCGCCCCACTCGAGCGGGGTGGATACGGGTGCGTGCGGCTTGGCCCGCACCGACCAGGCGCTCGCGATCGTGCGGTCCCGCGCGTTCTGGTTGTAGTCGACGAAGACCGTGCCGTCAGGGCGTTCCTCCTTCCACCAGCTCGTCGTGACCCGGCCCGGGAGGCGGCGTTCGAGCTCACGGCCGAACGCGATGGCGGCATGACGGACGTCGGCGAAGGACCAGCGCGGCTCGATCCGCACGTAGACATGGACCCCTCGCCCGCCGCTCGTCTTCGGCCAGCCCACCCAGCCCAGCTCGTCGAGGACCGCACGAGCCTCGAGCGCCACCGTCGCCGCGTCGGTGAAGCCGGCCCCCGGCTGGGGGTCGAAGTCCAGGCGCAGCTCGTCCGGATGGTCGACGTCGGCTCGGCGCACCGGCCAGGGGTGGAAGGTGATCGTCCCGAGGTTGGCCGCCCAGCCGATGACGGCGGGCTCGGTCGGGCAGACCTCGGCGGCCGTACGGCCGCTGGGGAAGGTGATCTGGACGGTCTCGACGAACTCGGGGGCGCCCGGGGCGACGCGCTTCTGGTAGAACGCAGCGCCCTTGGTCCCGTCGCGCTGGCTCAGCACGGCGCCTTCGACGACTCCCGAGGGCCATCGCTCGAGCGTGGTGGGCCGGTGCCGCAGGGCTGCGAACATCGTCGGAGCGACACTGGCGTAGTAGGTCACGAGATCGAGCTTGGTCAGGCCGACCGTCGGGAAGTACGGCCGGTCCGGGTTGCTCACCCGGACCGGCCGACCGCCGAAGTCGATGCTCGACCGGCTCGCCGTACTGCCCTGCCTTAGCCATGCGCCGACGCTAGCGAGCGCTGGTCAGCCGTCGTACCCGCGGCTGGCGTCGGTGACCTCCTCGTCACCGGTCAGCGCGGCGAGAAACTCCCCGCTGGTCACCGGACGGGAGAACATCGGGTAGTCCTTGGCGATGGCGTTGTCGTGCTCCTCCTGCGAGGTCGCGGCCACGCAGTCCGTGAGCGTGTAGACGTTGAAGCCCTTCTCGTAGGCCGAGCGCATCGTCGACTCGACGCAGCAGTTCGTGAGGAACCCACCGAGGGCGACGTTCTTGATCCCTTTGCTCCGCAGGATGAAGTCCAGGTTCGTCGAGGCGAACGCGTCGAGGCCGCGCTTGCCCTCGATGACGATGTCGCCCGTCTCGGGCGCGACGGCGTCGACGATCTCGGCGCCCCATGAGCCCTTGACGAACGCGTTGCTCTCGACGACGCCGGCGAGGATGCCGTAGGGGTGCGCGTTGATCTCGCCGTACCCCTCGGCGAACGCGATCGGGGCGTGGATGACCGTGGCACCGGCCTCCCTCGCCTGCTTCATCGCGTCCGCGCTGTTGCGGAGCATGTTCGTGGACTCCATGACGTCCGCGACCGCGCCGTGCAGCGCGCCGCCTTCGGAGACGAAGTCGTTCTGGTACTCGATGAGGACGATGGCGGTCTCGTTCGGGTCGAGGGGCATGGCGGTCCTTTGGCTGGTGGGACTCCGATCCCTCGACGCTAGACCCGCCCTGCGATCTCCCACCAGCCCCGTCCCACGAGGTGGGCGGTCGCCACGGCCGGCACGCTCCCAATCCTGACGAGTCGATGACGGTGGCCGCGCGGGTGCTGCGTCACCACATCGTCGCGACTACCGTCGACGCATGCTGCGCAACCACCCCACGATGCCCACGGAGAGCCCGGACGGGACGCCGTACCCCGTCGTCAAGACCGAGGAGGAGTGGAAGGCCGAGCTGGGACCCGAGGCCTACCGCGTGCTCCGTGAGGCGGGCACCGAGCGCGCCTTCACCGGTGAGTACACCGACGCGCAAGGACGTGGGCGTCTACCGGTGCCGCGCGTGCCAGGCCGAGCTCTTCCGCTCCGAGACCAAGTTCGACAGCCACTGCGGATGGCCGTCCTTCTTCACCCCGCTGGCCGGCGACGCGGTCGTGGAGATCACCGACCGCTCGATGGGCATGAGCCGCACCGAGGTTCGCTGCGCGAGCTGCGGCTCGCACCTGGGGCACGTCTTCTCGGGCGAGGGCTACGGCACCCCGACCGACCTTCGGTACTGCATCAACTCGGTCAGCCTGACCCTCGACCCCGCCGCCGACTGACCCCGCTGAGGGTGACGAAAAGTACGCGACACGCGGCGTGTCCCGCGCACAACGTCACCCTCAGCGGATGGTCAGGGCAGTCCGGCGATGAGGTCGGCCAGGGTCATGCGGCGTCCCGTGTAGAAGGGCAGCTCCTCGCGTACGTGCCGGCGCGCGGTCGAGGCCGCGGAGCTCGCGCATCAGGTCCACGATGCGGTGCAGCTCGTCAGCCTCGAAGGCGAGGATCCACTCGTAGTCCCCCAAGGCGAAGGACGCGACGGTGTTCGCGCGGACGTCGGGGATACTCCCGTGGCCATCTGCCCGTGCTCGACCAGCATGGCCCGCCGCTCCTCGTCCGGGAGGAGGTACCACTCGTAGGAGCGCACGAACGGGTAGACGCACACGTAGGCTCGGGTCTGCTCGTCGGCCATGAACGCCGGGACGTGGGACTTGTTGAACTCCGCGGGCCGGTGCAGGGCCAGCTGTGACCAGACCGGGTCGCACGCGGCACCCAGGGCGGTGCGCCGGAACCGGGAGTAGGCGTCCTGCAGCGAGTCCGAGCTCTCGGCATGCCACCAGATCATGAGGTCGGCGTCGGCCCGGAGGCCGGCCACGTCGTAGACACCGCGCACCACGACGCCGTGCTCGGCCAGCTGCGTCGACCAGGTTGGCCACCTCGGCCGCGATCGGGCCACGCTCCTGGTCCCCCAGCGGTCGGGCGACCTTGAACACCGACCACATCGTGTAGCGGATCGTGGCGTTGATCTCGCGAGCGCTCAGGCCCTTAGGCGCTGTCGCCGACTGCTCCTGCTCGTTCCCCTGCACTGCGGTTGCCATGACCCCATTGTCGCCGAGTCTCCAAGGCCCTGAGCACCTGGGCGGCGGCTGCTTCTCCGCTCGCGATGCAGGCGGGCACGCCGACCCCGTCGTAGGCCGCGCCGCACAGAGCCAGCGACGGGTACGCGTGCAAGCTCGGAGCGCACCCGGGCCACCCGCTCGAGGTGCCCGACGAGGTACTGCGGGAGCGCTCCCCCCACCGGGTCACGGTGCTCGCGACGGGTCGGACGGACCGGCCCCAGCCGAGCGCGAGCCCGAGCTCGTCGACCAGTACGGCGGCGACCAGGTCGGCGTCGTCGAGGTGGAGCGCCCCCTCTTCGCCGAAGCGGCCGACCGAGGCACGGATCACGAGGACGTCGGGCCGCTCGGCCCCCGACCCAGTCCCACTTCTGCGAGGAGAAGGTCGAGGCCTTGACCAGCCTGCCGTCCACAGGAGGCACGAGGAAACCGGTCCCCGCGGGAAGCGAAGGAACGTCCCCCCGTGCGATGAGGAGGGTGACCAGGGCCACCGACGCGTAGGGGACGTCGAGCAGACCGCCGGCCGCCGCCGGCGCCAGGTCCTGGAGCAGCCGACCTGCAGGACCGCCGGGCACCGCGAGGACGACCGCGTCGGCCTGGAGGGAGCGCGGTGACCGGGTCGACCCCGATGACGATGCGCCAGCCCTCGGGCACCTGCTCGATCGCTCGGACGGTCTGCCGGGTCCGCACGGTCGCCCCGGAGGCCTCGGCGACCGCGGCGGGCAGTCGTCCCAGGCCGCCACGAAGACCAGCGAAGACCGGGGCGCCCGACGGCGCGGCACCGCTCACCCGTTGCGCTCCGCGCAGCAACGATCGCTCCACGCGAACCGCCCCCGCGAGCTGCGGCAGGACCGCATCGAGGGACAGGTCGTCGGCGTGGCCCGCATAGACCCCGCCCAGGAGCGGCTCCACGAGCCGGTCCACGACCTCGCGACCCAGCCGGGATGCGACGTACGGGCCCAGCGCACGATCTCCTTCGACCGACGACGCCGGGAGCACCGAGTCCAGGGGAACGCGGGCGAGTCCCCACAACGAGAGGATCTCCGAGGCGGCGAGCTCGCGAAGGTCGGTGGGGATGCCCATCAGCTGCCCCCGCGGCAGGTGCCGCAGCCGTCCACGGGTCCACAGCCGGGCGCCGGTCGTGGCGGGGTGCACGAGGTCGCCCCCCAGCCCGACGCGTTCCGATCAGGCTCACGGCCTCGGGCCGCCGGGCAAGGACCGACTCGGCGCCCAGGTCGACCCGGACCCCGTCGAGCTCCCCGCTCACCAGCTTGCCGCCCACGGTCGAAGCCTGGTCGAGGATCGTGATCCGGACGGCCTCGCCGGCGACTCTCCGGATCTGGTGCGCTGCGGTCAGACCTGAGATCCCGCCGCCCACGACGACGACGTGCGGGCGCTCGCTCATGGGGCCATCGTGCCCCAGACACTCCGTCGCCCGCGGCCGGACCCGTGGCGCGGACCTTCCGCATCACGTTCCGGTCTCTCCCTCCAGGCACGGAACCCACCCGCTGTGACTGGCGTCACACCGACATGAACCCGGGGCACCGCCTCGGTGGTCGACGAGGGGACTCCCGCCATGACGACACTGCCCGCTGCAGCAGCGCCCGTTCGAGCCCGGGACGGCGGCGCTTGGCGCTCGCCGCCGGGACGCTCGCTCTCCTCGCCCTGACCGGCTGCAGTGGCGCCGGCGGAGGGACGACGAGCGCCGCACCGGCGAGCGGCGACACCGCGCTACGTCGAAGCGTCCCGTCGCAGGGGCCGACGGCCCTGCCGCGCTCGACGTCGCGGACAAGAGCTGCCGGCGGCGAGCACGGTCGACCTCGGTCGTGGACACCCGGGACGTGATCCGGACCGGAACCGTTCGGCTGAGAGCCGACGAGGTCGAGCAGTCCGCGCTGGCAGCCGCGGCAGCCGCCCGCCAGCTGGGCGGGCTCGTGGCCGCGAGAGGACACGGTCACCGATCCGTCCGACCCGGACCGGACGGTCGCCGAGCTGACCCTGCGCGTGCCGTCGGCACGATTCGACGACCTGCTCGCCGAGGTCCGGACCTCGGCGTCGTGCTGAGCCAGACCCAGCAGGCGCAGGACGTGACCGGCCAGGTGGCTGACGTCCAGGCCCGGGTCGAGGCCCAGCGCGCGAGCGTCCGACGCATCCAGGCGCTGCTGGCCCGCGCGGACACCATCGGGGAGGTCGTGACGGTCGAGGCTCAGCTCGCGCAGCGGCAGTCCGACCTCGAGTCGCTCGAGGCCCAGCAGAAGGCGCTCGCCGACCAGACCACCTTGGCCACCTTGCAGGTGTCGGTGGTCGGCCCGGACCCGGCCGGCACCGAGGAGGACCCCACCGGCTTCGTCGCCGGCCTGGACAAGGGCTGGACCGCCTTCACCGCCGCGGTGACCGCGGGTCTCACCGCCCTCGGCGCGATGCTGCCGTTCGTCGGCTTCCTCCTCGTCCTGGGCCTGCCGCTGCTGGCCTGGTCGCGCTCGCGCGGCCGTCGTGCAGCCGAGGCCCCGATCTCCCCGACGGCGACCGACGGTCCCGCAAGAGTCTCCGGTCGGCTGACCGCCGAGCGACCGCCTCAGACCGAAGATCCCGACGCCGTCTCGGCGTGGACCAGCTCGACGAGGCGCGTGAGCACGTCCGGATCGGTGCCGGGCATCACGCCGTGACCGAGGTTGAAGACGTGGCCCGGCAAGGCCGACGGCGTCTCGCAGCACCCGTCGGGTCTCGGACTCGACCACCGCCCAGGGCGCGAAGAGCACGGCGGGGTCGAGGTTGCCCTGGAGCGGCTTCGGACCGACCCGACGCGCCGCCTCGTCGAAGGGCACCCGGAAGTCCACACCGACCACGTCGGCGCCGGCCTCGCTCATGGCCGCCAGCAGCTCGCCGGTGCCGACGCCGAAGTGGATGCGAGGCACGCCGAGAGGCACCGACCTGCTCGAGCACGGTCACGGAGTGCGGCATCACCCGCGCCCGGTAGTCCGCTTCTGAGAGGGCTCCGGCCCAGGAGTCGAACAGCTGCACGGCGGAGGCGCCGGCGGCCACCTGAGCACGTCAGGAAGGCTCCCGAGATCTGGGCCAGCCGGGCCAGCAGGTCGTGCCAGAGCTGGGGGTCTCCCAGCATCAGCGCCTTGGTGCTGCTCGTGGCTGCGCGACGGGCCCGCCTTCGACGAGATAGCTCGCCAAGGTGAACGGAGCCCCGGCGAAGCCGATGAGCGGGGTGGCACCCAGCTCGCCGACCAGCTGGGTGACCGCCTCGGTGACCGGGGCGACGTCGTCGGGCGTCCAGGTCCCGCAGGGCCGTCAGCCCCGCCCGGCTGCGGATCGGACTCAGCCACGACCGGGCCGACGCCGGCGACGATGTCGAGGTCGACACCGATCGCCTTGAGCGGCAGCACGATGTCGCTGAACAGGATGGCCGCGTCGACGCCGTGCCGACGTACGGGCTGCAGCGTGATCTCGGTGACCAGGTCGGGGCGGAAGCAGGACTCGAGCATGCCCGTGCCCTCGCGGACGGCGCGGTACTCCGGCAGCGACCTCCCGGCCTGCCGCATGAACCAGACCGGAGTGTGAGGGCCGGGCTCGCCACGGCAGGCACGCAGGAAGGGTGAGTCGTGAAGGCTGACGCGGTCACACGTCCCATCGTCCCAGACCGAGCGACCGGCTCCCGACGAATCGGGCGACGTGGTCGGACGTCCGTGCCACGGTGTGCCTCGACCGCCGTCCCGACGTCGAAGTCACGAGACGGTCTGACATGACGCTGCGCTGGCAGTGCGTGTGCATCGACGCGGTCGACCCGGCGCCGGTCGCCGCGTTCTGGGAGGCGGCGCTGGGCTGGCGACGGACGTACGACGGACGCGGACGAGGTCGTGCTCGAGCCACCGGCCGGGAGCCCAGCGGACGGGGTCTCTCCAGACCTGCTGGTGGGTCGCGTGCCCGAGGCCAAGTCGATCAAGAACCGACTGCACCTCGACCTCCGACCGGACGACCAGGCGGCCGAGGTCGTCCGGCTGGAGGCCCTCGGATGCCGTCGCGGGTCGACGTCGGTCAGGACGACGACGAGGTCGACCTGGGTGGTGCTCGCCGATCCCGGCGGCAACGAGTTCTGCGTGCTTCGCGCCCTGCGCCCCGACGAGCTCTGACCGTACGCACCTCGGTGCTGGAGCGGCGCGCGTCAGCCCACGCCCAGCATGACCACGCCCGTGAGCGCCAAGGAGACGCCCACCTTCTGCACCGTCGCGAGCCGTTCATGGAGGACGAAGCGCGCGAGCAGCACGGTGGCGACGGGGTAGAGGGATCCGAGGACGCTCACCACCGACAGGAGTCCGAGGGTCGAGGAGTAGGCGTACAGCCCGTTCGCGGCGGCGTCGGCGATCCCGACCGCCGCGATCGGCGGCAGGTCTCGGGGGGTGACCCCGCCCCAGGAGCGCACCACGAGCGCCACGGCCAGGGCGAACACGACGCTGGTCAGTCGCTGGGTGAGCAGGGTCATGGGCACCGAGTAGACCGCCGCCTCCCCGATGAGCCAGAGCACGAGCCCGAAGCCGACTGCGGCCAGCTCCCGCGAGACCCAGAGCCACCGCTCCCCCCTTGGCCGCACCCTCCTCGACGCCGCGCAGCTCCGGTCCGGAGGCGAGCACGATGCCCGACCACGGCGAACCCGATGCCGGTCAGCTGCGCGGCAGCTCGGCGACTCCCCCTGGGCCAGCCCGATGAGGACCGGGACGATGACACCGGACGCCGCGATCGGCGCCACCACACCCATCGTCCCCACGGCGAGCGCTGCGTAGAACGCCGCCAACGAGCAGGTGCCCACCAAGCCGGCTGCCATCGCCCACAGCAGCGTAACCCCGCGGATCCCCGAACGCCGAGACCGCCAGCGCCCAGGCGAGGACAGCCACGAGAGCACATGCCTGCGCCCAGGCCACGACCGCGAAGGACGGCAGGCGTCGGCTGAGCAGGCCGCCGACGAAGTCGGCCGTCCCCCACAGGGCGCTCGAGAGCAGAGCGAGAACGGCAGCCACCACCCGACCCTAGGGCGTCGGCGTTGCGCGCCCTCCGACCGAACTCCGGCGACCTACGCTGGCGCCATGGTTGCGCAGCTCGATGACGACGCCCCGGAGCCCTTCCGGCGGGCGTGCGAGTCGCTGCGCGCCGTCCGGCTCCGGCCCGAGGTCGTGCTCGACGAAGCACCCGCGCCGCAACGTCTGGCCCCCTGGGCGGTGGCGATGACCGGGGACGTGCTGGCCGACCCCACCGACGAGACGGCCGAGGAGCTCGCGACCGGACGTTTCGTCCTTCTGCACGACCCTGCCGGGCACGAGACGTGGAACGGCACCTTCCGGGTGGTGACGTTCGTCCGGGCCGGGGTCGAGCCCGAGGTCGCCGCCGACCCCATGCTTGCGTCCGTCGGCTGGTCGTGGCTCGTGGAGTCCCTCGAGGCTCATCGCGCGCCCTACACCGCCCCGAGCGGCACCGTGACCCGGGTCGCGTCGGAGTCCTTCGGGGCCATGGGCGACCGAGCCCCCAGCGCGGAGGTCGAGATCAGGGCGTCGTGGACCGCCTTGGACTCTCGCCTCGGCCCGCACCTGGAGGCGTGGGCTGACCTGTTGGCGACGACCGCCGGGCTTCCCCCGCTGGCACCCGGGGTCGTGGCTCTCCCGCGGGCGCGCCGTACCCGCTGAAACGGTCACTCTCCGTCCTTCAGGTCACCCGTTCGGACGCCGATGCTGGTGAGGACAACAGTCCGCCAGCGATCGAGCAGGAGGACGAGTGAGCGCACTCGTCGAGAGCCGGGGCACGCCGTACGCGGTGCGCACCGCGCGCTTCAGCGCCCTCGTGGTCGTCACAGACGGTCACCTGCGCGACCTGGTCGTCCGCGGCCTGCACACCCTCGGCGCCCTCGAGGTGGTCGAGGCAGCAAGCGTCGCCGAGGCCAGGGCCCGGACCCGAACCGGTGGACCACGCGACCTCGTCGTCGTCGAGGTCAGTCTTCCTGACGGCTCAGGGGTCGCGCTCCTCGCCGAGCTTCGCGCAGCCGGTTGGCAGCGAGGCATCGCCTTGTCCGCCGATGGCGACCCGTTCTCCGTTCGGGCTGCGCTGGCGGCCGGGGTGCGCGGCTTCGTGGTGTCAGACACGCCTGCCCGCGAGCCGCTCCTCCGGCCTCGTGGCGCCGGCTCCGGGGTGGACGGCTTGTCCGCCCGCGAGCTCGAGGTGCTCCAGCTCGTGGCCGGCGGTCACTCCAACCGCGACATCGGCGAGTCCCTGCACTTGTCGGCGCTGACCGTGAAGAGCCACCTGGCACGGATCGCCCGCAAGCTCGGAACCGGCGATCGGGCCGAGATGGTCGCCCTCGCCCTCCGGGCCGGCGTGATCGACTGACCGCGCGCGCGCCCTAGGCTCACGGGTGTGAGCGTCGAAGGTGCCGATCCGGTCGAAGGCCCCGAACCATCAGGGGAAGAGTCGCCGCCGCCCGTTCCGCTGGTCGAACCGCGGGACGGACTCCCCGAACCCATCACCACCCCCGCCGGCTTGGCGGCGACGGTCGCCGCCTTCGCCGCGGGCGCCGGTCCGGTGGCGGTCGACGCGGAACGAGCCTCCGGCTACCGGTACGGCCAACGGGCCTACCTGGTGCAACTGCGCCGCGCGGGTGCCGGAACCGCTCTGGTCGACCCGGTGGGCTGCCCTGATCTGTCGAGCCTCGGCCAGGTGTTGACCGGGGTCGAATGGGTGCTTCACGCGGCCACCCAGGACCTACCGTGCCTCGCTGAGATCGGCATGCGGCCGACGTTGTTGTTCGACACCGAGCTCGGGGGTCGCCTTGCCGGCTACCCACGCGTCGGGCTCGGGCCCCTGGTCGAGAACGTGCTCGGCTTCGCCCTCGAGAAGGGACACTCCGCGGCCGACTGGTCGACACGCCCGCTGCCTGAGCCGTGGCTGCGCTACGCGGCGTTGGACGTCGAGGTCCTCGTCGAGCTCAGGGACGCCGTCGCGGACGACCTGGACCGACAGGGGAAGCTCGAATGGGCCGAGGAAGAGTTCGCCTCGATCCTCGCCGCGCCCCCAGCGGCCGCTCGCATCGATCCCTGGCGGCGAACCTCCGGCCTTCACCGGGTACGTGGACGGCGCGGCCTCGCTGCGGTCCGCAGCCTCTGGGAGACCAGGGATGCACTGGCCCGACGCCGCGACGTGGCCCCGGGCCGCGTCCTCCCAGACTCAGCGATCGTCGAGGCCGCGCTCGCAGCTCCGACGCTCGTCGTCGGCCCTGCTCGCCGTCCCGGGCTTCTCCGGCCGGGCCACGCGGCGTCAGGTCGACCTCTGGTACGACGCCCTCGCACGAGCGGCGACCTTGCCCGACTCCGAGCTCCCCGAGGTGGCGCTCAGCAGCGACGCGCCACCGCCGGCCCGGGCCTGGGCCGAGCGTGACCCCGCCGCGGCTGCCCGGCTCAGTGCAGCACGTACGGCGGTCGCGGCCGTGGCCGACGAACACCGACTGCCGGTGGAGAACCTGCTCTCCCCCGACACGGTGCGGCGCCTGTGCTGGACGCCTCCCTCGGACCTGTCTGAGGACTCGATCGGGGCTGTGCTCTCGGCGCACGGAGCGCGCCGTTGGCAGCAAGCGCTGACCGCGCCGGTGCTCGCTCGAGCCCTCCAGCGCCTCCGCACCAAGGGCACGGTGTGACCGATCGGCTTCGCCTGGTCTCGCCGGAGGGGCGGCTGCTCCTCGAGCAGGTGGGGCTTCTCCGAGCGCAGCGCCATCGTGGCGGGAGACCGTCAGGCCCTGGCACCACTGACCTCGGCACACGACTGGCCCACCGACGACACCGTCACCGGTCTGCGGGCGGCATTGAGCCGGTCGGCACGCGACGACGACACCCCCTTCCTCGTGGTGTCAGCTGACACCGGTGACGTGATCGGTGACTGCGGCTGGAAGGGCGGACCGGGGCCGGACGGACGCGCTGAGATCGGGTACGGCCTGGCGCCGTCGGTTCGCGGTCATGGCCTCGGTACCGAGCTGGTCCGAACCCTCACCGGCTGGGCGCTCGCTCAGCCCGGTTGCTCGGCTGTCGTCGCCGAAGTGCTTGCCGACAACCTACCGTCACGTCGTGCGCTGCGAGCGGGCGGGCTTCGCCATCGACCGCGTCGACGGCGCCCACGTCTGGTACCTCCGCTGCGAGGCTTGACAGGTGAACACTGCTCAGCCCGACGTGCGCCCTGACGGCCGCGGTCCGGACCGCTCTCACCGCGGCCGCCGACCCTGCGCTCGCACCAGGTATGCAGGCGTACATGAAGTCCGACCTCCCCTACTTCGGAGTTCGGCTGCCAGCAGACCAGGCGCCTCACCAAGGCGTGCGTGGTCGCGCACCCGCCGGCGGACCGCGGGATCTGGGAGGCGACGGTCCGCGAGCTGTACGACCGGGCCACGCACCGCGAGGAGCGGTACGCAGCCCTCGTCCTCGCAGGTCACCGATCGACCCGAGCCTGGCAGGACCCCGACACCCTTCCACTCCACCGCCACCTCGTGACGGCCGGCGCCTGGTGGGACCTCGTCGACTGGGTGGCGACCCGGCTGGTCGGGCCGGTTCATCGCAGCGCGCGACCGGACGTCGACCCGGTGGTGCTCGGCTGGGCCGTGGACGACGACGTCTGGCTTCGGAGAACGGCGGTCTTGTGTCAGGTCGGTGCGAAGGACGCAGTGGACCTGGATCTGCTCAGCGCCTGCCTCGAACCCAACCTGGATCGCCCGGAGTTCTGGCTGCGGAAGGCCTGTGGCTGGGCGTTGCGTGATGCGTCCTACCGACACCGTGACTGGGTGCGCGCCTACGTCGCGGCCCACGAGGGTCGCCTCTCGACGCTCACCCGCCGCGAGGCCACCAAGCACCTGGGCTGAGCGTGCTGTGCCTCGGCCAGCTCCGGGGGCGCCCGGGAGAGTGGTCCCGAGTCACTGTCGCGCTGCCCCGCCCCACGGGGCGATCGACCGTCCACCGTGCTTCTGAGCCCGTGATGCCCTCCGGACGCCCGGCTCCTTGGCCCCGAGACGGCCGCTCGGTGGCACCTGCCCCGTGTCTCGGGGCAGCGCGAGACCGTCCCGGGAAGGTCCCGACCGACCCCGCCCGCCCGCTGGGTTACTCGTGAGTAATATGTGAGCGAGGTCGTCTCGTCGGAGGAGCCGCACGTGCCCACATCTGCCCGAGCCCCACGCGCTGTCCGTGACGTCGTCTTCGTCGACGGCGTCCGCACCCCCTTCGGCAAGGCTGGCCCCAAGGGCCTCTACGCCGAGACCCGCAGCGACGACATGGTCGTCGCGCTCATCCGGGAGCTCATCCGGCGCAACCCGGGCCTGCCGCCCGAACGGATCGACGAGGTGGCGATCGCCGCGACCACGCAGATCGGCGACCAAGGACTCACCATCGGCCGGTCCGCGGCCATCCTTGCCGGACTTCCGCGTACCGTCCCCGGCTACTCCATCGACCGCATGTGCGCGGGCGCGATGACCGCCGTGACGACAGTCGCCAGCGGCGTGGCCTTCGGCGCCTACGACGTGGCACTCGCCGGCGGCGTGGAACACATGGGGCACCACCCGATGGGCGAGGGCATCGACCCGAACCCGCGCTTCCTCGCCGAACGGCTGATCGACCCCAGCGCGCTGATCATGGGCAACACGGCGGAGAACCTGCACGACCGCTTCCCGCACCTCACCAAGGCGCGTGCCGACGCGTTTGCCGTGGGCAGCCAGGAGAAGCTCGCCAAGGCCTACGCCGACGGCAAGATCCAGGAGGACCTCGTGCCCATCGGCACCCGGGTGGCAGCCACGGGCTGGGGTCTGGCCACGACGGACGAGCCACCACGGCCGGGGACGACGCTCGACGACCTGGCCGCACTCAAGACCCCCTTCCGACCGCACGGGCGGGTCAGTGCCGGCAACGCCGCGGGCCTCAACGACGGTGCGACGGCCTGCCTCGTCGCCGCCGAGGAGGTCGCCGAGGAGCTCGGTCTCAGCGCCAAGATGCGCCTGGTCGGCTACGGCTTCGCTGGCGTCGAGCCCGAGGTCATGGGGGTCGGCCCGGTTCCCTCGACGGAGAAGGCGCTCGCCCGAACCGGGCTGAGCATCGCCGACATCGGCCTGTTCGAGCTGAATGAGGCGTTCGCGGTTCAGGTGCTCGCCTTCCTGGACCACTTCGGGATCGCCGACGACGACCCTCGGGTGAACCCGTACGGCGGCGCCATCGCCGTCGGTCACCCGCTGGCCTCCTCCGGTGTCCGCCTGATGACCCAGCTCGCTCGACAGTTCGAGGAGCACCCTGAGGTGCGTTACGGCCTGGCAGCCATGTGTGTCGGCCTGGGCATGGGCGGAACGGTCATCTGGGAGAACCCCCACTTCGACGGGAAGGCCGACGCGTGAGCACCACGACCACCACGAACCCGACCACGCCTGCTGCGCACGAGGAGGTCGTGACTCGCGCCCTGGTGCGGCGCGTCGACCTGCCCTACGGTGCGGGCGCAGCCGCCCTGATCACCCTCGACAACGGGTTCGACCACACCAAGCCGTCGACGTTCGGCCCGCAAGGGCTCGCCTCGTTGGACGCAGCCCTCGACGAGGTCGTGGCCTGGCCCGAACTGGCCGCGGTCTGCATCACCGGGAAGCCCTTCGTCTTCGCTGTGGGGGCGGACCTCACGGGCGTCTCCCAGCGTCACCGACCGCGCCACCGCCGTCGACATCGGCCGTCTGGGGCATACGGTCTTCCGCCGGCTCGGCGAGCTGCCGGTTCCCACGTTCGCCTTCGTCAACGGGGCGGCGATGGGCGGGGGCCTCGAGGTGGCGCTGCACTGCACCTACCGGACCTTGTCGAGCGGGGCAGCCGCCCTGTCGCTGCCGGAGTGCTTCCTCGGGCTGGTGCCCGGGTGGGGCGGCGCCTACCTGCTGCCCCGGCTCATCGGGCCGGACCGGGCGGTCACCGTCATCGTCGAGAACCCGCTCAACCAGAACAAGCAGCTGCGGCCGGCCCAGGCCGCCGAGCTCGGCATCGCCGACGTCCTGCTGGAGCCTGCGGACTTCGTGGCCGAGTCGCTGCGTTGGGCCGCGCGCGTCCTCACCGGCGAGGTCGTGGTGAACCGGGAACCCGGTGACGTGACCGAGGACGCGTGGACCGCTGCCGTCGCTCGTGGTCGCGCTCTCGCCGACGCCAAGCTGCACGGCTCGGCCCCGGCTCCCTACCGCGCCCTCGACCTGATCGCCGCAGCGCGCACCGCGACGCGAGACGAGGGCTTTGCCGCCGAGGACGAGGCTCTTGCCGACTTGATGATGACCGACGAGCTTCGGGCTGGCCTGTACTCCTTCGACCTGGTGCAGCGCCGGGCCAAGCGACCCGCTGGAGCCCCTGACAAGGCCCTGGCTCGACCGATCACCAAGGTGGGTGTGGTCGGCGCCGGCCTGATGGCGGGACAACTGGCGCTGCTGTTCGCCCAGCGCCTCGAGGTGCCCGTCCTGATGACCGACCTCGACCAGGATCGGGTCGACAAGGGCGTGGCCTACGTGCACGGCGAGATCGACACGCTCCTCGCCAAGGGTCGCGTGAACCCCGACCGAGCGAACCGACTCAAGTCCCTCGTCACCGGGACCACCGACAAGTCCCGCTTCGCGGACGCGGACTTCGTCATCGAAGCGGTCTTCGAGGAGCTCAAGGTCAAGCAGCAGGTCTTCGCCGAGGTCGAAGCGGTGGTGTCGGACACCTGCGTTCTCGCGACGAACACGTCCTCCCTGTCCGTCACGGCGATGGCCAGCGCACTGGCGCATCCCGAGCGGGTCGTCGGATTCCACTTCTTCAACCCCGTCGCCGTGCTGCCGTTGCTGGAGGTCGTGAGGGCGGAGCGCACCGACGACGCGACGCTGGCCACCGCGTTCGCCGTCGGCAAGACACTCAAGAAGTCCTGCGTCCTGGTGAAGGACGCGCCCGCGTTCGTGGTCAACCGCCTCCTCACCCGCTTCCTCGGCGAGGTCACGAGCCGCCGTCGACGAGGGAACCCCCCTCGACGTCGCCGATCGAGCCCTGGAGCCGCTGGGTCTGCCCATGTCACCGATGCTGCTGCTGCAGCTCGTCGGACCAGCCGTCGCCCTGCACGTCGCCGAGACCATGCACGAGGCGTACCCAGATCGCTTCGGCGTCTCCGACAACCTCGCTCGGCTGGTGGCCGCCGGCAAGCCCGGCGTCTACACCTGGGGCGCAGAGGGCCAGCAGGTCGACCCGGAGGTCACCGCGCTCTACGTCGTCGGGGACCAGCCGTCCACCGAGGACCAGGTCCGTGACCGGGCGTTGTCCGCCCTGGCCGAGGAGATCCAGCTCATGCTCGACGAGGGCGTGGTGGGCGCCGTCCAGGACATCGACCTGTGCATGCTGCTCGGTGCGGGCTGGCCTTTCCACCTCGGGGGTGTCGCGCCGTACCTCGACCGCACCGGCGTCTCCGAGCGGGTGACCGGTCGTCGGTTCCTCCCGCCTGGCGTCGCCAGCCTCGCCTGATCGTCGCTCTCCGCGGTTGCCTGTCACTGTGCGTGATGCCACTCACCGGCTCGGCCGACGCGGCCGGACCGCTCGACGCGTACCGTCGACGTGTGGAGAGCACCGGCCCGGGGGGGCCCGACGCCGCTGAGGCGGACGCTCACGGCTCCGATCTGCTGGCCCTGCGGCGCTGCGTGCTCGCCGTCGCCGTCCTGCACGACGTCGATCTCGTCCCCGACGACGACGGAGTCGCCCTGAGCTCGGGGCGGCACGTCCCCTGGAGCTCGATTCGGCTGGCGTTGGGTCCGATCGACGCCACCGACCCCGCCGCCCGTGCTGCCCTGGCCCGCTGGCTGCTGGCGCTCCGCTCCGTGGCCTGGCGCTCCCCTGACGACCTCGCCACCAGGGCGAGGCCCGTGGGGCTCCCTCGCGGCCATGCGCTGCACCCCGGCGGCTCGTGGGTACGTCACCAGGTGCCAGGCGGAGCACTCGATCTCGGTCTGGGCTTCCTGGGCACGGGCACCGACCCCGACCGCGTCGAGATCCTGCCCGCCGGTGTCCTCGAGGCCGTGGTCTCCTACCCTGCACTGCTCGAGGAGTGGTGGGGTTCGGCCCGGCACTACCTCGAACGGATGGGTGCCCTGGCTGCCGAGCGCTACCACCGCCGCCCGACGGAGCCCTTGCGCCCGATGGGCGACTGCGACGTGGTGACCTTGTTGGGCTCGGCGGCGCTGCGGACCGCGCTCTGCGGCGAGCGCAGCGGGCTGTGCGCCGCAGCAGTGCCCAACAGGACCCGCGGCTGGGTCGACCTGTCGCGCACCGACCCCGCGTTCGCGCTGGTGGCAGCCTCGCTCGCCGACGCCGCGGAGCGCGGGTTCCCGCGGCCGTTGCTGGTGACGCGCGACGAGGTGGCGATGGCCCGGGAGGGTGGCGATCCCGTGCTGCAGTCGTTGCGCGAACGGGCGGCCCCCGACCCAGTCCAGGCGCTCGTCCCCCGCCGCTGAGGCGCTGACCTCAGGAAGCGTCGGAGCGGCTGGAGTCCGTGACGTCGAGCGCGTGATCGAGCCTGGCCATGGCCTCGACCACGGCCCGCGTGACGTCTTGCGCCGTCAGCCCGATCTCCGCCAGCACCTCGGTGCGGGTGCCGTGCGCGAGAAACCGTTGAGGGATCCCGAAGTCCTTGAGCGGGACCGGCACGCCCGCGTCGCGCAGCTGCTGGGCCAAGGCAGCCCCCACACCACCGGTGCGACCGTTGTCCTCCACGGACACCACGAGCCGGTGGCGAGCAGCCAGCGCCGGGAGCGCGTCCGGCAAGGGCTTGACCCAGCGCGGGTCCACCACGGTCACCCCGATGCCCTGGGCGGCCAGCCCGTCCGCAAGGTCGAGGCACAGCCGCGCCATGGCACCGACCGAGACGACCAGCACGTCCTCGTCGCCGAGGCGGCGCAGCACATCCATGCCGTGGTGCGAGGCCTCGGCGGGGACGTCCTCGGGGAGTGCGCCCTTGGGGAATCGAAGCACCGTGGGGGCATCAGCCACGTCGACGGCCTCGCGCAGCTCCGCGCGCAGCGTCGAGCCGTCACGAGGTGCGGCCAGCCGCAGCCCGGGCACCACCTGAAGGATGGAGAGGTCCCACATCCCGTTGTGCGAGGCCCCGTCGTCGCCCGTGACCCCAGCCCGGTCCAGGACGAACGTCACTCCCGCCTGGTGCAGCGCGCAGTCCATGAGCACCTGGTCGAAGGCGCGGTTGAGGAACGTGGCATAGACGGCGACCACGGGGTGCAGCCCGCCCAAGGCCATCCCGGCAGCGGACGTCGCTGCGTGCTGCTCGGCGATGCCGACGTCGAAGACCCGGTCGGGGTAAGCCTCCGCGAACCGGTGCAGCCCCACGGGTTGGAGCATCGCGGCCGTGACGCCGACGACGTCGCGGCGCTCCCGCCCGATGGCCACCATCTCGTCGGCGAAGACCGAGGTCCAGCCCGGTCCGGACGCCGTGACCGGCAGCCCGGTCTCCGGGTCGATCACCCCGACGCCGTGGAACTGGTCGGCTTCGTCGTTCTCGGCCGGCGCGTAGCCGCGCCCCTTGTGGGTGAGGACGTGGACGATCACCGGTCCCCCGAACTCCCGAGCCCGGCGCAGCGCGTGCTCGACGGCGAGCACGTCGTGGCCGTCGACCGGACCGACGTACTTCAGCCCGAGGTCCTCGAAGAGCCCCTGCGGGGCCACCATGTCCTTCAGGCCCTTCTTCATCCCGTGCAAGGTGCCGTAGATCGGTGCCCCGACGACCGGGGTCCGGCCGAGCATCTGTCGACCCCACTCGAGGAACCGCTCGTAACCCTTGGTCGTGCGCAAGGTGGCGAGGTGGTTGGCGAGGCCGCCGATGGTCGGAGCGTAGGACCGCTCGTTGTCGTTGACGACGATGACGAGCGGGCGGTCCTTCGCCGCCGCGATGTTGTTCAACGCCTCCCAGGCCATCCCGCCGGTCAGCGCGCCGTCGCCGATCACGGCGACGACCGCGCGACGATCCAGCTCGCCGGTGACCTGATAGGCCTTGGCCAGCCCGTCGGCCCAGGACAGTGCGGTCGAGGCATGGGAGTTCTCGACGATGTCGTGAGGGGACTCGGCGCGGCTGGGGTACCCGGAGAGGCCGTGTCGCTTGCGCAGGGTCACGAAGTCGTCGGCTCGCCCGGTGAGGATCTTGTGGACGTAGGCCTGGTGCCCGGTGTCCCAGACGATCCGGTCGGTCGGGGAGTCGAACACCCGGTGCAAGGCGATGGTGAGCTCGACCACCCCGAGGTTGGGCCCGAGGTGGCCGCCGGTCTGCGACACCCGGTCGACCAGGAAGGCACGGATCTCGGCAGCGAGATCGACGCACTGGTCCGCGCTCAGCGCCCGGACGTCACGGGGACCGCCGATGCCGCCCAGCAACCCCACCGTGAGCCTCCCGGCACCGCAGACGACTGAGTCTCCCAGTCTAGGCCGCTCAGAGCCGCGGCGCGTGCCGACCGCCGCGCAACGCCTCCTCCACGAGAGCCACCTGCCGGGCTGTCGCGACCAGGCGCGCGCCCTCGGTCTCGAGGGCGACCAGCGCCGCGGTGACCACCTCGGGCGGAACGACTCCACGCAGCTCGCTGCGCGCCTGCGCATAGCCCGTACGGGCTGCCGCCACGGAGCCGTTCACATGGTGCGCCGCGAACCGAGCCAGGACCACGGGGTGGCGGCGCAGGACGTCGTGCCGGCGGTAGTCGGGCGGGCAGACATCGAACAGGAAGGCAACCGCCGTGGACTCCCACCCCGAGGTGTCCGGAGGGCGGACCTGAGCCGGCCAGCCAGGAGGGACGTGCGCGGTGCTCACCGGTCCAGTGTGGCGAAGTCCGCGCTCCGGTGCGCCCTTCGAGGACCCCTCAGCTCACGCGGTCTGGTGCTCCAAGGCCCCGAGCGGGTCAGCGATGAGGGGAGCGAAGGCAAGCTCGGCGGCACCGAGGAGCGGAGAGTCGGCGCCAAGGCCGGCGACGGCCAAGCGCACCGCCTCACCGGGTGCCTGCAAGGTCACCGAGGCGAGGCCCTCCTCGATGCGCTCCCGGGCGACCGGGTAGAGATCGTGAAGCAGCCCGCCGAGCACCACGACCTCGGGGTTGAAGATGTTCACCAGGTTGCCGATCCCGAGACCCAGCCACCAACCCACCCGGTCCACGACCTTCCGTGCCGACGGGTCGCCGTCGGCAGCGGCCTGAAGCACGGCGAGGGCCGGCGTGCGGCCACGGGCGAACCCCGGGCCCAGGCCGGCGAGCAAGGCGTCCTCGCCCACCTCGGTCTCCCAGCACCCTCGCGAGCCGCAAGGGCACAGCCGACCGTTGGCATTGACCACGACGTGCCCGACCTCACCGCCATAGCCCCCCGCGCCGCCGAGGGGGCGCCCGTCCGCCACGACGCCGCCGCCCAGCCCGACCTCACCGGAGAGGTAGACGACGTTCTCGCAGCCTCTGGCGACCCCACGGGTGAGCTCCGCGAGCGCGCCGAGGTCGGCGTCGTTGCCGAGCACGGACGGCACCCCGAGCCCCAGACGGTCCGACAACGCCCGGCCGAGCGGGACGTCGACCCACCCGAGGTTGGGAGCCAGCCTGACCAGTCCGTCGGCCCGCCGCACCGTCCCGCACACCGACGCTCCGAGTCCGACGCAGTGCGACCCGGGAGGCGCATCGGCGACGACCTGAGCCACCAGCCGTTCCAGGCGTTTGAGGACCGCCGAGACCGTCGGGTTGGTGCGTCCCTGGCCGACCTGCGCTTGAGCCTGCACCACTCCCCCGAGGCCCACCCGTGCCGCAGACAGATGGTCGACGCCCACGTCGACCGCGATGACGTAGACGTCCGGGTTCGGCCGCACCACGATCGAGGGCCGACCCGCACCGCCGCGCGCGACGGGAGTGTCCTCGCGCACCAGGCCAGCGACGCTGAGCTCCGAGGCCAGCACGCCGATCGTGCTGCGGTTGAGGCCGGTGACCTCGGTCAGCTGAGCGCGCGACGTGGCTCCGCGCACATGGACCTCGTGCAGGATCGTCGACAGGTTGTGCCTGCGGACCTCGTCCTGCGTTCGCCCTGAACGAGGCACCATGACCACCCGAACGCGTCCCGCTAGCCGGTGGTCTGCCGACGCGAGAGGGCGTCGACGCTCGCCGCGAGCAGCAGGACCACGACCGGTGAAGATGTAGACGTAGGACGCCGCCAGACCCAGCAGGTTCATCCCGTTCGCGATCACCGCGACGACGAAGCCGCCGATCACGGCGTCGAGGATCCGACCCTTGCCGCCGAACAGGCTGGTCCCGCCGATGACCGCCGCAGCAACCGCGAGGAGCAGCGTCGTGCCCGACCCCGTGGTCGGGGAGATCGAGTTGTTCCGACTGCCGAGCAGGATGCCGGCGGTCGCCGCCAGCAGCGAACAGATGATGAAGCAGATCAGCTTGATGTTCGGGCACTCCGATACCTGCGCGTCGCGCGGCCTCGGCGTTGCCGCCGACCGCATAGACGTGCCGCCCGAAGGCGGTCCGCGTGAGCAGGAACGACAGCGCCACGACGAGGATCACCAGCAGGACCACGACGTTCGGGGATCCCCTTGATCGAGGCGATCGACGGGTTGTTGCTCCGCTCGATGCTGAGGTAGTACGTGGCCGCTCCCAAGGATCACAGCCACCCCCCCGAGCTTGATCGCCCACACCGACAACGACGAGTTCCCGACCCCGGTCCGCTGGGCGCGGCGGTGGCGGGAGTACGTGAGGTACCCGTAGGCGACGATGCCGATCGCGTACAGCGCCCAGCCCAGCCACATCGTCGAGGTTGTTGTTCATGATCGACAGGATCGTCTCGTCCTGGATCGTGACCGTGCCACCCTCGCCGATGATCGCGAGCATGACGCCTTGCAGGCCCAGGAAGAAGGCGAGGGTGACGACGAAGGACGGGATGCCGAGGCGAGAGACCAGCAGGCCCATCAGCGCGCCGATGACGGCACCCGTGAGCAGAGCCACGACGACGGCCGCCCACCACGGCCAGCCGTGGTTCTTGATGGTCACGCCCATCATCGCGCCCGAGGTGCCTGCGGTGAAGCCGGCCGCCAGGTCGATCTCCCCCAGCAGCAGGACGAACACCAGACCCATCGAGATGACCGTGACGGCAGCGCCCTGCTGGATGAGGTTGGCGAAGTTGAGCGCCTTGGTGAAGGTGTCGGGCCGCAGGACGGTGAACACGATGATCAGCACGATGAGGCCGAGCACGGCAGGCAGGGACCCGACGTCTCCGCCCCGCAGCTTGTCCCAGTAGTCGCGCACCGCGCCGCCGATGCCGTGCTCTCCGCCGTGGGCGTCCTGGATGCGGTCCGGAGTCGTCTCGGTCGTGCTCATGCCTGAGCCCCCTGGTCGTCGGAACCGGACGTGTGGCTGTCGGCGGCGGGATCGGGGGGATCGACGGTCACCGCAGGGATCGAGTCGGTGTCGCCGGCCATGGCAGCGCGCGGAATACCGACGCTGCCGGTGCGGCCGGAGGTGATGAGCTCGACCACCTGTGAGTGCGTGAGCGGAACTGGCCGGCACCTGGGCCGCCATCTGCCCGAGGTAGAGGCAGGCGATGTTGTCCGCGACCTCGAAGCACGTCGTTCATGTTGTGGCTGATCAGGATCACGCCCAGGCCCCGGTCGGCGAGGCGACGGACCAGCCGAAGGACCTGCTCGGTCTGCGCGACACCCAGCGCGGCAGTCGGCTCGTCGAGGATGACCAGGCGCGAGTTCCAGAGCACTGCCCGGGCGATCGCGACGGTCTGCCGCTGACCACCGGACAGGCTGGCGACGAGCTGGCGGATCGACTTGACGGTGCGCACCGACAGCCCCGCCAGCGTCTCGTTGGCGCGGTGCTCCATGTCGGCCTCGTCGAGCATCCCGCGCTTGGTGACCTCGCGTCCGAGGAACATGTTGTGGACGATGTCGAGGTTGTCGCAGAGCGCGAGGTCCTGGTAGACGACCTCGATCCCGAGGTCGTTGGCCTGCCTCGGGTTGGTCACGTGCACCTCGGCGCCCTCGAACAAGTAGGTCCCCGAGTCGAAGCTGTGGATCCCGGCGAGTCCCTTGATGAGGGTGCTCTTGCCGGCGCCGTTGTCACCGACCAGGGCGGTGACCTGCCCCGGGAAGCACGTCGAGGTCGACGTCGCGCAGGACCTGGACCGGGCCGAAGCTCTTGTTCGCCCCGCGCAACGTGAGGATCGGCGTCGTCGCTGCTCGCGGCCGTCGGGGTGGGATCAGGGGCGGTGATGGTCACGAAGCACTCCTCAGTGGTCCGGCACTGACGACGGGCGAGCGTGCCCGGGGGCCCGATCCTGTCGGACCGGGCCCCCGAGTGCTACTAGCTGATGCTTTCCTCGGTGCAGACTGCAGCGGCGTCGCCGGTGCAGACCTTGGCCGCGGTGGTGTACCCGGTGGCGATAACCTCCTTGACGCCTGCGGCGTCGGAGATCCAGACCGGGGTCGCAGCCGCGAAGGCCACCTTGCTGTTGAGCACGGTGTCGTCCACGGTGCTGTTGGCGATCGCCGCAGCGGCCGCGCTGTCACCCTGGGCGAGCGCGATGGCGATCTTCGCCGCCGCATCGGCCTCGAGGTCGGTGTCCTTGAAGACCGTGCCGCACTGAAGACCGGTCAGAACCCGGTTGAGACCGTCATCGGTCGCGTCCTGGCCCGTGATCGGGATCTTCTTCTCCAGACCCTGCTTCTTCAGCGCCGCGGAAGCGCCGCCCGCCATGCCGTCGTTGGCGACGATGGCACCCTGGATGTCGCCCTTCTGAGCGGTCAGGAAGTCCTCCATGACCGACTGGGCCTTGTCCGGCTCCCAGTTGCCGGTCTGGTCCCCGACGAGGGTGTAGTCGCCACTGTCGAACTTGGGCTGCAGAGCCTCTTCGTAGCCCTGCTTGAACAGCGTGGCGTTGTTGTCGGTCGCGGCACCGTTGATGAAGACGATGTTCGCCTTGGTCACGCCCGCGTCGTCGAGGCACGTGATGAGGCCCTCGCCCTGGAGCGCGCCGACCTGGACGTTGTCGAAGGACACGTAGAAGTTCGCGCCGCCACCGAGGGTGAGGCGGTCGTAGTCGATCGTCGCGATCCCGGCCGCAGTCGCCTTCTTGAGGCAGGCGGCGCCGCTGTCGGAGTCGAGGTTGACGATCATGAGGACCTTGACGCCCTCGGTGATCATCGCGTCGCAGATCTCACCGAACTTCGGCACGTCACCCTGGGCGTTCTGGATGTCCGACTCGACGCCGGCAGCGTCGAAGGCAGCCTGAAGCGAGGGCCGGTCGTTGTTCTCCCAGCGGGCGGAGGACTTCGTGTCGGGGAGGATGACGCCGACCTTGCCGGCGACAGCCGGGCTCGAGCCAGCGGGCTCGGCGGTGGAACCGCCACCCGACGAGCCGCAGCCCGCGAGTGCAAGGGCTGCTGCAGCCGTGACGGCCAGCACCCCGATGGACAGCTTGCGCATGTGTGCTCCGTTCATGGTCCTGGCCCGCAGGTGCGGGCCACTAGGTCCCAGACAGCCGAGCGCCGTCCGATCTATGTTGCCGGCCCCAACATATTCATCCGGACGCAGGCTGTCGATACCGACGCGCCCCGTAGTTTGTTGGATCCCGTAACAATCCAGTAACGCCCGCGTCACCGAACGGCCACGCGTCGTTCACCCCGCGAGGAGCTGCCTCAGCACGTACTGCAGGATCCCGCCGTGGCGGTAGTAGTCCGCCTCCCCCGGGGTGTCGATGCGCAGCCGGGCCTCGATGACGGTCTCGGTGCCGTCCGCGGCGCGTGGCGGTCACGGTCACCGTCGGCGGAGCTCGTCCCGGCGTTCAGCGCGGTCACCCCGGGACCGGCGTACGTCTCCTCACCGGTGAGCCCGAGCGCTCGCCGCCGTCTGCCCGTCGGGGTACTGAAGCGGCAGCACGCCCATCCCGATGAGGTTGCTCCGGTGGATGCGCTCGTACGACTCCGCCAGAACCGCACGCACCCCGAGCAGGGCCGTGCCCTTCGCGGCCCAGTCGCGCGACGAGCCGGAGCCGTACTCCTTGCCGGCGAGGATCACCAGCGGGGTCCCGGCAGCGGCGTAGGACTGCGCGGCCGCGTAGATCGACGTCTGCTCGCCGGCCGCGCGTGAAGTCACGGGTGAAGCCGCCCTCGACGTCGTCGAGCAGCTGGTTGCGCAGCCGGATGTTCGCGAAGGTCCCGCGGATCATCACCTCGTGGTTGCCGCGCCGCGAGCCGTAGGAGTTGAAGTCCTTGCGCTCGACGCCGTGCTCGGACAGGTAGTGCCCGGCGGGGCTGTCGGCCTTGATGGAGCCCGGCCGGGCTGATGTGGTCGGTGGTGACCGAGTCGCCGAGCTTGGCCAGCACGCGCGCTCCCGCCACGTCGGTCACCGGCGTCGGGTCGGCCGGCATCCCGTCGAAGTAGGGAGGCTTGCGCACGTAGGTCGATGCGGCGTCCCACGCGAAGACGTCGCCCGACCGGCGTCTCGAGCGACTGCCAGCGGTGGTCGCCGGAGAAGACGTCGGCGTAGCGACCCGTGAACATCTCGGCCGCCACGCAGGTGTCGATGACCTCCTGGACCTCGTGCGGGGAGGGCCAGATGTCGTGCAGGAACACCGGCTCGCCGTCCGCGTCGGTGCCCAGCGGCTCGCGCGTGAGGTCGAGGTCCATCCGGCCGGCCAGGGCGTAGGCGACGACGAGCGGCGGCGAGGCGAGGTAGTTCATCTTCACGTCGGGCTGGATCCGGCCCTCGAAGTTGCGGTTGCCCGAGAGCACCGAGACGACAGCCAGGTCGGCCGCGTTGACGCCCTTCGAGACCTCGTCCGGGAGCGGGCCGGAGTTGCCGATGCAGGTGACGCAGCCGTAGCCCACGAGGTCGAAACCGAGCTTCTCGAGGTAGGGCGTCAGACCCTGAGCGGTCGTAGTAGTCGGTGACGACCTTCGACCCGGGGGCCAACGTCGTCTTGACCCACGGCTTGCTGACCAGCCCGCGCTCGACGGCCTTCTTCGCGAGCAGCGCTGCTCCGACCATGACCGACGGGTTGGAGGTGTTGGTGCACGAGGTGATCGAGGCGATGACGACGGCGCCGTGCGGGCAGCTCGTACGTCGTGCCGTCGGGCGCGGTCACCGTCGCGGTGGCCGCGGGGTCCGACGTGTAGGTGGGCAGCACCTCGCGGAAGGCGGAGGCGGCGTCGCTGAGGGAGACCCGGTCCTGCGGCCGCTTCGGGCCGGCGATCGAGGGCACCACGGTCGCCAGGTCGAGCTCGAGGTATTCGCTGTAGACGGGCTCCACCGACGGGTCGTGCCACAGACCCTGCGCCTTGGCGTAGGCCTCGACCAGCGCCACGTGCGCCTCGTCGCGACCGGTGAAACGCAGGTAGCGCAACGTCTCCGCGTCGATCGGGAAGATGGCGCACGTCGAGCCGTACTCCGGGCTCATGTTGCCGATCGTGGCGCGGTTGGCCAGCGGCACCGCGCCGACGCCGTCGCCGTAGAACTCGACGAACTTGCCGACGACCCCGTGCTTGCGCAGCTGCTCGGTGATCGTCAGCACCAGGTCGGTGGCCGTGGCACCGTCCGGCAGCTCGCCCGGAGAGCTTGAAGCCCACCACGCGCGGGATGAGCATCGACACGGGCTGACCCAGCATCGCGGCCTCGGCCTCGATGCCACCGACGCCCCAGCCGAGCACACCGAGCCCGTTGACCATCGTCGTGTGGCTGTCGGTGCCCACCACCGTGTCGGGGTAGGCGACTCCCCCGCGCACCATCACCACGCGCGCGAGGTATTCGATGTTGACCTGGTGCACGATGCCGGTGCCCGGCGGGACGACCTTGAACTCGTCGAACGCGGTCTGGCCCCACCGCAGGAACTGGTAGCGCTCGCGGTTGCGGCCGTACTCGATGTCGGTGTTGACCTCGAAGGCGTCCGGCCGGCCGAAGACGTCGGCGATCACCGAGTGGTCGATGACCAGCTCGGCCGGGGCGAGCGGGTTGATGCTTGCTCGGGTCGCCCCCGAGGTCGCGGACCGCCTCACGCATCGTCGCCAGGTCGACGACGCACGGAACCCCGGTGAAGTCCTGCATGATCACGCGGCCAGGGGTGAACTGGATCTCGGTGTCGGGCTCGGCCTGCGGGTCCCACGCGGCCAGCGCGCGGATGTGGTCGGCGGTGATGTTGGCGCCGTCCTCGGTCCGGAGCAGGTTCTCGAGCAGGACCTTCAGGGCGTACGGCAACCGCTCGGCTCCGGGCACCTTGGCCAGGGCGAACAGGTCGACGGACTGGTCGCCGACCGCGGAGGGTCGTCCGGCTGCCGAAGCTGTCGATGCTGCTCACGTCGCGCTCCTCGTACTGGGCGAGGACGATACCGGTCGCGAAACTATCTTGATATCAAGATATCACCGGTCCAGCTCGCCCGGTCGAGCGGCTCGAGCAGCGGCCACGCACTCGACGTGGTGCGTCATCGGGAAGAGGTCGAAGGCCCGCAGCGCCGTGAGCCGCCAGCCGAGCTCGGCGAAGGTCCTCACGTCGCGGGCGAGCGCCGCCGGGTCGCAGGCCACGTAGGCGACGACCCGTGGGGCGCAGGGCGACGATCCGCCGCACGACGTCGTGCCCGGCACCGGCACGGGCGGGTCGAGGACCACGAGGTCGCAGCGCCGGACCGTGCCGGAGCCCAGCCAGCGGCCGACCTCCCGCTCGTGGAGACGGACCGTCTCGAGGTCGTGCAGGTTCCGCCGCGCATCGCGCACGGCGGTGGTGGAGCCCTCGACGGCGTCCACCCGCCCGGTGACCCCGACCGCTTCGGCCAGCGGCGCCGCGTAGAGACCGACGCCCGCGTAGAGGTCGACGGCATGCTCGCCCGGACGAGGGGCCAGCGCCTCGAGGACCGCCGCGTGCCAGCGGCTCGGCCGCACCAGGGTGGACCTGCCAGAAGCCGTCCGCGGCCACGCTGCCAGTCGCGCCCCACCGCGCCTCTCGCGCACGCCGCGGGATCCCCTGCGCCACGCCGTCGACGACGACGGCGACATCCCCGGTCGTCGGCGACGCGGCCACCTGGACGCTCTGGACGCCCGACCAGGTGTGGCGAGGACTCCGGTGGCGAGCGACCCCGGGTGCGCGATCGGGCAGTTCTCGAGCAGCGAGCACCTCGCTCGACCGATGGGGGTGCAGACCGGCTCGACCCGACCGGGGATCGACGGCGAAGCGTTCGCGCGTGCGCCAGCCCGAGCCCGTCTGGCGCACCCGGCACCTCCTCGACGACGACGTCGGCGCTCGACGCCCGCCGAGCCGGCGGAGCTGCTCGGCGACGACCGTCGCCTTGAGCTCCGCGCTGGGTCGGCAGGTCCACGTGCTGCCAGTCGCACCCGCCGCAGCCGCCCGGGCGAGCCTGCTCGCAGGGCGGCGGTCACGCGACCGGGGGCGGCCGTGAGCACCTCGACCGCGTCGGCCCGCAGGAACTTCGACGTGCGTGACGTGACCACCGCGCGGACCCGCTCGCCGGGAAGGGTGTGCCGGACGAAGACCACCTGGCCCTCGTGCCGAGCCACGCAGTGGCCGCCGTGCGCCACGGGGCCGATCTCCAGGTCGAGCGTGGCGCCGACGGCGACCTCGACCGCAGCGACCTCGACCGCAGGGCGGTCCGAGGTCACGGAGCCTCCGGGGTCGGTGGCACCGGCCCGGTCGGCGGCTCAGGGCGCTCCCCGCGCACAGGGCCCCTGGGGCCACCGTCTCCGCTGCTCGGCGCCCTCAGAGGAGGCTGAGCTGCCAGGGGACGCTCACGACCATGACGCCGGGGGTGAACAGCAGCCGGCTCTTGATCCGCAGCGCCGACTGGTTGTGGAGCAGGTGCTCCCACCAGTGCCCGACGACGTACTCGGGGATGTAGACGGTGACCACGTCGCGCGGCGACTGACCGCCGGATGTCCTTGACGTAGTCGACGATCGGCCGGGTGATCTCGCGGTAACGGCGAGCTGAGGACCTTGAGCGGCACCGGGATCCCCCGCCGGTCCCACTCCGCCACGAGGGCCGCCGTCTCGCCGTGGTCGACGTCGACGGTGAGCGCCTCGATGGTCGACGGGCCGCGAGGCGCGGGCGTAGTTCAGGGCCCGCAGCGTCGGCTTGTGGATCTTCGAGACCGAGCACCACGGCGTGGACGCGTGACGGGAGCGTCGTGACCTCGTCCTCGTCGACGACCAGCTCGGCGTTGACCCGGACGTAGTGCTTGTGGATCCCCCGCATGAGGAACCACAGCACGACCATGGCCACGATCGCGATCCAGGCACCGCTGCGCGGTCTTGGTGACGAGGACGATGATCAGGACGGTGCCGGTGGTGCAGAAGGCGAAGGCGCTGATCATCCGACGGCGCTGCGTGGTCCGCGCTCCTCGTCGCGGGCAGCGGTCCTGCGAGCAGCCGGTTCCAGTGCCGCACCATGCCGGCCTGACTGAGGGTGAACGAGACGAACACGCCCACGATGTAGAGCTGGATCAGCGCGCGTCGACTGCGCCTGGAAGCGCCCAGATCAGCAGCCCGGCGAAGCCGGCGAGCAGCAGGATCCCGTTGGAGAAGACCAGCCGGTCGCCGCGCGTGTGCATCTGGCGGGGCATGTAGCGGTCCTGGGCCAGGATGGACGCGAGGACAGGGAAGCCGTTGAACGCGGTGTTCGCGGCGAGGACCAGGATGAGCGCGGTCATCAGCTGCACGAAGTAGAACGGCAGGTTGTTGTTGCCGCCGAAGACGGTCATGCGCGATCTGCGCGATCACGGTGTCCTGGGTCTGCCCCGGCGGGCAGACCGATCAGGTCGGCGGGGTTCTCGGCCACCTTGACGCCGAGCTTGATGGCGAGCAGCGTGACGCCGCTGAACATGGTGATCGGCGATGATCCCCATGATCCCCAGCGTGGTCGCCGCGTTCCTGCGACTTGGGCTTGCGGAACGCGGGCACCCCGTTGGAGATGGCCTCGACACCGGTCAGGGCCGTGCAGCCCGACGCGAAGGCCCGCAGCCCGAGGAAGATCACCCCGGCCGTCCCGAGCTCGCCCAGCTCGGACTCGATGTCGTAGTCGGCCGTCGGCGCCTGCAGGGCATCACCCGAGGACAACCGCCACATGCCGATCGCGATCATGGCCAGGATCGCCGAACATGAAGGCGTACGTCGGGATCGCGAAGGCGACCCCGGACTCGCGGATCCCGCGCAGGTTGAGCAGCACGATGATCGCCACGACGGAGAGCGTGACGCTCGACGCGGTGGTCAGCCATCCAGGAGAACGCAGGGGTCGACGCCAGGTTCTCGACGCCCGCCGACGTCGACACGGCGACGGTCAGGACGTAGTCGACGAGCAGCGCCGCCGCCACGACCAGGCCGAACTGCGGACCGAGGTTGGTGTTGGCGACCTCGTAGTCGCCGCCGCCGCTGGGGTAGGCGTGCACGTTCTGCCGGTAGGCCGTCACGACGGTCGCGAGCACGACGACGACCGCCGGCGGCGGCGTACGGCGTCAGGCTCAGCCACGCCGTGCCCGCCAGCGCCAGGATGATGAGGATCTCCTGGGTGGCGTAGGCCACCGACGACATGGCGTCGCTCGCGAAGACCGGGAGAGCCAACCGCTTGGGGAGGAGCGTCTCGCCCAGCTGGTCGCTGTGCTTGGCGCGGCCGACGAGGAATCGCTTGGAGATGTCCGCCTTGTTGACCACGAGGCGCAAGGGTAGTCGTGCGACCCGGGTCCGCGGAGGCATGTCGATGTGGGAGGCTCGCACCCGTGCATGTCGTGATCATGGGCTGCGGCCGCGTGGGTTCCTCGCTCGCCGGCAACCTCGACTCCATGGGGCACTCGGTGGCCGTGATCGACCACGAGGCCGGCGCGTTTCCGGCGGCTCCCCCCGGACTTCCGCGGCCGCACGATCACCGGCGTCGGCTTCGACCGCGAGATCCTGGCGGAGGCCGGGCATCCAGGAGGCGACGGCCTTCGCCGCCGTGTCCTCCGGCGACAACTCCAACATCCTCGCGGCCCGCGTCGCCCGCGAGACCTTCGGCATCGAGAACGTCGTCGCCCGCATCTACGACCCCAAGCGCGCCGAGGTCTACCAGCGGCTGGGGATCCCGACCGTGGCGACCGTGCGGTGGACCGCGGACCAGATGCTGCGTCGGCTGCTGCCTTCCGGGGCGGCGGTCGAGTGGACGGATCCCAGCGGGTCGATCCGGCTCGCCGAGGTGCACGTCGACGCGGGCTGGGTCGGTCACCCGCCTGACCCGACCTCGAGGAGCACGCGCCGTGCCGGGTCGCGATCATCACGCGTCTCGGCAACGGGATGCTGCCCCGTGCTGACACCGTCGTGCAGGAGGGAGACCTCGTCCACGTGCTGCTGCGCGAGCACGACGTCGAGGTCGTCGAGGCCGTGCTCGGCAGCCCGCCGCACCCTGAGGAGCACTGATGCGCGTCATCATCGCCGGGGCCGGGAAGGTGGGGCGGTCGATCGCGGCGGAGCTCGTCCGCAACGGGCACGAGGTGCTGCTCATCGATCGGGACCCCGAGTGCCTGCGCCCGGAGACCGATCCCGGCGGCGGAGTGGCTCGAGGGCGACGCCTGCGAGGTCGACTTCCTCGACACCGCGGGCCTGCAGTCGGCGCAGGTGGTCGTGGCGGCCACGGGAGACGACAAGGTCAACCTGGTGGTGTCCCTCCTCGCCAAGACCGAGTACGGGGTTCCACGCGTCGTCGCTCGCGTGAACCACCCGAAGAACGAGTGGATGTTCAACGAGGCGTGGGGGGTCGATGTCGCGGTCTCGACGCCACGCATGCTGTCGGCCCTCGTCGAGGAGGCGGTGTCGGTCGGCGACCTCGTACGGCTGTTCACCTTCCGCCAGGGCGGCGCCAACCTCGTCGAGCTCACCATGCCGACCACCTCCCCGCACATCGGGCACCGGGTCGGCGACGTGCCCTGGCCCGGCGACACCGCGCTGGTGGCGATCCTGCGCGACGGCCAGGTGATCACCCCGAGCCAGGACGATCCGATCGAGCCCGGCGACGAGCTCCTGTTCGTCGCCTCAGCCGAGGCCGAGCCCCTTCTCCAGGAAGTGCTGTCGCCCCACGCCCACTAGCCGGCGGCGGACTCCACGGAGCCTTCGGGATCCGCGTCCACTCCTTCGACGGGGTCCGGGTCCGCCTCCACCAGGTCCTCGGGGTGGACCGGGTGCGTGGACCGCAGGATCGCCCACGTGCCCGGCCGCTGGTGAGCAGGAACAGCGGCAGGCCCAGCGGGATGTTGGCGAAGCCCAGCGCCGTGGTGTGCCCGGTCACGTAGAGCGGGACCTGAACGAGCAGCCGGAGGCCGAACATGCCGGCCCACAGCCACGACGCCCACAGGTAGGCGCGGTAGCGCGCGGGGTCACGTCGCCACGCCGTGCCCTCGCCGAGGATCGGGCCGAGGATCAGCCCGAGCAACGGCCAGCGCACGAGGCAGGACACGGCGTAGACCGCGGCGTAGGCCGCGTTCTTGACGATCGAGGGGAAGTAGAACGCCTCGGGCCGACCGCGCCAGGCCGCCCACCCCGCCATGATGAACACGCCCACAAGACTGGCGATCACCTGTTGGACGGGGCGCCGGTGCAGCAGGGCGAACACGCCCAGCACCAGCGCCGAAACCAGAGCGATCACCAAGGACAGCCCGAGCCGGGCGCCGCTGACCGGGTAGGCGACGGCGAAGACCACACCCGGGATGGTCGCCTCGACCATGCCGCGGGTGCCGCCCATCAGCTCGACCAGGCCGGAGGCGTCCTTCGGCACCTCCCGCTTGGCTGCGGGCTTACCGTCGCTCACGCGCGCAGCTCGTACGAAGGGTTGAAGATCGTCGGTACGCCGTCCTGCGAGGTCAGTCGGCCATGCACCACCATCGAGACTCCGGGCACGACGCCAGCGATGCGTCGGCGACCCAACCACACGACGTGGAGGCTCGCCGACCCGTCGTACAGGCCCGCTTCGAGGGCGGGAACGCCCCCGACCGGACGAAGCGTCACCGTGCGAAGGGTTCCCGCGACGGTGACGCGCTCGCCCATGCAGCACTCGGTGATGGCCGTCGCTCCCAGCTCCTCGGACTCCGAGAGCAGGGTGGCAGCCTCGAACTCGACGGCTCCCGCGCCCCAACGTCGGATGCGCTGACGGAGCCCTGTGGGCCGGCCCACCGAGGGCGCGACTGGTTCAGCCATGACCCCAGGGTAGCCGCCATCGCCGACCGGGCAGGATGACGTCGTGCCTGGATCTGGTCGTACGCCGGCGCGCGTCGCCGTCCTGGCCCACGGCTGCGGCTCGTCGGAGGACTTCGTTGCGCGGGCCCTCAGCGGGCCGCTCCGCGAGTCCGGGTGGTCCATCGAGACCGTCGAGGACCGCACGGGCCGCGTCGATGCGGTCATGGGGGCCGTCGCCGCCGCCGTCCGGGCGAGCGGCGCCGGACTGGTTGCCGGAGTCTCGTTGGGGGCGCACGCGGTGGCGCGCTGGGCTGCCCGTGACCCCGAGGTCACCGCGCGTCTGGAAGGACTGCTGCTCCTCCTGCCCGCATGGACGGGCCCACCCGGCCCGGTCGCAGCCCTCTCGGGTGACGCGGCAGGGCGGGTCGAACGGCTCGGGGTCTCCGCGGCTCTCCGCACGATGGACGACGGGTCCTGGGTGAGCGGGGAGCTGGCGCGCGCCTGGCCGACGTACGGCGAAGCCCTGGTGCCCGCTCTGCGCGCCACCGCTGATTCGCCAGGGCCGACACTGGACGAGCTGGCCAGGATCCAGGTCCCTGTGGGGATCGTGGCCTTCGTCGACGACCCCTTCCACCCTGTCGAGGTCGCTCGGGAGTGGGCGACGGCAATCCCCCGCGCAGCGGTGATCGAGCTCCCCCTGGACGCACCTGCGCTGGACCGCGAGGTGCTCGGCCGGGCTGCTCTCCGGGCCTGGAACACCGCGTGCGCGGGCACCTGAGCGTGCTGCGGCCGCCTAGGGTTCGAAGCGATATCCCATGCCCGGCTCGGTGACGAGGTGACGGGGCCGGCTCGGGTCTGGTTCGAGCTTGCGACGCAGCTGGGCGACATAGACCCGCAGGTAGTGGGTCTCGTGCTCGTAGGCCGGCCCCCAGACCTCACGCAGCAGCTGCTTCTGCGACACCAGGCGGCCGCGGTTGCGCACGAGCACCTCGAGCAGGTGCCACTCCGTCGGCGTGAGACGGACCTCTGCGCCGTCCCGGACGATCCGTTTGGCGGCCAGGTCGACGGTGAACGCCTCGGTGGTTGTGACGGGCTCTGCCTCGACCGACCCCTGCCCTCGCCGCAACGGCTGCGCGAAGCCGGGCGAGCAGCTCGTCCATGCCGAACGGCTTGGTGACGTAGTCGTCGGCCCCGGCGTCGAGAGCCGCGACCTTGTCCGCGGAGTCCTGGCGGGCCGACAGCACGATGATCGGCACGTCGGTCCAGCCGCGCAGTCCCGCGATGACCTCGGTGCCGTCGAGGTCGGGCAGCCCGAGGTCGAGCAGGACGACGTCGGGGTGTCGCTCGGCCGCGAGCTCCAGGGCCGTTCGGCCGTCGGGCGCCACGTCGACCTCGTAGCTGCGCGCCCTCAGATTGATCGCGAGCGCACGAGCGATCGGACCCTCGTCGTCGACCACCAGCACCCGGGTCATCGCGCGGCCTCCGGCGCCGTGCGGCTCGACCTGGGCCGCGCGGCAGGGCGAGGACCATCGTGAGGCCCCCACCGGGCGTGTCCTCGGCGGTGAGCTCGCCGCCGACCGCCTCGGTGAGTCCGCGTGCCACCGCGAGCCCGAGACCGACCCCGACCCCCCCAGGGGCGTCCCCGAGCCGCTGGAAGGGAGCGAAGATGCGGTCCTTCGCCGCGTCGGCGACCCCAGGACCCCGATCGACGACCCGGATCTCGAGGGTCGCGCCCACCGAGGCGAGCGCGACCACCACCGGGGCCGAGGAGTAGCGCAGCGCGTTCTCGACCAGGTTGGCGACGACCCGCTCGACGAAGGCCGCGTCGGTCGTCACCAGCGGAACGACTTCTCCGACGTCCACGACGACGCGCGAGCGGTCGGCCAGCCCGACGAGCGACGCAGCGACGAGGTCCTGAGGCTCGACGAGGTCGCTCCGCGGTTCGACGCTGCCCGTCTGCAGGCGGCTCAGGTCGAGCAGGTTGCCGACCAGCGCGTCCAGTCGGTCCGCGGACTCCTCGATCGGTCTCCAGCAGCGCCGCCTCGTCCTCTTCGGACCAGTCGACGTCCTCCTGCCGCAATGACGACACCGCCGCCTTGATCCCCGCCAGCGGCGAGCGTAGGTCGTGGGAGACCGCCGCGAGCAGCGCCGTGCGGACCGCGTTGCCCTCGGCCAGCCGGTCGGCCTCGGCCGCCAGCCCCGCCAGCCGCTCGCGTTCGAGGAGCGCGCCCACCCGGGCTGCGTAGCGCGACGACCACGCGCTGGTCCGCCGCCGCCAGGGGTCGGCCGCGCAGTGCGAGCACCAGGTCGTCGGAGACCGGCACGCTGCCGTCGTCCGCGCGCCTGGGGCCATGCACGGCGGCCAGCCCGAGGCCGCCACGACGGTCCCAGCCCGTTCGCTCCGCTCGGCGTTCGAGCAGGCGTCACGGAGGTCAGCCCGAAGGTCTCCCGCAGCCGGTCGAGCAGCCCGACGACGCCCTCGCGATCCGGTGAGCACGCTGCCTGCCAGCGTCGACAGCGTCGCTGCCTCGCTCTGCGCCCGCGAGGCCTGCTGGGTACGGCGCGCGGCCAGGTCCACGACGCTCGCGACCGCGGCCGCGACCGCGACGAAGATGCCGCAGGGCCAGGACGTTTTCGGCTTCGGCGATCGTGCAGGTGCCGAACGGCGGCGTGAAGAACCAGTTCAGCACCAGGCTCGACACCACGGCGCCGACGAGGGCCGGCCACAGACCGCCGACCAGGGCGACGCCGACCGTGAGGGCAGGTAGAGGAGCAGCACGGTCCCCAGCGACAGGGAGTCGCGTCGCGCCGGCGCTCGACAGGACTGCCCGCCAGGAGCACAGGGGGCCAGCCGTCGCGAGCACCCAGCCGATCGCCAGTCCGGCGCTGGGACGAGCGCCCGCGCACGCCGACCTGGTGCGCCTCGCCCGACCTGCTCGTGGGTGACCAGGTGGACGTCGATGTCGCCGGACCCCTGGACGACCTCGTCACCGACGCCCCGGCCGAAGAGCCGCGCGAGGCGGCCGCGCCGGCTGACGCCGATCGACCAGCTGGGTCGCGTTGACGCCGCGGGCGAAGTCGAGCAGGGCCTCGGCGACGTCGTCGCCGGTCACGGTGTGGAAGGTGCCGCCCAGGTCTCGACGAGCACGCTGCTGCCGGGCCAGCGCGTCGGGGGCCGCGCCGGCGAGCCCGTCGCTGCGGGCGACGTGGACGGCGAGCAGCTCGCCGCCGGCGGCCCGGTCGGCGATGCGCGCCCCCCGGCGGATCAGGGTCTCGCCCTCGGGGCCGCCGGTCAGCGCGACGACGATCCGCTCGCGGGCCGCCCAGGCTTCGTCGATGCCCTGCTCGGCCCGGTAGTCGCGCGAGGCCTTCGTCGACCCGGTCGGCCAGCCACAGCAGGGCGAGCTCGCGCAGCGCCGTGAGGTTGCCGACCCGGAAGTAGTGCGACGAGCGCGGCGTCGATCTTGTCGGCGGCGTAGATGTTGCCGTGCGCCATCCGCCGGCGCAGCGCCTCGGGCGTCATGTCGACGAGCTCGATCTGGTCGGCCCGACGGACGACCTCGTCGGGCACCGTCTCCGCGCTGGCGGACGCCGGTGATCGTGCGCGACGACGTCGTTGAGGGACTCCAGGTGCTGGATGTTGACCGTGGAGATGACGTCGATGCCGGCGTCGAGGAGCTCCTCGACGTCCTGCCAACGCTTCGCGTGCCGGCAGCCCGGGACGTTGGTGTGGGCGAGCTCGTCGACGAGCGCGACCTCGGGGCGCCGGGCCAGGACCGCGTCGAGGTCCATCTCCTCGAACGTCCGCTCCGCGGTAGGCGCAGCGTCCGCGCGCGGGCACGACCTCGAGGCCCGCCGAGCAGCTCGCGCGTCTGCGGCCGGCCGTGGTCCTCGACGAACGCCGACGACGACGTCGGTGCCGCGCTCTGCCGCGCCGGTGGCCCTCGTCGAGCATCGCGTAGGTCTTGCCGACACCCGGGGCGGCGCCCAGGAAGATCCGCAGCGTCCCGCGTGCCACGCCGCTCACTCCTCGCTGATCGATGCCGGCTCGACGGCCGTGCGGCCGTCGCCAGCGCGCGAGGTTGAGCTCCAGCGACGTTGACCGGCGGCTCGCCGAGGAACGCCGAGCAGCCGGCCCTTCGGTGTGGTCCTCGACCAGCGGCGGCACCGTCGGCGCCGGCAGGCCGCGCGCCGGCCACCCGCGCCACCTGGAGCCGCGGCGTACGTCGGGGGAGATGTGCGGGTCGAGCCCGGACCCGCTGGCGGTGACGGCGTCGGCGGGCACCGTCGCCGGGTCGCACCCCGTCGGCCTCGGCGACGGCGGACCCGTCGGCGCTCCTCGACCGTGGCGAGCAGGTTCGGAGTTCGTCGGGCCCGAGGTTGCGAGGCGCCGGAGGCCAGCGGCGTCGTAGCCGTCGCCCGCAGCCGACGGGCGCGGCGTGGAACCAGCGCGGGTCCGCCGTCGAAGCGTCTGCCCGATGAGGCGACGAGCCGACGACCGTGCCGTCGGCGCGCTGACGATGCGAGCCGTTGGCCTGGCTGCGGAACGGCGACCTGCGACGACGCCGAAGACGGCGAGCGGGTAGGCGACGCCGAGGACGAGGGTGAGCGAGGAGCGAGCAGGCGCAGCGGCGCGCCGAGCTGCCGGAGTGCGGTGGATGTCATGCGGATCACCCGATCCCAGGGATGAGCGAGACGAACAGGTCGATGAGCTTGATGCCGATGAACGGGCACGATCAGGCCGCCGAGCGCCGTAGATCGAGCAGGTTGCGGCGCAGCAGCTGCCGACGGCGGACGACGGCCGGTAGCGCACGCCGCGCAAGCGCCAGCGGGATCAGCGCGACGATGATCAGGGCGTTGAAGATGACCGCGGACAGGATCGCCGACTCCGGGGTGGCGCAGGCTCCATGACGTTGAGCCGGTCGAGCCCCGGGAAGACGCGCGGCGAACATCGCCGGGATGATCGCGAAGTACTTGGCGACGTCGTTGGCGATCGAGAACGTCGTCAGCGCGCCGCGGGTGATGAGCAGCTGCTTGCCGATCTCGACGATCTCGATGAGCTTGGTCGGGTTGGAGTCGAGGTCGACCATGTTGCCGGCCTCCTTGGCCGCCGAGGTGCCGGTGTTCATCGCGACGCCGACGTCGGCCTGGGCGAGCGCCGGGGCGTCGTTGGTGCCGTCCCCGGTCATGGCGACGAGCCGGCCGCCGGCCTGCTCGCGCTTGATGAGCGCCATCTTGTCCTCGGGCGTGGCCTCGGCCAGGAAGTCGTCGACGCCGGCCTCGTCGGCGATCGCCCTGGCGGTGAGCGGGTTGTCGCCGGTGATCATCACGGTGCGGATGCCCATGCGGCGCAGCTCGTCGAAGCGCTCGCGCATGCCGTCCTTGACGACGTCCTTGAGGTGGATGACGCCGAGGACGCGGCGCCGCCGTCGGCGTCGCTCTCGGCCACGACCAGAGCGGCGTGCCGCCGGCGCCGGCGATGCCGTCGACGAGCCGGGTCGACCTCCGTCGGCGACGTCGCCCGCCGTGCTCGCGCACCCAGGCCGCGACCGACGCCGGCGGCGCCCTTGCGGATGCTGCCGCGCCGTCGACGGCAGGTCGACGCCGCTCATCCGGGTCTGCGCGGTGAACGGCGACGAACGTCGCGTGGCGTCAGCTCGCCCTCGTGGCGCTCGCGCAGCCCGTACGCCGTCCTTGGCGAGGACCACGATGGAGCGGCCCTCGGGCGTCTCGTCGGCCAGGCTGCGACAGCTGGGCCGCGTCGGCGAGCTGCGTCCGGTCGACACGCGCCGACCGGGACGAACTCGGCGGCCTGCCGGTTGCCGAGGGTGATGGTGCCGGTCTTGTCGAGCAGCAGCGTGGTGACGTCGCCGGCGGCCTCGACGGCGCGGCCGGACATGGCGAGCACGTTGCGCTGCACGAGCCGGTCCATGCCGGCGATGCCGATGGCCGAGAGCAGCGCGCCGATCGTGGTCGGGATCAGGCAGACGAGCAGCGCGACCAGCACGATCGAGGGACTGCTCGGCGCCGGCGTAGATCGCGAACGGCTGCAGGTGACGCGACCGCGAGCAGGAAGATGATCGTCAGCGACGCCGAGCAGGATGTTGAGCGCGATCTCGTTGGGCGTCTTCTGCCGCGCCGCGCCCTCGACCAGCGCGATCATCCGGTCGATGAAGGTCTCGCCCGGCTTCGCGGTGATCTGGACGACGATCCGGTCGGAGAGCACCCTGGTGCCGCCGGTGACGGCGGACCGGTCGCCGCCGGACTCGCGGATGACCGGGGCCGACTCGCCGGTGATGGCCGACTCGTCGACGCTGGCGACGCCCTCGATGACGTCGCCGTCGCCGGGGATCGATGTCGCCGGCCTCGCCGACCACCACGGTCGCCGATGCCGCAGCTCGGTGGCCGGCGACCTGCTCCTCGGCGTGCCCGTCCGGGCGCCGGAGCCGGCGGGCGACCGTGCCCGTCCTGCGCCTTGCGCAGGGTGTCGGCCTGCGCCTTGCCGCGCCCCTCGGCGACGGCTTCGGCCAGGTTGGCGAAGAGGACGGTGAGCCAGAGCCAGACCGTGATCGACCAGGCGAAGACGTCGGGGTCCGCGATCGCCGAGCACGGTGGTGATCACGGCACCGACCTCGACGACGAACATGACCGGGGAGTGCACCATGTGCGCGGGTCGAGCTTGCCGCACGGCCTGCGGCAGGGCGCGGACGAGCTGCGCCGGGTCGAACGCGCCGGCTCCGACCCGGGCGTCGGTGGTGACGGCGGCCATCAGCGGAGCCCTTCTGCGAGCGGGCCCAGCGCGAGCGCCGGGAAGTAGGTCAGGCCGGTCGAGGATGAGGGCCACGCCGGCGAGCAGGCCGACGAACAGCGGTCGGTGGGTCGGCAGGGTGCCCGCGGTCGCCGGGAACCGGCTGCTGCCGGGCGAGGGAGCCGGCCAGGGCGAGCACGAAGACGATCGGCAGGAAGCGGCCGAGCAGCATCGCGATGCCCGAGGGCGGTGTTGTAGAAGGGCGTGTTCGCGGTGAGCCCGGCGAACGCGGAGCCGTTGTTGTTGGCCGCGGAGGTGAAGGCGTAGAGCACCTCGCTGAGGCCGTGCGGCCCCGGGTTGAGCATCGACGCCCGCGCGTCCCGGGCAGGCCATGGCGATCCCGGTGCCGACCAGGACCAGGGCGGGCGTGACGAGGATGTACAGCGACGGCGAGCTTGATCTCGCGGGCGCCGATCTTCTTGCCCAGGTACTCCGGGGTGCGCCCGACCATCAGCCCGGCGATGAAGACGGTGATGATGGCCAGGATGAGCATCCCGTACAAGCCCGAGCCGGTCCCGCCGGGGCTGACCTCGCCGAGCATCATGTTGACCATCGCGACGCCGCCGCCGAGCGCCGTGTAGCGTCGTGGAACGAGTTGACGGCGCCGGTCGAGGTCATGGTCGTCGCGACGCGCGAAGAAGGCCGAGGGCACCGACGCCGAAGCGCGTCTCCTTGCCCTCGCGTGGCCGCGCCGGCGGCCTGCGCGCGCTGCCCGGGTGGGCGACCTCGACGGCGATCGTCAGGGCGAGCGGAGCCGAGGAACAGGGTCGCCATCACGGCGACGATCGCGTAGCCCTGCCGGCGTCGCCGACCATCCGGCCGAAGGTGCGGGGCAGGCTGAACGGGATGAGCAGGAGCAGGAAGATCTCGAACAGGTTGGTCCAGGCGTTCGGGTTCTCGAACGGGTGCGCGGAGTTGGCGTTGTAGAAGCCGCCGCCGTTGGTGCCCGAGCTCCTTGATGACCTCCTGGGAGGCGACCGGTCCGCCGATGACGCTCTGCGTGCCCCCCGCGACCGGTGGTGACGTCCCCGGGCTGGACGAAGTTCTGCACGACGCCCGCCGGCGACGAGCACCAGGGCGAACGACGAACGCCAGCGGCAGCAGGATCCGGGTGACTCCACGGACCAGGTCCACCCAGAAGTTGCCGAGCCGGTCGGTGCGCGAGCGCGCGAGCCCGCGGATCAGCGCGATCGCGACCGCGATGCCGACGGCGGCCGAGACGAAGTTCTGCACCGCCAGGCCGGCCATCTGGACGAGGTAGCCCATCGTGGACTCGCCCGAGTACGACTGCCAGTTCGTGTTGGTCACGAACGAGACAGCGGTGTTCCAGGCCTGGTCGGGCTCGACCCCCGGGAACCCCAAGGACTGGGGAAGGGACGCCTGCACTCGCTGGAAGACGTAGAGCGCGACGATCGACACGAACGAGAAGGCGAGCACGCTGCGCAGGTAGACCGACCAGCGCTGGTCGGCGTCGGGGTCGACCCCGGTGAAGCGGTAGGCGAGCCGCTCGACGCGCAGGTGTCGCTCGCTCGTGAACACCCGCGCCATGTAGTCGCCGAGCGGGCGGTGGACGGCCACGAGGGCTGACGACGACGAGGAGGACCTGCAGGAGACCCGCAGTGGTGGCGCTCATGACTCAGAACCGTTCCGGGAAGAGGACGGCGAGGACGAGGTAGCCGATGAGGGACACCGCGACCACGAGGCCGACCGCGTTCTCGGCGCTCACATCCGGTCCGTTCCGCGAGCGATCGCCACGATCAGGGCGAACAGCGCCAGGGTCAGGAGAAAGAAGGCCAGGTCGGCCATCACTGCTCCAAGGTCAAGAGTTGCGGCCCAGGGGCCGGCGCCTCGGGGAGGTGCACCACCCATCACGACCAGGACGAGAGGGCCGTGGCCGTCCGCCCTGACGGATTCCTGACGCTCACGGCCGCGATCCTGACGTGTTCCTGACGCCAGCGGCGTGCTCAAGCGCTTGAGACCGCTGCTCGCCACGTTCTCCACGTCGGGCGCACGACCACCGAGGGTGGCCGGCGTCAGCGCCAGCACGCTGTTCTCCTGGTTGCCTGAGTCGATGACGCCGTACGCCGTGAACGCGGACGCGAACGGGATCATGATCGACCCCAGGTACAACCGGAAGAGCTCGTCCCTGCCTCGGAACCGCAGACGCCGAGGGCGTACCCGCCGAAGCTGCACGCTCGTCGAAGGAGTCTCGTGACCACGACCCGTACGGCAGCTCCCCTCACCGTCCGCACCCGGCGCTCCCTCGCCGACGGGCGCGAGATCACCTACTTCGACGTCGAGCCGACGCCGGTCCGGAGCGCGCAGGACGAGCGCGACCTCCCCGCAGTCGCCACAGCGAGCGAGATCCGCCATGATCCACTGCTGGACCAGTGGGTGGTCATCGCTTCCCACCGACAAGACCGGACCTTCCTGCCGCCGACCGATGAGTGCCCGCTGTGCCCGACGCGGGCCGGGCACCCGACCGAGATCCCCGAGCCGGACTACCAGGTCGTGGTCTTCGAGAACCGGTTCCCCTCGCTCGCGCGGGTGCCCGACCCCCTCGACGGCGCGCTGACCACGGACGAGGGGCCACGTCTCGTGACCCGTCGCCCGGGCGTGGGGAGGTGCGAGGTCGTGTGCTTCACCTCCGACCACGAGGGCGCTTTCGTCAGCCTCAGCGCGGACCGGGTCCGACTGGTCCTCGAGGCGTGGATCGACCGCGCCCTCGCCCTGTCAGCGGTCGACGGGGTCGAGCAGGTCTTCATCTTCGAGAACCGGGGCACCGAGATCGGCGTGACGCTGAGCCACCCGCACGGGCAGATCTACGGCTATCCGTTCGTGCCGCCCCGAACGGCTCGTGTGCTCGGATCTGCCGCGCGACACCGGGCGGCAACCGGCGAGAGCCTGTTCGACCGGATCATTCGCGACGAGCTCACCGTCGGGGTGCGCGTCGTCGCGGAGACGCCACGATGGGTCGCGTTCGTCCCGGAAGCAGCCCGCTGGCCGTTCGAGGTGCACCTGTACCCCAAACGTCGCGTGCCCGACCTGCCCGCCCTCGACGAGGCGGAGCGCTCGGAGTTCCCCGCCCTCTACCTCGACGTCCTCGGCCGGTTCGACGCCTTGTTCGGCGTGAGCATGCCCTACATCGCGGCCTGGCAGCAGGCGCCGGTCCATGAGGGACGCGACCTGGCGCACCTGTCCCTGCAGATCTCCTCCATCCGGCGAGCTCCGGGCAAGCTGAAGTACCTCGCCGGGTCGGAGTCCGGGGCCGGTGTGTGGATCAACGACATCGCACCGGAGCGCGCGGCCCAGATGCTGCGCGACGCGCGTCCGGTGTCCGCGACCCCGTGACGTCCGACGCCGCCGTCGGTTCCGTCCAGACGGTCCGCGACGCCTTCCGGGACGCCTTCGGGGGGGAGCCTGCCGGGGTGTGGTCGGCCCCCGGCAGGGTGAACCTCATCGGCGAGCACACGGACTACAACGACGGGTTCGTCCTCCCGCTGGCCCTGCGGCAACGGGCCTGGGTCGCGGCGCGACCGCGCGACGACGCGCGCATCCACGTCATCTCGGCCGAGCGCGGGTCGGCTGAGCTGGGCCTGCATGACGTAGGGCCAGGGCGACCGACGGGCTGGCCCGCGTACGTCGCCGGCCCCTGGTGGGTGCTGAGCGAGTGCGGGGTCGAGGTCGGTGGACTGGACGTGCTGCTCGTCTCTGACGTGCCCGTGGGAGCCGGATTGTCGTCCTCGGCGGCAGTGGAGTGCGCGAGCGTGCTCGCCGCCCGCGACCTCTTCGGTGGCCCCGAGAGCCTCGCGGAGCTCGCCCTCCTCGCGCAGCGCGCCGAGAACGTCGTGGCGGGCGTGCCCTGCGGGATCATGGACCAGTCCGCCTCGCTGCGCTGCACCAGCGGCCACGTGCTCGCGCTGGACACGCGCTCGCTCGAGGTCGAGCAGGTCCCGTTCGACCCACGTGCGGCCGGACTGGCGCTCCTCGTCACCGACACCCGCACCGAGCACGCCCTCGTCGACGGCGCCTACGCCGAGCGACGCACCGCGTGCGAGGAGGCCGCCGCCCTGCTCGGCGTCGCGGCCCTGCGCGACGTGACCACCGCGGACGTGGATGCTGCGGCGGGACGCCTCGGCACGGTCCGGCACCGCCGAGCCCGCCATGTCACGACGGAGAACGATCGAGTCCAGGAGACGGTTCGGCTGCTCCGTTCCGGTGCGGTGACCGCGATCGGCCCCCTGCTGACGGCGTCCCACCTCTCCCTGCGTGACGACTTCGAGGTGACCGTGCCCCAGCTCGACGTCGCGGTCGACGCGGCGCTGCAGGCGGGGGCGCTCGGTTCGCGCATGACGGGAGCCGGGTTCGGGGGATGCACCGTCTCGCTCGTCCCCGAGGACCTCGTCGGCGCGGTCGAGTCCGCGATCGACGACGCCTTCGCTCGCGCGGGATTCCGTGCCCCCGGCCTCCTTCGTCACCAGCCCGTCAGGAGGGGCCTGCCAGCACGCGGACTGACGCGTCAGTGGATCTCGGTGATCTCCGGCCCCCGGCGGAACGGCTCGAGGGGAGGTTTCGCCTCGTCCGGGGCGGCCGTCTGCACCGCATCGCTCGGCATCGTCAGGGCCAGCAGCTCCCGAGGAGCCATCGCCTGCGCTCCCCGGACCACGATCGTGCCCTCGAACACCGCTTCGAGCGCGTCGGCCGCCTCGCCGGGGGCGGCCGCGGCACCCGAGAACACCCCTCGGAGGAACCACCGAGCCCCGTCCGCGCCCACGAAGCGGGCCGGTTGGAGCGCGCTGCCCCCCGCCGAGTCCGGCACCTCGCCGACCAGCTCACGACCGAACCGGCCGTCGACCTCGGCGACCGAGCCGCCGGCGGCTTCGATGCCCTCGACCAGCTCCCGCCGGACCTCCGCCCACAGCCCGCCGCTGCGGGGCGCCGCGAAGGCCTGCAGCTGCAGCTGCCCGCCGCGGGTGACGGCGGTGGCGGCGATGACCCGCTCGGTGGCCCGGTCGATCTCCAGCCGGACCTCGAGCCCGGTGAACCCCGGAACACGGAGGCCACCGAGGTCGAGGCGGGGCTGGTCGTCCTCGGGAGCGTCCGCCGCGTCCCACGGGCCACCCTCGCGACGATGCCCCACCGGTGACGGCGCGGACTCGTCCGTGGCTGAGTCCTCGAGGTCGCTCAGCGCCTCGGTCGCCTGGTTCTCGACACCGATCTCGTCCGGCGAAACCGGACCCGGACTCGTCGAGCTTCTTGCGCCTGAAGATGGGCACCGTCACGCCTCCCCTGTGCCGGTGGCGACGTGGCCACCCGTCGATCCGAACCCGCCATCGGCTCGTGCCGATCCGGGGAGTCTGTCGACCTCGTGGAAGCGCGCGCGCTCGACGCGCTGGACGACCAGCTGCGCGATCCGGTCTCCCCGGTGGAAGACCACCTCCTCGCGTGGGTCGAGGTTGATCACCGACACCTGGATCTCGCCGCGATAGCCGGCGTCGACCGTGCCGGGCGCATTGACCAGGCTCACGCCGTGGCGGACCGCCAGACCGGACCGCGGGTGGACGAAGGCGGCGTAGCCGTCCGGAAGCGCTATCGCCAACCCGGTGGGCAGCAACGCCCGCTCGCCTGGAGCGACGGTGACGTCGACGGTGGTGAGCAGGTCCACCCCGGCATCTCCGGGCCGGGCGTACTCGGGCAACGGGAGATCCGGGTCGAGCCGCACCACGAGGACGTCGACGGGGCTCACGGATTGACCTCGAAGCTGCGCACCGTGCTCCGGGTCCGGGCGTCGGCGAGAGCGGCCTCGACGTCCGCGGGCCGCCCGTGCGCGCGGAAGTGCTCGAGACCGACCGCCAGGAAGAGGGCCGCGGCCTGGACCGCGAGCGGGCCGTCCCAGGCATCGAGACGGCCGGTCGCGGCCGTCCAGATCTTGCGGCCCTGCACGCCGGTGATCGTCGCGTCGATGTGAACGGTGGAGCCCACGGGCACCGGCCGCCTGAAGTCGGTCTCGAGCCGGGCGGTCACCGCCGGGGTGCGCGTGAGCCAGTTCAGAGCGCCCATGGACTCGTCGAAGGCGGTGGAGAGCAGGCCGCCGTGCGCCAGTCCGGGCGCGCCCTGGTGGTGCTCGGTCACGGTGAACGTCGAACGAAGAGCCAGGCCCTCGCAGGCCACCACGCGCAGGTGGAGGCCGGTCAGGTGCTCGGGTCCGCAGCCGTAGCAGCCGACGATAGTGCGGACCCAGCGGTGGCCCCCGGTGGGGGCGCGTCAGCGTGCCGCGCCGGGAGCTCCACTCCGGGGGGCGGGACGGTGTGCTGGTGCGCGGACATCTCACCCCGACCCTACTGCCGCCGGCAGCGCCCCCAGTGCGACCCTTGCGGGCATGGCCGACTCCGATCCGCAGAGCACCGGCACCCTCGGGGGCTACCGGGAACGACTCGGCGTCCCCGGATGGATGTGGGTCGTGGCGCTGGGGCTGTGGGCGGCTGTGGCGCTCGCCCTCAGCGCAGCGCTCAGTCCCTGGATCGGCCTCCCCCTCCTCCTCCTCGGTGGCGCTGCGGTCGTGGGCGGGCTGCGAGCGGCCGGAGGCGAGATCGAGGTGGCCGACGGCCGTGCTGCGTGCCGGACCAGCTCGGCTGCCGCTGGAGGACGCCGGTTCTGTGCGCGCGCTCGACGCTTCGGCGGCGTGGCGCCTGCGCGGACCGGAGGCGGACCCGCGGGCGTACCTCTACCTGCGGGGATGGGTGCCGACCGCGATCCGGATCGAGGTGGTCGACGCCAGCGACCCGGCGCCGTACTGGTACGTCTCGACGCGGCACCCCGAGGCTCTGGTGGCAGCCGTGGACGCCGCCCGCCCTGGATCGGCGAGCCGCCCGGCCTAGACGCCGAGCACCTTGCGGGTGTTGCGGTTGATCAGCATCCGGATGACCCCGGCCGCGGCACCGCTGAGCACGGCGAACGCGACGGCGCTGGACAGCGCCTCGTCCGGGTTGTCGACCTCACCCGGAACCGACTTGCCCGTCGATGCGGTCCACACCACCTCGGTGACCTTCTTCGCCGCGCTCGCCGCAACGACTGCGGTGAGGGCGAAGACCGCTGCATTGCCCGCCGAACCCGCCACGCCGTCTCCTTCGTCTGATTCGTCTGAGCTGTCGTTCCTGCCGGTGGTCCAGCCACGAGCCTAGCCCGCGCTCAGCGGTCGGAGGAGAGCATCCCCTGCACGACCTTGCCGGCCAGACCACCCGTCAAGGGGCGCCCCCGCCGAAGGTCGGTGCGGAGCTCGTCGGCGAGCCCCTGCGTGGTCCGCCGGTTCACCCAGCCCCCGTAGGCGGCGCCGACCATCATCGGCGTCACCGTGCCGGTGCTCCGGCCGACGCTGACGAGCAGTCGCCGCTGCACCCGCTGCCTGGCCACCAGTCCGAGACCGGCCGGGATCACCGTGGGATCCAGCGACGTGACCCCTCGCCGGTTCGCCCAGGCGGTGGAGTACGCCAGCCCGCGCTGGGTCGCCGTCCCGCGCACCGGGACGCCGTACACCTCGTGGAGCTCCCCGACGAGCTTCACCTCGATCGCTGCGACAGCGAGCGCCTCGACGGCGATCTGGAGCGGGATCGTGATGAGGGTGACCGGGGCGAACCACTTCACGGCCGACAGCGCGCCACCGGCGATGCCGACCGCGGCCGTGGCACGCACGGCGTTGCGCACGACTGCCTCGGCGAGCGGGTCGCCCTCGAGCCCGCGGTGGTGCGAGCGCAGCGTCGGGAGGTCACGAACCGGAAGGTGCGGTGCTGCAGCGATGAGCTGGTCGGCCATCCATCGGCCGCTCGTGACGGCGGCCACCCCCGCGTGCCGGCCCGAGCGGACGAGCGCGGCGGCGAGCTGCGCCCAGACGATGGCGAAGCGCTCGTCGCTCGCGCCAGGGACCCCGTCCTCGGCGGACACCGTGAAGCGCCCGAGCAGGTCGCCGACCTCCGGGTCCGCAGGAATCGCCTGCTGGGACGGGGACGCGCGTCGCTCGCCGCGGTCGGCGCACCAGCTCCACACCGCGCCGGACCCGACCGGTGCTGTCCATGCCGCCAGTCTGCACCCGGCTCAGGCTGCGCACTCCCGGCAGGTGAACTGGCCGTTCTTCTCGCTGGCCAGCTGACTCCGGTGATGGACGAGGAAGCATCGCGAACAGGTGAACTCGTCGGCCTGCCTCGGCAGGACCCGGACCGACAGCTCCTCGTTGGACAGGTCTGCACCAGGAAGCTCGAGGTTCTCGGCCAGCTCGGTCTCGTCGACGTCGACGACGCCAGAGCTGGCGTCGGCACGCCGAGCCTTCAGCTCCTCGAGGCTGTCCTCGTTGAGCTCGTCGTCGGTCTTGCGAGGGGTGTCGTAGTCGGTCGCCACCGGAGCCTCCGGGTCATCGGTCGTCTGGTCTCGTCAGGGTCCGTGCAGGTCGTGCCGGCGGCACAACACCGGCGGGACCTCAGGTATGCCCGCCGGGGCCCCGGATTGTGCCCTACCTGGGGCCGTACGTCGCGCCGATACGCCGACATGTACCCCCAGGCGCGACCAGAGATACGTCACACGGCCGTCCGCTGAGCGTGCGACGGGTGAACTGCAGAGCATGCCCGGATGAACGTACGGTGTCGCTGCGCACCGCCGTCCCGTCCCTTGTCAGCCTCTCGAGAGGACCTCCCTCGTGCCGGTCTACGCCCTCGGTGACCTGGTCCCCGACATCCACCCGGACGCCTGGGTCCATCCCGACGCGGTCGTCATCGGCCGCGTGCGGATCGGCGCCGTTCAGCACGGTGTGGCCCACGGCGGTGCTCCGCGGGGACCACGGGGTCATCGAGGTCGGCGACCGGACCTCGGTGCAGGACGGCGTCGTCGTGCACTGCACGGCGTCCGTGCCCACCCTCATCGGGTCGCGCTGCGTGATCGGCCACCGGGCCCATCTCGAGGGCTGCACGGTCGAGGACGACTGCCTGGTGGGCGCAGGCTCGATCCTGCTCCACCGCGTGGTCGTGCGGACCGGAGCGCTCGTGGGCGCCGGAGCCGTCGTGGCCCGCGGGACCGAGGTGCCGTCGAGGGCGATGGCCCTCGGGGTCCCGGCGCGCATCCGCGAGCGGGCGGTCGAGGCGGGCGCCTTCGACGACGCGGTCGAGCTCTACGCCTCCCACGTGGCCCGCTACCGCGACGAGCTGCGCCGCCTCGACTAGCGCGGGGTGGGCCAGGAGCGCCTCATGAGGGCGTCCCAGACCACGTCGGGGCTCAGCCGTCGGGTGGTGATCAGCGCTTTGGCCACGACACCGACCGCGTAGCGCGGTCGGGGGTGCTCACCCGCCGCCGAGACGATCGCCGCGGCAACCGCCTCGGGCGTCACGTTGCGCCTGGCCGCCTTGTCGTCGTATGTCTGCGCGTAACGGGCAGCGACCTCGTGGTTGAACTGGGCGTAGGGACCGTCGTCCGGCAGGTTCAGGGTGTCCAGTGCGGCGTCGCCGAAGCCGGTCTGCACCGGGCCCGGCTGGACGAGGGACACGCTCACGCCGAACGGGGCCACCTCGAGACGCAGGGCATCACTCAGCGCCTCCACCGCGTGCTTGCTCGCGTGGTAGTAGCCGCCCCCGGGGAGGGTGATCCGCCCGCCCATCGACCCCACGTTGACGATCCGGCCCCAGCCCTGGGCGCGCATCCCCGGGAGCGCCAGCTGGATGAGTCTGCTGAGCCCGAAGACGTTGGTCTCGAACTGGCGCCGCACCTCGTCCATCGACGCTTCCTCGATCGCTCCCTGGAGGGCATAGCCGGCGTTGTTCACGAGCACCCCCACGGCCCCCCGGTCGGTGACGACCCGGTCGACTGCCGCTGCCATCGAGGACTCGTCCGTGACGTCGAGCGCCAGGACCGTGAGGCCCCGCGCAGCGAGGTCCTCGAGGGTGTCCGGTCGTCGAGCCGTGGCGTAGACGGGGAACCCTGCTGCGTGCAGCGCGAGCGCCGTCGCCCGCCCGATCCCCGACGAGCAGCCAGTGACGAGGGCAGCGGTACTTCGGGCCGCGACCACCTGGTCCGGGGCAGCGGGAGTGGTGGACAGCTGGGTCATCAGTTCTCCTGAACGAGGTTGGTGGGAGGGGCAGTTCGAGCGGGCGCCGGTCAGTCAGCGGCCCGGAGGAGGTCCCAGGCGGCCTTGCCGCTGGCCTGGATCACGGCGGGGCTCAGGACGGTCTCGGTGGCGCGGCAGGCCTTGCTGAGCCCGACGAAGGCACCGAAGACCATCGCCACCAACAACCCGGGGTCGTCGGGGCGGATCTCTCCCCGGGACTGCCCGCGCTCGACCACGCCGCAGGCAGCACGTTCGACGCGGGCCGAGACCTCGCGTGAGCCCGCATCAAGGTAGCCGGCGTGCTGCTGGTGCTCGAGGAAGGCGAACGCGTCGGGGTTCGCCCGGGCGAAGCCGGCCAGTCCCCGCCACATGGCCAGGACCTCATCGCGCGCCGGACCCCCGCCGGTGACCTCGGCGGTCACCGCCTCGAGCAGCTGCTGCTTGCCTCGGGCGAAGACTGCGTTGGCGAGCGCCTCCTTGCTGGGGAACGAGCGGTAGATCGTGCCCACGGCCACCCCGGCCCGCTCAGCCACGGCCGGCATCGCGGTCCCGCCGTAGGTCCGCTCCGTGAACAGCGCCAGCGCGGCGTCGAGGACGGCGTCTGCCTTGGTCGAGAGGGACGAGCTGGCGGCGGGCACGGAATGAATGTTCATTCATTCGGTGCCGAGATGTCAAGCGAGCGGGTCCTCCTCGGCCCCCACCCGGACCAGCAGGTCGTGCAGCTCCGTCCAGACGCCCGGGGCGCTCGCCACGAACAACTGCGGGCCTGCGGCTCTGCCCCGCAGCCCTGCGACCACGGCACCCGCCTCCGAGGCGATCAGCCCGCCCGCTGAGCCGTCCCAGGCGGCGAGACCCTGCTCGGCGTAGGCGTCGAGCCGCCCGCACGCGACGGCGCACAGGTCCACGGCGGCCGAACCCGACCGCCGGATGTCCCGCACGAGCGGGAGCACCTCCGCCACCCAACGGGCCTGAACGACGCGCCGACGGGAGTCGTAGCCGAAGCCCGTCCCCAGCAGCGCCTGGTCGAGCGAGCCGCACGACGAGCAGCGCACCTGCTCGCCGTCGCGGAACGCCCCGCCGCCGCGGACGGCCCAGAACGTCTCACCGAGCACCGGCGCGTGGACGACTCCCACCACCGCCCCGTCCGCGTCCTCGATCCCGATCGACACGGCCCAGCTCGGCAGCCCGTAGAGGTAGTTGACGGTGCCGTCCAGGGGATCCACGACCCACCGCAGCCCGGTGCTGCTCGGACGACTCGAGCCCTCCTCGCCGAGGTAGCCGTCTCCGGGCCGGGCCGGCCACGATCCGGCCCAGCAGCAGGGCCTCGGCCGCGGTGTCCGCCTCGGTCACGACGTCGGTGGGACTGGACTTCGTGGAGACACCCAAGGCGCCGTGCCGGCGTCGCAGCAACAGTGCACCGGCCTCGTGTGCTGCGTCCCGGGCGAGCTCGAGCAGCTCGGCGGTGCTCGCGCCGCTCACGCGTCCTGCTGGGACACGGCCGGCCGGTCGCCTCGGGCGTTGGGACAGCAGCCGGCCGCACAGCGGTCCCAGCCAGGTCCCAGAGGCGACAGCGCCCGACGCGGTCCACCCGACGCCCTCTCGAGGACCAGCTCACGCACCATGGCGACGAACCGGGGATCCGTCCCGGGCGTGGCCGCTCGGGCTACGGGCAGCCCCACCTGGGCTGCTTGTTCGGCTGCCTGGTGGTCCAGGTCCCACAACACCTCGACGTGGTCGGACACGAAGCCGATGGGGACCATCACCGCGCCCGGCACGCCCTCAGCAGCCAGCGCCACCAGGTGGTCGCCGACATCGGGCTCGAGCCACGGCTGGCTCGGCGGTCCTGACCTGGACTGGAAGACCAGGTCCCACCGGCGCGCCGGTGGAGGACGTACGGCTGGCGACCGCGTCGGCAACCAGCTGCGCGGCGGCCAGGTGCTGCGCCACGTAGGCGCCGCCCGCCGGTCCACTCGTCGCCGCCCCCGCCGACGGGATGGAGTGCGTCGTGAAGACCAGCGGCGCGGTGGCTCCGGCCTCCCTCCGGGAGAGCCTCGAGCGCGGCCACCGTGGCGTCGACGAAGGGCTCGACGAACCCCGGGTGGTCGAAGTAGACGCGCAGCTTGTCGAGCTCGGGGGCGCGGGCGCCCACCACTGGCCGCCGCGTCGGCGAGGTTCTCGCGGTACTGCCGGCAGCCGGAGTAGGAGGAGTACGCGGAGGTCACGAAGCACAGCGCCCGCCGAACCCCGTCGGCAGCCATGTCAGCCACCGCTTCGTCGAGGTACGGGCGCCCAGTTCCGGTTGCCCCAGTAGACCGGGAGGTCGACGTCGTGGGCGCCGAAGTCGGCGACGACCGCCTCGAGCAGGGCGCGGTTCTGCGCGTTGATCGGGCTGACCCCGCCGAAGTGGTCGTAGTGAGCGCCGACCTCGCGCAGCCGCTCCGGCGGGATCCCGCGCCCGCGCGTGACGTTCTCCAGGAACGGCAGGACGTCGTCCGGACCCTCGGGACCGCCGAAGGAGACGAGGAGCAGGGCGTCGTACGGGCCAACGGTCACGTCGACGATCCTCCCGCACCCGACCCGCCGCCGCTCGGGGTGGCCCGCAGGGGCCATGTCGCCACCTAGGTTGGTGCGGTGCCGAACCCCTACGCCCAGCTGTTCCGGCGTCCGGGGACCAAGGCCTTCACGGCCACGGCCTTCGTGGCCCGGCTCCCGATCGCCATGATCGGCATCGGCATCGTCCTCGTCGTCGAGGGCGCGTACGACTCCTACGCCCTGGCGGGGGCGGTCGTCCGCAACCGCCGGGATCGCCTTCGCGCTGATCAGCCCCCAGTTCTCCCGGCTGGTCGACCGCTACGGCCAGCGCCGGGTGACCACCCCCCAGCTCGTGATCTTCGCGTCCGGGCTCGTGGCACTCGTCCTGCTGGCAGAGCGGGGGGCACCCGCCTGGACGCTGTTCGTCGCCGCGCTCGTCGCCGGGGCGGAGCCGACCATCGGCTCCTTGGTCCGCTCCCGGTGGTCGGCGGCCCTGGAGGGCTCCGAAGGCCTGCGGACCGCGTACTCCTGGGAGTCGGTGCTCGACGAGCTCATCTTCGTGCTGGGTCCACCGGCCGTGACCCTCTGGGCCGTGCACTTCAGCCCGCCCTCCGCGCTGCTGGCCGTGGCCGCCATCGGCTTGTTCGGCGGCCTGCTCTTCCTGGCCCAGCGGCGCAGCGAGCCACCGCTGGTCGGAGCGCGCGGGGGGACCGGCAGCGCCCTCGCCGGGGTCTGGCTGCAGGTCCTCATCCTCGTCTCGTTCTTCCTCGGCGGGATCTTCGGCTGCGTCGAGGTCGTCACGATCGCGCGCAGCGACGAGCTCGGCCGGCTCCCCGCGGCCGGCGTGATCCTGGCGTTGTACGCCTCCGGCAGCCTGGTGGCCGGCCTGACGTACGGCTGGCGCCACCCCGCCATGCCCCTGCGCCGCCAGCTGGTGGTGGGCTCCCTCGGGATGGCCGTCCTCACGCCGCTGTTCTTCCTCAGCGCCGGCTCGCTCGTGACCTTGGGGATCGCCGCGGTCGTCTGCGGCCTGGCCATCTCACCCACGCTCATCGTGTGCTTCGCGCTGGTCGAGGAGCTCGCGCCCACGGCTCAGCTCACCGAGTCCCTCACCTGGCTGACCACCGGCATCGCCCTGGGCGTCTCGTTCAGCGCGGCCCTGTCGGGCTGGCTCATCGACGAGGCAGGAGCCCGACCGGCCTACCTGGTCGCCGTCGCCTGCGGCCTGCTCACCTTCGCGGTCGCCCTGCCCGGCAGCCGTCTCCTGGTGCCGGCCCCACCACCCGCTGAACCGACGCAAGGTCACCTTGTCCCCGCTTCAGTCGAGGTTTCTCCACCTTCACCCGCGGCGTCGGGCGAGCGGCGGCGGCCACCGTCAAGGCACCGGCGTCGGGCTCAGGCCGGCCGGGGCGGTCACGGAGCCGCTGGGAGTCGGCGTCGGGCTCGGCGTAGGAGTCGGCGTCGGCGTCGGCGTCGGGCTCGGCGTCGGGTCGGCGTCGGCGTCGGCGTCGGAGCTCGGCGTCGGCGACTCCGAGGGAGCGGGCGAGACCGACGGCTTCGGCTTGCGTCCCGGCAGCGGCACCGTCGACGGGTCGTCGCACTCCCGGCCGAAGCTGCACGACAGGGCCTTGCCGGTGATGCCCTCGATCACGGTGACGCCGACCATGGCCAGCACGAACACCACGAACGAGATCGCGACGATCGCCCCCCAGTGGTACCCACGACTGTCGACGAGCAGGTGACGCTCCTCGACCGGCTCGGCGGCCGCGGGGGTCTCGGCGGGTGCGGCGGCCGCGGCAGGGACCGGTGCCGACGGCGGCACCCTCCCCTGCTTGGAACGCAGCGCGGCGATCCGCGCCGCGTCGGCCCGCTCCTTGAGCCGCACCATGGAGTGCAGGTAGATCGCGGTCAGCACGGTCGCGACCACGGAGAAGACGAACGTCCCGATGACCGTCCCGGCCAACCCGAGTCGGCTGGCGACGAGCGACCCGCACATCGCTGCGAGAGCGCCCGCCAGCACCTGGCTGACGCTCAGGTCGACGCGGCGTGGCCGCTTCTCGTCCTCCTCCATCCACGGCATTGTGTCCGGTCGAGACCGCCATGCGGGTACGACCCACCCGCCGGGCTGCGTAGTCTCAGGGCTGCCGCCGGACCTCCCGTGCGGCGATCGGGTCAACGAGGGTCCCTCGGAGGCAGTGAGATGCAGCACCTACGCCTGCTGGGCGTGAGCGACGACGGCTCCAGCCTGATGCTCGAAGGGCCGGACGGGACGCCGTACGCGCTGCCGCTCGACGAGCGGGTCCACGCGGCGATGCGGGGCGACCGCGCCCGGCTGGGCCAGCTGCAGATCCAGATGGAGAACGAGCTGACGCCGCGCGAGATCCAGTCCCGGATCCGCGCCGGCCAGACCTCGGAGGAGATCGCCCTCGCCGCACAGGTCCCGGTCGAGCGGGTCAGGCGGTTCGAGGGCCCGGTGCTCATGGAGCGCTACCACATCGCCCAGCTCGCGCAGAGCACGAACGTGCGCCGGGTCACCGACGCATCGGCCCACCCGTTGAGCGACCTCGTGATCGAGCGGCTCGAGGCGCGGGGTGTGGATCCCGACGTCCTCGTCTGGGACGCCCGCCGTCGCGAGGACGGCCGTTGGGCCGTGCGCCTGGAGTACGTCCACGGCGGACGCGAACGCTCGGCGACCTGGCTGTTCGACCACATCCGACGCACGCTGGAGCCCCACGACGACGAGGCCGGGTGGCTCACCGCGGACGAGCGGGCGGTGCCCGAGCCCAGCCGAGGTCAGCGGGGCCGCGGACGCACCGCCGCGAACGCGCCGGTGCCCCCGGCCGCCGAACCGGAGGAGACGGCTGCTCCCCCGACCCCGAGGTTGGCGGCGGTGCCTGACGTCGAGGACAGCCCACCCCCGGAGCTGGCCGACTCCCTCGACGACGGTTTCGACGAGAGCGACGACGAGACGCCTGTGCCTGACGAGCCCACGGCGCACCACGTGCCCGAGGTCGCGCCGGACGCCGACGGGCCGCTGCGTCCCACCACCGGTCCCAAGCCGGCCCGGACCGGTCGCCGTGCCTCGGTGCCGAGCTGGGACGAGATCCTCTTCGGCGGCGGCACAGCTCCCGAGGACTGAGACCGGTCAACAACGAAGGCGCGGGACGTCAGTTCACGCGGACGGACCGAACGGCAGGACGTCGGGGCTCAAGGTCACCGCGCGCGCTGAGGCAGCCGTCATCCGACGGCGGTGATGGGCCCGGCAGAGCACCTCGTACCCGACGTCCGGAGGCTCCTCACCCGCGTCGGTGGTGTCGCCCACGACGACCTGGGCGCCCTCGACGACCATGACACCGTCGACGGTCCTCGCGTTGTGGGTCGCTCGGGCGCCGCACCAGCACAGTGCCTCCACCTGGAGCAGGTGCACCCGGTCGGCAAGCTCGAGGAGCCGCTGCGCGCCCGGGAACAGCCGGGTCCGGAAGTCGGTCGTGATCCCGAAGGCGAAGACGTCCACGCCGAGGTCGTCGACGATGCGCGCCATGTCGTCGACCTGCTCCGGTGTGTAGAACTGCGCCTCGTCGGCGATCACGTAGTCGATGCGATCGCCGGATTGCAGCCGGTCCGCCACCGTCTCCCACAAGGACGCCCCCTCACGCACCTCGAGGGCGGGCACCTCGAGGCCAAGACGACTCGACAAGGTGGCCTCCCCTGCCCGGTCGCGGGAGGTGAGGATGAGCCCGATCCGACCCCTCGAGGAGTGGTTGTGGTCGGTCTGCAGGGCGAGGGTGGACTTGCCGCAGTCCATCGTCCCGGTGAAGAAGACCAGCTCAGCCATGGCCTCACTCCTGCCCGTACGGCCCGGCGACGAGCAGCGGGACCAGCGCCTCGGCGGAGGTGAGCGAACCGTGGTGCCCCACGAGCAGCGTCTCGTGCGGGTTCGTGCGACCGGCCACGAGGAGGGCTCCCGGCGCATGGCAGGCGGCGACCACGTCGCCGATCCGGTCGCGCACGCCGTCGGCCACCGGGCCGAACCAGCCCTCGTCGATCGCCTGGTCCCGCGACCGCACCCACGCGACCGCCGCCAGCTTCTCCGTCCACGCCGCTACCACGTCGGAGGCCGCCCCGTCGGTCGCGTAGACGTGGCGGGCGCGCGGCTCCCCGCCGAGCAGGGCGACGCCAGCCGCCAGCTCGGGATCGTTCTCGACGTCGACGGCCGCGTCCGCGACCGCGTCCACCATGCCGTGGTCGCCCGTGACCAGGAGGACCGAATCGGTCGGCAGGGCCGCCACGCAGCTGCTCGACCAGCCGGTCGACGTGCCCGAGCTGGGCCCGCCACGCGTCGGAGTCGACGCCGTTCAGGTGCCCGGTGTTGTCGAGCTCCGCCGTGTAGACCTGGACGAGGACCGGCCCCTCCCCCCGCAGCACGGCCATGGTGGCGGCGACCTTCTCGCCGGGCGAGTCGGCGCCGGTGTACGTCGTCCCGGCCATGGCCGCCCGCGTCAGTCCGCTCCAGGTGTACGCCCGCGGCCCGACGTGGCTGGTCGGGATCCCCGCCTCGGCAAGACCGGCGAGCAGGTTCGGACGCACCTGGACCCGGCCGGGGTCGAGGGTGTCGGGCCACCGGAGCGTGTTGAGCAGTCCGTGCCCGGGGACCCGGAACTGATACCCGACGATGCCGTGCTGCCCGGGAGGCAGGCCCGTCGCCAGCGACGTCACGCTGGTCGACGTCGTCGAGGGAAAGCAGGTGGTCAGCGTGGAAGACCCCGCTGGCCAGCTCGGCCAGGACGGGGGCGTGGTCGGGGGCGGCTGCCGCCAGCCCTTCGGCACCGAGTCCGTCCACGAGGAGCAGCAACGACGGCGCGCGCCGCAGGCAGGCCGAGGACGTCGACCGCGCCGGGCATCCCGAGCACAGCGGCGATCGAAGGCATGACGTCGGCGAGCGACCGGTGCCCGTACGCAGGGAGCAGCGGCTCCGCGGGTGTGCTGCCGGTCACGCGCGGTCAGGCGCGCGTCGAGGCGACGGCCGCGTTCACGGCGGAGGCGAAGGCGAGCGCCTGGGCCACCCCGTTCTCCCCGTCACCGACGGCGCTCACGCGGACGGAGAGGTCGTCGGAGGTCGCGGTTCCGGTGTACCCGTGGTCCCCTTCGCAGTCGGGGTCACCGCACCGGGCCGGCTCGAGGTCCAGCCTGCTCACGGCTCCCCAGCCGAGGGTCAGCACGACGTCGGAGGCCCGGCTCCCCGCGCGGTAGGTGGCCGGGTCCGTCACCGTCCGCGACACCATGACCGACCCGAGCATCGCGATCGGCACCGACTCGGTGGTGGTGATCGCCGTGTTGGCGGGGTTCACCTCGTCAGCGGGGTGGTCGTCGGTGTGCGAGACGACCAGCCGGGTCGCGGTCAGCGCCAGGACCGTGATGTGCCGCCGCAGCTCGTCGTGGTCGAAGGTCGCTTCGTGGTGCACGAGGAAGGCACGTACGTCCTCCCCGGCGACGCGCCGTCTCCAAGGACTCCGCCACGAGCTCGGGGTAGTACCCCGACCGCTCGATGGCGGTGCGCAGGTCGGCGGCGGTCCCGGTCTCGGTCACGTCGCTCATCCTCCCACCTCCGTGGCCACGCTCGGGACCCGTCCGTCCTGAACAGGTGTGAGGACGTGCCGCAGGCGCAGGGCAGCCCCGGCTGCGAGAAGACAGCCACCCACGACGACCGCGACCCACACACCGGCCAGGTCCGCACCGAGGAGGATGCCGGTCATCGCCGGACCCAGGGTGCCGGCGACGTTCCACGAGAGGGACCCGAGGGCGTTGTAGCGGCCGCGCAGCCGCTCGGGGGCGAGGTCGTTGATCAGGGACGGCACCACGGGCTGCCAGATCGTCTCGCCGAACGCGAACACGACAGGAGCCGCGAGCGCCACCGCCGCCGCCGCACCGCCGGACAAGGGCACGGAGAGGCTCAGCAGCACCCAGGCGAGCGCCCACACGAGCCCGACGGCAGCGATGAGGTGACTGCGCGACCGACCGGCGATGACCCGGATGACGTACATCTGGCCGAGCACGATCGCGACGGTGTTCCCCACGTACCCGAAGGCGACGTACCGGACGCTGAGACCCGCCTGGGTCGTCGCAAAGACGGGGAACCCGACCTCCAGCGCACCGTAGCCGCAGGTGAGCAGGACGACGGCGACCGCCACGAGCCGCATGAGCGCACGGTCGCGCAGGACCTCGCGGTACCCACCGTCCTGGTCCTCCTCCTCCTCCGCGCTCCGGGGAACCGGACCGCCGAGGCCGCGCATCGAGGCAATCACGGCGAGTCCGAGGAGCACGAACGCCCCGTCAGCGACGTAGAGCACCTCGAACGTGGTCGGTCGGGCCACGTCGATGACCAGTCCGGCCACCAGACCCCCGACCGCGATGCCCAGGTTGAGGAGCAGGAAGTTCAACCCGAACGCCCGCTGCCGCTGCTCCTCGGCGACCGAGCGCGACAAGAACGTGGAGGCGGCGGCCCACACCCCGGCACCGCCGAGCGCAAGGACCGAGGCGACGCCGAAGGCCTGCCAGGGCGCGTGGACGAACGCCCAGCCGGCCGAGGCCAGGGCCTCGAACCCGAGCGCGGCGACCAGCACGGGCCGGGGCCCCACCCGGTCGATCAACCATCCGCCGAGCGGAGTGAGGAGGAGCCCGAGCAGCGCGCTCCAGGCGATGACCAGACCGCCGATGGCCGTGGACATGCCCCGGACCTGGGACAGGTACACGACCAGGAACGGAAGGACCAGACCGTTGCCCAACGAGGCCACGAACGTCGCCACGAGCAGGCGACGCGCCGACGCCGACAACGGGGGCGCGGGAGGCGAATCGAGGCGGGCGCGGCGCACGAAGAGGGGCATGACCGGCAGCAGGCTACTGGCGACGACCGGCCCACGCACGAAGCGAGTTCTCAGCCGGTCGGGAGCCTTCGTTCGGTGGTGTCCGCGCGCACCAGGACGGGGGCGACCCGCGCGGAGGCGCTCAGCACGGCGGCACCCTCGGCCGCCACGACCACGGGGTTGAGCTCGAGCTCGACGAGCTCGGGAAGGTCGTCGGAGAGCCGGGAGACGCGGACGATGAGGTCCTCGAGCTCCTCGGTGTCGACCGCAGGCGCCCCCCGGTAGCCGAGCAGCAGCGGGGCGGCGCGCGGCGCCCGGACGAGGTCGTGGGCGTCGAGGTCGGAGACCGGAGGGATGCTGTAGCCGCGATCCTCGACCAGCTCGGTGACGACACCCCCGACCCCGAAGGAGACCACGGGGCCGAACAACGCGTCCTCGCTGGCCGCAACCACGCACGGGACCCCGTGCCGGGCCATCCGCTGCACCACCAGCGAGCTCGTGATCGAGGAGCCGAACGACTCCACCATCGCCTCGAAGGCTCGAGCCAACGCCTTCTCGTTGACCAGGTCGAGGCGGACCCCGCCGAGGTCCGTGCGGTGCAGCAGCGTCGGGTCGGCCGCTTTGAGGACGACCGGGTAGCCGAGCCAGGCGCCGGCCGCGAGCGCCTCCTCGAGCGTGCGCACGGGCACCGTGGGCCAGACGTTGATGCCGTAGCAGCGCAGCAGCTCGGTGAGATCGGGTCCCGCCAGCGCCCCGCCCTCGGGATGGCTCTCCATCACCCGGTCGACCACGTCCTGGGCGCCCACCCGGTCGAGGTCGAGGAGCTCCGGGACGACGCCGTCCGGCCTGCGACGCCACTCCGCGTAGTCGGTGACCGCTGCCAGGGCGCGGACCCCGTCCTCCACGGAGGCGAAGGTCGGGACCGAGCCGAGGATCGGGAGCCCGTCGGGGTTCACGTGCCGGAGCAGCTCGCTCATCCCCTCGACCGCGAGCACGATCGCGACCATCGGCTTGGTGGCCCGTCGCGACACGGCCGGAGATCTGCGCCGCGAAGTCCTCGCCGGAGTCGCTGATGGGGGGAACGAAGAGCACGACGACGGAGTCGACGCCGGCGTCGTCGACCACTGCGGCCAGCTCACGCACCGAAGTCCTCCGCCGTCGTGTCCGGTCGCAGGACGTGCTCCGCGTCGGTCAGCTGGAGCGCCCTGGCTGGCACTGGCGTCGGCGGCCAGGACGGCCAGCGCGTCGGAGTTGCCGACGACGGCGACCCGGCGCCCTGCGGGGAGCGGTTGATAGGTGAGGACCATCGCCACGTCGAACAGCTCACCGAGGGTGTCGACCTGGATCACCCCCGACTGGCGGAACATCTCGTCCACCGCGCTGGGCGGCAGCGTGGTCGAGCGCACGCGGTGACCGAGCGGGATGCCCTGGCTGGAGCGCCCCGACTTCACGGCGACGATGGGCTTGGTGCGCGAGGTCCGGCGGGCGATCCGGCTGAACTTGCGCGGGTTGCCGATGGACTCGATGTAGAGCAGAAGGACGTCGGTGTCCTCGTCCTCCTCCCAGAACTGGATGAGGTCGTTGCCGCTCACGTCGGCTCGGTTGCCCGCGGACACGAAGCTGGAGACTCCGAGGCCGCGTCGCACCAGGGTCTCGAGCAGCGCGATCCCGAGGGCACCGGACTGGCTGAAGAACCCGATCCGGCCCCGGGTCGGCATGATCGGCGAGAGCGACGCGTTGAGCAGGTGGGCGGGGTCGGTGTTGATCAGCCCCAGGCAGTTGGGCCCCACCACCCTCATGCCCGCACCGTGCGCCGCCCGGACCAGCCTCCGTTGACGTTCCCGCCCCTCGGTGCCGGTCTCTGCGAAGCCCCCCGAGACCACGACCAGCCCGTGGACCCCCTTCGTCGCGCAGTCGGCGACGACGTCCAGCAGCGTCTCGGCCGGACTGGCGACGATCGCGAGGTCCACCGTCCCCGGGATCTCCGAGACCGAGGCGTACGTCGGAACACCGAGGACCGGCTCCTCGGCGTGCGGGTTCACCGCATGGACCTCCCCGGTGAAGCCGCTCTCGACCAGGTTCCGGAGCAGGGTCGAGCCCACGGACCGCGGGTCACGGCTGGCGCCGACGACCGCGACCGAGCGCGGCGCCAGCAGGCGTTCGATCGACCGGGCCTCGGCGCGGTGCTCCCGGCTCTCGGTGATCGCGCGCGAGGAGAACGTGGGCTCGATGGCGAGGTCGAGCCGGACGACGCCGTCCTCCATCGCCATGGCCGAGGCGTAGCCGGCGTCCCTGAACACCCCGAGCATGCGGTGGTTGGCGGGCAGCACCTCGGCGATGAACCGGCGGATGCCTCGTTCCCGGGCGACCCCCGTGAGGTGCTCGAGGAGCACCGAGCCGACCCCCAGACCCTGGTAGTCGTCGCGGACGGTGAAGGCGACCTCCGCCTCGTCCCCGCCTGGTGCCAGCCGGTCGTAGCGGACGACTCCGACGATGGCCCCGGCCACGGTGGCGACCAGCGCGACGCGATCGTCGTAGTCGACGTGGGTGAACCGTTCGACGTCGCGGGCCGCCAGCACCGGGTACGGCGCGAAGAACCGGAAGTAGATGCTCTGCTCGGAGAGCTGGCTGTGCAGGTCGACGATGCGCGGGCCGTCATCGGTGCGGATGGGCCGGATCCGCGCCGCGCTGCCGTCCTTGAGCAGGACGTCGGCCTCCCAGTGGGTGGGATAGCTCGCGGGCTCCGGGTCGACCACGGCCTCCACGCTAGCGCTGCCGGGATAGCGTGACGGCCATGACCTCTCGGCCTTCCCCCTGGTGGTCCACCCCGACGTCGCCGAGGCTCTCGCAGCCGGGCGTCCGGTGGTCGCTCTCGAGTCCACGATCATCAGCCACGGGCTGCCCCGCCCGGCCAACCTCGAGATCGCCGTACGCATCGAGGAGGTCGTCCGGGAGCACGGGGCGGTCCCCGCGACGATCGGGATCGTCGACGGCCGGGTATGCGTGGGGCTCGACGAGTCCCAGCTGGACGCCATCGCCATGCGCGACGACGTCGTGAAGGTGTCGGTCCGCGACGTGGCGACCCTGGTGGCCCGCCGCGGCATGGGCGCGACCACCGTGGCCAGCACCAGCCACGTGGCGACCCTTGCCGGGATCTCCGTCTTCGCCACAGGGGGGCTGGGCGGGGTCCACCGCGAGGCGCGCGACTCGTGGGACGAGTCGGCCGACCTGTCCACGCTCGGGACCCGGCCGATCACGGTCGTGTGCAGCGGGGTCAAGTCGATCCTCGACGTCCCCGCCACCCTCGAGCGGCTCGAGTCCCTCAACGTGGGCGTCGTCGGCTACGCCACGGACCGGTTCCCGGGCTTCTACCTCACCGACTCCGGTCACGCCGTCGACTGGCGCGTCGACAGCCCGGAGGAGGTCGCAGCCGTCATGGCGGCCCGGTCCTCCCTCGAGATCGGTGCCGCGCTCGTGGTGGCCAACCCGCTGTCGGACGATGACGCCCTCGATCCCGACCTGCACGACCGCGTGCTCCGCGGCGGCCTGTCCGCGGCCCGGACTGCGGGGGTTCGCGGGAAGGACGTCACGCCGTTCCTCCTCGACTACTTCCACCGGGAGACCGGCGGAGCCAGCCTCGAGGCGAACATCGCGATCATCCTGGGCAACGCTGGCCTGGCAGCGCGGATCGCGGTCGCGCACTCCCGGCTCGGCGCCGGCGCCCCGATCCCGGCCTGACCGAGATGCCCTCGACGATCATCTGCCTCGGTGACGTCATGACCGACGTGGTCGCCCGCCTCCGGGGGCCGCTCGTGCGAGGTTCGGACTCCCCCGCTCCCGTGATGCTGACGGCGGGGGGTGCGGCCGCCAACACGGCATCCTGGTTGGCCGTGTCGGGCTCCGCTGCCGTGGTGGTCGGGCGCATCGGCTGGGACCTCGCGGGCGACGCTGCGCTTGCCGCCCTCACCCGGGCGGGCGTGACCGCACACCTCTCGCGTGACCCTCTCCGCCCCACGGGGACCTGCATCGTCCTGGTCTCTCCCGACGGGGAGCGGACGATGGTGCCCGACGCCGGGGCCAACGCGGGCCTTCGGCCGAAGGACGTCCCCGAGGAGCTGTTCACGCGCTCGGCCCACCTCCACCTGAGCGGCTACTCCCTGCTCAACGAGGGGTCGCGCGAAGCGGCGCTGCACGCCGTGGACCTCGCCCGGCGGGCCGGCGCCACCGTGTCCGTCGACCCGGCGTCCGCGGCTCCGCTGTCCGCCGTCGGCGCGCAGACCTTCCTGGAGTGGGTGGGCGGCGCCGACGCGCTCCTGGCCAACGCTGACGAGGCGCTCGCCCTCACGGGCGTCGGCGACCCGGCCAAGGCTGCCCGGGTCCTCACCACGGCCTTCACCGAGGTGGTCGTGAAGCTCGGCGCCGACGGCGCGTTGTGGGCGGGTCAGGGGACGGACACGGTGGTCCGGGTCCCAGCCGAAGCGGTGGACGTCGTGGACACGACCGGAGCCGGCGACGCGTTCGCGGCCGGCTGGCTGCCGGTCGCGCTGGCCGGCGGCCGCCCGAAACGTGCCCTGCAGGCAGGCTGCGCGGTGGCCGCCCAGGCCGTCACCCGGCTCGGGGCCCGTCCGGTCTGACCGCGAACTCCATGGCAGGGCAGGTCGGTGGTCGGTTGCGGGGACGCCGGCTGGGAGGATCTTCGTCATGGCCCGACGCACCACGCCCCCGCCCCCTGAGGACTTCGAGGAGCGCATCCTCGACATCGACGTCCGCGAGGAGATGCAGGGGTCGTTCCTCGAGTACGCCTACTCGGTCATCTACGCCCGCGCGCTCCCGGACGCGCGCGACGGCCTCAAGCCGGTGCACCGGCGGATCCTGTTCCAGATGGGTGAGATGGGCGTACGACCCGACCGGGCGCACGTGAAGAGCGCTCGGGTCGTCGGCGAGGTCATGGGCAAGCTCCACCCGCACGGCGACGGCGCCATCTACGACGCCCTGGTCCGGATGGCGCAGCCCTTCTCCATGCGGGTCCCGATGGTCGACGGGCACGGCAACTTCGGCTCGCTGGGCAACGACGACCCACCCGCGGCCATGCGCTACACCGAGTGCCGCCTGGCGTCCGCTGCGATGCTCATGACGGGGAGCCTCGATGAGGACGTCGTCGACTTCCGGCCCAACTACGACGGCCAGGAGCGCGAGCCAGAGGTCCTCCCAGCGGCGCTGCCCAACCTGCTGGTCAACGGGGCCAGCGGCATCGCCGTCGGCATGGCCACGAACATGCCGCCGCACAACCTCATCGAGGTCGTGGCGGCGGCCCGGCACCTGATCAAGCACCCGAGAGCGACCCTCGACGACCTCATGCGGTTCGTGCCTGGTCCCGACCTGCCCACCGGCGGCAAGATCGTGGGCCTCGAGGGCATCCGGGAGGCCTACGAGACCGGGCGCGGGGTCTTCCGTACCCGGGCCGCAGCCCGCATCGACAACGTGACCCCGCGCCGCAAGGGCATCGTGGTCACCGAACTGCCGTACAACGTCGGCCCCGAGCGGGTCATCGAGAAGATCTCCGACCTGGTCAAGAGCAAGAAGCTGCAGGGCATCTCCGACGTCAAGGACCTGACCGACCGCACCAAGGGGCTGCGTCTGGTCATCGAGGTGAAGAACGGCTTCCACCCCGAGGCCGTGCTGGAGGAGCTCTACCGCCTCACGCCGATGGAGGAGTCGTTCGGGATCAACAACGTGTGTCTGGTCGACGGCCAGCCACGGACGCTCGGGCTGCGCGAGCTCCTCGAGGTCTACCTCGCCCACCGCCTCGAGGTCGTCCGTCGCCGCAGCGTCTACCGCCGCACCCGTGCCGAGGACCGGCTCCACCTGGTCCAGGGGCTGCTCGTCGCGATCCTCGACATCGACGAGGTCATCCAGCTCATCCGGTCCAGCGACGACGCTGCGCAGGCTCGGGAGCGTCTCATGACCGTTTTCGACCTGACCGACGTGCAGACGACCTACATCCTCGACATGCCCTTGCGGCGGCTCACCCGGTTCAGCCGCCTGGAGCTGGAGAAGGAGCGCGACGAGCTGGTGTCGACGATCGCCGGGCTCACGGCCCTGCTCGACGACGAAGCCCTTCAGCGCAAGACGGTCTCCGACGAGCTGGCCGAGGTCGCCAAGACGCACGGAACACCACGACGCACGGTTCTGCTGGAGTCCGCTGGGCTGCCCGTCCGTGCCACCGCCACCCCGCTGGAGGTCGTCGACGACCCCTGCCACGTGCTGCTCTCCTCCACCGGCCTCCTCGCGCGCACCTCCGACGCGAACGAGCTCCCCACCGAGGGGGCGCGAGCCCCGCACGACGCAGTCGTGTCCGCCGTGACCACCACGGCACGCGGCGCGGTCGGTGTGGTCACATCGGCGGGGCGCGTGATCCGGCTCGCGGTCCTCGACCTGCCGAGCCTCCCGCCGACGGCCAGCGCGCCGTCTCTGGCGGGGGGCGCGCCGATGAGCGAGTTCGTCGAGCTCGGACCCGACGAGCGAGCGCTCGCCCTGTGCTCGCTCGAGGCCGGCTCGGCCGGGCTGGCGCTGGGCACCGAGCAGGGCGTCGTCAAGCGGGTCGCTCCGGACTACCCGGCGAAGGGCGACTCCTTCGAGCTCATCGGGCTCCGCGACGGTGACCGCGTGGTCGGCGCGCTCGACCTGCGCACCGGGACCGAGGACCTGGTCTTCGTCACGTCCGACGCCCAGCTGCTCCGGTTCGGCGCCGACCAGGTCCGACCCCAGGGTCGTCCGGCCGGAGGCATGGCCGGCATCCGGCTGGCTCCGGGCGAACGCGTCGTCTTCTTCGGCGCCGTCCCTGAAGGGGCGGAGGCGTACGTCGTGACGATCTCCGGGTCGTCGGCTGCTCTCCCCGGGACCGAGCCGGGATCGCTCAAGGTGAGCCCCTATGCGGACTTCCCGGTCAAGGGCCGCGCCACCGGGGGCGTTCGCGCCCACCGCTTCCTCAAGGGCGAGGACGTGCTCACCCTGGCCTGGGTGGGTGAGGCTCCGGCCCGGGCCGCAGCAGCCAACGGCGTCCCCGTCGACCTTCCAGCAGCGAACGGTCGGCGGGACGGCTCCGGGAGCCCCGCCTCGCACGTCGTGTCGGCGGTCGCGGGTCCGGTCCGGCTGTCTGCCGTTCCGGTCCCAGCCCCGACCGATCCCGCGGGTGCGGCGTGAGCGTCGAGCTGCAGCGCCCGGACGCCTGCTCGAGGTTGTCGCGCGCCGCCGACGAGCCGCTCGCAGCGACGGCACCGAACCCGAGAGCCTGGCTCGCCCTCGAGCAGCCAGGACCCTGGGGGCGCAAGGCGCCCTCCTCCTCACAGCTCGACCGTGAGCTCGGTGCCGAGCTCGACGCGCGGGCGAAGGCTGCCGGGGTGACGCTCGTGCTGATCAGGAGGCCGGGGCGGATCGCGGACCAGCAGCACGCGAGGCCACGCACGCTCTTCGCCGCGCACCCGGCTGCCGGGTGGCTCGAGCGCTCGACGGTCGACGACCCAGCCGACCTGCTCGAGCTCGACTTCGACGCCCTCGCGGGCGGCACCACGCCCGGCCTCGGTCGGATCACCGACGACATCGCCGTGCTCGTCTGCACCAACGGCCGACGCGACCTCTGCTGTGCCGAGATCGGTCGAGCCCGGGTGACCGAGCTCGCCCCGACCCTCGGCGACGCCCTCTGGGAGAGCTCCCACCTGGGGGGCCACCGGTTCGCCCCGACCGTCCTCCTGCTGCCGTCCGGTGTCGTGCTCGGCCGGGCCTCGACCGCACAGGTCCTGGCCGCCGTGGGCGGAGAGCTCCCGTTGGACGCCTTCCGCGGACGCTCCGGCCTCGCCGCTCCAGCCCAGGCCGCCGAGATCGCCGTCCTCGAAGCGATCGGGGTGGCGGCTGCGGGGAGCCTGCACGTGGACACCCCGTCCGGCGACGGGCCCTGGGAGGTTCGGGTGACGCACACCGACGGACGCTCCTGGACCGGTTCCGTCGAGCGGCAGGTCGGGCTCGAGCGGCCCGACTCGTGCGGACGCGAGGCCGAGCCGGCACTGAACCACGTCGTGACGTCGTTGATCCGGAGGCATGGATGACGGACATGGATCGCTCGGCTCAGGTCGCCCACGACGAGGACTTCGCCGATGTCGTCGCGGCCAACCGCGCCTACGCGAGCACCTTCCGGCTCAAGGGGCTGCCGGCTCCGGCGGCGCGAGGGCTCGCGGTCGTCACGTGCATGGACTCCCGGATCGAGCCACTGGCCATGCTGGGCATCGCCCCGGGCGACGCGAAGATCCTGCGCAACGCAGGAGCCCGGGTCACCGACGACGTCCTGCGCACCCTGGTGCTCGCGGTGCACCTGCTGGAGGTGCGCCGCGTGATGGTCGTGCCGCACACCCGCTGCAAGATGGCCCAGGCCACCGAGAGCGAGGTCCACGCGACCCTCGCCGAGAAGGGTCTCGACTCCAGGTCCCTCGAGTTCAGGATGGTGGCCGACCAGGAGGCGACGTTGCGCGAGGACGTGCAGCGCATCGACTCCTGGCCGTTCCTGCACGGCGACGTGGTGGTCGCCGGCTTCCTCTACGACGTCGACACCGGCCTGCTGCGCCGGGTCTGCTGACCGCTCCGGTCAGGCGTACGTCGTCGTTCCGCCGGCGCGCTGACCGCGCTCGTACGCCGACGCGGAGTACGACCCGATGTCGAGGAGCACGCCGAGCCCGACCAGCAACCAGCCCCAGAGTCCGGTCACGCCGACGATCGGAGCGAAGGCGATCGCGTACATCAGCGTGGTCCACGGAAGGAAGACCAGGCCGAGCAGCGGGACCCAGAAGCTGTCGAAGGCTTGGGTCACCTCGTCGGTGAAGATCCACGCGAGGACGAGCGCGATACGGGGACCGATGAGACCGCCGATGGCGAGGATGCAGCACATGGCGCGAGAGCCTAGGCGGCCGACGCCATCGAATGCGGGGATACCGACCAAGACACCGGTCGCGATCGGGCCACCACCCCGCACTCGTCCAGCGTGCCGAGGCTCAGGCGTCGATACGGTCGCGGTCCAAGGCGTCGGCACCCTCGACGATGAACTCGCGACGGGGCGCCACCTCGTTGCCCATCAGCAGCTCGAACACCGACTCGACCTCTTCGACGTCGCCCACCGTGATCCGCCGCAGGGTGCGGTGCCGAGGGTCCATGGTCGTCTCCGCCAACTGGTCGGCGTCCATCTCGCCGAGGCCCTTGTATCGCTGCGGCGGGAGCTTCACCCGCTTGCCCTTGCGTTCGAGCTCGGTGAGGCGCCGCTGCAGCTCGGCGTCGGAGTAGGTGTAGACGTACTCGTTCTTCTTGCCACCGCCGGTGATGACCTCGATGCGGTGCAAGGGCGGGACGGCTGCGTAGACCCGGCCGGCCTCGAGCAGCGGTCGCATCGTCCGGTGGATGAGCGTGAGCAGCAGCGTCCGGATGTGGGCGCCGTCGACGTCGGCGTCAGCCATCAGGATCACCTTGCCGTAGCGCGCGGCCTCGAGATCGAAGCTGCGGCCGGTGCCGGCGCCGATGACCTGGATGATCGAGGCGCACTCGGCGTTCTTCAGCAGGTCCGAGGGCGAGGCCTTCTGGACGTTGAGGATCTTCCCGCGGATGGGGAGCAGCGCCTGGAACTCGCTGTCGCGCGCCAGCTTGGCCGTGCCGAGCGCGCTGTCACCCTCCACGATGAACAGCTCGCTGCGCTCGACGTCGTCGCTGCGGCAGTCGGCCAGCTTGGCCGGCAGCGAGGACGTCTCCAACGCGTTCTTCCGTCGCTGGAGCTCCTTGTGCTGGCGAGCCGCCACGCGGGTCCGCGCCGCGGAGGCGACCTTCTCGAGGATCGTCTTCGCCTGGGTCTTGTCCCCCCGCCTCGACGAGGTGAGGATCGCCTTCAGCTCCTTGGCGACGACCCTGGAGACGATGCGCGACGCCGCTGGGGTACCGAGCACCTCCTTGGTCTGGCCCTCGAACTGCGGCTCCGCGAGCCGTACGGTCACGACGGCGGTCAACCCCTCGAGGACGTCGTCGGTGGTGACGTCGTCCTCGGCGGCCCTCAGCACCCGCTGAGCCCGCAGCTGCTCGTTCAGCGTCTCGCGCATGGCCCGCTCGAAACCGCGGACGTGCGTGCCGCCCTTCGGGGTCGCGATGATGTTGACGAAGGACCGCACGGTCGTGTCATAGGCGGCCCCCCAGCGCAGCGCGACGTCGACGGTGAGCTCGCGCTCGACCTCCTTGGAGGCCATGTGGCCCTGCTCGTCGAGGACGGGCACGGTCTCGTGGAAGTGACCCGTGCCGTGCAGCCGCAGCGTGTCGGTGACCGCCGTGTCAGGGGCGAGGAACTCGCAGAACTCGCTGATGCCGCCGGAGAAGTGGAAGGTCTGCTCGTCGACCTCGGCCGTCCGCTCGTCGCGCACGACCAGGGCGAGGCCAGGGACGAGGAAGGCGGTCTGCCGCGCGCGGGCGTGCAGCTCGTCGAGGGTGATGGCGGCGTCGGGCGTGAAGATCTGGCGGTCCGGCCAGAAACGCGTGCGGGTGCCGGTCTTCTTCTTCACGACCTTGCCGGTGATACGCAGACCGGTCGACTCCGTGAAGGCGCTCTCCGGCGCCGGACCGTCGAAGACCCCGGGCACGCCGCGACGGAAGCTCATCACGTGCACCAGGCCGTCGCGATCGACCTCGACGTCGAGCCGGGACGAGAGCGCGTTGACCACCGACGCGCCGACCCCGTGGAGCCCGCCGGAGGCGGCGTAGGAGCCTCCCCCGAACTTGCCCCCGGCGTGGAGCTTGGTCATGACGACCTCGACGCCGGTGAGGCCGGTCTTCGGCTCGACGTCGACCGGGATCCCGCGACCGTCGTCGCAGACCTCGACCGAGCCGTCGGCGTGGAGAACCACCTCGATGCGGTGACCGTGCCCCGTCGAGCGCCTCGTCGACGGAGTTGTCGATGATCTCCCAGAGGCAGTGCATGAGCCCGCGACCGTCGGTGGACCCGATGTACATGCCGGGGCGCTTGCGGACGGCCTCGAGGCCTTCAAGCACCGACAGGTGACGGGCGTCATAGCTGCTCGCGAGAGGAGTGCGCGTGGCGCGCTTCGCCGGCTGGGAGGTCTGGGCTGTCATCGCGCTGCCGAGGCTACCTGCCGGCCCGGACAGCCCGGCATGCCGCCGGTGCCTGACGTCGGCGTGTCGCGGTCGGGTCCAGCCGGGGTCCGGATCGGCCGAAAGTACCCCTGTGGGTGTCGGATCGGTCACACCTGGGTTACGCGTCGGGCGAACGGCGCGCCCCTGCGTCACGGGAACACCCAGAAGGTGTCAGGATGTTGTACGGGTCAACCGACCACGACGAGACCGGAGGCGATGTGGACACCGCGCTGGCTACCAGCACGCCGCTCACCGCTGTCGACCGCTGCGACCGCTGCGGTGCTCAGGCGTACGTCCGTGTGACCCTCGGGTCCGGCATGGACCTGCTGTTCTGCGGCCACCACTTCGCGGAGTTCAAGCCGGGTCTGCAGGCACTCGGAGCCCACGTCCACAACGAGCTGGACCGTCTCGCACCCGAGACCCAGGCCAGCGCCCCTCGCGACGAGCGCTGAGCCGCACCACCCTGCTGGGCGCTGGCGCCCCTCGGTGAGAGGGCGCGGTCATGCCCTGGTGGGGTGACGTGCATCGTCGCCGTGGCGCTTGTGGTCGCGGCCTTGGGCTGCGTGATCCCGGTGCTGCCCGGCGGGTTCCTCGCACTCGCAGCGATCGCGCTGTGGGCCGTCGTCGAGCAGAGCCTCACGGGCTGGCTCGTGCTGGTCCTCGCCACTCTCCTGATCCTGGCCGGTCAGGTCGTCAAGTACGTGTGGCCGGGACGTCGGCTCGCCCGCAGCGGGGTGCTGGCCCGCAGCATCCTGGCCGGCGGGTTGCTCGGGATCGTCGGGTTCTTCGTCGTCCCGGTGGTCGGGCTCCCCCTCGGCTTCGTTCTCGGCATCTTCCTGGCCGAGCTGGCCAGGGCGGACGGCGTGCTCCGCCGCCTGGGCGTCCACGGTGGAGGCCCTCAAGGCGACCGGACTGTCGGTGCTCGTCGAGCTGGCGAGCGTCCTGCTCGCCGGCGCCGTGTGGGCCACCGCCCTGGTGACGGTCGCCTGACCGCTAGCCGCGGGGCAGTCGCTTCTCCGGGTCCTTGATCGACAGCGGGGCCACCGTGGCCGTGACGGTCCCGTCACCGACCACCACCTCGACGGTGGTCCCGTCGACCGCGTGCTCGGTGGCGATCCTGGCCAGCGCGAGCGCACCGAACTCCGGGCTCAGCGCCCGGCTCGTCATGGTGCCGACGACGGCGCCGTCGCGGAGCACGTCCGCCCCGTCCTCCGGCAGCTCCTCACCGGTGAGCACCAGGGTCTTGAGCCTGAGCGGCGGCGCGGCAGCGAGCTCGGCCAGGCGCTGCTTCCCGACGAACTCCGCGTCGCTGGTGACCGCCACCATCTTGTCGAGGGAGATGTCGTACGGCGTCTGCTCGCCCGGCGTGTACTCCGCGTAGTAGATGACCAGCCCCGCCTCGATCCGGACCGGCTCGAGCGTGTCCAGCCCCATGGGTACGGCTCCGCCGTCGGACAGCGCGGACCAGAGGGCGACGGCGCCGTCCCGCTCGGGGATGAGCTCGAAGCCCACCTCGCCGGAGAACCCTGTCCGCGCGAGCCAGGCCGGTACGCCGGCGATCTGGATCTTCTCGGTCAGGAACCTGAAGTAGCCCAGCCCGCTGATGTCGGTGTCGGTGAGCGACTGGATCAGGTCGCGGGACCTCGGTCCTTGCACCGAGATGAGGGGCATGTCATGGGTCATCAGGGTGGCGGTGTAGTCGTGCTCCGGGCTGTGCGACCCCGCGTAGTCCGACCACTCGTCGCTGTTGGTGAAGACCCAGTAGTGGTCGTCGCTGTGCTTGTAGACCGTGCCGTCGTCGACGAGGAAGCCGTCCGGGTCGACGAAGGCTCCGTAGGTCACCTGGCCGACCTGCTGGGCGGCGAGGTTGCGGGTGAAGACCCGCTGGATGACCGCGCGGGCGTCCGGGCCCGCCACGTCCCACTTGACCAACGGGTAGACGTCCCAGATCGCGACACCACGGCGGACCGCCTCGTAGCCGGCCGGGTGGTTCCCGAAGCTCTCGGTCCACCACCAGCCGCTGTCGTCGCGGAACGTGGCGCCCTGTGACTCCTGGATGTCGTGCAGGACGGAACGTACGGTCTCGCTCACGGGTACCCCTCGAACGGTCGACGACTAACTGAATGACCAGTCAGGCTAGTGGTCGAGCCGGTCGGACGGAACCCTTACGTCCGGCCGATCCAACGGAGGAGCAGGACGGCAAGGACCGGCGTCAGAACCGTCAGCGCGATGACGGGCACCCAGGGGGACCGACCGGGACCGGCCACCACGAGCACGATTGCGGTGCTGCCCAGGCCCATGAGCAGCAGGATCAGCGCGCTCAGCCGGTCGCTGCGGCGGGGCCCGGTCACGGACAGGTCGCGAAGCTCGATGGCCCCGAGGTCGGGGTAGAGGGGGATCCGGGTCAGCTGCCCCGACCGCGAGACGTCGAACACGCGGCTGAAGACGTTCGCGCTCAGCGGGAGCGGCTGAGGACAGCCGCTCGGGAGCGCGAACCGGAAGGTCACGCGGACCGAGGATCCCGGTGAGATCCGACCAGACTCGAGCGGCGCGACGTCTGCCCCGCATCCACCGGGGACGATGCGGGTGCTGAGGAGCTCGAGACCGCCAAGCGGACGCGTCCGGGAACGACGTCCATGATCACGAGATCGGCCGCCGACGGATTCACCAGGGTGAACGGCACGGACGAGCCGGACCCGACCGTCCGTCACGGGCGGGCACACCTCGCCCAGCTCCAGCTCGGCGTTGGCGATGCCCGGGCGCTGCTCCACCGTCGGTGACGGGGTCCCCTCCGGAAGGCTGGCAGACGGCGTCATCGACGGCGACGGCCCTTCGTCGTTGGACCTGGCCTCGACGAGCAGCCAGGCGCCAATAGCCAGACCGAAGACCAGGAGAGCGACCCACAGCCCGAGGTGCTGGCGAGCACCCGTCTCGGGACCCGAGTCGAGCTCGTCCGTGGTCACGTTCCCAGGATCCCACCATGAGGGCATCGAAGCGGCGTGGCGGCTGCATCCCGGCTATGGCACCGGCGCACGACGAGGACTGGCGCGTGGTCTGAGGGCCACGAGCACCGGCGGAACGAGCACGTGCAGTGCCCTCGTCGTCCGAGGTCGACGTGGACGCGAAGGCCGGACTCGCCACCGCGCGCGTCACCACGACTTCCTCGCCTGAGCCGATGACGAGAAGCCTGGACCTCAGGTCACGAGCTCCGGCTCCTGGCTGGGCTGGGATGCCTGCTCAGCGGAGTAGAGGGCCAGCACTGCAGCGACCCCACACCACACGCTGGCCAACGCCAAGATCACGGAGGACAACAGCCACACCAGGGGCCTCGGCAGGCCCGTCCCGAGCAGCAGCAGTGCACCGACCATCGGCCCCAGGGCGACGATGAAGGCGATCCCGGCCACCAGCCCGGCGGTCGAGGGTCTCCGTCCCCGAGTCAGCCGCTTGCCGTTGGCGAGGCTGTTCTGCACCGAACCATCGTTCGCCACAGCCCAAGGGGAGGACAGCGCCCAGAACGCCAGGACGACCAAGCCCAGGGGCACGAACGCCATCATCAGGTAGGTACCGGCCAGGAGCAGCCCTGCACCTGTGACGACAGGTCGGGCGAACAGTGAGGTTCCCTGGCGCGGAAGCCGGCCAGCGATTTGATGCGTCCTCGCCATCGCGAGGGTCGCCGTCATGACGATGACGCCGACGACCAGAACGCCCAGCGTGGCGTTTGCGAACCACGCCAACGGTCCGGCCGCGGCCCCGTTGACGTCGGTCAGATCGCCCGTCGGTTGTGGGCGGTTGACCCAGAGCAGAGCGACTCGCAGGCCAGCGAGCGCCAGAAGCAGCGCGCCCGCCAACGGGAGGAACAGCCGCGGAGACCGCCAGAGGACGCCGAAAGCCGAGATCAACACCTCACCGGTCCGGCGGGGCTGCTCGAGGTGCGTGGGGTCCACCGAACGCCAGCGGGTGCCGAAGACCAGCCATCCGAGCAGGACGAGGGCCAGGACCACGCCGACACCCACGGCGATGGGAGATCCCAGCACGGCGATGAAGGCCAGGGACCCTGCTTCGGTGACCCGGCAGAACATCTTCGTGGCCCCGCCGGGCGCCCTCGGCAGCTCGACGGCGTCGGGCCGCCCCTCGTCCTGGCTCCACTCGATCGGGTGCGCCCACTGCGTCTTGGTGTTGGGCCCGGTCGGGCCGTTGTTGAACGACGGCGCCTGAGCCCCCCACCGTCCCGTGTAGGTCAGCCATGGCTGGTCGGTGAGCATGACCACTTCGGGGTCCAGCCGCCGCGCCGTGACACCGCTGCCCACCGAGGTGTTGTCGCATCCGAACCCGGATGCAGCACTCTTGCCGAACCAGAGTCGTTGATCGTAGTAGGACGCATGCGAACCCTGGCCCGGGTAGACGGCGATGTGGTCACCGTCGCGGTGCACCTTCGGATCGGTCCACGCCGCCGTCTCTCCACCCTCGTGCTGGGCGAAGATCGTGGTGGCAGGGTCGGCCGTGAGGGCATCCGCTGCCGTGCTGGCGTCGAAGTTCAGCTGGATCATCTCCCAGTCGCCCTCGTGCCTGTCGTTCCAGTCGTTGTACGGCCAGAACAACCAGTACTGAAGGGCAAGCTGACCGGGGACGGCCGGATCCGTCGCTACCCGGGAGTAGACCGTCGGCGGGGCATTCAGGGCAGCCGCCCACTGGCTGTAGCCGCAGCCGGGCTTGAGCGGATCCCCAGGCAGGTCAAGGTGAGTGCCCTCTCCTTCACCAGCGAGGTCGCCGGCCGCTGGCGCGGCCTTCTGGGGCCGGTTCGCGAGCAGCAGCTGCACGTCATCCCTGCCGAACAAGGAATCGACGGCGATGGGCTCGTAATGCTCCCCGTCGCCGCACGGATCGTCAGCATCTCGGACCACGACGACCGGGGAGAAGCGCTCGGCCAGCGCCTCGGCATCAGGTCCCAGCTCGTCCTGACCGGGCACAACAGATGCTGCGACGTCCATCGCAGGCTTCGCCGAGGCGGTCGGTACGCCCAGGACCAGAACGCCCAGCACGGCTGACAACGCCACCACGCCCCGCATGACTACCCCTTCACCGCGGACCCTCCGACAAGCCGAAACCTGGGGAGCACCCCCGGAGGATCAGCAGGACCAAGCTCGCCGCAGAGGCTACCGCGGCACCAAGCACTCACGCGGCGCGGTGCCTCCGTCGCCTTGGGACTGGCTCGGCTGAGCGCGGACCGATCGGCCCTGAGGGGTCGCACGCCTGGCGCCCCCTGCTGGCCGAGACTCCGACGGGTCGCGAAAGCAACCCAACGGCGTGATGGCGCGTCCTACTCTTGTCAGGCGATGTGATGTTCCCCTATCGAGGAGTCCCGGTGCGCAGTCTTCACCACCGCTGCTGGTTGGCGCATCCACCGCAGCGCTCACCGTCGGCCCGGTCGGCCTTCCGGGGCCGGCCCTCGCGGCCGTACAGCCGTGCTGGGACGACGTGGTCAGCGACTTCGACGGAAACGGCCCGGACGTCGTCCTGGGTCTCCCGTCGTACGACCTCCCGGGCAAGCCGGACGCGGGCGCTCTCGTCGTCTTCTCCGACGTCGCCCCGAAGGGCCAGGCCGACCCCACGCCGCCCAGCGCTCGCACGCTGCTGACCGCGGATGACATCGACGGGCTCAGCTCGCAGGCCGGTGCCCGCTTCGGCGCAGCCGTCACGGTGTGGCAGGACGCCGGCGACTACGACGATCCGGACGACTGTGCCGACCTGCTCGTCGGCGCGCCAGGGCAGACCGTTGGCGGCCAGGTCGGGGCTGGCCAGGCCTACCTGATCGGAGGCTCCGAGGAGGGTCTCGGCGCCTCGAAGCGGACCTTCGACGAGACGATGCCCGGAGCGGGCGGCCCCGAGGCCGGGAGCGCGTTCGGCAGCGCGATCGCGGCCAACACCTGGAGCACGATCGCGATCGGTGCTCCAGGTCGCGACGTCCACGGGATCGTGGATGCGGGAAGGGTCGTCCGGCTCAGCTGGACCGCGATCGACGCCGAGCCCGCGGTTCTCGTCATCGAGCAGGACTTCGGTGAGGACGAGGACGCGGAGACCGGTGACCGCTTCGGCGAGGTGCTCGACCTGCTCGCCACCGGCGCAGGGGACCTGCTCACCGTCGGTATCCCGCACGAGGACGTCGGGGCGAAGGTCGACGCTGGCGCGATCGAGCTCTTCTCGCCGACTGCTGACTCCGCCTCCATGATGACCCAGAACCGGGTCGGGGCCGGGGGCACGGCCGAGGCTGGTGACCGCTACGGATCCTCGCTCGCTCACTGGTGGACGTTCATCACGAGCCCGGTCGCGCGCATCGCCATCGGCGTCCCCGGGGAGGATGTCGGCACCACGAAGAACGCGGGTCTGGTGTCGTTCGCGACCTTCGAGCTGGACGACGTCTTGGACGCCTCCCGCTCCAGGGCATGCGCGAGACGCTCACGCAGGACTCCCCCGGCATCCCCGGCGCGGTCGAGGGCGGCGACCAGTACGGCGCCAGCGTGCTCACCGGCGAGTTCGGCCAGGACAACGGACGCGAGCACCTCGTGGTGGGAGCGCCGCTCGAGAACCTCGGCTCGACCGCCAACGCCGGCCAGCTGTCGATGACCCGTTTCGAGACCGACGCGTCTCCCACGACCGGCGTCCAGCCGACGTCGTGGACGCAGGACTCACCCGGCGTCGCCGGTAAGGCGGAGACGGACGACCGATTCGGCGCCCGGATGAGCGCAGTGCTCCTCACGACGCTCGAGGACGACGACGACCTGGTCTGGCCGGTCATCCTCGTCACGGTGCCCCGCGAGGACGTCGACGGGGTGAAGGACGTCGGCCTGGCCTACCTCGGCTACCCGCCAGGTCAGGGATCGATCGCCCTGGTCCTCCCCGTCAGGCAAGCCGGCGCCGGGCTCGGCATGGTCCCCATGCAGGTCTTCCTGGGCACCTGATCGGCGCCTCAGTCCAGGTAGTCGCGCAGGACCTGTGAGCGCGACGGGTGGCGCAGCTTCGACATCGTCTTGGACTCGATCTGTCGGATGCGCTCGCGGGTCACCCCGTACACCTTGCCGATCTCGTCCAGCGTCTTCGGCTGGCCGTCGGTGAGCCCGAACCGCATGGACACCACTCCGGCCTCGCGCTCCGACAGCGTGTCGAGCACCTGGTGGAGCTGCTCCTGCAGCAGCGTGAACGACACGGCGTCCGCCGGGACCACAGCCTCGGAGTCCTCGATGAGGTCACCGAACTCGCTGTCACCCTCTTCACCGAGCGGGGTGTGCAGGGAGATGGGCTCGCGGCCGTACTTCTGGACCTCGACGACCTTCTCCGGCGTCATGTCGAGCTCCTTGGCGAGCTCCTCCGGAGTGGGCTCGCGGCCCAGGTCCTGGAGCATCTGCCGCTGAACCCGAGCGAGCTTGTTGATGACCTCGACCATGTGCACCGGGATGCGGATCGTGCGGGCCTGGTCGGCCATGGCGCGCGTGATCGCCTGCCGGATCCACCACGTGGCGTACGTCGAGAACTTGTAGCCCTTGGTGTAGTCGAACTTCTCGACCGCGCGGATCAGGCCGAGGTTGCCCTCCTGGATGAGGTCGAGGAAGAGCATGCCGCGACCGGTGTAGCGCTTGGCCAGGGAGACCACGAGCCGCAGGTTGGCTTCGAGCAGGTGGTTCTTCGCCCGGCGGCCGTCCTCGGCGATCCACTCCAGCTCCTTGCGGAGGCCGGCTGTGAACTTCTCGTCGGAGTTGAGCTTCTCCTCCGCGAACAGGCCTGCCTCGATGCGCTTGGCGAGCTCGACCTCCTGCTCGGCGTTGAGCAGCGGGACCTTGCCGATCTGCTTCAGGTAGTCCTTGACCGGGTCGGCGGTCGCCCCGGCGACCACGACCTGCTGGACGGGCTCGTCGGCCTCGTCGGAGTCGGACAGGGTGAAGGCACCATCGGCGGTCTCGGCCTCGACCGGCTCGACGACGACCTCGCCGTCGACCCCCTCCACGACGACCACCGCGTCGCCCTCGACGACGGCAACCACCTCGCCGTTGGCGATGACCGCGACGATCTCGGCGGCATCGTCGGATGCCTTGGCCGGAGCCCCCTTCACGGGTGCCGCCTTCTTGGCGGGCGCAGCCTTTGCGGCTGGCGCCTTCGCGGGAGCGGCCTTGACGGCCGCCGCCTTCGCTGGAGTGGTCTTCTTGGCCGGCGTCGCGGTCTTGGCACCGGGGGCCTTCGCGGGCGGCCTTGTCGCGGGCGCAGCCTTGCTCGCGGGTGCAGCCTTGCTCGCCTTCGCGGGCGCAGCCTTGCTCGCCTTCGCGGGTGCAGCCTTGCTCGCCTTCGCGGGTGCCGCCTTGCTCGCCTTCGCGGGCGCCGCCTTGCTCGCCTTCGCGGGTGCAGCCTTGCTCGCCTTCGCGGGGGCGGCCTTCGTGGGTGCCCCCTTCGCTGGAGCAGCCTTCTTCGTCGCCGTCTTCGCGGCTGACTTCGGGGCGGCCTTCACAGCCACGGTCGTCTTGGCCGGAGCCTTGGTCGCTGCGGCGTGCGTACGGCGAACGGGCTGGGCGAGGGCAGCCTCGACGGGCTCAGCTGCTGGGCGACGGACCGACGACACGGACGACCTCTCGACGTGCTGGTGGTGGACCCGGAGGCGCTGCCAGCGGGCAGCCGACGACCGGGGCGGAGTCTTGGAGTGGGGCGGCGCCGAGGCGTCGAGTGACCATTGTAATTCGTCGGAGGCACTCTGCGCTCCGCCTGGGTGGTTCACGGGGTGTCCCGAGGTCTTCAACGCGACGCGTCGGCGCCCTGTTCCTTCATGCGTACGCCGAGCACCGTCACGTCGTCCGCCCCACCATGAGTCATCCCGCGCGCGGCGAGCACCACGTCGAGCAGCTCCTCCAAGGAGCTCCCGGGACACGACGACGCTGCCGCGATGACTGCGGCGAGCCCCTCGTCCAGGGACCGGTCCCGCTCCTCGACGAGCCCGTCGGTGAAGGCGAGCAAGGCCTCGCCCGGGGAGAGCACCAGGTGATCGTCGTGCGAGGCTCGGGCAGCCCGAGCGGAGTGGTGCCGGGACCGACGTCGAGCAGCTCGGCCACGCCGTCGGCGCGGACCCGCACGATCGGCAGGTGACCGGCGTCGGCTGCGCTCACGGCTCCAGTCGCAGGGTCGACGACGAGGACCACGAGGGTGGTCAGGAGCAGCTCGTGGTCGCCTGACTCGGTGGCCACGAAGAGCCGGTCGAGTGACGCCAGCACCCCGGCGGGGTCTGGGTCGTTGACCGCGAGGGCACGCAGCGCCGACCGCATCCGCCCCATGCCCGCCGCCGCGACCAGTCCCTTGCCCATCACGTCACCCACCGACAGCGACAGCCGGCCGTCGGGCAGCACGAGGGCGTCGTACCAGTCCCCGCCGACGGACGTATCGCGCACGGCAGGCAGGTAGCGACCCGCCAGCTCGACGTTCGGCACGACAGGCAGACGGGGTGGCAGGAGTGCCCGCTGGAGCGTGAGAGCTGCTGCTCGCTCCCGCATGATCAGCCGGGCTCGTGCCACGGCCAGTGCGCACTGACCGGCCAGCGCCTCGGCGAAGGCGTGCTCGGCATCGGAGAGGAGACGTGGCTCGTCGAAGACGTACCGCAAGGTGCCGACGGCCCCATCGACGTCGACGAGCGGAAGCTCGAGCACGGTCGCAGGCGGATCGACGGTGCCCGATGGCCCCGAGGAGAGGCTGGGCGGGAGCCACTCCAGCCGACCTTCCGTGAGCAGTCCGACACCGGCAGCGTCGGCGGCCAGGGTCTCCAAGCCCGCCTCGGTCACGATCTGGACGGCCTCTCCCACCGTGAGCGCCCCCGCCAGCGCCGCGGTCGCCTGCTGCAGCCGGGTCAGCAGAACGAGCTCGGACCCGGCGTCTCCGCCGGGCATCAGCTGCCCTTCGCGGCCCGGGCAGCCGCCTTGGCCTCCTGCTTGTAGGCACGCACCTCGGCCAACGTCTTCGCGTCGCGCACGTCGGCCACCGACCGACGACTGCCCGCCTCGGCGTACGCCCCAGCGGCCGCCTTCCATCCAGCGGGCTTGACACCGAGCTGCTTGCCGAGAAGGGCGACGAAGATCTGTGACTTCTGCCGGCCGAAACCGGGAAGGGCCATCAGCCGCTGGAGCAGGTCCGCGCCGTCTGCGGCCTCGCTCCACAACCGGCTCGCATCGCCTGCATAGGACTCCACGACGGTCGCGGCGACCGCTTGCACCCGCTCCCCCATCGAGCCCGGGTAGCGGTGCACGGCAGGCGGGCCGGTCATGAGCGCCCGGAACGCCTCAGGTTCGGTGGCCGCGACGGTGGCCGGGTCGAGTCGGTCAGGGGTACCGAGGCGCTCGGCGATGATGCGCGGGCCAGCGAAGGCACGCTCCATCGGGAACTGCTGGTCGAGCAGCATGCCGACGAGCAGTGCGAACGGGTCGTCGGTGAGCAGCTGGTCGGCGTCGGGGTCCTGCGCCAGGCGCAGCGGGCGTGACGTCACGCGTCAGGGTCGGCCTTGACGGCCAGGACGGCGCAATCCGCATCGAGCAGGATCCGCTGGGAGTTGCTGCCCAGGATGAGCTTGCCCACCGGGCTCCGGCGGCGGAGCCCGATCACCAGCAGCTCCGCCTTCTCGGCGCGGGCGACGTCGACCACGTCCTCGCTCACCTCGAGCCCGCGCACCAGGCCACGGATCTCGTACTCCAGGCCGGCCCCGGCCAGCTCATCGCGGGCGCCGTCCAGCACATCGGTGGACGTCGACGCCTCGGTGGGCGTCTGCGGACCCCTGACGGAGTTGACCACGACCAACCGACTGTTCCGCAGCTTGGCCTCCTCGACGCCCCGGCGCAGGGCGGCGCGGCCCTCAGGCGTATCGACGTAGCCCACGACGATGGTCGACATCGGTGGTCCTCTCCCTCGGCTGCCGCAGGCCGGCGGTGGCCGGCCCTCTTGAGGCGTCGTCTGGACGCTACCGGACCGGCGCCGCCTCCCTGTGGGAATCGCAGGAGCCGGTAGGCCGCACCGGCGAGGGTGGGCGCTACCCGCCCGAGACCAGCTCGGACCGCGCCCCACGGACGACGACGTCGAGCGGGGGGCTGACCTGGGTCACCGGTGGACCGGTGACCGGGAACGGGCCGAGGCCGTCGACCGTGAACTCCCCGTCCCACGTGGTCGTGACCACGACCTCGCGGTCCGCGGTGGTGAGGTAGGTGTGACTGACGTCGTCGTTCGGGTACGGCCCGCCCGGACGGTCGTACGTGCGCCGCGAGCCGTCCCCGAAGTCCCACGTCCAGCGTGCGCGGGCGGTCAGCACCACGGCGAAGCCCGCGAGGTCGAAGGTGTCGCGGCCGATGCTCCCCGGCTGGCCTGCGGCGAACAGGGCCGGAACGTTGACCAGGGCGCCGGCTGCCGGTTGCATGCTCGGGTCCTGCGGCGGCAACAGGTCGAGGAACTGGTCGCGCACCCGCGGGGTCAGCTCGGCGACCGTGAGCGGGGAGCCCGGCTGGATGCAGGTCGAACCGACGTACACGAAGTCGGTCTCGCCCGGACGGCGCCGAAGGATGTCGTAGCGCAGGGCCGGCGCCGGGCAGGCCGCGACCACGGCCGTGCACCCGTTCTGGACCGTCTCGTCGTTGCCCCAGCAGCTCGGCGTCAACGCCCAGGCGCAGCCGTCGCACGTCGCAGCCTCCCGACGGATACCAGGATCACCGTCGAAGCCCTCCCCCGGAATCAGCACCCGGCCTTCAATGGCCTTCAGGTCCTGATTCCCGCTGACGTCGCAGTCAGAGGACCCGCATGCGTCGGCGGCTGCATGGGGCAACGGGCGCAACTGCCAATGCAGACCGCAGCAACCAGACGGTGACCATCCCACGAAGTCGTCTCATGGAGCTCCTTGCGGGACAGCGTGTCGAACGCTCCCACCCGCCACGATCCACCGACGCTGAGCAGACGAGCGACCAACGACTCGATCGAGTACGCGGGGAATGACTCGATGGTTTCTCCTGCGGCGTTCAGGTTCCGATAGGTCGTCGTTCGGTAGCGCGACACTGACAACCGACTGCCCTTGGTCTTGGTGCGCGGACTGCAATCGATCGACTCGTCCAGACGCGCGCCCACTGACCTGCCCCTGCTGGAACACCGACTCGACGCGTACTTGACGAGGCGTCGACAGGGGCAGTTCTGACGTGCTCGCACTCGCGCAGAGCTCGCAGTCGATCCAGTCGAGATGGCGACGTTCACGGCGTCGAAGTAGGCACGGACCGCGGCTTCGATGGCCGCCTCGTCGCCGCTCGCAGAGGAGCTCGCTGCGGCGGAGGCAGAGGGCGAGGGGGTCGAGGCGGGACCGGCACCGGCACCGGCACCGAGGGCAGCGACGCAGGCACGCCAGCCGAACCCGCACAGCCGACGAGCAGCGCCCCCCACAGCAGGCAGCCCAGGGCGACGAGCCCACGGCCGCCGCGTGTCGTCCCCGACATGGCCGCACCCTACGACTGCCGTCGCGCGCTGGGTATCCCCCGTCGGAGGGCTGTGGAGAAGTTCGGCGCAGAACCGTCAAGGAGTCCGCGAGCCAGGCCGATACGGGGGGGAAGAGTCGTTCCAGGCCCTGGAGGTCCGATGTCCGCAGAGCTGTACGACGCCGAGATGGCGGGCGCACTGGCGCGCCCTGCGGTCGACGTCCTCCCGACGCACCACGCCCGCAAGACCAAGAACGAAGAAGCAGCCCCTCAGGCGGTCTCCGAGGTCGTCGACCCTGTCGCCATCGACGTGGTCGAGCCCTCCGAGTCAGAGCTGGTTGCCCCCGGGGCCGCCGCCGCGACGGACGCGATCAGCGAAGCCCACGAAGCCGGCCCTGAGGCCGTCGCCGAGGAGCACGAACCGCTGAAGGTCTTCGGCCTGACCCTCGGCCGCCGCCGCCCGAAGGCGAGCAAGTCCGCCGAGGAGGACGCCGCCGTCGAGAGCGCGGTGGACGAGGCCGCGATCGACGAGACTGCGGTCGCCGAGAACCAGGTCGACGAGCTCGTGCTGCCCGACGAGGACGCCGCGCCGGTGGCGGACCAGTCCGATTCCGCGGACTCTGCACCACCCGTCGCAGCTGAGGCCGTTGAGGCGGCGCCGGCCACCGAGATCGTGGCTCTGGCCCCGACCATGCCCGATCACACCGAGGAGATCCGCGCCATGCGCTCGCTCCTGGAGGCCAGCGAGCAGGTCCGCCAGGCTGCGGAGGCCCGTACGGCCGCCGCCGAGGCTCAGCTCCGCACGGTCACCAACTCCGTCCAGGAATGGCAGATCCGGCACCGCGAGGCCGAGAGCACCATCACCGAGCTCGCCGCCAGCCTGGCCGGGGCCGAGGGTCGGATGGCCGAGCTGCACCAGCAGCTGAGCGCCGTCCAGGCCGAGCGCGACGAGCTGCACTCGCAGCTCGACGCGTTCACGAGCCCAAGCACCAGCTAGACCCAGCACTCTCCCTCCAGGGGACGGACGAGCCCGGCACCCCACGGTGTCGGGCTCGTCCGCTGTGCCCGTTCTCGTGAGCGGGGTCCGGCGTCTGTCCACAACCGGTCCGGTCTCCACCGATGCGTGGCGCCGCCCCCTCGCTCACCGATTCGCTGTCCAAGGTCGTTCCATGACCTCACACCGCGCGCCTCGAACGTCCGGACCAGCCCGTGCCCTCGAACCCGGTCCAGGAGTCGCCGCCCTGACCGCCTCTGGCCAACGACCGCGGGTTCGTCTCAGCGGACCCGGCGACCTCGTGTCTGCCCTGCCGCGCCTCATCGGGTTCGAACCCCACGAGTCGCTCGTGCTGGTCGGGCTCACTCCCGGCCGTGGCGGGCGGCACGAGGTGGGCCTCACTCTTCGGGCCGACCTGTCCGACGTACGACTCGCGGTCGACGCCCAGCCGACCCTGACTCCCACCGGCGACACCCACCCCTGTCATCCGGTGCTCCTCGCGGGTGCGCTCGCCCGCAACGACTGCGTGGCGGCGCTCGTGGTCGTCGTCTCCGACACGGCCGCCCCGCCTCCCTCGTGCCCGGACCTCGACGACGCGGGGAGCTTCGCGGTGGAGTCCACCAGGGCCGCGCTGGATCGCGCGGGGATCACCGTGACCGACGAGCTGCTGGTCCGGGATCGACGCTGGTGGTCCTACCGCTGCGATCGACCGACCTGCTGTCCTCCCGAGGGCACGGTCGTCACGGCGGCGGGATCGGATCTGCTCGCTGCTGAGCTCGCCTGGAACGGGGAGACCTCCACCGTGCTGAGCGGCCGCGAGGCCGTCGTGGCCCAGGTGGCTGAGACTCCGGGCGCCGAAGCTACGGCGGTCGCGGAGGCCGTCGCGGCGGCGTTGCCCTCTGACGCAGATCCGACGCTCGGCCCTGCATCGGCCGAGGACGTGCTCGAGCTCGTGGCCGACCTGCTCGACCGGTTCCGCACCCCCGAGCCCCCGGTGGCCCCCGACCGCTGGGCCACGCTGCTTCTCGGGCTGGCCGACGTCCAGGTGCGCGACGCCTGTCTGCTGCCCTGCAAGGGCGAGGTGGGCGCGGCCGCCCTCCGGTTGTGGTGCACCGCGACTCGACTGGCCCCACCGGGGCACGTGGCTGCGCCTGCCACGCTGGCGGCGCTGGTGGCGCACTCCCGCGGCGACGGGAGCCCTCGCCGGGGCTGCAGCCGCCCGGGCGCTGACCGACGACCCCGCCTACCGGTTGGCCGGCTTCGCGGCTCGCGCCCTCGGCGGCGGCATCCCGCCGGCGGTCGTCCGGCGCACCTTCGTCGAGTCAGCGGCCGTCCTGCGGGCGCGCGGCGCCCCAACCCTCGACGGCGCAGGTCGGGTCGTCCCCGGACGCTCGCGGGTCTGACGATTCGATGACGCACCGGCCCCGCCGCTGGCGGCGTACGTCCGCCCGGGGTTCCATGGGACGGTGACCACCGAGACCGCCGCGACGGGGACCTCCGACACACCGGAGACCACGACCCCGATCGGGCGACGCGTGGTCCTCGGACTCGTCGGGCTCGGTGCCCTCGGCATCGCGCTCGGCGTCGACCCTCCAGGGTGCACTCGAGACGGCGATCGGCGCGGTGGCCAACCGCGACCCCACAGGGCTCACCGGGCTCATCCCGGCCGGCGGCGGCTTCCGCTTCTACTCGGTGACCGGCACCGTCCCGGCGGTCTCCGACGCGGACTACCGGCTCTCGGTGACCGGCTTGGTCGACCGGCCGCTGGAGCTCTCCTACGCGGACCTGCAGGCGCTTCCGCAGGTCGAGATCACGAGGGACTTCCAGTGCGTGACCGGCTGGCGGGTGCCGGACGTGGCGTGGCGGGGGACCTTGCTGCGCGACGTCCTGGACGCCGCCGGGGTCGCCAGCGGCGCCACCGCGCTGCGCCTGCTGTCCTTCGACGGCACCTACACCGAGTCCCTCACCCTCGAGCAGGCCAGGCGCGACGACGTCGTCGTGGCCACCCAGATGCTCGGGGCTCGGGTGACCCCGGACCACGGTGGCCCGGTGCGCTTGTTCGTCGCCCCCATGTACGGCTACAAGTCGCTGAAGTGGCTCGGCGGCATCGAGCTGACGGCCGACGTGGAACCGGGCTACTGGGAGCTCCGCGGCTATGACGTCGATGCCTGGGTCGGGGGGTCGAACGGTCGTGAGGACACCCCTACCAGCTGAAACCACCACCGAGGCTCGGCTGGCCCGCTTCACGCGCGGCCAGCGCTGGGCCCACGGCGTCACCGGCGTGCTGATGCTCGCCTGCCTGGCCAGCGCCGCCGCTCTCTATGTCGACCCGCTCAGCGTGGCGGTCGGGCACCGGGTCCAGGTCCGGGCGGTCCACCTGTGGTCCGGCTACCTGCTGCCGCTCCCGGTGATCGTGGCGCTCCTCCTCAGCCCGGCGATGCGACGCGACGCCAGGACGGTCGACGGCTTCACGCGCGGGGACCGTGAGTGGCTGCGCGCCCGCGACCGGCGCAGCGGCCGCATCCGGGTGGGGAAGTTCAACGCGGGGCAGAAGCTCAACGCGGCTGTCACCTCCGGTGCGGTCCTGGTGATGATCCTCACCGGCAGCGTGATGATCGACCTGCTCGGGATCTGGCCGCTGAACGCGCGCACCGGCGCGACCTTCGTGCACGACTGGGTCGCCCTCGGGATGTTCCTCCTGCTCGCCGGGCACCTGTGGTTCGCCCTGCGCGACGGTGAGGCCATGCGCGGCATCACCACCGGGACCGTGAGCCGGACCTGGGCCCGCCGCGAGCACGAGGCGTGGCACGACGCCGAGCTCGCCGCGTCAGCCAGTGCTGCCGCGTCAGCCGGTGTTGCGCAGCCCGGTGGCGATGCCGTTGACGGTGAGCAGCAGGGCTCGACGTAGCAGCGGATCGTCGGCAGCACCCGCGCGACCCGCCGCGCGCTGCCTCTGGAGCAGCGAGACCTGCAGGTGCTGCAGCGGCAGCAGGTAGCGCGTCGCGCACCTTCAGCGTGCGGGCCAGCTCGGGCTGGTCCGCGAGCAGCTCGGCGCTCACCGGTGAGCGCGAGCACCTCGCTCCACGGTGGCGCTCGTACTCCTCGACGACCGTCGTCGAAGAGCCCGTGCAGCTCGGGCGGCACGAGCCGGTCGACGTAGTGCGCGGGCGACCTCGAGGTCGGTCTTCGCCAGCGTCATCTCCACGTTGGAGATGAAGTTGCGGAAGAAGTGCCACTCGCGTGACATCTCGGCCAGCACGTCGCCGTGGCCCGGCCTCGCGGGCCGCCCGCAGGCCGGAGCCGACGCCGAACCAGCCGGGCACGATCTGCCGCGACTGCGTCCAGCCGAACACCCACGGGATCGCGCGCAGCCCGTCGAGCCCGGCGTCGGTGTCCGGCGCGTCGCGAGGGCCGCGAGCCGAGGTGCATGTCGCCGAGCTCCTCGACCGGGGTGGTCGCGGGAAGTACGCCGGCAGGTCGGGGTCGTCGACGAGCGCGCGGTAGGCCTCCTGCGCCCGCCAGCGACACCAGGTCCATCACCGGGTCCCATCGGTCGAGCGACGCGGCTGCTGGCGCGCGGCACCTGGTGCAGCACGGTCGCCTCGAGCACCGCGGCCAGCAGTCAGCTCGAGGTTCTCGCGGGCCAGCGCGGGCAGCAGGTACTTGTCGGAGATGACCTCGCCCTGCTCGGTGACCTTGATCTCGCCGTCGAGCACGCCCCACGGCTGGGCGAGGATCGCGTCGTAGCGTCGGGCCGCCGCCGCGCCCGACCGTGCCGCCGCGGCCGTGGAAGAGCCGCAGCCGTACGCCGTGCCGCGCCGCGACGTCGCGCAGCCGTCGCTGGGCGAGGTGGATCTCCCACTGCGACGTCGTGATGCCGGCGTCCTTGTTGGAGTCGGAGTAGCCGAGCATGACCTCCTGCACGTCGCCGCGGAGCGCGACGATCCGCCGGTACGACGGGTCGCTGCAGCAGGTCGTCGAGCAGCTCGCCGGCCGGCGCAGCTCGTCGACGGTCTCCAGCAGCGGCACGAACCCGACTGCGGGCCACGCCGGCGGCGAGGTCGACGAGCCCGGCCTCGCGGGCCAGCACGACCGCGGCGAGGACGTCGTCGGCGCCCTTGGTCATCGAGATGATGTAGCGACTCGCACACGTCGGGGCCGTACCGGTCGAGCGCCTCGCGGATCGGCGACGAACGCGTCTGTAGGTGCGCAGGCCGCGCCTCGTCGAGCGGCGGCGGGGTGGGCGCGAGCGGGCGGCGCGACGCGAGCTCCGGCGCGAGCAGCCGCGGTGCGGTAGCTCGCGCGGCAGGTCGGCGTAGCGCCAGCCCTGCTCGCCGAGCCGGTCGACCAGCTGCGCCGACGGCGTCGTGGTGCGCCGCGGCGTGCTCGCGCACGTCGAGGGTGACCAGCGTCAGAGCCCGAAGGCCGCGACCGTGCGGATCGCGCGCTCGACCACGCCGTCCGCGGCCAGCTCGCCGCGGTTGGCGCGCGCAGCGAGTCGCGCACGAGCAGCAGGTCGTCGAGCAGCTCGCGGGTCGTGGCGTAGTCGCGGCCGGGCCGTGCGGGCGTGCCGCTGCGCGACCCGGGCGCGGGTGCGGGTCAGCTTCGCGTGGATGCAGGTGAGCTTGAGCCGGTAGGGCTCCTCGGCGTTGAGCCGCCGGTAGCGCGGGTCGAGGTCGGGCAGGGCCGCCAGGTCGGCCGCTAGCGAGGCGCGCGCAGCTCGTCGGACACGTCGCGATGCCGCTCGCTGAGCTCGAGAGCTCCTCGAGCAGCTCGTCGAGCATCGGGCAGCAGGTCGCGCGACCGCGTGCTCGTGCTGCGAGCGCGAGGACGCGTGCGGGTGACCTCGGCGGTGACGAACGGGTTGCCGTCGCGGTCGCCGCCGATCCAGGAGCCGAACGCGAGCGGGCGGCGTCGGCCGGCAGCGTGACGCCGAGCCGGCTCGAGGGCGTCGTCGAGGTCGTCGAGCACCGCGGCGACCGGCTCGCCGGCGAGGTCGTCGAGGTAGTAGAGCGCGTTGCGCGCCTCGTCGAGCGACCTCGGGTTGCTCGAGGCGCAGCTCGTCGGTCTGCCACAGCAGGTCGACCAGCCTCGGCGATGCGACGCGAGTCGGCGCGCGCGGCCCGGTCGGCTCGGTGCGTCGAGCAGGTCGGCGATGCGGCGCAGCTTGAGCAGCACCGACCGCCGCGCGGCCTCGGTGGGGTGGGCGGTGAAGACCGGCCGGGCGGCCAGCCGAGCCGACCGCGGTGCGGACCGACCTCGCGCGTCGAGCGCCCCGGCGTCGACCTGGTCGGCGATCCGCTGCCCGACCTCGTGCGAGCGCGACCGCCCGCCGATCGCCGCGGCCGCCGGCGGACACCCCGAGCGCGGTGCACCTGCTCGGTGACGTTGGCGAGGTGGAAGTACGTCGAGAACGCGCGGGCCAGCCGGATCGCGGTGGGCAGGTCGACGAGCTCCAGCCGCGAAGCCACCGCGGCCGGATCGCTGCGGACCAGCCCGCGGACCTCCTCGACGAGGGCGAGGAGCTCCGGACCCTCCTGGCGCACGAGGGCGGACCCCAGGTGGTCACCGAGTCGCCGGATGTCGGCGCGCAGAGCGACGTCGGCATCCGGCACGGCGGTCCGCTCGTCCATCTGCCCGATGGTCCCAGACCTCGACCGTCGCCGCCTGACGGTCCACGGGCCGATACGACGCTCATCGGCACCCCGCGTGCGCAACCCCGAGGGGGTGGGGGCAGTATGCCCGCATGCGCCTCGATCACGTCTCCTACGCGGTCTCCGCCGGCGAGCTCGCGGACACCGTCCAGCGCCTCGGCGCCACCCTCGGGGCCGGTTTCAGCGACGGCGGTCGGCACCCACGGTTCGGCACGCGCAACTTCGTGCTCCCCCTGCTGGACGGCGTCTACCTCGAGGTGGTCGCCGCGCTCGACCACCCCGCCGCCGAGAGCGCCCCCTTCGGCCAGGCCGTCCGCCGGCGCGCCGAGCTCGGTGGTGGCTGGCTCGGCTGGGTCGTCTCCGTCGACGACCTCGCCCCCATCGAGGCACGGCTCGGGCGCGCGGCGGTCGACGGCGACCGCATCCGCCCGGACGGACATCGCCTCACGTGGCGGCAGATCGGGCTGAACGACCTCATCGACGACCCGGCCCTGCCGTACTTCACCCAGTGGACCAGCCCGCCGGAGGACCACCCGTCGATGCTCGGCCCCGCCACGGTCGCGATCCAGGGCTGCGAGCTCGCCGGCGACCACGACAAGGTGCGCGACTGGCTCGGCGGCCCGATCGACGCCCCCATCGACAGCTCGGCCATCACCTGGGTCAACGACCCCGAGGAGTCCGGCCTCGTGGCCGTCGACTTCCGAACCCCCCACGGCACCGTCCGTATCGACTGACCCCACACCCCTGTCGCAGAAGGGCGTCCGCATGCCGCACGAGGTCAAGGCCGTCATCAGCCGTACCGTCAAGCAACCCGTCACCATCGAGACCATCCTGGTTCCCGATCCCGGCCCGGGCGAGGCCCTCGTCGCCGTCCAGGCGTGCGGGGTCTGCCACACGGATCTGCACTACCGCGAGGGTGGCATCAACGACGACTTCCCCTTCCTCCTCGGCCATGAGGCGGCCGGGATCGTCGAGGCCGTCGGTGACGGCGTCACCGACGTGGCCCCCGGGGACTTCGTCATCCTCAACTGGCGCGCCGTCTGCGGCTCCTGCCGCGCCTGCCGGCGCGGCCGGCCCTGGTACTGCTTCAGCACCCACAACGCCGCCCAGAAGATGACCCTCCTCGACGGCACCGAGCTCTCCCCCGCCCTGGGCATCGGCGCCTTCGCCGAGAAGACCCTGGTCGCAGCAGGGCAGTGCACCAAGGTCGACCCGAGCGCCAGCCCGGCGGTCGTCGGGCTCCTCGGCTGCGGCGTGATGGCCGGCCTCGGCGCGGCCATCAACACCGGGGGCGTCGGGCGCGGCGACACCGTCGCCGTCTTCGGCTGCGGCGGCGTGGGCAACGCGGCCATCGCCGGATCGCGCCTCGCCGGCGCCAAGTCGATCATCGCCGTCGACATCGACGACCGGAAGCTCGAGTGGGCCCGTGAGTTCGGCGCGACCCACACCGTGAACTCGCGGACCACCGACCCCGTCGCCGCGATCAGGGAGATCACCGAGTTCGGGGCGGACGTCACCATCGACGCCGTCGGCCGACCCGAGGTCTTCCAGCAGGCCTGGGACTCCCGTGACCTGGCCGGCACCACGGTGCTCGTCGGCGTACCGACCCCCGACATGGTGTGGTCGACCCCGCTCATCGAGGTCTTCGGCCGAGGCGGCTCGATCAAGTCGTCGTGGTACGGCGACTGCCTGCCCAGCCGCGACTTCCCGATGCTCGTCGACCTCCATCAGCAGGGCCGGTTGCCGTTGGACAAGTTCGTCTCCGAGACCATCGCCCTCGACCAGGTCGAGGAGGCGTTCCACAAGATGGAGCGCGGCGAGGTGCTCCGCAGCGTCGTCCTCTTCTGATGAGCGTCGAGCGGGTCGTCACCTCCGGCACCTTCAGCCTCGACGGGGGCACGTGGGAGGTCGACAACAACGTCTGGCTCGTCGGCGACGAGACCGAGGTCCTCGTCGTCGACGCCGCCCATGACGCTGACGCGATCGCCGCGGCGGTCGGAGACCGGCGGGTCGCTGCCATCGTCTTGACCCACGGGCACGACGACCACATCTCGGCGGCGGCCGCCCTGCAGGATGCCGTGAACGCGCCCGTCTGGCTGCACCCGGCCGACCGGATGCTGTGGGACGTCGTCTACCCGGACCGGGCGCCCGACGGTGAGCTCAGCGACGGCCAGGTCTTCGTCGTGGGCGGGCACACGCTGACGGTGCTCCACACGCCGGGGCATGCCCCCGGAGCTGTCTGCCTCCACGACGCCGACGCGGGAGTCCTGTTCAGCGGGGACACCCTCTTCCACGGCGGCCCCGGCGCGACCGGACGGTCGTACTCCGACTTCCCGACGATCATCGCCTCGATCCGCGACCGGCTGCTGGGCCTGCCACCCGAGACGGTGGTCAACACCGGCCACGGAGACCCGACCACGATCGGTGCCGAGGCCCCGTCCCTCGACGACTGGGTCGCGAGGGGCCACTAACCCGACGCCTCGTACCGCCCCCTCAACCCAAACTCCTCGTGATCCCATCGAGTGGTGACGAACGGGGCGATTGAAGGCCACGGATCGCCCTGTTCGTCACCACTCGATGAGCGGTCGATCACGCGTAGATGCGGGGTCAGGCGTCGGAGCTTCGGGCCCAGAGGTTGATGCCCCCGTCGACGGCGTGCGCGTCGATCGCGGCGAGCTCGTCGCCGGAGAACTCCAGGTGGGCCAAGGCCCCCACGTTGGCCTCGAGCTGCGCGACGCTGCTGGCGCCGATGAGCGTCGAGGTGACCCGAGGGTCCCGGAGGGTCCACGCCAGCGCCATCTGGGCGAGGGACTGACCGCGGTCCGCGGCCAGCGCTGCGAGAGCGCGGACATGCGTGAGGTTCTGCTCGTCGAGCAGGTCCGGGGACAACGACTTGCCCTGAGCGGCCCGCGAGTCCGGCGGCACGCCGTCGAGGTAGCGGTCCGTGAGCATCCCCTGCGCCAGCGGGGAGAACGTGATGCACCCGGCCCCGACCTCCTCGAGGGTGTCGAGCAGCCCACCCTCGACCCACCGGTTCAGCAGCGAGTACGACGGCTGGTGGATGAGCAGCGGGGTCCCCATGGACGCCAGGATCGCCGCGGCCTCCGCGGTCCGCGCCGGGGAGTACGACGAGATCCCGGCGTAGAGCGCCTTCCCCTGCTGCACGGCGGTGTGCAGCGCGCCCATGGTCTCCTCCAGCGGGGTCTCCGGGTCGAGCCGGTGGCTGTAGAAGATGTCGACGTAGTCCACCCCCATCCTGGCCAGGGACTGGTCGAGGGAGGCGAGGACGTACTTGCGCGAACCCCATTCGCCGTAAGGCCCGGGCCACATGTCGTAGCCGGCCTTGGTCGAGAGCACGAGCTCGTCGCGGTAGGGAGCGAAGTCGGCCGCGAGGTGCCGCCCGAAGTTGGCCTCCGCGGAGCCGTACGGCGGTCCGTAGTTGTTGGCCAGATCGAAGTGGGTGATGCCCAGGTCGAAGGCCCGGCGCAGGATCGCCCGCTGGCTCTCCAGCGGCTTGTCGTCGCCGAAGTTGTGCCAGAGGCCGAGCGACACGGCGGGCAGCTTGAGCCCGCTGCGCCCGCAGCGGCGGTAGTCCATCGTCGCGTAACGGTCCGCGGCAGGGGCGAAAGGTGCTGGGATCACCCGCGCTCTCCCACGGGGACGTAGTCGCGCTGGGGAGCACCGACGTAGACCTGCCGCGGTCGCCCGATCTTGGTCTGCGGGTCCTCGATCATCTCCCGCCACTGGGCGATCCAGCCGGGCAGCCGGCCCAGGGCGAAGAGCACGGTGAACATCTTCGGCGGGAACCCCATGGCCTGGTAGATGAGGCCGGTGTAGAAGTCCACGTTGGGATAGAGCTTGCGCGAGACGAAGTAGTCGTCGGACAACGCGGTCTGCTCGAGCTCCACCGCGATGTCGAGCAGCGGCCCACCGCCGCCGACCCGCTCGAGCACCTCGTAGGCGGTGTTCTTGATGATCGCGGCCCGCGGGTCGTAGTTCTTGTAGACCCGGTGGCCGAAGCCCATCAGCCGAACCCCGTCCTCCTTGTCCTTGACCCGGCGCACGAAGTCGGAGACGTCGCCGCCGTCGGCCTGGATCTCCGGCCAGCATGGTGAGGACCGCCTGGTTCGCTCCCCCGTGAAGGGGGCCGAAGAGGGCGTTGACCCCGGCCGACACCGAGGCGAACAGGTTGGCGTGGCTGGACCCCACCATCCGCACGGTCGCCGTCGAGCAGTTCTGCTCGTGGTCGGCGTGGAGGACGAGCAGCATGTCGATGGCCCGGGCGATGACCGGGTCGACCTCGTACTCCTCTGCCGGCACCCCGAAGGTGAGCCGCATGAAGTTCTCGACGTACCCGAGGGAGTTGTCGGGGTAGAGGAAGGGCTGCCCGATCGACTTCTTGTAGGCGTAGGCGGCGATCGTCGGCACCTTCGCCAGCAGCCGTACGGTCGAGATCTCCACGTGCTCCCGGTCGAACGGGTCGAGGCTGTCCTGGTAGAACGCCGACAGGGCCGAGACGGCCGAGGAGAGCACGGCCATCGGGTGGGCGTCGCGCGGGAACCCGTCGAAGAACCACCGCAGGCCCTCGTGCAGCAGGGTGTGCCGACGCACGTCGTCAGCGAAGGCGGCCAGCTCCGCGGCGGAGGGCAGCTCGCCGTAGATCAGCAGGTAGGAGACCTCGAGGAAGGAGGAGCCCTTGGCGAGCTGCTCGATGGGGTAACCGCGGTAGCGCAGGATCCCGGCGTCACCGTCGATGTAGGTGATGGACGAGGTGCAGGCGGCCGTGTTGACGAAACCCGAGTCCAGCGTCACCTCCCCGGTCGTGGAGAGCAGTGCCGAGACGTCGAGGCCGGAGGGGCCCTCGGTCGCAGCGGTCACCGCCAGCGGAAGGGTGCCGCCGGGGTGGGACAAGGTGAAGTCGGACATGAGGGCCCTCCTGCGTTGTGCCGGCGGTGTCTTCCGCTGCTGCCGAGTCTGTCACGGGGCGGACCGACGAAGGCCGCGGTCTCGCGGGTTGGCCCGACGGCTGGCGCCTCTCCTGGCCGAACGGTTGGACTTCACGACCGGCTTGGGACTTTCGGCCGGACCCTACGTAGGCTGGGCTGCATGCTGAACACACGTCTGGTCGCGGGGGCGACAGTGCTGGGCCTGGTGGGCTCAGGGCTGCTGGCCGCCGGTGCGACTTCCGCTGTTGCTGCTCCTACCTCGTGCGAGGTCTTCTTCGACATCGACAAGGACAAGCACGACGACCTGGTCGTCGGCACTCCTGGTGAGGACGTCGGCGAAGGCCGCCGACGCCGGCACCGTGACCGTCGCCTTCGGCGACGCCGCGGGCACGTTCGGCCCGTTCGACGGTCGGTCGATCTCCGAGGCCGACCTCGGGTTCACCTCGCAGAGCGGGGACCGGTTCGGAGCAGTCGTCCTCACGGCCGACCTCAACGGCGACGCGTGCGGCGACCTCGTGATCGGCGCGCCGGGCAAGAGCCTCCGGCGCTGGTGCGGTCTACGTGGTCTACGGCAAACTCCCCGGCACGGGCAGCCAGTTCGGCGACTCGGTCCAGGTGCTGCGGCAGGGCGCCAACGGCGTCAGTGGCAAGGCGGAGGCCGGCGACGGCTTCGGCTCGTCCCTCGCCGTGACGGGCAGCGGGCCGAACGGCCCCACCCAGCTCTGGGTCGGAGTCCCGGGGGAGGACATCGGCAAGACCAAGGATGCCGGTCTGGTCGCAGTCTTCCCGACCGCCACCACCGTCGGCGGCGTCCTGCCGACCACCGGCATCAGCTCACGCCAGCAGGGCTCCGGGGGCTTCTCCGGTGGGCCCGAGGCAGGTGACGCCTTCGGCTCGGCGCTCGCCGGCTCCACCACCACGGTGCTGGTGGGTGCCCCGGTGAGGGCGTCGGATCCGTCAAGGCGGCCGGCATGTTCCACGCCGTCGTTGCCGGGGTGCCCTCGGGTTACACCCAGGACTCGGCGGGAGTCCCCGGGACCGTCGAGGCCGGTGACCGGTTCGGAAGCCGCCTGGCTGTCTGGCCAGGCTGTCAGCCCGGCACCGAGTCCTGGGCGATCGGCTCCCCTCTGGAGAACGTCGGCACGTCCGCGGTCGACGCAGGCACCGTCACCGTTCTCGACCGCGGCACGCGTACGGCGCTGCTGCTCCAGCAGGGCCTCAACGGCATCCCGGGGGGCGCGGAGAAGGGCGACCAGTTCGGCTCCTCCCTCGTCGGCACCGGACGGGCCGGTGGGCGGACCCCGTCGCTGGCGATCGGCGCACCCGGCGAGGACCTCGGCACCGACACCGACACCGGCACGGTCACCACGCTGTCCATCGCGTGCGCAACCACGGCCTTGTCCACCACCTCGGTCAAGACCTGGAGCCAGGACACGGCCGACGTGCCCGACAGCACCCAGTCCGGCGACCGGTTCGGTGCCGCCCTCGGCGCCTCCCTCGTCCTCGAGGGTCCCGTCGCAGGGAACGTGCTCGACTACCGGCTCGTGATCGGGGCGCCCGGCGAGGACGAGAGCACCCAGGACGGGCCGCTCGTCAACTCCGGGATCGTGACGGTGCTTCCCGCCGGTACCAGCGGCTTCACAGCGACGGGGAGCACCGCCTTCGGCCAGAGCACGGACCTGATGCCCGGGACCGGTGAGACCAACGACGGTTTCGGTTCTGCCCTGGACTCGGCCAACGCGTCCCGGTGACCGCTGGACCGGGGAGGAGGACGCCCGCATGACCCACCGCCGCACCCGCAGCCTGGTGACGGGAGCGTCCGTCCTCTCCGTGCTGGCGGGCCTCGGCATGGTCGGAACCACCAGCACCTCGGCCGTTGCGGCCACCGCCCGCTGCACGGTGTTCTTCGACGCCAACGGCGACGGCGCCGACGACCTCCCGGTCGGCGCACCCGGCGAGAACGTCGGCACGTCCGCGGCCGACGCCGGGACCGTCACGTTGGTGTACGGCGACCCGGCCGGTCGTTTCGGCGGCAGCGGAAGCCGGGTCCTCGACCAGGAGGACGTCGGGCTGGTGTCAAAGGCCGGGGACCGTTCGGGGCCGCGGTCGCCACGGCCGACCTCAACAGCGACGGTTGCGCCGACCTCGCCATCGGCGTCCCCGGTGAGTCCGCCAGCGCCGGGGCCGTCGTGGTGCTGTACGGCTCCCCCGAGCGGGCTAAATCCTGGACGACCCGGCCACGCGGCAGGTCCTCCGCCAAGGCGCCGCCCCGGTGGGTGAACAAGCCGGAGCCGGGAGACCGGTTCGGCGCCTCGCTCGCCGCGGCGGGCAGCCTCCCGACCGGTGGAGCGGCCAGCCTGTGGGTGGGCGCCCCCGGCGAGGACCTCTTCGCGACCCCGACCCGCAAGGCCACCACCAACGCCGGCCTCCTGACCGAGCTCCCCACCGCCGAGGGTGTCCAGCTCGGCGCGGTGACTGCACGGCGGTGGACTCAGCAAAGCCGGGGCGTGCCGGGGACGGCTGAGTCTGGCGACCAGTTCGGATCAGTCCTGTCCGGCGGGCCCCGCACGCTGCTCGTCGGGCATCCCGCACGAGGACGTCGGCTCCCGAAGGACGCCGGCAGCTACGCCGTCCTTCGTGCTCGAGCTCACGGACCTGGACCTCCTACAGCCAGGACTCCGCCGGGGTCCCGGGCACGGCTGAGGCCGGTGACCGGTTCGGGGCGAGCGTGGCGCACGGCCTCGGGTGCAAGAGCGCCACCGACGAGTCCTGGGCGGTCGGAGCGCCGGGCGAGGACATCGGCTCGGTGAAGGACGCCGGCTCGGTGACGCTGCGCGATCGCAGCACGAGGCGAGGCATCACCCTCCAGCAGGGCGGCCTGGGGATCCCCGGCGGCCGCGAGCCCGGCGACGGCTTCGGCAGCACCCTCGCCGATGCCGGCGTGCTCGTGATCGGGGCACCGCGGGAGGACATCGGCACCGCGAAGGACGCGGGCCTGGTCACCCTCGTCGAGCTCGGCTGCAACGCCGCGACAGGACCTCCGGCCCGACCGTGTCCTCCGCCTGGAACCAGGCCACGACCGGGGTTCCGGGCACCGCGGGAACCGGTGACCGTTCGGCCAAGGCCTCGGGTCCGCTCTCGTGAGCGTCGCGGGCGGCTCCCTCGAGCTCAGGCTGGTCGTCGGATCACCCGGTGAGGACGACGGGGCCGTCAACGGTTCTGGGACCGTCACGGTGTTCCCGAGCTCCTCGAGCGGCTTCACCACCTCAGGCGCCCGAGCAGGTTCGGTCAAGGGAGCGCGGGCATCGGTGGCGACCCCGAGCCGGCGACGGCTTCGGTGGCGCGCTCGACAGCAGCAACGCCCAGGTGCTCTGACCGGTTCGGCTTCGGCGGTCCCGGTCCTGGTCGGCGTGTCGGTCCCGACCTGGGACCACGCCGCCCTCCACCATGGAACAAGGCCCCGCGAAGTATGAGTTCGCGGGGCCTTGTCCTTGGCCGACGTGGTCTCGACGGGACCCCGTTTCCGGGTTCACCGCAGTGACGTCGGTCGACCCGTCTCCCTCTGCGTGACCGGCGGTCCCCGCCGCCTCCGACCGCTTCGAGTTGCCCCGATGCCGTCGTGCGCCTGGTTCCCATCGCCCCGGTCCTCGGCAAGCCGATTACCGTTGCGACGTCTGGGGTTTCCCCCGACTCCGACCACCGCTTCCGGTGACGTGTGGTGATTCAACAGCCCCACCGGGGCGGGCGCAAGGGGTTCACCCGAGAAACTTCGAGAACTTCCCACGCCCAGCGCCCTCCGCGGCGAGCCGGCGCGCTGACGTGAGGTCCAGCACGAGGAGGAAGGCCCCCTGGACGACCACGGCTGCCCCGACCGACGCCCCGGTCGCCGCCCGGTCCGGCCAGCGGCGAAGGAGCTGACTCGGGGCCAGCATCAGCGCCGTACCCGCCAGGACGTAGCCCACGTCGAGCCCCGAGTTGACCAGCAGGAGCCTTCTCAACCGCTCGGCGTCGGCCGCGGGATCGGCCGGCACCGCGCGGGTCCGCCGCCACCTCCCCCACGCGCCGATCGCCGCGTCGACAGCCCCCCAGCCTGCGTGCTGCTGACCGGCCGCCACCCAACCGGGTCGGCCCGCGCGCTTCCCGGCGAGCACGAGGACGCTTCCTGCCGCGAGACTGCCGAGTCCCCAGGCGGTCAGTGAGCGCTCGAGGGTGATCTGCGTGGTGGTGAGGGAGTCGGTCACGTCCTCAAGGATGGGACCATGGACGGGTGAGCGCCTCCCCGACCCTTCTCGACGCCCTCACCTCGGAGGTGGTCCTCCTCGACGGCGGTCTGGCCACCGAGATGGAGCGCCGCGGCCACGACCTGAGCAGCGACCTGTGGTCGGCCCGACTGCTCGCGGAGAACCCCGGCGAGGTGCGCGCCGTCCACGCGGCCTACTTCGCCGCCGGCGCCCGGGTCGCGACCACCGCGAGCTATCAGGCTTCGTACGAGGGGCTGGCAGCGATCGGCCAGGACGAGACCGCCACCGACCGACTGCTGCGGCACAGCGTCGTCCTGGCCCGCGAGGCCGCGGACGAGGCGCAGTCGCGCACCGGTCGCCCGTGCTGGGTCGCCGCCTCCGTGGGGCCGTACGGCGCGATGCTCGCCGACGGGCAGGAGTACACCGGCGACTACGGGCCGGACATGGGCGTCGACCAGCTGCGCGCCTGGCATCGGAGGCGGCTCGAGGTCCTGACGTCCGCCGAGCCCGACGTGCTGGCCCTGGAGACCGTGCCGAGCCTCGCGGAGGCGGAGGCTCTGCTCGTCGGAGGTGGCCGAGCTCGGCCTTCCTGCGTGGCTCGCGCTGACCTGCGACGGGACCTCCACCCGCCGGGGCGAGGACGTGACCGAGGCGTTCGCCATGGCCCGCGACGTCGCCTCGGTCATCGCGGTCGGCGTCAACTGCACGGACCCACGCGACGCGGCGACGCTCACCGCCCTCGCCCACGAGGCCTCGGGCAAGCCGGTCGTCGTCTACCCCAACAGCGGAGAGCTGTGGGACGGCGCGGCACGAGCTGCTGGGTGGGTGACGCGGCCTTCGACCCGTCAGCCGTCGACCGCTGGGTCGCCTCAGGCGCCCGGCTGGTCGGCGGTTGCTGCCGGGTGGGGCCGACGGAGATCGCGATCCTCGCCCGTCAGCTCTCCGGAACCTCGGCCGGCTGATCCGGGGCTCGGTCGTCCCTTCGGGTCGCGAGGAACGCCCCCAGGAGCACGACCGCCGTCCCGACGAGCGCGATCGGCGCCACCGACTCGTCGAGGAAGAGCACCCCGAGCGCGATCGCCCACGGTGGGATCAGGTAGGTGAGCACCGACGCCCGCGCCCCACCGACGCGGCCGGCCAGGGTTCCGGCGAGCACGAACGCCACACCGGTGCCCAGCACCCCCAGCACGACCACGGCCAGCCAACCGCCCGGCGTCGGGACGGCGTCACCGACGAAGGCCGCCGCGGGGACCACGGTGAGAGCCAGAGCGACCAGCTGGCGCCCGCCAGAACACCGGGAGCGCGCCGTACCGCTGCTGGAGCGGGACCGCGAGGTTGATGGCCACGCCGTAGCAGGAGACCGCGATCAGGAGGAGGAGCACCCCCAGCGCCGGGCTGGACCCCTCCCCGAGGTCGGGTGCGCTCACCAGCAGGATGCCGAGCGAAGCCGACGACGATCCCGCCGACCTGCATCCGACCGGGCAGCCGGTGCAGCGCCATCGAGGCGACGATGAGCGCGGTGATCGGCGTCGCGCCGTTGATCATCCCTGCGGTCGACGAGGCGACCCACTGCTCCGCGAGGGAGAACAACGACAGCGGCACGGCCATCCACAACGCGCCGATGAGGGCCACCCTGAACCAGTCCGCGCGAGCGATCGGCTGACGGGCCGCGGGCACCAGCGACAGCGCGAGGAAGCCGAACAGGATCCGGAGGAAGGTCAGCACCGTCGGTGGGAACGAGTCCAAGCCGATGAGGATCAGCGCGAACGAGGAGCCCCAGATGGCAGCCGGAGTGATGAGGAAGACCCAGTCCAGACCCTTGAAGGCGCCCGTGTTCGCGCCCTCGGCGCTGAGGCCGCGTCGCGCGCCCACGGTCTTCGCCACGGCCCGACCCTAGAGGGCGTCGTCGAGGACTGGCTCGCGGGTTTCGGACGCCGCTAGCCTGCGACTCATGTGCCGAAGCATCAAGACGCTCCGCCCGCCCTTCACCGACGAGGTGACGGACGCGGACGTGCGCGCCGCAGCCGTGCAGTACGTCCGCAAGATCTCCGGGTTCCGCGAGCCGGCCGCCCACAACCGCGTCGCGTTCGACGAGGCCGTGGACCAGGTGGCTGCAGCGACCGCCGTCCTGCTCGCGCGGATCGAGGTGCGCGGAGCAGGGACCTCGGTCAGCTGACGAGCACGTCGTCGTCCTGCAGGGCCGTGCGTGCCGCGGCGTCGGTCCGCCGACGCTCCTGCCACCCTGCCCACAGCCCCTGACCGAGGATCACCAGGGCCATCAGGCCGGCTGCCACGATGCCGTCCATCCACCAGTGGTTCGCCGTGGCCACCACCACGAAGACGGTCATGACGGCGTGGAACCAGATCAGGTAGCGGATGGGCCCGCTCATCACGCGCCAGGCGAACCACGCGAGGATCAGCGCCCAGGCCACGTGCACCGAGGGCATGGCCGCCAGCTGGCTGCCGACCGCGCTCCCACCCCAGCCGTACACGGACTGTCCGTACTCGATGGCGGTGTCGACGAAGCCGAGCTCCGGGAACATCCGCGGCGGCGCGACGGGGATGAACTGGACCAGCATGCACAGCAAGGTGGTGACCGCCACGAGGGTGCGGGCCCGGGGGTAGTGCTCGCGGTAGCGCCACCACATCCAGACCAGGAACAACGCCATCGACGTGAGGTGCAGGCTCATGTAGTAGAGGTTCAGGAACTGGACGACCTCCGGGTAGGGAAGCACCCACGACTGCACCCAGACCTCGCTGGGCAGGTGGACGGCTTGCTCGAATTCCCAGACGCCGAGACCGTTGTCCATCCCGCCGTCGACGCGCAGCCGGACGTAGTGACCGACGTAGCGCCACAGGCCGAGCAGGCCCATGACGATCGCGGCCTCCCGCGCCGCCAGGCCGACCGAGCGCCACCGGCCTTCGGGGACCTGCCCACCGACGAGGGCGACGATCGTCAGCAGCGCCGCCCACGCGAAGGCCCCCTGCCAGGTCTGCTGACCGAGCAGGTCGACGAGGGATCCGGGCGATCCGGGCACCCGGCGAGCCTACGGCGCTGGCGGCCTCACGGCCTAGGCAGCCGACGAACGCGTCGCCTTGGCGTCGTCGACGGTGGCGCGCAGGGCGTCCTCCCAGGGTGTCGCCGTCGTGCCGAAGGTGGCGGTCCAGGCCGAGGAGTCCATGACGAACGGCCGGTCGAACTGGTAGCGCACCTCGGGCAGCTCCTTGAAGACCCTGTTGCCCAGGCCCATGATCGAGAGCACCAGCCTGGGGACGATCTGGTAGCCGACGTCCTTGACCCCGCCGAGCCGGGCGACATCGGTCGCCACCTGACCGGGCGTCAGCGGCGGACCGCTCGGGACGTGCCACGGCCGACCCCAGGCACGTTCGTCGGTGCCCGCGGTCACGAGGGCGGCGACGAAGTCCGGGACGTAGGTCCAGGTGTGCGGCGAGTGCTCGTTGCCGGCGACCATCTGGGCCTTCTTGCCCGCCAGGATCCGCGGGATGAACCGCTCGCCGAGCTGGGCGTTCTTGTCGGCCCCAGGACCGAAGTAGTCCGACCCGCGCACCTCGGTGGCGCGGATCCGGCCGGACGCGTGGGCGGCCAGCGCGTCCTGCCACATGCGGGCGCGGACCCGCCCCTTGCGCGAGGTGGCGGCCAGCGGGGTCTCCTCGGTCATCGGAGCGGTCACCTCGCCGTAGCCGTAGAGGTTGCTGGCGGTCACGAGCACGGCGCCGGAGGACTCCGCGGCCGTGAGGAGGCTCGCCGCCAGCGGCGGCCAGTCGGTCTCCCACTGCCAGTACGGCGGGTTCGCGCAGTTGTAGAGGGCGGCGGCGCCCACGGTGAGCTCGACGAGCCTGGCCGGGTCGCTCGCGTCGGCAGCCACCCGCTCGATGAGCGGGTGCACCGGCCCGGACCCCGAGCGGGTGACCAGGCGGACCGGGTGACCGGCGTCGGCCAGGGCGAGAGCGGTCCCGCCGCCGAGGGCTCCTGCTCCGACGATGACGTGCTGGCTCATGATCTGGACTCCTCCACTCGACGAGAGCGGTGCTCTCGGATGTGAACACTGTTCCATCGGCAACCGCCACCTGTCAAGAGCACTGCTCTCGATTCTTGTCACCGCTCCGGTTTCGTGCGAGGGTGACGGCATGACAGCGTCGTCCACGGCCTCCGTGCCCGCCCTCACCCCCACCGCCCCCGCGGGTGCCCGGGCCCGGGTCCGGGCCGAGCTGACCCGAGAGATCACCGACGTCGCCCGGGAGCACCTGGCCCGGGAGGGGGCCGCGGCCCTCTCGCTGCGGGCGGTGTCGCGCGACCTCGGGATGTCGTCCTCGGCGGTCTACCGCTACTTCCCCAGCCGCGACGCGCTGCTGACCCAGCTGATCATCGACGCCTACGACTCCTTGGGGCACGCCGTGGAGGACGCCGACTCCCGGCTCGCCGCACGCCACCCGGCCGACTACGGGCGACGGACCCAGAACGTCTTCCGTACCGTGCGCAGCTGGGCGCGAGCGCATCCGCACGAGTGGGCGCTCATCTACGGCTCGCCGGTGCCCGGCTACGCAGCGCCCGAGGACACGGTCGGACCAGCCACCCGGGTGGCCCTCGTCCTGCTGCGCCTGCTCTTCGCCGCCGCCGATGCCGGAGCTCTGGTCCAGCCGGCCCTCCCGCTCGTTCCGGGAGCCGCTTCGCTCGGCGGATTCGCCGAGGTGCCGGAGGCCGCCGTCCTGGTGGACCTCCCGGGTGGAGCGGACCTGCTGGCGACCGCGGTCGCCGTCCGGGCTGCGGTCTACGGCGTCATCAGCTTCGAGCTCAACGGCCAGCACCACCAGATCGTCGGGGACGACGACGCCTTCTTCGAAGGCTCGCTCACGACCTTCATGGCCGTCCTGGGGCAGCGGGTGGAGGCATGATCCGCGTCGGCATCGCCGGGTACGGCCTCGCCGGTGCCGTCTTCCACGCCCCTCTGGTCGCGACGACCCCCGGCATGGAGCTCGTCGGGGTGATCACCCGCTCCAGGGACCGCGCCGCGTCGGCCGCCGCCGACCACCCCGGGGCCACGGTGGTCGCAGACGTCGACGCCTTGCTGGACCTGGACCTGGATCTGCTCGTGGTGGCCAGCACCAACGACACCCACGTCCTCCTCGCGCGCGCCGCCCTCGCCGCCGGGGTCGCCGTCGTCGTCGACAAGCCGCTGGCACCGACCGCTGCCGAGGGCCGGGCGCTGGTCGAGGAGGCCCGGGCCGCGGGGGTCCTGCTCAGCACGTTCCAGAACCGTCGGTGGGACTCCGACTTCCGCACCCTGCAGACCCTGGTCGCCGCGGGTGCGCTCGGCGACGTACGTCGTCTCGAGTCGCGCTTCGAGCGGTGGCGGCCGGCGCTCGGCGGGGGCTGGCGCGAGCGCAACGACCCCGGCCAGGCGGGCGGGCTCCTCTTCGATCTCGGCAGTCACCTGGTCGACCAGGCCGTGGTGCTGCTCGGACCCGTGCGGTCGGTCTTCGCCGAGGTCGACCGGCGCCGGTCCGAGGACGCGGCCGACGACGACGTGTTCGTCGCCCTGGAGCACGTCAGCGGGGCCCGCTCGCACCTGTGGGCCTCGGCCGTGGCCCCGATGCTCGGACCACGCTTCCGTGTGCTCGGCTCGACGGCCGGCTATGTCTCCTACGGCCTCGACGGCCAGGAGGACGCCTTGCGCTCCGGGGCGCGACCGGGACCCGGGTGGGGCGAGGTCCCGCCGGATCGTTGGGGAGTGCTGGGCACCGACGACGACCACGCGCCGGTGGCGTCCCTGCCGGGCGACTACCCGGCCTTCTACGTCGGCATCGCCCGGGCGATCACCGACGGGGCCGATCCGCCGGTCGACCCCAGGGACTCCGTCCGCGGACTCGAGGTGCTCGAAGCGGCCCGGAGGTCGGCGCTGGTGCACGAGGTGGTCGTCCTCCCCGGATGACGGCGCCGGTCAGAGCAGCCCGACCGCGACCGCGTGGATGGCGACCCCGGCGAGCGCACCGACGATCGTCCCGTTCACCCGGATGAACTGCAGGTCGCGGCCGGCCGCGAGCTCGATGCGCCGCGACGCCTCGTCGCCGTCCCACCGGTCCACCGTGTCGGTGATCGTCCGGGTGATCTCGCCGCGGTATCGGGTCACCACGTGGTCGACCGCGTCGCCGAGCCAGCCGTCGACCTTGTCCCGAAGCGCCGGGTCGCTGCTGAGCCGGCCGCCGAGGCGCTGCACCGCCTCGGCCGAGCGCTGCTGCAGCTCGCCGTCCGGCTCGTCGAGGAGCGCGACCACCGCGCGCCGGGTGGCGCCCACGAGCGTCCCCAGCGCGTCACGGGTCGCCTCGTGATCGAGCAGCCGAGTCACCAGCGCCTGCAGCCGGGCCGCGGTGTCCGGGTCGTCACGAAGGTCACGGGCGAGCTCGGTGAGATAGCGGTCGAGCGTGACCCGGAGCGGATGCTTGGGGTCCGCCACCACCTGGTCGGCGATCCGCACCAGCTCCGCGTGCACCCGCTTGGCCATCGCACGATCGACGAACGCGGGCGACCAGGTCGGCGCCTGGTCCTGCACCGCAGCGACGACGACCGAGGGATTGGCGCGCAACCAGGCCGCAGTCCGTACGGCGGTGACGTCGACGAGGGCGTGATGGGAACCGTCGGCGACGACCTCCCCGAGCAGCCGGCCGGCGACGGGCGCGACGTCGGTCGCGCCGATCCGCTGCCGGATCGCCGACTCCGCGACCCCTCGGACGTCGTCGTCGCTGAGCACCTCGATGGCCCCCCGAAGCAGGGCGGCGAGCTCGTCGGTCACCCGGCGGGCGTGCCCCGGGTCGCTGAGCCAGAGGCCGAGGCGGCCGGCCACGTCCACGTCGAGGATGCGGCGGCGGACGACCTCGGCCGACAGGAAGTTGTCACCGACGAAGTCTCCGAGACTGGCCCCCAGAGCGTCCTTGCGGGTGGGGATGAGCGCCGTGTGCGGGATCGGCAGCCCGAGCGGCCGGCGGAACAGCGCGGTGACGGCGAACCAGTCGGCGAGACCGCCGACCATACCCGCCTCGGCTGCGGCGGAGACGTACCCCGCCCACGAGGCACCGGAGGCCGCGGCAGGCTGCACCAGGACGAACACCGCCGCCGCCACGAGCAGGAGGCTCGTCGCGAACGACTTCGCCCGGCGCAGCCGTGACTGGCGGTCGAGGTCGGCGGGCGAGAGCACGAAGGTGGCGGCCATGGTCGCCATCCTGCCCCCGGGACGCCCCCAGACGAGGGAGCCTGGTCAGCCCCCGGACTTGCGGCGGAACTGGCGGGTCGTCTTGGTGTTGCTGTGGGAGGGGCCGACCCCGCTCTGGGCTGAGGCGGCGTCCCCGCTCGCGTGCTCGGCGCTCTTCTTGCGCTCGAGGGCCTCGCGGAACTTGCGGTGCGCCTCGTCCTCTTCTGGTGCGTCGGCGCGGGCGTCCTTCGGCTTCTCGCTCATGCCCTGATCGTCGCATGCCCCGTCAGCGGGGCGACAGCCGGAAGGTCACCAGGTGAGTCGCGCTCAGCGCCCAGCGCGCAGCCTCTAGAGTCGGGCTGAACGTCGGTCCGATCCGGCGGGCGCGACCGACGAGGAGAACAGCGACGTGTCAGACGAGGTACACGTGGAAACCCAGCTCGCTCGGATGCCCTGCCCTTGGCTGACCGACCGGTCGACTCGGCCGGGTCCATCAGTACTCACTGACTGACGTTGCTCGCGGGAGGCTGCGCCGGGACCTCGGCAACTGGCGGCTGTGGCTCGTCCGCATCGTGACCAACGGGTTGGCCGTCGTCCTCACCGTCCTGCTCCTCCCGGGCTTGGTCTTCGACGGCTACTACGTCGGCTACTTCGTGGTCACGGGCCTGGTCTTCGGACTCCTCAACGCCTTCGTCAAGCCCTTGATCCAGTTCTTCCTCTTGCGCTACCTCGTGGTCAGCTACGGCATCGTCGTCATCGCCATCAACGCGTTCCTGCTCTACCTGCTGTCCGCCATCCTCAGGGACGACTTCACAGCCAGCAGCGTGTTGGCCCTGTTGGCCGGTGGCCTCGTCGTCGGCGTCCTCGGCTTGATCTTCGACGCCGTCGCCGGCACGACGCCCCCGATCCTCGATCGCCAGCCCGAGCGTGAGGAGGCGTCATGAGCAGCGGCAGCTTCGACACGGTCAACGAGAACGTCCGGCTCCAGCAGGTCTACTCGACGATGATCAACTTCGGAGCCGCTTCGGCGGTCGACCGGTCGCCGTTCGGCGCCTTCAGCCGAAAGATGCAGCGCTGGGTCTACCAGGTGCCGGAGCCGATCCCGCAGCTCACCGGCGCCGCGCGCACGCGCGTGATGCTCGAAGGGCTCGGCCCCACCTACGTCAAGCTCGGCCAGATCGTGTCGAGCCAGTCGAACACCCTCCCCGACGAGTGGCGGGTCGAACTCGACAAGCTGCAGAACGACGTCCCTCCTGTGCCCTACGCCGCCGCACGCCAGGTCATCATCGACGAGCTCGGCGCCGCTCCGGAGGAGCTCTACGCCACCTTCGACCAGCGCCCCATCGCCGCGGCGTCGCTCGGCCAGGTGCACCGGGCCACGCTGCACGACGGGCGCCAGGTGGCGGTGAAGGTCCAGCGCCCCAACCTCGACCGCCAGGTGCACGCTGACCTAGGGGTCGCGCGGCTGATGGGCCGGTACACCGAGCGCCGCAGCAAGACCGCGCGCGAGATGGGGCTCGCCTCGATGCTCGACGAGTTCGGCACGACGCTGGTCGAGGAGCTCGACTACTACGCCGAGGCCTACAACATGCAGAAGCTGGCCACGAACCTGGCACCCATCGCCGGGGTGCACATCCCGACGTTCGAGCGCGACCTCTCCGGCCAGCGGGTCCTGACCCAGGAGTTCGTCAGCGGCGTCAAGATCTCCGATGTCCAAGCGATGCGCGACGCCGGGCTGGACATCGCCGCCGTCGGCGAGTCGGCCCTCCGGGCAGCCATGAAGATGCTGGTCATCGACGGGTTCTTCCACGCCGATCCGCACCCGGGCAACCTGTTCGTGAGCCTCGACACCGGGGTGGTGACCTTCCTCGACGCCGGGATGGTCGGTGAGATCACGATCACGCAACGAGCCCACCTCGGCATGCTGCTGTGGACCTTCGTCAAGGGAGACATCCCGGCGATGGCCGGGCAGATCCTCTCGCTGAGCGTCCCGTTCCGGCCCGTTGACGAGAAGGCGTTCCTCAAGGACTTCGAGCGGAAGATGTCCCGCTACGGCCAGGGCACCAAGCCCGACATCAAGCTGGTCCTGTCGACCTCCATGGGTGTCCTGCGCGACCACGGCCTTCGTCTCGACCCGCAGCTCACGCTCGCCCTCAAGGCGATGGGTCAGGCATCAGCGTTCTTCACCCCCCTGACCCCGCCGGACCGGACCTTCACCGCGGCAGCCCTCGAGGCGGTGCGCGAGCTCGCCGAGGACGCGATCACCGAGGAGGCGATCGTGGACGCGGCGAAACGCCAGTCCACGAGGATCGCCGGTCAGGCGATCAAGGAGGCCCCGGACTACGTCAAGGGGCTGCTGTCGTGGCGCGACCAGCTCAAGCGCGGGAAGTTCACCCTCTACCTCGACACGTCCTCCCTGGACCAGCAGGTCTCCTCGCTGCGTTCGATCGCGTCGATGATCGTGGTGGCCCTCCTCGTGTCGGGCGGCATGATCGGTTCGGCGATCGCGGCCACGGTCTTCGACAGCTCGGACAACGTCGCCTTGGCCAACGCCGCCAACGTCGGCTTCCTCCTCTCGTTGTGTCTCGCGTTCATCCTCGTGATCATCTTCCTCGGACGGCTGCTCCGGGAGAACAAGGCCGAGCGCAAGGACCCGTTCAAGACGTAGGAGCGGGCGGGCGACTCCCGCCGACCGCGGCCACCCTGTTCGAAGCCGTACGCCACCTTCAACAGGTCCAGGTCCGCTCCCGCGCGCCCGACGATCTGCACCCCCACCGGTAGTCCGCCGGGCGTGAAGCCGGCTGGAACCGAGATCGCCGGCTGACCGGTGACCGAGATCCAGGAGCACGAGCGCATCCAGTCGACGTAGCTGCCCATCGGCTCACCGCAGACCTCGACCGGGTACTCGGTCTCCACCGGGAACGGGAGCACCTGCACGGTCGGCAGCACGAGCACGTCGTAGTCCGCCATGAACCCGGCGACCCGCCTCCGCAGGGTGACCACGAGCCGCGCGGCCCGTTCCTCCTCCGCTGCGCTGAGCCGCAGCCCGCGATCGACGTTCCAGCGCACCGTCTCCTTCATCGCCTCCGCGCGCTCGTGGAAGAGCGCCCCGAGCTCGTCGGCGAACAGCCGGGCGCGCAGCGTCTGGAAGGCCTCGTCGGCCCCGGCCAGGTCCGGCTCGGCCTCGACGACCACGGCCCCCAGGCCGGTGAACACCCCACGACACGTGTCGACCACGGCCCGCACCTCGGGCTCGAACGGGAGCCCGAACCCGGGGCACCAGGCCACCCGTAGGCCGGCCAGGTCGCCGGCCAGGGGCGGCCCGTACGTCGCCCCCGGCTCGGGCAGCGACCACCCCACCCGTGGGTCCGGCCCAGCCTGGACGCTGAGCAGCAAGGCGACGTCCTCGACGGTCCGACCCATCGGCCCGTGCACGCCCAGCGACGGTCCCTCCCGTCCTGGCACCCCAGGCAGGCTCGGAACCCGACCGATCGAGGGCCGGAGCCCGACCACACCGCAGAACGACGCCGGGTTGCGCAACGAACCGCCGAGGTCGCTGCCGTCTGCGAGAGCGACCATTCCGCAGGCCAGGGCGGCTGCGGCTCCTCCACTGCTGCCTCCAGCCGATCGGGCCAGGTCGTAGGGGTTGCGTGTGACGCCGAAGACTGCGTTGAACGTGTGCGAGCCCGCGGCGAACTCGGGGACGTTGCTCTTGCCGACGACGATCGCACCAGCCGCACGCTCGCGCTGGACGAGCAAGGAGTCCTCGTCCGGAACGTGGTCGGCGAACAGCGGCGAGCCCCACGTCGTGCGGAGGCCGGCCGTGGGCTCGGTGTCCTTGACAGCGAGCGGCAGCCCGTGGAGCGGACCCACCGGGTCACCCCGCGCGAGCCGGTCGTCGGCCCCGGTGGCCTGGCGGAACAGCGTGTCGGGGTCCACCAGCGTCACCAGGGCGTTGACGTGCGGATTCGTGCGTTCGATCTGGGCCAGCGCAGCCTCGAGCACCTCACGAGCCGAGATCTCCTTGCGCCGCAGAGCCGCCGCCGTGCGGGTCGCGGACCAGCCGGACAGTCCCACCATGACGCCGCTACTCCCCCGCCGCCGCGACCTCGCTGCGCAGCTGGGAGATCGAGTCCAGGTCCCACCCCGGCCGCGGGACCGACGACAGCAGGAGCTTGGTGTACGGGTGCTCCGGCGCCTCGAGCACGTCACGCGTCGGTCGCTGCTCGACCACGACGCCGCGCCGCATCACCAGCACCTCGTCGCAGACGTACCGCACCACCGCCAGATCGTGGCTCACGAAGACCAACCCGACCCCGGTGGCCCGTCGGATGTCGTCGAGCAGGTTCAGCACCTGGGCCTGGACGGAGACGTCGAGCGCCGAGACGGCCTCGTCCAGCACCAGCACCCTCGGCGAGACCGCGAGCGCACGGGCGATGGCGGCTCGTTGCCGTTGGCCACCGGAGAGCCGCCGCGGTAGCGCGTCGGCCTCACGATCGCCGAGCCCGACCTGATGGAGGAGATCGGTGACGAAACCGGCACGGGCCTCCCGCCCCAGCGTGGTGTGCAACCGCACCACGGCATCGATGCAGTCGCGGATGCGGATCCGCGGGTCGAGGGACAGGTAGGGGTCCTGGAAGACGATCTGGACAGCCTTCGCCCGGGCGAGCCGCGCGGCCCGCCCTCGGTCCTTGAGGTCCAGCGGTTGCCCGCCGACCAGGATCTCGCCGGAGTCCGGGAGCTCCAGGCCGACGAGCATCCGCGCCGTCGTCGTCTTGCCCGACCCCGACTCGCCCACGAGACCGACCGCGCCGCCCACGGGCAGCGCGAAGGACAGCCCGTCGACCGCTTTCACGACGGTCCCTCCGGTGGCGTACGTCTTGCGCAGGTCGGTGACCTGCAGCAGCGGTTCTCCGCTCATGCCACTCCCCCCGGACGCGTCACGCAGGGCTGCGAGCTCCGGACCGATACCTGGGGACCGCAGACAGCGCACCGAGTGACCAGCGGTGTCCAGGAGCTCCGGGACCGATGTGTCGCAGAGACCCTCCACAGCGAAGGCGCAGCGCGCCGCGAACGCGCAACCCTCGGGTCGTTCGAGCAGGCTCAAGGGGGCACCCGGGATCGGCACGAGCCGACGCTGCTCCCCGGACAGGTCCGGGGTCGAGGCGAGCAGCCCCGCGGTGTAGGGGTGGCTCGGAGCCCCGAAGACCGTGCCGGCCGCGGCGCTCTCGACGATGCGTCCTGCGTACATCACGTAGACGCGGTCGCACACCGCGGCCGCGAGGTCCAGGTCGTGGGTGATGAACAGCACGCCCATCGCGCGGTCGGCCTGCAGACGGCTCAGGATCCCGAGGATCTCGGCCTGGGTGGTGACGTCCAGGGCGGTCGTCGGCTCGTCGCAGAGCAGCAAGCTGGGTTCCACGGTCAGCGCGCCGGCGATCATCACCCGCTGCAGCATCCCGCCCGAGAGCTCGTGCGGGAACTGGCGCAGGTGGCGCTCGGCGTCGTCGAGACCGACCGCGCGGAGCAGCTCGAGTGCGCGGGTGCGAGCCCGGTCCTTGCCCCAGCCATGGTTGAGGCGGAGCGACTCGGTCAGGAAGTCGCCCACCCGCCGCATCGGGTTGATGCCCGCCCGCGGGTCCTGGAAGATCATCGAGACCTCGGAGCGCCGCAGAGCGAGCAGATCCTCGCGGGAGGCGTTGAGCACCTCGCACGCGCCGACCCGGACGGCGCCCTCGACCTCCGAGCGGTCCGGCACACAGCCCGAGGATCGCTCGAGCGGTCACCGACTTGCCCGATCCGGACTCACCGACCAGGCCGACGATCTCTCCCGCCTCGACGGTCAGCGAGACGTCGTCGAGGATCGGGCGTTCAGCGCGCCCTGGTAGCCGAAGCGACAGGTGGTCGATCTCGAGGAGCGCCATCAGCCGTCCCGCCCCGCGATCCGGTCGGCGAACTCCTCGCCGACGATGTTGAAGGCGACGACCACGACGATGATCGCCACCGCCGGCGCGACCGCCGACAGCGGCTGCCCCGACAGGACGGCCCCCCGGCTCTCGTTGATCATCGCGCCCCAGTCGGGCGTGGGCGGCTGGACGCCCAGGCCCAGGAAGGACAGCGCCGCCAGGTCGAGCAGGGCGTAGCCGAAGTTCAGGGTCGACTGCGCGAGCACGGTCGGCGAGATGTTGGGCAGCAGGCGGCGCACGGCCACGTGGACCGAGCCGAAGCCCTGGACCCGGTAGGCGGCGACGTACGGGCCGCGAACGAGCCTGGATCACCAGGCTGCGCACGAGGCGCGCCACGAAGGGTGTGTAGGCCACCGACATGGCGACGACCGGCGCGAGCAGCCCCTTGCCGAACAGCGCCACGACCAAGATGGCGAGCAGCAGCGCGGGGAACGCGAACATGATGTCGAAGACCCGGCTCAAGGTGGCGTCCACCCAGCCACCCCGCCACCCCGCAAGCAGGCCCAGCGTGATGCCGAAGAGCGTCGAGAGGACCACCACCGCCAACGGTCCGATCAGGCTGGTGCGCGAGCCGTAGATGAGCCGCGACAACGTGTCCTGGCCCACCTGGTTGGTGCCGAGCCAGTGCTCGGGGCTGGGTGGCGCGAGCGCGTTGAGGAGGTCGGTCTGGTCAGGCGGGTAGGGGGCGAGAAACGGCGCGAAGACCGCCACCAGCACGAAGGCGACCAGGATGCCCACCGAGAGCCACAGCAGCCAGCCACCACCGAACGCCCGCAGCCTGGCCATCCGGTTCGCCTGCGGCTCGACGCCGACGAGGACGCTCATCGGGCCGCACTCCCGGCTCCGACACGAGGATCGATGAACGGGTAGGCGATGTCGACGATCGTGTTGATGACCACGAAGGCGAAGACGACGATCAGGGTGATGGCCTGCACGATGGCGAAGTCCTGCCGGTCGACGGACTGGACGAGCAGCGATCCCATCCCGTTCAGGCCGAACGCCGTCTCGACCACGGCGCTGGAGACGAGCAGCCCGGCGACCAGGAGACCGGTGATCGTGAGGATCGGTCCGAGCGCGTTGCGCAGGACGTGCCGCCGAACCACCGTCCGCTTCGCCACACCACGGCTCAGCGCCACCTCGACGTGCTCGCGGCCGAGCTCGTCCAGCATGGACGAGCGGGTGACCCGGGAGACGAGGGCGATGAAGGTCAGCGACAGCGCCACCGCAGGAAGGAACAGGTGGTAGAGCTGGTCGACGAAGCCCGAACCGGCACCGAAGGTCGGGAACCAGCCCAGCCGCACCGACAGCACCGAGATCAGCAGGATCGCCGCGACGAAGGACGGGATCGCCGCGAGCACCGTGCTCACGACCAGCACCGCCTTGTCAGCCGGGCGCCCGGCCTTCAGCGCCCCGATGATCCCCGCCGAGAGCCCGAACACGCAGATCAGCAGCGCGGACAGCGCGATCAGGCCCAGGGTCGTGGGGATCCGGGCACCGATGAGCGAGGCGACGTCCTCCCGGAACTGCAGGGACCGCCCGAAGTCGAAGTGGAGCACCCCCGTGAGCCAGTTCCAGTACTGCACCAGGAAGGGCTGGTCGAGGCCGAACTGCGCGGAGACCGCTGCGACCATCTCGGGCGTGGGGCTGCGCCCTTGGAGCAGGAAGCTCATCGGGTCACCGGGCGCCAGGTAGAGCGAGGCGAAGACGAGGAACGAGGTGATGAACAACGTGACCACCATGCTGAGCAGCCGGCGGACCACGAACCACATCACGACGCGCCCCGGCTCACAGCGGCGGCCGCCAGGTCGGGTCGCCCCACAGCCCCAGCGCCGCCTCGAGGGCCGCTCCGGCGCGGAAGACCGTGGCGTCGTCGTACGTGCGCCCGACGAGCTGGACACCCGTCGGCAGGCCGGAGATCGTCCGTCCCTGACGGCACGGCGAGCACCGGCACCCGACCGATGACGTTGAACGGCAGGGTCATGATGACCTCGGTCCACGGCAGCTGTACGTCGCCGACGGGGACCAGCCGCTCGAGGTAGTCGTCGCCCGCGACGAGGCCGTGGGCGGCGATGGTCGGGCACAGCAGCACCTCGTGCCGCTCGAGCAGCGCGCCGAGCGGGGCGTACACGGCCGCCTCGGCGACCAGGCCGGCGACGTAGGCGGACGGGTCACCGACGGCCTCCGCAGCCCGACGGGCGAACTCCTGGGTGTAGGGCATGAGCAGGTCCGACCTGGTCTCCCGCCAGCTCCGAGACCGACGCGCCGAAGATGGCACCGAAGTGCGCCCAGGCGGCAGCGGTCAGCTCCTCCCGGCGTCCACGGCAGGGTGACCTCCTCGACCACGGCCCCCGCCTCGACCAAGGCCGCAGCCGCCCGTCGCGTGTTGGCCTCGACCTCGGGGTCGACCACGTAGTCACCGAGGGTGATGCACAGCGCCACCCGCATCCCGCGCACGTCCTCGACGACTCCGGGAGGACGTACGCGGGCCGCAAGGACGCCTGGTCGCCCGGGTGCGGCCCGGCCAGCACGTTCTGCAGCCTCGCGACGTCGGCGACCGTACGACCGAGCGGCCCGTCGGCGCAGTAGGTGTCGGAGTTGAACGGCGGCATGCCCGGCACGCGACCGAAGGGAGGCTTGAAGCCGACGAGACCGCACAACGAGGCAGGGATCCGGATGGAGCCGCCGATGTCGGACCCGGTGGCCAGCAGCGTCTCGCCCGCCGCCAGGGCTGCCCCGGATCCACCCGACGAGCCACCCGGGGACAGCGCGAGGTCCCACGGGTTGCGCGTCACCCCCCACAGCGTGGAGTGCGTGAACGGCGCGCAGGAGAACTCCGGGGTGGTCGTGCGCCCGTGCACGACCGCCCCGGCCTCGAGGACACGAGTCACCACCGGGTGCGTGACCTCCGAGACGACGCCCTTCTCCAGGAGCGATCCCTCCTCGATCGTGCGCCCGGCGATGGGCTGCTCCTCCTTGACCAGGAGCGGCACGCCCTCGAGCGGTCGAGCCGAACCGTCCGCACGGGCGTACCTCGCTTCGGACTCCCGCGCGGCGGCGTAGGCCTCCTCGACCAGCTGCTCGGTGAGCGCGTTGATCGCCGGCTCGACGACCGCCACCCGCGCGAGCACGGCGTCGAGCAGCTCCACCGGCGAGAGCTCCCGGTTGCGGAACCGCTGGATCGCCTCGGAGGCTGTGAGGTAGTGCAGCTCCTCACCAGCGCCGGGCATCAGCCCTTGGCTCCGATGGTGGCGGCCCACGGGTAGTACATGTAGTAGATCGACGGGGCCACCCCGGTGATCTTGTTGCCCAGCCAGAGGCTGGTCGGCGGGGTGTAGAACGGCAGCCAGGGCAGCTGCTCCATCGCGATCTGCTGGGCGTCGGCGATGGTCGCCGTCCGCGTGCGGGTCGGTGACCGGGGCGGCCACGGCCGCCTCGATGTCCCCGTCGAACGCCGGGTCCGACCAGTTGCCGTAGTTGCTGAACTCGCCGGTGCGCAGCACGCCGTACATCTCGATCGGGTCGGCGAGCGAGGTGTACCAGGCGGTGTAGAACAGGTCGATCCCCTTGCGAGCCGCGGGGTCGCTGAACAACGTCGTGTACTGGTCGGGGGAGATCGTCTTGATCTCGGGCACGAGCCCGATGGCCTTGGCTGCCTGCGCGGTCGCCTGCGTCACCACGTCAGCCGCCACCGACACCGGGCTGGTGGCGATGACGATCTTCTTCCCGGCGATGCCGGAGTCGGCCACCATGGCCTTGGCCGCGTCGACGTCGTACGGGTACTTCGGCAGCGCGCCGTAGATCTCGTCGAGCTGGGCCGCGGACACGCCTCCCCAGGTGCCGCGCGTCACGAGGGACTCCGCCACCTCGGCCACCCCTGCCTCGCCGGCCTTGACCATGCCGGCCCGGTCGGTGGCCATGAGCAGCGCCTGGCGCACCTTCGGGTCACCGAGCGGCCCGTCGAGGTTGGAGACGATCTGGCTGACCACGGTCGTGTTGAGGCCGTAGTAGAGCGACCCCTGCCCACCGCTCGTCAGCTGCGCGTAGGCGTTGGACGGCACCGCCCAGCCACCGTCGACCTCGCCGTTCTGCCATGCGTTGACCCTGGTGTTCGGGTCCTGCAGGAAGACGAACTTCACCGATCCCGACTTCGCCTTGAGCGACGGGTCCCAGTAGTTGTCGTAGCGCGTGAGCGTTGATGCTCTGCCCCGAGGTCCAGCTGTCGAAGGCGAACGGGCCGGTGCAGTTCACCCCGGTGCTGGGGTTGCCGTAGTCGGCGCCGGACTTCTCGAGGAAGGCCTTGGACTCGATGGTGCCCGGGCTCACCGCCATGTACTGGTTGAACATCGAGTCGGGCTGGCTCAAGGTGACGGTGACCTCCATGTCACCGGTCTTGTCGATGGACTTCACGTAGCGGTAGACGCTCGCCCAGTAGGAGCCCACGTCGGGGTTGAGGTGAGCGCTTGAGGGAGGCGACCACGTCGTCAGCCGTCAGCGGTGTGCCGTCGTGGAAGGTGACGCCGTCCCGGATCGTGTAGACCCACGTGGTGGGCGTCGGGTTGGCGACGGCGCTGGCCAGACCCGGGCTGATCGACAGGTCCGCGTTCCAGCGCAGCAGGCTCTCGCAGACGTTCGACAGGATCGTGTTCGGCGGGTAGTCGAAGGCATACGGGTACGCGAGCGAGAGCGGCTCCGCGTACAACGACCAGGTGAAGGAGTCGATGTCGCCCACCGGGGCCGGGGTCGACGTCGACATCGTGTAGGCAGCGCCGGAGGACGCCGAGCCGGACGGCGCCGGGTTGGCGGTGCCGCTGCACGCGGTGACCACCAGGCCGCCGAGGCGACGAGCAGCGGCGAGGATCCGGCGGCGGCGCGGGGAGCGATCGGTCATGGACGTCCTCCAGGGAGTGGTGCGGTCAGCCTCGGGTGTAGACGAGCTCGCCGTCGACGTACGTCGACACGACGGTGGTGTCGGCGATCTCGTGAGCGGGACGCGGCGAACGGGTCGCGGTCGAGGACGGCCAGGTCGGCGAGCCGGCCGACCTCGATACGCCCGGTCGACTCCTCGTGGTGGTTCACGTAGGCGCTGCCCGCGGTGTACGCCGTCATCGCCTCGGCCAGGGTCAGCCGGTTGCGCGGCGACAGCGGCTCGGCCTCGGCCCCTTCGGCCCCCGGGGCGACCCGGTTGACGGCGACATGGATGCCCTCCAGCGGGTTGGGGCTGGACACCGACCAGTCGCTGCCGGCGGCCATCCGGGCCCCGGACCGCAGCAGGTCGGCGAACGGGTACTGGAGCGTCGGAGCGGTCCGGGCCGAGGAACGGGATGGTCAGCTCGTCCATCTGCGGCTCGTGGGCCGCCCACAACGGCTGGATGTTGGCGACCGCGCCGAGCTGGGCGAAGCGCGGGATGTCGTCGGGGTGGACGACCTGCAGGTGGGCCAGGTGGTGGCGGCCGTCCGTGGGGCCGTTGGCCGCCCGTGCGGCCTCGAGGGCGTCGAGCGCCTCGCGCACCGCCCGGTCGCCGAGCGCGTGGAAGTGCACCTGGAAGCCGTGCGCGTCCAGCTCGGTCACGTAGCCGCGCAGCGCGTCCGGGTCGACGAAGCTGAGCCCGGCGTTGGCGGTCGCGCACCCGCACCCGTCGAGGTAGGGGTCGATCATCCCGGCCGTGAAGTTCTCGGCCACGCCGTCCTGCATGATCTTCACGCTGCTGGCCGCGGAACCGGCCGACCTGGCCCTCCGCCCGCCGCTCGAGCAGCTCGGGGATCTGCTCGGCACCACGCTCGCGGTCCCACCACAGCGCCCCGACCACACGCGCCCGCAGCAGACCGTCGGCGGCTGCCGTGAGATAGGCGCCCAGCACGTCCTTCATGCCGAAGAGCTCGCCCACGGCCGCGTCCTGCCACGACGGTGATGCCGAGGGAGAACATCATCTCCTGAGCCGTCAGGAGCCCGGCGACCTGCTGGGCCGGAGTGACGTCGGGCAGCAGCCGGGCGACGAGCAGCCCCGCCCCCTCGTGCAGCGTGCCGCTGGGCGAGCCGTCCGGTCGGCGCTCGATGCGTCCGTCCGCCGGGTCGGGCGTCGAGGCGTCGATCCCCGCCAGCTCGAGCGCCCCGCTGTTCACCCAGGTGCCGTGGCCGTCCTTGTTGGTCAGGAAGACCGGCCGGTCGGGCACGACGGCGTCGAGGGCCTCGCGGGTCGGCGTGCCGTTGGCGTAGTGCGACATCCACCAGCCGCCTCCGACGATCCACTCGAGGTCGGGGTTGCCGGCGGCGTAGGCAGCCGACCTTGGCGAGGCTGTCCTCGGCGTCGACGGCGTCGTGGAGGTCGCACCGCAGCAGGTCGACGCCGCCCATGACGGGGTGGACGTGGGCGTCCTGGAACCCGGGGATGAGCAGCCCGCCGGCGAGGTCGACCACCTCCGTCGCGGTGCCCACCAGGTCGCGGAGCTCGTCGTCGGGGGCGACCGCGGCGATCCGACCTCCGCGCACGGCGACCCCCAGCTGGACCGGTTGGGTGGCCGGAGCGCTGAACACCCGTCCACCCACGAACACCGTGTCGGCCGCACTCGCCATGTGATCTGCTCCTCGCCTGGTCCCCTCGGGTGGCTGGACAGTAGGCCCCGGGAGCCGTCAAGTCAACGGTGTTGACTAAGGTGTTGCGGGACTGCGACGCTGCGGTCCGCGAGCCGAACCGTGACGAGGAGCCAGGATGCCGAGGAGCTCGGGCAGCCGCCGGGACCAAGCGCCCTCGTCCGCGTCCGCAGCTGGACCGCGCGACGATCCTGGACGCCGCGATCCGGCTCTCGGCCCGGCCCGGCACCGACACCGTCTCGGTGCGGATGCTCGGCGCCGAGCTCAAGGCCGACCCGACGGCGATCTACCGGCACTTCAGCGACAAGGACGAGCTCGTCCGGGCAGCCATCGACCAGCTGATGGGCGAGGTGAACGCCCGCTTGACCCCCGACCTGGACTGGCGCGACCGGCTCCGTACGGCTGCTGAGCTCATCCTCGACGTGATGCTCGCCCACCCGGCCTTCGGCGCGCAGGTGGCCACCTTGACCACCGGCGGCGCGAACGAGCTGCGCGCCGTCGAGCTCACCCTGGGAGCCTTTCGAGCGGCCGGCCTCGACGACGTCGATGCGGTCCGCTACTACGCGACCTACAGCAGCTACGTGCTCTCCTTCGTGGGCGCACAGGCGGCCTATCTGCTCGTCGCCGACGACCAGCCGGCGGAGGAGTCCGCCTGGGTCGCCGACTACTCCGCTGCCGAGCTGATCGACCATCCCGCGGTGGCTGCGCTCCACGATCGGCTCAGCACCCTGAAGGACCGCGACGTCTTCCTCACCGGCGTCGACATCATCTTGGAGTCGGCTGCCGCCCGGGTGAGCCGGTCCGGCAGACTTGCTCCATGAGCCTCAAGCACCCACGGTCCGGACGGCGCAGCACCCGCGACCTGACCGTCGACCCGTTGTTCGACCTCCCCGACGGTGGCGTCCCCCGCAACCACCTGGGCGCGGACGCCATCCCCGCGGACGCCGCCTATCAGCTCGTCCACGACGAGCTGATGCTCGACGGCAACGCCCGGATGAACCTGGCGACCTTCGTGACGACCTGGATGGAGCCGCAGGCCGAGAAGCTGATGGCCGAGTGCTTCGACAAGAACATGATCGACAAGGACGAGTACCCCCAGACGGCTGAGCTGGAAGCGCGCTGCGTCGAGATCCTCAGCACCCTGTGGCACGCGCCGGACGCGCACGAGGCGACGGGGTGCTCGACCACCGGGTCCAGCGAGGCAGCGATGCTGGGAGGCCTCGCCCTCAAGCGGCGCTGGCAGCAGCGACGGACGGCCGCAGGGCTGCCCGTCGACAAGCCCAACCTGGTGATGGGCATCAACGTCCAGGTGTGCTGGGAGAAGTTCGCCAACTACTGGGACGTCGAGATGCGGCTGGTCCCGATGGACGGCGACCGCTTCACCCTCTCCCCCGAGGAGGCCGTGGCGCTGTGCGACGAGAACACCATCGGTGTCGTCGCGATCCTGGGGTCCACCTTCGACGGCGCCTACGAGCCGGTCGCGGAGATCTGCGCGGCCCTGGACGACCTGCAGGCACGCACCGGCATCGACGTCCCGGTGCACGTCGACGGAGCCTCGGGCGCGTTCATCGCGCCCTTCCTCGACCCCGACCTCGCGTGGGACTTCCGGCTCCCCCGCGTGTCGTCGATCAACACGTCCGGCCACAAGTACGGGCTGGTCTACCCCGGCGTCGGCTGGGTCGTCTGGCGGGACGCCGAGGCGCTGCCCGCAGACCTCATCTTCTGGGTCAACTACCTCGGCGACACCATGCCGACCTTCGCGCTGAACTTCTCCCGCCCCGGCTCCCAGGTCGTCGCGCAGTACTACAACTTCCTGCGGCTGGGCTTCGAGGGCTACCGGAAGGTGCAGGGCTACAGCCGCGAGGTCGCCATGCGCCTCGCCACCGAGATCGAGGCCCTCGGCCCGTTCCAGCTGCTCACCCGTGGGGACCAGCTGCCGGTCTTCGCCTTCACCCTGAAGCCGGGCATCGACAACTACACCGTCTTCGACGTCTCCAACGCGATGCGGGAGCGCGGCTGGCAGCTGCCCGCGTACACGTTCCCGAAGAACCGCGAGGACCTCGCTGTCCTGCGCGTCGTGGTCCGCCGGGGCTTCACCCACGACCTTGCCGACCTGCTCGTCGCCGACCTCAAGCGCCAGCTGCCGCACCTGCAGGCCCAGCCGGAACCTGCGCACGACGCTGCGGACTCCACCGGCTTCAGCCACTGATCGGGCTGCACCAGCGGTGAGGGCGAGTCCGGTACGGCTCAACGGCGCCGTCGCGACGTCGTTCATGATCGGGTCCGCGTGCTTCGCCCTCGGGTCGGTGCCCGCCTACGCCGAGCAGGTGGGGGCTGCCGCCGACGCCACGACGTACTTCGTGGGCTCGATCTTCTTCACCCTCGCGTCCTACGGGCAGCTCGTGCAGGCCCAGACACCCGCCATGGCCCCGGGTGGTGCGGATCGCGAGCGCCATCCGGTGCGGCTGGCGGCGTGGCTGCCCGCCGACCTGAACTGGCGGGCAGCCGCCACGCAGTTCCCCGGCACGTTGTTCTTCAACGTGAGCACGCTGGCCGCGACCGCCGCAGGACTCTCGGCGGGCAAGACCGAGCAACAGGTCTGGCGCCCCGACTTCCTGGGCTCGGTCCTGTTCCTCGTTGCCAGCGGGTGGGCGTTGCTCGCCCTCGGCCCGGCCTGGCGACGTCTCGACGACCGCAGCTGGGCGTGGAAGATCGGTTGGCTCAACATGGCCGGCTCGATCGCGTTCATGGTCTCGGCGATCGGCGCATTCGTCGAACCAGACTCCGGGTCCATGGTGAACGTCGGGTGGGCGACCACCGGCACCTTCGTCGGCGCCGTGTGCTTCTTCGCAGGAGCAGCGATGATGCTGCCCGCCTGGCGGGCGGCGACCGACGTCAGCGCGTCGCGAACCAGGGGTCCCTCAGGTCGATGAACGTGAGGTCGTGGAGCTCCTCCATCATCTCCCTGGCTTCGACCGGCATCGCCGTCATCTCACCCTCGCGCGCCGCCGCCTCGGACGCGAAGGCCACCGTCTGGGTGAAATGACCGTCGGGCGCGACAGCCATCGTGGCGCCGAGGACGTCGGGACGGGTCTCGCGCAGCATCCCGTCAGCCTGCTTCGCCAGCTCAGCCGCCCGGTCGGGGTGGCCCACCCGTCCCTGCATGATCTGGACGAACCCCGCGTCATCGGAGCCGCCGCCTTCCATGAGGAACACCTGCGGGTAGTTGCGGAAGACCACGTCTCCGACGTAGTGGGCGCTCATGTCCTGCCACCAGGCAGCCTGCTCGGGGCGGTCGCTGTTGCGTCGCGCGGCCTCCTCCGACTCGAACCTGACCACCGCGACCAGCTGGCCGTCCTCGCTGACCCCGAAGGTCCCCCCCAGCCAGCCCTCGGCACCAGGCCCGAGCTCGTCCCGCCAACGGTCCATCGTCGCTCGGGCGGCTTCGACGTCCTTGATCTCGCCTTGGATCACCTGGATGAACATCTGTCTCTCCCTCGGGTCGGGTGAGCGGGTCGGCCGCGCCCGGACCGGGGGCCGACACGCCCGACGGTACGCCCGAGGAATCGTCTCGTCGAGAGCGTGTTCATCGAACACCTGTACGGCTTGTCCGGTAGCGTGAGGGCATGGCCCTGGCCTTGCAGAGCTCGCTCTTCGACAGCCTCACCGAGCAGCCGACCCTCGCTCCCCTGACGGGCGTTCGGCGCCTGCCGCTCGCGGAGGGGGCGTGGGTCGACCACCTGCCCGGCTGGCTCTCGGGCTCCGAACAGCTCTTCGACCTCCTGGCCTCGGAGGCGCCGTGGCGGGCCGAGCGTCGGCAGATGTACGAGCGGGTCGTCGACGTCCCCCGCCTGGTGTGCTGGTACTCAGCCGAGGACGCACTCCCCCATCCCGTGCTCGCCGAGGCCCGAGCGGCGCTGTCGGCCCACTACCGACCGGTGCTGCCCGAGGGCTTCGCGACGGCAGGCCTGTGCTACTACCGCGACGGTCGCGACAGCGTCGCCTGGCACGGGGACACCCTCGGCCGCGGCCGGACCCAGGACACGCTGGTGGCCATCGTGAGCCTCGGGGCGCCGCGCGCCCTCCTGCTGCGCCCGCGGACCGGGGGCGCGTCGGTCCGCTACTCCCTCGGGCACGGCGACCTGCTCGTCATGGGTGGCTCGTGCCAGCGCACCTGGGAGCACGCCGTGCCCAAGACGACGCGACCGGTCGGTCCGCGCATCTCGGTCCAGCTCCGCCCGCCAGGGGTCGCCTGACGGGTCACCCACCCCGTCGGCTAACCGACGGACAACAGGCCGGACAGTGCCCACGCGCTGACCAGCGCGAGGGCCGGGAGCAGCCCTTGGATCGCCGCGGCCCTCGCCATGGCCGGCCGCGCGATGACGAGCACCAGTGCGGCACCGATCATGAACAAGCAGCCGTAGACGACGAGCGTCGGCCCCTGCGGCTCCCAGTCGAGCACGGTGCCGACGACCCCGACGAGGGTGCCGATCCCGAGGAACAGGTTGTAGAAGCCCTGGTTGAGCATCCCGAACGCGGTCGCCTCGACCTCCGCCTCCGACCGCACGCCGAAGCTTCGGTGCACGGCAGGGCGTCGGTAGAAGACGCTCTCCAGGAGGAAGAAGCCGACGTGGAGGAGTCCGGCGAGTCCGGCGAGCGCGAGCGACACGGGAGGCATGACACGCGACGTTAGCCATCCCGGGCGGACGTTGGCGCGGCGTTGGCGGGCCGTGACGCCGTGGTGCCGTAGAATTGCCCACGCGAGCCGCACCAGTTCTGCCTCGGCCCGCCCTTCTTCTCAGAGGTGACGACCACCACGCGCCGCGGCCCCTCGGGTCTGCGCCGGGCAGGACGACCCTTTCGACCACGGAGCTTCCCTATTACCAGCCCTACCTTTGCCGAGCTCGGCGTGCCCCAGGCACTCAGCGAGGTTCTCGCCCGTCAGGGCATCACGACCCCCTTCCCCATCCAGACCGCGACGCTCCCCGACTCCCTGGCCGGGCGTGACGTCCTCGGACGCGGCCGCACCGGTTCGGGCAAGACCTACGCCTTCGTCCTGCCGCTGCTGGCCCGGCTCGCCGCCGACCCGGCGCCCCGCAAGCCCGGTCGTCCGCGCGCGCTGATCCTCGCGCCGACCCGTGAGCTCGCCACGCAGATCGAGAGCTCCCTGGCGCCCCTCGCCGCTGCCGTCGGCCTCAGGTCCATCACCATCTTCGGCGGCGTCGGCGCCAATCCGCAGATCTCCGGCCTGCGCGCAGGAGTCGACATCGTCGTCGCCTGCCCCGGCCGGCTGGAGGACCACCTGCGGTCCGGGCACGTCAAGCTCGACGCCATCGAGATCACCGTCCTCGACGAGGCCGACCACATGGCCGACCTGGGCTTTCTCCCCGTCGTCCGCCGGCTGCTCGACGCCACGCCCAAGGGCGGCCAGCGGATGCTCTTCTCGGCCACCCTCGACGGCGGCATCGACGTGCTGGTGAAGCGCTACCTGAGCAACCCGGTCACTCACAGCGTCGACTCGGCGCAGTCACCGGTGGCGGCGATGGCGCACCACGTGCTCCACGTGAAGACCGAGGACCGGCTGTCCGTGCTCGTCGACCTGACCGCCGCACCCGGACGCACCCTGGTCTTCACCCGCACCAAGCGCGGCGCCAAGACCCTGACCCGCCAGCTGATCGCCTCGGGCGTGCCGGCGGTCGAGCTGCACGGCAACCTCGCCCAGAACGCGCGCACCCGCAACCTCGAGGCCTTCTCGGACGGCAGCGCCAAGACGCTGGTCGCCACCGACATCGCCGCCCGCGGCATCCACGTCGACGACATCCGGCTGGTGATCCACGCCGACCCGCCCCTGGAGCACAAGGCCTACCTGCACCGTTCCGGGCGTACCGCTCGCGCCGGCGCCGACGGCACCGTCGTCACGCTCATGACCGACGGTCAGGTCTCTGACGTACGCGACCTGACCCGCAGGGCCGGCATCGTCCCGACCACGACCCGGTTGCGGATCGGGCATCCCCTGCTCGTCGAGCTGGCACCTGGCACGCGGCTGTTCGTCGAGCCACCGCCCCCCTCCGCCACGCCGGCGGCCGGTGGTGGGTCCGGTTCGGGTCGGCGCCGCTCGCCACGCCCAGCAGGTCAGGGCGCTCCGCGTCGCGGGTCCTCGGGTCAGTCCGGGAAGAACGCCTCATCCAGCCGGTCGAACCAGGCTCGCCCCGCCAGCAGTGGACGATCCTCGTCCACACCGACCTCCGCGCCGGCACGAACCGGCGGTGCGGCAGCATTCTCCTCCGGAGCCGCGGCGGGTGGCCGACGAGGAGGACGCTAGAGATGGACGAAGCACGGGCCCAGCGGGTGGTCGACCGGCTGCGCGAGCACGGGGTCGACGCCCGGATGGAGAAGGCCGGGGTCTACGAGTTCGGTGTCCGGGTCCGGATTCCTGGTGGGCGTGAGGCGATCTGGGACAGCGACGGCGCTGCGGGCCTGGAGTGCCAGGTGATGCTGGACGGCATGCTCGTCGGCTTCGTGCCGGTGATCCCGGGGTCCGAGAACTACGACGAGGACCAGGTCGTGGCCGCCATCGCGACGACCGACTACGACGCGCCCGTCGACCTCTCCCCGCGAGCGACCACCCCGCCGCCTCCCGCACCGCTTCCGCCGTCGGACGACCCGCTCCCCCGCGACGGCGGTGTCTTCCGCCGATTCCTCGGCGGCTTCCGCGAGTAGGCCGAGGAGACGCAGGGCCTAGCGGTTGCGCTTGTCCCGCTCGGCCTTCTTCTCGGCGCGCGAGCTGGTGATCGAGATCCAGGCGATCCCCACGATGAGGGCGACACCGAAGATGATCATGGCGGGCACCCAGAGGGTGACGGCGAGGAGCGATGTGGTCATGGCCGAAGCGTAGCTACTTGCGTCGCATGGACTTCATGGCGACCGCCACCACCACGAAGATGACGACCACCCCCATCGCGAGCAGGCCAGGGATGTACGTCACGCCGAGCGTCGATGAGGTCACCGGCCCAGCGTAGACGTCGCCCGACGGCCCTCTACGCTGGCCCGATCATGCTCGGAACCCTGACCACCGTCCCCGCCCTCGACCGCCCGGACCTGCTCGCCGACCCGGTGGCCCGGCGCGCTGCGCAGCCGTACGAGCGCAGGAGTCCGCGCAGGTCCTCGTCGCAGAGATCGACCCGGACCTCGCCGACACCGCGGCCTTCTGCGAGCGCTACGCCGTCGGTCTCGAGGTGTCCGCCAACTGCGTCGTCGTCGCGGGGCGGCGCGGTCAGACGACGCGGATGGCCGCTGCCGTCGTCCTCGCCACCATGCGCGCCGACGTCAACGGCACCGTGCGCCGGCGCCTCGAGGCCCGTCGTGCCTCCTTCGCGCCGATGGATGCAGCCGTGGAGCAGACCGCCATGGAGTACGGCGGGATCACGCCGTTCGGGCTTCCGGTCGGCTGGCCCATCCTCATCGACCCCGCCGTGTGCGGCCACGCCGTACGTCGTCGTGGGGTCCGGAGTCCGCCGCTCCAAGCTGGTCGTGCCCGGCCGCCTGCTCGCTGCCCTTCCAGGTGCAGAGGTCACCGAGGGACTCGCGCTCACCGAAGTTACGCCGAATGGGTGATCGACGACTGTCCGTCACGAGGTGTAGACAGTCAGTCGTATGGGGGGGCCGCCTCACCGAACCGCCGGAGAGCGGGTGAGCCGCCGATGATCCCCCCGAACCTCCCGTCGACGGCCCTCGCACGGTCGAGCCTCGCGAGCCCGGTCACCGCATCCACGGTCCGCCTGACCTGCTGCACCGCGCAGCCAGCTCCACTCTGTCGCACGACCCACCCTCCTCATCCCCTCCCTCCCCCTTGGGGTAGCCCATGCCTGTCCAGAAGTCACTGGATCTGACCCAGCTGCGGACCGATCTCGACAAGTCCGACGCCGACTGGCAGATCGCCTACACGTCCATGACCGCGCTCGAGGAGTCCGAGCGCGTCCTCCGCCTCGGCGTCCCACCGACGCCCGGTATCGATCTGGCCGCCCTCGAGGAGGGCAAGGCCGCCGCTGTGGCCGTCGCGCGCGGAGCCCGCGCCGACGCCATCGGTGCCCCCGCCTCCTTCGACCTCCGCAACGTGGCCGGAGCCAACTACAGCACGCCCATCAAGGACCAGTCCTCCTGCGGGTCGTGCGTGGCCTTCGGGGTCGTCGCCACGATGGAAGGAGTGGCGCGCTACACCCGGCGGAGCACGACGCTGGCCGTCGACCTCTCCGAGGCGCACCTGTTCTACTGCCACGGCCGCAACGCCGGCGCCCGCTGCACCACGGGCTGGTGGCCCGACCAGGCCTGCAACGCCGCGCGCGACATCGGGGTGACCTTCGAGGACTACTACCCGTACACCCCGGGCGACCAGGCCTGCGCTGGCCTCAACGGCGACTGGCCCAACCGGCTCGCCAAGGTCTCGGGCTGGCAGTACCTGAACGGCAACCCCGCAGCCATGAAGGAGTACATCGCGACCTACGGCGCGATCAGCGCCTGCATCGACGTGTACCAGGACTTCTTCAGCTACGGCTCCGGGGTCTACAAGCACGTGAGTGGCGGCTATGCCGGCGGTCACTGCATCAGCCTCGTCGGCTACGACGACGTCGCCGGCTGCTGGATCGCGAAGAACTCGTGGGGCCCGGGCTGGGGCGACGGCGGCTACATCCGCATCGCCTACGGCGAGTGCCGCATCGAGTCCTACCAGGTGTGCGGCATCCAGGGTGTCTCGCTTCGGATGTGGCTGCCGGACCAGCAGGTCCTCGGCCTCTGGAGCAACGAGTACGACGGGAACCTCTGGGCGTACGGCTCCAACCGCGGGTGGCTCAAGCTCGACAGCGGCGTCGTCACCACCAACATGGCCATGTTCAGCGAGCTCGCGGCCGCCAAGGCCGGAGGCCGCTCCGTCGGCCTGTTCGAGGACAACGGCTCCGTCCAGCAGATCTACGCCTGGTGAGAGGAAAGACCATGCCCCCAGCACGGAAGAAGTCAGAACCCGCTCTCACCCCTCCCTCCGCTCGCACGTCCGGCGGCGGGACGACCACGATCGATGACGGCCCTGGGCTCTCCGAGCCCCTCGCCCTCACCGACGAGCAGCTGCGCGCGATGGTGGAGGGGAGCGGCGCCGCGGCGTCCGCCGGACCGACCCTGACGCCTCCCGGCACCGAGGGTGCCACGGCCGACGCGGCGGGCGGCGGAGTCACGGGCACGTGGCGCAGCGGCATGACCGTCACCGCCATGTGGTCGATCAACGAGGCCCGCAACGCCTGGATGCACGTGCCCGGGCTCGGCTGGCGCAAGCTCTACAACGGACGCGACGGGGCCTTCATGGCCCTGGTGGCGCTCGCCGGTCAGGCGAGGCAGACCGGACGCCAGATCGTCTTCCGCGAGGAGGCCGACGGGATGGTCTACGAGATCTACCTCTGGTAGGTCCGTCCGGACTGGTCCGTGGCCTCGAGGGCGTCCCGCAGGTCTCCACCCCCCCACTGCGGGGCGCCCTCCCGCGTGCCCAGCTCGCCCCCGGGCCGCCCGCTGGGCTCTTCAGGTGACGTCGCACCCGCAGGTGCTCGATCTCGACCGGTTCGGCCTTCTCCCAGGCGCGGCGCAGGGAGAACACGACCTGCGCCGTCCCCGGCCCGACGGCTCGCAGACCCACCGAGCGGAGGGCGGAACCTCCGGGCGCGGGATCTGCGGCCTGCACCTCCAGCCGTGAGAACTCCTCGACCACCGGGTCACCGACCAGGTCGGTCGCCCATTGGTAACCCGGTGGCGCCGGGCTCGACCAGCCGGACCACGACGAGGTCGCCGATGCTGACGGCGACGCTGGACTCCCCCTGCTGCACGTGGATCTCGGCCATGGTGGTCTCCTCGTGTGAGGTGTCCCCACCCCACGGTACGTCGCCGCACCGGGTCACGACAGCCCGATGATTCTCCCGTCTTCGTCGATGTCGATGCGCTCGGCCCCCGGATGCGCGCCGAGCCCGGGCATCGTCCGCATCTCGCCGCTGATCGCGTAGACATAGCCGGCCCCGACGGCTGCGCGAACCTCGCGCACCGGCATCCGCCACCCGGTCGGTGCCCCACGCAGCGTGGGATCCGACGAGATCGACAGGTGGGTCTTGGCGATCACCACCGGCAACGTTCCGTACCCGAGCTCCTGGTAGCGCCGCAGCGCGTCTGCGGCCGCGGGCGCGAAGTCGACGCCGTCAGCGCCGTAGATCTGCGTCGCGACCCGCTCGATCTTCTCGGCGAGGGGCAGATCGAGGTCATAGAGGAACTGGAAGTCGTGCTCCTCCTCGCAGGCCTCCACCACCATCTGGGCCAGCTCACCCGCGCCGGCCCCGCCCTCGGCGACGTGCCGGCTGACCGCGACGCGAGCCCCCATCGCCTCGGCGATCTCTCGGATCGCCGCGTGCTCCGAGGGGTGGTCGGTCGGGAACGCGTTGATCGCCACGACCGGGGAGACACCGAACCGGCGGACGATCTCGATGTGCTTGCGCAGGTTGACCGCGCCGGCCCGCACGTCCTCGACGTTCTCCTCGATCATCTCCGGCGGCAGCGGCTTGCCCGCCACCACCTTGTAGCGACCGGAGTGGGTCTTCAGAGCGCGCACCGTGACGACCAGCAGTGCGGCATCCGGCTGCAGTCCGGACACCCGGCACTTCACGTCGAAGAACCGCTCGGCACCCATGTCGGCACCGAAGCCGGCCTCGGTGATGAGGTAGTCGCCGGTGTGGATGCCCAGCAGGTCGGCGACCACCGAGGAGTTCCCGGTCGCGATGTTGCCGAACGGACCGGCGTGGACGAAGACCGGCGTGTGCTCGAGGGTCTGGAGCAGGTTGGGCTTGATGGCCTCGCGGAGCATGACCGCCATGGCGCCGGCAGCCTTGAGCTCCTCGGCAGTCACCGGCTGACCCTCGTAGGTGTAGCCGACGACGATCCGACCGAGACGTTCGCGCAGGTCGCGCAGCGAGGTCGACAGCGACAGGATCACCATGACCTCGCTTGCGGCCGTGATGTCGAACCCGGTCTCCCGCGGCACGCCGTCCATCCGGGCGCCCAGCCCGATGACGGTGTTGCGCAGCGCCCGGTCGTTGACGTCGAGCACCCGCCGCCAGGTGATGTTGCGCGAGTCGATCCCGAGGGCGTTGCCGTGGTGCAGGTGGTTGTCGACCATCGCGGCCAGCAGGTTGTGGGCTGCGGTGACGGCATGGAAGTCACCGGTGAGATGGAGGTTGAAGGTCTCCATCGGGATGACCTGGCTGTACCCACCGCCCGCCGCCCCGCCCTTGATCCCGAAGGTCGGCCCCATGGAGGGCTGCCGCAGCGCCAGGGTCGCCCGGTGCCCGAGCACGGCCAGCCCCTGAGCCAACCCGACCGACGTGGTCGTCTTCCCTTCGCCCAGAGGGGTCGGCGTCACCGCCGTCACGACGACGTACTTCGCCTTCGGGCGGTCGGCCAGCGCAGCCGTCGCCTCTGGGGCGATCTTCGCCACCCAACGGCCGTACGGCTCGAGGTACTCCTCGGCGATCCCAGCGCGAGCGGCGACCTCGACGATGGGGTCGAGGTGCGCCGCGCTGGCGATCTCCAGGTCGGACGGGAACGGGGTCACGGATTCAGGAGTCACGGCCCCACAGCATGGCCCGTCCCCCCTGCGGCGCGCGGGCGAATTGACCAATCAGTCAGCAGCGCGTCGCGACTTACCCTGGTCGGGTGTTCCCCCGCGTGTGTGCTGCCCTGATGACCGCCACGCTGGCGGCTGCCTGCACCACGTCCGCTGGCCAGGCCGATTCACCAGGCGCCACCCCTTCGGCGCTCGCGCCCCCGACGAGGTCCGCCAGCCTGCCCCCACCTCCCGCTCCTTCTTCAACACCCTCGCCCACTCCGACATCGACACAGACACCGACCCCGTCGGCTGATGCCGTGATCCGACGGGTCGGGGCCGCGCAGTGGGGGCGCATCGTGCGCGCAGGGGTCTGGCGCGAGGGCTGCCCCGTCGGTCGCGCACAGCTGCGCCGCGTCGTGGTCAATCACCACGACTTCCAGGGCGGTGTGCGCCGAGGAGTCCTCGTGGTCAATGCCGACGTGGCCGAGTCCGTGGCACGGATCTTCACCGTCCTCTTCGACGCCGGGTTCCCCATCCGCAGGATGCTGCCCATGGAGGTCTACGGCGGGGACGACGACGTGGCCATGCTCGACGACGACACCTCCGCCTTCAACTGCCGCAAGCCGGCACAGGCCAATGCGCCGCCCGACAAGTCACCGCACGCCAACGGACGCGCGGTGGACGTGAACCCCTTCGAGAACCCCTGGGTCGATCCCCGGTGCGCCTGCTGGAACCCAGATCCGCGTTTCGCGAGCAAGCCCCGCACGGGTGTCGGCGTCATCACCAAGGGGAGCATCGCCTGGCGGGCCTTCACCGACGAGGGCTGGATCTGGCAGGACATCAAGACCCCTGACTACATGCACTTCGACACCGGCTACCCCTCGCTCCCGTGGGGGCCGACCTCCTGATGCGGTCCCGCTCGGTCGTCGGCGGGGGGAGGATGGGGGTATGACCCCTCTAGCGACGTCGGCCGTGCCTGGCCGCTACGACCTCGTCGTCGTCGCGAACCGACTGCCGGTCGATCAGGTCGAGAGCCCCAACGGGGACCTCGAGTGGCGGATCAGCCCGGGCGGGCTGGTGACCGCGCTCGAGCCGGTCATGCGAGCCGCGGAGGGTGCCTGGATCGGCTGGTCGGGCTCCCCCGGACAGGCGCCGGAGCCGTTCGAGCACGACCACATCCAGCTCGTCGGGGTCGGCCTGTCCGCGCAGGAGGTCGAGGACTACTACGAGGGCTTCTCCAACGCGACCCTCTGGCCGCTCTACCACGACGTGATCGCGCCCCCGGAGTTCCACCGCGAGTGGTGGGAGGCCTACACCGTCGTCAACCGGCGCTTCGCCGAGGCGGCAGCCGGCCAGGCGTCGCCACGGAGCCACCGTCTGGGTGCACGACTACCAGCTGCAGCTGGTGCCCGCGCATGCTGCGCGAGCTGCGCCCCGACCTGCGGATCGGGTTCTTCAACCACATCCCCTTCCCGGGCTACGAGATCTTCGCCCAGCTGCCGTGGCGCCGGCAGATCGTCGACGGCCTGCTCGGCGCGGACCTGATCGGGTTCCAGCGCGCGGCCGACGCCACGAACTTCCTCCGCGCCGTGCGCCGGGCTGCCGGGCTGCATCACCAAGCGCGGACGCTGATCCGAGGGCGCCGCGACGGACCGCCTCGTGCGCGGCTGGCGCGGCGTTCCCGATCTCGATCGACTCCGCAGGCTTCGAGGAGCTGGCCCGCCGCGCCGACGTACAGGCGCGGGCCTCGGAGATCGCGCCGCGGTCTCGGCAACCCCGACATCGTCCTGCTCGGCGTCGACCGGCTCGACTACACCAAGGGGATCCTGCCACCGGCTCAAGGCCTACGGCGAGGTGCTGGCCGAAGGGCGGCTCGGCCCGCCGGAGGCCGTCGCTGTGCAGGTCGCCAGCCCCAGCCGCGAGCGGGTCCAGCAGTACAAGCGTGCTGCGCGACGAGGTCGAGGTGCACCGTCGGCCGCATCAACGGCTGCACTCCGAGCTCGGCAGCCCCGCCGATCCACTACCTCCACCAGGGCTACCCCCGCGAGGAGATGGCGGCGCTGTACGTCGCTGCCGACGTCCTGCTCGTCACCGCGCTGCGCGACGGCATGAACCTCGTGGCCAAGGAGTACGTCGCCTGCCGCTCCGACGAGACGGCGCGCTGGTGCTGAGCGAGTTCACCGGGGCCGCCGACGAGCTCGGGCAGCGCCTTCCTCGTGAACCCGCACGACATCGAGGGACTCAAGGACGCCATCGTGCGGGCCGCCCGGGTGCAGCCGGCGGGAGGCACGACGGCGGATGCGCTCCATGCGCAAGCGGGTGCGGCTGTTCGACGTGAGCCGATGGGCGGACAGCTTCCTCGCGGCGCTCCGCACGGCGCCCGCGCCCGCGCCTGCGCCGCCGGCCGCGACGCGCCGCGCCTGAGACCCGGCACCGGACTCACCACGTGACGACGAACTGGGCCGGAAACGTCACGTACAGCGCGCAGCGCATCGCGCGTCCGACGTCGGTCACCGAGCTGCAGGAGATCGTCGCGACCTCCCCCCGGATCCGTGCGCTCGGGACTCGGCACTCGTTCAGCACCGTCGCCGACGGTCCGGGCGTCCTGGTCTCGCTCGAGTCCCTCCCGACCGCACTTCTCGATCGACCCGGTCGCCGCGACGGTGACCGTCGCCGCCGGCCTGCGCTACGGCGAGGTCGCGGCCGTCGCTGCACCAGCAGCGGGTACGCGCTCCAGCAACCTGGGGTCACTCCCGCACATCGGGGTCGCCGGGGCCGTCGCCACCGGCACCCACGGTTCGGGGGACGGCAACGGGTGTCTCGCCACCTCGGTGCGCGCGCTCGAGCGGGTGACGGCCCACGGGGAGCTGGAGACGATCGCACGCGGCGACGCCGACTTCCTCGGGAGCGTGGTCGGTCTGGGCGCCCTCGGCGTGGTGACCAGCCTGACGCTGGACGTCGAGCCGACGTTCGAGATCCGACAGGACGTCTACGAGGACCTGCCCTGGGAGGTCGCCCTCGACCAGCTCGACGAGGTGCTGGCCTCCGCCTACAGCGTCAGCCTGTTCACGACCTGGCGCCCCGGGTCGGTCGACCAGGTGTGGCGAAAGCATCGCCTCGTGGGCGCCGAGACACCCACACCACCCAGCCGGCTCTGGCACGGCGCGACCCTCGCTGATCGGCCCCCGGCACCCGCTCCCGTCCATGCCCGCGACGTCCTGCACCCTGCAAGGCGCGCCCGGGCCGTGGCACGAGCGGCTGCCGCACTTCCGGCTCGACGTCACGCCGAGCAGCGGGGACGAGCTGCAGTCCGAGTACTTCGTGCCACGGTCGTGCGCAGCCGCCGCGATCGACGCGGTACGAGCCCTCGCGCCTCTGGTCCGGCCCGGTGCTCCTGGTGTCGGAGATCCGCACGGTGGCTGCCGACGAGCTCTGGCTGAGCCCCGCCCAGGGTCGGGACTCCGTCGCCGTGCACTTCACCTGGGTGAAGGACCCGGACGCCGTCGCGCCTGTGCTCGAGGCCGTCGAGCGCGCCCTCGAGCCGTACGACCCCCGCCCGCACTGGGGCAAGGTCTTCGTCACCGACCCTGCGGAGCTGGCCGGCAGGTACGAGCGGTTCGACGCCATGCGCGACCTGGTCGCCATGACCGACCCGCGCGGGGCGTTCCGGAACGCCTTCCTCGACCGCCACCTACCCGCGCGCTAGGGATCAGGCCAGCTGAGCGGTCAGAGAGACGCTGACCTCGGGCTCCACCGTCAGGGTGTTGTGGACCGTGCAGTGCGAGGCCACAGCCAGCAGCCGTGCCCGGTGCTCCTCCGGGATCCCGGCCGGCAGGTCGATCGTCAGGTCGACGGACCCGACCCGCGAAGGCGTGGAAGCCATCGTGAACGTCGTGCGTACGGTCAGGCCTTCGGCCACGAGGTCGTGGCGACGCAGGTAACGCCGGGCGTAGAACGCCACGCAGCCGGCGAGCGAGGCGACGAACAGCTCGGTAGGTGTCGGACCCGTGTCCTCGCCGTGTGCATCGAGCGGCTGGTCGACCGTGACGACGTGGTCCCGCATCTCCAGGGCGAACCGGTCGCCGCCCAGCCACCGGGCGACCACCGCGGTGTCCGTGGCCGTCGGGTTGGTCATGACGATGCCCCGGCTGCCGCGTCCATGGCGCGGGTCAGACGCTGGACGGCCTCGTCGGCAAAGGCCTTCAGCTCCGGGTTGCCGGTCAGCTCCACCATCGCCGTCGGATCGAGCAGGTCGACCCTGGCGCCCTCGCCGGTCTCGCGGACGGCAAGCGTGCAGGGCAGGAGCACGCCCAGGGACGGCTCGACCTCGAGCGCGCCGTGGGCGAGGACCGGGTTGCAGACCCCCAGGAGGACCTGGTCGGGTACGTCGACGCCGATCTTCGCCTTGAGGGTCGCCGCCATGTCGATCTCGGTGAGGGTGCCGAACCCTTGCTCCGCCAACGCCGTGCGCAGTGCGAGCACTGCCTCGCTCACGCTTCCCGTGAGCTGTCGTCCGATGAGCTCCATCGTCTCCTCCTCCTATACCCCTAGGGGTATCCTACCCCTCGCTCGTTGCCAGCGCACCGTCCAGGAAACCGACCACGCGCGAGGTCCACTCCGCGCGGTGGTCGGCGAGGGCTCGGGTGTGTCCGGACCCAGGCGCGACCCAGACCTGGACCGTGACCGGGGCCGCCAGCTCGAGCCGCTCAGCCGTCTCCACCTCGTCCGGGACCGCACCTCCGGCGATCACCAGCACCGGTCGCGGCGCCAGCGCGCGAACCGCCTCGCGCAGCGGTGTCGGAGCTGAGGCCGCAGTGAAGGCGTCCACCAGCGCGTAGGTCAGCCGGTCGAGACCCACCTGGACCCGGCCCGCAAGCCCGTACTCCTCGGGCAGCCAGTCCTTGTCGGCGGCCGAGCGACTCGTCACACCCTCAGCGACCACTGCTGCGACCCTGGAGTCCGCCGCGCCGGCGCCGAGGGCCTCCTCGCCGCCCATGGACAAGCCGACCACAGCGATACGTCCAGCGTCGACGTCGGGGCGGCGCTGGAGGTAGTCCACCGCGGCGCTCGTGTCGACATCGCCGTACCAACCCAGGTCCATCGCGCGGCCACCACTCTCCCCGTGCCCCCTCGCGTCGAGCATCAGGACGCCGTATCCCGCATCGGCCAGGACGGCCGCCTGGTCGAGGACGTCAGCACGCGTCGAACCCGATCCGTGCCGAAGGACGACGGCGGCGCCGCGGCGCGACGGGATGTACCAGCCCGAGAGCCTCACCCCGTCCGTGGTCGTCACGGCGACCACGTCGTAGCCCAGGCCAAGATCGCTGGGTGTGCGAGACCCCACAGCGGTCGGCGGGACCTGGGTGGCCGCCGTGGCGACGGCCAGGGGGTAGACGACGGTGACGACGGCGATCGAAGCGACCGGGACGGCCACCAGTCGCCACCACCCGGGCGTGCGGGCGATCAGAGCGACCGTTCCGCCGACGAGCAGGGCGAGCCCGACGAGGAGATCGACCAAGCCCGCCAACGCAAGCAGGGACCACCCGTCCTTGGCGAGCCACGCGGGGCCGATGCCGAGGCCCAGCGCCGTAGCCGTCGAACCGATGGCCAGGGTCACCAGGGCCGCCGCGAGAGGGCCGCCGCGCACGATCGAGCCGGGCAGCTCCGAGGGCGACGACCGCGACGACCGCGCCGCGCACCAGGCGCCACCCCGCTGCCCCGCTCCAAGCAACGATCAGGACGCTGGCTGCACCGACGAGCACCACGCCTGCGGCGGCGTACCTCCGGTACGCGTGAGGGACTCCCACGCCTGCCTCTCCGACCAGTCACCCGCGGCTGGCTTCTCACCATCCTGCGACGGTGTCGTGGACCGGCCTAGGGCCAGAAGGCCCCCGCACCTCGGGTCTCCCCGACCGGCGCGGCCCACCGCACACGATCGGCAGCGAACCTTGCTGGTTCAGGGGCGGCGATGGACGACGAAGGGCAGTACGGCGTCGGCTCCTGCCTCACGCAGCAGGGCACCGGCGACGGTCGCCGTCCAACCGGTGCGCAGGAAGTCGTCGACGAGGAGCACGGTGCCCTCGAGCACGGTCCCTGGCACCAACGTCAGGGACGCCTCGACCTGCCGAGCACGAGCCGATGGGGCAAGGTCGTGCGACGGTGCCGGGCCGCCGAGGGACAGGGCCTCGACGAAGGTCAGCCGACCAGCGTCCGCCAGCTGGTGAGCCAGCCCACCGATCAGCCGGGGCCGGGTACGTGAAGGCATGGCCACCACCACGGCCGGGCGGGCGGCCCACGTCTGCCGCCAGCGCGCGAGCACGGCCACACAGGCGTGGAGCAGCCAGTCGGGCGACTCCGTGTCCGGGGCGAAGTCAGCGAGCAGGCGTACGACCTCCGGCCAGGCAGGGTCGTCGGCGAAGGCCAACGCCCGGCCCTCCTGCACCGCCACGTCGGACGCGATCCGCCCCCGACGTCCGCTCATGCCCGACGCCCACATGCGACGGGGGTCCACGGTGACGTCCAGACCCCGCAGGTAGTCGCGGGCGGCCCCGACAGACTCCTCCGAGGGAACCGGGACCAGCTCGGCGGGAAGGCCTCCCACGCACACCGAGCACCGACCGCAGCGGTAGCCGTCGGCGAGCTCGTCGTCGAGCGCCCGCCGGAGGAACGCCTCGAGGCAGCCCTCGCCGTGCGCATAGGCCCGCATCAGGTCCGCTTCGGCTCGGCGCGCCTGGCGCAGGGCCGCATAGCGCGCATGGTCGTAGGCCCACGGTTGAGCGGTCGCCGCCCAGCCGTCGGAGGAACGCTCGACGGCCCCGTCGACCGCCAGCACCTTGACGAGCAGCTCGAGCCGGCCTCGCCGCGCCCCGGTCGCCGCCTCCAGAGCCGGGACGCTGAGTGGTCCTCCCGCGTCGCGGAGCACGTCGAGGACCCGCTCGGCCACCTCGGGGTCGGGGATGCTCGCCGTGGCGAAGTAGTCCCACAGCCGCTCGTCGGACTCTGCCGGCAGCAGGGCCACGACCGCTGAGTCCAGCGAGCGCCCCGCCCTGCCGACCTGCTGGTAGTAGTCGACCGGGCGAGCCGGGCGAGCCGACGTGGAGGCAGAACGCCAGATCGGGCTTGTCGTAGCCCATGCCCAGGGCGGACGTCGCCACCACGGCCTTCACCTCGTTGCGGCGCAGCCGGCCCTCAGCGACGGCGCGGTCCTCGGCGTCCAGCTGCCCGGTGTAGGCGACCACGTCATGCCCTCTCGTGCCCAGGAACCCGGACAGCCGCTCGGCTTCGGCCACGGTGAGGACGTAGACGATGCCGGACCCGGGCAGCCGGTGGAGGGCGTCATCGACCCAGGCGTATCGCGACACCGGGTCGAGGCCGGGCACGACCGACAGGTGGAGCGAGTCGCGGGCGAGCACCCCGCGCAGCACCACGGTGTCCGGCCCCAGCTGATCGGCGACGTCGACCGTCACCCGCCGGTTCGCCGTGGCCGTGGTGGCGAGGACGGGGAGCTCAGGGTTGGCCAGGAGCAGTCGCGCGATCCGCTGGTAGTCCGGCCGGAAGTCGTGGCCCCACGAGGAGATGCAGTGCGCCTCGTCGATGACCAGCAGGCCGAGCACCGGGAGCAGCGGCTCGAGCACGGCACGGGTGAAGCGCGGGTTGGCGAGTCGTTCCGGGTGAGACGAGGAGGACGTCGACGTCACCGGCCAGCACCGCCGCCTCCGCCTCGGCCCAGTCCTCGACGTTCGACGAGTTCAGCGTGATGGCGGTCAGCCCAGCTCGCGCAGCTGCCGCCACCTGGTCGCGCATGAGGGCGAGCAAGGGTGAGACGACGAGCACGGGACCGGACCCGGCGTCCCGCAGCGCCCGCGCGGCGATCCAGTAGACGGCCGACTTGCCCCACCCGGTGGCCTGGACGACGAGGCAGCGCCGTCGGTCGAGGACGAGCGCACGGACGGCAGCGAGCTGGTCGTCACGGACCCTGGCGTCAGGTCCGGCGAGGGCGACGATGACCCGCGACGCGGCGTCCGCGAGCGCGGCCTCGTCCGGGGTCATGGCGCTGAGTCTGCCTGGACCGACCGACACAGCCCGGCGCTCATTGCGCGAGCAGCCCCTGCGCGGCCGTGTAGGTGGCCATGACCCAGCCCTCCTGACCGGGCAGTCGCACGCCCCCGAATCGGTCCAGGGCGATGAGAGCGTCCGAGGCGAGGAAGAGCTGGCCGCCCAGCGCGGTGGCAGCGACGCCGGAGTCCATGGCCGTCAGTGCCATCGCGGCCAGGGCGGTGCTGTAGGCGATCACCGGGAGGCGGTCGGGGCCGGTGCGCTTCCACAGGTAGCCGTTCAGTCCCGCGTACACGACCAGGGTGGGCACGGCCAGGACGGGATGCCGACGCAGGGCTCCGCCGCCAGGGCGCCCACGGAACGCTGCCACCCAGGCCACCTGGCCGGCGAGGAAGCCGGCCAGCCCGGCGGTGAAGGCGACCTTGCTCTTCCCCAGGAGCGCGACGTCGCCGGTCCAGCACAGGGCGAGCGCGCGTTGCGTCGGCCGATCGCGCCCCACCATGAGCGCCGGCATCAGCAGAGGCTTGGTCACCCAGCGCGGACGCTCAGCGCCCACGGCTGCCAGACCGGTGTCGGCCAGGGCCAGCGCGGCGTACGCACCCCGCGCCCAGGTGGTCACTCGGGACACGGACGCCCGTGCGACCGGCACACTCTCCGACATGGCCTCATCCTCCCTCACCGAGCAGGTCGGGTTCGCGGCTGTCGCTGGGTGGGCTCGCCGGAACGGCCCTGACCGCGCACCTGGGCCGAAGAGCCGCGGTGGTCGGCACGCTGGCCGGCGCGGCCGCCCTGGGCGCGTCCGAGGCCGTGGCGCGGCGGCAGCAACAACCGGACGAGCTGCCGCCGCTCTGGCAGCGCATCGCCGCCAGCGGAGCGATCGCGGCGCCGCTCGGCTGGCTCGTCGGCCGCACGACGGGCGCGGGGCCGCTGGTCGTCGGCCTCGGGAGCGGTGCCGCAGCAGGCACCGTCGCCCTGCGCCCGCAGAAGGTCGCCCTCGGCCCGCTCGTGGGCCTCGCGGTCGGTGGCGCGTTCGCCGCCGGGCGCCGTTCGGCTTCCGCCGCCCTGGTCGCAACGACGACCGTCGTCGTCTACCGCACCCTCTCAGCCCTGCTCTTCCGCGACCCTCAGGTCACGTTGCTCGCCGAGAGCACGCCCGCGGCGGACCTGCCGTTCGTCGTCCCCCACGCGTCGGGGTCGCGTTACGTCGGCACCGACTACGTACGTTCGCTCGCCGGCGAGCTCGGCGGGACCTACACCGAGGAGGCCGTGGACGTCGGCATCCTCGACTCCCTCGACGCTCTCGCCGGGCCGGGGTTCGCCCCACAGGACGTCGATCCGCTGGTGCGCGAGTTCTACGAGCACACGACCCGCTTCACCCTCGACATCGACCCCGAGTGGCGCGTCTGGGTTCGGCCCGGCTACCTGCTCTACCGGACGCTGGTCGCCCGACCGTTGGGCCAGGCCAACCTGCCGATGAACCAGCGCGAGACCCAGCGCGGGATCCGTAGCCGCATCGACACGATCACCCTGGACCAGCCCGACGTCGTCGCGGTCCGCGGCTGGATCCGATCCTTCGCCGACACCGGCGAGCCCATCTACGTCGGCATCTACACGACCTACCGGGACGCTGAACGCGGCTACGTGAGCGTCGGATTCCCGTTGCCCCAAGCCAGCTTCACGGCCACGCTCGCTCCCCGGTCGCTCAAGGGGGGTGGCCTCGTCCTCACGAGTCGCGCAGCCGAAGGAACCACCCACCCCGGCCACTACCTGAGCATGGTCGACGCCGACACCGGGGCGCTCACCGTGCTCGGCGTCCCCGGGTTCGCCGAGGAGCTGACGGTCCACGTCGAGGCAGGCGAACTGCGTGCCGATCACCGGTTCTGGCTGTACGGCCTGCCGTTCCTCGTCCTTCGCTACCGGATCCGACGCAGCTGAGTCGGAGTGCGTGGGGCCCATCGGCAGCTAGGGCGAGCGCGCGAAACCGACGGTGTCGGGCGCCAGGCCCCCAGACCTCCCCTGGTCGAGCCGCTCCGCCTCGACGATCTCGAAGCCGGCCGCCTCCAGCTGCGCGACGACCTCGCGGGTGAGGCGGCAGCCGCCGGCGACCCGTGAGTAGAGAGGCTCGATGCGTCGCTGCCAGCGTCGAACGCCAGGGTCGCGGGCGAGCCCGTGCTCGACGAAGCACAGCAGCCCCCCAGGTTTGAGCACCCGGCGCAGCTCGGTCAGCGCAGCACCCGGATCGGGGACGGTGCAGAGGGTCCAGGTCGACAGGGCGGAGTCGAACACGTCGTCAGGGAAGGGCAGGCGCTGACCGTCGCTCCCCGAGCGACGGATCGGGGAGCGGGCGGCCGCCACCCGCATCGCGGCGAGCTTCCACCCCACCTCGGAGGGCTCGATCGCGTCGACCTCGGTCACAGCGGGCGGGTAGAAGCCGGCGTTGTGCCCTGATCCGAACCCGATCTCGACGACCCGGCCCTGCAGCGGCGCGCAGGCCCGCTCTCGCAGGACGGCCGCGCCCTGGTTGCCGCACACGACGTCGACGATCCGCGGCAGGACCTGGTCGCCGTAGACACCCATCCCGAGCCGCCTCAGGTCGTCCGCGCCTGGTAGTCCGCGAGCGGCCAGGAGGTCAGCCCCCCAGGCCCCTTCACGCTGGTCACCCTGCCGGCCGCGTCGAAGTCGTAGGTCATCAGCTCTCCGACAGCGCCGTAGCCGTCACCCTCGAGGACTCGGAGCGTGGTGTCGTCCTCGACGGCGAGGAGCGCGCATCCTTCAGTGGGGTCGGGGCCGGTGGGGTCCATCAGGTGGAGCCGCCCACCCAGGGCGCCCACGTCGCTGACCCCCCACAGGTTGGCGAACCGTCCGCAGAACCGGTCGATCGACCGCTCGCTGCCGGAGTCCACCGAGGCGGAAGCGGCCTTGTCGATGATCCGCACCACCGACAGGGCCAGTGCCTCGGCCGGTCCGTCGACCGCGTTGGTCAGCACCGCGACCGCGAGCCGTGCCTCCGGGTCGAAGACCAGCCGGGTGATGTGCCCCGGATAGCCGCCGCCGTGACCGACCAGCCGCCGATCCCCCGCCTTGGCCAGCATGAAGCCGAGCCCGTACGCCCCCGCGCGACGCCCTTCCACCGACCACGCCTCGTGCTGCAGCACCCGCTTCGAGGCATCGGTGAGGAGCCGGTCGTCGCCGTAGAAGTGGGCCGCGGCATAGCGGCAGAGCTCCTCCGCGGTCGAGTAGAACCCGGTCGCCGAGGCCATCGCCCGGGTGTCGACGTGCGGCAGGGGGCGGCGGCCCTCGGCGTAGGCGAGCGCCGTGTAGCCGGCGGCGTACTCCTCGGCCCTGGCCGGGTCGAGCTCGGGGCCGGTGCGGACCAGGCCGAGTCGATCCACGATCTCGGTGGTCACGTGCTCGTTGTACGGCGTTCCTGCCGCGGCCTCGATCACCAGGCCGAGCAGCGAGTAGCCGATGTTGGAGTACTTGAACCGCACGTTCGCCGGCTGGACCGCGGCGTCGTCCAGGGCGATCGCGCGTAGCGTCGCCTCGTCCGGGAAGTCGTGCAGCAGCTGCCAGTAGTCGGCCTCCCGGCCGTCGCGGATGACCCCGCCGGCATGGCTCAGGAGCTCGCGCACCGTCACCCCGCCGAGCGCCGACGCCGGAGCCTCGAGGAAGGGCAGCCAACGACCCACTGGGTCGTCGAGCCGGAGACGTCCCGCCTCGACCAGCTGGAGGACCGCCGTGGCCGTGAAGGTCTTGGAGTGCGAGGCCACCCGGAAGAGGTGCTGGCTGGTGAGCGCCACCTGCCCTTCGACGTCGGCAAGGCCATAGGCGTTCGAGAGCACGACCTCGCCGTCGATGAGAACGGCCACCTGCACGCCAGGGACCCGCAGGTACGTCCGCTGGAAGTCGAGCCACGTGTCGACGTAGGGCATGGCCGAGCGCACGCCGTCGACGGTGAGCTCGGGCCCGGGGGTTCCGCTTGTGGTCATGCGTCGACGGTAGCCCTGCCTATCCGCCGGGCGACCGCCAGACCAGGGTGTGCATGAGGTCCGCCCCTGGGCGCTCGACGCAGTTGTTGTGCTTCGGAACGGCGGCGCGTCCCCAGGCGTCGTCGCCGAGCCAGCCCGGCACGCCGAAGGGGAGGTCGTGCGGCGGGATCCGCCGGTAGTCGGACTCCCCTACAGCAGCCCCGTAGTTGGGCACCTCGACCTCCCCGTCCGGGTCGGGGGTGACGATCAGACGCAGCTGGTCGACGGCCTCGCGCCAGGCTTCTGCGAGACGTGCGGCGTCACGGCTGGACGGGTGCGGGACCTCGACGAGCGGTACGGCGGGTCGCGGTTGCCACAGGGCCACAGCAGCCTGTGCCTGGACCCCGAAGGCGACGACGGCCTGCAGGTCCGGGCCGGTCACCAGGTCGAGGAGGCGGTTGCGCCAGGCGCGATGGGCCGGCTCGGCGAGGATCCGCGTCGCCTGGCTCGCCTTGGAGGGGAGCAGTGCGTACGCGAAGGCGTTCACCAGCGCATAGCTTCGGGTCAGTCCGAGCTTGGCCAGGAAGCCCTGCACCCGTTGACCGGCGTCGCCGACCAGGGTGCGGCCGGCGATCCTCTCCGTGGGACCTGGGTCGGACGCGACGCACAGCACGCGAGCGCGCCCGTTGAGCAGCCCTCGGTAGAACACCGGCCCCCAGTCGAACCAGAACAGCTCGCGGTGCTCGGCGTAGCTCGGCAACGCCGCGAGGTGCCGAGCGACCGCGGCCGGCGGACCAGGATCGAAGGCACGCATGAGACCTCCTCGGTGGAACCGGCAGCACCTGCTAGATGCGGAGCGCGGGCTTGCTGAGCGCGCGGTAGTTCCGCCGCCCCACGACGTAGTAGTTGGGGGTCTGGATCGGAGGCATCAGGAGGGCGACCTCGTTGCGCAGGTCGTGGAGGCTGCCGGTGAAGGCGCCGTCGTTCCACACCTTGAGCAACCAGTGGGTGAACAGCCCGTTGCGGTCGCCGTCCGAGCTCGTCTGGTTGTCCGCGCACCCGGAGATCAGGGCGACCGTCGCGACGACCTTGCTGACCTCCCGAGGCGGCACTGCTGCTTGAGCCCGCGTGTAGACGGCCCGTCGTGCCTGATCCACCTCCTCCTGGACGGCGAACGGCATGCGCTTGCTGCGCCGTTTGACCGCTGGGGAGACCGTCGTTGGGACCGCCCTGCCTTGGCCGGCCAGCAGCAGGTCCCAGTCGGGGACGTCCTTGGTGACCGTCCCGCTGTGACAGGAGTCCGACAGGACGAAGATGCGGGAGCGCGCCGGGAACTCCGCCCACAACGCCCACAGCTCGTCGTCGATCAGCTGCCGGTCATAGAGCACCCAGGTCTCGTCGCGGGTGTCCGAGGTCTCGCCGTACTCGCCGTAGTCGCGCAAGGACTCGTCCCCGTTGGTGTCGGTCACCTGACCGCCGTGGCCGGAGTAGGTGAGGAGGAAGGCATCGCCCGGCTCCATCGCGGCCGCTGCCTTCCGCAGGGCCGCGCGCACCTTGCGCGTCGTCGCGTCCTTGGTGAGGAGCACGGTGCGGGCGCCGTAGCCGAGGGACTCGGCGACCACCGCCATGTCCTCCGCGTCGTACTCGCAGGCCGTGAGCTGGCCGTCCCACCCCATGTAGTGCCGGGGGTCCACGGCGTTGAGCCCGAGGTGCAACGAGACGCCCTTGGCCATGACGTCACCTCCTTCTGGTCGTGGGAACGCCCCGGCCCGGGGTCGTGGTCGATCCGGCAGCAGCCGCCGCGGTCTCGGTGGACAGCACGGTCAGCAGCGTGGTGTTCGGGTTCGGTCCGTCGGCCTCCTCGGAGGCGACGCGCACCCGGTAGAGCCCTTCGGGGAGCGGAGCCAGCTCGACCTGAGCCGAACCGTCGCGTCGGCGCTTGATGCTCCGTGACCGGTGAACACGTCCGGTGTCGACGTCGGTGACGGTCACCCGCATCGTCTCGGCCGCCCCCTGCGTGGCCGCGAGGACGTCGATCGGCTCGTCCGGGAGCACCAGGTCGGGGACGTCGAGCCGGAAGCCGTCGAACGGGGTCTCCTTGAACGCGCCGAGCTTGGTGCGGGTGAGCCGACCGACGACGTGGTCGAGCAGGGGACCGTAGCCCTGCAGCGACCCGTGGACGCAGGCGGCATAGGTCTCCGTGGCGACGTCTGAGAGCTCGATCGGCGTGGCCGACACCCTCGGCACGGTGCCGTCGCCACCCAGGTCCTCACCCTCGTAGCCCTGGTAGGTCTGGACCCGGTCCCCCACCAGCCGAGCGGACTGGGCGGTGCCTTGGAGGATCCCCACCAAGGGGCTGCAGGTGTAGCCGCGCTCACGGTAGGCCGCGTTCTGGGCGTTGGCCGCCTGCGCGGCCTCGATGTCCCGGTGGAACGTGAGTGCTGCCGCGGCGCGCGCGCGGTCGACGTGCGGCAGGTCCATCTCCGCCACCCGCCCGAGCGGTCCGCCCGCCGTGGTCTGCACCGTCGGGTACACCGGGAGGAGCTGGTAGATCGACGTCAGCGATCGCAGCAGCTCCGAGAGGTCGAGCGAGAACGGTCCCCAGCCCTTCTTGAACCCGTTGACGAGGGAGTCCACGGCGTTGAGCGAGCCGCGGTACGGCGTACCGAACGTGATGAGGTGACGGGTGTCCTGCCAGCCACCGAGGACCTCCAGGTAGTGCCGGGAGACCAGTCCGCCCATCGAGTGCGCGATCAGCACGAGCTTCGCGTCGGCGTTGCCGGACGTGCGCCGCCAGTCGTCCAGCCAGCGCGGAGCCTGCTCGGCCAGCCGGGCCGCGGAGGCCCGGTTGTCGCGACGCCAGTCGTAGGCGAAGTCGAACCAGTTGGCGCCGCGGTCCACGGTGAGCTCGGTCGAGAGCCGGTCGTAGATCCCCGAGTAGCCGTCGATCGTCCAGAACCCCGGGATCAGGTGGGCGTCCGGGATGACCCGGGTGGCGGTCACCCCGTCACCGAGGTCGGGCTTGCTCGGGTCGTCCCCGTCGAGGCGCAGCGACTTCAGGCTCCCGCCGAGGCTCACCACCGCCTGGAAGGCCGCTCCGGGGCTGACGGCCCAGACCTCGTGGCCGTCCCTCGCCAAGGCGCTGCCGGTGATGCCGGGCAGCAGCACGACGACGTCGCCGAACTTCTTGCGGGCCATGGGAGCTCCTTCGTGCGATCGGTCGCGTCTCAGGACGCCGTCGCGATGTCGCGGCGGGTGGCTGGGGCTTCGGCGGGTGGGCCACCCGGGTCCGGCGGTTCGGCCCGGTGGAGGTCACGGCGGTGGGCGGTGCCGACGTCGCCGTAGAACGTGAATCCGACCGCCGCGACGTCGGCGTGCTCCGTCCACAGCTGCCCGGCGGCCTGCCGGGCGTCCAGGACAGCGGCGCCGACGTTCGACCACTGGACGAGCGAGGAGTAGAAGACCTCCGACACCACCGAAGCGCCGCGCACCGTGACGGGCCAGCCGAAGCCGGCCACCGACGAGGCGCCGGCAGCGAGAAACGCCGCGGCCACGCCGTTGGCGCCGCGGCGTCCGGCTTCCTCGGCCTGGAGGCGTCGACCCGGCCCAGCGCGGGTCGACCAGCAGGCACTGGTGAAGGCCAGGTACGGCGGCGCGGCGAACGGCAGCTCGAGGATCTCGTCGGTCAACAGCGGGCCGTCGGCCAGCAGGAGCCCGGAGCTGCCCGGGGCGTGGGTCGAGAAGCCCCCGTGGCACGACAGGTGGAGGACGTCGTACCGGGTCCCGGCCACTCGGTCAGCGAGCGCGGCATGGGTGGCTTCGTCGCCGGTCAGCACGTCCGCCTCGAGCTGGCCGAGGTCCGCCATCCGGCGCACAGCCGCGATCTCGGTCTCGGCGTCCCCGAGGTCACGGGTGGGGTCGACGACGACCAGGACGCGGATGACGTCGTCCTCCTCGGTGGGGTCGCGCTCCGGTCGCGGTCGCGTGCGCGTGGTCACCACCCGGCCGAAGGGGTAACGCTGCGACAACGGTCCTGCCGCGTCGCCCATCAGCTCCCACGGCAGGTCGATCAGCCACTCGTCGACCTCGACCATGAACGCGGTCGGGCCGTGCTCCGCCAGATAGTCGGCGCCGCGCTCCCCGACGAACACGTCGAACAGGGTGCGGCCGAGGCGGTCACCGGCCCGACGGGCACCGTCGGCGTCCGCTCCCTCCGAGGAGGACCAGGCCCGCAGGGTCTCGAGGTCGTCCTCGAGGTGGCCCGAGCGGGTCTCCGAGAGCGAGACCGAGTCCGCCCAGGCGATGGGAGTGCCTTCTTCGTGCCAGCGGACCTCGAACCGGCGGTCGTTGCCCGTCCGCGGCGCGATCGAGAGCGTGACGACGCGTGGCAGGGCCACCCCCCCGGTCGACGCGTATCCGCCGTGGATCATCCAGGCACCTCGATCCGGTGAGCCGAGAGTAGCGCGACGGAGAGTAGTCAGACGAGCCGTTTGGGTGACGATTTCTGCGCTACCGTCGACGCCGAAGGGAGCCGTGAGCCCCATGGACCTGGTCCTCACCGGCACGGTGGTCACCTTCGACGACGACCGGCGGGTCCTGCCGGGCGGCGCCGTCTACCTCCATGACGGGCGCGTCGAGGCTGTCCAGCCCGCCCGGACGCGAGCGCCCGCCGGCTTCGAGCAGGCCCCTCGGGTCTCCACCCGAGGGGTGATCACCCCTGGCCTGATCGACCTGCACAACCACCTGGCCTACAACACGATCCCGCTGTGGCAGGCACCGCGCACGACCCCCTACACCACGCGCTACCAGTGGCCGTCGGCAAAGACGTACGGCCCCGAGATCTCCAACCCCGCCCAGGCCCTCGGCATCGCGGCCGCAGCGGCGGCACTGCGTTTCGCGGAGGTGAAGGCCGTCGTCGGGGGCGCCACGGCGATCCAGGGCTCGCCGCCCGCTGACCCGCGCGTTCCCCGGCTGGATGCTGCGCAACGTCGAGAAGGACCCGGCAGGCGGGCCGGACACCATCCGGCAGTCCGTGCTGAAGGTCGAGGCCGACCGGCTGCCCTCCTACGCACAGGCGATGGCGGACGGGAGGTCCTTCCTCTACCACCTGTCCGAGGGGACGTCTGCGGCCCTGCGCACGGAGTTCTCCGACCTCGACGCCGCAGCCTGCGCCGGTGAGCACCTCGTGGGCATCCACTCGACGGCGTTGACCGCAGCCGACTTCGCGGCCTGGTCGCCACCCGGAGCCGTGGTGTGGTCACCGTTCTCCAACCTCTGGCTGTACGGCGCCACGACCGACGTCCTCGCGGCTCGCACGCACGGCCACCTGGTCTGCCTCGGCTCGGACTGGTCACCCTCCGGCACCCGCAACATCCTCGGCGAGCTGAAGGTGGCCGACCTCTGGAACCGGGAGGCCTGGCAGGGCGCTCTGACTCCGCTGGAGCTCTGCGAGCTGGTCACCCGCAACCCGGGGCTCGCCCTCGAACGCGCGTGGCAGGTGCCTGTCGGTCGGCTCGTCCCCGGGGCCCTGGCCGACCTCACGGTGACCGCGCGCACCGACCCCGACGAGTACCGCTCGCTGATCGCAGCCACCGAGCGGGAGGTGCGGCTCGTGGTCGTCGGCGGGCGGGCGGTCTACGGCACCGCCTCCCTGCTCGCCCGCTGTGGGACCCCGCCAGCGGACATCGAGCCCGTGACGGTCGCGGGGGTGGATCGCGCGCTGGTGATGACCCTGCCCGAGGAGCTCCTCCCGGAGGACCTCGACCTCCGCACCCAGGCGACGATGTCGTGGGCCGACGGTCTGGCCGTGCTCGCCGACGTGTGGGCCGATCCGGCGGCCGCCGTACGGCGCTCGCTCGCGAACCGGCCCAAGGGCGAGCCACCCCTGAGGTTCGTCCCCGACATGCCTCGTCCGCACCGCCCGGACGGGACGGTGCCCCGCGAGCTCACCGACCTCGAGCTCGATGCGCTGGTCATGCCGGCGAGGGAGGGCCTTGCGCACGACCGCGCCTGGTTCGACCGCGTCGACCGACTGGCCCCCGCGCACGCGCGGATCCTCGCGGGACTCGCTGACTACTACCCCAGGTCGAGCCAGTGACCAGCACCTCGGCACCGCAGAAGGTGCTCATCACCCACGTTCCGGCGCTGCGCACGAAGTACGGCAGGGACGGCTGGGAGCGCGTGCGCAGCAGCATCCGGGAGCTCGTGGAAGCCGACGCCGGGCGGGGCGTCCGGACCCGGCTCGTCAACCTCGCCGACCCGGCCCTCGCCAGGCGGCTCGGGGTCGCGCGGGTCGTGAGACACGACGACTGGCGCCGGGTCTCCGACTTCGTCGACGCCATCGAGGCAGCCTGGGCGCCCGACTACTACCTGCTGCTGGGGGCGACCGACGTGGTCCCGATGCAGCCGCTCGACAACCCGCTCTACGACCGGCAGGCGGACAGCGACTCCGACCGGGTGGTCCCCAGCGACCTCCCCTATGCCTGCGAGACCCCGTGGACCACCGACCCGGGGCACTTCCGCGGAGCGACCCGCGTGGTCGGACGCCTCCCCGACCTGCTCGGCGCGCGAGAGCCGGGGGCCCTCGTGAGCCGCCTGTCGGTGGCCGCGGGCTACACCCAGCGCGCGCGCTCGACGTACGGCAAGGTCTTCGGGCTCACCTCCAGGGACTGGCGCGACTCCACCGAGCTCTCCCTCTCCCGGCTGCTCGAGCGCCCCGGCGGTGAGCTGGTGGTCTCCCCACGAGCGGGACCGACCTACGCCTTCGCCGTCACCCGCAGGCTCACGCATCTGGTGAACTGCCATGGGATCCGGGCGGACGCGCACTTCTACGGGGTGGGAACCAAGAACGTCACCGTGTCCCTCGACTCGTCTACGGTCCGGATCGCGCCGGGCACGGTCGCCGCGGTGGAGTGCTGCTACGGGGGCCTGCTCTTCGCCCCCACCGAGGGGAGCAGCGCCCTCTCGCTTCCGGACACGTACCTGAACGCAGGCGCCTACGGCTACCTCGGGTCGACGACGATCGCGTACGGCTCCGCCCATGGCAACGACCAGGCCGACCTCCTGTGCCGGTTCTTCCTGGCCGCTGTCCTCTCGGGTGCCTCGCTCGGTCGCGCGCTGCTCCAGGCCCGTCAGGAGTACGTCTTCACCAAGTCGTCGCTCGGCCCCGTGGACCTCAAGACCCTGGCCCAGTTCGTGCTGCTGGGCGACCCCTCGATCCAGCCGGTGCGGCGCGAGGCACCGGACTCGGCCGAGCCGGACGCTGACCCCGCCGGTCGGCGGACAGCCCGGCGGCGCCGCCTCCGCGCCAACGGCCAGTCCCTCCAGCGAACGACGACCCGCACCGAGGCCGTGCCCACCGCCCGGTCCGCTCGCCGACCCGCGGACCTCGTGACGGCCCTGGGCCAGCCCGACGAGGAGACGGGTCGGGTCCGCACCTACCGCGTGGTCGCCGCGCCCGACGCCCCTGCCGGACCACGGGAGCGCTACCACGTGATGACCAGGCCCGGGCGCACCGGGCCGTCGTTGCTGGTGGCACACGAGGAGGCGGGCCGGCTTGGCGCCGTCAGCCGGCTGGTTGCCAAGTAGGGACAACCCGACCAGCCACCAAGGGCCAGCGGCGTCAGTCGTCGACCCAGACCAGGCCGAGCCTGTCCACCGTCTGCGGTCCGGCGATCCCGTCGGCATCAGCACCCGTCCACCCCTGCGCCCGCTGGAACGCTGCGCACGCCTTGACCGTCGCCTCGTCGTAGGCGGCGCTGGCGCCACCGGCCACCCGGTGGCCGTGCTTGCCCAGCGCGGTCTGCAGGTTCCACACGCTGTCGGAGTCACGCTGACCGAGGCGCATCCGGCTGCGGTAGACCCGGCGTTCCTGCCGGTAGCGCGAGGGCGTCCGTCCGGGGCGGTCGCCGCTCGGCGCGTCACCCAGGCGGGCACTGAGGCCGGGGCCGGTCCGCTGCACGGGGAGTTCGCCGGCCGGACAGCGGTCGATCCAGCCGCGGTACTCCAGCCCCCACCGGGCGGGGAAGACGTCCCACCGCACCCGGTCGATCTTGCCCACCCGCAGGATGTCGTTCGACCACACCCAGCCGTCGTCGACCACGAAGACCGCGTGGCCGAAGCCGCGGTCCGCCGGACCGTAGTAGGCGATCGAACCGGCCGGAGGGGGCCGGCTGTCGCGGCGGTGCTTGGCCGCGATCCCGTTGAAGGCCAGGCGCGCGGAGGCCCCGAAAGCCGGCGCGCCGACGCACTGCCGCGAGAACCCCTGGCACATGTTGTGCCAGTCCTGCGACGGACGTTCGTGCTGCCGCTGGGCGAACGCCTCGGCATCGGCGAAGCCGCGCAACCCGGGCGGCCCGTCCTTGCTCCCGCTCGGGAGAACCGGCGCTTGGTCGTCCTGCGGCGCAGCATCGTCCTCGCCCCAGGGCGGAGGCAGGAAGACGGGATCGACCGGCTCGGGCTCTGACATGGGACCGCACCTCCGAGGTCCCCCCAGTCCTACGGTGGCCCCGCAAGGCGATCCGGGCAAGGCCTGATGTGCGCCGAACGGGCGAAGGGGACGAGACCGACCGCGATCGACGCCCGCACACAACAGCCCCTCCCGCGACGCCCTATCGTGCCGGGGTGAGCACCGAGCAACGCATCGACGCGGTCCTGGCCAGCTCCCGACCCACCTTCACCGAAGCACAAGCCGTCGAGCTGGCTGCGGAGACCTTCCGCGTCGCAGCCGACGGTGCCCGCAACCTCGGCAGCGAACGCGACCAGACCTTCCTCCTGCTCGCGCCGGGAGCGCCTCGCCGGTCGCCGTGATGAAGGTGTCCAACGCTGCCGAGGACCCCGCGACCCTCGACATGGAGGCGCTGGTCGTCCTGCACATCGGCCGGGTCGACCCGACGCTGCCGGTCGCCGTGCCCGGCCTGCTCCCGGCACCTCGGCGCCGCAGGATCCGACGACGCGGCGTCGTACCGCGCTCGAGTCAGGGACGCGCCGCACGCACTGGGTGCGGGCGTACGACGTGCTCCCGGGCGGTGCCGGTACCGAGCGCGAGCGAGCTCTCCGACGAGGCGATCGTCGCCTGGGGCGAGACGAGCGCCCGGCTCACGCCGGGCGCATGCGCGGCTTCTTCCACCCCAGCGCGCAGCGGTACCATGCCGTGGGACGTGCAGCACGCCGTTGACCTGCGGCCGATGCTCGCCGACATCGCGCGACCCCGAGCTGCGCGGCACCGTCGGCGACGTCCTCGACCGGTTCGACGCACGATCGCGCCGCGCTGTGGCGTCGCTGCGCGCCCAGGTCGTCCATGGCGACCTGACCCTCGACAACGTCCTGGTCGACGACGACGGCTTCATCACCGGGATCATCGACTTCGGCGACATGAGCCACACCGCGCTGATCGACCGACCTGGCGCCGGTGCTCGACTCGCTGGCCGTCGGGCGTGACACGGCGACGAGCTGTTCCGGGTCGCCCGGCTGCTGCTCGACGGCTACCAGCGGGTCACGCCGCTCGAGCCCGACGAGCTCGCGCTGCTCGGTGAGCTCTGGGCGGCCCGCTGCGCGGTCGACCGTCGCCATCAGCTCGTGGCGGTCGGCGCGCGGGCCTGGAGGACCCGGACGTTCGCCGAGCGCTACCACACCCGGTCTCGCAGGCCACGCTCGGCAGACTTCCTCGAGCACCGGCTTCGGCGAGGCCTCCCGGCCGAGCTGGGAGGAGCCGGGACCGCCGGCGTCCCCGACGCGACGACCTGGTCCGCACGCCGGGACGCAGGTCCTCGGACCGGCCATCGAGCCGCTCACCTACGACGAGCCGATCCATCTGGCCAGCGCCGACGGGGTCTGGATGACCGACGTCGACGGCGTCACCGTACCTCGACGCCTACAACAACGTCCCCTGCGTCGGCCACGCGCATCCCCGGGTCACCGAGGCGATCGCCCGGCAGTCCCGGGTCCTGAACACCAACATGCGCTACCTGCACGCCTCCGCCATCGAGCTGGCCGAGCGGCTGGTCGCCGACCTGCGACGCCGGCGCTCGACACGGTGCTGTTCGTCAACTCCGGGTCCGAGGCCAACGACCTCGCCTGGCGGCTGGCCGTCCAGCTCACCGGCAACGCCGGCGGGCTGTGCACGGACTTCGCCTATCACGGCATCTCCGAGGCGATCGCCGCCTCTCGCCCGAGGTCCTGGGGCGCCGGCAGGCACAGCCGACCACGTCGAGACGCTGGCATCCCGCCGGACACCTACCGCGGCCACCACCTCGACTCCGCCGAGTTCGCCGCCGCCCTGGACCGGACTGGAGGCCGCGCGGGCTCGCGCCCGCGGCCGCCATCCTCGACGGGGTCGTGCACCAGCGACGGCTTCTACGACCTCGACCCCGACCTACGTCCGGCGACTGGTCGCGGCATGACCCACGAGGCCGGGCGGCCTCTGGATCGCCGACGAGGTGCAGGGCGGCCACGGTCGCACCGGCGAGGCGATGTGGTCCTTCCAGCGGCTTCGGCATCGTGCCCGACTTCGTGACCCTGGGCAAGCCGATGGGCAACGGCCACCCGGTCGCGGCGGTGATCACCCGCCGCGAGATCGCTCGAGCAGTTCGCCCGACGACACGGTCTTCTTCTCCACCTTCGGCGGCAACCCGGTCTCGGTCGCCGCCGCCCACGCCGTGCTCGACGTGCTCGCCGACGAGCGGGTGCTGCCTCGCACGCAGCGCGCCGGTGAGGCCCTGCGGGCCGCGGTCCGCGGACGTGCAGCGATGCGTACCCCGTGATCGGCGACGTCAGAGGCATCGGGCTGGCCAACGGGATCGAGATCGTCACCGACCCGGCGACCAAGGAGCCCGACCCGGACCTCGCCACGGCCGTCAAGGAGGGCATGCGCGATCGGCGGGTCCTCGTCGGCACCTGCGGCCGACGCGGGAACGTGCTCAAGGTGCGCCCGCCGCTCGCCTTCACCGGCCGAGGTGCCGCAGTTCGTCGACGCCCTGCGCGGGAGCCTGGTCGAGGCCGTCGGCGGGTAAGATCACGCGGGCACCGCGAGAGCCCCGGAATCAGGGCATGGAGGCCGGACCCGCACGCCCTCGCTCGGTCGAGGAGACGGCGGACGAGCTGTACGCGCTCCCGCCCGAGCAGTTCACCGCGGCCAGGGATGCGGCCACGCGGACGCTCAAAGCAGCCGGCCGCACCGACGAGGCAGGTCTCGTGAAAGCCCTGAAGAAGCCCACCGCCGCTGCCTGGGCCCTCAACCTCCTCGTCCGCGAGGACCGCGTCCAGGTCGACGCCCTGCTCGCCGTCGGCGACGAGCTGCGTCGGGCTCAGCGGGCCCTGTCCGGCGACCAGCTGCGTGCGCTCTCCGGGCAGCGACGCGACGTCGTGCGAGCCGTCGCCGCCCGGGCAGCCGGACTCGCCGCTGCCGCCGGACACCCGCTCTCCCCTGCCGGGGTCGACCAGGTGGCGCGCAGCCTCGACGCAGCCCTCGCCGACCCGGCCACCGCCGAGGTGCTGCTCAGCGGTCGCGTCACGACCGAGCTGACCTACGCCGGCCTCGGCGGTGAGACCGATCCTGTGGCGACCGCGCTCACCGTGGTCCCTTCGAGCACGCCGTCAGAAGGCGCCTCGCCGAGCGCAAGGGCAGCACACCGGAGGGCGCTCGCTGATGCCGAGCGGGCGGTGGCAGAGACGCAGGCAGAGCTCTCGGCCTCGGCGGAGCGACTGACTCGCGCCCGCGACGCGGCAGCGGCGGCGGCACTGCGGGCGGCGTCGGCCGAGGAGACCTTGGCGGCGGCAACGTCGGAGCTCGAGGCCGCCCGCCAGGCCGAGGAGACCGCGGAACGAGCTGCCGCCCTGGCCGCGAAGACCCACCAGCGCGCCGACGCTCGAGCGACCGCCGCTCACGAGCGGCTCGGAGCCCTGCGTTCGCCGTACTGACCGGCAGGGCCACGCGCGAAGCGGGCAGCGGTCAGAGCAGACACGTCCGCATCCCGGGCTCGACCCTCGGCCAGGTCGGCCAGGGTCTCCCCCATGAACGCCGAGAACTTGAAGCCCTGCCCGGAGTCGCCGCACGCGAAGACCACCCGCCCGTCGCAGGCCCGGTCGACCACGAACCAGCCGTCCTCGGAGTTGGTCCACGAGCACACCTGGGACTCCACGACCGTGGGCACCAGCCCGGGAAGATGGGCACCCACCCAGCGTTCGAGGTCGGCCGTGAACGCCGGGTCCGGGGTCCGATCGACGTCGCCGTCGGTGAGCACGCGCAACGGCACGTCGTTGCCCAGCTTGAAGCCCAGCCCCGGAGTGGGCATCGCGTAGACACCGAACCCCAGGCCGTCGGTGTCGATCAGGCACGGCCAGCCCTCCCACGACGCGGGGCCTTGGACATACCCCACCTGTTCGAGCACCGGCGTCAGCCGTACGTCGACCCCGACGCCGGCCAGCAGCGACTGCGCCCAGGGCCCGGGCGCCAGGACGGCGACGTCGGCATCGACCGCGTCCTCGCTGCCGTCGTCGGTGCGCAGCACGGCACGCACGCCCGTCTGGCCGTACGTCGATCCGGTCGACCCAGCGGCCGGCGGTCAACCGACCACCATGAGCTGAGCAGGACGCTCTGGGCGGCACGCAGCGCTTCAGCGGCGAGCACCGGGCCGGCGTCCGCCTGCCAGACCGCGGGCGCTCCGTTGGGCTGCAGGGTCGGGAAGAAGTCGCCGACATCTGCGGGCTCGACCGAGGTGGCCGCGACCCCTTCGTCAGCAAGGGCTCCGGCGACGTCAGGCGCGTCGGGGCCCCGCCAGAGCAGCCCGCGGGTCAGCAGCAGCTCGGCGCCCGACCGTTGCTCGAGCCTCCGCCACGCCTCGACCGAGCGCTGCGCGAGCCGCACGCCATGAGCGTGGGGGTGCGACAGCCGCCAGATCCGGGTGGCACCCCCGGAGGACGCCTGCGGGTTGCCGACGCCGTACGCGTCGACCAGCTCGACGTCATGCCCGCGGCGAGCCAGCTCCGCGGCGGCAGGCAGACCCCACGCGCCCGCCCCGACCACGACCACCCGCATGACCGTGAGCGTACGACCGTCGAGGCCAGGTCGACCATGGCCCGCGACGACTCCCCGCATCTGGAGCATGGGGGAGAGGACCGACCGCGGTTCGGCGACCACCCTGAGGTCGTGATTCAGTCCGTCGACGGTGAAGCCGTCGGCCGTCACCTCGAGCGTGGCCTCGCCTCCGCCGATCCCGACGTTGGCCAGGCGCAGCGGCAAGTAGTGGGACGGGATCTCCGGAGCCATCCGCAGCTCCCCCATGCTCACCGAAGGATCGAACCGGAGGAGCGTCCGGAGCAGCAACAAGGGTGCCGCCGCGGCCCAGGCCTGAGGCGAGCACGAGGTCGGGTAGGGCACGGGGGCGGGGAACTCGGCCCGGTCGAACCCGCAGAACAGCTCGGGAAGGCGACCTCCGAAGTGCGTGGCCGCGTCGAGGATCCCCTCGGCCACGCGCTGCGCCTCGGCGACGAAGCCGTAGCGCATCAGGCCGGCTGCGATGATGGCGTTGTCGTGCGGCCACACCGAGCCGTTGTGGTAGCTCATCGGGTTGTAGGCCCCCATCGAGGTCGCCAGCGTGCGCACCCCCCAGCCCGTGAACAGCTCCGGGCCGAGGAGCTGCTCGACGACCGCCGGCGCCTTGTCCTCGTCGATGATGCCGGTCCACAGGCAGTGCCCCATGTTCGACGCCAGCGCGTCGATCGGACGCTTGTCCCTGTCCAGGCCGAGCGCGAACCAGCCACGGTCCTCGAGCCAGAACCGTTCGTTGAACGCGGCCTTCAGCTGCGTCGCTCGGTCGGCCCAGAGCCGGCAGAGGGAGGGGTCGCCCGCCTCCCGCGCAAAATGGGCTCGGGCCAGGTAGGCGGCGTACACGTAGCCCTGCACCTCGGCGAGCGCGATCGACGGCTCGGCCAGCGTCCCGTCGGCGAAGGTGACGCCGTCGAAGGAGTCCTTCCAGCCCTGGTTGCGCAGACCCCGGTCGGTGGCGCGTTTGTACTCGACGAACCCGTCTCCGTCCCGGTCGCCGTACGAACGGATCCACTCCAGGGCGCGGTCGGCGTGCGGGAGCAGGGTCTCGACGTCGCTCGAGCCCAGCCCCCAGCGCCGGAGCTCGCCCAGCAGCATGACGAACAGGGGGTCGAGTCGATGCTGCCGTAGTAGACGTGGGCACCGCCGCGCACCGGCGACGTGGATCGGCCCAGCCGCATCTCGTGCAGGATGCGGCCCGGCTCCTCCTCGGTCAGCGGGTCGACCACAGCGCCTTGGGCCTCGGCCAGGGCGCGGAGCGTGCCGAACGCGAGCCGGGTGTCGAGCGGCAGCACCATCCAGGACGTGAGGAGGGAGTCGCGTCCGAACAGCGCCATGAACCAGGGCGCGCCAGCGGCGATGACGGCGCGGTCGGGGTGGTCGGGATCGAAGATCCGCAAGGCGCCCACGTCCTCGACGCTGCGCACGAGGGTCCGGCGCAGGGATGGGTCTCCCGACTCGAGCACCGGCGCGCTCATCCGCCACTCCCGGGCTCGCCTGACCGCCGGCGTCTCCTCGGCGTGCTCGCCGATCTCCTCCGGTCCGCTCAGGGTGCGGCCCTCGACAAGAGCCTGGACGACCAGCCCGCACGTCCACGACCCGCGCGGTGGGACGGCGATCTCCCACCGCACCTTGCCAGGAGACCGGTCGTCCCCGGGCGTGACCTGGACCGTGCTCCTCGCTGCCCCTCCTCCTAGCACCCGACTCCAGGCACCTCGACCAGCACCAGTCGGACCCCCCGGGACGGCTCGCTCGAGAGGTCGCCGAGCTCGAGGGTGTTCTCGGCGGCCTGCCGGGACAGCTCGTGCACGCGCCGGACGCGCCCCTCCTTGACCTCGAACAGGTCAGCGAAGTCCGCGTCCGCGCGGAGCTCGAGGCGGAGGCCGGCAGTCTCGGTCCCCAGGTTCGTCACGGTCACGCGCTCACGCATCCCGTCGCCCACGACTCGCTCGCGGACGACGAGCAAGGTGCTGTCTGACCGGCCGAGCGCCGGGCGCGACCGGGTGACGAAGGTGGCGCCGAACGGGTCTGCGGAGGTGACCGTCAGCGGCTCGAGCCCCGCACCCTCGGCCTCCAGGACCCACTCGGACAGGATCCGGGTGTCGCGCACGAACAACCCCATCGCGGCCCCGGGAAGGATGTTGCCGCTGGGGGTGCTCACGCAGAACGACGACCCCTCCACCAACGTGGTCAGCGCAGTTCCGGCAGCCGACGGGGGCGCACCGGAGAACGCCCAGCCATCGACCTGGTGCCCGGGCTGCTCCATGGGTCAGGCAGCTCCCGCGCTGTCCCGGCCGTGGCTCCCACCACTGGCGTCAAGGACCTGCCGGTAGAGCGTCACGTAGTCGGTGACCATCCGCGCCCCGCTGAACCGCTCCTCGACGGCCGAGCGGCAGCGGGCCCGGTCGAGGGTCCCGACCTGCCGAAGGGCTTCGGCGGCCTCCGCAACGTCGGAGCAGAGGAAGCCGGTGATCCCGTGGTCGACGATCTCCGGCGCCGCGCCGTTCGGGAAGGCGATCACGGGCGTGCCAGAGGCCATGGCCTCGATCATCACGAGGCCGAAGGGTTCGCGCCACCGGATCGGGTTGAGCAGCGCGACGGCGCCGGCGAGCTCGCGGTTGCGCTGCTGCGGTCCGATCTCCCCCAGGAACGTGACGCCGGGGCCGAGCAGCGGCTCGACGTGCTGCTGGAAGTAGCGGAGCTCCCCGGTCTCGCGCAGCTTCGCCGCGACGCGCACGGGAACCCCTGCCCGCCGGGCGATCTCGATCGCCTCCACGATGCCCTTCTCGGGCGCGAGCCGGCCCAGGATCAGCGCGTAGCCGCCGTCGCCGCGCCCCACGGCGTAACGAGCGGTGTCCAGACCGTGGTGGATCACTGCCGCCACCGGGATCTCCGGGGCCGACGCGCGCTGGCTCGCGGAGATGCAGGCCACCGCGGCCCAGCGCGCGAAGGCGCCGTACAGCGCGCGATTGGTCGGCGTGAACGCGCAGTGGACGGTGGTGACGACCGGGATGGTCAGTCGCGCGGCCTCGTGCCACACCGGCCCGAGTGTCGTGTGGTCATGGATCAGGTCGCAGTCGGCGAGCTGCTCGTAGGCTGCCTGGACCTGGCGTAGCTCGAAGTTCGCGTATCCCATGGGTTCGGGAGGCGTCTCGAAGACCCAGTGCCGTGGGACCGGGGCACGTCGCGTCGCCGGTCGAGAACAGCGAGACGCAGTGCGCCTCGCTCCTGGAGACCGCGAGCCAACGTGTCGACCACGCTCTCCGTGCCGCCGTAGGTGATCGGGGGAACGGGCACCCAGGGGGGTGCGATCAGCCCGATCTTCATGGCCATCACTCAGTTCCAGGTCGACGCCTAGGCCATCGTACGGCGCGACCGAGATCCGTGTCGTCGCGCCCGAGACCGGCCAGCTCGCAGCGGCAGGACCCACGCACCCGACCGACGGCGTAACCGAAGCGGCGCATCAGGACTGTGCATCTTCCGACGGTCGACGAACCAGGGAGCCCCCATGAAGGTGACACGTTTGCTCACGGCACTCCTTGCGGTGCTGGTCCTCTCCTCCTGCAGCGACGCGCCTCCACCACAGCCTGCACAACAGTCTGCGCAAGAGCCCGTCGACTGGATCGCGTACCAGGTGGACACCTCGATCGCGCTGAGCCGGACCGACGGCACGGGCCAGCTCCCCGCTGACCGACAGAGCTGGACGACGAACCCGGACTGGACGCGACGACGGCAGCTGGTGTTCGCCGTCACCAACGTCTTCGGCACCGACGACCTCTGGACGGTCGGCGTCGACGGCACCGCCGCAGGGCTGCTCCTCGCGTGCGAGTCTCCTGCCGGTACCTCGACGACCCGGCATGGTCGCCCGACGGCACGAAGGTGATGTACAGCCGGACGTCAGAGGACGACGAGGGCAACTCCGTGGCCACGCTCGAGACGGTGACCATCGCCGACCGCAGGGTCGAGGTGGTGCTCACCGCCGCCCCCGACGAGTTCTACTCGGGAGTCAGGTGGTCCCCCGACGGGACCTCGGCGGTCGTCGAGCGGGTCCAGACGGGCTCGCGCGTGGACTCCGAGGTCGACGGCGCGACCTTGATGACCCTCGACCTGGCCTCGCCCGCGACCAGCCAGCGTGACCTGACCGATCCCGCCCTCTCGGGGTGACCGCCGACTGGGCGCCCGATGGACGACGCACGTATTCGGCGCCCTCCCGATCCTGAAGCCCGTGCACCCGACCTGTTCACGATCAGCCCCGATGGCACCGGGCTCACTCGCCTCACGACCACCGACGACCGGGGTGGTGCAGCCGAGGAACCCGCCTGGAGCGTCGACGGCACGCACGTCTACTTCAGCCACACCACCGCTGACGGCGCGAACGGCCTCGCAGTGGTCGCCGCGACCGGTGGCGAGGTCGTACCGGCCTTCGGCGACCGCTGCCGGCCGGACGTACCCCGCCTGCACGCGGCCAGCTGAGGCTGTAACCCGAAGGTGGAGCGAGGACTGTGTACGAAGGACATGACTCTTGACCGCCGAACCGCGCGAGCCGACACTGCGCTCGACCCTGCGCTCGCACCGGCGCTTCCCGATCGGGGCGGAGAGGAGACGACCTTCGTGGACGAGTTCTCCGCGTTCTACCGCGCGGAGTTCCGCCCCGTTGCGCGGACGGTCCTCTGATCGTCCACGACGCCCAGCGTGCCGAGGACATCACCCAGGAGGCCTTCCTCAAGCTGCTCCAGCACTGGAAGAAGGTCTCGAGGTACGAACGCCCGGGCGCCTGGGTACGGCGCGTCGCGATCAGACTGGCGACCAAGCAGGCCCGACGCGAACGGCTGCGGGGCCTCCTGGAGCGTGAGGGACCGCCCCGAGCGGTGCGAGCCCGGCCGACGTCGACCTGATGCGGGCCGTCGCCCTGCTTCCGCCGAACCAACGTGCCGCAGTCGTGCTGTTCTACTTCGAGGACCGACCCATCGCCGAGATCGTGGACCTGATGAGCTGCTCGCCCTCGGCCGCCAAGGTGTGGCTGCACCGAGCGAGGCAGACCCTCGCCGAGCAACTCACCGAGGAGGTGCCCGAGGATGTCTGTTGACGACCGCCTCCGAACCGGCTTCGCCCAGGCTGCTGGCACGATGACCCCGACGTCGAGGACCGCCTGCAGCGGACCGCACCAGCTTCCGTCGGCGCCGGGCAGCGCGCCGCGCGACCCTCGCGACCGCCCTGGCGCTGCTCGTCGGTGCGGTGCTGGTGGTGGCACCGCAGCTCATCGACGACCTCTCAGTCGGTTCTCCCGAACCCCCGGGCGCGACCCGGCTCGTCACCCGCGCCGTCGAACCCGGTGCTGAACGGCGAGTGGGTCACTCCCGTGATCACCCCGCAACAGGTGACCTCCGCCCTGGAGGACGCCGACATGCTCCCTCGCCGACGCGGTCATCGCGGACTTCCGCTTCCCGACGGCGTGGACGTTGGAGTTCACCGACGCGAGTTTCAGCGTCACGTCCACCACCGGGGCTCGGTCGACACCGGCGACTACACGCGTCCGGAAACACCCTGACCGTCGCCCCACCTGCACCAAAGACGACCAACCTGTGGCCTGCACCGTGACCTACGCCCTGACCCTCGACGGAGACACCCTGATCTTCGACCTGGTCGGCGACGACTCGCCCGACTACCTCGGAACACCCGACGAGGCCTTCCAGCGGGCGCTCTACACGGCAGCCCCCTTCAGTCGTGCGTGAGACCGACCTCAGGCGCCGGCGCTGGCCTGAAGGGACTGCAGCTGCGGAGCCGTCCCCACGACGATCATCACGTCACCCGGCTCGATCACGCGATCCGCGGGCGGGTTGCTCACGAACTGACCGCCCTTGCTGCGCAGCGCCAGCAAGAGCGCGCCGCCACCCTCGCGCTCACGCGTCGCGCGGACGGTCGACCCGGCGAGGGGCGAGCCCTGGCGCACCTCGACGTTCTCCAGCCGGAACTCCAGCTCGGCGCTGTGCATGGCGACGTCCAGGAAGTCCACCACGTGCGGCTGGAGGGCGAAGGCAGCGATGCGGTCACCGCCGAGCCGCTGCGGGTTCACCACCCGGTCGGCTCCGGCGAGGGTGAACTTGCGCTCGGAGTCGTCGGTCCGTGCGCGTGCGATCACCATCAGGTCGGGGTTGAGGGCACGCGAGCTCAGGGTGAGGTAGAGGGAGTCCGCGTCGGTGTCGAGCGAGGCGACGAGGATCGCGGCCCGGTCGATACCGGCCTGCCTAAGGACGTCGTCGGAGGATGCGTTGCCGAGGATGTAGGGGTAGGGCGTGTCCAAGAAGCGGTTCTCGTCTCGGTCGATGACGACGACGTCCTTGCCCGCTCGAGCCAGCTCGTGGGCCGTGGCGCGTCCGACCCTGCCGTAGCCGCAGACGATGACGTGCCCGGTCAGCCGATCGATCTCGCGCTGCATGCGGCGCCTCCCCATGAGTGACCCGACGTGACCCTCGACGACCGAGGCCATGAGCAGGGTCAACGCGTACAGCACCGTGCCGGTGCCGACGAGCATCAAGCCGATGGTGAACAGCTTCTCGGGTGTGCCGAAGTCGCCGATCTCCTTGAACCCGACGGTGGTGACCGTGAAGACGGTCCCGTAGAGCGCGTCGATCGGCGCGACACCCAAGAGGATGTAGCCGACCGTGCCGATCATGATGACCATCGCGACCGCGGCGAAGGTCAACAAGAACTGACGTCCGACGTCGACCCGACGGCGACTGCGGTGGGTCATCGGCACGCCCCCATTGTGTCGCGCCGGGCGCCCGGGCGACGGCAGACTCAGTCGGCGTCGTGCTTCTTCTTGCCCTTCTTGCCCTTCTTGCCCTTCTTCCCGTTGCCGTTGTGCTTCTTGTGCTCCTCCTTGGGAGCAGGTCCGAGAGGGTCGTCCTCGGCCTCGTCGATCGCCGCGAGGAGCGCCACCTCGACGGGGTCGTAGTCGACCTCGATGCGCTCCGGAGCATCGGCATCGGCATCGGCGTCGTCCGCCTCTGCGGTCGACCCGAGCAGGGCTGGGTCGAGCGTGGCGGCCCGCGCCCGGGCCTCCCGGACACCCTGCGAGATGCTGTGCCACATGTGGTCGGTGCCGAGCCGCTCCTCGAAGCCGGACCGCTTGAGCACCCGGCGCACGAAGTGGAACACACGCACCAGGTAGAGCTCGATGCCTCGCGCCCGGAGGTCCTCGAGGAGGGCGCTCATCATGTCCACGCTGCTGGTGTCCAGCTGGTTGGTGGACTCGAGGTCGAGCACCAGGGTGTGCGTGCCGGGCGCCTCGTCCACGGCGGCGAGCACGCCGTCGCGGACGTCAGCAGCGTTGACCCAGAAGATCGGCGCATCGAGGCGCAGCACGAGGATCCCGTCCGCGGTGCGGCGCTCCGGGTGCCGGCTCACGCTCCCCCACGCAGCCTTCTCCCCCTCGATCCGGCCCATGACGTCGACGTCGACCCTGCTGGAGCGGTAGACCAAGCCGATCACCGACTGCATGATCGCGAGCAGCAGCCCGTACAACGTCCCGAAGAGCAAGACCCCGCCGAGCGCGACCATGCACCCCACGAAGTCGTTGCGTCGCACCCTCCGGTAGCGCCGGATGGCCGGGACGTCCATGAGCCCCCACACCGCATGGATGACGATCGCCGACAGCACCGCCCTCGGGAGCGGCGCCAGCTCTCCGACGACGGTCACCAGGGCCACGACGACGATGAGGCCCGGTCGCGAGGTTCGCCATCTGCGAGCCGCCGCCGGCCCTGACCAGCGCAGCGGTCTTCGACAGGCTCCCGCCGACCCCCATCCCTCCGGTGAGCCCGGCGCCGACGTTCGAGGCGCCGTAGGCGACCAGCTCCTTGTCGGAGTCGATCCGGTAGCCGCCCTCCTGGGCGAACAGCCGCGCCGCCGACATCCCCTCCGCCAGGCCGACCAGGGCAAGAGCCGCGCCCCCGAAGATCATGCTCGGGATCAGGTCGACGGGCACTCCGGGGAGGGACACGCCCGGCAGGCCGGTCGGCACGTCCCCGACGACGGCGACGCCATACCCCGGGAGGTCCGCCAGCCGGGAGACGACCACACCGCCGAGCAGCACGACCAGGCCCCAGGGGATCTTCGGTGCGAACCGTGAACCGACGAAGAGGACGGCCAGGCTCACGGCCCCGACCAGGAGGGTGGTCGTGTTGACCTCGTCGAGCTCGGGCACGAGGCCGCCCAGCCTCTGGAAGACGTTGCCCGACGTGGGAGGCACCCCGAGCAGGCTGGCCAGCTCGCCCACGATGATCACCACGGTCAGCCCGAAGACGAAGCCGGTGACGATCGGCTTGGAGAGGAACTCCGCCACCCAGCCGACACCGAGCAGCCCGGCCGCGATGAGCCACAGCCCAGAGGCGATCGCGAGCCCCGCCGTCAGGGTGATCGCGAGCGAGGGGTCACCGCCCGCCTGGTTGGCGACCAGCGACCCGGAGAGCACCGACACCGTCGACACCGGGCCGACGAACAGCTGCCGTGAGGTGCCCAGCACCGCGTACGCCAGCAGCGCGAGCGGGATGGCGTACAGGCCCACCTGGACGGGGACTCCCGCGATACCGGCGTAGCCGAGGGACTGCGGGACCACGAGGGCGGCGACCACCAGGCCCGCGAGAGCGTCCTTGCCCAGCCGCGAACGGTCGTACGCCGGCCACCAGGTGAGGATCGGCACGTGGGCGACGAGGTGCGCCCGGAGCCCCTCAGGCGTGTTCATCGGCCGTTCACCTCCCGTTCACCTTGGTGGCGGCCACCGTAACGCCCCCGCCCACCCACCTGCCCGCACCCGTAAGACTCTGGTCAGACGCACCGGGTATCGAACGCTCCGCGAGCGACGTTCAGCCTGGGGACGGCCCGATGCCGCACCCCTGACTGAAGGAGAAGCCGACGACATGGCGATCACGATGTACGGCACCGGCTGGTGCTCGGACTGCAAGCGCGCGAAGCAGTTCTTCGGCGAGCAGCGGGTGCGCCTACGACTTCGTCGACGTCGACGCGGACCCCTCCGGTCGGGCGGTCGTCCAGGCCCACAACGGCGGCAAGGACATCATCCCGACCATCGTGTTCGACGACGGCAGCATCCTCGTCGAGCCCAGCAACGCCGAGCTGGCCGCGAAGCTCGGGCTCCAGACGATGGCCGAGAAGCGCTTCTACGACCTGATCGTCGTCGGGTCCGGACCCGCCGGGCTGACGGCAGCGCTCTACGCGGCGCGCGAGGGCATGGACGTGCTCGTCGTCGAGCGCGGCGGGGTGGGTGGCCAGGCCGGCATGACCGAGCGCCTCGACAACTTCCCCGGCTTCCCCGAGGGCGTCACCGGTGAGGACTTCGCAGGACGGCTGCGCCAGCAGGCCGAGCGGTTCGGCGTGGAGATCCTCCCGGCCCAGAACGTGGAGGCCGTCGGGCTCGACGGCCCCTACCGGACCGTGACGACCGGGGACGGCAGCACCTACGGCGCCTTCGCCGTGCTGCTCGCGCTCGGGTCGACGTACCGACGGCTCGGGGTCGACGGCGAGGACGACCTGATCGGCGCCGGCGTGCACTTCTGCGCGACCTGCGACGGGGCGTTCTACCGCGACAAGCACGTGGCCGTCATCGGCGGCGGCAACAGCGCCGGCGAGGAGAGCCTCTTCCTCACCCGCTTCGCCAAGGACGTCACGATCATCACCCGCGACCCTGCCCTCACCGCCAGCCAGGTCGTCGTCCAGAAGCTCTCCGAGCACGAGGACATCGCGGTGGTGACCGGCGTGGAGCCGGTCGGCTTCGCCACCGAGGACGGGCGGCTGGTCGGCGTGCAGGTCGAGGAGGACGGGGTGCGCCGCACGATCGCCGCCGACGGCGTCTTCGTGTTCATCGGGCTGACCCCCAACAGCCAGCTCGTCGCGGACCTCGTCGACCTGGACCCGCAGGGGTTCGTGGTCTCCGACGTCGGCATGCAGACCAGCGTGCCCGGCCTGTTCGTCGCGGGCGACGTCCGCAGCACCTCGACCAAGCAGGCGGCCAGTGCCGCCGGCGAAGGCGCAGCAGCGGCCCTGGCCATCCGGAGGTACGTCGACCCGCTGGCGAGCGGACTGCGGGCGATGGACGCCGAGAAGGCGACGGCCTGACCGAGCCTGGGCCTAGGGTTCGGGCCATGCCGGTATCTCGCGGACGCAAGGGCAAGAAGCGGAGGGGCAGGAGTCCGGCGCGTCGCCGGGAGGTGAGCGCCGCCGAGATCGCGCTGCAGTCCCTCGGGGACCCGTCGCAGACGACCTGCGTGCTGGACGCCGACGTGCTGGTCAGCGAGCTGCTGGGCATCGCCTACGTGGCCGGCGGCGAGTCCGGCGCCCACGACGCGGTGGAGGCGGTCGACGACCTCGCCGAAGAGATGCTCGAGCTGGCCGAGACGAGCGCGGAACCCGGCGCCCTCGAGCTGCTGGCTGCCCTCGCGTCGGTCGGCCCGGACGGCATCGCCGAGGCAGCCGCCGCTGCCTTCGAGATCCGCCGCACCGCCCAGCCGGACCGTCCGGTCGCCCCCTGGGTGGACGACTACGCCTCGCTGGTCTGCACGGGCGCGTACCGGTCCACCGACACCTATGGCGACCTCACCCAGTACGTCGCCACCTTCGGTCACGGCCCAGGGAACCCCGACCTCCCCTCGCACCTCGTGCTGTGGCTGCTCGACGCCAACGGCAACGGCGGAGCCGACGACATCATCGTCGTCGACGACGCCGACCAGGCGATGGGGCGGTTGCGCCAGCTCATCGCCGACGGGGACGGCGAGATGTCTGCGCTGGCCGAGGTCGACGCGGCCGAGCTGCGCGCGGCCGTCTCGCTCGGGATGGACCTGGAGACGATGACCGACGGCGCCCCCGAGGAGGAGAGCTACTGCACGCTGCGGTCCCTGGCGTACGGGCGGCTGCGGCTGCTGCCGGCCACCGACGAGGCGGACGCAGGCTGACGAGCTCGTGTCGCCGGAGCAGCGCGACGCGGTGGTCGAGGCCTTCCTCCGCTCGCCCGAGGCCGCGGACCTGAGGGCCGAGCCGGCCGCCTCCGCCGAACCGCTGGACGACGACGCCCTACGGATGCTCGCGGGCCTCGCGGTCGACTTCGCTGCGGACTACGCCGGAGGCGACCCGCTGCGGATCAGCCCGGCGAGCGCCACGATGTTCCTCCTCGACTGGGTGCCCCGCCAGGTGATCCTCGACGCCGAGGACACCGCAGCCCTGCCGGTCGTGCTCACGGCGTGGGCGACGTACTCCTGCCGGGTTCGGGAACGCGGAGCCCCCGCACCGATCCACCTCGCGATCGCCGAGGTCACCGACGACTACCTCGAGCTGATGGCCAGCGGTGAGCTCCGCAGCCTGAGCACCCAGATCCTCGCCGGCCTGGTCGCCGACGGCGTCGACATCACCGACCCCGAGCAGCTCAGCACCGGGCTGGAGCGCTACAACGCCGGGCTGGACGACACCCGGCTGGACCAGCGCTGAATCACGGTCAGGGCGCGAGGGTCCCCGACAGGTCGTCGGCGGCGGCGAGGAACTGGCTCTCGTAGAGGTCGGAGTAGACCCCGCCGCGAGCGAGCAGCTCGTCGTGCGTGCCCTGCTCGACGATCTGGCCACGGTCCATCACCAGGATCGTGTCGGCGTCGCGGATCGTCGAGAGCCGGTGGGCGATGACGAAGCTCGTCCGGCCGGCGCGCAGCTGGGCCAGCGCGTGCTGGATGAGCACCTCGGTGCGGGTGTCCACCGAGCTGGTGGCCTCGTCCAGGATCAGGATGGCCGGGTCGGCGAGGAAGGCCCGCGCGATGGTGAGCAGCTGCTTCTCACCTGCTGACAGGTTCGAGGCCTCGTCGTCGAGCACCGTGTCGTAGCCGTCGGGCAGCGTGTGCACGAAGTGCTCGACGTTGGCTGCCCGGGCCGCCTCATGGATCTCGTCCAGGCTGGCGCCCTCGGCGCCGTACGCGATGTTGTCGCGGATGGTGCCGCCGAACAGCCAGGTGTCCTGGAGCACCATGCCGAAGCTTCGCCGCAGGTCGTCGCGCGTCATCAGCCGGGTGTCGACCCCGTCGAGCTCGATCCGCCCTGAATCGACCTCGTAGAAGCGCATGAGCAGGTTGACCAGGGTGGTCTTGCCCGCGCCCGTCGGTCCGACGATGGCGACGGTGTCGCCCGGCTCGACCCGGAGGCTGAGGTCGTGGATCAGCGGGACGTCGGGCTCGTAGCGGAAGGCGAGGTCGGTGAGGACGATGCGTCCGGACGGCTCCGGCACCAGGACCGGGCTGGCCGGGTCCGGCTCCTCCTCCTCGGCGTCGAGGAGCTCGAAGACGCGCTCGGCGCTGGCCACGCCGGACTGCATGAGGTTGATGACGCTGGCGATCTGGGTGATCGGCATCGTGAACTGGCGCGAGTACTGGATGAACGCCTGGATGTCTCCCAGGGGGAGCGCCCCGGACGCCACCTGGAGGCCACCGACGACGCAGATGGCCACGTAGTTCAGGTTGCCGATGAAGGCCATGACCGGCTGGATGATCCCGGACACGAACTGGGCGCGGTAGCTGGACTGGTACATCTGCTCGTTGAGCTCGTCGAAGTCGGCCACGGCCTGAGTCCGGTGGCCGAAGACCTGCACCAGGTCGTGCCCGGTGTACATCTCTTCGACGTGACCGTTGAGCCGCCCGGTCCAGTCCCACTGCGCGACGAAGTGGGTGCGGGAACGGCGCGCGATGAGCACGGTGAGCGCGAAGGACAGCGGCACGACGAGCAGCGAGATCACCGCGAGCAGCGGGGAGATCCAGAACATCATGAAGAGCACGCCCACCACGGTCAGGGTGGCGGTGACCAGCTGGGTGAGGACTTGTTGGAGGGTCGAGGAGATGTTGTCGATGTCGTTGGTGACCCGGCTGAGCAGGTCCCCACGCGGGTGGGTGTCGAAGTAGCGCAGCGGCAGGCGTCCGAGCTTGCGCTCGACGTCCTGGCGGAGGACGTACACCGTCCGCTGGGTGACCCCGGCCATGACGTAGCCCTGCCCCCAGAGGAACGCCGAGCTCAGCACGTAGACGGCCGCCGTGAGCATCAGCAGCTGCCCGAGGGCGGAGAAGTCGACGCCCTGCCCGGGGACGACGGTCATCCCGCTGATCAGGTCGGCCTGCGTGGTGTTGCCCGAGGCCCGCAGGGCGGCCTCCGCCTGGTCCTGGGTCACCCCGGCCGGCAGCTGCTTGCCGACGACGCCGGAGAAGATCAGCGTGGTCGCGTTGCCGAGCAGCCACGGCCCGATGACCGCCAGCGCCACGCTGACCACGGCCATCCCCAGCACCCCGACCAGGGCGATCTGCTCCGGCCGGAGCCGTCGGCCGAGCCGACGCACGGTGCCGCCGAAGTCCTTGGACTTCTCCGGCACCACCATGAGCCCGGCCATCGGCCCCCCGCCCCCGGGACCACCACGTGGCGCACCGGGGCCGCCCATGCCGCCGTGACCTGCGGGAGGTCCGGTCCGCGTCGTGCTCATGCGGCCTCCTCCTCGGAGATCTGCGACAGCACGATCTCGCGGTAGGTCGAGCAGGTCTCCATGAGCTCGGCGTGACGCCCGAGTCCCACGAGCCGGCCGCCGTCGAGCACCACGATGCGGTCGGCGTGCATGATCGTGCTGACCCGCTGGGCGACGATGAGCACCGTCGCGTCGGCGGTCTGCCGCCCGAGGGCAGCGCGCAGCCGGGCGTCGGTGGCGAAGTCCAGCGCGGAGAAGCTGTCGTCGAAGAGGTAGACCGACGGCCGACGGACGAGGGCGCGCGCGATGGCCAACCGCTGCCGCTGCCCCCCGGAGACGTTCGCCCCGCCCTGGTCGATCGGGGCATCCAGCCCGTCGGCCAGCTCCCGCACGAAGTCGGCGGCCTGGGCGACCTCGAGCGCCTGCCACAGCTCCTCGTCGGTGGCATCGGGGCGACCGAAGCGCAGGTTGGTGGCGATGGTCCCGTTGAAGAGGAAGGACTTCTGCGGAACGAGCCCGATCAGCGACCACAGGTCGTCCCGCGCGAGCTCACGAACGTCGGTCCCGTCCACCAGGACCGAGCCTGACGTCACGTCGAACAGCCGTGGGATGAGGCTGGCCAAGGTGGTCTTGCCCGACCCGGTCGAGCCGACGATGGCGGTGGTCTCCCCTGGGGAGAGGGTGAACGAGATGCCCTGGAGGACCGGCTCGGCCGCACCCGGGTACCGGAACTCCACGTCGCGCAGCTCGACGGTCCGTACGTCGGCTCGTCGCGCCGCGGGCACCTCAGGGTCGGTGAGTGCCGGCGTGACGTCGAGGACGGCCGAGATGCGCTCGGCCGACGCCGCGGCCCTCGGCACCATGACGAAGATCATCGTGGCCATGAGGACCGACATGAGGATCTGGATCAGGTAGCTGAGGAAAGCCGTGAGGTTGCCGATGGGCATCGCGCCCGAGTCGACCCGCAGTCCCCCGAACCAGATCACCGCGACGCCCGAGAGGTTCATGATCAGCATCAGCGCCGGCATCATGAGGGCGAAGAGGCGGTTGACGGTGAGCGTGGTCGAGGTGAGGTCGACGTTGGCCTCGGTGAACCGCCGCTCCTCGACCTCGGTCTTGACGAAGGCCCGGATGACGCGGATGCCTGACAGCTGCTCGCGCAGCACCTGGTTGACCCGGTCGATCTTGACCTGCATGACCCGGAACAGCGGCAGTGCACGCGACATGATCAGGCCGATGACCACGGCCATGATCGGCACGACCACGACGATGAGCCAGGACAGCACGACGTCCTGCCGTAGAGCCATGACGATGCCGCCGACGACCGTGATCGGCGCCGTCAGCATCACGGTCAGACCCATGAGCACGAGCATCTGCATCTGCTGGACGTCGTTGGTGTTGCGGGTGATGAGCGTCGGTGCGCCGAAGGAGTTCATCTCGCGGCGGGAGAAGGTCTCCACCGTCGAGAACAGCGATCCCCGCAGGTCGCGGCCGAACCCCATCGCGGTCCGCGCGCTGTAGTAGGTGGCGATGATCGACGCCACCGCGACCACGAAGGAGACCGCGAGCATCAAGGCGCCGACCCGCAGGATGTACGCCGTGTCCCCCTGGGCCACGCCGATGTTGATGATGTCCGCGTAGAGCGCCGGCAGATAGAGGTTGCCGATCGCGGCCAGGAAGAGCAGCGCGGCGACGACGACGAGCGGTCGGCCGTAGGGACGCAGGTACTCCCGCAGCAGCGCGACCATGCACGTCCCGTCCTCGACGTGAGCGGACCTGACGACCCGGCTCGACGTCAGCCTAAAGCGCTGCCGACGCGGTCGGGCATTCCCCGGCGCCGCGGTCCCGTCGGCGGCAGGACCAAGGCCCCTAGGCAGGCCGGTGGGGCCGGTCGACCCTGGAGGTGGGAGTTCACCCCTCCCGGAGAGTGACTGATGACGCTGACCCTCCGCTCGACGGACCGCTGTGACGCCTGCGGGTCGCAGGCGTTCGTCCGCGCGACCCGCGACGGTCACGAGCTGCTCTTCTGCGGTCACCACGGCATGCACTACCGGACCAGGCTCGAGACCCAGGGCTGGCGGCTGACCGCTGACGTCGAGCACATCTACCTGCCTCCGCCGGCCGAGGCCAGCGTGGAGCCCTGCTCGTCCGAGGCCTGAACGGCGCCAGCGCCCCTCAGGGCGCCAGGCCGCCTGGCCACTAGGCTGTGAGCATGCGCAGCCTGTACCGGTACCTGGCCATGGCCGTGGCCACGGGGGTCGTCCTCCAGACAGCAACCATCGCGTGGGCGTACTTCGTCCTCAGCAGCGACGTCGACGCAGGAACGGTGATCGACCAGAACTACGAGGAGGGCTCCGGGGTGGCCCTGCACTCGGTGCTGGGCTGGATGGTCATCCCCGCCCTCGCCGCTCGCACTGCTCGTCGTCGGCATCATCCTGCGCCAGCTCCCCGGGGCCCTGCTCTGGGCCGGGATCGTCTTCGGGCTCGTCCTCCTCCAGGGCGGCCTCGCCGAGGCATCCTTCGAGGCCCCGGTGCTCGGTCTGCTGCACGGCACCAACGCGGTGCTCATCCTGCTCGCGTCGCTCAAGGCGATCTACGTCGTGCCGAAGGCAGCGGTGCCCGCTGACGCCTGATGCGGTCTGAGGTCTGATGCCCGAGGTCTGAGGTCTGCGGCCCTCAGCTTTGAGCGGCCAGCAGGGCGTCGAGTCGGTGGTAGCTGATGGACGTGCCCGACTTCATGCCCGTGGCCAGAGCGGCGTCGCGCGCCTCCTCGGAGACGTACCGGATCGTGTACGTCATCGCGGTTCCACCGTTGGTCTCCACGAGCTCCAAGGTGTTGACCGTCTCCGGCCACTCCCCACCCCAGTGCTCGGTGGTGACCAGGAGCGCGGGCGGAGCGACCTCGACGTAGCTGCCGTTCATCTCCAGGTCGGTGCCGTCGTCCTTGCGCCAGACGAAGTGCCAGGTGCCCCCTGGGCGGAGGTCGATCTCGCAGATCGGCATCGACCAGCCGGCCGGTCCGGTGAGCCAGTGCGGCACGTACGCCGGGTCCGTGTGGGCCGCGAACACCAGGGATCGAGGGGCGTCGAAGCGGCGCCGGACGACCACCTCGGTCGGGGTCGGGGTGGTGTAGGTGGTCTTGTGGTTCTCGGTGGTCACGTCTGTCCTCGGGAGCTTGTCGGGTCAGTCGAGCGCGTCGAGGTAGGCCTGGAGCCGCGTGTAGCTGGTCTCCATGCCGCCGGTCATCCCCGTGGCCAAGGCCCGGTCGCGGACCTCCTCGGAGGGGTACCGCATGGTCAGGGTCATCGTCGTCCGCCCGTCGTCCTCGGTGAGCAGCAGGGTGTTGACCGCTCCCGGTGGCTCATCGAACACCTCGGTGTTGACGATGCGCTCCGGGGCGTCCACCTCGCGGTAGACCCCGTGCATGCCGAACTCCCGCCCCTCGGTGTCGTGGCGCCACACGTAGCGCCAGGCACCACCCGGGCGCAGGTCGATCTCGCAGACCGGCATCGACCAGCCGTCCGGCCCGAGCAGCCACCGGCGCACGTGCTCGGGTTCGGTGTGCGCCGCGAAGACGAGGGCACGAGGGGCGTCGAACACCCGGACGGCCACGATCTCGTGCGGGCTCGGCGTGGTGAAGGCGGTGGTGTACGCGCTGGTCGTCATCGGGTGTCTCCTGACTGGTCGTCGGCTGGCTGGTCGCCTGCTTGAAGGTCACGCAGATAGAGGTCGAGACGGTCGTGGCTGGCCTCCCAGAACGTGCGGAAGCCGGAGGCGTACTCCGCCACCTCGCGCAGCGGGGACGCCTCCAGGCTGCGCGGTCGCCACTGGGCCTCACGTCCCTGCGATGACCAGGCCCGCGCGCTCGAGCACCCGCAGGTGCTTGGAGACCGCGGGACCGCTGATGGCGAAGGGGGCGCCGAGCTCGCCGACCGTGGCCGGGCCGTGGGTGAGTCGGTCGAGGATCGCCCGCCGCGTCGGGTCGGCGAGCGCTGCGAAGGTCACGCTCAGCTGGTCTGGCGCCATCGCCCTCATCAAACCTCTCGGTTATCTAACGTATTCGGTTATCTAACCGGTCAGCTCGACCACGCCGTACGGTCTCGGAACGCCCGGCCCGTGATCCTCGGAGGCGCCGATCCGACGGAGGACACCATGACTCGACCGGAGCCAGTCGCCTCAAGGCGTCCGCGTGGCTGCGCGGCGCGACGGCCTTCAGCAGCTACGTCGCCGTGCGGGACGACGTCCCCGGTGAGCCTTTCGGCATCAGCGCCCCGTTCTCTGTGCCGACCGGCCTGGCTATCGGCTGGGGGGCCGGGATCGCCGCCCCTTGGTACATGCCCGCGGCCACCCTGCTCGCGGCACATGGTGCGGGTGCCGGCCGGCCCGGACCGGCAGCGGTCGCCTCGGCCATCGGGTTCGCCAGCATCGCCGGGCACCTCATCGAGCCTGTCACCCGACGGCCGAGGTCCTGGACCCCGTCGACAGGTGTCGCGATCGCGCTCGCAGTCACGTCGGCGTCGTGCCTCGCCGCCACCGGCTGCGCGCGCTACCGAGCCAACCGGGCTGCCCGCCAGACCTGACGGTTGCTGCCCCTGTGGTGGCGGGGACGACCGGCCAGGCATGCTTGCGCCCATGACCGACCAGGCCGCTCCCTCCTACGACGAGGCCCTCGCCGAGGGCCGGGCCCTCTATCCCGGCGTCCGGATCGGCAAGCCGGGCCGCGCCCGCACGTACTGGCCGACCATCGCCGCCATGCGCGCGCTGCGCCTGCGCTGGCGCGTCGACGTCGAGGGAGCAGAGCGGGTGGCGCCGGGCGCCGCCATCCTCATCGGCAACCACCTCTCGGCACTCGACCCGGTGGTCGTCGTCATGAGCACCTGGTGGCGGGTCACCGCGTTCACCAAGGTCGAGGTGTTCGAGAAGCGCGGAGCGGTCTTCTTCCGGCTGATGGGCCAGATCCCGTTGCGGCGCGGGGATGAGTCCGCGACCACGTGGGCCATGGACATGGCCCACCGCACCCTCGCCGAGGGCGGCAAGATCGGGCTCTACCCCGAGGGCACCCGCTCCCCCGACCCGACCAAGCTCCACCGCCTGCACAAGCGGATCCTCATCCCGGTGCTGCAGGCCAACCCGGACGTGCCCGTCCACGTCGCGGCGACGTCGTACGTCTCGCGCTCCCGGCACCGGACCCACGTCACGGTCCGGATCTCCGAGCGCTTGACGATCGACGCGCGCAGCATGTCCGCCGACCAGCTCACGGACGCCATCCGCGACGCACTGCTGGAGCTCGGTGGGCAGACCTACGTCGACCGCTACGCCCGCGACGTCAAGGCGGAGCTGCGCGCCAACAACGCCGTCGACGTCGACGTCGACGAATAGCCTGCGCGCGCCACGGCAGGTTGGCGGAGCGGCCGACGATCAGGAGAGGGCGAGTGCCACAGACCGAAGCCCCCCCGCCGATCGCGTTCCCCGGCCTGACATCGAGCGAGGTCGCCGAGCGGACCGCCGACGGACGCACCAACCACACCGACGACCGATCCAGCCGCACGGTCGGCGACATCGTCCGGTCCAACGTCTTGACCCGGTTCAACGCGATGGTGGCCGTGCTCGCCGGGACCGTGCTCCTGCTCGGGGACTGGCGGGACGCGCTGTTCGCGCTCGTGGCCGTCGCAAACGCAGCCATCGGCATCGTGCAGGAGTGGCGTGCCAAGGCCACGCTCGACCGGCTGTCACTGGTCAGCGCCCCGAAGGTCGTGGTCTGGCGCAACGGAGCACCATCGGAGATCTCGCGGGAGGACGTCGTCCTCGACGACGTCTTCGAGCTGGCCCCCGGGGACCAGGTCGTGGTCGACGGGACGGTGCTCCGCTCCGACGGACTGACCGTGGACGAGTCGCTCCTCACGGGCGAGTCCGAGGCGGTGCACAAGCCGGTCGATGTCGGCGTCCTGTCCGGCAGCTTCGTCACCGCGGGCGGCGGTGTGGTTCGGGCCACAGCCGTGGGCGACGACTCCTACGCCCAGCGCCTGACCCGGCAGGCCAAGCAGTTCCGGCCCCGCAAGTCCGAGCTCGCCCGGGGCATCGACCAGATCCTCCGCGTCGTCACGTGGGCCATCGTCCCGACCGCGGTCATCCTCTTCGTCGGGCAGCTGCTCAGCACCGACAGCACGATCCGCGAGGACGTGATCGGATCCGTGGCCGGGGTGGTGGCCCTCGTCCCGCAGGGCCTGGTCCTGCTCCTGAGCATGGCCCAAGCCGTGGCCGTCATCCGCCTCGGCCGCAAGAACGTCCTGGTCCAGCAGCTGCAGGCGGTCGAGACCCTCGCCCGGGTCACGGTCCTGGCGACCGACAAGACCGGGACCCTCACCACGGGCGAGGTGACCCTGGCCGAGGTGGAGCTGCTCGACGGGGAGGGCCTCGAGCGCACCCTGGCCACCGACGCCCTCGCCGCCCTGGCCGCCGCGGACACCCACCCGAACGCGACCATGATCGCGGTCGCCGCAGCCGTCGCACGGCCCACCGGGCTGGACAGCGCGGGGCGCCATCCCCTTCGACTCCTCCCGCAAGTACAGCGCCGTCGACTTCGGTGCGGAGGGCACGTGGTTCGTCGGGGCACCGGAGCTGCTGCTCCCCGAGGACCACCCCAGCAGGGCTCGGGTCAGCGGACTGGCGAGCGAAGGCCTCCGGGTCCTTCTCCTTGCGCGCGGCGGGTCGCTGCCACCCGCCGGGGCCCTGCCGGACGACCTCGCGCCGGCCGCGCTCGTCACCTTCTCCGACGACGTGCGCAGCGACGCTGCCGAGACGATCGGCTACTTCCTGCGCGAGAACGTCGTCCCCAAGGTGATCTCGGGCGACAACCCGGCCACGGTGTCCGCGATCGCCCGACGCTGCCAGGTCCCCCACGCCGATCGAGCTGTCGACGCTCGCGAGCTCCCCACCGACCCTGACGAGCTCGCCTCGGCGGCGGCGGACAACGCCGTGTTCGGCCGGGTCACACCGGAGACCAAACGGAGCCTGCTGCACGCGCTCCAAGCCCAGGGCGAGGTCGTCGCCATGACCGGGGACGGTGTCAACGACACGTTGGCGCTGAAGGACGCCGACCTCGGGATCGCCATGGGTTCCGGGACACCCGCCGCGAAGTCGGTGTCGGATCTGGTCCTGCTGGACGACCGGTTCTCGACGCTGCCCAGCGTGGTGGCCGAGGGCCGCCGGGTGATCGCCAACATCGAACGCGTGGCCCGGCTCTTCGTCACCAAGAACTTCTGGGCGGCCGTGCTCGCCGTGCTCACCGGGCTGTTCACGATCAGCTATCCGATCCTGCCACGGCAGCTCTCGGTCATCGACGCGCTCACGATCGGGATCCCCGGCTTCGTCCTGTCCTTCCAGGCCAACCACGACCCCGTACGTCCTGGGTTCATCCCCCGCGTCCTGCGGTTCTCGATCCCCGCGGGCGTGGTCGTCGGCAGCTGCGCGATGACGGTCTTCGCCCTGGGTGGCGCGGCCATGATCAGCGCCTCTCAGGAGTCCGCGCAGAGCGCCACCACGCTGACGCTGTGCGTGCTCGGCCTCTGGGTGCTCTTCGAGCTGGCCAGGCCCCTCGACCGCGTGCGCCGCGCGCTGGTCGCCAGCATGGTCGCGTTGGGGGTCGGAGCCTTCACCATCCCGGCGGTCGCCGACTTCTTCGTGCTCGAGATCCCCGCACCGGACTACGCGGTGGCGATCACCGCCGTGTCTGCCGTCGGCGCCGTACTCATCAGCGTGGCCCTTCGACTGGTGACCCGATATCTCGGTGAGGAGGACCCGCCGCGCGCGAGCCGACCACTGTCCTGAGCCTGAGCCATCCCCGATGCTGGAGACATGAGCGACAGGCGGAGCGAGGACTTCGACGAGTGTGCGCCGGAGAACCGGGCAGCGTGGCGGCGATGGCTTGCGGAACACCACGCCAACGCATCCGGGGTGTGGTTGGTCTCGCACAACAAGCGCAGCGGTCGGCAGGAGCTCACCGTGGCCGGCGGTCGAGGAGGCGCTACCTGGTCGCGGCTGAACAAGGAACGGGTCGCCTCTCTGACCGCGAAGGGCCTGATGACGCCAGCCGGCCTGCGCGCGGTGGAGGTCGCCCAGCAGAACGGCTCATGGACGGCCCTCGACTCGGTCGAGGCCCTCGAGGTCCCCCCAGACCTTGCTCGCGCGCTCGACGCCAGACCCGAGGCGAGAGCGCACTTCGACGCCTTCAGCCCCTCCGCCCGCAAGTCGGCACTGTGGTGGATCGAGAGCGCCAAGCGCGCCGAGACGCGCGCGAGCAGGGTGGCCGCTACGGTCGACCTGGCCGCCAGGAACCTGACAGTCGACGAACGCAGACACGACGGAGGAGACCCTCGATGCGGTCGAGCCGGCTCGAGGCGTTCAGCGACGGCGTGCTGGCCATCATCATCACGATCATGGTGCTCGAGCTGCGAGCGCCCGTCGCCGAAGGACGACCGGCTGAGCTCTCGGACCTCTGGTCGGAGGAGTCGCACATCGCGCCGATCTTCCTCAGCTACGTCCTGAGCTTCCTCTACATCGGCATCTACTGGAACAACCACCATCACCTGATGCAGACCGTCGATCGGGTCACCGGCGGGATCCTCTGGGCGAACATGGCCCTGCTCTTCTGCCTCTCGCTCTTCCCCTTCGCCACCAGCTGGATGGGCGAGAACGTGGGTGACGCTGCGCCGGCAGCGACGTACGGCGTGGTGCTGCTCGCCGCCGGAGCGACGTACACGCTGCTCGTGAGGGTGATCATCCGCAGCCAGGGCGAGGACTCGCTGACCGCGCGGGCGATGGGGCGCGACACCAAGGGCATGGTGTCGGTCGTCGCGTACGCCGTCGCGATCCCGGCCGCGTACGTCTCAGCGTGGATCTCGTACGCGATCTTCGTCGGCGTCGCCGTGCTCTGGGTCGTGCCCGACCGTCGCATCGAGAAGGTGCTCGCCGAAGAAGGCCGGCTCAGCTGAGTGCCTCCCTGGGAGGCGGGTGCTGGGCAGCAGCGCTTGGATCTCGGCCAGGGCTGGCGCAGCCTCGAGCTGCTCGAAGATCTCCTTCGCCCTGACGAGAACGAGTTCTGCCTCATCGTCGCGGCCGAGTGAGACCAGACAGCGTCCTTGGCCGAGCAGCGCGAACGCGCGCTCTGTCACCACCCCGAAGACCTCCCATCGCTTGGCCGCCTCGGCATAGGTGACAGCAGCGACGTCCTGCTGACCTCGCCCCTCAGCCAAGGCCGCAGCCGCCGCCACCAGCGCATGCTCGGCATAGGCATGACGGGGCTCGAAACCCCGGGTGAGTCCCTCGGCGAGGTGGTGATCACCGTGGTCAAGCAGCAGCCGAGCCAGACTCGGGAGCATGATCGCGAAGTACTGGTTGACCTTGCTGCCAGGGGCATCGCCCACTTCGGTCAACAAGTCCACCGCGGACTGCGAGCGACCAAGAGAAGCCCGTGCCACAGCGACCGTGCTGAGAGAGTCCACGAACATGTGCGCATCGCCGGACTCCCGAGCGACCCGCTCCAACCAGTCGAGCTCGTCCAGGTGCTCCTCCAGCTGCCCGCGCATCGTCCGCACCCGTGCCTGAGCCGCACGGACCTCCATGAGGTCGGCCAGGTCTGCGGAGGACTCGAGTCGTTCGACGATCCCGTCGGCCACGGCGACGATCTCGTCGAACCTCCCGCAGTCGAAGAGAACGCCGAGGGAGCTCGCGGTGGCGAAGTCGACGGACTCGGTGAGGCCGAAGGCACGGGCGGAGGCCAACCCTGCGTCCAGCTCCTTCAACCCCGCCTGAGGGCCCTCGAACATCCAGACCGCCATGGCAAGGTTGTTGTAGAGCACGGCCATCTCACGGCCCTGGCCAGCGCTCGAAGCCCGGGCAAGCGCGTCACGAAGATCCACGACGCCACCGCTGTCTCCCCCCAGCGCGCGCCCGATCCCTCGGAAGCCGAGAGCCCTGCCCGATGTCTCGAATCCGAGCTCGAACCCGAGGGACAGGGCACGTTGGGCGTACTCGACAGCCCGTCTGCGGCCTCCCCCGAAAGATCTCGGAAGCCGCGGCGTCGGTGAGCACCTCCACGAGTTCTGGACCTGGGGACAGCGGTTCGAGGATGGCGACGGCCTCGAGGGCGAGCTCCTCCCACCCCGTCCGGCCGAGTGTGCGGAGAACGTCACTGAGCATGGCCATCGACCGAGCGGCAGTCGCCAGCTCTCCGCTCGCACGAAGCAGCTCAACCGCATCCCCGAGCAGTGCGGCCGCCTCGACGTACATCCCGGCATGGAAGGACGCCTCTCCGAGCTGCGCGAGCGTCGAGGGCCGACTCCTGTGCCCGAGGGGTGTGAGCAGCAGAGCGCGCTGGAAGCGGGCCAACGCCATCGGTGCATCCAGCCCCAGTGCACGCTCACCGCTGAGGGTGAGGAAGTGCAGCGCGGAGTCCTCCAACTCGGACGGCTTTGTCGTCCTGCCCCACAGCTCGAGCAAGATCGAGGGCGGTCGAATAGTGGTGGGCCAGCACGTCGGCGAGGTCTTCGACCCTGCGTGGGGACTTGGACTCGATCCACTCGGCCGCAGCCACGTGCCGGTCGACACGCGAGGCTCGCGTGAGCTGACCGTAGGCGACATCCCGGGTCAGGACATGCCAGAACGCATACTCGACCTCGCCCTGCATCGACGAACTGCTCGATCGGCGGACGAACTCCAGTCGGGACAGCTCGCGCAGGCCGGCAACGACGTCGTCTTGGGCCCTTCCACTCACGGCGGCCACGGCGCCGACCCAGAACTCCTTGCCCACGACAGCGGCGTCTGCCAGCAACGACTTCACACTCGGGGCCAGGGTGTCCAGGCGAGCCGCGATCAGGGCCTGGAGGGAAGCCGGCAGCGAGACCGTCTCGCCCTCCGAGAGCGCCCCGCCAGACCCGTTCGTCGTCAACAGCTGCTTGTCCCTGAGGAACCGCACCAGCTCCCCTGCGAACAACGGGTTGCCGCCGGCGCGCTCCAGGATCGACTGCCGCAGCTCGGCCGGCAGAGCCATGGTGCCCATCAGCGCTGACCCAAGGCGTTCGGTCTCGTCATCAGAGAGCGGCGCCAAGTCGATCCGCTGGGCGTGCGGTATCTGGGCTGCATGGCCGGGGTGCTGATCGAACAGCTCCGGCCGGGCCGTGACCAGCAGCAGCAGCGGTACTCCCGCGGCGTGTTCCAGGAGGTGCTCGAGGAAGGCCAGCAAAGCCGGATCGGCCCAGTGCAGGTCCTCGAAGACCAACACCGTCGGGTGTGTCGCCGCAACGTGCTCGAAGAACCGGCGCCAGGCCGTGAACAGCTCCCCCCGCTCCGCGCTGCTCCTGGCCTCGATCCCAAGCAGGGGCAGCAACCGCTGTCGGAACCAGGCCCGCTCGCCGCCCGGAGGCAGCACCACGTCCAGCTTGACGGTTGCCACCTCGGGCGGATCGGTCTCCAAGATCCCCGCGTGGGCCTTGAGGATCTCCCCCAAGGCCCAGAACGTGATCCCCTCCCCGTAGGGCAGGCAGCGCCCCTGCCGCCAGATCACCTGCACCGGGAGGGAATCCACATGGCTGAACAGCTCCGCCACGATCCGGGACTTCCCCAGGCCCGGCTCTCCCACCACAGTCACCCGCTGGACCGTGTTCGCAGCGACGGCCTTGCCGAAGACCTCCTTCAGCAGACCCAGCTCGGCTTCCCGCCCGACGAACGGCACTTCGTGCGTACGCGTCACTTCCGAACCGAACCTGGCCAAGGGCGCCCTCGGCTGGAACACCCGCAACGGGGCCGACTTGCCCTTCACCCGCTGCGCAGGTGACTCCACATAGTCGAAGACTCCAGCCGTCGCCTCGTAGGTCGCCAGGCCAACGGCGACTCCCATCTCTGGAGCAACCGACTGCAGGCGGGAGGCCGTGTTGATGGGGTCACCCGCCATGAACCCCTCTCCGGACCCCGGTGCGACCCCGAGCCTCACCAGTGCCTCTCCGGTGTTGACACCCACCCGCACGGTCAGTGGCGCACCGGCCAACCCGCTCAGGCCCCCGGCATCCTCAGTGATCCGCAACGCCGCCCGCACGGCCCGCTCGGGATCATCCTCATGCGCGACCGGAACTCCGAACACCCCGACCACAGCATCCCCGATGAACTTCTGGACCACCCCGCCGTGACCCTCGATCCGAGCTCGCGCCATCGCGAAGTACGCAGACAGCATCCGGTCCACGTCTTCCGGATCGGCCTTCTCCGAGGCCGCGGTGAAGCCCACCAGGTCGCAGAACAACGCCGTGACGACCTTGCGTTCTTCACCCACGCGGTTGGCCTCTGCGGACACCGGCGTCCCGCACTCCGGACAGAACTTCGGGACCACGACGAAGGCCACCCCGCACTCCGCGCAGCCGACCACGCTTCGGACCTTAGGTGATCGCGCGCGACCTCGAGCTGCCGGATGCGCATTCACGAGCGTTACCTTGGCTTCATGCCGAGCGGCGCCAGCACCTCACCTTCGATCGAGATCGAGGTCGGCGACCGCGACGTCCGCATCTCCAACCCCGACCGCGTGTACTTCCCCGCGACCGGCGCGACGAAGCTCGACCTCGTCCGCTACTACCTCAGCGTCGGCGACGGCATCGTCAACGCCCTCCGGGAGCGGCCGTGCATGCTGCACCGCTTCCCCACCGGCGTCAGCGGCGACAAGGTGCACCAGAAGCGTCTCCCGGCCGGCGCTCCCCCGTGGGTCGAGACCGTGCGCGTGCACTTCCCGCGGTACGACCGCGACGCCGACGAGCTCTGCGTCACCGAGCTGGCCAGCGTCATCTGGGCGGTGCAGATGTCGACGGTGGAGTTCCATCCCTGGAACTCGCGCCGTGCCGACACCGAGAAGCCCGACGAGTGGCGCATCGACCTCGATCCCATGCCGCTGTGCGACTACGCGACCGTACGCCGCGTGGCGCACGTCGCCCATGAGGTGCTCGACGAGCTCGGCGCCGTCGGGTGGCCGAAGACCAGTGGCGGCAAGGGGATGCACGTCTACGTGCGCATCGCGCCGGATCACGGCTTCGGAGACGTACGGCGTGCCGCGCTGGCCTTCGCCCGCGAGGTGGAGCGGCGCGCCGGTGGCGACGTCACCACGACGTGGTGGCGCAAGGACCGTGACCCTGCAACGGTCTTCGTCGACTACAACCAGAACGCACGCGACCACACGATCGCCTCGGCCTACAGCGTGCGCGGCAACCCGGAGGGGACCGTCTCCACGCCGATCGCGTGGGGCGAGGTCGACGACGCGCTGCCGGGCGACTTCACGATCGCGACGGTGCCGGCGCGCTATGCCGCCAAGGGCGACCTGCACGCCGGCATCGACGACGCGGTGTTCTCCATCGAGCCCCTGCTGGAGTGGGCCGACCGGGACGAGCGCGACGGTGCGGAAGGACCTGCCGACCCCGACCTCTCGCCCCGTTAGGTGCTCCACTCACGGCCGAACCAGCGGCCGATCCGCACGGTGCCGAAGTCACCCTTGTCAGCGACGAGATCGGCTGAGGGACCGTAGAGATCGCCGGTCGGGCGTTGGCCGCTGAGGAACGTGACGTCCACCTTGGCGACCTGGTCGTGCCCGAACTCGACGTAGCAGAGACCGTGCCCGTCGTAGGTGGCCGTGGGCACGCGACCACCCAGGTGGTCGAGGATGCGCCCGGCCACGACCGCGGCCTGCCCCTCGGAGAACACCCCGGCCTTCGGCGTCCCGACGCTCGTCACGTCGCCGACGGCGTACACGTTCGGGAACGCCGTCTCCAAGGTGAGCGGGTCGACCGGGATCCAGCCGTCGACGGCCATGCCCGACTCGAGGACGACGTCCGGGGCGCGGTGCACGGGGATGCCGAGGAAGAGGTCGTACGCAAGCTCGGTGCCGTCGCTGAGGAGCGCCACGCTCCGCTCCGGGTCCAGGCCGCGAACGAGCCGGTCGGGCACCCAGTCGATCCCGCGCTCGGCGAAGGCCGCGAGCAGCGCCGCCGAGGCCTCCGGTGACGGCGGGACGGGCACACCGAACGGCATCACGAGGCTGACCTCGCTGGCCGCCCGGAGGCCCTGCGCGGTGAGGAAGTCCTCGACGAGCAGCGCCGTCTCACTGGGCGCGGGAGGGCACTTGAACGGCGTCGACGTCACCCCGACGATCACCCGACCGCCCTCGAACCGCGCGAGCACGTCACGAAGCGCGAACGCCCCGGCCACGGTGTAGAACTCGTGGCCGCCCTCCACCAGCCCCGGAGTGGCGGCAGGGTCGAGGTCGGCGCCCAGCGCCACCACGAGGATGTCGGCGTCGAAGCCGCCGGCGCTGGTCTCGACGTGCCGCGTCATCGGGTCGATCGAGAGCACCTCCGCGGACACGAAGCGGACACCCGGCTTCACCAGGTCGGCGTACGGGTGCAGCACCTGGTCGGGCTGCCGCCGACCGAACATCACGTCCAGCTTCGAGAACCCGAAGACGAACCCCTCAGCCTGGTCGATGAGGGTCAGCTCGAGGTCGTCGCCCCGCGCCTCCGACAGCAGCGTCGTGAGCTCGAGCCCGCCGAACCCCGCACCCAGCACCACGACGCGGGTCCGCATGCGACGGAGCCTAGCCCGCCGTCGGCCTCGGCACGGGCGCGAAGGTGGACAGGCTGAACCACTCCGGCAAGGCCCGGCACAGCGCCCGCGGGCCCTGCATCTCCAGCACACCTGACCGGATGGCGTCCGACCAGGTCAGCTCCCCCATCCACACCCGGACCATCGGGCGCAGCCCTGTGGTGACGCTGACCCCGACGTCGAATCCGGGGTCCACGTCGCAGACGTCGACCTCAGCCCGCGTGATGACCAGCCACCAGTCCCGGCGCGCGCCCGGTGGGACGTCGGAGAACCGGAACTGCACGACCGTCCGCCCGTCCGGGATGGCCTCGACTTCGATGCGCCGATGCATGTCCCACATGAGCAGCTTCGGGTCGAGATCGCGGTCGCCGAGCTCACCGACCCAGCGGACGCCCCAGGCGCCGAGAGCCTCGACGACCGGGCGAAGCTCCTCCCCTGCAGGCGTCAGCACGTACCTCACCTCGTCGCCGTCGGCGACTCGGTCGATCACACCGGCGCGGGCCAGCTGCTGCAGACGCTTGGACAGCAACGTCGGTGACATCCGAGGGAGTCCGCGGCGCAGGTCGTTGAACCGCTGGCTGCCGGTCACGAGCTCGCGGACCACGAGCATCGTCCAGCGCTCGTCCAGGAGCTCCATGGCCTTGGAGACGGGGCAGAACTGGTGGTAGGACGCGCCCATCCCCGAAGGCTAGGACGAAGGTCGGACGGAGCCAAGAGCCGACCAGGGCAGTACAGATCGTGTACTGGAGCCCGGGTTCCGGTCTTCCTACGGTCGTCTCGAGTCGCTGCTCTGCTGCGGCGGCCATCCCCCAACCGAGACACAGGAGACGCGAAGACCGTGACTGCAACAACCGAGTCCCTTCACCTGGACGCCCTCAAGACCAAGCACCGCGCCATGTGGGCGCTGGGCGACTACCCCGCCGTCGCCGCGCAGATCATCCCGACCCTCGGGCCGATCGTCGTCGACGCTGCCGACGTCCGACCCGGAGACCGCGTGCTGGACGTGGCTGCCGGCGACGGCAACGCCGCCATCCCAGCCGCCCTGGTCGGCGCCCAGGTCGTCGCGACCGACCTGACCCCTGAGCTGCTCGACCACGGCAAGAAGCTCGCCCGCGAGCGGGGAGCCGATCTCGAGTGGCACGAGGCCGACGCCGAGGCCCTCCCCTTCGACGACGATGTGTTCGACACGGTGCTGTCCTGCGTGGGCGTCATGTTCGCACCCCACCACCAGAACAGTGCCGACGAGCTGGTGCGCGTGTGCCGACCCGGAGGGACCCTCGGGCTGCTCAGCTGGACCCCTGAAGGGTTCATCGGGCAGATGTTCGCGACCATGAAGCCCTACCTCCCGCCGCCGCCGTCGGGCGTGCAGCCGCCGCCGCTCTGGGGCGACGAGGACTCATGTGCGCAGCCTGTTCGGTGACCGGGTCGAGGCGCTCGACGTACGGCGGGACACCGTCGAGGTCGACCACTTCGACACCCCGACGGCCTTCCTCGACTTCTTCAAGGCCTGCTACGGGCCGACCATCGTGGCCTACCGCGGGCTCGCCGACGACCCAGCACGCGCCGAGTCGCTGGACCGAGAACTGGTAGCCCTCGCCGAGCGGTTCGACCGCGGCACCGGGTCGACCGTGATGGATTGGGAGTACCTCCTGGTCACCGCTCGGACCCGCGCCTGACGCGATGCCCTGGCCGGTCCCGCCTCGTTCACCTGACCGAGGCGGGACTCCGGCCCCTGGTCAGCGCAGGGTCCCCACGAACGTACGCGCTTCGCGCCCACCGCGCCGCACCCACTCGATGCGAGCGCCGAGGACGAACAGCGTCGCTCCGGCCAGCGCGATCGCGAACCAGCGGGTCAAGGCGGCCAGCCCGGTCCAGACCTGGGCGGCGCCGACGATGCCCAACGCGAGGGCGCCCGGCAGGAACAGGCCCGCCAGCCGCAGCCGCGCACCGATCGCCACGACCGCCACCCCCACGACGAGCACGAGCACCAGCCGCACCGCGGCCTCGCCAGCCGACTGGTCACTGCCCTCGAAGACCCAGGGCGCACCCCAGCAGAACAACGCGGACGGGATCAGTGCCACGGTCACCCCGGGACCGAGCCACACCAGCGAGCTGCCGGGCTCCGTGCGGTGCCAGAGGTACCCGGCAAGCAGCAACAGAGCAGCCAGCGACAGGGTCCTCGACTCGGGTACGTCCGACAGGCCGGCGAGCCCGGACGCCCCGGCGAGGGCGAACATCCACCCCACCTGCCCGGCAACGGCGGCCGGCCAGGCCATGATCGGCTCGAGGCCGAGACCTGCGACGACGTACCAGGTGACCGACGCCACGGCGAGAAGCACCGACAGCTGCAGGATCACCGGATCGGTGGAGGACTCCGGCTCGGCGATGGCGAGACGGCCGATCCCCCAGGTCGCCCAGAGGGCGGCCGACGCGAGCAGACCTGCATGCAGGAACCCGGTGCGCGCCAGCACCGCGAGCAGGACGGCCCCCAGGACTCCGGCCGCCACAGCCAGCCAGGCCGCCTCGACGTCGACCGGCAGCAGCAGGGCGAGCCCGCCCGCGACGCCGACCAGCGCGACCGCTACCAGTCCAGCGACCTGACCGGCCCCCGTGGACGGGATGCGACGCCAGACCCAGGCCGCCGCACCGGCGGTCACCAGGGTCGTCACCAAGGTGCCCGTGAGGGCGGCCTGATCCAGGTCGGAGGCCCACGCCAGCCAGGCGGTCAGCGTCAGGAACGAACCCAGCGCGGCCGCGATCGTCATCGGGGGCAGGTCGGCAGCCAGCCGGTCGGACAGGTGCGGAGCCGCACCGAGCGCCACCGTGCTGACCGCGACGACGCTCACGGCGAGGGCTGCCCACGGCAGGTCGCTGTCCGCCGGGCCGAGCGCGAGGTACCAGGTGACCAAGGCCGCCCCAGCGGCCGCGGTCGACCAGCCGAGCCACACCCAGGCGCGCAGCGCGAACCGGTGCCCGAGGGCGACGGCGAGGGCCGCTCCTGCGCAGGTCACGACGGGGAGGTACGGCGCGACGCTGAGGTCCAGCCAGCTGTCCGGCACGAGCCCGAGGGCCGGAGCAGCGAAGGCGTCCACGCCGGCCAGCCCGAAGGCCACCACGGCGAGCGCCTCGGCGGTCCCGGGCAACCGGTGGGTCAGCCGGATCGCGGCTGCACCGAAGCCCAGCGTCGCGACGGCCATGACGGCCACCTGACCGACGGCGCCCAGGCTGTCCCAGACCACAGCCATGAACACGATGCCGGCGATGATCAGCAGGACGGCTCCGAGGCCGAGCAGGAGGACCTGGATGCCCGGACCTTCGTGAGGCGTCGCGGCTTCGCTCGGACGGTCGACGGCCGGCGGCAGGGCGTGACCGGGTGCCGGCCAGATGTGGCCGCGCGCCGCAGTCTCCGCGTCCGGCGCCGGGTCGCCCGCAGCGACCCGGTCGTCGAGCCAGGTCAGCCGCGGCCGAAGGTGCGCCGCCTCGGCGAGGTAACCGGCGTAGGCGCGGTGCCCTCGCGGGCACTCCACCATGCCGTCGTCGTCCGAGACATCGGGGAAAGCCTCGCCGCAGCGGGGGCAGGTCCACGACTCTGAGGGCGGCACGGGGTCAGTCAACACCGGCTCAGTCAACAGGACTTCTTCGGTCATGTGCGCGGTCGACATCGCGACCACCTCCGCGGCAGACACCCAGCGGGACACCTTCAGCGTGACCTGAACGTGTTCGGCCGGCCAGTGCCTAACGTCCCGATCTGCTGAGCTGCTCGGGGAGCACTGGACGTGTGCGCGTTCACGTTCCAGGTCGACCAGATGCAGTCGACGTCAATGGCCGCCGACCGAGCGCCCGTCCTCGACGTACCGCACGCGTTGGGACGTCTTGCGCATGGCCGACTTGACCCGGCGACGAACCGGCCCGCTGAGCAGCGGGAAGCGCGTCCTCGAGCCGGGCCAGCCGGTGCTCGACGATCTCCTCCTCCTGGAGGACGATGCCGGCCAGCGTGGCGTCGTCGAGGACCCCGCAGTCGAACAAGAACCGCATCCCGCCAGCACGGTCCGGGCGCGGTCTCAGGAAGTCCACGACCACGAGGCGACCACGGTCGACGTCCAGGCCGCACTCCTCGCGCACCTCACGCCGACAGGCCTCCCACGGGGTCTCGCCGTCGGCCTCCATGACGCCGCCGGGGACCGTCCACCCCGTCTTGTACGTGGTCTTGAGAATGAGCAGCCGACCCTTGCGGTCCCAGATCAAAGCGCCCGAGGAGGCAGGGATTCTCGGCAGCGGCTCTTCGGCGTCCTCAAGCGGGTCCTGCTCGGCCCCGGGGTCCGCCGGGCCACCGGGCGCCTCGTCGACTGACACGGGAGCACCGTACGACACAGCCCCAGGGTCGAGCGCCCCCCGTGCCCGCCCCCCGATGACGGCTCCCGCACGTTTGGAGGACGGGAGTGACGGCGCCGCGGTGAACATTCGGTGAACTCACGCCGCTCCGCTCCTCCAGCAGCGCCCAGCCAAGCCCTCACATAGCAGGATCAGGCCCACCACCGACTCTGACCCAGGGACGTTCATGAACCACCCGACCGCCGAAGATCTGCTGCGCGTTCCGCTGTTCGCCGACCTGTCGGTGGACGCCGCTGAGGTTCTTGCCCAGCGTTTCGACATCGAGCAGTACGCCGCCGGGCGCCCACTCGTCACCGAGGGTCGTTCCGGGTACGCGTTCTACGTGCTCGACGAGGGCCAGGTCTCGGTCACCCGGGAGGGCGAGCAGCTGCGCACCCTCGTCGCCGGTGACTTCTTCGGCGAGATCGCGATCATCGGCGAGGGCCGACGTACGGCAACGGTCACGGCCACCGAGCCGGTCACGGTGTGGACGATGTTCGGTACGGCGTTCCGCGAGCTGGAGATGAGCCGGCCGGACGTGGCCACCCAGCTCCAGGACGCGATGCGGCAGCGCCTCGCGACCGGCTAGCTGCGCTCGCGCCCCTGGGGGCGCTGGATGCGCGGAGCCTTCCTCCGGCCGACAATGAGCCCATGGCCGGTGACGAGAGTGCGGCGTCGCCGCGGCGGCGCAGGCGCCGCAGCCGCACGGTCGCGATCGTGGTCGCCGCCCTGATCGCTCGGACTGCTCGTCGTGGCGTGGCCCCACGCTCAGCACTTCTCGCAGGGGTTGCCACCCGATCAGTTCCGCGAGGAGCTCGACCCTGCCCTGCTGAAGGACTACACCGGAGTGCTGGGTGTCGCCCACAACGCGGCGAACCGGCTCGACAGCCTTCAGGTCGCGCTCGACCACGGCGCCGACGTCGTCGAGGCCGACCTGATCTCGGTGAGAGGCGAGCTCGTGGCAGGGCGCGAGCAACCCCTGTCCTGGCTCACGAACCACATCTTCCGGGGACCGACGCTGGCGCAGGTCTGGGACGCCGCGGCGCCCGCCGACGTCCTCAAGCTCGATCTCAAGCAGGGCGGCGACGCCTTCCTCGACGACCTCGTCGCGTTCCTGGCCCCGAGGCAGGGCACGCGGGAGGTCATGGTGGCGACCCGAGACCGCGACGCCCTCGTTCGGCTGCACCGCGAGCTGCCCGAGATCACGTTGCTCTTCAGCATCGGCTTCCCCGAGGGCGTGCAGCAGCTGCGCTCGGACGCTGAGCTGCAGGCGGCGGTCGGCGGGGTGACGATCTTCCACGGCCTGGTCGACACCAACCTCGTCAGCTGGCTGCACGGGCGCGACCTGCTCGTGCTCGCCTGGCCGGTCAACGACGGCGAGCGGCTCAACGCCCTCGTACGGCTCCAGGTGGACGGGGTGACCACGGCCAACCTCGCGATCCTCGAGGTCCTGGCCTGACCGTCAGCCCACGATCAGGGCGCCGGAGCCAGCAGGGTCCTGAGCACGTCGTGCCAGTGCGCGAGCAGTGTGGCCAGGTGGGTTGCTCCTGGTCGAACGACGAGGCGGGCACCCTCGATCCGGGCTGCTAGCCAGTCACCTCCGGGCCGGGCACGTTCGTCGCGTTCGCCGTACCAGAGATGGGTGGGGCAACGCACCGCTGAGACGTCGATGTCCCAGGGCCGGAAGGTCAACGCAGCGTCGCGCAGGTAGCCACGGTGGTCGGCGAGCGCCTCGCGCACGGACGCCGCGATCTCTGCGGTGGACAACGCCCCACGCAGGAGCGCCGCGTCCGGCGCGGGCAGGGCCGCGGTCCAGCGTGCGGCCAGGGCGACGTCGTCGTGGTCCTCCGGCGCGATTCCGGCCACCCACTCCTCGAACTCGGGGCGGTAGCGGTCCATGGCCCGCTCGACGGGCTCCCCGTCGGCGCGCTCGGGCGGCGACAGCGTCGCGAGCACCCCGAGCGCGGTGACCCGGCGGGGGTAGGAGGCAGCGCAGGCGACGGCGTACCCGCCACCGACGGACATGCCGAGCACCGCCACCTGATCGACCCCGAGGGCGTCCGCGACGCTCATGGCGTCAGCGGCCACGCTGGGGTGGGTCGAGGCGTCCACGTCGGAGCGCCCGTAGCCGGGGCGGTTGACGCACAGCAGCCGGACGCCGAGCTCACGGGCGGCGTCCTCGCCCGTGCGGGCCGCCCACCGAGTGTCCGGGCACCCGTGGAAGAACAGAACGACCGGACCGTCGGCCGCCCCACCGCACCAGAACTGCGCCGTCCGGCCGTCCGGCAGCCGCATCAGGTCGTCGTCGGTCCACGCTCGAACCCTAGGCAGCCGCGGCAGCCAGCGGTTGCCAGGTCCATGATCGATGCATGCGCGTCGGGTTGGTGCTGGGTGCTGGCGGCCTCACGGGTACGGCGTTCCACGCGGGCGTCCTCACGGCCCTGGCGGACGAGGTCGGTTGGGACGCTCGGGAGGCCGACGTCATCGTGGGCACGTCGGCCGGGGCGACCGGGGCCGCCCTCATGCGTGCTGGCTTCCCGCCCACCGACTACGTCGCCCGGATCCTCGGCGAGCCGCTGTCGGAGGAGGGCGCCGCTGTCCTCGACGGGATGCCCGGGCTCTCTCAGCCGTCAGCGCACTCCCCGGTGCAGCGGCGACCGGCGGCCCCCGGTCTGCCGCTGCGACTCGTGCGGCGGCCCAGGCACCTCCGTCCGGGCGTGGTGGCCGCAGCCCTGCTGCCGGCCGGGACCCGACCGGTCGACCTAGGAGCCGCGCGGCTGGGCGGGCTCTTCCAAGGCTGGCCGGTGCTCCCGATGTGGATCTGCGCGGTGAGCCTGGACTCCGGCCGCCGCACGGTGTTCGGTCGCGACAGGGAGGCTTCGGTGGCTGACGCGGTGGCTGCGTCCTGCGCCGTCCCCGGCTACTTCGCTCCGGTGACGATCGACGGCGAGCGCTTCGTCGACGGCGGGGCCTGGTCCCTGCTCAACCTCGACCTGCTGGCCGGGGCCGATCTGGACCTCGTCGTGGTGTCGGCGCCGATGTCGACGTCGGACTGGGTCGCGCGCGACCCCGGCAACGTCGTACGGCTGCTCGCCCGCGGCCATCTCGATCGCGAGGTTGCCCAGGTCCGTAAGACGGGACGCGGGTCGTGGTGTTCCAGCCGGACGCCAGGTTCGGCAGGTCATGCGTGGCGGGTCGATGGACATGCGACGACGGGCGCCGGTCGCACGGGCTACGCGAGAGTACGTCGGTGCGCTCCTGCGCGACGGTCAGGTGATGGACGCCTGGTAGATGCTCTCGATCGAGGCGTCGAGGGCGGCGTCGAACTCGGCGTCGCTCATCTGCGCGGTGAGTCCTTCGGTGAGGGCCCGGGAGAAGCTGGCCACCACCCCGTGGTTGCGGGCGAGGCGAGCGTTGGCCTCGGCGCGGGTGTAGCCGCCGGACAGCGCGACGACCCGGAGCACACGAGGGTGTCCCACCAGCTCGGCGTGGAAGCCGTCCTGCTCAGGGAGCGTGAGCTTGAGCATGACGTGCTGGTCAGCCGGGAGCTCGTCGAGCCCGGCGAGGAGATCCGCCTTGAGCAGGACCTCAGCCGCTTCCTTCTGCGGGCTGTTGATGTCGATCTCGGGCTCCAGGATCGGCACGAGACCGGCCGCGAGGATCCGGCGGCCCACCTCGAACTGCTGGCCCACGACGGCCGCCACTCCGGTCGGGTCCGCGAGCTTGATGACCGAGCGCATCTTGGTGCCGAAGACTCCGAGCGCCTTCGCCCGTGCGAGGACGGAGTCGAGGCCGGGGATCGGCTTCATGACCTTGGCGCCGTTCGAATCGTCCGCGAGGCCCAGGTCGACCTTGAGGAAGGGAACGACGTTCTTCTGCTCCCACAGGTACTCCGCGGTCCCCGAGCCTTCGATCTGACGATCCATCGTCTGCTCGAACAGGATCGACCCGAGGATCCGCTCACCGGTGAACGCCGGGCTCGTGATGATCCGGGCCCGCATCTCGTGGATGCGGTCGAACATCTCCGCCTCGCTGGTGTAGGCGGTCTCATCCACGCCGTAGCGGCGCAGGGCGCTCGGCGTGCTGCCGCCGGACTGGTCGAGAGCCGCGATGAACCCGTTGGCGCTCTTCATCTTCTCGAACTGGAGGTCGTTCACGAGTGTCCTCTCGCAGTGCAGTCTCTGCTCCCCCTGCATCATCTCGACCTTCCCACCCCCGGACGCGCGGCGGCAGAGGCAAAAGTCCCAGGCGGACGTCGCCGGGGTATCGGCGTCGGGTTCAGCAGTCGAACCACGGTCAGTACATCGTCGTTCGGGTCAGGTGGTGGGGCCAGTGCGTCGTGTGGAAGTGCGTCCACAGCCGAGCATCCACCTGGGGCGTGATCAGCTGCCGATCTGCCGGCCGGCGGGCGTTGAGCTCGGCGCGCAGCAGGTCGCACGCGAACAGGCTGTGGGCTCGCAGCTCGACCTCCCATGCGCTGCCGGCCGGGATCTCCGTGCGGGCGGCGATCGCCGCCTCGAGCGCCGGCGAGTACTCGAGGATGCCCATCACCCGCAGCGCCACCGGCACGATGTAGTCGGCGAACGCGGTCATCTGGTCCATGTCCTCGATCGGGAACCGGTTCCCCTCGTGGAGGCTCGCGTACGTCATCCACAGCGCCAGCTGCGCGAGCTTGAAGAACTGCGGCCGCGCAGAGCCGTACTCGCTCACGTCGTCGAAGCGTGGGAACTCGCTGACCAGCCGTTCGAGCAGGCCGTCTCCCCCGGCGTAGAGGCGCGGAGCGCAGGACGCGGTGAAATGGTGGAACCGGCCGTCGTAGGTCTCCGCCAGCACGCGGCCCACCTCGTTGAAGATGCGCACCCGCTCGTCGAGCATCGGTATCTCGGTGGTCCCCCGAAAGACCCGCTCGAGGTCAGCGCGGGTCACCGTCGCGAGGTAGTCCCCGTCGAGGAAGGGGATGCCGTCCTCGACGGCGCGCCTGATCGAGACCAGCATCGCGTCGGAGTCCGACCAGGTACGGCCGGCGTAGTCGGCCGTGAAGGTCACGCGGGTGGCGAAGTCTGTGTAGGCGAAGTTGATGCTGTTGCCGACGAACAGGAAGTCGATGGTGTCGGCGTCCGTGGTGCCCCAGGGCAGCGGGAACGGCGAGGTCGGCGGGCCGAACCCCTCATAGGCCATCCAGTCCGCGACCGCCGTGATCTTGGCGAGGTTGGTGCGCACGTCACGGGACTCGGCGATGACCGGGTCGAGGCTGACGAGCACCGCAGGACGAGACGGCACGGGCACCTCGGCTCTCGGTGACACGGCGGGGCTTGCCACACTACGGCGCATGACCGACGAGCCGGCGACCCAGCCCACGATCGCGGTGGTCGGCAGCACGATGGTCGACATGGTCACCTACGTCGACCGGGTGCCCGTTGCCGGCGAGACGACCACCGGCCAGGAGTTCGTCCTCGGCTTCGGCGGCAAGGGGGCCAACCAGGCGGTGATGGCGGCGCGACTCGGCGCCCAGGTGCGAATGGCTACCTGCCTCGGCGACGACGTGTTCGCGGACTCGACGCTGGCCAACCTGCTGACCCAGGGCGTCGACGTGTCCGGAGTCGTACGGGCGCAAGGGGTGGCGTCCGGGGTCGCCCCCATCTGGGTCGAGCCGGACGGCAGCAACCGGATCATCGTCGTGCCAGGGGCGAACGACCGACTCTCGGTTGCTGACGCACTCTCGGTGCTGACGTCCCAGCCGCGCCCTGCCGTCGTGGTGGGGCAGCTCGAGGTGCCGGAGCCGGTCACCGCCGCGGCCTTCGCGCGGGCCCGGGAGCTCGACATCATCACGGTCCTGAACCCCGCACCCGCAGGGACGCTGATCCCGGCGCTGTTGGCCGCCACCGACTGGTTGGTGCCGAACGAGACCGAGTTCGCGGCCCTGGGCTCGCTGGTCGGTGGCTCGCTCGACCCGACGTCCACGGAGGACGTACGGCGCTGCGCGGAAGCCCTGGGTGTACGGCTGCTCGTCACGCTCGGGGCCGCTGGGGCGACCTGGGTGGCAAGGGACGGCGAGGTCCTGTCGGTGCCTGCTCCTCCGGTCACCGCCGTCGACACCACCGGTGCCGGTGACGCGTTCGTCGGCGCGTTCGCCTATGCCCTCGCCGCCGGGTGGGATGAGCCGGCGGCCGTGCGCCTGGGCTGCGCGTGCGCGTCCGACAGCGTCACCCGCCGTGGCACGCAGGCGTCGTTCCCGGACGACGCGGCGCTGGAGCCCCTCGTGGCCCGCGCACGTCAGGGCAGCTGAGGGTGGTACCGGACCGCCGCCTCGGTCGCAGCCCGGTCGGTAGCCTTGCGGCATGAGCACCTACAAGGTCGAACCGGCCGACCGTTCCTGGACCACCACGAAGGTGGTCGCCGTGATCGTGGCCATCCTCACCGCGGGCTACATGTTGCCCTGGGCCATCGCCGCGGTGCGCGACGTCCCGCACTGGGGCGTCTTCTGGATCAACCTGCTGCTCGGCTGGACGATCATCGGCTGGATCTGGGCGCTGGTCCTGTCGCTTCGCACCCAGCGGCTGACCATCACCGGCTAGCAGGGAAGTCGGTTCCCGCCGGGCTCCGGGGCCGTAGGGTCACGGGCATGAGCGGGCTGACGTACCTCATCCTCGACGGCGAGAACATCGACGCGACGCTCGGGACCAGCGTGCTCGGCCGCAAACCAGGAGCCGAGGAGCGGCCGCGTTGGGACCGCGTCCGCACGTACTCAGAGGACGTCTGGGAGCAGCCGGTCAAGGCGCTGTTCTTCCTCAACGCCTCCTCCGGCGTGCTGCCGATGCCGTTCATCCAGGCCCTCGTCGCCATGGACTACCGGCCCATCCCGCTGGCCGGGTCCGGGGCGCAGAAGGTCGTCGACATCGGCATCAAACGGACGCTGTCCGCCATCCTCGAGCACGAGGGCGACGTCCTGCTGGCCAGTCACGACGGTGACTTCTTCCCCGAGGTGAAGGCCCTGCTCGAAGCCGGGCGGCGGGTGGGGATCCTGGCGTTCCGCGAGTTCATCAACGCCGGGCTGGCTGAGCTCCCGGGCCTCGAGCTGTACGACCTCGAGCACCACGCCAAGGCCTTCAACCAGCCGCTGCCGCGCATCCGGATCATCCCGGTCGACGAGTTCGACCCGATGGCCTTCCTCTGAGCGCGGACTACCACGCCCCGCTGGCGAGAAGGTCCTCGGCCGCTGGGCAGAACATCGGTTCGTACCGAGCGTCGCGCTGACCTCTCCCCCAGACGTTCATCAGCACCTCGCAGTCGCAGAAGCCACCGTGCGCCTTGAGCCACGCTGTGAGACCCGGCATAGGGACCGGCTGCGCGTCGCCCCAGCGTTCCGAGTGCTGGTGGCCTGCGCATCCGTGGGTCGCCACGACGTCCTCGAGGTAGCAGAACAGGCACTGCCCGAGCGCGGGCACGGGAGGCTCATCGCACTGCGGCGTGGCAGCGACGGGGACGTTGGGGGTAGGCATGGATTCTCCTTAGGTGTGAATGGACTGGGGTTGCCCAGGCTCGAAACGAGCGGCTAGCCGGGCAGGGTGAGCTGTCGTGGGTAGGTGGTGCCGTACCAGTGGTCGTCGGGGCCTGTGAAGCGCAGGCCGCCGTCGGCCATGAGTTCGACGTGGATGCCTCGCGCGTGGACCCATTCGTGGTGGGCCCAGCACAGCAGGTAGCCGTTGTCGACGCTGGTGACTCCGCCGCGGTGCCACGCGAGGCGGTGGTGACCCTCGCACAACCGGGGTGGGGCGTTGCACCCGGGGGCCCGGCAGCCGCCGTCCCGGGCGTCCAAAGCACGGCGGCGGGGACCGGTGAACGTGCGCTGGGTTCTCCCGACGTCGAGGACCTGACCCGCTGGTCCGAACACGACCCGGGTGACCTCGCTGTCACACGCGATCCGGTCGAGGACCGACCGCGGGATCGGCGTCTTCGACTCCTGAAGGACCGCAGGGTCGAGGCCGGTCAGGCCGGGCAGGCCGATCAGGGTGCGCCAGTCGACGTGCACCACGAGCTGGGGGCGCACCGCTCCGAGGGTGCCCAGGCCCCCGGAGGACAAAGCGAGCTGAGCCAGGGTGGCGAGCGCATCGTGCCTGCGCCGGCTGGGTGACCGGCCGTCGTTCGCCGCCGGGGTTCCGATCACCGCGGCCAGCGCCGTGGACAGGGCCTCCCCCACCTCGGGAGTGGCGAACCCGCGCAGGTGGACCCCGTCCATCGTCTCGGCGAGGTCGAAGTGGAAGTCGTCGGCTGCGGCACGGCGCTTGGCGTCGTCGGCGTCGGGATCGACCCGGTAAGCCCAACGGGCCACCACCTGTTTGAACGCATCCACGCCCAGCCCGGCGTGGACCAACAACGATCCCTCGCCCCGCACCTCATCCGCGAGGGCCTCGACGCGGGCAGGGCTGCCACACGCGCCCCGGGACAGCACCAGGGCGTGCTCCGCGGAGAGGACACCCGCGCGCAACGCCTGAGCGGTCAGCGGCAACACCGTCGCGAGCCGCTCGGCAAGCTTCAGGTCACTGCCGGTCTTCGCACCCGACGCGCCGGTGGCGCGCTCCAAGAACGCCCGGGCGCTCCGCGAGCCGTCCAACCCCCACACCCCGGACTCCCGCACCACCCGGGTCGCCGTCAAGGACACCGACTCCAGCTGCGCGAGCATCGGCCGCACCAGGCCGAGCAGCTCCACCGCCTCCTGACCCGACAGGCCCCACCCCCCGGCTGCGTCAGCCAACGCGCCTACGGCCTCGCCGGCGACCTCCGCGCGCGCCAGCACCCCGGACGGGGGAAGCTCGAGGACGGACACGGGGACGATCACCTCCGATGACGGGACACGGTCACGGCGCCCCCGCGGACACCCCACGCCAACCGGCCGAATCCTGAGCGGAAGGGCGGAAGGGCGGGGCAGCAAGGACCCGACAACGAGTGGGGCGCAGGGCGCCGGTTACGGCACCAGCCGGGCGATGAACCCGGCCGCATCATCAGGCTCTGAGGCCTATCCCATCAGTGCGAACGTATGAACGATTCTGCCAGACACCACCGACAAGGCGCAACCCCGAACACCCGCATGTGGACACGTGGGTCGGTGGACAGAAGACCCGCCGGCCGCACCGACCCTCGACCGTTGTCGGTGCCGCGCCCTAGGCTCCGATCCGCGCGCTGAACGCGCCACCAAGCCGTACGACCCAGAGGATGACCCATGACGACACGCACCGACCCCTGGCCCCCAGGCACCCCCAACTGGGTCGACCTCGCGACCACCGACCGGGAGGGTGCGTTCACCTTCTACGGCGACGTGCTCGGCTGGACGGTCCGGGACACCGGCGAGACGTTCGGCCACTACGGGATGGCCGAGGTCGATGGTCAGCCCACCGCTGGGATCGCCGCGAAGCAGGACCACGACCCGATGCCCGCGCGGTGGACGACGTACCTCGCGACCGACGATGCCGACGCCACAGCCGAAGCGATCAAGACCCACGGCGGCACCGTGGTCGCCGGGCCGTTCGACGTGGGCGAGGAGGGCCGGATGGCGCTGGCCCTCGACCCGACGGGCGCGGAGTTCGGCATCTGGCAGTCCCGCAACCACATCGGCTACCGCCACGTCAACGAGCCCGGCGGCGTGGTCTGGAACATGCTGGCCACCGGCGACCTGGCCGCGGCCAAGGAGTTCTACGCCGCGGTGTTCGGCTACACCTACACCGACGCCGGAGAGATGGTCACGATCGATGGCGAAGGGCCCGGCGGCACTGTCGGCGGGATGGGCGGCCTGGAGGAGGGCAACCCAGACGCACAGACCGCCTGGTCGGTCACCTTCTCGGTTGCCGACGCTGACACCACCGCCCAGCGAGCGATCGAGGGCGGCGGCACCGTGGTCTTCGGTCCGGTCGACACCGACTGGGGCCGGATGGCGACGATCCGCGACCCGCAGGGGGTGCACTTCGGGGTCATCAGCGCCTCGGCGCCCTGACCGTCAGAGGTCGAGGTGCAGCCGGAGCGCCATCGGCAGGAACGCAGAGTGCGACTCGTCGCCATGGGCCTTGGCCTAGGTGTCGAGGAACTCGACGTCCTCGTCCGAGCCTCACCCTGGCTCAGCCGAGCAGTGCGTCGATCTGGCCGACGGCCTCGGTGAGGCCTTCCGTCATGCCCATCGCGGTGAGCCGTTCCATCTCCTCCAGGCTGCCGAACGTCCCGACGAAGGTCATCCGAGTACCGTCGCCCATCTCGTCCAAGGACACGGCCATCCGAGTGTGCGGCATCGCGTCGTCCGGCTCGCCGGAGTCGCTGGCGAAGCCGTCCAAGAGCTCGAGGCCTCGGGGCTCGTCGATGCTCGTGAACTGCCACCAGCCGTGAGCCTTGTCGCCCGCCGGCCCGGTCATGAAGTACGTCGCCCGCCCGCCGGCGACGAAGTCGAAGTCGACGAAAGTCGCGGGCCAGGTCGGCGGTCCCCACCACTGCTCGAGCTGACGCGGGTCGGCCCACACCTGCCACACGCGCTCGCGCGCGGCGGCGAACTCGGCGGTCAGGGTCAGCGTCAAGGCTTCGGTGTCCTTGACGACGTCGATGACGGTCATCGGTGATCTCCTCGGGAGTTGGTTGACGGGTGGGTAGTGGCTGGTTCGGATGGTTCGGATGGTTGCGCCAGCAGGGCACTGATGCGCTCGACCCTGCCGCGCCAGATCTGCTCGTAGTCGTCCAGCAGCTGGGCGGCAGCCCGTACGGACTCGACGTTCCCGCTCACGAGCCGCTCCCGTCCGCTGGTGCGCTTGGTGACCAGACTCGCTCGTTCCAGGACGGCGACGTGCTTCTGAACGGCCGCGAAGCTCATCGCGTAGCGGCGGGCCAGCGAGGACACGGACTCCTCGGCGTGCAGGACCCGTACGACGATGTCGCGACGGGTCGCATCCGAGAGGGCCGCGAAGACGAGGTCCACGGGTGAGGGAGCTCGATCTACAACCATTTGGTTGTAGATTACTCCTCCGATGTGGCGATCGCAACCCGAACCGGTCCTCGACGCGCGATGCTCATCGACGGAGTCGCGACATCCGACCGAGGAAGTCGACCCTGGAGGTTCCCCGATGACTGACTGGATGGCCCCGGAGGTCGACGCGAGACCGCAGCCCGCGGCTGCTCGACGAGCGCGCCTGCCTGCAGGGCTGGCTCGACTTCCAGCGCCAGACCCTGCTGATGAAGTGCGCCGGCCTCACCCACGGCCAGCTCGCGACCCGATCCGTGCTCCCGTCCAGGCTGTCGCTGCTCGGCCTCGTCCGGCACATGGCCGAGGTCGAGGCGTGGTGGTTCCGGACCAGCGTGGCCGGCGTGCCGGCGCACGGCTTCTTCGCCCCCGACGGTGACGAGGACTTCGAGGACCTCGACGCGGTGCCCGCGGCCGAGGTGTTCGCGACCTACGACGAGCAGTGTCGGCTGGCCGACGCGGCGGTCGCCGACCTCCCCCTCGAGACCAGGTTCGCCGCCCCGTGGGAAGGTGCCGGCGACCTCGACCTGCGGTGGGTCTACCTGCACATGATCGAGGAGTACGCCCGCCACAACGGCCATGCCGACCTGCTGCGCGAGCTCATCGACGGCGTGACCGGCGACTGACGAGTCAGGCCGAACAGCGACCTGCTGGACGCGCGGCTAGAGCACGGTCTCGCTCAGGGACCTGCGTCAGCAGCGTCACCAGAGTCTCGAGCTGGACGTCGACGGGCTCGCCGTCCTCCGCGTCGGCCCCGTCGAGGGCGCGCGCCGCAAGCCCGGCCTTGGAGTCGATCAGCTCGGCGACCCTGGTGTCGATGGTCTGCGCCGCGAGGATGCGCCACGCCGTCACCGGCTGGTCCTGACCGATCCGGTGGACCCGGTCGATCGCCTGGGTCTGCTCGGCCGAGGTCCAGGAGAGCTCGGCGAGGACGACGTTGGACGCGACCTGCAGGTTGATGCCGACGCCGGCGGCGGTCAGCGAGCAGACGATGACCTCCACGTCGGGATCGTTGACGAAGGCGTCGATGTTGCGGTTGCGCACCCGGGTCGTCTGCTCGCCGCGGATGGACGTGTGCTTGATGCCCCGCTTCGTGAGCGCCGCCTCGGCGGTGTCCATGACGTCGATGTGCTTGGCGAAGAAGACCACCTTGCCGGCGTTGCGCGAGAGCTGGGCGGTGAAGTCGGCGGCGAGCTCGGCCTTGGCCGTACCGATGCGCCGCATCATGGCGAACACGTTCTCGCCGGACTCCTTCTCCGTCGCCTCTTTCAGCTCGCGGGTGGCGACCCGACGGACGAGCTCGTGGTCGATGCCGTCGACCTCGTCGTCGGTGCCCTTGACGGCGAGAGCGCTGTGGTAGCGCTTCACCAGGCGCTGCACGAGCTTGCGCTCGGCGTTGCGGATCGACGTCGCCTCGGGGCCGTCGAGCTCCACCGGCACGTCCGCGATCCGACGCGCGGGGATGTCCTTGGCCACTTCTTCCTTGCGGCGCCGCACGATCCCCTGGTCGATGACGCTCTGCCGGGCCGCGGGGTAGAACGACGGCTCGATCGGCGTACGGCCGTTGCGCTCGAGGGACTGCAGGAGGGCCGGCGCCACCTTGTCGTTCTCGATCCAGCCGAGGAACTCCCAGATGGCGAGGAAGTCCTCGATGTCGTTGATGAGCGGGGTGCCGGTGAGGGCCATGAGCAGCGGTCGTACGGTCCGCTGGCGGACCTTGCGCGACAGGTCGAGGACGCTGCGCGAGCGCAGGGACGTCTTGTTCTTGATGAAGTGCGCCTCGTCGATGACCATGCCGCGGAAGCCGAACGTGCCGAGCCACCCGACGTGCCGGCTGAGGATGTCGTAGTTGACGATGACGATGTCGGAGAAGGCGTCGATGGTCTCGCCGTCGCTGTGGACGACGGTCGCGGGATGGCTCGGCACCCACATCGCGGCCTCGCGCGCCCAGCTGGTCTTGACGACGTTCGGCACGACGACGAGCAGCGGGAAGGCGTTCGCAGCCTGAGCCGCGAGCAGCGCCTGGGCCGTCTTGCCGAGACCGGGCTCGTCGGCGAGCAGGAACGTGCGGTGCCCGGCCTTCGCGGCGGCGACCATCCGCGCCTGGTGCGGCATCAGGTCGCGGCCCGGGGCGATGTGCGCGCCCGACGGCTGAGGCAGGTCCATGCAGGACGTGCCGCCGCTGCTGGCCTCCTCGAAGGAGCGCAGCAGCGGGTCGATCAGCGCCCAGTCGGCGAGCAGCCGGACCGGCGCGGCCACGGGCAGCGGGGCCGAGTGGTCCGGGGCGAGGAACGGGTTGGCCAGCTGCCGGGCGACGACGGACTGCGGCACGACCTGGGGCTTCAGGAGGACGGGCTCCGCGGCGACCGCCTCCTGGGCCGGCGCGGGGGCCGCCTCCGGCTCGGGCATGCCCGCCTTGGCGTGCAGCTCGCGGACCATCTCCTTGGTGCCTGGCTGGAGGGGTACGTCGTCGCCGAGCATGCGGAGCAGCGACGCGTTGCGCGCAGCCGTACGCGCCATGGACTCCGCGAGGCCGTCGAGGCGCTTCAGCTCGGCGGTGCGTTGGCGCTCGTTGGGCTCGGCCTTGGCCTGCGCGCGGAGCTCGCGCGCCACGATCGCTACGGCTTGGAAGGTCGCCAGCGTGGTGGCCGTGACCTTGCCCTTGTCGACCGCCGAGGCGACCCGCCGCATGGCGTTGGCCAGGGTGGGGACCCCGCCCTCGTCCTTGCGCCGGCGCGGCGCGCTGGTTCGGGGGGTGCCGGATCGCCGCGCGCCGGGTTGCTGCGCGGCGGGTTGCTGGCGCGCAGGGCCGGCTCGGCCCGTGCCGCGACGGCGCGTTCTCGGTGGCACTCCCACTCCCCATGGGTCGACTGCAGCGGCCGTGATCTCCCAGGCCGTCCCCTGCTCGTCCGCACCGTGCTCCACCAGCTCAGTGCCGCAGAACCTGCCCTTGGGGCAGTCGGCACATGTGGGCGGCAGCAAACGCCTGGTGGACCTCAGTGTAGGGCGTGGCACCCCGCGGTCTGGACCAGGAATCCTCTACGACGCCGCGGGCGGCACCGGGTGGTTCGCACGGATGGTGTCTCCGGGGTCGTACGCCGTCTTCACCGCCTGCAGTCGCGCGTACGTCTCCTCACCGAAGAAGACCGCACCCGCCTGCGAGGACTCCGCGAAGTTCAGGTAGCACCGGTCGATGACCCAGGGCGCCACGGCTTGTCCCAACTCGGTGACCGAGGCGTGGACGGCTGCAGCAGCCTCCGGGAAGGGGGCGATGCCGACGGCATATCCGGCGAAGGCACCCGGCAAACCGTCGACCGCGCCCCCCTCTTCGGCCCGGCCAGGCGTGAGGGCTCCACCGAGGTGCCGCAGCTCCACGGACAGCAGGGGGCACTCGACGCCGGGGCCCGCCACCGTGAGCAGAGCATCGATGGCCTCGTCCGGTGCGGCGTCGAGGAGGAAGCCGTCCCCCAGACCCGGGACCGGCCCCGGCGGATCCATGTGCAGCTGGTCCAGCGCGGATATCGGCGTCACCGCGACCGTGTCCATCGCCGGGCTCAGCGCCCTCAACGGGGCGAGTAGGGCGTCGGTCTCCTCCGCCGACAGGGTGGAGACCACCTCCACGAGGGCGAACGACTGACCGCTGAGGAACGGGGGCAGGTCCGGCAGCGGCGGGAACCGCAGCAGCCGGCCCAGCGACGTGACCTGGTCGGGGACGTCGTCGGTCCAGCTCCTCCACGCCGTGAGCACCTCGCGCGCCCGCTCGAGCGGGTAGAACAACGCGCCCGAGCAGACCTCGGTCACGGGGAACAGGTCGATCTCCAGCGCCGTGACCACGGCGAAGCTCCCACCACCACCGCGCAACGCCCAGAACAGGTCCGGCTCGTTGTCGGTGTCGACGCGCCGGGAGTTCCCGTCAGCGGTCACCACCTCCAGGGCGCGCACGTGGTTGGCGGCCAGGCCGTGCGAGCGGGCCAACCAGCTGACACCGCCGCCGAGGGTGTAGCCGGCGACCCCGACGTCATGGGCAGAGCCAGCGAGCGCTGCCAGCCCGTGCTCGACGACGGCCGGCGTCACCTGCCCCCAGACGGCACCCGCCTCGACCCGGGCGCTACGGCGCTGCGAGTCGACGCTCACGCCACGCAGCTCGGACACGCGCAGCAGGATCGTGTCGGTCAGCGGGCCCAGGGCGCGGCGTTGTGGCCAGTCGACTGGGGGGCCACGCGCAGGCCCAGCCCGCTCGCCGTACGGACGACCTCCTGGACATCACTCACGGACCCGGCGATCACGACCGCCGTGGGTTGCTGGTCGACCGCGAGGTTCCAAGCCTGGCGTGCGGTGTCCCAGTCAGCGTCGCCCGGGAGGACCAGCCGCCCGTCCAGGCTGCTGGCCAGCTGCTGCAACGCCTGTGCCGTCTCCACGAGGTCTGCGGTCGGCTGGTCGAGGTGGTTCATGCTGCTCTCCACACAGATGTCGAGGGTGGCTGAAGCCGGTCGGGCCGAAGTTATCGTCCGACCGCCCTCCGTGGCGACCGAATGGTGAAGGTCTCGACGCGTCCTTCGGCCGTCTGCCCTCGCTCCGGTTCCCGAGCCCGCGGACGTACGGCGCAGCTCAGCCCGGTCGGCCGGGCGCTGGATGGTCAACGAGAAGGTGCACCATCCCGCGAGCCCGGGATGGTGCACCTCCGATCACGCTGAACGGGCCGGTCACACGCCTTCGGCGACAGGGTAGATCGCGTCGGCGAGCAGGCCGTGGGCCTCCCGGTGGACGGAGACCGCCGCCTCGGCGTCGGGCGCCTCGACGAGGCAGAAGATCCGTCCGTTCGCCTCGTCGACCCAGTACTGCTTGTAGTCGACGCCGTAGCGCGACTGGGCCAACAGGTCGGCCTGGTGGGCGGCGGCGACATCAGTCGCCGCGACTGGACGGTGGAGGCCTTGGCCCGCGAGGCCGCCGTCTCACGTTCGGTGCTGGACGCGCGGTTCCGGGAGGTCCTCGGGCGCTCGCCGATCCGCTACCTGACCGAGTGGCGCATGCACATCGCCGAGGACCTGCTGATCACCACCGATCTCCCCGTCGGGACCATCGCCCGACGAGTCGGCTACGACGCCGAGGAGGCCTTCAGCCGCGCCTTCAAGCGATCCCACGGCAGCGCGCCCAGCGTCTGGCGATCGAAGCACCCGCTTCGGTGAGACGCGCCCGACTCCTTGGTCAGCCTCTTCGAGGACGCTACACCTTCGACGTCCGCCCGCCGAAGAGTCGCTCCATGAGCGAGGGAGGCGGCGGGCACTGGCACCGCTTGGACTTCGGGACGCCGGCCATCACCTGGTTCACGTGCTGGCCGCACCCGGACCAGGACGGCTTGTGGCACCTGCGGCAGGTGGTCTGTCGGCACATCGGGGTTCCTCCGTGAAGGTCGTGTCGGTCGAGCTGGGTCAGTGGGGGTGGGACATGGGCTGCCGGGCGGCGAGCGTGTCCTCGGCGTAGGTCACGACGGGGTACTGCACATGGCCGGCGCTGCCGTCCGGGTGGACCGCCCGGAAGGTGAGCTCGCCGCCGCACAGCGTGCGCGCGTCCGGCCAGCCACGCTGGGCGAGGATGCGCTGGGCGAGGTAGGACCGGAACCCCGAGCGGCAGTACACGAGCACCTCGGCGCCGACGGGGATCTCGTCGAGCCGGGAGCGGAGCTCCTTGAGCGGAATGAGCGTCGAGCCCGGCAGGGCCCAGCTCGCGTGCTCCTCCGGACTGCGCACGTCGAGCAAGAAGGAGCTCTCGGGGAGCGCCGGCCACTCCTCGGCGTACCAGAGCGCGACGTCGCCGCGCAGCAGGTTGCCTCCCACGAAGCCGGCCATGTTCACCGGGTCCTTCGCGGAGCCGTACGGCGGGGCGTACGCCAGCTCGAGGTGCTCGAGGTCCTCGATGCTCATGCCGGCCCGCAGTGCGACGGCGAGCACGTCGATCCGCTTGTCGACGCCGTCGACGCCGACCGCCTGGGCGCCCAGCAGCCTGCCGTCGTTCGGGTCGAAGAGCACCTTGAGGTGCATGGCGTGGGTGCCGGGGTAGTACGAGGCGTGGCCGTTGGGGTGCACGTGCACCTTGCGGTAGGGCCGGCCGAGCCGCTTCAGGGTGCGCTCGGTGGCACCGGTCATGCCGGCGGTGAGCTCGAAGACCTTGACGATGCCGGTGCCCTGCGTCGAGGTGTAGGCCGAAGGCCGGCCGGCGATGTGGTCCGCGGCGATGCGACCCTGCCGGTTGGCTGGCCCCGCCAGCGGGACCACCACCGGCTCGCCGGTGACCGTGTCGGTGACCTGGACGGAGTCACCGACCGCGTAGACGTGCGGGTCCGACGTCCGCATGTGCTCGTCCACGATCACCGCGCCACGCTCCGACAGGAGCAGGCCGGCCTCCGCGGCCAGGCTGGTCTCAGGGCGGACGCCGACCGCAAGGATCACCAGGTCGGTGGTGATCTGCTCGGTTCCGAGCTCGACGACCACCCGGTCCGCGCCGTCGGAGAAACCCGAGGCGCGCGTCGAAAGGATGACGCGCACACCGTGCTGCTCGAGGTGGTCCTCGAGGTGCCGGGACATCTCAGGGTCGAGCACCGTCATCACCTGGTCGAGCGCCTCGACCAGCGTGACCTCCAGGCCCCGGTGACGCAGGGCCTCGACCATCTCCAGACCGATGTAGCCGCCCCCGATCACCACGGCCGAGCGCGCTCCCTCGTCCAGGACCTCGATGATCCGGTCCATGTCGGGGATGGTGCGCAGCACCAGGATGCGCGGATGGTCGACCCCCGGCAGCGGCGGTCGAAGCGGCGACGCGCCGGTGGCGATCACGAGGACGTCGTAGGTCTCCGAGTACTCGAGGCCCGTGCCGTCGACGACAGACACCCTTCGAGCCTCTCGGTCGATGCTGGTGACCTCGTGACCGGTCCGGACGTCCAGCGCCAACGACTCGCGCAGGCTCTCGGGGGTCTGCAGGAGCAGCGCCTCGCGGTCCTCGATGTCGCCACCGATGTGGTAGGGCAGGCCGCAGTTGGCGAAGGACACGTACGGGTCGCGCTCGAGGACGACGATCTCGGCCGTCTCGTCGAGGCGGCGGAGCCGAGCTGCTGCGGACATGCCTCCGGCGACGCCGCCGATGACGACGACCTTGGTGCTGCTCGGAGGATTCGCAGGTGCAGCAGTCATCAGGTGTTCCCCCTCAGTGGTGGCCCTTGCGGACCATCTTCATCATGCGCAGGTTGATGGAGGTGAAGCGCCAGGCCTGCACGACCAGGTTCGTGCGCGAGCGCAACGTCTTCTCGGTGGGCAGGGGCGCTGCTGCGATCTGTCGGTCGGCGTCGTCCATCGGTGCTCCTCAGAGGTTCGTCGGTGGGGCGGTCAGGTCACTCGGGGATCAGGAACCAGCCGGGCCGCGCCTTGGCCTTGTAGATGAACAGGTGGTGCAGCATCGCCTTGATCCAGTGGGCGCCGAGGCCGATCTCGCCGTAGGTGTCCTTGGCGCTGCGACCGGTGCCGGGGTAGGTCTGGTAGTCCGGCACGACGGGGTACATGGTCATGGCCGCTGCGGTGCCCTTGCGGAGGCCGGAGCCCGCCGAGGCCACGCAGGCCGCTCCCATCGATGCCATGGACGCGGTGTGCGTCGGCTTCACGGCCCCGCGGGTGATCATGTCGACGATGGTGAGGGCCACGGTGCGACCCATCACGCCCGACGGCATTCCCGTGCGCGGGGGCGCCGGCGCGATGAGGGTGCCGTTGGCGCTCGTGCGCGGCTGGGAGATCTGGTGCGGCGGAGCGAACGCGATGCCGACGCCGAACACGTTCGGGTACCGGGGGGTCTGGTAGGTGCTCGGCCAGTCCGCCGCCTGCCACTGGTCGTACGGCTTGGCCGTGTAGTCCGCATCGACCTTCATGAACCCGCTCGGGGCGAACACCTCGGAGGTGATGTCGGCGCCGCTGGCGTCGTACGCCTTCAGGTCCGCGCCCCTGAACGGGGGCAGCAGCATGGCGAAGTCGAAGGCGAGGGTGCTGCGGGAGCCGTCGAGCGGCTCGTAGTGGATGACTCCTGGCTCGATCTTCTCCACGTGCGCCTGGGTGATGGCGCGCACGCCGCGCTCGCGGAACAGCGACTCGGTCCACAGCTTGCTCGTGGTCTCGAAGCCCTGCTGGGTGAAGGTCATGCCGCCGACCCCGAAGTCGCCGAGGTCGAACTCGTTGGTGAGGTAGACCACGTCGGCGAGGTCTCGCACGCCGGCCCGGCGCAGCTCGTGCTCGACGTTGAAGGCGTACTCGAACGCCGCGCCTTCGCAGGTGCAGGTGCCGTGCCCGACGCCGATGACCAGGGTCTGGCGCTGGCCGGCGCGCAGCCGATCCATGACCTCGGCCAGCTCCGACGCCGCCTCGACCGCGTGTCCGGGTGTGCACACCGAGACGGTGTGCCCGTCGGGCCGAGACCGGGGTGGCAGCGAAGTTGAGCTTGGGGCCGGTGGCGTTGATCAGGAAGTCGTACGCGAGGCGGGCCTCTTCCCCGGAACGCGCCGGGTCGGTGTAGGTGATGTCGACGTACGGCGCGGGATGCCCGGCATCGCCCTCGGGGTGGAGGGCGACGCCGAGCGCCTGGTGGAACTCGATCCCCTTGCGCCGGTAGATGGGCGCGAGCGGGAACGTCACCTGCTCGGTGCCCATCGCGCCGACGCCGACCCAGATGTTCGACGGGATCCAGTTCCACTTCGAGTTCGGCGACACGACGACGACGTCATGCTCCTTGCCCAGCTTGCGACGCAGGTGCAGCGCCGCTGTGTGGCCGGAGATGCCGGCTCCCAGGACTACGACTCGTGCCATCGGGACTCCTCGTCGAGGGTGGGCGGGCGCATCATCGGGGGGACGGCTGGAGGCCCTCGTCGGGCTGACTGGCCGGGGCGCTGCGGCGCGACAGACGTACGGTCACGATGGACACGTAGCTCCACAGTGCGGCCAGGACGAGCGTGCCGAGCAGGCCCGCCACCTGCACCGCGGTCACGTCGCTGACGACGCCGACGGCAGCCAGCGACAGGGTCATGGCGCCGACGGGGAACACGAAGCCCCACCAGCCGGGGTGGACCGGCGGTCCTCCCGTTCGCCGCACCCTGGCCAGTTCGAGGCCCGCGAAGGCGGCCCACCACAGGCCGAACCCGATCCCCATGGCTGCGACGACGAGCCCGGCGGTGGCACTGGTGAACCCGCGACTCCGGCGGCCTCCCCGGCCTGGAACAGGCGCAGGGTGGCGAGCCCGAGGATCCCGGCGGGAGCCAGTGGGATCCACATCGAGGGTGCCATGGCTGCCGGCATCGGCTCCCGGAGGGCGAGCCGCGCGACGAACAAGGTGAGCACCGTGAGGAACAGCACCACTCCCACGCCGAGGAACGCGAAACCGAGGAGGAGCAGGAGGGGGGCAGCGGCCGGTTGGCGGTGATGAGGGGCGCCAGCGCGAGCGGCACCAGCAGGGTCATCACTGGCGGGATGAGCCAGCCGCCGTTGACCCCTTCGAGCCCGGGCGTCGTCGTCACGATGCCGGAGGCCCAGACCAGCCCCAAGGCCAGAGCCAGCGCCGTCCCCACGACGAGCAGGGTCGCCGACACGGTCAGCGCGAGACCCGTCGGGACCAGGTCCGGGCCGATCCGCCCCCAGCCGACGGCCAGGACCAGCAACCCTGCCGGGAGGGTCCCGAGCATGGGGCCATGACTCGCATCACCCAGCTCCGTGCGGAGCGCCGGTCGGTCGTGAGCACGCCTGACGTACCGAGGAAGGAGCACGACGGACAGCACCGAGGCCAGGAGCAGGAGCGCAACGGCCATCGGCGTGAGCCAGTGACCACCCCCAGGTCGCAGCCTGGGCCGAGACCGCGAGGGCAAGCGCCCCCGTCCCCATGACGGCCCCGTACCAGGCCGGGTGGCTGGCGTGGTCGGGCGCCGACCCGGGCGTCCCTCCTCGGAATCGTCATCGACTCTCCACCGCAAGCCGGCGGGTTGGCCCGACGGGGCACGACCGCTCCCCCTCGAGCCGGCGACGAAGCGCGTAGCCGAGCAAGGCCACCGCCACGAGAGCGAGGAAGGGCTGCAGAGGGGCGAACCACTGCAGGGCGCCGGTGTACCCCAGGGCCAGCAGAGCCACCTTGTTGCACACGGGACAGCCGACCGCGAGGTAGGCGAGGAACCCGCCGGCCAGGCCGGCGCGAGATCGCTGGTCAGGGTGCCGGTCCCGGCCGGTCGAGGGGGCCTTGACGTACGTCGCCGTCAGCAGCCCGGAGAGCACCGCCGTCGCGAGAAGCACCGGCCACGACCACCAGGTCGGATCCACGGCTCGACCGAAGACCGGGTTGGCGACGAGATCGGTGGGGATGCCGATGACCAGCACCGTGATCAGCGCCGCGGCGATAGCGGCAGCCCAACGGACGCGCGGCCAGTCCCTCAACGTCGCTCCCCCTCGGTTTCGTCTCTCCTCGGTCAGTTCGGACTATACCCTAGGGGGTATATCCCGAAGGACTCGTCGTCGAGGTGGGCGACGATCAGGACGCGTCGGCACCCATCGCGACCGTGCCGTCGGAGAGCACCGGTGAGATGAGGCCGAAGATGTTGCCGTCCGGATCCAGGAGGTAGCCGCCGCGGCCGATGCCGGGCCAGTCGGTGGCCGGTAGCGCTTCGACCCCGCCGAGCTCGACGCCGCGCCTCATCAACCCGTCGACATCGTCGACGCCGATGACGATGTTGCAGCCGTTGACCGGTGCACCCGCCTCGGGACGAGGACCGTCTCGCTGGGTCAGGCCGCCGTTGATCCCCAGACCCTTCTCCGCGTCGGCATTGCCGATCGCGCCCTCGCCGGTGTCGATGACCCAGTACGGCTGGTCAGGGCCGCCGTAGTCCTGGAAGGTCCACCCGAGGAGGCTCGAGTAGTAGTCGATCAGCTGGTGCGGCTCGGTGGCGTGGATCTCGAAGTGGACGACCAGGTTGCCCATGTCGTGGCTCCCCTTCCGCGCTGGGTCCGGTTGACTGGCCCCAGTATCCCCGCCGCCCCTCGCGTCGCCAACGCGTCAGCCAGGCGTCAAGGGTTGGCTCGAGGACTGCGCTGTCGCCCTCCCGGACCCCGGGTACGGGCGACAGCGCAGTCCTCAGAGTCGTGCGCCTGCTGGCCTGGTCAGGATCAGGCCCGCTGGGCGACGTAGATGTCGCCGCTGCGTCCGAAGTACAGCCGCTGACCGTCACCGGACAGCGAAGGTCGGGACTCACCGGCCACGGTGTTGACCGTGTCACCTAGGTTGACCGGCGCACCCCACGGACCCCACGCGCACCACTTCTTGGACTGGCCACGAGTCGCGGTATAGATGTCGGAGGCACCCAGGCCACCGGGCCGGGACGAGGCGAACACGATCTCCCGGCCGTCGCGGCTGACGTTGGGCATGAAGTCGTCGTAGCCGACGACGTTGAGCTCGGTCACGGCCTCAGGCGCACCGAACCGCAGCCCGTGCCGCAGCGGGGACCGGTAGATGTCCTGGGTCCCGGCACCGATCGGGTCACCCGTGGAGAAGTACAGGAAAGCGCCCGGGCCAGCACGCACCAACGATGGCCCGTACTCCATGCCCGGACCGTTCGGCCCATCGGGAGCACACCCCAGGTTGCGGGGCTCGGTCCACTCCCCCGTGATCCAGCTCCGGTGAGTGAGGTAGATGTCACCCAGCCCGCACGCCACGGTCCCGTAGGCATCCGTGCCGCCCCGGGTCGACACGAACAGGAGCGCGCCACTGGGCAGCGGGGTCGGGCAGAAGTCCTGAGCATCGCTGTTCACCGGAGCCGGCAACATCATCGGCTCCCCGAAGTTGTCGGCCGTGCTCGCCCGCGTCGCCATCCAGATGTCGTTGTCACCGCCCGGTCCACGCACCGAGGCGAAGAACAAAGCCTTGCCGTTCGGGGCTTCGATCGGACAGCCATCGGCCGCCACCGGGTCATTCACCACTGGGACCACCGTTGCGGTCTCCCACCCACCCGGGTCCGACCCAGCCTGGGCCGGGGAGCCGAACCCCACTCCGACACCCATCACGATCATCAGCCCGGCAGCCGAGGCCACCAGACTCCTGCGGAAGGTACTCATCAGCCATCTCCTCTGTCGAGTCTGGAAACAGAACGTGCGTCGAGAGACCGGCCCTGTAGGGCAGGTCGGGAGGTGAGGGGGAGCAGGCAGGTCGCGGGGCGCCTCAGCGCCTCAACCTGCTTCGTTAGCGTGCTCCGTTAGCCTGCTTCGTTCGTCGCCGCCACGTAGTCGGCGATGGTCTGCTGCCAGAGCGCGGACCACGTCGGCCATTCCGCTGGACGTCACCTCCACCTCGTCCTTGTTCATGAACGTGGCGCAGGCCTTGGGTGACCGAGGGGCGCAGCGGGAGTCCGTCGGGGGGTTCTCCTCGAGCCAGGCGGCCACCGCGTCAAGGTAGGGAGAGATGCCGTTCGTCTGCCAGCGCATCTCAGTGTCCGCTGACTGGATCTTGCCGTCCTGCGCGATGACGACGATCCTGTTGTCGGGGAAGGGACCTTGGCCGACCTCCCGTGAGCCCAACAGGTGCAGGCTGTAAGGGCACTCAAAGACGAAGACGTTCAAGAAGGTCTCGTACGACTGGGTGCACGGCTCGAGCAGGTACTCGACGCTCCAGGCCGCGTCGCGTTTCATCTCCGTCTCCCACGTCGACGCCGGCGGGGACAGGCCCGGCTCGAGGTAGGGGGCCAGCAGTTCCGTGTCGTGAGCCGCGAAGGCAGCGGCAACGGCCTCGGCGGCGGCCAGGTTGGCGGCGCTGGTCGCATCCGGGACTGTGGCAGCAGGCAGCTGGCTGCCCTCCCGATCCGGGTCCGAGGACCAAAGTGCCACCCCGACGGCCAATCCGACGACGGCGGCAGCAACCCCGGCAACGACCCAACGGCGTAGATCCCGCCGCGGCTGACCGACGACCGCAGACTGGAACTGCCGGTACTCTTCCTCGGTCTTCGTCCGGCTCATGGCAACCTCCGCGCGTCGACGCAGTAGCGCGGTCAGCTCACGCTCCACCTGCTGCGTGTCCATCACCGCACCCCCCATTCCCGAGCGAGCGCGGCGATCCCGCGGCTCGCGTGCTTCTTGACCGAGCCCGCTGACACGCCCAAGGTGTCGGCGATCTGGGCCTCGGTCTGGTCGAGGTAGTAGCGCAACACCAGCACCTGCCGCTGACGCTGTGGTAGCGCGCCGATCGCAGCCCAGAGCAGGTCAGCCTCCTGGTGCGCGACCGCCGTGTTCTCCGCAGACTCCAGCAGTTCCGAACGCGGAACCAGCCGGAGGACAGCGGCCTGCCCCCGGCCTTTGCGGCGCAGTGAGTCGCGACCACCGTTGACGACGGCCTTGGTGAGGAACTCGAGGGCCGCGTTCGGGTCACGCAGATGGCGCCACCGGCGGTACAAGCCGGCGAACGCATCCTGGACCACGTCCTCGGCCGCTCGCCGGTCGTCGACGAGCAACGATGCCAAGCCGACCAACCGTCGGTGATGCGCCACGAACAACGCCGCGACGGTCGAGTCCCGGTCGCCGACCACCGTTGGCGATCGCCGTTCCGGGCTGAGGCCCCACTCGTCGTTCTCCATCACGGTGCTCACATGGGATAAGACGACGCTGCACGCCCAAGGTTGACAGCCAAGAGCAGCCAATACCGGCTCAGCCGATAAATCCCTTGCGCCCTCGGACTCGCTGTCGACGCGCTTCTGGTTCGTCTCCGCCCACCACGGGGAGTGTCAGGGGAGGTGCCCGGCACGTCGAACGCGAGCGCCCACTCCTGCGATCAGCTGGTCGAGCGCGTCGACGCCGCCGGACCGATAGGCGATCCAGTCCGGGCCGGCCTCGCGTGCGCGCAGGTTCGCCAGCTGCTGAGACCACAGCTCGCGGGTACGTGCCGCGGTGTCGATGCAGTCAGCGTCGAAGCGGTCGAGATCATCCGGAGCGTTCAGCCTGCTGACCTCGCGCAGCGCCGCCCAACGACCCTCGTGGTACTTGATGGCGGGGACCGGTCCGGCTGCTGACGAGAGGGCGCACAGGGACGCACCACCGGTTGCTGCCATGAGGTCAGAGCTGGCGCGCTCGAGCTCCTGCGCGAGGAGCTCCCCGCACCTCGCTCGGCGGTTCCTCGAATCTCCGCCACTCGCTCGGTCCGAGCTCATCGCGACCTCGCTCGACCCGGGGCCGTCACCAGCCATCGGAGGTACTCGCGGTCACCTAGCAGGTCGAGCCGTCGCCACAGCACGCTGCCTGGGACCGCTTGGCTGGGGTGGCAGCGGGCAGCCCGCAGCTGAGCGGTCCTGTCGACCTCGAGGACGATGTCGATCTGGCCCTCCGGTCGACCGCCGAACGCCGCCCCCGACTCCTCGGCCAGCACCCGCGCCACGTCGGCGGGCAGGGTCCAGGCCAGTGCACCCAGACCCAGCAGCTCGGCGGTCAGCCCCGCGACCTCCGTGGCGCGAACGTGGTCGGGGTGACCGGTCACTCCGTCGGAGCAGAACGCGACCAGCCCGTCAGCCGAGGCTTCCCGAGCGAAGTCGCTCGCCTGCTTGGCCAGCGTGTCCAAGCTGATCGGGGCCAGGGCGCCGTCCGGGTAGTCCAGGAGCTTCACGTGGTGCACACCGAGGGCGTCTGCCGCGTCGCCGAGCTCGCGAGCCCGAACCGTCGCCAGGTCACCGTCGACGCCGTGCAGCGTCGACGCCTCTCCGTGGGTCAGGCACAGCACCGAGACCTCGGCTCCGTTCGCGGCGAAGGTGCTGAGGATCGCGCCCAGCCCGAAGGACTCGTCGTCGGGGTGGGCCACCACCGCCACGACGGAGCGCCAGTCCGGGAGCGCGTGCGCGGGGCTCACCATGCCGCAGAACCCCTCATCGACGCGCACCGGCCGGAGCATCTGAGCCTCGTCGCGCAGGTACGTGTATCCCTTCGGGCGTCGCGTGCGTCTATGGATCGACAGCAACTCCATCTGAAGGGACCTCCCCATGTCCGCCAATGTCAGCACCCTCGACAGGATCATCCGCCTCGTGGTCGCGATCGTCGCGACGATCGCCGCGTTCGCGGTGGGCGCCTCGAGCCTGCTCGGCATCATCCTGCTCGTCGTCGCCGTCGTCATGGTGGTGACCGCAGCCGTCGGCTTCTGCCCGCTGTACCGCCTGCTGGGCGTGCGCACGCGAAAGGCTCCCGAGTCCGTCGGCATGGGGCGCTGACCACCAACCGTGGTAGCGACCACGATACCCCCGGGGGTATCGTGGTCGCTACGTCCCTCGACTGAAAGGTCGCTCTCCATGTGTAGCCCCGCCCTCTGCAACAGCTGCCGCAACGTCACCTGGTCCGGTTGCGGCGCGCACGCCTCCGCGGTCCTGGCCAGCGTGCCGCCGGAGAAGCGCTGTACCTGCCGGTAGGGGTAGACCGTGCCCACGTACGTCCTTGCCGCGAGCCAGGCGTTCTCTGACGAGCTCGTCGGCCAGCTGCCCGGTCTCATGCGCTACGCACGCACGCTCGCCTGGGACGAGCGGCGGGCCGAGGACCTCGTCCACGACACCGTGGTGCGAGCCCTCGAGCGGTCCGGCTCCTTCGACGGCAGGTCGTCGCTGGCGACCTGGCTGCACCGGATCCTGCACAACCTCGCCGTGGACCAGGCCCGTCGCCGTCGCGAGCTACCCGCAGACCTCGACGAGCCCGCCGGAGAGCAGGTCGACCGGCTCTGGGCCGACGACCGCTACACGGTGAACGTGGCCGTGGTGACCGAGAGATCCGAGAGTCGCGAGCAGGTGCAGGACGCCCTGCTGCGCCTGCCCCTCATCTACCGCTCGGCGGTGGCCTTGCACGACATGGAGGGCCTCACGGTCGCCGAGATCGCCGAGGTGCAGGCGATCAACCTCTCCGCAGCCAAGCAGCGACTCCGGCGCGGGCGGATGATGCTGGTCTCCGAGCTGGCCGCACCCACCTCTCCTCCCCAGACTCCCGAGCTCCCGCTGCGTTGCTGGGACGCCCGCAGTCGCGTCTCCGACTACATGGACGACGACCTCGCCGAGTCGCGACCGGCTGCTGCTCGAACGACACCTCCAGGCGTGCCCCACGTGCCCCCCGCTCTACGCGGGGCTCGTCGGCGTACGCGCGGCTCTCGGGTCGCGACGCGACACCGACGAGGCGGTGCCGGCCGGGCTCGCCGAGCGGATCCGCGAGCGGCTGCAGCCCTCGCCCGGGGCGTAGGAAGCGGTCGAAGCAGGTCCATCGGATCCTGGCTCTCGGGGCGGCCGGCTCGTCTAACGTCGGCCCATGGCGCCGACACCCGACTCGTACTTCGACACCTCCACCTGGGACCCGCGCGACGTGCTGTCCGGCGGGTCGCGCATGGTGCCGATCACGCACGCCCAGCGGTGACTTCCGGGTGTGGACCAAGCGGGTCGGGAACAACCCCGACCTCAAGGTGCTCCTGCTGCACGGTGGTCCCGGGCGCGTCCGACGAGCTCTACGAGTGCTTCGACACCTGGTTCCCGGGCGCCGGCATCGAGTACTACTACTACGACCAGCTCGGGTCGTTCCGCAGCGACCAGCCTGACGACCCTTCGCTGTGGGACCTGCCGCGGTTCGTCGACGAGGTCGAGCAGGTCCGCGCGCGCGCTGAACCTCGACGCGCAGCAACTTCGTGCTGCTCGGGCAGTCCTGGGGCGGCCTGCTCGCGATGGAGTACGCCGTGCACCACCAGGAGAACCTCAAGGGCCTGGTCATCTCGAACATGATGTCCAGCGCGCCGCTCTACAACGCCTACGCCACCGACGTGCTGATGCCGCACGATGGACCAGGCCGTGCTGGCGCAGATCAAGGAGCTCGAGGCTGACGGGCAGGACCGACGATCCCGCGTACGAGGCGCTGCTGATGGAGCACCACTACGCGCTCCACGTCTGCCGGCTCCCGCTCGAGCGACTGGCCGGACCCGGTCATGCGCGCGTTCGCGCACATCAACCCGGCCATCTACGTCCCCATGCAAGGGACCGAGCGAGCTCGGTCTCAGCGGCACGCTCTCAGGACTGGGACCGCACCGGCGACCTGCAGGACATCGACGTGCCGACGCTCGTGATCGGCGCGACGCACGACACGATGGACCCGACTCACATGCGCTGGATGTCCGAACAGCTGCCGAAGGGCCGCTACCTGCACTGCCCGAACGGCAGCCACTGCGCGCAGTTCGACGACCCCGAGCACTACTTCCCCGGACTGATCGACTTCCTGCACTCCCTGTAGCGCGGGCACCCTGAGCGATGCAGGGTTCTGCCGGGCCGACGCGACGGTTCAGCCCCGAACGCGTTCGAGGCCAGGATCGAGGAGCGGTTTCAGCGACGCCTGCGCACCGACCAGCCTCCCGGCGACGTCGACTTCCCAACGACCGGCGCTCACGAGCGATCCGGTGATCGGCACCTCGAGGCTCACGAAGCCGATCCCGACGGCACCACCGAGGGTGTGGCCGTAGGCACCTACTTGAAGGTGGCCGACAGCGTGCCCGTCGAGGTAGATGATCTCGTTGCCGAAGAGCAGGGGCTCGGGATCGCTCAGCAGGATCTGCAGCATGCGCCGCTTCGGCGTACCCGCCGCATGGATCGACGCGAGGGCTTCGCGTCCGATGAAACCGCCGGCCTTGTCGAGCCGCACGGCGAAGCCGAGCCCGGCTTCGATGGGGTTGTCGGTGTTGTCGACGTCCACCCCGAAATCGCGGTAGGCCTTCTCCAGACGCAGCGACGACAGCGTCTGCATGCCGGCGTTCCGGATGCCGAACCGGCGTCCGGCCTCCATCACGAGGTCGTACACCTGCACGGCGTGAAGGCTCGGGACGTGGAGCTCCCAGCCGAGCTCACCGACGTACGTCACGCGCAGTCGCCAGCACGTCGAAGTAGCCGACATCGATGCGGCGGGCGGACATGTACGGGAAGCCCTCGTTCGACACGTCGGCCTCGCTGATCGTGCTCATCAGGTCGCGCGCCCTGGGGCCGTGGACGTTGATCTGCGTGACCCCGGCAGTGATGTCGGTGATCGTCACGAACCGCTCCGGACTGGAGGTGCCGGCGCAGCCAGGTCTCGGTGTGGCCGTGGCTGTTCTCGCCGACCACGACCAAGAACGAGTCCGCCGCCAAGCGGGTGACGGTGAGGTCGGCCTCGAAGCCGCCTGCCTCGTTCGCCCACGCCGTGTAGACCACGCGGCCGGGTTCCACGTCGACGTCGTTGCAGCTCACCCGACCCAGCAGCTCGCACGCGTCGCGACCCTGGACGAGGAACTTCGACATCGAGGACATGTCGACCACGACGACGTCCTGCCGGGCCGCACGATGCTCCTCGGCGTGCCACTCGAACCAGTGCTGACGGCCCCAGCTGTAGCGGTCGATATGGGCCTGCTCCGGCGTTGGTGCGAACCAGTCCGGGAGCTCCCAGCCGTGGCTCTCGGTGAAGTACGCCCCGGCCGTGGTGAGCCGGTCGTAGAGGACTGACTGCTTCAGCCCGCGGGCGGTCGTGAAGGTGCTGTTGGGGAAGTGGGCGCCGAAGCTCTTCGAGAGCAACTCCGGTGTCCGGGCGCGCCGGAACGCAGGCGTGTTGTGGGTGCCGTCCGCGAAGCGGTCGACGTTGAAGGCGGTGTGATCGACCGGGCACGCACCCTCGACCATCCAGTGCGCGACCACCTTGCCGATCTCCGGGGCCGTACAGGATGCCGAGCGAGTTCAGCCCGGCGGCGACCCAGCAGTTGCGCAGGCCGGGTGCTTCACCGACGAGCGGTGAGAGGTCGGGGGTGAAGCTCTCCGGGCCGCAGAACAGCTTGCGGACGCCGACGTCGGCCGCTGCGGGTATCCGAGAGAACGCCAGTTCCACGTGCGGTCCCATCCGATCCCAGTCGGGCTTGATCTCGCCGAAGGAGAAGTCGTCGGGGATCCGGTCGATGTTCCACGGCGCGGCGTCGGGCTCGAACAGCCCGATCATCATCCCGCCGACCTCCTCGCGGAAGTACGCCCAGGTGTGCGGGTCCTCGAGCAGCGGCAGGTCCCGGTGGACGCCCTCGATCGGCTCGGTGATGAGGTAGTAGTGCTCGGCTGCCTGCAGGGGGAGGTTGATCCCCGCTGCAGCCCCGATCTGACGCGACCACATTCCAGCCGCGATGACGACGTGCTCGGCTTCGATGTCACCCTTGTCGGTGCGGACCCCGACGGCGCGACCGTTCGCTGTCAGGATCTGCTCGACTCGGGTGTCCTCGAGGATCCGGGTCCCGAGGTCGCGAGCACCGCGCGCGAGCGCCATCGTCGTGTCGACCGGATTGACGCGCCCTTCGCGGGGAAACCAGTACGCGGCGAGCGTCGCGGAGAAGTCGCCGATGGGGAACAGCTCCGCCGCTTCGGCCGGGGAGACCTCGTGCACCTCGATGCCCATGCGGTTCATGAAGGCCGACGCCCGCCTGCACTCCTCGACGCGTTCCGTCGTGTCGGCCGGCTGGATGTAGCCCACCTGGCGCCAGCCGGTGGCCTGACCGGTTCGCGCCTCGAGGTCAGCGATCAGGTCGCGTCCGTAGGTGTAGAGGTCGCACGCCCACTCGTCACCGAGCAGGCCTGGCACGACCTCTCCCGCGGCGTGCCAGGTGGTCCCCGACGTCAGCTTGTCGCGTTCGACCACCACGACGTCGGTCCAGCCGAGGAGGTTGAGGTGATAGGCGATGTTGCAGCCGATCGAGCCGCCGCCGACGATGACGACCTGGGCCCGGGTGGGTCGGTGGCCGCTCATGCTCTGCCTCCGTTGCGAGGGTTGCGTGCGACGACCACCCTAGGCTTGGGTGGCTGCTTCCCCGGACAGATCGACTTCCTGCACTCCTTGTAGCGCGAACGGAGGCTTGTTGACCATGACCACCTTCAGCCGGTCCGACGACCTGCAGGGAGCGGAGTTCGTCGACACGAACCTGCGCGGCGCCCGGTTCGTCGGCGCCGACCTGTCCGGGGTCGTGATGCGCGGCATCGAGATGCGCGAGGCAGAGATCGACTCCCCGTGGCTGACCGAGAACGACAACGTCCTGCTCGTCAACGGCGTCGACGTGATGCCGTACGTCGACGCGGAGCTCGACCGCCGCTTCCCCGGCCGCAACCTGCGTCGAGCCACCGACCCGGAGGGCCTGCGCGAGGCCTGGGCGGTGCTCGAGCGCACCTGGGCGGCGACCGTCGAGCGGGTCGCCACGATGCCGTCCGGCACCGTCGACGTGTCCGTGGCCGGCGAGTGGTCGTTCGCCCAGACGCTGCGCCACCTGGTCCTGGCCACGGACACCTGGCTGCGCCGAGCGGTCCAGGAGATCGAGCAGCCCTACCACCCGATCGGTCTGGTCTTCGCCGGCGCGGACGACGACGACCTGGACCTGTCGATCTTCAGGACGGACACGCCGTCCTACGCCGAGGTGCTCGAGGTCCGAGCCGATCGGGTCGCCCTGGTGCGGGACTTCCTGGCCACGGTCACCCCGGAGCAGCTGGCCGAGACCCGCAGGAACCCGTGGTCGCCGGACCACGAGGAGACCGTGCTGTCCTGCCTGCACACGATCCTCGAGGAGGAGTGGGAGCACCACCGGTACGCCGTACGCGACCTCGACACGATCGAGGCGTCCTGAGCCCGCTCAGCCAGTCAGGGTGAGCTGGCGGGGTAGGTGGGCCGTACCAGTGGTCGTCGACTCCCTCGAACCTGATCCCGCGTCGGGTTGCGTGGTGACCGTGATGGCGCGCTCGTGGACCCATGCGTGGGGTTCTCCCGACGTCGAGGACCTGACCCGCTGGTCCGAACACGACCCGGGTGACCTCGCTGTCACCCGACCCCGACCTCACGGTGCTCCAGAAACCCGTCCGAAGCAGCTGCTCTGACGAGCACGTGGCCCGGGTTCGCGCAACCGGCTGACCGGGGCCGGCTGCGGACGGCACGATGCCGAGCGTGAGCACCGGTGGCGCGCCAGGGCCGCGCATCCTCACCCCCGACCAGCGACCGCGGGTCTTCATCAGCTCGACCCTGCAGGAGCTGGCCGCCGAACGAGCTGCCGCGCGAGCAGCCGTCGAGCGGCTGCGCCTCATCCCGGTGATGTTCGAGCTCGGGGCGAGGCCCCACCCGGCGCGCTCTCTGTACCGCGCCTACCTGGCGCAGAGCCACGTGTTCGTGGGGCTGTACTTCGAGCGGTACGGATGGGTGGCGCCGGACGAGGAGGTCTCCGGCCTCGAGGACGAGTACCGACTCTCCGGCGGGCTACCCCGGCTCGTCTATCTCAAGGCGCCAGCCCCGGACCGCGAACCGAGACTGAGGGAGCTGCTCGACACCGTCCGCGCCGACGACACCGTGTCCTACAAGTCCTTCGGTTCACCCGAAGAGCTCGAGGCGCTCCTCGGCGACGACCTCGCGGTCCTCATGGCCGAGCGCTTCCTGCTGGGTGGGCCGGAGTCGCCTGGCACACCCGCGGCCCAGGAACGTTCCGTCGCGCTCACCTCGAGGCGACCCGTCCCCGCTCCAGTGGACACGATGGTCGGACGCGACGAGGAGCTTGCCGAGCTGAAGAGGCTGCTCGAGTCCGACAACCGGCTGCTCACCGTGGTGGGACCCGGTGGGATCGGAAAGACCCGGCTGACCCTCGAGGCTGCGCGCCGGGCGGCGACCGGCTTCGGGCGGGACCAGATCTCCTTCGTCCCGCTCGAGGCGATCGACGACCCGGTGGACGTCCTGCCGGCCGTGGCGTCCTCGATCGGGCTGGGCCTCGACGGCGGGGTGCCGGTGCTGGACGCCCTGGCCGGTGCGTTCGGCGACCGGCCCTTCGTGCTGGTCCTCGACAACTTCGAGCAGGTGCTCCCGGCGGCGACCGACGTGGTCGAGCTCCTCACCCGCTGCCGCGGCCTGATCGTGCTGGTGACCAGCCGGGCCGCTCTGCGCGTACGCGGCGAATCCCTCTTCCCGCTGGGCCCGCTGTCCTTGACCGAAGAGGAGGGGACCGAGGAGTCAGCGGCCGTACGGCTGTTCGTCGAGCGAGCGAGGGCTGTGCGCCCGGGCTTCTCCCTCGACGATCCCGCTGACGCAGCCGCCATCGGCGAGCTGTGCCGCAGGCTGGACGGGATCCCGCTCGCGATCGAGCTCGCCGCCGGACGCAGCCGGCTGCTCCCACCGCGTGCCCTGCTCGACCGGCTCGGGTCGGCGCTCGACCTCGGGTCCGGTGCGGCCGACCTTCCGGCGCGGCAGCGGACCCTGCGGGACACGCTGGCCTGGAGCGAGCAGCTGCTCGAGCCCCGGCAACGTGCGCTGCTCGCTGCCCTGTCGGTCTTCTCGGCACCGTGGACGGTCAACGACGCGGAGGGCGTGGCGACTCCGGACGTCGAGGACGTGCTCGAGGACGTTGCCGCGCTGGTGGAGCACAGCCTGGTGTCCCCCGCCGCGATCACCCCTGGCGAGCCCCGGTTCCGGATGTTCGACACGGTCCGGGCGTACGCCTCCGAGCGCCTCGACGCACTCGGGGCGAGGGGGTCTACGGACGAGGCGTTCTACATCCGCATGGTCGACCAGGTCCCCGGCTACGTCACGGGCATCCGGTCCCCAGACCAGGCACGTTGGCGGGCGGAGTTCCGCCTCGTCTGGCCCGACCTCCGCCGCGCCTGGATGCTCGCCGTCGACCGTCGAGACGGTGACCGTACGGCCGTCGCCACCCAGCTGGTCATCCCGCTGTGGCTCGAGGGCCGCAACCTCGAGGTCGAGGACCTGGTGGACCGCTCGGTGCAGCTCGGGGCGGAGACCCAGCCACGATCTGCACGGCGAGCTCGTGATCATCGCCGCGCACTCGGCCTTCTACCTCGGTCACTACGAGCGGGTCGCCGAGCTGCTGTCGCAGCTCGACACCGGAGCCGTCCCGCTGCCCGCCGACCCGGACGGACTCGGTGCGATGCAGCTGTTGCGCGGCTACCTGGCCGCGAGCGACGGAGACCTCGAGGCTGCCGAGAGGCTGCTGACCGAGTCCGCGGACCTGCTCCAGCAGGGTGCGAACGACGGTGCTCGATGGCTCGAGGCGTTCTCCCACAACGGCCTTGGGTCCCTGACGCTGCTGCGGGGCGAGCTCGGTGAGGCAGGCCAACACTTCGCCTCGTCCCGTCGGCTGGCCGAGCAGTCAGGCAACGTCGGCGCGCAGATGCAGGCGTTGGTGTTCATGGCCATGGTGGCTCTCGTCGAGGACCGGCGCGGCGACGCCCGACGCCTCCTGCTGGACGCGGTTCCGCTGGTCGAGCAGCAGCCGTACTACGAGGGGAACGGATACTGCCTCGAGGTCGCTGCCGCGTACGGCGTGTCCGGCGGCCGGGCTGAGGCGGCCGCCGTGGCCCTCGGGATGGCCAAGGCGCTGCGCGACCTGATCGGGGCCGCGGTGTGGGCGCTGCTCGAGAGCGCGAGCCAAGCGGTGCACCTGTCGATCCGCGAGGCGCTCGGCGACGAGGCGTACGAGGCGGCCTTCGCCGAGGGACTGCAGGCCGACCCGCGGACCGCGGCCGCGGCAGTGCTGGCCCTGCTCGAGCCGGCGTAGGCACGGGTTCGGCGGACTCGGCCGGGCCAGCCGGGAAGCGACACGATCGAGGTGCCGGCCGGCCGATGCCGTACGATCCTTTGAAGTCTAAGTACCTGGAGGCCGCGTGCGAGTCCTTGTTGTCGGCGGCGGGATCGGCGGGCTCACCACCGCGCTGAGCCTGCATGCGGTTGGTCTCCGGGACGTCCAGGTCGTGGAGTCAGCTCCGGAGATCCTGCCGCTCGGCGTGGGGATCAACCTGCTGCCGCACGCCGTACGCGAGCTCACCGAGCTGGGCCTCGCCGCAGACCTGGCGGCCCTGGGGGTTCCGACCGCGGACCTGTCGTACTACGACGCGTTCGGTTCGCAGATCTGGTCGGAGCCGCGCGGTCTGGCGGCCGGCTACCGCTGGCCGCAGTACTCCATCCATCGCGGCGCCCTGCAGCAGCTGCTCCTCGACACCACGGTGGAACGGCTCGGCGCCGATGCCGTCCGTACGGGCTGCCGCGTCAGGTCGGCCCGAACCGTCGGTGGCCAGGCCGAGGTGGTCGCCACCGTCGGTGGTGAGGAGACCGTCGAGAGCGCCGATCTCGTGGTCGCGGCGGACGGGATCAAGTCGGCCGTACGCGCTGCGCGCTACCCCGACGAAGGCCCGCCCGACTGGAACGGCTCGGTGCTGTGGCGCGGGACGAGCCGAGCCGAGCCCTTCGGTTCCGGGCGCTCGATGATCATGGCCGGCCACCGCGCGCAGAAGTTCGTCGCCTACCCGATCAGCGCAGTGCAGGCGCGACGGGACGCAGCTGATCAACTGGATCGCCGAGGAGTCGCTCCCGGATCGGCATGTCGAGCGCGAGGACTGGAATCGGCGCGTGGACATCGAGACGTTCGCGCCGGACTTCGCCGGGTGGCGGTTCGACTGGCTCGACGTGCCCGGGCTCATCGCCTCGGCGGAGGCGGTCTTCGAGTACCCGATGGTCGACCGCCCGCCGCTCGACACCTGGACCGAGGGGCGCGTGACGCTGCTGGGGGACGCCGCGCACCCGACGTACCCGATCGGCTCCAACGGTTCGTCTCAGGCGATCCTCGACGCGCGCGTGCTGGCGTACGCGCTGGCCACCCGTGACGTCGATGCCGCCCTTCGCTTCTATGAGGACGAACGCCTGCCGCGGACCCGGGCGCTCCAGCAGGCGAACCGCGCCATGGGTCCGGAGTCCGTGATGCAGCTCGTGCACGAGCGCGCGCCGGACGGCTTCACCGACATCGACGCGGTCGTGCCGCCCGAGGAGCGCGAGCAGATCGCCGGCGGCTACAAGCGAGTCGCCGGGTTCCACCCGACCGAGCTGAACGAGCGGGCGTCCTGGACGCCCTCGAGCGAGGAGGCCCCGTGACCAGCGACGTCGTGCCGACGACGATGCCGACTCCGGCGCTGACCCACGTGGGTCGCCTCACGGTGGACGTCGGCGAGATCGTGGACGCCGGACCGACCCCGGCGGGCCACGTGCGGATGGTGCCGATCCTCGGCGGGCGGCTGGAGGGTTGGCTCGGTGCGGGCGAGGTGGTCGCGGGCGGCGCCGACTGGCAGGTCCTCCACGACGACGGGTCCCTGACGATCGACGCGCACTACGCCATCCAGGCTGGAGTCCGGTCCGGTGATCACCATCACGCTCATCCGGCGTGCGCACGTCGGCGACCCGACCGGCGAGGACGTACTTCCGGACGGCCATCCGCATCGGCGCGCCGTCGTCGGTCGGCGACGTGGTGCGGCGGCTGTACGTCAGCTCGGGGGTGCGCCACGAGTCGTCGGTGGTGCTCGACCTCTTCGAGCTGGGCTGAGGCGATGGGCAGCGACGTGCGACCCGATGTCGCGGGCGATGGGCGGCGACGTACGACCGGATGTCGCCTACGCCGAGCTCGCCCGGGGCCGTCTGCCGGAGATCGATCCGGGACTTGATCCCGATGACTTCGCGCTGGCGTACGCCTTGGTCCACCTCAGCACGCTCTTCAGCGCCGACCTGGAGGAGACGGTGCATCGGCCGCGAGGTCTGTCGCTGCCCGGGTTCCGGTTGATGTTCAAGCTGCTCGCGCTCGGACCCACGCGACCGTCGTGCTCGCCGAGCTGTCCGGCATCTCGGCCGCCTCGGTCACGTCGCTCGTGGGGACCTTGGAGACCAAGGGTCTCGTCACTCGACGACGCGCGGAGGCGGACGGGCGGGGCGTCGAGGTCGCCCTCACGACTGCGGGCGAGACGCTGACCCGGGACGCCCTCGCGGCCCATGCGGTTCGCGAGTCGGAGTGGTTCGCGCCGTTGTCGCCGTCCGAGCGCCGGCGACTCGCCGACCTGCTCGGGCGACTGATCCGCGATCGCCCCGTTTAGCTGACTCACGAGCGTCGGCCGACGGATGCCCATGACCATCCAGGACCGGGCGAACCTCTAGCTCTACTGCCCAGGGACGCTTGGTTGAACCAGTGCGACGAGATCGTGTGATTCTTGGGGTAGGCGATGACCTCCTGATGTGGACTGGAGCTGTCGAAGGAACCGCTCCACGACCACACGTCTCCGCACGTCTCCGCTATGACTCCTGCCCGCGGCGACGCACACTGGGTCGATGGCACGCAGACCTCTCGACGCTCGCCGAGAGAAGACGTCGGTGTCGACCGGCACCCTCACGGGGCGCGGTCGCCCTGGTGGTCGCGGTCCTCGCCGTCGGGTTGGCGACGGCCGGCTGCAGCGTCGGCGAGGGCGACGCTCCGCCCCGGGTTCCTCCGCCCACGAGCACGGTCGTCACCCGGGCAGTCGCCATCCGAGAGCCCGGTCGAGCCATCGGCATCGCGCCGACGCGACGCCGGACGATGCGGTCGACCAGCAGGCACCTGCCGTGTCGGTGCTGGGCCTCGCCGAGGCACGGCATGACGGCGACCGGCTCCGGCTGGGAGCTGTCCGCGAGAACACCGCGGCGTACACCTCCTACAACGTGACGTACCGCAGCAGCAGCACGAGCCGAGGCGACACGGAGTCGTACAGGATCTCCGGGGTGCTCAACGTCCCCAAGGGCGCGGGGCCATTCCCGGCAGTGGTGCTCGCGCACGGCTACATCGACCCCGACGCGTATGCGCGGGGCCAGGGGATGACCCGCGAGCGCGGCTACCTGGCGGCCCGTGGCTACATCGCCTTGCACGTCGACTACCGCAACCACGGCGCGTCCGACGACGACCCGGACTACCAACGGGAGATGCGGCTCGGCTACAGCGCCGACGTCATCAACGCCGTGAAGGCGCTCAAGAAGCTCCGACGACGTACCCGTCGACGACGAGCGCATCGCCTTGTTCGGTCGTTCGATGGGCGGCGGCGTCATCCTCAAGGCGCTGGTCGCGGAACCCGGACTGGTGCAGGCCGCTGCGCTCTGGGCCTCGGTGTCCTCGCTAGAAGCTGAGAACTTCAACCAGTTCCAGCGCCCGGACGCCGAGGACTCGGCCCTGGTCGACCAGATCGCCAGGCGTTGGGGGCTCCCCGAGGACAACCCGCAGTTCTGGCTCGCGAACTCCTCCCGCCCGTACTTCGACCGCATCACCGAACCGGTGCTGCTCGTGCACGGGCGCAACGACCAGAGCTGCCCGCCACGATGGGCCGGCGCCACCCAGCGGGCGCTGACCCGAGCCGGCGTCGACTCCACGTTGCGGTGGTACGACGACGGCCACGCCTTCGGTCCGGCCTTCATCGAAGCCATGAGCGACCTGACCCGCTTCCTGCGACAGCAGTTGCGCTGAGCCGCCACGGCACCTCTGCTCAACCACGGACTCACCGCAGAGCTGTACAGCGGCTCAGCCGCGGAGCGGATCGACCCAACGCACCTCGGTGAAGCGCGCGAAGTCGGTGTCGGTGGAGCACAGGGCCACCCCGTGCTCGATGGCCAGCGCTGCCAGGTGGGCATCGGGGATGAGGTTGCCCGTCAGGTTGTGGCGACGCACGAGCCCACCGAGAACGTCCGCGTGCCGGGACGTCGGCTCCGCGACCCACGCCGTCGGCGCCGCGAGCCACTGCTCGACCAAGGTCCAGGCGCGGTCACCGCTCAACGGCCGGGTCGACACACGCGGGTGGGTCGCGATCCGGACGAACGCGAGCAGGCTCGACCAGGGCAGCCCGACCTGGACGTCGCCGTTGAGGGCTTCCTCCAACCACGTACGCGCTGCCGCGTGCCGGTCGGCGGACTCGTCGACGGCGTAGAGGAGGAGGTTCGCGTCGACGATCACGAGCGCGGCCCCATCACGGCGCCTCGTCGAGCAGAGCGAGGACCTCGCCGACGTTGGAGACGTCGCCGATGAGGCCCAGCGGCTCGGTCTCCTGGGCGAAGCTGGCCCGAGTCCGGCTCCGCCTCTCGTGGACGCCGACGCGGGCCAAGGCGTTCAGGGCCTCGCTGAGTCCGAGGCCGGACTCGCGTCGGAGCCGTTCGACCTCGGCTGCCACGTCGTCGTCGAGCGTCACGGTCGTGCGCATGGACTCAAGGCTAGCATCGTGATGTGTGACTCTGTGCATCATGATGCTCGTCCGACGTCGGAGGGTTCGTCCGGCCCGCTAACGCCGGGTCAGAACCCGAAGACCGAGAGCGCGCGCTCGAGTGGCCTGCCGGTCGTCAAACGTGGCAAGCGACCGTCCGGTGTCCTGGGCAGCGAGCAGGACGCAGCAGTCCGGCATCCGGAGCCGGTCGTCGACGCGCAGCTGGGCCAGCCTCGCCGGAGCATCGCCGCCCAGGGGGACCGCTTCCACGCCAAGGGTGCGCAGTGCGTCCTCGGCATCAGCGAGCCGACCAGCGCGCGCAGGTGCGACCAGCACCTCGGCGATCGTCACGACGCTTGCCGCGAACCCGTCGTCCGGCGAGTCGAGCAGGAGGCCAAGCGCTGCCTCGTGGTGCGGGTCGGTGCCGTCGAGGTGAGCGATGAGCACCGAGGCGTCGAGGACGATCACTCGGGCCACTCCGCACGAAGAGCGGTGCGGTAGTGGGACCGTAGAGCCCGTCCAGGGCGCCGCTGGGGCTCCGGACGGCGACGGCGCGCGCCTCGTGCGCCACCTCGACCAGGCCGACAAGAGCCCGGTGGCCTTCGATCGCCGGACGTACGAGCAGGCGCGCCCGTCGGTCGCGGTCTTCCGGCCAGCGCCGGGCCGCTTCGTCGAGGGCCTGCGCGACCGGATCGGTCTCGGTCACCAGGTGGCGCGGGCGAGCCGTGGGCATCCAAGAAGTGTAACACTTCCTCGCTTAGTGATACACCGACCCGATCCGGCTACGTCCACCACAGGAGCCATCCACGCCGCGGGCTGCGGACCCCGAAATCCTCGACCGCCGCCATCCTCGTGGGAAACGTGATCGCGTCGTCCACGCCGTACCGGCTCTGGACGATCTCCCACAGCTCCTCGCACTGGCACCGGTCTTCGTGATCCGGGACCTCAGCCGCCCACTCGTCGAAGGTCTGGACGTAGAGGTCGATCCCGGCCTCACTGCTCGGGAAGAGGCGCAGGCCCTCGACCGAGAATCTCTCGTCTGCCCGGTCCGGCCCCACGCAGTAGCCGGTCAGCTCGATCTCGTCCGGGTGGGCCGTGGCTGCCCGGAGGAACGTACCCACGGTCGGTGCGTCGTTCTGGCGCTCCGCCAAGGCAGACGGGGGCAAGACGTCCAACAAGCGCTGAGCCGCCTCTCCGGTGAGACCGCGGTAGTAGAGCAGACCGCCATGGCTGAGCTCACGACGCCAAGCGTCTGCGGCAGCCTGACCACCGAAGCGGAGCTGCCGGTACTGCTCGAGGTCGGACGGGTTGCTGTAGCCGGCGACGATCTCGGGGATGCCGAGGTCGAAGGTCCACCCGCGCGGCAGGTCACCTCGACCGAGACGCACTCCTGTCATGCGTTGATGCTTCACCGATGCGGTACGGATTCCGTGACCGAGAACCAGATCTGTGGAGGACGGTCACCTGTTGGCGACGAGGCTGTCTCAGAACCGGTCTCGAGCAGTTCCTACCGCCCTAGCTGGTCCAGGTCCAGGTGCAGGCGCAGGGCGGCGTCGAGGGCTCTCACGTCGTCGCCGCTCACGGTCCCGAGGCGCCGCACGAGCCGGGTGACATCCACGGAGCGGACCTGCTCCGCCTGAGCCTTCGACGCGGTCGCCAGACCCGTGTGCTCGCCGGTCAGCAGGACCTGGAACGGGAAGACCCGGACGGTCGAGCCGGTGACCGGAACCACCGTCACGACGCCTTTGCCGAGTCGTACGGCGGTGGCGTTCGCCACGTCGTTGCTCACGAGCACGACCGGGCGCGTCTTGTTCGCCTCAGACCCGCGCACGGGCTCCAGGTCGACGAGCCAGACCTCGCCGCGACGCATCAGCCGCCCAGGCCGTCCGCCGCCGCGGCGGACCAGACGCCGGCGTCGCCGGTGCTCTCCCACTCGGCCCAGGCCTCTGCGTAGTCATCGCTGAGACCACCGGTGCGGAGCAGCCTGATCGCCTTGTGCAGCACGGCCGAACGCGAGTCGATCCCGTGCGTGGCTGCGTAGCCGTCGAGGAACTCGATGTCGTCGTCGGGGAGGCTCACACTGACCTTCATACCCCGATGCTACCTCGATTGCTACCCTCGTGACGCGGCCCGTGCTGCGTGCCGCCGACCTGCCGCTCAGTCGAGGTGCAGCCGCACCGTGATCACGTCGCCGTCCTCCAGCCCCTCGCGTCGCCTGATCTCCGCCTTCAGGGGCAGGACGTAGGTCGCGCCTCCTGCCTCGGGGAAGACCGAGGTGGCCCAGCGACTCTCGCCGAGCTCGACAAGGACCCGCACCGACCCGAAGCCGCCCTTGGCGCCGCGCGCGCGGATGTCGTCGGCGGCCGCACCGCTCACGGTGAGGAAGTGCCAGCCCTGCTCCCCGGAGTGCCGCCAGACCGGACCGGTGCACGAGAGCGAGGTCGTCACGGCAGGACCCTAGGTGACGGGTGGGACAGCCAATCAGTCACGCGAGTTCCGAAACCTGCCGCGGCCTCGGCGCCGTCGAGTTCGACGACCACCTTCATGTGCTTCGGCCCGGTGCGCGCAGCTCGACGAGCTCGTAGAGCCGCCCATCCGGAGCGACGAAGTGCGCGTAGCGCATCGCCTCGTTCTCCGACGGCTCCGGGTCCGTCTCGATGCCGTGCCCTCGGAGCTCCTCGAGCGCCGCATCGAGATCGTCGACGAGGAACCCGATCGATCGTCCGGTGTCGCCCATCCCCGCCGGCGAGGCGACGGCGAAGGTGCTGCCGTCCGGCAGGTCGAAGAAGTCGGCCTCGGCGCCGGCGATCAAGACCCGGGGAAGGCCCAGGACGTCGCCGACGAAGTCGCGCATCGCAGCACGCTCCTCGGTCGCGGTGCCAGCGAAGCAGAGTCCCAGGATGCGCATGCCCGGACCGTACTCGGAGGCGTGTCAGTCGCCGGCGGGCGATCAGGAGGTGGTCGATCTCGAGCTGGAGCAGTACGTCGTCCGGCCGCACGGACTGTGTGACGATCTGTGGATGCGTCGCTACGGGGACCTCCTCCGCAACGGCGCCATGGCTCGCGCGCTGCTGTCCTTCGGCGCGGCTTTCACCGCCGAGTGGGCCTTCACGGTGGCCATCGGCCTGGTCGCCTTCGCCGACGGTGGCGCGGTCGCCGTCGGCCTTGTCGGTCTGCTCCGGCTCATCCCCGCGGCCGTCCTCGCTCCACTCATCGCCACCTACGCCGACCGCGTGCCCCGCGAGCGCGTGCTCGTCGCATCCAGCGCCGTACGCGCGTTCGCCACCCTCGCCGCCGCGGCGGTGCTCGCCACCGACGGCCCGACGGCTGTGGTGTACGGCCTCGCGGTCGTGTCCACCATCGCGTTCACGCCGTTCCGGGCCGCCCACTCGGCGCTGATGCCGTCGCTGTGCCGTACGCCCGACGACCTGACGACGGTCAACGTGGTGCGCGGGGCGCTCGACTCGGTCAGCGTCGTCGTCGGGGCGATGGCGGCCGCGGTGCTGGTCGCTGTCGCCGACATCGCGGCCGTCTTCGTGTTCGCGGGGCTCTGTGCCCTGGTCTCGGCGGTGCTGGTGGTCCGGCTGCCGTACGAACGGATCCCGGTCACCGCGGCCGGCCCGAGGAGGCTGAGCACCGAGGTGCGCGAGGGCCTCTCCGCCGTGGCGTCCCACCCCGGGGTGGGCGTCGTGGTGGGGCTGGTCGTCCTGCAAGCCGCGATCCGGGGGGCGTTCACCGTCTTCGTCGTCGTCGTGGCGATCGACCTGCTCGGCGGCTCGGAGTCCGACGTCGGTGTGCTGACCGGGGCGGTCGGGGTCGGGGCGCTCCTCGGCAGCCTCGCGTGCACGCGACTCGTGGGCAGCCGCGCGATGACCCGATGGCTCGGCCTCGCGATCGTCCTCTGGGGAGCTCCGCTCGCCTTGATGGGTCTCCTGCCGTACGGGCTCGTCGCGCTGCTGGCAGCCGGCGTCATCGGCGTCGGGAACGCCATGGTCGACGTCACCGCATTCACCCTGCTCGCCCGGATGACCCCCAACGAGGTCCTCGCGCGGGTCTTCGGCGTCCTGGAGAGCCTCGGCGCCCTGGCCGTCGGCCTCGGCGCGATCCTCGCTCCCGTGACCATCGGGGTGCTCGGCGCCCGCGGTGCGCTGGTGGCGGTGGGCGCCGTCACCCCCCTCGTGTGCGTGCTGTGGTGGCGCCGCCTCACCTCGATCGACAGGTCGGTCGCAGTCCGGACCGACGCCATCCTGCTGCTGCGCCGGGTGCCGATGCTGAGACCGCTCCCCGTGCCGGTCCTCGAGCTGCTCGCGCGTGGGCTCACGCGACGTCGGCTGTCGGCGGGCGATGTGGTGTTTGCAGCAGGTGACGAGGGCGAGGACTTCTACGTCATCTCCGACGGCACCGTCGAGGTGCTCGATGGTGCTCACCCGGTGAGGATCCTGGGTGCCGGGGACGGCTTCGGCGAGATCGCCCTCCTGGGTGACGGCCCGCGGACCATGACGGTGCGTGCGGTCTCGGCCGTCGACCTCAGCGCGATCAGCGGGCCAGACTTCTTGTCCGCCGTCACCAGCATCAGCGGGGCGAGGGCCGCCGCCGAGGCCACCAGGTGGGCGCACCTCGACCACGCCCCTGGAGGAGCGACCGACGACCGCGACGCGAGCTGATGCCCAGGAGGCCGAGAGCGGCGTCACCGGACGCGAGGAGCCGCATCACCGTGGTGCGGTCACGGAGACGCCGTGCAGGGCAGCTGCGGCCGCCAGTCGTACGTCGTAGGTGACGATCCCCTCGAGGTCCTCGGCCAACGTCAACGCGGTGGCCAGGTGGAGGCTGTCGAGAGTCCGGAGGATTCCCGGGTCGAGCTCCGCAGCGCGTTCGCAGATGTCGGTGGTGACCGAGAGGAGCGTGACGGCCTCGAGGCGGGATCGGGCTGCGTGCAACGCCTGCGGTGAGTGCCGGCGGGCTGCCTGCAACGCCTCAGGGCGCAGCAGCTCGGAGGCGAAGAACTCAGCGCTGACCTCGCGAACCCACCTGCGGAGCCTCGGCGTCTCGCGCTCCGCGACCACGAGCTTGAGGAAGGCGCTGGTGTCCAGGTAGTACGTCACGAGCGAGCAGTCAGCGCTCGTCGGCGCGAGCCTCGGACAGGAGGTCGTTGAGGCTCGGCCCTGGAACCCGCTTCAGCGGAGCCGCCAAGGAGGCGACGTCGATGCGAGCCGGGCGGGCGGCACCCGCTTCGATCAGGGTCTCGAGGGTCGACGAACGGATCGGGACGAGCCGCGCAACGGGCCGGCCCCGGTCGGTGACCTCGACGATCTCCCCAGCGGCCACGCGGCGTACGACCTCGGACGCATGCTGCTGCAGCGCCCGCACACCCACCTGCTCCATGTGCGTCAATGCAGCACTTTGCCTCGGTACGGCGACCGGAGACGGGTTGGCGGTCACGTGGCAGCCGCCCTCTCGGGATGGACGAAGTCCGGGGGTAGCAGTCCCCCGATCGAGCTCGTCTCGGGCACGGCGGCGCCTACGGCCGAAGAACGGACCCGAGCGGTGAGGACAGGAATCAGCCCGAGAGGGTGAGCTGGCGGGGGTACGTGGTGCCGTACCAGCGGTCGTCGTTGCCGGTGAAGCGCAGGCCGCCGTCGGCGAGCAGCTCGACGTGGATGCCGGCGGCGTGGACCCACTCATGGTGGGCCCAGCAGAGCAGGTAGCCGTTGTCGACGCTGGTGACTCCTCCTCGGGACCACGGGATGCGGTGGTGGCCCTCGCACAACCTGGGCGGGGCGTTGCAGCCCGGGGCCCGGCAGCCGCCGTCCCTGGCGTCCAACGCCCGTCGGCGCGGCCCGGTGAACGTGCGCTGGGACCGTCCCACGTCGAGGACCTGGCCATACCGGCCCGAACACGATCCGGGTGACCTCGCTGTCGCACGCGATCCGGTCGAGCACCGAGCGCGGGATCGGCGTCCCGGACTCCTGCAGGACCGCAGGGTCGAGGCCTGCGAGGCCGGGCATCCCGATCAGGGTGCGCCAGTCCACGTGCACCACGAGCTGGGGGCGGACGGCCGCGGTGGTGCCGAGACCGCCGGAAGACAAGGCGAGCTGGGTCAAGGTGGCCAACGCGTCGTGCCGGCGCGGCTCGGGGACCGCTCATCGGTCGCCGCCGGAGTGCCGACCACTGCCACCAGAGCGGTGGCCAGGGCCTCACCGACCTCGGGGGTGAGGAACCCCCGGACGTGAACGCCGTCGAGGGTGGAGGCCAGGTCGAAGTGGTAGTCGTCGGTCGCGGCCCGGCGCTTGGCGTCGTCAGCGTCGGGGTCCACGCGGTAGGCCCAACGGGCGACCAGCTGCCTGAACTGGTCCACCGACAGGCCCGCGTGGGACAGCAGGAATCCCTCGCCTCGCTCCGGCTCCGCCAGGGCGTCGATGCGGGCTGGGCTGCCGCACGCGCCACGGGACAGCACCAGGGCGTGCTCCACCGAGATCGCGCCCGCACGCAGCGCCTCGGCGGTCAGCGGGAGCACGGTCGCGAGCCGCTCCGCCAGCTTCAGGTCGCTCCCGGTCTTCGCCCCCGACGCGCCGGTCGCACGCTCCAGGAACGCCTTGGCGCTCCTCGACCCGTCCAACCCCCACACGCCCGAGTCACGCACCACCCGCGTCGCATCCAAGCCCACTGATTCCAGCTGGGCGAGCATCGGGCGCACCAGGTCGAGCAGCTCCACCGCCTCGTGACCCGACAGGTCCGACCGGTCGGCGCCGGCCAGCTCGGCGACCGCCTCCCGGGCCGTACGGGCGGCGCTCATCACGCCACGTCGCGGCAGCTCCATCACGGTCATCGGCGGTCACCTCCCAACAGACAGGACGGCCCTCCCACGCACCACCGCCACCCGGACAAGACACGGGACGGGATGCGCAGGAACAGGGACTACGAACGAGAATCGGGGCGCCGCCAGCGGCGCCAACCGGCCGGAGGCCGGTCGCATCAAGGGCTCTGAGGCACTCTCTCGTGTGCGAACGTCTGATCTAATGATCGCACAGGCAACCGACACCCGCAACGCCCGAATGCCGGGCTGTGGACACCCACCTCGACGAGGTCTGCCCCACACCGAGAGGGAGCGATCCCTTCGTTTCCCGACATGGGGTGGTCAGGCGCCGCCCACGAGACCGCCGCCCACCCAGTCTCTGAGCTCGGCCAGTCCCTGGGCGTCCAACTCCATCCGCGCCCCGCCACACAGCCCCTTGACGTTGTCCGCCCAGGCGCGAGCCAGGTCGCCGGCGGTCACGCCATCCTCGAAGGTGACGCCGGAGTAGAGCAGCCCCGAGATGATGAAGTTGACGGACGAGCGTGCGACGGGGAGCCCCGAGGCCTTACAGGCGTCTCGGACGCGCTTGGTGGTCTCGATCCGGAGGAACGGCTGAGCGTTCACGTCTGCCGCAAGCGCGGTAAGCACCGAGGCGTACTGCTTCCTGCTCAGACCGGGAGTGTCGGTCACGCTGACGACCTGACGCTGGAAAGCCGTGAGTCCGCGCGGTTCTGCGCCGGGGAGGTCCTCCTCTGAGAATCGGTCGGCGTCCCAGGCGTACCCGGGCGCGGGTCGCGACGACGCCCCGCCGCTGGCACGCAGGCCGCAAGCCAGCCGAAGAAAGTGCCGTGACCACCCCAGGAAGTCGTGGACAACGTGGGATCTGCGCTCCTGGCCACATGAGCCACCTTCGACCCGGGCACCGGCTCGCCGGAGGAACGAAGGAGCCTCATCACGGCCTCGGGCGCCGCGCTCTCCGACGGCCGGTCACCCGGGCTTGGCGTGCGGTCAAGCTCCGCCCCTCGGGGGTCCTCGGAGATGGACGACGATGCAGACGCCAGTCGTACGTCGTCGTCGGATGGCTCGGGCTCAGCGCGAGTCAGCAGCTCGGCGAGCTGGTCGGCGGCGATCACGGTGTCGGCGACGGCACGGTAGGCACCCGCAGCCGGGCCGGCGAGAGCGACGGTGACCCGACGATCGTGGGCTCGGCACCGCAGTGCGAGCGGAGTGAAGTCCGCGTCCGCCGAGAAGATGAGGAACTCCTCGTAGCGGGTCGGTGCATTGAGGGCATCCACGGCATCGAGGACGAGATTGATGTCGGCGCTGCTCTTGCCCTGAAGGGTGAGGGACGGGCAGTCGATGACCCGGAAGCCTGCGCGCATGAAGTTCGGCCGGAAACTCGGAGTAGACCGTCGGGTTCAGGTAGCACGCGCGGACGAGGAAACGGCGAAGGTAGGTGCCTCCGTCGTCTTCTCCGAGGCTCAGCCGCTCGAGCCATCGCGCCGGTTCCTTGGCGAAGGACGCGGCCGCGTCGGCGTCGAGCTTGAGCAGCCCGGAGTAGACTTGTCGAAGTCGACGAACAAGGCGCACCGCGTGGTCCGGTGCCCTCCGTCGCTGGGCTTGTCGATCGTGTCCGCATTCATGGACTCATCCTGCCGTCGCCCAGCCCGAGCCGTCGGGCAACAGCCGGTCCACCCACCTCACGGATCAGAGCCGGGTCGCCGCACACGACCAGCAGATCCCTCGCCCGGGACAGCCCGACGTACAGCATCTCTCGGGCACGCTCTCGCTTCCCGAACCCGTTGACCGCGAGCACGACCGCGGGACGCTCCAGCCCCTTGAAACCCAGCACATGCCCGTAGAACAGGTCATCGTTGGCCCAGTAGGAGTCCCAGTACGGAGTCCTGACCGGCCGCCTGCTGCTCGACCTGCACCGGGTGCCGGCTTCCCGTCGTGAGCAACGCGACGCTCTCCGGCGGCCACCCGTCGTCGAGCAGCGCCGCCGCCTCGTCGCTGGCCACCGCCACGGCCTCCTCCGAAGAGCACGCCACGAAACGAACCGGTACGCCCTCTCCCCCGCGGTACCTCATCTGGAAGGTCGACAGGCTCCCGAACGTCTGCGCGATCTGCTTGCTGTTGCGCGAGACCTTCGGGCGATAGGAACCTGGCCGACGGATCGGGCACCGGAGCCGACCTATTCGGGCCGGGGCTCTTTGGTGTCGCTTGAACTCCTGCGAACCGAAACCCGGAGAACGCTGTCGCGGTCGGAGACTTTTCTATTCGCGTCAGCGGAGTCTGAATGCGCCCCGGTGAGCGTCAGCTGCAGCCGCTGGTGCTGCCGCAGCCCTCACAGACGTAGCACGACCCAGCCGGGCGCATCTTCGTGCCGCAGGTGAAGCACATCGGGGCGTCCTGCGCCGTACCCAGGATCTGCTCCATGAGCTCGGTCGAGGAGTGCACCTTCGCACCCACCGGCTTGGCCGCGTGGTCCACGATCTCCACGTCGTGCGCCACCTCGGCGCCGGCGGCCGGGTCGACCGCCTCCTCGACACCGGAGTCGCCGACACCGGACGCTCGTCCGTCGGCACCCCAGCAGCCAGAGCAGCTACCTCAGCCGCCACGTCCTCCGCAGACACCTCAGCCTCGACGGGGGCGTACGAGCCGGTCTCGAGCTGCCGTGACCGCTCGGTGGCCGTGTAGATCCCAAGCCCGGCGCGCTCGTCGAAGGTCAGGTAGTCCAGCGCCAGGCGACGGAAGATGTAGTCCATGACGGACTGCGCCATCCGGATGTCCGGGTCGTCGGTGAGACCGGCCGGCTCGAAGCGCATGTTGACGAACTTCTGGACGTAGGTCTCCAGCGGCACCCCGTGCTGCAGGGCGATGGAGATCGCGATCGAGAAGGCGTCCATGACACCGGCGAGCGTGGAGCCCTGCTTGCCGAGCTTGAGGAAGACCTCACCGAGGCCGTCGTCGGGGTAGGACCCGGCGGTCATGTAGCCCTCGGCGCCGGCCACCGCGAACGACGTCGTCACCGACGGGCGCGACTTCGGCAGGCGCTTGCGCACGGGGCGGTGCTCGACGACCGCGGCCACGTCGGCCACAGCGGCGCGCGGGCCGGCCCCGGCCTCGACCGCTGAGTCAGCGCCCTTGGCCTTGGCGTCGGACAGCGGCTGGCCGACCTTGCAGTTGTCGCGGTAGACCGCGAGCGCCTTGAGGCCGAGCTTCCAGCCCTGCAGGTAGACGTCGGCGATCTCCTCGACCGTCGCGGACTCCGGCAGGTTGACCGTCTTGGAGATCGCGCCGGACAGGAACGGCTGGGCCGCCGCCATCATCCGCACGTGGCCCATCGGCGCGATCGAACGCTCGCCCATGGCGCAGTCGAAGATGTCGTAGTGCTCCGGGCGCAGGCCGGGGGCGTCGACGACGTGACCCTTCTCGGCGATGAACTCCACGATCGCCTCGACGGTCTCCTCGGCGTAGCCGAGCTTGCGCAGCGCCCGCGGGATCGTCTGGTTCACGATCTGCATCGAGCCACCACCGACGAGCTTCTTGAACTTCACCAACGAGAAGTCCGGCTCGATGCCCGTGGTGTCGCAGTCCATCATGAAGCCGATGGTGCCGGTGGGCGCGAGCACGGAGGCCTGCGCGTTGCGCCAGCCCTGCTTCTCCCCCAGCTTGTTGCCGTCGGACCATGCCTTGGTCGCGAGCCGGTGGACGTCCTTGTCGAGCGTCGTCACCATGCGCATCGAGTCGTTCGCCGACGCGTGCTTGCGCATCACCCGGGCGTGCGCCTCGGCGTTGCGGGCGAAGCCCTCGTACGGCCCCACGACCCCCGCCATCTCGGCCGAGCGCTTGTACGCCGTGCCGGTCATCAGGCTCGTGATCGCACCGGCGAGCGCGCGCCCACCGTCGGAGTCGTACGCCAGGCCGGTCGCCATGAGCAGCGCACCGAGGTTGGCGTAGCCGATGCCGAGCTGGCGGTACTTGCGCGTCGTGTCACCGATCGCCTCGGTCGGGAAGTCCGCGAAGCAGATCGAGATGTCCATCGCGGTGATGACCAGCTCGACGACCTTGGCGAACGTGGCGCCGTCGAAGGTGTCGTCGTCCTTGAGGAACTTGAGCAGGTTGAGGCTGGCCAGGTTGCAGCTGGAGTTGTCGAGGGACATGTACTCGCTGCACGGGTTGCTGGCGGTGATGCGCCCGGTCTCGGGGTTGGTGTGCCAGTCGTTGATCGTGTCGTCGTACTGGATGCCGGGGTCGGCGCAGGCCCACGCGGCCTCGGAGATCTTCTGCCAGAGCTGGCGGGCGTCGACGCGCTCGATGACCTCGCCGGTGCCGCGGGCGGTCAGGCCGAAGTCGGTGCCCTCCTCGACGGCGCGCATGAAGGTGTCGGTGACCCGGACGGAGTTGTTGGCGTTCTGGTACTGGACGCTGGTGATGTCCTTGCCGCCGAGGTCCATGTCGTAGCCGGCGTCACGCAGGGCGCGGATCTTGTCCTCCTCGCGCCACTTGGTCTCGATGAACTCCTCGATGTCGGGGTGGTCGACGTCGAGCACGACCATCTTCGCCGCGCGCCGGGTGGCGCCGCCGGACTTGATGGTGCCGGCGGAGGCGTCCGCGCCGCGCATGAAGCTCACCGGGCCGGAGGCGGTGCCGCCTGAGGACAGCAGCTCCTTGGAGCTGCGGATGCGGGAGAGGTTGAGGCCGGCGCCGGAGCCGCCCTGGAAGATCTTCCCCTCCTCCTTGTACCAGTTGAGGATCGAGTCCATCGTGTCGTCGACGGCGAGGATGAAGCAGGCGCTCACCTGCTGCGGGGCCGGCGTGCCGACGTTGAACCAGACGGGTGAGTTGAAGCTGAAGACCTGGTGGAGCAGCGCCCAGGTGAGCTCGTGCTCGAAGATCTCGGCGTCCTCGGGAGTCGCGAAGTAGCCGTGCTCCTTGCCGGCCTTGCCGTAGGTGAGCACGACGCGGTCGATGAGCTGGCGCAGGCACCACTCGCGGGTGTCGGAGCCGACGGCGCCCCGGAAGTACTTCGTGGTGACGATCGTGGAGGCGTTGACGCGTCCAGAAGTCGGGGAACTCCACCCCGCGCTGCTCGAAGACGGCCTCGCCGGTCTTCCAGTTGGTCTGCACCACGTCGCGGCGGTCCCAGGTGACCTCGTCGTAGGGGTGCACGCCCGGGGTCGTGTAGATGCGGCCGATGGTCAGGCCCTTGTGCACGACCTTGGGCTTCCGGCTGCTCGTGGTGGTGGCTGAGCTTGATGTAGCCGCTGAGCCGTTGCCGGATGCGCCGCTCGTGGTCTCCGTCATGTGCTGGTGGTCCTCTCGCCTCTTTGGTTCAACGTGGATGGGGGTCCCGGGCTTCCTGCCTGGGGGCGTCTTCTGGGGGGTGCTGTGCGGGGTGCTCGTGGGGGCTTGCGGGTCTGGGTGCCGGGCGCCGGGGACGTACGGCCTAGCGGGTGTCGGGCTGGGGCTGCCGCCCGCTGCCCCTGGTGCTCGGGGGGCTCTCGGTCGGCGCCCCCGTTGCGTCCGAGGAACCGTGCGCTATAGCGCTCACTTCCTCGGACGCACGGGGAGCGGCCGGGGCCATGGGGAGGTCGCCGTCGCCGCTGACCACGCCGTCGAGCTGGTGCTCGGCGCGCAGCAGGGCGATCTCGGCCTCGAAGTCCTCGAGGGAGTCATAGGAGCGGTAGACGCTCGCGTAGCGCAGGTAGGCGACCTCGTCGACCTCGCGCAGCGGCCCGAGGACGGCCAGGCCGACCTCGTGGGCCTCGATCTCGGCGGCGCCGGTGGCGCGTACGCCCTCCTCGACCCGCTGGGCCAGCCTCGCCAGGTCGTCCTCGCTGACCGGGCGGCCCTGGCAGGCCTTGCGTACGCCGGTGAGCACCTTGGCCCGGCTGAACGGCTCGGTGGCACCGGAGCGCTTCACCACGGTGAGACTCGCGGTCTCGACCGTGGTGAAGCGTCGGTCGCAGGCCGTGCACTGGCGCCGGCGGCGAACCGCGGTGCCGTCGTCGGCCGTACGGCTGTCGACCACGCGGGAGTCCTCGTGACGGCAGAACGGGCAGAACATCGCGGGGCGCTCCCTTCGAGGGGGGTTCGGTGTGGCCGGCAGGGTCGGTGCGGGGTGGTGCGGGTGAACTGGCTGGGCGGTGCGCGTGCCGGTCTTGGAACCGGGCGTTTTGCCCGATTTTGGGGTCTGTTGTCCACCGGCCTGTGGAGAGAACTGGGGACAACGTGTGGAGCGGGTGTTGAGAACCTGTGGGCCGCTCACCACTATCTGTGGAGGAACGACACGGGTGTAACTACTAGATGTAGGGGACTGTAGGTCCTGGCACCGACAGTGGCAAGAGTCACGCGTGACCTCGGCGTGTCGAAGCTGGCGGAGCGCAAAACGGCGCCCTGGAACGCGCCCTCTCCACCGAGTGGCAATGAACGGGGCAATCTCGGCGCGCCAATCGCCCCGTTCGTTGCCACTCGCGGGGACGGGACCGGTTGTCCACCGGGTCGCCCCGTCCACGGGAGGCAGGAGCGGGCTGGTCGGTCCCGCCGCCGCGCCTTGACGCTGCTGCGGTGAAGCCTCGCGTCCCGCTGCCCGCCGAGCTGCTGGCTGGGCCGTTCACGGCAGCGACCGCGCAGTCGTACGGGCTCAACCGCGAGATGCTGCGCGGCGCGAGGTTCAGCCGGCTGACCCGTGAGGTGTACGTCTGCGCCGAGCGCCCCGATCACCTATGAGCTGATCTGCCGAGTCGCCTGCCTGGCCGTGCCGGAGGCGGTCCTGAGCCATGCCAGCGCCGCCGCCGCTCGAAGGGCTTCCGCTCGGCGTCCGGGAACGCGACCTCGCCACCGCCCACCTCACGGTGCCGACCGCGGCCTCCAGATCGAGGCACAGCGTGGCCACCTGCCACATCGAGCGCCTCCCGCTGGCACACGTCATAGCCGGCCGCTGGGGTCCGGCCACCTCGCCGGCGCGGACCTTCCTGGACCGAGCAGGCGAGCTGGACCTGCCCGACCTCATCGCCCTCGGCGACGCGATCGTCGGCCGAGGGTGCGCTACGCTCGCGGAGCTGGCCGAGCATCGTCGCCTGGGCGGGCGGCCGACGAGGTGTCGTCAACGCGCGAGCGGCCCTCCCGCTCATCGACGGGCGATCGCGCTCCCCGATGGAGAGCAGGACGCGCGCCGTGCTCGTGCTCGGCGGCTGCCCGAAGCCTGAGGTCAACGCGGCGATCCGCGACGCGGACGGTGACTGGCTGGCCGAAGGCGACCTGGTGTGGCGCGAGGCCCGGCTCGTCGTCGAGTACGACGGGCGCGTGCACCTGACCGAACGGCAGCGCCGGGTCGATGCTCAGCGCCGCAACCAGCTCATGGCGGCAGGCTGGACGCTGCTCATCGTGACCGCGGACCTGGTCCTGCGCCGACCGTGGGAGCTCATCGCCCTCGTCAAGGCCCAGCTGATGGCCGCCGCCGCCTGATCGTGAGCCGGACATGACATCGAGTGGCATCGAACGGGTCAATCGCAGAGCCGAGATCGCCCCGTTCGATGCCACTCGACGCGGCCGATCTCGCCGGTGCCGATCGGACCCGTCAGGCGGGGACGACGAGCGGCTGGCCGGCCCACACGGTGACCGTGGTCAGGCCGTTGAGCTCCTGGATGCGCGCGACCGTGAGGCGCGGGTCGACGCCCGGCCGGATGTCGCGGGCGATCTGCCACAGCGTCTGGCCAGGCTCGACGACCACCGTGCGGGTCACCGCTCCCCCGCTGTCGGTGCCGGCCACCGCGGGCGCCCCGGCCTGGATCACCGCGACCACGACCAGCGCCAGCACGGTCAGCGCCATGAGCAGCGCGAGCCGGCCGCGGCGGGTGATGCGCACGCCGCCCGAGGGGCGCCGCGCTGCGCGTACGGCCACCGGGACGGCCTGGCGCTGCGCCATCGGGCGCGGCGGGAGCGGGCGCGCGGTCGGGGCCGGGGTGCGGCGCGGAGCGCGTACGGCCTGCGGAGCGCGTACGGCCTGCGGAGCAGCGGCGACCCGGAAGGTCGTCGTGCGCGGCGCCAGGATCGGCTGCGCGGGGCTGAACTGGGCGGGCATGAGCCGAGCGGGTCGGACCAGCGTCTGCGTGGCCATGGTGGCCTCCTCTTCCTTCGTCAAGAACCTGTCGTGCGGGCGGTCGACCCTCACCCGGCCTGTGGACGGTTCGAACGTATGTCCGTCGGACGGATGTACGATGTGTAGCACGCGCCGCCGACCGGAGTCCACGACACGCGGAGATTTCATCGAACAAATGTGCCGAACACACGTACGGCTCCGGCTAGGCTCGGTGACAGCTCCACCGGTGGTCTCGCTCGCGTCTTCGGGCATGACCGCAAGGCTGCCGGGCACCACCGACAGTTCCGTCCCACGCGCAGCTGAGCACCACCAGCACGATCAGCACCACCCGCACGACCAGCACCACCCGCACCACCGCCCCCGCCCCGCCGCACCCCCCTCGGAGGACCTCATGGCGAAGACCCCGCCGTCGAAGCCGGCCAAGCCGACGACCAGCACGTCCCGGTCGACCAGCAAGGCCAAGGCGCCTGCGAAGCCGCCCGCCGAGGCCCTGCCGACCCCGGTCGACCCCACGACCGGCACGCCGCGCCGCGGCCGTCCCCCGGGCGCGACGGTCACCGAGCTGCCCGACGGCTGGACCGACGGCGAGGGCCTGACGCTGCGCCAGCGCCGCATCCTGGAGAGCATCCGCGAGTCGGTGGAGACCCGCGGGTACCCGCCGTCGATGCGCGAGATCGGCACCCTCGTCGGGCTCACGTCGCCGTCGTCGGTGGCCCACCAGCTGCACGTGCTCGAGCGCAAGGGCTACATCCGCCGCGACCCCAACCTGCCGCGCGCCATCGAGGTCTTCGCCCCCGAGGGCGGCGAGGCGACCCGTCCGGTGAGCCGCACGGCCAAGGCGGCGGCCGCCGCGGGTGCCGGCGTCGACGAGACCGGGTTCGGCGACCACCGGCCGCAGCCGACGTACGTCCCCGTGCTCGGCCGGATCGCGGCCGGCGCGCCGATCCTGGCCGACGAGGCCGTCGAGGACGTCTTCGCGCTGCCGCGCCAGATCGTCGGCGACACCGACGCGTCAGGGGCGGCGCTGTACATGCTCGAGGTCAAGGGTGACTCGATGGTCGACGCGGCGATCTGCGACGGCGACTGGGTCGTGGTGCGGCAGACCCCCGAGGCGCACAACGGCGAGATCGTCGCCGCGATGATCGAGGGCGAGGCGACGGTGAAGACGTACAAGAAGCGCGACGGCCACGTGTGGCTGATGCCGCACAACGAGGCGTTCGCCCCCATCAACGGCGACGACGCCACCATCCTCGGCCGGGTCGTGGCGGTGCTCCGCAAGCTCTGAGGCGGGTGCCACAGCCCTCGGGTCACTCGTTGGGGTGATCCCGAGGGAAGCAGACCTCTGCCCCTTGACGGCCAGCCGCGCAGGACCCAGGGTCAGCGCCACGGGTCCCCAGCGTGGAGGTTGCGTCATGAAAGCTCGTCGTCCAGGGCTGCTTCTGTCCGCACTGCTCGCCTCGGCCCTGGCCGTGACGCTCGCCGTTCCACCCGCGGCCTCCGCTCACAGCAACCATCGAGACAAGTCGCTGGTCGTCATGACGCGCAACCTGTACCTGGGCGCCAGCCTCGTGCCGGCGCTGGCCGCCACCGACACGGCGTCGTTCCTCGGGGCGGTCGCGCAGATCTACGGCACCGCGCAGTACACGAACTTCCCGGCCCGGGCCGAGGCGCTCGCCGACGAGATCGGCACCAACCGGCCCGCCCTCGTGGGCCTGCAGGAGGTCTCGATCTGGGAGACCTCAGGGCCCGGCGTCCCGCCGACGCTGGACTTCCTCACCGTGCTCCAGCAGGCGCTGGCCGCGCGCGGCCTGCACTACACGGTGGCGGCGGTGTCCGCCAACGCCGACATCGGGCCGATCCCGCTGGTCACGCCGTGCGCCTCGACGATCGTCGGTGCCTGCCTGGTGACGCTGAAGGACCGCGACGTGATCCTGGTGGACTCCTCGCGCAAGAACCTGCACTGGTGGAACCCGCGCAGCGGGTCCTACATCGCGCAGCAGGAGTTCACCCCACCCGTCCCGGGGGCGGCGCCGGTGTCCTTCAAGCGCGGCTGGACCTCGATCGACGGCCGCTTCCGCGGCGTCCGCTTCCACTTCGCCAACACCCACCTGGAGACCGAGGACTTCCCGGCCGTCCAGGAGGCCCAAGCCGCGGAGTTCCTGGCCGGCCCGGCCAAGGGGCGCGGCGCGGACATCGCCGTCGGCGACTTCAACTCCGCCGCCGACGGAAGCACCACGACGTCCTACGCCCAGCTCACCGCCCAGTTCACCGACGCCTGGTCGATCCACCCGTACGACCCCGGCCTCACCTGCTGCCAGAACGAGACCCTGACCAACCCGGGGTCGGAACTGAGGTCGCGGATCGACCTGGTGCTCTCGCGTCAGGGCGCCCGCGCCGTCTCCGCGAAGGTGATCGGCGACCACCCGTTCTCGGCGACCCCGCCCCTGTGGCCGTCCGACCACGCCGGCGTGGTCGTCCGCCTGCATCTGCGGGCTGTGCCACTGACCGGGGGGGTCCAGGCCCGCGACTCGGGGTAGTTCACCCGTCCAGAGCACGGGTGAACTACCCCATTGCGGAGGGGTCAGCGAGGGACTGAAGCAGGTCGAGGACAACGCGCAGCGCCGCGTCCACCCGCCGCATGTCCTCGAGGCTCAGGAACCCGACGGACGCGCCCAGTCGGGTCGGGTCGACCGCAGACGTCTGCTCGGCGAGGACGCGCGTCGTGCGGCCGCGCACCACGATCTCCGCGGCGGAAGCTGGCTGCCGGGCCGAGGTCGACGTCGGTGCCACGAGCAGCGTCGACAACGGCAGGGCGTCGGACTGCAGGACGACGGCGTACCGGCCCCCCGCCTGCTCGCTGCCCCGACCGCCGCGCGGCGCCTTCAGCCGGAACACCTCACCACGCACGCAACGACTCCAGGTCGCGCAGCACCTGCGCTGCCTCGGCGCGGTCGTCGGGGTCGGCGGCCAGGGCGGCCGCCTCGGCGCGCAGCGACTCCTCGGCGTGGCGACGAGCCGCGTCGACGATCGCCTGACGTACGGCTGCCGACACCGACGTGCCGTCCGACGTCAGGGCGGCAAGGGCGCGCTCGACCTCGGAGTCGGGGCGAAACGTGATCGGCGCAACCATGACCGTCAGCGTAACACCAGACGTACGACAATCGGTCAGACAGCGATGGCCGCCTTCACCTCGGCCTCGCTGACCTCCTTGGTGCAGAAGAACCAGTCGACGCAGGTGACGCCGTCCTCGTGGCCGTCCATGCGGTCCTTCGCGGTCCCGCAGGACCCGGCCGGCGGCACGATGACCGGCTCCCCCGGGCGCCAGTCGGCGGGGGTCGCGACGTCGAGGGCGTCCGCGGTCTGCAGCGCGACGATCACCCGGAGCAGCTCGTCGAAGTTCCGGCCCAGGCTCAGCGGGTAGTAGATGATCGCCCGGATGTGCGCCTTCGGGTCGATGACGAAGACCGCGCGCACGGCCTTGGTGGAGTCCTCGCCGGGCATGATCATCCCGTACTTCCGGGCGATCTCCATCGTGATGTCGTCGATGAGCGGGAAGGTCACGTCGACGTCGGACATCCCGCGGAAGGTGATCTTCTCCTTGATGGTGCGCAGCCAGGCGATGTGGCTGTAGAGCCCGTCGACCGACAGCCCGAGCAGCTTGGTGTTGAGGGCCGCGAAGTCCGCCTGCAGCGACGCGAAGGTCATGAACTCCGTCGTGCACACCGGGGTGAAGTCCGCCGGGTGGCTGAAGAAGATGACCCAGCTTGCCGTGGAAGTCGTCAGGGAAGCTGACGTCGCCCTGGGTGGTGCGTGGCGCGGAACGGCGGTGCCGGGTCGCCGATGCGGGGCATCGTCGGGACGGCAACGACGGGGACGTCAGTCATGAGGTACGCCTTTCCTTGGTACGGACGGGGTGCGTGGGCGTCCGGTCACGCGGGGGGTCAGCTGCCGTAGTACTCGAAGGCCAGCGCTGCGCCCTCACCGCGGAACCGCTGACCGGTCATCTCCGCGAAGGCCCGCAGGAACTCCGGGTCGGCCATCGGGTGCTCGCCGAGCCCCTGGAGGTAGGCGTGGTGCTCGCGCAGCGAGGCGACCGCGGCGTCCATGTGCTCGGTGACGTCCATCGCGTGGGTCGACACCGGCGACGCGGTGACCAGCGCCCGCTTCGGGCTGTGCGGCTCGAGGCCGTCCTCGGTGAGCAGCTCGGGGAAGATCCACCGGTTGCCCGCGTCGCCCATGGCGTCCAGCGCGGCGTGGCCGACGTTGCGGTGGTCGGGTGAGTTGAGCGAGCCCGGGCCCCAGTTCTCCCGGTGGTTGAACAGCAGCAGGGTGTCGGGCTTGTGCCGGCGGATCGCCCGGGCGAGGTCGCGGCGCAGCGGCAGCCCGTACTCGATCATCCCGTCGGCGTAGCCGAGGAACTCCACGGTGTGGACGCCCACGACGGCGGCGCCCGCGATCTCCTCGGCCTCGCGCAACGGACCGGCGGTGGCGGGGTCCATGCCGTCGATGCCGGCCTCGCCGCTGGTGACGAGGACGTAGACGACCTCGTGCCCGGCGGCGGTCCACTTGGCGACGGCGGCAGCGGCGCCGTACTCGAGGTCGTCGGGGTGGGCGACGATCGCGAGCACGCGGCCCGGGTCGTCGAGGTCGAGGGCCTGGAGGGCGGGCGTGGTGGCTGCGTTGTCGGTCATACCGCCATCCTGCCCCTGCCTCGAGGGAGGCGGGCACCCGGGAGGTCCGGTGCTCGGACGAGCCGGCCGGACCGGCGGACCGCTGCGACACAATGGCGCCCGTGACGGGACGCGCGACGGTCGAGGGTGGACGCGTGCTGCGCGGCACGCTGCGGGTGCCCGGCGACAAGTCGGTCTCGCACCGCGCGCTGATCCTCGCCCTGCTCGCCCGCGGCACCAGCACCATCGAGGGGCTGAGCGCCGGGCTCGACGTCGCGCACACCCGGGCCATCGTCGAGGCGCTCGGCGCCCGCATCTCCGAGGCGCCGGACGCCGGGTCTGCGCATCGGGTCGGCACCCTCACCGTCGAGGGCGGCGACCTCCACGAGGCCGCCGGCGTGCTCGACGTCGGCAACTCGGGTACGGGCATCCGCCTGCTCGCCGGTCTGTGCGCCGGCCTCCCGTTCCGCAGCGTCCTCACCGGGGACGCGTCGATCGCGCAGCGCCCGATGGACCGGGTGACGGTCCCGCTGCGGCTGATGGGCGCGACCATCGACGGACGCGAGGGCGGCCGCCTGGCGCCCCTGGAGATCCGCGGCGGCGGCCTCGTCGGCATCGACTACACGCCGCCGGTCGCCAGCGCCCAGGTGAAGTCGGCGGTGCTGCTCGCCGGTCTCCACGCCGACGGGGTGAGCGTCGTGCGCGAGCGCGTACCCACCCGCCGGCACACCGAGGAGATGCTGCGCGAGCGAGGGGTCTCGGTGGTGACCGAGCCGGACGGTCGCGGCGGCGACGTCGTCACGCTGACCCCCGGGCCGGTGCAGCCCGGGCGGATCGTGGTGCCCGGCGACCCGTCGCAGAGCGCGTTCTGGATCTGCGGCGCGGCGGCGATCCCCGGGAGCGACCTGACCGTCGAGGGCCTCTACCTCGCGCCCGAGCGCACCGGGTTCCTCCCGGTGCTGCAGCGGATGGGCGCCGACCTCGAGATCGACCGGGCCGCGGGCGTCGTGCGCGTCCGCGGCGCCGAGCTGCACGGGACCGTGGTCACCGCCACCGAGCTGCCCGACCTGATCGACGAGGTGCCGGCGCTCGCGGTGGCCGCGGCGCTGGCCGTCGAGGGAGTGCTCGACGTGCAGGGCGCGGCCGAGCTGCGCACCAAGGAGAGCGACCGGATCGAGACCGTCGCGGCCATGCTGCGGGCGCTCGGCGCGCAGGTCGACACCGAGCCCGAACGCCTCGTCGTGCACGCGGGCGCTGTCCTGCGGCCGGGCATCGTCGACGTCCCACGGCGACCACCGGATCGCGATGGCCGCGGCGATCGCCGCACTGGCCGTACGCCCTGCCGGCGGCGGCGCGGAGCCCGTACGCATCGAGGACTGGGACTGCGTGTCGACCAGCTACCCGGGCTTCCTCGACGACCTCAGCGCCATGACCGTCGATCCCTAGCCCTCCCTCGCCCGATGCGGAGGGTCCGCACCCCCGTGGAGTGCGGACCCTCCGCCGCGCGCGTCACGAGCCGGTGACCTGCTGGGGCTCGGCGTTGCCGGTGATCACCGCGTGCTCGGTCTTGGCGTCGACCTGGATGCGGCGCGGCTTGGCCCGCTCCGCCATCGGGATGGTCACCGTCAGCACGCCGTTCTCGTAGGTCGCCGCGATCCGCTCGGCATCGATGCCGTCGCCGAGGGCGAGCTGGCGCATGTAGGTGCCGGTGAAGCGTTCGCTGGCCAGCCACTCCACCGACTCCTCGGTGCGTCCGCTGCGCTCGGCGCGGATCGTCAGGGTGCCGTTGTCCACGCTCACGTCCACCGAGCCAGGGTCCACCCCGGGCAGGTCGGCGTGCAGGACGTAGTGGTCACCGGAGCGGTACAGGTCCATCGGCATGAACCGTGGGACGCGTCCCGCGTTGGCGGGCGCTCCGAGCATCTGCTCGGTCAGGCGGTCGAGATCACGGAAGGGGTCGAAACGCAATACGGCCATGGCTCCTCCTGCGGGCTCGTCGTGCCGCCCACCACCTTGGCCGGCGGCTCCGTACGACGTCCAGATTAGCACTCTCATGGTGAGAGTGCCAGAATCCGACGCACGCCAGGATGTTACGTGCCGTCGGGTCGGCGCCGCACCCTGCGGGGGCTCCGGCTCGTCAGGAGTGGCCGCGGCGTCGCGGGCTCGCTGAGCCGACTCAGCGCGGACTGGGCGACCTCGCTGGACTCCGTGCGCCAGAACGGCGGCATCGACCGGGTGAGGAACGTGCCGTACCGGGCGGTCGCCAGCCGCGAGTCGAGCACGGCGACGACCCCGCGGTCGTCGTGGGACCGGATGAGGCGCCCGCTCCCCTGGGCGAGCAGCAGCGCGGCCGAGGTCGCCGACACCGCCATGAACCCGTTGCCGCCGGCCTTCGCCACGGCCCGGGCGCGTGCCGCAGCGAGCGGGTCGTCCGGCCGCGGGAACGGGATCCGGTCGATCACCACGAGGCGGCACGAGTCGCCCGGCACGTCGACGCCCTGCCAGAGCGAGAGGGTGCCGAACAGACGAGGTCTCCGGGTCGGCCGCGAACGCCTTGACCAGCTCGGCGGTCGCGTCGTCGCCCTGGCACAGGATCGGCGTCGAGAGCCGGATGCGCATCGCCGCGGTCGCCTGCTCGGCCGCCCGCATCGAGGAGAACAGCCCGAGGGTCCGCCCGCCGGCGGCGCGCACGAGGTCCTCGAGCTCGAAGAGCAGCTCGTCGGACAGCCCGTCGCGGCCAGGCGGCGGGAGGTGGCGGGCGACGTAGAGGATGCCCTGCTCGGCGTAGCGGAACGGTGAGCCGACGTCGAGGCCGGTCCACTCCGGGGCGTCCTCCCCGAGCAGACCGAGCGCGCCGGCGACCGGGTCGAACGACCCGCCGAGGGTCAGCGTGGCGCTGGTCAGCACCGCGGCCCGGTCGGTGAACAGCTTCTCCCGCAGCAGCCCGGCCACCGACAGCGGTGCGCGCCACAAGGCGGGCGGGCGGCGCTCCGAGGCCGTGGTCCAGACGACATCGTGCTCCCCCGCGGCGACGACGCGCCCGGCGATCTCCCAGACCTCCTCGACGGCCGCCTTGGCCTGGACGCGAGCGGCCTGGTCGTCGCCGGCCCCCGACGTACCGCCCTTGTCGCCAGCGAAGGCCGACACCGCCGCGTGCCCCGCGTCGCGCACCGCCACGAGCGCGTCGAACAGGGCGCCGCCGAGGGACTCGACGCGTCCTGGCTCGGCCTCGGCGAGGGCCTCCTCGAGAAACTCCGCCGCCGTGAGCAGGTCGTCGTGGACCTCGGGGGGTACGTGCTTGCGCGCCCGCCGCGCCGCCCGTTCGACCATGCCGGCGGTCAGCTCGTCGGTGATCGCCTGGGTCGCCCGGTCGACCAGCTCGTGCGCCTCGTCGACGACCACGACGTCGTGCTCGGGCAGCAGCTGGATGCCGCTCATCGCGTCGATGGCGAGCATCGCGTGGTTGGTGACCACGACGTCGGCCTGCCGGGCGGCCTCGCGGGCCTGCTCGGAGAAGCAGTCGGTGGCGTAGGGGCAGCGCGCCGCGCCGAGGCACTCGTGGGCGTTGACCGACAGCGACCGCCAGGCGCGCTCGGCGGGCGCCGGCACGAGCTCGTCGCGGTCACCGGTCTCGGTGGTCTCCGCCCAGGTGCGGATGCGCTTGACGTCGCGGCCGAGGTCGGTGCTCGGCGCCGGCTCGAAGAGGGTGTCGCCGTCGTCGCTGGGCGAGCCCTCGTTGAGCCGGTGGGCGCACAGGTAGTGGTGGCGGCCCTTGAGGATCGCGAACGTCGGCCGCCGGTCGAGCATCGGCTCGAGCGCGTCGGCCACCAGCGGCAGGTCGCGCTCGACGAGCTGGCGCTGGAGGGCGATGGTGGCGGTGGCGACGACGACGGCCGTCCGGTCGTTGACCGCGTGCAGGGCGGCCGGCACGAGGTAGGCAAGGCTCTTGCCGGTGCCGGTGCCGGCCTGGACCAGCAGGTGGTCACCGGTGGCGAACGTGCGGGCGACCGCCTCGGCCATCGCGACCTGGCCCTCGCGGGTCGCCCCGCCGACTGCCTCGACGGCCGCCGCGAGGGCAGCGTCGAGCTGGTCGGAGGCGGTGATCTCGGGGGCGCCCTGCGGCGGGGCAGCGGTCGAGGGCGCAACTGTCGTGGGCACCGGCGAACCGGGCGCAGCGCTTCCGGGCGCAGCGGTCGTGGGCACCGGCCCATTCTCGCGGATGGTCAGCCTCGGCCGCGTCGTCAGTCCCCCGGGACCGGCGCGGCGCGACTGATCAAGGAATCCTGCACCGGTCAGGGTCCCCCTGGACAGGCGCGACGCGACTGATCAAGGAATCCTGCACCGGTCAGGGTGACTCGACCGGTGCAGGATTCCTTGATCAGCGAGGCGTCGGCGGCGGGACCGGTGCAGGATTCCTTGATCAGCGAGGCGATCACCCGGCCGCCGGCCTCCTCCAGGTAGGCGTCGAGGTCGGCCTCCGGGAGCGCGGGTGCGAAGTGGTAGCCCTGTCCGAGGTCGCAGCCCATGTCGCGCATCAGGTCGGCCTGCTCGAGGGACTCGATGCCCTCCGCGACCGTGGTCAGCCGCAGCGCCCGGCCGAGGTGCACGATCGTGCGGGCGAGCTCGGACTTCTCCGGGTCGCGGCCGACCTGCTCCACGAACGACCGGTCGATCTTGAGCACGTCCACCGGGAACTGCGACAGGTACGACAGCGACGAGTAGCCGGTGCCGAAGTCGTCGACGGCCAGCCGTACCCCGAGCAGCTTGAACCGCTTGAGCAGCGCGACCATCTCGTCGGTGCGCTCCATGAGGACCGACTCGGTCATCTCCAGGGTCAGCGCCCCCGCAGGGAGCCCGGATGCGACGAGCGCGTCCCTGACCCGGCGCGGGAGTCCGTGCGAGAGCTGGCGGGCCGAGACGTTGACCGCCATCCGGAAGACCCCGCCGGTGGAGCCGTACGGCTGCCAGCGCGCGGCCGCCCGGCAGCCCTCGACCAGCGCCCAGGCACCGATCTCCTCGACCAGCCCGGTCTCCTCGGCGAGGTCGATGAACTCCGAGGGCGGCAGCAGCCCGCGGACCGGGTGCCGCCAGCGGATCAGCGCCTCGGCGCCGACCACGCGGCAGGTGACCAGGTCCACGATCGGCTGGTAGTGCAGGACGAGCTCCCCGCGCGTGACCGCCCGTCGGAGGTCGGCCTCGGCCTCCATGCGCGCCACCGCGGCGTCGTGCATCTCGGCCTCGAAGACCACGAACGCCTGGCGCTGCTGGCCCTTCGCGCGGTACATCGCGAGGTCGGCGTTGCGCAGCAGCTGGCCGGATCCCTCGTCGCCGTTCTGGTTCACCGAGATGCCGATCGATGCGCCGACGGTGATCTCGTGGCCGCCGAGGCGGAAGTCGTTGGCGAGCACCCGGCGCACCCGGTGCGCCACCCACACGGCGGCCTTCTCGGCGTCCTCGCCGGAGACCAGGATGCCGAACTCGTCACCACCGAGCCGGGCCACGATGTCCCCCGGCCGTACGGCGTTCCGCAGCCGCTGCCCCACGAGCACCAGGAGCTGGTCGCCGGTGGCATGCCCTTGCGCGTCGTTCACGCTCTTGAACCCGTCGAGGTCGAGGAAGAGCACCGCCACGTGACCCGGGCGCGTGTCACGCACCTCCCCCTCGATGGCCTCCTGGAAGAGCGCGCGGTTCGCGAGGCCGGTGAGCGGGTCGGAGTACGCCTGCCGCTCGAGCTGCTCCTGCAGGGCGTGCTGCTCGGACACGTCGCGGGTCGTGAGGACGACGCCGCGGATGTCGGGGTCGTCGAGGAGGGACGTCACCGTGGTCACGGTCTCGACGTAGCGGCCGTCGCGGTGCCAGACGGTGAGGTCGGTGGTCGCCTCGCCGGTCGGTGAGTGGGCAGCCTCGGCGACGGCACGCGCGAAGGTGGCGTCCTCGGTGGAGGGCAGCAGCCCGCTGAAAGGCGGTGCCCACGAGCCGTTCCGGGTCGTGGCCGAGCACGCGACGGGCCGACGGCGTCTGGTAGCGGATGACGCCCGACCGGTCGAGCACGGTGACCACGTCGGACGCGTTCGAGACCAGGGCGCGGAACCACTTCTCGCGGGTGCCGAGGTCGAGGGTGCGCTCGACCACGCGGTCCTCGAGGGTGCGGGTGACCTCCAACGACTCGATCCTGGTGAGGATCGCGCCGACGAGGAGGGCCACGAGCAGGGCGACGCAGAGCACCAGGACCACGGGGCCGACCCGGTGGCGGTTCGCCAGGTCCGCGAACACCACGAGCCCGGCCAGCACCAGCGGCAGGACCGGGGCGAGAGCGGCCACGGTCTCGCGGCGCCGGGCTTCGCCGCGGCGCCTCGGGGCCGTACCGCCGCTGCCACGCGCCGTCGGCCACGAGGAGCTGCCCCCCGGCGGCAAGGACGAAGCCCGGGAGCGCGGCTGGCAGGGAGGCGCCCGCCACGAGCACGAGCTGGAGGAGGGCGAGGCCGAGGACGTGGGCGAGCACGCCGACGGCGACCGGCCCGAGCGAGGCGAAGGGCAGCCCGCCAGGCTGTCGGGCGCGGGCGAGCACGTGGATGCAGGTGGTGCTCACGACGACCGCGCAGCCCGCCTGGGCGATGGCGAGCCCTTGCTGCCCGAGCGGCAGGCCGGCCGGCAGCGACAGGGGAAGAACCGCCTGCCCGTAGACCACGGCGAACCCCAGCACGGCCGTGCACGTGTCGACGATCGTCTGCGTGCGGCGGCGATCGGTCGGCGGGTGCGGGAGGCGCAGCAGGGCCATCACCACGAACGGGACCGCCAGCAGCTGGGCGGACTGGTGGGCGAGAACCGGAAGGGCCTGGTCCCCCGCACCGGTGCGGGTCATCGCCTGCAGGCCCCGGTGAGCGACCCAGGAGGTGTCGATCAGGGCGGCCACGCCGAGGACGACCCAGGGCATGCGGGATCCCGCGGCCTCGCGGCGAGCCCGCCAGAGCAGTGCGACCCCCGCCACGAGGCCCGCGAGGACGAGCGCCAGCAACGGCAGGCGGGCCATGGCGTGAAGATCGGCTGATCAGGCGTCCGGCTTGACGCTCGCGGACCCTCACCCCCCGCTGAGGGTGACGTTCCGTACGCGACTCGCCGCGTGTCGCGTACGGAACGTCACCCTGAGCGGGGTCAAGGCAGCGCGGCGGCGTTCAGCTCGGCGGCGAGTGCGGCGCCCACCCGGGCGTGCAGGCGGGTGCCGTCCTCGGTGTGCTCGGCCGAGATGACCTCCCCGTCGTCGTGGACCCGGGCCACCAGCCGGCCGGCGGTGTACGGGCAGCAGCACGTCCACCTCGACCGCGGGGCGCGGGAGGTCGACGGAGAGGGCCTCGACGAGCGCGTCCAGCCCGTACCCCGTCCGCGCCGACACCACGACCGAGTGCGGCTCGCGGCGGCGCAGGCGCTCGACGACCTCGGGGTCGGCCGCGTCGACCTTGTTGAGCACGACGATCTCGGGTACGTGCGCCGCGCCCGACCTCGGCGAGCACCTCGCGCACGGCGGCGAGCTGGCCCTCGGGGTCGGGGTCGGAGCACGTCGACGACGTGCAGGATCAGGTCGGAGTCGCCGACCTCCTCCAGGGTGGAGCGGAACGCCTCGACGAGCTGGTGCGGCAGGTGCCGGACGAAGCCGACGGTGTCGGTGAGGGTGTACGTACGTCCGTCCGGGGTCGTCGGCCTGGCGGACGGTCGGGTCGAGGGTCGCGAACAGCGCGTCCTCCACGAGCACCCCGGCGCCGGTCAGCCGGTTGAGCAGGGAGGACTTGCCGGCGTTGGTGTAGCCGGCGATGGCGACGCTGCGGCACCTGGTGGCGGCGCCGCTCCTGGCGCTGGGTCGCCCGGACCTTGCTCATCTCCTTGAGCTCACGGCGCAGCTTGGCCATGGACTTGCCGATCCGGCGACGGTCGGTCTCGATCTTGGTCTCACCGGGACCGCGGGTGCCGATCCCGGCGCCGCCGGCGACCCGGCCGCCCGCCTGCCGGGAGAGCGACTCACCCCAGCCGCGCAGGCGCGGCAGCATGTACTGCATCTGCGCCAGCGAGACCTGCGCCTTGCCCTCCTTGGACGGAGGCGTGCTGGGCGAAGATGTCGAGGATCAGCCAGGTGCGGTCGACCACCTTGACCTTGACGATGTCCTCGAGGTGGTTCAGCTGGCCGGGGGTCAGCTCGCCGTCGCAGATCACGGTGTCGGCGCCGGTCGCGAGCACGACGTCGCGCAGCTCGCGGGCCTTGCCGGAGCCGATGTACGTCGCCGCGTCGGGCTTCGTGCGGCGCTGGATGAGGCCCTCGAGCACCTCCGAGCCGGCGGTCTCGGCGAGGGCGGCGAGCTCGCGCATGCTGTTCTCGGCGTCGGCGGGGGTGCCCTCGGTCCACACGCCGACCAGGACGACGCGCTCGAGGCGGAGCTGGCGGTACTCGACCTCGGTGACGTCGGCGAGCTCGGTGGAGAGCCCGGCCACGCGGCGCAGGGCCTGGCGCTCCTCGAGGTCGAGCTGGAGGCCGTCGGCGTCGAAGCCGTCGAGGTCCACCTCGTGGAGGGGGAGGCGGGTCACTGTCGGAGCCGTACACGTCGGCGGTGGTCTCGGGGACCCGGGGCTGCATGCTCATCGTGTCTCCAGGGTCGCACGAGCCCCGGCGCCGGGACCCAACGGGTTTCGGGTGACCGGGCGCGAGCAGTCGCGTGCCGGAGCCGTACCGCTGTCCGCTTCCGAGGGTCGCCCGAACGACCGCGTGAAGCACGCGTGTGTCAACTATGGTTGACGCATGGCGCAGCTGTTCGACGTTCCCGGCCCGGACGAGCCGGTCGAGGCGTTGGCAGCCGTGGTGGCGCTGCGTCGCCTGGCTGACCAGCTCGAACAGGCGGCTGTCGAGCGCGCCGTCGAGCAGGGCTGGACGTGGAGCCAGCTCGCTCAAGCCCTGGGTGTGACCAGGCAAGCGGTGCACAAGAAGTTCGCCCACCGGATCGGGCGACGGTAGGAGGCCCCCGATGTTCCAGACCCTGGCCGACATGGCCACCGTGCGCGCCCTGCTCGAAGCCGCGGAACGTGAGTCCGCTGCCATGGGTGAAGCGGACCCCGGAGCCGAGCACGTCGTGCTGGCCGCCCTCTCGCTGCCGGATCACACCGCGGCCGATGCCCTGGCCGAGCTCGGGGTGGACGCGGCACGGCTGCGCGAGGCGATCGACCAGGTCCATGCCGAGGCGCTGACGACGGTAGGGATCAGCGAGTCCCCCACCCCGATCCCTCTTCCCACACCCACCAACCGAGGGGTCTACCGCTCGAAGGGATCCACGCGGGACCTGCTCACCGCCACCGCGGAGGCCAGGAAGGCGCTGCGAGCCAAGCGCTTCACCAGCGCGCATGTGCTCATCGGCGCCAGCGCTCTCGAGCACGGCACCCTGCCCAAGGCCCTGCACCGCCTCGGCATCGACGCCGCCACGCTCCGCACGACAGCCGAGCACCACGGCAACCCTGACCACTGAACCGGCCGCACCCATGAGTGTGCCGAAACCTCGAATGACGCGGGTACAAGGTGACCTTGCGTCGGTTATCCCTTGCGGGAGGACAGGGCGACGGCTTCGTCGAGCAGGGTGACGAGGGTGTCGGCATCGGCGGCGCTGAGGCTGGCGAAGACGGGCTCGGCGAGCCGGTCGGTCGCCTCCTCGACGGCCGTACGGGCCTGGCGCGAGGTCGCTCACGTCGCGGTAGGGCGCGGGCCAGCCGAAGAAGGCGGCGTTGCCCGGCCCGCCCGCTCCGGCGAGGATCGCGTCCAGGGGTGCCATGCCGGCGGCCCGTACGGCGACGGCGTGCACGGCCATCCGGTGCTCGCGCAGCAGGTGGGCGGCGAACACCACCCGGGCCAGGTCGTCGCCCACCTCGGGGCGGGCAAGCGCCCGCCAGCCGGCGAAGATCGGCGCGCACGTCGGGTCGGCGGCCGCGGCCAGCGGCTCGAGCAGGTCGGCGAGCCGGCCGGCTCCCTCGAAGCCGTCCAGCTTGGCCCGGCCCCACCCGAAGCAGGCCTGTCGGAAACGTTCGGCCGAGACCTCGGGGGCTACGCCGGCCGCGCGGCGCTCGTCCCACCCGGTACGCACCGTCCCCGGCTCGAAGAACACCAGCGCGGCCAGCACGACGTCGGCGTCCACGTCGCCCAGCACCCCGCACCGACCGGCGAAGTAGGCCGCCCACGGGTTGGCGAGGCCGTTCGCCTCGGCCGCCGCCTTGGCCTGCCTGGAGATCATGAAGCCGCCGCCGAGCCGGGCGATGCCGCCCGCGACTCGGGGGGCGAGGGGTTCGGTCACGCGTGGGCCTCCAGCCAGTCGCGGTGCACGGTGCCGTTCGCCACCAGGACGGCGGGACCGGCGAGCTCGACCCGGCCGTCGGGACGCTCCGTGACCCGGAGCCGTCCGCCTGGAACGTCCACGGTCCAGCGAGTCGGCACCCCGGTGTCGCCCGCCGAGCCGGCGCCGAGCCGGCGCCGAGCGGCCACGACCGCCGCGCACGCCCCGGTGCCGCACGAGGCCGTCTCCCCCACACCGCGCTCGTAGACGCGCATGGCCAGGTGCCCCGGCTCGTCGATGCGCACGAACTCGACGTTGGCACCGTCGGGAAAGGCGTCCGCGGGCGCGACGAACGGGGACTCGGCGAGGTCGCCGGCCTCGGTGAGGTCGTGGACGAAGACGACGGCGTGCGGGTTGGGCATCGTGACGGCGGTCGCCGGCCAGCCGTGCGGGTCGACGCTCACGCGGGCCGGCGGCCGTACGTCGGGCACCGTCGCCGGCCCCAGGTCGGCCGCCAGCGTGCCGTCACCTTCGACCGTGACGGCGACGACTCCGGCGCGGGTGGCCACGTGGACGATCGGACGGTCCGCCAGCCCCGCGTCGAGCAGGTAGCGGACGAAGACCCGCACCCCGTTGCCGCACATCTCCGCCACCGAGCCGTCGGCGTTGCGGTAGTCCATGAACCACTCGGCACGGTCGGCCTGCGCGACGACACCGAACTCCTCCGCGTGCGCCGTCCGCACGACCCGGAGCACGCCGTCGGCGCCGATACCGGTACGTCGGTCGCACAGCGCGGCAACCATCGACGGGCGCAACGTGAGCTCACCGGCGAAGTCAGGAAGCACGACGAAGTCGTTGCCCGTGCCGTGGCCCTTGGCGTAGGGCAGCTCGGGGTGGCTCACACCGTCGATCGTAGTGACCCGGTGACGACGGCCAGCGCCTCGTCGAACGGGTCGGCGGCACCGGTGTCGGAGGGCAGCCAGGTGATCCGGGTGTCGCGGCGGAACCAGGACTCCTGCCGGCGGGCGAACCGCCTGGTCGCTGCCGCCGTGTCGCGCTTGGCCGTCGCCTCGTCGACGACACCGTCGAGCTGGGCGAGTGCCTGGGCGTAGCCGAGGGCACGGCTGGCGGTGACGCCCTCGCGCAGCCCGGCGGTCTCGGCGAGCTGCCTGGCCTCCTCGACCAGGCCGGCGTCCCACATCCGGTCGACCCGGGCCTCGATCCGGTCGGCCAGCTCGGGGCGGGCGCAGGTCAGGCCGACGAGCCTGGCGTGCGGGTAGTGCGCCTGAGGGTCGGGCAGGGTGGCGGTGTAGCTGCCGTGCAGGGTGACGACCTCGAGCGCCCGGACGATGCGGCGACCGTTCTCCGGGGCGATCGCCGAGCCGGCAGCGGGGTCGGCGGCGGCCAGCCGGGCGTGCAGGGCCGCCGGCCCTCGCTCGGCCAGCTCGGCCTCGAGCGCAGCGCGTACGGCCGGGTCGGTCCCCGGGAAGTCGAGGTCGTCGAGGAGGGCGCGGACGTAGAGGCCCGAGCCCCCGACGACGACCACCGAGCGACCTTGGTCCAGCAGCCGGTCGACGACCGCGCGGGCCTCGGCGCGGTAGGCGACCACGTTGGCCGTGCGGGTGACCGGCCAGACGTCGAGCAGATGGTGGGGCACGCCGCGGCGCTCGTCGGCGCTGAGCTTGGCGGTGCCGATGTCCATGCCGGCGTACAGCTGCATCGAGTCTGCGTTGACGATCTCGGCGTCGAGGGCGAGGGCCAGCCGGACGCCGAGGTCGGACTTCCCGGTCGCGGTGGCCCCGACGACCGCGGCGACTGTCGTTCCGGAGGACACGGTGGCCATCTTGTCCTAGTTGCCGCGACGGGCCCGGCCCCTCCGGGCCCCTGGAGCGAGGGAGCACGCATGAGCATGTTCGACGGTGCGATGGACAAGGCCAAGGAGATGATCGGCGGTCAGGGCGACGCGATCGACGCGGCCGCCGACGCAGCCACCGACAAGGTGGACGATGCGACCGGCGGCGCCAGCTCGGCTGTCACCGAGCAGGTCGACAAGGCCGTCGACTCGGCGACCGACTCGCTGTAGGTCACGCCGCGCCGGGTCGGCCGCGCGGCTTCAGCGCAACCAGACGCCGACGAGGTACCCCACTCCGTAGGGGGCCTCGTCGGCGTCTACGCGTGCGGTGGCTGCTGCGGCGTCCCCCCACCATTGAGCAGCGACCCCCCAGGCTCGGGCTCCCGCGGCGCCGACCGCCTCGGCGAGAGGCCCGTCAAGGGCCGCCAGCCGGCGCGGGTCGCCGGACGCGAAGGCCGCTGCGACGCTCGCGTCGTACGCCTCCGCCTCGGGGTGGAAGCTGCCGGGCGCCTTGGCGGTGCGCGTCGCGGAGCCGTCGCCCACGACGAGAAGCACGCAGTCACCGGCCGGTGGCTCGGGGGTGGGGTCGCCGGCACCGAGCCCGACGTAGCGTGCGTCGCGCCGAAGCGACGCCGGCCCGGTCGAGCAGCCAGCCACCGAGAGTGAGGCTGAGCGGAAGCGTGGGGTCACCCGGTCCGCCGGCGCGGACGTCCACGCCGTACGGGCCCAAGGTGCCAGCTGCCGTCCCGCCGAAACGGCCCGACGTCGGCGCCGCGCCCAGGACGACGACCGGGAGATCACGCCCCGAGCCGACCGAGCAGGCGGCGGTGACGACCGCGTCGCACGAGGCGCGGAGGGCGTCCAGCTCGGGGGCCGCCGCGCCGGCCAGCTCGGGGACGAGCAAGGGAGGGCCGGGGCAGAACGCCACCGCGACAACGGTCATCCCTCGACGGTAGCGGCCTCGCGCAGCCTCCTTTGAAGACGCAAGGTCACCTTGTACCCGGTATGCCGGACACAAGGTCACCTTGTCCTCGAGCAGCCGGCGCAAGATCGACGCGAGTCCTGCCGATGACAGCGGGGTGGACCCCGTCGAGCTCGACCGACTGGTCGATGCCGCGCGCACCGGTGACCCCGCGGCCTTCAGCGCGATCTGGACGGCACTCGGCGGTCGGGTCCACGGCTACTTCCGCGCCCACGGCTGTCGCGACGCCGAGGACCTGACGAGCGAGACCTTCCTCGCGGCCTTCGCTCGGATCGGAGACGTCGTCGGCGACGGGGCCGCGTTCCGGACCTGGTTGTTCTCGATCGCGCACCACAAGCGGGTCGACGACGTACGGCGGCGCAGCCGGCAACCCGCGGCCGTCCCTTACGAGCCCGATCTGGACCGGCGGCTCAGCGGGCCCGCCGACGAGCCCGGCCTGGCCGCCGAGCGCGGCGACGTCCTGGGCATGCTCGCCGACCTCGCGCCCGACCAACGAGAGGTCCTCACCCTGCGCTTCGTCGCCGACCTTTCGCTGGAAGAAGTAGCCACCACGCTGGGGCGCTCGGTCGGGGCGATCAAATCCCTCCAGCACCGCGCTCTGGAGACGCTGCGACGCCGGGTCGACGAACCCTCCCTGCAGGGCCGATCGGGTGAACCGACCGCGCAGCGCGTATCCCCCAGCCCCCGTCCAGCGAATGCGGAGACGTGATGACTCCTGACGAGAACGTGACGGGCGCAGTCGGCAACGACGCACGGCTCGCCGACTCGTTGCGCGCGCTGCAGCAGGTGGGCGAAGGCCCGGCACCGGCGCCGTCAGACAAGCTCGCCGCCTTCCTGGCCGCGCCGACGGCTGGCGCCACGGGCGTCGCGGCCGCCGGATGGACATGGTTCGTCAAGGAGAAGCTGGCGCGGCTGTCCTCCGCCGGCAAGGTGATCGTCATCGGCGGGAGCATCGCCCTCGCAGGTGCTGTGAGCGCCACGGCCGCGTGGCAGGTGACGGCGCCGCCGCCTGCCGAGGTCGTCGTACCCCCGGTACCGGTGTCCAGCGACACGAACCCCGCCCTCGACGACGAAGCGACCAAGCCCGCATCCGACGACTCCAGCGATGCCGCCGACTCGCAGGACGGGACGAAGCAGGGCGGGAACGACAAGGGCGACACGTCCACCGTCGGAGGACGCCGACCAAAGGGGCGCCGGCGGCGCAGTCCGACCGACTCCGACGACGACGCGGACAAGGACAACAGCGGGAAGTCCGACCACTCCGACGACGACGCGGACCAGGACAACAGCGGGAAGTCCGACCACTCCGACGACGACGCGGACCAGGACAACAGCGGGAAGTCCGACCAGCGCGACGACGGTTCCGACGACGGACGACGGGCGACGAGCGGTTCCGACGACGGTTCTGACGATGGCTCGGACGAGGGGCCCCGAGTCTGACTGGGACGGGTACGGCCGGAGGGCGCGGATCCCGGGAGGGGACCGCGCCCTCCTGGCCGTCTCGGAGCGCGCGCAGCCGCCCTGCGTCCGAACGGGTGAACCGGGGAACCAGCCGTATCCCCAGCGTCACCGTCAGCGAATGCCCCCTTGAGCAACGACGTACGAACCCCGACTCACCCACAACCAGGAGCACCCGATGACCAAGTTCCAGCTCGCCATGGACGGGCTCAGCAAGCTCGGCATGGTCGGAAAGGTGGTCGTCGTCGGCGGCGCCCTGACCATCGCCGGCGCGGTGAGCGCGAACGCCGCCTACCAGGCGACCACCCCCGATGCCCCGGCCGCCACCGTGCAGCCCGCCGACTCGACTGACCCGGTCGAGGACCCGGCCCTGCCGGTCGAGGACCCCGCTGACGACTCGGCTGACGACTCGGCCGACGACTCGGGCCGACGACCCGGGCGACGACCCGGCCGACGACCCGGCCGACGACCCGGCCGACGACCCGGCCGACGACCCGGCCGACGACGAGGGCGACGACGAGGGCGACGACGACGGCGACTACCCCGGTGAGGGCAACGGCCACGGCGACGACCACGGCGACGACAACGGCGACGGCCACGGGAACGGCGATGGCGAGGGCCACCACGGCGACAAGGGTGGCGACGACGCCGACGACGACCACGGCAACAAGGGCGGCGGCGACTCCGACGACGACTCCGACGACCCGACGACCGACTCCGACGACGAGGGCGACGACAGGGCGACGACTGATCCGTCCGCTCACCCTGAAGGACGTAGGGCGCCGGTCCCGGGAGGGGGGACCGGCGCCCTTCGCATGCCCCGCCTACGTCCTCGGAGCCTTTGATGAGTAGCCCGAAACCTCGCTTGAAGCAGGTACAAGGTGACCTTGCGTCGGTTATCCGGGGGTGGGGACGCCGAGGGTGGGCAGGCCGAGGAGCACACCGGCGGGAGCGGGGATCGGCGCCGGCGGCCGTACGGGCTTGCCAGGCGTCCCCGGCGCGGGTGCGGCGCAGGGACGACGGCGGCCCGTCGGCCACCAGGTGGTGCGGCGCGGCGTAGGTGATCGGGACCTCGACCACGTCCCCGGGCCGGGGCGCCTCGCCCGCACCCGGCGCGAAGTGCACCAGGCGGTTGTCACGGGCACGCCCGGACAGCCGGGCGGTCGCGCCGTCCTTGCGTCCCTCGCCCTCGGCGACCAGCACCTCGACGGTGCGGCCGACCAGCGCGCGGTTCTCCGCCCAGGACATCTCCTCCTGGAGGGCGACGAGCCGTTCGTAGCGTTCCTGCACGACGGCCTTCGGCACCTGGTCGGGCAGGGTCGCGGCAGGGGTGCCGGGGCGGGGCGAGTACTGGAACGTGAAGGCCCCGGCGAAGCGCGCAGCGCGTACGACGTCGAGGGTCGCCGCGAAGTCCGCCTCGGTCTCGCCTGGGAACCCGACGATGATGTCGGTCGTGATCGCGGCGTCAGGGATCCGGGCGCGTACGTCGTCGATGATCGACAGGTAGCGCTCCTGCCGGTAGCTGCGCCGCATCGCCTTCAGCACCGCGTCGGAGCCGGACTGCAGCGGCATGTGCAGGCTGGGCATCACGTTGGCCGTCTCGGCCATCGCGTCGATCACGTCGTGGGTGAAGTCGCGCGGGTGCGGGCTGGTGAACCGCACCCGCTCGAGCCCGTCGATGTCGCCGCAGGCGCGCAACAGCTTGGCGAAGGCACCTCGGTCGCCGAACTCCACGCCGTAGGAGTTCACGTTCTGCCCGAGCAAGGTCACCTCGAGCACGCCCTCAGCGACCAGAGCCTCGACCTCGGCCAGCACGTCGCCCGGCCGCCGGTCCTTCTCGACCCCGCGCAGGCTCGGCACGATGCAGAACGTGCACGTGTTGTTGCACCCGACGCTGATCGAGACCCAGCCGGAGTACGCGCTGTCGCGACGGGTCGGCAGCGTCGAGGGGAAGGTCTCCAGCGCCTCGAGGATCTCGACCTGGGCCTCCTCGTTGTGCCGGGCACGTTCGAGCAGGGCCGGCAGCGACCCGATGTTGTGGGTGCCGAAGACGACGTCGACCCAAGGGGCGCGCCGGACGATCTCGCTGCGGTCCTTCTGCGCCAGGCACCCGCCCACCGCGATCTGCATCCCGGGGCGCGACGCCTTGACCGGAGCCAGGTGTCCGAGGTTGCCGTAGAGCCGGTTGTCGGCGTTCTCGCGCACCGCGCAGGTGTTGAAGACCACCACGTCGGGCTTGAGCTCACCGTCGAGTCCGGGCTCGGCCCGCACGTAGCCGGCGTCCTCGAGCAGGCCGGACAGCCGCTCGGAGTCGTGCACGTTCATCTGGCACCCGTAGGTGCGTACCTCGTAGGTGCGCAGGCCGGCGGCGATGTTCATGGTCGGCCAAGGATAGGTGACGTCCGGCGCCAGCCGGGGCTATGCTCCGCAAGCGCTTACGGAGTCCTCTGCGCCAAGGGAGCGTGAACTCGGTCATGACCGCTCGCCGACCGCCCCCCGTCGCCGCGCCGCCCCCCGCAGCGACCTCCGTGTCCCGTGGCCCTGCTGGCATCACTGACGTCGCAGCCCGCGCCGGGGTCTCCACCGCCACCGTGTCCCGGGCGCTGCGCGGCCTGCCCAACGTGTCGACGCGGACCCGTGAGCGGGTGCAACGTGCGGCGGCCGAGCTCGACTATGTGGCCTCCCCCAGCGCCTCCAGCCTGGCCAGCGGCCGGACCCGCACGATCGGCGTCGTGACGCCCTACATCCGCCGCTGGTTCTTCGCACACCTCATCGACGGCATCCAGGGGCCGCTTCGCGACGCTGGCTACGACGTCCTGCTCTACACGATCGGCGAGCATGGTGAGGACCGCGAGTCATGCCTTCGACCCCGACATCCTGCGCAAGCGCGCCGAAGGGGTGATCGTGCTCAGCGTGCCTGTCACCGACGCGGAGATCGCCGCGTTGCAGGCCATGCACATCCCCACAGCGCTGGCCGGGTTCACGACCGCTGGCTTCCCCTCCGTCCGCATCGACGACGTCGAGGCGGCCACGGTGGCCACCCGGCACCTGATCGGGCTGGGGCACACGCGGATCGCGCACATCGGGGCCAAGGACGAGATCGGGCTGCGCTTCCCGGTGCCGCAAGCGCGACGCCACGGCTACCTCACCTCGCTGAAGGACGCCGGCATCGAGGCCGACCCGGAGCTGGACCGCATCGGCGACTTCTCCATCGACAGCGGCGCCGAGGCCATGTCGGAGCTGCTCTCGCTGTCGGACCCCCCGACCGCGGTCTTCGCGGGTTCCGACGAAATGGCCTTCGGGGCCATCACGACCGCGCGCAAGGCCGGACTCGCCGTCCCGGACGACCTGTCGATCATCGGGATCGACGACCACGAGTTCGCGCCGCTGTTCGACCTGACCACGGTGGCGCAGCCCGTACGGCTGCAAGGGCGCCTCGTCGCCGAGCTCCTGCTCGACGTGATCCTCGGACCCGGTCGTACCGGCGAGCCCGATGAACCGACTCGCAGCGCCCAGCCGCGCACCATCGTCGTGCCGACCAAGCTGATCGTCCGCGGCAGCACCGCACCCCCGAGGCGCTCGCTCCGCACAACGTGACCGATTCGTGACCGATCAGACACCCCGTAGACATTGCGCAGACATCCCGGAAGCGCTTTCATCCACGGTAGGACGCGGGGACTGCCCCCGGACTGCTCCATCCGACACGAAGAGAGGGGCGTAGCGCATGGCGCTTCGTTTCACGCGGAAGAACTCCGCAATCCTCGCCGGAGCCGCGGGCCTCGCGCTCGCGCTCGCGGCGTGTGGTGGCTCCAGCGGCGGCGACGCAACCGCCTCGCAGCCCGCAGGGTGCGAGGACTACGCCGCCTACGGCAGCTACCCCGGCGAAGAGGTCTACATCTACTCCTCCATTCGGGAGGCCGAGAGCGACGACATCAACGCGTCGTTCGCCAAGTTCACCGAGTGCACGGGCATCAAGGTGACCCACGAGGGCTCGGGCGAGTTCGAGGCCTCGCTGACCGTCAAGGTCGAGGGTGGGCAGGCGCCGGACATCGCGCTGTTCCCGCAGCCGGGCCTGTTCAAGGGCTACGTCACGGACGGCAAGCTCGTCGAGCCCAGTGCCGACTACGTGACCCAGGCGCAGGCCAACTACTCCGAGTCGTGGCTGACCTACGGCACCGTGGACGGCAAGATCTGGGGCAACCCCTACAAGGCGAACGTGAAGTCCTTCGTGTGGTACTCCCCGAAGATGTTCGAACGACAACGGCTGGGACCATCCCCACCACGTGGGCGGAGATGACCACCCTCAGCGACAAGATCGCCTCTGAGGGCAAGATGAAGCCGTGGTGCGTGGGCTTCGAGTCCGGCGGCGCCACCGGTTGGGTCGGCACCGACTGGATCGAAGACATCATGCTGCGCACGGCCGGTCCCGAGCAAGTACAACGCCTGGGTCGACCACACGCTCGCGTTCGACTCCGCCGAGGTCCGCGCTGCCTTCGACGAGGCCGGGAAGTACCTGAAGAACGAGAAGTACGTCAACGGTGGCTTCGGTGGGGTGGACTCCATCCCGGCGACCGCGTTCCAGGACGGCGGCCTGCCGATCCTCGACAACAAGTGCGCGATGCACCGGCAGGCGTCCTTCTACGTCGCCAACTGGCCGGACGGCACCACGGTGGCGGAAGACGGCGATGTGTACGCCTTCTACCTCCCGCCGGTCGACCCCGCAGCGGGCAAGCCCGTTCTCGGCGGCGGCGAGATCGTGGGTCAGTTCAACGACGACCCGTGGACGCAGGCGACTGCGTTGTACATGGGCTCGACCCTGTACAACAACGACTTCCTGAAGATCTGCGACTGCGTCGTGGGCAACAAGAACGTCGACATCGCCAACGTCCAGGGCCCGATCAACAAGCTGTCCACGGAGATCCTGGCCGACCCGGCCGTGGTCTTCAGGTTCGACGCCTCGGACCTGATGCCGGCTGCAGTCGGCACCGGTTCGTTCTGGACCGGCATGGTCGAGTGGGTGCTCGGGAACAAGACCACCGACGAGGTGACGACCGACATCCAGACGTCCTGGCCCTAGGGCGACCCGTCCGAATCGCTGACAGGGTCATCGGACCTGCGACATAGTCAGCGCATCGGACATCAGCAAGCAGGACACGACCGTCCGGCCCGGCGCGAACCCCGAAAGGGGCGAAGCGTCGGGCCGGAGGTCCCTGGCCAGCAGTCCCGTCCGCAGCAGTCCGTCGGCAAGGCGACGCCAGCCCTACCGACTCGTGGTCCATCGTGAACGGCTCTCGCCCGGCGGCCGGATCCCCCGGTCCGGCTGACGGGCACTCGACCGAGAGGCTGCCCTTCTGATGTCTCAGCACACCTCGCCTGGATCCGAGGACTCAGGCTCGACGGTCCTGAGCCCGCCTCCGCCGGAGACGACCGGCGCGACGGGCCGACCCCCCGGCAGCAGTCCGAGCAACCGGTCGACCTATGTCGGCATCGGCATCGGCCTCGGCATCGTCCTCCTGGGCACGTGGCTCTTCGACAACGTCCTCAAGACGAACAAGAGCTGGGAGGACTTCGTCGACGACTCCCTCTCCGAGTGGTTCCAGGCCGTCTTCAAGCCCGACAACGCCGTGGGCAAGATCGCCCTGATGGTCGTCATGACCATCGTCTTCATGTTGGTGGTCGGCCTGCTGCTCCTGCTCGTCGGGCACGCTCCCAAGCGCGGCCAGGAGAGGTGGCAGATCGCGATCTTCGTGGTCCCTGGTCTCCTTTTGCTGTTCTACGCGCTCTTCCTGCCCTCGATCCAGACCGTCGTCCAGTCCTTCCAGGACAAGCGCGGCAACTTCATCGGGCTCGAGAACTACCAGTGGATGTTCACCCAGCCCGACATCATCGTCGTCATCCAGAACACCTTCGCCTGGGTGCTCATCGTCCCGATCTCCTCGGTCGTCATCGGTCTCCTGTACGCCATCGCCGTCGACGGGGCGCAAGACCGAGCGACTCGCCAAGACGCTCGATCTTCCTGCCTCTGGCCATCTCCTTCGTCGGGCGCTTCCATCATCTGGAAGTTCGTCTACGACTACCGCACGGCGGAGGTCCCCCAGATCGGCCTGGCCAACCAGATCCTGGTCTGGTTGGGGCAGGACACCTACCAGTTCATCCAGAACCCGCGCTGGAACACCTTCTTCCTCATGGTGATCCTCATCTGGATCCAAGCCGGCTTCGCCATGGTCATCCTGTCCGCCGCGATCAAGGGCATCCCCACCGAGATCGTGGAGGCCGCGCGGCTGGACGGCGTCAACCCCCGGCAGATGTTCTTCAAGGTGACGCTGCCCAGCATCCGACCGGCCGTCGTGGTGGTGTTCTCCACCATCACCGTGCTGTCCCTCAAAGTCTTCGACATCGTCAGAACGACGACCGGCGGTCAGTTCAAGACCTCAGTGGTGGCCAATGAGATGTACACCCAGTCCTTCCAGTTCGGTGAGAAGGGCCGAGGCGCAGCTCTCGCGGTCTTCCTGTTCGTCCTGGTCATACCCATCGTCTGGTACCAAGTCCGGAATCTGCGACACAGGCAGGAGGTCGGCTGATGTCAGCGACCCCGATCACGGATCTCGCCGACGTCCCCGTCGACGTCAAGCCCAAGACCAACGCGGGCAAGACCGCCGAACGGCTGCGCTCGCCCTGGGCCTCAGCCTTCGCGATCGTGCTGGCCATCACCTGGACCATCCCGACGTTCGGCGTCGTCTTGTCGTCGTTCCGTCCGGAGAACGAGATCAAGACCAGTGGCTGGTGGACGTTCTTCCAGAACCCCGGCCTCACCCTCGACAACTACCGAGAGGTGCTCTTCGGGGAGGGGTCGGTCGCCAAGCCGCTCGCACCGTTCTTCTTGAACTCCTTCGTCATCACGCTGCCCGCGGTCACGCTCTCGCTGGGCATCGCAGCGTTGTGCGCCTATGCCCTGGCCTGCACCAAGTGGAAGGGCCGTGACCTCGTCTTCATCGGCGTGTTCGCGATGCAGATCGTGCCGCTGCAGATGGCTCTGGTGCCCCTGCTCCAGCGTTTCGTGGGTCTCGGGATGGCCGGAACCTACCTACCGGTGTGGATCGCCCACGCCGCGTTCGGCCTGCCGCTGTGCGTCTTCTTGCTGCACAACTTCATGTCCGACCTGCCGGAGTCGTTGTTCGAGGCTGCCCGGGTCGACGGTGCGGGGCACGCCACGATCTTCGCCCGGATCGTTCTCCCCTTGTGCGTCCCCGCCCTCGCGGCGCTGCTGATCTTCCAGTTCCTCTTCATCTGGAACGACCTGCTCGTCGGCCTGACCTTCGCCGGTGGCACGCCCGATGTCGCCCCGCTGACGGTCCGATTGGCTGAGCTGGCCGGCACCAGGGGCAACGAGTGGCAGCGACTCACCGCCGGCGCTGTGGTCGGCATGATCGTGCCGCTCATCGTCTTCCTCTCCCTCCAGCGGTACTTCATCCGCGGCCTGCTGGCGGGTGGACTCAAGGGCTGACGCGGCTGCTGCCGCACGCCCTGACCACGGACCGGGCGGCGCGTCGGGACCGCCCGGCGCGTCGTCCGCCTGCTTGAGCCGCCGCTGGCGCGGCGATCGACGCAATCGATGGAGAACGATGGCCGACTTTCCCGCCTGACTTCCTGTGGGGCGCCGCCGACCTCGTCGTACCAGATCGAGGGCGGCATCGACGAGGACGGTCGGGGACGGTCGATCTGGGACACGCTGCTGCGAGCGCCCCGGCGCCATCGCCGACGGCAGCAGCGGCGCGGTCGCCGTGGACCACCGGCACCGCTACCCCGAGGACGTCGCGCTCATGAAGGCCCTCGGCCTGCAGGCGTACCGCTTCTCGATCGCCTGGCCGCGCGATCCAGCCCGGCGGCCGCGGTCCGCTCAACCCGGCCGGGCTCGGCTTCTACGACCGGCTCGTCGACACCCTGCTCGCGCGCGACATCGCGCCGTTCGCCACGCTGTACCACTGGGACCTGCCCCAGGAGCTCGCAGGACGAGGGCGGCTGGGCCGACCGCTCGATCGTCGACCGTTTCGTCGACTACTCCTCGCAGGTCCACGCCGCCCTCGCCGACCGGGTGCAGCACTGGGCGACGCTCAACGAGCCGTGGTGCATCCGCGTGGCTCGGGTACGGCGACGGCGAGCACGCGCCCGGCATCCAGGACCATGCGTCAGGCCACCCGCGCGGCCCACCACGTGATGCTCGCGCACGGCCGGGCCGTGACCGCGATGCGCAGCCAGCAGCCGGCGACCCAGCTCGGCATCGTGCTGAACTTCCTCCCCGCCCACGTCGCCGCCGGGTGAAGGACGACCCGGTCGTCGTCGACGCCGTACGACGCATCGACGGCATCCACAACCGGCTGATGCTCGGCGGGATCTGGACGGTGCTTACCCCGCCGACGTGCTCGCCGACCTCGAGCCCTACCTCGACGGGGTGATCCGTGACGGCGACCTGGCCGAGATCTCTGTCGCCGCTGGACTTCCTCGGGGTCAACTACTACAACGACGGCACCTTCGAGCCGGCAGACCGTACGGCGGAGGAGCGGGCCGCGCGCCGATCTGCACCGGCCCGTACCCGTTCACCGGCGCGGTCGTCGATGTCCGACCCCGGACCGGACGCGACGGACATGCACTGGCCGGTGACCCCGCAGGGGCTCGGCGACCTGCTGCGCCGCCTCGACGCGCACCCCGGCTGCCCTCCGCTCTACGTGACCGAGAACGGCTGCGCCTTCGACGACCCGGTCGTCGGACGGCACCGTCGACGACGCCCGCAGGGTGTCCTACCTCTCGCGTCACCTCGCGTGCGTGCGCTGCCGCGGTGGCCGACGGCGTCGACGTGCGCGGCTACTTCGTCTGGTCGCTGCTCGACAACTTCGAGTGGGCGGAGGGCTACCAGCCGCAGGTTCGGCGATCGTCCACGTGGACTACGCCACCCAGGTGCGCACGCCCGAAGCGCAGCGCCCTGCTCTACCGGGACCTGATCGCCTCCGGGGGCGACCTCTCGGTCTTCTCCGGGGTGACGCTCGGCGCCTACGCGGCGGTGCTCGCGGTCGAGGAGCATCGGCTGACGCTGCGGTCCAGGCCAGCGCAACGACGTCGTGCTCGACCGGGATGCCGGGATCGCCTGGCGCTTCCCGCGGACGCCGCAGGCCCTCGACGCTCTCGAGCTGAGTGCGGCCCGCGTCGTCGGCGGCCGCGCGCGGCGGGCTTCCGGCCCCGGAGGTGCTGTTCGTCGTGCGCGGGGCCGCTCGGGGACGCCCAGGATCGGTGATGACGCCTCGTCGGCGGCGTCGGGCTGTCCCCTGCGGTGACCGCGGCCCTGTGCCCCGCCGGCCAGCGATCGCGCTGGTCGCCGACCTGGTCGCCCTGCTGGACGGGCTCCGCAACGCCTCGGGGGTGGGGTGGCCGGGTGACCCGCTCCCCTGGGCCGCTCGGTGGACCGCCCTCGGGGATCGGCTCAGCCGGGAGGTGGTGCCGCTGCTGGAGGCGCCCCAGGACGCCGAGCGAGCCCTGGCGGTCGTGGGACGTGCCGTCGACGCGGCCCGCAGGCGACGCAGGCGGCCGAGGATCGCGCACGGGGATCTCGGTGGCGAGAACGTCCATCTCGACCCCGTGATTCCGGCGCGGTCGTCGGCGTGCTCGACTGGGACGACGCCGCCCCGGGCGACCCGGCGCTCGACCTGGCGGCCCTGCGGGCGCACGCCGAGCCCTGGTTGACCGCGGCGTCTGCTCGAGGCACGACCCGTCCCTCGCGGAGCTGTCACGCGCGGGCGGACGCCTATCTGGCCACGTTCGCCGCTCCAGGAGGCTCTGTGGGGCGTGGACTCTGGCGATGCCGACCAGGCCGTGGCCCGGGACTGGCGCCCTATCGCTCGGACGAGCCCGTCCTCGGACGGCTGAGCACTCCAGGTCCGGGTCGGGAGCGTCGTCACCCTCCTGCTGCCAGGGCCTCGCGCACTACGGCGAAGGCGAGCCCCGAGGAGTAGCCCTTGCGGGCCAGCATCCCGGCGAGCCGCCGAAGCCGCGCGTCGGCCGGGAGCCCGCGAGTGCCGGGCAGCTTGCGCGCCACCAGGGCCTGAGCGCTCGCTCCGCTCGTCGTCGAGGCTGACGCCCTCGAGCGCCTCGGCGCGACCAGGGGCTCCGCGATGCCCTTCGCGCGCAGCTCGTGGGCCAGCGCGCGCCGGGCGAGACCGCGCCCCGGCCTGCCGGGACTCGACCCAGCCTGCCGCGAAGGCCGCATCGTCGATCAGCCCGACGTCGGTGAACCGGTCGAGCACGGCGGTGGCTGCCTCGGCCGGAACCTGCCGCTTGGCGAGCGCCTCGGCGAGCTGACCACGGCTGCGCGGGCCCATCGTCAGCTGCCGCAGGCAGATCGCCCGAGCGACCGACTCCGGATCTGCCTCCGGGTTGTCGGTCGAGATCTTCAGCGGCGACCCGGTCGCGTGGGTCCACCTCGTCGATCATGGGACCGGTCAGAAGTCGGCCGGCGCCGGCAACGGTTCGACCGCTCGCCCCAGCCTTCGCCGCCTTGCCTGCCTTGCTGTCCGGCGGGTCGATCGAGCGCTAGGTCCGCCGGGCGCGTCGACCGCGGGCCGATGCCGAGCTTCTCCTTGATCTTCTTCTCGATCTCGTCGGCCAGGTCGGGGTTGTCGCGCAGGAACGCCCGGGCGTTCTCCTTGCCCTGTCCGAGCTGGTCGCCCTCGTAGGTGTACCAGGCGCCGCTCTTGCGGACGAAGCCCTCCTCGACCCCCATGTCGATGAGGCCGCCCTCACGGGAGATGCCCTGGCCGTAGAGGATGTCGAACTCCGCCTGCTTGAACGGCGGGGCCACCTTGTTCTTCACGACCTTGACCCGGGTGCGGTTGCCGACCGCGTCGGTGCCGTCCTTGAGCGTCTCGATGCGGCGGACGTCGAGGCGGACCGAGGAGTAGAACTTCAGCGCCCGCCCACCCGTCGTGGTCTCCGGGTGAGCCGAACATGACCCCGATCTTCTCGCGGAGCTGGTTGATGAAGATCGCGGTCGTGTTCGTGTTGTTGAGCGCGCCGGTGATCTTGCGCAGCGCCTGGCTCATCAGGCGGGCCTGCAGCCCGACGTGCGAATCCCCCATCTCGCCCTCGATCTCCGCGCGCGGGACGAGGGCCGCGACCGAGTCGATGACGATGATGTCGATCGCGCCGCTCCGGTGAGCATGTCGGTGATCTCCAGCGCCTGCTCGCCGGTGTCCGGCTGCGAGACCAGGAGTGCGTCGGGTCGACGCCGAGCTTCTGCGGCGTAGTCGGGGTCGAGCGCGTGCTCCGCGTCGATGAACGCCGCGATGCCGCCCAGCTTCTGCGCCTGCGCCACGGCGTGCAGCGCCACTGTGGTGTTGTGGACGGCGAGGCCGTTGGCCACGAAGCTGTGGGTGCCCGGCACGACGAGGTCGAACGTCGGCTCATCACCGCCCGCCTCGACCGCGACGACCCGCTCGTACGTCGACGGGCGAGCCGCAGCTGGCGGAGGTGGGTCACCAACGCGTGGTCACCCACGCCACGCTCCTCCGCCCACCTGACGAGGCGAACGATGCGCTCAGGTGTGGCCGCGAGCTCGTCGTGGCCAGGGCCAAAGTCACGGAAGAGGTCGCCGGCGATCTTGTCGAACTCACGGTCGCCGCCGACGGAGTCGCGCAGGTCGCGGGCCACGTCGCGCAGGTGCGGGATGTGTCGGGCAGCGTCACGTACACCGCGGCGCATGCCTGCGGTCTGCACGGCACGACGATCGGAGCGGAAGCCGACCTCATCGACGAACCTGGCGCTGCTCGCATTGCCGAGCGCGACCGTCCAGTACACGTTGTCCGGGTAGGACGGGACGGACTTGGCGCGGACCGAGGACACGAGGCCGAGCCCTGCCAGCATGCACTGGACCTCGCGGGCCAGCTGCCGGCTCGCGGTGGTCAGCGTGACGGTGTCGTCCTCGACGCAGCCGTCGCACTCGAACAGGGCGGAGAGGAACGCACGCTGAACGGCCGCACCCGAAGCGCGCACCACCAGCGGCACCACCTTCTCGGGCGCCTTCACCGGCTCGAGGCCGTAGCGCTCGGTGAGGCTGTCGCGCAGAGCCTTGCCGCGGAACCAGGTGTCCCCGGGGCGACCGGCATAGGTGGACGGGACCACGTCCGGCGCGAGGTCGGCCATCAGCTCGTTGAACTCGGTACTGACCTGCTCGTCCACCTGGGAGAACATCACGGCGTATGGGGCGCTGTAATGACCGTCGCCCACCAGGTAGCCGAGCAGCAGTGCCTCGCGCTCGTCGATCTGGTCCTTGGCGTCAGCATCGGCACCGAGCACGCCCACCAGGGTGTCGCCGACGGACACGTCACCAGCGCTGCGCCAGACGACGAAGCCGCGCTCGTTCAGCACGCGCATCGGGTGGTTGGCCGTGACGCGGACCGACTTGCCGGTCGACGTCTCGATCCGCAGGACCGGACGGCGGTTGTTATGGGTGAGCGCGGCCACCGGCTCGAGCTCACCGTGCTCATTGACGACCTTCAGCCCTACATGAGCGATGTCGCTCACGCGGCTCGTGCAGCTGGCCTTCTCACCGCAGCGCTCGAAGATCTCACCGACGGTGAGCAGCCCCCAGTTGGTGGGCACCAAGGCGTCCGCCGTCAGGCACTTTCCGCTCGACTCCGGTCCGTAGATCTCCACCACGCGGCCGCGCGGCAGGCCGCCGATGCCGAGGGCGATGTCGAGGGCGATCGAGCCGGTCGGGATGACCTCGATCGGCACGCGCACCTCGTCACCGAGGCGCATGACCGACCCCTTGCCGAACTGACGGTCGATCTGCGCGAGGGCGGCGTCGAGAGACTTCTCGCGGTCGGCTGCTGCCATGAGGGGCACCCCTTCGGGGTCGTCGTGGACGGGCGGTGGAGATCGGTGCGGAGCGGGCGGAGCTCGTACGGCGCAGACGCTAGGCGACGGCTCCGACAGTCCGCGAGAGCGAGCGGCGAACCTGGGGACGACGCTCGGCGTCAGGCGACGTGGACGTCACCTTACGTCGAACGAGTGTTCGATCACCAGCGACACGCCGTGACCGTACGCGGCGGGCCCCAGTAGCCTCGGCGGGACCGCCCGGGACCGAGACCCGGGCCCTCTCGAACAGCCGCCGACCGAGGAGCCCCCGATGGACGCACGCACCGCCTACACCGACGACGAGTGGAAGCAGGTCAAGGACCTCCCGTCCTACGTCGCGCTCGCGGTGGTCGCCTCCGGTGGCTCCGGGCCGGTCGAGATGGTGATGGAGAGCACGGCCGCGGCCAAGGCGATCGCTGGGGCGCGCGAGGACGCCGACCCGCTGGTGCAGGCGGTGGTCGCGGACCTCAGCCACCGCGACGACACCGACAAGGTGACCAAGCCCGACGCGAGGTCGCGCGAGCAGTTCCACGCGGCGGCGCTCGGCGCCGTGCGCGACGGCATGACGCTGATCAAGGCGAAGACGCCGGACAGCGCCCAGCCCTACGGCGCCTGGTTGCTCGCCCTCGCCCACAAGGTCGCCGAGTCCGCGAAGGAAGGCAGCCACCTCGGCATCGGTGGCGTCCGCGTGAGCCCGAGGAAGAGGCGACCCTCGCCGAGCTGACCGCCGCCCTGGAGGCCTGACCCCATGGACCTCCTCGTCCTCGGCGGCACCCGGTTCGTCGGCAAGCACGCGGTCGGCGCTGCCCTCGCGCGCGGCCACCGCGTCACCCTCGTGCACCGCTCCCCCACCGACCTCTTCCCCGACGCCGAGCACGTGCTGCTCGACCGCACCACCGGGCCCGACGCCCTCGCGCCGCTCGCCGGTCGCACCTTCGACGGGCTGCTCGACGTCTGCGGCTACGTCCCACGCGTGGTCCGCGACTCGTGCCGGGCGCTCGCCGGGTCGGTGGGGCACGCGGTGTTCGTGTCGTCGGTGTCGGCGTACGCCCCTCCGGCCGCGGGTGACGCCTCCGACGCCGCTCACGCGCCCCTGTGGCCGGTGGGCGACCTGCGGGCCGAGGGCGCGAGCGAGGAGATCACCAACGAGAGCTACGGCCCGCTGAAGGTGGCCTGCGAGCAGGAGTACCTCGAGGCCTTCCCGACCGCCTCGCTGGTACGGCCGACGTACGTCATCGGCCCCGACGACTACACCGACCGGTTCGGCTACTGGGTACGCCGGATGGCCGACGGCGGCGAGGTGCTGGCGGCCGACCCGGCCGACGCGCCGATGCAGCTGATCGACGCGCGCGACCTGGGGGCCTTCATGGTCACCCTGCTGGAGAACGCCTCCCCCGGGCCGTACGACGCGCGTCGGGCCCTCGCTCGACTTCACGGTCGCCGACATGCTCGCGGCCTGCGCCCGAGCCGCCGGCACCACCGACGCGGTCGTCACCGGCGTCGACCGCTCCTGGCTCGCCGAGCACGGTGTGGTCGCCGGCGAGCACCTGCCGCTGCTCGACGACCCGTCGGAGGCCTACGCCTTCGCGCGCGACCCACAGCCGTCGGTGGCGGCCGGGCTCGCGCTGCAGGTCCGTGGAGGACAGCGCGCGCGACGCCCTCGCCTGGGACCACGCGCGCGGTCTGCCGGAGATGACCGACCGGGTCACGCGGGAGCAGGAGGCGACACTGCTGGCGGCGTGGCACGCCCGCTGACCCCCCAGACCAGCAGCACGACCACAGGCACGGCCGCGAGGAGCGTCAGCAGGCCGTAGGTCGAGACAGCGACCACGATCCCGGCCACGCGCGCCACCGACCGCAGCGCAGACGTTCATCACGAGGTCCGACGCACCCTGGGCCCCTGGCCGCTCGGGCTCGGGCACCGACTCGGTGAGCAGCGCCGAGCCGGCCACCAGCCCGCACGACCAGCCCAGCCCGAGCAGGAACAGCCCGATCCCCGAGCCGGGTCGGCGTCGTCGGCCGGAGCCGTACCGCTGACCAGGCACGCCAGGAGCAGCAGCGCGGCGCCGACGAGGAGCACCGGGCGCCGGCCGTAGCGGTCGCTCGCCAGACCGACGAGCGGCGAGAACGCGTACATCCCGAGGATGTGGACGCTGAGCACGAGCCCGATCACGGTCAGGGACACGTCGACGTGGCGCATGTGGATGGGGGTCATGACCATCACCGCGACCATGCAGGTGTGGGCGACGGCGATCGCAGCGAGTGCGAGCGTGGCGCCTGGGTAGCTGCGGATGACCGCCAGGGAGTGGTTGAGACGGGGGTGCGGCGCGTGCGCCTGCCCGCGGTCCGCGGCGTGGTCGCGCGCCGTGAGCAGCGGGTCGGGGTGGAGCCCGGCCAGCACGAGCACCGAGGCCAGCGCCAGCACCAGGAGCGCCAGCAGGTAGCCGCCGGTCAGCTCGGGCAGGCCGAGGCTCAGCGCGACCCGGCCGGCAGGGTCGGCGAGGTTGGGGCCCGCGACCGCGCCTACGGTGGTGGCCCAGACCACGGTCGACAGGTCGCGGGCGCGGTGCCGCTCGACCGCGAGGTCCGTGGCGGCGAAGCGCGCCTGGAGTCCGGCGGCGGAGGCCGCACCCGTGAGCACGAGACCGGCGAAGAGCAGGACCGTCAGGCGCTGGTCGGCGCCGACGACGACCATGGCCGCGCCGACGGCCGCGAGACCGAGCCCGGACGAGAGCCCGACCCGGCGGCCGCCGCGGTCCGTGAGACGTACCAGCGGAAGGGCCAGCAGCGCCGCGCCCACGACGCTGGCGGTCTGCGCGAGACCGGCCGCACCCTCCGACCCGGTCACCCCTGCTGCCAGCAGCCCACCGACGGCCACCGCCGCCCCCACCCCGAGGCCGCCGAGGACCTGGGCGCCACAGAGCACGGCGAGGGTACGGCGTTGGACGGGGTGGACGTCCTCCAGCGGGGCCGGTGTCGCGCTCAACGCTCGGTCGCCGGCAGCCCGAGCACCACGACGACCGCCCGCCAGACGTCCTTGGCCGGCTCGCCGGCCGCCAGGGCCTGGTCGACCGTACGGCCGTCGAGGCCGGCGATGTGGGTGTCGTGCGCCCAGGACTCGGCGTAGCCCTCACCCAGGTGGAGGCGCATCCGTCGCCAGAACTCGGTCAGTCGCACGGGCGCAACGCTACCGCCCACCTCGCAACGGGGAAGTCACCCGTGTTCAGGGCGGGTGAACGTCCCCGTTGCGGAGGGGTGGGGTCACATCACGTCGAAGGCCTCGTAGACGGTGATGCTCGAGCCGCCCTGCAGGACCGGGCACCCCTTGGCGTGGGCCACCGCGTCCTCGATCGAGTCGGCGGTCAGGATCGTGTAGCCGGTGAGCGAGGCGTCCCCGCCGTCGGACACCGCGCCGTCAGGGGTGATGGACCGGGCGGCGGCCATCGGGTTGCCCGGGTCCTTCACGGCTGACCCGAGACCGGTGAACCAGGCACCCCACGCCTCCATGACCTGCTGCTGGGCCTCCTCGCCCTCGGGCATCGAGCCACCGCGGTAGAGCAGAACGAAGTCGCTCATCGTTACCTCCTGGAGTCCGCGCGGCGCTCCGTCGTCCGCGTCTGCCCGTACGACGAACGCCGGCCCCGGGATCGACACCCTGCGGGGGACTTTCCCGCGTTGCTGCCGCGCGGCCCTGATCAAGGAAGCGTGCACCGGTACGGACGGGTCGACCGGTGCGCGATTCCTTGATCAACCCGTCCGGCGCGGGCAGGTGTCGGCGGGGTGGGCGAGGATGGCTCCGTGCCCCGGACCCCCGCGCCCGAAGGCCGCCTCCGGATCCCCTGGCGGCTCACGGCCCACCGGCCCCACCGACGCGCTCGGACTGCTGTCGCCGGCGACCCGGGCGTGGTTCACCGGCGCGTTCGAGGCACCGACCGCGGCCCAGGAAGGCGCCTGGCGTACGGCCGCCGCCGGGCAGGACGCCCTCGTGGTCGCGCCGACCGGCTCCGGCAAGACCCTCGCGGCGTTCCTGTGGTCCCTCGACCGGATCGCCACCAGCCCGGCGCCGGAGAACCCGCTGCACCGCTGCCGGATCCTCTACATCTCCCCGCTCAAGGCGCTCGCCGTCGACGTCGAGCGCAACCTCCGCGCCCCGCTGACCGGCATCCGGCAGGCAGCGCAGCGCCTCGGCACCGAGCTCCCCGACATCCAGGTGGCCATCCGCACCGGCGACACCCCGGCCGACGAGCGACGCCGGTTCGCCCGCAAGCCGCCCGACGTCCTCATCACCACGCCCGAGTCGCTGTTCCTGCTCCTGACCGCCCAGTCGCGCGAGGCCCTGCGCGGCGTCGAGACCGTCATCGTCGACGAGGTCCACGCCGTGGCCGGCACCAAGCGCGGCGCCCACCTCGCGCTCTCCCTCGAGCGACTCGACGCCCTCCTCGAACGGCCAGCCCGACGGATCGGCCTGTCCGCGACCGTCCGCCCGGTCGAGGAGGTCGCCCGGTTCCTCGGCGGAACCCGCGACGTGGTCGTCGTGCAGCCGCCGTCGAGCAAGACCGTCGAGCTGGAGGTGGTCGTCCCGGTCGCTGACCTCTCCGAGCTCGGTACGTCGGCCGGCGAGGTCAGCGGGTCCGCTGCCGGAGACCCGCGACGTACCTCGATCTGGCCGCACGTCGAGGAGCGCATCGCCGACCTCGTCGAGGCCCACCGGTCGACGATCGTCTTCGCCAACTCCCGGCGCCTCGCCGAGCGGCTCTGCGCGCGCCTCAACGAGATCCACCACCAGCGCGCCACCGGGGTGGACCTCGACGACCCCGCGCTCGGCCTCGCGCCGCCCGCGCAGGTCATGGCGCAGAGCGGCGCGAGCCACGGGGCCGAGGCGGTGCTGGCCCGCGCCCACCACGGCAGCGTGAGCCGCGAGCAGCGCATGCTCATCGAGGAGGAGCTGAAGTCCGGACGGCTCGCGGCGGTCGTCGCCACCAGCAGCCTCGAGCTCGGCATCGACATGGGGGCGGTCGACCTCGTCGTCCAGGTCGAGTCCCCGCCGTCGGTCGCGAGCGGCCTGCAGCGGGTCGGTCGCGCCGGCCACCAGGTGGGCGCGGTGAGCAAGGGCGTGATCTTCCCGAAGTACCGCGGCGACCTCGTCCAGACCGCCGTCGTCGCCGAGCGCATGCGCGCGGCCCAGATCGAGGCGCTGCACGTGCCGCGCAACCCCCTCGACGTGCTCGCCCAGCAGATCGTGGCGATGCTCGCCGTCGACACCTGGCAGGTCGACGACCTGCTCGCCCTGGTCCGCCGCGCCTCGCCGTTCGCGACCCTGCCGCAGAGCGCCTACGACGCGGTGCTCGACATGCTTGCGGGCCGCTACCCCAACGACGCGTTCGCCGAGCTCCGGCCCCGCATCGTCTGGGACCGCGTCACCGGAGAGCTGACCGCCCGACCCGGGGCGCAGCGGCTGGCCGTCACCAGCGGCGGGACGATCCCCGACCGCGGGCTGTTCGGCGTCTTCCTGGTGGGCGAGAAGCAGTCCCGGGTCGGTGAGCTCGACGAGGAGATGGTCTACGAGTCCCGGATCGGCGACGTCTTCGCCCTCGGCTCGACGTCGTGGCGGATCGAGGACATCACCCACGACCGGGTGCTGGTCTCCCCGGCCCCGGGGCAGCCGGGGCGGCTGCCGTTCTGGAAGGGCGACGCCCTCGGCCGACCCGCGGAGCTGGGCCAGGCGGTCGGCGCCTTCGTCCGCGAACTGGGCAGCCTCGACCCCGACGCGGCCCGCACTCGCGTGACCTCGGCCGGGCTCGACGCCTGGGCCGCCGACAACCTCCTCGGCTACCTCGACGAGCAGCGCGCGGCCACCGGCCACGTGCCCGACGACCGCACGATCGTCGTCGAGCGGTTCCGCGACGAGCTCGGCGACTGGCGGCTGGTGGTGCACAGCCCGTACGGCGCCCAGGTCCACGCCCCCTGGGCGCTGGCGCTGGCTGCCCGGCTGCGTGAGCGGCACGGGCTCGACGTCCAGGCCATGCACGCCGACGACGGCATCGTGATCCGGCTGCCGGAGACCGATCTCGACCCCGACCTGGGCACGGGCGACGCGTTCAGCGGCATCGCCGTCCTCGCCCCCGAGGAGGTCGAACCGCTGGTCACGGCCGAGGTCGGCGGGTCGGCGCTGTTCGCGAGCCGCTTCCGTGAGTGCGCGGGGCGCGCCCTGCTGCTGCCGCGTCGCCAGCCCGGCCGCCGTTCCCCGTTGTGGCAGCAACGGCAGCGCTCGGCCCAGCTGCTGTCCGTGGCGAGTGAGTACCCCTCGTTCCCGATCGTGCTGGAGACCATGCGCGAGGTCCTCCAGGACGTCTTCGACGTCCCCGGCCTCACCCGGCTGATGCGCGACCTCGAGTCCCGCGCGGTGCGTATCGTCGAGGTCGAGACCACCGAGCCGTCGCCCTTCGCCCGCAGCCTGCTCTTCGGCTACGTCGGAGCCTTCATCTACGAAGGCGACAGCCCGCTCGCCGAGCGCCGCGCCGCCGCCCTCTCCCTCGACTCCACGCTCCTCGCCGAGCTGCTCGGTCAGGCCGAGCTCCGCGAGCTGCTCGACCCCGAGGCGCTGGCCCAGGTCGAGCGCGACCTGCAGAAGCTGTCCGAGGACCGGCAGGCCCGCGACGCCGAAGGCACCGCCGACCTGCTCCGCGTCCTCGGACCGCTCTCCACCGCCGAGGCGCTGGCACGCGGCGCCCAGGCCGGCTGGCTGGTCGAGCTCGAAGGCGCCCGCCGCGTCATCCGCGTACGCCTCGCCGGCGAGGAGCGGTGGGCCGCCATCGAGGACGCCGGACGCCTCCGCGACGCGCTGGGGGTCCCGCTGCCGGTCGGCATCCCGGAGGCCTTCCTCGAGCCGGTCACCGACCCGTTCGGCGACCTCGTCGCGCGCTACGCCCGTACCCATGCGCCTTTCACCGCCGCCGACGTCGCGCACCGCTACGGGCTCGGCACGGCCGTGGTCACCGGTGCCCTCCGGCGGCTCGCCGGCAGCGGCCGCGTGGCCGAGGGCGAGTTCAGGCCGGGCGGGTCGGGCACCGAGTGGTGCGACGCCGAGGTGCTCCGGCTGCTGCGTCGACGTTCGCTGGCCCTCCTCCGGCAGGAGGCGGAGCCGGTGCCACCTGCAGCGCTCGCTCGCTTCCTGCCCGCCTGGCAGGGCGTGGGCGGGGCCCTGCGCGGGGTCGACGGGGTGCTCCGCGTCGTCGAGCAGCTCCAGGGCACGCCGGTGCCTGCCTCTGCCCTGGAGCGCCTCGTGCTCCCCGCGCGGGTCGCCGACTACTCCCCCGCCCTCCTCGACGAGCTGACCACGGCGGGCGAGGTCCTCTGGGCGGGGCACGGCACCCTGCCCGGCGACGACGGCTGGCTGTCGCTCCACCTCGCCGAGTCGGCCCCGCTCTCGCTGCCCCTGGTCGTCGACGACCTCACGCTCACGCCCCTGCACACGAGCCGTCCTCGACGCCCTCGACGGGGGCAACGCCCTGTTCTTCCGCGCCCTGTCCGACAAGGTCGGCTCCCTCGACGACACCGCGCTCGCTGCGGCGTTGTGGGACCTGGTCTGGTCGGGTCGGCTCACCAACGACACTCTCGGCCCGACTGCGCCTGCTCACCGGCTCCGGGCCGCGGCGCCCACCGCGCGCGCAGGTCGACCCCCGCTCCCGGTACGGCCGGCCGGGCCGCGCGCCCATGCCCGCCCGATCCGGACCGCCCTACCGTCTCCGGACGGTGGTCGCTCCTGCCCGACCGTGAGACCGACCCGACGCTGCGGGCGCACGCGCTGGCCGACGGGCTGCTCGACCGGCACGGCATCGTCACCCGCGGGGCGGTGATGGCCGAGCGGGTCCCCGGCGGGTTCGCGGCCGCCTACCGGGTGCTCGCCGCCTTCGAGGAGGTCGGCCGGGCACGACGCGGCTACGCCGTCGAGGGGCTGGGGGCCGCGCAGTTCTTCTCCCCCGGCGCCGTCGACCGGTTGCGCACGTACGCCGCCGAGCGCCGCGAGCCCGCTCCCGCGGTGATGCTCGCTGCCACCGACCCGGCCAACGCCTACGGGGCCGCGCTGGCCTGGCCGACGCGCCCCGGTGAGGTCGTCTCGGGGCACAAGCCCGGCCGCAAGGCCGGAGCCCTCGTCGTCCTCCACGACGGAGAGCTCGTGCTCTACGTCGAACGCGGCGGCCGCTCGCTGCTCACCTGGACCGACGACCCCGCCGTGCTCCAGCCTGCCGTCGACGCCCTCGCCCTGGCGGTCCGCGACGGCCAGCTCGGCAAGCTCGCGGTCGAGAAGGCCGACGGCTCGGGCGTGCTGGACTCCCCGCTCGGCGCCGCCCTCGAACGCGCCGGCTTCCACCCCACCCCGCGCGGCCTGCGCCTGCGGGCCTGAGTAGGTCGAATCACGGTCACCACCCGTCGAGGAGCTGACCATGCCTGAGGGCGACACCGTCTGGCTGGCCGCCAGGAACCTCGACGCGGCGCTGGCCGGTCAGACCCTGACGCGCACCGATCTCCGGGTGCCGCAGCTGGCCACGACCGACCTGACCGGCCGCCGGGTGCTCGAGGTGGTTCCTCGCGGCAAGCACCTGCTCACCCGGATCGAGGGCGGACTCACCCTGCACACGCACTTCCGGATGGACGGGAGCTGGCACCTCTACCGGCCCGGTGAGCGTTGGCGTGGTGGCCCGGTGTCCGACGTCCGCGTCGTGCTGGAGACGCCCGGACCGGGTCGCCGTCGGTTACCGGCTGCCCGTCGTCGAGCTGGTCGACACCGCCCAGGAGGTCAGCGTGGTGGGCCATCTCGGGCCCGACCTGCTCGACGACGGCTGGGACGCGGACCTGCTGGCGGAGGCCGTACGCCGGCTCGGTGCTCGACCCGACCGGGAGGTACGGCTGGCGCTGCTCGACCAGACGGTGGTCGGCTGGGCTCGGCAACCTCTACACCAACGAGCTCTGCTTCCTGCGCGGGCTGTCGCCCTGGCTACCCGTCGGCGAGGTGCCCGGGGGCGGCCTCGTGCCGCTCGTCGCGCTGGGCCGACGGCTGCTGCTGGCCAACCGCGATGCGGCGGCGCAGGTCACCACCGGCGACGCGCGCCGCGGCCGGCAGCACTGGGTCTTCGAGCGCACGCGGCAGCCCTGCCGACGCTGCGGGACGCCGATCCGGTCGGCCGAGCAGGGCGAAGCACCTCGCCGGCGGCTGACGTACTGGTGCCCGTCCTGCCAGCCCGGGCCGCCGACCTGAGCCCTGCGCGCTCGCGCCACGGGCTCGCGACGGTGACGCTCACGACACACCGACGTGCCTGACAGTTGACGCCGGGCCGGGCATTCCGTATCTTTCTGACTCCTCAGGTCGGATTCATCGGAAACCACAGGCAGGGCCCACCGTGCGCACACTGATCGTCTTCGGGATCGTCGGCTTCTTCGCCCAGCTCGTCGACGGCTCGCTCGGCATGGCGTACGGCGTCACGACGTCCACGCTGCTGCTCTCCGCGGGCTACGCCCCCGCGGCCGCCTCCGCCTCGGTCCACCTCGCCGAGCTCGGCACGACGCTCGCCTCGGGGTTCTCCCACCACAAGTTCGGCAACGTGAACTGGGCCGTCGTGCGCCGGATCGGGGTCCCAGGCGCGATCGGGGCCTTCGCCGGCGCGACGTTCCTCTCCTCGCTGTCGACCGAGGCCGCCCGACCGTGGATGGCCGCGATCCTGCTCGTCCTCGGCCTGTACGTGCTCGTCCGCTTCGCGCTCGGCATTCGTCCGGCCGTCGCCGTCCACACCCCCCGGCGACGACTCCTCGCGCCGCTCGGACTCACGGCCGGCTTCATCGACGCCACGGGAGGCGGCGGCTGGGGACCCCTCGCCACCCCGACGCTGATGACCGCCGGGAAGATGGAGCCGCGCAAGGCCATCGGCTCGGTGTCGGCGAGTGAGTTCCTCGTCGCGGCGGCTGCCAGTCTCGGCTTCCTCATCGGGCTGGGCACCGCGGGGATCGACTTCATGGCGGTCGGCGCACTGCTGGTCTTCGGCGTGCTCGCCACGCCGGTCGCCGCGTGGCTGGTCCGCCGCCTCCCCACCCCGGTGCTCGGCGCCTTCACCGGCGGCCTGCTCATCATCACCAACGTCCGCACCCTGCTGAAGACCTTCGAGATCACGGGGAGCGGCGCGGGCCTGGTGTACCTCGGCGTCGTCGCCCTGTGGGTGGCGGGCATCGCCGTCGCGGTCCGCACCGTCCGGCGCTCCCGTCCCGATGCCTCCGAGGTGAGCACCCCCGTCGAGGCGGCAACCGTCGCGAGCGCCTGACAGGCTGGTCCCTGTGGGATCAGTCGTCGTGCGCCCGGCCGAGCTCCCCGACGCCGACGCGCTGGGGGCCATCCGGGTCGCAGCCTGGCGGCAGGCCTACGACGGCATCGTCGCCCGCGAGGTCCTCGACGGCCTGGACGCCGAGCACGAGGCGCTCGCCTTCGCCGCACGCATGCACGCCGACCCCGACACCCAGACGCTGGTCGCCGTCTCCGAGGGCGTCGTGGTCGGCTACTGCATCTTCGGCCCCGACCGTGACGAACCCGCGACGGATCGCGGGGAGGTGTACGCCGTCTACGTGCACCCTGACCACTGGCGCGTCGGAGCCGGCGAGCAGTTGATGAACGCGGCGGTCGCGGAGCTGACCGCGAGCGGGCGCGATCAGCTGTCGCTGTGGGTCCTCACGGACAACGTGGCAGCGCGCGCGTTCTACACGAACACCGGATGGCAGGCGGACGGCACCGAACGACCTCTCGACCGACTGCCCACGCCCGAGGGGTCGGCGGTGCGCGAGGTGCGCTGCGTGCGGCGCGGGCGCTGACCCCAGCCTGGGTCGAGGCTGCGCCCAGCCTCAGCGGCAGGTGCCGGAGGCGGAGTCCCGCAGCTCACCGGACGGTGCGGCGAGGAACTCCGACCGCCAGGTGCCAGGACCGAGGGTGAGCCGGGCGATCCCGAAGGTGGTGTTCAGACGGGTCTTGCTCGCTGGCGTGACCGAGGCGAAGCCGCGGCGCGCGGCCCCTCCGGTGCCGACCACCAGCAGCACGGGGCCGGCGCTGCTCGGTCGACCGGCGATGCCCACCGGACCGATCCGCTCATAGTCGTGGGCGTGCCCGGCGACGACGAGGTCGACGCCCCCCGCGTGAGCGGTACGCCAGAGCGCGTCGACGGCCAGGTCGTCCCCGTGCTCGTCGTCGGAGCTGAAGCGCGGCTGGTGCATCGCCAGGAGCGTGCACTCCTGCCGGTGGGAGGCCAGGGTCTTCTTCAGCCACGCGGTCTGGGCAGCCCCGGGGGCACAGCTGACCGGCGTGCAGTTCGCGTCCACGACGAGGACCAGCCATGAGCCGACGCGATAGGAGTACCAGGGCTTCGCGGACGTCCCGGACGTCGGCCACTGGCGGTAGAAGACCGACCGGTGCCGGTTGTCGTGATTGCCGATGACCGCGCGCGTGCGGGCAGCGAGGGGTCGCCAGGCGGGGAGGAAGCAAGCGTCGTAGTCGGCCTGGGTGCCGTCGGGGTAGGCGATGTCGCCGAGCAGCAGAACGGGGCCGGGGAGCGTCGAGGCCAGCGCCGCGCTCGCGGCACCTCGGTCGCCGCCAGCCCCGCAGTCACCGAGATCTCCTACCACGAGAAGGGTCTGCCGCCGCTGGGTCGGGGCGGCCACGGCTGCCGAGGCCCCCTGAGCCGCAGCGTCGGCTGCGGGGCCGGTGCCGCTCGCGGGCGGCATGGCAGAACCCCCCGTCGAGCCGCAGGCGCTGAGCAGCAGGCCGGCGGCCACGCCCAGGACGGCCGTGGTGCGCACCCGGTGCCGGATGCCCGTTCGACCGGTCACCGGCTGTCACCCACGACGACGCTCACGGACAGGCTTCGGGCGACGATCCGGGCAAGCCCCCGGCGATCGGCCTCAGTGCTCGGGGTGAGCAGGAGCGACGCAGCCGTCCTCAGCAGGAGGTCCACCTCAGCGTCGCCCGCGTCGACCCCACGGCGGGCGACGCCCGCGATCGCGTGGTCGCGGCACCGGACATCAGCGGGAGTCCCGGCCACGAGACGCGCCAGGACGTCCGGCTCCCGCTCGGCCAACGTGGCGCGCGCCGGGTGCTCCGCAAGATGGTCGAACACGGCGACCAGCGCAGCCTCCAGGTCCTCCTCGGACGAGGCTGCCTCCGAGGCACGGTCGATCTCTTGGGCGACCAGGGCGGCCCAGACCTCGTCCTTGGTGCGGAAGTGGTTGTAGACGGTGGCCTTGGCTACTCCGCCGAGCGTCGCGATGCCGCCCATGGTCGTGGCCCGCGTGCCCTGCTTGACGACGCTGCGCATCGCGCCGTCGAGCACGCCTGCCCGGGCGCGGCCCATGGCGTTGCCTGCGCGCGAACGGGTCCCCGGAGGGCGCTCGACGGCCGACATGGCGTCGTCGCCGGTCAGGCGGCTGAGGCGACCGGGGCGGTGGCCGTGGACTCGGACAGCTCGACGAGCGCGAACTCGTCGCTGATCGAGCTCAGCACCTGCGACAGCGGTACGTCGAGCGCCGAGCAGATCGAGGCGAGCAGCTCGCTGCTGGCCTCCTTCTGGCCGCGCTCGACCTCGGAGAGGTAGCCGAGGGAGACCCGCGCGGCGCCCGAGACCTCGCGCAGGGTGCGGCCCTGGCGCAAGCGCTGGGCGCGCAGCTCGTGACCGAGCACGCGTCTCAAGAGCTCCATGACGCCTCCTCGGCCTCTCGTCGTCGGCGGGTCGTACGGGACGAACACGCTCCACCGTACCTGCCCGGGCCCCCAGATGGGCGCTGAGCCTCGTCCGACCCCCGGATGCGCGTGCGGTTCACCCGTCCGGAGGCGTCAACACCAGAGGTCAGCTGGCGTGTTCCCCGACGTCCCGGGGAGCGACCCCGAGCGCGGACGCGAGCAGGTCCAGTGCAGCGCGTACGGCCGCCGCGCGGACCGTAGAACGATCCCCGGGCACGGTCAGCGCGGCCCCCCGGACCGCCCGCGGTCCGGCGAGGGCCACGTAGACCGTGCCGGCGGGGACCCCGTCCTGAGGGTCGGGTCCGGCCACCCCGGTCGTCGCGAGGCCGTACGTCGCCGCGAGCCGCTCGCGCACGCCGACCGCCATGGCCGTGGCCACGTCCGCGTCCACCGCTCCGGCACGACGGAGGAGGTCCGCGTCGACGCCCAGGAGTTCGGCCTTGAGGTCGGTCGCATAGGCCACCACGCCGCCTCTGAGCACCGCGGACGCCCCGGGCACGTCGACGAAGGCGCTGGCCAGGAGCCCGCCGGTCAGGGACTCGGCCACCGACACCGTCTCACCACGCGCCGTCAGCGCGGCGACGAGCGAGCCGGCATCCGACGGCGACGTGGTCACGTCGGCAGCCCGCGCTGGGCGCGCTTCATGACCGCCCGCTCGGAGGTCTGGCGCAACCGGAGTGCCTTCACGACGTAGTGGAGCCCGGTGACCACGGTCACCACCAACGCAGCAGCCATGAGCCAGGCGCGGAACGTCGCGAGGACGCCGGTCAGCGGAAGCAGGTACAGCGACACCGCGGCCGCCTGGAGGACGGTCTTGAGCTTGCCGCCGCGTCCGGCCGCGATCACGCCGTGCCGGATCACCCAGAACCGCAGGAGCGTCACGCCGATCTCGCGGACGAGGATGACGACGGTCACCCACCACGGGAGCTCGCCGAGCAGGGAGAGGCCGACGAGGGCCACACCCATCAGCGCCTTGTCGGCGATGGGGTCGGCGATCTTGCCGAACGTCGTGACCAGCCCGCGCCGCCGCGCAAGCGCCCCGTCGAGATAGTCGGTGAAGGTGGCCCCGACGAAGACCACGAAGGCGGCCACCCTCGAGGTCGGATCGTCCCCGCCGTCATGCAGCAGCAGCCATCCGAAGACCGGGACGAGGACGAGCCGCAGCATGGTGAGCGCGTTCGGGAGGTTCCAGGGCGAGGACTCCCCGGGCGGGGTGGCGATGGGGTCGGGCGGGAGCGGCCTCATCTCGGCGCACCCGCGGCGCCCGGCGCCGAGTCGACCTCGGCCACCAGGTCGACCCCCTCGGAGCTCACGACGGTCGCCTCGAGGAGATCGCCGACCGCGACCCCGGACGAGCCCACCAGTCGCGTGGTCCCGTCGACCTCGGGGCCCTGGTGGTCCGCACGCCCCTCGACGAGGTCGCCGTCCACCTCCTCGACGAGCACCCGCACCCGCTCCCCGATCCGCTCCTCCGCCCGCTGGTTCGTGAGCTCCTCCACCAGCCGCGACATCCGCTCGACCCGCTCAGCCACGACCTCGACCGGCAAGGCGTCGTCGAACGTGGCCGCCTCCGTGCCGTCCTCCTCGGAGTACCCGAAGACGCCCACGACATCGAGCCGCGCCAGGGTGAGGAACCGCTCGAGCTCGGCGACGTCCTCCTCGGTCTCGCCGGGGAAGCCCACGATGACGTTCGAACGGGCGCCCGCGTGCGGGGCGCCGGACCGCGCGTCCGCGAGCAGCCCGAGGAAGGACTCGGTGCTCCCGAAGCGGCGCATCCGGCGCAGCACCGGCTCGGACGCGTGCTGGAAGGACAGGTCGAAGTAGGGGACGACGCCCGGCGTGCCCGTCAGGGCGCGCACCAGGGTGGGACGCGTCTCGGCCGGTTGCAGGTAGGACACGCGCACCCGCTCGATGCCGTCGACCGCGGCCAGCTCGGGCAGGAGGGTCTCGAGCAGCCGCAGGTCGCCCAGGTCCTTGCCGTAGGACGTCGAGTTCTCGCTGACGAGGAAGACCTCCCGGACCCCCTGCTCGGCGAGCCAGCGGGCCTCGTCGAGGACGTCGGACGGTCGCCGGGACACGAACGCACCACGGAAGGACGGGATCGCGCAGAACGAGCAGCGGCGGTCGCAGCCGGACGCGAGCTTGAGAGGAGCGGTCGGACCGCCGTCCAGCCGGCGCCGGAACGTGCGCGGGCCCGAGGCCGGAGCCGTACCTGCGGGAAGGTCGGCCGCCGCGTCCCCGTGCCCCGGCACCGCGACGGCTCCCGCCTGCGCCGGACGCTCCGCGGGGGTGAGCGGCAGCAGGGTCCTCCGGTCGCGCGGGACGTGGGACACGTGCGGGGTCCCGGCCAGGATCGAGCGGAGCCGGTCGCCCATCACGGCGTAGTCGTCGAAACCGAGGACGGCGTCGGCCTCGGGGAGCGCCTCGGCGAGCTCCTCCCCGTAGCGCTCGGCCAGGCAGCCGACGGCGACCACGGCCTGCGGGCGACCGTGGTCGCGCAGGTCGGCCGCGGCGAGCAGGGTGTCGACGCTGTCCTTCTTGGCCGACTCCACGAAGCCGCAGGTGTTGACCAGGACCGCGTCAGCGTCCGAGGGGTCGTCGACCAGGCTCCAGCCGTCGGCCTCCAGCCGACCGGCGAGCTCCTCGCTGTCGACCTCGTTGCGCGCGCACCCCAGCGTCACGAGCGCGACGGTGCGCGACGGTGCGGTCATGAGCGGAAGCCTAGGGGTGCCGGACGGCGCGCTCGGCCAGACGCAGCGGCGTCAGCCCACGACGGTCGGGTCGCCGGGCACGAAGGTCAACCGGGCCACCTGGCCGGATGCCCCGGGCGCGCCCAGATCGGCACCGTTGACCTTCAGCTGCACTGCGCCGGCGTTGCCCACGATGAGCTTGACCTTGTCGGGGTCGGTGAACTTCTTCGACTGGCCGTCCTCGAGGATGCCGGCGAAGACCTGCGAGCCACCCGCGGTGGCCGAGATCCAGCTGCGGCCGCCGGATGCGGTGACGACCACGACGACCCCCTTCGGAGCCTCGGCGATCGCCGACCCTGACGGCTGACGGCGTCGGTTCGACGGGCGTGGAGGACGACGGCGACGGGCTCGGGGACCCGCTCGCGGTGGGCACGATCCCGCTGGTCACCTCTCGCGGCTGGTCGGGCTGCCGGACGACCTGCCAGAGCCCGATCCCCACGACGAAGACGAGCGCCACGACCATGGCGGCTGCCCAGTTGGGTCCGGAGCGCTCGGTCCGGGCCGCCGTCTCGGCCTCGAAGACCCGGGTGCCCTGAGGGGCCGAGGAGGCGTGCGCGGCGTCGAACTCGGCGAGCAGCGGGGCGGGGTCGAGCCCGACCGTGCGCGCGATCGTGCCGATGTGCCCCCGGGCGTAGACGTCGCCACCGCACAGCGTGTAGTCGTCGCGCTCGATGGCCTCGACGAGGGTGCGGCGGATCCGGGTGGTGTCAGCGACCTGGGCCGTGGTGAGGCCGGCATCCTGCCGCGCCTGGACCAGGGCTTCGCCGATGCTCACCTGGACTCCCTCGTTCGCCGCCGGGTCGGGTCATCCCGACATCGGCCTCGTCCATCGTACGCCGATGACGCCATGTCGACAAAGGGTGATCACACGATCACGTACGGTCATCGACACGCGTCAGCGGCGCCGGGACCGTCACTCGCCACGCAGGGTGAGCAGGACGCCGTCGAGCTCGTCAGCGGTGACGAGCACCTCGCGCGCCTTGGAGCCCTCGGACGGCCCCACCACGCCCCGGGTCTCCATCAGGTCCATGAGCCGACCCGCCTTGGCGAAGCCGACCCGCAGCTTGCGCTGAAGCATCGAGGTCGACCCGAACTGGGTCGTGACGACCAGCTCGACGGCCTGACAGAGCACCTCGAGGTCGTCGCCGACCTCCTCGTCGACCTCCCGCTTGCTCGCGCCCGCACCGCCTGTCACGTCGTCGCGGTACGCCGGCTGGAGCTGGGCCTTGCAGTGCTCCACGACCGCGTGGACCTCGGCCTCGCTGACCCAGGCTCCCTGGATGCGCATGGCCTTGCTCGTGCCCATCGGGAGGAAGAGCCCGTCGCCCTGCCCGACCAGCTTCTCGGCGCCCGCCTGGTCGAGGATCACCCGGCTGTCGGCGAGGCTGGAGGTCGCGAAGGCGAGCCGGGACGGCACGTTGGCCTTGATCAGACCGGTCACGACGTCGACGCTCGGCCGTTGAGTGGCGAGCACCAGGTGGATGCCCGCGGCCCGCGCCAGCTGCGTGATCCGGACGATCGAGTCCTCGACGTCGCGGGGCGCCACCATCATCAAGTCGGCGAGCTCGTCGACGATGATGAGCAGGTAGGGGTACGGCCGAAGGACCCGCTCGCTGCCCTCGGGGACCTTGAGCGTGCCTGACCGCACCGCCTTGTTGAAGTCGTCGAGGTGCCGGAACCCGAAGGCTGCGAGGTCGTCGTAGCGCATGTCCATCTCGCGCACGACCCACTGCAGCGCCTCGGCGGCCTTGCGCGGGTTGGTGATGATCGGGGTGATGAGGTGCGGGATGCCTTCGTAGATCGTCAGCTCGACCCGCTTGGGGTCGATGAGGACCATGCGCACCTCGTCGGGGGTCGAGCGCAGCAGCACCGAGGTGATCAGGGTGTTGATGCAGGACGACTTGCCCGAGCCCGTGGCTCCCGCGACCAGCACGTGCGGCATCTTGGCCAGGTTCGCGCAGACGAAGTGGCCCTCGACGTCCTTGCCGAGGCCCACGAGCATCGGGTGATGATCGCCGCGGGCGACCGCTGAGCGGAGCACGTCACCGAGGCTGACGTTCTCCCGGTCGGTGTTGGGGATCTCGATGCCGATCGCGGACTTGCCAGGGATCGGGCTCAGGATGCGCACGTCGGCGCTCGCCACCGCGTACGCGATGTTCTTGCTCAGCGCCGTGACGCGCTCGACCTTGACGGCAGGGCCGAGCTCGACCTCGTAGCGGGTGACCGTGGGTCCGCGGGAGAAGCCGGTGACCTGGGCGTCGATCTCGAACTGCTCGAGCACCTGGGTGAGCGCCTCGACGACCGTGTCGTTGGCCTGGGTGCGCGCCTTGTGGGCGCTGCCCGTGCGCAGCACGTCAGGAGCGGGCAGGTGGTAGGTGACGTCGCCGGACAGGGCCAGCTGCTCGACGCGTGCGGGGATCGGCTCCAGCGTCTTGGGAGCCGAGTCGCTGGCACCGTCGGCCGTCTCCGACCCCGTCGCTGGGATCGACGTGTGGCGTCCGGCCGGCCCGGCCAGCACTGGGGACTCGAAGGGCTCCTCGGCGCTGCCGTCGGCCAGCGAACCCACGCGGCGACGGGGCCTGGACCGTTTGAGCGGCTCCGGGGCGGGCCCAGTGAGGTCGATGACGTCCTCGCCGTCGCCGCGAGCGGGACGGCGCAGCAGCCGGTCGAGGAGGTGGCGGGCGCGCTCCGGCACCTGGTGCACCGGGGTGCCGGTCAGCACGAGGACACCGAAGCCGGCCAGGAGCGCCAGCAGGGGTAGCGCCAGGAAGCCGGTGACGCCCGCCACCAGCGGGGCGGCACCGAAGAAGCCGAGCCAGCCGCCGCCGGACCGCATCGCTGCTGCGCCCTCGGAGGGCACCGGGGTGCCCGCGATGACGTGCACGACACCGCAGGCGCCGACCAGCAGAGCCACCCAGCCGATCGCGTTGCGACCGGCGGGGGCGTTGTGCTCGGGGTGTCGAAGGATCCGCCAGGCTGCGGCGACCAGCAGCAGGGGCGCCAGCCACGCCAGCGTGCCCATCAGGCCGACGACCATGGAGTCGACGACCGAGGTGACGGGCCCGTCGAGGTGCCACCAGACGGCGGAAGCAGCGAGGAGCGCCGCACCGATGGCCAGCAGGCCGACCCCGTCCCGGCGCAGGGCCGGGTCCAGGTCGTGGGCGCCTCGGCCGAGCCGGCGTACGAGCCCACCGATCACGTGAGCGACGCCCAGCCACAGCCCACGCAGGCCCCGTCCCAGGGCGCGCACCAGCACCGCGAACGGTCCAGGTCCGCGCTTGCGGGCCGCCGCCTTGCTCGCGGAGGCGCTGCGGGGCTTCGGCTTGGGCTTGGTCGGTGCGCGCCCGCTCGATGCCGCACGCGCACGCGTGGACGGCGAAGCGGTCGGACGACCCGGGGAAGACGCCGCGCTCCGGCCGCCCGACGACGTGCGCGGGCGGACCGGGCCGGCGGGGGTGCGGCTGGCCATCCCCGGAGGCTATCCCCTCGTCCCACCCATCCCAGGGATCTCAGCCGTCACACTTCTCCCGCCTGTCCCACCCTCCCGCTCCACGTCGGGGCGAGCTGGGGGCTCCCGGGTCAGACCTCGACGACCACCGGGATGATCATCGGGCGGCGCCGCAGGGTGCCGCCGACCCAGGACCCCACGGTCCGCCGGACGACCTGCTGGAGCTGGTGGGTGTCGGTCACCCCGTCGCGCAAGGCGTCCTCCAGGGCGGCGGTGAGCACGGGCAGGACGTCGTCGAAGACCGCGTCGCCCTCGAGGAACCCCCGGGCGTGGATCTCCGGGCCGGCCACCACCTTGCCCGTTCCGAGGTCGACGACGACGAGGGCGGAGATGAACCCCTCGGACCCCAGGATGCGGCGGTCCTTGAGGGAGGACTCGGTGACGTCACCCACCGAGGAGCCGTCGACGTAGACGAACCCGGCGGGCACGGCGCCCGTCACCGCGGCCACCCCGTCGACGAGGTCGACGACGAAGCCGTCCTCGGCCAGGATCACGTTCGCCGCCGGCACCCCCGTGGCGATCGCGAGGTCGCCGTTGGCCTGCAGGTGCCGCCACTCGCCGTGCACCGGCATGACGTTGCGGGGACGCACGATGTTGTAGCAGTACATGAGCTCGCCAGCGGCCGCGTGCCCGCTGACGTGCACGAGCGCGTTGCCCTTGTGCACCACGTGCGCCCCGAGCTTGGTGAGCCCGTTGATCACCCGGTAGACGGCGTTCTCGTTGCCGGGGATCAGGGACGACGCCAGCAGCACGGTGTCGCCGGCGCTGATCCGGATCTGGTGGTCGTTGCTGGCCATCCGCGACAGCGCCGCCATCGGCTCGCCCTGCGAGCCGGTGGACATGAGCACGACCCGGTTGTCGGGGAGGTCGTGGATCGCGTCGACGGTGACGATCAGGCCGGCCGGGATGCGGAGGTAGCCGAGGTCGCGCGCGACCCCCATGTTGCGCACCATCGAGCGGCCCACGAACGCCACCTGCCGGTCGTGCGCGGCGGCGACGTCGAGCACCTGCTGGATGCGGTGCACGTGCGAGGCGAAGGACGCGACGATGATCCGCCTCTCGGCCCGGGCGAACACCCGGTCGATCGTCGGCTCGATGTCGCGCTCGGTGCGCACGAAGCCGGGCACCTCGGCGTTCGTCGAGTCGGTGAGGAAGAGGTCGACGCCCTCCTCTCCCAGCCGCGCGAACGCCCGCAGGTCGGTGATCCGCCCGTCGAGCGGCAGCTGGTCCATCTTGAAGTCGCCGGTGTGCAGGACAAGCTGCCCGGCGGGCGTACGGATGGCCACCGCCAGCGCGTCCGGGATCGAGTGGTTGACGGCGACGAACTCGCAGCCGAACGGGCCGAGCTGCTCGATCTGCCCTTCTTTGACCTCGAGCGTGTACGGCGTGATCCGGTGCTCGCGCGAGCTTCGCCTCGACGAAGGCCAACGTCAGCCGCGAGCCGACCAGAGGGAGGTCCGGCTTCTCCCGCAGCAGGTAGGGCACCGCCCCGATGTGGTCCTCGTGCCCGTGCGTGAGGACGACGGCCTCGACGGCGTCCAGCCGGTCCCGGATCCAGTCGAAGTCGGGGAGGATCAGGTCGACCCCGGGCTGGTGGTCCTCGGGGAACAGCACCCCGCAGTCGACGACGAGCAGCCGGCCGCCGTACTCGAAGACCGTCATGTTGCGGCCGATCTCCCCCAGGCCACCCAGCGGCACCACCCGCAGGCCGCCTGCAGGGAGCTCCGGAGGCGGGCCGAGCTCGGGGTGGGTCACGAAGTGAACCCCGGCACCCCGCCGTCGGCGAGGTCGAGCACGAGCTGGGCCAGCTCGAACTCGGTCGCGTCGACCAGCGGCGGGCGGACCGGACCGCCGGGCAGCCCGAGCTGGGCGAGCGCGGCCTTGACGGTGATGACGCCCTGCGTCCGGAAGATGCCCTCACAGACCGGCAGCATGTCCTGGTGGAGACGCTGCGCAGCGCGTACGTCCCCGGCGTCGAAGCAGGCGATCATCATGTCGATCCGGCCCGAGCACAGGTGCCCGGTGACGCTGACGACGCCCACCGCCCCGACCGCGAGCAGGGGCAGCGTGAGGATGTCCTCACCGGAGTAGTACGCCAGGTCGCAGCGGGCCATCACCCAGGAGGCGCCGCCGAGGTCGCCCTTCGCGTCCTTGTTGGCGAGGATCCGCGGGTGCTCGGCGAGCCGGACGAGGGTGTCTGTGGTGATCGCGCAGCCCGTGCGGCCGGGGATGTCGTAGAGCATGACCCCGAGCTCGGTGGCGTCGGCGATCGCGGCGAAGTGGGCGATGAGGCCCGACTGCGGCGGCTTGTTGTAGTACGGGGTCACCGCGAGCAGCCCGTGGGCGCCCGCTTTCTCGGCCTGCCGCGCCAGCTCGACGGAGTGCGCGGTGTCAGGGGTGCCGACGCCGGCAATCACCCGGGCCCGGTCCCCGACCGCCTCGACCACGGAACGGATGACGTACTCCTTCTCCGCGTCGCTCGTGGTCGGCGACTCCCCGGTCGTGCCGTTGACCACGACCCCGTCGCAGCCGTTGTCCACGAGGTACGTGGCGAGCCGCGCAGCACCGTCGACGTCGAGCGAACGGTCGGGCAGGAAGGGCGTCACCATCGCCGTCAGGACGCGCCCGAAGGGCCGGAAGCCCTCGGTGCGCTGCGGGCTCGTCGACACCTCGGTGTAGGTCTCCGCCATGGGTCACGAGGCTACCGTCCGCGGGCGCGCCCCGGCCGGTCCCTCGCGCGTCGGGCAGACTGCGCGGCATGCGCGCCGCCCTGATGACCGCCTTCCGCGAGCCGCTGTCGGTCACCGAGGTGCCCGACCCATCGCTGCCCGACGACGGCGTGGTGCTCGAGGTCCTGGCCAGCGGGGTGTGCCGCAGCGACTGGCACGGCTGGCAGGGCCACGACCCGACGATCGTGCTCCCGCACGTGCCCGGCCACGAGATGGCCGGTCGGATCGTCGCCGTCTGGTTCGGGTGTTCGTGGGTTCCGGGTCGGCGACCTGGTCACCGTGCCGTTCTGCTGCGGCTGCGGCCGGTGTGCCCAGTGCCGTGCCGGCCAGACCCAGGTCTGCGACGACGAGGTGCAGCCTGGTTTCACCCAGTGGGGGTCCTTCGCCGAGCTCGTCGCGCTCCCCCACGCGGACGTCAACCTGGTGGCCCTGCCCGAGGGCGCCGACCCGGTCGCCATGGCCGCGCTCGGCTGCCGGTTCATGACCGCGTGGGCGGCGGTCGTCGAGCACGCCGCCGTCCGTCCCGGCGAGTGGCTGGCCGTCCACGGCTGCGGGGGCCTCGGCCTCTCGCTGGTCATGGTCGCCGTGTCCCGCGGCGCTCGGGTGGTGGCCGTCGACCTCGACGCCGGCCGACTCGCCCTCGCACGGTCCTTGGGCGCCGAGGCGGCCGTCGACGCCTCAGGCCGCGACCCTGTTGAGGCCGTGGTCCAGGCCACCGGCGGTGGTGCCCACGTGTCGGTCGACGCGGTCGGCAGCGCTGGTACGGCTGCTGCCTCGCTGCTGTCGCTGCGCAAGCGGGGCCGGCACATCCAGGTCGGTCTGATGCTCGCCGAGGATCGCGAGGCGGCGATCCCGATGGCGCGGGTCATCTCCTATGAGCTCAGCCTGGTCGGTGTGCACGGGATGTCGGTGCAGCACTACCCCGCTCTCGTCGCCGAGGTGGCGGCCGGCCGACTGGACCCGGGACAGCTCATCGGATCCCGCATCACCCTCGACGAGGTCCCCGCCGAGCTCGAGGCGATGACGGCCTTCCATCAGCGGGGTCTCTCGGTGGTCACCTCGTTCTAAGGATCCTGCGCGATCGAATGGCGGGTAACTGGGTGGTTTCGGCGTGCAAACCGGCCTGTTAGCCGCCACTCGCTCAGCTTTCGAACAACTCGGCCGATCTGGTGGTTCCGCGCGGGCCACCTCGGCGAGGATCACGTCGATCTTCGACGCCGGCGCGTTGTCGGCATCGATGAGCAAGGCGATCCTCAGCTCACATCGCGATCCGCTTCTCCCCGTCAGCCATCGGCGCAGCCCTTGCGCATCAGCGGTGCAACCTCGTCACGGGGCGACGCGGCCGTTCGCGACGAAGGCGGCGTGGGTGATCGGCATGAGCTGCGCCCAGGCGTCCTCGTACTTCTCGGCCACCATCTCGATCTCGCGCTGCGGGTAGGAGGGGAAGTGCGAGCCCTCGGCAGCACGACGCAACGACAGGAAGTTCATCAGGCTGCGTGCGTTCACGGTCACGTACGCCGAGGAGTAGATCGAGACCGGCAGCACCATCCGGGCGACCTCGCGCGCGACCCCGCCCTCGAGCATCGCGAGATAGGCGTCGTACGACTGACGCATCGAGCGCTTCATCTCGACGTCGACGAGCGCGGTCTGCTCGGGCGTCCCCTCGACGAACTCGTACGCCCCGGCCTTGCCGATCTGCACGAGCCGGCGGTCGGCGCCGGGGACGTAGAACACCGGGCGCAGGACGCGGTAGCGGCCGCTCTCCTCGTTGTAGGACATCGTGCGGTGCCGCATGTGCTCGCGCCAGACGAAGATCGGTGCCTGCACGTAGAAGGTCATCGACGAGTGCTCGAACGGCGACCCGTGCCGCTCGCGCATGAGGAAGCGGATGAGCCCGCCGGAACCAGAGGCGTCGGCGTCGACATCGGCCAGGGTCTGCTCGCCCAGGGTCGACACGCGGGCGGCGAAGACCACGTCGGCGTCCGCAGCTGCTGACTTCACCAGCTCCACGGTCACGTCGCTGCGGAACTCGAGGTCGAGGGAGGCGGTCTCGGCTGCGTCGGTCACGTCCCGAACGTTAGCGCCAGCCGGCCAGGCAGCGACGCAGGGTGTGCGGCAGGATCGTCGACGTGGCAGACATGAGCGTGCGACCGGCCCGGGCCACCGACGCCGAAGGGGCCGCCGGGGCCCAGCTCGCTGCCTGGCGGGCCGACCGAGAGCTCCCGGCGGCCGTGCTGGACGACCTCGACGTGCGCGCGCTCGCCGAGCAGTGGAGCGAGGCTGCGGTCCGCCCGCCCTCGCCACGACACCGGGTGCTGGTCGCTGTCGACGCCGACGGAGACACCGAGGTCGTGGTCGGCGTGGCGGCGACGGCCCCGGCAGCGGATCCCGATCGTGATGCCGGCGTCGACGGCGACCTGCTCACCCTCGCCGTGCACCCAGACCACCGCCGGCAGGGGCACGGCTCCCGGTTGCTCAACGCAGCGGTCGAGACCCTGCGGGCCGCGGGCTTCAGGTCCGCCTCCGCGTGGCTGGAGGCGCACGACGAGGTGGGCCGGGCCTTCCTGACTGCAGCCGGCTGGGCAGCCGACGGCGCGCACCGCACGCTGGACCTCGACGGCACCGGCGAGGTCACCCTCACCGAGGTCCGCCTGCACACCTCGCTGATCGACCTCTGACCGACCCCGGAGACCTCAGGGCGCCTCGGGCGGAAGGTCGTCGAAACCCTCCGCGCCCACCGCGGGTGGCGGGTCGGTGCCGGCCCTCGTGCGCTGGGTCCACACGACGCAGCCGAGCACGGCCAGTGCGGCCACGACCGTGGCCGGCCCGACGGTCTCGCCCAGCAGCAGCACGGACCAGACCAGGGTGAGCGGCGGCTGCAGCAGCTGGACCTGCGACGCCCGCGTGACCCCGGCCCGGTGCAGCCCGGCGTACCAGGCGAAGAACCCGAGATACATGGACACGAGCGCGAGGTAGAGCAGGGCTGCCGTCGACGACGCCGTCGGGGAGCGGCCGCTGTCGACGACCACGCCGGTCACTGCGGTGACCGTGACGGTCAGGGGGAGCATGAGGACGAGCACCCACGAGATGACCTCCCAGCCGGGCATCCTGCGGGAGAGCACGGCGCCTTCGACGTAGCCGTACGCCGCTGCCAGCACCGCCCCGAGGAGGAGCAGGTCGGCCACCAGGTCACCCCCCGACGCCCCGCCACGCGAGAGCGCGAAGAACGTCAGCGCGACGGTGCCGCTCACCGCGGCGTACCAGAACTGGCGCGACGGGCGTTCCCCGGCTCGCACCACCCCCAGCACCGCCGTGGCGATCGGGAGGCCCGCGATGACGACTGCCGCGTGAGCCGAGGTGGTGGACTGCAGGGCGAGCGTCGTGAGGACGGGGAACCCGATGACCACCCCCAGCCCGATCAGGAGCAGCGGCCGCACGTCGTCGCGGCGGGGTCTCGGCACCCGAGCGGCGGCGAGCGCAACCCCGGCGACCACCCCGGCGATCGCGGCCCGACCCATCGCGATGACCACGGGGTCGTAGCCCCGCAGGGCGATCTTGGTGAACGGCAGGGTGAAGGAGAACATCACGACGCCGGCCAGGGCGAGGAGAAGACCCCGCCGCACCGACGAGCCGGGCGCCGTCACCGCAGACCGGCCGGCAGACACGGCAGCAGCCTAGGGACCCTGGGGTGCGACGATGACGGGGTGACCTTCACCGGCATCCCACCCGCCGCCTTCGACTTCTTCGACGAGCTGGCGACCGACAACACCAAGAGCTGGTGGACCGCGCACCGCGCGGTGTACGACGAGGCCGTCCGCAGCCCGATCGTGGACCTCCTCGCCGAGCTCGAGGACGAGTTCGGGGCTGCGCACGTCTTCCGGCCGCACCGGGACGTGCGCTTCGCCAAGGACAAGACTCCGTACAAGGATCACCAGGGCGGTTTCGTGGGCGTCGAGGACGCCATCGGCTACTACCTGCAGGTGTCCTCGGCAGGGCTCCTCGTGGCCGGCGGGTGGTACGCGCCCCAGGGTCGCCAGATCGACCGCTACCGAGGCGTCGTCGACGGTCCGGCCGGAGGCGAGCTCGAGCGGTTGGTGGCGCGGTTCGCCCGCTCGCCGTACACCGTCGACGGGCGGCCGCTGAAGACCCACCCCCGCGGCTGGCCGGCCGACCACCCGCGCATCGAGCTGCTGCGCATGCGCGCCCTCACCCTCTCGCGGACCTACCCCCCGGCCGAGTGGATGGCGACCCGTGAGGCGCTGACCCGGGTGCGCAAGGACTGGCGTGCGATCCGGCCGTTGGTCGAGTGGCTGGGCGACCACGTGGGTCCGGGCGAGGACCCCCGCGAGCCGGCCTGACCGGTCCGGCACAATCCACGGGTGACCCCCTGGCAGGAGACCCGACGCACGGTGCTCACCGACTCCCTCGGGGTCGGGGTGGCGGTCGGTGCGTACGGCATCTCCTTCGGCGCGCTCGGGGTCACGTCCGGGCTGTCGGTCCTGCAGACCTGCGCCCTCTCGGTCCTCACCTTCACGGGCGGCTCCCAGTTCGCCTTCATCGGGGTGCTGGCCGCGGGCGGCTCACCGTGGTCGGGCGCCACGACCGGCATGCTCCTCGGGGTGCGCAACACCTTGTACGGGCTTCGCCTGGCCCCGCTCCTGGAGCTGACCGGTACGGCCCGGCGGCTGGTCGGGGCACAGCTCGTGATCGACGAGTCCACCGCGATGGCCCTCGCGCACGAGGCGCCGGAGGATCCACGCGCCGGCCCGACTGGGCTTCTGGGCGACCGGCCTTGCGGTCTTCGTGCTCTGGAACCTCGCCACCCTCCTCGGCGCGGTCACCGTGTCCGCGGTGGGCGACCCGGCAGCGTGGGGGCTGGACGCTGCCGTCCCCGCAGCCTTCCTCGCGCTGCTCTGGCCCCGTCTGACGTCGGGGCCGCCGCGGGTCGTCGCCGTCGGTGGCGCGCTGCTGGCGCTGGCGCTGACCCCGGTGCTCGCGCCGGGACTCCCCGTCCTCGCCGCGGGCCTGGTCGCGGTCGCGGTCGGCCTGCGCCAGGTAGCAGCGCGGAAGCCGGTCCAGTGAGTGCGACCTGGGCGGCCCTGCTCACCCTCTGTGCGGGCTGCTACGCCCTCAAGCTGGCCGGTGTGTCGGTACCCCCACGGCTGCTCGACTCGCCGCGGGTGCGCGCCGTGGCGCTGCTGCTGCCGGTCGCGCTCCTCGCCGGACTCGCCGCGGTCCAGACGTTCTCCGACGGTGAGGGCGGACTCGTCGTGGACGCCCGGGCGGCCGGGGTGGCCGCAGCGGCCGTCGCCCTCGTTCTTCGGGCGCCGTTCCTCGTCGTGGTCGTCGTGGCGGCGGCCGTGGCGGCCACCGTCCGTGCGGCCGGGATCGGCTGAGCGTGCCGAGCGGGTGGAGGTTCTGGCCCGAGCGCGAGCCTGGCCCGGTGGACGACGCCTTCGTCCAGATCTCGTGGGTTCGGCCCTACCGGCCGGGTCCCGCGCGTCTGGCCGTGGCGTTCGCGGTGTTCGCCGTCACCGCCTTCACGGCGTTCGCCGGCTTCCTCGGGGTGCTCACCTCCCCCACGCTGGTGGCTCGACTGCTCGGCGCCGGCATCACGGTGGTGCTGACCGGCTCGCTGGTCATGCTCGGGAGCCGGATCCTGGCCACCGGGGTCTGGGTCAGCGACGCCGGGGTTCGCGTCCTGGGCCTGCTGCGCCATGAGCCGCTCCCCTGGTCGGCGGTGGCCGACGTCCGGCGGGTGCCTGGCCCGACCCGGTGGCTCGGTGGCCCGGTGCGGCGTCCCGGGGAGTCGATCTGGCTGGTCCTCGCCGACGGTACCGACCGCGAGACGCCGCTGACGTCAGTCGGCCCCGACTTCCTCGGCCGCCCGGAGGCCTACGACATGGCCGCCGGAGCGGTCGAGCGCTGGTTCGAGGAGACCCGAACCGAGGGTCACTGACCCTCCTCGAGCGACTCCGACGGCGCGTACATCCGTGACCCGAAGTACTCGGCCGTCGCAGCCCGGACGGCGTCAGATCGCGTGAACAGGACGTACCGCTTGCGCGGACCGGGCGAGCCCGTGGCGACCTCAGGCACCCGGAAGTCGACCGAGAAGCCATTCTGGTGCGCGATCACCCCGAGGGCGCGCGGCGTGTAGTAGGCGGTGTGTCCCGGCGTGAAGATGTACGCCTGGCGCGCGAGCTTGCCCCCGTCGTAGATGTTGGTGGAGCAGACGAGCAGCCCGTCCGGCTCGACGTAGTCCAGGAGCTTGGCCAGGTCGACGCGCGGCTCGAGGAAGTGCTCGACGACCTCGCAGGCGATCACCAGGCCGAACCGGCGCGTGACCGGGGCCGCACTGTCGACGAAGTCCGCGTCGTCCCGCAGGTGCATGACGTCGGCGATGGCCACCGAACGGACCTGCGGGAGAGCGGAGATGTGCAGGTTGTCGAGGCTGCGACCGGCGCCGTACACCAGGACGTCGACACCGGTCGTCCCGAGGATGTCCAGCCCCATCTTGGCCATGTGGAACTCGCGACCCTGCCGATCAGCGGTCCCGACCCGGGGCTTCATCTTGAACTGCGTCAGGGTGGAGAACTCGCTGTACTCGCGGAGGTTCTCCGGATTGCCCACGAATCCGCACGCGGCGCACACCCGCATGCGATGCGCCTGTGCGGGGTTCCGGACCGACGCGATCGACCGCAGGGTCACCCGTGGCGAGCCGCAGACCCCACAGGTCTCATCGTGCTCGGTCGTGGGACGCACGCGTAGTCGCGAGCGCCGCTTCCAGCCGGCTCGACGCACCCGGCTTCGCGCGCCAAGCTCCGCCGCGCTGGTCCGTACGGCCCGCTGGCTGCCCCGCCCTGGCGTCCCCGCTGGTGATCGTTCGTTCACCCCCGCAACGTACCAACAGGGGCGCGGCCAGCCGTCAAAGCCCGAGCAGTGACTCGATCCCGGAGGTCAGGCCCGGGCGGGCACCGACCTCACGAACAGCCAGCAGCACCCCTGGCATGAACGACGACCGGTGCAGGGAGTCGTGGCGCAGGGTCAGGATCTCTCCCTCACTGCCCAGGAGCACTTCCTCGTGCGCGACCAGGCCACGCAGACGTACGGCGTGGACGGGCACGCCCTCGACCCTCGCGCCGCGCGAGCCCTCGAGCTGCTGAGTCGTCGCGTCAGGCATCGGCGGACAGCCGGCGGCCGTCCGGGCGGCCGCCACCGCGTGCGCGGTGTGCCGCGCGGTGCCCGAGGGTGCGTCGACCTTGTCGGGATGGTGGAGCTCGATGATCTCCACGGACTCGAAGTGCGGGGCGGCCAGGGCGGCGAACCGCATGAGCAGCACGGCCCCGATCCCGAAGTTCGGCGCCACCACGACACCGACCTGGGGGGCTTGGCGTCCAGCCACGCCGCGTAGCGTCTCGAGCCGCTGGTCGTCGAACCCGGTCGTGCCGACGACGACGTGGATCCCCGAGGCGATCAGCGTCTCGAGGGTGCCCATCACGGCGTCGGGATGCGTGAAGTCGACGGCGACGTCCACGCCGGCATCGACCAGCTGGTCCAGCTGGTCGCCCACGTCGACGGCAGCGACGAGGTCGAGACCGTCGGCCGCCTCGACGGCCCGGCACACCTCGATCCCCATCCGGCCCCGGGATCCGACCACGCCCACCCTGATCGCTGTCACGTGCGTCAGTCTGTCAGGGTCGGAGCCCGAGTCAGGCGACCGCGGCGGAGAAGTCCCGCTCGCTGCCGAACGGTCCGACGAGGGCCAACGTCGGCGGCGCCGCGAACAGCTCCGCAGCGACCTCCCGGACCTCGTCGAGGGAGACCTCGCTGATCCGGCGCAGGGTCTCGTCGATGCCGATCAGCTCACCGTGCAGCAGCTCGCCCTTGCCGAGCCGAACCATGCGCGAGCCGGTGTCCTCCAAGCCGAGGACGAGGGAACCCCGCAGCTGGCCCCGCGCACGTGTCAGCTCCTCCTCGTCGATCCCCGAGGCGGCGACGCGCGTCATCTCCGTGCGGCACAGCTCGAGCACCTGGTCGACCTTGCTGGGCACGCAACCGGCGTAGATGCCGTAGAGCCCGGCACCGTTGTACTGCAGGGCGTAGGAGTAGACCGAGTACGCCAGACCGCGCTTCTCACGGACCTCCTGGAACAACCGGGACGACATGCCCCCACCGAGCGAGGCGTTGAGGACCGCCAGGGCGAAGCGACGGTCATCGGTGCGCGAGAGTCCCGGCACGCCCAGGACCAGATGGGCCTGCTCGGTGGGGCGACTCACGAGATGGACGCCGGGGCGGGAGCGCGTCGACGCGAGCATCGGGCGCGAGGGTGCCGGTCCGACCGAGGGGTCGGCCGCCGCGAGCTGGTCGGCGAAGGCCTTCTTCACCAGACGGACGACGACGGCATGGTCGACGTTCCCGACGACCGTGACCATGAGCTTGTCGAGGGTGTAGTGACGTCGGTAGTAGCCGTGGATGGTGGTGCGCGAGAGCCCGTTGATGGAGTCCGCGCTGCCGAGAATCGGACGACCCAGGGGGGTGTTGCCGAAGACCGCCTGCGCGAAGGAGTCGTGCACCACGTCGCTGTGGTCGTCCTCGTTCATGGCGATCTCCTCGAGGATCACGCCGCGCTCGCTGTCCACGTCAGCGGGGAGGAGGAGGGCTGAGGTCACCACGTCGCTGATCACGTCGACGGCGACCGGCAGGTCCTCGTCGAGGACGCGGGCGAAGTAGCAGGTGAACTCCTTGTCGGTGAAGGCGTTCACCTCGCCGCCGCGGCCATCGATCGCGGAGGAGATCTCCAGCGCCGTTCGCCGGGCGGTGCCCTTGAACAGCAGGTGCTCGAGGTAGTGGGAGCACCCAAGCTGTCGCTTGTGCTCGTCGCGGCTCCCGACCCCGGCCCACACCCCTACGGAGACCGAGCGGACCCCGGGGACCCGCTCGGTGACCACGCGCAAGCCGCCCGGCAGGACCGTACGGCGGACGAGTCCGCCGTCGGTCTGCCGGAGCAGCGTGCGCGTGGAACCGATCGGTTGGTCGGCTGCGGAGAGCGAGGTCACGAGCCCGCCGCTGCCGGGCTCAGGCCTCGGCCGGGGCGTCGGCCGACTCCTGCGAGCCGTCCGCGCTCTCGTCGACGACCGGGTGGAGCGAGAGCTTGCCCCGGCTGTCGATCTCGGCGATCTCCACCTGGACCTTGTCGCCGACCTTGACGACGTCCTCGACGTTCTCGACCCGCTTGCCACCGGCGATCTTGCGGAGCTGGCTGATGTGCAGCAGCCCGTCGCGACCCGGCATCAGCGAGACGAAGGCCCCGAAGGTCGTCGTCTTGACGACGGTGCCGAGGTAGCGCTCGCCGACCTCGGGCATCTGCGGGTTGGCGATGGCGTTGATCATCGCTCGGGCCGCCTCGGCCTTGGGGCCGTCGGTGGCGCCGATGTAGATCGTGCCGTCGTCCTCGATGGAGATCTGGGCGCCGGTCTCGTCCTGGATCTGGTTGATCATCTTGCCCTTGGGGCCGATGACCGCACCGATCTGGTCGACGGGGATCTGGACGGTGATGATGCGCGGCGCGTGCGGCGACATCTCGTCCGGCGCGTCGATGGCCTCGTTCATCACGTCGAGGATCGCGAGCCGGGCGTTCTTCGCCTGGGTGAGCGCACCCGCCAGGACCGACGCCGGGATGCCGTCGAGCTTGGTGTCGAGCTGGAGCGCGGTGACGAAGTCCTTGGTGCCGGCGACCTTGAAGTCCATGTCGCCGAAGGCGTCCTCGGCCCCGAGGATGTCGGTGAGCGCGACGTACTCGGTCGTGCCGTCGACGGTGTCGGAGATCAGGCCCATCGCGATGCCCGCGACCGGTGCCTTGAGCGGCACACCGGCGTTGAGCAGCGACATCGTCGAGGCGCAGACCGAGCCCATGGACGTCGAGCCGTTGGACCCGAGGGCCTCGGACACCTGGCGGATGGCGTAGGGGAACTCCTCGCGCGGCGGCAGGACCGGCAGCAGCGCCCGCTCGGCCAGGGCGCCGTGACCGATCTCGCGGCGCTTGGGCGAACCCACGCGGCCGGTCTCACCGGTGGAGTAGGGCGGGAAGTTGTAGTTGTGCATGTAGCGCTTGCGGGTCTCGATCGCGAGGGTGTCGAGCTGCTGCTCCATGCGGAGCATGTTCAGCGTGGTCACCCCGAGGATCTGGGTCTCGCCGCGCTCGAAGAGGGCCGACCCGTGCACCCGCGGGAGCACCTCGACCTCGGCGGACAGGGTCCTGATGTCGGTGAGCCCGCGCCCGTCGATGCGGATCTTGTCGCGAAGGACGCGCTGGCGCACCAGCGACTTGGTCAGCGACCGGTAGGCGGCGCTGATCTCCTTCTCACGACCCTCGAAGGAGGGAGCGACGGTCTCGACGGCGAGCGCCTTGATGCGGTCGAGCTCGGCCTCGCGCTCCTGCTTGCCCGCGATGGTGAGCGCCGCGGCCAGCGGCTCGGAGACGGCAGCCGTCACGGCGGCGAACACGTCGTCCTGGTAGTCGAGGTAGAGCGGGAACTCCCGCGTCTCCTTGGCGGCAGCGTCGGCCACGGTCTGCTGAGCGGCGCAGAGGGCGGCGATGAACGGCTTGGCGGCCTCGAGGCCCTGGGCCACGACCTCCTCGGTCGGGGCGGCGGCACCTTCGGAGACGAGGGTGATCGTCGACGTCGTGGCCTCGGCCTCGACCATCATGATCGCGACGTCGTCACCGACCACGCGACCGGCGACGACCATGTCGAAGACGGCCGTCTCGAGCTGCTCGTGGGTCGGGAACGCCACCCACTGGCCCTCGATGAGCGCCACGCGGACGCCACCGATCGGGCCGCTGAAGGGCAGGCCGGCGAGCTGCGTGGACATCGACGCGGCGTTGATCGCCACGACGTCGTAGAGGTCCTTGGGGTCCAGCGCCATGACCGTCACGACGACCTGGATCTCGTTGCGCAGGCCCTTGGTGAAGGACGGGCGCAGCGGGCGGTCGATGAGCCGGCAGGTGAGGATCGCGTCCTCGGACGGGCGGCCCTCGCGGCGGAAGAACGAGCCGGGGATGCGCCCGGCGGCGTACATCCGCTCCTCGACGTCGACGGTCAGCGGGAAGAAGTCGAGCTGGTCCTTGGGGTTCTTCGACGCCGTCGTGGCGGACAGCAGGGCCGTCTCGCCGTCGAGCGTCACGTACGTCGAGCCGGCGGCCTGGCGAGCGAACCGCCCGGTCTCGAAGGTGATGGTGCGCTTGCCGAACCGACCGTTGTCGATGATGGCGTCAGCGCTGGTGATGTTCTCCTCGGGACCCGACACGGGTGCCCTCCTTCATACGTCAGGGGGCGGCCTGGTGACGTCTGTCGGATGCGTGATGGCTCGCCGGTCTTCGATCGAGGCGCTCGGCGCCGGAAGGTGTCAACCGTCCCGAGGGCCACTACCGAGGACCGACCGCCGCCGGAGTGCATCCGGCCTACGACCGCCCCGGGTGGGGGTGGTGCTGGTGGTGCGGGACTAGCGGCGCAGACCGAGACGCTCGATGAGCGCGCGGTAGCGGTTGATGTCCTTCTTCTGCAGGTACTTGAGCAGCCGACGGCGCTGGCCGACGAGCAGCAGCAGGCCGCGACGGCTGTGGTGGTCGTGCTTGTGGCTCTTGAGGTGCTCGGTGAGCTCGGTGATGCGAGCCGTGAGCAGGGCCACCTGGACCTCGGGGGAACCGGTGTCACCCTCGACCGTGGCGTAGTCGGCCATGATCGTCTTCTTTGCTTCGGTGTCGAGCGACATCGAGGCTCCTCTTCGGTTGCTGCGCGGCGCACCGGGGCAGGTCCACCCGGGCTCTCTCATGATCCGCGGCCGTTCGACGGCCCCTGAAGGGTACCAGCGGCGTGGAGGGCCCCCTAACCCGCAGGCGGGCGCCCTCGATGACGCTGGAGGCTGCGGTACGCGCGGTGAACACCGAGGGTGCGCTCCATGCGGCCGGTGATCTCGCTGAAGAACTCCTCGCGGTAGCTGTGGTCGTTGACCGCGTAGACCGTGAAGTAGAGCCCGGCGAAGGCGGCGAGGAACGTCGAGACCCGCAACAGCTCGCGGCTGACGACCCGGTCGTCGGAGAGATCGACGAGGACGTGCGGCGCTGACCCCAGCCAGGTCTGCTGGACGTCGTATCCGATGGCCACCGCGCCGAAGGTGACGAAGAAGGCCCAGACCGCCACAGCGAGGAGCGCCACCTGAACCAGCTGCGTGATGAGCATCACGAGCAGGAGATTGCGCCTCTGCTGAGGAGCTAACGGCGTCGGCTCGGCGACGCCTTCCAGGGTGAGCACGCGGTGCTCGAGGGGAGTGCCCACGCAGGAGCGCATGACGTACTCCTGGGTCACTGATGCGTCGATGCGGTCGAGCTCCTCCGGCAGCCGCACGGCGAGGAAGCTCACTCCCACGATGACGAACAAGGCGACCGTGGCCCACAGGATCGGTGCGCTGAGCCCCCCGGCGACCTGCCAGACCTCGGTGTTGATGAAGAGGAACGTCATGAAGAGGAGAAGGAGCGGGAGGGCTCGGGTAGCGAGGTGGAAGACGTCGCTGAGACGCTCGAAGACGTGCTTCACCGCCCAGATGAGCATCGCGGGTGCACCGACGACGAGGCTGCGGGTCGGCGACAGGCGCGGTGCGTCTGAACGGTCCGCCAGGAGCGGCAAGCCCTGCTGGACGAACCAGCGCGCCGTACGGCGTTCGAGGACGATGTCCGAGACCTGCGCCGGAACCACCTTGCCGGCACTCACGGGCTAACCACCGATGAGCTCGCGGGTACGTCGTACGTCCTCGGCCATCTGCACGAGCAGGTCGTCGACGGAGTCGAAGCGAAGCGTGTCGCGGAGCCGGTGGGGCAGGTCGAGCGCGACGTGCTCGCCGTAGAGGTCGAGGTCGTCGCGGTCGAGCACGTAGGCCTCGACCCGGCGCTCGGACCCGTCGAAGGTCGGGTTCGTACCGATGCTCACGGCCGCGGCGAGGTGCTGGCCGTCGGAGCGCACGAGGTGACCCGCGTAGACACCGTCGGCCGGGATCGCCGCATGCCGGGTGACTGCGAGGTTGGCGGTCGGGTAGCCGAGCTCGCGACCCCGGTGGTCGCCGTGCACGACCACGCCTTCGACGCGGTGCGGCCGACCGAGCGCCTCGGCCGCTGCCTCGACGTCTCCTTCTGCGACGCACTGACGGACGTACGTCGAGGACCAGGTCACCCCGTCGCCACCTGCCAGCCCGACGCCGTCGACGCTGAAGCCGAGCGAGACACCGAGCTCCTCGAGCGTCGAGAGCGTGCCGACGGCGCGATGGCCGAACCGGAAGTTGCTGCCGACGACGACGGCCCGCGCCTGAAGGGTGTCGACCAGGACGCTGCGCACGAACTCCTCGGGGGTGAGGCGGGCGAGGGACGGTGAGAAGTGCAGGACCAGGACCCCGTCTGCGCCGGCGCCGGTCAGGAGCTCGGCCCGGTGCTCGACCGTCGAGAGCATCGCCGGATGGCTGCCGGCGCGGACCACCTCTGCGGGGTGCGGGTCGAACGTGACGACCACCGTGGGGAGTCCGAGCGGCTCGGCGACCGCCGCTGCCTGCCGGAGGATCACCCGGTGCCCGAGGTGGACGCCGTCGAAGACGCCGATCGTCACGACGCTCGGACCCAGGTCGTCGGGCACCTCGTCGATGCCCCGCCAGACGTTGGTCACGCCCCGAAGCCTGCCACGCGCGCCGGAGGCACGGGTGTCACCTGCCCCGGAGGGGTTGGCAGATCGAGCCATCGGGACCATCCTGGGCGCCTCGACCAGTGCACCGGGAGGTTGCCATGGTGGTGCTGCACATCGAGCACACAGTGTCGGACTACGACGCCTGGAAGGGCATGTTCGATGCGGACCCGGCTGACCGCAAGGGCTCCGGCGTGAGTCACTACCGCGTCGCACGAGGTGCCGACGACCCTCACCTCGTGGCGATCGACCTCGCCTTCGCCGACGTCACGGCCGCTGAGGCCATGCTCGACAAGCTGCGTCCGGTGTGGGCTGGGCCGGCCGGTGCGGCGCTCAGCAACGTGAGCGCCCGCATCATGACCGTGGTCGAGGACGCTGATCTCTGATCGTCTGTTCGTCGTGAGCACCTCGGCGTCATCCGTCGTCCGGCGGGTGGTCGGGCCAGACTTCGTAGGTCCGACCCCTGGGACTTCGCCAGGTCAGGTGGCCGTCGCCGTGGTTGATCAGGGTCCAACCGCCGAAGGTCTTGAGTCGATGGTGATGTCGGCACAGCAGCGCCAGGTTGCACAGGCAGGTCGGGCCGTGCGGGTGCGGGCGCGTGTGGTCGAGATCGCAGCGCGTGCCAGGCACCGTGCAGCCCGGGAAGCGACAGGTGCGGTCGCGCAGCCGCACCGCGGCCACCAGCGCTGAGCTGGGCCGGTACGACCCCGGCTCGGTGTGCTCCCCTGGGCACGAGACGTCGGGGACCGGCCGCGTCCGCACCACGCCACCGGTGCGCTCCGCCGCTGCGAAGAGGTCGTCGAGGGTCGAGGCCGTCACCGCTCCGAGGCGACCCGCTGAGACGCTGCCTCGACCGTCGACGACGACGTCGAGGTTCACCGACACCGCCGGTGGCGTGAGCACCCGGGAACAACAGCCGGCCTCGCCCAGCAGCAGGCTCCGGAAGACACTGGACCTCAGCTCGGGCAGCGACCGGGTCTCGTCGGGATCGCGGACGAGTACGTGCGCCGCGTCATCGATGCGGTCGAGCACGACCAACGCCTCAGCCTCGGTCATCTCGCTACCCACGAACACCATGCCCGGGCGGGTCGGCCACACGTCGACATCTCCGTGGCGCTCGCGCTTGGGGGTTTCGCGCAGCGCCTCCTCGTCGAGGGCTGCCACAGCTCGGCGCGCCAGGCCGCGGACGCGCCCCGACGACAGGTGCAAGCCGATCGCCGCAGGCAGCTCAGGGTCGAGCTGAACGGCAAAGAGGATCTCCTCGGGCGCCAGCCGCCCCAAGTCGTCACGAACTCCGCGGGCGACCGCGTCGAGCACACGCGACTCGACCTCAGCCGCCCCAGCGACGGAGCACGGCGCGGTCTCCTTGACCAGGACCCGTGCCACCGGCATAGACACGAGGCCCGCCTCGAGAGCAGCCAGCGTGCGCGGGAGTCGAACGGTCAGCGCGAGGGCATCGTCGATGCGGATCTCGGCCGTGCGGCGGGAGACTCCCAGCGCGGCGGCGACCTCGGTCGCCACGAACTCACCGGGCATCGCCAGCATCCCGTGACCCGAAGGCTCCTCGACCGCTAGGTCTCTCACGAGCTCCGCCACCGCCCGCAGCCCCCGGGCCTGCGCCTTCCTCGTGAGCACCTCGAACGCGCCAGCAGCCGCGCCGAGGCGATCGGTCCGCGTCATCGACGGGGGCACGGGCCACAGACCGGCCTCGGCGCACGGTCGCTCGGCCGTGACGAGTCGGGCCATCAGGTCGCGCTCGGTGTCGGTCGGCTCCCCAAGGAGCGCTGGGTCGAAGAGCGCCGAAGGCGCTCCGTCATCCTCGAACATGTATGTGATTCTAGTGCATCGTTCCGACAGTTATCAAGGGGGTGTGTACGACGATTCCCTTGTCCACATCACGAGAATCCGACTCTGGGAGACCCCAGCGCGCACCTCGCTGGCAGGCCGTTGAGCGGACCTCAGGCCGGTGCCAGCACCACGAGCGCTCGCAGGGCGCCGTCGCGTGGCTCCATCAGGGCGATGACCTCCCCGGTCGGGCCGAAGACCCCGGTGGGTCCGGTCTCGCCCTCGAGGGCCAGCCGTCCGCCGTGGGCCACGGTCACGGCTGCCTCGGCGTCGACGTCGCGGCGAGCGAAGGCTGCCGCGACCGCCGCAGCGAGCGGGACGACGCTCCAGGTCTCCTCGAGCTGCGCGAGGGTCCGGGCCTGGTCGAGACCGAACGGGCCGACGCGCGTACGCCGCAGTGCCGTGAGGTGGCCACCGACCCCGAGCGAGGCACCGAGGTCGCGGGCGAGCGCACGCACGTACGTCCCCGTCGAGCAGTCGATCACCGCGTCGACGTCCACCAGGTCACCCGTGCGCCTGATCGCCAGCACGTCGAACCGGCTCACCGTCACCGGACGCGCTGCGAGCCGGACGTCCTCCCCTGCGCGGACGCGCGCGTAGGACCGTTGGCCGTCCACCTTGATGGCGCTCACGCTCGAGGGCACCTGCTGGATCTCGCCCGTCAGTGCGGCGACACCGGCCGCGACGGCCGCGTCGTCGACGTGGCGGGCCGAGGAGCCTCCGGTGACCTCCCCCTCCGCGTCGTCGGTCACGGTGGACTGCCCGAGCCGCATCGTGGCCACGTACGTCTTGTCCGTGAGCGCGAGGTGCCCGAGCAGCTTGGTCGCGCGCTCGACACCGAGCAGCAGCACGCCGGTCGCCATCGGGTCGAGGGTGCCCGCATGCCCCACCCGACGGGTCCCCGCCAGGCGGCGGCACCGGGCCACGACGTCGTGGGAGGTCCAGCCCGCCGGCTTGTCGACCACCACCAGCCCGGGCTCGGCCGGGATCCGGGCTCCTGCCATCAGACGTCAGACCCCGGCAGCCGGCTCGCCCGTCGAGCCGTCGCTCCCGATCGGCCCCACCCCGTCGTCGAGGTCGTCCGAGTCCAGCTCACGCGGCGCCCGGTAGGGGTCCGGCTCACCGGCGAAGGACGCTCCCACGGCAACGGCATGCACGTGGGCGTCGGCCGCCTTCGCCTCGAGGAGGAGGTCCTCGATGTGCTTGGCGTTCTCAGGGATGGCGTCGGCGATGAACGCCAGGGATGGCGTGTAACGGACCCCCGTCTGACGACCGACCTCGCTGCGGAGCACGCCCTTGGCGCTCTCCAGGGCTGCCGCCGTAGCGGCCCGGTCGTCCTCGGAGCCGTAGACGGTGTAGAAGACCGTGGCCTCACGCAGATCGCCGGTGATGCGGGTGTCCGTGATGGTGATGAAGCCCAGCCGCGGGTCCTTGACCTTGGTCTCCAGGGTCTCGGCGACGATGACCTTGATCCGGTCGGCGAGCTTGCGTGCTCGTGCCTCGTGACTGGTCACGCGTCCTCCTCGGAGTGAAAGCGGGTGCGGGCCGACAGGAGGTCGACCTCCGGACGAGCGGCAACCAGCCGCTCGCACGCATCAAGAACCTCAACACAGTGGGAACGATCCGGCGCGACGACCGCTACGCCGACCAGCGCCCGGCGGTGCAGCTCGAGGTGCCCGGCCTCGGCGGCCGCGACCTCGTACCGCCGCCTCAGCTCGGCAACGATCGGGCGCACGACGGACCGCTTCTCCTTCAACGAGTGCACATCCCCCAGCAGCAGGTCGAGCTCCAGCGTCCCGGTGAACACCAGCACTCCCCTTTCTGCTCCGAGGGCGAAGTGAGGGACCGAGCCCGAGGCGGGGTTCCGTAGCGTTTCGTTGAGAACTCGCGGCGAAGCCGCGGTGAAGCAGAAACGCGCAGGAACTCCGCCTCGGGCGACGGTGACTTCTAAGCCCGAGGCTTCTCGCGCAGCTCGTAGGTCTCGATCACGTCGTCGACCTTGACGTCGTTGAACGAGCCCAGGCCGATGCCGCACTCGAAGCCCTCGCGGACCTCCGTGGCGTCGTCCTTGAACCGCTTGAGCGAGTCGATGGTGAGGCTCTCCGCCACCACGGCACCGTCGCGGATGAGCCGGGCCTTGGAGTTGCGGACGATCGTCCCGGACCGGACCAGCGAACCCGCGATGTTGCCGAACTTCGAGGATCGGAACACCTCGCGGACCTCGGCGGTGCCGAGCTGGGCCTCCACGAACTCCGGCTTGAGCATGCCCTTGAGGGCCGACTCGATGTCGTCGATCGCGGCGTAGATGACCGAGTAGTAGCGGACGTCGACGCCTTCGCGGTCGATGAGCTCACCGACCCGTTCGGCCGGCCGCACGTTGAAGCCGAGGATCACGGCGCTCGACGCGACGGCCAGGTTGACGTCGTTCTGGGTGATCGCGCCGACCCCACGGTCGATGACGCGCAACGACACCTCGTCGCCCACCTCGATGTTGAGGAGTGCGTCCTCGAGGGCCTCGACCGACCCGGACACGTCGCCCTTGAGGATGAGGTTGAGCGTCTCGGTCTTGCCCTCCTCGAGGGACTTGAACAGGTCCTCGAGAGAGACCCGACCACGACGCTGCGCCAGCTCGGCGTTGCGCTCGCGGGCCGACCGGCGCTCGGCGATGTGCCGGGCTACCCGGTCCTCGGGCACGACGAGCAGGCTCGCGCCGGCGTCGGGCACGGACGTCAGCCCGAGCACCAGGACGGGTGTGGCGGGACCGGCCTCCTCGACCGTCTCACCGTGCTCGTCCAGCATCGCGCGCACGCGACCGAAGGCTTCACCGACCACGATGGAGTCGCCGGCGCGCAGCGTTCCACGCTGCACCAGGACCGTGGCCACGGGACCCCGGCCGCGGTCGAGGTGGGCCTCGATGGCGACACCCTGGGCGTCCTGGGTCGGGTTGGCCCGCAGATCGAGGGACGCGTCAGCGGTGAGGAGCACCGCTTCGAGCAATGCCTCGATGTTGGTGCCGGCCTTGGCCGAGACGTCGACGAACATCGTGTCGCCGCCGTACTCCTCGGCCACGAGGCCGTACTCGGTGAGCTGCCCACGGACCTTCGCCGGGGTCGGCGCCCTCCTTGTCGACCTTGTTGACCGCCACGACGATCGGCACGTTGGCCGCCTGCGCGTGGTTGAGCGCCTCGATGGTCTGCGGCTTCACGCCGTCATCCGCCGCCACCACGAGGATCGCGATGTCGGTGACCTGGGCACCACGAGCACGCATGGCGGTGAACGCCTCGTGACCCGGGGTGTCGATGAAGGTGATCTTGCGGGGCTCACCCTCGTGGGTGGTCGCGACCTGGTAGGCACCGATGTGCTGGGTGATGCCGCCGGCCTCGCCCTTGACGACGTCGGCGTGCCGGATCGCGTCGAGCAGGCGGGTCTTGCCGTGGTCGACGTGACCCATGACCGTGACGACCGGCGGGCGGATGACCAGGGCCGACTCGTCGCCCTCGTCCTCGCCGAACTCCAGGTCGAAGGACTCGAGCAGCTCGCGGTCCTCGTCCTCGGGAGAGACGACCTGCACGTCGAAGTTGAGCTCGGCACCGAGCAGCTGCAGCGTCTCGTCGTTGACCGACTGGGTCGCCGTCACCATCTCGCCCAGGTTGAACATGATCTGCACGAGGGACGCGGGGTTCGCGCCGATCTTGTCGGCGAAGTCGCTCAGCGAGGCGCCACGGGGCATCCGGACGGTCTCGCCGTTCCCCCGAGGAGCGAGCACGCCGCCGATCGACGGGGCCTGCATGTTGTCGAACTCTTGACGCCGCTGCTTCTTGCTCTTGCGGCCACGCGTAGGACGGCCACCGGGACGCCCGAAGGCACCAGCCGTGCCACCACCGCGACCGCGGTTGCCACCGCCGCCGGGGCGCCCGGCGAACCCGCCACCGCCACCGCTCGGTGCGCCACCGCCGGGGCGTCCGGCGTAGCCGCCACCACCGCCACCGCCACCGCCACCGGGACCCGCAGGTCGACCCGCGAAGCCAGGGCGAGGCGCGCCAGCGCCGCCCGGACGGCCAGCACCACCGGGGCCTCCGGGCCCAGCCGGGCGACCACCGGGGCCGGGGCGTCCGGTCGGCGGCCCCGGCCGGGTCGGCATCATGCCGGGGTTCGGGCGCGGTCCGCCCGGTCGGGGGGCACCGGGGATGCCGCCCTGCGGACGTGGGGCGCCGGACGCCTCGTCCTCCGAACCGGGAGCCGGACCGGGACGCGGCGCGGGGGCCCGGCCCATGCCGGACGCCTGCGAGCTGAAGGGGTTGTTGCCCGGGCGCGGGGCCCCCGCCGGGCGTGGGGCCGGACGTGGCGTGGCCGCCGGTGCCTCAGGGATCGGGGCGGCGGAGGCCGCCGGGGTTTCGACCACCGGGGGTGCGCTCGGCGCCGCCGGGATCGCCGGGGCCGCAGCGACCTCGGCGGTGGCCGCCGGAGCCTCCACCGCAGCAGCCGGGGCCGGCTTGGCCGCCTTCTTGGCAGGAGCGGCGTCAGCGGTGCTCGGCGCGGCAGCCGGGTAGGCCTCGCGCAGCTTGCGGACGACGGGGGCTTCGACGGTCGACGACGCGGACCGGACGAACTCCCCCATGTCCTGGAGCTTGGTCACGAGGACCTTGCTCTCGATTCCGAGCTCTTTGGCGAGCTCATAGACCCGGACCTTGGCCACAGTTCTCCTCTGGGTTTCGGTCCGAGCCTCGGGGCGCGGACCGGTCTTACGGGGACGTACTCATCGCTGGGTGCTCATCGAGCGCTCATCGGTCGGACCCGCTTTCGTGTGACGGACGGACGTGCTCTCGCACCAGGGAGTCGTCGAGCGGTCCGGCCAGGCGCAGGGCCCGGGGGAACGCCCGCCGACGAAGGGCGAGGTCGAGGCAGGTGGTCGTGGGGTGCAGGTACGCCCCTCGACCGGGCTGCCGGGCCGGGAGGTCGGGGAGCAGAACTCCGTCGACGACCACGATCCGCAGCAGGTCAGCCTTGGCGGAGAGCTTGCGACACCCGACACACGTGCGAACCGGACGCGCAGGAACCACCGAGGTGCTGACCCGCATCATCCTACCGCGTCTGCTCAGCCGTCCACGCCTGCGCGCGCCGTGGCCGCGTCATCGGCCGCGTCATCACTCGCGTCATCGCTGCGGCGTCGGACCGGATGTCGATGCGCCAGCCGGTGAGCCGGGCCGCGAGGCGGGCGTTCTGCCCTTCCTTGCCGATCGCGAGGCTGAGCTGGTAGTCGGGAACGGTCACGCGTGCCGAGCGCGCCTCGAGGTCCACGATCTCCACGTGCTGGACCTTCGCCGGCTGCAGGGCCTCGGCGACGAACGCAGCCGGATCGGCCGACCACTCGACGATGTCGATCTTCTCGCCGTGGAGCTCGGTCATCACCGCACGGGCGCGGGCGCCGAGAGGGCCGATGCAGGAACCCTTCGCGTTGACGCCGGTCCGGTTGGACTTCACCGCGATCTTGGTCCGGTGCCCCGCTTCGCGGGCCAGCGCGACGATCTCCACGGTGCCGTCGGCGATCTCCGGGACCTCCTGGGCGAAGAGCTTGCGCACCAGGTTGGGGTGGGTGCGCGAGAGCCCGACCTGCGGTCCGCGCATGCCGCGGCGGACGGCGACGACGTAGCACTTGATGCGCAGCCCGTGCTCGTAGCGCTCACCCGGTACCTGCTCCTGCGCGGGGAGCAGCCCCTCGACCTTGCCCAGGTCGACGAGCACGTCGCGCGGGTTGGAGCCCTGCTGGATGACGCCCGCGACGACGTCGCCCTCCTTGCCGGAGTACTCGCCGAACGTGCGCTCGTCCTCGGCGTCGCGCAGCCGCTGGAGGATGACCTGCTTGGCCGTCGTGGCCGCGATCCGCCCGAAGCCCTCCGGGGTGTCGTCGAACTCGCGGACGACCGCACCGTCCTCGCCCGTCTCGGCGGCCCACACGGTCACGTGACCGCTGCTGCGATCGAGCTCGGCGCGCGCCTTCGGATGCGCGCCCTCGGTGTGGTGGTAGGCGACGAGGAGCGCCGCCTCGATGGCCTCGACGAGCATGTCGAAGGAGACGTCCTTCTCGCGGACCATGCCCCGAAGGGCGCTCATGTCGATGTCCATGTCAGCCCTCCTCGTCGCCGTCGTCGGCCGCACGCGTGAACTCGACCTCGATGTGGGCCCGCCGCACCTGGGAGTAGGTCAGCCGGCGGTCGTGCCCGGCCACGTCGAGGTCGACGCCGTCGCCGTCGGCCGCCTCCACGCGACCCGTGACCGTGTCCCCGGAGACCAGCTCGACGGCGACGAGGCGACCGACAGCCCGGCGCCAGTGCCTCGGCTCGGTCAACGGGCGGTCGAGGCCGGGTGATCCCACCTCGAGCACGTAGGCCTGGTCACCCATGACGTCGCCGTCGTCCAGGGCATCCGAGATCACGCGGGACACCAGCGCGACGTCGTCCAGGCTGACGCCACCGTCCTTGTCGACAGCCACGCGGACCACCCGGCGACGGCCGGCGGGAGTCACCTCGACGGACTCGAGGTCCAGACCCGCGGACGACACCACAGGGGTCAGGAGGACACGCAGCCGGTCGGCGGTCGCGGGACTCATCGGACCCCTCTTCTGTTGTGGTGAGCCGCTTCGTCAGCACGCGGCGCGTCGAGCACGACCAGCCTATCCCGTCGCGGTCCGCCCCCGGGAGCCGTGAAACGATCGGGCCATGCCCGCCGCGCTCTCCCGTCGAAGCCTGCTGCGCGCGGGCGGGCTCGGGGTGTCGGTCGCGCTGCTGGCGGCGTGCACCTCAGGCTCCTCGGACCAGCCCCCGCCGTCCCCTCCGACGCCGGACGAGGCCGCCCGCTCCGCGGCGGCCCGGCTCGAGGTGGCCCTCGCCGACCAGGCCCGGCGTACGGCGCAGCGACACCCGACGTTGACCGTTGCCGTCGTCGCAGCGGCCGCTCACACCGCTCATGCCGACGCCCTGCACGAGACCCTGTCCGCCACGGCCGCGCCCACACCGTCGCCGACCTCCCCCGCGGCCCGGCCCGAGCCGGTCATCCCGGCCACGAGGAAGGCCGCCGCGGCCGAGCTCGCCACCGCTGAGGACGCTGCCGGCACCTCGCATCGCAAGGCCCTCGCCGCATCCGGCGTGACCGGCGAGCTGGCCCGCTTGCTCGCCTCGGTCGCAGCCTCCGACGAGTCCTTCGGAGCCGCTGTGCGCACCCAGGGCGCCTCGTGATGACGCGGAGCGAGGCGCTCCAGTCGGTTCTCGCAGGGGAGCACGCCACCGTCTACGCCTACGGAGTCGTGGGCGCTCGGCTCCGTGGCACCGCGGACGAGGACCGGGCGCTTGCCCGCTACGACGTCCATCGCACGCGCCGCGATGCCGTCTCGGCCGCGCTGCTCGCCGAGGGCGCGACCCCCGTCGCCGCTGCCCCCGCCTACGACCTCGGGACGCCCGTCACCTCGGCGGCCGGCGCCCGGCGCCTCGCAGCAGACGTCGAGCTCGGGCTCTGCGGGCCGTACGCCGACCTGGTGGGGGCCTCGGAGCCGTCGGATCGGCGCGTCGCTGCCGAGTGGTGCGCCGACGGCGCCGTCGTTGCCGTGTCGTGGGGAGGCGACCCCGTCGCGTTCCCTGGCCTCGCCGAGCGCTCCTGAGCCACGCACGGCGGGTGCGCGAGTAGCCGACCGCTCGACGTGCGTGCCCGTCACCATCGCCCAGCCCCGCTGACGGTGACGTTCTGCACGCGACACACCGCGTGTCGCGTACGATTCGTCACCCTCAGCGGGGGTAGTCAGCGCCAGGCGTCGACGAGGGCGAGGAGGTCGGCGAGGGAGTCGACGACCGCGTCCGGGTCCCCCTCGGTGTGGCCCCGCTGGTCGTGCGGGATGGTCGAGTGCGGCACGAGCACCGCCCGCATGCCGACGTCCTTGGCCCCGTGGATGTCGTCGAAGGGCCGGTCGCCGACGAACACGCACGCCGACGGGTCGCCCACGCCGAGGACGCGCATCGCCGAGAGGAACGCCTCCGGGTGCGGCTTGGTCCAGGGCACCTCGCTGGAGTAGACCGCGCCGTCGAACAGGTCGAGGATGCCGTCCCGCTCCAGCACGTACTCGTGGTAGCTGCGGGTCCACAGCGTGTTCGAGAGCAACCCGACCTTGAGCTCCCGCTCCCGGAGGGCCTCGAGCAACGGTCGGACCTCGGGGTCGGTCCAGGTGTGCGGTTCCCAGGCCTGGTGGTACGCGGCGAGCGCCGCGACGTGGGTGGCCCCGCTGGGGTGGATGCCGGCGGCCACGAAGACCCCGTCGAGGGTCGCCGACCGGTGATGGTCGCGAGCGGCGGCCCAGGACGCCGCCTCGGCAGCGAGCAGCTCCCCCGCCAGCTCGTCGGCCCGCACCGGGTCGTAGACCGCCGTGTAGGCCCGCCACTGCTCCCGCAGGTCCAGGGTGTGCCACGGGGTGAGCGTGCCGCCCCAGTCGAAGATCACCGCGTCCACCGTCATGCGCTGCAGCCTAGAGACCGCCACCCCCGGGACCTTCCCGATGATCGAGGTCAGGTGCGGACGAGGGCCACGAGGTGGTCGGCCACGTCGTCCGACGGGCACCTCGACCCGGTCACCGGTGCGCCGGTCCTTGACCTCGATGACCCCGTCGGCGAGACCGCGGCCGACGACGACGATGGTCGGGACTCCGACCAGCTCGGAGTCCTTGAACTTCACCCCTGGCGAGACGCCGCGGCGGTCGTCGAGCAGCACCCGGACCCCACGCACGTCCAGGTCGGCGGCGAGGCTCTCGCACGCGGCGAAGATCGCGTCGTCCTTGCCTGCCGCCACGACGTGCACGTCGGCCGGGGCGACCTCGCGGGGCCAGCACAGACCGAGCTCGTCGTACGTCGTCTCCGCGACGGCGGCCACCGCCCGGGAGACACCGATGCCGTAGGAGCCCATGGTCACGACCACCTGCTTGCCGAACTGGTCGAGGACCTTGAGGTCCAGCGCCTCGGCGTACTTGCGTCCGAGCTGGAAGATGTGGCCGATCTCGATGCCCCGGGCGAGCTCCAACGGACCGGAGCCGTCGGGAGCGGGGTCACCGGCCCGCACCTCGGCCGCCTCGATGGTGCCGTCGGCGTCGAAGTCGCGGCCCTTCACCAGGTCGAAGACGTGCTTGCCGGGCTCGTCGGCGCCCGTGACCCAGGCGGTCCCGTCGACGACCCGTGGGTCGAGCAGGTAGCGCAACCCGCTGGACTGCTTCTCCCCCAGCACCCCGGGTCCGATGTAGCCCTTGACGAGCACCGGGTTCGCGGCGAAGTCGGCGTCGGTGAACGCCTCCACCTCGGCTGGCGTGACGACGGCCTCGAGGCGCTTGAGGTCGACCTCGCGGTCCCCGGGGAGTCCGATGACCAAGGGCTCTCGGGTGCCGTCGGGGTGGCGCAGCATGACGACGACGTTCTTGAGGGTGTCGCCGGCGGACCATTCCCGCTCGGGGAACCGGTCCCTGGCGAGGGCCACGAGCGTCTCGATGGTCGGGGTGTCGGGCGTGTCCTCGACGTGCGCTGCGGGGAGGTCGTCCCACGCGATCGTCGGGGGCACCACGGTGGTCACGGCCTCGACGTTGGCGGCGTAGCCGCCGGGGCTTCGGACGATAGGTGTCCTCGCCGGACTCGCACGGCGCGAGGAACTCCTCGCTCGCCGACCCGCCCATCGCGCCGGACATCGCGGACACGATCACGTACGGCAGCCCGAGGCGGTCGAAGGTCTTGATGTAGGCGTCGCGGTGCGGTCGTAGGACGCCTGCGAGGCCGGCGTCGTCGATGTCGAAGGAGTACGAGTCCTTCATGACGAACTCGCGGCCGCGCAGGATCCCCGCTCGCGGTCTGGCCTCGTCGCGGTACTTCGTCTGGATCTGGTAGAGCGCCAGCGGCAGGTCCTTGTAGGACGAGTACAGGTCCTTCACGAGCAGGGTGAACATCTCCTCGTGCGTCGGCCCGAGGAGGTAGTCGTTGCCCTTGCGGTCCTTGAGCCGGAACAGGGTGTCGCCGTACTCCGTCCAGCGGCCGGTGAGCCTCGTACGGCTCGCGCGGCAGCAGCGCAGGGAAGTGCACCTCCTGGAACGCCGACGGCGTCCATCTCCTCGCGGACGATCCGCTCGACGTTGCGGAGACCCGCTAGCCCAGCGGCAGCCAGGAGTAGATGCCGGGTGCCACGCGGCGCACGTAGCCGGCGCGCACGAGCAGCCGGTGGCTCGGGACCTCGGCGTCCGCCGGGTCCTCGCGCAGGGTGCGCAGGAACAGCGTCGACATCCGCAGGATCAAGGGGAGCTCCTCGTGCTGGCGTGGGGACCCCGAGGATATCGGGGTCCCGCCGATCCGCCCGACTGGATAACGTCGCGCGCATGCCCTCGACGCCCCAGGGATCCTGTTCGTCACCCGACTGGTTCGGACGTCCCGCTGCGCCTCGAGGGCGACGGCGTTCGTGCTCGGTGCCGGCTGGGAGCCGGGCACAACGTACGCCGGACTACGCGGCGTGGACCGTCGAGCGATGGAGCTCACATCCGCGCGACGCCAGGGCTTCGGCAGGACCGGCCGCTGGCCGCACCCGATGCAGCCTGCGAGGAGAACCTCGGCCGACCTCGGTGCAGGCACGCCGACGACTTCGCCGCCGCGCCGCGGCTTCGACCGTACACGGTGCTCGAGCCGGACGTCGGCTCGGTGATCGGCTGCGTCTACATCTACCCCGTCGACGCGCGGAGGACGCCCAGCACCGTCGGGTCTCGACGCGTCGCGTGCCGCTCCTGGGTCACCGCGAGCCGGGCCGACCTCGATGTGCCGGTCTGGCGAGCGGTGTCGCAGTGGCTCGCCGGGACCTGGCCGTTCCGACACGTCGACTACGCCGCTCGCGACATCCGGCGACGTCCGGCGCGAATGACGGGAAACCGGCCGAACTGACCCTCTCAGCCGGGCCGTCTCCCGGCACTCGATCCGGCGGCAGGGTCAGAAGAGAACGGACGAGAAGGTGGCGATCTCGACGAATCCGACCCGGCGGTAGGCCCGCGCGGGCCGGCGTGTTGAAGTCGTTGACGTACAAGCGTGACGACCGGGGCGATGCTCGCCTGCGCGTAGCGCACGACCGCCGCCATCCCGGGCGCGGCCAGGCCCTCGACCGCGGCACTCGGGGGCCACCCACACGCCCTGCACCTGGCAGGCGTGCGTCGGTGACCGCGCCGATCTCGGCCTTGAAGACCACCTGGCCGTCCTCGATGCGGGCGAACGAGCCGTCCGGCGCCGACGAGCTCGGCGACCCGGGCCCGGTAGAGCGGCCGCCGTCGCCGGCCAGCGGGGAGACGCCGACCTCCTCGGTGAACATGGCCACGCACGCCGGCAGGATCATGTCGATCTCGTCCTGGCGGACCCGGCGGACCTGCGGATCCGGCGCGACCAGCGGCGGGCACGGTCGAGCGACCATGAGGGGCTGGTCGAGGCGGACCTCGCGGGCCGGGCCCCAGTGCGGGTTCCAGCAGCCGCCACAGCAGGTCGATCAGCTCGGCGGGACCGACGATCGACGAGCAGCGGCGACCCTGCCGCCGGGCCCGGTCGGCGAAGGCGCGAACAGGGCGTCGGGCGTCGCGCCGACCGGCACCAGGTTGGCGCCGGCGTAGCACAGCGCCGTCAGCTCGCCGTCCTCGTACCAGCCCCACATCTCGCCGCCGAGCCGCCACGCATCGAGCCCAGGCGTCGCGCGAGCCGACGAACCGTGACGAACGGGGTCGCGCTCGTCGACGGCTCGCGTCGCGCGGCGGCCCGAGGTCGGCGGGGCTCGAGGACGTCGCAGCGCGGGGTCCTGAGGATCCCGGCTCGTCGGCCGCCACGTGCGCTCCCCTGAGCCTCAGCCGTGCCGGCTCAGCGGATCCGACGCTCGGACCGACGGCGCTCGACGCCGTCGGCCGCCTCGGAGTCGACGCCGTCGCCTCCATCTCTCGGCGAGCCGCATGCGCCTCCTCGATGAGGGTCTCGACGATCTGCGACTCCGGCACGGTCTTGATGACCTCGCCCCGGACGAAGATCTGCCCCTTGCCGTTGCCCGAGGCGACGCCGAGGTCGGCCTCGCGCGCCTCGCCCGGGCCGTTGACGACGCAGCCCATGACCGCGACCCGCAGCGGCACCGTCGATGCCCTCGAGCCCGGCGGTGACCTGCTCGGCCAGGCGTGTAGACGTCGACCTGGGCGCGCCCGCAGGACGGGCACGAGACGATCTCCAGGCCGCGCTCGCGCAGTCCGAGCGACTCCAGGATCTGCGTTGCCGACCTTGATCTCCTCGACCGGCGGGGCCGACAGCGAGACCCGGATGGTGTCGCCGATGCCCTCGGCCAGCAGCGCGCCGAACGCGACCGCCGACTTGATGGTGCCCTGGAACGCCGGGCCCGCCTCGGTGACGCCGAGGTGCAGCGGGTAGTCGCACTGCGCGGCGAGCTGCCGGTACGCCTGGATCATGACGACCGGGTCGTTGTGCTTCACCGAGATCTTGATGTCGCGGAAGCCGTGCTCCTCGAACAGCGAGCACTCCCACAGCGCCGACTCGACCAGCGCCTCGGGGGTGGCCTTGCCGTACTTCTGCGAGCAGCCGCTTGTCGAGCGAACCCGGCGTTGACCCCGATCCGGATCGGCATCCCGGCGTCGCCGGCCGCCTTGGCGATCTCGGCGACCTTGTCGTCGAACTGCCTTGATGTTGCCCGGGTTGACCCGGACCGCCGCGCAGCCCGGCGTCGATCGCGGCGAACACGTACTTCGGCTGGAAGTGGATGTCGGCGATCACCGGGATCTGCGACTTCCTGGCGATCGCCGGCAGCGCCTCGACGTCGTCCTGGGTCGGCACGGCCACCCGCACGATCTGGCAGCCCGACGCGGTGAGCTCGGCGATCTGCTGCAGCGTGGCGTTGACGTCGGCGGTCGAGCGTCGTGGTCATCGACTGCACCGAGATCGGGCGCGTCGCCGCCGACCAGCACGCTGCCGACCAGGATCTGCCGGGAGACCCGACGTTCGGCGAGCGGCTTGGGCGGTGCGGCGGGCATGCCCAGCGAGATGCTCATGGCGGGACGGTCAGCTCCTTCGGAGGGACTACAGGCCGAGGTCGATCGGGTTGATCACGTCGGCGACGAGCAGGAGCACCGACAACGAGATCAGCACGAACAAGAACACGTAGGCCACGGGCATCAGCTTGTTCAGGTCCACCCTGCCGGGATCCGGACGCCCGCGCCACCGCGCGACCTTGCTCCTGGCTTGCTCGTAGAGCAGCACCGCCAGATGGCCGCCGTCGAGGGGCAGGATCGGGAGCAGGTTGAACACCCCGATGAAGATGTTGAGCCCGGCGATCACCAGCAAGAAGCCGGCGATCCGCAGGGCGAGCGGGTCGGACTGCGACCCGAGGATCTGCCCGCTGGCGTCGGCTGCACCCACCACGCCGACCAGCCCGCTCGGGTCGCGCGGTGCCCCATTGACCACCGAGTCCCACAGCGCGGGGATCTTGGCGGGGATCTGCACCAAGGCGGTGGCCGTGCCGGTCAGGATCTGGCCGTAGGTGGACGCGGCGTACTTCACCGCCCCGACGGGGCCGACGCGGTCGGCCACCGACTGCGGGCTCATCCCGAGGACGCCCACCGTGACCGTCTTGGTCGCGTCGTTCGGGTCCTCCCGCTGCCCCGCGACCAGGTCGACGGTCACGGTGCTCTGCACGCCGTCGCGCTCGAAGGTGATCTGGGTGGCGCCCGCCCCGGCCGCCCGGATGGCCGCCTGCGCCTCGTCCCAGGAGCTGACGTCGGTGCCTCCGACGGCGACGATGACGTCACCGGGCAGCAGGCCGGCTGCTGCGGCAGGTGAAGGCACGTCGGGAGTCGAGCAGGTGCCGTCGACCTGGTCAGGAGCGCAGACCGACACGGCAGCGATCGTGGTGGTCTGCTCCGCGCTCGCGCCGAAGAGCATGGGGGTGACGACGAGGATGACCGCCGCGATGACGAAGTGCATGAAGGAGCCGGCGACGAGCACGATGCCGCGCTGGGGAGCCGGCTGCCGGTAGAACGCCCGCGGCTCGTCCTCAGGTGCGAGCTCCTCGAGCTCGGTCATCCCGACGATCTTCACGAACCCGCCGGCGGGCACGGCCTTGACCCCGTAGCGGGTCTCGCCGCGCTGCGTCGACCACAGCGTGGGGCCGAAGCCCACGAAGAAGTCGGTGGCCTTCATGCCGAACTTGCGGGCCGAGGCGAAGTGCCCCCACTCGTGGATCATGATCGAGACGAGCATGAGCACGACGAACGCCACGACGGCGACCAGGGTCACGCGGACTCCTTCTCGATGAGCGACTGGGCGCACGAACGCGCTGACTGCTCCGCAGACAGGACGTCGGCCAGCGTCAGCCGGTTCCTGAGCCCCGCGGCGTCGTGCTGCGTCGTCACCCGTTCGGGCGCGAGCTGCTCGACCACCGCAGCCACCACGTCGACGATCCCGAGGAAGCTGAGTCTGCCGTCGCGGAAGGCAGCGACGCACTCCTCGTTCGCCGCGTTGAAGACCGCAGGGGCGATCCCGCCGCGGCGCCCGGCCGCGCGCGCCAGCCGTACGGCCGGGAAGGCGTCGTCGTCCAGCGGTTCGAAGGTCCACGCGGTGGCCTTCGCCCAGTCGCACGCAGGCGCCGCCTCGGGCACCCGGTCGGGCCAACCCAGGCCGAGCGCGATCGGAAGCCGCATGTCCGGAGGGCTGGCCTGCAGGATCGTCGAGCCGTCCGTGAACTCGACCATGGAGTGGACCACCGACTGGGGATGCACGACGACGTCGATGCGCTCGAAGGGCACGTCGAAGAGCAGGTGGGCCTCGATGACCTCGAGACCCTTGTTGACCAGGGTCGCGGAGTTGATCGTGACGACGGGGCCCATGTCCCACGTCGGGTGGGCCAGCGCCTGCGCCGGGGTGACCTCAGCGAGCTGGGCCCGCGTACGGCCACGGAACGGGCCGCCGCTGGCGGTGACGACCAGCCGCGCCACCTCGTGGGTCGTCCCCGACCGGAGCGCCTGGGCGAGGGCGGAGTGCTCGGAGTCCACCGGCACGATCTGCCCCGGCGCCGCGGCCCGCTTGACCAAAGGGCCGCCCACGATGAGCGACTCCTTGTTGGCCAGGGCGAGCACACGGCCGGCGCCGAGGGCGGCCAGCGTGGGTCGGAGGCCGATCGATCCGGTCATCCCGTTGAGCACGACGTCGCACGGCCAAGCGGCCAGCTCGACCGGCGCATCGTCCCCGACCAGGACCTTCGGGGTCACCCCGTGCGCGGCCAGGGCCGAGCGCAGGGCCGGCTCCGCGCCGGGGTCGGCCACACCGACGACCTCGACGCCGAGCCGAGCCGCCTGCTCCGCGAGGAGCTCGACGCGACCTCCGGCGGCGGCGAGGCCCACGACCCGGAACCGGTCGGGGTTGCGGGTGATCACGTCGACGGCCTGGGTCCCGATGGACCCGGTCGACCCGAGGATCACGACGTCGCGCATCACACCATTGTCCCCCACGGGGCGCCGGGCTCCTTCCGGTCGCGACGCCAGGACGCACCCCACCCGTCCGAGCACCGGCGAGCGGCTGGACGGGTGAGGTGCGCGGGCGCGACCAGCCCTAGCCGACCGAGGTCAGCTCACGGCGGTCGTCACCGTCGGTCAGCGGCACGGTCATGGGTGACTCGCCACCCTCGCGGACGCCGTGCCTGTCCCACCAGCGCGCCATCGGCGCCGGCGCCCACCAGTTCCACCGACCGAGCAGCTTCATGGTCGCCGGCACGAGCAGGGCGCGTACGAGGGTGGCGTCCACGAGCACCGCGACCGTGAGCCCGACCCCGATCATCGCGATGAACACGATGCCGGAGGTGGCGAAGGCTGCGACCACGACCACGAACAGGAGGGCGGCGCTGGTGATGATCCGACCCGTGCGCTGCAGCCCGCGAGCCACCGACTGGGTGTTGTCGTGACTGGCGTCCCACTCCTCGCGGATCCGCGAGAGCAGGAACACCTCGTAGTCCATGGACAGGCCGAAGGCCATGGCGAAGATCAGGATCGGCTGGGTGGCCTCCAGGAAGCCGGTGGACGTGAAGCCCAGCGGCGCCGGCCAGGTTGCCGTCCTGGAAACCCCACACCAGGATCCCGAAGGTCGCCGACAGCGACAGGACGTTCATGATCATCGCCTTGATCGGGAGCACCACGGATCCGAAGGCCAGGAACAGCAGCAAGAACATCGTGGCGACGAGGAACAGCCCCACCCAGGGCAGGCGGCTGCCGAGCCCGTCCAGCAGGTCCACCTGGGCAGCGGCGACACCACCGACGAGCACCTCGGCACCCTGCGGCCCCGGGACCTGACGCAGGTCGACGACCAGGTCGCGGGACGCCTGGTCCTGGGGCTGCCCCGGCGAGGTGACGACGACGAGCGCCGAACCGCCCTCGGACCGGACCACCTCGGCAGACGTGACCCCCGGGACCGCGCGAGCGCGGACGGCGTACGCGGGGAGGCTGGCCGGGTCCTGCGGCTCCACGGACGACGACGTCGGTCTCGTTGTTCGCACCGGAGCCTGGGAAGTCGCTCTGCAGCGCCTCGGCAGCGACCCGGCTCTCCGTGCCGGTCGGCAGCACGCGGGAGTCCACGCCGCCGAAGGCGACCCGGAGGAACGGCGCGCCCAGCACCACCAGCACCGGAGACGACGGCGATCAGCACCGGGCACCGGGCGCCGCATGACGCCTCGCGCGAGCCGGGCCCAAGCACCAGAGTCGGGATCAGCGGCGCCCGCAAGGCGGCGCCGGTTCCACGGAAGGGGCACCGTGAGGGAGTCGACCTTGGGGCCGAGCACGCCGAGCAGCGCGGGGAGCATGGTGAGCGCAGCAACCATCGCGACCAGGACCGCCGCGATCCCGCCGGCACCCATCGAGCGCAGGAAGTTCTGCGGGAAGAGCAGGAGCGCCGACAACGCCACCGCGACGGTGACGCCGGAGAAGGCGACGGTGCGACCGGCGGTGGCGACCGTTCGGACGACGGCGTCCTCGACGGAGAGCCCGTGGTGGAGCTCCTCCCGGAAGCGGGAGACGACGAACAGCGAGTAGTCGATGGCCAGGCCGAGACCCAGCATGGTGACGATGTTGACCGAGAAGATCGAGACGTCGCCGAACATGGACAGTCCACGCAGGGCCGTGAAGGCGCCCAGGATGGCGACCATGCCGACGGCCAGGGGCAGCGAGGCGGCCGCGAGCGATCCGAAGACCAGGATGAGCAGCACGACGAGCAACGGGATCGAGAGCGACTCCGCCTTGGCGATGTCCTCGCTGACCTGGGTGTTGACGTCGGTGAAGAGCGGCACCTGACCGCCGCGCAGCGTGGTCAGCCCGGGAACGACGAGGTCGTCGGCGATGCGCTCGTACGCCGCGTCGCGGGCCTCCTCGTCGGCGCCCGCGAGCTGGATCGCCGCGTAGGTCGCGCGGCGGTCCTCGGAGACGAACACCGGCGCGCCACCGGTGGACCAGAAGGTCGTGACCGCTGCGACGTCCCGGGGCGCGAGCGAGCCGAGCGCGCCGGTCACAGCCGCCTCGAAGCGGGGGTCGTCCACGGTGAGGTCGGAGCCCTCCGGCGCGCGGTACACGACCACGACGTCGGTCGCCGCGCGCCCGAGGTCCTCCTCGAGGGCGACGACAGCCCGCGAGGACTCACTCGCCGGGTCGTCGAAGCCGCCGCCGTCGAGGACGCCGAAGACGGCGGTCCCCCACACCGCCGCGAAGGCGACGAAGGCCGCGGTGAGGGCCAGAACAGCCTTGCGCCGGCGGTAGACCAGCCGGCCGAGTCGCTCGAACAGCATGAGGTGCCTCCCAGATCGGGACGTCCGGTCGGGCGTACTCTCGGATGAGTACCCGTCACCATGGTGAACGTCGTTTACGTATCTGGCGTTAACTATGCTGACGGTGTAAACTGTTGTCAAGTCCATTCACCCATGCGAAGGGGGGACACCGTGTCGATCGTCGAGACCGCGCCCAGTGAGGGGGGCCTGGCCAGCCCCGCCGCCCCAGTCGGCGCGAGCGGGTCCGCGCCCAGACGGTCGAGGACATCAAGACCGTCGCGCGCCAGCACCTCGTCGCGCACGGGACCACCGGGGTCCAGCTGCGCGCGGTGGCCCGCGACCTCGGCATGACGGCTCCGGCGCTCTACCGGTACTTCGACAGCCACGAGGCGCTCCTCACGGCGCTGGTCGACGACCTCTACGGTGAGCTCGCCGACGTGATCGAGGCAGCCGCGGATCCTTCCCGCGGTGACCTCGAGGCGCGCCTGCGGGGTTCGGCACGGGCCTTCCGTCGCTGGTCGGTCGACCACCCGGCGGAGTTCACCTTGCTGTTCGGCAGCCCCATTCCCGGGGTCGGGGTGGACGAGGATGGCCGTGAGCATGCCCAAGCCCGGCGGTTCGGCCAGGCCTTCGGGGCGCTCTTCGGCGAGATGTGGGAGCGCGAGCCCTTCCCGGTGCCCGAGCACATCGACCCGGCGATGCTCACCCACCTCGAGGAGTACGCCGAGCACGTCGGGGTGACCCTCCCCCCGGCCGCCATCGCCGTCTTCTTGAGCTGCTGGGTCCGGCTCTACGGGGCGGTCACCATGGAGGTCTTCGGCCACGTGTCCTTCGCCCTCAGTGACGCCGAGCCGCTCTTCGAGCACGAGCTCGAGGGGCTCTGCGCGACGCTCGGCCTGCCCAACGCGGGCTACTAGCGCGGGGTGCCGAGCCCGTCAGCCGGACTGGTGGGCCCGCAGCTCGAGGGCGAACCACAGCTCGGCCCGAAGGTCCGCGTCGTCGAGGCTGCGCCCCAGCAGCTCCTCGACCCTGCGGATCCGGTAGCGCAGGGTGTGCCGGTGCACGCCGAGCTCCTGCGCCGCGACGTCCCACTGGCCGTGGTGGGCCAGCCAGGCACGGGTCGACGCCAGCAGGTCCGCCTTGCCGCCGGTCGCATCCAGCGGGGCGAGCAAGGAGTCCGCGAACGCTCGCCCAGCCACCGGATCGACCACACCGAGGAGTCCCTCGTTGCCCACGGCGTCGTGCCAGACCACCCCAGGGGCACGGGCCATCCCGAGGGCGCGGCCGGCGTCGCGCCAGGCGTCGGCGACGGCGACGAGGCTGGTGGGGCCGGAAGCGCCCGCGCGGTGGTCGCCCACCGCCGCCGCGGCTGCTGCCCGATCGGCTGCGGTGTCAGGCACGAGGAGGACGACGTCGTCATCGACCCGCACGGCCACGTGCTCGCGCGCGCCACGGGCCACGGCCTCGACCAGCGATCGGGCCTCGCGGGCCCGTACCGGGACCCGCACCACGCAGAAGGCGTTCGGACCGCAGCCAGTCCCACCCGAGCAGGTCCAGGGGGAGGTCGTCGGAGCCGACCCCGGTGAGCAGCATCCGGAACGCGGCCCCCGCCACCCGCCCCTCCGCGACGTCGTCCGCTCCCCCGCGCTCCACGGCGAGGGAGACGAGCGAGACCGCCACAGCGACCAGGGACTGGTCGGTGCGGTCGAACGCCTGCTCGCGCCCCACAGCGAGGAACCCACGTACCGTGCCGCGGGCGCCGAGCGGGTGCAGGACGACGCGCGAGCTGCCCACATCGAGCGCGGACGAGCTCAGCAGGCCCTGCGCGCGCAGGACCTCGACCTCGCTGCGCAGCGCCTCGACGTGCGAGCGGTCGGCCTCAGGCGACGCGGCCAGCACCCGACCGGCCGGGTCGAGGACGAGCACCCAGGCACCGAGCGCGCGGGCCAACCTGGCGGCGAGGGCAGGGACGGCGTCGGAACCGAGGGCCGCCCGCGTCAGGTCGCGCTGGGTCTCGAACGCCCGGGTCGTCGCCTCGTAGTCCTGGGCGGCCACCATCGCGGACACCGCCTTGGACACGGCGATGAACGGGGTCTCCTCGGGCACCTCCAGCACGACCAGCCCACGCTCGTCGGCGGCGCGCAGCAAGGCGGCGGGGACCTCCGCGTGCGTCAGTCCGGTGCCCAGCCCGTACGCCGCGACGCCGGCCTCCACCAACCGGTCGACGTAGGCCTCCAGGGCGGCGACGTCGTCAGCAGGCAGGCGCATCCCCGTCGAGAGGAGCAGCTCACCGCCCTCGAGGAAGCTGCGGGGGTCCTCCAGCTCGCTGACCGCCACCCAACGGACGGGGCGGTCGGCTCCGTCCGCCGCGCGTACGTCACCGCCCCGGACCACGAGACCGAGCGTGGGCAGCTCGGCGACGCTGCGCACGCTCGGAACGGGCAACGACGGCACGGGGCTCCCTCCCGACTTGTACGTGAGGGCCAACGCTAGCGCTCGACTTGGCCCAGCCGACAGGGCGCCGTCGACGCACGGCACTCGTACGCTCGAGCCATGACTGACCTCGCCGCGCCCGCGTCCCCCTCCGCCGGAGGAGCCACGCTCCCCCAGGAACGCCGCCTCGTCACGGCGATCCCCGGCCCCAAGTCCGCCGCGCTGTTCGAGCGCCGCAACGCGGCGGTCCCGCGCGGCCTCGGGACGACCCTCCCCGTCTTCATCGAGAAGGCGGGCGGCGGGGTGCTGGTCGACGTCGACGGCAACTCCCTCATCGACCTCGGCGCCGGCATCGCCGTGGTCAACGTCGGGAACGCGGCCGAGCACGTGGTGCGCAACGTCCAGGCGCAGGTGGCCGCCTTCACCCACACCTGCTTCATGGTCACCCCCTACGAGGGCTACGTGGAGGTCGCCGAGGCCCTCAACCGGCTGACCCCGGGTGACCACGCGAAGAAGACCGCGCTGTTCAACTCCGGCGCCGAAGCCGTGGAGAACGCCGTCAAGATCGCCAGGGCGCACACCAAGCGCGACGCCGTCGTGGTCTTCGAGCACGGCTACCACGGCCGCACCAACCTCACGATGGCGATGACGGCCAAGAACATGCCGTACAAGGAGAGCTTCGGGCCCTTCGCGGGCGAGGTCCACCGGATGCCGCTCGCCTACCCCCTGCGTTGGCCGACCGGCCCCGACAACGCCGGCGCCGAGGCCCTGGCCCAGGTCGTCACCCGGATCGACAAGGAGATCGGCGCCCACAACGTCGCCGCGATCGTCATCGAGCCGATCGCCGGTGAGGGCGGCTTCATCGTCCCGGCGCCCGGGTTCCTCCCTGGCCTCGCCGCCTACGCCGCCGAGCACGGCATCGTCTTCGTCGCCGACGAGGTCCAGACCGGTTTCGCACGCACCGGCGACCTGTTCGCCTGCGAGCACGAGGGCGTCGTCCCCGACCTCATCACGACGGCGAAGGGCATCGCCGGTGGCCTGCCGCTCGCCGCGGTCACGGGTCGGGCCGAGATCATGGACGCGGCGCACCCCGGCGGGCTCGGCGGCACGTACGGCGGCAACCCGATCGCGTGCGCCGCAGCGCTCGGCGCCATCCAGACCATCGAGGAGCAGGACCTCGTCGGCGCGGCCCGCCGGATCGCCGAGGTCATGCTTCCCGCGCTTCAGGAGATGGCTGGCCGCTACCCGGTGATCGGAGAGGTCCGCGGCCGGGGCGCGATGCTCGCCGTCGAGCTCGTCGAGCCCGGGACCCTGACGCCCGCCCCCGACGCCGCCGCCGCTGTGGCCAAGGCCTGCCACGTCGAGGGCGTCCTGGTCCTGACCGCCGGAACCTACGGCAACGTCCTTCGGTTCCTGCCTCCGCTCGTCATGCCGGAGCACCTCCTCCTCGACGCGCTCGAGGTGCTCGACAAGGCCTTCGCGGGCCACCAGGGCTGACGGTCATCCCCCGTCCGGACCCGAGGAACCGACGTTCGGCTCGTCCTCGGCCACGGAGGGTGATCCTGCCGGGCGTGGTCAGTCATGATGGGAGGGGCAACCCGTCCACTCCTCGTGGACCGACCGTGGAGAGGATCGACGTGGTCAGCGGGTCGATGACTGGACGCAGCCTCCTGCGCCTGGCCCTCGCGCTGGCGCTGCTCGGGCTGGCCGGGCTCACCGTCGAGGCCCCCGCCTCTCAGGCAGCGACGACTCCCGACCTGGTCGGGGTCGTCCCGTCCGCAGCGACCCCGCACGTGCTCGACGACGGCAGCGGTACCGCGCGGGTCCTCGCGATCGCCGAGGTCGGCAACAAGGTAGTCCTCGGCGGCACCTTCACGCGCGTCTCCGACGTGGGGGGGCCCGTTCGCAGCGCGCGCAACCTCGCGATCTACAACGCGACGACCGGCTTGATCACCATGCTGCCCGTGGTGAACGGCACCGTCACGGCTCTGTTGCCCGGTCCGCGCGCCGGCACGGTGCTCGTCGGGGGCTCGTTCACCGCGGTGGGGTCCACCACGGTGCGCAACCTCGCGCTGGTGAACGTGAGCACCGGACTGGTGTCGAAGTCGTTCACCCCTCCGACGTTCGACGGGGCGGTCACCGACCTGGCGCAGGTGGGCACGCACGTCCTGGTCGGCGGAAAGTTCCGGACCGTCGGTGGGGTCGCCCAGACGTCCCTGGTCTCGCTGTCAGCGACGACCGGCAAAGCCGATCACTGGCTCTCCTTGACCTTCAAGGGTCACCACAACTGGCGGGCCACCAACGTGACCGACGCCAAGGCGGCCCTCGGCATCACCCGGATGGCGACGAACGCAGCCGGCAGCAAGCTCGTCGTCATCGGCAACTTCACCTCGATCGACGGGCTGCCCCGCGACCAGATGGCCGTCATCGACCTGGCCCCGTCGCCTCCGCGGGTGTCGGCCACCTGGGCCACCACGAGCCTGAAGTCGGCCTGCAAGCGAACCCGGTACGACAGCTGGGTGCGCGACGTCGCCGTCTCGCCGGACGGCTCCTACGCCGTCGTGACGAGCACGGGCGGCTCCTACCCGGGGACCCTCTGCGACTCCGCTGCCCGCTTCGAGCTCACCACCCGGTCGCGCGACGTACCCCCCACATGGGTCGCCGCCGCCGGCGGCGACACGCTGCTGTCCGTCGCGATCGCACCCAGGGCCGTCTACATCGGTGGCCACATGCGTTGGCTCAACAACAGCGAGGGTGCCAACAGCGCGGGCTCGGGCGCAGTCCCACGAGCCTCACTCGCCGCCTTGGACCCGGACTCCGGCCTGCCCTACTCCTGGAATCCCGGTCGGCATCCGCGCGGCTACGGCGTCACCGCCCTGCTGCTGACTGCCCGCGGGCTCTACCTCGGGAGCGACACCGACTACCTCGGCAACCAGGCCTACCTCCGCCCCCGGATCGCGCTGCTGCCGCTCGCGAACGGCAGCGTGCTCCCCGACCTGGCAGCGCCGGCCCAACCAGACGCGTATCGGGCAGGCGCGCCCGACCTCGCACCTGGCGACGTCGAGCGCCTGCACCTCGGCGCGTCCGGCGTCGACCACCGGTGGGACACCCCGCTCACCACGACCGTGGACTGGGACCAGGTCCGGGGCGCCTTCACCGCGGGCGACCAGCTGTGGACGGCGATGGCGGACGGCAGCCTCGCGAGCCGCGCCTTCGACGGTGTCAGCGTGGGCTCACCCGAGGTCGTCGAGCCGTGGGCCGACCCCGCCTGGGCCGATCAGCAGACCGGGTCGGCCGTCGGCCAGACCTACCTCGGCCGAGCCTCCACGTTGGCCGACCTCCTCCCGGACGTGACCGGCCTCACGTACTCCGAAGGGCTGCTCTTCTACACCACCGCTGGGAGCACGTCGCTCAACGTCCGCGCCTTCAACCCCGAGAGCGGGATCGTGGCGGACCGGGCTGCGGTGGTACGGGACGTCGTGGTGCCCACGACCATCTCTTCGCTGTTCGCCCAGGACGGGTTCATGTACCTGGCCGACGCGGACGGCACCCTCACCAGGCGGCCGTTGCTGGGGCAGACCCTGGGGACGGCAGCCACCCTCGTCGGTGGGCCCGGCGTCGACGGGATCGACTGGTCTCAGGCCATCCTCTTCAGCGGCCCCGGCCCCGCAGTCCCCTGAGGCACCCAACCGTCACACCGGCACCCCGGCGTCAGGACACCGGCTCCTGCTCACGCTGACCCCAGGGGGAGCCGTACTCGACGAGTGCGTCGAGGAACGGCCGGGCCGGGAAGGCCTCGGGGCCGAGGACACCCACGCCGGACCACGCGCCCGCCGCGAGCAGCTCGAGGGCGATGACCGGGTTGATCGCGGTCTGCCAGACGACCGCCTGGGAGCCGTACTCCGCCATCGACCACTCGTTGTCGACGACGTGGTAGTAGTACGTCGACCGCGGCCGGCCGTCCTTGCCGGTACCCCGCACCCACAGTCCGGCGCAGGTCTTCCCGGTCATCTTGTCGCCCAGCGTCGCGGGGTCCGGGAGGCAGGCGGCGACCACGTCGCGCGGGGACACCTCGACGCCCTTGACGGTCACCTTGTCGGTGCGGTCCAGGCCGAGCTTGTGCAGCACCTTGAGGACGTCGATGAACTCGTCGCCGAGGCCGTACTTGAAGGTGGCTCGCTTGACGTCGACCCACCGCGGGATGAGGAGGACCTCCTCGTGCTCGACGTTCACGCACTCCACCGGCCCGATGCCCTCGGGGAAGTCGAAGATCTCGGGCTCGGAGAACGGCTCGGTCGTGAACCAGCCACGGTCCTTCTCGTAGATCACCGGAGGGTTGAGGCACTCCTCGATCGTGGTCCAGATGGAGAACGACGGAGCGAAGTCGTAGCCGGAGACCACGAGGTTGGAGCCGTCCCGAACCCCCGCTTCGTCGATCTCGTCGAAGTGCTCGTCCGCGGCGAAGCGCGCGAAGACGTTGGCGAGTCCCGGTTCGATGCCGATGCCGACGAGGCACGAGACGGCCGGCCGCCTCCCACTCGGCGGACTTGGCGAACTGCTCGTCGCCCAGCTTCACCCCGGTCAGCTCGTACGGCTTGTCCGGGTGCTTCTGCGACAGCGACATCGCCATGTCGAGGTAGTCGGCTCCGGCCGCGAAGGCGCCGTCGAAGATCGACATGTTGAAGACGGGGTCGACCGCGTTGAACACGTGCGTGGCCGCGTGCTCACGGGCCAGCGCCGCCACCGCGTCGATGGACGACGCGTCGACCCGAGCCGCGACGAAGCGGGGGTCGCCCGCGAGGGCGACCGTGGCCTCAGCCTTGGCGAGGTCGTAGTCGGCGACCACCCACCGCTCGAAGAAGTCCCGACGCTTCGCGATCGTGGTGGCCGCACTGCCGACGCCGCCGGCACCGATCATGAGGACGCGCATGAAGAGCCTTCCTGGATCAAGGATTCCGTGAACGCTACCGCCACGGAGGACGCGGCGCTCGACCCCGAGCGAGGCCCCTCATGATAACCGACAAACGTGATGACGCCGGTTAGCCAGGTTTCTCCCCCCTATCCCTCGAATCCGCCCCAGACCGCCCGTCTCCGCTGCTAGCGTCCGGGCCGGAACGGGGCCGCGCTCTCAGAGAGGCACGTCGTCATGTCGGTCGAGACACCCACCGGTCAGCACGGACAGGACGCCGGCGAGAAGGGCCTCAAGGGCGGCGCCCTCGGCCTCGGCTCGAGCGTCGTCATCGCGGTCGCCTCGACCGCCCCGGGTTACTCCCTCGCCGCCACGTTGGCGTTCATCAGCCTCGCCGTCGGCCTCAAGGCGCCGGCCATCCTGTTGCTGGCGTTCGTGCCGATGTACTTCATCGCCAAGGCCTACCAGGACTTCAACGAGGTCGACCCCGACTGCGGCACGACCTTCAAGTGGGGATGGCGGGCCTTCGGTCCGCACGTCGGCTGGATGGGCGGCTGGGGCGTCATCGTCGCCGACATCATCGTGATGGCGTCGCTCTCACAGGTCGCCGGCTCCTACTTCTTCCTGCTCTTCGGGAAGGACGACATCGCCAACAACACGAGCGGGTTCGCGGTCACCGGCGTCGGGGTGATCTTCCTCGTCATCGTGACGTGGATCTGCTACCGGGGTATCGAGCTCTCGGCACGCACGCAGTACGTCCTCCTCGGCCTCGAGCTCGGCATCTTGTTCATCTTCTCCGCGGTCGCCCTCATCAAGGTCTACACGGGCAACGCGCTCCCCGACTCGGTCGAGCCCTCCCTGTCGTGGCTGTGGCCGGGCGGGCTGTCGGTCTCCGACATCGCCGCGGGCATGATCATCGCGATCTTCATCTACTGGGGCTGGGACACCGCCGTCGCGGTCAACGAGGAGACCGCGGACCCGTCGAAGACGCCGGGCAAGGCAGCCGTGCTGTCCACCGTCGCCCTGGTCATCACCTACATCATCATCGCGACCGCCGCCTTGTCCTTCGGCGGCGAGGCAGGGATCACCGCCGAGGAGCACGCCGACGACGTGCTCGGGTACCTCGGTGAGGCGGTGCTCGGCAGCTGGGGCGGCAAGCTGCTGATCCTCGCGGTGCTGTCCTCCGCCGTCGCCTCGGCCCAGACCACGATCCTGCCGACGGCGCGCACGACGCTGTCGATGGCGGCCTTCCGCGCGATGCCCCGGTCCTTCTCACGGATCCACCCGCAGTACCTGACGCCGACGGTGTCGACGATCGTCATGGGCATCGTGTCGATCACGTTCTACGTCGGCATGACCCTCATCAGCGAGAACGTCCTGGCCGACTCGATCGCGGCGACCGGCCTGGCGATCGCCTTCTACTACGGACTGACCGGGTTCGCCGCCGCCTGGTACTTCCGCTCCCCGGAACGTCGCAAGAAGGGCTGGGCGAGCCACGTGCTCATCCCGTTCCTGGGCGGGGTGATCCTGTTCGGCGCGATGATCAAGGTGGCCGTGGACTCGATGGACCCGGAGTACGGATACACCACCTTCTTCGGGCTCGGCGGCGTCTTCGTCATCGGCAGTCGGCTCGCTGCTGCTCGGGGTCGTGCTCATGGTCGCCTGGAACATCGCTGCGCCTGCCTACTTCAAGAGCCAGCCGTCGGACATGGAGCCCCGTCTGCTGGTCGACGAGACCTCGACGGAGGAGCACCGGGTCGTGCTCGACGCCCCCGGAGTGGCGTACAACCCCGAGGCCATGCTCGCCTCGGGCCGCGAGGCACCCGCCAGCCCCGAGCAGGCGGCGGCGATGGCTGCCGAGACCGATACGGACGTGCCTGCCTGGCGGGCCGACCTCGGCCACGCCGAGGCCGACCCGGCGCCGACAGACCCGGCTCACCCCGTGACCGGTCCCTATGCCGACGCCGGAGACACCGCGGCCTCTGGCGACCTGCCGCCGGGTCCGGAGCCGCGCGTCCTCATCCAGGAGACGGTCACCGACCAGCACCGCATCGTCCTCGACTCCCCCGGGGTCGCCTACAACCCGGAGGCCATGCTGTCGTCCGGCCGCGAGGAACCCGCCAACCCCGCACAGGAGGCGGCCAAGGCCGCGGGAGACCAGCAGGCTGAGCAGCCCCCGTGGCGGGCGGGACTCGGCGACCCCGAGGGATCACCCGAGCCGACCGAGCCGGCGCACCCGATCACCGGTCCGTACGCCGAGCGCGACGCCCAGGACGACGCGGAGAGCCCGCCCAAGGGGGACTGAGCGACGTCATCGGGCCTCGTCCGAGACGCCGTCGAACGTTGACGCCCAGCTCGAGGGACGCGCTCGGTCAGCCTCACCCTGCTCACCCTCCGGTGCCGCACGGTCCAGACCGCGCCACGCGGGCAGCGTGAAGGGCGCAAGCGGTCGCGAGGGCGTAGGCACAGCCGAACAGCACCAGCGCGGTCGTCAGTCCCCACGCCTGCACGGCGAATCCGCCGAGCAGTCCCCCGAAGGGAACCCCCAGCCAGGCGAGCGCACTCGACGCGCCCGAGGACGCGGGCCTGCAGGTGGCGGGGGACGCGCTCGTACTCGACCGCCCCGAGCACCGGGTTGATCGCACCACAGCCGAGTCCTGCCACCAGCATGACCAGGAGCACGGGGGGCAGGGTCGACGCCAGCGCCAGGGCGAAGAAGCGCGGCGCGCCGCACACGAGGAACCCCCAGGCGTAGGCCCGCCGACGAGGGAGCCGGGGTCCCAGCCAGGCGAACACCGCACTTCCTGCGACGGCGCCGATGCCGAAGAGGAGCGAGATGAGCCCGAGCCCCAGCGGGCTGCCGAGGTTGTCGAACACCCAGACGGGGACGAAGACGGCCGCCATGGCCTGGTCGAGCAGGTTCGTCACACCCAGCATGACCGCGATCGCGACGAGCGTCCGATCCCCGAGCAGGAAGGTGAGAGCCTTCGCGCAGCTCGGTGACGTAGGCCCGGACGGGGCCGGCGGCAACGAGCTCGGCGCCCGGCTCTGGCTCCGGACGTTGTGGGTCGGCGGCCCGCGGCACGAGCCCTGCCACCAGCAGCCCGGCGACGAGGAACGTCGCGGCGTCGACGAGCAGGACCACGGTGGGTGACCAGACCGCCAGCAGGATCCCGGCCAGGGGGGCACCGAGCATCCCTGCGACCCGGTTCACGCCGTCGTGGACCCCGGTCGCACGTTCGATCGGCGTCCCGGAGATCTCGGCAACACCCGGGACGAGGACGTAGGTCGCCGAGGCAGCACCCCGCACCGCCCCGACCACGGCGACCACCGCGAGCAGCGTCCCGAAGTGCAGCAGCCCCGCCGCGTGCAGGGCGGGGATAGAGCCGACCAGGACGACGGACAGGGCATCGGCCGAGATCGCCACGCGCCGAGCACCGATCCGGTCGACGAGCGGCCCGCCGAGTCCCGCGACCAGCACGTACGGGAGCATCTCGGCGAACGCGACCAGCCCGGTCTTGGCGGCGCTCCCGGTGGTCACCAGGACGAACCAGGGCAGGGCGAGGGCGGACATCCGGGTGCCGAGGATCGAGATCCCCTCGGCCGTGAAGAGGGCAACGATCCCGCGATGGCTCCGTGCCGGGCTCGTAGGGTGACCGGTCACTCAGCGTCCTCGACGGCAGCTTCAGGCACCTGGGGCAGCACCTGGAACTGGACGGCCACCCGCTGACGGCCGCTCGGAGGCGGACCCGGTTCGGCCGCGGGGAACCTGCCGAGCACCTCGGTGAGCGCCGCGACCACCTGACGGCCCTGCTCCGGGGTCAGCGCGAGCATCGTGTCGCTGAGGGTCCACGCGTCGTCCCATTCCGCCCCCATCACCGCCCGGAACGTGGATGAGCCGTCCAGGAATCGGGCCATCCGCTCGGTGTAGGAGCCGGCCACGGCGCGGAGGTACTCCTCACCCAGCGCCCTGACCTCGGGGTCGTCCCCGTCGGCCGAGTCGAACCAGGTGCTGCGGTGCGCCGCGCGCCACCAGCGCTCCCGCCGGTTGCCGCGCTCCGACGTCCTCGTCGACGAACCCGTGGTCCGCGAGCTGACGAAGGTGGTAGCTGGTGACACCGCTGGACTGGCCGACCCGCCGACCGAGCAGGGTCGCGGTGGACGGCCCGTGCTCGCGCAGCAACCCGAGGAGCCGCACTCTCAGCGGATGCGCCAGGGCGCGCAGCGACGAGAGGTCGAGCAGGACGTCGTGCTGGGGGTCGAACCCTTCGGGGGTCGGTTGCGGCTCGGACGAAACAGGCACGGCTGGACCCTACAACCGCAGAGGATCCTCTGCAAAGATGTTCTTTGCGTTTTCTCAGCCTTCGCCGGGGATCCGCCCGTCGAGCAGGGGGCGGCTCGGGTCCCAACGGGTGCCGTCGCGGGCGTCCTGACGGCGACGAGCGATGGCCGAGAGCGACTCGAGCACCACCCTGTTGGCCAGTGCCGCGGTGATGTCCGCGTGGTCGTACGGCGGGCTCACCTCGACGACGTCGATGCCGACGACGGGGAGCTCGAGGCAGATCCGCCGCACGGCGTCGAGCAGCTCGCGGGCGGAGAGGCCGCCCGGCTCCGGGGTGCCGGTGCCCGGTGCGTGGCCGGGGTCGCACACGTCGATGTCGACCGACAGGAAGACCCCGTCGCACTCGTCCGTGGCGATGCCGAAGGCCTCGGTCAGGCAGACGTTCAGCCCCCGATGGACGATCTCGGTCATCTCGTAGGACCGCATCCCCTGCTCGGCCATCCACTCGAGGATGTCCGGCGGCGGCCAGTAGCCGCGCAGCCCGATCTGGAGGAACCGGTCGCCCCGGGCCGCACCGGACTCGATGAGGCGACGCATCGGCTGGCCGTGCCCGATGAGCGAGCCGAACTCCTCGTCGCCGGTGTCGGCGTGGGCGTCGAAGTGGAGCACTCCCACCCGCCCCCAGCCGATGCCGCGGGCAACGCCCGTGACGTCCGGCCAGGTGATGGTGTGGTCGCCCCCGAGGACGACCGGGATGGCGCCGGCGCGGACGACCTTCTCGACCTCGGCCTCCAGCGCCGCGCACGCGGTCGCTGCGTCGCCGGAGAACATCATCACGTCACCGGCGTCGACCACGCGCAGGTCCTGCAAGCCGTCCGTGCGCAGCGCCAGGCTCGGCCGCGACCCGTCGTGCGCGAGGTAGTCGGTCATCCGGATCGCCTGCGGTCCGAACCTGGCACCCGACCGGTACGACGTCCCCCCGTCGAAGGGCGCCCCGAGGATCACGACGTCGGCGCCGGCGTAGCGTCGCGGGGTCGTCGAGGTCGCAGCGGTCGACGCCGAGGAACGTGAGGTCCGGGCCGAACTGTCCTCCGTAGCGCACCATCCCCGGACCCTATCGACGGTGAGGTGGTGACGTTCCCGATGATCAAGGAATCGTGCACCAATCTGACCACCGACATCGGTGCAGGACTCCTTGATCATCGGGGGGCGTGAGGCGAGCGGCCAGGGAGGCTCAACGCACCGCCCCCCGTTGCTGCGCCGTTGACCTCGGTCGAACAGCGCCGTCAGGTGTTCTGCGGGAAGCCGAGGTTCAGGCCGCCGTGGCTCGGGTCGAGCCAGCGCGAGGTGATGACCTTGCCGCGGGTGAAGAAGTGCACGCCCTCGGTGCCGTGGGCGTGCGTGTCGCCGAAGAGCGAGTTCTTCCAGCCACCGAAGGAGTAGTAGGCCATCGGCACCGGGATCGGCACGTTGATGCCGACCATGCCGACCTCGACCTCGTTCTGGTAGCGGCGAGCGGCGCCGCCGTCGTTGGTGAAGATCGCGGTTCCGTTGCCGTACGGGTGGTCGTTGACGAGGCGTCAGCGCCTCGTCGTAGGACTGCACGCGCACGACGGACAGCACCGGGCCGAAGATCTCGTCGGTGTAGAGCGTCATCTCGGGGGTGACCTTGTCGAACAGCGTCGGGCCGAGCCAGAAGCCGTCCGCCGCACCGTCGATCTCGACCTCACGGCCGTCGACGACGAGCGTCGGCGCCCTGCCGCGACGCCGGCGTCGAGGTAGGAGGTCACCTTGTCGCGGTGAACCGCGCGTGATCAGCGGACCCATGTCGGCGCCCTCACGGCCGTCGCCGGTCGTGCAGCGTGGCCATCCGCTCGGCGATCTTCGCGACGAGCTCGTCGGCGACCGGCTCGACGACCACCAGGACGGAGATCGCCATGCAGCGCTCGCCGGCGGAGCCGAATCCGGCGTTGACCGCGGCGTCGGCGGCGAGGTCGAGGTCGGCGTCGGGCAGGACCACCATGTGGTTCTTCGCGCCGCCGAGGGCCTGGACGCGCTTGCCGTGCGCGGTGCCGGTCTCGTAGACGTACTTCGCGATCGGGGTCGAGCCGACGAAGGAGATGCTCTTGACGTCGGGGTGCGTCGAGCAGCCGGTCGACGGCCACCTTGTCGCCGTGCACGACGTTGAAGACGCCGGCGGGCAGGCCGGCCTCGGCCCACAGCTCGGCGACGAGGTTCACCGCGGACGGGTCCTTCTCGCTCGGCTTGACGATGACGGTGTTGCCCGCGGCGATGGCGAGCGGGAAGAACCACATCGGCACCATGGCCGGGAAGTTGAACGGCGAGATGATGCCGACGACGCCGAGCGGCTGCCGGATCGAGTAGACGTCGACCTCGGTGGAGACGTTCTCGGAGAAGCCGCCCTTGAGCAGGTGCGGGATGCCGCAGGCGAACTCGACGACCTCGAGGCCCGCGGGTGACCTCGCCGAGCGCGTCGGAGAGGACCTTGCCGTGCTCGGCGGTGATGAGCGCGGCGAGGTCCTCCTTCTTGGCGTTGAGCAGCTCGCGGAAGGCGAAGAGCACCTGGGTGCGCTTGGACAGCGAGGACGTGCCGCCACTCGCTGAAGGCCTCCTTGGCGACGGCGACCGCGTCGTCGACGATCGGAGGCCGAGGCGAAGTCCACGCGACCGCTGACCTGCCCGGTGGCCGGGTCGTAGACGTCGCCCTGCCGCTCGGCCACTCCGCCGTACGGCTTGCCGCCGATCCAGTGGGTGATGTGATTCGTGCTCACGGCGGGCTCCTCGGATCGACGGTCAGACGGTGCTGAGCGGACGGCCTCGCGGCCGCGCTCCCGCCAGTGTGGCCGTCGCCGACCCGACAGCTCAAGCCGCAGTCTGTCGGCTGATCAGGGATTCCCCTGACAGTCCGTCAAGGCCGCAGGGCCGTTCAGGAGTCGAAGCCGAGGCCGAGCCGGTCGAGGGTCCGCAGCCAGGGGTTGCGTCGGCCCTCGTTGCGATCGGCCCGGTCGATGGACCAACGGGTGAGGTTGATCCCCGCCGCCTTGAACGGCTCCGGCGGGAACGGGAGCGGCTTGCGTGCGCACCATCTGCAGCCGGGTCAGCTCGGTGTCGCGGCCGTGCAGGAGGTCGAGCATGACCCGCGCGCCGAACCGGGTCGCCGCCACCCCGAGGCCGGTGTAGCCGAGCGACGTAGGCGACGCGACCACGGTGTGCCGTGCCCCAGAACGCGCGTGAACCGCGTGCACGTGTCGATGGTCCCGCCCCAGCGGTGGGTGAAGCGCAGTCCGTCGAGCTGGGGGAAGGTCGTGAAGAAGTTGTGGGCCAGCGTGCGCGTAGGCTCTCGGCGTTGTGCTCGTGGCGCGCGTCCATGCCGTTGCCGTAGTAGTAGACGGCGTCGTAGCCGCCCCACAGGATGCGACCGTCTGCGGTCGGCCGGTAGTAGTGGAACTGGTTCGCGGCGTCGCCGATGCCCTGCCTGTTCTTCCAGCCGATCGAGTCCTGCTGCTCGGCGGTCAGCGGCTCGGTCATGAGGACGTAGTCCCACACCGGGACGACGTACGGGCGCACGCGGCGCACGAGCGACGGGAACACGTTGGTGGCCAGGGCCACCCGCGGCGCACGCACGGATCCGTACGGCGTCGTCAGGTCGACCCCGGCGGCGTCGGAGGTGAGTCCCGTCACCTGGGAGTTCTCGTAGAAGCGCACGCCGAGCTGTTGGCAGGCGGCCTTGAGGCCCCAGGCCAGCTTGGCCGGGTGGACGAGGGCGCAGCCGTCCCGGTCGAGCAGGCCCGCCTCGAAGACCGGGGAGTGCACCTCGGCCTGAACCGCCTCCTTGTCGAGGAACTCGACCTTCCCGCCGTAGCGCGCCTCGACCTCGGGAGCGTCGCGCAGGTCGGCGACCTGCCACGGAGCGGTGGCCACGGCCAGCTCACCGGTGCGCTCGAACTCGGCGTCGATGCCGTAGCGCGCAAGGGTGGCCTCGATGGCGTCGAGGTTCTCCCAACCCAGCTGCAGGAGCTGAGCCAGCTCGGGCTCGAACCGCGCGTGGCCGTTGCCGAACCCATGGGTGAGCGAGGACTCGCAGAACCCGCCGTTGCGCCCAGACGCCGCCCAGCCGACCTCTCGACCCTCGAGGACCACCACGTCGACGCCCGGGTCCGCCTCCTTGGCCAGGAGCGCGGTCCACAGACCGGTGTAGCCCCCGCCGACCACGGCGAGGTCCGCCGTCGTGGCACCCACCAGGGTCGGGGTGACCGGGGGGCGCCCGGCGTCGGCGGTCCAGAACGGCACCGGCTCGGCGTCGCGCCAGGGAGGCGAGCACCCGCGCGGACGGGACGGGGCGGGCTGAGATCATCGCGCTCGGCGGCTGCGCACGGTCTGACCCACCATGACCAGCGCCAGGGCGATCAAGAACATCGCCGAACCGACCACGTTGACCTGGGGCGGAACACCGCGCTGGGCGGAGCCCCACACGAACATCGGGAACGTGACACTCGAACCGGAGTTGAAGTTGGTGATGATGAAGTCGTCGAAGGACAGCGAGAACGCGAGCAGAGCACCAGCGACGATGCCCGGGAGCACCAGCGGGAAGGTGATGCGCCAGAACGTCGTGGACTCGTTGGCGTAGAGATCCATGGCCGCCTGCTCGAGCCGGGGGTCCAGCCCCGCCACGCGCGCCTTGACCGTCACCACGACGAAGCTGATGAGGAACATGATGTGCGCGATGAGGATGGTCCAGAAACCCAGCGGGATCCTGAGGTTGATGAAGAGCGTCAGCAGCGAGGACCCCATGACGACCTCGGGCGTGGCCATCGGCATGAAGATGAGCAGGTTGGTGCCCGAGCGACCACGGAACCGGTAGCGCCCCAGCGCGAAGGCGACCAGGGTGCCGAGCGCGGTGGCGGCGGCCGTCGCGACGAGCCCGATCTTGAACGACAGCGTGAGCGACTCGCACATGCCGGGGACGCCGCAGAAGTTCGTCCAGGCCTCGGTCGAGAACTGGTTCCACTGGTAGTTGAACCGACCGACTGGGTCGTTGAAGGAGAAGACGATGACGACGACGACCGGCAGGAACATGTAGACCAGCGCGGCCGCAGCAGCCAGCTGCACGATGTGGCGGCGCAGCCACCCGATCGGGCTGCGCGGCCGTCGGCTCGACGAGGCGACCGGCGCCGCGGACCTGGGAGTCTGGACGGTGGTGGCCATCAGACCAGCTCCTCGGTCCCGGCGCGGCGGACGTACAGCGCGACCAGGACGACGATCGACACCATGAGCGTGAACGACAACGCGGCGGCCGTCGGGTAGTCGGACACCCGGAAGAACTGGCTGTCGATGACGTTGCCGATCATGGCTTGCTTGGGCGACCCGAGCAGCGAGGCGTTGATGTAGTCACCCGCGGCAGGGATGAACGTCAGCAGGGTGCCAGCGACCACGCCCGGCAGCGACAGCGGCCAGGTCACCTTGCGGAACCCGGTGAAGGGCGAGCAGTAGAGGTCACCGGCCGCCTCGATCAGGCGCGGGTCGAGCCGGTCGAGGCTCGCAAAGAGCGGCAAGCGTCATGAAGGGCAGGAAGTTGTAGGTCAGCCCCATGATCACGGCGAACGGTGTCGCGAGCAGGCGGCCGTCGCTGGTGAGGTGGAGGAGCTCCAGGAGGTCGGTGACGTGGATGGCCGCGAGGAACGAGGTGACCGCTCCGTCGTCGGACAAGATCGTCCTCCACGCGAGGGTGCGGATGAGGAAGCTCGTGAAGAACGGCGCGATGACGAGCACGAGCAGGATGTTCTTCCACCGCCCCGACTTGAACGCGATGGTGTAGGCCAGCGGGTAGGCGATCGCCAGGGTCAGCACGGTCGCGATCGAGGCGAACACGAACGAGCGGAGGAACTGCTCGCGGTACTGCCAGATCGCCTCGGTGTAGTTGCTGAAGCTGAAGGTCTGCACGTAGCCGGTCGAGGGGGTCCCCGTCTGGAGCGAGGTGTTGAGCAGGCTCAGCGTCGGGGCGATGAAGAAGACGGCGAGCCACACCAGCCCGGGCGCGAGGAGCAGGTACGGCACCCAGGAGGCGCGCCGACGGCGCTCCGGCGGCAGGTCGTGCCCGCGCTCGGCGTCGGCGAGTGCGGCCGCGGAGCTCACGAGGCGTCCACGGGGGCCACCGCCGCCTCGTCGATCTCCGCACCGGCATCAGCCGCCTGGTTCGCATCGAGGCCGAAGGTGTGTGCAGGGTCCCACGTCATCGTCACGGGGGCACCCGGCACCAGGCGGTCGTCACGGCGCATGTTCTGCGCGAACACCGCGATCTCCTGCCCCCAGGGGACGCGGACGAGGTACTCGGTGCTCACCCCGATGAAGGAGGCGTCCGTCACGACGCCCTCCAGCGTGTTGAGGCCCTCCGCGCCGGCGTCCTCCCCCTGAAGGGTCAGCGAGATCTTCTCCGGGCGCACCCCGACGTGGACCGCGTCACCGTCGGCGTGGACCCGGGCCACGGGAAGCGCGACCTTGCGCCCCTGCACGTCGACCACCGCGTGGTCGCCGGAGCGGCCGGTCACCCGACCGGCGATGAGGTTGGACCTGCCCAGGAAGTTGGCGACGAACGTCGTCGCGGGGTTCTCGTACAGGTCGGTCGGAGCGCCCATCTGCTCGACGCGGCCGGCGTTCATGACCGCGATGGTGTCGGCCATCGTCATGGCCTCCTCCTGGTCGTGGGTCACGTGCACGAACGTGATGCCGACCTCGGTCTGGATCCGCTTGAGCTCCAGCTGCATCTGGCGGCGCAGCTTGAGGTCCAGCGCTCCGAGCGGTTCGTCGAGCAGGAGCACCTGCGGGCGGTTGATCAGGGCGCGCGCGACCGCCACCCGCTGCTGCTGCCCGCCCGAGAGCTGGGAGGGCTTGCGGCGGGCCAGTCCGGTGAGCTCGACGAGCTCGAGCATCGCGTCGACCTTCTCCTTGATGCCGGCGGTCTTCGTGCGGCGGAGCCCGAAGGCGACGTTCTCGAAGATGTCGAGGTGCGGGAAGAGCGCGTAGCTCTGGAAGACGGTGTTGACCGGACGCTGGTACGGCTTGCGCCAGGTGATGTCGTCGTCGCCGATCAGCACCGCACCGCGGGTCGGCTCCTCGAGCCCGGCCACCATCCGCAGCGTCGTGGTCTTGCCGCAGCCCGACGGCCCGAGCAGGGCGAAGAACGAGCCCTTGGGGATCGTCAGCGTGAGGTCGTCGACCGCTGTGAAGTCACCGAAGGTCTTCGTGACGCCGATGATCTGCAGGTCCGACCCCGCGGGTGAGACCACCGCGTCGGTCATCTCAGGCACCGGTCACGGTGTCGAACTGCTCCTGGTAGGTCGCCTCTTCCTCCTCGGTCAGACCCATGAAGACACGTGGTCTCGGAGAGGGTCTTCTCGTCGGGGAAGATCAGCTGGTTCTTCGCCAGGTCGGGGTCGATCTTGGCCATCTCCTCCTGCGCGCCCACCACCGGACAGATGTAGTTGACCCACGCCGCGAGCTGCGCCGCCACCGCGGGGTCGTAGTAGTAGTCGATGAGCGACTGCGCGTTCTTCTTGTGCTGCGCCTTGATCGGGATGAGCATGTTGTCCGACCAGAGCATGAGGCCGGCCTCAGGGGCTTGCGAACTTGATCGTCGTCGCTGTCGAGCTGGAGCTGGATGACGTCGCCCGACCAGGCGATGCAGGCGGCGATGTCACCCTTGGCAGACCGTCGGTGTAGTCGTTGCCCGGTGAACTGCCGGATCTGGTTGGAGTCGACGGCCTTCTGCAGGAACGCCAGGGCCTCGTCGTAGTCGGCACTCGGTGAAGTTCGCGGGGTCCTTGCCCTGGTCGAGCAGGATCAGGCCCATGGTGTCGCGCATCTCGGTGAGGCACGTCACCTTGCCCTTGAGCGCCGGATCGGTCAGCAGCTGGGTGATCGAGGTCACCGGGCCGGTCGACCTTGGTGTTGTACGCGATGCCGGTCAGACCCGACTGCCAGGGGGCGGAGTACTCGCGCGTCGGGTCCCAGGACGGCGCCTTCAGCGCCGGGCTGAGGTTCCTGGGGTAGTTCGTCATGGCCGACTGGTCCATCGTCTGCACGCAGCTGCTCGCGGATCATCCGCGCGGCCATCCAGTCGGTGAGCGCGAAGAGGTCGCGGCCGCAGTCCTGGCCGTTGCGCAGCTGGGGGGAGATCTTCGCGTAGAAGGACGCGTTGTCGTTGATGTCCTCGGTGTAGTTGACCTTGACCCCGGACTCCGCCGTGAACGCGTCGAGCGTCGGTCGCTTGTTGGGGTCCTCCTCGTCGACGTCGATGTAGAGCTGCCAGTTGCGAGAAGTTGAGCAGCTTGTCGGTGTCGGACTGGTCGACGGTGTCGTCGGAGGCCCCTGCCGCAGGCACCTGGGCGGGTGTGCCGCAGGCCGCGAGGAGTCCGGCGCCCGCGACGGCGGCGCCACCGGCACCCACCCCGCGCAGGAAGACCCGGCGCGACAGGCCGGACGGTCGGACACCCGCGAGCTGCGCGAGCTGTTCGAAGGTCGGGTCGTTGCTGGTCATCGGGAAGACTCCTCGTCAGGGTGGCTGAAGATGGTGCGGTGCCAGGGCTTCTGCGCCGCGGCCGTGCCGTCGTACATCACGTGCTTGACGTTCGTGTACTCGTCGAACGCGTACGTGGACATGTCCTTGCCGAAGCCGCTGGCCTGGTAGCCACCGTGCGGCATCTCACTGATGATCGGGATGTGGTCGTTGACCCAGACGCACCCTGCGCGGATCGTCCGCGTTGCGGTCAGGGCGCGGAACACGTCGCGGGTCCAGACCGAGGCGGCGAGGCCGTACGGCGTGTCGTTGGCCAGCCGGAGACCCTCGGCGTCGTCGTCGAAGGGCAGCACGACGAGCACCGGCCCGAACAGCTCCTGCTGGACGATCTCGGAGTCCTGCGCCACGTCCACGACCAGCGTGGGGGTGTAGTAGGAACCGGCCGCCAGGTCGCCACCGGGGATGGTCCCGCCGCAGACCACCTTCGCGCCATAGCCGCGGGACCGCTCGACGAAGCCGGCCACGCTCTCCTGCTGGCGCCGCGAGACCAACGGTCCCTGATCGGTGGCCGGGTCGAGGGTCGGGCCGAGCCGGACGCCGGCCATCACGTCCGCGACCCCCTCGACGAAGGCGTCGTAGAGCGGGCGCTGGACGTAGGCGCGCGTCGCGGCCGTGCAGTCCTGCCCCGAGTTGATGAGCGATCCGGCGACGGCCCCGTGGATGGCGGCCGCGAGGTCTGCGTCGTCGTGGACCAGGAACGGCGCCTTGCCGCCGAGCTCCATGTGCATCCGCTTGGCCGTCACCGCCGCGGTCTGCATGACCTGGACCCCGACCGCGGTCGAGCCGGTGAAGGACACCATCGACACGTCCGGGTGACCGACCAGGGCCGCGCCCGCCACGGAACCGCGCCCCGTCAGCACGTTGACGACCCCGTCGGGGATTCCCGCGTCGGTGCAGGCCTGCGCGAACATCAGCGAGGTCAACGGGGTGATCTCGGCCGGCTTGAGCACGATCGTGTTGCCGGCGGCGATCGCCGGAAGGATCTTCCAGGCCGCCATCTGCAGCGGGTAGTTCCACGGGGCGATCGAGCCGACCACCCCGACGGCCTCCCGGCGGATCATCGAGGTGTGGTCGGCGGAGTACTCCCCCGCTGCCTTGCCCTCGAGGTTGCGGGCCGCCCCGGCGAAGAACGCGGTGTTGTCGACCGTGCCCGGCACGTCGAACTCGGTGGACAGCCGGATCGGCTTCCCTGCTTGCCTGGACTCGGTCGTGGCGAAGTCCTCGGCCCGTTCGTCGAGGAGGGCCGCGAGCCTGACGAGGGCCGCGCTGCGCGCGGACGGGGTCGCGCCCGACCACTCGGGGAAGGCCGCGCGGGCCGCCTGGACCGCGCGGTCGACGTCCGCGACCCCGGCGAGGGCGAGGTCGGCCAGGACGGTGCCGTCGGAAGGGTCGGCCAGGGCGTGGGTCTCCCCGGCGGTGCCGTCGACGAAGCGACCCCCGATGTGGCACGACCCCGCAGGCTGGAGCGGTCGAGTCACGCAGCGATCCCCTTCCCGAGTGCGACGGCCATCCTGGCACGGTGCCGGGTCGGGCTTCGGGATTCCGTCGCGAAAAGACGTTCGGACGACGAAATCGATATCGTTCGGTGACCAGAACCCCACCGACTCGTCGTGACGGGGCCGAACCTACGCGACGCCGCACGACCGCGGAACCCGGCAGATCGTCAGACCTGATCCACGGTGCATGACAGACTGTCAGGCGTGCCTGCTTCGCCGACGTTGGCCGACGTCCTGGCCCTCGACGCAGTCCGCCGAGGGCGCCCCGAGGTCGTCGCCGCTGCGAACCATCTCGACCGCTCGGTGCGTTGGGCGCACGTGTCCGAGCTGGCCGACATCGCCGGCATGCTCCGAGGCGGCGAGCTGCTCCTCACGACCGGCGTCAACCTCCCCGATGACGACGCCGGCCTGGCCGCCTATGTGGCCGACCTCGATGCCGCTGGTGCTGCCGGCCTCGTGGTCGAGCTCGGCCGCCGTTTCACGCGGACCCTGCCAGCGCCGTTGGTCCGGGCCGCCGAGGGGCGGGGCATCCCGCTCGTCGTCCTGCACCGCGAGACCCGGTTCGTGGCCGTCACCGAGGCGGTCTACTCCCTCGTCGCCGACGCCCAGCTGGCCCAGATGCGGGCCGCCCAGGAGGTGCACGAGACCTTCACCGAGCTCTCGGTCGAGGGGGCCGACGCAGCGGAGGTCGTCCGTCAGGCGGCGCGGATGGCCGGTGCACCGGTCGTCCTCGAGAACCTCAGCCACCAGGTGCTCGCCTACGACGCCCGGGACCGGCGGCCGGAGGACGTCCTCGACGACTGGGAAGCCCGGTCCCGAGCGGTGGAGACCCACGGACGTACGTCCTACGACCAGGCTCGCGGCTGGCTGGTGACCACGGTGGGGGCCCGCGGCACCGACTGGGGGCGACTGGTGCTGGTGAGCGACCTGCCTGCGCCGCGCGATCCGATGCTCCTGGAGCGCGCTGCCTCGACGTTGGCCCTCAACCGGCTCGTCGAGCGTGACCGCGAGAGCCTCGATCGGCAGACGCACCGCAGCCTGCTCGCCACGTTGCTGAGCCACGGCGCACCCGTCGCCGAGACCGCGCTGCGCGCGAAGGCACTGGGCGTGCCGCTGGAGGGCCGCCGACTCGTCGGCGTCGTGCTCCGCCCGCGACTGGCCCCCGACACCGCCGTGCTCGAGGCGGAGAAGACCCTGCGCGACCTGGCGGAGACCGCTGCCGCCGCCTGTCGCGATGCCCGGCTCTTCGCCCTCGTCGGAGCCCTCGACGACGCGAGCATCGGCATCCTGCTCTCTGCCGCCGACACCGACCGTGCGGAGGTCGCCGTCGAGACCCTCGCCTCCGCGCTGGCCGTTCCCGATGCCACCCGGGTCCTCGCCGTGGGATCGACGGTCGACGACCTGCGCGACGTGCGGCGCTCCTTCCTCGAGGCTGCCCAGGTCGCCGACGCGGCCGCCCATCAGCCCAGCCGGGCGTTCTACCGGCTCCCGGACGTTCGCCTGCGCGGCCTGGTGCACCTCCTGCGCGACGACGCCCGGTTGCAGACCTATGTCGAGCGCGAGCTGGGGCCGCTGCTGTCCTACGACGCCCAGCACGGCACCGACCTCGTCGGTGCCCTGCGCGCCTACGTCTCCAGCGGGGGGAACAAGAGCGCCGCTGCGGACGCCGCCGGCCTGTCACGCCCGTCGTTCTACGAGCGCCTCCACCGCATCGAGCGGGTGCTCGGCGTCTCCCTCGGCAGCGACGCCGAGGGCGTCGAGTCGACGGTCTCGCTGCACGTGGCGCTGGTCGCGCTCGACGCCATCCGCCCTTGACCCTCGGCGCTCAGCCGGTGACCTGGGTCCAGGCGTCGGTCCAGCGCTGCTCCTCGTCCTCGGTGAGCTCCCGGGAGATCTGGATGCCGACGAGGTCGGACTCGCTCGGGAAGATCAGGGGGCTCTGGGCGAGCTCCTTGTCGATCTTGGCCACCTCGTCCTGCGCCGCGGGGACAGGACACACGTAGTTGACGTACGCCGCCAGCTGCGCGGCCGTACCGCAGGCGGCGAGCAGGTCGGCCCCCGCAACGGCGGCGCCGCTGACGACCTCGCACGGGAATCCCTCCGGGGTGCACTGCTCGTCGGCCGCGCTGACCGGCGGACGGTACCCGACCCCCAGACGAATGCGGGGTCATCGCCGAGTCAGAGCGTTCTGATCGGGCCATGACCCCGCAATCGGCACCCGGAGAGAGAGCCGCGCAGGGGACAGTGCGCTCCCCGTTGCTGCGCCTTCCCCCGTACGGTCCCCCGCGACCGCTCAGCTGTCGAGGTTGGCCATCACGTGCTTGATCCGCGTGTAGTCCTCGAAGCCGTACATGGACAGGTCCTTGCCGTACCCGGAGTGCTTGAAGCCACCGTGCGGCATCTCGGCGACCAGCGGGATGTGGGTGTTGATCCACACGCACCCGAAGTCGAGGCGCTTGGCCATCCGCATGGCGCGGCCGAAGTCCTTCGTCCACACCGACGAGGCGAGGCCGTAGGGCACCCCGTTCGCCCACGCGAGCGCCTCGGCCTCGTCGGAGAACTTCTGCACGGTGATGACCGGCCCGAAGATCTCGTTCTGGATCATCTCGTCGTCCTGCCGCAGGCCGGAGACGACCGAGGGCTCGAAGTAGAAACCACGGTCGCCCTGCCGCTTGCCGCCCGCGTCCACCGAGGCGTGCGCCGGTACGCGTTCGAAGAACGACGACACCCGCGCCAGCTGGTTGACGTTGTTGACCGGCGGGACCATCGCGTCCTCGTCGCCGGGGCCGTTCTCGAACGTGGTCGCCGTGTTCTTGGCCGCCTCGGCGAGCGCCGCCACGAAGTCGTCGTAGATGCCTCCGGACGCGAGGACCCGGGTCGCAGCGGTGCAGTCCTGGCCGGCGTTGAAGTAGCCGGCGACGGAGATCCCTTCGATGGCGGCCTCGAGGTCGGCATCGTCGAAGACGACCACCGGAGCCTTGCCGCCGAGCTCGAGGTGGACGCGCTTGACGTCCGACGAGGCCGACTTGGCGACCTCCATGCCCGCACGCACCGACCCGGTGATCGCCACCATCTGGGGGATCCGGTGCTCGACGAGGGCACGCCCCGTGTCGCGGTCGCCGCACACGACGTTGAGGACGCCCGGGGGGAGCAGCCCGGCCTCGTTGATCAGCTCGGCCATCCGGACCGTGGTGACCGGCGTCGTGTCCGAGGGCTTGACGACGACCGCGTTGCCCGCCGCGATCGCCGGTGCGAACTTCCAGACCGCCATCATCATCGGGTAGTTCCAGGGCGTGACCTGACCGATGACCCCGATGGGTTCACGACGGATCATCGACGTGTGGCCCGCCATGTACTCACCGGTTGCACGTCCCTCGAGCAGCCGCGCCGCGCCGGCGAAGAACCTGATCTGGTCGATCATCGGAGGGATCTCCTCCGACGCCGTCAGCCCGAGCGGCTTGCCGGTGTTCTCGGACTCGAGGGCGACCAGCTCGTCCGCGTGCTGCTCCAGGAGGTCGGCGATGCCCAGCATCGCCTTCTGCCGCTCCGAGGGCGTGCTGTCGCGCCAGCCCTCGAAGGCCTCGGCGGCGGCCAGGTAGGCCCGGTCGACGTCGGCCTCGGAGGACAGGGGCGCGGAGGCGAACACCGCACCCGTGCTGGGGTTGACGAGGTCGGTGGTACGGCCGTCGGTCGCGGCGACCGAGGCACCGCCCACCACGTTGAGCAGCTCGCGCTTGTCGCTCACGCCGGGCTCCGTTCGGGTCTGAAGGTCAGGGATGGCCGGAGCCTAGCCGGGCGGATGCCGTAACCGACAGGTCCTCGGCCCTCTTGCTTCGGAAACCGCACGATTCGCGCGCCATTTCCACGGATTCGCTTGCCTCGACGACGGGCCACCGACAGAATGCCGCGCATGGCCAGCCGGGACCGAGGGGCACGCAACACCCTCGACGACGTCTCCAAGGCCATCATCAACCAGCTCCAGCAGGACGGCCGCAGGCCGTACGCCACGATCGGCAAGGCGGTCGGGCTCTCCGAGGCCGCCGTCCGGCAGCGGGTGCAGCGCCTCATCGAGTCCGGGGTCATGCAGATCGTGGCCGTCACCGATCCGTTGACCGTGGGCTTCTCCCGTGCGGCCATGATCGGCATCCGCGTCGAGGGCGACAGCGAGATCGTCGCCGAGAAGCTGGAGGGCTTCAGCGAGGTCGACTACGTGGTGGTGACCGCCGGCTCGTTCGACCTGCTCGTCGAGGTGGTCTGCGAGGACGACGACCACCTGCTGGAGATCATCAACAAGCGCATCCGGGCCATCCCGGGGGTCGTGACCACCGAGAGCTTCGTCTACCTGAAGCTCCGCAAGCAGATCTACACCTGGGGAACCCGATGACCACCACGCCGAACTCCTTCGCCGAGCCGGGCCCGGACGCCCTTGCCGACCGCGCCGCGAAGAACCTGTGGATGCACTTCACGCGGCACTCCACCTACCACGAGGGCGCCGGGCACGTCCCGGTCATCGTGCGCGGCGACGGCGCCTACATCTGGGACGACCAGGGCAAGCGCTACCTCGACGGGCTCGCCGGCCTCTTCACGGTGCAGGTGGGGCACGGCCGGAGCGAGCTCGCCGAGGCCGCAGCCAAGCAGTCCAGCGAGCTGGCCTTCTTCCCGCTCTGGTCCTACGCCCACCCGGCGGCGATCGAGCTCGCCGAGCGCCTCGTGCACTACGCCCCCGGCGACCTCAACCGGGTCTTCTTCACCACCGGTGGCGGCGAGGCCGTCGAGAGCGCATGGAAGGCCGCCAAGCAGTACTTCAAGCTCACCGGCAAGCCGCTGAAGCACAAGGTCATCAGCCGAGCGGTCGCCTACCACGGCACCCCGCAGGGCGCGTTGTCGATCACCGGCATCCCGGACGCCAAGAAGTACTTCGAGCCGCTGGTGCCAGGCGCGCACAAGGTGCCGAACACGAACTTCTACCGGGCGACCGAGCACGCGGACGACCTCGAGGCGTTCGGCCGCTGGGCGGCGGACCGCATCGAGGAGGCCATCGAGTTCGAGGGTGCCGACACCGTCGCTGCCGTCTTCCTCGAGCCGGTGCAGAACTCCGGAGGCTGCTTCCCGCCGCCGCCCGGGTACCTCGCAGCGGGTCCGGGAGATCTGCGACCGGCACGACGTGCTCATGGTCGCTGACGAGACCATCTGCTCCTTCGGCCGGATCGGCGAGATGTTCGCGATGAGCCGGTACGGCGTGAACCCCGACATCATCACCTGCGCCAAGGGGATGTCCTCCGGCTACGCGCCCATCGGCGCGATGATCGTGGGCGACAAGGTCTTCGAACCCTTCGCCACCGGCTCGGCCTACTTCGCTCACGGCTACACCTTCGGCGGGCACCCGGTGTCGGCCGCCGTCGCCCTGGCGAACCTCGACATCTTCGAGCGCGAGGGCCTCAACGCCCACGTGCGGGCCAACGAGGGCGCGTTCCGCTCCACCCTCGAGAAGCTGCTCGACCTGCCGATCGTCGGCGACGTCCGCGGCGACGGCTACTTCTACGGCATCGAGCTCGTCAAGGACAAGGCCACCAAGGAGACCTTCGACGACGACGAGGCCGAGCGCCTGCTGCGCGGGTTCCTCTCCAAGGCGCTGTTCGACGCCGGCCTCTACTGCCGTGCCGACGACCGCGGGGACCCTGTCGTCCAGCTCGCTCCCCCGCTGATCATCGGCCAGCCGGAGTTCGACGAGATCGAGCAGACGCTGCGCAGCGTGCTGACCGAGGCCTGGTCGATCCTGTGAGGTCGATCCTCTGAGCTCCCAGATCCCTGGCACGACCGCGCGGACGCGGGTCCGTCGGCTGCCGGACAAGGCCGTCCACGACCTCGCGGTGCTGCACGCGGTGCTGGACGCCGGCCTGGTCGCCCATGTCGGTGTCGTCGACGAATCCGGGCAGCCCTACGTCCTGCCGGTGGCCTACGCCCGCGACGGAGACCAGGTGCTGTTCCACGGGTCGACCGGGTCGCGGCTGTTCCGCGCGCTGGCCGCGGGTGCACCGACCTGCTTGACGGTCACGCTGCTCGACGGGCTGGTGGTGGCGCGGTCGGCCTTCGAGTCGTCGATGCACTACCGCGGCGTGATGGTCCTCGGCACGTGCACGGTGGTGAGCGGGACGGCCAAGCGCGAAGCGCTGAAGGTCATCACCGAGCACCTGATGCCAGGTCGCTGGGACGACGTGCGCGCCCCGCACACGAAGGAGGTCGCGGCCACGACCATCCTCTCGCCTGTCCCTCGACGAGGCCTCGGTCAAGGTCAGCGCCGGGGAGCCGGACGACCCCGACGACGACTCGCCGGCCGTGCATGGGCCGGAACCGTCCCGCTCGTGTCGAGCTACGGCCCGGCCGTGCCGGCAGCCAACCTGGCCGCCGGCATCGAGCGACCTGCCTATGTGGAGACCTGGACCCCGTGAGCAGCGCCGCACCGGACCACCGCGACCTGTCGCTGTGGTGGGACACCCTCCCGGACGAGCTGATCGGCGCGCCCCGCGCAGCCGTTGCCCGGCGACCGTGACGCCGACGTCGTCATCGTGGGGGCGGGCTACACCGGCCTGTGGACCGCCTACTACCTGGCCAAGGCCGACCCCTCGCTGCGGATCGTCGTTCTCGAGCGCGAGGTGGCGGGGTTCGGCGCCTCGGGTCGGAACGGCGGCTGGTGCTCCGCGCTCTTCCCCGCGTCCTGGTCGAAGATCGCGAAGAAGTCCGGCCGGGACGCAGCCGTGGCGATGCAGCGGGCGATGTTCGCCACCGTCGACGAGGTCGGTGCCGTCGTCGTGGAGGAGTCGCTCGACGTGCACTGGGCCAAGGGCGGCACGACGGGCGTGGCCCGGACGCCCGTCCAGCTGGAGCGCGCCAGGCACGAGATCGACGAGGCGCGGTCCTGGGGCTTCGGCGAGGAGGACTACCGCTGGCTGTCGGCCGGCCGAGGCGCAGGAGTCCGTCGGGGCCAGCGACGTGCTGGGCGGCACCTTCACCCCGCACACAGCCGCGATCCACCCGGCGCGGCTGGCTCGCGGCCTCGCCCAGGTGGTGGAACGGCTGGGTGTCACCCTCCACGAGGGCACCGCGGTCCACTCGATCGAGCCTGGCGTCGTCCGCACCGCCCACGGCGTCGTGCGCGCGCCGTACTGCATCCGGGCGACCGAGGGCTACTCCGCACAGCTGCCCGGGTCGAGGCGCGACGTGGTCCCGGTCTACTCGCTGATGCTCGCCACGGAGCCCCTCCCGGAGTCGTTCTGGGCCGAGGCCGGGCTCGCGGCGCGACCGACCTTCAACGACTACCGGCACCTGATCATCTACGGGCAGCGCACGGCCGACGGACGGTTCGCGTTCGGGGGCCGGGGGGCGCCGTACCACTTCGGGTCGTCGATCGAGCCGAGCTACGAGCGTGAGCCGAAGGTGTTCGCGGAGCTCCACCGCGTCCTCGTCGACCTCTTTCCCGCGCTCGGCGACGCCGCGGTGACGCACACCTGGGGCGGGCCGCTCGGCATCACCCGGGACTGGTACGCCTCCTGCGGCCTCGACCCGGCCACCGGGCTCGGGTGGGCAGGCGGCTACGTCGGAGACGGTGTGGGCACGAGCAACCTCTCCGGGCGGACCCTGGCCGACCTGCTCCTGGGGCGCGACACCGCGCTGGTGCGACTGCCCTGGGTCAATCACCGGTCACGCCGCTGGGAACCGGAACCCCTCCGCTTCGTCGGGGTCAACGCCGGCCTTCAGGTGATGTCGTCGGCCGACCGGGTCGAGAACCGCTCGGGCCGCGCGTCCCGTCGGGCCGCGCTCATGAACCGTGTCCTGGGGCACTGAGCCCCCGGCCTCACCGAGGAGCACTCCCATGGACCCGATGCTGGTCTCCGCCACGGCCGCCGATCTCGAGGCACCGCTCGAGGACTGGGGTCCCCGCGTCGGCGCCGACCGAGGGCAGCCGATGACCGCCGGGCGGATCATGCACGACGCCGACGGCGTCCAGGTGGGCGTCTGGTCGTGCACTCCGGGATCGTGGGAGCTCCTCGACCGCCCGGACACCGAGACCATCCACATCCTTGCCGGGCGGGCCAGGCTCACGAACGCTGCCGACGGCTCGTCGCGTGGAGCTCGGCGTCGGCGACGTCCTCGTGCTGCCCAAGGGCTGGTCCGGCCGCTGGGAGATCCTCGAAGCGGTGCGCAAGCTGTACGTGCTCGCCCGCTGACCGGTCCGGGGCAGACGGGGGACAGTCCCCCGGAACCCGCACCGGGACGCGTGACGGTGGCGCTGCCCGCGATGCCCGATCTCCCTCCCGCACGGCGGTCATGACTCTCGGGACCAAGGTCCCCAGCACCTGGACCCTGGGGCTCTGGCGCCCGGGCCCCACCGGGGTCACTCTGAAGACGTCCTCGAGAAGATCGACTGAGGAGGATGTCATGACCGACAAGCCCACGGCTGTGGAGACCTACAAGCCCTGGATGCCCCGCCTGCTCGACTGGGTCGGGCTGCCGGAGATGTTCGACGAACCCCGACTGAAGGTCGAGGAGTTCCGCGAGGGCGACTCCCTCGTCGTCCGGGCGGAGATGCCGGACATCGACCCCGACGAGGACGTCGACATCGACGTCATCGACCACACGCTGCGCATCCGTGCCGAGCGTCGGCACGAGGAGAAGGTCGAGGAGAAGGACGGGTTCCGCACGGAGTTCCAGTACGGCAGTTTCACGCGGGTCCTGCCGCTGCCCACGGCCGCAGCAGCCGATGACGTGAAGGCGACGTACCACGACGGGATCCTCGAGATCCGCGTACCGCTCGACGTGCACGAGGCGGACAAGCGCCGCATCCAGGTCCAGCGGGTCTGAGCGACCGACCTGAGCGGGAGGGCCTGGTGCGATGACACCTTCGACACCGCCGGGGCCCTCCCCGTTCGGTCCGATCCACCCGGTGACAGGGGCTGCCGATGACTACGACGGGATCCTCGAACTGGTCGGTGCTCGCAGGGTCGTGCTCATCGGTGAGGCCTCGCACGGCACGCACGAGTTCTACCGCGAGCGGGCCCGCATCACCCAGCGGCTCATCGACGACTTCGGGTTCACCGCGGTGGCCGTCGAGGCCGACTGGCCCGACGCCTACCGGGTCAACCGCTACGTCCTGGGCCAGTCGGGCGACCCCGACGGGCGAGCAGCGCTGGCGGACTTCGAGCGGTTCCCGCTCGTGGATGTGGCGCAACCGCGACGTCCTCGACTTCGTCGAGTGGCTGCGGGCGCGCAACAGCGCCCATCGCCATCCGGCGACCCAGGCCCGGCTTCTACGGTCTCGACCTCTACAGCCTGCGAGCCTCGATGGACGCCGTGGTGCGCTATCTCGACGCAGGTCGACCCGGCCGAGGCCGCCAGAGCCCGTGAGCGCTACTCCTGCTTCGACCACGTCGAAGGCGAAGGCCAGAGGTACGGCTACGCCCTCGCGTACGAATCCGCCCTTCCCTGCGAGAACCAGGTCGTGGCGCAGCTCGTCGAGCTGCGTCGGCAGGCCGACCTGTACCTCCGCCGGGACGGCTGGGTCGCCGAGGACGAGTTGTTCTTCGCCGAGCAGAACGCTCGGGTCGTCCGTGACGCCGAGGAGTACTACCAGCAGATGTACCGCGGTTCGGTCAGCTCGTGGAACCTGCGCGACCGGCACATGGCGAACACGCTGGACTCCCTGCTCGACCATCTCGACGGCCAGTTCGGGCACGCCAAGGTCGTCGTGTGGGAGCACAACTCCCACGTCGGCGACGCCCGCGCCACCGCGATGGGCGAACGAGGCGAGCTGACCGTCGGACAGCTCTCGCGCCAGCGGTACGGGGACCGGGCCGCCCTGATCGGTCTCACCACCTACGACGGCGAGGTCACCGCGGCCGACGACTGGGGCGGACGCGCCCGGCGGCGGCGCGTACGGCCTGCCCTGGCGACCAGCCACGAGGCGGTGCTCCACGGGATCGACGTCCCCGCGTTCTGGGTCGACACCCGCGACGCGGACGTGCGCGACGCGTTCACAGCGCCGCGCCTCGAGCGCGCGATCGGTGTGATCTACCGACCGGAGACCGAGCGGCAGAGCCACTACTTCGCGGCCCGGATGGCCGACCAGTTCGACGTCGTGCTGCACCTGGACCGGACGCATGCCTTGCACCCGCTCGAGCCGACCGCGGCTTGGGACCAGGGCGAGCCGCCCGAGACGTACCCGACCGGGTTGTGACAGAAGGGACCTGCACCGAGAGCAGGAGAGGGGACGTGACGCGGTGACCCTATTCAGGGACCGGCACGATGCCGGACGCCAGTTGGCCGCCAGCCTGCAGGGACTCGTCTCCGAGCACCCGGTGGTGCTCGGCCTCCCGCGCGGTGGTGTGCCCGTCGCCTACCAGGTCGCGGTGGCCCTCGGGGCACCACTCGACGTGATCGTGGTCCGCAAGCTCGGCGTGCCGTACCAGCCCGAGCTCGGGATGGGCGCCGTCGGCGAGGGCGGCGTCAGCGTGCTCAACGAGCGGGTGATCCGCGCCGCCCAGGTCTCCCCGGACGAGCTGGCCGCGGTCGCGGCGCACGAGGCCGACGAGGTGACACGGCGCGCGCTCCGGTTCCGTCGAGACGAGGCGATGACCCCCCTCGAGGGCCGCACGGTCGTCATCGTCGACGACGGGCTCGCCACGGGTGGCACGGCGCGGGCGGCGATCCAGGTGGCCCGGGCGCACGGAGCGAGGCGGGTCGTGCTCGCCATCCCGGTGGCCCCCGACGACACTGCCCGGGCGCTCGCGGAGGAGGCAGACGAGGTGATCGCGCTCCAACGTCCGACCCGCTTCGCCGCGGTCGGGCAGTTCTACGCGGACTTCACCCAGACCACCGACCAGGAGGTCGTCTCGCTCCTCGCCGCAGCACGAGCGGCGAGGTCAGCCGCCGGCGACGACCCGCTCGTGGACGACGAGGTCCTGGTCCCGGCCCTCGGCCAGCAGCTCGGCGGGCACCTCACGGTGCCCGACGGCGCCGTGGGCCTGGTGGTCTTCGCCCACGGGAGCGGCAGCAGCCGGCACAGCCCCCGCAACCGGTCGGTTGCGCGGGGGCTCAACTCCGCCGGCCTGGGAACGCTCCTCTTCGATCTGCTCACCGACGACGAGGCCGTCGACCGGGCTCAGGTCTTCGACATCCCGCGGCTCGGCGAGCGACTGGTGGCTGCCACCACATGGGCCCGCGGCCATCCCTCCTGCGGCACCCTCCCGCTGGGCTACTTCGGGGCGAGCACCGGAGCCGCGGCCGCGCTGTGGGCGTCCGCCGAACCGGGCGCGGAGATCGGTGCCGTCGTGTCACGCGGCGGGCGGCCGGACCTGACAGGTGAACGGCTCGACGCGGTGACGTCGCCCACGTTGCTCATCGTCGGTGGCGCGGACCGGGTCGTGCTCGAGCTCAACCGCGAGGCAGCGGACCGGTTGCGTTGCGAGCACCGGCTCGCGATCGTTCCAGGCGCCACGCACCTCTTCGAGGAACCGGGGACGCTCGAGGCCGTCGCCGACCTCGCGACGTCGTGGTTCGTCGAGCACCTCCCCCGCTGAGGTCACCACCGAGGTTGCGCTCGACTGTGCCTGCTTGCGAGAACCCCGACACCCTGGCTAGATTGGATCCAATATCCGACCGCCTTCCGGAGTAGACCTGATGGCTGCCCAGCCCGTCGCCCCCCTCGACCTCATCGCCGCCGACACCCTGCTCTCGGAGGAGGAGCGCGAGATCCGCTCCACGGTCCGCCGGTACCTCGACGCCGAGGTGCGACCGCACCTCGCCGCGTGGTTCGAGAGCGGCGAGCTGCCCGCTCGCGAGCTGGCCCGAGGTCTCGGCGAGCTCGGGGTCCTCGGCATGCATCTGGAGGGGTACGGCTGCGCCGGCACCAGCGCGGTCGCCTACGGCCTCGCCTGCGTCGAGCTCGAGGCCGCTGACTCAGGCATCCGGTCGCTGGTGTCGGTGCAGGGCTCGCTCGCGATGTACGCGATCCACGCGTACGGAAGCGAGGAGCACAAGCAGGAGTGGCTCCCCCGGATGGCTGCCGGCGAGGCGGTCGGCTGCTTCGGTCTCACCGAGCCCGATTTCGGCTCGAACCCCTCCGGCATGCGCACCCAGGCCAAGCAGGACGGCTCCGACTGGGTGCTCACCGGCACCAAGATGTGGATCACCAACGGCGGCATCGCCGACGTCGCCATCGTCTGGGCACAGACCGACGAGGGCATCCGCGGCTTCGTGGTCCCCACCGAGCACACCAGGGTTCACGGCCAACCCGGTCCACCACAAGCTCTCGCTTGCGCGCCTCGGTGACCAGCGAGCTCGTCCTGGAGGGGGTTCGCCTGCCGGCCTCTGCGCTGCTCCCAGGCGCGCAGGGTCTCGGCGGTCCCCTGGGCTGCCTGAACGAGGCCCGCTTCGGCATCGTCTTCGGGGCGCTCGGCGCCGCGCGCGACTGCCTCGAGACGGCGATCGACTACGCCCTCACCCGGGAGCAGTTCGACCGCCCGATCGCCGGGTTCCAGCTCACCCAGGAGAAGCTCGCGAACATGGCGCTCGAGCTGCAGAAGGGCTACCTGCTGGCCCTGCACGTCGGTCGCCTGAAGGATGCCGGCGCAGCGACCCCTCAGATGGTGAGCGTCGGCAAGCTCAACAACGTCCGCGAGTCCCTCGCGATCGCCCGCGAGTGCCGCACCATCCTCGGCGGCAACGGGATCACCCTGGAGTACCCGGTGCTCCGCCACGCCAACAACCTCGAGTCGGTGCTGACCTACGAGGGCACGTCAGAGATGCACACCCTCGTCGTCGGGCAGGCCCTCACCGGCATCCCCGCCTTCCGCTGACCGTCGAGCCGGCTGACCCTTGAGCGCTCCCACGGCGGTCGATCCTCGCCTGAGACGGGCTGCCCTGGGCACCGGGGCGGTGTTCGCACTCAGCGGTGGGCTCGGAGCCACCTGGGTGGCACGACTACCGACGGTCCGCGACCAGCTCGGAACCGACACGGCTGCGCTGGGGTTCGCGCTGCTCTGCATGGGCCTGGGGGCGATCCTGGCGATGCCGGTCACCGGTCCGCTGTGCGCCCGCTACGGCAGCCGGCAGACCGTGGCCGCCACCGCCCTCCCGGCGACGGTGTTCCTGGTGACCCTCTCGCTGGCGCCCAACGTCGTCGTCCTGGCAGTTCTGCTGCTGGGCATGGGCGCGTGCTACGGCGCCTGGGACGTCGCGATGAACATCCAGGGCAGCTATGTCGAGAGGGCCGCCGACCGGCCCTGGATGTCGCGTTACCACGCCTGCTGGAGCGTGGGATCGATCGCCGGCGCGGCGCTGGGAGCACTGGCGGCGTGGGCGGGGGTCGGGGTGACCGCCCAGTTCGTCGTCGTCGCCGCCCTCGTCGCTGTCGGGGTGCTGCTGGCCCTGCGCACCTATGTCGACGAACGCGTCCCAGGCCCGCTCACGGGGGACGCGGAGGCGGCCGGTCGGTTCGTGAACCGTCGCCTCGTCCTGCTCGGACTGATCACCCTGTGCGGCACGTGCATCGAGGGAGCCGCAGCGGACTGGCTCGGGCTGCACCTCGCCGACGACTTCGGCGTGACCGCCGCCGTCGCGGCCCTGGGGTATGCCGTGTTCGCCACGGCGATGACGGTCGCCCGCTTCGCCGGGCCCCCCGTCCTCACCGCGCTGGGGCGGGTGAGGACGCTTCGAGTCGCCGGAATGGTCGCTGGGGCCGGGATCCTGCTGGCTGCCCTTGCCCCGACCGTTCCGCTGGCCCTGCTCGGGGGCGCGGTGTGGGGGCTGGGCATCGCGTTGGTGTTCCCCGCTGCGATGAGCGCCGGGGGCGAGACGCCGGGCCGGTCCGCCGCCGGCATCGCGACGGTCGCCACCATCGGCTACGGCGGCTTCTTGCTCGGCCCTCCCCTCATCGGCGTGCTGGCCCACCAGGTCGGGCTCACCCGCGCGCTGCTCGTGCTGGTCGCGCTGGCAGCCGGCATCGTGCTCCTCGCTCCGTCCGCCCGGCCGGCCGGGGCCACGGTCGACGCCTGACCGTCAGCCCGTGATCGCCTCGGTCACGGCCGCGACCGCGTGCTCACGATGCTTGGCCAGGAGCCGTACGGTCTTCTCCGCGTCCCCCGCCGCGAAGGCCCGGGCGATCGCGCGATGCTCACGTACCGCCGCCTCCCGGTGCGGCGGGGAGGCGTAGTAGACCGAGCGGTAGACGTCGGTGGCGTCCCAGCACAACCGGATCATCCGGACGAGACGGGGCATGCCGCTCGTCTCGTACACCGCGAAGTGGAAGGCGCGGTTGGCGGCACTCATGCCCACCAGGTCACCCCGCTCGGCGGCCGCCTCGCACGCGAGCCGATGGAGCCGGATGGCTTCCTTCTGCTCGGTCGGTGGCGCAGGCCCACGCCGACCTCGACCGCCTCGGCCTCGAGGAGGTCGCGGATCCGGTAGACCTCGACGAGGTCCGCCACCGACAGCTCGGCGACGAAGTAGCCGCGGTGCGGGTGGTAGACGACCTGACCCTCTCCCTCGAGGATCTTCAAGGCCTCGCGCAGCGGGACGCGGGACACTCCGAGCCGGTCGGCGATCGCCTCCTGAAGCACCTGCTCACCTGGGCGCAGCGCACCGGAAGCGATCTCCTTGCGCAGCTCGACGAGCACGGCCTCCTGGGCGGTGGGCGGTCGGCTGAAGGGATCGCGGTCACCTGAGCCCATCGCGCACCTCCGCGTCGTCTGCCCCGAGGTCCGGCGGCGGCAACCGGTAGGTGGCGGGCGTCGCCGACAGCCGCACCGGGTGGGCGATGGTCGCTCGTCCCTCCCGACTCCACGACGGGTTCGAGCCCGAGCTGCCCGGCCAGCGCCACCGCCTCGGCCACGTCGTTGATCGGACCGCACGGAACGCCGACCGCCGTCAGGATCGCCACCCACTCCGCCGCCGGGCGCGTGCACGTGACCGCGGCCAGCAGGTCGACGAGCGCGTCGCGGTGGTCCACCCGCTCCGGGTTGGTGACGAAACGGGGGTCGGCCGCCATCTCCGGCAGACCGAGCGCCTCGACGAGGGCGCGGAACTGCCGGTCGTTGCCCACGGCCACGACGAACGACCGGTCAGAAGCCGGGACCGGTCTCGTACGGGGCGATCGAGGGATGGCGGTTGCCGAGGATGCCCGGGACCACACCGGCGACCACGTAGCCGCTGGCCTGGTTCACCAGGGCGGACAGCAGGGAGGAGAGCAGGTTGACCTCGACACGCTGACCCTCGCCCTGTCCGCTCCCTGTGCCGCAGCGCGGCCAGGACCCCGACTGCTGCGTGCAGCCCGGTGACCACATCGACCAGGGCGACGCCGACCTTCGTGGGGTGGTCGGCCTCGGGGCCGGTCACCGACATGAGCCCGCCCATGGCCTGGACGAGCAGGTCATAGCCCGGCAGGGTGGCGCCAGCGCCCGCGCCGAAGCCGGAGATCGATGCGTAGACGACCCCGGGATTGTCCGTCCGCACCGCTTCGTACCCGAGCCCCAGACCGTCGAGCGTGCCCGGGATGAAGTTCTCCACGACGACGTCGGCCCGACGGGCCAATGCGCGCGCGGTCTCGACGTCCACGGGATCCTTCAGGTCCAGGGCCACGGAGCGCTTGTTGCGGTTGACGCCCAAGAAGTACGTCGACCGCCCCGCGTCGTCCCAGGGCGGACCCCAGGCCCGGGTGTCGTCGCCCGATCCGGGCCGCTCCACCTTCACGACGTCCGCTCCGAGATCCGCCAACAGCATGGTGGCGTACGGCCCCGCCAGCACTCGGCTGAAGTCGGCCACCAGCACACCGTCGAGAGCCCCAGAGGTCATGGTCGGATATTGTATCCAACTGCAGGTGGCGGACGTCACAGTTCGAACCGACGACGACGCGGGAAGACCTCACGAGGGACGGTTCCGGTCGAACGGGGGACGACCGGAGCCGGCCCCCACGCACTTCCCCCTACGTCGGGACGCCTGGGCCGGAAGGCGCCTGTGCATCCTCGAAGGCCGCGCGCATCCGCAGGTCACGACGCGGGTCGGCCACCGCGCAGCAGCTCTTCGGCTGCTTCCGGTTCTGCCACGACCCCACCGCGAGCGCCACGGGTGCCGCCAACGCCACGGCGGCGATGATCCAGGGCACGAGGTCCGACATGCGAGCAGGGTACGCCCGCCGTACGCTCCGCGCGTGGCCATGGACCCGAGAGCTCTCCCCGACGCCGCCCTGAGCTTCCTCGCCGAACGGCACCTCGCGACGCTCACGACGCTGCGTCCCGACGGGAGCCCGCACGTCGTCCCCGTCGGATTCACCTGGGAGCAGGCGACCAGCACGGCCCGGGTCATCACCAGTGGCTCGAGTGTGAAGGCACGACAGTCGGCGGTCGGAGGTCGCGTCGCGCTCTGCCAGGTCGACGGGGCGCGTTGGATCACTCTCGAAGGGTCCAGTGCGGTGGCCACGGACCGGGACGCCGTCGCCGAGGCCGTCGGCCGCTACGCCGAGCGCTACCGGCAGCCTCGGGAGAACCCGTCGCGGGTGGTCATCGTCATCGCCGTGGACCGCGTGCTCAGTTCCGGCTTCGGCGAGATCCCGCCGCAGGCCGCCGCCTAGGACGTGGCCGCCGCCAGCTGACCGCACGCACCGTCGATCTCCCGCCCTCGGGTGTCGCGGACGGTCACCGTGACGCCGTGCCGCTCCAGACCGCGCACGAAGGCCCGCTCGTCACGGGTCCTGGACGCGGTCCACTTCGACCCGGGGGTGGGGTTCAGCGGGATGAGGTTGACGTGCACGAGGCGACCTTTGAGCAGCCGCCCCAGCAGGTCGGCGCGCCAAGCCTGGTCGTTGATGTCACGGATGAGGGCGTACTCGATCGACACCCGCCTCCCGGTGCGGTCGCCGTAGGACCACGCCGCGGCGAGGACCTCTGCCACGTTCCAGCGGGTGTTCACGGGGACGAGCTCGTCACGGAGCTCGTCGTCAGGCGCGTGCAACGAGACGGCCAGGCGTACGGGGATCCCCTCGTCGGCCAGGTCGTGGATGCGCGGGACCAGGCCGACCGTGGACACCGTGATGCCCCGAGCGGACATCCCCAGACCCTCCGGTGCCGCGTCGGTGAGCCGACGCACCGCACCGATCACCGCCTTGTAGTTCGCCAGCGGCTCCCCCATGCCCATGAACACCACGTTGGACACGCGTCCCGGCCCGCCCGGCACCTCACCGCGCGCGAGGGATCGTGCTCCGGCGAGGACCTGCTCCACCACCTCGCCGGCCGACAGGTTCCTGGTCAGACCCGCCTGGCCGGTCGCGCAGAACGGGCAGTTCATGCCGCAGCCGGCCTGGGAGGAGACACACATGGTGACCCGGTCGGGGTAGCGCATGAGGACCGACTCGACGAGCGTGCCGTCGAAGAGCCGCCAGACGGTCTTGCGGGTCTGTCCGTCGTCGCACGCGATGTCACGGACCGGTGTGAGCAGGGTCGGTGTGAGCGCCTCCGCAAGCAGCCGGCGCGACCGGGCGGGGACGTCGGTCCACTGGTCGGGATCGTCCACGAGATGAGTGAAGTAGTGGCCGGCCACCTGGGTGGCCCGGAAGGCGGGCTCACCGAGCTCACCCACGACGTCGCGTCGCTCCTGAGCCGTCAGGTCAGCGAGGTGTCGGGGCGGCCTGCCCCGGCGAGGGGCGGTGAACACGAGCTCGCCCGGGAGCGGGCGGCGCGGAGATCTCGACCGGGACCGGCCCGACGTCGCTCACAGCCCGACGAAGACGCTGAGGAGCAGCCAGGCGACAGGCGCCGACGAACAGGAGCGAGTCCAGGCGATCCATCAGGCCACCGTGTCCTGGAAGGAGGTTGCCCATGTCCTTGACCCCGAGATCACGCTTGACCATGGACTCGCAGAGGTCGCCGAGCACCGCCGTGCACACCAGGGCGAGCCCGAGCAGCAGTCCCTGCCACCAGGGAGCCTCGAGCAGCAGCGGCAGGGCGACGGCCCCGGCGACGGCGCAGAAGAGCACCGACCCGGCGAAGCCCTCCCAGGACTTCTTCGGCGAGATGCGCGGCGCCATGGGGTGCTTGCCGAACAGCACCCCGAGGACGTACCCGCCGAGATCACTCGCGACGACGACGAGGATGAACGTGACGATGCGCTCCACGCCCTGGTCCTGGGTCACCATCAGGACGGCGAAGCCGGCGAGCAGCGGCAGGTACCCGAGGACGAAGAGGCCGCCGGAGACGTCGCGGAGGTAACCGTCGGCGCCGTCGAAGAGCCGCCACACCAGCACGGCGATCACGCTGAGGGCGAGGCCGACCACGAGACCGTCGGTGCCGGCGGCGTACGTCGCCGCGTAGCATCGCCGTCCCACCGAGGAGCACGGGGACGAGGGGGACGTGGATACCGCCCGACGTCAGTGCCGTGCAGAGTTCCCAGGTGGCGACGCCGAGCGCCACCACCACCAGCACGGTGAAGGCCAACGGGGACAGCAGGGACAGCAGGATGAGGATGACGAGCGACACGCCGACACCGATGGCCAGCGGAAGGTTGCGGCCCGCGCGCGAAGCCGGGGCTGGCGCCGCACCGGGCGCGGGTGTGGTCGCCATCTCAGACCTCGAGGAGCTCGGCTTCCTTGTGCTTGAGCAGCTCGTCGATCTGGGCCACGTGCTGGTGCGTCAGGTCCTCGAGCTCCTTCTCCGCGCGGCGCACGTCGTCCTCGCCGGTCTCCCCGTCCTTGGCGAGGCGCTCGAGCTCGTCCTTCGCGTGCCGTCGGACGTTGCGGATCGAGACCCGCGCCTCCTCGGCCTTGTGCTTGGCCACCTTGATGTAGTCGCGCCGACGCTCCTCGGTGAGCATGGGGAACGTCACCCGGATGATCGAGCCGTCGTTGGTCGGGTTGACCCCGAGGTCGGAGTCGCGGATGGCCTTCTCGATGGCCGCGAGGCTCCCCTTGTCGTACGGCGAGACGATCGCCATGCGCGCCTCGGGCACCTGGAAGGACGCCAGCTGGTTCACCGGGGTGAAGGTGCCGTAGTAGTCGACCACGATCTTGTTGAACATCGCCGGGTGGGCCCGACCGGTGCGGATGGACGCGAAGTCCTCCTTGGCGACCGTGACCGCCTTCTCCATCTTCTCCTCGGCTTCGAGCAGCGTCTCGTCGATCACGTGGGTGCTCCTGGGAGGACTAGAGGGTCGATGGATCGGGTCAGGCGGTCGCCGACACCAGGGTGCCGATCTTCTCACCCCGTACGGCGCGGGCGATGTTGCCCTCGGCGAGCAGGTCGAACACGACGATGGGGAGGTCGTTGTCCATGCACAGGCTGATCGCGGTGGCGTCGGCGACCTTGAGGCCACGCGCCAGCACCTCGGCGAAGGCGAGCCGGTCGAACTTCACCGCATCGGGGTGCGTCTTGGGGTCGGCGTCGTACACCCCGTCGACGCTCTTGGCCATGAGGACCACCTCTGCACCGATCTCCAGCGCTCGCTGCGCCGCGCAGGTGTCGGTGGAGAAGAACGGGACGCCCAGGCCGGCGCCGAAGATGACGACCCGGTGCTTCTCCAGGTGCCGGATCGCCCGCCGGGGCACGTACGGCTCCGCCACCTGGCCCATCGCGATCGCGGTCTGGACCCGGGTCTCGACCCCGGCCTTCTCGAGGAAGTCCTGGAGGGCCAGGCAGTTCATCACCGTGCCGAGCATGCCCATGTAGTCGGCGCGGGCCCGATCCATGCCGCGCCTGGACAGCTCCGCTCCGCGGAAGTAGTTGCCTCCGCCGATGACGACCGCGACCTCAGCCCCGGACCGCACGACCGCGGCGATCTGGCGAGCGACGGCGTGCACCGTGTCGGGGTCGACACCAAGACCCTGTCCGCCCGCGAACGCCTCCCCCGAGAGCTTGAGCAGCACGCGACGGTAGGCCACGGGCCCGTCAGGCTCGGAGGGGCTCGAAGCGGAGTCGGACACGGCTGCAGTCTGCCACGCCAGCGCGGGGTCGGGGGCCGAGCCGGTCAGCCCTGCCCCACCTCGAAGCGGGCGAAGCGGGTGACGGTGATCCCCGCCTCGTCGAGCACGGCCTGCACGCTCTTCTTGGAGTCCGTCACCGAGGACTGCTCGGTGAGCACGACGTCCTTGAAGAATCCGTTGACACGGCCCTCGACGATCTTGGGGAGCGCAGCTTCGGGCTTGCCCTCCTCGACGGCGGTCGCCTCGGCGATCCTCCGCTCGGACTCGACGGTCTCCGCCGGGACCTCGTCCCGCGTGACGTACATCGGGCGCATCGCCGCCACCTGCATGGCCGTCATCCGCGCAGTCTCGGCGTCGGAGCCCGTGAACTCCACGAGCACGCCCACCTGCGCGGGCAGGTCGGAGGCCTTCTTGTGGAGGTAGGTCGCCACCTGGCCGTCGAGCAGGACGTAGCGCTTGAGCTCGAGCTTCTCGCCGATGACGGCGGAGAGCCCGGTGATGTTCTCCGCCACGCTCTGTCCGTCCTTGAGCGTGTCGGCCAGCAGGTCCTCGAGCGAGGCCGGGCGGCTCGCGGCCACGTGCGCGACGATGTCCGACGCGAGCGACTGGAAGCCCTCGTTCTTCGCCACGAAGTCGGTCTCGCAGCCGAGCTCGATCATCGCGCCCTCGGCGGCAGCCACCAGGCCGTTGCCGGCCGTGCGCTCGGCGCCGCGCTTCTGCACCTTGGCGGCGCCCTTGATGCGCAGCGCCTCGGTGGCAGCGTCGAAGTCGCCGTCGCTCTCCTCGAGCGCGCGCTTGGCATCCATCATCCCGGCGCCCGTGGCGTCACGGAGCCGCTTGACGTCGGCAGCGGAGAAAGTGGTCATGCGTGAGTTCGTCCTTCGTCTCGAGACGTGCTGGGCAGCAGCGGGGTCGGCTCAGGCCGTGGCGTCGGCGGGCGGAGCAGCGGCAGGGACCTCGGCAGCGACCGCTGCGGGGACCTCCTCGCTGACCTCGGCCGCCGCGGGCTCGGTGGTCGCCGCGCCCTGCAGGAGCTCGCGCTCCCAGTCGGCCAGGGGCTCGTCGACGGCGAGCTCGGCACCAGCCGGCTTCTCGTCGGCGGAGCCGGCACCAGCCCGAGCCATCAGCCCGTCAGCCACGGCGTCGGCGATGACCCGGGTGAGCAGGCCCACGGAACGGATCGCGTCGTCGTTGCCCGGGATCTTGTAGTCGACCTCGTCGGGGTCGCAGTTGGTGTCCAGGATCGCGACCACGGGGATCCCCAGCTTGCGGGCCTCGCCGACGGCGATGTGCTCCTTCTTGGTGTCGACGATCCAGACCGCGCTCGGCACCCGGGCCATGTCGCGGATGCCGCCGAGGGTCTTGGTCGAGCTTGTCCTTCTCGCGCTCGAGGACGAGCAGCTCCTTCTTCGTCATCCCGGACGCGGCGACGTCGGTGAAGTCGATGGTCTCGAGCTCCTTGAGGCGCTGCAGCCGCTTGTAGACGGTCGAGAAGTTCGTGAGCATGCCGCCGAGCCAACGCTGGTTGACGTACGGCATCCCGACGCGGGTCGCCTGTTCGGCGATCGCCTCTTGGGCCTGCTTCTTCGTCCCGACGAACAGCACGGAGCCGCCGTGCGCCACGGTCTCCTTGATGAACTCGTACGCGCGGTCGATGTAGGTCAGCGACTGCTGGAGGTCGATGATGTAGATGCCGTTGCGCTCGGTGAAGATGAAACGCTTCATCTTGGGGTTCCAGCGACGGGTCTGGTGCCCGAAGTGGACGCCGCTCTCGAGCAGCTGCTTCATGGTGACGACGGCCATGGCCGAAGCACGCTCCTTCATGTCGTCCGCGGCGACGAGCGCGGCGGACGTGCTCTCGGTTCTTCGTCCCGGGCGGTTGCCCGGGACGCCTGACGACCTGCGCGGCCGAGCCCTGGAGCGGCCTGGGCCGAACCGGGACCGAGCGGCCTCTCGAGGACCGCCTGCACCTGCAGGTGGCCGCCGAGGAGGGCGTGCGAATTCGGCCGGGCGAGCCCGACCGTGCGCTCAGTCTACGTCATGCACAGGCAAGCACGTGTCCACAGCCGACGCCGCACGACTGGAGCCGTGCGCGCTGCCTCGGCAGGCTCGCTCGCATGCCCTCCATCGGCCGACCCCCGCCCGTCGCCTCGTCCCGTCGCCGCCTGCTGGCACTCGCCTGCGGGATCGTGCTGACCTGCGGGGCGCCGGCGTGGGCCGCGACCCCCGCGGAGCCCGCGACGGTCACGGTCCCGCCCGACCACACGGTGCCGTGGGACTGGCCGGTGGAGGGCCCCACGGGTGGCGCACCACCCGTGCTGAGGTCCTTCGACCCGCCCGACCAGCCCTGGCTCGGCGGCCACCGAGGGGTCGACCTCGACAGCCCGCCGTACACCCCGGTGCGCACGGCCGGCTCGGGCACGGTCGTCTTCGCCGGTCGACTCGCCGGGCGCGGCGTCGTGTCGGTCGACCACCCGGACGGGTTGCGCACGACGTACGAGCCGGTCGACGCCTGGGTGAGCGCAGGGGAACCCGTCGGTGCGGGTACGGTCCTCGGCCTGCTCGAGCCGCTCACCGCGCACTGTGGTCGCTCGTGCCTGCACTGGGGGGTCCGTCGCGGTTCGCTCTACCTCGACCCGCTCCTCCTCATGAACCCCTCGCCGCCCGTGCTCCTGCCGTACGGACCTCCGATCCAGAGGCTCGTCCGGTGGCCACGCTCGTGGCCGAGGTCCTGAGTCCACGGCGCCCACTCTCGGCGACGGCCCCGCCGCTGCACACCGCTACCCCGTGCACCAAGATGACCTCCGTGACAGGGGTCGTCGTGCTCATCACCGGCACGGGGCGCAGCGGCACGAGCACCATGTCCGGGACCCTGCACCACCTCGGCCTGCATGTCCCTGGGCCGTACCTCCGGGCCAACGCGTCCAACCCCAAGGGGTTCTTCGAGTCGACGTGGGCGGTGAAGTTCCACAAGAGGATCACGCAGGGAGCCGGCATCAGCGATGTCGACAGCCGTCCCGAGGCCTTCGACCTCGCCCAGTCAGCCATCACCCCTGAGCTGCGCTCCTCGCTGGTGACCTTCTTGCGACAGCAGTCGGCGGAGGCGCAGCAGCTCGTGGTCAAGGACCCGCGCTCGGTGTGGGCACAAGCCCTGTGGCGTGACGCCGCCTCCGAGGTGGGCCTCGAGACGCGCTACCTCACGATGCTGCGACACCCGGCCGAGGTCGTGGGCAGCCGTACGACGTACTACGCGATCGAGAAGGACGAGCCCGCGCAGCGTCGCCACTACCAGACGCTGAACATCGCGCGCTGGGTCAACCACTCCCTGATCAGCGAGCGCCAGACACGGGGGCTGCCGCGCGCCTTCGTCCGTTACCCGGATCTGCTCGAGGACTGGCGGCCGGTCATGTCACGACTGGGCGAGGACCTGGGGCTGAGCTACGACGCCGATCTGACGCCGGGCGTCCACCACGCTGTCGACGACTTCATCGACCCTGGGCTGCGCCGGCACGCACCTTCCTGGGACGGCATCGACATCCCCGGTCAGCTCCGCGAGGTCGCCCAGGCTCTCTGGGACGAGCTGGCCGAGCTGGCGGTCTCGGTCCCGGGTGGCCCAGCCACGTCGGAGGTCGACGATGCCGCGCTGGACGCGCTCCAGGACCGCTACGTCCGGCTCTACTCGAGCGCGGAATCCTTGAGCCACGACTCGCTGGCCGGGGCCAAGGCGCAAGCCAGGGCCGCTGGTGCCGCCGAGGCCGAGGAGCGAATCGCGGCTCGACAGGCAGCGAACGAGGCCAGCCGAACGGGCGGGCAACGCCGGGTCGCCCAGGTCCCGAGCCGCGAGCTGCTGCGCATCGTCGCACGACGGACGTCCGGCCGGATCAGGGCTCTGCGACCTCGGTGAAGTGCTCGACGACCGGGAACGGCGCGTAGAAGGCGTGCAACAGCGCCGACCACACCGAGTAGCGGTCGGACCCGCGGAAGCCCTCGGTGTGGTCCTCGAGACGCTCCCACTCGACGAGGAGGAGGTAGTCGGAAGGACGTTCGACGCCGCGCAGCAGCCGAAGCCCGAGGAATCCGGGCGTGGCCTCGATCAGCGGACGGGCCTGCGCGAAGGCCGCCTCGAACGTCGTCTCCTCACCGGGCCTGACCGGGAGGACGGCGTGCTCGACGACCACGGCGAGGTGAGGAGGTCGAGCGTCAGTCGTGCTGCTCGGCGAGCTTGCCGCGCAGCTGGAGGACCGCCTTGGTGTGCATCTGGCAGATCCGGCTCTCCGTGACGCCCAGCACCTGGCCGATCTCGGCGAGGGTCAAGCCCTCGTAGTAGTAGAGGGTGACGACGATCTTCTCCCGCTCCGGCAGCGTGTTGATCGCTCCGGCGAGCAGGTACTTCGTCTCCTCGGACTCGAACGCCGCCACCGGGTCCTCGGCCTTGTGGTCCTCCAGAGTGTCGACCAGGCTCAGCTTGTCGCCCTTCTCGCCGCCCACGCTCAGCAGCTCGTCGAGGGCCACCACGTTGACGAAGGACACCTGGCTGAAGATGGTGTGCAGGTCACCGAGGGCGATCCCCATCTCCTCGGCGATCTCGGGCTCGGTGGGCGTCCGGTGCAGCTCGGACTCGAGCCGCGCGTACGCGCGCTCGACCTCGCGCGCCTTGCTCCGGATCGACCGAGGGATCCAGTCGATGCTGCGGAGCTCGTCGATGATCGCTCCGCGGATGCGGCTGATGGCGTAGGTCTCGAACTTGTTGCCTCGCTCGAGGTCGTACTTCTCGATCGCGTCCATCAACCCGAAGATCCCGTAGGACACCAGGTCGGCCTGCTCGATGTTCGGCGGGAAGCCCCACACCGACGCGCCCCGCGACGTACTTCACGAGCGGCGCGTAGTGCAGGATCAGCCGCTCCCGGAGCTCCTCGCGCGCCGAGTCCTTGTAGTCCACCCAGAGCTGGCGCAGCGCGGCCTCGGCGTCCTCCTTCGACGGCTTGTCGTCGACGGGCTCCTCGATCGTCACGGCGACCTCGGCTGCTTCCGGGTCGTCGGATCCTGCGTCGGCTCCGGAGGTCGCCTCGACCGCCTCGTCGGCGTCGGGGCCCTCTTCGGCCACGACGGCAGCATCACGCTCGGGGGTGCGCCTGCTCATACGTGGACTTCAGCCTCTCGACCGAGACGTGGGTGTAGATCTGAGTGGTAGCGAGCGTAGCGTGACCCAGCAGCTCCTGGACGGACCGGAGGTCCGCGCCGCCCTCGAGCAGATGTGTCGCTGCGGAGTGTCTCAGACCGTGCGGACCGAGGTCCGGGGCCCCCGGCACGTCGGCGAGCCGCTCGTGCACCAGGGTGCGTACGGCCCGCTGGTCCAGCCGACCGCCACGGACTCCGAGGAACAACGCCGGTCCGCTGACCGCGGTGACCAGCGCGGGACGCCCTCGGATCAGCCAGTCGTCGAGCGCACGGACGGCGGGCAGACCGAGGGGCACGGTGCGCTCCTTGCGACCCTTGCCGAGGACCCGCAGCGTCCGCCTGCCGTGGTCGAGGTCGTCGACGTCCAGGGCCGACCAGCTCGCCGACTCGCACACCCGAGGCGTACAGGACCTCGAGCACGGCGCGGTCGCGCAGACCCGTCGGCGAGCCGTCGTCCGCTGCGACCGCCGCGAGGTCCATGAGCCCTTTCGCCTGGTCGCTGCGCAGCACGCCTGGGAGGGCCGTGCGCGCGCGCGGGACACCGAGGAGCAACCCGGGATCGCTGCGCATGCGACCGGTGCGCGCGGCCCAGGCGGTGAACGTACGAGCAGCCGCGGCGCGCCGGGCGACGGTCGACCGGGCTGCTCCCGTGGCCGCCACGGCCCCGAGCCAGCCGCGCAGCACGCGTACGTCGATCGCGTCGAGATCGGTGACTCCCGCGGAGGCGGCGTTCCTGAGGAGCGAGTCGATGTCCCCGGTGTAGGCGCGCACCGTGTGCACCGAGCGGTCACGCTCGACCTCGAGGTGCCGCCCGAAGTCGGACAGGGCCGCGTCCAGCGACCGGGGGCAGGGGTTCCACGCTGCCAGCCTCGCGCAGCGCCCGACCCGCGGTCAAGGACCTGGACGGCGGGTCGCCCGCGAGCGACGCACGCTGGTCCCGACGACGTCGACCAGACCGCGTTCCACGAGCTCACGCAGGGCATCGCCCACGGCAGGACCGGCAGCGCCGCGACGGAGCAGATCTGGTCCATGGGCAGGCGGTCGACGGCCGGCAAGGCGTCGTAGACGACCAGGGCATCCGGTCCCAGCCCGTCCGTGGGGCGGTCGGCGCCGCGCCGGGGCGTCTCGGTGACCTCGCCGAGTCCTGCGACCAGCCGCAGGACGTCGGCCGCGTCCGTGACCAGGTCGGCGCGCCGGTCCTGGATCCAGTCGTGGCAGCCCGCCGACATGGCGCTCGACACCGGGCCGGGCACGGCCATGACCGGACGGAGCAGCTTCTCGGCGTGCCCCAGGGTGTTCGCCGCGCCGCTGCGGCGAGCCATCTCGACCGCGACCGTCCCCCGGGCGAGCGCGGCGATCAGTCGATTGCGCTCCAAGAAGCGGGATCGGGTGGGGTGCTGATCCAACGGCAGCTCGCTCACCACCAGCCCCTCGTCGGCGATCCGGGCCAGCAGCGAGCCATGACCCTTGGGGTAGGCGTCGGCCACCCCGCCGGCGAGCACGGCCACCGTGACGGCCCCGACGGCCAGGCAGGCTCGATGGGCGGCTCCGTCGATGCCGTACGCCGCTCCCGACACGACCGTCCAGCCCGCATCGCCGAGCCCCGAGGCGAGCTCGGTGGTCGCATGCTCGCCGTAGGCCGTCGAGGCGCGGGCGCCCACCACCGCGACACATCGATCGACCGTCCGGTCGAGCGCGCTCGGGCCGCGCACCCACAGGGCGTGGGGCACCACGCTGTCCGCCCGATAGCGCAGGGGCGCCAGCAGGTCGCCGGGCCACTCAGGGTCCCCGGGGACCACCAGTCGAGCGCCGAGCTCGCTCGCGGCGGCGCGTTCCGCCGCCAGGGGTGCCGCCCGGAGCCGGGCCACCCGGCGTCCGTCCGGCCCCGGGTCGTGACCCGAGCGCAGCCGGGCCACGGTCTCGGTCGGCCCGTAGGCGTCGACCCAGGCAGCCAGCAGGCGGTCACCAGGGTCGCCGGCGTGCAGCAACGCCTGCCTGGCGATGCGCTCCTCGCTCCACGCGACGGTCATGCGACGCCCCGCAGCTGGCCGAGCCGGAACCCGAGGGCGGTCTCCACGTCGTCCTGGTCCGGCGCCGGGCGCTCGTGGAGGTCCGCCAAGGTCCAGGCCACCCTGATGATGCGGTCGATGCCCCGTGCGGTCAGCGAGGCACCGCCGGCCCGGAGACGTCGCAGAGCCGGTCCCCGCAAGGGCAGCCGAGCGCGCAGGTAGGGGCCGGGCACCTCGGCGTTGACCGTCCACGGGGTGGCCTCGAGGCGTGCGGCTGCACGGTCGCGGGCCACGAGGACCCGCTGGGCGACGACGGCAGACGACTCGCTGGGCGCCCCGTCGAGCAACGTCGCCTGCGGCACGTCCTGAACGGCCAGCTGGAGGTCGATGCGGTCCAGCAACGGGCCGGAGAGCCGGCCCGAGTAGCGGCGGACCTGCATCGGAGTGCACCGACACGCTGCCGACCGGTCGAGCGCCCGGCCGCAGGGACAGGGGTTCGCCGCCAGCACGAGCTGGAAGCGCGCGGGATAGGTCACGGTGGAGTGCGCCCGGGACAGCACCACCCGCCCGGACTCCAGCGGTTGGCGCAGCGCCTCGAGGGCGTCGGAGCCGAACTCCGGAGCCTCGTCGAGGAAGAGCACACCGCGGTGGGCGAGCGACACAGCACCGGGACGGGCCACGCCGGGGCCGCCGCCCACCAACGCGGCAGCCGAGGCGGTGTGGTGCGGGGCGCGGAACGGCGCTCGACTGACCAGCGGGCGCCCGGGCGGGAGCAGCCCCGCGACGGAGTGCACCGCCGTGACCTCCAAGGCGTGCTGCTCGAGGAGCGGCGGGAGGATCGACGGGCAGTCGCTCGGCCAGCAGGGTCTTGCCCGCCCCCGGCGGGCCCTGCAGCAGCAGGTGGTGAGCGCCGGCGGCAGCCACTTCGAGCGCCTGCCGACCTTCGGGCTGCCCTGCCACGTCGCCGAGATCCGGGAGCGGCTCGTCGACCTCCTCGAGCTCGGCGGGGCCGGTGTCCGACCACTCGCACTCGCCCCGCAAGGCCCCGGTGACGACGCGCAGGTGGGCGGCGGCGAGCACGCTGATACCCGGGACCAGAGCGGCCTCCCCGGCGTTGGCCGGCGCCACCACCACCTCCCGCCAGCCAGCCGCTCGGGCGGCGAGCACGCTGGGGAGGACTCCGCGCACCGGCCGGACGCTGCCGTCGAGCCCGAGCTCGCCGAGACAGACCAGGCGGTCGGCGTGGGCCGCCGGGACGACCTCGGTGGCCGCCAGGAGCGCGACGGCCAGCGCCAGGTCGAACCCGGTGCCGTGCTTGGGCAGCGAGGCCGGCGACAGGTTGATCGTGACGCGCGAGTCCGGGAACGTGGCTCCGCTGTTGGCCAGCGCGGCACGCACCCGGTCACGGGCCTCGTTGAGCGCGGCGTCGGGAAGTCCCACGATCACCACGGCAGGCAGGCCCCGCCCCAGGTCGACCTCGACGTCGACCACCTGGCCGACCACTCCCACGAGTGCCACCGAGCGCGTGCGGGCCAGGGCCATGTCAGAGCACGCCCTGTCGATGGTCGACGCGCGCGGCACCGCGTCCGTCTGCGAGGATCCCGACCACGTCGAAGCGCACCGCGCGCGGAGCAGCCGAGTGCGCGGCCAGCCAGCGCACCGCCAGCACGCCGCAGGCGGGCTGCCTTGCGCCGCGTGACCGCCTCGACCGGCGTGCCGCGGAGGGTGCTCCGGCGCGTCTTCACCTCGCAGACGACCAGCACGTCGCCGTCGCGGGCCACGATGTCGATCTCCCCCTCGGCGCAGCGCCAGTTGCGGTCGATCACGACGAGCCCGGTCGCAGCCAGGTGCCGCGCCGCGACGTCCTCGCCGTACCGTCCCAGTGCGTCCTTGGCACGCAAGCCGACCACCTCCAAGCCCTACCGTGGTGGGACCACCCGCTCGACGCCGTCCCCGCACAGCACTCTGTGGGCGAAGACCCCGCTGTGGACGAACTCGCCCCGCCCGAGGAGAGGCTCCGATGAACTGGCTCTCGCCCGACCCGCGCGCGACGGAGACCGCGGTCCTGGTCCCCGTGCCCTCGGCCGAGCCCGTCGTCGGCACCCACCGGACCAGGCTCGACCCGGCCGCTCGCTGGGGCGTGCCTGCGCACGTGACGGTGCTCTACCCCTTCGTCCCCCCGACCGAGCTCACCGACGTCCATCTCAAGCTTCTGGCGGCCACCGTCGGAGCAGTCTCGGCCTTCACGTGCACCTTCTCGAGGACCGCGTGGTTCGGGCAGGAGGTCCTGTGGTTGGCCCCTGACCCCGACGGCCCGTTCCGCGCCCTGACGGCTGCGGTATCCACTGCCTTCCCGGACTACCCGCCCTACGGAGGTGCGTACGCCGACGTCGTCCCTCACCTCACCGTCGGCGAACAGGATGCGTACGGCCCCGACGCACTGCGAGCGGCCGAGGCCGAGGTTCGGCCGCTCCTCCCGTTCAGCACCGGCGTGGACTCGGTCCTCGTCCTCGCTGGTGCCCCCGTCGACGGCGCCTGGCACACCCTCTGCGCGTTGCCGCTCGGGCCCACTGCCTGAGGCGCCTGCCGCAGGTCAGGTCTCGGGCACCTCGAGGTCGGGCTTGGCCAGCTCCTCGACGTTGACGTCCTTGAAGGTCACGACCTTGACGTTCTTCACGAAGCGGGCGGGCCGGTACATGTCCCAGACCCAGGCGTCGCTCATGGTGACCTCGAAGTAGGTCTCCCCCTCGGCGCTGCGCACCTGCAGGTCGACGTGGTTGGTGAGGTAGAAGCGCCGGTCGGTCTCGACGACGTAGGCGAACAGCCCGACCACGTCTCGGTACTCCTTGTAGAGGCTCAGCTCCATCTCGGTCTCGTACCGTTCGAGGTCCTCAGCGCTCATGCTCACCCCACCTCTTCCAGCTCATCGCGTGTCCCATCATCCAACCGGATCACCTCGGATCGCGTCGTCGACCGGCTCGTCCTCGTCGACTCCCGCGTCACCGGTCAGGTGCCAGGTCCGGCGGTGCTCGGCGCACGGACCGTGCTCGCGCAGGGCGGCCCGGTGCTCGGGAGTGGCGTAGCCCTTGTTGACCGCCCAGCCGTAGGGCTGGTGGCGGGCGGCCATCGCGATCATCAGCCGGTCACGCTCGGTCTTGGCGAGCACGCTGGCAGCCGCCACCCCGGCACAGGTCAGGTCGGCCTTGATCCGGGTCGTCACCTGATAGTCGAGCGGAGCGCCGGACGGGCCGGCCTCGTCGAACAGAGTGGGTGGCGGGCGGGTGAGCCAGTCGTAGGACCCGTCGAGCAGCACGGCATCGGGAGGCTCGGGCAGCATCGCCATCGCGCGCTCCCCCGCGCGGCGCAGCGCGCACAGGATCCCGAACTCGTCGATCTCGCTCGCGCTCGCGTGCCCCACGGCATGAGCCGGGGCCCACCGCCGGACCCGGGGGGCCAGGCGCTCTCTGGCCTCCGGCGTCAACAGCTTGGAGTCGCGCAGTCCCCGCGGGGCCGTCCGAAGGTCCAGGTCGACGACCACGACTCCGACCGTCACCGGACCCGCGAGGGCGCCTCGACCGACCTCGTCGACCGACGCGAGCAGCCGTACGCCGTCCCGGAGCAGGGCACGCTCGACCCTCAGGGTCGGCGCGGACGACGAGGGCCCCATCTAGGCCACCTCGTACGGCTCTGACGGTGGTCCGGCGTCGAGCAGCCGGCGGAGCTGGTCGGCCAGGGCAGCGGGGTAGACGACGTCTTCGCTCACGGCCAGCGCCGGCAGCTCCCACCATCGATGGCTCAGGACCGCTGAGGCCTCCAGCGGCTCGAACCCGCTGGTGTCGACCAGGTGCTCGGAGACCCGCAGCAGGTAGAAGTGCTCGCTCTGGCGGTACCACTGACCTGCGAAGAGGAACTCGGCCACGCGATGCCACACCGGCGGACCGACGTGCTCCGGGTCCACGACCAGACCGGTCTCCTCGCGGACCTCTCTCAGCAGTCCCGAGCGTTCATCCTCGCCGTCGTTCAGCCCGCCGCCCGGGGTGAACCACCAGCAGCCACGCTCGGGACGGTCGGGATCCAGCCCCCTGAACAGCAGCACGCGGTCGTGGCGGTCGAGGATCAGGGCCCGCGCCGCCCGTCGCTGCAGCACCTCGACGCCGAGGGGCGGCCGTGCGTCCAGGGAGGTCACCTCACCACACTAGCGACGCATTTTCTCCCACCCGACTCCTCGGCACGGCCTCGGCGCCGCTCCTACTTCTTCTTCGACTTGCTGGGCGAGGGGCTGGGTGAAGGCTCCGCGGCCGCGGGTGCCGGGACGGAGTCGAAGGTGGCCGGCACCGGCAAGGTCGTCCAGTGCGCGTAGGGCCAGACGACGAGCATCGCGCGGCCGATGACGTTGCCGACCGGCACCATGCCCCCGCCCGGCTGCTGCTCCTCGTGGTAACGGGAGTCCTGGCTGTTCGAGCGGTTGTCGCCCATCACCCAGATGTGGTCGGCGGGGACGACGACGTCGAAAGGAGTCTGACTGGGGGCGTCTCCGGCATCGAGGTACTCGGACTCGTCCAGCGCAGCCCCGTTGACGGTCACCCGGCCGCGCTTGTCGCAGCAGACGACATGGTCGCCTCCGATACCGATGACCCGCTTGACGAGGTCGTCGCCGCTGTCGGACGGCAGCAGGCCCACGAAGGTCATGGACGACACCAGTGCCTTGCGCACCCCGGTGAGGGTGCTGGGCGGCACGTCGAGCCAGTCGCCGGGGTCCCGGAAGACGACGACCTGGCCGCGGTCGACCCCGCCGAGATCCGTCGACAGCTTGCTGACCACGATGCGGTCGTCCTTGAGCAAGGTCGGAACCATCGACTCACTGGGCACGAAGAACGCTTGGACGACGAAGGTCCTGAGCACCACGGCCAGACCCAGGGCGAGCACCAGGAGCACGCCGGTCTCCCGCACGCCGGCCCAGAACCGGCCGGCGCTCGTCGCCGGAGGCGCTCCCGGAGGAGCTGGCATCGCGGAGGGGGCAGCACCCGCGCCCTCTGCGCGGAGCCACGTGCTTGCCCATCAGCCGGTCACCGCGTCGAGCTGGGCAGGGTCGGCGTGCGGGGACGGCGTCGAAGCCGGTCGGGTCGCCGAGCGTGCCCAGGCGGGAGAACGGCCAGGAGACGAGGAACGCGCGCCCGATGACGCGATCCTCGGACACGGTGCCCCCGCCAGGGTCGCCGAGGTGGGCCCGGCTGTCTGCCGAGGCCGAACGATGGTCGCCCATGACCCACAGGCGCCCCAGAGGGACGACCACGTCGAAGTCGATCTCCGAGGGGACGTCGCCGGGATGGAGGTAGGGCTCCTCGCAGCGCGACGCCGTTGACGGTCAGCCGCCCTTCGGCGTCGCAGCAGACGACCCTGTCGCCGCCGACGGCGACGACCCGTTTGATGAAGTCGGTCTCCTTGGCCGGACCCAGCCCCAGGAGCCGCGTGAGCGGGGCCAGCACCTTCGCGACCAGCGACGTCGGCACCGGCGGCGGACGTCTCAGGACTGAAGGAGTCGGTCCCGTCGAACACGACGATGTCGCCGCGCTCGATCGTGCCGAACCTCGGCGTGAGCCGCTCGACGAGCACGCGGTCGCCGACCTGCAGGGTGTCCTCCATCGATCCGGAGGGGATCGAGAACGACCGGGCGACGAAGGTCGTCACCAGCCACACGGCGAGCAGCGCCCCGAGCGCCGAGGATCAGCAGCTCCTGCCAGAACGGCCGCTTGGACCGGGTCGGCTGCTCGTGCGTCACGACCGGCTCCACGACGAGCGAGCCTAGGCCGGGTTGAGAACGCCTGCGGGACGTCGGCGGACGGCGCGTCAGCGCGCCGTCTCGCGCTTCTCCTTGATCTTCGCCTTCTTGCCGCGGAGGTCACGGAGGTAGTAGAGCTTCGCGCGCCGGACGTCCCCGCGCGTGACGACCTCGATCTTCTCGATCACGGGCGTGTGCACGGGGAAGGTGCGCTCGACACCGACGGAGTAGGAGACCTTGCGGACCGTGAAGGTCTCGCGGAGCCCGTCGCCCTGGCGGCGGATGACCACACCCTGGAAGACCTGGACCCGGGACTTGTTGCCCTCGATGACCTTGACGTGGACCTTGAGGGTGTCACCGGGACGGAAGGCGGGGATGTCGGTGCGCATCGAGGCGGCATCGACGAAGTCGAGGGTGTTCATGACGGTCTCCTCGTCGGTGCCACAGGTCACCCACGGTTGGGTTTCGGACGGTTGCGTCAGCACGATCGCCGTACGCTCCCCCTGCGGCAGGGGCACGGTCGGCCGACGGACGACCCGGCGGAGCGGGCCGTGGATCAGTGTGCCACAGGGGGCGGCTCTGACCGAAACCCGCCGGCCGGCGTCGGACACCCACCCCAGGGACTGAAGCAGGGAGACGTCCGCGGTGCTGAGGGTGGCTGGATCGAGCGCGGCCACCAGGTCCGGGCGGCGCTCGACGGTGCGGCGCAGGGACTGTTCGCGACGCCAGGCCGCGATCCTCCCGTGGTCGCCGGAGAGGAGGACGTCGGGTACGTCCCTTCCGCGCCACTGGGCGGGCTTGGTGTAGACGGGGTACTCGAGCAGGCCACCCACGTGGCTCTCCTCCGCCAGCGACTCGGCGTTGCCCAGCACTCCCGGCAGCAGCCGTACGACGGCCTCCACGACGACCAGCGCGGCAACCTCACCGCCCCCGAGAACGTAGTCACCGAGGCTCAGCTCGCGGACGCGGACACGGGTGGCGGCCTCGTCGACGACCCGTCGGTCGATGCCCTCGTAGCGGCCGCACGCGAACACCAGCCGCTGCTCGGCCGCGAGCTCGTGGGCCACCTCCTGGGTGAAGAGCTCCCCCGAGGGGGTCGGCACGACCAGCACCGTGTCGGTGGTGGTCGGATCCGGCCCGAGCAGGAGCGTCGAGCGCCTCACCCCACGGTTCGGGACGCATGACCATCCCGGCGCCGCCGCCGTACGGGGTGTCGTCGACGGTGCGATGACGGTCGGAGGCGAAGTCCCGCAGATCGTGAACCGCCACCTCGAGCAGGCCGCTCTCCTGCGCCTTGCCGAGCAACGACAGCCGCAGCGGCGCGAGGTAGTCCGGGAAGATCGTGATGACGTCGATGCGCACGAGAGTCAGGCCCCCTCGAACAGACCGCCCGGGGGGTCGAGGACGACCCGACCTCCCGCAAGGTCGACCGACGTCACGATCGCCGCGACGAACGGGACCAAGACCTCGCCTCCTGAGTCGTTCGTCACCGCCAGCAGGTCCTGCATCGGCAGGTGCACGACCTCGGTCACCGACCCGTACGCGGTGCCCGCAGCGTCGACCGCCAGCAGTCCCACCAGCTGGTGGTCGTACCACTCGTCCGGGTCCGAGGGCAGTCTCGGCGGGATCGACGTCGACCACGAGGTCGGTGCCACGCAGCTCCTCGGCCGCGGTGCGGTCCGCGACGCCGTCGAGCTGCAGGAGCAGACGTCCGGAGTGCACGCGGGCCTCGAGCACGGTGAGCGGCCCCGCGGACTCGGGGTCCGTGAGCAGGACCGCACCGGGAGCGAACCGCCGGTCGGGTTCGTCGGTACGCACGTCCACCGAGACGAGCCCGTGAATCCCGTGCGCCCGGCCGATCCGACCGACGACGACTCGTCGGTGTTCCACCGGGGCCTAGCGCTCGTCCACGTCGAGGAAGTCGACGCGCACCGGCCGACCGGGCGTCAGCGCGCCGAGCACGGTGCGCAAGGCCTTGGCCGTGCGCCCGGCACGGCCGATGACCTTGCCCATGTCGTCGGGGTGGACGCGCACCTCGAGGACCCGTCCGCGCCGCAGCTCGCGGTCGCGGACGTGGACCTCGTCCGGGTGCTCGACGATGCCCTTGACCAGGTGCTCGAGAGCCTCCTCGAGCATCAGACGTTCTCGCCGCGCTCGACCTCGACGACCTCGACGACCTCGACGACGCCGTCGGCGGTCTCCACGACCTCGACCACGTCATCGACCACGACCGTGTCGCCCTCAGCGGTCTCCACGACCTCGACCGTCTCATCGACCACGACCGTGTCGCCCTCAGCGGTCTCCACGACCTCGACCGTCTCATCGACGACGACCGTGTCGCCCTCAGCGGTCTCCACGACCTCGACCGTCTCATCGACGACGACCGTGTCGCCCTCAGCGGTCTCCACGACCTCGACGGTCTCCACGGCGGCGGGCGCCTCGACCTTGGCGGCCTTCTTCTTCGGTGTGGTGGCCGGGCCCTTGGCTGCGTCGTCGAAGTTCTCCTTGGCCGCAGCCTCGAAGAGGGACTTCTTGCTCGCCTTCGGCTCGGCGACGCGAAGGGTGCCCTCGGCACCGGGCTCGCCACGGAACTTCTGCCAGTCACCGGTGACCCTGAGGATGGCTGCGACGGGCTCGGTCGGCTGCGCGCCGACACTCAGCCAGTACTGGGCCCGCTCGGAGTCCACCACGATGAGTGACGGGTCTTCCTTGGGGTGGTACTTGCCGATCTCCTCGATGGCGCGACCGTCCCGCTTGGTGCGGGCGTCGGCGACGATGATCCGGTACTGCGGGTTGCGCATCTTGCCCAACCGCTTGAGCTTGATCTTGACTGCCACGGGGCTAACCGCTCCTGGTCTGGTCGTGGTGGGAGGCGGCCCTCGCGTGGGGTGCGCGGCCGTGGCTCCCGGGGGGTGGATCCGTCACGGGCGGGTAGAGGGCCGCGCCGAGCCGGTTCAACGTGCTCAGTGTGCCAGAGGGGACCCCACCACAGGAAACTGCGCCCGCCGAGCGGCCCGGCCGGGCCGCTGCGCAAGCGTCCTCAGCCCAGCAGGCCCTTGAACTCGGCGGGGAGCTCGAAGTCCTCCGCGAGAACCGGCGCCTCGCCGTCGACGTCCGGCCCCGCCGCGCGACGTGCGGCCTCGGCCCGGTCCTCCTCGGCCCGCTTGGCCGGGTTGCCGCTGCGGCTGCCCTTCTTGGCTTTGGCCTTGACCTGCTTCTTGCGCCCGCCCCCCATGCCCGGCATGCCCGGCATGCCCGGCATGCCGCCACCCCGGGACATCTGAGCCATCATCTTGCGGGCCTCGAGGAAGCGCTCGACCAGCCGGTTCACGTCGTTGACCTCGCTGCCCGAGCCTTTCGCGATCCGCGCACGTCGCGAGGCGTTGAGCAGCTTCACGTCGCGCCGCTCGGCCGGCGTCATCGACTGGATGATGGCAGCGACGCGGTCGATCTCGCGCTCGTCGATGTTGGCGATCTGCTCGCGCATCTCGCCCATGCCCGGCAGCATCCCGAGGATCTTCGACAGCGACCCCATCTTGCGAACGGCCTGCATCTGGTGGAGGAAGTCCTCCAGTGTGAGCTCGCCGGGCGCGGACACCTTGGCCGCCATCGCGGCCGCCTCGTCGGCGTCGAAGGCCTTCTCGGCCTGCTCGATGAGCGTGAGCATGTCGCCCATGCCGAGGATGCGCGAAGCCATCCGCTCGGGGTGGAAGACGTCGAAGTCGGTCAGCTTCTCGCCGTTCGAGGCGAACATGACGGGCCGACCGGTGATCGTGGCCACCGACAGGGCTGCGCCACCGCGGGCGTCGCCGTCGAGTTTGGTCAGCACCACACCGTCGAAGCCGACACCGTCGAGGAACGCCTGCGCCGTCGTGACGGCGTCCTGCCCGATCATCGCGTCGACGACGAAGAGGATCTCGTCGGGGCGTACGGCGTCCCGGATGTCGACGGCCTGCTTCATCAGCGCCTCGTCGAGACCCAGCCGACCCGCGGTGTCGATGATCACCACGTCGTGGAGCTTCAGCCCGGCGTGCTCGACGGCGGACCGCGACACCGTGACCGGGTCGCCCACGCCGTTGCCCGGCTCCGGCGCGAAGACCGGGACCCCGGCCTGCTCCCCCACGACCTGCAGCTGGGTCACGGCGTTGGGCCGCTGGAGGTCGGCCGCCACCAGGAGCGGCGTGTGCCCCTGCTCGCGGAACCAGAGGGCCAGCTTGCCCGCCAACGTGGTCTTCCCGGCGCCCTGGAGACCCGCCAGCATGACGACCGTCGGGGGGGTCTTGGCGAAGCGGATCCTGCGGGTCTCGCCGCCGAGGACCCGGATGAGCTCGTCGTTGACGATCTTGACGACCTGCTGCGCCGGGTTGAGCGCCTGCGACACCTCGGCACCGAGGGCGCGCTCCTTGACCGCGGCGACGAACTCGCGAACGACCGGGAGCGCCACATCGGCCTCGAGGAGGGCGATCCGGATCTCTCGGCAGGCCTCGTCGACGTCGGACTCGGAGAGCCGACCCTTGCCGCGCAGCGACTTGAACGTCGAGGCGAGCCGGTCGGAGAGCGTGGCGAACACAGGCGTCAGGGTATCCGCAGCGGCAGGCCGCGCCCGCCACCGACCGGGTCAGCGCAGCGCAGCGCGAACCGCCTCGACCAGCTCACGGGCTGCTGGCGCCGCCAGTGGCAGCCCGTCGGCGCCCACCACGTAGAAGACGTCGACCACCTCCGAGCCCAGGGTGCTGACTCTGGCGGCGCGCACGTCCACACCCTCTGCCGCGAGGGCCGAACCGACCCGATGCAGCAGCCCCGGCCGGTCGTGCGCCCGGACCTCGACGACCGTCGAGGTGTCCGAGGCCCCCGGGACGAGGTCCACCCTCGCCGGCGGAGCCGACCGTCCGGTGCGGTCGGGATAGGCCTCATCCCGCCTCCGCAGCCGGTCGACCACGTCCAAGGTCCCGTCCAGGGCGCGCCGGACGTCTGCCCGCACGGCCGCGGCGTCGGGCGCGCCGCCGAACTCCGGCAGCACGGTCCACACCTGCAGCGCCGACTCACCCACGGACAACGTCTGCGCGGCGCGGACCGTCAGCCGGTGCAGGCTCAGCACCCCGGCCACGGTGGCCAGCAGGCCGACCCGGTCGGGAGCGGTCACCGTGACCTCCTGGCCGTACGCGGCGGGCGCCACCGACACGGACAGCTCACCCGAGGCGAGCCGCGCCGCCTGCTCGGGGGTCAACGTCGTCGGGGCAGCCACCACGTGGCCGCGCAGCACCGCATGGGTCCGTGCGACGAGGTCGGCAACCAGCATCGCCTTCCACTCACCCCATGCGGCCGGGCCGGTCGCGAGGGCGTCGGCCTCGGTGAGGGCATGGAGCAGGTCCAGCAGCTCCGAGCTGCCCACGGCTGCCGCGACCAGCGCCACGGTCGCCGGGTCGTCGAGGTCCCGCCGGGTCGCCGTGTCCGGAAGGAGCAGGTGATGGCGCACCAAGGTCACCAGCGTCTCGGTGTCGCGAGCGTCGAAGCCCATCCGCGGCGCGAGGTCGGCGACCACCACCATGCCGGACTCCGTGTGGTCGCCCGGCCAGCCCTTGCCCAGGTCGTGGAGCAACGCGCCGACCAGGAGCAGGTCGGGCCGGTCGACCCGGCGGGTCAGCGCCGCCGCGCGCACCGCGGCTTCGACGAGGTGCCGGTCGACCGTGAACCGGTGGATCGGGTTCCGCTGAGGCTTGCTCCTGACCCGTTCCCACTCCGGGATCAGCCGGACGACCAGACCAGCCTGATCGAGGGCCTCCCAGACCGGGATGGCCGCCGAACCCGCCCCCAGCAAAGAGACGAGCGCGTCGCGGGCTGCCGCCGGCCACGGCTCACCGATCGGGGGGCACTCGGCGGCGAGCCGGTCGACCGCGTGGGGAGCCAGCCGAAGCCCGTGCTGCGCTGCGGCCGCCGCCGCCCGGAGGACCAAGACGCCGTCCTCGTCGGGCCGGGCGTCGCGGGCGAGGACCGCCTCGCCCTCCTGCTCCACGACCCCGTCGGCCAGCGGCGCGCGAGCCGGGGTGCTGCTGATCCGGCGGGGTCCGGTGAGGAACCGGCTGCGACCTCGACGGGTGGTCAGCGCCCGCTCCACACGGTGCCACGTGACGTCGGAGGCGTACGCCACCGCGCGGCCGGCGCGGCCCACCTGAAGGAGGAGCTGATCGGCATCGGCCAGGCCGAGGGACTGCGCCACCGCGTCCTGCTCCTGGAGGACGAGCCGGTCCGTCGAGCGCCCGGTCACCCGGTGCAGGGCGTCACGCACGTCGAGCAGCGCCCGCTGAGCCTCCGGCAGTCCGGCGTGCGGAGCATCGGCAACCCACGAGGCTGCGATCGCCCGCAGCACGGTGACGTCCCTGAGGCCGCCGCGGGACTCCTTCAGGTCGGGCTCGAGAGCGAAGGCCACGTCGCCGACCCGTTCGGCACGCTCCTGGGCCGCTGCCAGCAGGTCGGGCAGTCGCTTGGGCGCCAGCCCGCGCCAGTCTCCGAGGATCGAGGACCGGAGTCCCTCGGTCAGAGCGACGTCGCCCGCCACGTGCCGGACGTCGAGCATGCCGAGCAGCGCCCGGACGTCGTCCGCCGCGACGCGGCGCGGCCTCGGCAGGTGTGCGGACCGCGTGGTCCAGTCGCACGCCGGAGTCCCAGACCGGGTACCAGATGCGGTCGGCCAAGGCGGCAGCCTTCGCGTCGGACAGGTTCGTCGGGATGAGGAGCACCACGTCGAGGTCGCTCCCGGGCGAGAGCTCACGCCGTCCGTAGCCGCCGACGGCGACCAGCGCGGCACCAGCCCCCGGGCCGCCCGCCTGCTCGAACAAGCCGCCCAGCCAGGCGTCGGTGAGGTCGGAGAGCGAACGCCGCCGGTCCGGCCCGGAGATCCCGGGCCGGACCAGCAGCTCTGCGCGACGCTCCCCGTAGTCCGTCGTCTCGACGGTCATCGGCGACGGCAGCGGACGCTAGAGAGCATCCGGGCCACGCTCGCCGGTGCGCACGCGGATGACGGTGTCCACCGGAACCGACCACACCTTGCCGTCACCGATCCGACCGCTGGCCGCGGCCTTGACGACGACGTCCATGACGTCGTCGACGTCGGCGTCGTCGACGAGGATCTCCACCCGGACCTTGGGGACCAGGTCCACGGTGTACTCGGCGCCCCGGTAGACCTCGGTGTGCCCCTTCTGCCGCCCGTAGCCGGAGGCCTCCGAGACCGTGAGCCCGTGGACCCCGAAGGTCTCCAGGGCGGACTTCACGTCGTCGAGCTTGAAGGGCTTGATGATCGCCGTGACGAGCTTCATGCGTTGGCCCCCACATCTGTCTTGGTTCCCACTGGACGGGAGGTGAACGCGCCCCCGATGCTGTGCTGCAGGTCGTACGCCGTCTCGGCGTGCTCGCCGCAGGTCGATGCCGCTCACCTCGTCCTCCTCGTCGATCCGGAAGCCGATCGTCTTGTCGATGGCGAACCCGATCACGTAGGCGAGGACGAACGAGTACGCCAGGACCGAGAAGGCGCTGAGCGCCTGGACGCCGAGCACCGACCAGTCACCGCCCATGAGGACCCCGTTGACGGTCGAGTAGCCGGACTTGGTCGTCGCGAAGAAGCCCGAGGAACAGGCAGCCGACCAGTCCGCCGACCAGGTGGACACCCACCACGTCGAGGGAGTCGTCGAAGCCGAACCGGAACTTCAGGCCGACCGCCAAGGCACACAGCGCGCCGGCGAGCACGCCCAGAAGGATCGCCGACCACGGGACCAGGAACGCACAGGCCGGGGTGATGGCGACCAGTCCGGCCACCGCGCCCGAGGCCGCGCCGAGGCTCGTGGCGTGCCCGTCGCGCAGCCGCTCGACGACGATCCAGCCGAGCAGGCCGGCGGCCGTCGCGACCTGCGTGTTCGTGAACGCGAGCGCTGCGGTCTGGTTGGCGCCGAGCGCCGAGCCGGCGTTGAACCCGAACCAGCCGAACCACAGCAGACCGGCGCCGAGCAGGACGAGCGGCAGGTTGTGCGGCTTCATCAGCGTCTTCGGCCAGCCGTTGCGACGACCGAGCACGAGCGCCAGCGCGAGGCCGGCGGCACCGGCGTTGATGTGCACCGCGGTCCCGCCCGCGAAGTCGAGGACGCCCTTGTTGGCCAGCCATCCTGCGTCCGAGGTGCCGAGCTCGAGGCCGCCGAAGTCGAAGACCCAGTGAGCCACCGGGAAGTAGACGATGCGTGACCCAGATGGCGACGAAGATGCTCCAGCTGAGGAACTTGGCGCGGTCGGCGATCGCGCCGGAGATGAGCGCCGGGGTGATGATGGCGAACATCAGCTGGAACATCGCGAAGACCAGAGCGGGGATCGGGTAGACCCCGCCGTTGACGGTCAGCTTGCCGATGAGCTCGCCGAGGCCCACCTGGCTCAGGCCGCCCCAGAAGCCGTTGCCCCGTGTCGCCGAAGGCCACCGAGAAGCCGAACAGCACCCACAGGACGCTGACGATCCCGATCGTGATGAACGACATCATCATCATGTTGAGGACGCTCTTCGCCCGGACCATGCCGCCGTAGAAGAACGCCAGCCCCGGGGTCATCAGCAGCACCAGCGCGGCGCTCATCGAGCATCCAGGCGGTGTCCCCGGTATTGAGGACCACCTCGTCAGCACCAAGCATGACTGCTCCCCTCGCACGGGCCCAGCGCCCGATGTCCGAGAAGACGTCGGCTACCGGCGTTCCCGGGAGGGTTCCGCCGTGTTTCCGGCAGGTGACGGACCCCACGAGCAGGTAAACGTCTCGTGAACCGCGGCCGGTACCGGCGGAGAGGACGTCGGGTCAGCCGCCGAGCAACGCGTCGACGAAGGTCTCCGCGTCGAAGGGAGCGAGGTCGTCGACGCCTTCGCCGAGCCCGACGAGCTTCACCGGTACCCCGAGCTCGCGCTGCACCTGCAACGACGATGCCGCCGCGCGCCGTGCCGTCGAGCTTGGTCAGCACCACCCCGGTGACCTCGACCACCTCGCCGAACACCCGCGCCTGCTGCAGCCCGTTCTGCCCGGTGGTGGCGTCGAGGACCAGCAGGACCTCGTCGACCGGCCGCTGCTTCTCGATGACCCGCTTGACCTTGCCCAGCTCGTCCATCAGGCCCGTCTTGGTGTGGAGGCGCCCGGCCGTGTCGACGATGACGACGTCCACACCCCGCTCGGTGCCCTGCTTCACCGCGTCGAAGGCCACGCTGGCCGGGTCACCGCCCTCCGGACCTCGCACGACCTCGGCGCCGACCCTGGCCCCCCAGGTCTGCAGCTGGTCGGCCGCGGCCGCTCGGAAGGTGTCCGCGGCGCCGAGCAGCACGGTGTGTCCCTCGGCGGCGAGCAGCCTCGCCAGCTTGCCGGTGGTGGTCGTCTTGCCGGTGCCGTTCACCCCGACCACCAACGTCGACGGAGGGGCCGCTGACGCCCTGCACGTGCAGAGCTGCGGTCCATCGTGGGGTCGACCAGGCTCAGCAGCTCCTCGCGCAGCAGCCGCTTGACCGCCGCCGGGTCCTGCACGCCCTCGACGCGCACCCGCGTGCGCAGCCGGTCGACGAGCTGGGCCGTGGGCGCGACCCCCAGGTCAGACGTGAGGAGGGTCTCCTCGACCTCGTCCCACGTCGCGTCGTCCAGGGTCTCGCGGGAGAGCAGGGTCAGCAGTCCGAGACCGAACGTCGAGCCCGATCGAGCCAGCCGAGCCCGGAGGCGGACCAGCCGGCTCGCGACGGGCTCGGGGCGGTCGAGTACCCAGAGCCTCGAGGTCCTCGGTGACGACCACCCCACCGGGCCCGCCACCCGCGCAGGGGGACCCCGGGCGCGCCGAGATCGAGAGGGACGCCCTCGCGGCGCATCTCGTCCTTGAGCTGCTTGCGCTGACGGCTCGTGACGAAACCCGACGACCAGCAAGGCGATGACGGGGATGAAGAGCAGCACGACGAGCAGGGTGTTGGTGTTCACCGGGGAACGAGCTCCGATCAGGTGCGGGAGGGGAAAGGGGGCGGGTCAGGCGGGCTCGGCCTCGCGCAGCCGCTGGCTGATGACACCGGTGACCCCGTCGCCGCGCATCGAGACGCCGTACAACGCGTCCGCGATCTCCATCGTGCGCTTCTGGTGGGTGACGACGATCAGCTGCGAGGACTCGCGCAGCTCCTCGAGGATCCCGAGCAGGCGGCCGAGGTTGGTGTCGTCGAGGGCCGCCTCGACCTCGTCCATGACGTAGAACGGGCTCGGCCGCGCCTTGAAGATGGCCACGAGCAGGGCGACGGCCGTCAGCGAGCGCTCGCCGCCGGACAGCAACGACAGCCGCTTGACCTTCTTGCCCGGCGGTCGTGCCTCGACCTCGATCCCCGTCGTGAGCATGTCCGACGGGTCGGTGAGGATCAGCCGCCCCTCGCCGCCCGGGAACAGCCGCGAGAACACGCCTTCGAACTCGCGGGCCGTGTCGTGGTAGGCGGCGGTGAAGACCTGCTCGACGCGCTCGTCGACCTCGCGCACGATGTCGAGGAGGTCGCGGCGCGTCTTCTTCAGGTCCTCGAGCTGCTCGGTGAGGAAGGCGTGCCGCTCCTCCAGCGCGGCGTACTCCTCGAGCGCCAGGGGGTTCACGCGGCCCAGGAGGGCGAGAGCACGGTCGGCGGAACGCAGCCGCTTCTCCTGCTCGGCCCGCACGTACGGCACCGGCTCGGGTCGGTGCGGCCTCGGGATCGACCACGTCGCCGGGTGCCGCCGGAGAGGGCGGCACGAGCTGGTCCGGGCCGTACTCGGCCAGCAGGACCTCGAGCTCGACCCCGAGCTCCTCCACGGCCTTGTCCTGGAGCTGCTCGATGCGCACCCGCTGCTCGGTGCGCGCGACCTCGTCACGGTGCACGGAGTCGGTGAGCCGCTCGAGCTCGACCGTGAGCTCGCGGACCCGACCACGCACGGTCTGCAGCTCGGCCAGGCGCGCGGTGCGAGCCGACTGGGCCGCCTCGCGGGCCGCGTCGGCCAGCAGCAGCGACTCCTCGATGCGGGTCACCGCATGGGCGGCGACCTGCACGACCGCGCGGGCCACGACGACATCGCGAGCGGCCCGGGCGCGGCGCTCGGCCGCACGTTGCCGCGCCGTGCGCTCGTCCGCGGCAGCCCGGTCGAGGGCCTCGGCGCGACCGGCCAGGGCCCGGACCCGCTCCTCGCCGGTCCGGACGGCGAGCCGGGCGTCCATCTCGCCGGCGGCGGCGGCCGAGGCAGCCAGCCTCAGCGCGTCCCTGGTGTCGACGACAGCGTCGTCCTCGACCGGCTCCACCTGGGCCGCTGCGAGCCGCTCCTCGAGCGCCGCAAGAGCGGGGGCATCGGCTTCCTTGCGGGAGACGGCTTGCGCCAGGTCCGCCGCCGTCCGCTCCGCCTCGGCCACCGCCGACCGGGCTGCGGAACCGAGCTGGCCGAGCTGCTCGGCGACTGCGGCCATCCGGGCGTCGGACTCGTGCAGGACGGCGAGTGCCGCCTCGACCCGCTCGGAGGCGGCCTGCCGCACCTCCGTGACCCGGGCCAGCTCGAAACGTGCGCGCTCGGCGCGGTGGTCGGCCGCACCGAGCTGGTCGGTGGCCTCGTCGACGGCCGCCTGGACCTCGAGGAGGGAGGGTGAGGAGGCCGAGCCACCGCGGGCCAGGTCACGCCCGAGCACGTCGCCCGCGCGGGTCACCGCGACCAGGTCCGGGTGCTCGGCGACGAGCCGGCGCGCAGCCGCCAGGTCGTCCACGACGAGCACGTCGCCGAGCAGCCGGGCGAGGGCTCCTTCGAGCTCCGGCGGCGCGGTGACGAGAGCGAGCGCGGCCACGGATCCGGCCGGGGCCGCACGTGGCGGGCTCGCCGACGAGGTCGACCCGCCGATGAGCAGCCCGGCGCGTCCGGCGTCGTCGTCCTTCAACAGCTCGATGGCGCCCACCGCGGTGTCCAGCCCGGCCACCGCCACCGCGTCGGCTGCCTCGCCGAGGGCGGCTGCGACGGCCGTCTCGTAGCCGGAGCGAACGGTGAGCACGGCGGCCACGGTGCCCAGCAGACCGGAGAGCCTGGGCCCGGCCGCGAGCAGCGCTCCGGTGCCGTCCTTGCGGGCCAGCCCGAGCCGGAGCGCCTCCACGCGGGCCGTGAGCGCGGCCCGGTCTCGCTCGGCGGCCCGCTCCTCCTCGCGAAGCGCGGTGACCTCGGCCTCCGCAGCGGCGAAGTCGGCGGCCGCCTGCTCGTGGTCGGCATCGAGGTCGACCTCCCCGCGGTCCAGACCGGCGACCTGGCTCTCGAGGGCGGTGAAGTCGGCCTGGGCGCGCTCGGCCCGGCTGCGTGCCTGAGCGAGTGACGCCTCGAGCCGCTCGATCTCGGCCTGGCGGGTCTCCACCCTGGTGCGCGCCGCCTGGACGTCCCCGGACAGGCGGGCCAGCCCTTCACGGCGGTCGGCCGCGGCGCGCTGCTGGGTGGCGACCCGGGCTTCCTCGGCGGTGAGAGCAGCGTCGGCTGCGGTTCGGGACTCGACGGCGACGGCGAGCCGTCCGCGCTCCTCCTCCACGGCCGCGGCGAGCTCGGCCTCCTCGGACGCGGGCGGCCGCTGCCTCGCGTTCCAGCTCGACAGGGTCCCGACCGTGGCGGTCCTCGGAAGGCTCGTCGGCCAGGTGTCGGACCCGCTGCGCCGCGAGCTCGGTCGTCGCCCGCAGCCGGTCCCGCACGGCGGCAAGCCGGAAGTACGTCTCCTGGGCACGAGCGACGGCGGGGGTCCCCGTGGCGTCCTCGGCCTCGAGGCTCTCGGCCCGCGCGGCGAGGGTCGCCAGAGCCTCGTCGACCTCGGCGCGTCGACGGCGCAGGGCGGTCTCGTCGGCGATCTCGGCCTCGAGCGTGGTGCGCAGTCCCAGCAGGTCGTCGGCGAGCAGGCGCAGCTTCGCGTCCCGCTGGTCGGCCTGGATCACCGCCGCACGCCGCGCGACCTCGGCCTGCTGCCCCAACGGCTTCAGCTGGCGGCGGAGCTCACCGTTGAGGTCCTGGACCCGCGTCAGGTTGGCCTGCATGGCGTCGAGCTTGCGGAGCGCCTTCTCCTTGCGCTTGCGGTGCTTGAGGACGCCCGCGGCCTCCTCGATGAACCCACGACGCTCCTCCGGCGTCGCCGACAGGACCGCGTCGAGCTGGCCCTGTCCGACGATCACGTGCATCTCGCGGCCGATGCCGGTGTCCGAGAGCAGCTCCTGGATGTCCAGCAGCCGGCACGACTCGCCGTTGATGGCGTACTCCGAGCCCCCGTTCCGGAACATGATGCGCGAGATCGTGACCTCGGAGTAGTCGATCGGCAGCGCGCCGTCGACGTTGTCGATGGTCAGCAGCACCTCGGCCCGGCCCAGCGGCGGGCGACCGGACGTGCCGGCGAAGATGACGTCCTCCATCTTGCCGCCACGCAAGGACTTGGCCCCCTGCTCGCCCATGACCCAGGCCAGCGCGTCGACCACGTTGGACTTGCCGGACCCGTTGGGTCCGACGACGCAGGTGATCCCCGGCTCGAAGCGCAACGTCGTCGAGGACGCGAAGGACTTGAAGCCGCGCAGGGTCAGGCTCTTGAGGTGCACGCGGAGGGCTCCCGGCCGGGCACGCCCGGCGGTCGAGGGTCAGGGGGAAGACCAGGAACGAGCCTACCCGGAGGAACCTCAGACGGAGGTCAGCGCCGCCGGGGCCGTACGCGTCGCGTCGGCGGGGAGCTCGACCCGGTCCAGGTCGGAGAGCTGCCCGGCCAGGTGCTCCTCGGCGACGAGGCTCGTGAGCGCCGCGTTGGCCGCACTGAGCCGCTCGACCTCGTCCTCGAGGTCGCGGACCCTGCGGCGCAGCTGGGCGGCCTCGGCCACGAGCATGAGGTCGGGTCCTCCGACGTGGCCGTACAGCGCCTTCGCCATCCGAGGTCCTCCACACGAGCGGGTGCCGCGTCGGCACCGATGATTGGGAAACGTGCTGGTCGCACGGCGGACAGCGGGTCGGTGGTGACCGGGCCGAGGCGCGGGCTGCCGTGCTGGCGGTGCGGCCCCTCAAGGGTCGCACCAGCACGACACGCCGGTCAACCTCGCGCGGACCGGACGCCTCCGAACGGGTGACGCCCGCGCTGCGCGATCGCCGCCGCGCCCGCAGAATATGCGGATGCCGACCCGTCGTCCCGCGCTCGAGGCGCACCCCTGCCAAGGGATCTGCGCCTGGGGCCAGACCGTCGATCGCCCCGCGCGGCCATGGCCGGTCTTCGCGTGCGCCGGCTGCGGCTCCGAGTGGGCGCGCACCGAGTCGTGGACCCCGATCGGGCACGACGGGCAGGTGCCGGAGGCCGTCCGGCACGAGGCAGGGAAGCGCTGACTACCAGCTGCCCCGACGCGGCCGAGGCTGGCAGACCGGGCAGGTGTAGGACGACCTGTTCATGAACGGGTCCCTCCGGATCGGGGCCCCGCAGCGCGAGCAGGGCCGCTCGTGCTGCCCGTACACCTGCAGCGCGCGGTCGAAGTAGCCGGACTCGCCGTTCACGTTGACGTACAGCGCGTCGAAGGACGTACCGCCCTCGGCCAGGGCGGCGGCCATCACGTCGCGAACCGCTGCGAGGACCCGACCGACCTCCGCCCGGGTCAACGTCTCCGTCGGCCGGGCGTAGTGCAGCCGGGCCCGCCACAGCGCCTCGTCGGCGTAGATGTTGCCGACGCCGGACACCAGGGACTGGTCGAGCAGCGCCCGCTTGATCCCGGTGTGCCGTCGCCGCACGGCCCGGCCGAAACCAGCATCGTCGAAGAGCGGGTCGAGCGGGTCGCGAGCGATGTGCGCGACCGACCGGGGCACCTGCCCGCCCGCGCCGTCCGGCACCAGGGGCTCGACCGCCAGGCCCCCGAACGTGCGCTGGTCGACGAACCGAAGCTCCGGGTCGCCGTCGTCAAAGGGCAGTCGCACGCGCAGGTGGGCCTCGTCCTCGGTCGCCGACGGCTGCACGAGCAGCTGCCCGCTCATCCCCAGGTGCGCCACCAGGGCGTCCCCCGTCTCGGCTCCGGACGGTGACCCGAGCGGGAGCCACAGGTACTTGCCGCGCCTGGACGCGCGTTGCAGCGCCCGTCCCGCCAGTCGCGCCCCGAAGTCGGCCGTACCGGCGGGATGGCGTCGCACCGCCCGTGGGTGCAGGACCTCGACGGCGCCCAGACGCCGGGTGACGACGAACCGATCCAGGCCCCGACGCACGACTTCGACCTCGGGAAGCTCGGGCATCGGCGTCCTGGTTCCCGTCGAGCGTCAGTCGAGCGCAGCAGGAGGGTCGGGGTTCGGCTCGACCGGCCGCTCCCGCAACGAGGTCCAGGCCGCCGATGCGGCCTCCTGCTCGGCCTCCTTCTTGCTCCGCCCCGCGCCCGTGCCGAGCACGTCCCCCGCGACGACCGCCTCGGCCGCGAAGATCTTCTCGTGGTCGGGACCGGTCTCGGTCACCACGTACTCGGGGACCCCGAGACCCAGCCCGGCGGTCATCTCCTGCAAGGAGGTCTTCCAGTCCAGACCGGCCCCGAGCTCCGCGGCGGCGGCGAGCAGCGGGTCGACGAGACGGTGGACCAGGTCCGCGGCGGTCTCGAGGCCGAGGTCGAGGTAGACCGCGCCGATGACTGCTTCGACGGTGTCGGCGAGGATCGAGGACTTGTCCCGCCCCCCGGTGGCCTCCTCGCCGCGCCCGAGGCGGACGAAGGCCCCGAGATCGAGTCCCCGACCGACGTCGGCCAGGGCCCGCATGTTGACCACGGCCGCCCGCAGCTTCGCCAGCTGGCCCTCGGGGAGATCCGGGTGGGTGCGGTAGAGGGTGTCGGTGACCACCAGCCCGAGCACCGAGTCCCCGAGGAACTCCAGCCGCTCGTTGGTCGGCAGGCCCCCGTTCTCGTAGGCGAACGAGCGGTGCGTGAGCGCCTGCTCGAGCATCTCCGGGGTCAGCGAGGTCCCGAGGCGTGCCTCCAGGACCGAGGTCGCGGGGGGCACGTCGGTCATGGGGCGTCCGGCCGGGTCGTCAGCGGGTCAGCCTGCTGCGGTCTCAGACGTCGACGACCTGGCGGCCGTTGTACTGACCGTCTTCGTCGGCGCGGTGCGGCACGGAGTACTCGACCTGGCCGTTGACGACGCGCTTGTTGATCTGGGGCAGCTTCGCCTTCCAGTTGGCGCGCCGGTGCCGGGTGTTGCTGCGCGAGGTCTTCCGCTTGGGAACGGCCACGATCAGCTCTCTTCCTGTGTAGTGGTCTGCAGGCCCGACAGCGCGGCCCACCGGGGGTCGACGGTGTCGTGGTGGTGCTCCGGGTCGTCGGCCAGCCTGGCCCCGCACTCGGGGCACAGACCGGGGCAGTCGTCCCGGCACAGCGGTTGCAGGGGCAGCGCGAGCACTGCCGAGTCCCGCAGCACCGGCTCGAGGTCGATGAGATCGTCCTCGATCTGGTGCAGGTCGTGCTGGTCGTCCTCGCCCACCGAAGGTGCGGCCGGGTGACCGGACCGCGCCCCCTGGTGGACGTCGGGGTAGTCGTAGAGCTCCTGGAGGTCCACGACGACCGGAAGGTCGACGGGGTCCAGGCACCGCACGCATTCCCCGAGAGCGCGGGCTTGCGCCGTTCCCGACACGAGAACACCCTCGACGACCGACTCGAGCCTGAGCTCGAGGTCGAGGGGCGAGCCCTCGACGATGCCGATGACGGCGATTCCGAGGTCTGCAGGCGCCGGCACCGTGCGTGAGACCGTCCGCATGGAGCCTGGCCGACGGCCGAGCTCGCGGGTGTCGACCACGAGCGGGGCGCGCGGGTCAAGGCGACGCACGGCGGTTCCCTCGCTGCTGGAGCTGACGGCCGACGGACCGACCGTCATGGAGACATGACAGACCTCGGCCTCGGACGAGACCGGAGGCCAGGGTAGCCCGGCCCTGGGCCAGGTCCCAAACCGTGCGGCCCGAGCTGCTCTCAGGCGCCGGGCAGGGGACGGTCGTCGAGCGGAGCCTCGCGCTCCTCCTCCTCGCGACGTTCCTGGATGCGGTCGCGACCGTGCCGTACGGCCTCGAGGGTCTTGGTCAGGGAGATCTCGAAGTTGGCGAGCTTGCCGTCGACGTAGGCGTCGGTGTCGTCCTGCATCTTGGCCGCGTCCTCGCGAGCCTCTCCACGGATCCTGCTCGCCTCCCGCTGCGCCTGCGCGTAGACCTCGGTCTGGGAGACCAGCCGCATGCGCTCGTCGTGGGCGGCGGCGACGATCGCGTCGGCCTCGACGCGTGCCTGCTCGAGGACCCCCTCACGGTCAGCGAGGATCCGCTCGGCCTCGTCGAACTCCTCCGGCAGCTGGGCCCGCAGCTCGTCGAGCAGCGCCAGAACCTCGCCCCGGTTCAGGAGGCACGAGGCCGACATCGGCATGGAGCGGGCGCTCTCGACCAGCGCGGTGAGGTCGTCGAGCTTGTCGTGCACGTCCACGGGTGGGTTCTCCGAAGGGGTGGGTCGGTTCGGGCGGTCAGCCCGGGGCCAGTCGCTCGGTGAGCTGGCGGTTCACGACGTCCGGGACCAGGCCGGAGACGTCACCGCCGTACGTCGCGACCTCCTTGACGAGGCTCGACGACAGATAACTGTAAGCCGGGTTGGTGGAGACGAAGACCGTCTCCACCCCCGCGAGACGCTGGTTCATCTGGGCCATCTGCTGCTCGTAGCCGAAGTCGCCCTCGGCCCGCAGGCCCTTGCAGATCACCTGGATCTCGCGCTCCCGGCAGAAGTCGACGATCAGACCGTGCCACGAAGCGACCACGACGTTGCCGTACTCGGCTGTCGCCTCGCGCAGCTGCTCCAGGCGCTCTTCGACGCTGAACAGGGACGCCTTCGTCTTGTTGATGAGGACGGCCACGGTGACCTCGTCGTACAGGGCCGACGCCCGCCCGATGACGTCGAGATGACCGTTGGTCACGGGGTCGAACGACCCGGGACAGACGACACGTCGCACGCGGCGCTCCTCACTCCTGCGGTCACCGGGTGCCCGCGGCGCGGTCATCCTGCGGCGCGACCGTACCAAAGCGTGGCCTCGCCGTACCGGCGATGCCGCTCCGCCACCCAGCCGGCCGGCCAGGCCCAGCCCGAGCGGGTCGCCCGCTCCACCACCACGACGGCCTCAGCGGTCAGCCACCCGTGGGCGACGAGGGCCGTGAGCACGGCGTTCACCTCGTCGTCCGGGAGGTCGTAGGGCGGGTCGGCGAAGACCGCGTCGAAACCCGGACCCTCGGGGCCACGGCGAGGAAGCGCTCGACCGGCACCCTCTCCACGACCGCCCCGGGGAGGCCGACCGCTGCGAGGTTCGCCGACACGGTTGCGGCTGCCGACCGGTCCTGCTCGACGAGGCTGACGGCCGCGGCCCCGCGTGACAGGGCCTCGAGCCCCACGGCGCCCGAGCCCGCGTACAGGTCGAGGAACCGTAGGCCGGTCAGGGCGTCCGGGCCACCCGAGGTGCGTCCGAGCAGTGACCCCAGGGAGGAGAACAGCCCCTCCCGGGCGCGGTCGGCCGTGGGGCGGGTGCCCGCAGGCGGCACGGCGAGGCGCCGCCCCTTCGCCAGGCCGGCGATGATCCGGGTCACCGTCGCGGGGGTCGCGGTCCAGGTCCACGGCTGACGCCGTCGACCCTCATCCGAGGAGCTCGTCGAGCACGGCGTCGAGCAGGCCCGCACCGATGGACAGGTGGCCCTCGTCGGGCAGCAGGTGCCCGTGGACGCCCGGGATCTGCGCCACGAGCCACTGACCGTGCGCGAAGGGGACCATCAGGTCCTGCTGGCCCTGCCAGACCGACACACGGCAGCCCCCGAGGGCCTCGAGGTCGAAGCCCCACGGACGCGTGAACGCCAGGTCGTCGTCGATCCAACCGTCCAGGCCACGGCCCAGCGCGTCCGCCATGCCGAGCGCCAGGTCCTCGGCGACCTCGCCGGTGAGGCATGCCCGGTCGACCTCGGGCAGCAGCCCGTCAAGAGCCGCCCGGGTGGCATCGGGATCAGCCTTGAGCAGCTCCTCCCGAACGGGCTCGAGCAGCGACCGGAGCAGCGCCTCCCCCGCCAGGGACGCACTGAACTCCTCGACGTTGTCCTGCGCCATGCCGGCGAGGAAGTCCAAGCCGTGCGCGTCGTACGGCGCGACCGATCCGATCACCGCGACCGACCGGACCCGGTCCCTGACGAGTGCGCCGCACGCCAGCGCGTGCGGACCTCCACCGGAGACCCCGGAGACGTACGCCTGCTCCACCTCGAGCCGGTCGAGCAGGGCGGCGCAGTCCGAGGCCACGTCGGCGATCCCCCGGCCGGGCCGCCGGTCGGAGAAGCCGTAGCCGGGACGTGCGGGAGTGACCAGGCGCAGCCCGCGCTGGGTGACGGCACGGACCAAGGACCGATCGGGCCGGGACCCGGACGGGGTGCCGTGGTGGTGGAGCAGGACGTCCCCGCCCGGCGGGCCGACGGACGTCCACTCCAGCAGCCTCCCGTCCGAGAGGTCCATCACGTCACGTGCCACTCCGAGGTCGTCGGTCATGGCCCCGATCCTGCCGCGATCACCAGCAGCCCGCTCCCGCGGGTCACGACTTGTCGAGGAACTCGGCCTGCTCGTCGGCCACGAGCTCCTGCAGCGCGGCCAGCAACGCGGGGTGAGCTGCGAGTTCCGGGTCGGTCAGCACCAGCGCGGAGGCTGCGGCGCGGGCCTGCTCGATGACCGCCTCGTCGCGCAGCACCGAGAGCAGCCGTAGCGACGAGCGCCGACCGGCCTGGGTGGCCCCGAGGACGTCGCCCTCGCGGCGGTGCTCGAGATCGAGCCTGGAGAGCGCGAAGCCGTCCTGCGTCGCAGCCACCTGCTCGAGGCGGGTTCGCGCCGGGCTGCCCTCCTCGGCCTCGGTGACGAGCAGGCACAACGAGGCTTGGTCACCCCGCCCGATGCGACCCCGCAGCTGGTGCAGCTGCGAGACCCCGAACCGGTCGGCGTCCATGACCACCATGACGGTGGCGCTTGGGAACGTCGACGCCGACCTCGATCACCGTCGTGGCGACCAGCACGTCGATCGTCGCGCCGGCGAACCGGCGCATCACGTCGTCCTTCACCTCGCTGGGCAGCTTGCCGTGCAGCATCTCGACGCGAAGCCCGGCGAGCGGCCCGGCGACCAGCTCCGGCAGCAGCTCGAGGACGGCCCGCAGCGGTGGCCGGGCGAAGCCCGCCCCGTCGTCCGCGGGCTCGGGTTCGGTGCCGATCTCGGAGTCGTCGCCCCCGATCCGTGGGCAGACGACGTAGGCCTGATGGCCGTCGGCCACCTCCTCACGGATGCGCTGCCAGGCCCGATCGACGAAGTGCGGCTTGTCGGCGGGCACGACGTGCGTGGTGATCGGCTGGCGGCCCCGGGGGAGCTCGGTGAGGGTGGACACGTCGAGGTCCCCGAAGACGGTCATCGCGACCGTGCGCGGGATCGGGGTCGCGGTCATCACCAGCACGTGCGGCGGGTGGTTCGCCTTGGCTGCCAGGGCGGCCCGCTGCTCGACGCCGAACCGGTGCTGCTCGTCGACGACGACCAGCCCGAGATCGAGGAACTCCACGGACTCCTGGAGCAGCGCGTGGGTACCGACGACGATTCCGGCCTCCCCGCTGATGACGTCGAGCAAGGCCTGCTTTCGTGCCGACGTCCCCTGCGACCCGGTCAGCAGGGTCACCCGCGTCCCCAGATCGGACCCGCCGAGCAGTCCGCGCTCGGCCAGCGGGCCGAGCATCGCCGTGAGCGACCGGTGGTGCTGCTGGGCGAGCACCTCGGTCGGCGCCAGCAGCGCCGCCTGCCCGCCTGCGTCGACGACGGCCAGCATGGCCCGCAGGGCCACCACGGTCTTGCCGGACCCGACTTCCCCCTGCAGCAGGCGGTGCATCGGGTGGGGCCGGGCCAGCTCGGTGCTGATCACCTCCCCCACCGACCGCTGTCCGTCGGTGAGCGGCCAGGGCAGCCGGGCGTCGAAGGCCTCGAGCAGGCCTCCTGGGGCCGCCACGCGCGGCGTGGCGGCCAGCTCCGACGTCGCGTGGCGGCGCTGCGCCAGCGCGACCTGGAGGACGAAGGCCTCCTCGAAGACCAGGCGGGCGCGAGCCCTGCGCCAGTCGAGCGTCCTCCTTGGGGCGATGGATGCCCCGGAACGCCTCGGTCAGCCCGAGCAGCCCCTGAGCTCGTCGGACCTCCTCCGGGAGAGGGTCGTCGAGCACGTCGAGCGGGTCGACGACCACGGCCAGGCACTTGGCGATCCCCCAGGTCGGCAGGTCCTTGGTGGCCGGGTAGATGGGGATGAGTGCGTCGGCGTAGTCGGCGGCGCGCCGCTCGGCCACCTCGTCCTCGGCGTCGCGACCGAACATCTCATACGTCGGGTGCGTCAGCTGCCGCTTGCCGTTGAAGAGGCCCACTTCCCCGGCGAACAACCCCCTTCGGCCGGGGACGATCTCCTTGGCGTGATAACCGACCTGGTGGAAGAACGTCAGCGTCAGCTCGGCGCCCGAGCCATCGGCGACCACGGCCGTGAACATGCCCTTGGGCCGCGAGGACGGCCGCCGTACCTCGGCCTTGACCACCTGGGCCAGCACGGTGACCTGGTCACCGACGCGCAGTGACGCGAGATCAGTCAGCTCGCCGCGACGCTCGTACCGCCTCGGGTAGTGCCTGAGCAGGTCCCCGACGGTGTGCACGCCGAGCTTGCCGAGCTTGGCCGCCGTACGGGGGCCGACGACGCGGTCCACCGGCTGCGTGAGGTCCTGCCCCGAGTCGCTCACCTCGGACGAGGGCTCACTCGACACCGATGAGCACCGGGTAGAAGGTCTGACCGCCTTCGAAGACCTCGGTCTCGACCTCGGGGTGCGTTCGGCGCAGGTGCTCGACGATGAGCGGCGCCAGGTGGTCGCCGGCCTCGGCGCCCATGACCAACGTCGCGAGCTCGCCGCCCGCGGCGAGCAGCCGGTCGAGCAGACCTTGGGCGACCTCCACGACGTCGGCACCGATGAGCGCGACATCGCCCTCGAGCAGGCCGAGGACGTCGCCCGGCTGACAGACCCCAGCGCTGGTGAGCGCCTCCCTGGTGGCCAGGGTGACCTCGCCGTGGCGGGTGGCCCGGGCAGCCGCCGTCATGCCGACCACGTCGTCGTCGAAGCGCCGCGCCGGGTCGTGGACGGCCAGAGCGGCGAGCACCTGAACCGTGGCCCGGGTGGGAATGACTGCGACCCGAACGCCGGTGAGTCGGGCCTGATCGGCGGCCGCCTCCGCGACGGCCCGGACGTCCTTGTCGTTCGGCAGCACGACCACCTCCGGAGTGTGCGCCCGCTCGATCGCGCGCAGGACGTCGCGGGTCGCGGGGCGTGCGCCGACCCCGCCGCGGACGACGAGGGCGCCCGCGGTCTCGTACAGCGCGGCCAGCCCCTCGCCGGGCGCAACGGCCACCACGGACCTCCCCACGTCTGGCCTGGTCGCTGAGTGGGCGGCCATCTGGTCGCGGAAGTGCGTGACGACGATGCGGTGCGGGCGGCCGGCCACGATGCCGGCCTCGATGGCCGCACCGACGTCGTCGACGTGGACGTGGACGTTCCAGAGGAGGTCCCCGCCGACGACGAGCAACGAGTCGCCCAGGCCGGCCAGGGTCTCGCGCAGGGTCGTGATCGCCTCCGCAGCGGCCTCGAGGAGGTACATCACCTCGAAGGACGGACCGCCAGGGTCGACGACCTCCTCCCGCGTGAAGGTCGGGAGATGGACCGGCCGACCGGGCACGGACGCCTCGGACCCGGTGATGACCTGAACGAGGGCGTCGAGCAGGACCACGGCGCCGCGGCCGCCCGCGTCGACGACGCCGGCTCGGCGCAGCGCCTCGAGCTGCTCGGGGGTCCGCTGCAACGCCTCCCACGCCCCGCGTGCCGCGGCGTCAGCCACCGCAGCGATGTCGTCGCCCTCCACGGCCCCGGCAGCCACCGCGGCTGCCTTCACCACCGACAGGATCGTGCCCTCGACCGGCTGCGCGACGGCGGCGTAGCCCGCGTCGGCCGCCTCCTGGAGCGCGAGTCTCAGCATCTCGGCCCCCGTGCGCGGCGTGGGGTCGGCGAGGACCTCGGAGACGGCCCGGAAGTACTGGCTGAGGATGACCCCGGAGTTGCCGCGCGCCCCGAGCAGGGCGCCGTGTGCGACGCTGCGGGCGGTCGGAGCCAGCTCGGCCGAGGCGTCCCCGGACTCCGGCCCCAGCGCCTCGACCGCTGACTCCATCGTCAGGTAGAGGTTGGTGCCGGTGTCCCCGTCCGGGACGGGATAGACGTTGAGCGCGTCGATCTCTGCGCGGGAGTGCCCCAGGGCCGTCAGCCCGGCGCGGCACCACGCGCGCACCTGTGACGCCCTCATCGGGACGTGCGGGGAGGTCGCGGACGGCGGCTTGGTCATGGTGGGTCGAGGCTACTCGCGGCCGGGTTGGACCGGCTCCCTGCCGCTCGGGTACCCTCGGGAAGCCGCCTGGCCGACGTCGGGCGCCTCTACCCCTTGTGTTTGGAGTTCTCTCGTGGCTGCCACCTGCGACGTCTGCGGCAAGAAGCCCAGCTTCGGCAACAGCATCTCGCACTCCCACCGACGCACGCCGCGACGCTGGAACCCCAACATCCAGAGCATGCGCATCACCGTCGGCGGGACCCCGAAGAAGATCGACGTCTGCGCCGCCTGCATCAAGGCCGGCAAGGTCGTCCGATAGCCGTACGCCTGATCGGCGCGTTTCCAGCGCCGTCCGCACCGACAGCCGGGTCCCGAGGGGCCCGGCTTCGTGCTGTCCGGGCCGGATTGCGGGTCGGTGTCCCGGGTGGGCCGGCATCGGTTCGTGCCGCCTACTCGCCGACCTGACCGTCGATCAGCTCGCGGACGACGTCGAGGTGGCCGACGTGACGCGCGTACTCCTGCAGCAGGTGGAAGAGGATGCGCTCGAGGGATGCGGGCTCGGCGCCGTCCCATCGCTCGCCGGGCTGGCCGACCTCGCTCAGGTCGTGCTGCTGGACGATCGCCCGGGTGACCGCCGCCTGTTCGTGGAGTGCGGAGACCAGGTCGACCATGGACTCGTCGGCTCGGACCGACCAACGGTCCTCGCGGCGGTCCCCCCAGGGGTCGGGGACACTCCTGCCCTCGAACCCCCAGACGAGCCAGCGGAGCTCGACGAAGGTCAGGTGCTTGAGCAGCTCCACGGGCGTCCAGCCCGAGGGGAGGCGGCTGGTACGCAGCTCGTCCTCGGTCAGTCCGCCGAGCTTGGTCACCAGGACCGAGCGGAAGAAGTCGAGGTAGCCGAGGAACACCTCCTTCCGTGACGCGACCGGGTCGGTCGGGGACGGGAACGGGACAGTCATGGGGATCTCCGTCGTCATCACGGTGCCTGAGGTGCCCTTGAGATCGGGGCTGGCCAGCCGCTGAGGATTCTCCCTCCTCCCGCACCGAGCTCTTCTGTGGACAAGCCGGGGCGGGCTGTCGGTCCCTTCCGATAGAATCCATCACATGTTCGGTTCATGCTCAGACTCGCAGGTCGGGGTCGGCTTTCCCGCCGACTCGGACCTCGCTGAGCGGGTGTGGGTGGACCCGGCGGACTGGGAGCCGGAGGTGGACCCCGCGCTCGATCACGGGCTGGACACCGACGCTGGGACGACGGCGCTGCAGTCCTTGGTGGCCGAGGGGATCGCGGAGTCCGAGGCTCTGTGCCGCGAACCCGCTCATCGCGTTGGACGACGCCGCCTTGGTGGACCTCGCGGGTCAGGCCGAGCGTGACCTGCGGGCCGCGACCGCGCTGGGCTACCGGGTCGCCGCCGAGCTCGCCCGGCGCCGACCCCGACCCCTCCGGTCACCCCGAGGAGCGCGGGTTGAGCGCCTACGCCCTCGACGAGATCGCGCTGGCCACCGGGCTGGCCCGCGGCGCGGTCCGGACCCGGGTCGCCGAGGCCGACGCCCTGACCGGCCGGCACCCCAGGCTGCTCGCCGCCCTCGAGGCCGGGCTGCTGCCCCTGCCCGCGGTGCGCCGGGTCCTGGAGCTGACGCTGCTCCTCGATGTCGAGGGCTGCGCCGAGGTCGAGACCCACCTGTTGACCCGGCTCGGTCGCCCCGACGGACTGCGGCTGGCCGAGATGACCCCGGTCCAGCTGGCAGCCCTGCCCACGGCTGCCGTGATGGCGGTCAGCACCCGGGCGTCGACCACGCGGGTCGGGAAGATCGTGAAGGACCTGGTGCACCGCATCGACGCAGACGCCATCCGCCGGGCGGGAGACGCTGGCCAAGACCCAGCGCGAAGATCCGGGTCGAACCCGGCTCGAACGGCATGGCCTGGCTGACGCTGCACGTGCCCGAAGCGGTCGCCTGGGCCGCCTACCAGCGAATCGATCGCTCGCCCACGCGCTCCCCGACACCCCCGACGACGACCGGGCTCGACGCCAAACGCGCCGACGTCGCCATCGACCTGCTGATGGCCGAGCCAGGCGGTCAACCGGTCCCGGTCAACCTGCAGGTGCTCGTCGACCACACCGGGTGCGACCTCGACCTCAGCCTCCCACGGCGGGCTGGTCGCAGAGGCCGGCCGGCTCGGGACCGGTCAGCGCCAGCACGATCCGCGACCTCCTCGACCTGACCGAGCGCACCACCGGGACGACCACCGGCGCCCACGCCGTCCCCCAACCCTGCCCCGGACAGCACGTCCACGACACCGAAGGCCCCGGCCCCTACCAGCCCCCCGACCGGCTGCGAGAACGCCATGAAGGCCCGCGACCGCACCTGCCGCTTCCCCGGCTGCAACCGCCCCGCCGCCGCGTGCGAACTCGACCACACCCTGCGCTACCCCGACGGACCGACCTGCTCCTGCAACCTCGGCGACCTCTGCGCCCACCACCACCACCTCAAACACCTCGCCCCCGGCTGGACCCTCACCAACCACGGCAACGGCCACCTCACCTGGACCACCCCCACCAGGCACACCCACCACATCACCCCCGACCGGCCACCACCGCCACCCGCGAACCAGAACCCGACGTCCAGCACCGCGACCGATCCGGACCCCCCGCCGTTCTGACCGGCGACAAGCGGCGCCGGTCAGGCGAAGTGGTCGTGTCCCGCCGGTCCCGGCCAGGGTTCACCGTCGACGACGACTCCCTCTCCGTCGACCACCCGACCGATGGTCACCCAGCCGCGGGGTCGACGAGCGCCGGGCGGGAACGTCGCGACCAGTGCGTGGTCCTCGCCTCCGGTCAGCACCCAGGTCATCGGCTCGACCCCGAGCGCGGCGCCGGCCGCCCGCAAGGGGTCCGCCAGCTCGAAGGCGGCCGCGTCGAGCTCGATCCGCACGCCGCTCGCCTCGGCGACGTGCCCGAGATCGGCGAGCAGCCCATCACTCACGTCGCACATCGCGTGAGCTCCGGCGACAGCGGCCTTCACCCCCTGGGCGTACGGCGGCTCGGGACGCCGATGGGCGTCCACGAGGACCCGGGGCGAGCGGAAGCCCCGTTGCAGGACCGCCGTCCCCGCCGCCGACCAGCCCAGCCGGCCCGCGACGGCAACGACGTCCCCTGCCTTGGCCCCGGAACGCGTGACCGGAGCGCGCCCCTGCAGGTCACCGAGGGCGGTGACCGAGATGACGACGGCATCCCCGCGCACGACGTCACCGCCGACGACCGAGGCCCCCACCCCGCTGCACTCCTCCTGGAGACCGTCGGCGAGCTCCACCGCCCAGGCCACCGGCAGCTCGGCCGGCACCGCGAGCCCCACGACCAGCACGGTCGGCCGCGCACCCATCGCGGCGACGTCCACCAGGCTCTGCGCGGCAGCCTTGTGCCCGACATCGGTGGCGGTCGACCAGTCACGGCGGAAATGGCGGCCCTCGACGAGGACGTCGGTGGTGACGACGACCCGTCCGTCGGCGGCGGAGACGACTGCCGCATCGTCCCCCGGGCCGATCAGCACCCCCCGTCCTTGGGGCAGCCGGGCCGTCACCGCGGCCACGAGCCCGAACTCACCGAGCGCCCCGACGGTGCCGGGTTCGGGGGTCGTCATCACGTGCTCCTCACGGTCGCGATAGGTTCGCTGCCCGACATCGTCTCCCGGGAGGCTCCGCCATGGTGGTGCAGGCGTACATCCTCATCCAGACCGAGGTCGGCAAGGCCGCCCACGTCGCTCGCGAGATCGCGCTGATCAAAGGCGTGACGATGGCCGAGGACGTGACGGGGCCCTACGACGTCATCGTGCGCGCCGAGGCCAAGAGCGTCGACGAGCTGGGCAAGCTGGTCGTGGCGAAGGTGCAGGGCGTCGACGGCATCACGCGCACCCTGACCTGCCCTGTCGTCCATCTCTGAGCAAGGCCGGCCCTGATCGCCCGACACCGCCTCGGCGTCGGCATCGCCGCACTCGGGCTGCTCTCGGCCTGCTCGACCGAGGTCCCGGTGGTCCCGGCGGAGCCGTCGTCGTCAGCAGCAGCCCGGGCGTGCGCCGACCTGGTGGCCGCCTTGCCGGAGACGTTGTCCGGCGAGGAACGACGGGCCACCGACCCTGCCTCACCCTCCACCGCTGCCTGGGGCGATCCGGTGATCACGCTCCGGTGCGGCGTCGCGAGCCCTGAGCAACTCACGTCCACGAGCGAGCTGGTCGAGGTGAACGGCGTGGAGTGGCTCCCCGTGGAGCTGACCCAGGGGTACCGGTTCGTCACGGTGGGGCGGGTGGCGAATGTCGAGCTCGACGTACCGAACGCCTACGCCCCTGAGGTGAGCACCCTGGTCGATCTCGCCGCACCCGTGGCCGACGAGGTGCCTCTCATCGAAGACCCTGCCGCCGAGCCATCGCCGTCGTGAGCAATCGGTCGACCAGCGCGGGGTAGTCCCACCCACTGGCAGCCCACATCCGCGGGAACATCGAGCGCGGTGTGAACCCCGGGATCGTGTTGACCTCGTTGACCACGAGGCTTCCGTCGGCCGCCAGGAAGAAGTCCACTCTGGCCATCCCCTCGCAGCCGAGGGCCTCGTAGGCCTGGACAGCCATCCGTCGCACCGCGTCCTGGACCGTTCCCGGGACGTCGGCGGGCACCACGAGTTCGGTCGCGTCGTCGAGGTACTTGGCATCGAAGTCGTAGAACGGGTGGTCTCCGACCACCTTGATCTCCGCGCAGACGCTCGACTCCGGCGGCCCGCCGTCGAGCCCCTCGAGCACGCCGCACTCGATCTCGCGTCCGGCGACGCCCTGCTCGACCACCACCTTCGGATCGTGTCCACGCGCAGCCTCGATCGCCGCCGTCAGCTGGTCCCAGGACTCGACCTTGGTGATTCCGACGGAGGAACCGGCGCGCGCGGGCTTGACGAACACGGGGAGCTCGAGGGTGGCGCGCACTCGCGCAGCCGCTGACTCGGAGTCATGGGACCACGTGCGGTCGGTGATGACGACGTAGCTGCCGACCGGAAGCCCCGCCGCCGCGAGCACCAGCTTCGCCATCGCCTTGTCCATGGCGAGCGCCGAGGCCAGCACACCCGACCCGACGTACGGCACCCCAGCGAGCTCGAGGAGACCTTGAAGGGTGCCGTCCTCGCCGTACGGACCATGAAGCAGCGGAAGGACCACGTCGACGGCGCCGAGGGCGCGCGGGACGTCACCAGGCTCGGTGACCACGAGCCCGGCCGCTGTCGGGTCGCCCGCGAGCACGACTGCTGCACCCCCGGCGTCGACCTCGGGCAACCGACCGTCGCGGATCGCCAACGGCGTCGCGTCATCGGGAGCCAGCACCCAACGGCCGCTCGGCGTGATCCCGACGGGCACGACGTCGTAGCGCTCCCGGTCGAGTGCGTCCAGGACGCTGCCGGCGCTCACGCACGAGATGGCGTGCTCGGTGCTACGACCGCCGAAGACCACGGCGACGCGAACCCTCGGCTGCTCGTTCATCGCCACGACCCTATCCTCGCCGGATGGACCTCTCGCTGAGCACGCTCGCCGTGATCGCCGGCCGCCCGGACCGCGTTCCTGACGCACCGTTGAGCGTTCCCGTCGTGCTCTCGTCCACCTACCACGCTGACGGTCCCGTGGGGTACGGGCGCTACGGGAACCCGACCTGGTCGGCCTTCGAGGAGGCCGTGGGTGCCCTCGAAGGAGGACGGGCGCTCGCCTTCGCCAGCGGGAGCGCCGCGCTGAGCGCGGTCCTGCACGTGCTGCCGCCGGGAGCCGTGGTGGTCGCGCCGACCACGCCGTACACCGGCACCGCAACCCTGCTGGCCGAGCACGAGGCAGCCGGACGACTCGTGGTGCGCCGCGTCGACGTGACGGACACCGACGCCGTCGCTGCGGCCTGCCCTGGGGCGCAGCTGGTGTGGGTGGAGTCGCCGACCAACCCGCTGCTGGGTGTCGCCGACGTTGCCTCGATCTGCACCGCGGCGCACGCGGCGGGGGCGGTCGTGGCCGTCGACAACACCTTCAACACCCCCTTCGGCCTCCGACCCCTGGCGCTGGGCGCCGATGTCGTGATGCACAGCGCCACCAAGCAGATGTCCGGCCACTCCGACGTCCTGCTGGGGGTGACGGTCACCTCCGACGGGTCCTGGTACGACCGGCTCGAAGAGGTCCGGCGCACGCACGGGGGAATCCCCGGGCCGTTCGAGACCTGGCTGGCCCTTCGAGGTCTCCGCACCCTGGCCCTTCGGGTCGAACGCTCGGGCAGTACGGCCGGCGAGCTCGCGCGCCGCGCACAGGGTCACCCGTTGGTGGCACGGGTCCGCTACCCCGGCCTTCCGGAAGACCCCGGGCACGCCGTGGCGGCCGCTCAGTGGGACGGCTTCGGTTCGATGCTCTCTCTGGACGTGGTGGGCCGGGCCGCCGACGCTGAGCGGGTATGTGCCGCTGTCCGGCTGTGGGTGCACACCACCAGCCTCGGCGGCGTCGAGTCGACGATGGAACGTCGGCGCAAGTGGCCGGCGGAGAACGCCTCGGTCCCCGAGACGCTGCTGCGCCTGTCAGTGGGCCTGGAGGACGTCGAGGACCTCTGGCGGGACCTCGAGCAGGCGCTCGACTCGGTCTGACACGACGTCAGTCGACGCCTCAGACCCCTTCGGCCTTGGCCTCGCGCGACATCAACCGCCCGAGCATGTCCAGTGGGGCCTCGCCGTGGTGCACGACCTGGACCACCTGCTCGGTGAAGGGCATCTCCACGTCGTGCTTGCGGGCGAGATCGAGAATCGACTGGCAGGACTTCACGCCCTCGCAGGTCTGCTGCGTGAGCTCGGTCGTCTCGGCGACGGTCAGACCCTTGCCCAGGTTCTCGCCGAAGGTGCGGTTGCGGGACAACGGGGACGTACAGGTGGCCACCAGATCTCCCATGCCCGCCAGCCCGGCGAACGTCATCGGGTCGGCCCCCAGGGCCACCCCGAGGCGGGCCGACTCGGCAAGCCCGCGCGTGATCAGCGAGGCCTGGGTGTTGGTCCCGAAGCCGAGACCCACGGCCATGCCGTTGGCCAGCGCGATGACGTTCTTCGTCGCCCCCCCGATCTCGACCCCGACGACGTCGGTGTTCGTGTACGGCCGGAAGTAGCTCGTGAGGGTGCTGGCCTGGAGCAGCTCGGCATGGTCGATGTCGCTGCACGCGACCACGGTGGCCGCCGGCTGCCGGAGGGCGATCTCGCGCGCGAGGTTCGGCCCCGACACCACCGCGACCCGGCTCGCCGGTACCTCGGCCACCTCGGCGATCACCTCGCTCATGCGCAGGGTCGTCCCGAGCTCGATCCCCTTCATCAAGCTGACCAGGATCGAGTGACCGGCGAGGTACGGGCGCCATCCGGCGAGATTGCCGCGGAGCACCTGTGACGGGATCGCGAGAACGACGACGTCGGCGCCAGCGAGTGCCTCCTCCACGTCGGTGGTCGCACCTATGGATGCGGGGAGGGCGATACCCGGGTGATAGCGGGGGTTCTCGTGGTCGTGGGCGATCGAGGACACGGCATCGATGTCCTTGCCCCAGATCACCACGTCAGTGCCGGCATCTGCGAGCACCATGGCGAACGCGGTCCCCCACGAGCCGCTCCCCATCACTGCGGCTCGAGTCATCAGAACCTCCGGTTCGGGTCGTCGTACTGGATGAGGACCGGTCCCGTCTCGGGCAGACCTTCCGCCTTCGGGTCGAGTCGCTGCGCCGGCTCCGGCTCGTCGCGCAGCTCGGCGACCAGGGCGGTGATGGAGTCCATGATCCGGTCCGTCGCCTCGTGCAGGACCTCGACCGTGAGCTCCTTGTCCCGCAGGTCGTCCAGGTCGACGGGCGGCCCCACCGTGACCGTCACGGTCTCGGGCGGGATCAGGTGCGGCTTCTTGGCGTACGGGGCGAGGACCCGCTCGGTTCCCCAGTGGGCCATCGGGATGACCGGGCACCCCGTCGCCAAGGCGATGCGTGCGGCTCCGGTCTTGCCTCGCATCGGCCACAGGTGCGGGTCGCGGGTCAGCGAGCCCTCCGGATAGACGACGACGCATTCGCCGGCCTCGACAGCGGCGATCGCGTCCCGCATCGCGTCGGCCGCCGTACCGGTCGAGCGGTGCACGGGGATCTGTCCGGCGCGCGCGATGATCCCCCCGGCCACGGGGATGTCGAACATCGTGTCCTTGGCGAGGAAACGCGGTGGTCGCCCGTTGTCGTGCAGGTAGTGCGCGACGGCCAGCGGGTCGAAGTGCGACGTGTGGTTGGGGGCCACGATGATCCCACCGGTCGCTGGGAGCAGCTCGAGATTGAGCCAACGGCGACGCGTGAACAGCAGGACGGGCGCCTTGAGGACCGTGACGGCGAAGCGATAGGAGAAGCCGAGCTTCTTCCGCGCCACTTCGCCTCCTGCTCCCTGGTGCCGACGACGCCATCCTGCCCGGGCCGCGCGGGGCTGTCGAGCAGCGGGGGGTCGCGGGTGCGGCGGACCGCCAGTGAAAGGATCGGCACGTGCGCTGGGGACTCGTGGTACCCGTGAAGTCGCTGGCGCTCGCCAAGACCCGGTTCGGGCCGCGTTCGGACGACGAACGCAGGCAGTTGGCCCTGGCGTTCGCGCGCGACACGCTGGCGGCCGCTCTGGCCGGCCTCGAGGTGGCACGCGTCGTCGTGGTCACCGGAGACCCGGACGTGGTCGCAGCACTGCGTCGGCCGGGAGTTGACCTCCTCGACGAGGACGACTCAACCGGTGGTGGCCTCAACGCCGCCATACTCCAGGGGGCCGGGGCTGCTCCAGGACCAGGACCCCCAGCTGGGCACGGCTGCACTGTGCGCCGACCTGCCCGCCTTACGAGCCGAGGAGCTGGACGAGGCACTGCGGCAGGCGGCCGGTCATGCACACGCCTTCGTGGCCGACGCGACCGGTCAGGGCACGACCCTGCTCTGTGCCCGACCCGAGGCTCGCCTCGATCCACGGTTCGGCGATGGATCGGCGACCGCGCACGCGACCGCCGGAGCCGTCCCGCTGCACGGGGTGTGGCCGTCCCTGCGTCGAGACGTCGACGACGAAGCCGACCTGGCGGCTGCCCTCGCCCTCGGCGTCGGCTCTTCGACGACTGCCCTGCGCGGCCTCGCGTTAGCGTCCCCGCCATGCAGGCGACCGTGAGCAGCTTCGACGCGACGACCCGTGAGGGAACCCTGCTGACCGACGACGGCGAGTCTCTGCACTTCTCCGGCACCGCCTTCGATCGATCGGGGCTGCGTCTGCTTCGCCCCGGTCAGCGAGTGACGGTGGTCTCCGACGACGCGGGTGAGGTCGCGCTGGTCACGCTCCCTGGTTTCCCGGCACCCACCGACGTCTGATCCGACCCTCGGTCGAACACACGAAGGCCGGGTCCCCCGACAGGGGACCCGGCCTTCAGCGCGAGGTCAGGCCTTCTTGGCCGGAGCCTTCTTGGCCGGAGCCTTCTTGGCCGGAGCCTTCTTGGCCGGAGCCGCCTTCTTGGCCGGACGCCTTCTTCGCGGGAGCCGCCTTCTTCGCGGGAGCCGCCTTCTTCGCGGGAGCCGCCTTCTTCGCGGGAGCCGCCTTCTTCGCGGGAGCCGCCTTCTTGGCCGGAGCCGCCGCGCGGGTCGGGACGGCCTTCTTGGCCGCACCAGCCGCAGCCGCAGGAGCCTTCTTGGCCACCTTCTTGGCGCCGCTCACGTAGGCCTTCAGGTCAGCGCCGGCGCGGAAGCGCGGGGCGAAGCTCTTCTTGACCTTCACGGTGGCACCGGTGCGCGGGTTGCGGGCCGTGCGGGCAGCCCGCTCGACCTTCTCGAAAGCACCGAATCCGGTGATGACGACCTTCTCACCCTTGGCCACCGCGTACGTGATGGTCTCGATGACTGCGTCGACCGCCTCCTGGGCGGCCTTCTTGCCACCGACCCGGTCGGCGATGGAGTCGATCAGCTCGCTCTTGTTCACTGCTTTCCTTCCGGACGTCCGGCGTCGGGCCTTTGCCCGAACCACCTCGAAGGGTAGTCGCAAAGGAAGCTCATGAGCAATTCCCACGCCGCCCAATGTCGTTGTGTCGCAACGATTTCGGAGTGCGAGGGTTTGAGACGACCGGTCGATCACACGCAAAACGGACAGCCGAAAGGGACCAACGAGCCGCTCAGCCGACCACGGTCGTCGGGGTGAACGAGGGCCGCGACGCCTCGAAAGCCTCGATGGCGTCGGCCGACTGCAAGGTGATGCCGATGTCGTCGAAGCCCTCGAGCAGGCGCCAGCGCGTGTAGTCGTCGACGTCGAAGTCGGCGACCACGTCGGCTGCCGTGATGGTCCGCGACTGAAGGTCCACCGTGACGACGAGGGACGGATCGGATTCGACCAGCTGCCAGAGCTGCTCGACGACAGCGGCATCCACGACCGCTGTGAGCAGCCCGTTCTTCCCGGCGTTGCCGCGGAAGATGTCAGCGAACCTGGAGGAGATGACCACCCGGAAGCCGTAGTCACCGAGGGCCCACACCGCGTGCTCTCGCGATGATCCGCTGCCGAAGTTGGGGCCGGCGACGAGGATCGTCGCGCCGACGTACTCGGGGCGCACCAGCACGAAGTCCGGGTCTTGTCGCCAGGCGGCGAAGAGCGCGTCCTCGAAGCCGTGGCGGGTGATCCGCTTGAGGTAGACCGCGGGGATGATCTGGTCGGTGTCGACGTCGCTGCGCCGCAGCGGCAGGGCGGTGCCGGAGTGAACGGTGAACGGCTCCATGAGGTCCTCCTGTGGTGGGCGCGGCTGGGCAGGTCAGACGAGGTCGGCGGGCGAGGCGAGCCGCCCGACGACGGCGGTGGCGGCCGCGACCTGGGGCGAGACGAGGTGGGTCCGCCCGCCCTTGCCCTGTCGGCCCTCGAAGTTCCGGTTGGACGTCGAGGCGCTGCGTTCCCCCGGAGCCAGCTGGTCGGGGTTCATCCCCAGGCACATGGAGCAGCCCGCCTGTCGCCACTCTGCTCCGGCGGCGGTGAAGACCCGGTCGAGCCCCTCCGCCTCGGCAGCCAGCCGCACGCGCACCGATCCTGGCACGACGAGCATGCGCACTCCCGGTGCCACCGTCCGGTCGCGGAGCAGGTCCGCGGCAGCCCGCAGGTCCTCGATCCGGCCGTTGGTGCAGGACCCCAGGAACACGGTGTCGACAGGGATGTCACGCATGCTGGTGCCGGCCGACAGACCCATGTAGGTCAGCGCCCGCTCGGCAGCCGCCCGCTCGTCGGGATCGTCGAAGTCCTCCGGCGCCGGCACGCTGCCCGACAGCGGCACACCCTGCCCAGGGTTGGTGCCCCACGTGACGAACGGGGACAGCTCGTCGGCTCGGACCACGACCTCGGTGTCGAAGACCGCGTCGTCGTCGGTCACCAGGCTGCGCCACCACGCCACCGCTGCGTCCCAGTCAGCGCCCTCGGGGGCGTGCGGACGTCCTTGGAGGTAGGCGAACGTGGTCTCGTCCGGAGCGATCATCCCGGCACGGGCCCCGGCTTCGATCGACATGTTGCAGATCGTCATCCGCGCCTCGACCGACAGGGCTCGGATGGCCTCCCCGCGGTACTCGATCACGTACCCCTGGCCGCCACCGGTGCCGATGCGGGCGATGACCGCCAGGATGACGTCCTTCGCGGTGACCCCGTCGGGGAGCCGGCCCTCCACGGTGACGGCCATGGTCTTGAAGGGCTGCAGCGGCAGGGTCTGCGTCGCGAGGACGTGCTCCACCTCACTGGTGCCGATCCCGAAGGCAAGGGCACCGAAGGCGCCGTGCGTCGAGGTGTGGCTGTCGCCGCACACCACGGTCATCCCGGGCTGGGTGAGCCCGAGCTGCGGCCCGACGACGTGGACGATGCCCTGCTCGGTGCTGCCCAAGGAGTACAGCGGCACCCCGAACTCCGCGCAGTTGGCGCGCAGGGCATCCACCTGGGCGCGGGACACCGGGTCGGCGATCGGCAGGTCGATGTCGACCGTCGGCACGTTGTGGTCCTCGGTCGCCAGCGTGAGATCCGGACGGCGTACCGGCCGCCCCGCGGCACGCAGGCCGTCGAACGCCTGTGGGCTCGTGACCTCGTGCACGAGGTGCAGGTCGATGTAGAGCAGGTCGGGTTCGCCCTCGGCACGTCGTACGACGTGGGCATCCCAGACCTTCTCGGCGAGCGTGCGTCCCATGACCGTTGTCCCCTATGACTTGCGTCTCGCATGTCGAGACGGCAGTATCAGACCATGGACAACTCTAGCGGAGTCGGCGTCCTGGACAAGGCCGCCGTCGTCTTGGGAGCGCTCGAGGCCGGGCCGGCCACGCTGGCCGGGCTGGTGCAGGCCACCGGGCTGGCGAGACCCACGGCCCACCGGCTGGCCGTGGCCTTGGAGTACCACCGGCTGGTCGCCCGCGACCTCCAGGGCCGCTTCGTGCTGGGGCCCCGCCTCGGCGAGCTGGCCGCGGCCGCCGGTGAGGACCGACTGCAGGCGGCGGCCGCGCCCGTCCTTTCTGCCTTGCGCGACATGACCGGGGAGAGCGCCCAGCTCTACCGCCGTCAGGGCGAGGAACGCATCTGCGTCGCCGCTGCGGAACGCTTGTCGGGGCTCCGCGACACCGTCCCGGTCGGCTCGGTGCTGCCGATGACCGCTGGCTCGGCCGCCCAGGTGCTGCTCGCCTGGGAGGAGCCCGAGCGCATGCACCGAGGCCTGCGTGGCGCGCGGTTCACCGCCACGGTGCTCGCGGGTGTACGTCGCCGAGGCTGGGCTCAGAGTGTGGGCGAACGAGAAGCCGGCGTGGCGTCGGTGTCGGCGCCGGTGCGCGGACCAGGCGGCAAGATCGTGGCGGCGGTGAGCGTCTCCGGACCGCTCGAGCGCCTGACCCGCACGCCCGGGCGACTGCACGCCCCGGCCGTGCTCGGCGCGGCCAACGCGCTTACCGAGGCGCTGCGTCGCTCGGAGTGATCCCCAGCTCGGTGAGCAGCGCGCGTACCTCGACCTCGATCGCGTCTCGGATCGGGCGCACGGCAGCGATCTCCTGGCCGGCAGGGTCGTCCAGGTCCCAGTCGAGCTGTCGGCTCCCGGGCACGTCAGGACAATCGTCCGCGCAGCCCATGGTGACGATCACGTCCACCGCCCGGAGGATCTCATCGGTCCAGGGCTTCGGGAACTCCTCGCCCAGGTCGATGCCGACTTCACACATGGCCTCGACGACTGCCGGGTCGATCGCGTGCAGCGGGTCGGCCCCGCCGGACCAGGCCACCGCTTCTTCCCCTGCCATAGCAGTGAAGAACCCGAGCGCCATCTGCGAGCGCCCCGCGTTGTGGACGCAGAGGAACAGGACGGCGGGGACCCCGGCCTGCGCCGCCAGCTCGACGTGGGCGAGTGCGCGAAGGCGCTGCCGGGCGAACCGCTCGGCCATCAGCGGCACGAAGTTCTGCACCGTCGCGTGGTCCTGGTAGTGCTCGTGGGACGCCCGGAGCACCACGTCGACCGTCTCGGCTCCGAGGACGCCGTCGAACTCGTCCTCCAGCCTTCGCGCCGCCAGGCGCATGGCATAGACCTGGTCGAGCGTCGGAGGGGGACGGGATCCGGCGTCAGCCACAGCAGGTCTCCTCGAAGCCAAAGGGAGCGATCAGCAGCGAAACCCTAGCCAGGCCTGGACCGGTATGCGCGGAAGGCCCCCACCGCAGTTGGTGGGGGCCTTCGGACCACGTAGCCCCGACGGGATTCGAACCCGCGCTACCGCCTTGAGAGGGCGGCGTGCTAGGCCGCTACACAACGGGGCCGTGGGTGTCGGCAGAAGCCGACGAGGTGCCTGAGTGTACCGGCTGGGCCGGTCGCTCGGACCTTGCGCTGGGGTACCAGGACTCGAACCTAGACTAACTGAACCAGAATCAGTTGGGCTGCCAATTACCCCATACCCCAAGGGTGCTGGGCCCTCCTGGACCGCAACCTCACCAGTCTACCGGAGGGCGTGGGGCCGCCCAAACCGGCGCGTCAGCGGGCCAGCGGCCACCCGTGGACGGCGAGCGGGAGCAGGTCGAGCAGCGAGTCGATGACGAGGACGGCTGGATCGAGCGGGCCGTCCGGTCGGCGTCGCTCGGGTGCCGCGCCCGGGCCGGTCGAGCCACACTCCGAGCAGACCCGCCGCACGGGCCGCTCGGGCGTCGACCTCGTACCGGTCTCCCACGTGGAGGGCACCCGCGGCGGTCACCCCCAGCGCGGCGGCCAGCGCAAGGAAGGGCTCCGCTGCCGGCTTGCCCACCGTGACGTCGTCGCGCCCGAGAACCACACCGAAGCGGTCGATCACCCCGAGCGAGGCGAGCTTGCGCCGGGTGTAGCCGCCGTCCACGTTGGAGAACGCGCCGAGCGGAAGCTCGGCCGCGGCAAGCGCGTCGAGCGTCGGAAGGACGTCGTCGAACAAGGACCACGAGGCCTCGAACTGCTGGCGGTACCCGTCGAACCAGGCGTCAGCCTCGGCATCGCTGAGCGGTCGCCCGGTGAAGTCACGTGCGCGCTCGCGGCGCTGCTCCTCGAAGGACAGGGCGCCGGCCAGGTAGCGGTCGAAGTGCCGGTCCTCGACCTCGATCCACCGCGCCCAGGTGCCCTGGTCGACGTCGAGACCCTCGCGCTCGCAGGTGGGCCTCGAGTCCACGCCGAGCCGCAGCGTCATGGTCGACCAGGGTGCCGTCGACGTCGAACAGGACCGCCACGACGGGGACCACCGACGGTCAGCCGAGGGTGAGGGAGTCGCGCAACGCCGCCACCCGGGCCAGCGAGAGCTCGCGGCCGAGGATCTCCATCGACTCGAAGAGGGGCGGTGACACCCGACGCCCGGTGACCGCGACCCGGACCGGGGTGAACGCGAGCTTGGGCTTCAGGCCGAGCCCCTCCACGAGGCTGGCTCTCAGCGCGGCCTCGATGCTCGCCGAGGCCCACTCCCCGAGCCCGGCCAGGGCGTCGTACGCCGTGACCAGAGCAGCCCCGGCGTCCGGACCCAGCGCGGCCCGCGCGTCTTCTGCGACCACGAAGTCGGAAGGCTCGACGAGCAGGAAGCCGAGCATGTCCTCGGACTCGGTCAGCAGCATCATGCGTTCCTGCACCAGCGGCGTGGCCGCGAGCACGGTCGCACGCTGCTGCTCGGTCGACCGCGGCGGGGAGCACCCCGGCCAGCACGAGGTGGTCGACGATGCGCCCGGCGAGGTCGTCCTCCGACAGAGCCCTGATGTAGTGGCCGTTGAGCCAGCCGAGCTTGTCGAGGTCGAAGACCGGCCCGACGGTGTTGACGCGGCTCCAGTCGAAGTCCGCGACCAGGTCCTCGAAGGTGAAGATCTCGGCGCCGTCGGGCTGCGAGTAGCCCATCAGGGCGAGGAAGTTCCGCAACGCCTCGGGAAGGTAGCCCGCCTCCTTGAACCAGGTCAGTCGTGCGGCCGGGTTCTTCCGCTTGCTGATCTTCGACTTGTCGGGGTTGCGCAGCAGCGGCATGTGCGCGAACGCCGGCGGCTGAAGACCCAGCCACCGGTAGAGCAGGAGGTGCTTGGGCGTGGAGCTGATCCACTCCTCGCCGCGCACGACGTGGGTGATGCCCATCTCGTGGTCGTCGACGACGCTCGCCAGGTGGTACGTGGGGAAGCCGTCGGCCTTCACGATCACCTGGTCGTCCGGCATCGGCGCCCGCACCTCGCCACGGATCACGTCGACGAAGGAGAGCGGGACGTCGTCCGGCACGAGCATCCGCACGACGGAGTTCTCGGAGAACCCCGGCAGCGCCGCCCGTTCGTCACGCGTCTTGCCGTAGCAGAGCCGGTCGTAGCCGGTGGGCTCCTTGGCCTTCTGCTGGGCCTCGCGCATCTGCGCGAGCCGCTCCGTGCTGCACCAGCAGTGGTAGGCGTGACCGTCAGCCAGGAGGCGTTCCACGTACTTCGGGTACGTGTCGAGTCGCTCGGACTGGCGGTACGGCGCAAAGGGGCCGCCCTTGTCCGGACCCTCGTCCCACTCCAGGCCCAACCAGGTCAGGGTGTCGTAGACCTGCTGCTCGCTGTCGGCGACGTACCGCGCCCGGTCGGTGTCCTCGATGCGCAGGATGAACTGACCGCCCTGCTGACGGACGAAGGCCAGGTTGAACAAGGACATGTACGCCGTGCCGACGTGCGGGTCCCCCGTCGGCGACGGCGCGACGCGCAGCCGCACGGGGCCTGACGGCTGCTCAGCCACGACCCACCACCGGGTTGGTCAGCGTGCCGATTCCTTCGATGGTCACCGACACGTCGTCACCCACCTCGAGGGGGCCCACCCCTGCGGGCGTGCCCGTGAGGATGACGTCGCCCGGGAGCAGCGTCATGACGGCGGAGACGTAGGAGATGAGCTCGGGGACGCCGCGCATCAGGTCGGAGGTGCGAGCCTCTTGTCGCACCACCCCGTTGACCGAGCAGCGGATCGCCACGTCGGAGGCGTCGAGATCGGTGACGATCCACGGACCGAGCGGGCAGAAGCCGTCGAAGCCCTTGGCGCGCGTCCACTGACCGTCGCTGCGCTGCAGGTCGCGGGCGGTGACGTCGTTGGCCGCCGTGTAGCCGAGGACGACCTCCGAGGCGCGCTCGACGGGCACCTCCCGGCAGAGTCGCCCGATGACCACGGCGAGCTCCGCCTCGTGGTGCACCTCGTTCGACAGGGCCGGGTAGGGGATGGGGTCTCCCGGGCCGATCACCGAGGTGGACGGCTTGAGGAAGACCACGGGCTCGGCCGGCGGCTCCGACCCCATCTCGCGGGCGTGCTCGGCGTAGTTCTTGCCGATGGCCACCACCTTGCTGGGCAGAACGGGCGCGAGGAGCCGAATCTCGGCCGCCGGGAACCGGGCCGTCGAGAGCTCGAAGGGACCGAACGGGTGCCCCTTGATCGCGGTCACGTGCGCCTCGGCGCCCTCGCCCTCGACGACGCCGAAGGCGACCTCGCCACCACCCACGCTGAACCTGCAGATACGCACGAGGCGCAACGCTACCGGCGGGCCGCCGTACGCCCGACCGGGGTAGGCCCCGCCGAGTGCGGGGATACGACCCGATCCAAGGGCTCGGACCCGGCGTCAACCCTGCACTCGACGCGGACTCTCGCCCTGCCGGACCAGGCCGTAGATGAGTCCGTCGGTCAGCGCCTCCCAGGAGGCCTCGACCACGTTGTCACCGACCCCGACGGTCACCCACGAGGTGGTCCCGTCGCTGGTCTCCACCAGAACGCGGGTCTTGGCGTCGGTGCCGTGCGCAGCGTCGGTGATGCGCACCTTGTAGTCGATCAGCTCGAGTCGCTCGATCTCGGGGTAGAGCTGGCCCACCGCCTGCCGCAGCGCCTGGTCCAGGGCGTTCACCGGCCCGTTGCCCTCGCCCACGGCCACGACCCGATGTCCGCCGGCGCGGACCTTGACCGTCGCCTCGGCCGTGGCAGGCTCCCCCGCCGGGTCCTCGGCCCGGCCGCGCGACTCGACGATCGCCCGCCACGACTCGACCTCCCAGAACGAGGGGCGCGCACCTTCGGCCTCCTCGCGGAGCAGCAGCTCGAAGGAGGCGTCGGCGGCCTCGAAGGTGTAGCCCTGCGCCTCCATGGCCTTGACCCGCTCGGTGACCCGACCCACGAGCTCCCGGTCGTCGGACAGGTCGAACCCCATCTCCTTGCCCTTGATCTCGATGCTGGCCCGACCAGCCATCTCCGACACCAGCATGCGCATGTCGTTGCCGACGCCCTCGGGGTCGATGTGCTGGTAGAGCATCGGATCGACCTTGACCGCGCTGGCGTGCAGGCCGGCCTTGTGCGCGAACGCGCTCGTGCCGACGTACGGCTGACGCGAGTAGGGCGGCACGTTGGTGACCTCCGACACCGCGTGCGCGATGCGCGTCGCCTCCCGGAGACTGTGCGCGGGCAGGACCTGCCGTCCTCGCTTCAGCTGGAGGTTGGCCACGACGGCGACGAGGTCGGCGTTCCCGGTGCGTTCGCCGTAGCCGTTCAGAGTGCCCTGCACGTGGGTGGCGCCGGCGTCGACGGCCGACAGGGAGTTCGCCACCGCGCAGCCGGTGTCGTTGTGGCAGTGGATGCCGACCCGGATGCCCGTGGACCGCACCACCTCGTCCACGACCTGCGCGATCTCGTCGGGGAGCATTCCTCCGTTGGTGTCGCACAGCGCGGCCAGGTCGGCCCCGGCTGCGACCGCAGCCTGAAGCACCTCGAGCGCGTAGGCCCGGTTGCTGCGGTAGCCGTCGAAGAAGTGCTCGGCGTCGAGGAAGACCCGCCGCCCCTCGGCGGCGAGGAACGCGACCGTGTCGCTCACCATGGAGAGGTTCTCGGCCAGGTCGGTGCGCAGGGCCAGCTCCACGTGCCGGTCGTGCGACTTGGCCACCAGGGTCACGACGGCCGCCTCGGAGTCGAGCAGCGCCCGCACGAGGGCGTCCGAGCCGACAGCGACGCCGGGCCGCCGGGTCGACCCGAAGGCAGCGAGCGTCGCGTGCCGCAACCGGAGGTCGGTCCGAGCACGCTGGAAGAACACCGTGTCCTTGGGGCTGGCGCCCGGCCACCCGCCCTCGATGAACCCCACTCCCAGGGCGTCGAGGTGCCCGGCGATCGACAGCTTGTCCTCGACGGACAGGGCGAGGCCCTCCTGCTGGGCCCCGTCGCGCAGGGTCGTGTCGTAGACGTGGAACGCGTCGTCGACGACGGGCGGCTCGGCCTGCGGGTCGACCATCAGGGTCACTGCTCCTCGAACGGGTGCCGGGACGAAAAAGACCCCCCACGGTCGTGGGAGGTCTGCGCACGGGCTGATCGGTCAGCCGGTGCGCCGGCTGGTAATCGCACGGGCCGCGGGCACGCGGCGAGTCTGGCATACGATCCGACGGGTGGACACCCCGGGGAAGGACGCGCCCCGATGACCAGGGCGCGCCTCGCCACCTCGGTCGTCGCCGTGGCCACGTGCGCGCTGGTCGTCGGGCTGACGGTCCGTGCCGCAGGAGAGCCGAGCGCAGCACCGGTGGGCTCCGCCGCCTCTTCGACGCCGACACCCTCACCCGCGCTGCTCGCGCCGAGCACCGAGCCTCTCTACTCCGCCCCGCTGCTGGCGCCGGCGCAGGACGTCCTGGCGCTCGGGGACTCGTTGGCGCTGAGCACCTACGCCTGGTTGGCCGACCTCCTCCCCGACCGGTACGTGTCGTGGGACGCCGTGGTCGGGAGGAGCACGCAGCAGGCCCGGATCGCGCTCGAACGGGCCGCCGCCGCGGGCGACGTACCGCCGGTCATCCTCGTGAGCAGCGGCACCAACGACTCTGATGCAGGCACCCTGGAGGCCGAAGCGAGGCGCATCCTGGAGATCGCCGGACCGAAGCGGTGCGTCGTCTGGTCCGACGTCGTCCGACCGGACGCCTACGGAGACGGGATGGCGGCCGCGAACGACGCCCTGGCCCGCGCGTGGGACGGGCACCCCAACGTGGTGCCTGTGAGCTGGACCACCATCGTCGAGGAACACCCCGACTGGTTGACCATCGACGGCATCCATCCGCGCGAACCCGGCAACGTCGCCCGTGCCCAGGCCTTCGCTGATGCCGTCCTGTCCTGCTCCCCGCTGGATCCGAGCGCACCCGTGGCCGCCCAGCAGTACCTCCCACCGTCGGCCTTTCTCGCACCCGGCGGAGCCACCGTGCCGGGCGTCGCACCCGCCGCGCCCGGATCGCCCAGCTCCGTCGCCGCCCCCGCGCTCGGCCTCACCGAAGCCATCGTCGTCGGTGACGCCGAGTGCCCCTATGCCGTCGAGCACCCCCGAACCCACCCCGGAGCCGACGCCGCCGCCCGATCCTTCACCCACCCCGGAGGCCACCCCACCGGCCCCCACCCCGTCGGCAACCGGTGCTCCTGGGCCATGACCGGCGACCAGCCCGCGGAGGAACGCCCCCGCCTGACGCCACAGGAGAACACCCGGGCGCTCAGCCGACGAGAGCTTCGCCCTCGGGGGGCTCGGTGTCGTGCTTCTCGGCGCCGCCGCCGCCGGTGGCGTCGTGACCGGCGTCCTCGACGTTCCGGGGCCGATCCGCCGTCGGTTCGCAGACACAGGCGTCGACGGCGTCATCCCAGCGGTACCTGCCGGCAAGGTCAGCCTCGAGCAGCGGACCTCGCAGGCACGCGGCCGTCAGGTCGGCTTCTTCACCGCGGTCCCGGACGGCTACGGCGACGGCGTCGGCCTGCCGGTCTGCATGGTCCTCCACGGCGCCACCGCGACGACCGCCGACTACGACGAGTTCGGCCTCGGCCAGTTCCTCACGGCGGCCGTTCGTGACGGCGTCCCTCCGTTCGTGCTGGTCGGCGCCGACGGGGGCCGCACCTTCTGGGCAGGCGACGGCGGAGCCGACGATCCACAACGGATGCTGCGGGAGGAGATCCCGGCCTGGTGCGAGGAGCTCGGCTTCGACGTGTCGAGGATGGCCGCGTACGGCTGGTCGATGGGCGGGCACGGCGTGCTCCTGGCTGCCGAGCGCAACCCCGGCTGGCTGACGGCGACTGCGGCGCTGAGCCCGGCGGTCTCACCCGGGGATGCGGTGTTCGCCTCGGTCGGGCGGTTGAGCGGCGAGCGCACGGGGATCTGGTGCGGCACCGCTGACGCCCTCTACGACAACGTAAGGGCCCTCGCGGCCGAGGTTCCTGGAGGTCCCGCGAGAGCCGACTTCGCCCCCGGGGCGCACACGCGCGGCTACTGGAACCGGATCACCCCCGATGCCTTCGCCTTCGTGGGCGCATCACTCGTCTGAGCGGTCGATGGCCCGGAGAAGGGTCCACAGGGCGACCGCCGTGACCACCGCAGCGACGAGGAACGGGAGCACGACCGAGCCGGACGCGAGGTCCGAACCCGGGTCGGCTCGGTGCCCGAACCACTGGTCGACGGCGATGCCGACAGACTCGATCACCCACAGGGTGAGGAGCGATCCTGTGACGACCGTGCCCCACACCCGTCGGTGCCAGAGCCACCAGGCGCCGACGGTGGCAAGGGGCAACCACACGGCGAGATCTTGGACGTACACCGGGTTGGTCGCGACGCCCATGCCCGCCGTCATGTCACCAGGCGCGTCCCCCAGCAGGGCCGGCGTGATCCCGCCCAGCCAGGCGAGGGTGTTGAGCACCACGACCACCCACACGAAGGCAGCCAGGCCGCGCGCCGGCAGCCGGGACGAGGTGCGATCCGCCACACCTCGGAGGTCCACGGCGACCAGCACCGAGACAAGGGCCCAGAGGCACAGCGACAGCATGAGCACGTAGAGCAGGAACGCCCGGTTGTACGGCGTCGCGAAGACGAACATCACGGCGTTGTACAGCAGGTAGCCCAGCGCCCCGACCCAGATCAGCAGCGCCCGAAGGGACCCGCGCGATGTTGTGCGGACGGCGACGAGGAGCACGGGCACCGCCACGGCGATGACGACCAGACCGGTTCCCCGGGCCGACCCGTTCATCACGGACGGACCGAGCAGCAGACCCTCATCCCGCCAGGTGAGGGCACCGGCGAAGAAGGACACGACCGCCGCAGCCAGCGTGAGCACATAGGGGACGCGGACCTTCGACGACGCACCGCCGTGCACGGGGGTGCCGTCGAGGCCCGGAGGACGAAGGACCAGGGGGGGAACGACCATGAGACCAGCCTCGACCGGCGGTCGTGGTGCCGGCAGGGACGAACGTCCTCCCGGCGGGCGGTCAGAGGTCAGATCTTCCCGCGGCGTCCGGGCCCGTGAGGCGAGCGGCCCGCTCCGGCGTCTCAGACGTCGGTGACGCGGACCCCGGCATGGGCTTTGTACCGGCGGTTCAGCGAGATGAGATTGGCCGTCAGCGCCTCGACCTGCCCCGCGTTGCGGAGGCGTCCTGCGTAGAGGCCGCGAATCCCGGGGATCCGACCGGCGAGTGCCTGAACCAGGTCCGTCGCCGTAGCGATCGTCCCCGACGACGAGGACGTCCGTGTCGAAGGACTCGAGCGTGGTGTCCAGCAAGAGCACGGCGCTGAGGTGATGGAAGGCACCGACCACCTGACAGCGCGGGAGCACCGAGGCAGCCTGCTCGGCCGCCGACCCCTCGGCCACCGGGAGGGCGTAGGCCCCTTGCTTGTCGAAGCCGAGCGGGTTGACGCAGTCGACGACGACCTTGCCAGCGAGTACTGGTTCGAGCTCGACCGAGCAGCTCGCGATGGCCGTCCCAGGGCACGGCGACGACCACGAGGTCTGCGGACGCCGCGCAGTCCGCGTTGGACGCCCCGGTGACGCCATGCCCCACCCCGGCAGCAGCAGCCTGGGCACGACCGGGGTCGCGCGAACCGAGGACGACGCGCTGACCAGCTGCAGCCAGGCGCAGGGCGAGCCCTCGGCCCTGCTCCCCGGTCCCGCCGAGAACGCCGACCACGAGGTCGGCAACGTCGGGCAGCTCCCGAGGATCGACACGGACGGGTTCACTCATGCGCCGATCCTGCCAGCCGACCGACCGGTCCGGCACGATGGGCCCCATGGATGCCGAGCAGGTTGCCGCTCTGCGGGAGCTGCTGTCGACCACCGTGTGGGTGGACCGGACCAGGTCTTTCGCCCAGACCATGAGACGCAGCACCACGACGCAGCACGGACTCCTTCTCGTCGGCACCCCCACGGAGGAGCCCTGGCACCTCACCGCGCACCTGACCGACGAGGCGCGACTCTCCGGCATCCCCGAGCTTGAGCCGACGTTGGTCCGCTGGTCGGTCCCCGAGGGCGCGCCGCCCCACCTCTCGGTGACCATGCAGCGCCTCGAGGCGGCCCGCCGTGGTGAGACCGTCCTCGTCGTCGCAGAAGAGGAGGCACCCGAAGGACTTCTGGAGCGCGCTTGGGACGCCCGCAAGTCCGGGGCCACGATCCTCGCCCTCGACGGTGGCGACTGGATCTCGAAGAGGTGGCTCACGAGTCACTCACCGTCGTGACCAACGACCTTCGTGGTCCCCGAGGTCTCCTTCGACACCGTTCAGCATCTCGTCAGCGCCGCTGCAGGCGAGACCGGGCCGGGCGACGCTGGTCGGCGTGGGTTCCGCGACCGCCTGGCGCACTTCCTCGACGCCGTGAGCGGACCACAGGGGCACTGACCCTCGACAATCCGCTTGCCGTGGCGTCAGCCGAGGACCACTGTCAGGACCCGTGAGCGGTCTCGATCTCGTCCGTCGACTGAGGATCGACACGACGCCGCTGCGGACGTCGCGCGACTACCGCCTCATCTTCGCCGCCGGTGTCATCTCCTACCTCGGATCGATGATCACCTACGTCGCGCTGCCCTTCCAGGTGAAGGAGCTCACGGGCTCCTTCGTCGCCGTCGGAGCCCTCGGCCTCGTCGAGCTCGTCCCTCTCATCGTCTTCGGCCTGTGGGGAGGCGCGCTCGCTGACGCCTTCGACCGTCGCCGCATGGTGGTGCTGACCGAGATCGGCCTCGCCGTCACCTCGCTGATCCTGCTCGTCAACGCACTCGCGCCAAGCCCCCAGCTGTGGATCATCTACGTGGTCGCCGCCCTCGTCGCAGCTTGGACGGTCTCCAACGACCCAGCCTCGACTCACTCATCCCGCAAGTCGTCGCCCACGACCAGCTGACCGCGGCTGGGGCTCTCACCTCGCTGCGCTGGCAGTTCGGTCAGATCATCGGCCCGGCCGTCGGCGGGCTCTTGGTTGCCTGGGTTGGCGTGAGCCTCGCCTACGCCGTCGACATCGGCACGTTCGTGGTGTCCATCGTGCTGCTGTGGAGACTGCGCCCTGCGCGCGTCGCGGCCGAGGCCGAGCCGGTCAGCCTGCGCGCCATCGCCGACGGCTGCCGCTACGCCTGGGGCCGCAAGGACCTGCTGGGCACCTACGCCGTGGACCTGGTGGCCATGGTGTTCGCCTTTCCTTACGCGGTCTTCCCGTTCGTGGCCGATGAGCTGGGGGCACCGTGGTCCCTCGGACTGCTGTACACGGCTCCGACCGTCGGCGCCCTCGTCGCGACGTTGACCTCCGGCTGGACCAACCACGTGCACCGGCACGGTCGGGCCATCGTGTGGGCCGCCATCGGCTGGGGAACCGCGATCGCTGCGTTCGGTCTGCTGCCGAGCGTGTGGTGGGTGCTCGTCGCACTCACCTTCGCCGGAGCGTTCGACATGGTGAGCGGCCTCTTCCGCGGAATCATGTGGAACCAGACGATTCCCGACGAGGTCCGCGGCCGGATGGCCGGCATCGAGCTGTTGAGCTACTCCATCGGTCCCACCCTTGGACAGGTGAGATCCAGCGTGGCTGCTCAGCGGTACGGACTGCGCGCGAGCCTGGTGAGCGGCGGTCTTCTCTGCGTCGCGGGAGTGGGGCTGCTTGCGGTCGCCTTGCCGTCATTGTGGCGATATGACGCTCGAACCGATGAGAATGCGTTGCGGCAGCGTGCGATTCGGGCCAGGCGTGCCGAGGGCGCCCGCGACGAGTAGGAAGACCGGAGCCGCTGGCGACGCTGCGGAACGTGCACATCGGTGGTCGGACGTGTCACCCTTCGCCCTGAGAGTTGTCCGGCACCGTGCCGGACCCCGTGTCCAGGAGGCCCCCGTGCCGGCGAAGTTCGTACTCAGCAAGGACAAGGCAGGCAAGTTCCGCTTCTCCCTGTTCGCAAGCAACGGTCAGATCGTGGCGACGTCCCAGGGTTACGCAACCAAGGTCGCGGCCAGCAACGGCATCGCGTCGGTGAAGAAGAACGCCGGGTCAGCGCTCGTGGTCGACCAGACCGCTGCTGCCGCCCCCGCCAAGAAGGCTCCGGCCGCCAAGAAGGCCGCCCCCGCCAAGAAGGCCGCCGGCCGCCAAGAAGGCTGCCGCGCCGCCAAGAAGGCCGCTGCCGTGAAGAAGACCGCCGCGGTCAAGACCGCTGCTGCCAAGAAGACCGCCGCGAAGAGGACGGCCGCCGCCAAGAAGTCCGTGGCCAAGAAGAGCGCAGCCGTGAAGAAGACCGTGGCCAAGGAGACCGCTGCCGTGAAGTCGACGGTCGCCAAGCGCACCGCAGCTGCCAAGAAGTCCGTCGCCCGAAAGGCCCCTGCCAAGAAGGCCCCGGCCAAGAAGGCCCCGGCCAAGAAGGCCCCGGCCAAGAAGGCCGCCGCCAAGAAGGCCTGACCTTCAGCAGACCAGGCGAGAGGCCCTCACCCTTCGGGGTGGGGGCCTCTCGTCGCTCAGTCCTCGTCGTCCGCCCAGGCAGGGTCGTGCTCCCAGGCCTCGTTCCGCGCCCGCGCCCTCTCGAGGGCGCCAGCAGCCTCAGCCTCCGTGGCATAGGGGCCGAGTCGCTCGGCGTTCGGCTCCCCCGGGCCGTGCTCCACCCGTCCCAGCCGCAGGGACCACCACCACTGGTTGTCGTCGCCGCTCACGTCTCGCCCCTTCCGTCTCCGGACTTAGACTCCCACGGTGAGCCTCGCCCCCGGAATCGTCTCCCCGATGCGTCCCGTCCCGTCGCACATCGTCCGGCCGGAGTACGTCGGTCGTAAGTCGGCTGCGCGCGGCAACGGGTCCTGGGTGCAGGACCCGGACACGATCGAGCGCATGAGGGTCGCCGGACGACTGGCGGCACAAGCGCTGGCTGAGGTGGGGCGCCACGTGGCACCTGGTGTCACCACAGACGACCTGGACCGGGTGGGCCACGAGTTCCTCTGCGACCACGGCGCGTACCCCTCCACCCTCGGGTACCCCGGTACCGGACGAGTCCCGCCGTACGCGAAGTCGTTGTGCACCAGCATCAACGAGGTCATCTGTCACGGGATCCCTGACAGCACGGTGCTCGAGGACGGCGACATCGTCAACGTGGACATCACGGCGTTCCTCGACGGGGTGCACGGTGACACCGATGCGACCTTCCTCGTCGGCGACGTCGACGAGGAGTCACGCATGCTCGTCGAGCGGACCCACGAGGCGACCCTTCGGGCCATCAAGGCCGTCGCGCCAGGACGGCAGATCAACGTCATCGGTCGCGTGATCGAGGCCTACGCCCGCCGGTTCGGATACGGCGTCGTGCGCGACTTCACGGGGCACGGCATCGGCACCGCGTTCCACTCCGGGCTGGTCATCCCCCACTACGACGACCCGACGGCCGTGACGGTCATGGAACCGGGCATGACGTTCACCATCGAACCGATGCTCACCCTGGGCACCGTCGACTACGACATCTGGCCGGACGGGTGGACCGTCGTCACCCTGGACCGCAAACGATCGGCGCAGTTCGAGCACACCCTCGTCGTCACCGACACCGGTGCCGAGATCCTGACGCTCGCCTGACCTCGGCCAGGCCCGGCTCTAGGCTGGCACGCATGGAGATCCCCACCCGCTGGCCACGTACGGTCAAGACCCTCGCCATCGACATCGGTGGCACCGGCCTCAAGGCGTCCGTGCTCGGACCGAAGGGCGACATGCTCGTCGAGCGGGTGCGCGTCGAGACGCCGTACCCGTGCAGCCCGGAGCTGCTCCTCGAGAAGCTGCTCCAGCTGGTGGAGCCCCTCCCCAGCTACCACCGGGTCACCGTCGGGTTCCCCGGCCTGGTCCGACGGGGGCACGTCGTCTCGGTCCCGTCCCTCTCGCGCGTGGAGCCGGGCGGCCCGCGGGTCGAGGAGCAGGCGCACCTCTGGGAGGGCTATCCCCTCGAGCAGGCCCTCGTCGAGGCGTTCGGGAAGCCGCTGCTCCTCGCCAACGATGCCGATGTCCAAGGCTGCGCCGTCGTGTCGGGCACCGGCTTCGAGTACGTCATGACGCTGGGCACCGGCGTGGGCACCGCGCTGTTCAACGAGGGCCTCCTCCTCCCCCACATCGAGCTGTCGCACGCACCGTTCCGACACGGCCAGTCCTTCGACATCCAGCTCGGCGACGCCGAGCGCAAGAACATCGGCACCCGGCGGTGGAACACCCGGGTGCACAAGGCCTTGTTCTGGATCGAGGACGTGCTGTACCCGGACCGCATCTACATCGGAGGGGGCAACGCCAAGCGGCTGGACTTCGACCCCGGCCCCAAGGTCGAGATCGTCTCCAACTCGGCCGGCATCCTGGGTGGCACCAAGCTGTGGGAGCGGCACGAGAGCGTGCTCCACCACAGCGCTCCAGCACGCTGAAGCTGCGCCCGGCCGCTGATCGCCACAGCGGCAGGGCTGGTGGCAGTCACCGCCTGCACTTCGGCGGCCCAGCACCGGTCCGGGTGTCGAGCCCGCCGACAGCCCCCCTGGTGCCGGCACGGCCGTTCTGCCCCAGGGAGATCGCGCACGCGTGGACCGGGTGGTCGACGGTGACACGGTGATCGTCAGCGGGGAACGCGTCCGGCTCATCGGGATCGACGCCCCTGAGAGCGTGAAGCCCGACTCACCGGTCGAGTGCTACGGCCCGGAGGCTTCGGCCGCGCTGTCCCGTCTCCTTCCCCGCGGCACTCCCGTGGTCCTCGAGTACGACATCGAGCGACGAGACCGCTACGACCGCACCCTCGCCTACGTGTGGCTGCCCCGCCCAGCCGCCCTGGTCAATGCCGCGCTCGTCAGCCAGGGCTTCGCGACGGTGGCGACCTTTCCTCCCAACGTGGCACATCTGGCCGACCTCGAGGCTGCCGAGGACGCGGCCCGGGCCGCTGACCGCGGACTGTGGTCCGCATGCCCGTGATCGACATCTCAGCGATCGCCACCCCCGGTCGTACGGCTTTCAACTAGACTGGTGCGGTGACCGACACCGTGGAACCCGTTCGCTGGCTGACCGCCGAGGAGCAGCAGGCCTGGCGCGGGTGGATCGCGGCGCACATCCTGCTGACCGACGCGCTCGATCGTGACCTCAAAGCCGACCACGGCCTCTCGATGGCCGACTACGAGATCCTCGTCCGGCTCTCCGAGGCTCCCGACCGCGAGCTCCGCATGAGCGACCTCGCCGACGTGACGCTGTCCTCCCGCTCGAGGCTGTCGCACCAGATCGCCCGGATGGAGGACGCCGGCTGGGTCCGACGACGGGAGTGCCCGACCGACCGACGCGGCACCCTGGCTCAGCTCACCGAGGACGGCTGGGAGCTGCTGGTCGGCGCCGCGCCGTCTCACGTGAGGTCGGTGCGACGCCACCTCGTCGACGTGCTCACGTCCGCCGAGTTCGGCGCGACCGGGGCTGCCTGCCAGAAGGTCGCCGACCAGCTGCTCGCCGGCCGGTCCGCCGTCGGCGTCCCCGAGTGCGGGGTGGCAGCACCCGCGCAGTGACCGGGTGCGACAGGATCGTCGGATGACCGCGACCGCACCCCTCCGCATCGCCGTCGTGGGCGCAGGGCCCGCGGGGCTCTACGCCGTCGACAGCCTGTTGAAGTCCGCGGACCTCCAGGCCACCATCGATGTGATCGACCGACTCCCGACGCCGTACGGCCTGATCCGCTACGGCGTCGCCCCAGACCACCACAAGATCAAGAGTGTGGCTCGGGCGTTGCAGCCTGCCCTCGAGTCCGACCGCGTCCGGTTCCTCGGTTGCGTCGAGCTCGGCCGAGACCTGACGCGCGAGGACCTCCTGGGGTGCTACCACGCCGTCATCTACGCCACCGGCGCCGCTCGCGACCGCCGCCTCGGCATTCCCGGTGAGGACCTGCCGGGCTCCTGCTCGTCGACCGACTTCGTGAACTGGTACAGCGGCCACCCGGACGCGGCCCAGCCCTTCCCGCTCGCCGTCGAGTCCGTCGCGGTCATCGGTGTCGGCAACGTGGCCGTGGACGTGGCCCGGGTCCTCGCCGTCCCGGTCGAGCACCTGCACCCCACGGACGTTCCCGCCGACGTGCTCGAGGCATTGCGCGCGAGCACGGTCCGTGAGGTGCACCTGATCGGGCGTCGCGGTCCTGAGTACGGCAAGTTCACGACGAAGGAGCTGCGGGAGCTCGGCGAGCTCGCCGGAGTGACCGCCGTCGCCGAGGCTGCGGATCTCCCCGCCGACGAACCCGACCGGGAGCGCCATGTCGCGGCCAACCTCGCCGTGCTCGAGGGGTGGGTCGGTCGTCAGCCGTCACCTGGCGACCGAGCCATCCGTGCCCACTTCTGGCAGCGGCCGGTCGAGATCCTCGGTTCCGACCGGGTCGAGGGGATCCGGCTCGAGGGGTCGCGACCCGAAGGACCGCACGAGATCACCGAGCTCACCGTCCAGGCGGTCGTCCGCGCCGTCGGCTACCGGAGCCTGCCCCTGCCCGGGGTGCCCTTCGACGACGAGGCCGCCGTCGTGCGCAACGACGGGGCCGGCCGCGTGATCGACGACACGGGTGCCCCGCTGCCCGGTGAGTACGTCACCGGCTGGATCAAGCGAGGACCCACCGGGGTGATCGGCACGAACAAGGGCGACGCGGCTGAGACGGTTCGCAGCTTGGTCGCGGACCTTGCCGCCGACGGGTTCGACGTGAACCGCGCTGTCGACGACGTCGAGGTCCTCCTGGCCGAGCGCGGCGTCGCCTGGGTCGGGTACCCCGGGTGGCTGGCCATCGACGCCGAGGAGATCGCCCGAGGGGCAGCAACCGGGCGACCTCGGGTGAAGGTCGAACAGCTGGGCCGAGCTCTGCGCGCTGGGTGCCCGCTCCGGAGCTTGAGCACCAGGGCTTGCCCGGACCCGGAGTCAGGGCCAAGGTGGCCCTGACTCCTCGGAGGGCCCCTGATGACGACTCTGCTCGACCACTTCGCCCGCGTCGTCGACGACTTCGGTCGACACCTGGGGACCGTGGCGCCTGAGCAGTGGACGCAGCCGACGCCGTGCGTGGAGTGGGACGTTCGCCAGCTGGTGGCCCATGTGGTCGACGAACAGCTCTGGGTTCCCGCGCTCCTCGCTGGCGAGAGTGTTGCTGAAGTCGGCGACCGGTTCGCTGGAGACCAGCTGCGCGATGCACCGGACGCGGCGTGGCGGGCGGCTGCGTCCGGGGCGCTCGCGGCGGCCTCCGCAGAAGACGCTCTGCAACGCAGAGTGCACCTGTCCTACGGCGACGAGGCCGCGGACACCTACCTCTGGCAGATCACCGCGGACACCCTCATCCATACCTGGGATCTGGCCCGCGCCACGGGTTCGGACGAGGCGCTGGACCGGGAGGCAACCGCCGCTGTCGCGGAGTTCCTTGCTCCGCAGGTGGAAGGCTGGCGGGCCGCTGGTGCGTTCGCTGCGGCAGTAGCCGTGCCGGCCGACGCAGACCCGCAGACCCGGCTGCTCGCGCTGACCGGACGGTCGACATGACGCCAGCAGGAGGGCGCTCTGGCGCCGTGCTGTCCGTGTGGGCGCACCCCGACGACGAGACGTACCTCTGCGCAGGGCTGATGGCGCGTGCTGTCGATGAGGGACGGCGGGTGGTGTGCGTGACGGCGACCCGTGGCGAGCAAGGCACCAGCGATCCGGGCCGATGGCCGCCTGGGCAGCCCCTGGCAGCGGTGCGGACCGCTGAGCTCGAACGTGCGCTGGAGACAATCGGAGTGATCGAGCACCACTGGTTGGACTACCCCGACGGGGGTTGCGCAGGCATCGATGACGGTGTCGCCACGGCTCGAATCCGTGCCCTGGCCGTTGACGTCGATGCTGACACAGTCCTCACGTTCGGCCCTGAAGGCATGACCGGGCACGCCGACCACCAGGCGGTCTCGCGATGGACCACCTCGGCAGTCGCGGACCTCAGTGTCGATCTGCACTACGCGACCAACACTCCGGATTGGCTCGCACGTTTCCGCGAGCCGCTGGACGCCCTCGATGTCTTCATGGGTGTGGAGCCCCCGTGCACCCCGCTGCCCGAGCTGTCCATGCACGTGGTGCTCGACGGATCGGACCTCGACCGCAAGGTCGCGGCCCTGCGTGCGCAGACCAGTCAGATCGAGGGCATGGTTCAAGCCCTGGGCTGGGACTTCCTCCGCGAGGGATTGGCCGAAGAGGCCTTCCGTCCGGCGCCCTGAACCGCCTGGCGTCAGGTCTCGGTGCCCAGCCGGGATCCGCCAGACGGATCGACCGAGAGTTCCCCGGTCTTGGTCCCCGGGAGCTCGAGAGTCCGCTCTCTGACCCGGGTGGCGCCCAGCTCCCGGGCGAGGTCCCAGGACACCCTCACCAAGAGGTAGACCAGCAAGACGTCGCGGAGGGTCAGGATGACGACGCCGACCCAGGACCCGAAGAGGATGTCGCCGTAGAACAGCGGGAACACCAGCTGGGTCATCAGTGCCAAGGCCAGCACGGGCTTGACGTAGCGGGCCCACAGCTCGGGGTCGAGGACCGCCGCTGCGGTGACCGCAGCCAGCAGCCACAGGACGTACTGAGGGCTGAAGACCTTGTTGGTGACCAGGATGACGAGCATCAACGTGACCGCGGTCAGCGCAACCCCCCGCGCGCCGGCGTCACGACGCATGAGTCGCCAGTGGACGAGGAAGACCACGGCGAGCCCGAGGGCGAAGGCGACCGTCGCAAGGGTGGCGAGCTGCTCGGCACCCGGACCGGTGATCTCCCATGCGCCGTAGGCGAATCGGGCGCCGTACCCCTCGACACCCAGATGGTTGAGCCAGACCAGCGGGAGTGCAGCCAACGACTCGATCTGCAGCCCTCGGTCGGACTGATAGGCGAGCACCTGGGAGAAGCCGGTCGAGCCGGTCAAGACCCAGGTCACGGCGGCGACCACGAGAACGAGTGCCCCGGCGATCCCCGTGGCCAGCACGGCACGAACGCGCGTGCGCTGGACCGGGGCCAGCAGGCTCGGCCACAGCTTCATCGTCGCGCCGAGACCGGCCGCAGCACCCGAAGCCACCCAGCGGCTCGGACCCCGCGAACAGGATCGCGACGAAGGCCGCAGCCGCTGCGAACACGTCGAAGCGGGTCCACGAGAGCGCACCGAGCAAGGGTGGTCCGAGGATCCAGAGGACCAGCGCGGGTTGCCGGAGATCCGTGCCGACCCGCCGGATGGATCCGCGCATGATCAGCGCATCGACGACGAGGACCATGAGGACCCATGCCAGCAGGTAGGGGATGTACCGCAGGGTCGGCAACAGAGCCGTGGCGAGGGCCGGCCCCAGCATGGCCGGCAGCGCCATCGGCGGGTACTCCCACGAGAAGTCGCGGTACGGGATCGCCGAGCCGTTCAGGGTGCCGAAGGCCCAGCGGCCGTAGACCGTGATGTCGATGAACACGTTGCCGCGGTTGAGGCCCCACGTGATGAGGCCGATCGCGAGGGCGGCCGCGCGCGCCGCGAACCAGGCCGGCCAAGGGCGCGTCGTCACCGAGGTCCACAGGCGTCGACCCTTGCCAGGCCCGACCACGGGGGGCAACACGTCAGACACGACCTGAACCTCCGGATCACCCATGGTCGGACCAGGTTAACGGGGGCCCGGGATAGCTTGTGCGGTCAGCCCTTCTCGATCCGGACGAAGTCGATGTCACCGACGAAGTAGTCGCACGTGATCTTGATCTGGTCGCAGGTCGACTTCCCGCCGATCGAGAGCGGCGCACTGTTGGAGATGCTCCCGGTCGGCCCGGTTCCCGTGCGCTTCTTGGTGCCGTCGATCGTCATGACCACCTTGGTGGCCGTGCGCTCGCAGCGCACGGTGTGCCACTTTCCGTCGTTCAGCGGTACGCCGGAGTTCACGGAGATCGTCTCCCCCGCGGCCCCCCGGAACAGGCAGCTCACGATGCCCTTGGGCTGCTGCCACTTCCACATGCCCCCGACCTGCGTGGACTGGCCCTTCTGGATGATGTTTCCGAAGCTACGGGTCGTCCGGTAACGCACGGTGACTGCGTAGTCCGCCCTCTCCGGGTCGAGCTTGATGTTGTCCTTCACGACATCGAGGTGGCCGGGGTGTGCTGGCGGAGTGTTCGGTGCGAGGTAGTTGAACCGGTGACCGATGGCGCCGCTGTAGGAGGCCCGGAGCGTCACCTCGGACCCGATCGTGCCGTTGAGGCCGTTGCCGCTGCTGTCGAGGAGGACCGTGGATCCGACCGCCTCGTTCATGTCGTAGAGGGCAACGGTCTTCGTGGCCGCGGCGGTCGCCGGGCTGACCAGGGCCAGCGCCACCCCGGCCGACGCGAGCGCAGAGGCAGTGCAGCCCCCGGTCGCAGACCGCGCTTCACGTCGAACTCCTCACATTCGCCCCCGTTTCTCCGGAGCCTACGTCGACGCCCTCCTGAGCGGAATCCCCTCATGGGCCCGAAACGCGACGATCGACGCCCGTCAGCCTTCCCCCGCGATGATCTGTTGGAGAGCGTCGCGCTTGGCCGCCGTCCAACCAGCCGGCTGGAGTACATGCGCCCACCCGTCGACGTAGTCCGTCGTGTAGAGGTGCCCGTGTCCCGGCGGGACACCGGTGGCCAACGGGAGGTCGGCGGTGACTTGCCAGAAGGTCACGAACGGGATCCACCGAGACTCCTCCAAGACGTCGTGACCGCGCGGCTCGGACAGCCAGTCGGGCTTGTGCAGGATCAGGTCGGGCGACCACCACACGATCGGGTCGGAGGGGTGCTGCACGTAGAGGACGCGGGTGCCGTCCCAAGGTGCTTCTCCCGGCTGGACCACGCCGTCCGGGGTGCTGTCGAAGCGGACGATGGCCCCGTTGCGATAGATCGGTTCCACCTCGAGGCTGCCCTCGTCGCGGCCGTCGCTGAACTCGCGGTAGAGAGTGTTGAAGTTGGGGGGCCCAGTCAACAGTGCGCCGCTGGTGCGATTGGCCATGTCGTACGCCCCGCTGAACGCAGCCTCGCCGCCGAACGTCCCGAGGCTCTCGCCGAAGACCACCAGCTCGGGTCGATCGTCCTGCGGCAGCTGCAACCATCGGGCGTAGACCGCGTCGAAGAGCTCCCGCCCGGCCTCGCGGGCCTTGGCCTGGTCGACGAGGTAGGAGATCCACGACGGCAGGTAGGAGTACTGGATCGCGACGAGGGCTGAGTCCCCTCCCACCATGTACTCGAAGCTGTCAGCACCACCGGGTGACACCCAGCCGCTCCCGGTCGTCGTTGCGACCATGAGGTAGGAGCGCTCGAATCCACCCGCGCGCTCGAGATCGGCCACCGCGATCGCGGCGCGGTCTGCGGTGTTCTCGGCGGTCTCGAGGCCGGCGAAGGCCCTGATCGGCTCAGGTGCCGCCTCGCCGGTGAACGCGGCGATCTCCGCGGAGGTCGGACCCCCGCTCATGAACGTCCGTCCTTCACGCCCGAGTGACTCCCAGGAGACGAGCGACTCGGGGCCTCCGGACCGCAGGGACGACGTCGGCTGCGTGACGCCTTCCTGGGTGTCGCCGTTCGCCAGCGAGAACGACTCGTTGGCGAGATCGGAGAGCGTCCCAAGGACCAGACCACTCACGACCAGGTAGGTGCCACCGACCACGACGGTCCATCCGACCGCCTTGGCGGCCCGGGGCCCGACCCGGCGGCTCAGACGGTCCGACAGCCCCAGATAGAGCCGGTGCAGTCCGCGACTGCCGGCCACCAGGCCGACGAACAGCAGTGCCGCGATCACGGGCAGGAGCAGCTGGGAGACCACTCCGGGTGCGTCGACGCCCATGAGGTCGCGGATCTGCGCCTGCCACCGCCGTCCGGCCAGGAAGGCGACGAGCAGCGTGATCGCGGCGACCACGAAGAAGATCCGCCAGCTGCGAGGGCGCGCCGGGCGGGCCTCACGATCGGCGAAGGCCCGCCACACCCAGGCGCCGAGCACCCCGAAGCCATACCCGATCGCGGCGCTGATCCCGCACAACGCACCCTGGATGATGCCACTGCGCGGAAGGAGCGAGGGCGTGAACGCCAAGCAGGCGAAGACCAGGGCCACCCAAGCACCCGGGAGGGTGTATCGGAACCGTCGACGCGGCACCGTGCCCTGGGCGACGCCCCGGGTGCGGGGAGCCCCTCGGCGACGGCGGTGCACGGCCGTCTTGTCCGACTTGTCGGACATGCGTCGTTGCTCGTCTCTGCATCGCGGCCGCCCAGCGCCAGCCCGCTGCGCAAGTATCAGGTATCGGTGGGACGCCCGCTCGACCGACACCCTGCGCGCTCGATCAGGCGAGGAGCACGACGACGACACCGATGCCGTTGACCGCCCAGTGCAGGAGGATCGGAGCCAGCAAGCTGCCGCTTCGGCGTCTGAGCTCACAGAAGACCACCCCGGCGGCGAAGGTGAACACCACCGTGCCGAGGACCCTCAGCGACGTTCCGAGGGCCCCGCTCCCCACGACGTCGACCACGGCGTCGTTGGCCGGCCCACCGCCGAGCGCGGGGAGGATGTGCCAGAGGCCGAAGAGCGCGGACGACCCGAGCGTCGCCACGCGCACACCGCGCTCGCGGCGCAAGAACCCCCACAGCACCCCGCGAAAGGCGAGCTCCTCCGGGATCACGGTTGCCAGCGGGATGACCAGCAACGACGTGACCAGTACCTGCGCGGTCTCCGAGTCCGGGGAGGCGCTGAGCGAGTCGCGAAGAGGCGGGATCGCGAGCATCGCGGCGTAGGCCAGGGCGACCACGCCGGCGCCGGCGAGACCCCAGCGAGCGCCCCCACGCCAGGTGCCACGGTCGAGGCCGAGGTCGGCTCTGGTGAGGCCGCCGAGCCAGGCGAGTCCGAGCAGGCTCGCGGTCAGGGCCAGGCCGATGGCGACGTCGGCATCGGGAGCGATCCGGTTCGCGACGACGTTCTCGATCGCCATCGCCACGAGCAGGGCGGGTAGGAACCAGCGGGCTGACAGCAGCGCCTCGCTGCCGTCCGCGCGCGGTTGACCACCCGAGTGGATGCTCACGTCTTCCGCGGCGACCGGCTGGGGCGGACGACCTTCGTCACGACCCAACGGTTCTTCCCCAGTCGCCGGGTGCGCTCGAAGCCGTGTCGCTCGAACAACGAGACCGTCGCGTTGTGCAGGAAGGATCCCGAGACCGATCGTCGCGTCGTGTCCTCGGGATAGCTCTCCACGGTTCCGCCGCCGAGGTCCGCGATCTCCCCCAGAGCGCCTTTCAGCGCGGCGGCTGCAACCCCCCTCCGGCGGTGTCCCTTGCCGACGAAGAAGCACGTGATGCGCCACTGGGGCAGCTCAGTCAGGCCCTCGCGATAGTCGCGCTGGTTCTTGATGCGCGGCAGCTCGTCGGGGGATCCGAACTGGCACCAGCCCACGCAGGTGTCGCCGTCGTACACGAGGGCGGCATGCGCGTGCCCCTCGCGGACCCGACATTCCTTCGCCGACCGGTTCTCGTCCGGGGTCTTGCCGTGGCCCACGCCCTCCGGATGGAAGCCCATGCACCAGCAGCCTCCCCAGACCCCACGGTTGTCCTCGACGAGGCGTGCGAAGTCCGGCCAGGTCGTCTCGTCCAGGGACTTCACGCCGAAGCTGGCCACGGTTCATCCCCTCCGTCACGATGACGCTCGCGAGCGTATCGGCGGGTGCGACGGACGAGTCAGCCTGTACGCCGGGTTCTGTCCCCGGGCGCCTCGCGGCATTCCCGATGGGCGGTCATCCCTCTACGACTGGCGTTGCCGACAGCCTCTAGCGGCCTACCCGGGGACTCGGGCGAGCGACCCTCCTCCGCCGAAGCGGTGCGTCCCCTGTCTGACCTTGCTCCAGGTGGGGTTTACCAAGCCTCCGCCTCACGACGGAGCTGGTGGTCTCTTACACCACCGTTTCACCCTTACCCCGGCCCGAGGGCCGAGGCGGTCTGCTTTCTGTGGCACTGTCCCGCGGGTCACCCCGGGTGGGAGTTACCCACCACCTTGCCCTGTGGAGCCCGGACGTTCCTCGGCAGCTCGCACGCACGAGACGTACGGGCTGACGCGACCGCCTGGCCGGCTCGTCCGCCGTGCTGCCCAGGCTAGCCGAGGTGCCCTGGTCCGCGGGGCACGGACTGGCAGGATGCCGCACTATGGATCCACTCGACGTCACCCAGGCGCCGCGTGCGAGCGGGTCGCCGCTCTCGCGGTGGTTGGCCGACGCTCGCGCCGGGGTGGGCGGCGTGGTCTGGGAGGACCAGCCTGCCCTCGGTCGGACCTGGATCGTCCGGCGGTGGCTCCTGACCCGGGGACTGACCCTGCTTCTGCTCGTGGTCGAGAGCAGCGTCCTGGGCGACGTCCACTACTACGCCCGTCAGCTGCTCCTCTTGGCGGGAACCGGCTCGGCAGCCGACGTCCTCCGCGAGTACCCCGCACCGGCCTTCGCCGTCTTCTTGCCGCCCTGGTGGCTGGCCCTGGGGAATCACACGGCGTATCTGTCCACCTTCGTGCTGCTCATGGTCGCTGTCGACGCCTGTTTCACCGCAGGGCTCTGGTCGTCGTCCGGACGTCGCGCCACACCCGGGGTCCGGTTCTGGCTCTGGATGATCCCCTGCTTGGGACCGTTGGCGTTCACCCGTTTCGACCTCGTTCCTGCTGCGCTGGCCGCAGCGGCGGTGCTCGCCCTCGCCGGGAGACGCTCGGGCTGGGCGGGCGTCCTGCTCGCGTCCGGCGCTGCGGTGAAGCTGTGGCCGGCCGTCCTCCTGCCCGGGCTCCTCATCCGTCGGGACCGCCCGGGCCGGGTCCTCGCGGGCTTCGTCGGAGTGGGCGCCCTGGCCATCGCGTCGACCGTCGCCGCCGGAGGCGTGACGCGCGTGTTCTCCCCGCTCGTCTGGCAGCGGGATCGCGGCCTCCAGGTCGAGACGATCTGGGCGGTGCCGCTGCTGTGGGCTCGGTCGGTGAGGCCGGGCACGTGGTCGACGCCGTTGAGCGACTACCTCGCTTTCGAGGTCAAGGGGCCGGGGACCGCCCTGCTGTTGACGCTGTCCACCGTGGCCACCGTCGCGACCCTCCTTCTCCTGTGCTGGCTGTGGTTGCGCGGCTGGCGCACCACAGGACCCGGACGACCGGCGTCTCTCGCACTCGTGGGCATGCTCACGCTGGTGGCCACCTGCCTGTTGATCGTGCCGGCGAAGACCCTCAGCCCGCAGTACCTGCTCTGGATCGGGGCCGTACTCGCCGCTCTCGGCGCGATCGCTCCGGAGGAACGCCTCGTCCCTCGACTCAACGTCCTCGTCATCATCACCTGCCTGCTGACCCAGCTCATCTATCCGCTGGCGTACGGCATGTTCACGGGCGCGAACTGGTCCAACGCCATCGGAGCCGGGGTGCTCACCCTCCGCAACGGGCTCCTCCTGTTCATCACGGCGTTGGCGACGATCCGGGTGATCGACCTGACGCGGTCAGGTCCGAGCACGGCAGGATGACGGGCATGGACCCCCGTGCCGGCACCCTCGCCCAGCCCGCCGACCTGGTCGACCTCTCGGTCCTGGTCACGGCCTACTACACCGAGCATCCGGACCCGTCCGTGGTCGAGCAGCGCGTGGCCTTCGGCACGTCCGGCCACCGCGGTTCCTCGCTGTCGACCTCCTTCAACGACGACCACATCGCGGCGACCACGCAGGCGATCTGCGAGTACCGCGCGGCCCAAGGCACCGACGGGCCGCTGTTCATCGGCAAGGACACCCACGCCCTCTCGGAACCCGCCACGGCTACGGCCCTCGAAGTCCTCGCCGCCAACGGCGTGACCGTGCTCGTCGACGCGCGTGACGGGTGGACGCCCACCCCGGCGGTCTCGCACGCGATCCTCACCCACAACCGCGGCCGGACGTCCGCACTCGCCGACGGCATCGTGGTCACCCCGTCGCACAACCCCCCTCGGGACGGCGGCTTCAAGTACAACCCGCCGCACGGCGGACCCGCCGACACCGATGCCACGAGCTGGATCGCGGATCGCGCCAACCAGCTGCTCGAGGCGAACCTCGCCGGCGTCGCGCGCATCACCCTCGCCAAGGCGAGGGCGGCCGACACGACCGGCACCTATGACTTCCTCGACCAGTACGTCTCCGACCTTCCGTCCGTCGCTGGACCTCGACGCCATCCGCGCGCTCCGGGCTGCACATCGGCGCCGACCCGCTGGGAGGTGCTTCGGTCGAGTACTGGGGCGAGATCGGCGAACGCTTCGGTCTCGATCTCACCGTCGTGAACCCGTTGGTGGACGGCACCTTCCGATTCATGACCCTGGACTGGGACGGCAAGATCCGGATGGACTGCTCGTCGCCGTCGGCGATGGCCTCGCTCATCGCACGCAAGGACGAGTACGTCATCGCCACGGGCAACGACGCCGACTCCGACCGTCACGGCATCGTGACGACCGACGCCGGCCTGATGAACCCCAACCACTACCTCGCGGTCGCCATCCACTACCTCTTCGCCCATCGGAGCGGTTGGCCAGCAGCCACGGCGATCGGCAAGACCCTCGTGAGCTCCTCGATGATCGACCGGGTGGCGGCCGACCTCGGGCGCACCCTGCTCGAGGTCCCGGTCGGTTTCAAGTGGTTCGTCCCGGGCCTCATCGACGCATCGATCGGGTTCGGCGGCGAGGAGAGCGCCGGGGCGTCCTTCCTTCGTCGGGACGGGTCGGTCTGGACCACCGACAAGGACGGCATCTTGCTCGCGCTGCTGGCCTCCGAGATCACCGCCGTGACGGGCCGGACGCCGAGCGAGCACTACCGCGACCTGGCGGAACGCTTCGGCGACCCGGCGTACGCCCGTACCGACGTCGCCGCGACCCGCGACCAGAAGGCGATCCTCGGCCGGCTTGCGCCCGCGCAGGTCACGGCCACCGAGCTCGCCGGCGAGCCGATCCTGGCCCGGCTGACGACCGCCCCCGGCAACGGTGCGGCCATCGGCGGGCTCAAGGTGACCACGGAGAACGCCTGGTTCGCCGCGCGGCCCAGCGGCACCGAAGACGTCTACAAGGTCTATGCCGAGAGCTTCCGCGGCCCCGAGCATCTCGCCCAGGTGCAGGCCGAGGCCCGCGAGGTGGTGTCAGCCGCCCTCGCCACCTGACCCCCTCGTGAGAGGGACTTCGCTCGGCGGCACGACCATCGTCCCCGACGCCGGACGAGATCCGGTGCACGAGCCACTCCATCGGCCCCTTGGGCAGCCACCAGAGCCAGAGGCTCGCGAAGGTCAGCGCCACCACCACGTGGGTGAGGTAGTACGGGAGGCTGTCCCACTCCCCCCAGGGCTGCGCCAGCGCGAAGACATGGACGGTGTACAGCGTGAGGGTCATCGCCCCGGCCGCGGCCACCGGATGACTGAGCAGCCGCAGCACACGCGACACGGACGAGCAGCAGGCAGAGGCCCAGCACGGCCATGGCCGACCCAGTCGTCCCGACCAGGTCGAACGGCGTGCCCGTGTGCGGGGCTGCCATCACGAGCCAGCCCCACGCGTCGGTGGGGGTCGTGCCGAGCCCCTCGGTGCTCGCCAGGTCCCACCACGTGAGACCCGCGTCGGCGGCGCCCGGTGGGAGCAGCCGTTCGGCGACACCGCCCTCGAGCAGGAACGCCGAGAAGGCCCAGGCGCTGATCGCCAGCACAACACCGACCCCGAGCAGTCCGGACGCGGTGCGTGCGGAGCGAAGGTCGAGGCGGCCGATCGCCAGGCCGGCCAGGAGGTACGTCATCCAGACCAGCACCGGGTAGTAGCCGATCAGCACCAGCTCACGCAGCGCCGCCAGGGGGTCGTCGACCAAGGAGACGATGGTGACCTGGTCGTTCGGTCCTCCGGGGAGTCGCTGGCGCCAGAGGTGGCTGAGCGCCGGGCTGACCACTGCCCAACCGACCGCCAGCCAGGCGAGCACGGGAGCTCGCAGGCCGAGGAAGGGCAAGGAGACGACGAAGAGGACGGCGTAGTAGGCGAGGATCACCGCGACGGGCGTGCCGGTTCCTGCGAGCCAGAGGCCGACCAGGCCGATCAGCGCAGCACGCACGACGATGGCGACACTCGCCCTGCGTCGGGCGGTCCCTCGCCGGGGCGCCTGCCCGCCGGTCACGAGAGCCAGACTCACCCCGGCGAGCACGGCGAACAGCGCCGACGCCCGGCCGGCGAACAGCCAGCCGACGGTCGTCAGATGCCCGGTGTCCTGGTCCTGCACGGCGAGCATGTGGGTCGCGGCCATGCCCAGGAGGGCCAGCCCTCTCGCCAGGTCGACGCCGACGACCCGCCCACGCGCCGGTGAGTGGGTCACCATCACGTGGCGAGCGACGCGCCCAGGTACGCGTCGATCTCGCGGTCGATAGCGTCCTTGCGGGTGGGGTCTGCGAAGGAGTACCGGACCGCGGACCGTGCGAGGTCGGCGACTCCGCGGGCATCCAGGCCGAGGAGGTCGGCCGCCACGAGGTACTCGCGGTTGAGGCTCGTGGCGAACATCGGTGGGTCGTCGGAGTTGATCGTGAACGGCACGCCGGCCGCGGCCAACGTCGGGAGCGGGTGCTCCTCCAACGAGGTGACCGAGCGCGTGCACACGTTGGACGTCGGGCAGACCTCGAGGGCGAGGTCGTGCTCGACGAGGTAGGCCATCAGCTCGGGGTCCTGGGCGGCGGCGATGCCGTGACCCAAGCGGTCGGCCCCGAGGGTGTGGATCGCCTCCCACATGGTCTGCGGCCCCGTCGACTCGCCGGCATGCGGAACGCTGCGCAACCCTGCGGCGCGGGCCCTCGCGAAGTGCGGGGCGAACTGGGGGCGGGGGACCCCGATCTCGGGGCCGCCGAGCCCGAAGCTCACCAGACCCTCCGGTCGCTGGTTCAAGGCGACGTCGAGGGTCACGTCCGCCGCGGGGATGCCCGACTCCCCCGGCACGTCGAAGCACCAGCGAACCGTGAGGTCGTGCTCCCCCTCCGCCCGCCGCCGTGCGTCCTCGAGGGCCTCGCAGACAGCCTCGGCCGGGATGCCCCGGCTGATGTGGGAGAACGGCGACACGGTGAGCTCCACGTAACGCACGTTCTGCGCGGCGAGGTCGGTGAGCACCTGGTGGGTCAGCACCCAGACGTCCTGCGCGTCCCTGATCAGGTCGACGACGGAGAGGTAGACCTCGATGAAGTGGTCGAAGTCGGTGAAGCGGAAGTAGTCCGCCAGCTGCGCTGGGTCTGCCGGGACCGGCGAAGCTCCCTCGTGCCGGGCCGCCAGCGCGGCAACCGCGGCGGGAGAAGCCGAGCCGACGTGGTGGACGTGGAGCTCGGCCTTGGGCAGCCCCGCGACGAACGCCTCGAGATCGACCATCGGCGGAGTCTGGCACAGCGCTTCCCGCAGGGCCCGGGGCAGAGGACTTTCGGGCGTCTCCTTAGGCTGATCGGGTGCTGGTGCTGCTTCCACCGTCGGAGGGCAAGGCCGTGCCGAGTCGCCGCGGCAGCGTTCTCGACCTCTCCTCGCTGTCCTTCCCCGGGCTCACCGACAGCCGGCGCACCGTGTTGACAGCATTGGTGTCCGTGGCCAACGGGCCGCGACCTGATGCCCTTGCGGCGCTGGGCCTGCCGCCCGGACTCACCGACGAGGTCGACAAGGACGCCGAGCTGCTCAGCGCGACGACGCTCCCGGTGGAGCGCCTCTACACCGGCGTCCTCTACGAAGCCTTGGGCCTGGCGACCCTCTCCCCGGCCGCCCGACGACGGGCGCGAGCGTCGATCGTCGTGATGAGCGCGTTGTTCGGAGCCCTACGACTCAACGACCGGGTGCCGTCCTACCGCCTCTCGATGGACGCGAAGCTCCCCGGCCTGGCTCCGCTGGCCGGCCTCTGGCGAGCTCCTCTGGGGGCCGACCTGCCCGAGGCAGCGGCATCCGGTCTCGTGCTCGACCTGAGGTCGTCGAGCTATGCGGCTGCCTGGCGACCCGGGGGCGAGGTGGCCGCTCGAACGGCCACGGTCCGGGTCCTCCACGAGTCGCGACCGGGCGACCCGTCGTCGCGCAGCATCGTCAGCCACTTCAACAAGGCGACCAAGGGACGGCTGCTGCGCGATCTGCTCGAGTCGGGACGGCTCCGCGCACCCCGCGGCAGCTCGCAACAACCCTCGCGAGTCTCGGGTACACGGTCGAGGGCACTCCGCCCGAACGTCCCGGACGTGCGTGGTCGATGGACGTCGTGGTGGCTGCCCTGTGACCGCCCCGAGCCTGGAGGGGCGACGCTTCGCGCCGGTCGTCAACGCCTCGGGTGAGGTCGGCGCAGAGACGGTGTTCGTCTATCACGAGGACCCCACGACGGGGGCGGTCTGGGCGGACTATGCGGGCGGGGCCGTGACCCGCGGCTTCCTGGTCGGGAGCCGGACGACCTCCGCCGGCGCGGACACCCTGGACTTCCGCTACGTGCAGCTCAAGGCCGACGGCACCACCTCGTCGGGCCGCTGCGCGTCACGCGTCGGAGCTGCTCAGCGACGGCCGGCTCCGACTTCACGAGACCTGGTCGTGGGAGTCCCGCGAGGGCTCCGGCACCAGCGTCCTCGACGAGATCTCGCCGACGGATTGAACCGATCGCGCCTCAGCGGGGAGTGACCGGCGCGTCGTGGGCGACGACGTTGAACGAACGCAGGCTGGCCACGCCGTCGGACCACCAGTGGACCGTGGTGGTCGAGGCCGGCGACAGCTCCATCCGGAACAGCACATGGGCGGGAGCGTCCAGCGCGAGTCGTACCAGCGCCTTGATCGGGGTCACGTGCGTGACCAGGAGGACCGTCCGGCCGGCGTAGGTCTCGGCGATCCGGTCGCGCGCAGCGGTCACGCGCGCCTGCACCGCGTCGAAGGACTCTCCGAACGGCGGGGCCACCGCCGTCGAGCTCAGCCACGCTTCGAGCTCGCGAGGCCAGCGGGCCGCGACCTCGGCGAAGGTGTAGCCGTCCCAGTCACCGAAGGCGGTCTCCCGCAGGTCCGTCGTCGACGTCGACGTCGGTCAGCCCCAGGGCTGCAGCGACGAGCTCAGCGGTCTCGCGGGTGCGCAGGAGGGGGGACGTCACGACGGCGGCGACCTCGTGCCCCGCGGCAGCGAGCAGCCGGCCGGCGGCCCGAGCCTGCTCCTTCCCGAGCTCGGTGAGCCCCGGGTCGGCTCCTCCTGCCCCGCTGAAGAGCTTGGCGCGGCGTGTGCTCGGTCTCGCCGTGACGGACGAGCACGGTGGACGTAGGGGCACCCAGGTCCGGCGACCAGCCGGTGAGGCGGCGCGGTGAGCCTGTGGCCGAACGGTCGGCAGCCGGCCGCCGACCCGGGTCGTCCTGCGCGTCGAGCACCGGAAGGTCATCGATGGTCTGGCCGTCGAGTGCGGCGTTGACCAGTCGGTCGGCGGCCTTGTTCTGCGCCCGGGGCACCCACACGTAGGTCACCCGAGCGCTCGGGAACGCTGCGAAGGCCTGCTTGACGAGCGCCTTCATGTCCGGGTGCTTCACCTGCCAGCGGCCGGACATCTGCTCGACCACGAGCTTGGAGTCCAACCGGGCCTCGACGAACGCCTCGGGGTCGAGCTGCTCGGACGGCCTCGAGACCTGCGATGAGGCCGCGGTACTCGGCGACGTTGTTGGACGCGACACCGATGCGCTCCCCTCGCTCGACGAGGACCTCACCGGTCGCCGCGTCGCGAACCACCGCGCCGTAGGCGGCCTGCCCCGGGTTGCCCCGGGAGCCGCCGTCGGCCTCGACGACGAAGCGCCGGCTCACAGCCCTGACTCAGCGGTGCGGACGAGGATCGCGCCGCAGTCCTCGTGCCGGAGCACCAGGTCGGGCGAAGCCCCCCGCGCCGCGCCCAGCTCGGTGCTGTTGAGCTCCATGCGGCAGGCGCCGCAACGCCCGCGGCCGAGCGCGGCAGCAGCGGGATCGCCTTGGTGCGCCCGGATCTTCTCGTACAGGGCGAGCACGTCAGCCGGCAGGCTGCCGGCGAGGGACGCGCGCCCCTCGGTGACGAAGCCGGCGTCCTTGTCGATCTCGTGGAAGGCGTCGTCACGGCGCTGCGTGGCCGAAGCGAGCTGCTCGTCGACGTCGGCCTGCTCCTGCCGCAGCTCGGCCAGGATCCGGTCGGCCACCTCCTGCCGCTCGAGGATCTCGAGCTCGACGTCTTCGAGGTCGGTCTGCCGCTTGGCCAGCGAGCCGATCTCGTGCTGCAGGCTCTCCAGCTCCTTGGCGGACGTGATCGCCCCGGAGTCGAGCCGCTCCGCGTCCCGTCGTGCCCGCGATCGGACCTGCTCGACGTCGCTCTCCGCCTTGGCCACCTCCCGGGCGATGTCGCTCGCCTCGGTCTCAGCGCCGACGATGCGATCACGCAACGTCGTGACCTGGGCCGTGAGCCGCTCGATCTCGGCGATCTCCGGCAAGGTGCGCCGGCGGTGGGCCAGCTGCGCCAGCCGACCGTCCTGCTCGGCGAGGTCGAGCAGGCGGAGCTGGTCGGCGGGATCGGCGTTCAGCGGGAGCCCCTTTCGAGGAAGCGTCCATGGGTCGGTGCACAGGGTCGACACCCTGGTCTCCACGCTATCCGCACCCAGCGCCGCCGCGAGCCGCGCCTGCGCGTCGGCCAACCACGGCCACTCGGTGGCGAAGTGCCCGGCGTCGACGAGGGCGGGTCCCCCGGTCTCCATCGCCTCGGAGACCGGATGGTGACGGAGGTCGGCCGTCACGTAGACGTCTGCGCCGCTCGCCCGAACGGCGTCGAACAGGTCGTCCCCCGCTCCCCCGGCCACGGCGACCAGACGCACGCTCCGTGAGGGGTCACCGGCGACGCGCACACCTCCGGGGCCGACGGGCAGCGCTGCAGCCACCGTCGCGGCGAAGGCGTCCAGACGTACGGACCTCCGGCAGCTCACCCACGCGCCCGAGACCGTCGTCGGTCAGTGGCTGGAGGTCGCCGACCAGACCGACCGCACGGGCCAGCGCGTCCGAGACCCCCGGAGCCGCCCGGTCGGCGTTGGTGTGGGCCACGTGGAGCGCGCAGCCGTTCGTGATCAGCCGATGAACGAGGCGTCCCTTGGCCGTGGTGGCGGGAACCCCGTGGACGGCGCGCAGCAGCAGCGGGTGATGGACGAGCATGAGGTCCGCTTCCCAGGCCAGCGCCTCGTCGACGGTCGCCTCGACCGGGTCGACCGCCAGCAGGATCCGCCGGACCTCGGCCTCCGGGTCGCCGCACACGAGCCCGACCGCGTCCCACGACTCGGCGCGTCGCGGGGTCGTACAGCGCATCGAGCGCAGCGACCACGTCCGACACCCGAGGAAACCCCATGCCGCGGAGGCTACCGGTGGACGCAAGGTCACCTTGTACCTGCTTCAGTCGGGGTTTCGTCACCTTCACCGATCGGGCGGGCGGTCAGCCGGTCTGGCGGAGCCTCGCTGCGTACTTCGCCCAAGAACGCTGACCCACGAATCGCCACAGCAGCTTCACCGGCCCCGGCACCTCGGCCAGCATGTACGCGCGGTCCGCCTCCGACAGCGGCTCCAGCAGCATGCCGAAGGCGATGAACAGCTTGTCCTTCGGGATCCCCGCCCTGGAATGCTCGCCCAGCTCGTTCCACTCCTCCTGGGTGAGCGTCGTCGCGGCCAGCGGCACGACGAGCTGCTCCTCGTCGTCCAGATGGTGCTGGAGCACGCGGTTGAGATCGTCGAGAGCGTCCGCAAGCTCCGCTCCCTCCTCTGCCCCGGGGCTGCTCGCGCCACGTGCCGTTGGCCCTGGAAGCTCGCTCCACGGCAGCGGCCACGTCGTCGTGCTGGTCGGCGACCCGCTGCACCATCTCCGCCTCGGTGGGCACGCGTTCGATCAGGCGCGGCCACAGCAGCAGGTCCTCGCTCTCGTGATGATGGTGCAGCAGGCCCAGACACAACGAGACGTGGTCGGAGAGGAAGGTCACGCGGTCCGGGGAGGGCCGCGTCTCAGCACGCACGAGGCGAGCCGACTCGTCATAGGCAGCTCGGAACGTGCGGTGCACGATGGCCATGGAACGGACGTCGATGGGGGTCGTGGAAGCCACGGCACATCCTTCCCGCTGGTGACGCCGCCCGCGGCGGCTGAACACCCCAAGGTTGTACTCGCTCCCGGTGCCTGTCGGAAGCCCCTGCAGGACAGTGAACCGGCGCGTGACCGCATCGTGGGCGCAAAGGGACTCGAACCCCTGACCCCCTGCTTGTAAGGCAGGTGCTCTAGCCAACTGAGCTATGCGCCCGAACGCGAGGAGGCTACCCGGCCCGCCCGCGGATATGGAGAGGCCGCGGCCGCCCAGGTCTCGGGCCCAGGGACGGCTGCGGCCTGAGACGTATCCTCACGCACGCTCTCGCCGCCCCGCCACGTGAAAGGGACGGGCAGCGGCAAGGGATCAGAGAGAGGCAAGCACCTTGGCGTACTCGTCGGCATCGCGACGCTCGCCGATCCCGAGGAGGACGCTCCACCGCACGATGCCCTGCTTGTCGATGATGAAGGTGCCGCGCAGCGCCACGCCCGTCTGCTCGACGAACACGCCGTACGCCTGCGCGACCGCGCCGTGCGGCCAGGCGTCCGAGAGCAGCGGGAAGTCATAGCCCTCGCGCTCGGCGAAGACCCGCTGGGCGAAGACCGTGTCGCACGAGATCGCCAACGTGACGGTGTCGTCGTTGACGAACTCCGGGAACCTGTCGCGGATGGTGCACAGCTCACCGGTACAGGTTCTGGTGAAGGCCCAGGGGAAGAAGGTGAGCACGACGTTCTTGGCGCCGCGGAACGAGGAGAGCGTCACATCGGCGCCGTTCTGGTCGCGCAAGGTGAAGTCCGGGGCCAGCTGGCCGACCTCGACGGGCACGGGGTTTCCTTCCGAGGGAGAGAGCGATTCCTTGGCGCAACGACGCACCTGGCCGGGAGATTCCGCAGGGCACGGCAGGATGACCCTCCGTGGCCGATCTCCCGCGTGAACTCACTCCGGCGGACGGCTCCCGCGGGTTCGCTACGCAGCACCGCGAGGACCTCCGGATCCGGGTCGCTGCCGCCTGGGACCAGCTCGCCGCCTACGCGGAGACCTGCGAGCTCGACCTGATGTCGCGATCCAAGGGCCGACGTGGACTCGAGGTGCTGCTCCCCGTCGGTCGCTGGGACGACTCGCGGGGGCTCGCGGAGATCGTCGCCGACGCCCGCGCCGGCCGCGTGCACACCATCGACCAGGACGTCTACGAGGCGGCGCTCCGTGCTGCGCACGGCAGCGCCCCCGCGCACGAGATCGTTGCTTCGCTGCGACGGGCAGGTGACGAGGCGAACGACTGGCTCGGCTCCGCCGAGGACGACGCGGACGGGCTGACGCTCACCGCGTCGCCGCTCGGAGCCCTGCCGATCCGCACCCTCATGCACGCGACGGTCTACCACCTGGCCGTGATCGCGCTCGACCTCGAGCCCTGCGCCCCGGAGCCGGTGCCCGCGGAGCTCCTCTCCCGCGGACTGGTCGCCCTGGTCGACGTGGCCGGTTGCCTGGCCGCTCGCGCCGGCCTCACGGCCAGCCTGGTGGCCGACACCGCACGCAGCCCGAACCGTCGGTCCGACCCACCGAGGCCGAGGTCTGGGGCTTCGGGTGCCAGGACGGCGACTGGGCCACGGCGTCGCTCGGAGACGAGCACGGGGCCGACGGTCGCCGCGTCGGCGCGAGTCATCCTCGACATCACGTCGGGCCGCATCTCCCACGTCCCCGCGCTGGTCCGCTCAGGCGCCCTTCGTCTGCACGACGTACCAGGGTTGCTGCACCTGGGGCCGCTGATCGACCAGGTGCCAGGGCATCCCCGGGTCGACCCCCCTGCGGGCCGCGACGGCCACTCTCGGCGCTGCCAACGCTGTGGTGGGACGGCTCCGACGATCCTTCGGCGGTTAGCCGCAGCTACTTGCGCGAGGAGCCCCGGGGCACGAGACGGGTGCCGGACCAGTCCCGGGACGCGGCGGTCGACGACGTCGAGTTGAGGCCGGCGGTGGGCGCAGCCTCCCCGACATCGGAGGGCTCGACGTGGCCCGGGCGCCCCGACTTCGGCGTGAGCAGCCAGATGACACCGCCGTCGCCCAGCGAGATCAGGGCGTCCATCAGGGCGTCGACCAGGTCACCGTCGTCGTCGCGCCACCAGAGGAGGACGACGTCGACGACGTCGTCGTACTGGTCGTCGACGAGCGGGGTCCCGGCGACGGCAGCCACCGAAGCGCGTAGCGACTCGTCGCAGTCGGAGTCGTAGCCGAGCTCCTGGACGACCTGGCCGGACCGGATGCCGAGCTTGCCGGCCAGCTGACGCTCACCCTCCGCCGCGTCCGCGGTGGCACTCACGACGATTCCTCCTGCGCTCCGGTGACCCCGGAGTCGGGGCCGCTGCGCGTAGTCCACCGGTCCGCGTGGCCGAGCGCAAGCCAAACGCGCCAAGCACGCGGAACCTGTGGCGAGCGGGGCGTCGGATTCTCGATTCGGCAGGGGGTCCCACGTACCCTCGTAGAGCAGTCCTCGCCCGCGGGAACCCCAGGAGATCCTCTTCATGTCTGCTCTGCGTCTGTCAGTCGCACTTCCAGCCGCCGTGTTCACCGCCGCCGGCCTGTCGCTGCTCGGAGCTCCCCCGACCGGCGCGGCGATCGGACCGGCGATCCGCATGGGACTTCAACGGCGACGGCCACGCCGACCTCGTCGTCGGCGCTCCCGGCGAGGACATCGGTCCGGGAGCGCCGGACGATGCCGGCACGGTCGCGTCTTCATGGCCGACACGTCACCGGCGCCTTCACGACGCAGTCCGTCGTCTGGACCCAGGACTCCGCACCGGTCCGGAGTCGTGCCCGGCATCGCCGAGGCAGGCGACCAGTTCGGCTACGCAGTCACCAGCGGGGACTACGACGGCGACGGTTACGCCGACCTGGCGGTCGCGTCCAACAAGGAGGACGTCGGGCAGCGGTACGTCGCGCAAGGCCGGACTCCGGGACTGTGACCGTTCTCTGGGGCAGCGCCACCGGACTCACGTGCACCGGATCGGTGTCCTTGGGGTTCAACCCCGGAGGCGTGGTCTACGCGGGCAGCTTCTTCGGCGACGCGCTGGCCAGCGGCGACATGAACGCGGACGGCTCTCGACGAGCTCGCGATCGGAGCCCCGGGCGCGAGAATCGTCCGGGTCTACGACGGCGCAGCGAGGGCACGTTCGGCACCGCTCTGGACGACCTTCAGCGAGGCGACCGCGGGCGTCAAGGGCACCACGCCACACCGGCGACCTGTTCGGCGAGGCCCTGGCCATCGGCGACTTCGACGACGACAACAAGGCCGATCTCGTCGTCGGCGCGCCGTACGACTCCGACGACACGCGGGTACAGCGTCGGTGCCGTCGTGGTACTGCCCGGAGGCACCCTGACCGACCCCGTGGACTCGCGACGTCGAGCAAGTGGAGTCCGGAGACCGCCGGGATCTAGGGACCGCCCACCGCTTCACGCTCAACGACCTGCCGGACTCCTTCGGGCGGACCCTCGCCGCGGCGACTTCAACAGCGACGGCTGGGACGACATCGCCGTCGGCATCCCGGGCGTCCCCCTCGCGCGGACCAGCGGAGGCAAGCTCTTCGAGGACGCAGGTCGCATCCAGGTCCTGTACGGCTCGCCGGCGTGGGTCAGCTAGCGCCGACAAGCTGATCAGCCAGGAGACCGACGGCATCGCCGGGGCGTCGCGAGACCGGCGACCTGTTCGGCGCGAGCCTGGACGGCGGCAGCGCGGCGGCAAGAACGACCTGCTCGCCGTCGGGTCGGCCGAGGAGGCGGTGCGCATCCTCAAGGGAGGCGTCGCCATCGGGTCGATCGTCCTGAGCCAGAACTCGACCGGCTTCGCGGGCGGCACCGAGGTCGGGGACGCCTTCGGGGCGTTCGTCCGGTTCCTCGACAACACCGGGTCCGGCAACGAGACGCTGGCCGTCGGCGCCCCCGGGGAGGACGCCAGCGCCGGCGCGCTGTTCGTGCTGCCTTCGACGGGCATCGCTGCCGCTCGGGCGTCGGCTCGAGTCAGGCTCGACGAGTCCGTCGACCCCCGGTCTCCGGCGGCAAGGAGTCCGGCGACGCCTGGGGCTGGCTCGGCGACTCACACTGACCTCGACGAGCCTCGCGCCGCCGCGTGAGACGTACCAGCGGGTAGGTCGACGCGCGTCGGCTTCCGTTAGAGGATGGGCGCACGGGCGACCCCCGTGAACCATCTTCCCGAGGAGACGACACCACTGTGGCCCCCGGACGCGACCGCGCCCCCCTGATCAACGCCGGACTGCCCACGCAGCTCGTCGACGTCGACCCCGACGAGACCGCCGAGTGGCGGGAGTCCCTCGACCAGGTCATCGACGGCGCCGGCCCCTACCGGGCCCGTTATCTGATGCTGTCGCTCCTGCAGCGCGCCCGTGAGCGCAACGTGGGGGTCGCCTCGCTCAGCGCCACGGACTACATCAACTCGATCCCGCCCGAGCGTGAACCGTGGTTCCCCGGCGACGAATGGGTCGAGCGGCGCATCCGCGCCTACATCCGGTGGAACGCCGCGATCATGGTCCACCGGGCCCAGCGCCCAGGCGTCGGCGTCGGGGGCCACATCTCCACCTATGCGTCGTCCGCGACGCTCTACGAGGTCGGCTTCAACCACTTCTTCCGCGGCAAGGACCACGACGGCGGCGGCGACCAGATCTACTTCCAGGGGCATGCGTCGCCCTGGCATGTACGCCCGGGCCTTCCTCGAGGGCCGGCTGACCGAGCACCAGATGGACGGGTTCCGGCAGGAGCTGTCCCACGAGGGCGGCGGACTGTCGTCCTACCCGCACCCGCGCCTCATGCCGGAGTTCTGGGAGTTCCCCACCGTCTCCATGGGACTGGGGCCGCTCAACGCGATCTACCAGGCCCGCTTCAACCGCTACCTGCACAACCGCGGGATCAAGGACACGAGCGACCAGCGCGTGTGGGCCTTCCTCGGCGACGGCGAGATGGACGAGCCGGAGTCGCTCGGCGCCATCGGGCTGGCCGCCCGCGAGGAGCTCGACAACCTCACCTTCGTCATCAACTGCAACCTCCAGCGCCTCGACGGGCCGGTGCGCGGCAACGGGAAGGTCATCCAGGAGCTCGAGTCCTTCTTCCGCGGCGCCGGTTGGAACGTCATCAAGGTCGTGTGGGGGCGCAAGTGGGACGAGCTCCTCGCCCGCGACTCCGACGGTGCCCTGGTGAACATCATGAACACCACGCCCGACGGTGACTTCCAGACGTACAAGGCCGAGGACGGCGCCTTCATCCGGGAGAACTTCTTCGGGCGCGACCCAAGGGCCCGCAAGCTCGTCGAGGACTGGAGCGACGCCGACATCTGGTCGCTTCAGCGTGGCGGGCACGACTACCGCAAGATGTACGCCGCGTACGCGGCCGCAGTGGAGCACACCGGGCAGCCGACGGTGATCCTCGCCAAGACGATCAAGGGCTGGACCCTCGGCAGCCATTTCGAGGGACGCAACTCCACGCACCAGATGAAGAAGCTGTCGATCGACGACCTGCGCACCTTCCGGGACCGGCTGCAGATGCCCATCGACGACGAGCACCTCGACGCGAAGCTGCCGCCGTACGTGCACCCGGGCCAGGACAGCGACGTCTACAAGTACCTGATGGAACGCCGTCACGCGCTGGGTGGCGGCGTACCGCAGCGACGTGCCGCGACGGCCAGGCCGCTGGTGCTCCCCGGCGACGCCGTCTACGAGGTCGTCCGGCGCGGCTCGGGCAAGCAGGAGGTCGCCACCACGATGGCCTTCGTGCGGCTCTTCAAGGAGCTTCTCAAGGACGAGGGGGTCGGCCCACGGTTCGTGCCGATCATCCCCGACGAGGCCCGGACCTTCGGCATGGACAGCCTCTTCCCGACCCTCAAGGTCTACAACCCGCAGGGCCAGACCTACCTGTCGGTGGACCGGGAGCTCATGCTCTCCTACAAGGAGTCGACCACCGGGGTGATCCTGCACGAGGGGATCAACGAGGCAGGGTCGGTGGCCTCCTTCACCGCCGTCGGCACGTCGTACTCCACCCACGGCGAGCCGATGATCCCGATCTACATCTTCTACTCGATGTTCGGGTTCCAGCGGACCGGCGACGCCTTCTGGGCGGCTGCGGACCAGATGACGCGGGGCTTCGTGCTCGGGGCGACGGCCGGGCGCACGACGTTGAACGGCGAGGGCCTGCAGCACGAGGACGGCCACTCCCCCCTGCTCGCGTCGACCAACCCCGCGGTCGTCGCCTACGACCCCGCGTTCGGCTTCGAGATCGGCCACATCGTTCGTGACGGTCTCCGGCGGATGTACGGCGAGGACGCCGAGAACGTCTTCTACTACCTCACGATCTACAACGAGCCCTACGTCCAGCCCGAGGAGCCCGCCGGGGTCGACGTCGACGGCATCCTCCGTGGTCTCCACCTGTGGAAGCCGGCGCCCACCGACGTGGAGGGTCCCCGCGCCCAGCTGCTGGCCTCCGGCGTCTCGGTGCCGTGGGCCGAGAGGGCTCAGGCTCTGCTGCGGGACGACTGGGGCGTGCACGCGGACGTGTGGTCGGTGACGTCGTGGAACGAGCTGCGCCGAGACGGCCTCGAGGTCGAGGCGTGGAACCACAACCATCTCGGCGAGGAGCCGCGGCGGGCGTACGTCACCGACAAGCTCGACGGGCGCCCGGGACCGGTGGTCGCGGTGTCGGACTTCATGCGTGCCGTGCAGGACCAGATCCGCGAGTGGGTGCCCCAGGACTTCTCCGCCCTCGGCACTGACGGGTTCGGGCTCTCCGACACCCGCGGGGCGCTGCGGCGCCACTTCCGGGTCGACGCGGAGTCGATCACGGTGCGCACGCTGGAGATGCTCGCGCGCCGGGGCGAGATCGACCGAAGCATCCCGAGGCAGGCCTTCGATCGATACCGTCTGGACGACATCGGTGCCGCTGACCCAGGCGCCGGGATGGGGGACGCATGAACAAGGCCGATCGCCTGCCCAAGAAGGTCTACGAGACCGAGCTCTACCGGCTGCAGGCCGAGCTGGTGAAGATGCAGGAGTGGGTCCGGGCGGAGGGCGTGCGGCTCGCGGTGGTCTTCGAGGGCCGTGACGCAGCGGGCAAGGGCTCCGCGATCAAGCGGGTGACGCAGTACCTCAACCCGCGTATCGCGCAGATCGTCGCCCTCCCCGCTCCCACGGAGCGGCAGCGCGGCCAGTGGTACTTCCAGCGCTACGTCGAGCACCTGCCGGCCGCGGGCGAGATCCGGCTCTTCGACCGCTCCTGGTACAACCGCTCGGGCGTCGAGCACGTGATGGGGTTCTGCACGCCCGAGGAGCACCGCCGCTTCCTGCACCAGGCGCCGATCCTGGAGCGGCTGCTCGTCGAGGACGGCATCCTGCTGCGCAAGTACTGGTTCTCGGTCAGCGACCCCGAGCAGGAGGCCCGCTTCGCCTCGCGACTCGAGGACCCGATGCGTCGGTGGAAGCTCTCACCCATGGACCTCGAGTCGATCACCCGCTGGGAGGACTACTCCCGGGCGAAGGACGAGATGCTCGTGCACACCGACATCCCGGAGGCTCCCTGGTTCGTCGTGGAGGCCGACGACAAGCGCACGGCGCGGGTCAACATGATCCACCACCTGCTCTCCACCCTTCCGTACCGCGAGGTGCCGCCCCCGGCGTTGTCGCTGCCCGACCGGCCGAAGCCGCGAGGGTACGAACGCCCCCCGCGTGACCTCAACCACTACGTCCCCGACCACGCGGCGTCGTTGCCGAAGAAGAACAAGAACGCCTGAGGCCGGGGCGGACCCCCAGCGCTACTCGAGCCCTGAGTGCATCTCCCACACGAGGATCTCGGCGGGCTCGGCCGCTGAGATCCGGGGGCCGTCCGACGCGGTGATCCGCACGGCATCACCCACGTCGAGCGTCCCGGCGCCTTCCAGGTCGACCGAGCCGCGCGCGACGTACACGTGAACGAAGGGGGCGGCCGGCAGCTGTACGGACTCCCCCGTGGTGAGCCGAGCGGCGAACAACGCTGCATCCCGCTGGGCGATCCGGATGGCCGACGAACCCGCGTGCTGGGGCCGGCCCGACGCCACCGTGACGAGGCCGCCCCGAGCGAGCTCGGCGCCGATGTCGACCTGCTCGTAGCCGGGCTCGATCCCGCCCTCGTCGGGGAGGACCCACATCTGGACGAAGTGCACGGGGTCGGTGTGCTCGTCCCGGCCGTCCAGGCGCCAGGCGTCGTTCTTCTCGCTGTGCAGGATCCCTCGCCCGGCGCTCATCCGCTGGGCGAGCCCGGGGTAGATGACGCCGTTGTGCCCGGTGGAGTCCTGGTGCACGAGCGCACCATCCAGCACCCACGTGACGATCTCCATGTCCCGGTGCGGGTGGGTCTCGAAGCCGGTGCCGGGCGCGACGACATCGTCGTTGGAGACGAGGAGGAGGCCGAAGTGGGTGTTGGCCGGGTCGTAGTGGCGGCCGAAGGAGAACGAGTGCTTGGAGTCGAGCCAGTCGATGCGCGTGCTGAAGCGCTGACCGGTTCGACGGACGTCGTACGTGCTCATGCCTGCTCCTCGTGGTCTCGGCCTTCGCAACGTCTCACGCGTTCTCTCTCTTCCCTGCAGTCCAGGAGAGGACGTCGGACGCCGTCCGGGTGTTGACCACGCGCTCCGCCGGTACGCCACACTCCTCGGCCCGGGCGCAGCCGTACGGCAGCCAGTCGAGCTGGCCAGGCGCGTGCGCGTCGGTGTCGACGGTGAACCAGCACCCGGCGTCCACCGCCTGCCGGAGGAGGCGTCGGGGAGGATCGAGGCGTTCCGGCCGGGAGTTGACCTCGACGGCCACGCCGAATCGGCGGCAGGCTTCGAACACCAGGTCGGCGTCGAAGGCGGACTCCGGCCGGATCCTTCCCCCGGCCACCATGCGCCCGGTGCAGTGGCCCAGCACGTCCAGGTGGGGGTTGGCGATCGCGGTGACCATGCGCCTGGTCATGGCCTCGGCGTCCATCCTCAGCTTGGAGTGCACCGAACCGACGACCAGGTCGAGGCGGGCCAGCAGCTCAGCCTCCTGATCCAGCCCACCGTCGTCGAGGATGTCCACCTCGATCCCGGTGAGGATGCGGAACGGGGCCAGCTCCTCGTTGAGCGCGGCAACGACCTCGAGCTGGGCGCGCAACCGGTCAGCGGTCAGACCACGGGCCACGGTCAGCCGCGGTGAGTGGTCGGTGAGCACCATCCACTCGTGGCCCAGATCACGCGCAGTCTCGGCCATCTCCTTGATCGGTGAACCGCCGTCGGACCAGTCCGAGTGCACGTGGCAGTCGCCGCGAAGCGCTGCTCTCAGCGCCTCTCCCCCGGGCGCCACCGGGCGTTCACCCGCCGGCTCCAGCTTCGCGAGGTAGGTGGGCACCACCCCGGCGAGGGCCTCGACGACGACGCGCGAGGTGGCCTCCCCGATCCCCTCGAGCTCGGTCAGCGTGCCGACGAGCGCGCGGTTCTCCAGCTCCTCGGGTGGCAGGGCGGAGACGATGTCCGCGGCCCGCCGAAAGGCGCGGACCCGATAGGTCGGCTCCTGGGCGCGCTCGAGGAGGAAGGCGATCCGACGAAGGGCTGCCTGCGGCGTCATGGTGGGTCCCCCGGCCGGGGCAAGGTCACGAGCAGGAGGGCTCCCGTGTTCGTCAGGAGCCACCCGCGTTGCCAGGCACCCGCGTGGTCCGTGCCCACCGACCTGCTGAGCAGGAACAGGGACAGCAGGGCGAGGACGACGACCAGGGCACGCCAACCTCGACGTCGACCCGACCCGTACGGCCCGAGCGCGCACGCCAGGAGGGCCACGCAGAAGGCCAACGCGTTGATGATCACGGCCCCGCTGTGGACGGAGTCGGTCCAGGTGTTGTCGTCCACCGTGGCGGTCGCGCACCCGGCGGCCCCCTCGGAGCAGTGGATGCGCGAGACAGCGATGGCCACCCCGGCCGCGCCTGCCGCTGCCAGCGACACCGCACCCCGACGGGTGGCAGGCGCCAGCACCCGCGCCCCGACGAGATCCGCCAGACCGAACGCCGCGATCGCGAGGATCCCGACCCAGGGAGCCCGAGCGCCGAAGGATGCCAGGTCGCTCACGTGGTCGGTCAGGTGGGAGTAGCCGGGGTTGAGGGCACCAGCACTGACCACCAGCAGCCAGAACACCGCCAGCAGCCCTCGCACGCCCACCCGTGCGCGCGCGACGGTGAGCCAGGACATGCAGGTCACGGTAGTCCCTGCCAGTTGTGGGCGTCCCACAACGAGGACCGCCGCGGGCGCCGTACGCTCTCGGTGTGCCCCAGGGTCGCGAAGCCACCGCTCGGCGTCTCGAGCGCGCCATGGGCACCCTCTCGACCGCAGCCATCCAGCAGATGGACGAGCAGCTGTCGTGGTACCGGAGCCTCCCTCCCGACGACCGGTCCTGGGTCGGGCTCGTGGCTCAGGCGGGTATCGCCCGGTTCGTCGAGTGGTTTCGCGACCCTGACGAGCGCCTGACGATCACCGCGGACGTCTTCGGCACGGCACCCCGCGAGCTCGCGCGCGCGATCAGCCTCCGACGCACGGTCGACCTCGTGCGGCTCACCATCGACGTCGTCGAGGCCAACGTCGACGAGCTCGCTGCACCCGGCGACGAGTCGCTGCTGCGCGAGGCGGTGCTCTTCTACAGCCGCGAGATCGCCTTCGCAGCCGCCCAGGTCTACGCCCAGGCAGCCGAGGCACGCGGCGCGTGGGACGCCCGCATCGAGGCCCTCGTCGTCGATGCGCTGCTGCGCGGGGAGGTCGACGACGGCGTGCTCTCCCGAGCCGCAGGTCTGGGCTGGTCCACGACGACGAACGTGTGCGTGGTCCTGGGTTCCACCCCGGAGGGGAGCCCTGAGGCCGTCGCCGAGGCGGTTCAACGCGCGGCGCGGCACGGTCGCCACGAGGCGATCGTCGGCACCCAGGGACAGCGCCTGGTCGTGGTGCTCGGGGGGGTCGCCGGCGACCCGGTGGCCGCAGCGCGCGGACTGCTCAACACCTTCGGCCCCGGCCCGGTGGTCGTGGGTCCGGTGGCCGCCGACCTCGCTGGTGCGACGACGTCGGCGGCCGCGGCCGCGTCCGGCCTTCGAGCCGCCTCCGCGTGGACCGACGCGCCGCGCCCGGCCCATGCGGACGACTTGCTCCCCGAGCGAGCGCTGGACGGCGACCAGGCGGCCAGGACCAAACTGGTGGACGACATCTACCACCCCCTGCTGGAGGCCGGACGCGAGCTGATGGAGACCGTGGCCGCGGTCCTGGAGCAAGCCGGCTCACTCGAGGGCGCGGCCCGCCTGCTCTTCGTCCACCCCAACACCGTCCGCTACCGCCTGCGCCGCGTCGCCGACGTCACCGGGGTCAGCCCCTCCGACCCGCGCGGTGCCTTCACCCTGCGCGTGGGGCTGACCCTGGGCCGCCTCACCGAGTTGTAGGAATCCTCTAACTCCGGCCCGAGACCTTCGTTCGAGGCGCTACCGGTGATCTGCGCGCCCGTCCGCCACGGTTGAGGGGTGCTCGTCATCGTCGCGCCCGGTCAGGGCGCCCAGACTCCCGGCTTCGTCACCCCGTGGCTCGAGCTCCCCGGTTTCCGCGACCGCCTGCAGTGGCTGTCCGTCGTGTCCGGCCTCGACCTCCTGCGACTCGGCACCGAGGGCACCGCGGAGGAGATCACCGACACCGCCGTGGCTCAGCCTCTGCTCGTCGCCTCGGGGATGGTGGCCCTGCTCTCCCTCTTCCCGCACCCCTCCGACGCCTACGGCAAGGTCGGGGCCGGCGCTGGGCACTCGGTGGGTGAGATCACCGCAGCAGCCGCCGCCGGTGTGATCACCGCGGAGCAGGCCATGGTGCTGGTCCGCGAGCGCGGTCGCGCGATGGCGCGCGCCGCCGCCGAGACCCCCACGGGGATGACCGCGGTCCTCGGAGGCGCCCCCGACCAGGTGCTCGCCACCCTCGAGCGACACGGGTTGACCGCAGCGAACATGAACGCCGCCGGTCAGGTCGTCGCCGCTGGGACGCTCGACCAGCTCGCTGCGCTGCAGGCCGACCCGCCCGACGGTGCGAGGCTCCGGCCGCTGCAGGTGGCCGGTGCGTTCCACACCCGACACATGGAGCCGGCCGTCGAGGTCCTCCGAGGGCTCGCCCGCGCCGTCACCACCCACGATCCCCGCCTGCGGCTGCTGTCCAACCGCGACGGCGACGTCGTGCACGACGGCCGCGAAGCACTCACTCGGATCGTCGACCAGGTGGCGAACCCGGTGCGCTGGGACCTGTGCATGCGCACGATGGAGGATCTCGGGGTCACGGCGCTCATCGAGCTCCCGCCCGCCGGAACGCTCACGGCCCTGGCCAAGCGGGCACTCCCCGGCATCGAGGTCCTGGCTCTCAAGACGCCGGCCGACCTCGAGGCCGCGCACGACCTGGTCGCCCGGCACGCGACGACGAGCCCGATCTCCGACACACCCTCCTGGCGGATGCTGGTGGCACCCTCGAAGGGCCTCTTCCGGTACGCGGACGGCGTCGGTGGCCAGGGCGACGCCGTCGAGCCGGGTACGGCCGTCGGCACCGTGCAAGGCCTTCGTGAGTCCACGACCGTCATCGCGCCGCACGGCGGCACCATCGTCGAGTGGCTCGTGGAAGAAGGCGACCCGGTGTCACCCGGACAACCCGTCGTCCGGCTGCACCCCGTGGAGGTCCCCGCATGAGCGCAACGATCAACGACCAGGCGACTCCAGGACGGCACGCCCGCATCCTCGGCGTCGGCCAGTACCGGCCGGCCCGGATCGTGCACAACGCCGAGATCGTGGACCGCATCGACTCAAGCGACGAGTGGATCCGCGAACGGTCGGGGATCGTGGAGCGGCGGATCGCTGCGCCCGACGAGACCGTCGTGGACATGAGCGTCGCCGCGGCCGAGAAGGCCCTGGCGTCCGCCGGTCTCACCGCCGACGCGATCGGCATGGTCCTCGTGGCCACGGTCACCCACCTGCTGCAGACCCCGTCTGCAGCCGCCCTCGTCGGCGACCGCATCGGCGCCGCGCAATGCCGCGGCGCTCGACATCGGAGCCGCGTGCGCCGGCTTCTGCCACGGCGTCGCACTGGCCAACGACATGGTGCGCGGCGGGAGCGCGGACCACGTCCTGGTCATCGGCTGCGAGAAGCTGACCGACATGGTCGACGCCTACGACCGCGGCACGGCCTTCATCTTCGGCGACGGAGCAGGCGCCGTGGTGATCGGCCCCTCCGACGTGCCCGGCATCGGTCCGGTCGTCTGGGGAGCCGACGGGTCGCAGGGCGACGCCATCACCCAGGATGTTCCGTGGGACGCGCTGCGCGACAACCCTGAGCACTCCTTCCCGTCCCTGTCCATGAACGGCCAGCAGGTGTTCCGCTGGGCGGTCTTCGAGATGGCACCCGTCGCCCAGCAGGCGCTCGACGCCGCGGGGGTGGCGGTCGAGGATCTCGATGTCTTCATCCCGCACCAGGCCAACCTGCGGATCATCGACGCCATGGTGAAGAAGCTCGGCCTGCCGGAGCGGGTCGTCGTGGCGCGCGACATCGTCTACACCGGCAACACCTCCGCAGCCTCGGTCCCCTTGGCGATGGCCGCCCTGCTCGAGAGCGGCGAAGCACGCAGCGGCGACACCGCCCTGCTCATCGGTTACGGCGCAGGCTTGTCCTACGCCGCCCAGGTGGTCACGCTGCCCTGAGTCAGCGCACCGCCCCCAGACCCGTCCTCCGGAACCCCGGTCGACGAGAACCCACCCGAAGGAGACCAGCCCATGGCCACCGAACAGGAGATCCTGTCCGGCCTCGCCGAGATCGTGAACGAGGTCGCCGGCGTGCCCGCGGCCGACGTCCAGCTCGACAAGTCGTTCATCGACGACCTGGACATCGACTCGCTGTCGATGGTCGAGGTCGTTGTCGCAGCCGAGGAGAAGTTCGGCGTCAAGATCCCCGACGACGACGTCAAGGACTTGAGCACGGTCGGCGACGCCGTCCGCTACATCCAGAAGGCCGGCGCCTGACATGACGCCCAGCTCCCAGGATCGCCGCACGGTCGTCGTCACCGGGCTCGGCGCCTCCACGCCGGTCGGCGGCGACGTGGCGACGACCTGGGAGGGGCTGCTCGCGGGCCGCTCCGGCGTACGCCGGCTCGACGCGGAGTGGGCCGACGCGCTGCCGGTGCGGATCGCCGCAACGGTGGCCGTCGAGCCCAGTGAGGTCATGGACCGCGTCGAGGCGCGTCGTCTGGACCGCACCGAGCAGCTCGCCCTGATCGCAGCGCGCGAGGCCTGGGCCGACGCCGGCTCCCCCGAGGTCGACGGGCTGCGCCTCGGCGTCGCCATCGGCACCGGGATCGGCGGCGCCCACAGCCTGCTCGGACAGTGGGAGGTCCTGCGCGAGAAGGGCCCGCGACGCGTGTCGCCGCACACGATCCCGATGCTCATGCCCAACGGCCCGGCTGCCTATGTCGGGCTCGAGGTCGGCGCCAAGGCCGGGGTCCACACGCCCGTCTCCGCGTGCGCGTCCGGCGCGGAGGCGGTGGCTTTCGGCACCGAGATGATCCGCAGCGGGAGGGCCGACGTCGTGCTGGTGGGAGGCACCGAGTCGTGCGTCCACCCCCTGCCCCTGGCGGCGTTCGCGGCGATGATGGCGTTGTCCAAGCGCGAGGACGAGCCTGAGCGGGCTTCTCGGCCCTACGACAAGGGTCGTGACGGCTTCGTGTTCGGAGAGGGCGCGGGGATCCTGGTGCTCGAGGATTGCCGAGCACGCAGCAGCCCGCGGGGCTCGGGTCTACGCCGAGGTCGCGGGTGCGGGCATCACCTCGGACGCGCACCACATCGCCCAGCCGGACCCGGTCGGCGCCGGCGCGGCCCGAGCCATGACGTACGCGATGGCCGACGCCTCCGTCTCCCCGGCCGACATCGTCCACCTCAACGCCCACGCCACCTCGACGCCCCAGGGTGACATCGCCGAGGCGGCCGCGATCCGGGCAGCGCTCGGTGCGGATGCCGACCATGTCGCGGTGTCGGCGACCAAGTCCATGACCGGGCACCTGCTGGGTGCGGCCGGGGCGGTGGAGTCCATCGCGACGGTCCTGGCGCTCTACCACCGCACGGCTCCCCCGACCGCGAACCTCGAGGACCCCGACGACGCCGTCGACCTCGACGTGGTCGGTGCCGACCCGCGGCCGCTGCCGGAAGGTTCGATCGCAGCCTTGAACAACTCGTTCGGCTTCGGCGGCCACAACGTGGCCCTGGTCTTCAGGAGCGTGTCGTGACGGTCGCTCGACAGCCGGCCCGGTGTCGATCTCGATCCTCGCCACCCCCGCGTCCGCCTCGAGGCGCTGTTCGACCCGGGCTCGTTCACGGCGATCACCGCCGAGGACGACAGCGGCATGCTCGCCGGCACCGGCCGCATCGACGGTTCGCTGGCCGCGGCGTTCTGCTCCGACCCGCTCGTCCAGGGCGGCGCGATGGGCACCGCCGGCTGCAAGGTCGTCCTCGCCGCCTACGCCCGCGCGCTGGCTGACGACGTCCCCATCGTCGGTATCTGGCACTCCGGCGGTGCACGCCTTCGCGAAGGAGTCGCCTCCCTCCACGCGGTCGGCGAGATCTTCGCGATCATGACGCGCGCCTCCGGGGTGATCCCGCAGATCTCCGTGGTCCTCGGGGCAGCCGCCGGTGGCGCCGCCTACGGACCCGCGCTCACCGACATCGTCATCCTCGGCCCGGAAGGGCGAGTGTTCGTCACCGGCCCCGACGTCGTGCGCTCGGTGACCGGTGAGGACGTCGACATGCTGCGTCTCGGCGGACCCGAGACGCACGGCCGCCGCTCCGGAGTCGTCCACGTCGTCGCCGAGAGCGAGCGGGGCGCCCTCGACGAGGCCCGCCGGATCGCTGCTCTCGCTCGGAGCGCAGGGTGAGCTGGGCGACGTCGCTGACGTCGACCTCGCCGGCCTCCTGCCCGAGTCCGTGCGCCGGGCCTACGACGTCCACCCGCTGGTCGAGGGGATGCTCGACGAGGGCACCGGCCTCGAGCTGCACCCGAGGTGGGCCCCCAACATCACCACCACGCTCGGACGCCTCGGCGGTCGCACCGTGGGCCTGATCGCCAACAACCCGCTGCGTCTCGGCGGCTGCCTGGACTCTGCGTCGGCCGAGAAGGCTGCTCGCTTCGTGCGGATGTGCGACGCGTTCGGGGTGCCGCTGGTGGTGCTGGTCGACGTCCCCGGCTACCTGCCCGGTGTCGGGCAGGAGTGGGACGGCGTCGTGCGACGCGGTGCCAAGCTCCTGCACGCCTTCGCCGAGTGCGTGGTGCCACGGGTGTCGGTGATCACCCGCAAGGCCTACGGCGGCGCCTACATCGCCATGAACGCCCGTGCCCTCGGTGCCACGCGCGTCTTCGCCTGGCCCGACGCCAAGGTCGCGGTCATGGGCTCGGTGGCCGCCGTGCGCGTCCTGCACCGCAGACGGCTGGCCGAGGTGCCCGCAAGAGATGCGCGCCCAGCTGGAGACCGAGCTGGCCGAGGAGCACGAGCTGCTCGCCGGTGGGCTCGACAAGGCCATCGCCCTCGGGTTCGTCGACGAGATCATCACGCCTGAGCGGACCAGGAGCGCCGTGGCTCGGGCGATCGCCAGCTCACCCGCCGTCCGCGGACGACACGGCAACATCCCCCTGTGACCCGGCCGCGGGTGGCGTCGGGTTCACCTCGAGCCCGAGCGGGTTCGCGATCTCGCTGTTGAAGCGCATGACCACCCCGTAGATCGGGGCCGCGAGCATGGCTCCGAACGCTCCTGCCAACGTTGATCCCAGCAGTGTGGCCAAGAAGACACCGAGCGGCGACACCGACATCGTCGTCGCCGTAGGCAAACGGCTGGACTGCGCTCTGCAGGACCAGGTTGATCAGCAGGACCATGACCAGCATGATCAGGCCGTCGGTGGTGCCTCCCGACCCCAGGGCCATCAGGACGGCGAACGCCCCACCGATCCACGCCCCGACGTAGGGGATGTAGGACGACACGAACATCACCACGAAGATCGAGCCAGCCGCCTCGATGTCAAGGACGACCGCGGTGAGCCAGATGGGAACCGCGTTGACCAGCGCGAGGATCGTGGCACCCTTGTAGTAGTCGAAGATCACGGTTCCGGACACCGAGAAGAACCGAGCGGCCTGGGCCTGCGGCCAGGGCAGCACGGCGGCGATCCACCCTTGTGACTCCTTGGGGTTCAGCAGGACCAAGAAGAAGACCATCGTGGCGACGAAGGCACCGAAGAAGAGCGACACCAACGATCCGACCGCCCCTGCCAGCCAGCCCGTGATCGTCCCCGAGCTGGTCAGGGCACTCGTCGTCGAGCTGGCAGCCGAGTCAGCCGAGCTGCTCACCGAACTCGACGAATCGATACCCAGGGCGTCCTTGAGCTGGTCGACCGCGGACTGCAGCGTGGCCTGGATCTGGGGCGCCACCTCCGCGATCCCGTGCACGAAGATCAGGAACAGGAGGACCAGCACAGCGAACACCAGCAGCAGCACCAGCAGCACGGCGACCCCGCGTGGCATGTGACGGTCCAGCCAGTTGGTCAGCGGCATGGTCAGCACACACAGGATCAAGGCGAGCACGATCGGGACGATGAGGCCGGCGAGCCAGGCGAAGGTCACATAGACGGCGAGCAGCGCCAGGAACACGCCGACGACCGCCCAGCCGATCGAGCCCCAGCGGCGAAGCCTGGGCGGCGCGCCAAGGGGTCCTTCAATGTCAGCCTGTGTGGTCATCGGTCATGCCTCTCGTCGAGGTCATCCAACCTGGTGGAGCCATCGAACGGGGGCACCTTCACCGGCGCGTCGGAAGGTCTCGAGCTCGTCGTCCCAGGGCTTGCCGAGGAGTCGGTCGATCTCGACCGCGAGATCTCCGCCCTCCCGAGACACGCGCTCGACGGTGGCCCGCAGCCGGTCCTCGGGGATGACGAGGTCGCCGTGCACACCCGCCACCGCATGGAAGATGCCGAGATCAGGTGTGCTGCTGAAGCGCGCACCCTCGGTGTGCGCCGTCGGCTCCTCGGTGACCTCGAACCTGAGGTGAACCCAGCCGCGAAGCGCCGAAGCCACGGTGGCGGACGTGCCGGGCGCGCCGAGCCAGGACAGCTCAGACCGGCAGGTGCCGGGGGCGGCCGGCTGGGGAGTCCAGTCCAGACTCACGCGTTGGCCCAGCACACCGCTGAGGGCCCACTCGACATGCGGGCACAACGCCGGTGGAGCTGAATGCACGTAGACGACGCCACGAGTCGACACGAAGATGCCCTCCTAAGGCTCGCCGAGGTCCGGCTTCCCCACCGACCTCTTGCGCCTCGAAAGGCTCGCTCGACTGCTGTCACCCAGGGGTGACACGCGTGTGATTCTGCCCCATGGGACCCGTTCGCGCCAGCACCGAGGGCGCGGCGTCTCGATACGTCCGTCAAGACCGACAGGCAGCAGATCTGTGTACGTCAGATCGAGCACTTCGTCCGAGTGCGGCCCGAGGACGTGGTCCGCGTCGCTGAGCGGACGGTCAGAGCCGGTCGACCGTGAGCGTGAGGCCAGCCCCGCGGAGCCGGTCGACGAGCGCAGAGCCCATCGCGGTGGCGGGCGTGAGCACGCCGGTCCGGTCAGGTGAGAGGCTCCCGTCCATCGCCAGGCAGAGGGCGCTCGCTCCGAACATCACCGACGTCGCCTGATAGCCGGGGTCTCCCTGCCCGGCGACCACCGCGCGGTAGCGAGCACCGGTCGACGTTCGGGTTCGGATCTCGATCCGGAACCGCCCGCGGCGACGCGTCTCCTCGTCCGGGCCCTCGCCCGGGGACGGGAGCAGCCGGTCGAGGACAGCCCGCGTGGGCCGGAAGCCCATGCCGATCACTGCAGCACCCAACCCGACGGTGACGCCCGCCGCACGGACAGGAGCGGTCAGCCCGGAGCCGTACGACATGAACTCCTGGTAGCGGAACCGTGGACCGTACGACCAGTTCTGGAGGGCATTGCTCAGCCTGACGATGCGGGTGTTGTAGGAGGCCATCACGAACGGGCCGACCCAGAGACCCGTGTCGGCGTCCCGATGGATCCCGAGGATGTCGCCCTCGTCGCCGAGGTCTGGCTCGGCCGAGCGGTCCGGGCTCAGGGCATAGGGATCGAGCAAGATCCGGCGCAGGCTCCAGTCGGCGGCCACTGCCTCCGCGGTGACCCGCATCGAGTCCACCGTGCCGCCGCTGAACCCTCCCTTCATGGAGGTGACGACGAGCGAGGTGTCCTCGAGCTGCCCTTCACCGTCGGCACGAGCCCGTTCGGCGAGCAGGTAGACCCCGAGATCGGACGGGATCGAGTCGAAGCCGCAGGAGTGGACGATCCGGGCGCCGGTCGAGGAGGCGAGCTCGTCGCATCGGTCGAGGCTCTCGCGGACGAACAGCACCTCGCCGGTCAGGTCCGCGTAGTCGGTTCCGGCGCGGGCGCAGGCCTCCACGACCGGCATCCCGTACCGGGCGTACGGCCCGACGGTGGTGGCGACCACCCGTGTGGCCTCTGCCAGGGCCGCGAGCGAGCTGGGATCGCTGGCGTCAGCCACGAGGAGGGGCCACTGGCGGGCAGTCCCGCCGAGCCCGGCCCGGACCTCGGTCAGGCGGTCCAGCGACCGCCCTGCCAGTCCGATCCTGACGCTCTCCGGAGAGTGCTCTGCCAAGTACTCCGCCACGAGCCGGCCGACGAACCCGGTGGCACCGAAGACGACGACGTCGAGCTCGCGGTGCCCACGAACCATCACCCGCCGCACCCTAGAGCGTTCCTGGGTGCGGCGGGACAGCGCCTTAGGTCGGCCTGTCTCGCAGCTGCCGGGACCCCGTGGCTCGACACGGACTGTCGACAGTCGTGCAGCAGGGGACGATGGACCGGTCGTCGTGTCAACCTGGCAGGGCATCCCACGCGAGTGGAGACCATGAGCGAGACAGCACCCGGCCCTCCGCTCGACAACGACGAGCTGGCGTCCGGTCACGAAGTGATCCACCTACGGGTGCCCGAGCACTTCGAGGCCTTCTACCTCCGAGAGATGCCGTCTCTCGTCGCCCTGGCCAGGGCGCTGACCGGATCCCCGGGGACAGCGGAGGATCTCGCCCAGGAAGCCATGATCGCGGCCTTCCGACGCTGGGACGAGGTCGCCCGTCTCGACATCCCCGCCGCCTGGGTGCGCCGGGTCTGCGCCAACCTCGCCACCTCTCACCTGCGGCGTCTCGGCGTCGAGACCCGCGCGTTGCTCCGGCTCGGTGGAAGGCGCTCGTCCCACACGGAGCTGGCCCCGGCGGATGAGGCCTTCTGGGCCCAGGTTCGAACGCTCCCCCGGCGTCAGGCCCAGGTCATCGCCCTGCACTACGTCTACGACATGTTCGTCACCGACATCGCTGCGACGCTCGAGTGCTCGGAGAGCACGGTCAAGGCGCACCTGGTCCGAGGACGTAGCGGCACTCGCCCAACGCTTGGGCCTCGAGGAAGGGGACCCGTCATGACCGTCGACTCGGCTGGCCGGTCCGCAGCCGCCGCCCTCCGGCGCGCCACCGCGGAGGACCTGGACGTCCGCGCCATGCTCGACCAGCTTCAGCACGACAGCCGTCGTCACAAGAGCATCGAGCTCGCGGCGCTCGTGGGCGCAGCAGCCCTGATCGTGGGGATCGGCTGGATGTTCCTCCGGCCCGCGAACGACGCCACGGTGATCCCCGGCGGCACGGTCTTCGGCGGCGATGCCACTGGCCATCAACTTCGACACGTGCGCCAGCGATGCGGATCCGTTCTGCCCCGTGACCGCGGGCCGGTATCTGCTCCCGCTCGAGGTGCCCTTCACCGCGTCTGTTCCGGCCGGCTGGACGCCTCAGGTCTCAATATCCACACCGACCGCGGACGCGTCGGTGTCGTCGCGGAGTTCTCGCAACGACACGGACGGGTGGGCACACGTCGGGTTCGAGATGAACCCGCGCAAGTACGTCCGCGGTGCCGACGACCCCATCTCGACCACGCCGTCGACCGCGCAGGATCTAGCGTGCTGGGTCGCCTCGCAGCCCTACCTCGCTCCGACCGAGGCCGTATCGACGACGGTCGGAGGGCTTCCGGCCTGGCAGGTCGACGTCCAGCTGAAGGACGGTGTGATGAGCGGCTGGGGGCATCGACTGGGGGACCGGGTGCAACGCTAACCTGACATGCAACCCGATGATCGGCTACCCCGACACCCTCAACTACCTCGGACTCGGGTCGAAATGCACGACGGACCGTTCCGCTGGATCTTCGTCCAAGCCCCCGACGGCAAGGTCGTGAACATCACCATCGACCAGGCAGGCGCGTCGACTTCAAGCCCTGCTCGATCGGACCCAACCCATCATCGACGGACTTGGTGTTCGACGCCCGTTCCTGAGCGGCGCAGGACCTACGTCGAGCGGGTGATCACGATCACGGCCACGAGCGCGACCCCGAGACCCGCGAAGGCCAGCACCTTGTGCCAGGTGGGGTCCGCGAGGCGCTCTTGGAGGATCACGATGCCGATGATCACGCTGACCACCGGGTTGCACACCGACACGGTGGCCACCGACGAGGCCAGGTCGCCGGCCGCCAAGGAGACCTGCTGGACGAGGAAGGCGACGACCGCTGCTCCTGCCCAGGCGTAGAACTCCCACGCTGAGAACATCCCCGCGACGCCGCCCGACTGCAGGGCGTCCGACGTGGGCTTCCACATGGCCGCGGAGAGCGCGTAGAGAACACCCGCGGAGGCGCCAAGGTAGGCGGCCTTGTGGCTGGCATCCTCCCCTCGCCCTCGGAGCACCAGAAGCGAGGGCGAGGAGACCGAACACGGCGAAGGCGACAGCCCACTCCCAGGCGGGAGGGTCGGAGATCCCCGTTCCCTCGTCTCCGAAGTAGGTGAAGGCTGCGAGCCCCAGGACCACGACGACAGGCCGCACCGATCTCGGACCGGTTCACGCTCTGGTTGGTCAGCCAGTAACCCAGCGGCAGCGCGAAGACGATGGTCGTGACGAGCAGGGACTGCACGATCGCCAGCTGCCCGTTGGTGAGCGCCACGGCCTGGAAGGCGTACCCCGCGAGGAGCACGAGCGTGCCCGCCAGCCACCACTTCTGGATCGCCAGCTTGAGGAATCCTCTGACCCCTTCGAGCCGCGTGCCCAGGCCCAGGGCGCCCTTCTGCTGAAGCGTGGCCGCCAGGGCGAAGCAGAACGCCGCCAGGATCGCGAGGACCTCACTCATGAGACCGGAGAGTAGGACGTGCGGAAGGAAGGACGCGGGAGGACTCGCGACCCTCCGATGCTCAGGAACGGCCGGTAGGGGAAGGGCAGGAGGGCCCCAAGCGTCCCCGCTGAAACGTGGGCGCACGGGCGTGCCCTCGCCTGAACGAACGGATTGAGCCGCCGCATATCGATCCACTCTTGCCGAACCACACGGGTCATCTGCTCCTCCGCGAGAACCGGATGCGCCTGTTCCTCGATCCGAAGCCTTGGCTCGACCACCTCGCCACGCCCCCAGATGGCGAAACCACGCCCACCTATGGCCAACGGCAGGAACAGATCGCCTTCCCACCTCCCGTCGACACGAGGACCACGAACGCGCCCAACGCGTATGGCTCCGCACGCGCGACCAGCTCAGTCGACTCAGGGCCGGCTCGTCACGCAAGGGATAAGCGGCTGTGCGAGGACCGCGAAAGACGCCGCCGGCGTGCTTTGAGACCCATGCGGCGACAGCCCAGGAGTCGCTGTGGCTCCGGTCGATCCGGCGGAATCCGCCGGCCATCGTCCGGGATGATGCTGTCAGCACTATTGTCCGTTCGGGCATTCGCCGGGCAAACGATCGCGGTTCACCCAGTGTTCAGCGCCCTGGCCGTCGTGCGGTCGGAGGCCTGGCCGACCTCCCGTGCTCCCGGCTTAGGGTTCCGCCGCGGTGCCGGGCTCTTGCCCGCTACCAGGTACTCTCTGCGACATGCTGGTGGCCATCCGTGAGGTCGATTCCCTCCGTTCCCCCGTCGGGCAGCGCTGCGAGGAAACGTCGGCATGTGCATGGACTCGGTGCTCGGCTTGAGGTGGCTGCCCGAGCGCGCAGTCGGACCGTCCATCGACAGCGAGGAGCGTGCCCGAGGCTCCGACCACGCAGCTCCCCTGGTGGATCCCGCGTGAGCGCTCAGGACACCGCGAGCCCGGTGGAGCCAGCGAGCCCCATGGAAACTGCGCCAGTCGAGGAGCCGCGCTCCAGCCGCTGGAGCACCTGGACGCGTCGGTTCGACCCGGTGGGCCTCGGCTGCTTCCTGGTCGCAGTGGTCGTCTACTCCATTCAGGGCTTCCTGGGCCCGCTGGCCCGCGACTCTGGCCTCTACGTCTACGCCGGTCAGCGGGTCGCCGAAGGCTCCCTGCCCTATGTCGACGTGGCCAACCGGGCCGGGCCGTTGGCCCATGCCATCCCCGGCCTGGGGGTGATCGGCGCCCGCATCGTCGGCATCGGCGACGTCCAGGGGGTCCGAGTACTCTTCATGCTGCTCTCGGCGCTTTCGGTCGCTGCCGTCTACCTTCTTGGTCGGGACTTGTCGCGCACACGGCTGGTCGGCGTGCTCAGCGCGGCCTGCCTGCTCACATTCCAGGGCTTCAGCCACTACGCGACGTTCGGCCCCCGTGAGAAGACCGCCATGGTGCTCTTCGCGACGATGGCCCTGATCGCCGTAAGCCGTCAGCGCTGGCTTGCCGCCGGCGTCTGGATCGCGCTCGCGACCCTGACCTGGCAGCCGGTCCTTGTCGCCCTCCTCGCCGCAACGGGGGCGGCGATCGTGATCTCTGTGCCGGTCCGCCGGTGGTGGCGGGCCGTGCTCGGTGTCGCGGCAGGTGGCGTGATCCCGGCCGGGATCACGTTGGGGGTGTACGCCGTGGCCGGCTCCCTTGGGGTGTTTATCGACTACTTCCTCCTGATCAACGCGCGTTACACGGATCAGGACTCCCCACTGGAGCGCCTTGGACCCAGCTGGCGCCTGATGGTTGACGGTTATGGCTGGTCGGTCTGGCTGTTCATGGGCGGACTCCTAGGTGCCGTCTTTTTGGCACTGCTCGCAGTGGTCCGGCCGGGGGTTGGGAGCCGGGCTGAGCGCGGCGGTGCCCTAGCGCTCGGCGTCTACGCGATCGGCGCTACGGCGTGGACCCTGAATGCCTTCCAAAGCTGGCCGGACACCATGGTGCTGATGCCAGCGGCGGCCGTCGGTGCGGGTGGCCTGGTCGGCCTGCTGCTGCGCCGGCTGCCCACCAACGCGGCGCTCGGCGTGACCGCGGCGCTCACTGCAGTGTCGGTCGCTGCGGCAGTCGGGTACTCCCTGAACCAGCGCTCCACCGTCCTACATCGCCAGCAAGACTTCGCCCGCGCTGTGGTCGATGCCGTACCCGGCGCGACGATCTTGGCTGTCGAGGCCCCGCAGCCCTTGGTACTGACGCGCAGCGAGAACATCTCGCGATTCCACATCTACAGCGGCGGCATGCTCCGCTACGTTTCCGACCAATACCCCGATGGCACCCAAGGCTACGTGCAGTGGCTGCAGGGCCAGCACCCCACGCTCATCGCAATGGGGAGAAAAACTGAGAAGAACCACAAGTGGGCCAAGCCGCTCCTCGAAGGCTACGAGCAGGTCGGCCAGAACCCGTACTGGTCCTGGTGGGTGGCAGAGTCGGTGCCTCAAGGGCAGCGCGACGCAATCGTCGCGGCGATCGCTGCTGCGAAAGACCAGTAGGGACATCGGCGCGACATGGTGGACTTCGACCCGACCAGCCAAGAGCCCAGCGCCCCAGCCTTTCCTGGGACAGTGGACTCACCCGCCGAGCGCAGCACGTTCACCTACTCCGTCGTGATCCCCGTGTTCAACAGCGAGGGGGTCGTCGGGGACACCGTGAGCCAGGTCGTCGCCGTGCTCGCCGAGGCTGGGTTGGACCACGAGGTGATCCTTGTCAACGACGGCAGCAGCGACCGCAGCTGGGAGGTCATCTCCGAGAGTGCGCGGACCAATCCGAACGTCGTGGCCCTCGACCTCTTGCGGAACTACGGCCAGCACCACGCCAATCTCGTTGGGTTCCGCGAGGCGCGCGGGGACTTCGTGATCACCATGGACGACGACCTCCAGAACCCACCAGACCAGGCGCTGTTGCTGATCGACGAGGCGATGACGGGCAAGGATGTCGTCTTCGGCGAGTTCGCCAACAAGCGAGCCTCGGGCTTCCGCAAGCTGGGTAGCAAGATGATCACGATGGTCAACCGCAGGATCTTCGGCCAGCCGCAGGACCTCGCGGTCTCCAACTTCCGCATCCTCCGGCGTGACGTCGTCGACCGGATCTGCCGCTCGCGGACGGCATACCCCTACATCACCGGGCAGGCCCTGATCTACTCACGCAACCGCGGCAACGTGGTGGTACGCCATGAGCCACGCTCGGTGGGCCAGAGCAACTACAGCATGCTGAGGATCCTCAAGCTCGTACTGACCATCATGTTCAGCTACAGCTCGTTCCCGCTCCGCCTGATGGCCGGGGCCGGCTTCGGACTCGCAGCTGTCGCGCTGCTGATCGGCCTCTTCTACCTGGTACTGGGCGCATTCGGCGCCACCAAGGTCCAAGGCTGGACCACGATCATCGTGCTCCTGTCAGTGTTCCATGCGTTCACGTTCGGGATGCTCTCGATGCTGGGCGAGTACGTCGTCCGTACCCTCAACACGGTGAGCGCTGGCGAGGGCACCTACGTCATCTCGAGAGTGTCGAAGTGACCATGCGGCACCTGCTGGTGATAGGTGCCCAGCGCTGCGGCACCACGTGGCTGCAGAAGGCGCTGGCCGCCCACCCGGAGATCGCCATGGCGCGCCCCTCGGCGCCGGAGCCGAAGGTCTTCCTCACCGACGAGCGGTCTGCGCTGGGCCGCGAGTGGTACGAGCGCACCTACTTCGGGCACGCCACCGATGAGCGCATCCGCGGTGAGAAGAGCACCAGCTACCTCGAGGACGTGCGCTGCGCCGACCGGGCTATGGCGGTTCTTCCGCGACCCGCTGGTCATCGTGCAGCTGCGCGACCCGGTGAAGCGGGCGGTGTCGCACTGGGGGTTCAGCAGCGACAACGGCTTTGAGAACCGTCCGCTCGAGGCGGTCCTGAGGGCCAATCTCGAAGGTCCTCTCGGCTGGGACGGCACGGGGCATCGGCCTCGCCGTACGCCTACCTCGAACGCGGTCGCTACGTCGAGTACTTGCGGCCCTGGCTCGAACGCTTCGGCGACGACATGAGGGTTCTCTTCTTCGAGGAGGTGGTCGGCCAGATCGACCGGATCGGCGAGGTCTTCCACTGGCTCGGAGTTACCTCCGCGATTTCCGGCCGGTCGGTCTGGACACGCGGATCAACAGTGGCAATGTCGTCACGCCGACGCTGTCCGATGCCTGCCGCACGTCTGCGGGCGTACTACGCTGACAGCGACGGAGCACTGGCAGACTCTGCTCGGCCGCACGTTGCCGTGGCCGCCGCCTCCCGGGCCAGTCGAGGCTCACCGAGCCAGACCGACCACCATCAAGGACTTACAGTGACCGATCCTGGCGAGATCGTCTTCAACCAGGCCCGGGTCGAGGGTTCCGAGTTGGAGTACGTGCGCGAGTCGATCCAGAGCGGAGGGACCTCGTCGTCCGGGCCGTTCTTGGCGCGGGCTCGTGAGATCCTCAAGGACGAGCTTGGCGCTCAAGAAGTGCTGCTCACGACGTCGTGCACGACGGCGCTCGAAATGAGCGCCCTGCTGCTCGACATCCAGCCTGGTGACACGGTCATCGTCCCGTCGTACACGTTCACCAGCTCCGCCCTCGCCTTCGTCCGCCAGGGGGCCCGGATCCTGTTCTGCGACGTCGAGCCGGAGACCCTCGGCCCTGACCCGCGCCACGTCGCCGAGCTGCTCGATCAGTCGGTGAGGGCCGTCGTGGTCGTTCACTACGCCGGCATCGCTGCGAAGATCGACGAGCTGACACAGGTGCTCACGGGACGCCCTGATGTCGCGATCGTCGAGGATGCCGCGCACGCTCTGTTCGGCCGCTGGCGGGGGCAGCCATTGGGTACTTTCGGGCGGTTTGCTGCGCTGAGCTTCCACGAGACGAAGAACATTGTCTGCGGCGAGGGCGGTGCACTGGTCGTCAACGCCGTCGAGGACGTGGACCGGTCCTGGCTCCTCTACGACAAGGGAACCGACAGGCGGGCGTTCCTCGAGGGCCTCGTCGACAAGTACTCCTGGCGTGACACAGGCTCATCCTTCGGCATGGCCGACGTGCTCGCGGCCTACCTCTGCGGCCAGCTCGAGCAGCGTGAACGCATCCAGACGCTGCGCTCACGCATCTTCAACGGCTACCTGGAGGCGCTCACCCCGCACGCCGAAGAGCTCGGGCTCAGGTTGCCGGTGGTACCGATGGGTTGTGATCCGGCGTACCACCTCTTCCACGTGGTGCTGCCCCCGACCGCTCCTCGTGCCGAGGTGATAGCCACGCTCCGCAGGAAGGGTGTACGGACGGCGTTCCACTACGTGCCGCTGCACGAGTCCGAGGCTGGACGTCGGTTTGCGGCCCGCCCGACTGACTGCCCGGTGAGCAGGGAGCTTGGCGCCCGGTTGCTGCGGCTGCCCTTCCACAATGGGCTCACAGACACTGAGATCGAGCGGGTCGTGAACGCCCTGGTGCTCACGCTCCGCGGGGCCTAGCGGTCAGACCCGAGTCGCGACGTCGCGCGAGCCTCGCTTCGGACCAGAAGACCGAGCGCAGCGACCTCGATGACCAAGAACGCGGATGCCGTCGCCTCGAGCGCGGCGCCCGGGGCAAGCGCGAACCACAGGGCACCCGGCGCCAGCGCGAGGAGCCAGGCTCTCAACAAACCCGAGGTGTGGCCGAGCGCCATAAGCATGACCGTACTGATCAGATTCACCATGGCGGCGGCCGTTGCGACGGCCAGGACGGCGCAGACCGCAGGTGAGAGTCGCACGTCCTCGCCGAAGACCAATCGCAGCAGCCATGGACCTAGTTGCCAGGCGACGACCAGTCCGAGGACGGCTGCCGCAGCGCCGGCAGCGAGGATCCGAGTGCGGAACCATCGCAGCCGGTCGGCGCGACGTGCCACCACCAGCCGGGTGAACATCGAGGTGAGAGGCGCGACGGCCCCGACGGCGATCGTGTACGGCGCCCGGAAAAGAGCGAGCCCGGCGAACAGAGCGGTCACTTGCATCGGTGATCCGCCGACGAGCGCGAGGACGACCGGGCCGCCGGTCAGCACAGCCTGGGCGACGAGCTGGCCCCCCGCGGCCCCGCCCAGGAAGCCCACCGCCGAGCCGACGGCGGTACCACCTGCGCGGCCCAGCCGGTAGACGCTGGGCCAAGTCGCCGCCGCGAGGTAGCCGATCACCAGGCAGCCGCCATACACGGCTGGCTCGTCGGCGCCTAGGGCGATGGCGACCCCCGCCGCGAGGCAGCGCACGCTGTTCTCGGCAACCAGACTGACGCCGATGAGTCTGAACCGACCCCGACCTCCGAGCACACCGCGGGCGTAGCCGACCAGGGCAGCGCCGAGGGTAACCCCACCGACCAACGCCGGAAACGCACCCCCAGTGTTATCGAACAGCACCAGGCGCAGCGCCCACGCCACTGCCACCGTGCCGATCGTCACCACAACGACCGCGCGCAGCACGCGCGCACGAGCACGGCGGACGGCGGCTTCGCCCCCGGTGGCCTCGATCGTACGGGTGACCCATTGCTGGAGGGGGAACGTCAAGGCCGCACCTGCGAAGGACCAGCATGCCCACAGCACGGCCACCGGGGCCGCGCGCTCAGAGCCGAGGGCGCGGGTGACCAGGGCGAAGAAGAGGTAGGCGAGCACCCCGCTCGCAGCGGACCAGACCGCCAACGCCGTCGCGCCCCTCGTCCTGATGGCCATCACTGAGCATTGTGGTGCCACTGTGTGGCGAGCGGCCATCCGCCCCGCGGGGCGCAACTCCGGGAAGGCGGGCTACCAGCCGACCGGAGCACCAAGGGACCCACCGGAAATGACAACACCCGGATCCAACATGCAGGTCCGGGTGTCGCCGATGTCCTGAGACATCACACCTCCCTCGGCATGAGTCGAATCTGCGACCGGCGGATCAGACGTTCTATCCGGGCGAGCCCATGACCTGCGAGGGTTCCCGCAATCAGGCCTCTGACCTGCACAGATGCCGTTGTGGTTCGACAACCCCTCCGCACGTGTCCACGTCCAGTTCCTTCTCGATGGCGCCGGTCGACGCGCTCCGATATCTGGGCTGCACCAAGCACTCGGTCGACGAGCGCCTGGCTCGTCGAATCAGACGCGCGGTCCCCTGGCTAGGCTGATGACATGAGGATGTGGAGATGACGACGGCAGGAGGAGCGGTCAAACAGCCCACGATTCCGTTCAATCCGCCGGCCCTTGAGGGGAGTGAACTGGAGTATGTGCGGCAAACGGTCGAGAGTGGCCACACCTCGTCGGCCGGGCCATTCTCAGAACGAGCCAGTCCCCTGCACAAGTCGGACGCCGGACGGAAGGTCTCGGTGGGAGAGTCAGATGGCCATGTGACGGATGACATGAGCGGTCGACTGCTTCGGCTGCCCTTCAGCGACCACCTGACGGACCGCGATTCAGATCGCGTCGTCGCGTCCTTGGTGTCGGCGCTGGAACGCAATCCTTCCGGGGGCCGACCCACTCGGGGGTGCGGTTCGTGACGCAAGTAGTGCAACCGGGGTCCTCGTCACTGCAGCAGCCCGATTACTGGTGGTACCGCGCCAGAACCCGGTTGTTGGAGGCGACCCTTGCGGACTATCTCGGCACACCTAGACGCGTTCTCGACGTCGGGAGCGCCGACGGTCCGAGCGTGGAATGGATGCGCGGTGACTACCAGCACGTCACGCTCGACATGGTGCCGCAAGGACTAACCCCCGGTGGAGGAGTGTGTGGATCCGCGTTAGCGCTGCCCTTCCGGGACGGAACATTCGACGCGGTAGGCGCCTTCGACGTCCTTGAACATCTAGAACCGGAGTCACAGGGGATCCAGGAGCTGGCTCGGGTTCTCGCCGTTGGTGGTCGGCTGCTGATGTCTGTGCCCGCGTATCAATGGGCCTGGACCGACCATGACGTCCGTGCTGGCCACTACCGCCGGTACACCCGCGAGCGGCTGCTCCAGACCGTCCGCGCCGCCGGACTACGTCCTGAGCGTGCAACCTACGCGTTCTCGGCGGTGTTCCCGTTCTTCGTCGCCGAGCGGTTGCTGAGACGGGTCCAGCAGCGTCGAGGCGCGGCGCCGCAGTCGCTCACACCGGTCTCGCCGGTGTTGGACCGGGTGCTCATGGGGCTCAGCAGCCTCGATGAGAGAGTGCTCCGCAGCCGTGACATACCGTTTGGTTCGTCGGTACTTGTCGCAGCGGTGAAGAACTGAATCTGCCGCCGTTCACGCGCGATCGCAGCGAAGTCGAAGCACGACGCCGCGTGCGATATCTCGTCGACGGCATCGCGCACTCAAGGGAAGAGGACAGCGACAACGTCGAGGTCAGCGACATCGACATCGACGTCAGCGAGGCCGAAGCGATGTAGAACGCGAGCAGCAATGTGTCGGCCAGTCCCGGGTGCCTGGCCGTTGTCTTGCCCGGCGTCCGGTGCCCACAAGGCGCCGGGCGTCGGGTTGGCTGGTATCTCACCACCGTCCACTGACCGGCACAGCGGGGACAGGTCTGTTGGGTGGCACGTTGTTCTTCACCGCAGGGGACGGTGTCCACGGCCGTGAGTTGTGGAAATCTGACGGAACCGCAGTCGGCACCGTCCTGGTCCGGAACATCAGGATTGGGGGGTCCGCTAGACCCAACGAGTTGACCTACGTCCCCTAGCCGGACAACCAATGACCCGATCGCCGTCGGCATGACGCCAACATTGCGGGCTGTACGGCTGTACAGCTGGCTGTATGACGGACGGCTCGCGCTCGTCGTAGCCTAAAACCTGTTGAGCCACAACGACTTTTGTGGGGCGGGTGGGGCTCGAACCCACGACCTGACGGATTATGAGTCCGCTGCTCTGACCAGCTGAGCTACCGCCCCACGGACCATCCTGGCAGGAGCCGCCTCCGGACGTCGGTCCAAGGCGTAAGGGTTTCGTTCGCTCGCCGAAAGCAAATCCTGGTTCCCCCTGGTGTGCGATGGGAACAGACCGCCGGGACCACCCGGTCCAACGAAGAAAGCGACGCCGATGCATCGCCGCCGTCCCGCCCCACGCGCAGCAATCGTCCCCCTCCTCGTGGCCGCCGCCCTGGGTCTCGCCGCCTGCGGAGGGAGCTCAGCGACCACCGCGGCCGCGCCCGCCGCGAGCCCGACAGACCCGGCGATGGTCGACAAGTCCCCCGATGCCGCCATGTCGGAGTCCCCGGCCGACGATGGTGCTGCCATGGCCAAGGGCACCTACATCGACTACGCGAAGTTCGCCGGCAACGAGGCGATGTACGCCAAGACCGACACAGTCCTCTTCTTCGCGGCTTCGTGGTGCCCGACTTGTCAGGCCGTGGAGAAGGACATCAACGCCAACCTCGAGAACCTCCCTGAGGGACTCACACTGGTCAAGGTGGACTATGACAACTCCGACGACCTCAAGCAGAAGTACGGCGTGACGATCCAGCACACCTTCGTCCAGGTCGACGAGGCCGGCAACGAGATCGCACAGTGGTCGGGTTCGCCGACGGTCGCCGAGATCAAGGCCAAGGTCGCCTAGGTGCTGCTGCTTCTCCTCGGTGCGCTGGTCGCGGGCGTCCTCACGACGCTCGCGCCCTGCGTGCTGCCCCTGCTGCCGGTGATCGTCGGCGGCTCGCTCGCCCCGACACCACCCCCGACAGTCCCGGGCGATCGAGAGGCGCCCCCTCCCGGGGCGCCTCTCGGCACCGTCGTCGAGACCGCTCGGCAGGCGGTTCTCACCGACCGACAACGAGCGATGGTCATCTCGGCGTCGCTCGGCGTCTCCGTCGCTGTCTTCACCCTGTTGCTCAAGGCCAGCACGGCCCTGCTGCGCATCCCCTCCGACACCTGGGCGTGGGTCTCCGGCGGGATCCTGATCACCCTCGGACTCGTGAGCGTGTTCCCGGCGGTCTGGGACCGGGTCTCGTCGAGCTTCGCCCTGCAGGGCCGCTCGAACGGCCTGCTCGGGCGGAGCCGTACGACCGGCGGTCTGGCAGGACCGATCCTCACCGGCGCCGCGTTGGGTCCGGTGTTCTCGAGCTGCAGCCCGTTCTACGCCTACCTGATCGCCACGGTCCTGCCCGCCTCGGCCGGCCAGGGCATCCTGTTGCTCAGCGCCTACGTGATCGGGCTCTCCGGCACTCTGCTGGCGATCTCGCTGCTCGGCCAGCGAGCCGTCAAGAAGCTCCGCTGGACCGCGGACCCGCACGGCTGGTTCCGCCGCACCATCGGAGTGCTGTTCATCCTCGTCGGGCTGCTCGTCCTCACCGGGACGGACAAGGACATCCAGACCTGGCTGGTCGAGCACAACCCGTTGGAAAGCATCACCGTGTTCGACGAGCAGTTCATCCCGGACGAGGCGGGCAGTGCGGTCTCTGCGCCCCTCGGAAAGGCAGCGGCCGGCGGGGCCATCGTTGCGGGGCTCGCCGCAGCGAGGGACTCCACCGCCGCCCCGGAGTTCGAGGACCTCACAGGGTGGACGAACGGCACCGCGCGATCGCTCGCGGACCTTCGTGGACAGGTCGTCCTGCTCGACTTCTGGACCGCCGGGTGCATCAACTGCCGCAACGTCGCACCCCATGTGCAGTCCTGGTGGAAGCACCACGGTGACGCGGGCCTGGCCGTCGTCGGAGTTCATGCGCCGGAGTTCGCCGCGCTGCGAGACCCCGCCAGGGTCGCCACCGAGGTGGCTGACCTGGGGCTCACCTACCCCGTGGCGCTGGACAACGAGTTCGCGACCTGGAACGCGTACGGCATCAGGGCCTGGCCGACGCTTGTGCTCATCGACCGGCAAGGACGGGTGAGGTACTCGCACATCGGTGAGGGGGCCTACGACACCACCGAGCAGGCGATCGATACCCTGCTCGCCGAGCGCGCCTGACCTCCCGCGTGACACTCGAAACGCACCGCCATCCTCTCGATTCAGGAGCCACCCCCCGAACCAGCTCAACGCCGATCCGAGCCTGACGAAGGTCACCAGCCGCGACACCCCATGGGGTGTGGGGGACGCTGACCGCCGGCTGATCATCCGGCGGGGTCGGTGGCTGGCCCGTTCACGTGCCGCTCCGTTCGGTGCCGGACCTGAGTCGCCCACCTGCCAGCATTGACCAGTGGCCCCGCCACGGTCGATCCAGTGGCTCCCGCACTTGGACTCGAACCAAGAACCTGCCGATTAACAGTCGGCTGCTCTGCCAATTGAGCTATGCGGGACCGCGTGAATGCGCCGCTGAAGGTTATCAGCCGGTCTCGGGCACTCAGAAACCGAGAACCTGCGCGGAGCGAGGCTTCACTGCCCACAAACTCCGCGCACAGGACCCTTGCCGGGGAGGCGCACAAGGAAGACGATCGATGTCCCATCGCCCGGCAGCCGACAGGACTTGAGACTGTGACCGTAGATGCGCTTCCCCGCTTTGACATCCCGGGGTTCACCGGCTCGATCCTCGAAGAAGGGGACGACGGGTACGACGACGCTCGCCGAGTGTTCAACGGCATGATCGACCGCCGCCCTCGGGCGATCGCCCGGTGCGCGGACGCCGACGACGTGACGCGCGCCGTGGATGCAGCCCGCGACCAGCGCGTTCCCCTCTCGGTCTACGGCGGCGGGCACTCGGTCACCGGGTCGGCCGTCGTGGATGGCGGACTGTGCATCGATCTGCGCAACCTGACCGAGATCGTGGTCGACCCGACCACCCGAACAGCCCGAGCCGGAGGCGGCCTCACGTGGGGCGCCTTGGACGCTGCGACGCAGGAGCACGGGCTCGCGGTGACCGGCGGCCGCGTCTCCACGACGGGGGTGGCCGGGCTGGCCCTCGGCAGTGGCAGCGGCTGGCTCGAACGCTCGCTCGGTTTCACCTGCGACAGCCTGCTCAGTGCGCAGGTCGTCACGGCAGACGGGCGCACCGTCACCGCGTCGGCCCTCGAGAACCCCGACCTCTTCTGGGCGCTTCGCGGTGGTGGCGGGAACTTCGGCATCGTCACCGAGTTCACCCTGCAGCTGCACCCGATCGGACCGATCGTCCTCGCCGGGCTGCTGATGTACCCCGCCGCGATGGCGGGTGCGGTCGTGCGGTTCTGGCGCGACTTCATGAGCACAGCCCCCGATGCGGTCGGGAGCGGGGTCGCCTTCATCACCGCGCCCCCCGCCGACTTCGTGCCTGAGCCGGTTCGGGGGCACCCGGTCGTCGGGGTCGTCATCTGCTACGCCGGCACCCGTTGACGAGGGCCAAGCCGTCCTCGCTCCTCTCCTCGAGTTCGGTCCGCCCGCGATCAGCATGGTCCAGCCGATGCCGTACGTCGCCGTCCAACAGCTCCTCGACGCCGCGAACCCGAAGGGCATGCAGAACTACTGGAGCGCCGACTTCCTCGCTGAGCTCCCCGACGTCGCCGTCGACACGCTCGTCGCTCACGCCACGAAGCCGGTCTCTCCGCTCACGCAAACCATCCTGGTCGCCGGCGGCGGTGCGATCGCCCGGGTGAGCGACGACGCCACGGCCTTCGGCGGCCGGTCGGCGCCGTGGAACATCCACTACCTCTCGATGTGGGCCGACCCGGCCGATACCGAGCAGAACATCGCCTTCACGAAGGGCTTGTCCTCGGCGATGAAGCCGTGGGCGACCGGGCGCGTCTACCTCAACTACATCGGCGACGAAGGCACCGACCGGGTCGAGGCCGGCTTCGGTCCGGAAGGCTTCGCCCGGATCCGCGCCCTGAAGAAGATCTGGGATCCGGAGAACCTGTTCCACCACAACCAGAACGTGCCGCCTGCATGAGAAGCCGGCGCCGGGTCAGGGGCCGTACCAGTCCCTGATCCGGGCCAGCTCCGCGTCCGCGGCCGCACGCAGCGCAGGGTCGGTCGGGTCGAGCCCACGGTCGAACGTCACGGTCCAGTGCAGGTCGGTGCTGTCCGGCACCCGGCGCCCCGTGATCTGCGCGCCGGCCACCTCGTCCTCGGCCATGAGCGCGAGGACGACGCGCTCGGACACCACGATCGAGGCCGTCACTCGCTCACGGACGGCCTCGGGCACGCGCCCGGGCTCCTCGAGGTTCACTCGCGCAGGGACGGATGCCCCGGTCTCGAGCACCTCGAGCACCGGCGAGTCCCAACCAGCGCTCACCACGTCGTCCCAGGCGATCCGCCGGGTCTCCCCCGTGCGCTGCGGAAGGTAGAGCGCCCGCGCCGTCACCCCGACCAGCGCCCCGGACGGGGTCCGCGCTTGCGCGAGAACGCGCTCCCCCGGCCCGACTTCGAGGGGGTCACCCGCGGCCTTCCTGCGACGAGGGAGGAAGCCGGTCACTTCGAGCCCAGCGCGACCTCGCGCAGCTCACGTCGCTGCTGCTCCAGCGTGAGCAGCTCAGCGAAGACCCGGTTGTACTCCGTGGTGTCCTCGGGATCGACCCGCTGCAGCTGTGACCGCAGCTCGACCACCTGACGCGTCACGAGCCGCTCGCGCACCCGGGCGACCTGCTCGTTGACGTAGCGGGCGTCGGCCGGGCCGTCGTTGCGGAGCGGCTCGACGGCGAGCTCGGTGACCAGGGAGCCGATCAGCTCGTCGACCGCCGCCTGCCTGACTGCCTCGACCCACGCGGTCGGATCCTCCGCACCTGACGACGGGCCGCCGGCCGCCACGATCGCGGCGGCCACCGCGGCATAGGCAGGGTGCGGAAAGGCCTCGGGGCCGAGCCCCGCGAACCCGTCCTCGACGAGCCCCGGAACCTGAAGGCAGACCTTGAGCGCCTCGCGGTCGACGGCCAGCCCGCGGTCAGCCGGGTCGGGGCGGCGGTACGTCGACGCCGCCCCAGCGCTGGCCGGCTCCGACTCGACGCGCGCCGTCGTCGGCGCTGACCGTGCGGGGGCTCGCGACGCCTCCTGGACTGCGGCGACGACCGGCCCGACCTCCATGCCCAGCCAGCCGGCGAGGGTCCTCGCGTACTCGGGGCGCAGCGAGAGATCACGCAGCTGAGCGACCACGGGAGCGGCCTCGTGGAGCGCTGCCACCCGTCCCTCGGGCGTGGCGAGGTCATGGGTGGCCAGCACCGAGCGGATGGCGAACTCGAACAACGGCACCCGACGGTCGACGAGCTCACGCACCGCCTCGTCCCCGTGAGACAACCGCAGGTCGCAGGGGTCGAGACCGCGCTCCTCGACGGCCACGAAGGTGCGGGCGACGAACCTCTGGTCCTCGCTGAACGCACGGAGAGCAGCCTTCTGGCCGGCCGCATCCCCGTCGAAGGTGAAGATCACCTCGCCGCGGAAGGTGTCGTCGTCCATGAGCAGCCGACGCAGCACCTTGATGTGCTCGGCGCCGAAGGACGTGCCGCAGGTGGCGATCGCCGTGGTCACGCCAGCGAGATGGCAGGCCATGACATCGGTGTAGCCCTCGACCACCACGGCTCTCTGCTGCTTGGCGACCTCGCGCTTGGCCAGGTCGAGCCCGTAGAGCACCTGGCTCTTCTTGTAGATGGGTGTCTCGGGGGTGTTCAGGTACTTCGGGCCGTCGTCGGTGTCGTACAGCTTGCGCGCGCCGAAGCCCACGACGTCACCGGCCAGGTCCCGGATCGGCCAGAGCAGACGGCCCCGGAACCGGTCGTAGACCCCGCGGTTGCCCTGCACGACCAGGCCGCCGGCCAGGAGCTCGTCCTCGGCGAAGCCGCGACCACGAAGGTGCCGCGTGAGATGGTCCCAGCCCTGCGGTGCGTAGCCGACGCCGAAGTGGTCGGCCGCAGCCTGGTCGAACCCCCGCTCGGTCAGGAAGGTGCGACCGATCACCGCCTCCGGACCGCCGAGCTGCTCGCGGTAGTAGTCGGCCGCCGCCGCGTGCGCGGCGACCAGGCGCGTCCGCTGGCCCTGCTGCCGCCCGGGCGCCGAACCACCCTCCTCGTAGCGAAGCTGGATGCCCGCCCGCCCGGCCAGGTGCTCGACGGCCTCGGCGAAGGTCAGATGGTCCACCTTGCGCACGAACGCGATGACGTCGCCGCCCTCACCGCAACCGAAGCAGTAGAAGAGCCCCTTGGCGGTGCTGACCTGGAAGGAGGGCGACTTCTCGTCGTGGAACGGGCACAGCCCCTTGAGGTTGCCTCCGCCCGCGGAGCGCAACTGCACGCGCTCACCGACGATCTCCTCGATGCGGGAGCGGTCACGCACGGCATGGACGTCCTCGTTGACGATCCGGCCGGCCATGGCCTGAGTCTACGGAGCGCGCCGACCACCGGCGGTACGGCCTGTGGACCGTGAGCCACCTCCGTCAGGCGTGGCCGCACGAGGTCACTGACCGCGCAGGGACACCTTGGCCCTGTCGATCAAAGCGACGACGGCGTCGGCTGCCCGGTCGATGCCCTGGGAGGCCTTCGCCTCACCCGTGTCCATGAGCGCCTCGAGCGCAACCTTCACCTGCTCGACCCTGCCCTTGGCCTCACCGGCTACCCGGTCGGCACGACCTTCGTCCTGGAGCCGCTGGTCGCCGATCACGATCCCGGCCGCCTCCTTGGCGTGGCCCTTGACCTGTTCACTCTTCGCACTCATCGTGCACCACCTCACGGCGATCCCGGAGCGTGACGTTCACGCCTCCTGGGCACCATCTCCACCATGCCGTGCGCCTGGCGGGCCGACCAGAGGCGAACGTCCCAGAACCGCGAGAGTCGGGCCTGCCTCCCTCCGGGGAGGCTCAGGTCGCCGCCAAGGACTCCACGAGGTCGACCACCGCTGAGTAGTGATCCGGCGGGACCGACGGGTCCTGGCGCTCACGGCGGCTGAGCACATCGACGACCAGCCTGAAGAGCAGCGCGCGCACCAGCAGCTGAGCGCCGTACGCGAAGACCGCCTCGCTGCGCGCCTCGGCCGGGTCGGCGCCGTACCAGAGCAGGCCATCGACGACCACGACGGCTCGGGCGTACGCCGCGGGGCGCCAGTACAGCGAGAGGTCGATGACCGTCGGGGGCCGGGTTGTGTCGAACAAGACGTTGCCGCGCAGGTCGCCGTGCACGACCTGGTTCGGGAGGTCGATCGGCCCGCATCAGGGGGACGAGGCGAGCCACGAGTGGATCGACCTTGCACTCCGCCGGGACGGCGACCTCACCCCAGGCCACGCGGTCTCCCACCGCCCATCGATGGCTGCGGGTGTCCAGGAAGGGCGGCCGCGGAGCCGTTGCCAGTGCTGCGCTCAGCCGGTCGCACGCTTCCAGGAACACTGCAGACCCGCACTCCGGCTGCGGCTCGCCAGGCACTCGGACGCTCGCCCCCCAGCCACCCGCGGCCCAGGACCCGTCTCGGGCGCGCACCGGCTCCACGAGGTCGAACCCTTCGAGACCAGACGTGCGCAGCGACTCGACGAGGTCGGCCACCCAGGAGTGCTCCTCCCGGATCACCTGCCGGCTTCAGTACCAGGCCCCCGGCCGCGTAGGCCTCCCCTTGCCCACCCTCGAGGAGGACTGCAGGTCCGGCCACACCGAACGCGTCGAGGACCTCGGGTGGCGGGGGCGCGCTCATGGGACCAACCGCACCCAGGCGCGGTAGTGCGGGATCTTCTCGGTCCCGCCGGACAGGAACTCCGAACCGAACGTCTCGAAGCCGTGGCGGCGGTAGAACTGCAAGGCCCTCACCCGCGCGTTGCACCAGACCAGCTCGCCACCCGCCGCGCGGACCGCCGTCAGCCCAGCGGACAGCACGGCCGAACCGATGCCGGTCGACTGCACGTCCGGCCGGGTGGCCATGCCCCGCAGTCGCCAGGCCACCAGCCCCTCGGCTGACGCTGGGACGAAGGCATCGGCGGGTCCGTCCTCCTCTCCCGGGCCGGCGAACGGCGCCGGGAAGAAGGTGGCGCACCCGATGACCTGCCCGTCGGGGTCTCGGGCGGCCATGGTGAGTCCGAGCTCCTCCCCGGCGTAGCGCGAGGCGACGTACACCTGACCCGGGCGGAGCACGGCCATCCGGAGCGGCACGACGTCGTCATGAGTCGCCAGCTCGACGACGAACGTCATCGCGCCGTGCTCATCGGGTCAACCGCCGGTGCCACTCCACGGCCGAGGGGTCGGTGAGCGAGGCCACCTGGTCGACGACGACCCGTTGACGGGCCCGGTCGTCCGGTGCGGCCTCGAAGGCCGGCGCGAAGACAGGGTCGAGGGTGCGAGGGGCGCCCAGCAGGACCGCGGCGCTGAGCTCCCGCACCAGGTCGCGTTGTCGGGAGTACGTCTCCGGCGCGCCCGCGCGCTCCATCACGTACACCGCTGTGACGGCCTTGAGCACCGCGCACTCCAGTCGCGTGTCGTGAGGGACCTCGAGGTCGGCGGCGTAGCGGGCCAGGGGTCTGCCGCCGTGAGCCTCGCGCGTGGCTGCCTCTGCGGCGGAGCAGAATCGGCCGATCAGCTGGGACGTGAGGTTCTTCAGCCCGGCCAGCGCCCGTTGCGAGCCGTCGTAGGACGTCGGCCACCAGGACTCACCCAGAAGGCGGTCGAGAGCAGCCTCGACCTCCCCGGTGTCCTCTCCGGCCGCATAGCGCTCCACGCACAAGTCGATGAGGTGCTTGCGCTCGGGCCCGGAGTGCAGGGCCGCGATCACCAGGTGGCCGGCGTGCAGGGCGTCCTCGAGGTCGTGGACGGAGTAGGCGACGTCGTCGGACCAGTCCATGACCTGCGCCTCGAGGCAGCGCCGATCACCCGAAGCGCCCTCGCGGAGCCAGGCGAAGACCTCCAGGTCGTCGGCGTAGACGCCGTACTTCGGGGAGTCGGGTCGGCGCGGCCAGGGGTACTTGGTCGACGCGTCGAGGGCCGCCCTCGTGAGGTTGAGCCCGACGCTGCGGCCGTCTTCTGCGAAGGCCTTGGCCTCCAACCGCGACAAGATGCGCAACGACTGAGCATTCCCCTCGAAGCCGCCGCAGCCCTCCGCGACCTCGGCAAGGGCCATCTCGCCGTTGTGACCGAACGGCGGGTGACCGAGGTCGTGCGCGAGGCAGGCCGTCTCCACCAGGTCGGGGTCGCAACCCAGGGCCTGACCGAGCTCACGGCCGACCTGGCCGACCTCCATCGAGTGGGTGAGCCGAGTCCGCGGGAAGTCGTTCTCGTGCGGCAGCACCACCTGCGTCTTCGCGGCCAGTCGACGGAGCGCCGCCGAGTGCAGCACTCGTGCCCGATCGCGCTCGAAGGCGGTACGGCTGGCGCGCTTCGGCGGCTCGGCGACCCAGCGCTCGCGGGTGGCGTCGTCGTAGGGGGCTGCGCCTGATGCGACCATCGTGGACTCGGACATCAAGGCGACCCTACGACCCTGCGGTCAGGACGGGAGAGCCCCGGTGAGTCGTTGCCACTGGTACCCGAGGTAGGCGCCGGTCTCGCGTGCGACGTAGCGGACCTCGGTGACCCGCTCGGCGACCACCGGTCCCGTGCGCGTGGGAGACGTGGTGACGTCGACCCCGAGGTGGCGCGCCATCTCCCGCGACCGGAAGGCGTGCCAGGGGTCGGTCACCAGCACGGCCGAGGTCCAGCCCTGCTCCTCCATCACGGCGTCGACCGCGGACAACGACCGCCACGTGTCTCGCCCCTTGCCGATCGCGATCACGTCCTCGGCGGGAACTCCCTGGTCGACGAGCCAGTTCTTCCCGGCTGCAGCCTCCGTGTACCGGTCACCCGACAGCTTGCCCCCGACGGTCACGATCGTCGGGGCCACCCCGTCCTCGTAGAGGGAAAGGGCGTGGGCGAGGCGGGCCTCCAAGATGGGCGACGGCGTGCCGTCGTACTGACTCGCGCCGAGCACGACGATGACGTCGGACCGGACGTGGTCGTCGGCGCGGGCAACCCACCACACCCGAAACGCGATCGAGAGCATCCCGACGAGGAGAGCGACGACCAAGACGACGATGAGGCCGAAGACGCCGCGGGCAAACCGGTGGCGTGCACTGCGGTTGGGCGCTGTCGTCTGCGGAGGGATGGCGGTCGTCACGTCAGCCGCCCGAGTGAGCGAGCTCGGCGTCCCACGGCACGACGTCCTCGTCGGGGTCGATCAGCCACCCGTCGGGCAGGGCCACCCGCCGCGAGCCGGTGCTCCTGCCTCGCGGCAACGTCGACACCTCGACGGGGTAGGGCTCCCTGGGGTCGAGCCGTTCGAGGAGTACGTCGAGCTCGGCGAGGCTGGCCACCATGCCGAGCGCGGCCCGGGTCTGCCCACCGATCCGGAAGCCCTTCGTGTACCAGGACACGTGCTTGCGGAAGTCCCGGCAGGCGCGGTCCTCGTCACCGTCGAACGCCTCGACGAGGAGCCGGGCGTGCCGACGCATGATGGCGGCGACCTCTCCCAGGTTCGGGGGGGCAGGGACCGGCTCGCCGGCGAAGGCGGCAGCCAGGTCCCGGAACAACCAGGGCCGCCCGAGGCAGCCCCGACCGACGACGACGCCGTCGCACCCCGTCTCGCGGACCAGGCGCAAGGCGTCGGCGGCCGACCAGATGTCGCCGTTCCCGAGCACCGGGATGTCGAGAGTCGCCTTGAGCCGGGAGATGGCTTCCCAGTCGGCCGTCCCGCCGTACATCTGGGCCGCCGTGCGGCCGTGGAGCGCGACCCAGGCGGCGCCTTCGTCCTGGGCCGTGCGGCCCGCCTCGAGGTAGGTGAGGTTCTCCTCGTCGATGCCCTTGCGGATCTTCACGGTGACGGGCACCGCGCCGTCGGCTGCCGCGACCGCCGAGCGCACGATGGAGCGGAACAGTCGGCGCTTGTACGGCAGAGCGGAACCGCCGCCCTTCTTGGTCACCTTCGGGACCGGGCAGCCGAAGTTCAGGTCGACGTGGTCGGCGAGGTCCTCGGCGACCACCATGCGCACCGCGTCGCCGACCACGTGCGGGTCGACGCCGTAGAGCTGCAGGGACCGCGGGGCCTCGCCCGGGTGGAACCGAGCCATCCGCAGCGTCTCGGCGTTGCGCTCGACGAGTGCGCGCGAGGTGACCATCTCGCAGACGAAGACGCCGGCGCCGTACTCACGGCACAGCCGTCGGTAGGCGACGTTCGTGATCCCCGCCATGGGCGCGAGGACCACCGGCGGGTCCACGCGATAGGTCCCCAGGGTCAGCGTCGCCACTGCCCCATGGTCCCACGCGCCACGCTCAGCGAGCGCCCGCCAGCTCCGACCGTCGGAACGGACGAGCCGGGCCGGTGGTCAGGTCGGGGTACGCCGCGAGCGCGGCCACCCGGTTGGTCACGCCAAGGCGCGCGTACACGTGCTCAAGGTGTTTGCGGACCGTCCCCTCCGCGATCCCGAGCTCGCGGCCGATCTGGCGGTTGGTCAGGCCGCCGGCCATCAGCGTCACGAGCTCACGTTCGCGCGGCGTGAGCATCGGGGGCTGGCGGCCCGCACGGTCGTGCGCCTCGAGCACCTGCGCGAGGTGCGGCCGCAGGAGCGTGAGCAGCAGACGGTCGCCCTCTCCGAAGTGCGCTCCCTGAACCCGCCAGAAGAGCAGCCGGCGGTCCCGGTTACCCGACCAGGGCAGCGGGACCATCAGGCACGCCATCCGGTCACACAGGGCGCCCATGACGCTGGAGGCGTACTCGAGGTCACTGTGGAAGTCGCTCCCCATCGTGACGGAGACGTGGTCACCCGTCGTCTCGGGGTGGCAGCAGAACGCGTCCTCCCAGTGCGCCTGCCAGAAGAGGGCCCACTCGGCCTCGGTTGCAGACCTGGCAGTCATCGTGGACCCGTCCTGAAGACCTTCGGTGAGCTCCAGGTGGACCTCGCGCCCCGGGTCGGAGACCTGGAAGGTCACCGACTCGCAGTCGAAGGCCACGGCGAGACGCGCGAGGAGCTCGTGGTCGAACGACGCACCGGGCCGCGGCTGCCTGTCGGTCGGCTGGACGAGGTCGACCATCCGCCTCAGCTCGGCGTCGCTCACGGAGAACCTCATGGGCCGACCTCCCTCGGGATGCGTCCAGGCTAGGAGCGATCGCGTCCGAGGGACATACGCGCAACGACGTATTGCCCCAGAGCCGCATCGCTGCGGACCACCCGCGGGGGGCCACGTGGTACGTCGTACGTCGTATGGCGGAGGCTCGACGGCCGCGCCGATGCTGGTCCGGCCAGCCCAAGCCGCACGATGCCCGGAAGGTGCACCCCATGACCCCTCGAAGCCACCGTCACCCGCCAACCGAGGCCCGGGCGGTCCGCCGACCGCTCGCCGTCGTCGGAGCCGCCCTCGTCTCGCTGCTCGCCACGGCCGGCCCCGCGCTCGCCGTTCCGCCGCCGGAGCCGATCACCCCCCGCCCCGCCGACGGTACCGGGACGGGCGGCCTGCCCGTGCCGACGACGGCGATCCCCGACACCCTGTCGACCGCTCAGGTCATGACGATCAGCCTGCTCGTGTCGCTGGCCGTCGCCCTGCTCGTCGTCGGTGTCCTGTACGTGCTGCGCAGGCACGTCACGACCGGCCAGCGGGTCGTCACCCTGCCCGCTCAGCGGCCCGGCACCTCGACCGCCGTGCCGCAGCAGGGAGCGGCCGCCGCCTCTCGGTGACGACCACACGACGTGGCGGGCCACCGGCCCGCCACGTCGGCCTGGGTCAGCGGGCCGGCATGAACCGTTCGAACCACGCCACCGTTCGGGTGGCCAGGTCGATCTCGGCCTCGAGCGCACGGACCCCGTGGCCCTCCTGCGGGTAGATGACGACGTCCGACGCCACGCCTTGCGCGACCAGCGCCCGATGATGCTCGATGGCCTGGCCGGGAGGAGTCGCCTTGTCGCGCAGCCCGGCTGAGAGCAGCGTCGGCGTACGGAGATTCTCGCCGGCGAACACCGGGCTGCGGGTGTGATGGGCGCCGCCCGGATGCTCGGGCCGGTCACCGATGAAGTCGCCGACCCAGTCGATGAGGCTCGAGCCGAAGTGCTCGGAGTACCAGTCGGTGACCGGCGACATCGAGACGGCCGCCTTGAAGCGAGGGTCCACGGCGGGCAGCCAGGCCGCCATGAAGCCCCCGTAGCTCCCGCCGTAGATCCCGATCCGGTCGGGGTCGGCCACACCGGAGGCGACCAGGGTGTCGATCCCCGAGGTGATGTCGGAGGCGTCCGCGCCGCCCATGTCGCCGACCACCGCCGCGGCGAAGTCTTGTCCACGTCCGGTGGACCCGCGCGGGTTCGGGAAGAAGATCGCATAGCCGCGGGACAGCAGGAGCTGGGTGAACGTGCCCGGCCAGCGGTCGGCGTACTGCCACACCGGCCCACCGTGGACGTCGACGAGCAAGGCGTGCGGCCCGGGCCCATCTGGTGTCGCCAGGAGCCCCTCGATGGTCCAGCCGTCCGGCGCGGTCCATGACAACGGCTGAAGGTCGCCCCACGCGGCCCTCAACGTCTCGTGACCGTCGTGCCGTCCGGTGACCAGCTCGTGCACAGCACCGTCGACGACTCGTACCACTGACGGAGGCCGCCGCGAGGAGGAGAGCGCGGCCACGAACCCACCGGCTACGGGCACCACCACGGGGCTGAAGATGCCCAGCCCCTCCGACGTGCGGAAGACCTCGCTCGCCCGACCTTCGGGGTCGACCTCGAGGACGACGCTGTCGAGCCCGTCGGTCCCCGCGATGGTCATCGACCCGTCCGACGTCCATCGGACGCTCGACACATCGACCCCCGAGGTGTCGACGTGCCGCGACGTCGCCAGAGGCGACGTCGACGAGCAGGAGATCTCCGGTAACGAGGTAGCGGTCGCTGCACACGGCCTGCTGCACGGCGACCGTCCCGCCGTCGGCCGATCCCTCCGCATAACCGAGCTGCACCTCGCTGCTGTAGAGCACCCGATCCTGGCCGCTCGCCAGATCGATCACGGCGAGCGGCGACGTGTACCAAGCCCCCTCTCCCGGCGCCTCGGAGACGATGGCGGCCGCGGAGTCGTCGCCGAGCCAGCTGGCCTCCCAGACGTTCAGGCCTTGCCGGGACACCCGACGCACGTCCCCGGAGCCGACGTCGAGGAGCCAGAGGGTGCGCCAGTCGTCTGCTGAGTCCGAGGAGTCGACCTCCGGCATCCAGCCCGGCAGGTCGTCCGCACTGGCCAGCGTTCCGGAGCCGAGCGCGTCCGCCTGCTCCGCGCCCTCCCCCGCGACCACGAGCAGGATGCGGCGTCCGTCCGCACTCCATCGATGGTGCTCCACGACCCCCGCGACCGTGGGCAGGGCCTGCGCCTCGCCGACCTGGTCCATGCGGAGCTCGTACAGCTGGAACCTCCCCGGCGATCGCCGGTCGGACAGGAACGTGAGGCGGGTTCCGTCCGGCGACCACTGCGGACTGTGGTCGTCGCCCGGGCCGCTCGTGATCTGACGGGTGCCCGAGCCATCGACGGCAGCCAGGACGAGACGCTGGTGGCCGGGTCCGGTCAACCCGGTGCGGACCAGGGCGGCGACGACGACCCACGCGCCGTCGGGCGACGGCACCGGGTTTCCGAAGTCACTTGCCCGGCCGAACCCGGGCTCGAGCGCGCTCCTGTAGAAAGCCTCGATCTCCTGGAACAGCGGCGTCGGCCGCAGGTCACGGTCCATGACCGGTCAACCTAGCCACCGGTGCCAGCGCCGGACAGCGAATGCGCCCAGCGGATCAGCAGCCGACGAGGCGCGTGGCCAGCCAGCCCTGAACCTGGTCGAGGGCCACGCGCTCCTGCTCCATGGTGTCGCGGGAGCGGATCGTGACGGCGTGGTCCTCGAGGGTCTCGAAGTCGACCGTGACGCAGTACGGCGTGCCGATCTCGTCCTGTCTCCGGTAACGGCGCCCGATCGCACCGGCGTCGTCGAAGTCGACGTTCCACGCCGAGCGCAGCTCGGTCGCCAGGTCCTTCGCCTTCGGCGAGAGGTCGGCATTGCGCGACAGCGGCAGAACCGCCACCTTCACCGGAGCAAGTCGTGGGTCGAACCGCAGCACCGACCGCTTGTCGACACCGCCCTTGGCGTTGGGGGCCTCGTCCTCGGAGTAGGCGTCCAGCAGGAATGCGAGCACCGCACGGGTCAGCCCGGCCGCGGGCTCGATGACGTAGGGCGTCCAGCGCTCGCCCTTGTCCTGGTCGAAGTAGGTCAGGTCGGCGCCGCTCGCCGCGCTGTGCGCCTTGAGGTCGAAGTCGGTGCGGTTGGCGATGCCCTCGAGCTCGGAGAACTCCTGTCCGCCGAAGCGGAACCGGTACTCGATGTCGACGGTGCGCTTGGAGTAGTGCGAGAGCTTGTGCTGCGGGTGCTCGAGATAGCGCAGGTTGTCGGGGTCGATGCCGAGGTCGACCCACCAGTCCCAGCGCGCCTTCAGCCAGTACTCGTACCACTCCTCGTCGGTGCCGGGCTCGACGAAGAACTCCATCTCCATCTGCTCGAACTCGCGGGTACGGAAGATGAAGTTGCCCGGGGTGATCTCGTTGCGGAAGGACTTGCCGACCTGGCCGATGCCGAAGGGCGGCTTCTTGCGCGAGGAGTTCATCACGTTGACGAAGTTGAGGAAGATGCCCTGAGCGGTCTCCGGGCGCAGGTAGTGCAGCCCCTCCTCGCTCTCCACAGCACCCAGATAGGTCTTGAGCAGGCCCGAGAACTGCCGCGGCTCGGTGAACTGCCCGCGGTTGCCGCAGTGGGCGCAGACCACCTCGGCGAGAGATGCGGGCGCTCGTCCGTGCTTGGCCTCGAAGGCCTCTTCGAGGTGGTCGGCCCGGTACCGCTTGTGGCAGGACGTGCACTCCACGAGCGGGTCCGTGAAGGTCTCGACGTGACCGGACGCCTTCCAGGTCTCGGTCGGCAGGATCACCGCGGAGTCCAGGCCGACGACGTCATCCCTGCTCTGGACGACGGAGCGCCACCACTGACGGCGGACGTTCTCCTTGAGCTCGATGCCCAAGGGTCCGTAGTCCCAGGCGGAGCGGGTTCCGCCGTAGATCTCCCCCGACGGGAAGACGAAGCCTCGGCGCTTGGCGAGGCTGACGATGGTGTCGACGAGGTCGGCTGCCACGGTGAGACGTTCTCCGTCCGGCTGGATGTCGGTGGATCTCGCCGGATGCTCCGACGGCGATGGCCCAAGGGTACCTGCGGGCCAACTGCCACCCTTCCGGACGAGTCTGCGCGGGCCCGATCAGGGAGGGGTCACGTAGTGCCACGCGAGCGACCGGATCATGAGCGGACGCTCGAGGGCCACCACCTCGTCGAAGACCTGGGCCAGTGCGGAGTACGGCTCCCGCGGGCAGACCGGGACCGCTAGGACCAATCGCTCGGGCAACGCCGCTCGCAGCAGCGCACCGAGCCTGCTGGCCGTCGCCCCGCTCTCGACACCGTCATCGACCAGGATGACCGTGCGGCCGTCGAGGGCGACGGCGTACGCACCTGCCGTGCTCACGGCCGCGACCGGCAGGCCCAGCTCGGCTGCCGCGGCCTCAGCCACCTCGAAGCCGTGGGGCTCGACACCGAGCAGCAGAACGTCCTCGCGCTGGGCGTAGGCGTGCAGCGCCGCCGAGAGCTGGCGCCCGGCGTCGGCAAGGTCAGCGAACCGACGGGTGGTCACCCGCGCTCGACCCAGGGGTCCTCAGCCAGCCCGCTCCCCGTCTCCATGCCCTCGGCGCCGAGGCCGCGGGCCTCGACCACCTCATAGGCGCTCGGCTCGTCGAGGGCCAGGGACAGCAACGGCACCGCGTGGACCTTCACGTCGAAGTCGCCCAGAGCCCGGCGGTAGGCACCGACCGAGTCCCACTCGGTGGTGACGGTCCAGAGCTCGCCATCGTCGGTCGCGCGGGCGATGCGCGCCGAGCGCCACCCAGGGCGCACGGCGAGCACGTCGAGAGCCGCCTGGGCACGGTCCAGGAAGTCGGCCGCGGCGGCCGCCGCGACGGTGAAGCGCATGACCACGAGCACACCTCGACCCTACGCGGCACGGTGGGTGCGACGATGGGTCGATGTCCTCCTCCTCGCCACCACCAGCCGCCTGGTCGGAGTCGCTCGCCCGCGTGAGCCGCCCCTGGCTGCTCCGCCTGAACGCGCTGCCCCGCGCCGTCCTCCTGCTGGGGACCATCGCGGTCCTGGGGCTCGGGGTCTTCGTGCCAGGTGTCGGCGGAGCGTTCTTCCTGCTGCGTCATCGGCGCTGTTCCTGCTCTGGCTGGCCCTGCTCGCCTGGCCGGCGCTCGACCCAGGCCCGCGGGTGCTCCGCCTCGGCGTGGCCGTGTTCGTCATCGGGTTCGCCGTCGCCAAGGCCATCGGCCTCGTCTGAACCGGTTTTGACAATCGTTGTCCATCTAGACGAGGATGAGGCACATGCCCTCACCTCGCACGCTCACCCGTCGAGCCTGGCGGTGGTCGGGCTCCTCGCACTGACGGCCTGCTCGGGCACAGTGGCGACGGCGCGGCGAGCAGCGCCAGCCGGGTCGTCGGGATCGGTCCCGGCCGGCACGATCACGGTGGTCACGAGCTTCTACCCGCTCGAGTACCTCGTCGAGCGAGTCGGCGGCAGCGCTGTCGAGGTCACCAACCTCGCAGCGCGGGGGCGGAGCCGCACGACCTCGAGCTCGACACCCAAGGACGTCGCCGCGATCGCCGAGGCCGACCAGGTCGTGTACCTGTCCGGGCTTCCAGCCCGCGGTCGACGACGCGGTCGCCGGCCCAGGCCGCGACACCTCGTGGGACGTCGCCGAGGCGGCCGACCTCTCCCTGACCTACACGCCGATCGAGGAGGGCCGACGGCGACCGACGAGGCCGGATCCACCGACCCGCACTTCTGGCTCGACCCGACGCGTTACGCGCAGGTTGCCGAGGCGCTCGCCGACGAGCTCAGCGCGCTGTCACCCGCCGACGCTGAGGACTTTGCGGCCAACGCTGCCGCCGTGACCGCCGAGCTGACCGCACTCGACGCGGAGTGGGCCGCGGCGACGGGACCTGCGCGAGCCGGGACCTCGTCACGAGCCACAACGCCTTCGGCTACCTCGCCGAGCGGTACGACTTCGTCCAGCGGGGCATCACGGGGCTCACCCCGGAGGACGAGCCGTCGCCGCAGGCCCTCGCGGCCACGGCGGACTTCGTCCGGGCGAACGACGTGGCGACCATCTACTACGAGACCCTGGTGAGCCCTGCGATCGCGCGAGACCGTGGCCTGCGGAGACCGGAGCGTCGACGGCGGTCCTGGATCCGATCGAGGGACTGTCGGCCGAGTCGGCCGGAGGCGACTACTTTGCGATCATGCGCTCCAACCTCGCGAGTGTCGTCGCAGGGCCAGAGCTGCGAGTGACCGAGCCCGCGCTCGTCGAGCTGCGCTCCGCGTCGGTGGGCTACGACGGGACCTCCGTACTGACCCGTCTCGACCTGCGGGTCGAGCGCGGTGACGTGCTCGCCCTCGTGGGCCCCAACGGCTCCGGCGAAGTCGACCCTGGTCAAGGCCGTCCTCGGCCTGGCCGACGTGACGGCGGGCGAGCTGAGGTCTTCGGTCGACCTGCCGCCTCGGTGAGCGAGCGCGGGCGGGTGGGGTACGTCCCTCAAGCGGTCCTCGATCGGAGGCATCGTTCCGACCACCGTCCAGGAGGTCGTCGCTGCAGGACGCCTCTCACGCTCCCGGCTGTTGCAACCGTTCGCGTCAGCCGACCGGGCCGCGGTCGCCGACGCGCTGGCTCGTCGGTGTTCCGCGACCGGGGCCAGATCGGCTACGTGCCGCAGCGCGGCTCCCTCAGCGGCATCGTCCCCTCCACCGTGCAGGAAGTGGTGGCGGCCGGCCGACTGACACGGGCCGGAATCCTCCGGCCGTTCGGCGCTGCCGACCGGACGGCGATCCACGATGCCATCGACCGGGTCGGTCTGGGTCCGCTGGCCGGTGCCCGGGTGCTGACGCTCTCGGGGGACAACAACGACGCGTGCTCATCGCCCGCGCCTTGGCCGGCAACCCCGAGCTGCTCGTCCTCGACGAACCGTTGGCCGGGGTCGACCACGCCAGCCAGGAGCAGCTCGCAGACACCCTGAGGGCGCTCGCGGCCGGCGGCACGACGATCGTGGTGGTCCTGCACGAGCTGGGCTCGCTCGGAGACCTGGTCACCCGCATCGCCCGGCTGCGGGAGGGTCGGCTCGTCTACGACGGGCCGGTGACCAGCGCCGTCCTCGCCGAGCTCCACGAGGACGAGCTGGGACGGCACGAGCCACATCACGACTCGACCGACCGACCACCCGGCCCCGAGCAACCCCGACCTCGGCCTGACGGGCTGACGCCGGTGGACATGCTCCAGTACGACTTCATGCAGCGAGCGCTCGTCGCCGCGTTCCTCGTGGGGCTCGCCGCCCCGCTCGTCGGCGTCTTCATCGTCCAGCGGCGGCTCGCACTCATCGGCGACGGCATGGGACACATCGCTCTGACGGGCGTGGCGGTCGGACTGCTCACAGGACGGTCCCCCGTACTCGTGGCCCTCGCCGCCGCCGTGCTCGGCGCGGTCTTCGTCGAGACCGTGCGGCTGAACGGTCGAGCCTCGGGCGACGTCGCCCTCGCCACTCATCTTCTACGGCGGGATCGCGGGCGGCGTCGTACTCATCAGCAAGGCCCCCGGAGGGTCGGCGGCCACCTTGAACTCCTACCTCTTCGGCGCGATCACGACGACGACGCTCGGCGACCTCGCCGTCTTCGCGGTCCTCGCGGCGGTCATCCTGGTCGTGACGCTCGGGCTCGCCCGGCCGCTGTTCGCGGTGGCCGACGACGAGGAGTTCGCCCGGGCCTCCGGCCTCCCGGTGCACGCGGCTCAACCTCGCACTGGCCGTGCTCACCGCGTCCACCATCGTCATGTCGATGCGGATCATCGGGCTGCTGCTGATCAGCGCCCTCATGGTCGTGCCCGGTGGCGACGGCGATCCTCGTGACCCGGTCGTTCCGAGCGACGCATGGCTGGTGTCCGTGCTCATCGGGGTCACCGTGCCCGTGCTCGGCGTCGTCGCGTCGTACTCCTGGGACACGCCTTCGGGCGGCACCATCGTGCTCCTCGCGATCGGCTCTGTTCGCGGTGCTCTGCGGCGGTCGACCGCCGTCCCGGCCGCGATCCGTCGTCGGACGAGCAGGCTGCACGCCCGCACGCGGAGTCGGTGCGCCCGTTGCATGCAGGTATGCGCATATGCGATTGTCACATGTGAAGCCCGACGATCGACCGGCTCGATCGGAGGCCGCCGAGCTCTTCCGCGCCCTGGCCTCCCCGGTGCGCGTCGGGCTTCTGCTCGAGCTCACCGACGGCGAGCGCTGCGTCCACGACCTGGTCGACGCCCTCGGCGCCGCGCAGCCGCTGGTGAGCCAGCACCTGCGGATCCTGCGCACCGCCGACCTGGTCGTGGGCAGACGGCGGGGTCGCGAGGTGGTCTACCGGCTGTGTGACGACCACGTCGCCCACATCGTGCGCGACGCCGTCCACCACGTGAGCGAGAACGCGAGCGACCCGAGCGTGACCACATGACCCGTCCGCGCGACGCGACAGCGGTCAGCGGTTCGCTCCATGCTCGAGACCACCGACGACTTCCGCAGCGCCCAGGATCTCCATGCCCAGCTGCGGTCCGCCGGAGAGGCGGTCGGCCTCACGACGGTCTACCGCACGCTCCAGTCGCTCGCCGATGCGGGCGAGGTCGACGTCCTGCGTACCGACGACGGTGAATCGGTCTATCGCCGCTGCAGTGACACCCACCACCACCACCTGGTGTGCCGTGTGTGCGGCCGCACCGTCGAGGTCGAGGGTCCGGCCGTGGAGCGTTGGGCACAGACGGTAGCGGCGGAGCACGGGTTCGTGGAGGCCAGCCACACGGTCGAGATCTTCGGTACGTGCGTCGTCGTGCGACGGCTCTCGAGAACCCCGCTGACCCATGGGAGCCAACCACGGGCACGGACCCCTCGCGAGCAGCGGCGAGCGCTACAAGGGCCGGCTTGCCGCGGCCCTGGGGGTGGCGGTCGTCGTCCTGCTCGTTCAGGTCACCGGCGAGGCATCGTCACCGGAAGCCTGGCCCTGCTGGCTGACGCGGGGCACCTGCTCACCGACGTCGTCGGAGTCGGCCTGGCCCTTGCCGCTGTGACGTACGCCAACCGACCGGCACCGGCCCACCGCACGTACGGGAACTTCCGCGTGGAGATCCTCGCCGCGCTCGTCAACGGGGTCCTGCTCCTCGTGGTCGCCACCTTCGTCGTCGTTCGAGGCCGTCCAGCGCTGGAGCGACCCGTCCGAGGTCGAGGCCGGGCCGATGCTCGCGATCGCGGTCTTCGGCCTGGTCGGCAACCTGATCAGCCTCGGGCTGCTCCATGCCGGTCAGGCCGAGAACCTGAACGTTCGCGGCGCCTACCTCGAGGTGCTGGGCGACCTGGTCGGGTCAGCCGTCGTGATCGTCGCCGCGCTCGTGATCTGGACCACCGGCTGGCTGCGGGCCGACGTGGTGGCCTCGCTGCTGATCGCCGCCTTCATCATCCCGCGGGCGATCGGACTCCTGCGGAGCACGGGTCACGTGCTCCTCGAGAGCACTCCCCCGGGTCTCGACCTCGATGAGATCCGTCGACACATCACGGCTCTTCCCGGTGTCGTGGACGTGCACGACCTCCACGTCTGGACCATCACGAGCGGGATGCCGGTGCTGTCGGCGCACGTCGTCGTCGAGCCGTCGGTCCTCGCCGAGGCCTGCGACGGAAGTGCTGTCCTCGATCGACTCGGCCGCTGCCTGGAGGCCGACTTCGACGTCGAGCACTGCACCTTCCAGCTCGAGCCGGTCGCCCACGCTGCGCACGAGCACGCGGCGCACGAGTGACTCGAGCCAACGACCGTCAGGTCGCGGAGCCGTACCGGCGGTCGCGACGGGCGTAGGTCTCGCAGGCCCGCCAGAGGTGCCGGCGGTCGACGTCCGGCCAGCGCTCGTCGAGGAAGACGAGCTCGGCGTAGGCCGACTGCCAGAGCAGGAAGTTCGAGGTGCGCTGCTCGCCCGACGAACGGAGGAAGAGGTCGACGTCGGGCATGTCCGGCTCGTCGAGGCGTGCGGCGACGGCATCCTCGTCGACGTCGGCGGGGTCCAGCCGCCCGGCCACCACGTCACGGGCGATGGCAGCCGCTGCGTCTGCGATCTCCGCCCGCCCGCCGTAGTTCACGCACATCGTGAGCGTGAGTACGTCGTTGCCGACCGTGAGCCGCTCGGCCTCCTCGAGCTCGTCGATCACGCTCTTCCAGAGTCGCCGCCGCCGACCGGCCCAGCGCACCCGTACCCCCATGGCGTGCATCTCGTTGCGGCGTCGACGGATCACGTCGCGGTTGAAGCCCATGAGGAAGCGCACTTCGTCGGGCGAACGCCGCCAGTTCTCCGTCGAGAAGGCGTAGGCCGACAGGTGCGTCACGCCGAGCTCGATGGCTCCCTCGACGACGTCGAACAGGGCGGACTCCCCTGCCTCGTGGCCGGCCGTCCGCGCCAGCCCGCGGTCCTTGGCCCACCGACCGTTGCCGTCCATGACGACGGCGACGTGACGTGGCACCAGGTGGCGGGGGATCGCCGGGGGCTTCGCGCCGCTGGGGTGCGGTGACGGGGGGCGGGGCACCTGCCCCACGTAGTCGCCCCCTCGTCTCCCGCCGGCGGTGAGGATGCGGCGAGCGACGTGCCGCTGGTTCCAGCCGAGGATGCCCGCGACGATCACCACGAGCCCCGCGAGCCAGACGAACAGCGAAGCGACAACTCCCGCCAGTCCAATGATCAGCAGACCGAGCAGGACCAGGGGCCATCCCCACACCTGTCCCCACCAGGCGCCGCCGACCGCCGACTCGGCCCAGGTCTCGGCGATGTCGGCGATCCCCTCGTCCGGGTGCGAACGACCCTGCCTCGCCAGCCGCACGGTCTCCGCGCGCGTGTCGGTCGGCAGCGCGCGCCAGGCTTTGACCGCTGCCTTTCTCTCGCGGCGGTTCATCGAGTTCTCCACCTCGCTACCCCCGCTCGACCAGGCGAAGGGAGCGAAGGCCACGCTCGAGGTGCCACTGGAGGTACGCAGCGGCCAGTCCGCTGGCCTCGTGCCGGTGGCGGGGCAGGCTGGCATCGGCGACCAGCCAGTCCCCCGCCAGCAGCGCCGCGAGCAGCTCGACGGTCTCCGGTGCCGGCGTCGATGACCCAGGGGGGCGGCACTCCGGGCACACCGCACCCCCGACCTGGATCGCAAAGGATCGGTGGGGGCCGACTGCGCCGCAGCGGGCGCACGCCTCGAAGCTCGGCGCCCACCCCGCGACAGCGAGCGAGCGCAGCAGGTAGGAGTCCAGGATCAGGCCGGCAGTCGTGGTCCTTGGCCGCCAGGGCCCGCAGCCCGGCCACCAGCAGGAGGTACTGCTGGACCGCGGGCTCGCGTTCCTCGTCGGTCAGCCGCTCGGCGGTCTCGAGCATGGCCGTACCCGCCGTGTAGGCGGCGTAGTCGGCGGCGAGCCCGGCGCCGTAGGAGTGGAAGGACTCGACCTGCGTGACGATGTCGAGGCTGCGACCGACGTAGAACTGGGCGTCGACATGGCTGAACGGCTCCAGCCGAGCCCCGAACTTCGAGCTCGTTCGGCGTACGCCCTTCGCCACGGCCCGGACCCGCCCGTTCTCGCGGGTCAGCAGCGTGATGATGCGGTCGGCCTCGCCGAGCTTCTGGGTGCGAAGGACCACACCCTCGTCCCGGTACAGAGTCACCGGTTCATGGTCGCACGCGGATCCGTCAGACTGCCCAGGTGACGCACCCTGAGCAGACCGTCCTCGATCGGCTCGAGACCTACTACGACGCCGCGCCTCGGTCGGCAGCAGATCCTGCGGACTGCGGGCCGTTCACGCTGTTCGTGTCCCGTGCCGCGTGGCCCTACTACGCTCGGCCGCGGCTGGGTCTGGCGGAAACCATCAGTGCCGAGGACGTACGGGCGCTGCGCACACGGCAGCGCGAGCTCGGTGTGCCCGAGACCATCGAGTGGGTCGGGGCGACGACTCCTACCCTCGAGGCGGCTGCCCTCGCCGCCGGACTGACCGTCCAGCATCACCCGCTTCTGACGCTCGGGCACGCCAACCACGGCTCCGCCCGGTCCGCGGGGTCCGTTCGGCTCCTCGGAGCCGACGACCCCCAGCTGGCAGCCGTCGTCGAGGCCGTACACCGCGGGTTCGGGGCGCACGAGCCGCCCGGCGCCGGCGAGATCGACACCGTCCGACAACGCGTCCGCGCCGGCCAGCAGGTGGCGGTCGGAGCCTTCGACGGCGCGGGGATCGCGGTCGGCGGAGGATTCCATCAGCCGGTCGGTGACGTGACCGAGCTCGTCGGGATCGCCGTCGTCCCGGAGGCCCGTCGCCTCGGCCATGGCGCGGCCATCACGGCCGCCCTGGTCGCCGACGCCGTCGACCGAGCCGTGGACCTCGTCTTCTTGTCCGCCACGGACGACGCGGTGGCCCGCACCTACGCCAGGGTGGGTTTCATCCAGATCGCGACGACGTCAGCCGCCGAACCCCCGGGCGCCCCCGCACCCCTTTCGTGATGGGTGGGGTCGGGTCAGCGATGGGCGCGGTTGACGGCTGAGACCACGGCCTTGAGCGATGCGGTGACGATGTTCGGGTCGATGCCGACCCCCCACAGGACGCGGTCGCCGACAGCACACTCGAGGTACGCCGCCGCCTTGGCGTCGCCGCCGGCTGAGAGCGCGTGCTCGTGGTAGTCGAGCACGCGTACGTCGACGCCGTACGCGCTCAGCGCCGAGCAGAACGCCGCGATCGGGCCGTTCCCCTCGCCAGACAGCGTCACCTCCGTGCCACCGTCGGAGAGGACGACCGTGAGGGCATCGGACTCGTCGACGGTCGAGGACTGAGCGAGCGAGCGCAGAGCGAACCGGCCCCACGGTGCGCCGGAGTCCGGGAGGTACTCGTCGTTGAACGCCGCCCAGATCTGTTCGGGCAGCACCTCGCCACCGTCGCTGTCGGTCTTGGCCTGAATGACCTGACTGAACTCGATCTGCAACCGCCGCGGCAGGTCGAGGGAGTGCTCGCTCTTCATGATGTAGGCGACGCCGCCCTTGCCGGACTGGCTGTTCACCCGGATGACGGCTTCGTAGGTCCGCCCGACGTCCTTGGGGTCGATCGGCAGGTACGGCACCGCCCACGGGATCTCGTCGACCGTCTTGCCGGCGGCCGCCGCGTCCCGCTCGAGGTGCTCGAAGCCCTTCTTGATGGCGTCCTGGTGCGACCCGGAGAAGGCCGTGTAGACGAGGTCGCCGCCATAGGGGTGTCGCTCATTGACCGGCAGCTGGTTGCAGTACTCGACGGTGCGCCTGATCTCGTCGATGTCGGAGAAGTCGATCTCGGGGTCGATGCCCTGGCTGAACACGTTGAGCCCGAGGGTGACGAGGCAGACGTTGCCGGTGCGCTCCCCGTTGCCGAAGAGCGTGCCCTCGATGCGATCAGCGCCTGCCATGTAGCCGAGCTCGGCTGCGGCGACCGCTGTTCCGCGGTCGTTGTGCGGGTGCAACGAGAGCACCACCGAGTCGCGGTAGGCAAGGTGGCGGTGCATCCACTCGATGGAGTCGGCGTAGACGTTGGGGGTCGCCATCTCGACGGTCGCCGGCAGGTTGACCACCGACTTCCAGTCCGGAGACGGCTTCCAGATGTCGTTGACCGCGTTGCAGACCTCGACGGCGTAGTCGAGCTCCGTTCCGGTGAAGGACTCCGGCGAGTACTCGAAACGCACGTCGGTGCCCGGCACGGTGTCGATCAGCTTCTGGCAGAGCTTGGCGCCCTCGACCGCGATCGCCGTGATGCCTTCCTTCTCCTGCCCGAACACCACGCGTCGCTGCAGCGTCGACGTCGAGTTGTAGAGGTGCACGATCGCCCGGCTGGAGCCGGCGATGGACTCGAAGGTGCGCTCGATGAGCTCAGGACGCGCCTGCGTCAGGACCTGGATCGTCACGTCGTCGGGGATGAGGTCGTCCTCGACGAGCTGGCGGACGAAGTCGAAGTCGGTCTGGCTCGCCGAGGGGAACCCGACCTCGATCTCCTTGTAGCCCATCCGCACCAGCAGCTCGAACATCCGCTTCTTGCGCGCCGGCGTCATGGGGTCGATGAGCGCCTGGTTGCCGTCACGAAGGTCGACGCTGCACCACAGCGGAGCCCTGTCGATGCGAGCCGCCGGCCAGGTGCGGTCGTCGAGCGAGACCGGCGGGAAGAAGGCGTACTTGCCGATCGGCATGACGCTCGGGGACTGGGGCACGCCGTGCGTCGTCCGGGCGGTGCTCGTCGAGCGGGCTGGCTGAGGGCTGGTCACTGGGGGCTCCTGGTTCGTCACGGGAAGAGCCGGCACAGGCCGAACACCGCGACGAGGGGGCCGACCGTCAGGAGGCCTCGTCGCGGCAGCTAAGGAGCAAGCTCATCCGCACGCGCCAAGAGTACCGGATGTCCTGCTGAGGCGCCGATCGCCCCGTTCGGGTGTCGCGCCGTTCGCTGCGCGGCGGGTCCGGGGGATCAGAAGCCGAGGCGTCGCAGCTGCTTCGGGTCGCGCTGCCAGTCCTTGGCGACCTTCACCCGGAGGTCGAGGTAGACCGGGGTGCCGAGGAGCTTCTCGATCTGCGCCCGCGAGCGGGTGCCCACCTGCCGCAACCGCTCGCCGCCCCTGCCGATCACGATCGCCTTCTGGCTGTCGCGCTCGACGTACAGGATCGCGCTGATGTCGACGAGGGGTCGGTCGTCGGGGCGGCCCTCGCGCGGTGCCATCTCCTCGACGACGACGGCCAGGGAGTGCGGCAGCTCGTCGCGCGCGCCCAGAAGCGCCGCCTCCCGGATCAGCTCGCCGACCATCACCTGCTCGGGCTCGTCGGTCAGATCGCCCTCGGGGTACAGCTGAGGTCCTTCGGGCAGCAGGCCCACGAGCAGGTCCGCCAGCAGGTCGACCTGCTCACCTTCGACCGCGGAGACCGGGACGACCTCCGCGAAATCAGCAAGCGCCGACAGTGCGAGCAGCTGCTCGGCGACGGTCTTGCGGTCCACGAGGTCGGTCTTGGTGATGATCGCGACCTTCGGCGTCCGAAGCTGAGCGATCTCGGCCGCGATGTACTTGTCGCCGGGGCCGACCTTCTGGTCGGCCGGCACGCAGAACCCGATGACGTCGACCTCGGTGAGTGTCTCTCGCACCACGTCGTTGAGTCGCTGCCCGAGCAGGGTCCTGGGCCGATGGAGCCCGGGTGTGTCGACGAGGATCAACTGGGCATCGGGTCGGTGCACGATCCCGCGCACGGTGTGTCGCGTGGTCTGCGGACGGTCGGACGTGATCGCCACCTTCTCCCCCACGAGGGCGTTGGTGAGCGTCGACTTCCCGGCGTTCGGGCGACCCACGAAACAGGCGAACCCCGACCGGTGGTTCATCACGAGGGATCGACGGACTGCGGCGTCATGCGCGCAGCGACGACGGTCGCCGTGAGGGTCGCATCGGGGGCCGCGAGGTGCACCGGCCGGCCAGCACCTCCGAGATCGGCGACCGCGGCGAGCGAAGCGGCATCGACGACGGCAGCGGCGGACACGACGACCGCCGCCTCCAGGGCGTCGGCACCACTGGCAGCGGCCGCAGCCACAGCGGCCTGAAGAGCTGTCAGGGACAAGGACGGCAGCGCGACCGTGCACGCGGCGTAGGTGCGTCCGGTGCGTCGCGCACGGCTGCACCTTCCGCGGCTCCCGTGCGAGCCCGCGCTCCCCGGGCCAGGGTCACGAGCTTGGCGTCTTCGGGGTCGAGCGCGTCGTCAGACATCGGCGTGGTCGTCCCTTGGCTCGGTCCTGGACGTCACAGGTTCGGGTTCCTCGCGCTGGACCAGCACGCTCGCGATCCGGTTGCGTCGGCCCTTCGGTCGACTCGGCGGTGAGCCGCCAGCCGTCGACGACGACGGTGGACCCGGCGATCGGCACCTTTCCCAGTCGCTTGGCGAGCAGCCCACCGACGGTGTCGACGTCGTCGTCCTCGTCCTCGTCGAGCGGGATGTGGAAGTCCTCGGCGAAGTCCCAGACGCTGTAGCGGGCGGACAGCCGTACGTCGCCGTTCTCCAGCTGCTCGACCTCTGGCGCCTCGGTGTCGTACTCGTCGGTGATCTCCCCGACGATCTCCTCGAGGACGTCCTCGATGGTGACCAGACCCGCTGTGCCGCCGTACTCGTCGACGACGACGGCGACGTGGGTTCGCTGTGCCTGCATCTCCCGGAGCAGGTCGGCCGCCGGCTTGCTGTCGGGCACGAAGAAGGCCGGGCGCATGACCGACTCCACCTTCTCCGAGGACTCACCCGAGCGGTGCTCGTAGGTTCTCCGGGTGACGTCCTTGAGGTAGACCACTCCCCGGACGTCGTCGATGTTGTCGCCGACCACGGGGATCCTGCTGAACCCGCTGCGCAACGCCAGCGACATCGCCTGACGCAGGGTCTTTCCGCGCTCGATGACCACCATCTCGGTGCGCGGCACCATGACCTCGCGCACGACCGTGTCACCGAGCTCGAAGACCGAGTGGATCATGTCGCGCTCGTCGTGCTCGATGAGCCGGCTCTCCTCAGCCAGGTCGACCAGGTCGCGAAGTTCGGCCTCGGAGGTGAAGGGGCCGTCCCGGAACCCCCGCCCCGGCGTGAGCGCGTTGCCGACGACGATGAGCAGCCGCGTCAACGGGCCGAGGCCGACGCCGAGGGCGTGAACGATCGGGGCGACCCGCAACGCGTAGCTCTCGGCGTGCTGCCGACCCAGGGTCCTGGGGGCCACACCGATCACGATGTAGGAGACCACGACCATGACACCCACCGTGACGAGCGCAGCGGTCCAGCTCGACGACCAGAGGTCGACGCACACGAACGTCACGAGCACGACCGCGCCCGTCTCGCAGAGCGTGCGCAGGAGCAGGACGGCGTTGACACCGAGCGCAGGGTCTGCCACCAGCGCGGCCAGCGGCTTCGCGCCGCGCCGACCATCGCCCGCGAGCTCCTCGACGCGAGAGCGGGAGACCCTCGACAGCGCCGTGTCCGCCGCGGCGAACAGCGCCGCCAGCAGCACCAGGACGGCTGCTACGACCAGGGACCACACATCGCCGGAGGTCACCGACGTCGCCGCCGATCACGCCAGGCTTTGAGCGCTTGGTCCTGAAGCCCGAACATCTCCGCCTTGTCGTCCGGCTCGGCGTGGTCGTAGCCGAGCAGATGAAGGATGCCGTGCGTGCACAAGAGCTCGAGCTCGTCCAGGGTGGTGTGACCGGCCTGAGCGGCCTGCTGCTCCGCCACTGCTGGACAGAGCACCACATCGCCCAGCAGCCCGGGTTCGGGCTCCTCGCCGTCACGGCCCGGCCGGAGCTCGTCCATCGGGAACGCCATGACGTCGGTGGGGCCTGGTTCGTCCATCCACTGCATGTGCAGCTGCTCCATGGCGTGGACGTCCACGAGCAGCACCGAGAGCTCGGCCAACGGGTGCACCTTCATGCGGTCGAGGACGAAGCGTGAGAGCGCGACGATCCGGGTGGCGTCGACCTCCGCCCCGGACTCGTTGATGACGTCGATGCTCATCGGGTGCCCTTGTGGCCGGGGGAACGCGCCGGCGCGTGCTGACGCTGCGTCTGCACGGCGTCCCAGCGACCGTAGGCCTCCACGATCTGCCCGACGAGCCGGTGGCGCACCACGTCCGCGGCTGTGAGCTCGAGGAACGCGACGTCGTCGAGGTCGTCGAGGATCTCGCGAACGATCTTCAACCCGCTCTGGGTGCCGCCCGGCAGGTCGATCTGCGTCACGTCGCCCGTGACGACGATCTGCGAGCCGAAGCCCAACCGGGTCAGGAACATCTTCATCTGCTCCGGTGAGGTGTTCTGTGCCTCGTCGAGGATGATGAAGGCGTCGTTCAGGGTCCGACCACGCATGTAGGCCAGCGGGGCGACCTCGATGGTGCCCTGCTGGATGAGCCTCGGGATCGACTCGGGGTCGATCATGTCGTGGAGGGCGTCGTAGAGCGGGCGCAGGTAGGGGTCGATCTTCTCGCTGAGCGTCCCAGGCAGGAATCCGAGCCGCTCCCCGGCCTCGACGGCCGGTCGCGTGAGGATGATCCGGCTCACCTGCTTGGCCTGCAGGGCTTGGACGGCCTTGGCCATCGCCAGGTACGTCTTGCCGGTGCCCGCCGGCCCGATGCCGAAGACGATGGTGCTGACGTCGATCGCGTCGACGTAGCGCTTCTGGTTCAACGTCTTGGGACGGATCGTCCTGCCGCGGTTGGACAGGATGTTCTGGGTGAGGACCTGGGCGGGACGTTGCTCGGCCTGCTGACGCAGCATCGCCAGCGAGCGCTGGACCGCCTCGGGGGTGAGTCCCTGACCGGTGCGCAGCACCGTCACCATCTCGTCGAACAGATCGACGACGAGTGCGACCTCGGACGAGGGCCCGGTCACGGTGATCTGGTTGCCCCGGGCATGGATGTCGACGTCGGGGACCGACGCCTCGATGGTGCTGAGCAGCTCGTCGGACGCTCCCAGAACGCCGACCATGGCCACGCTCGCCGGCACGGTGACGGCGCGGCTGGTCGAACCGTTGCTCGTGGCTTCGGGGTGCTCGCCACGTCGGCTGGTCTCGGCCATGGGTCGGCCCGGGGGCCTGCTCGTGCCTGCTCTCGGTCTCGGCGATTCGGACGATCCCCATGCTAGCCGCAGCGACGTACCCTGAGGCTTGTGACGAGCGCCAGGCAGCCGGGCTGCCTCTTCTGCGAGATCGTCGCAGGTGAGGTCCCTGCCGATGTCGTCCACGAAGGGAGCCGGACGCTCGCCTTCCGCGACATCTCCCCCGCGGCGCCGACCCATGTGCTCGTCGTCCCCCGGGACCACTACCCAGACGTCGCGGCGCTGGCGGCTGCTGATCCGAGCCTGGTCGCTGAGCTGATGGCCGGCGCCGCCGACGTGGCCGCTGCTCGAAGGCCTTGCGGGCAGCGGCTACCGCATCGTCGTGAACACGGGAACCGACGGCGGCCAGACGGTGTCCCACGTGCATGCTCACGTCCTCGGCGGCAGGTACATGACGTGGCCACCAGGATGACCAGGACGAACACGACCACGGGGGTAGGACACATGAACGGCAAGAGACGTCGCCAGGTCGCCGCTTGCGTCATCGCCTTGACGGCCATGCTCGCAGCCGGGTGCTCGAGCGACTCAGGGGCAGACGATGCTGCGCAGACGTCCACCCCCTCCACGTCGTCGACCGGCACGCCGACCGCGTCAGGCACAGCCACGCCGAGCGGCTCACCGTCCCCCGCAGCGACCGGCTCGAGCCAACCGAGCCCGTCGAGCAGCGCGACGAGCACCTCCAAGCCCAAGCCATCCCCGTCCGGCTCGCTCGCCGATGACGGGCTGCCCATCGTCGTGATCGAACAGCCCGAGGCCGGCGCGTCGGTCAACATCCCCGTGCAGATCTCGGGCACGGTCGTGGCTTTCGAGGCCGTCCTGCGCTACGAGATCCTCGACTCCAAGGGCAAGCTGTTCACCAACGGCCCTGCCTACGCCGACGCAGGAGCGCCTGATCGCGGCCGCTGGCAGGTGGAGGTCGAGCTGCCGATCGGCTCCTACACCGTGGTGGCCTTCGTCCTGTCGCCGAAGGACGGCAAGCGCATCGCGTCGGACCGGGTGAAGTTCAGGGCCGGCTGAGCGTGCCAACCGGAGAGGCGGCTCAGGCGTCCTCTCCTGCGTGGCTCTTCTGTCGACAAACGCCGAGATGAGCGGGACCGACCCGTCGTCGTGGGACGCCGACACGGCGCTGGCTGTGCTCCACGCCGCTCACTACAGGCGGCTCGTGCGGACCTCGGCTCTGTTGGTGCGCGACGTGGCCCTCGCCGAGGAGGTGGTGCAGGACGCCTACGTGGCCCTGTACGCGCGCTGGACGAGGCTGCGTGACCCGGAGGCCGCCGTGGCCTACCTCCGCCAGGCCGTCGTCAACGGGTCCCGCTCGGCCCTGCGGCGTCGCGGTACGGCGCAACGCGCCGAGCCCCTGCTGCGACCGGTCGACGACACCAGCCCCGACCCGGCCTCCGCCGTCAGCGCGCGACGCGACGTGCTCGCGGCTCTCGCCGACCTTCCGGAGCGGCAGCGAGAGGTGCTCGTCCTGCGCTACTACGGCGACCTCTCGGAGGCCGAGATCGCCGTGGCCCTCGGCGTGAGCCGGGGGGCGGTCAAGTCCTACGCCTCGCGTGGTGCCGAGGCGCTCCGCCCGATCCTGGAGTCCCTGCGATGAGCCGCCCCGACGCACCTGATGACGACCTGATGACCGTGCTCGGATCCGTGCTGCGGGATGAGGTCGACCGCCTCGAGCCCTCGACCGACTCGCTCGCCCGGATCAGGGACCGGATCCACCAGCCCTCACGGCGCTCCCCCTGGCGGTGGGCGGCTCCGCTGGCCGTCGCCGCGGTCGTCGTCGCCGCGCTCTCCGCGACCGTCTTCCTGCCCACTGACGACGAGGTCGCCACGCCGATCCCCGGGGCGAGCGTGACCTCACCGGCGACACCGAGGCCGACGCCCACTCCGAGCGCCAGTCCGTCCGAGTGCTTCACGAGCGGTCCCTACCAGCCGGTCCCGACCTACCTGGTCAAGACCTTCGAGGGTCGGACGGCCCTCTACCGCGTGTTCACCGGGCTCCCTCACCCGTGCGCCGGACCGGAGTTCCCGGAGGCGCTCCGCGGTCGAGCACGCGATCTCGGTCATGGGAGCTCCGGAGCCGTACGGATACCAGTCGTTGTGGCCGAACGGAGTGGTGATGACGGGCTTCGACCGGACCGGCGCCAGCGCCAGAATCAGCGTCAACGACGACCCCGACGGTGACCCTGACCTCGCGCTCCAGCAGCTCGTCTACACAGTGACTGCCGCGGACAACTCGATCAGCTCGGTCACGGTCACGACGCCGAGCCGGTCCTACCCTGAGGCAACGCGCGCACCGCAGGCCGATGTCCTCGCGCCTGTGTGGCTGACCGCCGCGGTGGCCGAGCAGAGCGCGGACGGCTACCTGATCACGATGACCGGCACCGCGTCGGTCTTCGAGGCAACCGTGAACTGGTCGATCGCCGACGAGGACGGCACCGTCGTCGACTCGGGCTTCGCCATGACGCCCGAGGCCGCCCCAGCGCGCGGAGAGTGGAGGGCGACGAGCAAGCCTCTCCCCCTCGGGCGCTCCTACACGGTGACGGCGTACGAGTCCTCGCCTCAGGACGGCAGAATCACGTGGCCGGACACCAAGAACGCACCGTGAGGGTCCCGGCGAGAGGGCGACTTTCGGCCCTACAGCCCAAGGCATCTCGGTGCAACCATGAACGTACGAGGAGTCTCACGACGACGAGGCGAGGCGAGACCGTCATGACGCGGTTCATCCAGCCCACTGATCCCCCTCACACCGGTTCTGCCGGACGTCGGCGCGGTCGCCTGACCGTCGTGGCCGCCGTCGCTGCAGCGTCCCTCGCGCTCGCCGCCTGCGGGAGCAGCGGCTCGACCCCGAGCGGGTCCCAGACCCCGAGCACCAGCCGTGACGCCGAGCGCGAGCGCCTCGACGACACCGAGCACGTCCCCGACGCCGTCCCCGGATCCCTGCGTGACCGTCACCAAGGTTGCGGGCATCTACTACGTCGACGACGTCGTGAACGTGGGACCGCGGCTCTACCGGGAGTTCGCCAAGGTCGGGACCTGCGAGGACCCCATCACCGAGTCGCTGACCCACATGTTCGAGGTGCCACCGGTGGACCCTGACTACACGTCGCTGTGGCCAGCGACCACGAAGGTCTTGTCGGTGGCGACCTCAGGGACGACCGCGACCGTGGACCTCTCCGGGTTCGTGTCGCTGGGTGCCGCCTTCGAGAGCGCAGCCGTGCAACAGCTCGTCTGGACCGCGACAGCTGCGGACAAGAGCGTGAGCGCGATCAAGCTGCTGGTCAACGGCGCGACCCCGCCCTCAGGGCACTCGGACTGGTCCAAGCCGGTCGGGCGTGCCAACGCGCTGGACACCCTGGCGTACGTCTGGATCCTCCAGCCGACGCAGGGCGCCTCGGTCACCTCGCCGGTGAAGGTCCGGGTCTACGGCACGGGCTATGAGGGCAACGTCCCGATCAAGGTCTTCAAGAACGGCGTGCTGGTCGCATCGACGCAGGTCACCACCATGATGGGTGGCTTCGCGGAGGCGTCGACCTCGATCCGTCTACGTCCGGGCACCTACGTCATCAAGGCCTACAACGACAACGGCAAGGACTCGACGCTGCAGCTCTGGGACACCAAGAGGTTCAGCGTGCGTTAGGTCACGCCGCGCGGTGAGCCTCAGGACCATCGGGCGGTCCGAGCGAGCACCACAGCGGCGGCGGCCGTGCCGGCCGTCGAGGTGCGCAGGACGGTGGAACCGAGGCGGACGGGTCGAGCGCCCGCAGCCGTGAAGGCGGCACGTTCCTCAGGCGTGATGCCGCCCTCGGGGCCGACCACCAGCACGACGTCGCCCGCTGGAGGCACCTCGGCGCTGGCCAAGGGCTCGTCGGCTCCCTCGTGGAGCACGAGCGCAAGCGGCAGCACCGCCCAGGATCGTCGACCACGTCGGCGGTCGTGGCGAGTGGCTCGCACCTCCGGCCACCAGACGCGTCGCGACTGCTTGGCCGACTCCCGCGCCGCCGACCGCCAGCGCTCGAGGGCCTTCGGCGCACGCTCGGCGGACCAACGGGTCACCGACCGCGCCGCCGCCCAGGGCACGATGACGTCGACGCCGACCTCGGTGAGCGTCTCGACGGCTGTCTCGCCGCGATCGCCCTTGGCCAGGGCCTGGACGACGACGAGCCGCGGCTGAGGGTCGGGCTCCGACCACCGGTCGAGCACCCCGAGCACCAGCGACCCCCTCGCCGCCTCGAGCACCTCGGCCCGCGCCGCCTGGCCGGCCCCGTCGGTGACGACGAGCACCTCGCCGACCCGCAGGCGCCGTACGTCAGCCGCGTGCCGCCCCTCCGGCCCGTCGAGGACGAGCCGCTCTCCCGCCACGAGCGCGGCGCCGTCGAGGAAGAAGACCGGTTCGCTCATCTCCCCACCCGCGGCTCGATGATCAAGGAATCCTGTGCACCGACTGCGTAGCAGCCCGGCAGGTGCAGGATTCCATGATCATCTGCGGGAGGCCGAGCCGGGTCAGCGGCCGTTGAAGGCGTCGCGGAGCCGGGAGAACAACCCCTGCTGACCGGGCGCGAACTGTCCCGGGGGGTGCTCCTCGTCGCGAACCTTGGCCAGCTGCATGAGCAGCTGCTCCTGCTGCTCGTCGAGCTTGGTGGGGGTCTGCACGTCCACGTGGACCAGGAGGTCGCCGCGTCCAGCCGCCCGCAGGTGGTGGACCCCGTGGTCGTAGAGCGGGATCACCTGACCGGACTGGGTGCCGGGGCGCACGTCGACGTCCTGGATCCCGTCCAGGGTCTCCAGCTGGCACGGTCGTCCCGAGCGCTGCGGCGGTCATCGGGAGCGTCACCGTGCAGTGCAGGTCGTCACCATGGCGCTGGAACATCGGGTGCGGGAGCTCGGTCACCTCGACGTAGAGGTCCCCCGGCGGGCCGTTGCCGGCACCGACCTCGCCCTCTCCGGTCAGCTGGATACGCGTTCCCGTGTCGACGCCCGCCGGGATCTTCACGGTCAGGCTCCGACGCGTGCGGATCCGACCGTCGCCCTCGCACTCGACGCACGGATGCGCGATCACCGTGCCGAAGCCCTGGCACTGCGGGCAGGGCCTCGAGGTCATGACCTGCCCGAGGAAGGACCGTTGGACCTGCTGGACCTCACCCCGGCCCTTGCAGATCTCACAGGTCGTGGGCAGCGTTCCCGCAGCGGTGCCGGCACCCTGGCAGGTCGGGCAGCCGATCGCGGTGTCCACCTGGAGGTCCCGGGTCGTGCCGAACGCGGTCTCCGCGAGACTCAGGTCGATGCGGATCAGGGCGTCCTGGCCCCGCCGCTGACGCGGTCGGGGTCCCCGCGACGACGTACCTCCGAAGAAGGCGTCCATGATGTCGCCGAACCCGAAGCCGGCAGCCGCCCGCGCCGAAACCCCCGCCGCCGTTGCCGAAGGGGTCTCCGCCGAGGTCGAAGGTCTCCCGCTTGGCGGGGTCCGAGAGCACCTCGTAGGCAGCCGTCACCTCCTTGAAGCGCTCCTGGGTGACCGCGTCGGGATTCACGTCCGGGTGCAGCTCGCGGGCCAGCTTGCGGTAGGCGCGCTTGATCTCCTCGGGCGTCGCGGTACGGCTGACGCCGAGGACGGCGTAGTAGTCGGTGGCCACCTGGTCAGGCCTCCGCGAGGATGCGGCCGACGTAGCGTGCGACGGCCCGCACGGCTCCCATGGTGCTCGGGTAGTCCATCCGGGTCGGACCGAGGATCCCCAGCTTCGCCACCGCGGTGTCGCCCTCCCCGTAGCCGACCGACACGACCGAGGCTGCGGCGAACTCCGCGCCCTGGTTCTCGTGGCCGATCCGCACCGTGAGCTCGGTCGGGTCCGAGGCCTCACCGAGAAGACGCAGCAGCACCACCTGCTCCTCGAGCGCCTCGAGGACCGGGACGACCATGCCGGGGAAGTCGGAAGAGAAGCGCGTGAGGTTGGCCGTGCCGCCGAGGGCGACCCGCTCCTCTCGCCGCTCAGCCAGCGTCTCGAGCAACGTGCTGACGATCGCGGCCACCGGGGGGCGGTCCGCGGCGACGAACGCGAGGCTCAGCTCGGCGAGGGCCTCCGGGGCCTCGGACAGCGGCACCGTCGTGACCGTCGCGTTCAGCCGCGACCGCAGGTCCCCGAGCAGCGACTCGTTCACCGGCCCGGGGCAGTCGACGACGCGCTGCTCGACCCGACCGTTCGTGGTGATCAGGACGATCATGATGCGCGACGGGGTGAGGGCGAGCAGCTCGACGTGGCGCACCTTGGACCGGCTCAGCGAGGGGTACTGCACCACCGCGACCTGGCGGGTGAGCTGGGCCAGGAGCCGTACGGTCCGGTCCACGACGTCGTCGAGGTCGACGGAACCGTCGAGAAAGCTGTGAATCGCCCGCTGCTCGGCCGACGTGAGCGGCTTGACCGCCGAGAGCCGGTCGACGAAGAGCCGGTAGCCCTTGTCCGTGGGGATGCGCCCAGCACTGGTGTGGGGCTGGGCGATGTACCCCTCCTCCTCCAGCGCCGCCATCTCGTTGCGGATGGTGGCCGGTGAGACACCGAGGGCGTGCCGCTCGACCAGTGCCTTCGAGCCCACCGGCTCCTCGGTGGCCACGTAGTCCTCGACGATGGCGCGCAGGACGGCGAGCTTGCGGTCGTCGAGCATGCCCACCTCCAGCGCGGACGGACCCTACGGGCCGGGGTACCAGGCTGGCACTCCCGATGACGGAGTGCCAAGTCTACGGCGCCGGCCGCCGGCTTGCGGGATCGTGGGCGTTGCTGGTGCACGATCACCACCCCGACAGGCAGGATCCACCTCGTGACGACGTCCTCGGCCGAGAGCCGAACCGCCCTGGTGCGCCGCCCCGGCCCCGACCTGGCTGACGGCCTCGTGACGCACCTCGAGCGCACCCCCGTCGACGTGGCGCTCGCCGTCCGACAGTGGGAGGCGTACGTCGCGGCGCTCGAGACGAGCGGATGGGTGACGCAGGAGGTCCCACCGGCGGACGACTGCCCCGACGCGGTCTTCATCGAGGACCCCGTCGTCGTGTTCGGACCGCTCGCCGTCGTGTGCCGTCCCGGCGCGCCGAGCCGACGACCGGAGACCGACGAGGTCCACGGCGTCATGGTCGAGCTCGGCTACGCCGTCGCGCAGATCGCGGAGCCCGGCACCCTCGACGGCGGGGACGTCCTCAAGGTCGGCACCACGGTCTACGTCGGCCTCGGCGGTCGCACGAATGCGGAAGGCATCCGGCAGCTGGCTGCCTTCGTCGAACCGTACGGCTACGCCGTCGTGGCTGTCCCGACGACGAAGGTCCTGCACCTCAAGTCAGCCGTCACAGCCCTCCCGGACGGAACCGTCATCGGCTTTCCGCCTCTCGTCGACGACCCGGCAGGCGTTCACGTCCTTCCTCGCTGTCCCCGAGGAGCCGGGCGCCCACGTCGTCCTCCTCGGCGACGACCGGCTGCTCATGTCCGCCGCCGCGCCCCGCACGGCGGAGCTGCTCGGCGCTCGCGGGTACACCGTGGTCCCCGTCGACATCTCCGAGTTCGAGAAGCTCGAGGGCTGCGTCACCTGCCTGTCCGTGCGGCTGCGCCACCTCCCGTCCAAGCCCACGGGCTGACCGAGTCGCCGACATCCTCAGGGCAGGGGACCCAGCGGCCCCGGAAATCGACGGATCGACCGCACTCAGGTCCTGCTGGCTCCACCATGAGTCCATGGCGATCCCCGTCGAGTCGCACGTCGGGCGTCGGGCTGGCGCGGTCCAGGGCTCTCGGCTCGCCACGGCCCTTGTTGTCGCCGTCTCCGTGGCGGGCTGCACCGGGTCGCCGAGCGACGCGGTCGCGGGGTCTGCTACCGCGCCGTCGAGGGCTCCCTCTCCGAAGCACTGCGATTCCGTCATCGCCCGCGACGACGTCCGTACCGCCGGCGGTTCCCTACTTCTCCTACCCCGTGCTGCACCTGCCGGACCAAGACGTCGTGCTTCCGCAGGACATGGGCCGTGCGATCGGTCCTGTGGACCGGGTCCGAAGCGATCCTCGACGTGGGCGGAGGCGATGCGCTTCGCCGTCGTCGTCCATGCTGACGGGGACTACGAGGAACTCACCCAGGTGAGTCCCCCGCTGGCCCTGAGCCAGGACGGGGAGTACGTCGCTGGTTCGGCACCGGGCGATCTCGCGAACGCCCGATCTGGTCCTGGTTCAGCTGGGCACCGGGGACGTGGTTCACAGACGGTCCCTCGGTCAGCGACCGTCTCAATCCGCGAGCGATTCCTGGGACCGGCAGCGACGAGGTCCTGATCACGGCTCGGATGACGAGACTCCGGCCCGGGTGTGGTCAACCGCGACCGGCTCGCTGTCCCCCCTGGTGCTGCTGGGGAAGAAGACGACGGACGTGCTGACCGTCAGCCCCGACGGGGACGTCTTCATCGTGGGAGCCGGGGCCGGTCCCCTGATGGGGGTCCGTCGAGAGGAGGCGACGCCAACCTGGACGAGCGCCGAGGAGGTTGGTGGACCAGGTGCGTTCTCCCCCGACGGAACGCTGATCGCCTTTCCCGGCTTCTTCGGCGGGATCGCGTTCCTCGACGCCGAGACCGGCCGACTCGCGAGCGAGTCCGACCAATTCGGGGAGGGACCATGGCAGATCACCTGGGAGGACGAGGAGACCGTCCTCGCCGTCGACCGGAATGCGCCACGGGACGCGCTCTGTTCGTTGCACCGCCAGCACCGGGGTTTGCGTCTCGATCCGGCTGGACACCGCGGACACCGAGGTCGAAGAGACCCCGACACCGGTGCTCGCGAGGCGATCAACCGACTGAGCGGAGCCACACCCGGATAGCCTCCGCGGGTGACGCACCTACGACCCCGCGACAGGGGACTTCGCCAAGTACCTCGCGCAGGTGGGGGCGGCCTTGGACGACTGGCTGGCGTCGGACCAACCGGACGCGCTCACCAACGGCTCGGGGTGGCAGGACAGCCTCCGGGGGCCGGTCCCGGAGCACGGCATCGGCGCCGACGCGACGATCGAGGAGTTCGTCGCCGAGATCCTGCCCAACGGCACCCGCCTCACGTCCCCTGCTTCCTGGGCCTTCATCACCGCCGGTCCGACGACGGTCCCGACCGTCGTCGCCGCCGCCGGGATGATCGCCGCCCCGCAGCGGCAGACGCTCACCGCCTTCAACCGGCTCGAGCAGCTGTCCCTCGAGTGGCTCGCTCAGCTGTGCGGACTCGGCGACCACATGCTCGGCGTCTACTCCAGCGGTGGCTCGACGGCGAACCTCGTCGCCCTGGGCGCTGCTCGTCAGTGGGCGCTCGAGCGGGCCGGGCTCGACCCGGCGGCGGCGGGGCTCGACGGTCGACGGCTCGCCCTGTACACCTCCACTCAGGCGCACCACACGATTCACCGCTCGGCCGCGGTGCTCGGCATGGGGCGCGCGAGCGTCCGATCGATCCCGACGGACGACCTTCTCCGCCTGGACCTCCGGGCGCTGGAGGACGCGCTGCGGGAGGACCGAGCGGCCGGGGTGATCCCCGTCGCCGTGGTCGCCGCCGCAGGCACGACGAACACCGGGACGATCGACCCGATCCGCGGGGCCGGGGAGCTCGCACGTGAGTTCGGCGCCTGGTTCCACGTCGACGGGGCCTACGGTCTTCCGGGCCGCCTCGACGACCGGGTCGCCCCGCTCTACGACGGGCTCGACCTCGCGGACTCAGCCATCACCGACCCGCACAAGTGGCTCGGAGCACCCGTGGGGGTGGCCGCCACCTTCGTCCGGGACCGCGCGATCCTGCATCGTGCGTTCACCCAGGAGCCCGCTGACTACCTCGAGGGAACCTTCGCCGACGACGAGGCCCAGGTGTCGATGGACTCGATGGGGACTCCGTACTTCGACTTCGGGGTCGAGCTGTCGGCGCCGCCTCGCGGGCGTGATGGTGTGGGCGATCCTTCGCGAGCTCGGTGTGGCGGGTATGCGGCGACGGATCGTCACCGACAACGACTTCGCCCGGCACGTGGCGGAACGGGCTCACGCCGACCCGAGGCTCGAGGTGCTCGCCGAACCGGTGCTCTCCATCTGCGGATTCCGGTACCGCACCGACGGCGACCACGACTGGGATGCCGTCAATCGGCAGATCCTTCGCCGGCTGGCGCGCGAGACCCCGGTCGTGGTCAGCTCGACCCTGGTCGGCGGGAGCTTCGTCCTGCGACCCTGCTTCATCAACTCCCGGACCGCCCTGAGCGACGTCGACGCCTTCATCGACAGCGTCCTGCAGTTCGGCGACGAGCTCACGACCTGACCCCGAGCCCCACTCCGCTGAGGGTGACGAAACGTACGCGACATGCGGCGAGTTGCGTACGAAACGTCACCCTCAGGGGGGTCAGGAGTACATCGAGTTGAGCTCGTCGGTGTAGTGCTCGACGACGACCTTGCGCTTGACCTTCAGGCTGGGCGTGAGCTCGCCGGACTCGATCGAGAGGTCGTTGGCCAGCACGCGGAAGTCCTTGATGGTCTCCCAGCGGTTCAGGCGGCTGTTGAGCTCGGCGACGGCGGACGCAAGCTCGGCGTGCACCTCGGGACCCATGGTCAGCGTCTGCGGATCGCTCGTGTCCAGTCCCTTGCCCTCCGCCCAGGTCTTGAGGGAGTCCGGGTCGACCGTGATCAGCGCGGTGGCGTAGTTGCGTCCCTCGGCGTAGACCACCATCTGGCTGACCAGCGGGGAGATGGACTTGAAGGTGGCTTCGATCGCTGACGGCGCGATGTACTTCCCGCCGCTGGTCTTCACGAGGTCCTTCTTGCGGTCGGTGATGCGCACCCGCCCGCGCTCGTCGATCTCCCCGATGTCGCCTGTGGCGAACCATCCGTCATCGACGAAGACCTCTGCGGTCTGCTCGGGGAGCCCGTGGTAGCCCCGCATGACTCCGGGACCCTTGACCAGGATCTCGCCGTCGTCCGCGATCCGGATCACGGTCCCAGGCAGGGGTTCCCCGACCGTGCCGATCCGGGAGTTGCCCGGTCGTACCACGCAGGTGGCGGCTGACGTCTCGGTCAGGCCGTACCCCTCCAGGATGAGCAGTCCCGCAGCAAGGAACCACTCCGCGATCTCCTTCGACAGCGCGGCGCTCCCCGACACGAAGTACTCGATCCGGCCACCCATCCGGTCCCGGATCTTGCTGAAGACGAGCTTGTCGGCCACCGAACGCTGCAGGCCGAGCAACCTCGGCACGGGTTTGCCCGCGGCCTCGAGCCGGACGGACTTCAGCCCCACGTCGAAGGCCCAGTGGAAGATCTTGGCCTTGACTCCGCCTTCGGCCTCGGTCGTCGAGACGACCCGGGCGTAGACCTTCTCGAAGATCCGCGGCGCGGCCGCCATGATCGTCGGCTGGATGATCGCGAGGTTCTCGACGATGCGCTCGACACGGCCGTCGACCACGGTGACCAGCCCGATCTGAAGCTGGGCCGAGAGCAGCACCTTCCCGAAGGAGTGCGACAACGGCAGCCAGAGGAAGTGCACGTGGTCGGGTCGCATGAGGTTGGTGGCCTGGATGCAGGCACCCTCGTAGGTCCAGTTGCCGTGCGTCAGCTCCACACCCTTGGGGCGCCCGGTGGTGCCCGAGGTGTAGATCAGGGTGGCCAGGTCGTCGGGGGTGACCTTGGCGACCGACTCCTCGATCGCGTCCGGGTGCTCGGCAAGGTAGGCATCACCCAGCATCGCGAGTTCTTGGAGGTCCATCACCCACTCGCCCTCGGACGAACCGTCGATGAGGACGACCTTCTCGACCGCCGGGATCTGGTCGCGCACCTCCAGCAGCTTGGACAGCTGCGTCTCGTCCTCCGCGATGACGACCCGCGAACCGGAGTCGCTGATGATGAAAGCGACGTCCTCGGCGAACGTGCTCGGGTAGATCGTCGTCGTCGCCCCTCCGGCGAGCATCACGGCGAGATCGGCGTGGATCCACTCCAGTCGGGTGCTCGAGGCGATGGCCACGCGGTCCTGGGGCTGGACACCCAGCGAGAGCAGCCCGGCCGCCAGCGAGCGCACCCAGACGGCGGTCTCGGCCCAGGTCCAGGACCGCCAGGTGCCGTCAGCGGTCGGCTCCCGGAAGGCCTCCTCCGGCCCCGATGCCGCAACGCGGTCGAGGAAGACCTGGCCGACGGACGCTGCGGTCGCCGGGAGGGGTGCGTCGGCGGAACCTGTCATGCGCGAAGTCATCGGAGAACTCCTCCTCGTCGGCACCCTGACCAGGCGCGTCCACTCCCACCGTAGACGCGTCGGAGCCGCCATGATGGGTGCATGAGTGACGACGCCACCCCGACCCCGGACCCCTCGCTCCCCACCGAACCCGCGCCGGCACCTCCGCCGACCCCAGCAGGGGGCTACGCCCCCCCGCCGCCCGGGTACGCGCCGCCGCCCCCACCCCCGCCGGGCTACCCGGCGGCGCCACCGGCGTACGGCTACGCCCCGGCGCCCTACGACCCGAACGCGCCCGTGCGGCCCACCCAGCCCAACGACACCCTGTGGGCCGTGCTTTCCCACCTGTCGTACTTCGTGCTCGCGCTGATCTTCCCGCTGATCGTCATGCTCACCGTGGGCAAGGACAGCCCGTTCGTGCGACGCCACTCGACCGAGGCGCTCAACTTCCACATCTCGCTGCTCATCTACTCGCTGATCTCCGCGATCCTGATCCTCGTGATCATCGGGATCTTCCTGCTCATGGCGGTCGCGGTCTTCGGCGTCGTGATGGCGATCATCGCGGCGATCAAGGCGGGACAGGGCGAGGACTACCGCTACCCGCTGACCATCCGCCTGGTGAAGTAGCCCGGCCTCAGACCAGCGCGCGCACCACCGCATCGGCGAGCAGCCGACCCCGGCGGGTCAGCACGGCCCGCCCGCGGTCGGCTGCCGCTGCGTCGAGCAGACCCTCCTCGACCGAGGTCGCCGCGGCTGCACGACCGGCGTCGTCGAGCAGGTCGAAGGAGAGGCCGCCACGCAGCCGGATCTCCAGGAGCACCCGCTCCGTGCGCCGGGTCTCCGCGTCCAGCACCTCACGCGCCTGGGCTGGGCTCGCGCCGGCAGCGATCCGCTCGGCGTACGCCGTCGGGTGCCGGACGTTCCACCACCGGGTGCCTCCGACGTGGGAATGCGCCCCAGGGCCGATGCCCCACCAGTCGGCGCCGGTCCAGTACAGCTCGTTGTGCCGGCACCGAGCGGGCTGGTCGATGGCCCAGTTGGACACCTCGTACCAGGACAGTCCCGCCGAGCTGAGCCGGCTGTCGGCGAGCAGGTACTTGTCTGCCAGGTCGTCGTCGTCGGGTGCGTCGATCTCCCCGCGTCGCACGCGACCCGCGAGCCGGGTGCCCTCCTCGACGATCAAGGCGTACGCCGAGACGTGGTCGGGCTGCGCGGCCAGGGCCGCGTCGAGACTGGTCTCCCAGTCCTCGATCGTCTCCCCAGGGGTGCCGTAGATGAGGTCGAGGTTCACGTGCTCGAACCCGGCCGCTCGGGCTTCGGTGGCGGCGACGGCAGCTCGCCCAGGGGTATGGGTGCGCTCGAGAGTCGCCAGCACGTGCGGCACCGCCGACTGCATGCCGAAGGAGACCCGCGTGAAGCCGGCGGCGCGCAGCTCGCTCAACGAACGAGGTCCGACCGAATCGGGGTTGGCCTCCGTGGTGACCTCGGCTCCGGGCGCGACCCCGAACTCGGCGCGCACGGCCTCGAGCACCCGGGCCAGGTCCGCCGCCGCCAGCAGGGTCGGCGTCCCGCCGCCGACGAAGACGGTGCTGACCGGCAGGTCGACGTCGCCCAGCACCCGGCGTGCCTGGCGAACCTCCTCGACGGCCTGGTCGACGTAGGTCTGCTGCGACGCGCCTCCGCCGAGCTCAGCGGCCGTGTAGGTGTTGAAGTCGCAGTACCCGCAGCGGGTGGCGCAGTACGGAACGTGGACGTAGATCCCGAACGACCGTCGCCCGAGGCCTTCGAGCGCGGATGCCGGGAGCGCTCCGTCGCGCGGCGCGGGTTCGCCCGGAGGCGGCGTCGAGGGCATGACGGCCTACGCCGCCACGGTTCGGGTGGCGAGCCCCCAGCGCGACACGGGCACCGACGCGACCGAGGCGACGACGACGATCAGCCCGAAGGCGATCCAGCCGGCCGTCCCGAACGCGATCGGCAGGGCAGCGACCAGGAGCGGCCCGAGGGCGTGGGAGGTCGCCATGCTGGTGCTGAACAGGCCCTGGTACTGCCCTTGGAGCGCATCAGGCGCGAGGCCGTACGCCACGCCCCATCCCCCGGCCGACTGACGCATCTCGCCGACGACGTGGATCAGGGCACCGAAGAGCAGGAGGACCACCGCGAGCACCGGCCCCGGGCCGGCCGAGGCGGCGAAGACCGCGCAGGCCGCCAGCACGACCCAGCCGGACGTCCGCAGCGCGACGGCGGCCGCTCCGACCTCCTCGGTCCCGCGCGAGGCAGGCACCTGGAAGACGGCGACGACGGCGGTGTTCAGGAACATGACGGCCGCGATCGACCAGGTCGGGGCTGACGTCTCGGTGACCACCCACAGGGGGACGGCGACCTCGAGGAGCGTGAACTGCACCGAGGCGACCGCGAAGAGCAGACAGAACGCGACATAGGGCTTGTCCCGCAGCACGGGCAGAACCGGATCGCCGGCGACGCGTTCGGAGGGCGCGCTCCGCGGAAGCCGGGCGATGAGTGCGGCCGCACCCACGAAGGTCAGGGCGTCGAGGACGATGACCGCGACGTAGCCGGCCGGGACGTCGACGACCAGGGCGACCGCAGCCACCAGGGACCCCGCGCCCATACCGACGTTGGTCACCGATCGCAGGTACGCGCGGGTGCGGACGCGACCCTCGCTCGGGGCGACCTCGGCGATCAGCGCCTGGCGGACGGCGCCCGCGCCGCGGTCGAAGACCGCGTAGACGCACGACACGACCACGAAGCCGACGAACCCTGACACCAGAGCGAAAGCCGCCATCGCCAGGGCTGACAACAGGGTCAGCGCAACGAGCAGCTGCCGCGCACCCCAGCGGTCTGCCAGGTGCCCGGCGGGGATACCCACCGCGATGCCGGCGAGCCCGGCAGCGAAGAGGCCGACAGCCAGCTCGTGGGCGGAGAGCCCCACCACCTGGGTGAAGTAGACGACGCTGACGGTGTAGAAGACCCCGTTGCCGAAGGTGTTGACCAGCGACGACCCTGCGAGCAGCCGGGTCGACCGGTCCGTCGGCAGGATGTCGCGAACGCTTGCCACGCGGTCACCCTACGGGCGTACGTGTCGCCAGCCTCGGGGGCCGACGCGAGAGGTTCGCCATGTCCGTTCGCCGCCTGAGCGTTGCTGCTGGTATCCCCCGCCGGGCTGTCAGCCGTCCGCGAGCAGCAGGGTCTTCTCCAGCGCTTCGACGAGGCTGGGGGCGAGATCGACACCGTCGTCCAGGAGGCGTCGTAGTCGGGCCAGATCGCCACGTCGACCGACGAAGACCTCACCGATCGTCACACCGTGCTCAGGACGGTCGAGGACCTGAATCCGGTCGCCGGTCGCAGCGACCCCCTCGGTCTCCACCGCGAGGTAGGCCCCTGGCGCCCCGCGCTCGGTGAACCGCTTCACCCAGTGCGGCTCGTCGACCCACGCCTGGAACGTCGTGCACGGCACGCGCGGCATGCGGACCACGAGGACAGGCCCGAACCCTGGTGCGCCGACCTGCCAGCGCTCGCCGACCACGGCGCCGGTCACGTCGACCCCGTGGGTGGCGAGGTTCTCGCCGAACAGCCCGGGCGGTACGTCGCGGCCCAGCTCCTCCGCCCAGACGGCGGCATCCTCCCGCGCGAAGGCGTACACCGCCTTGTCGACTCCCCCGTGGTGCTCGACATCCACCTGATGGTCACCCGCCACGCCGAGCCGTCCGACGTGGACCGACCCCAGGATCGGACGCTTGTCGATCGCCGTCTCGTCGAGGGACCCTCCCAGGTCGGGGATCAGCTCGTGCACTCGGCACACCGAGTGCAGCCAGCCGGTTGGCTCGATACCCGTCGGCGTGCTCGTCACTTCTTGGCTCCGGTGTCCTCCGTGGAGAGCGCAGCGATGAAGGCCTCCTGAGGCACCTCGACCCGGCCGACCATCTTCATCCGCTTCTTGCCCTCCTTCTGCTTCTCCAGCAGCTTGCGCTTGCGGGTGATGTCACCGCCGTAGCACTTGGCGAGCACGTCCTTGCGGATCGCCCGGATGTTCTCCCGGGCGATGACCCGGGCACCGATGGCGGCCTGGATGGGCACCTCGAACTGCTGCCTCGGGATCAGGTTCTTGAGCTTGCCGGTCATCAACGTGCCGTAGCCGTACGCCTTGTCCTTGTGCACGATCGCGGAGAAGGCGTCAACCGGCTCGCCCTGCAGGAGGATGTCGACCTTCACCAGGTCGGCGACCTGCTCGCCGGTGGGCTCGTAGTCCAGCGAGGCATAGCCCCGCGTGCGGGACTTCAGCGCGTCGAAGAAGTCGAAGATGATCTCCCCGAGCGGGAGGGTGTAGCGCAGCTCGACGCGCTCCTCGGAGAGGTAGTCCATGCCGAGCAGGGTGCCGCGGCGGCCCTGGCACAGCTCCATGATCGCGCCGATGAACTCGCTCGGGGCGATCACGGTCGCGCGCACCATCGGCTCGTGGACGGCCGCGATCTTCCCGCCAGGGAACTCGCTGGGGTTGGTGACGACGCGCACGGTGCCGTCCTCCATCTCCACCCGGTAGACCACGTTGGGCGCGGTGGAGATCAGGTCGAGGCCGAACTCGCGCTCGAGCCGCTCCCGGACGATCTCCAGGTGGAGCAGGCCGAGGAACCCGCAGCGGAAGCCGAAGCCCAGCGCCACCGAGGTCTCCGGCTCGTAGGCGAGCGCGGCATCGTTGAGCTGGAGCTTGTCCAGGGCCTCGCGCAGCACCGGGTACTCCGAGCCGTCCAGGGGGTACAGGCCGGAGAAGACCATCGGCAACGGGTCCTTGTAGCCGCCCAGCGCCTCCTTGGCCGGCTTGGCGTAATTGGTCACGGTGTCGCCGACCCGTGACTGCCGGACGTCCTTCACCCCGGTGATGAGGTAGCCGACCTCGCCCACGCCCAGACCCTTGCTCGGCACCGGCTCGGGGCTGATGACGCCGATCTCGAGCAGCTCGTGCGTGGTGCCGGTGGACAGCATGAGGATCCGCTCGCGCGGGCTCAGATGACCGTCGATGACCCGGACGTAGGTGACGACGCCGCGGTAGGTGTCGTAGACCGAGTCGAAGATCATCGCCCGCGCGGGAGCCGCGGCGTCACCGACCGGCGGCGGCAGCTGGGTGACGATCTCGTCGAGCAACGCCCCCACGCCGTCCCCGGTCTTGCCCGACACCCGAAGACAGTCCTCGGGAGCGCACCCGATCAGCCTGGCGAGCTCGCCGGCGAACTTGTCGGGCTGCGCGGCCGGCAGGTCGATCTTGTTGAGCACCGGGATCACGTGCAGGTCGTTCTCGAGAGCGAGGTAGAGGTTGGCCAGGGTCTGCGCCTCGATGCCCTGCGCGGCGTCCACCAGCAGCACGGCTCCCTCGCAGGCGGCCAGACTGCGGCTCACCTCGTAGGTGAAGTCGACGTGGCCCGGGGTGTCGATCATGTTCAGGATGTAGGTCTTGCCGTCCGGTCCCTTCCACGGCAGACGCACGGCCTGGCTCTTGATGGTGATGCCACGCTCGCGCTCGATGTCCATGCGGTCGAGGTACTGCGCACGCATGTCGCGGGCGTTGACCACGCCGGTGATGCCCAGCATCCGGTCGGCGAGGGTGGACTTGCCGTGGTCGATGTGGGCGATGATGCAGAAGTTGCGGATCAGCTCAGGGTCGGTGGCGCCTGGGGCAGGGACGATCGACGACGAGGGGGGAGCCACGTACCCATCGTCCCACGCAGGGACGAATCGCCTGCACACCCTGACGGCGCACCCTCCAGCGCCGGTGACGCCTGCCCGTTGAGCATCCCTTTAGCATCGGCGCGTGCTACGACGCTTCTTGCGAGTCTCTCTTCCGCCCGGCGCGCTCGACCCGCCCGCCCTCGGCGGCCCGGACCGCTCCCACGCGAAGGGGCGAGCCGACCGGTCCGCCCGGCGCCGACGTGGCGCGCGCGTGGGAAGGACCGATCTCCTTCCGCTACGCGCCCGACAAGGACGGCCAGCCCGACCCGGGCGAGATCGTGTGGACCTGGGTGCCCTACGAGGAGGACCCGCAGCAGGGCAAGGACCGGCCGGTGGTCGTCATGGGCGTCGCCGCGCAAGGGCTGCTCGGCGTCGTGCCCTTGTCCAGCAAGGGCCACGACGGTGACCGTTCATGGCTCCCGATCGGCTCCGGACCGTGGGACCGCGAGGGCCGACCGAGCTGGGTGCGGCTGGACTTCGTGCTGGCGGTGCCGCCGGGAGCCGTTCGTCGCGAAGGGTCCGTGCTCGACCGCGCCCGGTTCGACGTCGTCGCCGAGGCCCTGCGCACCCGGCACGGCTGGTAGCCGGTGGTCGCCGGAGGCGTACGCATCGGCTGGCTGGACCTGCCGGGACACGTCCGCGCCGGGATGGAGGACGTCCTCGGTTCGACCGTGATCGAGGCCGTCTCGCAACCGGGCGGCTTCTCACCCGGAACCGCCGACCGCGTCGTCCTCTCCGACGGGCGGCGGGCTTTCGTCAAGGTGGTCGGCACGACCCTCAACCCGAGGAGCCCGGACATCCACCGGGCCGAGATCCGGGTGATGGGCGTCCTGCCCGACGACCTGCCCGTTCCCCGGCTCCTCGGGCACTACGACGACGGGGACTGGGTCGGGCTCGCCCTCTCCGACGTCGCGGGCCGGCACCCAGCCGAACCCTGGCGGTCCGACGAGCTCGCGGCTGTCCTCGAGACGCTCACGACGCTGAGCACCCGCCTGACTCCCTGCCCGGTCCCCGGAGGTCGCGACCGTGTGGGAGCTGGAGTCGGAGTCGTTCACGGCCTGGCCGAGACTCGCCGCAGCCCCGCCCGACGACCTCGATCCGTGGGCGCGCCGCCATCTCGACAGTCTGGTCGCCGCTGCCGCGCCGGCCCGAGCGGCCCTCGACGGTGACACGCTCGTGCACCTGGACATGCGTGCCGACAACATCTTGCTCAGTGACACCGGGGTTGTGGTCGTGGACTGGCCGTGGGCGTGCCGTGGCGCCGCCTGGACCGACCTCGCGCTCTTCCTCTGCAGCGTCGCGACCATCGGCGGCGCCGATCCGGAGCAGGTGGCGCGTTCGCACCCCCTGCTGCTGGGGGTCGACCCGGACGCACTCACCGCGGTCGTCGTCGCGCTGGCCGGGTTCTGGGTGGAGGCCTGCCGGGCTCCCGAGTCGCCCGGTCTCCCAACCGTCCGCGACTTCCAGCGGCGTTCCGGGGTCGCCACCCTCCGGTGGCTGGAACGGAGGACGGGGTGGCCCTGACCGTCCTGGCCCCCGGCGAGTGCGGTTTGGAGCCAGTCCGCCGCGCACGGTATCCTGAGCGGGCGCTCGACGCGCCGTTGTCGCTTGCCCGTCCGCGACAACCTCAACCCGAAGTCGATGAAAGCAGTGTCGTGGCGAACATCAAGTCCCAGATCAAGCGGATCCAGACCAACGAGAAGGCTCGGCTGCGCAACAAGTCGGTCAAGTCCTCGCTGAAGACCTCGGTCCGCTCGTTCCGCGAGGCCGCTGCCGCTGGCGACGCCGAGAAGGCCGTTGAGGCGATGCGCACGGCGTCCCGCCAGCTCGACAAGGCCGTGAGCAAGGGCGTCATCCACAGCAACCAGGCGGCCAACAAGAAGTCCGCGATGGCCAAGCAGGTCGCTGCTCTCTGAGCCCGCTCGTCCACGGCGCCGTCTCCCTCGGGGAGCGGCGCCGTCGTCATGCTCGACCCGGTCCGCCCCGACCGTCAGGAGACCCGTGACGTGGACACGGTGACGACCACCTTCTCGACCGCGTAGGCCGGGTCACCACCGGCGCCCTTGACCTCGGCATCGGCCAACGCCACCGCCCGGATGGCAGCGGAGATCCCGTCGCCGTCCCAGCCGCGTAGCTGACGCCGGACCACATCGACCTTCCACGGCGGGAGCCCGGCGTGCCTGGCGACATCACCGGGGGCGAGGCCACGCGGCGCGGAGGCCACCAGGACCAGCGCCCGCAGCTGGGTGGCCAGGGCGCTGGTGACCAACACCGGCGCGAGCCCGGCCGCCAAGCCGTGCCGCAGGAGCTCGACGGCGTCCCCGGTTCTCCCCTCCACCGCGCGGTCCGCAACCGCGAAGGCCGTGACATCGGCGCGCCCGGCGTAGTAGCGGCGGACCGCGGCCAGGTCGATGACGCCTGCGGTGTCGGACACGAGCTGCGAGCACGCGGAAGCGAGTTCGCGGACGTCGTCCCCGATCGACTCCAGCAGGGCCCGGGCGGCGGCGTCCTCGACCCGTCGGTGGGCGTGCCGGAACTCCGCCAGCACGAAGGCCAGCCGGTCGGCGGGCTTCTTCAGCGGGGCTGCGGAGACCTCGACGCTCGCGGCGCCGCGGGCCGCGGCAAGCACCGCCTTGCCGCGGTTGGCCGCGCCGGAGTGCACGACCACCAGCCGGACGTCGTCGCTGCCGCTCTCGATCAGGCCGACCAGCTCGGCGCTGACGTCGGCGCCGAGCTCGTGAGCACGACGGACCACGAGCACGCGCGTGCCTCCGAACAACGACGGGCTGGCCAGCGAGGACAGGTCGCCGGGCTCGACGCTCCCAGGCTCCACCGTGTGGACTTCTGCTTCGGGGTCCGAGGAGCGCACCTCGGCCACCGCGGCAGCCACTGCTCGATCGGCCAGGAGGTCCTCGGTGCCGGTGACGAGGGTGAGGCCGGGAGTCACGCGGTCAGCATGCCACCAGCCACCGCCACTCACCGACCAGGCTCATCAGCGGCGAGGGACCAACCGCAGCCCCTCGCCGGAACCGACGACGGCGACGTCACCCGCCAGGTCGGTGCGGAGCACCGGGATCCCCAGCGCGGCGTAGCTCGCGACCGTCTCCTCGGCTGGATGACCATAGGTGTTGCCGGCGCCCACCGAGATGACTGCCAGCCTGGGTCGCAGGACGGTCACCAGGCGCGGGTCCTGGGACCGGGACCCGTGATGGGGCACCTTGAGCACGTCGATCGCCGGGTCCAGAGCGACGAGCCCAGGCAGGAGTGCAGACTGGGCCGCCCGCTCGACGTCACCGGTGAGCAGCAGGCGCACTCCCCCCGTGTCGACGATCACCACGATGCTCGCGTTGTTGGGCACCGAACCGTCGCCGCGGATGACCCGTCGCGGCCACAGCACCCGCCAGGTCACCCCTGCCGCGGCCCGCTCCTCGCCCGTCACGACCCGCCGGACCGGGACTCCTGAGTCGGCGGCCCAGGAGTTCACGCGCTCCGCCTCGTCTTCCGGATCGTCGATCGGGCCGACCACCACCTCCGCGACCGATCTCCCGGCCAGCGCGCCTGGCAGCCCCTCGACGTGATCGGCGTGGAAGTGGGTCAGCACCACCGCGTCAAGGGCTCGGACCCCGAGGTCCGTGAGGCATCGGTCGACCGCTTCTGGATCCGGACCGGCATCGACCAGCAACGCGCGGCCGGGCCCGGTGGGCACCACGATGGCGTCGCCTTGCGCGACGTCGCAGAACACAGCGCGCAGCTCGCGCGGCGGCCAAGGGGCGCGGGGACCCAAGGGTGAGCAGACGACCGCGGCGAGAACCAGTGCCGAGAGCACCACGCGACGCCGGGCCAGCCACGCCCAGAAGAGCCACAGGACGCCAGAGGCTCCCGCGAGCAGCAGCCCGCCCACGATGCCGTCGGGCCAGGGAAGCGTGGCTCCCGGCAGCCGAGCCGCGACTCTCGCCACGAGCACGATCCAGGCGCTCGGCAGCCAGGCAGCGGCGGCCAGCACGTGGGCCACCGGCGGCAGGAGGGGGGCGACCAGGGCGATCATCACCCCGAGCACGGTGGCCGGCGCGACGGCCGGAGCCACCAACAGGTTGGCGGGTACGGCAACCAGGCTCACACCCGCCGAGAGCATGGCGAGCACCGGCGCGCACGCAGCCTGTGCAGCCGCGGGCACCGCCACCGCGTCGGCGACGGGCGCCGGCAGCACTCGGGCCAGCCGGGCCCGCCAGCCGGGGGCCAACACGATGAGACCAGCAGTGGCGAGGACCGACAGCGCGAAGCCGTACGAACGCCCCAGCGACGGATCGATCAGGAGCAGGACCACGATCGCCGCGCAGAGGGCCGGGACCCCACCGGCGCGCCCTCCCCGGCCGAGAGCCACCACAGCAACGACACCGCACACCGTGGCGCGGAGCACGGAGGGTTCCGCCCGTGCGAGAACCAGGAAGGCCAGGATCGCGAGCAGCCCAGCCGCCGGGACCGCGCGGGCCCGCAGCCCTCCCCAGCGGGCCGCGAGCAGGACGGCAGCCAGCACGATGGCCACGTTGGCCCCGCTGACGGCCACGAGATGGGTGAGCCCCGCCGAACGGAAGTCCTCGACGAGCCCGGGCGGCATGGCGGAGGTGTCGCCCACGACGAGGCCAGGCAGCAGCCCTCGTTCAGCGGCCGGCAGGCCCGCGACCGAGTCCCTGAGGCCGGCTCGGAGGACCCCGGCCACCCGTTGCACCCGGCTCGGCGGACCGACCTCATCAGGAGGCCCCCGGGCGAGCAGCAGGGCCGCGGTGTCATCCCCCGGACGCGCCGGGGCGAGGCGTACGTCGGCGCGCACCTGCTGACTCGGCAGGAGCTCGGCCCACTCCCCTGCCTCAGCCACGACGACCACCGGCACCCGGGTCCGCCAGCGGTGCCCGCGGGCGTCGACCGAGTGGACCCGCGCCCGGACGAGGACCCGCTCAGCCGCCGGACCGAACCTGTCGGAGGGCAGCACGCGCGGATCGCCGGTGACGACCAGGTCGACCGTGGCGACCGCGCGGTCCTGGGCCAGCGCAGCCACGACACCGGTCCCGGTGGCGACGGCTCGCACCGTGGTCGCCGCCAGCACGGCCCCTCCGCACGCGAGGGTCGCACCCAGTACCAGGGCCCACGCGGCGACCGGCCGCAGGAGCAGGAGGACGGCGGCACCGAGGAGGGCCCCGGCCACCGCCAGGGCAACGGCGGGGACCGACCGGCCGGGCCCGGCGGCGAGCGCTCCGAGCCAGGCAGCGGACGCCGCCGGCACCAGCCGCAGGTCGGCGCGTGTCTCCGCCGCCCCTCCAGGCGCGTGAGTCGGATCGGTCACACGCGGACCCGCGGCGCGAGATCGGCGAACCGGGCCTCCCCGATGCCCGACACCTCCTGCAGCTCCTCGACGGACGAGAACCTGCCGTGAGCCGTGCGCCAGTCGAGGATCCGCTGCGCGAGCACGGGGCCGACGCCCGGGAGCGTGTCGAGCTGGTCCAAGGAGGCGGCGTTGAGGTCGATGACGCCACCTTGAGCGCCGCCGGCCCCGGTCGTGGTCGGACCGGTCCCCGGGGAGCCTGCGGACACCATCGCCCCGACCAGCACCTGCTCGCCGTCGGCGAGCACCCGTGCGAGGTTGATCGACGACAGGTCGACCGCGCCCTTGACGCCACCCGCAGCGGCGATCGCATCCACCACCCGCGCACCGAGCGGAAGGCGTACGACTCCGGGCCGTCGCACCCGGCCGGCGACGTCGACCACGACCACGCCGGCCGCCCCGGAGGGCAACGGTGCCGGGACGCTCGTGGGATCGGTCGGTGCGTCACGAGCCCCGTCCGAGGCTGCGGCGGACGGCACCACTGGTGCCGTCCCGGCCGAGACGGGCACCGGCAGAACGGCCTCGACCGAGCGCGACCGCCAGGCGTAGGAGCCAGCAAGGACCACACCCAGCACGGCGAGGAGGGCCAGCCCGCCTGCAGCGCTGCGGTTGATCGCCACCCGACCCCCGCGGACGGTCGCAGGCAGTCGGCTGACCAGCCCGACGACCGCGGGAGGTGGGGGGTCGGTCAGATCGTCCTCCTCAGCAAGGTGGGTCAAGGCATCCAGTCGACGGAGCGCCTGCGCCCGCACCTCAGGAGGCACGCGGCCGCGCAACCAGGACATCGAGGCAGCCTGACCGCTGGGCGGCCTACGGTCGAGGCCCGGACCGAGCCCTGGGGACGACCGTCGGGCTGGGGACGACCGCGGGCTGGGGACGGTCGGCCACGCGCCCGGTTCAGTCCGTCCTGCGCCGTGGCCCGTTCTGCCAGCGGTCCATCAGGTTGTTCTTGTGGCGCCACAGCACGATCAGGGCGAGGGCGGACGCCCACAGCACGGTCGCGAGCTGTTCCAGTGGCGCACCCTCGCTCGCGTAGTGAGAGCCCAGCACCAGGGACCCCAGCAACAGCGAACCCGCAGCGGCGACGGATGCGAGGGCCACCCACCGGGTGAGCACGAACACGAGGCCGAACACGAGGGCGCAGCCCAGTGCCGCCAGCGGGTGGACCCCGAGAATCGCACCGAAGGACGTCGCGACGCCCTTGCCGCCGTGACCGTGCAGCCAGGGTGAGGTGCAGTGACCGAGCACCGCGGCCACGCCTGCCACCAGCGGCGGCACCACTCCGAAGGGAAGGAAGAGCAGCGTGGGCACCAGACCTTTGGCGACGTCGAGCAGCCCCACGACGATGCCGGTCCTTCTCCCGAGGATCCGGCCGGCGTTCGTCGCCCCAGGGTTGCCCGAGCCGGAGTGCGCGATGTCCACACCGCGCGCCCGCGCGATGAGGGTGGCCGGCGAGATCGTCCCGACGAAGTAGCCCACGAGTGCCGCGAGCAGCACTGCGAGCGCGTTCACCGCCCCTCGCTCAGCGGGGGCTGACAGCGACGGCCAGCAGACCCGGGCCGACGTGACAGCCCACCACCGCACCGACCTCCTCGATGACGAGGTCCCCCAGACCGGGCACCTGCGCCCTGAGCCGCTCCCCCACGACCTCGGCTCGGGCCGCGTTGTCGAGGTGCTGGACGGCGATGTCCACCGGGCGGTCTCCAGCGCTCGCGACAGCCAGCTCCTCCAACCGGGCGATCGCTCGCGACGCCGTCCGCACCTTCTCCAGGGGGGCGATCCGCCCCTCCTGGAGGTGCAGCAGCGGCTTGACCGCGAGCGCCGACCCGAGCATGGCCGCCGCGGGACCGATCCGCCCGCCGCGGCGCAGGTACTCCAGGGTGTCCACGTAGAAGAACGTGTGGGTCCCCGCGCACCGCTCGGCGGCCCGTCGCGCGACCTCCTCGCCGTCCTCTCCGGCCGCGGCGGCGCGGGCCCCGGCAAGCACCCCGAAGCCGAGCGCCATCGCCAAGGCACGAGAGTCGACGACGTGCACCGGGATCGTGGCCTCGGCGGCGGCGAGCCGAGCCGCGTCGATGGTCCCCGACATCTCCGCCGACAGGTGGACCGAGACGACGGCCGACGCCCCGGCCTCGGCGGCAGCCGCGTAGGCCCTGGTGAAGAGCTCGGGGCTCGGTCGCGAGGTGGTCAGCGTCTCCCCGGCGCGCATCGCATGGACGACCGCCTCCGCGGGCACCACGTCCTCGTCGAAAGCCGTCCCACCGATCACGACCTGCAAAGGCACCACGACGATGCCGTAGCGCGCGACCTGCGCGGTCGGCAGATAGGCGGTGGAGTCCGTGACGAGAACCACCGGTCCAGGCATGGCCCGAAGGCTAGCGCCCCGTCACGCCAGAACGATGTTGACCAGCTTCGGTGGACGAACGATGACCGTACGGACGCTGTGTCCGTCGAGCGCCTTGACCACCCCAGGGGCAGCCATGGCGAGGGCGCGCAGCGCGTCCTCGCTGATGCCGGGCGGAACCTCCAACCGGTCACGGACCTTGCCGGCGACCTGCACCACGCAGGTCACCGTGTCCTCGACGAGCAGCGCAGGGTCGACCTTGGGCCACCCGGCCAGGGCCACCGTCGGTTCGTGCCCCAGCAGCTCCCAGCACTCCTCCGCCGTGTACGGGGCCACCAGGGAGAGCAGGACCGCCACGGCCTCGGCCGCCTCGCGCACGGCAGGGTCGGCAGGACCACAGCCCGAGTCGATGGCCTTGCGGCTCGCGTTCACCAGCTCCATGACGCGGGCGACGGCGACGTTGAAGCGGAACGACTCGACGGCCACGGTGACGTCGTGGACCGTCCGGTGAGTGACCTTGCGCAAGGGCTGGGTCACCAGCCGCCGCGTCGGCACCCAGCGGAGCACGTACGTCTGCCGCCAGCCTCCGCACGCGAGCGAGGAAGCGCGCCGAGCCGTGCGCCGACACGTCGGCCCAGTCGATGTCGTCCTCGGGCGGACCGGCGAACACCATCGTGAGGCGCACTGCGTCGACGCCGTGCTCCTCGAGCTCACCGGACAGGGCCACCATGTTGCCCCGCGACTTGCTCATCGTCGCGCCGTTCATGCCGACCATGCCCTGGTTCAGCAACGCCGTGAACGGCTCGACGAAGTCGACCATCCCGAGGTCGAAGAGCACCTTGGTGAAGAACCGGCTGTAGAGCAGGTGCAGGATCGCGTGGGTGACGCCGCCGGTGTACTGCGCGACAGGCAGCCACCGCTTCGCCTCCTCGGTGTCGAAGGCGACGTCGTCGCGCTGCGGTGACACGAAGCGCAGGAAGTACCACGAGGAGTCGAAGAACGTGTCCATCGTGTCGGTGTCGCGGGTGGCTGGCCCGCCACACGTCGGGCAGGTCGTCGCGACCCAGTCGGTGGCACCGCCCAGCGGCGAGGTGCCCTTGGGCGTCAGGTCGAGGCCGGCTGAGTCCGGCAGCCGGATGGGCAGCTGGTCCTCGGGCACGGCGACCTCGCCGTGCTCGGGGCAGTGGACGATCGGGAACGGCGTCCCCCAGTACCGTTGACGCGAGATCAGCCAGTCGCGCAGCCGGAAGTTGACCGCACCCCGCCCCGCCCCTCGGCCTCGAGGATCTCGGTGATGCGCGTGATCGCCTCAGCCTTGCGCAGCCCGTCCAGCGGCCCGCTGTTGACCAGCGCGCCGTCGCCCGGCGTGGCCACCCCGGTGACCACGGGGTCCTCGGCGTCGGTGGCCACCACCACGCGCACCGGCAGGTCGAAGGTGCGCGCGAAGTCCAGGTCTCGCTGGTCGTGCGCGGGGACCGCCATGATCGCGCCGGTCCCGTAGTCGGCGAGCACGTAGTCGGCGGCCCACACCTGCAGCCGCTCGCCGTTGACCGGGTTGATGGCGTGGCGCTGCAGGAAGACCCCGGTCTTGGGTCGGTCGGTGGCCAGGCGCTCGATGTCGCTGCTCGCCTTGACCGCGTCCAGGTACGCGGCGAACTCCTCCTCGGCCGCGGTGCCCGAAGCCAGCTCGGCAGCCAGGTCGCTGTCCGCGGCGACGACGAAGAACGTCGCACCGAACAGCGTGTCCGGCCGCGTCGTGTAGACGGTCACCGGCTCGTCGCGGCCCTCGATGACGAACTCCACCTCGGCGCCGGTGGAGCGACCGATCCAGTTGCGCTGCATGCTCAGGACCCGGTCGGGCCAGTGCCCTTCCAGCGCCGCCATGTCGTCGAGCAGCCGGTCGGCGTAGTCGGTGATCTTCAGGTACCACTGGGTGAGCTTCTTCTTGGTGACCGGGGTGTCACATCGCTCGCACAGCCCGCCGACGACCTGCTCGTTGGCGAGCACGGTCTGGTCCTTCGGGCACCAGTTCACGTTGCTGGCCTTGCGGTAGGCCAGCCCACGCTCGAACAGCTGCAGGAACAGCCACTGGTTCCAGCGGTAGTACTCCGGGTCGCAGGTGTTGAGCACCCGGTCCCAGTCGAAGGAGCACGCATAGCGCCGCATCGACGCCTTCTGCACGGCGATGTTCTCGTAGGTCCAGGCCTCCGGGTCCGCCCCCCGCTTGATGGCCGCGTTCTCGGCTGGCAGGCCGAACGCGTCCCACCCGATGGGGTGCATCACGTCGTAGCCGCGCTGCACCCAGTAGCGCGCCGGCACGTCGCCCAGGGCGTAGGCCTCCGCATGCCCCATGTGCAGATCCCCGGAGGGGTACGGGAACATGTCGAGGATGTACTTCTTCGGCCGCTCGTCGTCCGGCTGACCGCTGCGGAACGGCGCCAGCCGGTCCCAGACGGCCAGCCACTTCTCCTGCATCCCGGCGACGTCGAAGCGGGCCGGGTCAGCGGCACCGCCGGGGGCTTCGGTCGTCTCGGTCATCGCGTCCTCGTCGGGTCGGGTGGGGCGTGCCTTCGGGCAACAAAAAGACCCCCCGCCCGAGGGCAGAAGGGGTCGCCGCGCTGACGTCCTCTTCGGTCTCGTCAGCGCGGCCCGGTAAGGAGCAGGGCCTGCCGCATGACCCCAGCGTACCCAAGTCGGCCGCCCAGCGGCGGAGCGAGCCCTCCCGGCACCACCGCCACCCCCCTGCTGGAGAACCGGCGGGGTCTTGTCGCCACCGTTGAGCCCTAACCCTCCAGACGTGGGCCGAGCGCGGGCAGTGAGTGGGCGACGGCGACGCCGACCTGGGCGTGCACGGCCCAGGACCAGTGCAAGCCGTCGGGGTTGCCGGTGCCCGCGTCCAAGGACGGCTGCACCACCGGATCGAGGTCCACGAAAGCGACCTCGTGGTCGGCGGCCCAGCGCCGGGCCGCCCGGACGGCAGGCGCGTGCGGACGCTGCGCCGGGTACGAGGCTGCCGCGTACGGGCTCGGCCCCAGGAGGACCACCGGGATCCCCGGCCGCCAGAACCGGGCTGCGGCCAGGATCCGCGTCAGGTAGTGGTCGGTCGCAGCCTGCGGCAGCTGCCGCAGCCGCCCGCCCGTGGCGCGGACGACCGTGGGGCTCACACGTGCGTACGTGCTGCGCACCCGACGCCGCAGCCCGCCGGGCCGCACGTAGGGGATGCTCTCGCGCAGCCAGGTGGGAACCGCCGCAGGGAGCTGGTCCAGCTGTCCGACGCCGATCACGAGCGCGTCAGCGCGGGGAAGGAGCAACCCCCAGACCCGCGGGTCCTTGGTCATCGCCCACCACGCGTCGCGCGCCGTCCAGCCCGGCCGTGCCACGAGGTCGGCCTCGACCCTCCCCCCCTCACGGTCAGCCAGGGCGGCTGCACACACGTTCGGGTAGAGCCGCGGATCGTCGGGGCGCTCCGGTCGCTGCGGTCCGTGGAAGGCCAGGCTGTCCCCCAGAACCAGCAGATGGCGCGTCGGGGCGCGCTCAGACACCCTCGGCCTCGAGCGCGACCTTGGCCTCCAGGAGGGCCGACCGCTGCGCGTCGTCCAGGGTCGGGTAGGCGACCTTCATGGACGTCAGCGTGGTGGTCACGATGTCGGCGACTGCGGCCCGCATGGCCCATTTCCGGTCGGCGGGGATGACGTACCACGGGGCGTGTCGAGTGGACGTGGCGTTGATCGCGTCCTCGAACGCCTTCATGTAGTCCGACCAGCGGGCACGCTCCTTCAGGTCGGAGGCGGAGAACTTCCAGTTCTTGGCAGGGTCGTCGATGCGCTCGAGAAACCGGTTGCGCTGCTCGTCGCGAGAGACGTTCAGGAAGAACTTCAGGATCCGGGTGCCGTTGGCCGACAGGTGCGCCTCGAAGGCGTTGATGTCGTCGTAACGCTGCTGCCAGAACGCCCTGCCCCGGGGGCCGGGTGGAAGCTGCTGTTCGGCGAGGATCTCCGGGTGCACCCGCAGCACGAGGACCTCTTCGTAGTAGGACCGGTTGAAGATGCCGATCCGACCGCGTTCCGGTGTTGCCTTGGCGTAGCGCCAGAGGAAGGTGTGCGCGAGCTCTTCCGACGAGGGCACCTTGAACGACGTCACCTCGCAGCCCTGCGGGTTCACACCTGACATGACGTGCTTGATCGTGCTGTCCTTCCCGGCGGCGTCCATGGCCTGGAACACGAGGAGCAGGGAGTAGCGGTCCTCGGCGTACAACCGGTCCTGCGCCTCGGCGAGCTCGGCCCGGCTGTTCTCCAGGAGCAGCTCGGCGCGGGCCTTGCGCTCGTCCTTCGGCAGGTCGCGAAGGGCCGGTGGCAGCCACGCCGGGTCGTGGTCGCGGACGCGGAACCGCTCGCCCGGTGAGACCTTCAGCTGGTCGAGTACCGCCTTCGGCAGGGTCACCCGAGCCCCTCCTTCGTCGGCGGACGGCTCATCCTGGCACGCAGGACCAGACAGGCCCCGGTGTCTCGCCGAACCCCTCGGGTCAGGCCGTGTCCTGTCGGGACGGTTCAGGCGGCGGGACGCCCAGGTCGCGGCGCAGCGCGCGTCGGCGGTACATCTCCCGGTCGGCGGCAGCGAGCAGCGTGTCGAGGTCACCGTCGTCCCACGGGGCGAGCATCGCCGCGCCGGCGCTCACCGACGGGACCCACGTCTCCTCCGGCTGGGGGGGCTCCGCTGCGATCCAGTCCTTCAGCCGCCGCTCCAGGTCCAACGGGGGCATCCCGGGACCCTGCCCCACGACGACGAACTCGTCTCCGCCCCACCGAGCGACGAGGTCGCCGGCTCGCACGACATGCCGCAGCCCGTCCGCGACCGCCGTGAGGACCGAGTCACCCGCAGCGTGTCCCCCGAGGTCGTTCACGGCCTTCAGGCCGTCGACGTCGACGAAGACCGCGCTCACGGCGTTGCCCGCCCGGCGAGCGGACGCCACGATCGGTCGGCCGAGCAGCTCGAGCCCGCGCCGGTTGAGCAGCCCGGTGAGCAGGTCGTGCACGGCGGCGTCCTCGGCGCTCTCGCGAGCCAGGTCGAGGGCGTCGACCGTGCCGCGGCGGGCGACCTGCACGACGACGGCCAGCACCGTGGCCGCGGCCAGCCCGACGGCCCAGTGGGGGAGCAAGGTGAGATCGGCGACCCGGAGGAGGACGACCACGACCCACGCGGCCCAGCACGCACCGACCGCCAGCACGAACCAGCGGACGTCGAGCAGCCCCGAGCAGAGTCCGATGACCACCAGCATCAGCCCGCTCGTCAGCCCCAGCTCTCCGGTCAGACCCAGGTGCAGCAGCACCGTCGTCGCCGCCCAGAGGGCTGCCACGGCGGTGAGGGCGTGCCCCCAGCCCGGGGGGACACCGGCGCGGGACAGCCACACGTAGCCGACGGCGAGGCCCATAGCCGTGACCGCGGCCACGGCGGACATGAGGGCCGCCGTGGCACCGGTGAGCAGGAAGGGGTCGACGACGGCCACACCCACGTAGAGCGCCGCCAGGACGCCGAGCAGCGCAGGCAGGGCCGCGCCCACGGCATCGTCGTACCGTCGGACCGCCGTCACCCCCCCAGCATCGGCTGAAACAGGCCCCGGCTTGACCCCGGGCAGAGCAGGGCTCGAGTCAGGGTGCCGGCCCACATCGCGGTGACGCCCGGCGGAGGGTGAGGGTGGAGCTACGGGGATTCGAACCCCGGACCTTCTGCATGCCATGCAGACGCGCTACCAACTGCGCCATAGCCCCTCGTGGACGTGCTGCGCCGGCCTGGACCGACCGGGTCAGGATAGCCGCTGTCGGCGGGTCGACGAAAATCACCCGCCTGCGAGACGGTCCGGCACCTACTGGTCGTCGCCGACGACCGGCTCGGGGAGGGTGCCGGCGTTGTGCTCGGCCAGCCGCCAGCCCCCCTGGGGAGCTCTCCTCCAGCACCGACCAGGAGCAGTTCGCCAGCCCCCCGAAGACATCCCAGTGCTCGACGGGCAGACCGAGCAGGGTGCCGAGCGTCGCTCGCGTGGTCCCCCCGTGGGTGACCACGACCAGGACCTCGCCGGCCGCGCGCCGCACGAGGGCGCGCGCGGACCAGGCCCGCTCCGCGGCGCCCCACCTCGGTCCGGCTCTCCCCGGAGCCTCCGGCGGGCAGGTCGGAGCCGCGGCGCCAGGCGGCGTAGGCCGGCGCGTCCGCGGCATCGATCTCGGACCCGCGCAGCCCTTGCCAGGCACCGCCATGGGTCTCGCGCAGCTCGGGGTGGTACGTCGCGCTGAGCCCGGTGAGTCGCAGCAGAGGATCGGCGGTCGCGCGGGCCCGCACCAGGTCGGAGCAGACGACCGCCTGTGGCGGCAGCCCGGCCAGCAGCCGAGCGGCCCGCTCGGCCTGCTCCACGCCCACCTCATCGAGCTCGACGTCGAGCTGGCCCTGGAACCGGCCCTCGGCGTTCCAGGCCGTACGGCCGTGGCGCCAGAAGACGACGCGCCGTGGCGCAGCAACGACCTCGGTCACACCACGCCCGGGGTGAGCGCTGGGAGCGCGATCGTCGGGCAGTCCTTCCAGAGCCGTTCGAGGGAGTAGTAGACGCGCTCCTCGGCGTGCTGGACGTGGACGACGATGTCGATGAAGTCCAGCAGGACCCAGCGTCCCTCGCGAGCGCCTTCGCGGCGCACCGGCTTGACCCCGTGCTCGACGCGGAGCTGCTCCTCGATCGCGTCGACGATGGCTCCCACCTGACGGTCGTTGGATGCAGAGCACAGCAGGAACGCGTCGGTGATGGCGAGCTGCTCGGACACATCGAAGGCGACGATGTGCTCGGCCTGCTTGTCCGCAGCCGCTGCGGCGGCGGAGACGACGAGGGCGACGGACTCGGGAGTTGCGGTCACGACCAGGCTTTCGAACGGGGATACGGACACCCCAAGGGTCTCACGGTTGCGCGGGCCCGTGGACTGCGCTGCACTCAGGGCTGGAAGTCCTTGCCGAGGACCACGACGATGTCGGCGATGCTCTGACCCTGCGGGGTCAGCCGCACGGCGGTGTCGGGGAGCCCGAGCGCCTTCGCCACCGCAGCGGCTTCGGCGCGGGTCTCTGCCGTGCTGTCCGTGATGAGCACCAGGCTCCGCGGGACCCCGAAGGACGAGGCGTTTCCGCCGGCCACGTACGTGAAGCCGTCACCGACGAGGAGGTCGCGGGCGCTCGCCCCGAGGCCTGGCGTTCCGACCCCGTTCTGAACCAGCACGCGCACCGACCCACCGGGCCGGAGCGGGGTGGCCGAGGCGGACAGGAGATCACTGACCAGGGACGCTGCGGCCGGTACGTCGAGGCTGGTCGCGGGTACGGCGGCGCCGGCATCGATCGAGCGCACGGGAAGAGTGCGGTGCACCACGGAGGTTGCGGTCTCGGCGGCGTTCAGGTTCGCGAGGAACGGCGGCAGGAGCTCAGGCACGGTGCTCGACGACCCAGCGCCAAGCGTCCCCAGCTGAAGGGTCACCTGGTCGGCGCCTGCCGGCAGCCCGGCAACCGCGGCGGACAGGACGGCGTCGAGCCGCGCCAGCCGGCTCTGCTCCGGCTCGCCGGCGCCCAGATAGGCCGCATAGACGACCGCCGAGGCACCGTCGAGGGTCTGGGCTGCCCGCGGGGATGAGGATGACCGTGCTTCCCCGGGTCGGGCCCGGACCGGTGATGTCCGTGTCGACGTCGACGGTGACCCCACCGGCAGCATCGACGAGAGCTGCGAGGCCTGCGTCGTCCAGCCGCCAGGTGCCGTCGATCGTGACACCGAGGGCGTCGGTCAGGGCGTCGGCCCCGGCATCCGCGGAGGACAGCTCGGTGGCCTGCGCGAGGGTCATCGGGCCGAAGCCCGCGACGTCGACCATGAGTCGGTTGGGCAGCAGCACCACGGCGCCCTCCCCGGTGGCCGGGTCAGCGGCGAGCAAGGCGAGCCCGGTGATCGACTCGCCGCCCACCGCGAGGAGCACGGTGGACTGCGTGCGCGCGGCCGCGGTCACTGTCGCGGGAGGGGCGTCGTCGCCGCGCAGCACGAACCAGCCGAGCAGGCCGAGAACGAGGGCGGCGACGGACGCAGCAGCGATCAGCCGGCGTTGGCGCTCCCGCCGCTGCCGCTCCACGCGGGCAGCGCTGCGAGCACCGGCACGCGCCGACCCGGGCAGCACGGGTGCGGCCTGGCCGCTGGTCGGGCGCTCGAGGAGGTCGGTGGTCACGCCGACCGAGGGCCGGTCAGCGGTTGCCGACTCGGCGCTCGAGGGGTCCAGGACGGACGGATCCGCCCCCTTGGGCTTCGCCCGCTTGCCACTCACTGCTCGCTCCTGCGATAGAGGCCACGCTTGTGGACGTACTGGACGACACCGTCCGGCACCAAGTACCAGATCGGCAGGTTGCGCCCGATTCTTTCGCGGCAGTCGGTACTGGATATCGCGAGGGCGGGGACCTCCACCAGGCTCACGCGGCCCTCGGGGAGCCCGGGGTCGGCCAGCACGTGGCCGGGCCGGGTCACTCCGACGAAGTGGGCCAGCGTGACGAGCTCCTCGGCGTCGCGCCACGACAGCATCTCGGACAGCGCGTCGGCGCCGGTGATGAAGAACACCTCCTCGTCCTCGCCGCGCTCAGCGCGCAGGTCGCGGAGCGTGTCGATCGTGTACGTCGGACCCGGTCGGTCGATGTCGATCCGGCTGACCGAGAAGCGAGGGTTGGAGGCGGTCGCGATCACCGTCATGAGGTAGCGGTCCTCGGCCGGAGAGACCGCCGCTGCCTCCTTCTGCCACGGCTGACCGGTCGGCACGAAGACGACCTCGTCGAGCGCGAACCTGGCTGCCACCTCGCTCGCGGCCACCAGATGTCCGTGATGCACCGGGTCGAACGTGCCGCCCATCACCCCGAGACGCCGTGTCGTCATCGGATGACGGTAGCCGGAGGAGCCTGTCGATCCGGGGACGTGCGCCGCCGGCGAGCAGCCGACGCGAGGCTCAGCGGTCGCGGTTGAAGCGGGTGGTCACGAACAGCAGGGCGCACAGGGTGCCGAAGGCCAGCAGCCCGATGAGCACGGCGGGGGCGCTGCCCACGCTCTCGGCTTCCTGAGTGGCCTCGGCGAGACGGCCTGCGACAGCGACAACGACTCCGGTCATGGCCGGGAGCCTAGCGGGTCCGTCTGTCAGGATCACGGCTCGGATCACCGACACCTGCACGCCGCTCGGCGGTGGCCGATCGGGGATCCCCGCAGACCCACGAAGGGACCGATCATGCGCGTGACGATGCTGGGGCTCGGCCGGATGGGACACCCACTCGCTCGGCACGCGCTCGAAGCCGGTCACGACGTCACGGTGTGGAACCGGACACCCGGGAAGGGCGACGACCTGGTCGCCGCCGGGGCACGTCGCGGCTCGACGCCCGGCGAGGCGGCAGCGGACGCCGAGATCGTCGTGCTGGTGCTGTTCGGCCCCGAGTCGGTGGCCGAGGTGCTGATCGGCCCGACGGGTGTGCTCGGACGTGCGCCCGCCGGCTGCCTGGTCGTCGATGCCACCACCATCGGCCCCACCGACGCCCGCCACTTCGAGGAGCAGCTCGCAGCCGCCGGACTGCACTACCTCGACGCCCCGTTGTTCGGCTCCCTCGAGCCGGCCGAAGCCGGGTCGCTGGCCACCTTCGTCGGCGGGTCCGAACGTGACGTCGCCACGGCGCGCCCGCTGCTCGAGTGCTGGTGCGACCCTGAGCGCGTGGTCCACGTCGGCCCGGTCGGCTCCGGCGCCGCGGTGAAGGTCGTGCGCAACATGGGTCACGGCATCGCGACCGCCGCCATCGGCGAGTGCCTGCGGCTGGCCGCGGACCTGGGCCTCGCCCGCGACCTTGCCCTGAGCACGGTGGCGAACGGGCCGTTCGGGTGGACCGTTCGCTGGCGCGAGGCCCAGTTCGCGTCCCGGGACCACCACGAGGTCGTCTTCAGCCTGGACCTGATGGCCAAGGACCTCGCACTGGCCGTGGCGGAGTCCGATCGCCCGCTCGCGGTCTCCGTGGCCGCGCTCAAGGAGTGCCGGGCCGCGCAGGCCGCGGGTCGTGGACCGGAGGACTACCCGGCTCTCGCCGACTGGCTCGAGGGCTAGCCGGTCCGGCGTCGGGTCACCGGCTGCGCGTCAGGTGCGGATGTGCCCGTCGCCGGTCACGACGTACGTCGTCGACGTGAGCTCGGCGAGGCCCATCGGACCCCGGGCGTGCAGCTTCTGGGTGGAGATGCCGATCTCGGCACCGAACCCGAACTCGGCCCCGTCGGTGAACCGGGTCGAGGCGTTGATCATGACCACGGCCGCGTCGACGCCGGCGACGAACCGCTGGGTCGCCACGACCGAGTCCGTGACGATGGCCTCGGTGTGCCCGGTCCCCCAACGTCGGATGTGCGCGAGCGCGTCGTCGAGACTGTCGACCACACCCGCGGCGATGTCGAGGGAGTAGTACTCCGCCGCCCAGTCCTCGTCGGTGACGGGCACGACCGAAGGGTGGTCGCCGCTGTCATGAGCCTGGATCCGCTCATCGCCGTGGACGGTGACACCCGCGCCACGCAGGGCAGCCAGCGCGCGAGGGAGGAAGGCGTCGGCGACCTCCGCGTGCACGAGGACGGTCTCGGCGGCGTTGCACACCGAGACCCGCTGCGCCTTGGAGTTCACCAGGATCCGCACCGCCTTCTCGAGGTCGGCGTGGGCGTCGACGTAGACGTGGCAGTTGCCCACCCCGGTCTCGATGACCGGCACCGTCGACCCCTCGACCACCGACCGGATCAGCGCCGCACCACCGCGTGGGATCAGCACGTCGACGAGGCCGCGGGCGGTCATCAGGTGCTTGACCGCCTCGTGCGAGGTCCCGGGCACCAGCTGGACGGCGTCCCTGGGGAGCGCCGAGGCCGCCAGTGCGTCCTGCATGACGGCGACGAGGGCGGTGTTGGAGTCGTAGGCGGACGACGAACCTCGCAGGAGCACCGCGTTGCCGGACTTCAGCCCCAGGCCGGCGGCGTCCACGGTGACGTTCGGTCTGGCCTCGTAGACGATGCCCAGCACGCCGAGCGGCACGCGTACCTGCCGGACCGTCAACCCGTTCGGGAGGGTGTAGCCGCGAAGGACCTCCCCCACCGGGTCGGGGAGGTCGGCCACGGACCGCAGTGCGGCCGCGATGTCGCTGAGCCGCGCCTCGGTGAGCGTGAGCCGGTCGACGATCCCGTCGGGGGTCCCCGCCGCGCGAGCCCGATCCACGTCGACGGCGTTGGCCGCCAGGATCCGCGGGGTGGACGCGACCAGCGCGTCGGCCATCGCGACGAGCGCGGCGTCCTTCTGGTGCCGTGACACGGTCGCCAGCCGCACTGCGGCGGTCTTCGCACGCCGCGCGGTGTCGAGCACCGCTTCCCGCTCGTCGGTCACCCCGTGAGCGTAACCCGCCGCTCAGAAGGGGCGCACGGCTCCTGCCGGCGCCAGCCGGACGGCGAGCTCACCGGCGTGCCCGCGGCGCTGGAAGGTCCCTTGGTCGACGACCTCCAGCCCCACGACAGCCCACTCGGGGAGTCCGGCCGTGGCACGGTGGGACTCCCACAGCCGTAGGGCGAGGATCGCCGCGTCGGCGACGTCGGCCGCTTCCTCCCAGTACGACACCTCGGCACGGTCCGAGGCGTACCGCCCGTTCAGCAGGAAGGGGTGCTCGTGCGACAACCGTTCCAGACCGCTCCGGATCACGGCAGCGTCGACCTCGTCCCCGGCCACGGTCAGGGTCACGTGCCACATGGGCGCGGCGGAGGCGGGAGTCGGTTCGGTCATGACGCCCTCCTGAGTTCAGCGGCGCAGGACCACCAGGTCGTCCCGATGGACGACTTCGCGCTCGTACGCCGGTCCGAGCTCGCGGGCCAGGTCACGGGTCGACCGGCCCAGGAGCCCGGGTAGCTCGGTCACTCCGAAGTTGACCAGCCCACGGGCCACCACGTGACCGTTTTCGTCGAGAAGGTCGACGGGATCTCCCGCCTCGAAGTCCCCGTCGACCGCCGTGATGCCCGCCGGGAGCAACGACAGCCGACGATCGATGACGGCCCGGACGGCGCCGGCGTCCAGCGTCACGCGACCGCGCGGGGTGGCTGCGTGCGCGAGCCAGAGCAGTCGGGTGGGGATCCGGGCGGCGGTCGGGGTGAAGCAGGTGCCGACCCGTTCTCCCGCCATGGCCGCCGCACGCTTGAGCTGCCGACGCCAGGACCACGTGCATCCCCGCACCGGTGGCGATCCGGGCTGCCTCGACCTTGGTGGCCATGCCTCCGGTACCGACGCCGGCGCGACCGGGCCTGCCGAGGACCACCCCGGCGAGGTCGGCGTCTCCGGAGACGTCGCTGAGCAGCGTGGCGTCCCCGCGGCCCGGGTCACCGTCATAGAGCCCCTCGACGTCGGAGAGCAGCACGAGCAGGTCTGCGTGGAGCAGGTGCGCGACCAGGGCGGCGAGCCGGTCGTTGTCGCCGACCCGGATCTCGTCGGTGGCCACGGTGTCGTTCTCGTTGACCACCGGGAGGATGCCGAGCTCGAGCAGGCGGTAGAGGGTCCGCTGGGCGTTGCGGTAGTGCGCCCGACGCACCACGTCGTCGGCGGTGAGCAGCACCTGCCCGACGGTGATGCCGTGCCGGGCGAACGCCTCCGTGTAGCGGTGCACCAGGACGCCCTGACCGACGCTCGCTGCTGCCTGCTGGGTGGCCAGGTCGCGAGGACGAGCCGCGAGCCCGAGCGGCATGAGCCCGGCCGCGATGGCGCCCGAGGACACCAGGACGACCTCGTGCCCGGCTGCCCGATGGGCTGCCAGCGCATCGACCAGGGCGTCGACGGCCTCGCCCTCGAGCCCCACTCCGGACGATCGTCAGCGACGACGACCCGACCTTGACCACCACACGACGGGCCGCAGCGACGGCCGGACGGGCAGCGCTCATCCGCGGCCGTCCAACCGCAGGTCCGTCCCGCGAGGCCCTGGCAGCGCGCCGGCGCCGGCCTCGATGGTCGGCTCCCAGTCGAAGACCCAGCCGTCCTCCCCGCCGATGACGACCTCGGCGCCGGGCTGGGCGCCCAGCTCCACGAGCTTGCCCTCGATGCCGATCCGAGCGAGCCGGTCGGCGAGGTAGCCGACCGCCTCGTCGTTGCTGAAGTCGGTCTGCCGCATCCAGCGTTCGGGGCGTTCCCCCCGCACGCGGAACCGTTCACCCTCCCGCGTCACCGTGAAGCCCTGGTCGTCGACGGCGCGGGGCCGCAGCACGATGCGGGTGATCTCGGGTGTGGCGGCAGCCGCGCGGGCGGCGCTCACGAGTCCGGCCATCGCGAAGGTCAGCTCACGGAGCCCGGCGTGGGAGGCCGCCGACACCTCGTGGACCGCGTAGCCGCGCTCCTCGAGGATCGGGGTCACCAGCTCCGCCAGCTCCCGCGCCTCCGGAACGTCGATCTTGTTCAGGGCCACGATCCGCGGCCGGTCAGCGAGCCCGCCGTAGGCCGCCAGCTCGTGCTCGATGACGTCGAGGTCGCTCACCGGGTCGCGGCCGGGCTCCAGGGTGGCGCAGTCGAGGACGTGCACCAGTGCCGCGCAGCGTTCCACGTGCCGCAGGAACTCCAGCCCGAGGCCCTTGCCCTCGCTCGCGCCGGGGATGAGTCCCGGGACGTCGGCCACGGTGTAGCGGACGTCTCCGGCCTGCACCACGCCCAGGTTCGGGGCCAGGGTGGTGAAGGGGTAGTCGGCGATCTTGGGGCGGGCCGCGGAGATCGCCGCCACGAGGCTCGACTTGCCCGCGCTCGGGTATCCGACGAGACCGATGTCGGCCACGATCTTGAGCTCGAGGACCACGTCTCCGGCCCAGCCAGGCTCACCCAGGAGGGCGAAGCCGGGCGCCTTCCTGCGAGGGCTCGCCAAGGCGGCGTTGCCGAGGCCTCCTCGGCCGCCCGCGGCAACGACGTAGGTCGTCCCGGCTCCCAGCAGATCGGCGAGGACCGTGCCGTCCGGCGCCTTCACGATCGTGCCGTCCGGCACGGGGAGGACCAGGTCGTCCCCGTTGGCCCCGTTGCGGTGGGCGCCCTGCCCGGGCTTGCCCGAGGTCGCCTTCCGGTGCGGCGCGTGGTGGTAGTCGAGAAGGGTCGTGACGTTGGGGTCGACCACGAGGGCGACCTCTCCCCCGTTGCCCCCGTTGCCGCCGTCCGGACCGCCCAAGGGCTTGAACTTCTCCCGGTGCACCGAAGCGCACCCGTGCCCACCGCTGCCGGAGGAGACGTGCAGGACCACCTGGTCGACGAAGGTCGTCACCGGTGCGTCACCTCCTGGTTCGTGCTCGCGTCGCTCGGAATGCGAGAAGGGCGGTCCCCCGTACGGGGTTCCGCCCTCCTCGACGTCTGGTCGTGCGTCGTCAGGCGGAGGCCTCCGCCGGCACGATGTTGACGACCCGGCGGCCGCGACGGCTGCCGAACTCGACCGCACCGGCCGTCAGGGCGAACAAGGTGTCGTCATCGCCGCGGCCGACCCCGGTACCGGGGTGGAAGTGCGTGCCGCGCTGCCGGACGATGATCTCGCCGGCGTTGACGACCTGGCCACCGAAGCGCTTCACACCGAGGCGCTGGGCGTTGGAGTCACGGCCGTTCCGGGTGGAACTGGCGCCCTTCTTGTGTGCCATCGCTTGAGCCTCTGCTGTCGGTGACGTGGGTTACTTGGACGCGATCGCGGTGACGCGCACCACGGTGAGCTTGGAACGGTGCCCGATCCGCTTGCGGTAGCCGGTCTTGTTCTTGTACTTCAGGATGTCGATCTTGGGCCCCTTCGTGGGCGCCACGATCTCTCCGGTCACGCTCACCTTGGCCAGCGCGGCGGCGTCCGAGGTCACGGTCTCGCCGTCGACCAGCAACACGGCCGGGAAGGCGACCTCCGAGCCGGGCGCACCGGCGAGCCGGTCGACCTCGATGACGTCGCCGACAGCGACCTTCTCCTGACGGCCACCGGCGCGGACGATCGCGTACACCGCGGGACTCCTTGCTTTCGCGTACGTGTTGCTCGAGCGTTCCCCGGCCACGCCCCGAGAGGCAGGCGAACGAAGGAAGGGCGCGCAGCGCGCGCCGAAGGTCAAGGGTACGGGTCGGTCACCCCACGGGCAAACCAGGGGGTCAGGCGAGCGTGCAGCCGCCCCCCTGGAGGGCCACGAGCCGCACGACCCGATCGGCGACCAGCTCGGCCTCCGCGAGGTCGTGGGTGACATGAACCGCCGGGGTCCCCAGCCGGTGGAGCAACGCCCGGACGTCGGCCGCCAGTCGGTCCCGCAGGTCCCGGTCGAGGGCGCCGAAGGGCTCATCAAGGAGCAGCAGGCGCGGGCGCGGGGCCAGCGCCCGCGCGAGGGCCACCCGCTGGGCCTCGCCCCCGGACAAGGTCGACACGGATCGGTGTCCGTGGTCGGGGAGCTCGACCATCGCGAGCAGCTCGGCCACCCGAGGCGCGCGCTGCGCACGCGGGACCCCCGACGCCGCCAAGCCGTACGCGACGTTGCCGGCGACGTCCAGGTGCGGGAAGAGCAGGGCGTCCTGGAACACCAGCCCGAACCCCCGACGGTGCGCCGCGGTCGCGACGAGGTCGACGCCGTCCCAGAGGACCGCCCCCGCGTCGGGAGCGAGGAGCCCGGCGATCACCCTGAGCAGCGAGGACTTGCCCGACCCGCTGGGGCCAAGCAACGCGACGACGTCGTGCGGTGCCACCTCGAGCTCGACGTCGACCAGGAGAGGTGCGGTCCCGTAGGCGACCGAGACTCCTCGCACCTGCAGCCCCGCATCGATCGGTGCAGGGGACGCCGGGTCGATCACAGGGTGCCTGCCCGTTCGGTGCGCCAACGGTCGGCCAGCAGGACGACGGCCGCGGTGACGACCATGAGCAAGGTCGCCGCCGCAGCGGCCGTCCCGACGTTGGCCTCTCCCGGCCGTCCCAGCAGCCGCACGACGACGACCGGGAGCGTCGGTTCGCCCGTCCGGGCCAGGAAGGCGGTGGCCCCGAACTCACCGAGGGACACCGCCGCGGCGAGGCCGGCACCGACCGCGAGGGCCGGAGCAAGCGCACGGCCGTCGACGGTTCGCCACGTGCGCCAGGGCGACGCGCCGAGCGTGGCGGCCACCTCGCGCAACCGGGGGTCCAGCGCGCGCAGCACCGGGAGAGTGACGGCCAGGACCAGGGGGATCGCGACGAGGGCGTGGCCCAGCGGCACGAGGACGACCGAGCCGCGAAGATCCAGCGGGGGCCGACCGAAGGCCAGCAGCAGGCCGAAGCCGACGGTCACCGCGGACGCCCCCAGCGGGATCATCGACCAGGTCTCGAGGGCACGCCCCCCGCGTCGTGAGTAGGCGACGGCGCAGGCAGCCAGTCCCCCGATGACGACGGCTACGACCGCTGTGGCAGCCGCATATCCGAGGGAGGTCCGCACCGAGGCGACGATGTCGACGTCACGAGTCGTCACCGGCGCTGCGAACAGCGCACGCCACCAGGCGAGGCCCCAACCGTCGCGGACGCGCAGCGACCTGACCAGCAACGCGGCCATCGGCACCGCGATGAGCACGATCTCGGCGAGCACCACGGCGACCAGTGCGTGGGCGGTACGCCGCGCACCGGGCCGAGCTGCTCCCCGGCCGGCCGACTCCGCTGCCGCACGGCGAACCGCGTCCTGAAGCCGCGCCGAGACGAACAGGACGGCAGCCACGGCCAGGAGCTGGACGACGGCGATCGCCGCAGCACCCGGGAGGTCGAGCAGCTGCGCGGTCCGACGGTAGATCTCCACCTCGAGCGTCGGGTGCGCCGGACCGCCGAGCACCAGGACCACCCCGAAGGAGGTGAACGTGAAGCAGAAGACCAGCGCCGAGGCGGCGAGAACGGCGGGTCGCACGAGCGGCCAGGTGACCGTGCGAAAGGCGTACCAGGGGCTGGCACCCAGCGACCGGGCCGCCTGGTCGTAGCGCGGGTCCAGGCGGGACAACAGCCCGCCGACCACACGCACCACGACGGCGACGTTGAAGAAGACGTGCGCGATCACGATGGCGGTGACGGTGCCGATCCAGGCCTGAGGGAGCACGGTGCGGAAGGCGGTGCCGACGACCACGGTGGGCAGGACGAACGGCACGGTCACGACGGCGAGGAGCAGGCGTCGGGCAGGAAGCCGGTAGCGGTGCAGGACGAAGGCGATGGGGAGACCAGCCACCAGGGTCAGCACGGTGCTCACGACGGCCTGCCACAGGGTGAACCAGGCGATCGACCGGGTCGACGCGCGGCCGAGCACGTCCCACGCCGATGCGTCGAGACCACGCGTGAGCACGGTTCCCACGGGCCACGCCAGGAAGACGACGAGGAACACCACCGGAAGGGCTCCGAGCAGCCAAGCGGGTGGCGTGCCGTGGGGGCGTGCGGGCACGGAGGTCCCACCGCGCGCGGTCGGGTCCGAGCGCAGCGCCTGGGGCGGCGGTCGTGGTCAGCGCAGCACCACGTCCGTCCAGGAATCGACCCACTCCTCGCGGTGCTCCGCGATGGTGGCCGGAGCCAGCGACAAGGGGTTGAGCGGGACCGCGGCGAAGTCCACGAAGACCTTGGGCAGCGCCACGTCGGCCCGAGCCGGGAACACGAACATCGAGAGGGGCACGTCGGCCTGCACCTGCGCCGACACCAGCCAGTCGACGACGAGCCGTGCGGCAGCCAGGTTCTTGGTGCCGGCGAGGATCCCTGCGTACTCGACCTGCCGGAAGCACCCGTCGGTCATCACCGACGTGCCCGGCGTCGCCGGTTTCGGCTCGGCCGCGTAGACGATCTCGGCAGGTGGGCTCGAGGCGTAGGACACGACGAGCGGGCGGTCACCCTCGCCCGAGGAACCTGAGAAGTCCCCGGAGTACGCCTCGGTCCAGCCGTTCGTCACCTTCACGCCGTTCGCCCGCAACGCCGACCAGTACGGCTGCCAGCCGTCCTCGCCGTACCGCGCGACGGTGGCGAGCAGGAAGGCCAGTCCCGGCGAGGAGGTGGCGGGGTTCTCCACGACCAGGAGGTCCCGGTAGATCGGGTCGGTGAGGTCGTCGATCCCGCGCGGAGGCGTCAGGTTGCGCTCGGCGAACCAGGCGTCGTCGATGTTGACGCAGACGTCGCCGTAGTCGACGGGTGTGAGGTGGCCGTCCGACGTGTCCTCGCGCAGCTCGGGGCGCAGGTCGGCAAGGCCTGCTGAGCGGTAGGGCGTGAAGACGCCGGCGTCCACCGCTCGCGTGAGGAGCGTGTTGTCCACCCCGAAGAGGACGTCCCCCTCGGGGTTACCAGCCGTGAGCACGGCCTTGTTGACGACCTCGCCGGCATCCCCTCCGGACACCACCTCCACGGTGATCCCGGTGCGGGCCTCGAAGTCGCTCAGCAGCGACTCGGAGAGCGCGAACGAGTCGTGCGTCAGCAGCGTGACGGTCGCAGGTCCGACCCGGGCCGGAGCCTCCGCGTCGGGAGCCCCCTGCGGGGTCGAGGTGGTCGAACAGCTGGCGAGGATCACCGCGGTGGCGAGCAGCCCGACCAGACCGAGCGTGGGTGGACGAGACAGCCCCATGATTCCTCCGCTGGCATTACCCAGATCAGGTTCAAGGGTCGGTGGCGGCGGCCACCCTCTCAGCCCGCCGTTCCCGCGAGCTCCCCTGGTGCGTTGAGTTGTGGTGCCGAGTGTAGGCCGACGGTCAGCCCGACGCGTCTGCCGTCGCCACCTGGACCTCGTCGGCGGCCGGCTCGGCGGCCGCGTCACCTGACGCCTCGACCTTCGCCTTGCCGCCCCGCTTGCGACGAGCCGGCTGCTCGGGTGAGCTCCCGGCCCTGGTCTTGAGGTCCACGGGTTCCAGCTGCACCTTGACACCGCGCCCGCTGCAGTGCTCGCAGGGCTCGCTGAACGCCTCGATGAGGCCCTGTCCGACCCGCTTGCGCGTCATCTGCACGAGGCCGAGCGAGGTGACCTCGGCGACCTGGTGCTTGGTCCGGTCACGCGAGAGGCACTCGAGAAGCCGGCGCAGCACGAGGTCGCGGTTGGACTCGAGCACCATGTCGATGAAGTCCACGACGATGATCCCGCCGACGTCGCGCAGCCTCAGCTGGCGCACGATCTCCTCAGCCGCCTCGAGGTTGTTGCGGGTGACGGTCTCCTCGAGGTTGCCGCCGGCACCGATGAACTTGCCGGTGTTGACGTCGACGACGGTCATCGCCTCGGTGCGGTCGATGACGAGCGAACCCCCCGACGGCAGCCACACCTTCCGGTCGAGCGCCTTGGCCAGCTGCTCGTCGATGCGGTGGGCCGCGAAGACGTCCTGCTCGTCGGTCCACCGCGTGAGCCGGTCGACGAGGTCGGGCGCGACGTGGGCCAGATAGGGCTGCACCATGTCCCAGGCGTCGTCACCGCTGACGATGAGCTTGTTGACGTCCTCGTTGAAGACGTCACGGAGCACCCGCACGGCCAGGTCTGGCTCGCCGTACAGCAGGGCGGGCGCCGAACCGGCTTTGGCCTTCTTCTCGATGTCGTCCCACTGTGCGGTCAGGCGGGCGACGTCGCGGGAGAGCTCCTCCTCGCTGGCCCCCTCGGCCGCCGTGCGCACGATCACGCCGGCACCGTCGGGCACCGAGTTCTTGAGGATGGCCTTCAGCCGGGTGCGCTCGGTGTCGGGGAGCTTGCGGCTGATGCCCGTCATCGAGCCGTCGGGCACGTAGACGAGGAAGCGGCCGGGCAGGCTGATCTGCGCGGTGAGCCGGGAGCCCTTGTGACCGATGGGGTCCTTCGTCACCTGGACGAGAACCTGGTCGCCGGACTTCATGGCGTGCTCGATGCGGCGCGGCTGGCCGTCGAGGCCGGCAGCGTCCCAGTTGACCTCGCCGGCGTAGAGGACCGCGTTGCGACCCTTGCCGATGTCGACGAAGGCGGCCTCCATCGAGGGCAGCACGTTCTGCACACGACCGAGGTAGACGTTGCCCACGAAGGAGGTCGACTCGGCCTTGTTGACGTAGTGCTCGGCGAGCATCCCGTCCTCGAGGACGGCGATCTGGGTGCGGTCTCCGGTCTGCCGGACGATCATCACCCGATCGACGCTCTCCCGGCGGGCAAGGAACTCGGACTCGGTCAGGATCGGCGGCCGGCGGCGGCCCTGCTCCCGACCTTCGCGGCGGCGCTGCTTCTTGGCCTCGAGCCGGGTGGAGCCGCGGACCCCGGTGACTTCGTCGGACGTACGGCCGCGGGGCTCGCGCACCCGCACCACCGTGTTGGGCGGGTCGTCCCCGCCGCCGTCGGCGTCGCTGGAACCGCCGCGACGACGGCGGCGACGACGGCGCGAGCTGGTCGATCCTCCAGCCGTCTCGGCGTCACCGTTCGCCTCGTCCTCGTCCTCGTCCGTCGGGGGCGCCCTCGGCGCCCTCCGTGTCGACCTCGCCGGCCTCGGCCTCGCGACCTCCGCGACCGCGACGCCCACGACCGCCGCGGCGACGCCGGCGCCGCGGCGTTCCGGTGGACTCGTCGTCGACCTTCCTCGCTGAGCTCGTCCGCGTCGACGTCCTCGGCCTCGGTCGTCGTGTCCTCGACGACACCTGAGGCTGCGTCCTCGACCGGCTCCTCGACCCGGGTGCGCGACCGGCGGCGGCGTGGCGCCTCGGCCTGCTCGGGGTCCGGCGGCTGGAAGAGCACCACGGCAGCGGCTTCTGGCACCACGACCGTGGCCTCGACGGGGCCTGCTGGCTCCTCGTCGGCCGAGAAGACCGCCGAGGTGGCCTTCTTGCGGGTGCGCTTGGGCTTGGTCACCGGCTCGGCAACCGCCTCGGCGGGGACTGCCGCGGTGGGCGGCGCGACCTCGGCTGCCGGCGCGTCGGCCGCGGTGGTCGCCTTCTTGCCCGCCCGCTTGCGCGGCGGGGGCTTAGGGGTCTCCTCGCTCACCGCGGGCGGGACCTCGGCGGACGGCGCGACCGCAGCGGGCGGGCCGGCCGGCCGGCTCGCGGCGCGGCGGCGGGTGCGGGCCGCGGGCGCCGGGGTCTCGGGGGTGGTGCTGTCAGGGACGTTCGGGTCATCGACCATGCGATGGGCTCCTCACGGCTCCCGGGCGCTGCCTCCCCGAGGGGTGGTCACGCCGCACAGGAGCCTTTCTCTTCGCCGCCGGGCCGGCACGGTCCGGGGACCGCCACGTTGCCCGGCGTAAGCCTGGGGGGCACCTGGGCCGGACCGGTCGTTTCGACCGATCAGGTCGGCACGGGTGCCAGTGGGTCGCCGACAGTGCAAGTGCTTGCGTCGAGCGGTCCCTGCGCCAGCCGGGTCACCAGAGGTGGGACCGGCGGCGCGAGGTCGGCCACCCGAAGCAGCGCGCTGAGCACGTCGTCGGGTCGAACGGACGGTGTGACGTGCCGCACGACCAGGTCGAGTATCGCACACGGAGGTTCGTTCTCCCCCGCATCCGTCGCGTCGGCGGGGTCTCGGACCTCGGCCGCGAGCACCGGCCCCCGGGCGTCGAAGGAGCGGATGCCGTTCTTGGTGAGCCGCTCGACGAGCACCTCGTCGGCGGCCAGGAACGCCTCGACCGCCGGACGGACGTCGTGCGCGGCGAGCTCGGGGAGCCTGATCTCCCACCGAGAGGCCTCCAGCAGGTCGGCGAGGGCTCCGGGGGCGGCCTCCACCACCTCGACGATGTCGAGGCCGGCGGGCAGCGCCGCGTCGAGGCTGATCCGCAGCAGGTCAGGGTCGCAGCGCTCGGCCACCCCGATCTCGAGGTACTCGGCCTCGCTGGCTGTCCCGGTGGGCGCGGCGTTGGCGTAGGAGATCTTCGGGTGCGGTGAGAAGCCCGCGGAGTAGGCCATCGGGACCGCCGCCCTGCGCAGCGCCCGCTCGAAGGAACGTGCGAAGTCGCGGTGCGAGGTGAAGCGGAGCCGACCGCGCTTGGCGTAGCAGATGCGCAGCCGCTGGACCGTGGGTGGCGGGGGCGGACCGTCGGGCGCACGGGCCGCCATCAGCCGGCGGCCAGCGCGGCCGCGATCGCTCGTTCCGCGGCGGCGGCGTCCTCGTCCGCGCAGGTCGGCATGAGATCCACCCACATCGGCAGCATCGACCCGCGCAGCTGGAGGGCGCCGAAGGGCCGGGGCATGAACCACAGGTGGAAGTGCTCGCCGCCGTCGCCCCACCGCGCGACGTGGACCCTGCCGACACCCCCGAGCCCGAGGATGGCCCGCTCGATCCGGGCGACCAGCGGGCCCAGCTCGCGGAGCAGCTCGTCGGGCAGGTCCGCGAAGGAGTCGTGGTGGGCGCGGGTCTCGAGCAGGACCTGTCCGAGCAGCTCGGTCGGCCGGTAGGGGCGCAGGCGCCAGAACTTGTCGGTCCACAGGAAGTCGGTGTCCGGGTGCTCGCACGACCGGCAACCCTGGCCGCCCTCCCCCGCGCGAGGCGGCTCCTCGGTCACGCGCTCGTGCAGCTGCTTGACGCGGACGTCGCCGGTGAACGGGAACCACGGGTCGTCGAGGAGCTCGGCGGGGACCGGAGGGCGTACGTCGGCCGGCCCGGTCAGCCCGGCTCGCTGGTCGCTCACTCCCCGGCCGCCGTGGCCAGGACCGGCGAGGGAATCACCGTGAGCGGGAGCAGGCTGGCCCCGGTCGGACCGACCTGGATGTCGGTCCCCAGCTGAGGGCAGACGCCGCAGTCGAAGCACGGGGTCCAGCGGCAGTCGTCGACCTCGACCTCGGCGAGGGCGTCCTGCCAGTCCTCCCAGAGCCACTCCTTGTCCAACCCCGAGTCCAGGTGGTCCCACGGGAGCACCTCGGACTGCTCGCGCTCACGGGTGGTGTACCAGTCGACGTCCACCGGCTGGTCGGCGAGGGCGGCCTCGGCCGCAGCCATCCACGCGTCGTAGGAGAAGTGCTCGCTCCAGCCGTCGAAGCGCGCGCCGCCCTCCCACACCGCCCGGATCACGGCTCCGACCCGACGGTCCCCGCGGGAGAGCAGTCCTTCGACGATGCCCGGCTTGCCGTCGTGGTAGCGGAAGCCGATCGCCTTGGCGAACTGCCGGTCGGACCGCACGGCATCACGGAGCTTGGCCAGTCGGGCATCGGTCGTCTCGTGGTCGAGCTGGGCGGCCCACTGGAACGGCGTGTGCGGCTTGGGCACGAAGCCGCCGATCGAGACCGTGCAGCGGATGTCGCGGCTCCCACTGGCCTCGCGGCCGGCTCGGATGACGTTCTTCGCCATCTCGGCGATCTGCAGGACGTCCTCATCGGTCTCGGTGGGGAGGCCGCACATGAAGTACAGCTTCACCTGGCGCCATCCGGCGGCGTACGCGGTCGTGACCGTGCGGATCAGGTCGTCCTCGCTGACCATCTTGTTGATGACCCGGCGAAGCCGCTCCGAGCCCCCCTCGGGGGCGAAGGTGAGACCGGACCGCCGACCGTTGCGCGAGAGCTCGTTGGCGAGGTCGACGTTGAACGCGTCGACCCGGGTGCTCGGCAGCGACAGGCTCGTGTTCGTGCCCTCGTAGCGGTCGGCCAGACCCTTGGTCACCTCGGCGATCTCGGAGTGGTCGGCGCTGGACAGGCTGAGCAGCCCGACCTCCTCGTAGCCCGAGGCGGCCAGGCCCTGCGTCGACCATCGCCCCGATCCCCGTGATCGAACGCTCGCGCACCGGACGCGTGATCATGCCCGCCTGGCAGAACCGGCAGCCCCGCGTGCAGCCACGGAAGATCTCGACGCTCATGCGTTCGTGGACAGTCTCGGCCAGCGGCACCAAGCGGTCGCTTCGGATAGGGCCACTCGTCGAGGTCCATCACGGTGTGCTTGGCGACCCGCCACGGGACCCCGGGGCGGTTGGGCGCCACCCGCCGGATCCTGCCGTCGGGCAGGTAGTCCACGTCGTAGAACTGCGGGACGTAAACCCCTCCGGTGCGCGCCAGCCGGAGCAGGATCTCCTCGCGGCCACCCGGACGGCCCTCGCTCTTCCACGCCTCCATCAGGTCGGAGATGGCGAGCACGGCCTGCTCGCCGTCGCCGAGCACCGCGGCGTCGACGAAGTCCGCGATGGTCTCGGGGTTGAAGGCGGCGTGCCCGCCCGCGATGACGATCGGGTGCTCGTCGCCGCGTTCGGTGGCCGTGAGCGGGATGGCGGCGAGATCCAGCGGCGGTGAGCAGGTTGGTGTAGCCCAGCTCGGTGGAGAAGCTCACACCGAGGAGGTCGAAGTCGCCCACGGGTCGGTGGCCGTCGACCGTGAACTGCGGCACCTGGTGCTCGCGCATCAGGGCTTCGAGATCGGGCCAGACTGCGTACGTGCGCTCCGCGAGGGTGTCGGGGCGCTCGTTGAGCACCTCGTACAAGATCATGACGCCCTGGTTGGGCAGCCCGACCTCGTAGGCGTCCGGGTACATGAGCGCCCAGCGCACGGTCGTGAGGTCGTCGCCCCACGGCTTGACCTGCGCGTTGAGCTCGCCGCCGACGTACTGGATCGGCTTGCTCACCCTCGGCAGCAGCCCCTCGAGCACGCCGAACACCGACTCACCCGACCTGGCTGCCATGTCGGCCAGCGTAGACGCCCGCCTGGAACCTCGCCCCCGCGCCGGACCGCGCCCCGAACCCGCAGTCGGGGTGCGAGCGTGGGTCAGGCGTAACGGCGCATGTGGACGTTCTCGAGCAGACCGATGGCCATGAGCGAGGCGAACATCGAGGACCCGCCGTAGGACACGAACGGGAGCGGCACCCCGGTCATGGGCATGATGCCGAGAGTCATCCCGATGTTCTCGAACATCTGGAACGTGAACCAGCAGACGATCCCCGCGGCCACCAGGCGGCCGAACATGTCCTCGGCCCGCAAGGCGATCCGCATGGCCCGCCACACCACGATCCCGAGCAGCACGATGATCGCCGCCGCTCCGACGAACCCGAGCTCCTCCCCGGCGACCGTGAAGATGAAGTCGGTCTGCTGCTCGGGGATGAACTTGCCGTTGGTCTGGGTGCCCTGGAAGAGCCCGGAGCCGTTGAACCCGCCGGACCCGATGGCGATCCGGGCCTGCTTGAGCTGGTAGCCCGCCCCGGCGGGGTCGAACTCAGGGTTGGTGAAAGCCGCGAACCGGTTGATCTGGTACGTCGAGAGCACGCCTGCCTGGATGGCCAGCCCGGCACCGAGCACCCCGAGGGCGACCAGGCCGGCGAGCCACGGCGCCGGGGTCCCGGCAACGGCGAGGATCCCGAGCACGATGAAGCCGACGATGATCGTCGTCCCGAGGTCGGGTTGCAGCATGATGAGCGCGATCGGCACGGCCGCGACCACGAGGGCGATCCCCACGTCGATGATGCGCGGCTGGTCCTCGGCGTCGCGCTTCTCCGACAAGATCATGGCGAGGCCGACGCAGAGCGCGACCTTGGCGAACTCCGACGGCTGCACGGAGAAGCCGCCCGGCAGGATGATCCAGGAGTGCGACCCGTTGACCGTGCTCCCCAGCGGGGAGAGCACGGCCAGCAGCCCGATCACCGAGGCGATGTACACGAACGGCGCGTAGGCGCGCAGCATCCGGTAGTCGAAGAGCGCGATCGCGGTGGCCAGGACCAGTCCGATGGCGATGTTGATGACATTGCGCTTGAGGTAACCCATCGGGTCCGACCCCGCGTCGAGCAGGCGCCCGCGCGTGGCGGAGTAGATCAGGACCGTGCCGATCGCACACAGCGCGAGCACCGCCAGCGCAAGGACCCAGTCGAGTCGCCGCAGCACGGACTCGCGGTCGGCCGCGCGCGAGGCGAGACCGCGCTGGCGGGCCGCCGTCCGCGTCGTCGGATAGCCGTACGTCACAGCGGTCCGCCCCGTCTCCCAGCCGAGGCACCCGTCGCCGTCGGCGGCGTGGAGGCCGCGGGGGCGTCCGCGGGGCTCGCCGGGCTCGCCGGGAGGGCCGGCGTCGAAGGCTGGAGGACGACGCCGTCCGAGCCGATCTTCGGCAGCTTCTTGGGGGGCTTGCCGTTCGGGAGCAGCGCCTTGGTGGGGTCGACGGTGTTGCCTGAGACGCCGTACAGGGCTTCGTAGATCTTCTTGACGCCGGGGCCCGAGGTGCCCGAACCGGTACCGCCCTGGCTGACCATCATGACCACGGCGTACTGCGGGTCGTTGGCCGGCGCGAAGGACGCGAACCACGACGTGTCGTCCTTGCCCTCGACGGTGCCGGACCCGGTCTTGGCGGCCACCGGGATGGGGAAGCCTCCGAAGACGCCGGCCGCCGTGCCGTTCTTGGCCACGCCGCGCAAGGCGTCCTGGAGGAAGGCGATCGTGGAGGCGCTGGCCGGCAGCCGTCCGTCCTTCTTGGGCTTGAACTCCTTGACGACGGTGCCGTCGGGCGCCATGACGGCTTTGGCGACCTGCGGCGTCCACAGCGTGCCGCCGTTGGCGATCGCGGCGTAGACCCGGGCCACCTGCAGCGGAGTGACGAGCGTGTCGCCCTGACCGATGGCGAAGTTGACCGCGTCACCACCGCGGTACTGCCAGCCGTCGACGCAGTTCTCCGCGGCGATCGCCTTGAGATAGGCGGCCCGCGCCGGATCCTTCTCCTCCGGGTAGCCCTTCTTGCCGCGCTCGCACCAGATGTCCTTGAGCTGGTCGTAGGCGGCCTGCTTGTCAGCGCGCGAGACGACCGCACCGGACGCCTCCGACGGGAGGTCGATGCCGGTCCGGGTGCCGTAGCCGAATCCGCGAGCGGTGTTGACGAAATACTCGTTGGTGGCCTTCTTCGGGTCGTTGCCGCCGTCGCGGAGCCAGGTCTCGTACCCCAGCTTGTAGAACACCGTGTTGCAGGACACCTCGAGGGCGCGCTTGAGCGAGATGTCGCCGTAGGCCCCGGACTCGAAGTTGCGCTTGCTCACGTTGCCGACCTGGTAGGTCGCCGGGCAGGGGTAGGTCCCGTTGAGGCTGTAGCCGGCCTTGGCCGCAGCCGCGGTGGAGACCACCTTGAACGTCGACGCCGGCGCGTACCCGGCACTCATCGCGCGCGAGATCAGCGGGGTGTTCGCCTTCTTGCTGGCGAGCCGGTCGTACTGCTTCTGGGAGATCCCTCCGACCCAGATGCCGGGGTCGTAGGAGGGGTAGGACGCCATGGCCACGATGCGACCGGTCTTGACGTCCATGACCACGACCGCGCCCGAGTCGGCCGTGAACGACTGCTTCTCCCAGGTGTCTCCGGCCCGGGCGGCCATGATGCGCTCCTCGAGCGCCTGCTCGGCCACCGCCTGGACCTTCGCGTCGATGCTCGTGACGAGGTAGTTGCCGGCGGTGGGGTCGGTCTCGCCGACCGTGCCGGTGACGCTGCCGTCCTTGTCGACGGCCAGCTGCTTCACCCCGGGGGCGCCGCGCAGGTACTCGTCGTAGACCTGCTCGAGGCCGGCCTTGCCGATCACGTCGCTCGCGCGCAGCTCGGGGCCGCCGTCGGTCTTCGAGTCCTCGACATCGGTGTCGAGCACCGGGCCGATGTAGCCGAGCATGTGCGCTGCGTTGGCCTTGGCCGGCGACGGGTACTCGCGCACCGCCTCCAGCTCGGCGCTGATGCCGGGATAGTCCTCGCGCCGCTCGAGCACCGTCAGCGCAACCTCGGTGCTGACGTCGCGTGCGACCGGGATCGGCTGGTACGGCGATCCGTACCAGCACACGCCGGCCCTTGGCGCCGTCCTGACCGCACAGCTGCACCCGGTCGGCGATCTCGGCGTAGTCGGTCTCGAGCAAGGCGGCGAGCCGCCGGAGGACCGCGTCGCCCTCGTCGTCCTGCTTGGCCAGGGCAGTGCGGTCGACCGTGACCACCAGCGTGGTGCGGTTCTGGACCAGGGGACGCCCTCGGTCGTCGAGGATCAGCCCGCGCACGGCCGGAGTGACGACCTCACGGACCCGGTTGGCGGTGGCCGCCTGCTGGTAGGTCTCGCCGGCGATGACCTGGAGGTACCACAGGCGGCCGAGCAGCGTCACGAGCAGTGAGAGCACGAGCACCTGCAGGACGAGCAGGCGCAGGTTGGACCGCTCACTCACGAGAGGTGACTCCTGGCTCAGACTCGAGGGGCTCAGACTGGGGGGTAGGGCAAGGGTTGACGACGAACGGTCCGACCGTACGACGCATCGCGGGCCCGTGGGGTTCCCCGACCGACCCGACTGCGGTCAGTAGATCGAGCTGCGGGGTTCGACGCGCCGGTACAGCGCGCCGACCGGCGCCACGATGAACGGGGCCAGAAGGACATCGTAGAGCGTGGCGGCCGGCAGGCTCGCCACCACCGCATCCGCGGTCACGCGGGGATCGCCCAGCAGGACCCCGAGCCCGGCATAGGCCAACAACGTGGCGGGAGCCAGGACGGCCACCACGGCGAGCGGGACGAAGGCGCTGCGCTCGGCGGCGTCCTGCATGCGCCCGGCCGCCCAGCCGGCGAGTGCCAGGACGAGGGCCCAGCGCCCCAGCGGCCCGTCCGCGGGCGGCACGGCGTCCAGCAGGAGGCCGCCGGCGAACCCTGCGATCGACCCGGTCGTCGGGCCCGGCGGCGAGCCCCAGGCCGATCACGACGAGCAGCACCAGATCAGGTGTGGCGCCGGGGAGCGGGAGCCGGGAGACGACGGCCACCTGCACGATCATGGCCAGGACGAGGAGCGCAGCGACCAACGCCGCACGGGCCGCGGCCACCGTCAGCCCTGCGAGCCGGTGGGCGACGGGGTGGGCGAGCCCGACGGCGTCCCGGAGGGCGAAGGGGTCGGAGTCGGTCGGGGCGGGAGCACGGAGTCACGCGGATCGGTGCGCGGACCGTCGATGACCACACCCACCAGGTCCAGGGCGCTCACGTTCACGTAGGGGTCGACCTGGGCGGTACGGATGAGCGAGCCCGGGGTGCTCCGGACGGAGGTGACCACGCCGACGGGGATGCCGGGGACGTACAGGGACCCATCCCCCCGGGTCACCAGTCGGTCACCCACGGCCAGCGGGGCCTGCGGGTCGAGGAGCTTCAGCTCCAGGGCGGCGAGGCCCTGACCGGTGAGGATCCCGAGCTCCAGGTTGCCCTCGATCCGCACCCCCACCGAGGACTCGGGATCGACGAGCAGGAGCACGGTGGCCGTGGAGGAGGTCACCGCTTCGATGCGCCCGACCAGGCCGTCGCCGTTGAGCACCGTCTGGTCGACCTTGAGACCGTCACGGCTCCCGGCGTCGATCTGGACCGTCCACGCGAAGCCCTGAGCCGCACCGACGGCGATGACCTGAGCCGGAAGGACCCGGTAGCGCCCGATCCCAGCCACCCGGAGCAGGTCGTCGAGCTGCTGCGCCCGCTGCCGGGTGTAGTCGTCGGTCCGCTGCTGAAGGCGCAGCTCGGCGTTCTCCCGCTCGAGCTGCTCCAGGCGCGCCTGGTCGTCGGCGCCGAGACCGCCGAAGAACGACGCCGATCGGGGTGACGACCGACGACGCGGCGCGCTCGATCGGGCCGAAGACGGCGCTGGCCGCCGAGCGGATGCCGCTCACCGGACCCCCCGCCCCACGCAGGTCCAGCGTGATCAGGGTGAACGAGGCAAGGAGCAAGGCACCCAGCACGAACCGCGTGCGCCTGTTGTCCCTCATCAGCCTGGTTCCTCGCCGCCGGCTCGCGTCGGCGAAGCCGGTCGTCTCAGTGCCGCGGCTCGGAGATCAGCACCTGCTGCAGCGCCTCGAACTCCTCGACGCACTTGCCCGAGCCGTTCGCGACCGACGTGAGCGGCTCGGCCGTGATGTGGATCGGCATTCCGGTCTCGTGGCGGAGCCGCTCGTCCAGACCCTTGAGCAGGGCACCCCCGCCGGTCAGCACGATGCCGCGGTCCATGATGTCGCCGGACAGCTCCGGCGGGCACTTGTCGAGCGTGGACTTGACGGCGTCGACGATGGCGTTGACCGGCTCCTCGAGCGCCTTGCGGATCTCTTCGCTCGACACGACGATCGTCTTCGGCAGACCCGAGACCAGGTCGCGTCCGCGGATCTCCGCGTGCGGCTCGTCGGGGATCGGGAAGGCCGAGCCGATGGCCATCTTGATCTCCTCGGCGGTGCGCTCGCCGAGCATCAGCGAGTACTCCTTCTTCACGTACTGGATGATCGCGTTGTCGAGCTCGTCGCCGCCGACGCGGATGCTCTGCGCCGTCACGATCCCACCGAGGGAGATGACCGCCACCTCGGTGGTGCCGCCGCCGATGTCGACGACCATGTTGCCGGTGGGCTCGTGGACGGGGAGCCCGGCGCCGATCGCGGCCGCCATCGGCTCCTCGATGATGTAGACCTTGCGCGCCCCGGCCGCGTAGCCCGCGTCCTTGACGGCGCGCTGCTCCACGCCGGTGATGCCGGACGGCACGCACACGACGATGCGGGGTCGGGCCCAGCGGCGCCTCTTGTGCACCTTCTGGATGAAGTAGCGCAGCATGCGCTCGGTGGTGTCGAAGTCGGCGATGACGCCGTCCTTCAGCGGCCGGATGGCCACGATGTTGCCGGGGGTACGGCCGATCATCCGCTTCGCCTCGGACCCGACGGCGAGGATCCCACCGGTGTTCTGGTTGATCGCCACCACGGACGGCTCGTCGAGGACGATGCCGCGGCCACGCACGTAGACGAGCGTGTTGGCAGTGCCGAGGTCGACGGCCATGTCGCGGCCGATGAACGCCATGTTGTTGGCCATGAGCGCGGGAAAGCCTTCCAGGGGTGTACGGGCGGAGCTCGACGGGCGTGAAGCCGAACTCCCATGGTAGGGCCGTCCGGGAGCTCTGACGACCGTTCTGCCCGGGCTGTGACGCGTTCCACCCAGGAACGCGCTCAGGTCAGGCCAGGTCGGGGAAGAACAACCCGATCTCCCGCGCAGCCGACTCCGGCGAGTCCGAGCCGTGCGTGACGTTGAGCTGCGTCTCCGTCGCGAGGTCGCCGCGGATCGTGCCCGGAGCAGCGTTCACCGGGTTGGTCGCGCCCATCATGGTCCGCCAGGAGACGATCACGTCGGGGCCCTCCACCACAGCGGCGAGCAGCGGCCCGCCGGTGATGAAGTCGACCAGGGAGCCGAAGAAGGGCTTCTCCGCGTGCTCGGCGTAGTGGGCCTCGGCGATCTCACGCGGGAGCGTGCGCAGCTCAGCGGCTACCAGGCGGAAACCCTTGCGCTCGATACGGCCGAGCACCTCACCGATGAGGCCTCGAGCCACGCCGTCGGGCTTGACGAGGACCAGGGTGCGCTCGGTCACGAAGAACTCCAAGGGGCTGCGGCACCGACCGGTGCCTCGGCGGATCGGGGCCTCGGAACCCTAACCCAGGCCGTCAGTGGAGGAGCAGCGTGTCCAGCCGGCGAGCCGCCACCCACAGGCCGACGCACCCCATGACGAGGAGGTAGACCAGGTTGAGCAGCAGGGACGGGTGCACCGTGCCGGTCGTCAACGAGCGGACCAGGTCGACCGCCTGGTAGAGCGGCGTCCAGCGCACGAGCAGCTGCAGCCCGGGCGGGTAGGTCGACAGGGGGTAGAAGGTCGCCGAGAGCAGGAACATCGGCACGGTCGTCAAGGTGATCCACTCGAAGTCCTGCCAGCTCCGCATGTAGGTCGTGGCTGCCATGCCGGCGCCCGCGAAGGCGAAGCCGATGACCACCGACACGGGGAGCACGAGGATCGCCCACGGGAGCTCGACCAGCTCGAGGGCGACCATGACCAGGCCAGGAAGCCGGTGGAGTAGATGAGGCCCCGGCCGAGGGCCCACAGCGATCTCCCCGAGCGCGACGTCGAATGGCGCCACCGGCGTGCTGAGCACGGCGTCGTAGATCTTGTTGTACTTCAGCTTGAAGAACACGTTGAACGTCGAGTCCGTGACCGCACCGTTCATCGCCGAGGAGGCGAGCATCGCCGGGGCCACGAAGGCGGCGTAGCTGACCCCGTCGACGTCGCCGATCACCGAGCCGAGACCCACCCCCGAGGGACAGCAGGTAGAACAACGGCTCGAAGAAGCCGCTCACGATGACGGCCCAGCTGTAGCGGTAGACCCGGAGGTTGCGCGCGAGGACCGCAGGTGCCCGGCTGCCGGCCAGCAGCGACGGGCGTGATGCGCAGCACGGAGGTCGCCATGGCTAGACCACCAACCGACGGTAGAAGGCGCGCCGGGCGAGGAAGAGACCGACGACGCCCCACAGCATGCAGGTAGGCCACGTGGGCCGACGTCCGTGCCCCAGGTCAGGGTCCCAGTCGTGGCGCCTCGGCAGAGCTCGACCCCGTGGTAGGTCGGGGTGAGCTCGGCGCGACCACCTGCATCCAGCCCGGCAGCTGGGTGACCGGGAAGAACGGCGCCCGCGAAGAGCACCATGCGGGATCACGCCGAAGCGGTAGAGGTAGGCGAAGTTCTCGTCGTTCGTCGGTGGCCGCGGACGAAGCCCATGATCGGGGTGGCGAACGCGAAACCGATCAGCACGCGCGAAGGGCACGACGAGCACCCCCTCCCAGCTGTCGACGACCCCGAAGCCCCAGGAGCACGACGAAGAAGACCGAGGCACCCATGAGGACCCGGTCAGGATCCACAGCAGGTGCCCGATGAGCACGTCGTCGGCCGTCAGCGGGGTTGCGAGCATCGCGAAGTACGTGCGATGCCAGCGGATCGCCCCCATGCACCGGGTAGGTCGCCTCCTCGACGGCCGTCGTCATGGCGGCGGTGGCGAGCAGCCCGGGCCGATGAAGGCCAGGTACGACAGTGCCCGTCGAAGCCCGCCCTGGCGTCGACGCAGGGCACCGACGCCGTAGCCCAGCGCGAGCAGGTTGAGGATGCGGGACGAGGATGGTGGACACGAGGCTGCCGCGCCAGAGCGTCTTGTACGCGTGGGCGAAGTGGGGGTAGCTGCGGACGGGCGCCGGGAGGGGCGCCGGGTCGGGACGGTCGCGATGGGCGGGTGAGGGCCATGACCGCGGCTTAGTCGACCAGCGTGCGACCGGTGAGCCGCAGGAAGACGTCCTCGAGCGTGCTCCGCCGGATGAGCACGCTCGTCGGGGTGACACCACGTGCGTGGACGGCCACGAGCGCCGCGTCACCGTCGTCGACGTAGAGCAGCAGCCGATCAGGCAGCACCTCGAGCCGCCCGATGCCGCCGAGGGCGGAAGCGTGGTCCTCGTGGTCGAGCTCGGCGAAGCGCAGCTCGACCACCTCACGGGACGAGTGCTCGGCGATCAGCTGGGCGGGCGATCCCTCCGCGGCGATCCGGCCGTGGTCCATCACCACGAGCCGGTCGCACAGCTGCTCGGCCTCGTCCATGTAGTGGGTGGTCAGGACGAGCGTGACGCCCTGCTGCTGGAGCCGGAACAGTCGCTCCCACACGACGTGGCGGGCCTGCGGGTCGAGGCCGGTGGTCGGCTCGTCGAGCAGGAGCAGCTCGGGGTCGTTGATCGAGCGAGCGCGCGATCGTCAGGCGTCGCTTCATGCCGCCCGACAGCGGCGTCGACCTTCGACGGCCGCGCGGTCGCGCGAGCTGCACGAAGTCGAGGAGCCGCGTCGGCCCGCTCGCGCGCGCACCGACTTGGGGAGACCGAAGTAGCCCCCGTAGATGAGCAGGTTGTCGAGCACGGGCAGCTCGGCGTCGAGGGTGTCCTCCTGCGGGACGACGCCGAGGCGCGCGCGGATGGCTGCGGTCCGTCGATCGGAGGGATCGAGGCCGAAGACCCGCAGCTCGCCGGCCGACGGCGGCGAGACGCACCCGATCATGCGCATCGTGGAGCTCTTGCCGGCGCCGTTGGGGCCGAGGAAGCCGAAGGCCTCGCCGCGACGGACCTCGACGTCGATGCCGTCCACCGCGCTGAACGTGCCGAACTGCTTGACGAGACCTCGCGCCTCGACGAGGACTTCGCTGTCGCTGGAGGGCACGGTCACGAGGCACGACCGTAGCGGCACCTGCCGACGCCCACGCGTCGCTAGGGCGGGCCACCCACCACGCGTCCGGCCTTGAGGTCGTCGACCCGACGGCCGTACTTCACTGCGGCGTACCACAGCCCAGCGAAGACCGCCCCGAGGACGATCATCGTGGGGACGACGATCCCGGTGAGGAGGATGCAGCCCTGCAGCACCCAGCCCAGGGTGACGCCCCAGGGTCGCCCGAGGAGCCCCGCGGCGAGGAGGCAGGCGACGGCGAGGGCGCCGAACCCGATCACCACGAACGTCGGGTCCGCATCGGTGAGGGTCAGGGCCACCGGGATCGCGAGGGCCACCACGATGGCCTCGAAGAACAGCACGCTCGCGCAGAACATCCGCATCGGCGCTCCTCTCCTCAGCCGACCGGGCCGGCGCCGAGCACCCGGGCGCGCGCCTCGGCCACCGTGACCACGGAGCCGGTCACGAGCACCCCGGCACCACCGATGGCCTCGCCGGTCTCGGCCAGCTCGATGGCGCGGTCCAGGGCGTCGGTGAGCCGCGGCAGCACCTCGACCCGGTCGGGCCCGAACACGTCCACCGCGAGGACGCCGAGCTCGTCGGCCGGCAGCGCCCGCGGCGAGCTGCTCTCCGTGACGATCAGGTCGGCGACGAAGGGCTCGAGAGCAGCCAGCAGCCCCACGGCGTCCTTGTCCCGAAGCACGCCGACGACAGCAGCCAGCCGGGTGAACGCGAAGGCATCCTCCAAGCCGGCGACGAGCGCGGAAGCGCCGGCGGGGTTGTGCGCGGCGTCGAGAAGCACGGTCGGGGTTCGTCGGACGACCTCCAACCGACCCGGGGACGTGGCCGCGGAGAAGCCGTCCTGGACGGTCTCGACGACCAGGCGTTCGCTCCCGTCGCCGAGGAACGCCTCGACGGCCGCGAGTGCCACGGCTGCGTTGTGAGCCTGGTGCGCGCCGTGCAGGGGGAGGAAGATCTCCTCGTAGGCGCCACCCAAGCCCTGGAGCGTCACGAGCTGTCCCCCGACGGCGACCTCGCGCCGGAGCACGCCGAACTCCATGCCCTCTCGGGCCACGGTGGCGCCCAGCTCGGCGACCCGGCGAAGCAGCACCGCAGCTGCCTCGGGTCGCTGCTGGGCGAGCACGACGAACCCGTCGGCCTTGATCACGCCCGCCTTCTCCCCCGCGATCGCCTCGACGGTGTCGCCGAGGTAGTCCTGGTGGTCAAGACCGACGGGGGTGACCACGGCGACGACCGGCTCCACGAGGTTGGTGGCGTCCCAGGTCCCTCCCATGCCCACCTCGACCACCGCGACGTCGACCGGGGCGTCGGCGAAGATCGCGTACGCCAGAGCGGTCATCACCTCGAAGAACGACAGTGGGTGCTCGTGCCGGGCGTCGACCAGGTCGAGCAGCGGGTCGAGCCCGACGTAGGCGTCGACGAACCGCTCCGCGTCCACGGGCGCGCCGTCGAGGGCGATCCGCTCGGTCAGCGAGGACAGGTGCGGCGAGGTGTACCGGCCGACGTGGAGACCGAACGAGCGCAGGAGGACGTCGACCATGCGGGCCACCGACGTCTTGCCGTTGGTGCCGGCCACGAGGATCACGGGGTAGGCACGCTGCGGCGACCCGAGGAGGTCGAGCAGGTCGGCGATCCGCTCCAACGAGGGCTCGATCCGCGACTCCGGCCAACGGGCCGCGAGCGCCTCCTCCACCAGGGCGAGCCGTTCGGCTGCGTCGACGCCCGCGGGGTCCGGGTGGCGAGGACGTACGTCGTCTGCGGGCACCTCCCGAGGCTAGAGCACGCGGCAGCCGCACCTCGCCGGCGGATTCCGGTTCGTGTCCGGCGCCCCGGGCTCCGTACGATCACGGGTCATGGAGCACCCCCCGACCCCCAGCCGTGTCCCCGAGAAGCCGACGATCGACGGGCTCGAGGAGCGCTGGGCGCAGGTATGGGAGAACGAGGGCACCTTCCGCTTCGACCGGACGAAGACGCGCGAGCAGATCTACTCCATCGACACGCCGCCGCCCACCGCGAGCGGTTCCCTCCACGTCGGCCACGTGTTCAGCTACACCCACACCGACACCATCGCGCGGTTCCAGCGGATGCGTGGCCGCGAGGTCTTCTACCCGATGGGCTGGGACGACAACGGGCTGCCCACCGAGCGCCGGGTGCAGAACTACTACGGTGTGCGGTGCGATCCCTCGTTGCCGTACGACCCGGACTTCGTCCCGCCGGCCGAGCCGGGCAAGCAGCAGATCCCGGTCAGCCGGGGCAACTTCGTCGAGCTCTGCCTCGGTCTGACCGTCGAGGACGAGAAGGTCTTCGAGGCCCTGTGGCGCCGCTTGGGCCTCTCGGTCGACTGGACCCTGACGTACCAGACGATCGACGCGACCTCACGGACCGCAGCCCAGCGCGCCTTCCTCCGCAACCTGGCCCGCGGCGAGGCCTACCTCCACGAGGCTCCGACCCTGTGGGACGTCACGTTCCGCACGGCCGTCGCGCAGGCCGAGCTCGAGGACCGCGAGCGCACGGGCGCCTACCACCGGATCGCGTTCCACCGCAGCGACGGTGCCGGGCCGGTGTGGATCGAGACGACGCGCCCCGAGCTGATCCCCGCTGTGGTCGCCCTCGTGGCCCACCCCGACGACGCCCGTTACCAGCCGCTGTTCGGCTCCACGGTGACCTCGCCGGTCTTCGGCGTCGAGGTCCCGGTCGTCGCCCACACCCTCGCGGACCCGGAGAAGGGCTCCGGCATCGCGATGATCTGCACGTTCGGCGACACGACCGACGTCACCTGGTGGCGCGAGCTCGACCTGCCCACCCGTCCGGTGATGGGCCGCGACGGGCGGCTGCTCGCCGAGACTCCCCCGTGGCTGGCCGGCTCCGCACGGGCGACGGAGGCCTACCAGGCGCTCGCCGGCAAGACCGCCCACTCCGCCAAGGAGGCGATGGTCGAGCTGCTTCGGGCGAGCGGCGACGTCGACGGGGAGCCACGGCCGACCGTCCAGCAGGTGAAGTTCTTCGAGAAAGGGCGACAAACCCCTCGAGATCGTCACCACGCGGCAGTGGTACATCCGCAACGGGGGCCGCGACACCGACGGCGGCGTCCTGCGTGAGGCCTTGCTCGCGCGCGGCCGTGAGATCGACTGGCATCCCGACTACATGCGCCACCGGTACGAGGCCTGGGTCACGGGCCTCGCGGGCGACTGGTTGGTCAGCCGCCAGCGGTACTTCGGTGTGCCGTTCCCCGTCTGGTACCCCGTCGGCACCGACGGCGAGCCCGACTACGACCGTCCGATCCTGCCCGCCGAGTCGACGCTGCCGGTCGATCCCTCCTCGGACTGCCCTCCGGGGTTCACCGAGGCCGAACGCGGCCAAGCAGGCGGCTTCGTCGGCGACCCTGACGTCATGGACACCTGGGCGACGTCGTCGCTCAGCCCGCAGATCGCGGGCGGCTGGGAGCACGACGACGACCTGTTCGCCCGCGTCTTCCCCATGGACCTGCGTCCGCAGGCCCACGACATCATCCGGACCTGGCTGTTCGCCACCGTCGTCCGGGCGCACCTCGAGCACGACTCGCTGCCGTGGGCGCACGCCGCCATCTCGGGATTCGTCGTGGATCCCGACCGCAAGAAGATGAGCAAGTCCAAGGGCAACGTCGTGGTCCCGACCGAGATCCTGGAGTGCTACGGCGCCGACGCGGTTCGCTGGCGCGCGGCCAGCGCCCGACCAGGCACGGACACCCCGTTCGACGAGGCGCAGATGAAGGTGGGCCGCCGCCTCACCATCAAGGTGCTCAACGCCTCCAAGTTCGTCCTCGGACTCGGGGTGGACACGGCCACCGCGGACGTCTCCGCCGTCACCGAGCCCCTCGACCGGGCCGTGCTGGCCGAGCTCGCCGCCGTCGTGGCCCGAGCCACCGAGGGCTTCGAGGCCTACGACTACACACGCGCGCTCGAGGCGGCCGAGGACTTCTTCTGGGTCTTCTGCGACGACTACGTCGAGCTGGTGAAGGACCGGGCGTACGGCAGTCGGGGCGAGGCCGGCGCCTCCTCCGCCCGAGCCACGCTGGCCATCGCGCTGTCCGTGCAGCTGAGGCTGTTCGCTCCCTTCCTCCCGTTCGTGACCGAGGAGGTCTGGTCGTGGTGGCAGGACGGCTCCGTGCACCGATCCGCCTGGCCCACGGTCGACGAGCTCGCGGGGGCCGGCGGAGACGCTGCAGTCCTCGGGGCCGTCTCGGTGGCGCTCTCGGCCCTGCGGAAGGCCAAGTCGGAGCAGAAGCTGTCGATGCGGGCCGAGCTCGCGTCGGCCACGGTCACCGGCCCCTCGGCAGACGTCGCCAAGGTCGAAGCCGGTGCCGAAGACCTGCGGGCAGCAGGACGCGTCCTCACGGCGCTGTCGTTCACCCCGGACGAGGACAGCCCCCTGTCCGTCGAGGTGACCCTGCCCGAATCCGGCTGAATCCGGCTCAAGAGCGTCGCTCCGTCGGCCGACGTAGACAGGGGCCGTCCGGCCCCTGGGGGGGCGATCATGGACCAGTTCGGCGGTACCGCGCCGTCTCAGGACGACTTCGGCTACTTCGCGCCGAGCCGGACGACGACGAGCCCCTCACCCTTCGGCTCGCCCGCCACGACCGACGGCGCCAATCCTGCGTTCGGCACGCCCAGCTCCGCCCCAGCGGGCGTCCCCCTGACATCACCATCCCGGTCCGGCCTCACGCGCAAGGGCGCCCTCGGGCTCGCTCTGCTGGCCCTGCTCCTGCTCCGTGGCGGCTGGTTCGGGTGGGAGACCTACCAGTCGAGGCAGCCGCTGGTCGTTCCGACCACGCTCGGCGGCCTCCCCGTCAGCACCAACGCCAACCTTCAGGCTGCGGTGGCGAGCACCGAGCAGGACCTCCGCGAGGCGAACACGAGCGATCATCTCGAGGTCGAGGGCTACGGCCGCAAGAGGGAGTTCACGCTGCTCGTCCTCATGCGTGGCTCGGTGAAGCTCGACACCGAGTTCTCCGACTTCGCGTCGAGCTCCGGCCTGCAGCTCGGCGCACAGAACAAGGTCGGTGCGAGCACGTGCGCAACCGACGCGTCCCAGACCGTGGCCTACTGCATCCGATCCTCTCGGACCCTGACCGTCGAGGTCGCGGCCATCGGCGGAACAGCCGCGCAGGCCTCGAGCGAGGTCGACGAGGCCTGGGCCCTGCAGTAGGGCGGGGGGCGCAGCGCGAGGGTGGGGCTACGCCGACTTCTCGCGGCGCTCCCGCTTCGGTGGCTGCACCTCGCGCGGCACGAGGGTCGGGTTCACGTGCTCCAGGACGACCTCGCGGCTGATGACCACGCGGGCGACGTCCTTGCGGGAGGGCACCTCGTACATCACGGACAGCAGCACCTCCTCCATGATGGCGCGCAACCCTCGCGCACCCGTGGAGCGCAGGATCGCCTGGTCGGCCACGGCCTCGAGCGCGTCCTCGGTGAACTCCAGCTCGACGCCATCGAGCTCGAAGAGCCGGCTGTACTGCTTGACGAGCGCGTTCTTCGGGCTCGGTCAGGATGCGCACGAGCGCCTCCTGGTCCAGCGAACGCACACTGGTGATCACCGGGAGCCGCCCGACGAACTCGGGGATCATGCCGAACTTCAGCAGGTCCTCGGGCATGACGTCGCCGAACACGTCGGCAGCCTCGATCTCGGCCTTGGTGTGGATGGTGGCCGAGAAGCCGATCCCCTTCGCACCGGAGCGCTGCTCGATGAGCTTGTCGAGACCGGCGAACGCGCCACCCACGATGAACAGCACGTTGGTGGTGTCGATCTGGATGAACTCCTGGTGGGGGTGCTTGCGTCCGCCCTGGGGGGGTACGGACGCCGTGGTGCCCTCGAGGATCTTCAGCAGCGCCTGCTGAACGCCCTCGCCGGACACGTCGCGGGTGATCGACGGGTTCTCGCTCTTGCGGGCGATCTTGTCGATCTCGTCGATGTAGATGATCCCGGTCTCGGCCTTCTTGACGTCGTAGTCCGCCGCCTGGATCAGCTTGAGCAGGATGTTCTCGACGTCCTCACCGACGTAGCCGGCCTCGGTCAGGGCCGTCGCGTCCGCGATGGCGAAGGGGACGTTCAGCATCCGCGCGAGCGTCTGCGCGAGGTGGGTCTTGCCGCAGCCGGTCGGGCCGATGAGCAGGATGTTGGACTTCGCGAGCTCGACGCCGTCGCCACGGGTCCGCTCAGCCGCACCGGCCTGCACACGCTTGTAGTGGTTGTAGACCGCGACCGCGAGGGCCTTCTTGGCGGTCTCCTGACCGATGACGTAGGAGTCGAGGAACTCGCAGATCTCGCGGGGCTTCGGGAGCTCGTCCCACTGCAGGTCCGAGGACTCCGAGAGCTCCTCCTCGATGATCTCGTTGCAGAGGTCGATGCACTCGTCGCAGATGTAGACGCCCGGGCCCGCGATGAGCTTCTTGACCTGCTTCTGGCTCTTCCCGCAGAAAGAACACTTCAGCAGGTCGCCGCCGTCGCCGATGCGTGCCACCGGGTGGGTCTCCTTCGGGCCGGGGAAAGACGAGTCCGACGGTACCCCGCAACCCCCGCCGGGGGCTCCCTCATTCGGTGGGCGCGTCGGGGTTTGCGCTCAGGGCGAACCCCAGGGTCAGGCCGAGACCGGACCTGCGGCGCCCGGGCGGCGCGTGCTCAGCACCTGGTCGACGATGCCGTAGTCCTTGGCCATCTCCGCGGTGAGGATCTTGTCGCGCTCGATGTCGCGATGGATCTCTTCAGGGGTCTTGCTGGTGTGGCTGGCGAGAATGGTTTCCATCTCCGCCCGCATCCGCAGGATCTCGTTGGCCTGGATCTCGATGTCGGACGCCTGGCCGCCACCCTCGGTGTAGGGCTGGTGGATCAGGATGCGGCTGTGCGGCAGCGCGAACCGCTTGCCGGGCGTACCAGCGGCCAGCAGGACGGCGGCGGCCGAGGCCGCCTGACCGAGGCACACCGTCTGCACGTCGGGACCGACGAACTGCATCGTGTCGTAGATCGCCGTCATGGCGGTGTAGGAGCCACCCGGGGAGTTGATGTAGATGGAGATGTCCCGGTCCGGGTCCATCGACTCGAGGCACAGCAGCTGCGCCATCACGTCGTCGGCCGAGGCGTCGTCGATCTGGACACCGAGGAAGATGATGCGCTCCTCGAAGAGCTTGCCGTAGGGGTTGTACTCACGGAAGCCCTGGGCCGTGCGCTCGATGAAGTTGGGCAGGATGTAGCGCGCCTGCGGCGCGTAGGTGGTGTGCAGCGTGCTCACGTCTCAGTCCTCCGGGAAGTCGCGTCGGTCGGGGTCGGCCAGGGGACCGAGGTCAGGCGGTGCCGCCGTCGCCGGTGACGTCACCGGCGCTGGAGACGACGTGGTCGACGAGGCCGTAGACGCGCGCGTCCTCGGCGGAGAACCAGGTCTCGATGTCGGAGTCCTCGCGGATCTTCTCCGCGGTCTGCCCCGTGTGGAGTGCGATGAGGTCTTCCATCTGGCGCTTGATGAGCAGCGACTGCTCAGCCTGCTTCTGGATGAAGGAGGCCGTGCCCCCGATGCCCGACGACGGCTGGTGCATCATGATCCGGGTGTGCGGCAGGGCGTAGCGCTTGCCGCGTGTGCCGGCGCACAGGAGGAACTGGCCCATGGAGGCCGCCATCCCCATCGCGACGGTGGCCACGTCGTTCTTGACGAACTGCATGGTGTCGTAGATGGCCATGCCCGCAGACACCGAGCCACCGGGTGAGTTGATGTAGAGGAAGATCTCCTTGTCGGGGTCCTCCGCCGCCAGGAGCAGCAGCTGGGCGCAGATCTGGTTGGCCATCTCGTCCTCGACGACCCCCTTGACGAAGATGATCCGGTCGCGGAGCAGTCGCTCGTAGACCGAGTCGCCCAGGCCGAAGCCGCTGCCGCCCGCGGGAGCGCGGTTGTCGACGCGAGTCGAGCCGTCCGTGCCCTGAGCCTGCTGGCCCGCTGTCTGCTGGTGCGTCATGCGCGCATCACCCTTCGTCTGGTCGGTCTCTTCGGACCCTAACGCCAGGACACCCCCGCGCCATCCGCTGGCACGGGGGTGTTCGCTGAAGGGAGAACCGGAGCGCTCCCGCATGCGGGGCCTGCGAGGTCAGTCCGCCTCGATGATCTCAACGGTCTCGGACACGACCTGGAGGTCGCCGTTCTCGTCGGCCACGGCGACGGTCTCGTCGATGACCATGTTGCCGTCCTCGTCCATCGCGCCGATCGTGTCGTCGACCGCGACCACGTCGCCGTCCTCGTCGACGACGGCCACGATGTCTTCGACGACGCTCGTGCCGTCTTCGGTGGTGCCGGAGATGATCTCCTCGACGACCTCGAAGTCGCCGCCCGTGCTCTCGCTCATGTGTTCTCCCGCGCGTGGGTACCTGACCGCGGCCGGGCGGCCGCTCGCGCACGCTAGCGCAGACCACGGCGAACCGCGCAGACGGGCCAGGGCGTCCGGACGAGCCGGCGTCGAACCGGGTCCGGGCCGCCGGGGTCAGGCGTCGGCCAGAGCGTCCAGGTCGACGACGTTGCCGGCGGTGTCGGTGACAGTCGCGGTCTCGAGGACCCGGGCCAGCGCCTTGGCGCGGACGACCTCCGCCATGATGGCCGGCACCTGCCCGGCCTCGACGAGCGCCTGGGCGAACGCGTCCGGCGTCATGCCGTATCGAGGCGCCTGGCGGATGAGGTACTCGGAGAGCTCGCCTTCTTCCGGCTGGAGCTCCTCCTTGGCCACGATCTCGTCCAGCACGAACTGCGCCGTGAGGTTCTTGCGGGTCGACTCGACGAACTGCTCGCGGTGCTCGTCGTCGCCGTGCCCGTCGCCGAAGTGGGACTCGACCTCGGCCTCGACGAGCGCCTCGGGCAGCGGCACGTCGACCAGCGACAGGAGCTTGTCGAGGAGCGCGTCGCGGGCCTCGGCACCCTGCTGCATCCGCTTGACCCGCCCCAGGCGGTCGCGCAGGTCGTCTCGCAGCTCGTCGAGGGTGTCGAACTCGCTCGCCAGCTGGGCGAAGTCGTCGTCCAGGTCGGGAAGCTCGCGCTCACGCACGGCCTTGACAGCGACGGTGATGTCGGCCGGGGCCTCGACGCCGTCGTTGAGCGCGGTGGCGAACGTGGCGTCCTCTCCGGCGCTCAGACCGACGACGACCTCGTCGAGGCCGTCGAGGAGGGACTCGCTGCCGACCTCGTACGACATCCCGGTGGCCGTTGCGTCCTCGATGGTCTCGCCGTCGCGGGAAGCGGTGAGATCGATGGTCAGGAAGTCACCGGCCCGTGCAGAGCGATCTACCGAGTTGAGCGTGGCGAATCGCGTGCGCAGGGCCTCGACCTGCTCGTCCACGTCCGCGTCGGTCACGACTGCCTCGGCCACCTCGACGTCGAGGTGGGTGTAGTCGGGCAGCTCGATCTCGGGGCGACAGTCGACCTCGGCGGTGAACGTGAGGTCCGAGCCATCGGCGAACTCAGTGACGTCGACCTCGGGCTGACCGAGCGGACGAACCTCGTGCTCACGGACGGCGGTGTTGTAGGCCTCAGGGAGATAGGCGTTGACGGCTTCCTCGAGGACGACGCCTCGACCGAAGCGCTGGTCGATGAGTGACGACGGCACCTTGCCCTTGCGGAAGCCGGGGATCTGGACCTGGGCCCCGATGCGCTTGTACGCCTCGTCGAGGCTCGGCTTGAGCTCCTCGAAGGGCACCTCGACGGTGAGGCGGACCCGGGTCGGGCTCAAGGTCTCGACGTCGCTCTTCACGGTGCTCTCGTGCTCCTCGGTCGGTCGGCGGTCGGGTCGGGCAGGGACGAATCAGCGATCGGTGGGGCTTGAGTCGGGGCGGGGAGACTCGAACTCCCGATTTCCTGCCCCCAAAGCAGGCGCGCTAGCCACTACGCCACGCCCCGCGGCTCGCCGTCTAGTCTAGAGGCACCGGCGGTGATCGACTTCCGCCGCGTGCGGGTGTAGCTCAATGGCAGAGCCCCAGCCTTCCAAGCTGGCCATGCCGGTTCGATCCCGGTCACCCGCTCCACCCGAACACCGCAGGTCAGAGCCCTGCGCCGGTCTTGCGCCAGCCTCGAAGACGCTCTCGCGTGCCCTCACCGTGCCCGATCTCGGCGCGGTGCAGCTCCCGGTCGGAGCGGGTGTTGGGGCCTTCCACGCACACCTCTGCGTGGAGGCACCATGACCAGGCCGGACTTGGGCACCACACGACGACCCGGGTCGCTCCGGCAGGAAGGTAGATCGGGGTGTGTTCGCCTGCCTGAACCGCGAGTTGACGGTCGCCCTGGTCCCGGCAACGCAGTTGCCGTCTAACCCGTGGCACTCACCAGCGGTGTTCAGTCAAAGGACACTCCGGCGTCGTAGCCGTGGAAGTCAAGGACTTCACCGTCGGGATGGAGCCACACCCCGAGTCCGTACTCGAGGCCGCGTCACCGGGTGAGTCAAGGCGGCACTTCGGGGCGGAATCCACCTGCGCCGCAAAGGGTCATGCGACGCAGAACTCGTTCCCCTCGGGGTCCAGCATGACGATGTGGCTGAGCTGCCCGTCCCATGACTCTTCCCGGACGACGACTGCCCCGGCATCCGCCAGCTCGGCGGACTTGGCACGGATGAGGACCTCGCGCTCGGTCATGTCCCACGGAGGCTCCCCGGCGACCCGGATGTCGATGTGGACGCGATTCTTGGCCGACTTCCGCTCCGGGACCTTGAGCCAGCCGATGGCGGGACCGCGGCCTTCAGGGTCGATGATCGATGCGCCGTCCGGCTCGTCGTACCCGGGCTCGCTGACGTAGCCGAGCGCGAGCACCCAGAAGGCAGCCAGCCGGTGCGGGTCAACGGCGTCGCAGCCGAGAGTCCAATGCGTCGCCATGCCGAGAATCCTGCCGGTTCGACACGCTCAGGGCGAGCGAGGTCGGCACATCGGGGCTACCCCGTCGAGGCGCGCACGCTGAGGTGGCCGGTATACCCCTGGGGTTTCTCAGTCATCGTGGCGCCTATCGGCGGTTGGTCCTCAACACCTGCATGATCCGCAGCGCCGCCTCCGTTGGCGAGTGAGCGGACATGTCGAGCATCAGGTCGTACTCGATGTCCCGATGAACCCGTTCGTGCTGCCATCGCGCAAGTCCGAGCATTCGATCGCCACGGGAACGTTCACGCTCCTCTAAGACGGCGAGCGGCGCAGTGAGCCCCACAAACAGGGGTGAGTACGACTGCAAGATGCGTCGGTAGTCCCCGATCTCGGACGCCTCTGCCACGTCATCGATGATCAGGCTGTTCCCAGCCTCGGCCAGGGCACCGGCCGAGAGGCGCATGCCTGCCCACGTACGTTCGGCCGCCGGACCACAGAACGCGCGCACAGATGGATGAAGGTCCTCGATGTGCACCTCGAACTGGAGACCGTCGGGCGTACCCACGGTCCTCGCGGGGAGCATTTCGAAGAAGATATCCATGGCTACGTGCAGAAGTGGCTCATCCAGGGAGGCCGCCTGCAACGCAGCCGCCACAGAGCCCTTGCCGACACTGCCGGGGCCGTTGAGAAGGATGACGGTTGGGCGACGCACGCCGTGACTCTAGGACGCTGACCGTTCCAACGCCGCGCCGGTGGCCCGGTGAGGTCAGCACGAATGCCGGTTCGAGAAACGGAGAGGCGAGCGCGAACGGCGGCGGTCTCAAGCGGTCAGCGCAACGCCTGCTCGAGGACTTGTGTCGGTGGGTGCTGCTGATCGTCTGGGTCCGGGAGCGTTGGGTTCGGCGTCGGCTACTGACTCGGCGAGGCTGCGGGCGGGGGCTGAAGGTCGATGCCGCAGATCTTGAGTGCTTCTTGTGCTTTCGGGTCGTCAAACAGGTTGCCCGCACCTCCCGGTCCCCCGGCAGGCGGTGAGAAGCCGGCGGGCGGGGACTGCCCGGGCGTCACGTTGGACGGCAGACCGGACGGAAGACCGGACGGCATGCCGGGTGCGGGACCTCGATGCCGGCGGCCCGCAGGCACTCCTGGCCTTCTGGATGGTCGCCGGGTCGAACTCCAGCGGGAGGGCCACCGGGAGCGGATGGACTCGCCACTGGCGTTGGTGCCGTCGAGGAGCTCGGGTCGGAGCCACCGGAGGAGCCGCCGCAGGCGGACAGGCCCATCAGGAGCGCGGTCGCCGTGACGGCTACAGCGAGGTGACGTCGGGTGGTGGACTGCATCGTGGGGCCCTTCGAGTGGTAGAGGTCGTTGCGCGACGTGGTCGATGCGCCTCACCTGACGGTGATCCCTGTCGCGGTGATCGCCCCGTCACTGGCTTTGGTGCCGGTGATGCTGACTGTGTCGCCGTTGGCGAGGGCGGCTGACGCCTGGATCCCGGCGCGGGCGAGCGTGGTGTCCGGCGTTGTCGTTACCTCGTGGACGGTCCCGCCGAGGTCCTTGACCTGCACAGTGGTGCCGTCTATCGAGGTGACGGTGCCCACGAGGACTGGTACGGCTGCCGTCGAGGTTCCCGTACCCGCGCCGGCGCCACCTGTTCCCCGCCTCCTCCTGCGCCGGGGAAGCCGGCGGGCAAGTCACCCGAGGCGAGCGCGTCTGAGAGTCCAGCAGGCAGCCCGGTCGGGAGTCCGCCCGAAGACTGCGAGCTGGTGTGGTTCTTCTGCACGAGTACGCCGCCGGTGAACGCGAGTCCGGCGACGAGGCCGACGGCCAGCACCGCGGTGAGCCACGGCAGGCGGCGACGCTGCGGTGGGCTGCAGGTAGTCGTCGTCATCATCAGGGTTGGTGAAGCCCGTTTCGGCGCCGGCTTCGAGATTCGTGTCGGTCATGACGAGCTCCTACTCGTAGCGCAGTGCGTCGATGGGGCGCAGGGATGCGGCGCGGTTGGCCGGGTACAGGCCGAAGAACAAACCGACAGCGAGGGCGACGCCGAAAGCGAGCACCACGGAGTAGGGCGCGACGACGGGCACGACGCCCGCGATGGTGAACTGTGACCCGATGAGCCCGACGATCACCCCGACGATCCCGCCGAACATGGTGAGCAGCATCGCCTCGAGCAGGAACTGCAGGGTGATGTCGGGCCTGCGGGCGCCGATGGCCTTCCGGATGCCGATCTCACGGGTTCGCTCGGTGACCGTGACCAGCATGATGTTCATGACGCCGATGCCCCCGACGAGCAGTGAGATCGCCGCGACTGCGGCGAGCAGCACGGTGAACGTGCTGGCCGAGGACGTGGCTGCCTCCAGGATCGAGGACGAGCTGAACACGCTGAAGTCGCGATCTGCGGCGGTTGTTCCGTGTCGGTCGTCGAGGATCGATTCGACCTGGCTCTGGGCGGCTGCCGTCGTCTCGGCTGAGGTTGCCTTCACTGAGATCGAGTTCAGCGCGCCGTACCCGGACAGGGTGTCCTGCACTGCGGTCGCCGGTGCGATCACCCGGTCGTCCTGGTCCAACGGGCCGGTGCTGCCCTTCTCGGTGAGGATGCCCACGACGGTGAACGACACCCCGTTGAACTGGACCTGCTGGCCGACGATTGCGGTCCCGTCACCGCCTGCGAGGTCCTTGGCGACAGTCGACCCGAGGACGACCACACGCCGGTGCGCCTCGTAGTCGGAGTCGGTGAAGGCGGTCCCGGTGGCGACGGTGCTGTTGTCGATGTTGAGGTAGGCGGGCGTCGAACCGGTGAAGGTGGACACCGCGTGCGACGCACCCTCGTAGGTGGCGGTGACCGACTGCGCCGACACCACCGGGGCGACCCCGAGGACGTCGGGTGCCGTGGCGGTGTCGGTCAGCGCCTTCGCGTCGTCCATCGTCAGCTCGGCCTTGCGGATGTCGGTGCCGGTGTCCGTGGCTGCCGAGGCGCCGCCAAAGAAGCTGGCTGGCCCTCCGCCACCGCCGCGTCCTCCCCCGCCGCCGCCGCTCGCGGACACCGTGAGGGTGTTGCTGCCCAGCTGGCTGATCGAGTCCTGCACGCTCTTGCTCGAGCCCGTGCCGACCGCGACCAGGATGATGACCGCCGCGACGCCGATCATGATGCCGAGCGTCGTCAGGGCCGAACGCAGCTTGTTGGCGGTCACGCCGCGCCAGGCGAACCTGCTGCTCTCGCGCACGTTCATGCGATCGCCTCCGACCGCTCGGCAGCCAGCAGCCGCGGTGGCAGGCCCTCGACCGGGGCCTGACGCACGTCGGAGACGATCAAGCCGTCGCGCATCCGCACCACGCGTTTCGCGTGCGCGGCCACGTCCACTTCGTGGGTGATGACCATGAGGGTGCGGCCGGCGGCGGACAGCTCGTCGAAGAGATGCAGCACGTCAGCGCTGCTGTGGCTGTCAAGCGCTCCGGTCGGCTCGTCGGCTAGCAGGAGCACCGGGTCGGTGGCGATCGCTCGGGCGAGTGCGACCCGTTGCTGCTGGCCGCCGGACAGCTCGGTCGGGAGGTGCTCAACCCGGTCGCTGAGCCCGACCTTCGCCAGCGCCTCCAAGGCTCGGGCACGGCGCTCGGCCGGTTTGATCCCGCGGTAGGCGAGGGGGAGTTCGACGTTGCTCAACGCGGTGGTGCGCGCGATCAGGTTGAAGCTCTGGAACACGAACCCGATCTTGCGGTTTCGGACCCGGGCGAGCTGACCGTCGTCGAGCACCCGCACGTCGACCCCGTCCAGGAGGTACCGCCCACGTGTCGGCATGTCCAGGCAACCGATGATGTTCATCAGCGTCGACTTGCCAGAACCTGAGGCTCCCATGACCGCGACGTAGTCGCCGGTCTGCACCGTGAGGTCCACCCCGGCCACGGCGTGGACGGCCGTGTCGCCCTCGCCGTAGGTCTTGGTGACTCGGCGCAGCTCGATGACCGGCCGGGTGGCCCGGCCCGCGGTCACGGGGTGCCCCCGAGACCGCCGCCGAGGCCTCCCGGTGGGCCGCCTCCGGGGAAGGTGAACCCGCCCGCTCCGCCGCTGCTGGTCGGGACGACCAGCACGTCACCCGCGACGACACCGGTGAGGATCTCGGTGCCGGTGTCACCGACGATGCCGGTCGTGACGGTCTGGACGGTGTCCGCCCCGCCCTGCCGCACGGTCACGGTCGACGTGCCGCCCACGGTCGTGATGGCGCTGGACTGGGCGACCAGCACTCCGCTCTTCGTCGCGGTGATGATGCTGATGCTCGCGGTCTGCCCGATCTTCAACGTCGCGGGCGGGTCGATCACGGTGACCGTGACGCCGTAGGTGACCACGTTGTTCGTCACGGTGTCCTGGGTGTCGATGGCGCTCACGACGCCTTGGACCGAGGTGTTCTTGGCTGAGAACGTGACGGTTGCGTCCTGGCCGAGTTCGACGTCGTTGATGTCGGCCTCGGCGACGTAGGCCCTGACCTGCAGGGAGTCCAGGGAGGTGATGGAGACGAAGCCGGTGGAGGTGCTCGTGCTCGATTCCGTGCCACTTCCGGTCGATGCGGAGCTTTCACCGACGGTCCCGTTGACCACGGCGATCGTTCCGGCCACCGGGGCGCGGAGCACGGTCTCGTCCAGGGCGGTCCGGGCCTGCGCGACCTGAATCCTCGCGCTCACGATCTGCGCGTTCGCCGAGTCGATCTGACCTTGTTGGGCCGGCTGGGCGTTGACGGCCGCGCTGGCCTGCTGCGAGGCGAGCTGTCGCCGAGCCGAGGCGAGTTGGCCGCGAGCCGACTCGACCTGCTGGTCATCCTTCAGCCGAGTGCTCTGCTGCTGCTGCTTGGCCGCGGTCAACGAGGACTCCGCCTGGCTCAGCGCGTTTTGGTCGTTGGCGATCGTCGTGGGGTTGGGCGGGTTCGCCGACTGGTCCTCGGCGAGCTGGTTCTGCGCAGCCCTTACCGCATCACGCGCGGCGTCGACGTTGGCGGCCTGCTGCTCGGCGTTGAGGCTTCGACTGTCCTTGGCCTGGTTCAGTGAGTTCTGGGCGTTGTCGACCACGGTTCGCTGGGCGGCGATCTGCGCATTCGTGCTCGCCTGCTCGGCGCTGGTCTGCCCCTGGGTCGTTGTCTTGTACTGCGCCTGGGCAGCAGCGAGATTGGCTCGAGCAGATGCGAGGGACTGCCGGGCAGAGGTGTCGTCGATCGCGGCAAGCCGCTGCCGAGCGACCACCTTCTGGCCCGGAGTGACGTAGATCGCCGTGACCGTGCCACCGGTCCCCTGGAAGTTCACGGCCACGTCGGTGGCGGAGGACACGTTCCCGGTGGCGGAGACCGTCGCGCTCAGGTCGGCCGTGCGCACGGTGGTGGTGGTATCTGCGCCTGCACTGGCCGACGACGGGCTCCCGATTGCGGCGAAGCCGAAGGCGATGACAGCGGCGAGCGCGGCAGCCAGACCGCCATTGATCGCGATCGATCGGCGGTTCATCGCGCACCGAGCGGGGTGGGGCGGTGGTACATGAGTCCTCCTGCAGTGGGTGACAGGAAGCATTGACGACCCAGATGTCAGCGTCTGGGTAGCCAGATGACAGAACGCTGCGAGTCGGTTGGCGGGCCGTGTCCTACGCTCTTCCAGCCTGGAACTCCCAGCCCGTTCTCATCGTTCTGTCATCAACTTCCACGATGGTGAACCCATGAGCGTCACTCCAGACCCGGTCCTGGCTTCCAGGATCCTGGTCGTCGACGACGAGCCGTACATCGCCGACATGCTGTCCACCAGCCTGCGCTTCGTCGGGTTCGACGTGCGCACCGCCGGCTCCGGCGCCGAGGCGCTCGCCGTCGCCGACGACTTTCGGCCGGAGCTCCTCGTCTTGGACGTCATGCTGCCTGACTTCGACGGTTTCGAGCTGCTGCGCCAGCTCCGTGCGCAGGACCGATCGGTCGCGGTGGTCTTCCTCACCGCCCGCGACGGCTTTGACGACAAGATCAGTGGCCTCACGCTGGGCGGTGATGACTACATCACCAAACCGTTCCGACTCGAAGAGCTGATCGCGAGGATCGGGGCGGTGCTGCGACGCACTCACGGTGCGACCGGAACCCCCGTCCAGGACGGTCGGATCAGCTATGCCGATCTGATCATGGATGAGGACAGCCATCTGGTGTGGCGACACGACGAGCAGGTCGATCTTTCGCCCACCGAGTTCGCGCTGCTGCGTTACCTGCTGCACAACGCCGGACGCGTACTCAGTCGCGCGCAGATCCTCGACCACGTGTGGTCCTACGACTTCGGTGGCGACTCATCTGTGGTCGACTCCTACATCCGCTACCTGCGCAAGAAGGTCGACATCTTCAACCCTCCGCTGATCCAGACCGTCCGGGGCGTGGGCTACACCCTTCGTGTCCCGAGCACGAAGCCGTAGCGATGTCCCTGCGCCTGCGCCTCGTCGCCGGTCTGCTGCTGCTGACTGCGTTCGGTCTCATCGTCACCAGCGTGGCCGGTGTGGTCCTGCTTCGCGTCTATCTCTACGACCGGGCCGGGCAGCAGGCGGGTGGGATCCCGGCGCGTGGGCCGCTCGGCAGCGTCGACGCTTCTCTGCTGTGCGCCGATCAGCCGGCACCGGGCTCGGCGCTTCCCTCCGACTTCGTGCTCACCCTCGTGACTGCTGACGGCGCCCTCGCGTGCATCCGCCCCACACCCCAGACGGACATCGCGAGCCCCGACCTGACCGGAATCACCGGCCCGGCCATCGCGACGCACTCCGGGCGAAGCGTGACGGTTGGATCGACCAACGGCTTCGGCACCGAATGGCGGGTTCATGTCACACCGTTGAACAGTGGTGACGGATACGTCGTGGTGGCGGTGTCTCTCGCCGACGCACAGGCCACCCTGATCCGGATGCGAAACATCGCTGCCGTCGCCGGCGTCGCGACCCTCATCCTGGTCGCCGTCGGCGCGTGGTTCGTCGTGACGATCGGACTGAGGCCCCTGAGCGAGATCGAGGACACCGCCGAGGACATCGCGGCAGGAGACCTGACCCGCCGCGTGCCGCCCGGCAGAGGCGGGGACCGAGGTCGGACGACTCTCGGCTGCGCTCAACAGCATGCTCGCCCAGATCGAACAGGCGTTCGCAGCCCGTGCAGACTCAGAAGCGCGGCTACGTCGCTTCGTCGCCGACGCCAGCCACGAACTTCGCACCCCGCTGACCACCATCCGCGGGCACGCCGCCATGTACGAACTCGGCGCTGTCAGCAAGCCTGAGGACGTAGCACGGGTCCTGGGACGGATCGAGTCCGAGGCGGAACGCATGGGCCTGCTCGTCGACGACATGCTCCTGCTCGCCCGACTGGACCAGGACCGGCCGCTGGGCCGTCAGCCCGTCGACCTGCTGAGCCTCGCCTCCGACGCCGTCGTCGATGCCCGGGCGGTCGACCCGACACGACCCATCGACCTCGTAGTTCTCACTCAGGACCAGTGGCTCGACGAGGTCCCTGTCGTGCTCGGCGACGAGCCGCAGCTGCGCCAGGTCACAGCGAACCTTCTGTCCAACGCGCTGCGCCACACCCCGCCGGGCACGCCGGTGCACGTCCAGGTGGGCGTGCAGGGAGAGTCGGTCGTCCTTGCCGTCGCCGACGAAGGACCGGGCATGTCGCCCGACATTGCGGCGCGGGTGTTCGAACGCTTCTACCGATCCGATCCGGGACGCACTCGTGCTCGAGGCGGAAGCGGACTCGGACTGTCGATCGTCGAGCGCCGTCGTGCGCGCCCATGGGGGTCTCGTGACCTGTCAGAGCAGCCCCACCGGAACGACCTTCCTCGTCACTCTCCCCGTCGCTACGCCGACCAAGGATCTGGGCGTGAGTGCGAGCAGTGTGTCGTCCGTCCGGATGCCGGGGACGGCGGAGGACGGTGTCGATGCCCCTTCACCGGCTTCTCCGGCTCGATACGAAGGCCGCTCACCATGTCAATCGAACGGGCACCAGACCGTTCGGGGCCAACCGGACGTCAAAGGTCCCCCATGAGTTTCGGGACAGCACAGCCAAGGGCCTCCGGCGCGCCACCCAACCTGGCTTGCTGTCCTCGCTCGTCCCCCCAGCTCGTTAGCCGGGGGGTCGTGACTGTCACTGCAATTCCCGAGAGACGTCGCCTCCGATGGTCATGGCGGTGGCCAAGGCCAGTCTGAGTTGCGGCGGGATCGCTGGCCCCTTGGTCTGCCGCCTCGAGGGTCCGCGCATCGGCGGATAGGACCCGCTCGACCGTGACGTGGTGCCCCGCGCTCTTCGAGCGCGGGGCCCCGCGGGCTACCTTCGCTGACATGACAAGGATGCGCTTCGGTGTGGACATCGCTCAGCAGCGGATGGAGTGGGTCGACCTGCTCGGCCGAGTCCGCCTCTGCGAGGACCTCGGCTTCGACGGCATGTGGGGCTTCGACCACTTCGTGCCCATGTACGGCGACGGGCCTGGCAACTGCTTCGAGGGGATGACGACCCTCGCGGCACTGGCATCGGTCACCTCCCGGATCCGGCTCGGCCTGCTGGTCACCGGAGTCACGTACCGACACCCGTCCGTGTTGGCCGCGCAGGCGGTGACCGTCGACCACGCCAGCCACGGCCGGCTCGAGCTGGCGATGGGAGCCGCATGGTTCGAGGAGGAGCACCACCAACTCGGCATTGACTTCCCACCGCTGGCCGAGCGGTTCGACCGGCTCGAGGACTGCATGGAGATCCTCACTCGGCTGTTCACCGGCGAGGTCGTCGACTACCAGGGACGCGTCTTCAACTTGACTGGCGCGCAGCTTCGTCCGACCCCGGTCCAGCAGCCGCGCCCGCCACTGTGGATCGGCGGGTCCGGGCGACGCCGCACCCTCCCACTGGTAGCCCGGTTCGCCGACGTCTGGCACTGCTTCGAGTCCCCGCAGAACTTCCGCGAACTTTCCCATGCGGTGGACGAGCTGGCCGCCGCGGCCGGCCGGGACCCGGCCTCGATCGCCCGGGCGTCCTCGCTGTCGCTGTCCGAACCGTGGAGCGAGGTCCGGGCCAACGTCGAGGCCATGCGTGCGGCGGGCACGGGTTACCTGGTGTGCGGGTGGCCCGCGGAAGGCGCAGCCAGGGTCGAGGAGTTCGTGACTCACGTCCTGCCGGACCTCGTCGACTGAACCGGAGGTGATCAGTTCCTTCCACACGTTCACTGGGCACCGATGCTTTTCACTGGGCACCGATGCTTGCGGGACGACGCGGCGATGGACCGGATCCGCGACGCTGATGCTGCCCTTGCGACCGGCGACGCGACCACCGGGGTGGACATGCCGGCGCTCATGGACGAACGGCGGCTTCGTGAGCACCTGACACCTGAGTGTCGCGGTCGCCCGCGGTCGCTGGTAGGTCAGGGGGCGAACCCGGTCGCCAGATCGCCCCGCTTCCCGCCACTCGACGGCCAAACCGGTCCGTCGGCAACACCCACGTTCGCCTGCGGGAGCTGACCTTCTCCGCAGATTCGGCGTAGGAGTCGGTCAACCAACGGAACACTGAGTGGTCTTATCCCACGTGAACGGAGCGAGTCACGTGCCAGAGGTGAGCGCGGTGGTCGATCGCCCGTGGGCGGGGCCAACGGACGCCGTCGCCTCGCTCTTCCGTACCCATCACCGCCGACTGGTCGGGCTGGCGTCGCTGTTGTGCGACGACCGAGCGACCGCCGCGGACGTCGTGCAGGAGGCGTTCGCCGGGCTGTACCGCCACTGGCGGCGGCTGCATGACCCGCACAACGCGGTGGCGTACCTGAACAAGGCCGTCGTCAACGGCAGCATGAACCAGCTTCTTCGCCGCCGGCGGGCGGACGCCTCGATGCTGCGGATGGTGCCTCAGCCGGAGGCGCTGACATCGGCCGAGCACGACGTCATGACCCACGCCGAAACCGACCGCTTGCGGCATGCCAGCCGCGGCCTGGCCGCGCTCGGGAGTGACCTGGAGGTGGCGCAATGACCGACTCGAACCTCACCGAACTGGAGCGTCGGGTCACCGACATTCTCCGCTACGACGCGGAGATCGCCATGAGGAGCACGGACACCGAAAGGCAGTATCACGACTTCGTCGCCAGCACCGAGTCGTCCGCCCACCGACGCGGGCTCACGTGGGGGATCAGTGCCGTGGCGGCGTCCGTCGTCGTCATTGCCCTGGTGATGGCCGGCCTCCTGGGTGGTTCTTCCGACGAGGCCGCAGACGTGGTGCCCGCCACGCCGGTCGGCGAGCGGACGCCGGAACAGATCGCGACGGACTTCATCGACGCGCTGGCGGCCCATGATGTCGGAGCGGCCTCGCGCGACGTCGCGGCCCTCGACGAGGACAATCTGAAGATCTGGCCGGGCGAGCCCTCGTTGGCGGATGGCCTGGCCTGGGCCGAGGCCATCGGCTTGCGGTTGCTTCCGAAGGGTTGCGGCTCCGTCGGTAGTGGTCCCGGATTGGGCGGCGTCGCCGTCGGGTGTCACGTCGACTTCCACGTGCTGGGGTCCGAGCGACTGGGTCGTGGCCCGTACTCCGATGAGATCACGATCCTTGTCGAGGGTGAGCGGATCCTCGCAGCTTCCGGCTTGCGTTGGTACTTGTTCGGTCTGACTGCTGACCCCCGGACCGATCGGTTCGTAACCTGGCTCACGCGTGAGCACCCCCACGTGGTCCCGGACTTGCTCGAGCGCTGGGGACAAGGCAAGGGCACGCAGTGGTATCCGGTCTGGACCGACGAGTCGTACGCCCTGTGGGCCAAGTACGTCGACCAGTGGGTCGCATCGCAGCAATGACCTGAGACAGACGACTGCGACGACAGGCAAGACCACGTGGGTTGATGGCCAGGTCGACCGGAACGTCCGCCTGCGTCGATGGCGACGAGCGGCGGCACGACGTGTTCGCCGGCAAGATCGCGGAAGCGTCCGGCTGGCCCGAACACCTCGATGCCGAGTTGGCTGTCGGCGCGCAACGCGCCGAATGCCATTCACGATCGCGCCACTACGCGACGGCCACATTCCCGGCGAGCGTCCAGCCCACCAGCGCGTTGGCGTGACCGTGCCCCATCTCATACTCGGTCTTGAGGTGATTCACGATGGCCATGTGCTTGTCCAGGCCACAGTCGGCGATGACCGTCTGCCAATCAGCGATCGAACGACCGTACTTCTTCTCGATCGACGGGAAGTAGGACGCCGGGCCCTGCTTCGACCACGGGGGTGAGTAGTCAGGCATCGGAGTCCCTCCAAGAGACGCGGGTCCCCACGTGGTCAGGACCTCGCAGGCAGGTCACACCGTCACCATAGGCGCGCCGACGTGCCGGAGGTTGCTGTTCGCCGCCCGCATCCCGGCCGACCGGTCGATCAGCTCCCGAGCGATGTCGGCGTGCCCACGAAGCACCCGGCTTCCACGTAGGCCATGTGCTTCACCAACCCGTGCACGCTGGTACCGGTTCCGGTCATCGGCCGTCATGGTCCGAGTCCCGTCGAGCAACCGCACCAGCCCCACGCCGTACGAGACTTGACGTGAATAAGTTGTCATGTGCGAAGATTCGGCAGTCGAGGAGGGGAAGGTTCGTGGTCGCACCGCTCTACCAAGCCAAGGCAGAGCTCTTCCGGACGCTCGGTCACCCGGCGCGGATCCGCATCCTGGAGCTGCTCTCCGAACGTGACCACGTGGTTCACGAGCTGCTGGATCAGATCGAGATCGAGCCGAGCAATCTGTCCCAGCAGCTGGCTGTCCTCAGGCGGGCGAGCCTGGTGGCGCAGCGTCGTGAGAACGGCTCGGTCGTCTACTCCATCAGCGTCCCCGACGTGCGCGACCTCCTCGTGGCAGCGCGCGGCATTCTGTTGGGCATCCTGTCCGACCAGGACTCCCTGCGAGCAGAGCTGCGTCCCGGCCGCAGGCGCTCGCCGTGAGCCTGCTCGGGCTGGTTCAGCTGATCCGCAGGACCGGTCGGGTCGCTGAGGCCGCCCCACCGCTGCCCGAGCGGGCCGCGGGGCGCCCCGCCGAGCTGGCCGGCAGCGTCCAGGTGCGGCACGTCGACGCCGGGTCGTGCAACGGATGTGAGATCGAGATCGCCGCCGCGTTCGGCCCGGTCTACGACGCCGAACGCTATGGCGTCCGGCTGGTGGCATCACCGCGGCACGCCGATCTCGTGCTGGTGACCGGGGTCGTCACCCACAACATGGCTCGAGCCCCTTCGCCGGACCGTCGAGGCGACGCCCCGGCCGCGGATGGTGGTCGCGATGGGGGACTGCGCGCGGAACTGCGGGGTCTTCGCGGGGGCCTACGGGGTGGCCGGTGCGGTCGGTGACGTCGTGGAGGTCGACCTGGAGGTGCCGGGCTGCCCGCCCGAGCCGGACGCGATCGTCCAGGCGCTCCGGCAGGTGACCGGCCGGTGACCCTCGTCCAGGGGGGGCTGCTCGCCCAGCTCGCCCTGACCTGTGCGGCCGTGGCGCGGCGGTCTTCGTCGTTCCTCGCCTGCGCGCGCGAGTCACTGGCGCAGCCGTCGTGGGGATCGGTGTCGCCGGCGCCGTGACCGGTGCCTGCGCTCTCAGCGGTGGCCACGGATCCCTGACGGTGCCGATCGCGCTGCCGTTCGACCCGGTCGTGCTCGCCCCGGATCGGCTCGGTGGCTTCTTCATGGTGGTCGTCGGCCTCGTCGGGGTCGTGGCCACGCTCTACGGCGATCGGCTACGTCCAGGGACCGGCCGCGTCGCGCACCTCGTGGTCGGCGATGGCCGTCTTTCTGCTGGCCATGCAGCTGGTCCCCGCGGCCGCTGACGCGGTCTCGTTCCTGCTGTGCTGGGAGCTGATGGCCGTCGCCTCGACGGTGCTGCTCCTTACTGACCACGCCCATCGGGCCCCGGTGCGTTCGGCTGCGCTCTGGTACTCGGTGATGACCCAGGTCAGCTTCGTGATGATCCTGTCGGGTTCGCGGTCCTCTCAGCCGCCGGGGGCGGGACCGGGTTCACGGCGATGGCGCGGGTGCCCGCCGACTCTGGGACGGCATCGGTGGCGTTCGTCCTGCTGATCGTCGGGTTCGCGAGCAAGGCGGGGATCGTGCCGCTGCACGTCTGGCTGCCGCGGGCGCACCCCGAGGCGCCCAGCCACGTGTCGGCGGTGATGAGTGCGGCGATGGTGAAGCTGGGCGTGTACGGCGCGCTCCTGGTGTCGATCCGACTGCTGCCGGGGGTCCGGCCTGGTGGGGACTGCTGCTCATCGCGCTCGGTGCGGTGTCGGCGGTGTACGGCATCCTGCAGGCGTCGGTCGCCACGGACCTCAAGCGGCTGCTCGCCTACTCGACGACGGAGAACGTCGGTCTGATGTTCCTCGCCCTGGGCGCCGGCCTGCTTCTGCGCTCCTACGGGGTCGACCGAGCTCGCCGACTCGGCGATCGCTGCCTGCCTGCTGCTGGTCGTCGGCCACGCCGCCTTCAAGACCACGCTCTTCCTGGGCGCCGGCTCGGTCCTGCACGCCACCGGCGAGCGCGACCTCGACCGGCTCGGCGGGCTCGGCGCCCGCATGCCGGTGACGTCCGCCAGCGTTCGGGATCGGCGCCCTCGGCGCCGCCGCGCTTCCCGTCACGTCGGGCTTCGTGGCCGAGTGGGTGCTGCTGCAGTCCCTGATCCACGAGGCGCGCACGGCAGGACCGCCTCGTGGCCGTCGTCATGCCGGTCGCCGTCGCCGTGGTCGCCCTGACCGCCGGCCTCGCCCTGCTGACCTTCGTCAAGGCCTACGGCATCGCCTTCCTGGCCCGCCCACGCGGAGAGGGAGCGGCCGCCGCTCACGAGAGCGGGCTGAGGATGCGCGTCGCGATGGTCGTCGCTGCGTCGACGGTGGTCGTCCTCGGGCTGGCCCCGGGCCGGTGGCCGCGGCGGCCGCCGCCGCGGCCGGCCTCGTCCGGCGTCGGCTCGGTCGGTTGGTGGGGCATCGACCTGTCCGGGATCGATGCCCTGCTCGACCCGGTGGCCCTCTCGCTGGTGGCGCTGCCCTGGTCCTCCCGGTGATCCTCGTGTCGGCGCGTCTCGCCCGACGGCAGCCGCGCCGTCGCGTCGACCTGACCTGGGGCTGCGGCGGGGTGCGGGTCAGCCCGCGCATGCAGTACACCGCGACGTCCTACGCCGAGCCGCTCTCCCGGGTGTTCGACGACGCGCTACGACCCGAGCGCGACGTGGTCGTCACCCACTCCGGCGAGTCCCGCTACCTCGTCGAGCGGGTGCAGTTCCAGCAGAGCGTCACGACGTCGTCGAGACCACGGCCTACCGCCCGGTCATCCGGTGGTGGACCGCGTGGGAGTGCTCGCGCGCCACCTGCAGAACGGCAGCATCCACCGCTACCTCGGCTACTCCTTCGTCGCGCTGCTGGTCGTGCTCGTGGTGGTGACCCTGTGAACACCGGCGTCGCCATCCTGGTGACCGTCCAGGTGACGGCGATGGTGGTCCTGACGCCGCTGCTCGTCGGCCTCATGCGCCAGGTGCGCGCCCGGCTGGAGGGCCGGGTCGGCGCCGGCGTCCTGCAGCCGTGGCGGGACCTGCGCAAGCTCTTCGCGCAAGGAGTCGCTGCAGGCCGAGGGCACCAGCTGGGTCAAGTCCGTCGGCCCCGTGGTCCTGGTCGCGTCGAGCCTGCTGGTGTGCGCCTTGATCCCGCTGGTCGGGCACCGTCACGTTCCCGCTGGTTCCCGACGACCTCTTCGTCGTGGTGTCGGTGCTGCTGGTCGGCACCGTCGCGCTGGCACTGGTCGGCCTGGACGCCGGCATCCGCGTTCGGCGGCATGGGATCCAGCCGACACATGACGATCGCCGCGCTCGTCGAGCCGACCGTTCTCGTCTCGGTCTACGCGCTGTCGATCCCCGTCGGCTCGTCCAGCCTGTCGCAGATCGTCGACGCCCGCCTGATCGACCCGGCGAGCGTCGCGGCGCCGGTCAGCCTGCTCGCGCTGGTGGCGCTGACGATCGCGGTCGTCGCCGAGACCGGCCGGATGCCGGTCGACAACCCGTCGACGCACCTCGAGCTCGACGATGATCCACGAGGCGATGGTGCTGGAGAGCTCAGGTCGCGACCTCGGCGTGGCTGGAGCTCGGCTCGTGGCTGCGGCTGGGCGCGCTGCTCGGCCTCATCGGCACCCTGCTCCTGCCGTGGGGGATGGCAGGCGAGGTCGACGCCGCTGTCACTGCTCGTCGGCGTGCGTCACGCTGATCGTCAAGCTCGCGGTGCTCGGCGGCAGCCCTCGCCACCGTCGAGGTCTTCCTCGCCAAGCTGCGGCTGTTCCGGGTCCCCGAGCTGCTGGCCGGCTCCTTCGTGCTCGCCTTCCTCGCCGTGACCGCCTCCTACCTCGTGGTGACAGGCGTAGCCATGTCAGCGAGCGCTGTTCGCGCAGCTCGATCGGCATGAGCGCCGGGGTCCTGCTCCTGTCCGCCGTGCTCCTGGTCTGGCGACGCTCCCTGGTCGCGGCCACTGCCGCTCCTCGCCCTCCAGGGCGCCGCGCTGGCAGCGCTGGTCGCCGGTCATCGGCGTCGACGAGGGCAGCCGCGAGCTGCTCGGCTGTCGCCCTGGTCTCGTGCTGCTGCTCAAGGGGGTCGTGCTGCCGCTCGTGCTCGCCCGCAGTCGCAGCCAGACGGCGCGCAGTGCGCGAGGAGCGCCCGCTGATCAACACGACCACCTCGCTGATCGCGATGTCGCTCCTCACCATGCTCGCCTACCTGGTGAGCCAGCCCGCTGCTCGGCGCTGGCCGCCGGCCCGACCATCGCGGCCGTCCCCGTCGGCATCGCGCTGGTGCTCTACGGCTTCCTGCTCCTCGTCACCGGACGACACGCCATCTCGCAGCTCGTCGGCTTCCTGGTGATCGACAACGGCATCGCCGACGGTGGCGTTCCTGTCCTCCGGCGGCGTGCCGCTCGTCGTCGAGCTCGGTGTCTCCTCGACGTGCTGCTCGTCGTCCTGATCCTCTACGTCCTGACCGGCAGGATCCGCGACGAGTTCGGCGGCGCCGACCTCGACGACCTGACGGAGCTGCACGACTGATGGCCGTCCTTGTGCTCGTTCCCCTCTGCGGCTCTGCCTCGTCCTCGGCAGCGCTCCACCGTCCTGCTGGCGGGCCTGGCTCAGCCGGTTCGCCGGCGTTGCTCGGCCGCGGCCGTGGTTCGGCGAGCGGAGTGGCCCTAGCGCTGCCGTCCTCGAACGGACGACACCCGACGGCGCTCGGCGGCCTGCTGCGCGTCGACGCCCTGTCCGCCTTCATGCTCACCGTCGTCGGGGCCGTCGGCCTGACCGCCACGTGGGGCGGGCTCGCCGACGCGCCGGGCCACCACGGCCGCGCGTACCTACCACCACTGGTCACGCTCTTCCTCGGCGCGATGTCGCTGGCCGTGCTCGCGGACAACCTCGGCGTCCTGTGGGTGGCCGTCGAGGCCACCACGATCGCCACCGCGTTCCTGGTCGGGCCACCACGGCACCCGCCGGTCGCTGGAGGCGGCCTGGAAGTACGTCGTCCTCGGCTCGGTCGGCGTCGCGATCGCCTTCCTCGGGATCGTCCTGCTCTACGCCGCGACGGTGGCCGCTGGCGAGCCCACGCTGTCCTGGATCGTCCTGACCCGCGGCCAGCTCCCGCTCGACCCCTCGCTGCGTCAAGGTGGCCGGGGCGCTCGCCGTCCTGGGGTTCGCGACGAAGGCAGGACTCGCGCCCGATGCACAGCTGGCTGCCCGACGCGCACAGCCAGGCGCCCGCCGCCGGTGTCCGGCCTGATGTCGGGGGTGCTGCTGTCGGTCGCCTTCTACGCCATCTTGCGCGTGCAGGCCGTCGTCGACCCCGTCCTCGGCCCCGGCCTGATGCGCGGCCTGCTCGTCGACCGCCGGGCTGCTGTCGCTCACCGTCGCGGCGCGCTGATCCTGCGACAGCGCGACCTGAAGCGGATGCTCGCCTACTCGAGCATCGAGCACATGGGCCTCCTCGCGCTCGCGGCGGCCGATCGGCAGGACCGCTCGCGCTCGGCGCTGCCCTCCTGCACGTGCTGGGCCACGGACTGGCCAAGTCGAGCATGTTCGTCGTGTCCGGTCGGATTCTCGCGGTCGAGGGCACCACCCAGATCGCGGGATCCGCGACCTGCTGGCTCGACGACCCGGCGTCGCCGTCCCGCTTCCTGGTCGGGATGCTGCCCTGCTCGGGCTCCCGCCGTTCAGCCTCTTCTTCTCCGAGGTCGGCCATCGTCGTCGCCGGCTTCCAGGGCGGCATGGGCTGGGCGGTGGCCGTCGCGGTCGTCCTGCTGCTCGTCCTCTTCGCGGGTCTCGCCCGGCACACTCTGCGGCATGCGCTCGGTGGCCGCGTCTCGAGCGAGCCGTCGGTCGAGCCAGAACCTCACCGGACCCGACCGTCCGCACGGCCCGCGGCTGCCGATGCTGCTCGCACTGGGCGTCACAGCGGTCATCGGCTTCGCCCCGGGCCCCTTCGTCGACGCTGCTCGACCCAGGCCGCCGCGCGTTCTGGGGGGTGCGCATGACCGAGCGACCCAGCACCGCGTGGTGACGTCAACCGTCACGACGTCGCCGCGATACGTCGCGGACATCTCGCGACGGATTCCGGCGTCGCCCTGGTCGCCGGCTACGAGGACGATGACGGCCTCCGCGTCGTCTACGTCCTGCGTCCGGCCAGCGGACGACCACCGGGTCGAGCTCGTCCTCCCGGTCCGCAAGGACCAGCCAGTGATCCCCAGCCTGGCCGGCCTGGACTACTCCATCGGCCGGTTCGAGCGTGAGGTCCGCGACCTCTACGGCATCACGCCCGACGGCCACCCCCTGCCGCTACCGACTGGTCCGACACGGCCACTGGCCCCGGGCTGGTACCCCATGCTGCCGCGACGCCGACCCCGACCCACGCTTCGACGATGACGTCGGGCTCCTTCCCCTTCCTCGAGGTCGAGGGCGACGGCGTCTACGAGATCCCGGTCGGCCCGGTGCACGCCGGCCTCATCGAGCCCGGACACTTCCGGTTCTCCGTCGTCGGCGAGACCATCCTGCGGATGAAGGCCCGGCTGTGGTTCGTCCACCGCGGCGTCGAGAAGCTCTTCGAGGGCCGTCGCCCCGACGACGGCATCGAGCTCGCCGAGCGGATCAGCGGCGACACCGCCGTCGGTCACACCCTCGCGTTCGCCATGGCCGTGGAGGAGGCCGCCGGGATCGACGGTCACCGAGCAGGATCGCGTGCGTCCGCGCCCTGCTCCTCGAGCTCGAACGGATCCACAACCACGTCGCCGACCTCGGCGCGCTCGCCAACGACGTCGGCTTCGGACTCGCCAACGCCCACGCGCAGCGACTGCGGGAGAGCCTGCTGCGGCTCAACAAGGCCACCACCGGGCACCGACTGCTGCGGGGCGGCATCACGATCGGCGGCGCCGGCTCGCCGCGCTCCCCGACCTCGGCACCGTTCGCTCCGCTGGCCGCAGGAGGTCGACTGACCTCGCCGCACTCACCTCTGGGCAACTCCACCGTGCGCGACCGATTCACCGGCACCGCGGTCCTCACGGCAGACGCCGCGCTGCGGACCTCGGGGCGCTCGGCTACGTGGCCCGCGCGTCCGGCATCGACGTCGACGCCCGCCGCGACCACCCCTTCGTCGACCTCGGGTCGCAGACTTCGCGGTGGTGCTCGAGCAGCGGCGGCGACGTGCTCAGCCGCTTCCGGGTCCGCGTGCGCGAGGTCGCGGTGTCGGCCGCCCTCGTCGCGACCTCGGCCGCTCGACTGGGCGCAGCACCGGGACAGGCAGCCAGGCTCAGCCGCACCCGGACCGGGATCGGGTCTTGGGTCTGGTCGAGGGCTGGCGGGGCACGCATCGCCCACCGGGTCGAGCTCGACCCGGCAGGGACGCTCAGCCGGGTCAAGGTCGTCGACCCGTCGTTCTTCAACTGGCCGGCGCTGCCCGGTCGCCCTGGCCGACACGATCGTTCCCGACTTCCCGCTGGCCAACAAGAGCTTCAACCAGTCCTACGCCGGCAACGACCTCTGAGGAACGAGCAAGGAGCACAACCTCCTGGCGTTCCACTTCCCCATCTCGGATCGCTCTCTGGCTGACCGGCGGCGCGATCCGAGCGAACCTCTCTCAGCGACGAGCGAGGCGACGTCCGCTCGCGCGTGTCCATGGGGGTGTAGTTCTGCTCGAAGTGGTGGTAGAGAGTGGACTCGTCGGCCTGAGACAGTTCCTCGCCCTGCAACTCGATGTCCGGCGCTGACCGGACCTGCTCCTTGGCTGCGGTGACCTGCAGATAGTCGGGACCCACTTGCACCCCGACCAGCGGCACGAACGTCAGGTGGCGGGAGAAGATCCCTTCCTTCACCGTGCCGAACTGTGGTTCGTCGGTCTCGACATCCACGTAGACGTCCTGCAGCTTCCCGATGCGCTCCCCGTCGCGATCGAGGATGGGCCTGCCGAGCCACTCACCCACAGCCCATGTTGCGTGCTCTTGGATGTCGGTGACGACCGGCTCAACGACCTGGTCGGTCTTCACCGCTTCGACCACGTCCTCGTCGACGTTCGCCGCTTCGACCTCGGGTACCTCGGTCATGTCCATCTCCTCAAGCGGCGACAGCCGTCTCCGAACTCTCGACAGTACTCCCCCTCTCGCGCAGGAACCTCGACGTCGACCAGCGTCTCAGGGCCTACGCTCGTGGGGTGCTCGGGCCGACGTGGTTCTCGCAGGGCGAGCCGCACCTGCCGCCAGGCCTGGCGTGGCTGAGCCCGGCCGAACGCGACCACCACGACCGGATGCGCTACTCCAAGCGCCGAGTGGAGTTCCTCGTCGCGCGATGGACCGCGAAGCAGGCGGTGGTGCACGCGCAGGGTCGTCACCCCGGAGAAGTGCGGTGGGACCGTGTCGAGATCGGGCATGCACCCGACGGTGCGCCCGTCCCCCACGTCGACGGGCAGCCGTGGGACCGCCGGCTGTCGATGACCGACCGCGCCGGCTGGGCGGTGACCGTCATCTCGCCCGACCGGACCGAGGTGGGCTGCGACCTCGAGCTCGTCGAGGCGCGCTCACCGGCGTTCGTCGCCGACTGGTTCACGCCGCACGAGCAGCGCTTCGTCGACGGATCGACCGACGACGACGAGCGGTTCCTGCGCGCGAACCTGGTGTGGTCGGCCAAGGAGAGCGCGTTGAAGGTGCTCCGGACCGGACTGCGCCGCGACACCCGGAGCGTCGAGGTCCGGTGCGAGGCGGATCGAGGAGGTGACGGCGGCCGCTGGTCACCGCTGACGGTCACGGCCGTCGAGGGGGCGACCTTCCCCGGGTGGTGGTGCCGGCTCGGGGACTTCGTCCTCACCTTCGCCGCAGCTGCGGCGATGTCGGAGCCGGTGGCCCAGGTCGACCCGCCAGCACTCGCCTCGGCCGAACCGATCCACTCGTGGGTCGACACCCCGCTCGCACCGAGGTCCGGCTGAGCGTCTCGGCCGGCAGGCGTCGACCAGCTCACACCTCGTGTTCGTTGCTGAGCCGTTCGAGCTCGCGCGCCATGCCGCGTTCGACGGCGTCGACGAGGTAGGGCCGCAGGTCGTGCGGGTCGATGATGCGGTTCACCGAGCCGACGCGCAGGGCGCGGTCGATGGTGTGGACGGCGTCGAACTCGGCGGCCACCTGGCCCAGCTTCTCGCTGCGGACGTCCCCGACGACGCGAGCCGCCTCCCGTCGCAGCGCTGCGCGCGAGGAACCGTCAGCCTGCTTGAGCTGCTCACGCACCTCGACCACGCGCTCGTCGGCGTCGGTGCGCTTGTCGACGTCGCGGGCGAACACCACCGCGGCGGCCGGCGCTCCCCCGATCACCGAGGCGTGCGAGCCGGCGACGGCGGCGATCTCCATGTTCGGGTTCAGTGCCGCGGAGAAGACGACGAACGCGCCGCCGTGGTAGCGGGAGACGACGCAGAAGACGATCGGCCCGCGGAAGTTGACCACGGCGCGCCCGATCTCGGCGCCGTACTCGAGCTGGGTTCGGCGCATCGACTCCGGCGACCCGTCGAACCCCGACAGGTTGGCCAGCACCACGAGCGGACGGTTGCCGCTGGTGGCGTTCACGGCCCGCGCGACCTTCTTCGACGACTGCGGGAAGAGCGTGCCCGACGTCCAGATGTCCGGGCCGTCGGCGGGGATCAGCCCCACGCGGGGCAGCGGCTTGGACTCGAGCCCGAGCAGGGTCACCGGGTAGCCGCCGAGGTGCGCATCCCACACCACGGCGATCTCGGCCTCCTCCATGCCGAACCATCGCTCGGTGGTGGGGTGGTCCTGGTCGACCGTGGCAGCCATCACGCGCCGGATCTCGAAGGCCTTCTTGCGGCTGGGGTTCGTGGCTTCCGAGAAGACATCTCCCACCGTGGCGAACTCGCCTCCGTGCGGCGCGAGGCAGACGTCCCGGTCGACCGGGTCGTTCGTGACGGCCCGCCGCGGGAACCGCTCGCCGGGGGCGACGTACGCGTGCTCGTAGTGCGAGAGCAGAACGCGGCAGGCGTCGGTCAGGTCCCGCGCGAAGTACTGGGCCTGACCGTTGGGACCCATCACCCGCTCGTACCCACCGATGCCGAGGTTGTCCTCGGCGGAGACACCACCCGAGTAGTCGAGCGCCTGCTTGCCCGTGAGCACCATCGCCGACTCGGGGGCCATCACGAGGATGCCCCGGGTGTGCATCAGCATCGTCGCTTCGGCGTTCCAGTACGGCTGTGCGCCGACGTTGATGCCGGCCACCACGACGTTGAGCTCTCCCCCGTCCTGGGTGAACTCGATGATCCGGCGGAGCACCGCGGAGATCCAGTCCATGTTCTCGGTGCCGCTGTCCATCGCGATGAGGGCACCAGCCGAGACCGCGATCCATTCGCAGGGGATGCCGCGTCGCTCGGCCAGGTCGAGCGCAGCCATGATCCGCCGGCACTCCGGCTCGGCCACCGACCCCATCCCGCGGCTCGGGTCTCCGAGAACGATCACCCGCTCCATGCCCTCGGGGTAGCGAGGGGTGACGTTCGTGATGAGGCCGACGACGACGTTGGCGGCGTTGGCGCCCGGCTCGCGCTCGACCGGGGACGAGGCCCGTGCCCTCGTCGTCGAGGTCGAGCTCCACGAAGCTCCCCGGAGGTATGCCGCTCCCACCCCCGCCGCCCTCCGGCGCAAGCATGCGGACGAACTCGTAGGGATAGACCAGCCCGCGCCGCCTCAGCTGCACGACGCGCTGGGTGTACTGCGTCAGAGCGAACGAGCGGCCGGTCGTGAGGGGTGCGCACCCTCAGGACCAGGGCGCGGCCCTCGGGGTTCGAGATGTCGAGGGCGACGGGTCGAGGCTCCTGGCCGGGCACGACCTGGCGGGCGAAGACGACCACCTTCTCGAGTCCGAGGCCGTCGGTCTCGGGCGCGAGCCGCTGGACCAGCTCGAAGAGCTCGTCGGCGGGCAGGTCGATCGGAGGCCAGACGTAGAGCATCAGCCGGTTCCAGTGCAGGCGCCGGTGCTCGGGGCGGTGGAGCTGAGCGTCGCGCAGGGCGCTGATGGCCTCGAGGTAGATGCGCTCGAACTCCGGCAGCGCAACCACGACACCCGTCGGCGTCGCGCACCGGGGTCAGGTCGCGCACCTCGGCCAGCACGAACAACCGCTCGTCCCGCGGGTTCGACCGGGCCGTGCCGTGGAAGAGGTAGACGTCCTCGACCGAGGGCATCCGCTCGATCGTCGAAGTTGGCCAGCCGGGCGAGGTGCAGCCGCTTGCCCATCATCGGGTGCAGCCCTCGGATCACGCGGTCCTCGACGTAGCCGGTCTCACCGGGCCGGAAGGTGCGGTGCTGGACACCGGAGATCCCTGGGCCGCTGGCCCTGCCCGAGGTCGCCACGACGACACGCTGCAGGCCGGGGGCAGCATCCGGTCGAGCAGGGCGGCGACTCGTCCTGCCGCGTCGAGCGTCGCCACGTCCTCGTCGCGCCACTCGTACAGCTCGACGACCACGAAGTCGGTGTCCGGTACGTCGGCGTGAGGTCGACGAGGATCGCGGCGGCCCGTTCGAGGTCGTCGTGCTCGACGTGGGTGCTGACCACGTGCACCCGTGGTCGCCACGCGGGTAGGAGGTGCTGGCGAAGGGGATGCCGTCGCGCTCGAAGGTCACGACCTCGCCGATCGGACGGATGCGGTAGTAGCGGCGCGTCATCACCTCGAGGAGGCGTTCCTTCGACGCGGGCGGGGGCCTCGCGCGAGGACTCGGACAGGATCGTCTTCAGCGGCTGCGGACAGTCGACCAGCGCCGACGACGAGCTCGTCGGCGTGCGGGCCGTCGGGGTCGGCGGTGAGGTCCGCGATCTGCTGGCGCGCCCGTACGTGCGCGGCGCTGCGGATCTCCTCGAGCATGGGCAGGTCGAAGGTGCGCGAGCGCACCTCGAGCGCGAGGTCGTGCACCGCGGGGAGGCGCCCGTGGGTCCCGGCGATGATGCGATCGAGCAGCCGTCGCCAGGACTCGTCGCGGTAGCTGGCCGTGCGGTCGAGACGTCGCTTGAGGATCTCGACGACGGGCACGGTCTGGTGCTCCATCCGGGCGCCGGACTTCGCGACGCGGAAGAGGGCAGCCTGCAGGTCGTGCGACGGCTCGAGCGACTCGACGTCGTAGTGGGCGAGCAGACGGCGCAGCTGAGACAGGAACGACTCGGGCAGACCGCGTCCGGCTGCACCGGGGTCGCGAAGGTAGCCGACGAAGTACTCGGCGGTGCTGCGTCGCTCACGTGGGACGTCCTCGTCCGGCGACGGGCCGCGCCGGTAGAGCGCCACGACGTCGACGAACACCTCGAGCACCTCGTCCTCGAGGGGGCGGCGCTCCTCGAGCGACATCGAGTGCTCGGGGCACGGATCAGCCGTCGTCCGACCCGTGCAGGTCCTCGGGCGAGACGTCGTAGCCCATGAGCATGCGGCGCAGCTCGGCGAGACGGTGCCGGCAGTCGTGGTGGTCGTACTCGATCGCCCCTTCGGCGAGGTCGGCGAGGCGACGCGCGGCACCACGCCGGTCGGGATCGGCACGCTGCTGGCCGTCCAGCGTCATCAACGGCTCGCCCGGCGACACCTGCTGGTGGGAGCGCACGAGCACCGACACGAACCCGCCCGCCGGTCTCGGCCAGGATCGACGACTCCATCTTCATCGCCTCGACCACAGCCAGCCGATCCCCGGCTGCCACGATGTCGCCCGCCTTCACCAGCAGGCTCACCACGACCGCCGGCGCCTCGGCACGGACGACGCCGCCCTCGTCGCTCTCCACGTGGTGCGGCACACCGTCGACCTCGACCAGCCAGCCGGGTCCGTCCTCGACGGTGAGCACCCGATAGGTACGCCCGCCGACCTCGAGCCGCCGAAGGGTCGGGCCGTTCTCCTGGAGACGAAGGACGATCCGACGACCGTCGGACTCGATGACGAACTCCTCACGGCTCATCCGGAAGACCCGCAGCTCGTAGCGCTCGCCACCGCTGGTCAGCGTCACCCGATGACCCACGGTCGCGGCGACCTCGGGCCGACCTCGGACGGCGGAGGCGTAGAAGTGGTCTCGCTCGTAGGCGTTCGCGGCCTGGTAGGCGCGGATCGCGCTCTCGCAGAGCGCGACGGCCGCACCCGTGCTCGGGATCACGCGGCCCTGAGCGAGCAGCCGGTCGACCCACCCCGTGTCGACGTCGTTGCTGCGCAGCTCCGGACGGTCGGCCAGGGCTTGCAGGAACGGGCGCGTCGTGGTGCCTCCCTCGAGCAGCACCGACGACTCGGCCAGCGCACGCCGCAGCCGGGCGATCGCCTCGGTGCGGTCCTGCCCGTGCGCGACGACGGTGGCGAGGACCGGCTCGAAGACCGGCGGCATCGGGTCGCCCTCCTCGACTGCGGTGTCCACCCGCAGGCCTGGTCCGCCGGGGAACCGCAGCAGCTCGATCCGTCCGGGCGACGCGGCGAACTCGTGGTCGGGATCCTCTGCGAGCAGCCGGGCGGCGATCGCATGACCGTGGGAGACCGGGGGCTCGCCCTGCGAGCAGTCCGCCGTCGGCCAGGTGCAGCGCCAGCTCGACCAGGTCGAGCCCCGTGGTGACCTCGGTGACCGGATGGGCCGCCTGCAGGCGGGCGTTGAACTCCAGGAAGAGCAGTCGGTCCGTGCTGGTGTCGCTGAGGAACTCCACGCTCCCCACGCCCTGGAAGCCGGCCTCGCGCGCGAAACGGATCGCCGCGTCGCGGGCCCACGCGTCCTGCTCGACCGTCAGCACCGGAGAGGGCGCCTCGTCGAAGATCTTGCGGTGTCCTCGCTGCACGCTGCTGTCGCGAACCCCGAGGGCCCAGACCGTGCCCGCCCGGTCGGCAGCGAGCTGGACCTCCACCTGGCGCGCCCCGGGCACGGCTGCTTCCAGGTAGACCGTGGGGTCGCCGAACAGCGCGCGTGCACGGTCGCGGGCTCGGGCGAAGGCCGACGCGAGGTCCTCCTCGCGTGCGACGTCGTGGACCCCTCGACCCCCGCTGCCGGCAGCCGCCTTGATCATGACGGGATAGCCGAGTCGCGCCGCCTCGACCCGTGCAGTGTCGGCCGAGTCGACCGATCCGCCCGACCAGCGAGCGACGGGAATGCCGACACCCTCGGCCAACCGCTTCGCGTTGATCGTGTCGCGCAACCGTCGCAGGACGTCGGCGGGTGCCCCGATGAACGTGATCCCCAGGTCGTCGCACATCGTGGCGAACTCGGCGTTCTCGGCGTTGTAGCCCCAGCCCACCCACGCCGCGTCGGCCCCGCTGCGCACGAGAGCCTCCTGCATGACCGGCAGGGAGAGATAGGCGCTCAGCCGGTGGTCCGAGCCCGGCACGGCGACCGTGGCCGGTCCGATCGGGTAGCGCTCGTCGGCCTCTCGGACGAACAGCGACCCGCGATCCTCGTCGGCGTACAAGGCGATCGTGCGGAGGTCGGCGTCGAGCTCGAGGGCGCGTTCGCGCACTGCGTGGATCAGCCGTACGGCGGCGGCGCCGCGGTTGACGACCGCGATGCGACTGATGGTCACGGCTCAGGCCTCCGGCGCCATGGCGTGCCGGAGCGGTCCGGCCAGGTCGTCCGGTACCGGTGCAGGCAGCGGGCTGGTGCGGTAGCCCTCGAGGGTCACCAGCAGTCGACCGTCGCCGTCGAGGACGTCGGCGTCCACGACCATCGCACCGTCCTCCGGCCTGGCTCGTACCACCGCGACCACGGACTCGGTGGACGGGCGCCCGTAGGGGACGACCCGGTCGAGGCGCATCGGCAGGGCCATCACACCGGTGGTGCCGATCTCGAGGACCCCGGCGGTCTGGAACGCCAGCTCGGTGAGCCGGGGTTCGGTGACCGTGTCGGCAGCTCCCGCGTGGTCGACCGGCAGGTCGGGGACGTACTCGCCTGCGGCCCCGTCGGCGGTTGCTGAAGCACGAGCCAGGACCTGGTAGGCCGGGCCGTGGAAGTAGACGCGGTAGACGTCGGACGCCTCGACCACCGTGCCCGTCGAGAGCGACCGGATCGACGCGTCCGGCCTCGGGTGCCTGCGCTCCCAGGCGCACGGTGCCGGTGAAGTGCACGGAACGCTGCGGCGTCTCCTGCCCGGCCAGCAGCCGTTCGCCCACCAGCTGGCAGTGAGCGAGCAGGTCGTCGCCGTCGGCGGTGACCACGACCTGCACGGCGATGGTGCGCGGCTCGTCGCGGTAGAACTTGAACGGGGCGAGGAAGGCGACGTCCTCGACGGCGAGGACGGCGTAGCCCGGGCAGGCGATCAGCGCCACCTCGGCGAACGCCTCGATCCCCATCACCCCGGGCAGCACGGGAGTGCCGTCGATGCGGTGATGGTCGAGGAACGGCTGCGCGGAAGGATCGAGGACGGCGCGGGCGACGAGCCCGTCGTACTGCCCGAAGGACGTCACCTCCCACGGGAGAGCGGTACCGCCCGCTGCCAGGACGTCGAGGTCCAGCCCACCCGTGGGGTGGTCCTCGCTCATGAGCAGACCGAGACGCTGGCCGATCACGACCTCACCACCGACGTCGCGCAACGTGACCTCGCGACGGACGATGGGCACTCCCGCCCGGGCGGGCAGCATGTCGATGCCGGCAGCCGCCATGACGGTGGGGATCGAGCCACGGGTGGCCATGCCGATGTCGCCCCACGCGGTCCAGTCGATCGCCACGCCGAGCGTCTCCGGCCGTGTCGAGCGCAGCGCGGACACGCTCTTGCAGAGCAGGTCGTTGGCCGCGCTGTAGTCGGTCTGGCCGTTGTTGCCGAATCGTCCGGCCACCGACGAGAACACCACGACCGCGCCGAGCTCAGCAGACCCGATCGCGTGCATGAGGTTGAACCAGCCGTCAGCCTTGATGTCGAGCACGAGTGCGAACTCCGACGGCTCCTTGTCGGCGAGCTTCCGGCTGATCTCGATGCCGCCGGCGTGCAGCAGCAGGTCGATCCGTCCGGAGTGGGTCAGGGCCGCGGCCACCGCCACGCCGACCTGGTCGGCGTCGCGAAGGTCGACCTGGTGCCAGTGCACCGAACCGCCGACCTCCTCGATGGCCTGAACCACCGCGAGGGCGTCGTGCGCCCGCTCGATGCGAGCGAGCTCCTTCTCGACCATCACCGGTGTGACCCGCTCATGGTCGGCCTTGAGCCGCTCCATGAGCGTGCGACGAAGCCCGTCCTTGTCGGCGCCGAAAGCCTGAAGGTCCGGGTCGTCACGGTCGGGCGCGGCGACGAGGTCGAGCAGGTGGACGTGCCCGCCACCAGCGGCGCGCGCGACGTCGGCGGTGATCGCCGAGGTGATGGCGCCGGCTGCCCCGGTGACGACGACCACGGAGTCGGGACCGAGCGTGATCGCCGGCCCCTCGTCCGGGGGCGTGGGCGGCAGCGGACGCTCGACCAGGCCGACGGTCCAGCGGCGGTCGTCCACCAAGCCGATCTCGACCGCACCGCCGTCGCGCAGCGTCTCGGCGATCAGCTGGTCGGCGTGCGCGGTGGTCTTCCGGTCGACCGGCAGGTCGACGGCCTTCACCAGCGCGTCGGGCCGCTCGCGGTGGAACGCCTTGGTGAATCCGCTGACGCCACCGCCCATCGGCGCCCGAGCACCCAGGTCGTCATAGCCATGGCGACCACCGAGACGGGTGGCCGACACGAGGAACGTCCCCTCGCCACCCACGCCGTCGCCGAGACCACGCATGAGCGCGTAGAGACAGGTGACGCGACGGCGCAGCGACTCACGCCAGCCTTCGAGGTCGGTGGCGCTCAGGTCGACCTCGACGTCCAAGGCGGGCAGCCAGTAGACCCCGGTGACCCCGTCGGCCGCGAACGCGGCAGCCTCGTCGGCCACCTGCTCGGTCGGGGTACCTGCGGCCACGGCGTGCACCGTCGCACCCTGGGCCTCGAGCCGACCGACGAGTGCCGCGCCGACTCCGCCTTCGTCGAGCCCGACCACGACGCGCGCACCGTCGAGGGAGACGCCGGTCGGCAGGCACCGGTCGAGGGCAGGGCGCAGCACCGGGGTCGGGCAGCGACGCGGGATGGCCGCGGCCGCTTCGTCGTCCCCGACGACGAGGCTGCCGGCAGCCGAGGCCATGGCTGGCGCTGGTGGCCACCGTGTCCGTCGTGTTCGTCGTGCCTGCAGGCGCGGGTGCGGCGGGCAGGTTCGGTGCCTTGTCGTGCACGAACCCGATGACCGCCCGCAACGTCGGATAGTCCCGCAACGCCAGGTTGTCATCACGCGGGATGTCGTACTGCGCACGGATCGCCGCGAACGTCTCCGCCTGCTTCACCGTGTCGATCCCCAGATCAGCCTCGAGATCCAGATCCAGGTCCAACATGTCCGTCGGATACCCGGTCTGCGCCGCCACCACCGCCAGCACCGCAGCCTCCACCGGATCCACCGCAGCCGCCGGCGCCGTGGACTGCCGACTGCCGAGACACAGCGCGTGGGTGCCGAGTGCGAGCTGCCGGTACGACGGCCGGTGCGGCGGGCAGGTTCGGTGCCTTGTCGTGCACGAACCCGATGACCGCCCGCAACGTCGGATAGTCCCGCAACGCCAGGTTGTCATCACGCGGGATGTCGTACTGCGCACGGATCGCCGCGAACGTCTCCGCCTGCTTCACCGTGTCGATCCCCAGATCAGCCTCGAGATCCAGATCCAGGTCCAACATGTCCGTCGGATACCCGGTCTGCGCCGCCACCACCGCCAGCACCGCAGCCTCCACCGGATCCACCGCAGGCGCCGGCGCCGACGCGGAGCTGCCGCAGGTGCGGGCGGGCTGCCGGGGCGGCCGGCGCGGCTGCGGCGGCCGCGGTGCGGCGGGCAGGTTCGGTGCCTTGTCGTGCACGAACCCGATGACCGCCCGCAACGTCGGATAGTCCCGCAACGCCAGGTTGTCATCACGCGGGATGTCGTACTGCGCACGGATCGCCGCGAACGTCTCCGCCTGCTTCACCGTGTCGATCCCCAGATCAGCCTCGAGATCCAGATCCAGGTCCAACATGTCCGTCGGATACCCGGTCTGCGCCGCCACCACCGCCAGCACCGCAGCCTCCACCGGATCGACCACGGGGGCCACCGGCTCACGGGCGCGCGACGCCTCGGTGCCGGTGCGGCACGGCCGCGGCCGAGCGGCAGGCGCGACGGGCGGGGCGACGGGAGGGGCTGCGACCGCCGGGGCAGCGGGCCCGCCGCAGCAACTCCCGCGGCGGGTGCGATCCGCACGACCGCAGGCACCGGGCGCGACCACCGGCTCGCGGACCGGAGGCCCGTCGTCGCGGACGCGCAGCACGCGGTGGTCGGTGATCGGTGTGGGATCGGCAAGCCCTGTGACGGCGGCCAGCCAGCCGGACCACGCGAGCCGGGTCGGCGATGCGGCTGTGGTAGCCCAGCTGGTCCGGAGCGGTGTGCCCGTTGGGCGAGGTCACGGCGCGATAGAGGGTCATCGCGATCTGGGAGCCGAAGCCGGCCCCGAGCCGCAAGGAGTAGCGCACCGGGTAGGAGCCGCCGCGCGAGAGGGTGAGCGGGCCGAGGTCGGGGTCGATCTCCTTGTGGTTGGGCACCGGCGGCACGATCCCCGTCTCCAGCGACTTCACCGCCAGGACGTCCTCGACCCCGGCGCCCATGGCATGGCCGGTGAAGCCCTTGGTGTTGGCGATGACCACCTTGGCGGCGTTGCCTCCGAACACGTGCCGCAGCGCATCGACCTCGGCCTGGGCACTGCCGCCGCGAGCCGGCGTGTAGGTCTCGTGGGAGACGAAGACGGTCTCGGCGCGCCACCTCGGCCCGGTCGACTCCCCATCGGCCCTCTGCGGTTGGATCAGCCGCTCCATGACCCCACGGATGTGCTCGCTGTCCAACCGGGTGCCGTGGAAGGCACTGTTCGCGGTCTCGGTGGCGAGCACCTCGGCGATCGGCCGGATGCCACGCTCCCGGGCGGAGGCCGCCTTCTCGACGACGAGCGCGGCCGCGCCCATCCCCAGCAGCATGCCGTGGCGCCTGCGGTCGAACGGCAGCGCGGCGTCCTCCACCGCCTCGTCGGTGGCGGCGGCCCCGGAGGCCAGGAACCCGGCGCCGATCCAGTCGAGCAGGGTGTCGCTGGTGACATCGTCGGCGGCCACGACCACGACGCGGTCGCACCTGCCCGCTCGGATCCAGTCCTCGGCGATCGCGACCGCCTGCGTGGTGCTCGCGCAGGCGGCATTCACCTGGGTGTTCGGCCCCCGCGCACCGATGTACTGCGCGAACTGGGAGTGCCCCATCGACAGCACCCGGAAGAGGAACTTGCGGTCGAACAGGTAGGGCTCGGACTCGAGCTGGTGCTCGAGCTCGTGCAGCCGGCGCTCGAGGTCCTCGCGCATGACGGGGTCCGACGCGCCGTCGAGTCGGGCGACGAGCTCGCGCAGGAGCTCGGCGCGCTCCCTGACCGACTCGTCCTCGTGGTAGGCGTTCAGCTCGGAGACGAGCGCGTCCGCGCCAGGGAACGCCGACCCGAAGATGATCCCGGTCGTGTCGCGGTACGCCTCGGGCAGCATCCACCGGTCGGGGATCTCGCGGCCGGTCGTGGCGGTCTTGTAGTGCAGCACGAGCGGGATGCCGGCGTCGCGCAGGGCGTCGAGGCCGACCCCGATCGCGAGCATGGTGGTGCGGTCGAGGGCGGCGACGAGGTCCTCGGGGACCCCGTACTCGTCGGCGATGTCGAGCCGTCCGGCGCGGCCGGCCAGCTTCATCACGTCGGCGGCGCTGTCGATGGTCTCGAACCGGCCCGCCGCCCGCCTCGGACTTGACCAGGCGGGTGATGTGCTTGTCGACGATCGCGTGCCGGCGGCCCACCGGGATGGTGTCGATGAGCGACGGTGCCGTGCAGCAGGACGCTGACGTTGTCGTCGCCGAAGACGTTGTCCCGTCCGGGCAGCGCCAGCCCCGCGCCGGTGATGACGACCGGCTCGCCGCCGGCGCCGTCGACGGTGGCGGCCGCGCGGCAGGGGTGCCCTGCCAGCAGCTTCGCGCCCTCGGCGAGGGCGTCGGCGAACACGTGGCCGAGCCGCACGTACACGTCGTCGCCGGCCGGCACCGCGGCTGCGCCCACCGCGAGCGGAGGCGGTACGGCGGGCGTGACGGCTGCCACCGGTGCAGGGGCTCGCGAGGTGGACGGCTCCGCCGGCACGGGGACCCGGGCGCCGAGACCAGCGGCGTACAGACCGGTGAGTGCCTGGTTGAACGACACGACATCCCCTTGCTTCGGGTGGTTGGTGAACAGGACGGTGACCTCCGGGTCGTCGCGCGAAGCACGTCCTCGGCCATGCCGTGGAGGGCGCGCTTGGGGCCGACCTCGACGAACACCCGGCAGCCCGCGTCGTACAGCGTGCGCAGGCCCGTGACGAACTGCACGGGCGAGGCGATCTGGCGCCCGAGCAGGTCGATCATCGCGCCGGTGACGTTCGGACCGGTGGGGTAGAGGCCGCCGGTGACGTTGCCCACGAGCGGGATCGTCGGCGACTCCAGGTGGAGCCGGGCGAGCACCACCTTGAGCGGCTCGGCGGCGGGGGCGACGATCTCGGTGTGGAAGGCGTGGCTCACCGGCAGCTGGACCACCTGGTGGCCCAGGGCGGTGAGCGTGGCCATCGCCGCCTGCACGCCGGGGTGTCGAACCGCCGATCACGGCCTGCTTGGTGGAGTTGAGGTTGGCGATGACGACGTAGTCGGTGACCTCGTCGAGGACGGCCTGCACCTCGTCGAGGGGAGCGAACACGGCGGCCATCAGGCCGTTGTCGCCCATGGACACGGCGGTCATCTCGTGCCCGCGCGCCGCCACCGCCTCGAGGGCGTCGTCGAAGGGCATCGCCCCGGCCGCGACGAGCGCCGCGTACTCGCCGAGGCTGTGGCCCATCACCATGTCCGGGGCGATGCCGTACGACTCGAGCAGCGCGGGTCAGGGCGAGGTCGGTGGTGAGAACGGCCGGCTGGGTGATCTCGGTCTGCCGCAGCTCCTCCTCGGCGGCTCGCCATCGCAGCGGCGTCGGACGGGTCGGCGAAGGCGATGCTGCTCAGCGGCCGGCCGAGCAGCCGTGGTCGTGATGCGGTCGGAGTCGACGATGACGTGGCGTCGACCACCGGGTCGAGTGGCGCTGAGCGTCGCGAGCATGTTGACGTACTGGCTGCCCTGCCCGGTGTAGAGGAAGGCCACCCGGGCGGCCGGGCCGCGACCGAGGAAGACACCCTGGTTGCGCAGGGCCTTCCACATCGCGGGGTTGCCGGCCTCGAGCGCGGTGACGGCCTTGTCGCGCCCTCGCCGACAGCTCGTCGGCGTCGCCGTAGTCGATGGCGACCCGCACCGCTGAGGCGAGGTCGTCAGGCGCGGGCGGGGCGGGCGCCGGAGCGATGCCGGTGGCGCGCGGTCGCCGCCACCTCGTGAAGACGGGCCATGACGTCGGCGTCCGTGGCGCCGCCGACGACCAACGAGCCACGCAGCGGAGCCTTCGCCGCGACGCCGGTCGACCGGGCGGGCGTGGGGGTGGAGACGGCGAACGAGCGGGGGTCGGCCTCCGGGCCGGATCCGCCCGGGAACGTACTCCTCGGCCACGACGTGGAAGTTGGTGCCGCCGAAGCCGAAGGCACTGACGCCGGCGGACCTGACCTGACCGGCAGAGGTGCTCCAGTCCCTCAGCGTCGGGTTGACGTACAGCGGCGAGGCTGGCGAAGTCGATCGCCGCGCTCGGCGGCTGGTCGCCCAGGCTCGGGGGGAGCACCTTGTGGTCGAGCGCGAGCACGGCCTTCAGCAGTCCGGCCGAGCCGGCTGCGCTCTTCAGGTGGCCGATGTTCGACTTCACCGACCCCAGCGGGATCGATCCGGGTGCAAGGCCAAGTCCGGCGAACACCTTCGACAACGCGGTGACCTCGACCAGGTCACCCACCCGCGTGGAGGTGCCGTGACCCTCGATGTAGGTCGCGGAGTCGGGCACCAGACCCGGCGTTCTGCCAGGCACGCGAGACGGCGAACTCCTGGCCGATCGGGTTGGGCGCGGTGATGCCCTTGCCCTTGCCGTCGCTCGACCCTCCGATGCCACGCAGCACGGCGTAGATGTGATCGCCGTCGCGCTCCGCGTCGGCGAGCCGCTTGAGCAGGAAGACCGCAGCTCCCTCGCCCATGACGAACCCGTCGGCGCCGTCGCGGTAGGGGCGGGTGCCGGTGGCCGACAAGGCGCCGATGGCGGAGAACTTGATGAAGCTCGGTGCTCCCATGTTGGCGTCGATGCCGCCGGTGATCACCGCGTCGTAGTCGCCCTGCTCGAGGCCTTCGACAGCGGCGTCGATCGCGGCCAGCGCGGAGGCGCAGGCGGCGTCGACGGTGAAGTTCGGACCGTGGAAGTTGAACAGGTTCGCGACACGGCCGGAGATGATGTTGCTGAGCTCGCCGGGCATGGAGTCCTCGGTGATCACCGGGAACCGCTCCTGCGAGCCGGCCGACAGCTCGGCGATCAGCGCGTCGCGGACGTCGGGCGGCAGCGAGCCGAACGAGGGGGACGCCTTCAGCACCTCGACGTACTCCGGCAGGTACGCCCGCAGTGCGGTGAGGTAGTGGAGCTCGCCAGCCATCGCGTTGCCGAGGACCACGGCCGTGCGGTCGTTGTCGAGCGGGCGCTCGGGATAGCCGTAGTCGAGCAGGGCCTGCCGCGCTGCGGCGACCGACCACTGCTGGGTGCGGTCCATCGCCAGGGAGACCTTGGGAGGCACCGGCAGGTGCCACTGCAACGGCGCCCAGTCGAAGTCGCGCACCCAGCCGCCGATGACCGAGTACGTCTTGTCCGGCGCGTGCGGGTCGGGGTCGTAGTACAGGTCCGGGTTCCAGCGGTCGGCTGGCACGCTGCCGATGGAGTAGCGCCCTTCGGTCAGGTTGCGCCAGTACGCCGCGACGTCGGGGGCGTCGGGCAGGACGGCCCCGAGTCCGACGATGGCGATGGATCGGGTGGAGCCGGCCATGACCTGAGACCTCCGGGTGGCAGGAGCGGTTGAGCCGATGACGGTCAGCGGCCGTGCGGAAGGTGGGCGTAGACGGCCGAAGCCACCTCGGACATGTCGTCGATCAGACCGGCCTGAGCCCGGGCCACGGCGTCGGTGCGTCCTGCGACCGAGGCCGGGTCGAGCTCTCCCGGAGCTGCCGCACCGAGCATCCAGCGCAGCCCGTCGGCGCCGACCCGGTGCGCGGCCTCGCGGGCGTTCACCCGGCTGATGGCGGCGAGCGCGGCCGCGTCGAAGCGGTGGTCCGCCTTGGCGGGAAGATCGCCGTCCGCGGCCCGGGCAGCGCGCCGGGCCAGCGCACCCGCCCCCTCGGCGCAGGCGACGAGCTCGCCCACGCGGAAGAGCACGTGCTGGCTGCGCGTCAGCCTGTGGGCTCGCGCGAGCTCGAGCACCTCGGCGAGCGCGTGCAAGGCGAGCGCTGCGGTGGCCGCACCCACCTCGGGATGGGCGGCGGCGAGCGACCTCGAGCGCAGCCGCCTGGTCGTGGTAGTACTGCCCGCGCGTCTTGAGGTGCTGCTGCCACCGGTCGCGCGCGATGGTCATCTCCATGATCTCCGAGGTGCCCTCGTAGATCGTCGTGATGCGTACGTCACGCCGGATCTTCTCGACCATGTACTCCTTGGTGTAGCCGTAGCCGCCGTGCGCCTGGATGGCCGCGTCGGCGGCGGCGTTGCCGGCCTCGCTGGAGAGGTACTTGGCGATCGCGCCCTCGGTGTTGAGCATCTCCTCGCCGGCGTCGATGCGCTCGGCGGTCTCCTCGATGAAGGCGCGACCTGCCTCGAGGGCCACGACGTGGGGCACGATCAGCTTGTGCGTGTAGCCCTGCTTCTCCGACAGGGGGCTGCCGGCCTGGACCCGCATCGTGGAGTAGACGATCGGCCCGGTTGAGCGCTGCCCAGCCTGCGCCGAGGCCGAAGGCGGCGACCATGAGGCGGGTGTAGCCGAACACCGCCTGCGCCTGCGCCAGCCCGAGCCCTTCGGTGCCACCGACGAGCCTGTCGACGTCGACCTCGACGTCTTCGAGGGTGAGAGCGGCGGTGTTGCTCGCGCGGATGCCGTGCTTGTCCTCGTGGTGACCCTTGCTGAAACCCGGGGTGTCGTGGTCGACGACGAACCAGGTCGGTCCACCCGGCGTGAGCGCCAGGATCGTGTAGAGATCGGCCCGGCCGCCGTTGGAGATCCACTGCTTGGTCCCGGAGATGCGGTAGCCGGTGACCTGACCGTCGGTCTCGATCGGGGTGGCCACGGTCCGCAACGAGGCCAGGTCGCTCCCGGCCCCGGCCTCGGTGGCGCCGTAGGCCATGAGCAGACCGTGCTCGGCGATCGCACCGAGGAAGCGCTCCTGCTGCGCGGGAGTTCCACCGAAGACGATCGGGTCACTCCCGAGGAACGTGGCCAGCACGCCAGTAGCGACGCCGAGGTCGATCGCGGCCATGCGCTCGCACACCCGGTAGACGTCGAACGCCCCGCCGCCCATGCCGCCGTACTCCTCGGGGATGAAGAGCAAGGAGACCCCGAGACCCTCGCCGCACATGTCACGGACGGTCTCCTCGGGGAACTCGTCCGCGGCGTCGAGCTCACGCAGCCGCTCGTCCGGGAGGTTCGCATCGGCGTACTCGGTGATCGAGTCGAGCACCATCTGCAGATCGTCGCGGTCAAGTCCTGCCACGTGCGGCCTCCATCGTCGCTTCATACCAAAGGTGAGTCACTGCCAACAAGGCGCGATCATCCACACCAGGGACGGCCCGTCGGCAGCGGTCCTGGGGAGAGCCTGTCGGCTGGCGCGAGCGGCGAGTAGGGACGGAGGTCCCGAATCGTCCCGGCCTCGGCACGACCGGGGCGTTGGGCGCCAGGTCTCCAGCCGGACGCGGCGGACTCGCTGCCGTTCAACCCGTGCGGGTGCGGGCTCAGGGCGGGTGTGGGCTCAGGCGCGCAGGGCTTCAGCGAGTTCGCGGAAGTCGCCCACGAGCAGGTCCATGTCGGCGCGGGTGTGGGCGAGCGACACCAGCCACTGCTCGTCGAGCCCGGGCGGGGTGAGGATGCCCCGGTTGACGCCCCACAGCCAGCTGAGCTCGGCGGCGCTGAAGTCGGTCCGCTTGTAGTCGCGGTAGTTGCGCACCGGGGTCGACGACCAGGTGACGGCACCCTTGACGCCGAAGCCGACCGTGTGGGCGGGCAGATCGTGCTCGTCGATGATCGCGTTCATCGCCTCGAGGGCGTCGACGTTGAGCTTCTCCGCGGCCGCGAGCGCCTCCACCGTGGCGATCTCGTCGATGGCCACGGCGGCAGCCACGACGAGCGGGTTGCCGTTGTAGGTGCCGAAGTGCGGCATGCGACCGTCGGTCAGGCAGGACATGACCTCGGCGCGTCCGCCGAAGGCCGCGAGCGGCAGGCCGCCGCCGATGCTCTTGGCGAGGCAGACCAGGTCGGGTGTGACCCCCAGCCGCTGTGAGGCGCCGGCGTAGCCGGCGGTGAGCCCGGTCTTCACCTCGTCGAACACGCAGAAGGGCGCCGTTGGCGTCGCACAGCGCGCGCACGCCGGCGAGGTAGCCCTGGTCGGGGACGACGATGCCGATGTTCTCCAGCACCGGCTCCATGAAGACGCAGGCGACCTCGGAGCCGTGCTCGGCGAAGAGCTGCTCCAGGCGCGCGAGGTCGTTGTACGGGACGACGTGGACCGTGCCGGCCTCCACCTCGAACGGCGTGACCGGCGTCGGAGCCGCTTCCGGACCGGCCTCGGCGACCTCGGGCTTCACCGACACCTGCAGCGGGTCGTAGCCGCCGTGGTAGCCGCCCTCGATCTTGATGATCGCCTTGCGGCCGGTGAAGGCCCGAGCGGTGCGCAGCGCGTACATCGTCGCCTCGGTGCCCGAGTTGGCGAAGCGCAGCTGGTCGAGGCCGAAGCGCCGCTGGAACCGCTCGGCCGCCTCGGTCGCCGACGGCGACGGGGTGACGAACAGCGTGCCGGTCTCCAGGGCCTTGCCGACCGCTGCCACGACCGTGGGGTTGAGGTGTCCCACCAGCATGGCGCCGAAGCCCATCGAGAGGTCGAGCACCTGGCGGCCGTCCACGTCGGTGAGCCAGGCACCCTTCGCGCTGGTGATCGCCACGGGGTAGGGGTCCCAGTGCTGGAACGACGACGGCACACCGAGCGGCAGCGAGCCGAGAGCGCGAGCGTGGTGCGCGCCCGACGCCGGGGTCTGCGCCTCGAACCGCTCCCACTCGGCCGCGAGCAGGGACGCGACGCGCCCTTGGTCGAGCGGGGCGCTGCTCGCAGGCACGACCCGGTACGTCGCCGGGTCGTGCTCCGGCCAGGACACGGTGATGGAGTCGGTGGCCGTCGTCTCAGCGCTCATCGCGGCACTGTACCCACGGCGCCGGCCCGAGCGGCGGGGTTTCGGCTCAGAGCGACCCGCCGGCTGCCGGCGGAGCGGTCGGATCGGTGGACTCGTTCACGCCCTCCCGTGCCAGGTAGTCCTCGAGGAGCATCAAGTTGTCTCCGACCCGATGGGCCACCTGGAGCAGCGTCGACATCGACGCGACCTCCTCGACCTGCTCCTTGAGGAACCAGTGGGTGAACTGCTCGCCGAGGTAGTCACCATCGACCCGGGCGGCAGCGATGATCTGCTCGAAGTCGGTGGTGACCCGCTTCTCCTGGGCCAGCGCCAGCTCGACCAGCTCGACCACGGACCCCAGGTCGTTGCGGACCTCGGGCACCGGTGGTACGGAGACCGGGACGTCGCGGTCCATCAGGTAGCGCACCAGCATCATCGCGTGGTTGCGCTCCTCGACAGCCTGTCGGTAGAAGTGCAGAGCCAGCTGCGGCAGCGCCTGCTGGTCGAGCCAGACAGCGAACGCCACGTACTGCTGCGAGGCGAAGAACTCGTTGCCGATCTGCTTCTGCAGCAGCGCGTTGGTCGTCGTGAGCGGAGCGTCGGTCATGGCTCCACGGTATGCGGTCCCGCAAACCCCCGCGCGCCGGGCATCATCGCGCCACAGCGTCACGCCCACAGTGCCTCGGCCAGGTACCAACCGGCCAGAGCGGCGACCAAGCCGGCAGTGAGGCTCGCCACGATGTTGAGACCCGCCTCGGCGTAGGAACCCTCCTCAGCCAGTCGGATGGTCTCGAAGCCGAAGGAGCTGTACGTGGTGAACCCACCGCAGAACCCCGTGCCGACCAAGGCCACCAGCTGAGCCGTTCCCGGCCCGAACGCGCTCGCACCGAGGACCACCCCGAGGAGCAGCGACCCCAGGACGTTGATGGTCAGCGTCCCCAGGGGGAAGACGCCGGCCCGCCCGGATTGGATCGCCCGGTCCAGCAGCCACCGACTTGGGGCACCGACCGCTGCGCCGAGCATCACCAGGATCAGCATCAAGCCGGCTGGTCCTTCCCCGCCCGGCCGACGTAGGTGATGACCTGCACCGGGTCGAGGATGACCAGGCCCTCGGTGATGAGCTCGTCGAGCTGAGGCACGAACGCCTCGATCCGCTCGGCCGCGTCCACGATGACGATGGCGACGGGCAGGTCCGCACTCAGGCTCAGGATCCGGGTCGTGTGGATGTGGGAGGAGGCCCCGAACCCCTCGATGCCCCGCATCACACTGGCGCCCGCGAGCCCGGCGGCGTGCGCTCGGTGGACGATCTCGGTGTAGACGGGGTGGTGGTGCCACTGGTCGGACTCGCCGACGAAGATCGTGAGCCGCAGCGCTCGTCCTTCGAGCTTCATCGCATCCTCCGTCGGGTTCCTCGACTGGTCAGTCCGGCAGCCGACCGGGCCAGGGCCAGACCGGCCCAGGTCGCGAGCAGGCCGACGAGCAGCGTGCCGAACAGGTAGAGCATGGCGAGCGGCGCCTTGTCGGCGAGGAGCAGCGCACGGGTCTCCGAGGTGTAGGCGGAGAACGTGGTGAACCCACCCAGCACCCCGATGGCCAGGAACGGACGCGCGTAGCGGGTGGGCCGCCACACCTCGAGCAGGAACACCATGAGACCGCCGAGAAGAAGGCAACCTGAGACGTTCTCCACGAACGTGGCCCAGGGGAATCCTCCCGGATCGGCCGGCCAGAGCTGGTTCACGGCCCATCGCGCCGCTCCCCCGAGCGCGCCCCCGGCAGCGATCACGAGGACGACGTCCCACTGTCTCGGGCTCGAGCGCGGCGAGGCGATCGAGCCGGCGGCCGTCAGGTCCGGATCGAGCGGGAACGCGGGGGGCCGCGTCGGGTCGTCGGGCACATCGCCTCCTGCTCACAGCCTAGGGACAAGGGGTGGGCCGTTGGCCCTACTCCGCCGGGGGCGGAGTCCTCTAGCGCAGGTCGTTGCGGCGTGGTGACGGTGGGGTGTCTGAAGCACCGTCGTTGAACCGAGGAGGCTCGCCATGACGACTCCTGTGCTGCATCACATCGCACTCAGCGTGCACGACATCGACAAGAGCGCCGACTGGTACACCCGGCTGTTCGACCTGACCCTCGTGGCCGAGGTCGAGGACCCAGCGCCCATGAAGATCTTCATGACGCCGCAGGGGCAGGCCATCGACCTGCGGCAGGACCCCGCTGTGGCACCGAGGCGTTCACTCAGGAGCGGGTTGGTCTCGACCATGTCGGCTTCGTCTGCGCCAACCGTCCAGAGCTCGACACCTGGCTCGCCCGGCTCCAGGAGTTCGGCGTCCTGGAGTCAGGGATCACCGAGTCGCCGTTCGGCTGGCACCTGAACTTCCGCGACCCCGACGGGATCCCCTTCGAGTTCTTCCTCCCCGCTACCACGACGGCTTCGTGACCTGACGACCCGAGGGGGTCGGGTCACCGGCCCCTCGGCTACGGAGGTAAGCCATGCGTAGGACCCTGAGCACAGGCTTGATGAGCGTGGCGGCGCCGGCCAGTGCACGCACGTCCGGCGTCAACGATCCTGGCCATCCAGCCTGGACCGCGCGCGTCGTCACGACCTTCGACCCCGGAGACAGCGGCGCCTTCGCCGAGAGCCTCGCGCCTGCAGGGCACGGCGCCCTGATCGCCAGTCTCAACGTCTGGGGTCCGCTCCTCTCCGGCGACCCGGACGCCCCGGACGCTGTCTGGGGACCGAGCGTTGGCCAGCTCTGGCTGATCCGGCACGACGGCACGAGGACGCAGTTCGGCAAGGACCTCGACCTCGGCGTCTACGGGATGCTGACCGGCGTCGCCGTCGACCCATACGGGCGGGCGTACGTCGCGTTCGTCAGCAACACCCCCGACCCGCTGCCCGGAGTGCTGCGCGTGACCCGTGCCGGCACGGTCACGCGGGTCATGACTCTGCCTGAGGGCTCGCTGCCCAACGGGCTGGTCGTGCACCACGGGAAGCTCTATGTGACCGACAGCCAGGCTGGCGCTGTGTGGCGTGGCACCACCCGGCACCTCACCACGCCCACGAGGCCGTGGTTCAGCTCACCGAAGCTGGCACCGATCGACGACCCGAACCTGCCGCCCATCGGCGCCAACGGCATCGCCTACCGCGACGGAGCCATGCCTAGCGTGACCTCCTGGGCCAAGGGGCTGATCATGCGGATCGGCATCAGCCACAGCGGGACCGCCACCGGCGCCCGGGTCCTCGCGAAGGACGCCCGGCTCGTCGAGGCGGACGGCATCGCCTTCGACCTGCTCGGTCGGGCTTGGGTCACCGTGAACGCGGGGGACGGAAGCCTCGTGATCGTCTCCCGGTTCGGCCACGTCCGGACGGCGAAGACGCCGGCGGGCGCCCTCGACTACCCGACCCAGGCGGTCATCGGCTGCCGGGGCACGGTGTACGTCGCGAACGGCTCGTACTTCAACGGCACCCCGAACGTGGTGGCGCTGACGAGGTCGTGAGTCAGGATGCGCATCGGCGGGCGGGGCGTTGCCCTGCCCGCCGCTCCTTGGATCCCCTCGCCGGAGAGCCGCCTACGAGCCGGCCGTGTCAGGACGACGGACCCGCACCCACAAGCGTCGAAGGGCCACAGCAAGGCCGACGACGAACAGCGGGATGTAGGCGTTCAGACCCGCAGCGCCTGCCAGGCCCAGACCGGTGATGATCGCGGTGACGACGTCCATCGCCACCAGGCTAGGAAGCGGGGCTGGACGTCGCAGCGGCGCCGCCGACGCCTGCGACCACTTGGTCGAGGAGGACGGTCTCGCCCACCGACACCGGGAGCTCGACGATCACCCCGTCGCCTGCGGCGCGCACGACGTGCTCCATCTTCATCGCCTCGACAGAGACGACGGGGGTTCCGGAGACCACCGAGTCGCCCAACACCACGTGGACAGCGGTCACGGTGCCGGGCATGGGCGACAGGAGCGGACCGGCGCCCGCAACCTCGTCGACGCGGTGGACGACGTGGCCGGCCGCGTCGCGGATCGCCCAGGTCCGCCCGCCTCTCCCGAGCCACCTGACACCTCGCGCCGAGGTCACCGCCCAACGACTCGTGCGCTCACCCTCGGTGACCAGGAGGTCGTCATCGTCGAGGATCGCCGAGGCACTCACGACATCCCCGTCACCCACCGCTCACCTCGGCCGAGGCCGCGCTCCCCCGCACCGACACCGTCGACCCGCTCCGAGGGCCGTCGGACAGATGGTGCTCGACCCAGGCTGGACCACCCAGGCGCCAGTCGGCCAGAGTCTCGAACGGGTCGTCGGACAGCCCGGTCACGGGCGCGCTCGACCAGCCCGGCGAGAACTGCGGCACGAAGAACCTCGTCCGGCACGTCGGTCCGGACGAGGTCGGCCAGCCGTCGCTCGACGAGGCCGGTGTCCAGCCGTCCGGCGCGTACGTCGGCATCCGCCAGCAACGCACCGAGGAACGCCACGTTCGTGTCCGACGCCCAGCACGACGGTCTCGGCGAGAGCGGACTCGAGCCTCGCCAGAGCCTCGGCCCGGTCGGCGCCCCAGGCGATGATCTTGGCGAGCATGGGGTCGTAGCTGGATCCGACCACCGAGCCCGTCGCTGATCCCGGAGTCGACCCGCACGTGATCACCCGCCGGCTCGCGCAACCGGAGCACGGTGCCGCCGGTGGGCAGGAAGTCGCGGGCCGGGTCCTCCGCATAGACCCGGGCCTCGACCGCGTGCCCGGTCAGCTGCAGGTCGTCCTGACCCCACGGCAGGGCCTCGCCTGAGGCCACCCGCAGCTGCTGCTCGACCAGGTCGATGCCGGTGACCAGCTCGGTGACCGGGTGCTCGACCTGGAGCCGGGTGTTCATCTCCATGAAGTAGAAGTCGTCGGGCGCATCCCCCGCGACGATGAACTCGACCGTCCCGGCTCCGACGTAGCCGCACGCCTGGGCGGTCCGTACCGCGCTTGCTCCGATGGAGGCTCGACGCCTCGTCCGTGAGCAGGGGCGACGGCGCCTCCTCGACGATCTTCTGGTGCCGGCGCTGCAGGCTGCACTCGCGCTCCCCCAGGTGAACGACGCTGCCGTAGGTGTCGGCCAGCACCTGGACCTCGATGTGCCTGGGCCGGTCGACGAAGCGCTCGATGAGCAGGGTGTCGTCGCCGAAGGACGTACGCGCTTCGCGACGCGCCGCCGCGATCGCCTCGGGCATCCCGTCCAGGCTCGTCGACGCGGCGCATGCCCTTGCCGCCACCGCCCGCGGAGGGCTTGAGGAGCACCGGGAAGCCGATGCTCCCGGCAGCAGCCACGAGGTCCGTCGTCGGTCAGGCCGGGGACGATGGAGTCCGGGGACGACGGCGACACCGGCGGCCTCGACGGTCTGCTTCGCGCGGATCTTGTCGCCCATCGCCTCGATCGCCGCCGGAGGGGGACCGATGAAGACCAGACCGGCCGACTGCGCAGGCGCGCGCGAAGTCCGCGTTCTCGGCGAGGAAGCCGTAACCCGGGTGCACCGCGTCCGCCCCCACTGACAGGGCGGCAGCCACGATCGCGTCGACGGACGAGATAGCTCAGGGCAGCCTCGGCGGGTCCGACGCGCACGGCGAGGTCGGCCTCGTGGACGTGCCGGGCGTCGACGTCGGGGTCGCTGTAGACGACAACCGATCGGACGCCCAGTCGACGAAGGGTGCGGGTGATCCGAACCGCGATCTCGCCACGGTTGGCGACCAGGACGGTTGAGAACATCGGGCTGCACATCCGGAAGACGCCGTAGCCGACCGGCTCCAGCGGGGCGTTGGCGCACGTCGACAGGGCCAGACCGAGCACCGACCGGGTGTCCTTGGGGTCGATGACGCCGTCGTCCCACAACCGGGCGGTGGCGTAGTACGGGTTGCCCTGCTCCTCGTACTGCTCGCGGATCGGCGCCTTGAAGGCTTCTTCGTCGGCTGCTGACCAGGACTCGCCCTGGCTCTCGAGAGCGTCGCGCCGGACGGTGGCCAGGACGGAGGCGGCCTGCTCGCCGCCCATCACCGAGATCCGTGCGTTGGGCCAGGTGAACAGGAAGCGTGGTGAGTACGCCCGGCCGCACATCGAGTAGTTGCCGGCGCCGAACGAGCCGCCGATGACCACGGTGAGCTTGGGGACCCGGGCGCAGGCGACCGCGGTGACCATCTTCGCGCCGTGCTTGGCGATGCCGGCCGCCTCGTAGTCGCGTCCGACCATGAAGCCGGTGATGTTCTGCAGGAACACCAACGGCACCTTGCGCTCGGTCGCACAGCTGGATGAAGTGCGCGCCCTTCAGCGCCGACTCACCGAAGAGGACGCCGTTGTTGGCGATGATGCCGACGGGGTGGCCGTGGAGGTGGGCGAACCCGGTCACCAGCGTGGTGCCGTAGGTCCGCTTGAACTCCTGGAACCTGCTCCCGTCGACCAGCCGCGCGATGACCTCGCGCACGTCGTACTGCACCCGGGGGTCCACCGGGACGACGCCGTAGAGCTGGTCGGGGTCCACGGTCGGCGCCTCGACCGGGCGGCGCTGCCAGGGCGCCGGATCGCTCGGCGGGCAGGTCGCCACGATCTCCCGGACGATGCGGAGGGCGTCGACGTCGTCGTCCGCGAGGTGGTCGGCGACTCCCGACTTCTTGGCGTGGACGTCTCCGCCGCCCAGGTCCTCGGCGGTGACCACCTCTCCGGTCGCCGCCTTCACGAGCGGAGGACCACCCAGGAAGATCGTGCCCTGGTTGCGGACGATCACGGTCTCGTCGCTCATCGCGGGCACGTAGGCGCCGCCGGCCGTGCACGAGCCGAGCACCGCGGCGACCTGCGGGACACCCAGCGCCGACAGCCTGGCCTGGTTGTAGAAGATCCGGCCGAAGTGGTCGCGGTCCGGGAAGACCTCGTCCTGCATCGGGAGGAAGGCGCCGCCGGAGTCGACGAGGTAGACGCACGGCAGCCTGTTCTCCAGGGCCACCTCCTGGGCGCGCAGGTGCTTCTTCACGGTCAGCGGGAAGTAGGTGCCGCCCTTGACGGTCGGGTCGTTGGCGACGACCACGCACTCGCGACCGGCGACGCGTCCGATCCCCGTGATCGAGCCGGCAGCCGGGGGCCTCGTCGCCGTACAGCCCGTGCGCGGCAAGGGGCGACAGCTCCAGGAACGGTGAGCCCGGGTCGAGCAGCTCGTCGACTCGGTCGCGCGGGAGGAGCTTGCCGCGTTCGACGTGCTTGGCTCGCGCGCGCTCGGGACCCGCCCACCTGAGCCAGCTGGACGCGGGCCACGAGGTCGTCCACCAGGCCCGCGTGCGCCGCCGTGTTGGCTGCGAACTCCTCGCTGCCCGGGTCGCAGGAGGACGACAGCACGGTTCCGGTCACGCCCCGACCGTAACGGCAAACCGCAGGCACGAGGTGGCCCCACCCAAGGAGACGACGTCAGGTGCGCCAGAGCAGGACGAGCGCTCGGTCGTCGTCGAGACCGCGGCGGCCGAGGACGTCGACGAGACGTCGGGCGCCGCGCCGGAAACCCTGCGGCACCAACCGCTCGGCTGCACCCAGGAGCTTGTCGATCCCGACGTCGATGTCACCCCCAGGGATCTCGACGACCCCGTCGGTGTAGAGCAGCAGGGCGTCACCCACACCCAGCGTGCCGTGCTCGAGGAGGAAGACCGCGTCAGGGTCCACGCCGAGCGCCGGCCCCCGAGCCGCTGTGAGGACCCAGCGGCCCGAGCCGGCGACGAAGTGAGCGGCTGGAGGGTGCCCCGCGGATCCGAGGACGTACGACCCCGTACGGAGGTCGAGGGCGAGGTGCACCGCCGTGGCGAAGCCGTCCTCCCACACCTGTCGGCGCAGGTAGGCGTCGGCCGCCTCGAGGAACGCTTCCGCGGGCATCGCCCCGAGCAGTCCGCTCAGGGCACCGGACAGGAGTAGAGCGCGCGTGCCGGCATCGACCCCCTTGCCCGACACGTCGCAGACCACCAGCTCGAGCACGTGGGAGTCGCTCGACTGCGTCGCGACCAGGAAGTCGCCACTGAACGACGCACCGCCGGCGGGCTTCAGCAGCGCCTCGGCCTGCCAGCCCGGTCGGCAGCTCGGGGAGCTCCCCGAGCAGGCGCAGCCGGTCCCTGAGGTCCACGAGCATCGACTCGCCGCGCAGCGCCTGCACGCCGAGTCGTGCGCGGGAGCGGGCGACCGCGAGCACGACCGCAGCCGTACCACCGACCACGACGAGAGTCCCGGGCTGGAGCGACGCCCAGCCCAGCACCCGCCACTCGTAGGCAAGCACTCCCGCGACGACCGCGATCAGCAGCCAGAGGCCCCGCACCGAGAGCAGGAAACCGCCCACGAGGACGACCAGGCTCAACATGGCTGGCGGTGCCCACTCCGGGTAGTGGATGGTCGCCCACCCGACGGCCAGGGCAGCTGCGACCAGGGCGAGGAGCACGAACCCGTCCGAGCGCAGAAAACCGCGCCGCACGCGCATGAGGCGGCGACGGAAGCGGGCGGTGCCTGAGGGGGGCATCGGGGCCGAACCTACCCGCGTACCGCCCAGAGCCGGACCTTTCGGACATCAGGTCACCCGAAAAGCCCCCGCACGAAGGGCTCCGCCGCGGCAGGATGACCGGCCATGACCGCCATCCAGGTGAACGTCGCCGCGCCAGACGACTGGGAACGCATCCGACGGGTGGACGAGCTGGCCTTCGGCTTCACCAGCTCGGAGGAACGAGCCGCGCAGGCGCCCGCCGTGCTGGAGATGGACCGGACCCTTGTCGCCACGCTCGACGGGGCCGACGCCGGGCTCGCCTCGACCTTCTCCCTGCAGATGTCGGTGCCGGGTGTCAGCCGACTCCCGGTCGCCGGGCTCACCTGGGTCGGCGTCCTGCCCACCCACCGTCGCCGCGGGGTCCTCACGGCCTTGATGCGCCGTCACCTCGACGACCTCCACGAGCAGGGTCGCGAGTCAGTGGCCGCACTGTGGGCCGCCGAGCCAGGCATCTACGGTCGGTACGGCTACGGCCTGTCGTCCCAACGGCTGAGCATCAAGGTGCCACGGGAGTTCGCGCGGCTCGGCTCCCCTCCGGAGGACGAGCCCCAGGCGGCCTTCGCCGACCCCGAGTCCGTGCGACCCCAGCTCGCGCTCGTGGCCGACGCGGTCGCGGCGTCCCGATCCGGCTTCCTGCACCGAACACCCGTCTGGTGGGACCGCACGCTCTCCGACCTCCCCGGCGAGCGCGACGGCTCGTCGGCACTCCGGACCCTCCTCGTGACCGACGACGGGGGGCCCCGCGGCTACGCGCTCTACCGCACGAAGGAGTCCTGGGGGCCCGGCGGAGCCGAGGGGACCCTCGACATCCGCGAGGTCGCGGCGGCAGACCCGGCCGCCCATCGCGCGCTCTGGCGCGTCCTGCTGGGCACGGACCTGGTGGGTGAGGTGAGCTACTACAACCTGCCGGTCGACGACCCGTTGACCCGGCTGCTCGTCGATCCACGCCGGGCAGCGCCCCGGTTGGTCGATGCGTTGTTCACCCGACTGGTCGACGTCGCACGGGCGCTCACCGCACGCACGTATGCCGTCCCCGTCGAGGTGGTCCTCGACCTCGACGACCCGTTCTGTCCCTGGAACTCCGGGTGCTGGCGGCTCTCCGGCGGCCCGGACGGCGCGACCTGCGCCCCCACCACCGAGGACGCCGACCTCAGCCTCGATGCCCAGGCGCTCGGAGCCCTCTTCCTCGGGGGCACGTCGCTGCGCGCTCTCGCCGACGCCGGGATGGTCGAGGGAGCACCGCTCGGGAGCGATCGACGACACCGGGCGGGCCTTCAGGGCTGCGCGCGAGCCCTGGTGCCCGTTCGTGTTCTGACGGGCGCCGCGGGCGCTGGAGGTCCGCGCAGATCCTGTCGGTGGGTACTCCTTCCAGCGGCATTTCTCTCGGCGCACGGGGGTCGCGCGGGAACGCATGCCGCGGACGCGGGCAGATTCCTCTAGCGTGTCCGCACCACGCCATGCCCCCTCCACGAGGAGACCCCCGTGTCCAGCTCGAACCTGACCCGCGACGAGGCGCGCGAACGCGCTCGCCTCCTCACCGTCGACTCCTACGACGTGAGCCTCGATCTGACGACGGGCGACAAGGTCTTCCGCTCCGAGACCACGGCGCAGTTCAGCTGCTCCGAGGACGGGGCGTCCGTGCGCCTGGACCTCGTGGCCGAGACCGTGCACGAGATCGTGCTGAACGGGACCTCGCTCGACCCGTTCGAGGTCCACCGCGAGGACGGCCTCCACCTCAAGGGCCTCGAGCCGACGAACGTGCTGCGCGTGGTCGCCGATCTCCCCTACATGCGCTCGGGCGAGGGACTCCACCGCTTCGTCGACCCAGTCGACGGGGAGGTCTACCTCTACACCCAGCACGAGACCAACGACGCCCACCGCACCTACGCCTGCTTCGACCAGCCCGACCTCAAGGCGACCTTCGCCCTGGCGGTGACCGCACCCGAGGGCTGGAAGGTGCTCTCCAACGAGGCGCCCGCCGCCCCCGACCCCGTCCGCGAGGGCGTGGCCCGTTGGGTGTTCCCGGCGACCCCTCCGGTGTCGACGTACATCACCGCTGTGGTCGCCGGGCCGTACCACGAGGTCACGGACGCCTATGTCCGGGCCGACGGCTCGCAGATCCCGCTGGGGCTCTACTGCCGGGCCTCGCTGGGCGCCTTCCTCGACCCCGCGGAGATCCTCGAGATCACCAAGCAGGGGTTCGCGTTCTTCGAGAAGGAGTTCGGCAGCCCCTACCCGTTCAGCAAGTACGACCAGGTCGGCGTGGCCGAGTTCAACGCCGGCGCGATGGAGAACGCCGGCTGCGTCACCTTCCACGAGGACTACTTCGTGTTCCGGAGCAAGGTGACCGACGCGATGCGGGACGCTCGGGCCAACACGATCCTCCACGAGATGGCCCACATGTGGTTCGGCGACCTCGTCACCATGCGCTGGTGGGACGACCTCTGGCTCAACGAGTCCTTCGCGGAGTTCATGGCCTACCACAGCGCCTCCAGCGCGACCCGCTTCACCCACGCGTGGACGGGCTTCGCCACCGGCCGCAAGGCCTGGGGCTACCGGCAGGACCAGCTGCCCTCGACGCACCCGATCGTCGCGGACGCCCCTGACATCGACACCGTCAAGGCGAACTTCGACGGGATCACCTACGCCAAGGGTGCGTCGGTCCTGCGCCAGCTCGTCGCGTGGGTCGGGGTCGATCACTTCATGGCCGGGCTCCGTGCCTACTTCGACAAGCACGCGTGGGGCAACACCACGCTCGCCGACCTCATGGTCGAGCTGGAGCGCGAGTCCGGACGTGACCTGACCGCCTGGTCCAAGGAGTGGCTGGAGACCGCGGGGTGCAACACGCTGCGCCCGGCGTTCGAGCTGGCGGCGGACGGCACGTACACCGCCTTCGCCGTCGTCCAGGAGGCAGCGGCCAGCCACCCGACCCTGCGGGCTCACCGCATCGGGATCGGCATGTACGACCTCGCCGACGGCGTGCTGACGCGACGGCACCGAGTCGAGATCGACGTGGTCGGGGCCTCGACGGAGGTGCCCGAGCTCGTCGGGGTCAAGCAGCCCGACCTGCTGCTGCTCAACGACGACGACCTCACCTTCGCCAAGATCCGTCTGGACGAGCGGTCCCTGGCCACCGTGACGAGCAACCTCGCTCGGCTGGACAGCTCGCTGGCGCGGGCCCTGTGCTGGAGCGCCGCCTGGGACATGACGCGCGACGCCGAGATGGCACCCAGCGCGTTCGTCGAGCTCGTCGCCAACGGCATCGGCACCGAGGACAACATCGTCACCGTGCAGATCACCTTGCGTCAGGCGCAGTCGGTGATCGACCTCTACGCCCGTCCCGAGCACCGTGACGCCATCCGCACCCGACTCGCCGAGCTCCTTGCGCGAGCTCGTCCAGCAGGCGCCGGCGGGCAGCGACCACCAGCTCGCCCTGCTGCGAGCCTTCGCGGGCGTGTCCACCGAGGACGCGGACCTCGAGCTGCTGGGACGGCTGCTCGACGGAACGGAGATCCTCGAGGGGCTCACGGTGGACGCCGACCTCCGATGGCACCTGCTCCACCGGCTCGTCGTCCGCGGGAAGCGGGCCGACCAGGCGATCGAGGCCGAGCTGGAACGCGACGCGACGTCGGGCGGGCAGCGGCACGCCGCGGCCGCCCGTGCGGCCCGACCCACGGCGGAGGCGAAGGCCGAGGCCTGGTCGAAGCTCGTCGACCACGACGAGCTCCCGAACGCGTTGCAGACGGCGACGATCGCCGGGTTCGTGGCGCCCGACCAGCGCGAGCTGCTCCAGCCGTACGTCGAGCGGTACTTCACCTCGATCGGCCAGGTCTGGGACACCCGTACCTCGGAGATGGCCACCAACATCGTGATGGGTCTGTACCCCGCGATCTTCGTCGACCAGTCCGTCGTCGATCGCACCAACGACTACCTCGCGGACGAGCAGCCGCCTGCCGTCCTCGCCCGGCTGCTCGCCGAGGGCCGGTCCGGGGTGGAGCGGGCGCTGCGCGCCCAAGCCGTCGACGTCTAGCCGCCGGTGCCCTGCCTGGCGGGTTCCCGCCGGGTCAGGGCTGGTCGAGGTGCAGGGTGCGCGGGTGGCGCGCGTGCTCGGCCAACGTGCGGAGGCCGTTGACGATCCCGCCGGGCAGGTCGCCCATCGCGAACTGCGAGGTCATCGTCAGAGCGGCCAGCGCGCACGACCGGTCGTCGAGCGCACGGCGCGCGACCGACCCGGTGACCACCTCGAGGCGTCGAGCGCCAGGGTCGACGGCCACCAGGACGCTCGTGTCAGCGCGGTCGCCGAGGCTTGCGTGGAGCCCGCGAGCCGCCGGACGGGCGTCGGCTCCCAGGTCGCCCACGAACACCGAGTAAGCTCAGGCCGCTCTCCTCATGGGCCTGCCGTACCGCTCGGTCGATGCGGTCGCTCTGCCGGGACGAGAAGGCTTCACCAGCGGGCACTCGTGCCACCTCCGTCGGATGCGACAGCAGCGGGATCCACGGTGGCCGGTGGCGGCGGAGCTGGGTGCCCACGGGTGCTGTCGGGTGGCCCGTTGAACCACACCGGGGAAGCCCACCAGGAGACCCCGGGCCGATAGCGAGGGGACGAGACCATCGACGGGATCGAGGCCAGGAACCAGATCAGGCCGATGATCGCCAAGGGCAGGACGACGAAGGTCAGGGTCGCAGTTGCCAGCGAGATCGGCTCGGCGAGCACCTCGCCGTCGTCACCGGAGTCCGCCAGGGCAGGCGCCAGCACGGCCGAAGCGAGGACGACGCCCGACCCAGCCACCGCGACGGCGGCGGAGCGCCGGAGTGCCGGGATGACTCTGGAGGACGAGTGCCTGATCACGATCGGGAGCCTACTGTGCGGGTCGCGACGTGAGCACAACCGCCAGGCGGTGGGCCAGCGACGCGCCCCCGGGAAGGCACAGGTCGTCGAGGACCACCGGTCGACCGGCTGCGTCGGTGAGCGGGACCCGCCAGTTCGGGTACTCCTGGTCGGTGCCGGGCTGGTTGACCGCCCTCCGGTCGGCGACGAGATCCGGAAGCGCCACGCCGAGCAGCCGGCAGGGCGTGCGGGCCAGCTGCGCGTACAGAGCCACCACGACATCGGCCAGGACGTCGTCGTCGGTGACGACCGACTGGAGGGTGACATCAGGACCGAGCAGCCCGGCATCGCGGAGCGCGGCCAGCACGTCCTCGCGGTCCCTCTCGTCCTCGGCGCGCTCCTGCTCCAGCGGGCGGGTGAGCAGACCCAGCTGCTCGCGGATCTCGAGGTGCTCACCGCGCAGGTAGCCCGCAGTCGGCGGCAGGTCGTGGGTCGTGACGGTGCCGAGGCAGGCCTCGCGCCAGTGCTCTGGTGCGAGCGGCTCACCGCTCCAGCCCTTCTCGAACCAGCTGATGGACGTGCCGAGCACGCCCCGCTCGCTGAGATAGTCCCGGACCCAGGGCTCGACGACCCCCAGGTCCTCCCCGATGACGACCGCGCCTGCCCGAAGAGCCTCCAACGCAAGGATGCCGACCAGGGCTTCGTGGTCGTAGCGCACGTAGGTGCCCTCCGAGGCAGGAAGGCCCTCCGGCACCCACCACATCCTGAACAGACCGATCACGTGGTCGACGCGCAACCCGCCTGCGTGTCGGAGCACCCCGCGCACGAGCGACCGGAACGGCGCGTACCCCGCCTCGGCGAGCCGTTCCGGGTGCAGCGGCGGCTGAGACCAGTTCTGGCCCCTCTGGTTGAAGGGTCGGGGGGCGCACCCACGGAGCACTGCCCGGCCAGCACGCCGTGCAGGGCCCAGGCATCGGCTCCCTCGGGGTGCACGCCCACGGCCAGGTCGTGCACGATCCCCACGCGCATGCCCGGCCGCTCAGCGCTGCCTCGTGAGCCGCTGTCAGCTGCTCCTCCAGCAGCCACTGCAGCCAGACATGGAGGTCGATCAGGTCCTGGTGCTCGCGCTGCGCGGCCTCGACCAGGTCACCCTCGGGGTGCTGGAGACCCTCGGGCCAGGCCTCGACGTCCGTTCCGTACGTCTCGGCCAGGGCGCACCACGTCGCGAACGCCTGCAGGGCCACGCCCTCGCGCGCACGGAACCGCTCGAGGTCCGCCGACCGCTCCGCGCTCAACGGGACGGCGCGGACCAGGTCGAGGGCGACGCGCTTGGCCGTCCACGCGGCGTCACGATCGAGCAGCACGTCCTCGCGCACGGTGCGGCGCAGTGGCCCGGCGAGGGCCTCGACCTCAATGCGACTCTTCGGCGACAGGGCGGCGAACTCGGGGATCACCTCGACGCGCAGGTACAGCGGGTTGGCGAACAGGCGGGTCGTCGGGAGGTAGGGCGAGGCGGTCATGGGTGCCACCGGTTCGGCGGCATGGAGGGGGTTGACCAGGACGAAGTCCGCGCCGAGCTCCTCAGCGCCCCAGGCTGCGAGCTGCGTCAGGTCGGTGAGGTCGCCGATCCCCCACGAGTCCTCCGACCGCACTTGGTACAGCTGCGTCATCAGCCCCCAGCTGCGGCTCCCGGCGGGGGCGCGCAGCGGGTCGAGACGCCCGCGGGGTCACGACGAGCACCGCCGAGGCGGTTCGGTCCCCGGACCGGGCGTGCACGGTGTGCCAGCCCATGGGGAGGTCCTTCGGGAGAGCGACGGTCGCCCGCCCGACCAGGTTCCCGTCCACCTCGCGCGGCTCGACCCAGACATCGACCGCAGCGAGGTCGTGCCGCGATGGACCCATCCTCCAGGACCACGTGCACCGACACGGGGTCGCCGTGCGGCACGTGGACCGCCATCTGGCACTCGGCGCCCTGGCGCGTCACCACGGTGGGCGGGAGCATCCGCCGCCAGGTCTGGAGCTCGCGCTCGACGAGTGACCGGTGCGTCGCCTCCTGGGTCGATGCATCGACCCCGAGACCCTTCAGCACCGCTCGGACCGTGGCAGCGGACACCGTCACCGGGCGCCCCTGCCAGTCCCAGTACTCGACCGTCACGGCGTGGGCCTCGGCGAGGTCCCGCAACATCTGATCGAGCCCGTCCTGGAGCTCCTCGCTCACACGTCCCCCTCGGTCACCAGCAGTCCGGGTGCCGGTGCGCCCACGGTAGGGCCTCCTCGAGCTGGCCGCCGAGGGAGAGCAGGGTCGCCTCGTCACCGGGCCGCCCGATGAGCTGCACGCCGATCGGCAGACCTCCGGCGGACCAGCCGAGCGGCAAGGACAACGCGGGCTGCCCGGTCACGTTGTACGGCGCGGTGAAGGGAGTGAAGCGCTTCTGAGCCTCGAAGTCGGCAGCCGGGTCCGCGTCGTCGCGCAGCCCTCCGACGAGGGCTGGGAGCTGAGCCAGAGTGGGAGTGAGGATGACGTCGTACGCCGCAGTTCCAGCGATCGCTGCCCTCGACAGGCATCCGGAGGAAGGCCAGCGACCTCATCAGGTCCGGCGCCGCGAGCGCTCGCCCCCGGGAGCGCAGCCACCGGGTCAGGGGCACCAGTCGTGCCTCGTCCTCGGGCAGGACCGGGAGTGAGGGTGGCCAGGGCGGCCCAGACGTTCTCGAACGTTCCGACGACCTCCGGCCCGAACGGTCGGGGCACGTCCTCGACCTGGTGCCCGAGGCTCTCCAGCAGGGCGGAGGTCGACTCCCAGGCGGCCAGGCACTCGGGGTCCACCGTCACCTCGGCGATGACCGGTTCGGCGTACCGGCCGATGCGCAACAGCCCCGGAGGCGTCGTCGCGGCCCCCACGAAACCTCCGGCGGGTGGGGCTGCGGCGCCCGGGAACGGGTCGCCCGGGAACTCGCCGGCCATGACGTCGAGGAGGGCCGCCGCGTCGGCCACGGTCCGGGCCAGCGGACCGTGCACGGCCAGGTCACCGGGTGCGTCCTGCAGAGGTCCGTTGCTGATCCGGCCCCGCGACGGTCTTGAGCCCCACCAGGCCGCAGACGCTCGCGGGAATCCGGATCGAGCCGCCACCGTCGGATCCGTGAGCCACCGGGGCCAGCCCGCCGGCCACCGCTGCCGCGGCGCCCCCGCTGGACCCACCTGCCGACCGCGACAGGTCCCACGGGGTGCGGGCCGGCGGTGCGATCTCGGTCTCGGTGTAGCAGGGCAGGCCGAACTCGGGCGTGTTGGTCTTGCCCAGGAAGGCCACCCCTGCGGCGCGGAGCCGGACCACCACGTGGTCGTCGACCTCGGCTGTCCGGTCGAAGACCGCCGAGCCGAGCCGGCAGCGGACCCCGGCGACGAAGCTGAGGTCCTTGACGGGCACGGGGACCCCGTGGAGGACGGACAGCCGCTCAGGCTCCCCGTCGCGCAGCGCCTCGGTCAGCTCCTGCTGCGCGGCGGAGGCCTGCGCCGCGCGAGGTCCGACGGTCACCGTGACGTAGGCACCAAGAGCGGCATCCCACCGGTCGATCCGATCGAGGTAGTGGTCCACCAGCTCCGTCGACGAGACCTCCCCCGTCCTGACGGCCGCCGCCTGCTCCAGCGCGGTGAGGTCGTGCAGCTGGCTCACGCCGGCATCGCGTCGGCCTCGGCCAGACCGTGCGCCACCAGGTAGTCGGCCCACCGCGGGTCGTTGCGCCCGGTGCCGAGGATGCGCCAGGCAGAACCGGTGGGCTGCCGGGGCACGCTGCGCAGGCGCCAGCCCAGCTCGGCCACCGACCGGTCGGCCTTGACGCGGTTGCACCGGGCGCAGGCGGCGACCACGTTGTCCCACACGTGCCGGCCCCCCCGGCTGCGGGGCACCACGTGGTCGACGCTCGTGGCCGTGCCGCCGCAGTAGGCACAGCGCCCGTGGTCCCGGGCGAAGATCGCGCGACGGGTCAGAGGGACGTGCGCCCGGTGGGGCACCCGCACGAAGCGGGTGAGCCGGATCACCGAGGGCACCTCGAGCACCTGAGTCGCGCTGCGAGCCACCGAGCCGCTCTGCTCGACGGCGATGGCCTTGTCGGTCAGGACGAGGACCAGCGCGCGCCGGTGCGGACACCACGCCGAGTGGCTCGTACGTGGCGTTGAGCACCAGGGTGTGCACCATCGCGAAGGACCTCCGGCCCTCAGTCTGCGCATCGGACACGCCTACCGCCAGCAGGAATCGTCGACTGGTCCCGCCTAAGTTGTCGGTCATGACCCGCGCGCCCGGACGACCGGAGTACCCGCACGCCCCCCGGCTCGACCTCGTCGAGCACCTTCACGGGTTCGACGTGGCCGACCCGTACCGCTGGCTCGAGGACCCGGACGACCCCGCGACCAAGCAGTGGTCGGCTGCCGAGGACGAGCTGCTCGCGGCCCATCGCGCGCAGTGGGCCGGGCAGGACGGGCTCCGCACGCGGATCGGCGAGCTCCTCGGCGCGGGAGTGGTGTCCGCGCCGATCTGGCGGGGCGAGCGGCAGTTCTTCATGCGCCGGACCGCCGAGCAGGAGCACGCCGTGCTCCTCACCGTGGACCCCGACGGCACCGAGCGACTGCTCCTCGACCCGATGGAGCTGGACGCTTCGCGGGCTCGACCACGCTGGACACGTGGCAGCCCACCAAGGAGGGCCACCTGCTGGCCTACCAGGTCTCCGAGGGGGGGACCGAGGAGTCCGTCCTCCGCGTCATCGACGTCGTGACGGGCGCACTGGTCGACGGGCCGATCGACAGGGCGCGCTACTCCCCCGTCGCCTGGCTGCCGGGCGCGGAGGCGTACTACTACGTGCGTCGTCTCGCGCCCGACCTCGTGCCCGACGGCGAGGAGCAGTTCCACCGCAGGGTGTGGCTGCACCGCCTGGGCACCGATCCGAGCGAGGACGTGCTCGTCTTCGGCGAGGGGCGCAAGCACACGGAGTACTACGGCGTCTCAGTCAGCCGCGACGGCCGCTGGCTGCAGGTGTCGGCGTCGGAGGGCACCGCGCCGCGCAACGATCTCTTCCTCGCCGACCTGTCGTCCTCGCCGCTGGAGCGACCCGATCTGCGCCCCGTCCAGGTCGATGTCGACGCCCAGACCGGGCTGGAGGTCTGCCGGGACGGCCGGGTGCTGGTCTTCACCGACCTCGACGCCCCTCGGGGCCGTCTCTGCGTCACGACCCCGGACGCGCTCACTCCCGACCGTTGGCGGCCGCTGCTGCCCGAGGACCCGGTCGCCGTGCTCGACGGCTACGCAGTCCTGGACGGCAGCGAGCTGGCCTCCCCGGTGCTGCTCGCGTCGTGGACCCGGCATGCGGTCTCCGAGGTGACGGTCCACGACCTGGCCACGGGCGCCCGGCTCGCTGAGGTGCCGTTGCCCGGGCTCGGCTCCGTCGGCGGCATCGTCGAGCGACCCGAGGGTGGGCACGAGGCATGGTTCGGCTACACCGACCACACGACGCCCTCGACCGTCCAGCACTATGACGCGCGGACGGGGGCGACCAGCCTCTGGGCCACGGCGCCCGGGGCCGTGGACGTCCCCGCCGTGACCACCCGCCAAGTCACCTACTCCTCGGCTGACGGCACCGAGGTGCGCATGTTCGTCATCGCCACGGGCGATGAGAGCGCCTCCGACCCCGTCGCGACCGGACCTCGCCCGACCATCCTCTACGGCTACGGCGGCTTCGGCGTGCCGTTGACGCCAGGCTTCTCCGCCACCGTGCTGGCCTGGGTCGAGGCCGGCGGCGTCTGGGCGGTGGCGAACCTCCGTGGCGGCGGGGAGGAGGGCGAGCAGTGGCACCGCGACGGCATGCTCGGTCACAAGCAGAACGTCTTCGACGACTTCCACGCAGCTGCCGAGTGGCTCGTGCACCACCAGCTGGACGACGGCGGACCAGCTCGCCATCAACGGGGGTTCCAACGGCGGTCTGCTCGTCGGTGCCGCCGTCACCCAACGGCCGGAGCTGTTCGCAGCCGCGGTCTGCTCGGCACCGTTGCTCGACATGGTGCGCTACGAGCAGTTCGGGCTCGGCGCGACGTGGAACGTGGAGTACGGCTCCGCCGCAGAGCAGGAGGAGCTGGCCTGGCTGCTGGCGTACTCGCCCTACCACCGGGTGGTCGAAGGCACCGACTACCCGGCCACGCTGTTCACGGTGTTCGACGGCGACACCCGGGTGGACCCGCTGCACGCCCGCAAGCTCTGCGCCGCGATGCAGCACGCGACCTCGGGGGACCGGCCGATCCTCATCAGGGCCGAGCCGGACGTGGGACACGGAGCGAGAGCAGTCAGCCGGTCGATCGACCTGTCCGTCGAGGTCCTGGCGTTCACCGCCGCGAACACCGGTCTGGCCCTCGGCTCCCGCTAGTCACCACGCACCGGTGGACGCCGGCGTCACCCGACGACAGGCTGACCGCATGGACCTCGACCGTCTCGGCCGCTCCCGCCGGACCCTGCACGGCCTCGCCGAGGGACTGCTCGCCGGCCCGCAGTACCTCTCCTCAGGCACGATCCGGCTTCGCACCGTTCCGGGCGGCTTCGCCACCGTGTCCGAGCCCGAGGTGTCGGTCCTTGAGGGTGCCCTGGTGGTCGGCGGACGCCCCTATGCCGTGACCGGCACCTTCGGTGCGTTGGCCTCCGAAGCAGGACTCACGTGGTCGCTCCCCACGCTCTACACCGACCACTCCGGCGTCACCGCCGACGACGTGGCCGACCTCCACGTCGACGACGCCAGCACCGTCGCGGAGTGGTTCGCGCGGGGATCGACGGCCCTGACCTCGCTCTGGCCCGAGGTGACCCCGGTGCTCTGGCCGGAGCACTTCGACCTGGGGATCAGCGTCGACGAGGTGAACTACGGCGTCTCCCCCGGCGATGCCGCCCACCCGGAGCCGTACGCATACGTGGGACCGTGGTCGTTCTCGACGTGGCAAGCCCCCGCCCCCTGGTGGAATGTGCCCTTCGGCGCGGCTCGACCGGCGAGCAGCCTGACCGACCTCGACAGCGTGGTCGCGTTCTTCCACGAGGGTCGGGCCCTATCCTCAGCGACGTGACCGCGGCCCTGCTCTCGGCGATCTCGCCGTCCCCGACACCCTCGGCGTCGGAGGAGGAGAGCGTCGCCGCCACGGTCGGCAAGGTCGTGGCGTGGCCGCTCATCGTCGTGCTGATCGTGGTGGCCGCGGTCGTGATCCGCTGGCTGGTCAACCGGATCATCGACCGCACCGTCGTTCATCTTGCCGACAACTCCGTGTCGCGTCGGCTGGCGACCACCAGCACCGCCGTCGGCGTCACCGACGCCGAGGAGATGGCTGAACGGCTCCGCCAGCGGGCCCGCACCGTGGCCGGGGTCCTGAAGAGCATCACGACGCTCGTGGTCTTCGGCTTGGCCTTCGTCGCTGTCCTGGCCACCCTCGGAGTGAACGTCGGGCCGCTGATCCTCAGCGCCGGCGTCATCGGAATCGCTCTCGGGTTCGGCGCCCAGAGCCTGGTCAAGGACTTCCTCACGGGCGTCTTCATGATCCTCGAGGACCAGTACGCCGTCGGTGACTTCGTGGACACCGGGGAGGCGATCGGCACGGTCGAGGAGGTGGGGCTGCGGCTCACCCGGCTGCGCGACGACCAGGGCGTGATCTGGTACGTCCCCCACGGCTCGATCTCACGGATCGGGAACCGAAGCCAGGGCTTCGGGCTGGCGGTCGTCGACGTCCCGTTGGCCTACGGTGCGGACGTCGACCGGGCGAGCGACGCGATTCGAACGGCGGTCCTCGCCCTCGCCGAGGACCCCGCCTGGGAGAGCGACATCCTGGACGAGCCGCCCACGGTGGCGGTCGAGTCGATGACCGCCGACCGCCGTCAACCTGCAGGTGCGTCAGCGGACTCGGCCCCTGCGCGGGCTCCCGGTGAGCCGCGCGCTGCGCGAACGGGTTCTCCAGGCCCTCGACGAGGCCGGCGTCGCGCGTCCTGCGGTGTCGGGGGCCGGCGCGCAGCCCGCTGCTCGACCCCGACGCCGTCGACCCGGCCTGCTGGCCCCTCAGCTGACCGCAAGGACTCCGCCGGTCAACCCGGAGGAGTACCCCTGCGGTGGAGGTGCGGACGTCGTGGCCCACGCGAGAGACTCGGCAGGTGACACTCAGCGCTTCGAGCCAGGACCGCTGTGCCTGGTGACCGGCGCCACCGGCTACGTCGGTGGGCGCCTGGTCCCCGAGCTGCTCGCGGCCGGATACCGCGTGCGTTGCCTGGTACGCGTCGCCGAACGCCTGCGCGACCACCCGTGGGCCGGCCAGGTCGAGATCGTCGAGGGCGACGCGAGTCGGGCCGAGGACCTGGACCGCGCGCTCGCTGACGTCGACGTCGCGTACTACCTCATCCACGCGCTCGGGTCTGACTCCTTCGAGACCGAGGACCGAGCCATGGCACGCGGCTTCGGCGCGGCCGCCGAGCGAGCCGGCGTGGGACGCATCGTCTACCTCGGCGGCCTGAGCCCCACCGACGAGGCGTTGTCACCGCACTTGCGGTCGCGGGCGGAGGTCGGCGAGATCCTGCTCGCCTCGAGCGTCCCCACCGTGGTGCTCAGAGCCGCGGTGATCATCGGCTCCGGCTCGGCGTCCTTCGAGATGCTCCGCTACCTCACCGAGCGCCTCCCCGTGATGGTCACCCCTCGGTGGGTCGCCAACCGCATCCAGCCGATCGCCATCCGCGACGTGCTCCGCTACCTGGTGGGGTGCGCGGGTCTGCCGCCCGAGGTCGATCGTGGCTTCGACATCGGCGGTCCCGACGTGCTCACCTACGAGGAGATGATGCAGGCGTACGCCCTCGCGGCCGGTCTGAAGCGGCGCGTGATCATCCGGGTGCCCGTCCTCTCCCCCACGCTGTCGGCGCACTGGGTCGGCGTCGTGACCCCGGTGCCCGGCGCCCTGGCCAAGCCGCTCGTGGAGTCCCTCAAGCACGAGGTCTACTGCCGCGAGCACGACATCGCCGACTGGATCCCCGATCCCCCCGAGGGACTCCTCCCCCTGGCCGACGCCTTGCGCCTGGCCCTCCAACGCATCCGGGACGCGCGCGGTCGACACGCGCTGGTCCTCCGCCTCGGTCCCGGGGACCCCGAGCGATCCCTTGCCGACCGACCCGGACTGGGCCGGCGGGAGCCTCTACGAGGACAGGCGCCGACGGGAGGTCGCGTCCTCACCGGCAGCGCTGTGGTCGGTGATCGAGGGCATCGGCGGCGAGAACGGGTGGTACTCCTTCCCCCTCGCCTGGGAGGTGCGCGGCCTGCTCGACCGCGCCGTCGGCGGTGTCGGCCTGCGGAGGGGCCGACGCGACCCCGAACACCTCTACGTGGGCGAGGCCTTGGACTTCTGGCGGGTCGAGGAGCGCCGGCCCGAGGAGCTCCTGCGCCTGCGCGCCGAGATGCGACTGCCCGGCCTCGCCTGGCTCGACCTCAGGGTGGAACGAGGCGAGAACGGGGCCACGGTCTACGACCAGCGCGCGCTCTTCCATCCCCGCGGTCTCGCCGGGCATCTCTACTGGTGGTCGGTGGCACCCTTCCACGGCATCGTGTTCGGCTCGATGGTGCGCAACATCGCCAGGACGGCCGAGCAGCGGGACGCGCAGGGGCCGTCGGTCACCGAGCCGGAGCTCACGCCTTCGGCTTCATGAGGTCGAGGGTCCCGCTCGGGAGCCCAGGGAAGATCGAGCCGAGGTCCCCGGAAGAGACCCGGCAGCGCTTGGACAGGATCTCCTTGAGCACGATGCGGTAGTCGGTCGTCACGTCCAGGTCGCCGTCGACGAGCGCACCGTCGGCCAGGGTCGGCCAGGCACCCGACATCTTGACCGAACCGCCCTTGACCCCGTTGCCCGCGAGCATGACGGCGGTCGCGTACCCGTGGTCCAGCCCTTCGGAGGTGTTGTCCTCCGCCCGTCTGCCGAACTCGGTGAGGGTGACCACGGTGACGTCGTCCATCTTCGAGCCGAGGTCCTGCATGAAGGCCGCCAGCGCGCTGGTGAACTCGAGCAGGTGGTCGGCGAACCAGTAGCTCACCGGTGGTGTCCCCCGCGGGACGTACCGGCCCGAGATCGGTGTGCATGTCCCAGTTGCCGTAGTCGATGCAGGCGACCTGGAGCCCGACCCCGTTCTTGATCATGCGTGCCACGTCGCGCAGCGAACGGGCGAACCCGCTGCCGGCGTCGTAGACCGCCCCGTTGCCGGGCACGTAGTCCTTGGCCAGGCCCATCCCAGCCACCGTCTGGATGGCGTCGAGGGTCGTGTACGTCGGCTGCTTCAGAACCGTCGGCGAGCTGCTGTGCAGGGAGCGGAGGGCCGCGTCCCAGAGCGAGCCGATCGGCGGTCGAGGACGCCCCGGACAGCCGGAAACCGTCGAGGTTGTCCATGGCGAGCTCGGGGTTGGGTCCGAGCAGGCTGTCCGGCGGGAGCGTGTCGCCCACCTGGACGGCCTGGAACGACGAGCCGGTGAGGCCGTTGATCCCGATGACGCGGTCGAGCCAGCCCGACCGGGCGGAGGTGCCCGGCGCGGCCCGCTCCATCTCGGCCTGCGCCTCGAAGTGCGACCGGTCCGGCGCCCAGAGGCCGCAGGCGTGAACGACCCCGAAGCTGCCCGAGTCCCAGTAGGGCTTGAGCGGCGCGAACGACGGGTGCAGCCCGAAGTAGCCGTCCGTCGTGCCGGCGAGCAGCTGTGCCTGGGGAACGGCCGTGTTGTGGCTACGGAGCCCGGCGTAGGCCGGGTCGCCGTAGGGGACCACGGCGCTCAGTCCGTCGAAGCCGCCCCGCATCGACAGCACGATGACCGTGTCGCCGGTGTAGTCCGGCGCAGCGAGGGCGACCTGCGTGGAGAGCAGCGGCGACGCCAGCCCCGCTGCCCCGACGATGCCGGCGCTGCGCAGCAGCGTCCGGCGCGACAGCGTGGTCGCGCTCGTGGTCGGGGCATCCGCACCCGGGGTCCTGGACCGTTCGTGGAGTCATGTCAGGTCACCGCAACGCGTGGTAGGGGCTGTTGAGGATGAGGGCCACGACGCTGCCGAGCTTCCAGTGCACTGCTGCGTCGGTCGTCTTGAGACGGATCGCCGGCTGCCTTACCGAGGAAGGTCAGGACTGCGGCGCGGTGCTCCGGCCGCATGTTCTGCTGGAGCAGCCGCCGGGCCAGCACGTCGACGTACTCGCCGTGCGTGGCGGGAAGCGTGGCTGGCAACATCGACCGACAGATCTGGGTCCCCACCGGGTCCGGCCAGGTGAACCCGTTCTCGGACCGGCTCGGCCACTAGCCCGTCCGCGTGCGATCGGTGGTTGTTCCAGCGGCCGAGCATGCCGTTGGCCGACTGCCAGTCCTTGGCCGTGTCGGGGTAGCCGTTCGGGGGCCCCCAGTTCAGGGGCGCGTTGCCGAGGTCGCGGCTCTGGTAGTACACCGCTTCAAGACCTCGGAAGTAGCTGACGCCGTCGGCGGGGAAGTCCGGCTTCGTGCTCGGCCGCACGTCGATCGCACGCAGGCCGGCGATCAGGTCCTCGTAGGGGCGCCGCACCTTCATCCCCGAGGAGTAGCGGAACTCCCGGGAGGTGAACAGCGCTCGCAGCACGGGGACGATCGCGGTGTTGTTCGCCTGGTAGACGTCGGCGAGCCTCGAGACCAGCGAGGCCGGCGGCTCGTCGGCGACGAACCGCTGCCCGAGCTTGTAGGCGATCCGCTCCGCGGTCTTGCGGTGCTTCGCCAGGTAGCGTGATGTAGGCGTCGATGTAGGTCAGGCCCTGACCGGCGTTGTGGGCCGCCCAGGAGTAGCCGAGCACCTTCCCCGCGGTCGCGTCGTGGATGCTCGCGTTGAACGTGAAGTCCTGACGGGTCCAGCTCGGGTTGTCGTCGCTGTACGGCGGGTTCGGGTTCCAGGTGGTGAGGCCGGTCAGCAGCCGCGCAGCGGCGTAGATGTCGGCTTCCTCGTAGCCGCCGTCGACCCCGACGCTGTGCAGCTCGAGCAGCTCGCGGGCGTAGTTCTCGTTCGGGGCGTACTTGTTCGACTCGGCCTGGTTGAGGTACTGGAGCATCGCGGGGTGCTTGGCCGACGCCAGCAGCATGTCGCGATAGGAGCCGAACGTGTGCTTGCGGATGACGTCGCGGTCGTACAGGTGCCGGTTGTCCCAGCCGTCGCCCGGGCAGGTCACGTTGAGGTGGTTGGACCAGAAGTCCACCATGACCTCGAAGAGCTGGCGCTTGCTCCACAGCGCCCGACCGATGGTGGAGTGGAGCAGATCCATCATCACGTCCCAGCTGAAGTTGTCCAGCCGGAGCGGGTCGGTGTCGGGGCGGTTCTCGGCGTCCCAGACCGTCTTGATCGACCACTTCAGTCGGGGGAAGTGCGTGAGCATGGCGTCGGCCGTGGTGTCGGCGATCGTCGACGGAGCCAGCTGCTCCTCGAGCCACGCGCGGGCACCGAGCGAACGACCGCGGGCGACCAAGGACGGGGTCAGCCCGTAGGTCGCCCGCCGAAGAAGGTGCAGCGTGCTGTCGCTGCCGAGCAGACGGGGTGCAGCCGGAGCGACACCCACGGCCTGGAGGGAGGCCGCGGCCGGCGCGGCAGATGCAGGAGTGGCCAGGGCCGTCGATGCGGCGACGGCTGCTGTTCCCACCGCTGCGGCACCGATCACGCTCCGGCGCGAGAGGTTCGCCGTCACCGACTAGGTGTCGTCCCCTGAGAGCAACCCTTCGATGCTCCGTACGAGTGACCCTGGAAGGATCACCGTCATGACCGCACCGCCCGAAAGCACCTCCCCAGCTCCGGACTCGAGCCGAGCCGACACCGTACGAGCTGATGGGTGGTGCCGACTTCTTCCGGGCGCCTCGTCCGCCGCTTCTACGAGGGGGTCGCCGACGACCCGCTGCTCCGGCCGCTCTACCCGGAGGCCGACCTGGGCCCGGCCGAGGACCGGCTGCGGATGTTTCTGGAGCAGTACTGGGGCGGCCCGAAGACGTACTCCGACGAGCGTGGGCACCCGAGGCTGCGGATGCGGCACGCCCCCTACCGGATCGGGCCGGCCGAGCGCGACGCATGGCTCCGGCACATGCACGACGCGCTGCTCGGGCTCACCCTCGACCTGGAGATGCGGGCGACGCTCTGGAGCTACCTTCAGTACGCCGCCGAGTCCATGATCAACACCTTCGACGGGCCGGACGAGGCGACAGGAGCCAGCCGTGGCTGAGTGGTGGCGCAACTGCGTCGTCTACCAGGTGTACGTCAAGTCCTTCGCCGACTCCGACGGAGACGGCCTCGGCGACCTCGAGGGCGTCAGGTCACGGCTCCCCTACCTGGCCGGCCTCGGCGTCGACGCGGTGTGGCTCACGCCGTTCTACCCCTCCCCCTTCGCCGACGGCGGCTACGACGTCGCCGACTACCGAGACGTCGACCCCCGCTTCGGGACGCTCGACGGACTTCGACGCGCTCGTCGACGACGCGCACGCGCTCGGGGTGCGGATCATCGTCGACATCGTGCCCAACCACTGCAGCGAGGATCACCCTTGGTTCCGCGCCGCTGTGGCCGCCGGCCCGGGCAGTCCCGAGCGGGCTCGGTTCCACTTCCGGCCGGTCGACCCGACCCAGCCCGACGTACCCCCCAACGACTGGCCGGGAGCGTTCGGCGGCACCGCCTGGACCAGGCTCACGCGAGCCTGACGGCACGCTCGGCGACTGGTACCTGCACATGTTCACGCCGCAGCAGCCGGACCTGAACTGGGACAACCCCGAGGTCGTCGCGGAGTTCGAGGACATCCTGCGGTTCTGGCTCGACCGGGGGGTCGACGGGTTCCGCATCGACGTCGCCCACGCCTTGATCAAGGCGCCGGGGCTACCCGCGCTCGGCGCGGACCTCCTCTCGCGGATGCTCGCGAACAACCTCGATCCGGACCTGGTCACGCCCATGGTCGACCAGCCCGGGGTGCACGCGATCTACCGGGGCTGGAGGCGGGTCCTCGACACCTACGACGGCGAGCGGACGACCGTCGGGCGAGGTCTGGCTGGGCAACCCCGAAGCGGTCGCCAGGTTCCTGCGCCCGGACGAGCTGAACCAGGCCTTCAACTTCAGGTGGCTGTTCGCCCCCTGGGACGCTGCGGCGGTCCGTGACGTCGTGGTCGCCTCGCTCGCCGAGAACGACGCCGTCGGAGCGCCCACGACGTGGGTGCTGTCCAACCACGACGTCTGGCGCCACGTCTCGCGCTACGGCGGCGGCGCCCTCGGCCTCGCCCGCGCTCGGGCAGCGGCGCTCCTCATGCACGCCCTTCCCGGGTCCGCCTACGTCTACCAGGGTGAAGAGCTCGGACTGCCCGAGGTGACCGACCTCCCCGAGGACTCCCTGCAGGACCCGACCTGGGAGCGCTCGGGCCACACGGTGCGCGGCCGCGACGGCTGCCGCGTCCCGATCCCGTGGTCCGGCACCGCGCCGCCGTACGGCTTCGGACCGGGCCAGGGGCAACCGTGGCTCCCCCAGCCGGACTCGTGGGCGGGACTGTCGGTCGCCGCGCAGGACGGCGTGCCGGGCTCGACGCTGACGTTCTACCGCGATCTCCTCCGCCTCCGCCGCGAGTCAGCTACCGACCGGCGCGCCGGTGGAGTGGATCGAGGGTCTTCCTGCCGACGTCCTCGGACTCCGTCGCGGCGCCTTTGCCTGCGTCATCAACTTCGCCGACCAGCCTGCGGTCCTGCCGGCCGCCGTGGTCGAGGGGACCGACGTGCTCCTGGCCAGCGACTCGTCGTACACCACCGGTCCGCTCCCTGCCGCCACCGCGATCTGGCTCGTCAGGAACTGACTCCCCGGCGATCCGGTCACCGTCACCATGACTGCCGAGCGCTTCCCGGGCGACTCGTGGGTCCTGCTGCTCGCCGACGAAGCACCGGGACCGCGTCCGACCTCGGCCGGCGACCGTCCTCCCCGTGCCTCTCGCGCTGCCCCGGCCGGTGGGGCAAAGGCACGGGAGATGTCCTCCTGCGTCACCGACAGCCCCCTCGAGCGTGGACGATCGTGGCGTGCCATCACAGCCCAGGGCCTGATGCCCCGTCGGACGGGGCAGCGCGAGAGGCACGGGGGAGCTGGACGGGTCAGCGGGGGGTGAAGGCTCCGAGGACGTCGAAGGAACCCAGGCCACCGAGCGTGCCGGCTTCGTCGAGGCGGGCCAGCACGCTGCCGCCGGGGCAGCCGAGCCGCACCCAGCTGCCCGACCGGTAGGCACTCACCAGGCCGTCACGGCCGAGGAACCCGAGCTGGCTGGCCGCGTGCGCCGCGCGCATCGGGACCGGCCCCACCGACGGCGCCCGCCACAGCTCCTCGGCGACCGCCTCGAGGGCAGCAGGCGTACGGCCGTCGGCCGGCAGGAGCGTCGACCCGACGTCGGAAGCCCCCGATGGCGACGCCCACCTGGTCGTTGACCACCGCGACGGGCACCTCGGCCTCGAGCGACCAGCCACCCTGGGGCGGCAGAAGGGCCGCCCAGGGCGGGCCGAGCACCGAGGCGGGGAGCATCGCGCCGGACGACCCGGTGCCGGCCAGAGCCTGCAGAGCCTCGAGCAGCCGCTGCGCGGAGACGGTCGTGTCGACCTCGGCGGGGTCCTGCAGGGCGACCGGCCGGAGCGCGAGCACCCCGAACGGCGGCCCGGACCACACCCCGGCGACGCTGCCGCGCGCCTGCAGCCGTACGGCGGCGCGGTCGTCGAGCGCGGTCACCCGACCCAGGTAGGCCACGAGCCCGTCGCGCTCGACCGGGCCCAACGAGAGCAGGGTCATGCAGGGTCAGAGGGTCTCGAGGTAGTCGCTCAGCCAGGCCTTCTCCTCCGGCGTGAGCCTGCGAGGACGGGCGGCCGCGAAGTCGTACGGCACCATCGTCGAACCCGCGGTCGCGTAGACCGTGCCGTCGGCGTCGTAGACCTCATAACCCAGTCCGAAGGATGCTGCGCCGATCTTGGTGACCCACACGTCGATCGGCACCGGCTCGTAGCGGTGGAAGAGCGGGCGCCGGTAGCGGATCTCACTCGACGCCACGAGGATCCCGGCCGAGGCCTTGTTGAGCCCCGAGAGCGGCACGGCCTGGAACATGTCGACGCGGGCCTCCTCGACGTAGGTGAGGAACTGCACGTTGTTGACGTGCCCGTAGGCGTCCATGTCCTGCCAGCGCATGGCGACTCGCGCCGTGAACCGAGCCACGGTCGGCTCAGCCCCTGGTCAGCTTGCGGTACGTCGCGCGGTGCGGGCGGGCCGCCTCAGGACCGAGTCGCTCGACCTTGTTCTTCTCGTAGGACTCGAAGTTGCCCTCGAACCAGAACCACTGGGAGTCACCCTCGTAGGAGAGGATGTGCGTCGCGACGCGGTCGAGGAACCACCGGTCGTGGCTCACGACCACCGCGCAGCCGGGGAACTCGAGCAAGCGCGTTCTCCAACGAGGACAGCGTCTCGACGTCGAGGTCGTTGGTCGGCTCGTCGAGCAGCAGCAGGTTGCCGCCCTGCTTGAGCGTGAGCGCCAGGTTCAGGCGGTTGCGCTCGCCACCGGAGAGGACGCCGGCGCGCTTTTGCTGGTCGGGACCCTTGAAGCCGAAGGCGGAGACGTACGCCCGCGAGGGCATCTCGACGTTGCCGACCTTGATCCAGTCCAGCCCGTCGGAGACGACCTCCCAGAGCGACTTGCCCGGGTCGATGCCGCCGCGGCTCTGGTCGACGTAGGAGACCTTGACGGTCTCGCCGATCTTGATCTCGCCTGAGTCGGGGCTCTCGTCACCGATGAGCATCTTGAACAAGGTGGTCTTCCCGGCACCGTTGGGGCCGATGACTCCCACGATCCCGTTGCGCGGCAGGGTGAACGACAGGTCGTCGATGAGCACCCGGTCGTCGAAGCCCTTGGTGAGGTGGGAGGTCTCCACGACGACGCTGCCCAGCCTGGGGCCCGGCGGGATCTGGATCTCCTCGAAGTCGAGCTTGCGGAACTTGTCGGCCTCCGCGGCCATCTCCTCGTAGCGGTCCAGTCGCGCCTTGGACTTCGCCTGCCGGCCCTTGGCGTTGGAGCGCACCCAGGCCAGCTCCTCGGTGAGCCGCTTCTGCCGCTTGACGTCCTTCTGGCCCTCGACCTTCATGCGGGTGGTCTTGGTCTCGAGGTAGGTGGAGTAGTTGCCCTCGTAGGGGTACGCGCGGCCGCGGTCGAGCTCGAGGATCCACTGAGCGACGTTGTCGAGGAAGTAGCGGTCGTGGGTGACGGCGACGACGGTGCCGGGGTACTTCTCCAGGTGCTGCTCCAGCCACAGCACCGACTCGGCGTCGAGGTGGTTGGTGGGCTCGTCGAGCAGCAGCAGGTCGGGCGCCTGGAGCAGCAGCTTGCACAGGGCCACCCGGCGCTTCTCCCCACCGGAGAGCACGGACACGTCGGCGTCGGCCGGCGGGCAGCGCAAGGCGTCCATCGCCTGCTCCAGCTGGGAGTCGAGGTCCCACGCGTTCTTGTGGTCGATCTCGTCCTGCAGCTTCGACATCTCGGTGCCGAGCGCGTCGTAGTCGGCGTCCGGTTCGGCCATCTCGGCGCCGATGGCGTTGTAGCGCTCGACGAGGGCGAGGGTCTCGGCGACGCCCTCCTGGACGTTCTCGAGCACCGTCTTCTTCTCGTCGAGCACCGGCTCCTGCTCGAGGATGCCGACGGTGTAGCCGGCCGTGAGCATCGCCTCGCCGTTGGACGCGTGGTCGAGCCCGGCCATGATCCGCAGCACGGTGGACTTGCCGGCGCCGTTGGGGCCGACCACGCCGATCTTCGCGCCCGGGTAGAACGCGAGCGTCACGTTGTCGAGGATGACCTTGTCGCCGTGCGCCTTGCGCGCCTTGGACATGACATAGATGAACTCAGCCATGCCCCAAGCCTAGAGGCGCGAAGGGGTGCCCCTGACCGCGCCGACGCTGCGAGGCAGGACCAGGATGGGCAGCATGCCGATCTCGACGTCCCGGTGGATGCGCACCGGAAGGCTGCTGAGCCTCCCCGTCGCGGCTGCCACCGACTCCGCGGTCGGGCTAGGGCGTCGGCTGACAGGGACCGATCCCGAGGACGTACGCCGCTGGGCGCGTGACCGCAACGCCGACCGCACCCGCCGGGTGCTCGGCGAGCTCAAAGGCGGCCCGCTGAAGGCAGGCCAGCTGCTCTCGACGGTCGAGGCCCTCTTCCCGCAGGACCCCGAGGACACCTGGCGGGCGGCGCTCAGCTCCCTGCAGGAGGACAACCCCGCCCTGCCCTTCGAGGAGCTCGAGCCAGTCCTCGTCGCGGAGCTCGGGGCCGATTGGCGGTCGTCCTTCGCCTCCTTCGACGAGGAGCCGGCGGCCGCGGCGTCGATCGGCCAGGTGCACCGTGCCGAGTGGTCGGACGGGCGGCCGGTGGCCGTGAAGATCCAGTACCCCGGGGTGCGCGAGGCCCTCGCCGGAGACGTCCAGGCCCTCGCGATCACGCTGCGCCTCACCACGCTCATCGCTCGCGGGCTGGCCCTCCCGCCGCTGGTCGGCGAGCTGCGCACCCGGCTGGGCGAGGAGCTCGACTACACCCGTGAGGGGAGGACGCAGACGGCTTTCGCCGAGGCCTACGCCGACGACGACGAGGTGGTCGTGCCCGCTGTGGTGCTGGCGACCAGCCGGGTGCTGGTGACGGACTGGCTCGAGGGCGAGCCGCTGGCCAGGGTGGCGGTTGCCGGCACCCAGGCGGATCGGGACCGGCTCGGCACCCTCTACCAGCGGTTCTTCCTCACCGGCCCGGAGCGGGCCGGCCTGCTGCACACCGACCCGCACCCCGGGAACTTCCGGCTCACCCCGGACGGTCGGCTCGGCGTCCTCGACTTCGGCAGCGCCCTGGCCATGCCCGAGGGCATGCCCCCGACGTTCGGGCGACTGATCTCGGTGCTGATGACCGGCGACGACGACACCGTCCTCAGCGGGCTCACGGAGGAGGGCTTCGTGCGTCCTGGGCACACCGTCGACACGCGCAAGCTCCGCGACTACCTGGCACCCTTCACCGAACCCGCGCGACACGAGCAGTTCACGTACTCGCGGGTCTGGCTCAAGGGCCAGTTCGCCCGGGTCAACGACCCTCGGAACCCCGAGTTCGCGGTCGCGCTCCAGCTCAACCTGCCGGCCGAGCACCTGTTCACCCACCGGGTCTGGCTCGGGCTCGTGGGGGTGCTGTGCCAGCTGGGGGCGACGGTGCCGGTGGGACCCGAGCTGCGTCGCTGGCTGCCCGGCTTCGAGTCGACGAGCGCCGCCTGACCCAGCGAGCCGGTTCGCGACGGCGAGGCGTTGCCAGCCGACCGTTCGCCGTCCCCCCGCGTCCCTTATCGTTCGTGCCGACCCGTGGGGCAGCCGCCTCGTGGCCCAGGAGGGAACCGATGCTGTACGAGGTGGTCCACGCCGTCGTTCCCCCTGCGGCCAAGCTCGTGTGGCGCCCTCAGGTGGAGGGCCTCGAGAACATCCCCGCGACCGGTCCGGTCATCGTGGCCAGCAACCACCTGTCCTTCGCCGACAGCATCGTCATCCCGTTCGTCGTGCCGAGGAGGGTGGCCTTCCTGGCCAAGCGGGACTACTTCACCGGCACCGGGGTCAAGGGCGCACTGGTGCGGGCGTGGTTCGAGGGCATCGGGATGGTTCCGGTCGACCGGGACGACACCCAGTCGGCGTTGGACTCGCTCACGGTGGCCCTCGAGGTGCTGGGACGCGGCGAGGCGTTCGGGATCTACCCCGAGGGTGCCCGCTCCCGCGACGGGCGCCTCTACCGCGGGCGTACGGGCGTGGCGCACCTGGCACTCACCTCGGGGGCTCCGGTCGTGCCGGTCGGGCTCGTCGGGACCGAGCGGCTCCAACCGGTCGGCGCCACGGTGCCGCGACTCGTCCGCGTCACCGCGCGGTTCGGGCCGCCCATGGACTTCCGGGGACGCCTCGACGGGGTGCCCCCCGGGCGTGCGCGGCGTGAGGTGACCGACGAGGTCATGGCCGCGATCCAGAGCCTCTCCGGCCAGGACCTCGCAGTCGGCTACAACGAGCGCAAGCCGGAGAGCCCCACGCGCTGAGGCCACAGCCAGGTCGGCCGTCGTCAGGCAGCGCGCGCCGGCGCGTCCGCGGCCGGGGCGGCAACCACATCCGGCTCGGTCGCCCCGTCCTCCTCGGCCACCAACCGCGCCAGGTCCTCGGCCGTCGTGTCCGGACCCTCGCCGTCGGCCCCCGCCCGCACCTCTCCCTTCTTGAACATCGAGGTCCCTCGGGTGAGGTCGTGCCCGACACTGGAAGCATCGAGCTCAACACTCGTTCCGGTAGAGCCGTCGCCGCGCGTGTAGTCCTTCACCTGCATCCGCCCGTGCACCACGACGGGGTCGCCCACCCCCACGGACGACGCGACGTGCTCGGCCAGGGTCCGCCAACAGGTGACGGTGAACCACGAGGTGGTGCCGTCGGCCCAGACCCCGCGGGCCCGGTCGAAGCGGCGGGGCGTCGAGGCCAGCCGGAACGACGTGATCGGGTGACCGCTCTTGGTCAGCGCCGACCGAGGCCGGCTCGCGACATTGCCCATGACCGTGACGAAGGTCTCGTGCACCTCAACACCTCCTGCCGTGCCCGCGGGGCCGTCCCTCGGGGCTCGCGAGCCAGCCTGCGCCGCGCGGGACGTCGTGGGGCAGCCCGAACTGCCCTTCTGTGGACGCCCCGCCGCTGGGGACATCTCCGGACCTGGGGAGGCTGCCTGCCTGAAAGGGGAACGACCCGGTTCAGGGTGCTGCCGGGTGGTGGCCGCGGGCGTAGTGCGTGCGGACCTTGGCCCGGTTGCCGCACGTGCGCATGTCGCACCACCGTCGGGTGCCCGAACGTGAGGTGTCGAGGAAGAGCCAGCCGCAGGTGCCGTCACCGGGGCACTCGCGGACCCGGTCGAGGGCCGACGTGGTCAGCAGATCCCAGGCGTCGATGACCACCGGCCAGAGCATCGAGTCCAGCGCCGCCGCATCAGCCCAACCATCACGAATCCCGCCACCGACCGCAGGGACCAGCACATGGTGGTCGGTGGCGTCGCCGAGCAGGGCATTGACCACAGCCAGGTCCTCATCGGCCACGGCCCGGCGCGCGAGTGCGGCGGCGAAGACCCGGTAGAGCGCTTCGCGCAGGTGGATCGCCCGGTCGAAGGCGCGCTGGGCCCGCCCGGGGTCTGTCCGCCGCGGCGCGGCGAAGGGCTGACAGCTCGTGCGGGAGGTCGGCTCCGAGGGGCTCGGCCCAGTCGAGCAGGTCGGCGTAGCTCGTGAGGAACTCCCGGCGCCCGGGGCCGTGCCGCGGGTCGACGGTGTTGACGAAGTCGAGCGCCAACCGACCACCGACCCGGTCGGGAAGTTCCGTCACCATGCCTCCAGAGTAGCCAACCTAACCGGCTTTCACTATTATGCTGGTTAGGAACAAAGGTGATCCCCATGAATCGCGCGACCCTCGCGCTCCTGCTCGCCATGCTCGCATGGGGCACGTCGGTGACCGTCGCCGACGCGGCCCTGGCCGAGCTCTCCGCGGCCGACCTGCTGCTGCTCGAGACCCTCGCGGGCACGGGAGCGGTCGTCCTCGCCTGCCTGGCCACGGGTCGGCCGGTGACCGGCGCGCTGGCGACCGGCGTTCGCCCTCGGCTCCCTCGAGCCGGGGATCGCTTACGTCTTCGCCAACCTCGGACTCGCCCTGACCGCCGCCGCCGTGGGGTCGATGCTGCTCGCCCTCGAGAGCGTCTTCGTCGTCCTGCTCGCCTGGCTGGTGCTCGCGCAGAAGCCGATGCGCGGAGAGGCGTACGCCCTGGGCCTAGGGGTCGCCGGCGCCGTCCTCGTCGCCTCCGGTGAGTCAGGCGGAACGTCCTCCGGGCTCGGCGCAGCGTTCATGGTGCTGTCGGCGGTGGGCGCCGCGGCCTACGCCATCGTGTCGCGCCAGGTGGTCGGCGGACACGAGCCGATCGCCCTGGTGGCCAGGCAGGGCATGGCCTCGCTCCTCGTGACGGCCCCGTTCATCCTGGGGTCCTGGTTCGTCCAGGGCAGCCGGATCCCTGAGGCGTCGGTCAGCGCGCTCGGGCTCGCGGTCCTCACCGGCCTGCTCGGCTTCGCGCTGCCCTTCACGTTGTGGACGGTGGCGATCCCTCACGTCCGACCTGGCTTCGCAGCGGTGTCACTGAACGTCATCCCTGTTGTCGGAGTGCTGACCGCGGCCCTGCTCGGCCGGGGACTCCCGCAGGGCACGCAGCTGCTCGGGGGCGCCCTCATCCTCGGCGGGCTCGTGGTTCTCACCCGAGCCGAACTGGCCGATGTGACCGTTCAGGCTGACCACGCCGTGAACCTGAGGCCCGCGTGGGAAACTGGCGGCTGACCCCCCGTAGCTCAGCTGGATAGAGCAGTGGACTTCTAATCCGCCGGTCGCAGGTTCGACTCCTGCCGGGGGACCGATCCGTTCGCAGCAAGTCGGCGCCGTGCGCGCGTCACGGGCAAGGGTTCGTAGGTACCGGCACCGTCTCCGTGGTGCCCGAGCACGTCGCGTCGCTCCTGACCCGGGTCACGAGCTGGCTGACATCCGGATTGACGGGGTTGCCGTCGTTGAGCAGGTTCACCAGCTGCCAGCGGTCCGTGCTGAGGTCGTAGTACTCGCGGAAGGTCACTGCACCGCCCGCGTCGTAGTACTCGACGAACTGCAGGGCATTGGTCCGCGTCGAGACCCAGGTCGGGATCGAGCTGTCTCCGGGGTCCAACCAGTACTCCAGCAGGATCCGGTCCCGGACCGCCCCGGAGATGATCGAGCGGCCGTCCAGCGCGTAGTCGGGCGCGATCCCCGCGGCCTTGAGGACTGTGGCCGCGAGGTCCACCGTCCCACTGAGCCGCGCGTCGGTGCTCCCGGCCGACACCTTCCCGTCCCACCGGACGTAGAGCGGAAGCTGAACGGACTCGGTGTAGGGGTAGCGCTTCTGCGCCGCCAGCCCGTAGTCGCCCCCGAGCCGGTGCTCGCCCCACACGTACCCGTTGTCGGACGTGTAGACCACCAGCGTGTTGGAGAGCTCCCCGAGGGTCTGCAGCCGCGTCATCACCGTCCCGACCATGTCGTCCACCGACATGAGCGTCCGTAGCTGCGGCACCCGGACGACCTCTGCCTGGGCGAGGGAGAAGTTCTTGGCCCGCACCCACGGAGGCTTGTCCGAGCGATCGGTCTCAGCCGTGGCGGGGTTGCCCGCCCAGGTCCCGACGGCTGCGCTCGCGTACTTGGCGGCCGGCGTCCACGGGTTGTGGGGTGCCGGGGTGCCCAGCATCATCATCCACGGCTGGGCGTCCGAGGCCTCGAAGTGGTCGAGGTAGGAGACGGCGCGCTGCCCGATGAAGTCCGTCGTGTAGTCGGGGTACGTCTTGCCGACGCCGTCGATGTTCCAGTACTGGTTGACGTACCCGCCCCCGACGAGCGAGCGGTGGTCGAAGTACGGCGGCGCGGTGTTGACGTTCCAGTCGTTGAGGAACTTGCCGACGTACGCGGTCTCGTAGCCGTTGGCGTCCAGCAACCGCTCCATGGTGAGCCGCTGATCGAGGTTGACGGTGTCGACGTTGGTCCGCACTCCCGTGTTGTGGGCGTAGCGCCCGGACAGGATGACCGACCGGTCGGGGCAGCACAGCGGGGTCGTACCGAAGAAGTTCGTGTACTCCCGGCCGCCGTCCTTCAGCCACTGACGCAGCTTGGGCATCACACCCGGAAGCACCGTGTCGGTCGCGCGCTGGTCGTCGGTCAGGATGATGAGCACGTTGGGCGACTGCGACGGCGGCGCCGCCGGCCCACGCACCACGACGTCGTCGATGTTCATGGTGAACGTCTTCGCAGCGTTGTCACCGATCTGCACGCGCCCCACCGGGGTCGTGCCCGTGTTGGCCACCCAACCGCTCACGACCTTCACGCCATCGCGATACAGATCCCACGCCCCCGCCGTGCCGACCGTCCCGCACAGCTCCACGCCGTGCCAGCCACTCCCCAACGCCACCCCCGAGACCAGTTGCGCGCCAGACGCATCCGCCCGCAGCGACAGCAACCCCCCAGAGGTCACGAACACGCGAGCCACCGGCCCGTCCGCCGCAGTCCGCAACCGCAGCAGCACCGGCCCCGACCCCAGCGAAGCCACCGACACGTTCATGCTCATGCACACCGTGCTCAACGTCGACGGCAGCACCTTGTACGCATACGCCGGAACAGACACCGGCTGCGCCCTCGCACTCGGCGGCGCGGCCTTCCCCATCCCCGTGTCGATGCTCAGATTCGTTACCCCACCCCACGCCCCGAACCCACCCGAGGAGAAGTCATCGGTGAACAGCGCCTGCACTGCCGACACGACGATGGGGTCCGACGCCGGGCTCTTGGCGCTCGGCGGATTGCTCCGGGCGTCGACTGCGTCGACCCGGTAGGTGTGTGACGTTCCTGTCGCGAGACCCACATCAGTGAAACTGAGCGACGTTGTGCTCCCGATCATCCCCGACCCACCGTCGCGGTAGACGCGATAGGTGATCGGCGGCGACGCATCCTGCGAGGCCGCCCAACTGATCGAGATGGTCCCCGGCGACGTGCTCGATCCGGTCGGCTTGCCGGGGGTCGTCGGCGGATCGACGTCGACAGCGGCGTGGGTGTCGGTCACTGCGACGTCGTCGATGTTCATGGTGAACGTCTTCGCAGCGTTGTCACCGATCTGCACGCGCCCCACCGGGGTCGTGCCCGTGTTGGCCACCCAACCGCTCACGACCTTCACGCCATCGCGATACAGATCCCACGCCCCCGCCGTGCCGACCGTCCCGCACAGCTCCACGCCGTGCCAGCCACTCCCCAACGCCACCCCCGAGACCAGTTGCGCGCCAGACGCATCCGCCCGCAGCGACAGCAACCCCCCAGAGGTCAAGAACACGCGAGCCACCGGCCCGTCCGCCGCAGTCCGCAACCGCAACAGCACCGGCCCCGACCCCAGCGAAGCCACCGACACGTTCATGCTCATGCACACCGTGCTCAACGTCGACGGCAGCACCTTGTACGCATACGCCGGAACAGACACCGGCTGCGCCCTCGCACTCGGCGGCGCGGCCTTCCCCATCCCCGTGTCGATGCTCAGATTCGTCACCCCACCCCACGCCCCGAACCCACCCGACGAGAAGTCATCGGTGAACCAGGACGCCGCAGACGCGGTGGGGACCGGCTGAGGGGAGAGTGCCAGCGCCGCCGCAACCAGAACCACGGCGACCAGACGGGCGAACACGCGACGACTCATCATCGCTCCTCTTACCCGGAGACGTACGACCCGTGACTCACGACCTGGTCAGCGATGAAGCACACCTGGAACTCACGGACGAGGTCCGCCGCCGGGTAGTACCAGCAGACGACCATGGGCTCCGGCCAGGCATATCCCTCGGCAAGGCTCTCGACGGTTCTCGCTGGAGCCCCCAACTCGGCTTCCACCTGGGACGTGGTGCGACCCTCGACGACGAGGGCGAACGCCTCGTCGGAGACGACGTTCGGACGGCTGCCCGCGGGATCCGGATCGGCTCCCAGGCGCGGGGAGAACGCCAGCCCCAGGATGAGCAGGAGAACGAGCACGAAGGCCGCCTCCAGGAGCGCGAGTGGTCCCCTCGCGGGCCGAACGACCGGGGCCTCCATGTCAACTCACCGGGAATCAGGCTAGCCAGGGCGGTGCCGGCCCTGAAGGGTCCAAGGTCCCCATCTGTCCCGGGCTCCTGCGCCCTCCCCTAGGGTGACGGACGTGAGCAACGCCCCGCTGGTCTGGATCGACTGCGAGATGACCGGCCTCGACCTCGAGAACGACGCCCTGGTCGAGATCGCTGTGCTGGTCACTGACGAGCAGCTCAACGTGCTCGGCGACGGGGTGCAGGTCGTGATCCGCCCCCCTGACGAGGCGGTGGCCCAGATGCCCGACGTCGTACGCGCGATGCACACGTCCTCCGGGCTCCTCGACGAGCTGTCCTCCGGGCTGACGTTGGCCGAGGCCGAGGCGATGGTGCTGGCCTACGTGCGCGAGCACGTCCCCGAGCCCCGCAAGGCCCAGCTTGCCGGGAACTCCGTGGGCACGGACCGCGGGTTCATCGCACGTGACCTGCCCGCCCTGGACGACTATCTGCACTACCGGATCGTGGACGTGAGCTCGATCAAGGAGCTGGCCCGCCGGTGGTACCCGCGGGCCTACTACAACGCGCCCAGCAAGCACGGCGGGCACCGCGCGCTCGCCGACATCCTCGAGTCGATCGAGGAGCTGAAGTACTACCGCGACGCGGTCTTCGTCCCGCTCCCCGGTCCGGACACCGACACCGCCCGACGGATCGCGGCGCAGTACTCGGGGCACGACCCCGAAGTCGCGGGTTCCTGATCACCCTCACCGGTCCCGTACACTGACCGTCGGCCGTGCCCGGGGATTCCGGGTCGCGGACATGGTGGGTGTAGCTCAGCTGGTAGAGCACCTGGTTGTGGTCCAGGGGGCCGCGGGTTCAAGTCCCGTCACTCACCCCACCAGAGCACGCCGAAGGGCCCGCTGACGTCGTCGTCGGCGGGCCCTTCGGCGTCGGCTTCCTCAGATGAAGAGCAGCTGTGCGCCGTCGGTCTTCTCGATGAAGTCGGAGGCGCTGATGATGCCTTCGATGTCGTCGCGCAGGTCGGTCTCGCTCAGGTGGTTCATGTCGGCCGACAGCCGACAGGCCCACAGGTGGCCGCCGGAGGCCACGATCTGATCGAGGAAGTCGGGCACCTCCGGGACCCCGAGGTCGGCGATCTGCTTCTTCAGCATGTGGGTGGCGGCGCTGGTCATGCCAGGCAGCGGAGCCAGGTAGGCCGGCATCCGGACGTCCTTGATCGGCAGGTGCAGCGCGGAGTTGCCGGCCGGGCTGAACTGCAGGTCGTTCATCCGCGACTTCGTGATCATGTCGAAGCCCCAGAACGTGAAGAACAGGTGCGTCTCCACGCCCTCGCCAAGTGCGGCGTTCCCCAGGATCAACCCCGGGTAGGCCATGTCGAGCTGGCCCTTGGAGCAGATGATGGCCAGCTTTCGGCCGGTCTCCTCCTCGTCACCGAACGAAGGAACGATGCTGGTCTGAGTCGTCGTGGTCATGGTGGGTTCTCCGTCCTCGGTCACACGCAGCCGTGCGGCTTCGGAAGACCAGCGACGTACGCCATCTTCTTGGCCGGCTTCTTGGGGAACAGCGCGAACTGCTCCTTGGCGGGGATCCCGCCGACGGTCTGGACCCGCCTGGTCGTGGCCGTCTCACCCTTCTCCGCGTAGTCCGTGCGCAGGAAGCGGAGCACGGCCCAGTGGGCGTCGGTCAGGTCGATGCCGATGTTGGCGGCCAGCACCTTGGCCAGGTCGTCGTCCCACTCGTCGTAGACGGTGAGGAAGCCCTCGTCGTCCACATGGATCTCACGTCCGTTGATGGTCGTGACAGGCATGTCGACGACCTCCTTTCCTTCGGGCGGCGATGGCACCCGGCTCGGGTCTTCTGGTCACTTCTCAGCGGGCACGTGCTTGCCCGCCATGGTCATGTGCGACGGCAGCAGCGGGACGGGACGTCCGGGCAGCAGCACGTTCCAGTACATCCAGCGGAAGGCGAGCTTCCCCTGGTGGTTGAGCCGGCTCTCCTCGAGCAGGCTGAACGGCCCGACTCCTGGCACGGGGTACTTCCCCGGCAGCGGCTCGGTGTCGTAGTTGAAGTCGATGAGCATGCCCTTGCCGTGCCCGGTCTCGATGAAGCAGTTCGCGTGCCCGTCGAACAGCCCGGTCATCGGCCGGCCCTCGACGTGGTTGACGAAGTTGTCGGGGAAGAGCTCCAGCGAGAAGTGCGCGACCGAACCGGCCTTCGACGCGGGGATGTCCGAGGCGTCGCCGACGGCGAAGATGTTGTCGTGCGCCTTGGAGAGCAGGGTCTGCTTGTCGACGGGCACGTAGTTGAGGTCGTCACCGAGGCCGCTGCGCTCGATGTAGTCGGCGCCCATGTTGCAGCGGGATCGTCACGAGCAGGTCGAAGGGAACCTCGCGCTCGTCCATCGACACGAGCATCGGTCCGTCCGGGTCGATGCGGTCGACGACGAAGTCCGGCTCGAGGACGATCTTGCGCTCCTCGAGCATGTGCCCAGGTGCTGGGACGCGACCGGCTTGGTGAACGCCCCCTCGAGCGGGGTGACGTAGACGATCTCGACGCGGTCGCGCATGCCCTTGTCGGTGAAGTACGCCTCCGCGAGGAAGGCGAACTCCAGGGGCGCCACCGGGCACTTGATCGGCATCTCCGTGATGTGCACGACGAGGCGGCCACCCGGCCAGTCCTTGAGCACCTCGGCGAGGCGGGTCGACCCTTCGAGGGTGTAGAACTCGTGGACGGTCTTGCCGCCACACCGCCGGGTCCGTCATGCCGGGCGTCTGGTCGGGTCGCGGTGACGTACCCGTCGCGATGACGAGGTAGTCGTAGGGCAGCTCGCGACCGTCGTCGAGGACGACCAGGTTGTCCTCGGCCACGACTCGGTCGATGCCGGCGAGCACGAGGGCGACGCCCTTGGGGATGAAGTCCCGGCTCGGCTTGGTGAGCTGCTCGGGGGCGTAGACGCCGAAGGGCAGAAGCAGGTAGCCGGGCTGGTAGTGGTGGCTGTCGCTCTGATCGACCACGGTGATCTGCCACTCGGACTCGGGCAGGCGCGATCGGAGCTTGTTGACGACGATGGTGCCGGCTGTCCCGGCGCCGAGGACGACGAGGCGCTTCATGCGTCGAAGGTACGGGGTGGGGTATCCAGGGATCAGTGCCGGAGGGCCCCGCTCGAGGGGTCGAAGGTCCCGAGAGCGGGGTCGTTCACCGGGTTGCGGCCGTCAGCAGGTCAGTAGCTGTTGGTGCCGATCGAGGCTCCGAACTGGTCGTTGGTCTCCGCGTCGCCGACGATGCCGGTGCTCGACTGCCCGAAGGCCTTCGAGCCGGTTCCGTCCAGCAGGTCGCCTGACCTGTTCGGAGAGCACGGTGACCCGGCCGGAGTCGAGCACGGAGCCGTCGGCCTTGAGGGGGGCGCCGACGAGGAGCACCTGGCCCAGCGCGTCGCCGTCGGTGATCCAGGCGAACGCCAGCCCGAGCCCGAAGCGGTCACCGGACGCCGGACTCGCCCGGGACAAGTGCTGCAGTCCAGGAGCTACAGAGTCCGAGGACGACGAGACCGTCGGGAATGGTCCCGTAGCAGCCCGAGGAAGGCCTGGAACAGGACTGCCGGCGTTCTTGGCGCGAGCCGAGGTCCTCCTCCGGGGCCGCGGCGACGAGCAGGTGGCCGGCGGTGGCGACCCTCAAGCCGAACAGGTCTCCGGCCTCCGCGGCGTCCTGCTGGATGTTCAACGCGCCGCCGGACGGGACGTCGACGACGGCGACCGAGCCGGCGTCGGCCGTGGCGCCGATGTTCTCGTTCGGGGCCCCGATGACGTACGCCTCGTCCGCGGCGTTCCCGGTGCATGACGGGACCTGAGCCACGGACGCCCCGAACCGGTCGCCTGCTTCCGCCCCGCCGGGACGTCGGGGGTCGGTGTGTTCTGGGTGAGCGACCTTCCAGGTGCCCGTGAAGGCATAGACGACACCTGCGTCGGCGAGGCTTGCCGACGTCTTCGCGCGGAACCCCGATCAGGACGGAGTGGGCGGTGGCGGAGATCACCGTGCCGAAGCGGTCACCGGTCTCAGCGCCGCCCGGGACCGATCCGGACCCCTGCGAGTAGCCCGCGATGCCGGACGTGGCCAGGCGGGAGCCGGTCCCGGCAGGGATCCGGACGACCGGCGCCGGCTCCTGTGGCCGAACCGAGGTTCTCCCCCGGCGCCCCGACCCACAGCCAGGTCGCTCGTGCCGGACCCCTGCACAGCGACCGCAGCACCGAACTCGTCGCCGACCTCGGCGCCCCCTGGAACGCCCGTCGGAGTTCTGGCTGATCGACTGCCGCTGGGCGAAGGACATGCCGGTCGGGGAGCCGAAGGCGACCTGGACCCGCCCCGCCGCCTTGTTCTCCCCGGGCACGCCGATCACGAGATCCTTGCAGCCGTCCTTGTTGAGGTCGCCGATGGCGATGGACTCGCCGAAGCGGTCGTTGGCCTCGCTGGCACCGCCGAAGGTCTCCTGGGTCACCAGCTTCGAGGAGGCGGACCCGAACGTGCGCCCGGTCGACGAGCCGTAGACGATCGTCACCGAGCCCGCGTCCTTGACCTTGCCGACGTTCTCGAGCGACGCACCGATGGCAGTGTCGCCGACGCCGTCGCCGTTGACGTCGAACACCGACGTGGGCGAGCAGCCGGTCACCGCGACCGCGACTCCTGACGGGACCGCGACCAGACCGGTCGCAGCCAGAACGGCGGCACCAGCAACCGACATCGCACCAACGCGCATGACCTGAAACCCCCAAGCGTGCTGGCAGCCCCGTGCCACCAGTCGGCCAAATCTACCTGGCGGCCCCGCGCGGCCATACCGGCCGTTCGACCGACCCCGAACGGGCCGATGCGGCAGGCTGACCCCCATGGGCGAAGACGTCGAGCGGCACACGTTCACCCGGGACGACCGGCAGCGCTACCGCGACAAGGTGCACCGGTGCCTGGACGTGTTCGCGCGGATGCTCGCCGAGTCCCGGTTCTCCTTCGACCACCCCATGACGGGAATGGAGGTCGAGCTCAACCTCGTCGACGGCGACGGTCGACCGGCGCTGCGCAACTCCGAGGTGCTCGCGAAGATCGACGACCCTGCCTTCGTCCAGGAGCTCGGTCGCTTCAACCTCGAGATCAACGTTCCCCCGCGCAGCCTGATCGGCGACGGCGCGGCTCAGTACGAGGCGCGAGGTCCGGGACCAGCTGAACGCCGCCAACGACCGCGCCCACGAGGTCGGCGCCGGGCATGGTCATGATCGGCATCCTGCCGACGCTCCACCCCGACCAGCTCACGCACGAGGCGATCAGCAGCAACCCCCGGTACGCCCTGCTCGACCAGCAGATGCTGCTCGCCCGCGGCGAGGACCTCCACATCGACATCCGCGGCGGCCCCGAGACCCTCGAGACCTTCGCCGACTCCATCGCCCCCGAGGCGGCCTGCACGAGCGTGCAGTTCCATCTGCAGGTGAGCCCGGACGACTTCGCCACGAGCTGGAACGCCGCCCAGGCCCTCGCCTCGGTGCAGGTGGCGCTCGGCGCGAACGCGCCGTACTTCCTCGGCCAGGAGCTCTGGCGGGAGACCCGGATCGCCGTGTTCACGCAGGCCACCGACACGCGCCCGGCCGAGCTGAAGGCCCAGGGCGTGCGGCCCAGGGTCTGGTTCGGTGAGCGCTGGATCACCAGCGTCTTCGACCTCTTCGAGGAGAACACCACCTACTTCCCCGCCCTCCTGCCGGTGATCGACGACGAGGACCCGGTCGCCGTGCTCGAGGCGGGTGGCACTCCGTCGCTGCACGAGCTCCGCCTGCACAACGGCACGGTCTGGCGCTGGAACCGGCCGGTCTACGACACGGTCAACGGCCTCCCGCACCTGCGGGTCGAGAACCGCGTCCTTCCCGCTGGTCCGACCGTCGTGGACATCCTCGCCAACGGCGCGCTGTACTTCGGCGCTCTGCACATGCTGGCCGAGCAGGAGCGCCCCGTCTGGTCGCAGATGTCGTTCTCGACCGCTGAGGAGAACTTCACCACCGCGGCGATCCGAGGGCTGGACGCGAGCGTCTTCTGGCCGGGCAGCGGCGAGGTGCCGGTGACCGAGCTGGTCCTCCGCAAGCTGCTCCCTCTCGCCCACGAGGGGCTGCACGCCTGGGGTGTCGACGACGACATCCGTGAGCGGCTGCTCGGCATCATCGAGGGCCGGTGCACCACGGGGCGCAACGGTTCCACCTGGCAGGTCGACACCGTGCACACGTTCGAGCGATCCGGCCTCGACCGGTGGGAGGCCCTGCGCCGGATGACCCAGGAGTACGTCGCCCGGATGCACACCAACGAACCCGTGCACACCTGGGACCCCGTCTAGAGAGGCTCGCCCACCGGACTCCGCGTGCCGTCGACCGACTGCGGTCCCTCCTAGCCGTCCGACCCGAACCGCCTGGTCAGCGCCTTGACGCCGCCGCGCGCGTCGCGCAGAGCAGCCTTGGAGGCCTGGTACCCGGGGATCCCGCACACTCCCCCGCCCGCATGGGTCGCCGAGCTCGCGTTGTAGAGACCTGCGATCGGCGTGCGGTAGTCGGCGTAGCCGGGTGCGGGGCGCATGTGGAACAGCTGCTCGAGCGAGAGCTCACCGTGGAAGATGTTGCCGCCGATCAGGCCGTACTCCTGCTCCATCACGTAGGAGCTCACGACGTCACGGTGCAGGATCGACGCGGTGAACCCCGGCGCCACCTCTTCGTACTTCGCGATCAGCCGGTCGGCGTAGGCCTCGACCTCCTCCTGCCGCGGCTCCTTCGACCAGCCCTCGGGGACCCACTGGCTGAACATCGACATGATGTGCGTGCCCTCGGGCGACAGGGTCTTGTCGAACGTCGTCGGGATCGTCGTGTCCGAGAACGGCGCGTTCGCCGCGCGCCCCTCGCGCGCGTCCTGGAAGGCCCGCTCGATGTACTCCAGGCTGGGCGCCATCGCGACCGTGCCGGTGTGGTGCTCCTGCTGGTTCGAGCCCGGGTCGGCGGTGAAGTTCGGCAGCTCCGACAGCGCCAGGTTGATCTTCACGACACCGCTGCGCGACTTCCACCGCTCGATGTCGGTGACGAACTCGGTGGGTAGCTCGTGCGCGTCGAGGTGGTCCAGGAAGGCCGTCTTGGGGTGCAGGGAGGTCACCACGATCGGCGCGTGGATCTCGTCGCCGTTCTCCAGGGCGACACCGCTGGCTCGCCCGTTGGTGACGAGCACCTTCGCGACCCGGGTGTTCGTCCGGATCGTCGCGCCCAGCTCGAGGGCCGCGCGCTTGAAGCACTCGGCCACGGCACCCATCCCGCCCTCGGGGAACCCCCAGCTGCCCAGGTGCCCGTCACCCACGTCGCCGATCGAGTGGTGCGCCATGACGTACGCCGTCCCGGGCTCGTACGGGCCGGCCCAGGTGCCGATCACCCCGTTGACCGCGAGCGCGCCCTTGATCTGCGAGGACTCGAACCAGTCGTCGAGCAGGTCCCCGATGCTCATGGCCATCAGGCGGGTGACGTCACCGACGGTGCGCACGTCCAGGCCGCGCTTGCTCCAACCGAGCTTCAGCATCTTGGCGAGGTCGGCTGGGCGCCTCGAGCCGACGTTCGGAGGAACCTGCATGAGCAGCGGTCCCAGGACCTCGGCGAGCCCGCCGAGCCAGGCGTCCCACAACGGCATGGTGTCGGCGTCCTTCTTGGACCACCGAGCGATGGAGTCGTAGTTCCGCTTGGCGTCGTCCGCGAAGAGCGCGATGGAGCCGCCCTCGGGGAAGGCCTGGTAGTACGGCCCCATCGGGTGGACCTTGTAGCCGTGCCTGTCGAGGCTGAGGTCGCGTCGGATGGTGGGCGGCATCAGGCTCATGACGTAGGACAGCCGGGTCACCTTGAACTCCGGCGCCTCCGGCCACGGAGCGTCGGTCGCCGCCGCTCCCCCGGTCTTGTAGCGCGATTCCAGCACCACCACCTTGAGGCCGGCCCTCGCCAGGTACGCGCCCGCGGTCAGGCCGTTGTGCCCGCCGCCGACGATGATCGCGTCGAACTGCTCCACCATCAGGTCTCCCTCATCCGTGCCGCCTCGAGAGAGACCGCGCCCAGGTCGTCGGTGCCGTGGTTGACCCGACGCTGGGGACGACTATGGCCGATCCCGCCGGGCTGCGGCGGGCTGTTCGGCAGACCTGTCGACGCCTCGACGGGTCGCTCAGGTCAGGGCAGGCTGCCGACGATCGGAGCGAGGATGACCTTCACGATCATCGCCACTGGATAGACCAGGGCGTACCCGAGGTTGACCCGGGGGTCGGCCGCGGTTCGCTCGTTGGCGTAGGCCAGGACCGCGGGCTGAGTCCCGAGCGCGGCCACCTGCCCGGCCAGTCGGGGGCCGCTCACGGCGGCAAGGCGCGGCGAGGCCAGGAGCATGACCGCCGCGGTCAGGGACGTGACGACGAGGCCGAGGGCGAGCAGCCGCGGGCCCTCGTCGGAGGCCGCCGCCTCGGCAAGGGCGTCCCCGGCGTTCGATCCTGCATACGCGAGGAAGAGGAGCATGCCGAGCTGGTTGAGGGCGCTCGACGCCTGGTAGGGGATCGTCCAGAGGACCTTCCCGGTCCGCTGGAGGCGGCCGAGGAGCAGGCCCACGAGGAGCGTTCCGCCCGCCACCCCGAGCGCAAAGGTCCCGCCACCGGGCAGCGGCACGGTCACGAGTCCCACCAGCAAACCGAGGCTGATGCCCAGGGCCAAGCCGACGGGGTTCAGGTCCGAGGCCCCTCGCTCGGAGTCGCCGAGGAACTGGGCGACCTTGCCCATCTGCTCCGGTCTGGCGACGACCCGGACCCGGTCGCCTAGCTGGAGGACCAGGTCGTCGGTCGCCAGGAGGTCCACGTCGCCCCGCCGAACCCGCGTGGAGGTCGCTCCGAAGCGACGGGGCATCCGGAGCTGCTCGAGACTGCGACCGGCGACCGCCCGGTTCGACACGGTGATGCGCCGGAAGTCGAGCTGGGACCGGTCGAGGACCAGCGGGACGCTCGAGGGGTGCCCCAGGTCGTCGACCACGTGATCGACCACGCCAGCGTCCCCGACCACGGTGAGGACGTCTCCGACGACGGGGACGACGTCGTCGGTGGCGACGTTGACCTCGCCCGGGTGCCCCGGCGCGTCCCCGCGCATGACCCGCGAGAAGACCACCTTGTGGTCGTAGCGCTCCTCGAGTGCGATCAGGGAAGGCAGCCCTTCGAGGTCGACGCGCAGCGTCCGCTGCTCGAGCGTGGGTACCTCGTCGGAGTCCGCGCGAGTCGCCTCCTCGGGAGCCTCGTCTCCAGCGACTGGCGCGTCGTCGACGGGCCGTGGCCGGAGGCTGAGGCCGGCGGCCACGAGCATGCCGAGGACCCCGAACAGGTACGTGACGGAGTAGCCGACCGTCGGGGCCGACGACTGAAGCTGCTCGAGGCTGGCGGCGAGTGCCGGTGTGTTGGTCAACGACCCGGCGAACACCCCCGAGAGGACCGGACCGGAGAGCCCCAGCAGGTGGCCGACCTCGAGAGTGACGACGCCTGCCAGCACGAGCACCCCCACCACGAGGGCGAGCGAGCGGCCGCCGCCTCGCAGCGTGGCGAAGAAGGACGGCCCGGCCGCCACGCCGATCGTGTAGGCGAACAGAGCGAGTCCGAGCTGCCCGATCACCACCGGCAGCTTGAGCCGCTCGTCATAGGCGGAGAACGCGAGCGCCACGAAGAGGACCGCCGCCGGGCCCAGCGCGAAACCGCGCCAGCGGACCATGCCCAGGGCGCTCCCCAGGGCCACGAGCGAGAAGAGCAGGAGCAGCGCATTGTCCGCCGCGAGATCGGCGAACCCGTTCAGCAGCTCGACGATGTCCACGGGCGCATTGTCCCAGAGTTCGAAGGTCGCCCTCTCCTGACGGCAGGCGGCGGAAGCCGGCGCCGACGAGGTTGTCCCGGACCGCGTGCGGTCAGTGGTCGCCCTCCAGCGCCCGAAGGGCAGCGGTCACGAGCACGCGCACACCGTGGGCGATGGCTCGCTCGTCGATGTCGAAGGTGCTGGCGTGCAGGTCGAGGCGCGGGAGCCCCGACTGGGGGTCGTGCACCCCGAGACGGGCGTACGACCCAGGAACGCGCTCGAGGTACCACGCGAAGGAGTCGCCTCCCATGGACTGCTCCGTGGGCACGACGGACTCCGCGCCCAGCGCCTCGTGGACCGCGTCGACGAGCAGGCTCGTGGCGGCGGGAGTATTGACCACCGGAGGCACACCACGCCGGTGAAAGACCTCGGAGGCGGCCAAGGAGCCGTCGAGCACGTCGGCGAGCGCCTGCTCGAACAGCTCCGGAGTCCTCACCCAGGTCGCGTGGTCCCGCGTGCGCAGCGTTCCACGCAGCGAGCCGTGCGCAGGGATCACGTTGGCGGCATCACCTGCGTGCACCGCACCGAAGACGATCTGAAGAGACCCGGGGTTGCCGGTGAGCCGGTCCAGGGCCGGCTGAAGGCCCCTGATCATGAGACCCAGCAGGTCGACCAGATCGACGGTGAGCCCGGGGCGAGCAGTGTGACCGCCAGGCCCGCGCAACCGCACCTCCACGAGGTCGGCCGCCGAGGTCAGGGCGCCGACCCTGCAGCCGATGCGGCCGAGGTCGATCTTCGGGTCGCAGTGCAGCCCGAAGATCGAGGAGACCCCGTCGAGCCATCCTTCGGCGATCACGTCGACGGCACCGCCGGGAACGGACTCCTCACTGGGCTCGAACACGAATCGGACGACACCGGACCGCTCGATGTCGGGAGCCAGTGCGGTCAGCACGCGCGCAGCGCCGAGCAGCACGGTCGTGTGGACGTCGTGCCCGCAGGCGTGTGCCACGCCGTGAACCTGGGACCGGTAGGCCACGTCCTTGTCATCGGTCATCGCCAGCGCGTCGATGTCGGCGCGAAGGGCCACGATGCGCGGACTGCCGACAGCCTCGGGTTCGCGAGCCGGACCGACCGGCAGGTCGCAGACGAGACCGGTGCCGACCAACAGCCGCACCGGCGAAAGGCCCAGGTCACGCAGGTGCTGGACGACCCAGTCCGTGGTGACGGACTCCTCACCGCTGAGCTCTGGGTGAGCGTGCAGCTCGCGGCGCATCTCGACGAGCAGCGACTCATCGGCGCGCACGAGCGCGTCCAGACGCGTCGGGATCACCCCTCGATCCTCGGACGTGGTCGGCACGGTGCGCAGCCTACGAGGTCGTGTCACCCGTTCGGACGAGCGGGTGCGGGTCGGATGCTGCCGAATTACAGCAGTGTGACTCGTCTGAGGCTGTTCCCCCGGACCGACGCGACCGCGGAGGTCATGGCCCTCCTCCGCGACCGCGTGCCCCTCACGCTCCTCATGGACCTCATCCCCGCGGACGGCCCCGCGTCCAGGGACATCTTGCTGGCCGAGCTGGTGACCGACGACGTCCGCCGCGACGCCTTGGAGATCCAGGTCGCACCAACGGATTTCCTGGCTGACCAGGACGTTTGCTAGCCTCTCCACTCACGCGCCGCTAGCTCAACTGGCAGAGCAGCGGACTCTTAATCCGCGGGTTCGGGGTTCGAGTCCCTGGCGGCGCACGCTGTTCGACCTGGGCGCTCTCCTGACTGAGGAGGGCGCCCAGAGTCGTTCCCTGCCCCGCTCGGGGACTCCAGCGAAGCCACCCGACGGTCAGCAGATCCGCGGGAGCTGCTCGGCCAGCGGCAGGTCGACCACGCGGGTCCCCCCGATGGGGGTCCGGGCCACGACCACTCCGGGGTGCTCGGCGACCACCGTGCCGAACGCCACCGCTCCCGACCCGAGGGAGTCCGAGCGAAGCACCTCGAGCGCGAGGTCGGCGTCCTCCGGGGCGACGAAGGCGACCAGTCGCCCTTCGTTGGCGACGTACAGGGGGTCGAGACCGAGGAACCCGCACGCGGCACGTACGCCGTCAGGCACGGGCACATCGCTCTCGCGGAACTCGATGCCAACCCCTGACGCGGTGCCGATCTCGTGCAACGTGGCCGCCAGCCCTCCCCGGGTCGGATCGCGAAGAGCGTGCACGTCGGCCCCCGAGGCCAGCAGCCTCGCGACCAGGCCGCCCAACGCTGCAGTGTCCGAACGGATGTCGCTGCCGAACTCCAGGCCCTCGCGCACGCTCATGACCGCGATCCCGTGCAGGCCGATCGGTCCGCTCACGATCACGACGTCCCCGGGGCGCGCGCCAGCTGGACCGACCTCGACCCCCGCGGGGACGAGGCCCACCCCGGCGGTGGTGACGAAGATCCCGTCTCCGTGACCGGAGTCGACCACCTTGGTGTCGCCGGTGACGATCTCTACCCCCGCGACCCGGGCCGCGGCGGCCATGCTGTCGACGACCCGTCCGAGCTCCTCGACGGGAAGTCCTTCCTCGAGGATGAAGCCGACGGTGAGGTAGAGCGGGACCGAACCGCACATGGCGAGGTCGTTGACCGTCCCGTTGACCGCGAGGTCCCCGATGTTGCCTCCGGGGAAGAACCGGGGCCGCACGACGTAGGTGTCGGTCGAGAGCGCCAACCGGGCGCCGCCCACCGTGACGACGGCTCCGTCGCCGAGCTGCGACAGGGCAGAGCTCGCCTTCCCGGCCGTGAAGGCGGGGACGAAGAGGTGCTCGATCAGCTCGCCGGACAGCCGGCCTCCACCGCCGTGGCCCATGACGATGCTGGGGTAGTCGCGCAGCGGCACCGGGCAGGTCCAGTGCTCGAGGTCGAGGTGCTCGGTCAAGGGTGGCTCCCGGGTCAGCCGGTCGGGGCGCCGACGTCGAGCCGGCGGAACTGGTAGTACGCCGCACAGGCGCCCTCGCTCGACACCATCGGCGCCCCGAGCGGCGACCGAGGCGTGCACGAAGTGCCGAACGCCTCGCACTGGAAGGGCTTGAGCAGACCCTGAAGCACCTCGCCGCTGCGGCACTCCGCCGACTCCTCCGTGCGGATGCCCGTGACGTCGAAGCGCAGCTCGGCGTCGTACGCCGCCCAGCGGTCGGCGAGCCGCCATCCCGACTGCGGAATCACCCCGATGCCGCGCCAGGCCCGGTCGATGACCGTGAACACGTCGTGGACGACCTTCTGCGCCTCCAGGTTTCCCTCGGCCGAGACCGCGCGCGGGTAGGCGTTCTCGAGCTCGGCCCGGCCGTCCTCCAGCTGGTGAAGGGCCCGTCGGATCCCCTCGAGCACGTCGAGCGGCTCGAAGCCCGTGACGACGATGGGCACGCGGTAGCGCTCGACGAGCGGCTCGTACTGCGACATGCCCATCACGGTGCAGACGTGCCCGGCGGCCAGGAAGGCCTGCACCCTGCACTGGGGCGAGTCCATGATCGCGGTCATCGCCGGGGGGACGAGCACGTGGCTCACGAGCAGCGAGAAGTTGCTCAGACCCAGACGGTCGGCCATGACGACGGTCATCGCGTTGGCAGGGGCCGTGGTCTCGAACCCGATCCCGAAGAACACGACCTGCCGGTCAGGGTTCTGCTGGGCCAGCCGTACGGCGTCGAGCGGGGAGTAGACGATGCGGACGTCCCCTCCGCGGCTCTTGACCCGGAAGAGGTCGTCGCTCGAGCCGGGGACGCGGATCATGTCGCCGAAGGAGCAGAAGATCACGCCCGGCTCGGCGGCGATGGCGAGCGCCCGGTCGATGGTCTCGAGCGGGGTGACGCACACCGGGCAACCCGGTCCGTGGATCAGCTCGACGCCGTCCGGCAGGAGCTGGTCGATGCCGTTACGGATGATCGTGTGGGTCTGGCCGCCGCAGACCTCCATGAGCGACCACGGCCGAGTGACGGTGGTCTCGATGTCGTCGAGCAGCTTCCGGGCGAGCACGGGGTCGGCGAACTCGTCGAGGTACTTCACGGCTGCTGCCCGCCGGAGGAGCCTTTCGTGGGCTTCGGCACCGACAGCTCCGCATCGAGCAAGCCCACTGACCGCATCAGCTCGAGGGTCTCGCGCGCCGAGGCCTCGTCGAGCCTGGTCAGGGCGAAGCCCACGTGCACGATGGTCCACTCACCGACCTGCAGGTCCGGGACGTAGGCGAGGCAGACGTCCTTGCGCACACCACCGAAGTCGACGGTGGCCATGGTGGTCCCGTCCGCCTCCCAGGTGCTCTCCACGCGCCCGGGTACTCCGAGGCACATGTCAGATCCCTCCTCCGCCCGCGACCACTGCCGCCTGGCCGAGTGCCAGACCGCCGTCGTTGGGCGGGACCACCCGGTGCACGAGCACCGAGAAACCGTCGGACTCCAGACTGGCCCGGCACTCCCGGGTCAGCACCGAGTTCTGGAACACGCCGCCGGTCAGGCCCACCGTACGCACTCCGGTGCGCACACGGACCGCCGCCGCGACAGCATGCACGGCCGCGGCGGTGGCGGAGTGGAAAGCCGCTGCGAGTGGACGCCGGAGGACCGACCGGCGAGGACGGCGGCCACGGCGGCACGCAGCACTGGGGCGGGGTCGAGCACGAGGCTGCCCTCCTCGTCCTTCACGTCGAAGGCCCAGTCGCGGGACTGCTCGGACGACGTGGCGGCCAGCGCCTCCAGCTCGATCGCCGCCTGGCCCTCATAGGTCGCGTCCTGGCACACCCCCACCAGCGAGGCCACCGCGTCGAAGAGGCGACCCATGCTCGTGGTGGGCGTGCAGCCGGCCCCCCCGTCGAGCATCTGGCCAAGCACGCGGCGCTCGGTGGGGTCGGCCGCGCGGACTGCGGGGAGCGCTTCGTCCCAGGGCAGCCCTGCCGCGTGCAGGTGGGCGAGGGCCGACCGCGTGGGGCGACGGACAGCCGCGTCACCGCCGGGCAGGGCGACGGGGGTGAGGTGACCCACCCGCTCGACCGAGGCGTACGACCCGAGGAGGAGCTCGCCGCCCCAGATCGTGCCGTCGGTGCCGTAGCCGGTGCCATCGAAGGCGACGCCCAGGACCGGCTCGCCCGGCGGCACTCCGTGCTCGGCGAGCAAGGAGGCGACGTGGGCGTGGTGGTGCTGCACACGACGCAGCTGCGCCCCCGTGGTCTGGGCGCGCTCGGCTGCCCACCGTGCGGACAGGTAGCCGGGGTGCAGGTCGGCGACGACCAGCTCCGGAGAGATGCGAGCGAGCGAGCCGAGGGTGTCCGCAACCCGCTCCAAGAGCTCCAGGGTCTCCAGGTTCTCGGTGTCCCCGATGTGCTGGCTGAGCCACGCCCGGCGTCCTGCGCTGAGACAGAGGGTGGTCTTCAGCTCCCCACCCACGGCCAGCAGCGGCGGTGACGCGATCGGGAGCGTGACCGGCAGGGGCGCGTAACCACGACTGCGCCGTACCGGCTGCGCCGCCCCGTCGACCACCCGGACCACCGAGTCGTCGCAGGCGGCGTGGATCGGACGGTCGTGGTGGAGCCAGGCGTCGGCGATGCCGGCCAGTCGCACGTCGGCCTCATCGGGGTCGGTGCAGAGCGGCTCGTCGCTGAGGTTGCCGGAGGTGAGCACGAGAGCGTCAAGCGGCTCGGCGCCGGGGTCGGCGGGGTGCGGCGCCAGCAGCAGGTGGTGGAGCGGTGCGTAGGGGAGCAGCAGCCCGATCCACCCGTTGCCGGGCGCGACCGCGGCCGCCACCGCCTCGGCTTCCGCCGTCCGCCGCGCAGGCACGAGGACGACCGGCGCCTGCGGTGAGGAGAGCAGAGCGCCGGCGACCGCGTCGACCTCGCCGAGCCGACGGGCGACGTCGAGGTCGCGGACGAGCACGGCGAACGGCTTGGCCGAGCGGTGCTTGCGGGACCTGAGCCTGGCCACGGCCGCCTGGTCCCTCGCGTCGCAGGCGAGGTGGTAGCCGCCCACGCCCTTGACGGCCACGATGCCCCCCGCTGCGAGCACGCGCTGGGCCGCCAGCAGCGCGTCGTCGCCCCAGTCGGTGGGTGCACCTTCGCCAGCGGAGCGGAAGGCCAGGCGCGGTCCGCAGACCGGGCATGCGGTGGGCTGGGCGTGGAACCGCCGGTCGGTCGGGTCCTCGTACTCACGGGCGCAGTCGGCGCAGAGCGGGAAGCCGGCCATCGTCGTGTACGGCCGGTCGTAGGGCAGCCCGCGCACGATGGTGAAGCGGGGCCCGCAGTAGGTGCAGGCGGTGAACGGGTAGCGGTGGCGGCGGTCGGTGGGGTCGAGGACCTCCGCCATGCAGTCGGCGCAGGTCGCGGTGTCCGGGGGGATGAGCGTGACCGCTCCGGCGTCGGCTCGCGGTTGTGGCTGGCCACGATGACGAAGCCGACCTCGTCCGGTTCGGGTTCCACCGGCTCGTCGTCGTGACGGATTCGACGACGGCGTTGCGCGGCGCCTCGTCGGGGAGGCGTCGCACGAAGTCGGCGACGACATCCTGGGGACCTTGGACCTCGACGAAGACGCCCGCGCTGTCGTTTCCGACCAGCCCGGTGAGGCCGAGGGAAGTCGCCAGCCCGTGCACGTACGGCCGGAAGCCGACGCCCTGGACGACGACCGACGACCCGGACGCTCCGCCTGATGGTCACGGGCGCCCGAGTCGCCACAGCACCGCCCGGTTGCCCGAGTCCGCGATCGCGAGTCGACGTCGGGGCCACAGCCGACCTGCTACGACGCCGAAGCACGGCGGGGTCGGTCATCAGCCGGGGAGCGTGATCGGCTCGCCCTCGATGGCCTCGATGTCGGCGGCTGCGGTCCCGAGCAGCCGATCGGACAACCTGCGCAACGCCCGTGCGACCGCGATCTCGTCGCCGATCTCCGGGACGTCCGGGTCACCCGGGCGCCGGTGGGCCTCTCCGCGCCCGTCCAGGCCTGGTGGGCTGATCGCTGCTGAGCACAGCGTGTGCGCTGGTCTCCGCCCCCGACTCGAACAGGTCGATGCGCACCTGCCAGGACCGCACATGCCGGGTCTCGGAGGCGGCGTCGTGGCCCTGAGCCTCGGGGGTCGTCGGCTCGGACGCTTCGGGGTGGATCACGTGCGCGTCGGACCCGGGGAAGAACAGGACGGGCTCCGCACCGTCGGTCCAACGCACCCGATAGGGCGGCGATCCGTCCTCGTTCCGCAGCTCGACCACGATGCCGTCCCGGACCGGTCCGTCCACCTTGGCCGACGCCACGACGATGCGGTCTCCTACCGATGCCTTCATGACGTGCCTCCTCATCGAAGAACACCCCGGTCGAGCGCTGCCCGGAGCCCTACCTCGTAGCGATCACACCGCGGCCGTGGCCTCAATCGCCAGGACCGAAGGTCCCGACTGGGGGTGGATTCTCTCGCAGGACCTCGACCCGTGTCGTCACCGGCTCTGCTGCTGTCGACCGTGAAGGAACCAGCCGACCACGACACTCGAGCCGTTCGCCGCCCAGTGCAGGGCCGCCGGGGGGAACAGGCTCCCCGTCCAGAGCCTCAGGATCGCGAAGACCACACCGCTGAGCCCGGTGAAGATCACTGCCGAGAGCACCGTCGTCCATGACCCTCCTGTGGTCGCCGTGTGCGACTCGTGCAGCTCCAGGGCCGAGCTCACGTGCCAGAGCCCGAAGAGCAGGGAGGTGACGACGACTGCCCAGACCTCGTTGGTTTCAGCGAGCACGAGCGCAAGGAGCACGCCCCGGAACGCGAACTCCTCGACGAGCACGGTACCGAGACGGGATGTCCAGCAGGACTCGGCGCGCCGTGACGGCACCGGGAACGTCCATGACCCGGCCGTCGGCGAAGAGGTGCTGGAGCCGCGGAACACGCCCCGCGATCCCGATCGCAGCACCGAGGACGACGACCACACGATCGACCACAGGATGCCGGTCAGCCAGGTGGCCCGGCCGAGGCCCAGGTCGGCCGCCGTGAGGTTCTGCCGCCAGGCGATGGCTGCGAGCCCGCCGGTGGTCGCGACAGCGGCGACGACGTACGGCGTCCCGTCGACGCCGCCACGAGTGAGCGCCTGGAAGCCCACCATGGCGAGGACCACACCGGTGATCGCACCCGCCGTACCGCCCGCCAGGACACCGACGAGCACCCCGACCAGGAGGCAGCGCAGCCCCGATGGTTCGGCTCACTCTCACACCCCATCTCCCCCTCGACTCCGCGGTGGCCTAGGTTCGCAGAGACAGCACGCGCAGGCACGACAGGGAGGCATCATGGTCAGGCCCGAGATCGTCGGTAGCGGTCAGCAGGTCGGGATCGTGGTCGCATCCGCGGTCGCCCCGACGACCTTCGCGCGGTCGCTGTCGGAGCGCACCTGGAAGGACCAGGGGCTCATCACCGGGCTCGCCACGGGTACGCACTTCCTGCTCACGGTCATCACCCAGGACGGAATCGAGGCGGCAGGGACGGCCGTGTCGACGGTGCTGCCGTTCCCCGACTCGTGGAGCGACGATCAGCGGCGACGGGCGGCGACCCTGCTCCTCGACCTGGCAGCCGTGCCCGTCGGCATGGCTCTCGTGTCGTTGGTGGGCCACCGCGCGAACGAGTCGCAGCTCAGGTCGCTCGGCCGGCAGGCAGGGTGGCGGCTGGGTGTCACGGGTTTCGGGGCGTCTCTCCTGGCCGGAGGACGTCTCCTCACCCACGGCGTCGACGAGGCCCTCGGTGCCGACGGGCGGCTCGAACGGCTGCCGATCGGCGTGCCCGTCGGGTTGGTGACGTCCGTGGTGGTGGAGCGGATCCGCCAGCGTGACACCCCGCCGGAGCACCTCACGGACCCCGCCCGGTCCAACCCTCTGCTCGGCCTCGCCGCCGGGGCGGGCGTGGTCCTGTCGATCACCGCCCTCACAGCTGCTGAGAGCTGGGTGGCACGGCAGCTCGGCTCGGTCGGCACCCGGGTGCTCCCCGGTTCGGAGGACACCTGGCGGCGGATCGGACATCTCGTGGCGCTCGGCACCGTGGGCGTCGGGACGCACGCGCTGTGGGACCGCGCGATGGGAAGGATCGAGGCCGGCACCTCGGCGGAGGAGGAGGTGCTCGACGACACAGCCCCGGGCGTGTGGACGAACCCGTTGGTGAGTGGTGACCTGGAGAGCCTGGTCGCCTGGCAGACGATGGGGCGTGAAGGCCGCCGCCACGTCGCTGCCTACGTCCGGCCGGAGCCTGTGGTCGACGTTCCGACATCACTGGCGACAGCACTGGAAGGGAAGCCGCGCCCCGAGCTGTCGATCAGGACGGTGATGCAGGAGGAGCCCAAGGCGTCGCCCATCGCGGTGTTCGTCGGTCTCGACAGCGCCCCGACGGCGGAGGAGCGCGTCGACCTCGCGCTCGCCGAGCTCGACCGCACCGACGCCTGGTCGCGCTCGATGCTCATGCTCATCTCCCCCACCGGCACCGGCTACGTCAACTACGTCGCCACCGCCTGCGCGCAGTACATGACCCGCGGCGACGTCGCGACGGTCACGCTGCAGTACTCCAAGCGGCCCGTCACCGTTGTCGCTCGGCAAGGTCGGGCAGGCCAAGGAGCAGAACCGCCTGCTGTGGCTGCGCATCCTCGAGCGCGTCAGGCTGATGGCGCCGGAGGACCGGCCGAAGGTCGTCCTGTTCGGCGAGTCCCTCGGAGCGCACACCAGCCAGGCGGCGTTCGTCGGTTGGGGCACCCTCGGCCCGGAGGCGTTGGGCATCGACCGCGCCCTGTGGATCGGCACGCCGGCCGGCAGCGGCTGGCGCAAGGAGATCTCGGGCGCACCCAAGCCGGGCGTCGACAAGAGCATCGTCGCCGTGGTCAACGACTACGAGCAGTTCCGCGAGCTCGGCGACGAGGCACGCGAGAAGGTGCGCTACGTCCTGCTCAGCCACGACAACGACGGCGTCACCAAGTTCGGCGCCGAGCTGCTCACCCAGCGGCCGGGCTGGCTCGGCCCCGACCGACCGGCCGAGGAGGAGATCCCAGGACGGTCGCCACGTGGGATCCCGACGTCCATGCGATGGCGCCCGGTGACGACGTTCTTCCAGCTCCTCGTCGACATGAAGAACGCGCAGATCCCCGGTGCCTACCGGGCCTGGGCGCACGACTACCGTCCCGACCTCCCGGAGTTCATCCGGGACGTGTTCGACCTCGAGTGCAGCGACGAGCAGCTGGAGCGGGTCAAGGCCGCCTGCGAGGCGCGCGAGGCCTTCCGGGAGACCCTCTTCACCTAGGAGCCCGCCTGCGACCAGGTTCAGGACCGACAGGGGACGAAGGACCCTGGCGGCCACCCTCGTCAGGCGGGTCAATGGCCTGAGTCGGGACCACGCAGCGCGCCGGCTCCCTCTCGGTGTGCGCGCCCGGAAGAGGTGACCGGTCATGACACTCACCGCCCCTGCACCCTCAGTCGTCATCGACGACGAGCGACGCGCCAGGATCGACGCCACCGTCGACCGGGCCCGACGGGCCGCTGAGGAGTTCCGCCGTCTCGACCAGCAGCAGGTCGACTCCATCGTCGCCGCGATGGTCCGGGCCGGCCTCAACTCCGCGATCGAGCTGGCCGCCCTAGCCGTGGAGGAGACCGGCTTCGGGGTGTTCGAGGACAAGGTGGTCAAGAACTTCGTCGCCACCGAGTTCCTGAACGACTACCTGCGCGACAAGCTGACCGTCGGCGTGATCGACGAGGACCCCGAGCTCAACATCCAGTACGTCGCCGAGCCCATGGGCGTGATCATGGCGATCACGCCGATCACCAACCCGACCTCCACGGTGCTGTTCAAGGCCATCTGCGCGGCCAAGACGCGCAACGCGATCCTGTTCCGGGCCCACCCGCTGGCCACGCGCTCCGCCCAGCGGGTCGTCGACCTCCTCGCCGAGGCCGGCGAGGCAGCCGGGATGCCGGCCGGGGCGTTGGCCCTGATCCCCGACCCCGAGCGCGAGGTCACGCACTACCTCTTCAAGCACCCGCAGATCGACTTCCTCTGGACCACCGGTGGTCCGCGGATCGTCGAGCTCACCAACTCCGCCGGCAAGCCTTGCCTGTCGGTCGGCCCGGGGAACGCTCCCTGCTACGTCCACCGCTCGGCCGACATCAAGGGCGTCGTCGTCGACGTCCTGATCTCCAAGACGTTCGATGCCTCCGTGATCTGTCCCGCAGAGCAGACGATCATCATCGACGACGTCGTGTACGACGAGGTGCTCGCCGAGTTCCAGCGGATGGGCGCCTACCTGATGTCCGACGAGGAGTCCGACGCGCTGGCCGCGTTCGCCTTCGGCGACGACGACAAGGTCAACCTTGCCGCCCTGGGACAGATGGCCCCCGAGCTGGCGCGCCGCGCCGGCCTGTCGGTGCCCGCGCACACCAAGGTGCTGCTGGCCCCGCTGCCCAGCGACCTGGCCGAGCTCGCGGCGCACCCGCTGAGCCAGGAGAAGCTGATGCCGGTGCTGGGCGTCGTCCGCGCAGCCGACCGAGCAGGCACGCGATCGACGCGGCCGTCGTGCATCACCGAGCGCGGCGGCATGGGCCACACCTCGTCGATCTACGCCCGCGACGACGCGATCATCGAGCGCTACGGCGCGGCGATCCGCACCGGGCGGATCCTGGTCAACTCACCGACCGCGGTCGGCGCGCTCGGCGGCGTCTACAACTCGCTCGCCCCGACGTTCTCCCTCGGCTGCGGCACCTGGGGCGGGTCGATGACCACGGACAACGTGAACTACAAGAACCTGCTCAACATCAAGACCGTGTCGCACCGCAAGTCGCCGCCGCAGTGGTTCCGCGTGCCGGCCACGACGTTCTTCAACGTCGGCGCGCTGGAGAACCTGCGCAGCGTCCCGATGGAGAAGGTGCTCGTGGTCACCGACCAGGTGCTCGAGCACAGCGGCACCGTGGCCACGGTGCGCAGCTATCTGCCCGACGTCGTTCGTCAAGGTCTTCGCCGGCGTCCTGCCGGAGCCCGACGAGGCGATCGTGAACGCCGGCATCGAGATCATGCGTGACTTCCAGCCGGACACCCTGATCGCCGTGGGCGGCGGCTCGGTGCTCGACGCCGCGAAGGTGATGCGACTGTTCTACGAGCACGACGACCTGACCTTCGAGCGGCTCGCCCTCCCGTTCCTCGACCCGCGCAAGCGCGTGGCCGACTACCCGCAGGACGAGCACTCGGTGCAGCTGATCGCGATCCCGACGACCGCCGGGACTGGCTCGGAGGTCTCCCCCGCCGCCGTCCTCACCGTCGGCGCCACAAGGTGACCCTCGTCGACTACTGCCTGGTGCCGGACATGGCGATCGTCGACCCGGTGCTCACGCTGAGCCTGCCGCGGGGGGCCACCGCCGACACCGGCCTCGACGCCCTGACGCACGCCCTCGAGGGCGCGGTGTCGATCTTCTCCTCGCCCTTCACCGACGCGTTCTGCATGCAGGCGACCCGGATGATCTTCGACTACCTGCCGAAGGCCGTGGCGGACGGCTCCGACCTCGAGGCGCGTACGGGCATGGCCAACGCGGCCACGATGGCCGGGCTGGCGTTCTCCAACGCCTTCGTGGGGGTCAACCACGCCATGGCGCACGCGGTCGGCGCGCGGTTCCACATCGCGCACGGGCGGGCCAACGCGATCCTGCTGCCGCACGTCCTGCGCTACAACGCCTCGCTGCCGTCGAAGTTCATGCCGGCACCCGGGTACTCCAGCTACGTGGCGCCGGAGAAGTACGCCCAGATCGGCTACATCATCTTCGGCGGCCACACCGACGACGAACGCCGGCAACGCCTCTTCGACGCCGTCGACCGGTTGATCGACGAGGTCGGCCTGCCGCGCACGCTGAAGGACGCGGGCGTGGGCGAGCAGGAGTTCCTGGAGGCGCTGCCGGAGCTCGTCGCCGCGTCGTTCGCCGACGTGAGCATGCGGACCAACCCCCGGATGCCCATGGTCAGCGAGCTCGAGGCCCTGCTGCGGGCCGCGTACTACGGACGCTGACGCGTGCGGTCGACGGGACGTGGGCTGGTCGGAGCCCTCCGAGAAGGCTGATCACGCGCAGGTGGTCTGCCCTAGAGTGCGGCCATGTCGGGGTGCACGGCGTGCGGAAGGCAGCTCCCCGGTGAGTTCCCGTTCTGTCCGTTCTGCGGTGCGCCGGTGCGTACCACCGCTTCCGGCGAGGTCTTGGAGCGCAAGGTGGTGACGGCGCTCTTCTGCGACCTGGTCGGGTCGACGGCCGCCGCTGAGGGGACCGACCCGGAGGACGTCCGCTCCCGTCTCGACGTGCTCCACCGGGTCCTCCGGGAACGCCTCGAGGCCTTCGGGGGCACGGTCGAGAAGTTCGCCGGCGACGCCGTACTCGCGGTGTTCGGGGCACCGGTGACGCACGAGGACGACGCCGAGCGCGCGGTGCGGGCGGGTCTGGCCATCCTCGACGACCTGGCCGAGCTGAACGCCAGCGCTGCCTCGAAGGATCTTCACGTGCGGGTGGGGATCAACACAGGCGAAACCGTGGTGGACCTCGCCGAGGACCCCGGCGCGGGGCGCGCCTTCGTGTACGGAGACGTGGTGAACACCGCCGCGCGGATCGAGTCCGCCGGTCCCGTCGACGGAGTCGTCGTCGGTGAGGCCACCTTCCGGGCGACCGAGCGGGTCTTCGACTACGTGGCCCTCGACCCGGTCGCCGCCAAGGGCAAGTCCGAGCCGCTCCCGGTCTGGCGGGCCGGTGCCCCGCGCTCCCGCCTCGGCGTGGACGTGATCCGGGACCTGACCACCCCGCTGGTGGGTCGCGACACCGACCTGCTCCTGCTGCGAGGCACCTTCGACAAGACGGTGAGTGACCGGACGGTCCAGCTCGTCACCATCGTCGGTGAACCGGGCGTGGGCAAGTCGCGGCTCGTCGCCGAGCTGCTCGCGTACGTCGACGCGCTGCCCGAGCTGGTCACCTGGCGGCAGGGACGCTGCCTGCCCTACGGGGACGGCATCACCTACTGGGCCCTCGGGGAGATCGTCAAGGCGCAGGCCGGCATCGACGACGCCGACACCGCGGACGAGGCCACGCGCAAGCTGCTCGTCACGCTCCCCGAACGCGAGGACCGCCCGATCCTGCTGGCCCGGCTGCTGCCGCTCATCGGCGTGGAGTCCGGCGCCGCGGCCTCGCGCGAGGACTCCTTCCGCGCGTGGAGGGCGTACGTGGAGTCCTTCTGCGACGTGGGACCGACCGTTCTCGTGATCGAGGACGTCCACTGGGCCGACGAGGCGTTGCTGGCGTTCGTCGAGCACCTCGCCCAGTGGTCGGAGGACGTCCCGCTGCTGCTCGTGTGCACGACGCGACCGGAGCTGCTGGAGAGCAGGCCGACGTGGGGCGCGGGAAGCGTCCGCGGGACGACGATCAGGCTGTCGCGGCTGTCGGACGCCGAGACGGCGCAGCTGATCTCGGCCCTGCTCGATCGGGTCGTCCTTCCGGCAGACACTCAGCGCGCGATCCTCGACCGCGCGGGCGGAAACCCGCTGTACGCCGAGGAGTTCGTCCGGATGCTGCGCGACCGGGACCTGCTCGACGGCCGGGGCAACCTCCGCGACGGCGTGGACGTACCCCTGCCGGACAGCGTGCAGGCGCTGATCGCCGCGCGGCTCGACTCGCTCTCACCGGAGCACAAGACACTGCTGCAGCTGGCCTCGGTCGTGGGCAAGGTCTTCTCGGCCGCAGGCGGTCGCCGGCCTGCTGGACCGGCCGACGGAGTCCCTCGAGGAGTCGCTGCACGCGCTCACGAGGAAGGACTTCCTGCGCGCCCACCGGCGCCCCGGCCAGCAGGCGGCCGAGTACAGCTTCTGGCACGTGCTGATCCGCGACGTCGCCTACGCGAGCCTGCCTCGCGCGGGACGAGCCCGGCTGCACGCGAGCCTGGTCTCGTGGATCGAGAGCCAGGCCTCCGACCGGGTCGAGGACGTGGCCGAGATCCTGGCCCACCACGCAACCGAGGCGCTCACCCTGGCCGAGGCGACCGGCGACCTCCCGCTCGCGACGGCGATGCGGTCCGCCGCCGCGCGTTACACGCTGCTCGCCGGCGAACGCGCCGTGGGCCTCGATGCGCCGGCCGCGGCGCGGAACCTCGCTGCCGCGATGGCCCTCACGCCGAGGACGCACCGGAGCGGCTGCGCGTGCGGGCGCTTGTACGGCAGCGCGCTGTTCGACGTCGGCCGTTTCGGGGAAGCCTGCGAAGCCCTGCAACCCGTCGTCGACGCGGCGGCGGTCGACGTGTCGCTGCTCGCTGACATCGTCGTGGCCCACGCGTGTCATCGACCAGGGGAACGCGGTCATGCTCTCCGGAGGTTCGGTCCTCGACCTGAAGCCGATCTTCGTCCAGGCCATGGACTCCCTCCCAGACGGACCCAGTCGCGTCCTGGCGATGGCCTACCTGGCCAACGAGGACATCTTGCAGGGTCACGAGGAGGGTCTGCGCAGAGGGATCAGGCGGGCCGAGTCGGCCAAGACCCTCGCCACGAGCCTCGGGCTCGGCGCCGCCTTCGGGACCAGCGACAGCCTCGCGTCAGCGGTCTCGGCCTTCGGTCGCGCCATCCTCGGCGACGCGGGCTGCCGTACCAGGAGCTGCTCCTGCGCGCATCTCGGAGGCCCGGCTCGTCGAGCGCGGAACCTACGTGGTCCACAGCATGGGCTGGAAGCAGTGGGCCGATGGTGCGTGGACCGGCCCGGCGGCTGAGCTCGACGAGAGCGAGGCTCGAGGCGGCGGTTCGCCGGCGAGCGCGGTCTGGACTTCGTCCTTGCTGATGAGTCGCGAGCGGAGATCTGACATCGGCCTTGGGAAGGCTCGAGGATGCTCGACGCGGCGCGCAGGATCTCGCAGCACTGAGGCGCCCCGCCGCTGCTCTACGCGCCGGACAGCCCTCTGGGCGACGCTCGAGCTCGGGCGCGACCCCGGGACCCTCGTCGCGTCTCGTCCGCGACCTGGCGGCTGAGGCGACGTGGTCCCGAGGTCCCCGCCGTCGGCGCGTCGCAGCTGGCACGCCTCGAGCTCGGCCGGCGGGCGACGGGAAGCGGCGCGTGGCCGCCGCAGCAGGGATCGATGACCTCGTCCTGGCACGATCACGCGGCATTGACATGCTACCTGCCGCCGCTGGGGCGGCTGCTGGCCGGCCTGGATCTGGTGGACCGGCTCGAGGCGCTGACCGCGGCCACTCCCGCCGACACGCCACGCGACCAGCACACCCGGAGCGACGCTCGAGGCCCTGCTGGCGCAGACGCAGAGCCGGCACCAGGAGGCCGTCGAACGGTTCGGCGCGGCGGCGGTGCGGTGGGACGCCTTCACCAACCGGCTGGAGCACGCCTACGCGCTCCTGGGGGCTGGCCGGAGCCTGGTCGCGCTCGGGGACCCCGACGCGACCTCGACCCTGATTCAGGGCTCGCGACCTCTTCGACGCGATGGGCGGGCGGGCCGGTGCGGCCGAGTGCGAGGACCTGCTCGGGACCCTCACGGATGCCAACCCTCCGACGGAGCAGCCCTCCCGGCGGTCGCAGATCTGAGCGGGCCGCCGGGAGGCTGGACCGCGTCGGTCAGGCGGGCTTGGCGTAGGCCGCGACTCCCGTGTCGAGCAGAACGCAGGCACGTCGCCCACGGTCCAGGCGTCGTGGCCAGGCTCCATGAGGAAGACGTCGCCGGGGCCGTACGTCATCTCGGAACCGTCGTCCGAGCGCACGGTCATCGTGCCGGACACGACGATCCCGGTGTGCCGGGCATGCAGGAGTCGGTGCCGGCGATCGGCTTGACGTCCTCCGACCAGCGCCAGCCGGGCTCGAAGGTTCCTCGCCCGATCGTGAAGTCACCCAAGGTGACGACGTCCATGTGCCCGTGGGCCCGGAACTTGCGCGTCTCGTGGGGCTTGTCGATGTTCGCCTTGTCCAGCGTGGTCATCAGCGGACCTCCTTGTGGACGTGACCAGGTGGCCCAGCATGGCCCCCCTCATGGGCCGTCGTTCACGGTAGACCTGGGTGCGGCGGAGGGCAACGGTCCCGTCGACCCGGCAGTTGATCGGGCCTCTCGTCGGCCGCGTCGACCGCGGTCAACGCCTCCAGGAGCCACCCCGAGCCCAGCAGCCCGAGTCGGCCCGCCGCCGCCCGGAGGAACGGACGGGGCGGGAGCGTGCGGAGCAGCCGCACCTCCTCGGTGACCGTGGTGTCCTCGTCGAGGAAGCGCAGGACGAGGTCGGCGGGATTGCGGCTGAACAGCTCGGCGAAGGCCACCTCCACCGCACGCGGGTCGGTCCTGATCAGCTCGAGCAGTGTGGCGTCGAGGAACCGGTGCCGGGCACGTGTCTTCGGGCGGTCGAAGGGATGCCCGTCCCGAACCAGGGACCTCGCGATTGCGGCGCTGTCCCTCTGGATCCGCGCATAGGCGTAGCCCGTACTCGCCTTGAGCAACCCGCCCCGGTTGCCGATCGGGACCACCCGTCCCGAGCGCGGGGACGGGAAGCGCGACTGCAGCGGGAGAATCCCGGCTTCGCGACGCAGGACGATGAACGGACCCCGCTCCCAAGACGTCCTCGAGGTAGCGGGGCACCCCCTCGGGGTCCGGCGCGACCTCCGACCCCGAACCGCGTGTGCTCGACCAGGGCACGGCGGGTGCTCACCGGGAGGACGTAGACGAACCGCAGACCGCCGTGCTGAGGCGTACGGAAGTCCATGAGCGTCGGGGTCGTGGGATCGAAGACGTCGCGTTCGGTCTCGACCTCCCACCCGTCGAAGCTCAGGCTCGCCTCGGCCGGCGGAAGAGGCGCCAGCACGCTGTCGAAGGCCCAGGCCGACTCGACAGGTCGTCCGTCGACGACGACGACCGCGCGGTCCCCGAGGTCGGCCAGCTCGCTCACCTGTCCGGGGCGGAACTCGAAGCCTGGGCATCCGGCGGTCAGGGTCCTCACGGCAGCTCTCAGGGCGACGCCGTCGGCCACCCGGTAGGCGTACGGCCGGATGCTTCGGCGCAGGTCACGGCCGTCCGCGTGGATGTGCAGCTGGTCGAACGACCTGACGGACGCCGCATCCAGTAAGCCCGGCTGCGAGGACCAGAAGGCCCACGAGCGGGCGCGCGCGTCGTGCGTGCCGTCGTCGACCACCAGCACCCGCCGAGCACCCCACCCTGACGTCGCGAGGTGCGCAGCGAGGGACAGCCCGCTCAGCCCGCCACCAGCGATGACAGCGTCCCAGCGAGGTTCGTGGACCACCCGACCAGGATGGGGGCAAGCTGGCCGGGTTGCCTGGTGTCCTGACCGTCGCCTCCACCGAAGTCCTCGAACCACGCATCACCGAAACATCAGCGCCTCAACAACCGGCGGGACTGTCGGTGGTGTGTTCTAGATTACGATGCATGTTCGAGATTGAGGTCCATGACCCGGGTGCCGAGCTCCCCGGGGTCGTGGGGCTGCTCGACCCCGAACCCTCGCTGGAGGAGCGGGCGGTGGCTGCGCGGATGCTCCGAGCTGAGGCCGGTTCACGGGTCGAGGAGTCGTGGCTGACCGGCCCAGCCGACCTCTCTCGTGAAGCTCTCATCGATGGCGCGGTGGATCCGGCCTCCCCTGTGGTGCCCGCCGAGTGCTGGCTCGGTGCGACCGGCACCCGGCTCGTCGATGAGGTCACCGGGTGTGAGCGCGCCACCCGCCGGACCCAAGCCCAGGGCCTGCGCGCCCTGGCCGACCTGGTCACCGTGGTCGAGGACCGGCAACGCGCCGACACCGGCCGCGTCGATCCCGAGCTCGCCACCCAGATGGTCGCCGTCGCCCTCGGGATCAGCGCCCGCACCGCCGGCGAACGCATCAGCGAAGCCGTCATCCTGACCCGTGACCTACCCCGCACCCTGGGCGCCCTCGCCGGTGGGTGGCTGTCGATGACCGCCGCCCGCGCGCTGATCACTCAGACCAGAGAGGTCACCGACACCCGGATCACCAGCGTCGAGACCCGCGTCCTGACCGGGCTCGCTGCCCGCATCCTGCCCCCGGGCAGCGCACCGTTGGGTCAGCGCGACGCCCTCGACCTGGAGCTGCTGGGCGCCACCGACCCTGCACGTCATCACCGCGGTGACCGCCGCCGCGACCCCGGCCCGGGTCCGTGACCTCACCCGTCGCGCAGTCAAGGCCCTCGACGCCCAAGCCCTGCGCACCCGGACCACTCGCGCCGGAGACCACCGCGACGTCCAGATCTGGCCCGACCGCGAGGGCCTCGCCTGGGTCGGGCTCCTCACCACCGAGGCCCACGCCACCGCGATCTACGACCGCCTCGACAGCGGCGCCCGCGCTCAGGCGAGTCCCGACGACCCCAGGACCCTGCCGCAGCGCCGGGCCGACCTCGCCACCGACCTCCTCCTCGGCCCGCACCCCGACGGCACCCCCGGACCCCCCATCAACCTCACCCTCACCATCAGCGGCCACCCGCCCAGGCAGACCGCGTGGCATCACCGCGTGGACGCCGTCGCGAGCAACCTGACCGGGGTCACCGCGCCGTCGACCGCGACCCTCGGCAGGCCGCAGCCGCCCCGACCGCGAGATCGCCGCCCAACACCTCGGCCCCGCCACCCCGCAGGCCGTGACCGACCTCCTCGCCCTCGCCAGCCGGCTGACCTTGCGCAGCCCCGCCGCCCTCGCGCTCAGCTGCCCGGGTCACCCCCGCGGCGCAGACGGCCGCATCATCGACCCCGGGCCTTACACCCCGAGCATCGCCCTCGCCCTCGCCGTCCGCACCCGCGACCGCACCTGCCGCTTCCCCGGCTGCACCGTCCCCGCGATCGACTGCGACCTCGACCACACCACCCCCCACCCCCACGGACCCACCTGCATCTGCAACCTTGCCGCGCTCTGCAGACGCCACCATCGGCTGAAGACCCATACCCCCGGCTGGGCCTTGACCCACCACGCTGACGGCCACCTCACCTGGACCACCCCCACCGGCAACACCCACCACACCCACCCCGACGAACTCAACGGACCCGACCCGCCCGGTTGAGCTCGCGGACGCACCGACGACCTTCATCGGGCAGGGTCCCGCCAGGCCGCTGCTGCCGCTCACCGCAGCAGGGGGCCGTCGACGGCGGGACGCGCACCCGCACGTCGAACCCACGAGCGCTGAGATCGCTCGCGGCCCTACCTGCGAGCAGCGACCTGAGACTCGGGAGCACGCGTCTCGTCGAAGATGCTCGCGACGTCGGCCAACCGGGACGGGACCAGGCTGAACCAGGCCCAGCTCCCCCGGCGCTCGCGGGTGAGCAGGCCGGCGTCGGTGAGCACCTTCAGGTGGTGGCTGACCGTGGGCTGCGACAGCGCGACGACGGCGGTGAGGTCGCAGACGCACGCCTCCTGGCTCTCCCCCGCCCGGATGATGCTGAGCAGCTGCAGGCGCACCGGGTCGGCCACCGCCTTGAGCAGCGAGGCGAGATCCTCGGCCTCGGCTCGCGCGAGGGGCGCGTCGAGAGCCCCCGCGCAGCAGACTGCGGCGCGGACGTCGGTCACCTGCAGGGTCTCGGGCACCGAGCCTCCTCGCGTCTTCCGTTCCCGGTATTGACAACCATCGATACTGTCTCCTAGATTTCGACCTGCGTCAATATCGACGTCCATCGATATCTAGGAGCATGGCATGTCCCGAGTCCAGCTGGCCCTCAACGTCGCCGACCTCGAAGCGTCCGTGGCGTTCTACTCGAGCCTGTTCGGCGCCCAGCCGCACAAGCGCCGTCCGGGGTACGCCAACTTCGCCCTGACCGAGCCGCCGCTCAAGCTGGTCCTCATCGAGGTGGGCGCCGAGGCCCGCGGCCACGGCACGGCCGGCGCTCTCAACCACCTCGGCGTCGAGGTGGAGTCCGTCGAGGAGGTCGAGGCCAGCGCCGTACGCCTCCGCGACGAGGGGCTGGCCGCGTTCGAGGAGAACGACACCACCTGCTGCTACGCCCTGCAGGACAAGGTGTGGGTGCACGACCCCGCCGGCGCACCGTGGGAGATCTACACCGTCAAGGACGACAACCCGGCCGATGCGCGTCCGGCCACGGCCAGCCTCAGCGTGCTCGAGAGCCGGTCCAACGACGGCGCGTGCTGCACCCCGGCCGCCGGGTTCGTCGACACCCTGACCAGCGCCGCCCCATGAGCCGACGCCCTTCGGTGCTCTTCGTCTGCGTCCACAACGCCGGCCGCTCCCAGATGGCTGCCGGCTACCTCATGCACCTGGGGGGCGACCGGGTGGACGTACGTTCTGCCGGCTCGGCCCCCGCCGACTCGGTCAACCCCGCCGTCGTCGCGGCGATGCTCGAGGAGGGCATCGACATCGCGCACGAGACCCCCAAGGTGCTGACCAACCAGGCGGTGCAGGAGTCCGACGTCGTCATCACCATGGGCTGCGGCGACGTGTGCCCGGTCTACCCCGGAAAGCGGTACGAGGACTGGGTCCTCGAGGACCCCGCGGGCAAGGACGTCGACGCCGTCCGCCCGGTCCGCGACGAGATCCGCCGCCGCATCGAGACCCTGCTCGCGGAGCTCGTGTCCGACCCAGAGCAGGCGTGACCACGCCTCCGGCCACGCCCGCCGCGTCACCCGACGAGGAGGCGGTCCTCGCCCGGCTCTCCCTGCTCGACCGGTTCCTGCCCGTCTGGATCCTGCTCGCGATGGTCGGCGGGCTGCTGCTCGGCCGGCTCGTCCCGGGCATTCAGTCCGCCCTCGACACGGTGAAGATCGGCCAGACGTCGCTGCTCATCGCGCTGGGCCTGTTCATGATGATGTACCCGGTGCTGGCCAAGGTCCGCTACGAGGAGATGGGCCACGTCACGGGCGACCGGCGGCTGCTCTGGCTGTCGCTGCTGCTCAACTGGGTGATCGGCCCGTTCCTGATGTTCGTCCTGGCCTGGGTCTTCCTGGCCGACGAGCCGGCCTTCCGCACCGGCCTCATCGTCATCGGCCTCGCGCGCTGCATCGCCATGGTCCTCATCTGGAACGACCTCGCCTGCGGCGACAGCGAGGCCGCCGCCCTGCTCGTCGCCCTCAACTCGGTCTTCCAGATCGTCGCCTACGCGCTCCTGGGCACCTTCTACCTCGAGATCCTGCCGGGCTGGCTGGGCCTGGGCACCGAGGACGTGACGTTCTCGACGTGGGAGATCACCAAGGCCGTCCTCATCTTCCTCGGGATCCCGCTGGCCGCGGGCTACCTGACCCGGCGCATCGGGCTCCGGACCAAGGGGCGTGAGTGGTACGAGCAGACGTTCATCCCGCGCATCAGCCCGTACGCCTTGTACGGGCTGCTCTTCACCATCGTCATCATGTTCGCGCTGCAGGGCGAGGCCATCACGTCCGACCCGCTCACCGTCGTGAGCATCGCCATCCCGCTGCTCGCCTACTTCGCGATCATGTGGGGGGTCTCGTTCTTCCTCGGGACCCGCGCCCGTCTCGGATACCCCAAGACGGCGACGCTGGCCTTCACGGCCGCCGGCAACAACTTCGAGCTGGCCATCGCGGTGAGCATCGGAGTCTGGGGCGTCACCTCGGGCGAAGCCCTGACCGGCGTGATCGGTCCGCTGATCGAGGTGCCGGCCCTGGTCGCGCTCGTGTACGTGTCCCTCTGGCTTCGTCGACGACTGGCCCCTGCTGCCTGAGGCTAGATGCGGGCGTACAGGTGGAGCGGCGCCCTGAACTCCCAGCCACTGAAGACCGGCGGCCGGCCGGGAACCGGCGCGAGACTGGGAAAGGCCTCGATCAGAACCTCGATCGCGATCCTGATCTGGTGGCGTGAGAAGGCGTGACCTGAGCAGAAGTGCTTGCCGAACCCGAACGCCGCCTGCTGACGGGATCCCCGCTCGAGGTCGTACACGTCCGCGGCCGCAAAGACCGACTCGTCGCGGTTGGCCGACGCCAGCACTGCTGACACCGAGGCGCCGCCCGGGATCGTCACTCCGGCCAGCTCCGTGTCGCCCGCAGCCCTCCTGAGCTGGGTACCGATAGGCGCGACCCACCGAAGCCCCTCCTCCACGGCGGCTGGCACGAGCCCGACGGGATCAGCGACGACGGCCGCCAGCTGCTCGGGTCGCGTGAACAACCCGGCCGACGACGCTGCCCGCGCCGTGCCCCGGCTCCTGCATGCCGCCGAGGATGGCCACCTTCAGGGAGGGCAGCACGAAGTCGATGTCTCGTGGGCAGCCAGGCTCCCGGCCGGAGTGAAGCAGACCCGACATCGTGGAGTCGTCGGGGACCTCGGCCAGACGCTCCATCCGAGGCACCACCACGCTGTCGATCTCCTGGCAGACCGCGTCGGCGACCGCCTGCTTGTCTGCGTCCCGCTCGAAGTTCGTCGCTCCGACGCTCATGTCCTTGAACCAACGGCGCAGGACGTCCGGTCCCAGGTCACCGAGTCCGAGCACCGCTGCCAGGCTCTGCACCGAGATCGGCTCGAAGTAGTCGGCCATCAGCTCGACCTCGCTACGGCCGACGAGCGTCGCCGCGGACGCTCGGGCGATCGGCCGTACGAGGTCGTCGATGTAGCCCTCCACCACGCGGGGCCGGAACTTCCCGTCGAAGCTGCGCCGCAGCTCGTGGTGCACGTCCCCGTCGACGGCAATGATGGCCGGCTTCCCGAAGGTCACCTCGACCGGCGAGGTCCCGTGCGTGGCCGGAAACACATCCGACCGCTCGGCTACCCGCTGGACGTCCTCGAATCGTGTGACGAACCAGGTGTCGACGCAGGGCACGTAGGCGACGGGCGCCTCACGGCGCATCCGGGCGTAGGTGGGGTAGGGGTCGGCGTCCAGCTCCTCGACCGTGATGTCGTCGACGAAGGAGGCGGCCATGCGCCGAGACTAACGATCAGCCGGCGATCGGTGTCCCGGTGCCACCGTCGCAGGCTGCGCCCGGCTCGGGAGTCTGACTGCCCTGCCGGTAGACGTCGATGAACGTCGCCAGGCGCGGGTCGTCCACACCGTCGAGCTTGAGCTGGACGCCCCACGCGCTGGCCACGACCGGGGCTGGGAGCCCGTCGTACGGCGAGAGCACGACGTAGGAGTCGGGCATCTGGTCGCGCAGCTTCTGGACGTCGGCCGCGCTCAACGAGGGGTCGTACGTGATCCACACCGCGCCGTGCTCGAGTGAGTGCACCGCGTCCTCGTTGCGGACCGGCTGGTCGTAGATGCCGCAGTTCAGCCACGCGGGGTCGTGGTTGCCGCCCACGGGCGGGGTCTGCGGATACGCCACGGGGTCGGTCGTGTGCTCGGGGGTGTCGATGGGGTAGGTGGTCACGTCTGCCGCCAGCGCGTCCCGGGCGGAGGCCGAGGCCGTCTCCCCGGTCGAGCTCGACGACTGGAGCCCCCAGTAGGTGAACCCCGCGATCAGCGACACGGCGAGCACGCCGACCAGCACCCACAGGAGGTTGCGCTTGCGCTCCGCGCGCGCCTCCTCCTGACGCATGGCGTCGACCTTGTCGCGTCGGCTGCCCGCGCTGTCCCCGCTCGGTGCCTTGCCCATCGTGCTCCCTCTCAGTCATGCAGCGGACCCGGCCCTTGACCGGATCCGCACCATGGTCTCAGGCCGGTGCGGCCGCTGCAGAGCAGCGTCAGCGTGAGCGCGTCGAGCGCTGGCCGGAGCCAGTGCTCGGGCGAGAGCCGCCGGAGCGCGACCCACCTTGTCCTCGGTAGGGACGCGCGGGACCCGGCCGGCGTTCCGCACGCGCGGCACGCTCGGGCACCGGGACGCCGCTCGGCTGCCGCGAGCCTGTGATCGCGATCAGGCCGGCATCGCCCGGACGGACGCGTGACTTGCTCGCCTTGACCCCGGCACGCTCGGCCATCTTGGTCACCTCACGCTCCTGGTGCGGCAGCACCAGGGTCACGACGGTGCCGGACTCCCCCGCCCGCGCCGTACGGCCGGCACGGTGCAGGTAGTCCTTGGGGTCGACGGGCGGGTCGACGTGCACGACGAGCCCGACGTCGTCGACGTGGATGCCGCGCGCAGCCACGTCGGTGGCGACGAGCACGGGAGTACGTCCTTCGCGGAACTCGGCCAGCGCCCGCGTGCGAGCACCTTGCGGCTTGCCGCCGTGGATGGACGTGGCGGCGACCCCCTGCTCGCGCAGCTGGGTGGCGACCCGGTCGGCGCCGTGCTTGGTGCGGACGAACATGATCGTGCGGCCCTCACGGGCGCCGATGTGCGACGTCACGGACGCCTTGTCGCCCGGCGCCACGAGCAGCACGTGGTGCTCCATCGTCTCGACCTCGGCCGACGTGGGCACGCTGGAGTGGGTCACCGGGTCGACGAGGTAGCGGCGGACCAGCTTGTCGACGTCGCCGTCCAAGGTGGCGGAGAAGAGCAGGCGCTGGCCACCGGGCTGGACCATGTCCAGGAGCGCCGTGACGGCGGGCATGAAGCCCATGTCGGCCATGTGGTCGGCCTCGTCGAGGACGACGAGCTCGACGTCGACGAGATCGGCGTCGCGCTGCTCGATGAGGTCGGTGAGCCGGCCAGGAGTGGCCACGACGATCTCGACCCCGCGACGCAGCGCGTCGGCCTGCTTCGGGTAGGACATGCCGCCGACGACGGTCTTCATCCGAAGGCCCACGGTGCGCGCCAGCGGCTCGAGCGCATCGTGCACCTGCACGGCGAGCTCCCGGGTGGGGACCAGGACGACGGCCAGCGGCCGGCGCGGCTGCGCGACCCGGCCGGTGAGTCGGGTGAGCGCGGGGAGGCCGAAGGCGAGGGTCTTGCCCGAGCCGGTGCGGCCACGCCCGAGGACGTCACGCCCGGTCAGCGCGTCGGGGATCGTGGCGACCTGGATCGGGAAGGGCTCGGTGATCCCGGCGCGCGCCAGCGCGGTGACGAGCTGCTGAGGAACCCCGAGGTCGGCGAAGCTCGCGACGTCGGAGGGGGTGTGGACCGGGTGGCGGGCAGGGCGGTGCCGGTCGTGGACGTGCTCATGCGTGGAGGTGCCTCTCGAGACGATGGCGCGGTCCCGGAGAGGTCGGCGGGCCAGGAGCGCGCCGCGCGATGTCGGAGAGAACGAGCCCGGTGCGTGTGTTTCGTGGCACCGATGGGGGCTGGCCGGGTGCGGCCTGCCGATGGGTCAAGGGTACCGGCGGTCCAGGACCCGCTCGACCAGTCCGGCCGTGAGCCGGGTCACCCGGAGGTGCCGCTCGGCTCCTTAGAGGTAGAGCCCGGTGTCGGCGTCGCTCACCCGTGACGAGGCGACGGCATGCACGTCCCGCTCGCGGAGCATGAGGTACGTCGTGCCGCGCAGCTCCACCTCGCCGTGGTCCTCAGGCTCGAAGAGCACCCGGTCGCCGATCACGACGGTGCGGACGTTCTGACCGACCGCGACCACGCGGGCCCAGGACAGCCTTCGACCTACGGCAGCCGTCGCCGGGATGACGATGCCCCCGGAGGACCGACGTTCGCCAGCCTCGCCGTCGAGGTCGACGAGCACGCGGTCGTGCAGGAGCTTGATGGGCAGAGCGGAGTCCTCGGGCACGTCGGCGATCGTAGGGCTACCAGCCCGCGGTCCCCGGCCCGCCCTTGAAAGGCCCGACGACGTCGGCCGTGATCCAGCCGCCGTAGAAGCCGCCGTCTTGAGGGCGCACCATCTCGCCGTCGATGGTGCAGAGGTCCATCCGGCCCGGGTAGAGGCTGACGTGGTCGACCAGGGACTCGAAGCCCGCGATCGGCTGCGGGTAGGACCAGGCGGCAGCCTTCCGACGCTGGTCACCGCCGACGACGTCCCAGTAGACGGCTGCACCCTTGAACTCGCAGAACGACGACCCGGTCCCCGGCTGCAGCGCACCCGGGGCGAAGTCGGCGGCCGGGAGGTACCAGGAGGGCGGGTGGCTGGTCTCCAGCACCCGGACCGCGCGCGTCGTCTCCAGGATCACCACGCCGCCGAGGTGAACCGTGACGCGGCGCGAGGAGGGCTCCAGCCGGGGCGGGCGCGGGTAGTCCCACACCGACTCCTGGCCCGGCCCCGTCGGCTCTGGGACGACTCCGCGCGGAAGCACAGCTGCTAGCGGCGGATGCGGTAGAGCACGTAGACCGCGACGACGCCGACGGTGATCGCGATGTTGCGGACGTTGGGCTTGCCCTCGTCGGACACGAACACCCGGCGAAACGGCGCGAAGCCACGACTGGCGACGTTCGACGGCTTCATGTGCTCGGTGATCGCGTCCACGTGGCCGAGCAGGCTCTGCCTCGCGGTCTCGAGGTCGGCGGACACCTCCTCGGGCGATCGCCGTGGGGCTGGCTGGGGCTTGGGAGCCGACGCTTGCTCAGTCACGGGCCCACCGTAGCGAACCCTCCGCGCGCCCAGCGACAGGCGGCCATGATGCGCAAAGGTGCTTGTTGCACAATGATGGCAACAAGCCCCCACGCGAGGAGACCCCCAGTGCCTGCTTGTCGACGCCACCCGTCCCGTGTTCGGCTGGCGAGCCTCGGCGCCCTCGCCGCCCTCGCCCTGGCCGGCTGCTCGTCAGCCGCGTCCTCGGCAGGCGGCAGCGAACAGCTGACCGTCGCGACGACGGTCGCGCCGATCACCAGCATCACGGCCGCCGTCGGTGGTGACCGGGTCCGGATCGAGGGCATCGTCCCCGAGGGCGTGAACAGCCACACCTTCGAGCCCGCGCCCCAGGTGGCCGAGCTGCTCAGCACCGCCGACGTCGTCTTCATCAACGGTCTCAAGCTCGAGGACCCGACCCGCGAGCTGGCCGAGCAGAACCTCAAGGACGGCGCCGAGATCGTCGAGCTGGGCACGACGGTCCTGCCGGAGAGCGAGTGGATCTACGACTTCTCCTTCCCGAAGGAGGAGGGCAAGCCGAACCCGCACCTGTGGACCGACCCGCTCTATGCGATCAAGTACGCCGCCGTCGTCCGCGACACCCTGACCCGGCGCGATCCCGAGGGCGCCGCGACCTACTCAGCGAACTACGCAGCGTTCGAGAAGCAGGTCACCGAGCTGTCGGACGCGCTGCGCAAGGACCAGGAGTCGGTCCCGGGCGCTCGCGCCCTGCTCACCTACCACGACGCCTACGCCTACTTCGGCAAGGACTACGGCTGGACGATCATCGGCGCCGTCCAGCCGAACAACTTCGAGGACCCGACGCCGCAAGAGGTGGCCGACGCTCATCGACCAGGTGAAGGCCCAGAAGGTTCCGACGATCTTCGGCTCCGAGGTCTTCCCCTCGGCGGTGCTCGAGGAGATCGGCCGTGCCACGGGCGCCCGCTACGAGGACACCCTGCGAGACGACGACCTCCCGGGGGCACCGGGCGACCCGGAGCACTCGTGGCTCGGGCTCATGCGGTACGACTACCGCACCATGGTCGCCGGGCTCGGCGGCAGCACTCCGGCCCTCGATGCGCTCGACACGACCCCTGCCGTCGTCGACCGAGCGGAGTACCCGCAATGACCGACCAAAGACGTTCGGCGCCGCTGCTCTCCCTGGAAGGCGTCGACGTTCGCCTCGGCGACACCCATGTCCTCCACGACATCACCTTCGCCGTCGCCCCGGGTGACTTCGTCGGTGTGGTCGGGCCTTCCGGCTCAGGCAAGACCACACTCCTGCGCACCCTGATGGGGGCCTTGGCCCCGAGCCGGGGCAACGTCTCGCGCGCACAGGGCACAGCGATGTCCTACGTGCCTCAGCTCGAGACGGTGAACTGGTCGTTCCCCGTGACGGTGTTCGAGTGCGTGCTCATGTCACGGACCACGGGGCGGAGACTGCCCTGGGCGAGCCGCAGCGAACGCGCCGACGTCGAGGACGTGCTCGAACGTCTGGGGATCGGAGCCTTGGCCGAGCGGCACATCCGCCAGCTCTCCGGAGGCCAGCAGCAACGGATGTTCCTGGCCCGCGCCTTGCTCCGGCAGCCAGACGTGCTCCTGCTCGACGAGCCGACGTCCGGGGTCGACGTCACCACGCGACACGACATGCTCCACCTTCTCGGCGACCTCAACCACGAAGGCATCGCGGTCGTGCTCACGACCCACGACCTGAATGGGATCGCCGCACATCTGCCTCACTTGGTCTGCGTCAACGGCCATATCGTCGCTGAGGGCACGCCCGAAGAAGTCATCACCCCGGACGTGCTCGAGGCGACCTTCGGCGCCCGGATGGAAGTGCTCCAGCACCTCGGGATGCCTGTGGTCGTGGACGAGGTCTCTCCCGGTCTGCGGAGCGCCTCATGAACGACATCCTCACCACGTTGGTGCAGCCGCTCAGCTACGCGTTCTTCCAGAAGGGGCTGCTGGTGGCTACCTTGTCCGGCGCTCTGCTGGGCTTCATCGGGGTCTACATCACCCTGCGCGGGATGAGCTACATCGGCCATGGCCTCTCACACGCCATCTTCGGGGGTTTCGCGGCCAGCCAGCTGATTGCCAGCTCGTTCTACGTCCTCGGTGCCGGCGTCTGGGGGATCGCCTCGGCGCTGGCCATCAACGCCGTCACCCGACGCCGCAGCATCGGAGCCGACGCAGCCATCGGCGTGATCACCACTGCTTCCTTCGCCTTGGGGATCGCACTCATCTCGCGCTTCGGTTCGCGCGGGCCGAGCTTCGACAACGCGCTGTTCGGCAGCATCCTCGGCATCAGCCGCGAGCAGATCATCGGCCTGGTGAGCATCTCGATCGTCACCGCCGTCGTCGTGTTCTTCCGCTACCGCCAGCTGCTCTTCGCGACGTTCGACCCGGAAGTCGCCGCCGTGTCAGGGGTGAACGTGGCCCGCACGGACGCAGTCCTGATGGTGATCCTGTCGCTGGCCATCTTGTCGACGCTGACCGTCATCGGGGTCACGCTGGTCGCGGCGATGCTGGTCATCCCCGCTGTGGTGGCCCGGATGCTCACCGAGTCCTTCGGACGCATGCTGGCGCTTTCCACCGGGATCGGCGCCGCCTGCGGCCTGATCGGGATGTACCTGAGCTACTACGCAGCCGTACCGTCGGGCACGATGATCGTGCTGACCGGCGCGACTGCCTTCGTCGTCGTGCTGGCCTTCGGCGGCGGCCGCCGGCTCGGCCGGACCAAGGGCATGGACAGCCACGTCGAGGAGTCCCTCGTCGTCGGCCGGCCGACTGCGGTGGGGAGCTGAGCATGGCCGATCGGCTTGCGGCAGGTGACGTGGCACCTGCCTTCACCCTTCCGACGGCAGACGGCGGCGTCGTGTCGCTCTCCGACTTCGCCGGACAGCGCGTCGTCGTGTACTTCTACCCGGCCGCCATGACTCCCGGGTGCACGAAGCAGGCTTGCGACTTCCGTGACTCGCTCGAGTCGTTGGCCGCCGCAGGCATCGCCGTCATCGGCATCTCCCCCGACAAGCCCGAGAAACTCGCGAAGTTCCGCGATGCCGAGGCCCTCACGTTCCCGCTCGCCTCGGACCCAACGCGCGAGGTGCTGACGGCGTACGGCGCCTACGGCGAGAAGCAGCTCTACGGCAAGACGGTCACCGGGGTCATCCGGTCCACCTTCGTCGTCGGCGCCGACGGACGGGTCGAGCTGGCCCAGTACAACGTCAAGGCCACCGGCCACGTCGCGCGTCTGATCGCCCTGCTCAAGGACCAAGGGAGCGGTCTAGGGCGCGACGGCTACGCGGCGACCAAGGTGTCGCCAGCGACCTCGCGCGTCGTGTTCACGGCCGCCGGCCGGAAGCCGCGAGCGATCATCCAGACCGCCAGCACCATCTCCTGCACGGCAAGGGGCAGGAACATCAGAACCTGTCCCGGAGCTGTTGGCCTCGAAGACGCCGTACATCGCGAGGAGGTCGGCCGCCACATAGAGCGGGATCGCCACGAGACCCCACACCGAGATCCAGCGCGGAACGATGCGCGACCAGTAGAGCAGCGTGTAGAAGATGCCGGCACCAAGGCAGAACACAAGGGCGAGTACGGCGTTTGTGGCGTCACCGTCGATGACGAGTCCACCGAGCCGGACGCCTTCCGATGAGGCTGTGCCTGGACCTGCCGCCACAACCTCGCCCAGTGGCACGAGCAGCAGCCAGCCGATGGCGAGGATGACGTACGCGACGGTCTCGATCGCTCCTCGCACTACTACATAGCCGACGGCCAACACCTCGTTCGTGCGGCGCAGCACCGGGAACAACACGACCGGCACGAAGGCGAGCGACAGCCCCATGAGGAGCACGAGCAGCGCAGTGGTCGCCGTGGTTCCAGAATGCTCCGCGGCATAGCCGAACGGGTCGCCCGCATCTCGAATCGGAGCGCTGATGGCCATGCTCAGGATCCCCGCCACCGATCCGGCGATGTAGAGGATCCCGGCTGTCGTGGCGGCAGCCCTGTGCTCACGGATGCTTTCCCCACGCATGATCTTCACCCTCTCTCAGGCGTTCTCAGCGTTCCGTGTCGACTCGGGTCGGCACAGTGCCGATCGACCGTGCCGGCTAGGGCCGATCGGCCTCGGTGCAGGTGGGTCGGACGGCTGCCAGAGGACGGGGCGGGCCGGGATCCCCGGCCACCGCGGCCCTTCCACGCTCGCACAACCAGCTCAGGTCGGCTTCCGGGTCCAGAGCGTCACCGTGTCCGGTTGCAGGGTGGTGTTCACGACGGCGACGAGGTCTTCCCTCACGTGGTGAGGGTCGACCTGGTTCCGGATGCGTGCCCCGAAGGCGTCGACGGTGCGCACTGCGTCGTAGCGCGATCGGTTGAATCGCCGGTCGACCACGGCCTGAACGCGCCGGAGCACCGGTCTGGCCAGGGCGGCCACCGTGAGCGTCGCCGCAGCCACGACCAGAGGCTGCTCGGTGTCCAGCAGTCGGGTGGCCGTCGCGACCACCGTCGCGTATGTCGCCAGCAGCAGACCGGTGACGACGACGTAGGCCGCTCGTACGGCTGATGATCCGGTCGATGTCGTACAGGTGGTAGCGCAGGATCGCGATCCCGAAGGCGGCAGGGATCAGCAGGAACGAGAGCAGCACCGCAATCTGGAGCGTGAGCAGCCACACCGGGTAGCGATCCTCGAAGAAGTTCGAATTGGCGCTGTCGATGTTGCTTCCGGGCGTCGTAGGTGAACGATGACGACCAGCGCTGTGCAGAACACGACGACGATGACACTCGCGGCCGCAGCCAGCCAGCGAATCTGGGTGCGGGCCAGCGTCGAGGACCGGCGGTACCGGACGATGACCGACCCGACGCTCACTAGCAGACTGAGCGGGAAGGCGACTAACAAGAACGTGAGGCCTTGCGTCCACGGGACGAAGTATGGGTTCGGAGCTCCTTGTGACGTGACCTGTGATCCAGTGGTGACCGTCACGGTCAAGACGATGATCATCAACGTGCACCAGCGGGCGAACCAGCGCCAGCGGCTCGACGGCAGCCGACCGTCCGGGTAGCGCAGCAGCAGGTGGGTCCCCATGAGACCCACCGGAACGACCCAGCCGCCGTCGAAGGGCAGGCTGATGTCGGCTGACCAGGCTAGGCCGATGACGAGGAGGAGCCGTCCCTCGACGTGGTCGGGGTAGCGGTGAAGGATCAGCCAACCAACGGCCAGGAAGCTGATCGGCACGGCGAGGGCGACCAGGTCTCCCTGCCGACCATCCGCGGACGAACACCAGCACCAGGTCGACGACGAGGGTCAGGCCGGCCAGGAGCAGCAGGACCTGGTTCACCCGACCGGCGGACACACCCGCTCGCGCTGAGGCCATGGGCGTCCGACCTGTCGGTCTTCCACCTGCTCGATGCTGCCAGAGACACCGTTCCGAGACCGTTACCGCAAACGGCCGATGCCGAACGGGGTCCATCACCAGAGTGCGTCGGAGACGTACGGCCCACCTGAGAGGGTGTCGGCGTGCGGCGACCCTCGTGGATGACCAGGACCCTGGTCGTCGTCTCCCTCGTGTCGTTCATGCAGGACGCCGCGAGCGAGCTGGTCTACCCGCTGCTCCCGCTCCTCCTCACCGGTGCGCTGGCCGCCCCGCCGGTCGTCGTCGGGTTCGTCGAGGGCGCCGCCACCGGGGTCGCCGCGCTGGTCGCGTACGTCTCCGGCCGACGATCCGACCTGGTCGGGCGCAAGCCGCTGGTCTTCACCGGCTACTCCCTCGCCGCAGTCGGCAAGGTGGTCGTGGCTGCTGCCTGGGCCTGGCCCGTGGTGCTGCTAGGTCGGGTCGTGGACCGGATGGGCAAGGGGATCCGCGGGGCACCGCGCGATGCCCTCATCGGGGAATCCGTGCCGCCGGAGGCGCTCGGGCGGGCCTTCGGCTTCCACCGGGCCATGGACACCGCGGGAGCGGTGATCGGCCCGCTCATCGCCCTGGGCGCACTGACCCTGCTCGACGACGACCTGCGCCAGGTCCTCTGGCTGGCGGTGATCCCGGCGGTGGCGTCCGCGCTGCTCGTCCTGCTCATCCGGGAGCCGGCGCGAGCGCCCGTCACGGCGACCGCGGAGGTCAAGGTCAGCGATCTCGTCGCCCGCGCCCCAGCACCGCCGAGGGCACCCCTGTCCCCTGAGCTGCGGAGGGTGCTCGCCATGCTCACCGCGTTCGCGCTGGTGAACTTCCCGGACGTCCTGGTGCTGCTCAGGCTCTCGGACATCGGCTGGACCACGTCAGAAGTCGTCGGTGGCTACGCCCTCTACAACCTGGCGTACACCGCGGTGTCGTTCCCGGCCGGCCACCTGTCGGACCGGATGAGCAGGGCTCAGGTCTACGCCCTCGGCCTGGTCTTCTTCGCCATCGGCTACCTCGGGCTCGGGCTGCTCGACAGCGGACCGCTCGTGCTCGTCGTGCTGGTGCTGTACGGCGGCTTCAACGGCTGCACCGACGGCGTGGGCAAGGCCTGGATCTCCTCCCTGGCCCCGACCGAGCAGCGCGGCCGGGCGCAGGGCGCGTACCAGGGGTTCAGCGGTGGGGCGATCCTCATCGCGGGGATCTGGGCGGGGCTGCTGTGGAACGTCGGCCCCGGCGGGGGCGTGGTCCCGCTGCTGATCAGCGGCAGCGTCGCGGTGGTCTTCGCGGTGGTGTTCGCCACCTACGGCCGCCGTCTAGGCTGACCGCTGCCCAGCGGAAGTGGCGGAACTGGCAGACGCAACGGCCTTAGGAGCCGTCGCCTTCGGGTGTGAGGGTTCGAGTCCCTCCTTCCGCACCCAGCCCCACCCCGCTGAGGGTGACGTTCCGTACGCGACACGCGGCGTGTCGCGTGCACTACGTCACCCTCAGCGGGCGAGGAGGTCGGCCAGCACCGGGGCAAGGACGCGCAGCGCACGGCCCCGATGGCTGATCGCGTCCTTGGCCGCGTCGGTCAGCTCAGCCGTCGTGCGGTCGGGGTCGTCGACCGGGACGAAGACCGGGTCGTAGCCGAAGCCGTTGGTGCCACGGGGAGCCGTGATCACGTGCCCGTCGAGCCGGCCCTCGACGACAGCCGTTCGGCCGTCGGGCATGGCGACGGCCGCCGCGCACACGAAGTGAGCGGCCCGCCGCTCGGGCGGGACGTCGGCGAGCTGGGCCAGCAGCAGCTCGAGGTTGGCGAGGTCGCCAGCGCCACCCGACCAGCGCGCGGAGAAGATGCCGGGCATGCCGTTGAGGGCGTCGACGCAGAGCCCGCTGTCGTCGCCCACCGAGGGGAGCCCCGTGGCCTCCGCCACGGCCCGAGCCTTGAGCAGGGCGTTGGCAGCGAAGGTCTCACCGGTCTCGGCGACCTCGGCTACCTCGGGGAACGCCTCGACACCGACCAGGTCGATCGCCAACCCAGCGTCGGCAAGGATTCGGCCGAGCTCCTCGATCTTGTGCGCGTTGCGGCTCGCAAGCACGACCGTGGTCGTCATCGGCTCACGCCTCGAGTGCGGCTCGCTGGATGCGGGTGAGCTCGGCGCACCCCGCCACCCCGAGGTCCAGGAGGCGGTCCAGCAGGGCCCGGTCGAAAGGCTCACCCTCTGCAGTCCCCTGAACCTCCACGAAACGCCCGTCACCGGTGCAGACGACGTTCATGTCGGTCTCGGCACCGACGTCCTCGGTGTAGCAGAGGTCGAGCAGCGGCTCGCCGCCGACGATCCCGACCGAGACCGCCGCCACGGTCCCGGTGAGCGCAGCAGCATCGGCCTTCACCAGCTTCTCGGCCTTCGCCCAGGCGACCGCGTCGGCCAGCGCCACGTACGCCCCGGTGATCGCGGCTGTGCGGGTGCCCCCGTCGGCCTGCAGCACGTCGCAGTCGAGCACGACGGTGTTCTCGCCCAGTGCCGAGGTGTCGATCACCGCCCGCAGGCTGCGGCCGACGAGCCGGGAGATCTCGTGCGTACGGCCACCGATCCGACCGCGCACGGACTCGCGGTCGCCGCGGGTGTTCGTGGAGCGCGGCAGCATGGCGTACTCCGCGGTCACCCAGCCCTGCCCCGACCCCTTGCGCCAGCGCGGCACCCCCGCGGTGAAGGAGGCCTGGCAGAGCACCTTCGTCAGCCCGAACTCGACGAGGACGCTGCCCTCGCCCTGCTGCAGCCAGCTGCGGGTGATCGTCACGGGGCGGAGCTGGTCGGCGCTGCGGCCGTCGGTGCGGGTCATGAGCCGGGAGCCTATGCGGCTCGTCCCCACGCCGAACCTCCTGGGCGCTCAGACCGTCAGCACCAGCCCGGGGACGGCCATCACCACGGGTCCGGTGAAGGTCGCCGAGGCCTCCTCGACGGCGTGCTCGCGGGAGTACCAAGGCGGCACGTGCGTGACGACCAGGGTGCCGACGCCTGCCGCTGCGGCCGCCTGCCCCGCCTCACGGCCGGTCAGGTGGAGGTCCTCCGGGTGCGGGACCCCGTCGAGGAAGGACGCCTCCGCGAGCAGCAGGTCGGAGCCGGCCGCGAGGTCGCCCAGGGCTCGGCAGGGGCCGGTGTCCCCCGAGTACGTGAGCGACCGCCCGAAAGCCTCCAGCCGCAGGGCGTACGCCTCGACGGGGTGGACCACCGGTGCCACGGCGAGGCGGAAGGGGCCTACCTCGGCCACCTGCGTCAGCACCTCGAAGGAGAAGACGTCGTCGAGTCCGGAAGCGTTCGTGCCGTAGGCGCGCGCCAGCTGCTCGCGGGTGCCCGCCGGCCCGATCGACCCTGAGCCTGGGGAGCTCGCCGGCGGGTCGGTAGCGCCGGGCCACGTAGTAGGAGCAGAGATCGATCACGTGGTCGACGTGCAGGTGGCTCACCAGCACGGCGTCGATCGCGTCGAGGGAGGCATAGCGCTGGAGCGCGCCCAGCGCACCGTTGCCGAGGTCGAGGACGGCGCGGTAGCCCTGCTCCTCGAGCAGGTAGGACGAGGCCGGTGAGTCCGGGCCAGGGAACGACCCCGAGCACCCGACGACCGTGAGCTTCACGCGAACGCCCCCGCTCGCTCGACCCAGCCGATCTCGGGCCCGAGGAAGCGCCGGGCCAGCGGGCCGAAGTCGCCGGGGTCCCCGGTCACCAGGAAGCGGTGCTCGGGGCCGGGGAGGTCGTCCGGGCGCAGCAACCCCTCGGTCGCCAGCACGCGGTAGACGTCCTTCGCGGTCTCCTCGGCGCTCGACACGAGCGTGACGTCCTCGCCGAGCACGTAGGAGATGACGCCGGTGAGCAGCGGGTAGTGGGTGCAGCCGAGCACGACCGTGTCGACCCCAGCCGCCGCCACCGGGTCCAGGTAGCCGTGGGCGACCTCGAGCAGCTCCTCACCCCCGGTGACCCCCGCCTCGACGAACTCGACGAAACGTGGGCAGGCCTGGGAGGTGAGCACGAGGTCAGGGGCCGCGGCGAAGGCGTCGGCGTAGGCGCCGCTGGTCACGGTGGCCGCGGTGCCGATCACCCCGACCCGGCCGTTGCGGGTCGCCCGCACGGCACGTCGGACGGCCGGCTGGATGACCTCGACGACCGGGACGTCGTACCGCTCGCGCGCATCCCGCAGGACGGCGGCCGAGGCGCTGTTGCAGGCGATGACCAACAGCTTGACCCCGGAGTCGACGAGGTGGTCCATGACCTCGAGGGCGAACGCCCGAACCTCGGCGAGCGGCCGGGGGCCGTACGGGCCTCGCGCGGTGTCGCCCACGTAGAGCACCGGCTCGTGCGGCAGCTGGTCGAGGACGGCGCGGGCGACCGTGAGGCCGCCCACGCCGGAATCGAAGATGCCGAGGGGTGCGTCCGCCACGCCAGCCATCCTCTACCAGGGCGGCCGCCCCCGGGGCCAGTTGGGAGGTGACGTGCCCCACGCACAGCTCGCAACAGGAGGGTTAGGCCCAGAGCTGGCTGTCGAGGGCGTGCTCGGCCTCGTCGAGGGTCCCCTCGTAGGCACCGGTCGACAGGTACTTCCACCCGCCGTCGCAGACGATGAAGGCGATGTCGGCTCGTTCACCGGCTGCCACGGCCTTGCGGGCTACCCCCAGCGCCGCGTGCAGGATGGCTCCGGTGGACGGGCCGGCCCAGATGCCCTCGGCCTCGAGCAGCTCACGGGTGCGCCGGATGGCATCGCGCGGGCCAACGGAGAAGCGGGTGGTGAGCACCGACTCGTCGTAGAGCTCGGGCACGAAGCCCTCGTCGAGGTTGCGCAGGCCATAGACGAGCTCGCCGTAGCGCGGCTCGGCCGCGACGATCGAGATGCCGGGTACGTGCTCCCGCAGGTAGCGGCCCACCCCCATGAGCGTGCCGGTCGTGCCCAGACCCGCCACGAAGTGCGTCACGGTCGGCAGGTCCTCGAGGATCTCCGGACCCGTGGTGTCGTAGTGCGCCTGAGCGTTCGCCGGGTTGCCGTACTGGTAGAGCATCACCCAGTCCGGGTGTGCAGCGGCCATCTCCTTGGCGACCCGGACGGCCTCGTTCGACCCTCCGGCGGCAGCGCTGTAGTGGATCTCCGCCCCCCACATGCGCAACAGGTGGGTGCGCTCGATCGAGGTGTTCTCCGGCATCACGCACACGAGGTGGTAGCCCTTGAGCTTGGCCACCATGGCCAGCCCGATGCCGGTGTTGCCCGACGTGGGCTCGAGGATCGTGCACCCCGGGGTCAGCTGACCGGAAGCCTCGGCCGCCTCCACCATGGCGAGCGCTGGGCGGTCCTTCACCGAGCCTGTGGGGTTGCGGTCCTCCAGCTTGGCCCACAGCCGTACGTCGGCCGACGGCGAGAGCCTCGGGAGGCCGACGAGCGGTGTGCGCCCGACCGAGTCGAGCAGGGAGTCGAAGCGCACGTCAGCCCGCGCCGCCGGCGACAGCGGGAAGGATCGTGACCGAGTCACCGTCAGCGAGCGGCGTCGCGAGACCGGAGAGGAAGCGCACGTCCTCGTCGTTGACGTAGACGTTGACGAAGCGGCGGAGCGCGCCGGCGTCGACCAGGCGGTCGCTCAGCCCAGGGTGGTTGGCATCGAGGTCCTTGACCACGTCCTCGAGCGTCGCGCCGGACGCCTCGACGGCCTTGGCCCCGCCGGTGTAGCTGCGCAGGATCGTCGGGATGCTGACCTCGACGGCCATGGGGGGTCTCCTCGGAGCTGAACGGTGGTGCCGGTCGGGGACCGGCTGGGTCAGGACAGATGCTGCTGAGGGTCCAACGTCTCGACGACCCGAACTTCTTCCTCAGTGACGGCACCGTCCACGATGCGGAACGACCGCAGCTCGTACGGCCCCGCCTCGTTGCCGGTCTCCCTGGTGGAGACCACGACGTAGTGCGCGTGGGGTTCGGAGGCATAGGCGATGTCGGTGCGGGAGGGATAGGCCTCGGTCCCCGTGTGCGAGTGATACACGACGACGGGCTCCTCGTCACGGGCCTCCATCTCGCGGTAGAGCCGCAGCAGGTCGCCCGAGTCGAACTCGTAGAAGGTCGGCGAGCGGGCCGCGTTGACCATCGGGATGAAGCGCTCCGGCCGGTCTGAGCCCGCAGGACCCGCCACGACACCGCAGGCCTCGTCGGGGTGGTCCCGACGAGCGTGGTCGACGAGCGCGTCGACGGTGGCCCTGGCGATGGTCAGCACCGCACCAGGCTAGAGACTCAGCCGTCCAGCGACCGGAGCAGGGTCCCTTGCAGGAAGCCGAGCCAGTCGTAGACGTGGTGCATCACCCGACGAGGGTCGTCGTCGTCGAGCAGCTCGAGCTCGGCCCACTCGGCCTCCTGGTCCTCGGTGACCTCGAGGCGGGTGCCCAGGGCGAGCCGCAGGTCGTTCAGGGCGCGCAGCCAGGCGTCGAGCGCGTCCGGACCGAGATCGTCGCGGCCAGGACCCGACAGGGTCTCCCTGGCGAGCTCGGCGTTCGCCTGCTTCTGCTCGCGCAACGACAGCTCGGTGTAGCGACGGAACTCCGACGAGGCCTCGGCATCGTCGCCGTACGCGTCCGGGAGCAGCCGGGCGAGGGCCGGGTCGTCGGGCGTCTGGGTCGCCGTACCGATGCCGACCAGGGCCGCGAGCGGGTCCAGCTGGTCGTGGGCGTCCGCGCCCTCGGGCTCGAGCAGGACGATGAGCTGCTCGAGCAGCTGGTCGAGCACCGCCACGTCGGACGGGTCGAGGGTGAGGCGCACGACACCGCGTCGGGACCTGGAGAAGCCGTAGCGGTCCGCCACGTCAGTCGTCCTGCTGCAGCGTCGCCCACAGGCCGTACCCGTGCAGGGCCGTGACGTCGCGCTCCATCTCCTCGCGGGTGCCGTTGCTCACGACGGCGCGCCCTTCGTGGTGCACGGCGAGCATCAGCCGTTCGCACTCCTCGCGCGGGTAGGCGAAATAGGTCAGGAAGACGTGCGTGACGTACTCCATGAGGTTCACGGGGTCGTTCCAGACGATCGTGACCCACGGCCGCGCGGGGACGACCTGCTCCCCGACCTGCTCCGTGGGCGCCTCGGTGGGCGCCTCCATCGGCATCGTGGTCACAGGAGCGATGGTCGCACCCCAGCGGAGGTCTTCGCACGGGCGTCAGTGCCGCCGGCGCGTGCGCGGGGTGCCACGATGGGGGCATGCACCTCCCGGACCGCCAAGCTGGTCTCCCGGAACCTCCGCTGCTCGAGCGGATCCGCGAGGCGGTCATCGGGGACGACCAGATCGTCGACGGGCCGTACGGCCCCCGACGCGTCACCTACGCCGACTACACCGCCAGCGGACGCGCCCTCGACTTCATCGAGGACTTCATCCGTGAGGAGGTGCTCCCCAGGTACGCCAACACCCACACCGAGTCCAGCGGCACCGGCCGCCAGACGACGCGGTTGCGCGAGGACGCACGGCGCATCGTGCACCGCGCGGTCAACGCCGGGGACGACGCGGTCGTCATCTTCACCGGATCCGGTTCGACCGGCGCCATCGACAAGCTGATCGGCGTGCTCAACCTGCGGATCCCTGCCGATCTCGACGATCAGTACGGGCTCAGCGAACGGATCCCGGCGGACGAGCGACCTGTGGTCTTCATCGGCCCCTTCGAGCACCACAGCAACGAGCTGCCGTGGCGTGAGTCGATCGCTGACGTCGTCGTGATCCCCGAGGACCTCGACGGGCACATCGACGCGGCCCGGCTCGATGCCGAGCTCACCCGCCATGCCGATCGGCCCCTGAAGATCGGCTCCTTCTCCGCCGCCAGCAACGTCACGGGGATCGTCACCGACACCGACCGGATCTCCTCCCTCCTGCACGCGCACGGAGCGCTGGCGTTCTGGGACTTCGCTGCCGCGGCACCGTACGTCGACATCGACATGAACCCCGAGGGGTCACCGCACCCCGCGGCCCACAAGGACGCGGTCGTGCTGTCGCCGCACAAGTTCATCGGCGGACCAGGCACCCCGGGCGTGCTGGTGGCCCGGCGGTCCCTCCTCACCAACCGGGTGCCCGACGTCGTCGGCGGCGGCACGGTCGCCTACGTCAACCCCGACGAGCACGTCTACCTCTCCGACCCGGTGCACCGGGAGGAGGGCGGCACGCCGGCGATCATCGAGTCGATCCGGTGCGGGTTGGTCTTCCAGCTCAAGCAGGCCGTCGGCAGCGACGTGATCAGGGCGCACGAGGAGGACTACCTGCGCCGCGCCGTCGAGGCCTGGCACGACCACCCGTGCATCGAGGTGCTCGGCAACCTCGACGCAGAACGGCTCTCCATCGTGTCCTTCGTCATCCGTCGGCCGGAGGGGCGCTACCTCCACCACAACTTCGTGGTCGCGCTGCTGAACGACCTCTTCGGCGTGCAGAGCCGCGGGGGCTGCTCCTGCGCGGGGCCGTACGGCCATCGGTTGCTGGGCATCGACCTCGAGCGCAGCCACGAGTTCGAGCGCGAGATCACCGCAGGGTGCGAGGGCATCAAGCCCGGCTGGGTACGCGTGAACTTCAACTACTTCATCAGCGAGGCCACCTTCCGCTACGTGGTGGAGGCGGTGGCCCTGGTCGCTGAGGAGGGTTGGCGACTGCTCCCTGACTACACCTTCGACCCGCACACGGGGCTGTGGCGCCATCGCGCCGGTGCCGCCGAGCCACCGCTGCGCCTCGACGATCTGAGCTACGACGCATCCGGGCGACTGACCTATCCGCACACGCGGGCCGAGGCACCGGAGAGCATCCTCGAGGAGCATCTCGCGGACGCACGGCGGCTGTTCGCGGCCCGAGCCGGCGCCGCCGACGAGAGCTCCCCGAGCGCCAGCGCGTGGGTGAGCGCTGACTTCGAGGCTCTGCGCTGGTTCGACCTGCCGCGCGGCTGCCTGGCCGACTCGGACGTGGAGGAGCGAGCCGTCAGCTCACCCTGAGGACGATCCGCGACGAGTAGCCGTTCGCCCGGTAGATGGCCCCACTGACCTTCACCCGGTAGGTGAACGTCCCTCTGCTGGAGGCGACCACCGGCAGGGCGAAGGCCCCGGAGGCTGTCGTCGTCGTGGGCCCCACGTCCACCCAGGAGCCCCCCACGAGGCGTTGGCGTTGCACCACCAGACCACTGACGGCGGGGGCGATCGTTCCCTTGACGGTGACGGTCGAGCCCTTCGTCACCGAGGTCCTCGACAGCGTCGCGGTCACCTTGGTGCGGACCAGGGTGCGGTTCTGCGCGGTCTCGGCGGCGTAGCGCGTCCACGAGCCACCGACCCAGAGCTTCCAGTACCCCGTTCGCGTGGGTTTCCTGCGGCGCCGACAGCGTGCCTGTCGAGGACGTCGTCCCTGAAGCCACCTCGGTCCAAGCGGTGCTGTCACGATCGCGCCACGACAGCGTCCAGTCCTCGCCGACGACCGGCGAGCCCGAGGCGAGACGTACGGTGGCGTGCACGTTGACCACGTCGCCGTACACAGCATCACCGGCGAAGAGCTCGACCCGCGGGGACACCCGCGTGATGCTTCGCGCGTAATCCCCGAGCCGAGACCACTGACCGGCATCCTCCCCGCCGACCGTCCACTGGGCGATGCCGGACAGCTTGTACTCCCCGACCAGCTCGGCTCGCTTCAGCGTCGCAGCAGCCTCTTCGAACCACACCGTCCGCGTCACCGTGCACGACACCGGCTGACCGTTCGCATTCATCCCCGCATAGGTCTTGCGGTAGCTGAAGGTCCGCTCAGCGAAGGTGGAGTCCCAGGTCGGGGTGATGCCCTTGGACGTTGCCAGGGCCTCGGCCTCACGGCTGGTCAGCGAAGACTTCGCCGGCATGTTGTCCACGGGGCAGCCGGCGGTGTTCGACGGCCAATCCCGGCCGTACGCGGGCACCCCGACCTGGATCCTTCCCGGAGCGACCTGGGTGGTCGCGTAGTCCAGGACGCGGCGGACCCAGGCGATCGGCGCGATCGGACCCGGTGAGGACACGCTGTAGTCGTAGGTCATGATCCGCAGCCGGTCGACGTAGGGGGCGATCCCTGCGTAGTCGTACACCCAGTAGCCGCTGCTCGCGTCCCGGTCGCTGTCGTACATGACCGGAACAGACGCGGTGAGCCAGAGTCCCTTGGCGTGCAGGGCAGCGGAGAGCTCCTTGACGAAGGCGACCCAGGCCGGACGGGTCGTCGCCCACGTCGACGACCCGTCGGAGAAGGCGAACTTCTCGTAGTCGAGGTCGATGCCGTCGTAGTCGTTGGCGGCGGCCAGCGCCACGAGCGTCTTCACGTGTGCCGAGCGCGAGGTCTTGTTGGCGAGGATCGCCGCCATCGCCCGAGGGGCGGTGCCGTCAGTGACCGCACCCAGGATGCGCACGCCCTTGCCGTGCACAGCAGCAACGATCTCCGCGCGCATGGTGTCGGACAGCTGGTCGTCGATCGAGGAGGCGCCGGTGGCCGAGTGCCAGAAACCCGTCACATCACCGAAGAGCTCGGCGTGGGCCTCGAAGGACGCCAGCGAGGAGTCTGGAGTCCAGTACGGCATCCAGCCGGACACCATCCGCCGAGCGGTCGGATCGAGCACCGGGTTGGTGGTCCCGGCACCTGCCGCCGGCGCAGCCACCACCAGTCCGGCGAGCAGGACCCCCGACAGGAGCCCGACGAGTCCCACCCTCGGGAGGAGCGGAGGGGTTCGGCGCACGGGGTTCTCCTCATTCGTCGGGCGCCCGCCAGGCGGGCACGGTCACCCGTCGGTCCTCGGAAGGCTGCACCTCCACCTTGACCCGCCGACCCGGTTCCCGCAAGGGCCTTTGTCCCGGTTTAACCCGGTCTTGCCTCAGGCCGAGCCGAACGTCGTCCCCGTCTCGCCCGCGGTCGCCCCCGACCGACGGGCCCAGGTCCACGGGTAGGCCGGGTCCTCGCCCTCGGTCCAGGCCGGCGCCAGGTCGAGCGGTCGCCAGGTGTCCACCATGACCGCGAGCTCAGCGGTGGCGGCCGCCCCGATCGAGGCCTCGACCGACCCGGGCTGGGGTCCGTGGGTGAAGCCGGAGGGGTGCAGGGTCAGCGACCCCTGCTCGATGCCGGCGCCCTTGCGTGACATGAAGTCGCCCCCGACGTAGAAGATCACCTCGTCGCTGTCGACGTTCGCGTGGTTGTAGGGAGCGGGGATCGACTCGGGGTGGTAGTCGAACAGCCGCGGGACGAAGGAGCAGATGACGAAGCCAGGTCCCTCGAAGGTCTGGTGCACCGGCGGCGGTTGGTGCAGGCGCCCGGTGATCGGCTCGAAGTCGTGGATGGAGAACACGTACGGGTAGAGGCAGCCGTCCCACCCGACGACGTCGAAGGGGTGGTGGGCGTAGGTGAATCGCGTCCAGCCCTGGCGGTGGCGAACGAGCACCTCGACGTCCTCGCCGTCGACCTGCAACGGTTCCCCTGGACTGCGAAGGTCACGCTCGCAGTAGGGGCTGTGCTCGAGGTACTGACCACGGGGCGAGAGGTAGCGGCGCGGTGGGCCGACATGGCCGGTCGCCTCGGTCACGAGCAGCCGCAGCGGTTCGCCCGAGTCGGGCACCCAGCGGTGCGTCGTGGACGTGGGCAGCACCACGTAGTCGCCGAGCCCGACGCGCAGGGAGCCGAACAGGGTCTCGCAGGTGCCCGCCCCGGACTCCACGTAGACCAGCTCGTCGCCCATCGCGTTGCGGTACAGCGGCGAGGGCGCGTCGGCGGCCACGTAGGACAGGCGCAGGTCACCGTTGCCGAGCAGCAGCCGACGGCCCGTGACGGCATCGGTACCCGTCGAGAAGTCGACCCGGTGGCTCAGGCTGTGGCGCGGCAGCAGCGGGAGGTTGGGCACCAGCGCCGTCGACTTCGAGCGGTTCGTACGTCTCCGCGGCGACGATCGCCGTCGGCAGGTACCGGTGGTAGAGCAGTGCGGAGTCGTGGGAGAAGCCCTCGAGGCCCATCAGCTCCTCGGCGTACAGGCCGCCGTCGGGGCGTCGGAACTGGGTGTGCCGCTTGCGCGGGACCTCACCGACCTGGCGGTAGAACGGCACGACGCCTCCTCGAGTGCGTCCGATTATCGGACGCGATTGTCCTGTGGGAAGACGATCCGCTAGCGTCGCCCGCGTGTCAACCCTCCTCGCCGGCCTCTTCGACGACGCGGCGGTGTTCCCGCCGGGGAACGCGACCCTCGCCGACGCCGTCACGGCGCACCGCGAGCTGCGGCGCAGCCCGTACGCCCCCGCCGTCGGTCCTCTGCTCCTCCGAGCCGACCAGGTCGCCGAGCTCGTCGCGGAGGTCGTCGCGGGCGACGACCTCCGAGTCGGCCTGATCGCGTCCGCCGAGGGTGGCCTCCTCGAGCTCGCCTACGCGCGCGACGTGCTGCTCGACCTCGACGACGCCGCCGCGCTGAGCCAGGTCGAGATCGCGCTCCCGGGCGACCACGACCCGGCCGCGGCCGCCCGCCTGCTCCTCGACGGACTGGCCTTCTCGGCCCAGGCCTATGTCGAGATCCCTCGCGGCGACGGATGGGAGGGCGCGCTCGACGTGCTGGCCGCGGACGGCGTGGAGCGGGCGAAGTTCCGGACCGGCGGGACGACCTCCGACGCGCACCCCTCCGAGCAGGAGCTGGCGTCCTTCATCGGCGCGTGCGTCGACCGGGCGCTCGCCTTCAAGCTCACCGCCGGCCTCCACCACGCGGTGCGCCGCACCAGCGACGAAGGCTTCGAGCAGCACGGCATCCTCAACGTGATGGTCGCGGTGTCTGCCGCTCAGGACGGTGCGGGCACCGGCGACGTGACGGCCATCCTCGCCACCCGACAACCCGAGCCCCTCGTCGAGTGGCTGGGGCAGGCCGACCACCGACGGCTGCGCCGGGCGCTGGTCTCGGTCGGCTGCTGCGGCGTCACCGAGCCGCTCGACGAGCTGGCCGCGCTCGGACTGAACGTCGCGGAGGACACGTGAGCATGCCGACCTGGGTCCCGGTCCCGGACGGTTCGCCGTTCCCCGTGCAGAACCTCCCCTACGGGGTCTTCTCCCCTGCGGGCTCCGCCCGACGCTGCGGGGTGGCGATCGGCGAGCACGTGCTCGACCTGTCGCAGGTGAGTGTCCCGCACGCCGATTCCTTTGCGGCCGCAAGCCTGAACGGCTTCCTCGCCCTCGGCCGGACGGCCTGGTCGGAGGTCCGCGCGACCGTCACCGACCTGCTCACCGACGAGCACCACCGCGCCGCTGTGGAACCGCACCTGCACCGCATCGATGCGGTGACGATGCACCTGCCGGTCGAGGTCGCCGACTACGTCGACTTCTACTCCAGCGAGCACCACGCGATGAACGTCGGAGCCATCTTCCGCCCCGACTCACCGGCCCTGCCGCCGAACTGGAAGCACCTGCCGATCGGCTACCACGGACGAGCCGGCACCCTGGTGGTCACTGGCACCGACGTCGTACGTCCGAGCGGCCAACGCAAGCCCCCGGACGCGGCCGAGCCGGTCTTCGGCCCGTCGCGACGGCTGGACATCGAGGCAGAGGTCGCCTTCATCGTCGGGGTCCCGTCCACGCTCGGCGACGCCGTACCCGCCTCGTCCTTCCGCGACCACGTGTTCGGGGTGGCGCTGCTCAACGACTGGTCCGCGCGCGACATCCAGGCGTGGGAGTACCAGCCGCTGGGACCGTTCCTCGGCAAGTCCTTCGCCACCTCGTTGTCGGCCTGGATCGTCCCGCTCGAGGCGCTGGAGGCAGCGCGCATCCCGTTGCCTCGCCAGGAACCCGCCGTGCTGCCCTACCTCACCGACGACGACCCGTGGACCCTCGACCTCGCCCTCGAGGTGCGGCTCAACGGCGAGGTGGTCTCGCGGCCACCGTTCTCGACGATGTACTGGAGCCCGGGCCAACAGCTCGCGCACCTGACCGTCAACGGCGCCTCGCTGCGGACCGGGGACGTCTACGCCTCAGGCACCGTGAGCGGCCCCGAGATCGGGCAACGCGGGTCGTTCCTCGAGCTGTCGTGGGGCGGGCGAGAGCCGCTCGGTCTCCCGTCGGGACGCGCGGTGACCTTCCTCGAGGACGGCGACGAGGTCACCCTCTCCGGATGGGCGGACGGCGCCGACGGCGTCCGGATCGGCCTCGGTTCCGTCACCGGTCGCATCCTCCCCGCCCGCTGAGAGCGATCGGGTCCCAGGAACGCGCCGACACCGGACCGGTCCCGCGGCAGCGGATACGATCGCGCTCAGCGCGGCTGCGGCGGGGTCATCACGCCGTCAGCCGGCAACTGACCGTACGAGGCGACTGTCTCGCGCGCCGATCCGGTCACGACGAGTCGGTGAGGACCCTCATGCTGCGCCCGGGCGTACAGTCATGGACTCCGCAGACGTCGATGACGCCGCCGTCCTCGGTGCCGGAACCTCGGTCTGGCACCTGGCACAGGTGCGGGAGGGCGCGGTCCTCGGCGAGCACTGCGTCGTCGGGCGCGGTGCCTACGTCGGGTCCGGGGTGACCCTCGGGGACCACTGCAAGGTGCAGAACTACGCGCTGGTCTATGAACCGGCCGAGCTCGCCGACGGGGTGTTCGTCGGCCCCGCCGTCGTCCTCACCAACGACCAGTACCCGCGGGCAGTCAACCCTGACGGCAGTCTCAAGGCAGGTGACGACTGGAACCGCGTCGGGGTCTCCGTGCGGGAAGGCGCGTCTATCGGGGCCGCAGCCGCCTGCGTCGCACCAGTCACGATCGGTCGTTGGGCGCTGGTGGCCGCCGGCTCCGTCGTCGTGGACGACGTCCCGGACTTCGCGCTGGTCGTCGGAGTCCCGGCACGCCGGATCGGTTGGGTCGGCAGAGCCGGAGTCCCGCTCGACGCGGAAGCCGCCGGCGTGTTCCGCTGCCCGGCGACGCAGTCCCTCTACCGAGAGGTCGACGGCATGCTCACGGAGGTCGAGGCATGACCGGGATGATCCCCGCGGCCCGACCGCTCATCGGCGACGAGGAGCGGGCCGCCGTCGACCGCGTCCTCCGGAGCGGGATGATCGCGCGGGGTCCCGAGGTCGCCGCCTTCGAGGAGGAGTTCGGGGCGCAGGTGGTCGACGGCCGGACCTGCGTCGCGGTCAACTCCGGCACAGCGGGGTCGCACCTGGGTCTGCTCGCCGCCGGGGTCGGCCCGGGCGACGAGGTGATCGTGCCGTCCTTCACGTTCGCAGCGACCGCGAACTCGGTCGCGCTCACCGGCGCGACCCCGGTCTTCGTCGACATCGAGCCCGACTACTTCTGCATCGATCCGCAGCCGTCGAAGCCGCGATCTCCCCTGCGCACCAAGGGCATCATGCCGGTCCACCTCTACGGCCACCCTGCGGCCATGACCGCGCTGGGCGAGATCGCGGCACGGCACGGGCTCGCGGTCTACGAGGACGCCGCCCAGGCGCACGGCGGCGGCGCTGGCAGGGCCGCCGTCGGCACGTTCGGCGAGTTCGCGATGTTCTCCTTCTACCCGACGAAGAACATGACCTCCGGCGAGGGCGGCATGGTCTCCTGCGACGACGACGCCCTCGCGCGCAGCGTCCGCCTGCTCGCGCAACCAGGGCATGGAGACGCGGTACGAGAACGAGGTCGTCGGGTTCAACACCCGCATGACCGACGTCCACGCCGCCATCGGCAGGGTCCAGCTGGGGAAGCTCTCCGGGCTGGACCGAGCAGCGCCAGGCGAACGCCGCCTTCTTGGACGCGCACCTGCGCGGGGTCGTCACCCCGCCGGTCGCACCGGGCGCAACGCACGTCTACCACCAGTACACGATCCGGGTGCGGCCAGGATCGCGACGCCTTCGTCGCCGCGCTCGCCGGCGCGGGCGTCGGGCAGCGGGGTCTACTACCCGATCCCCAACCACCGCCTGCCCTCGCTTCGACCTCGACCCTCGACCTGCCGGAGACCGAGCGGGCCGCCGCGAGGTCCTCTCGCTGCCCGTCCATCCGGCGCTGTCCGCCGACGACCTGGAGACGATCGTCGCGGCCGTCAACGCCGTCGCGAAGGCGGGTGCCTGATGGGAACGCTGCGGGCCGGGACTCATCGGCCTGGGCATGATGGGCCGCCACCACGCGCGCGTGCTCGGCTCGCTCGACGGCGTCGACTCGTCGCCGTGCGCCGACCCCGCGGGGGACCCACACGGGGTCGCCGGAGGTCGCCCGTCGTCCTCGGTCGAGGAGCTCGATCGACGTCGGCCTCGACTACTGCGTCGTCGCGGTGCCCACCGCCTCCACGAGGAGATCGGCCTGGCACTCGCAGATGCCGGCGTGCACGCGCTTGGTCGAGAAGCCGCTCGCCGCCGGACAAGCGAGCGGCCACGCAGCTCGCCGAGGCGTTCGAGCAGCCGGGGTCTGGTCGGGGCGGTCGGGCACATCGAGCGCTACAACCCGCCTGCAGGAGGCTCGGCGCCGACTCGGCGACGGGCGACCTCGGCGAGGTGTTCCAGGTCGCGACCCGCGGCCAGGGCCCGTTCCCCGCCGCATCGCCGACGTCGGCGTCGTCAAGGACCTCGCGACGCACGACATCGACCTGACCGCTTGGGTCACCCGGCAGCCATACGTCACGGTCGTCGGCGCAGACCGGCGCACCGAGCGGCCGCCAGCACGAGGACCTCGTCTCGGTCACGCGGCCTGCTCGTCCGACGGCACCGTCACGAACCACCTGGTGAACTGGCTGTCGCCGCATGAAGGAGCGCGTCACGGTCATCACCGGCGAGCGCGGCAGCCTTCGTCGCCGACACGCTGACCGCCGACCTGACCTTCTTCGCGAACGGCGTCGGTGCTCGACCGAGTGGGACGCAGATCGCCGCGGTTCCGAGGCGTGACCGAGGGCGACATGATCCGCTTCGCTTCGCGAAGCCGGAGCCGCTGCGCACCGAGCACGAGGCCTTCCGCGACGCGGTGCTCGGCAAGGACACCGACATCGTGACCATGACCCAGGGACTGGCCACCGTCGAGGTGGCCGAGTCGATCCTCGCCTCCGCCACGACCGGCCTGGCCGTCTCGCTCGGGGGCGGTGGCGCCAGCACGTAGAGGCGCTGTTCGGTCGGAGGCGAGCGGGTCGTCAGGCGGTAACCTCCGAGCCGTGAAGGTCGCGATCTGGGGATCCTGCGCCACCCGGGACGCCTTCGAGACCCGAGCGCACGCCTTCAGCGACATCGACTACTTCGCCCGAAGCAGCTGGATCGCTCAGGCGAGTCCCACCCCGGCCCGCGCGACGTTCGGAGCCGGACTGACGGGTGGGTTCCGGGAACGCGTCGTTCGCGAGGACATCGATCGGTCCATCCTCGACCAGGTGGTCGGCGGCGATCCCGACCTCGTGGTGCTGGACCTCATCGACGAGCGGTTCGCCGTCGTCGATCCGGGCCACGGGACGTGGGTGACGAACTCCGGCTACTTCGCCAAGTCCCCTCAGGCCAAGCAGCTTCGGGACTCGAAAGCACCTCGGATGAGCAAGTGGGGACCGGAGCGGGAGGCCGTCTTCGCGGCATCGGTGGAACGCCTGGCAGGACGATTCGCCGAACTCCCGCCCACCACGCCGATCGTCCTGCACAGCGCCTGGTACACCCCCTTCGTGGCCGAGGGCACCGGCTCGTTCGGTCAGGAGGGCCCCGCTCGCGCCGCGGCCAACAACGAGCTCCTCCAGAGGCTCGCCGGACACGTCGTCGCGAGCCTCGGCGAGCGCCTGCTGGTGTTCCAGCCCAGGAAGGAGGTGCTGCGCGCGGACCCGGGACACCGATGGGGCCTCGCCATGTATCACTACGAGAACGGCTACTACGACGACCTGCTGGACGCCCTGGAGGCGGTGGTCCGAGGTGACGGTCACCCCCAGGTCGAACGAGCCACGCCTCCGGTGGCCCCGGCGCACATCGCACGGTGGGCGAGCGAGTGGAGCCGCAGCGAGCGCGCCAGTGCCGCGCCCGCCCCACCCCCGAGCCGGCGCCGGGGGTTTCGTCGCCTGGCCCCGGACTCCGTCGCGAGGTGGTACCGGGCGCGCCGTCCGGACACCGACCGCACCCGCTGATGGCACGCGCCGGGATGCCGTGCTCCGTGCTGGCGCGTCCCGGGATCAGGACGACAAGGCTGCCGACAGCGCCGCCACGACGAGCCGCGCCGCGTGTCCGTCGCCGTAGGGACTGCCCCGGGGCGCGTCTGGGACGGGGCGCGCAGCCACCGCCCGCACGCGGCTGAGATCGGCGTCGAGCACGTTCCACCCGTCCGCCAGGGTCTCCGTCCACTCGGTCTCGGTGCGCAGCGTCGTGCACGGAACGCCCAGCAGGAACGCCTCCTTCTGGAGGCCGCCGGAGTCGGTGACGACGCCGCGCGAGCGCGCCACGGCGCCGACCATCTGCGGGTAGGACAGCGGCCGCTCGCGGACCAGACCCGGACGATCCAGACCGATGCCGAACTCCGCGCACCGTGCCACGAGCCGCGGGTGCGCCAGCAGGAGCACCGGGAGCGACAGCGCAGCGAGGGCCTCCACGACAGCCGCCAGGCGCTGCGGGTCGTCGGTGTTCTCGGCGCGGTGGATGGTGCTCACGAGATAGCCGACGCCTCGTCGACGCCGCCGGGGAGTCCGGCACCGCTGAGCAGGACCGCATCTCGCACCCGCAGGCACACGTCGGTCATGACGTCCCCGACGAGCACCGAGCGCGCGGCCGAGGCCCTCGCCCGCGAGGTGCCCCATGGCGACCTCGGTCGGTGCGAGCAGGAGGTCCGCGGCGTGGTCGGTGAGCACGCGGTTGTGCTCCTCGGGCATCCGTCGGTTGAACGACCGCAGGCCCGCCTCGAGGTGAGCCACCGGGAGGTGGAGCTTCACGGCGCGCGACGCACCGGCCAAGCGTGGAGTTGGTGTCGCCGTAGACGAGCACCCAGTCCGGGACGGTGCTCGCTCGAGGACCGCATCGAAGGCGGCGAGCATGGCGCCGGTCTGGACGCCGTGACTCCCCGAGCCGACCCCGAGGTTGACGTCGGGCGCGGGGATGGAGAGGTCCGCGAAGAAGACGTCGGACATGCGCGGCGTCGTAGTGCTGACCGGTGTGCACGATGACGTGCTCGATGCCCGGAACCGCCGAACGCCTCAGCGACGGGCGCGAGCTTCACGAACTGCGGCCGCGCCCCGACGATGGAGAGCACCTTCATGCGGAGTCCCTCGGGTCGCAGACCCTCGCGGATCAGGGGTCGTCCTGGTCGGAGGACGATACCGGCAGCCGGACGCGCGGCGGACCGGCAGACGCTCTCGCGAGCGCTGAGGCCGGCGAAGGAGGCGCCCTAGACTGAGCAGGCCGTGGGGATGCGCGCTGCTCCTCACGCCGCCCGATGAACATGAGGCTCCCTGGTGAAGGTCGCGGTCGTGGCGCTCGGCAAGATCGGTCTGCCGCTCGGCCGTGCAGTTCGCCGCGACGCGGTCACGACGTCGATCGGCGCCGACGTCAACGCCGACCACGGTCGACCTGGTGAACGCCGGCAGCGAGCCCTTCCCCGGCGAGGCCCACCTGCCGGACGAAGCTCGCCGAGGTCGTGGCGCGCGGGCTGCTGACGGCGACGACCGACACCGCGGCGGCGGTGGCCGAGAGCGACGCGGTCGTGGTGGTGGTGCCGCTGTTCGTCGACGCGCGAGGGCGTGCCGGACTTCGGCTGGATGGACGCGGCGACCCGGCGATCGTCGGCCGAGGCTGCGCCCCGGCACGCTGGTCTCGCTACGAGACCACGCTCCCGGTCGGCACCACGCGCGACCCGCTGGCCGCCCCATGCTGGAGCGAGGGCTCCGGGCTTGACGGCCGGCCGGGACTTCCACCTCGTCTTCAGCCCGGAGCGGGTGCTCACCGGCCGGGTCTTCGCCGACCTGCGCACGCTACCCCAAGCTGGTCGGCGGCGTCGACGCCGAGGGCGCCCGGCGCGGCGTGGCGTTCTACGAGGCGGTGCTGGACTTCGACGACCGGCCCGACCTTGCCCGCACCCAACGGCGTGTGGGACCTGGGCTCGGCCGAGGCGGCGGAGCTGGCCAAGCTGGCCGAGACCACCTACCGGGACGTGAACATCGGGCTGGCGAACCAGTTCGCGCGTTATGCCGACACCGCACGGCATCGACGTGCACCAGGTGATCGAGGCGCTGCAACAGCCAGCCGTTCAGCCACATCCACCGCCCGGGGATCGCGGTCGGCGGCCACTGCATCCCCATCTACCCGCGGATGTACCTGTGGAACGAACCCCGACGGCGACCGTCGTGCGGGCGGCGCGCGAGGCCAACCGCGGCGATGCCGGACGTACGCGGTGGAACTGCTGGAGGGGGCGTACGGCGACCTGACCGGCGCCGACGTGGTGGTGCTCGGGCGCGGCGTACCGCGGCGGGGTCAAGGAGACCGCCTTCTCGGGCGTGTTCCCGACCGTCGAGGCGCTGGACCGCGCGCGGTGCCAGCGTGTCGGTGCACGACCCGATGTACTACCGACGACGAGCTCGACGGCGCTGGGGCTTCTCGCCCTACCACCTGGGCGAGCCGGTCGACGCGGCGGTCGTGCAGGCCGACCACGCGGAGTACCGGAGCGCTGGTCGGCGGCGGACGTGCCCGGGGCGTCAGGGTGCTCGTCGACGGTCGACCCGGGTCACGGATCCGGCGCGCTGGGGCCGGAGTCGGTCCGCCGCGAAGTGGGCGTCGGGCTCGAGTCACGCAGCCGTCGCTCCGGTGGAGTGAAGTGCCGTGCTAGGTCGAGCCGCCGGTGGACCCCGCAGGCCGGTTGTCGCGCGCCCGCACGTGCGCTCCTCGTCGCGTGGGGGTTCCCGCCGTCGCGAGCCTTCCGGGGTCTACCGGGCGCTGGCGTCTGGCCAACGACGCTCCAGCGCGCGGGGGCGCGCGTCACGGTCGCCACGGCGGACGAGGACCTTCTTCCGGCTGGTCACCGGGGTCGGACGAGTCCCTCGGCACGCTCCTGACGTCCCCGGCGGGATGCGCGTGCGTGCAGCGTGCCCTTCGCGCCCGCGTCGCGCCGGACCCGGTCATCAGTCGACTGGCCGACCGCCAGGTGATCGACGGCCGGACGCGCCTTCGGCCGCGCCCGCCGAGCAGGCCCGGGAGGCGGCGCACTTCCCCGAACGCCAGTACGGGCCGTGGCGACCCGCGCTCGAGAACGGCGACGCACCGGCTGCACCGCGCGGACCCTGTCGACCTCGCGCTGGCCACAGGCAATCCCGTACACCTCCTACGCCGCCGCGGCGTACCTGTCCTGGAACGTTCGGCGTGCCGCTACGTGCTCGACGACCGGGACGGCTGGCTGCTCGACGTCTACACCGGCGAGGCGCGGCCGAGGCCCCCAGGATCGACCCGTGCGCTGCTGACCGGCACTGACCGCAGGCGCGTCGGAGTCGTGGTACGTCAACGCGCCCATCGCCGCCTGGCACCGGCGGCCAGTTCCCCGACCTCGCCGACAAGATCCACGGTGGTCGAGAACGGGTGGGACCGCGACCTGCTCGACGTCGCGGCGACCGCGGCGACGGACCAGGCGGGCCGCTGACCTGCGGCTACATCGGCACGATGAACACGGGGCTTCCCCCTCGAGCAGGTGGTCGCCGGCTGGCGAGCTGCGCAGAGGTACCCTCGTCCCGGCCGGCGCCGAGCTCCACCTGTTCGGCTCCCTGGGCTACCAGGGAGCTGCGCCCGCGCACGAACGCCTGCTGGCATCCGCTGCGGCCCAGGGCGTGGTCTTCCGGGGCCCGTGCGCGAAGGGCGACATCGCAACGGCGTACGCCCAGCGCGACGCGTTGCTGTTCGCCAAGGAGGGCGGCGAGATGGTCACGTCGGGCAAGATCTACGAGTACACCGCCACCGGCAAGCCGATCGCCATGATGGCGGACCTGACCCAGGACGCACACCGGGTGCTCGCCGACTACCCCCGGGCGCACGTCATCACGGACTCCACGCCTGAGGCAGCGGCTCAGGTGATGGCCGCCGCGCTCGACGACGCGCAGGCATCGCCACCCGAACGTCTCGCCGCGGCGCGCGCGGCGGGGGCCAGCTGGGAACGTGGAGCCGTCCTGCGCCCCGCTGTCGCTCGGATTCTGGCTCCGTTCCAGAAGGGGTCGGACCGTGGCTGACCCACGGACGACGGGCCGGCTGCTGGTCGTCGGATCGGACGCCACGCACGTCGAAGCGATGGTGCGCGGCGCCGAAGCCACGGGGCTCGTCGCGCGTGGACTGCACCTCCAGGCCCCGGCCGCCGACGGTACGCCCCACGCTGTGGACGAGGCGGACGCCTCCCTGCTCGCCGACATCGAGGCGTTCCAGCCCACCGCCGTGGCGGTCCTCGACGACAGCACCGTGCGGGCCGCGTGGACCATCACGACCCACACCGACGTGCCGCTCGTCTTCGGGCTCGACGCCGCCGTCCGGGTCGCCCGTGGCGGGGCCTCGCTCACGGCCCCCGCGGAGCTCCCGCCCGCCGCTGCGTTGGCCAAGGCGACCGCGACGCGCGTCCTCGTGGGGCCGGGCAACCGTGACGGCCTCGCCACCCGCATCGCTCTCGCACTCGACGGACACGGAGGAGTGAGCGCGTGCTCCGCGGGGTTCGCGGGCGGCCTCGGCACCGCGGACGGCCCCGACCGATCGGGACCTGGGTGACGCCCGCCAGCGTCCCATAGCGTGTCGACGACCTGGGGTGACGCGCTGGACTGGCCGACGCACCTGCTTCGTCGACGACCTGCGGATGGTGCCGCCAGCACGCAGGCGAGGGCCTCAGATGCGGTTGCTCGTCGACCCCGACGACCTCGTCGAATCCCCCACCGACCACGCCCAGCGATACCCCTGGTCGGTGTTCCGCGCCCTGCCTCCGGCCGAGCTGGACGAGCACGCCGGGACCGTCCGCCGCGCTAGCGACCGCCTTGCGGCCTCGATCGACCGAGGAGTCGGCGTCATCGGTCTGGGCCGCCCCCTCGACGGGCCAGGCGCGTCGATCCCGATCCCCCTCCTCGGACTCGACCCGGGTCTCGGGATGCGCCCGACCGACCGTCTGCGCCTCTGCTCGTGGGCGACCCACGAGCCGCCGGCCCGGGAGCAGCTGGACGCGCTTGCCGCGCGAGGCCTGATCGAGCATGTCCGGATCGAGACGGTCCCCGTCTCGATGAGGCGGCTGCTGCTGGCCCGGGCCGACGTCGTCGTCGACCGGCTGGGCTGGGGTGGGCTGGGGTGGGCGGGTCTCGAAGGTCTGCTGGCTGGCGCTTTGGTGCTGCGGCCGCCCGGCGGGCCGGCAGCCCCCGTCGAACGCGAGGTCGCCGTCGAGGGCAGCCTCCTCGACCTCGACCCCGTCCAGCCCTGGGAAGAGGTGCTCGCCGAGGCCCGCGAGCGCCGGGGTTCCCACCGCCCCGACGTCGCCGACGCGGTGCTGCGGCACCACGGCGGCTGGGCCGTGCGCCGCGCCCTGCAGGACTTCGTGCCCACGGGGCCGCGGGCGAAGACGGCGCGGTGGTCCCCACGCCGGGTGCTCGAGTCCCTACGACCGGTCAGGGAACGCTCACGATCCGGGTCACCAGCACGCGCCGACAGCAGCGAGATGAACGCGGTGGCGCCGTACAGCACCGGGTAGCCGCCCAACGTGGTGACGATCGGGGCCGCGATCACCGGCCCGAGCACCTGCGGCGCCGAGTTCGCGATGTTGATGACCCCGAGGTCACGGGCCCGGTCCGCGGCCGCGGGGAGCACCTGGGTGATGAGCGCCTGGTCGACGGCCAGGTAGACGCCGTACCCGGCACCCAGCACGCGCCGCGGCCAGCATGGCCACGGAGAAGGTGGGGAACCCGGCGAGCAGCACCCCGGCCACCGCCATGACGACCGAGGAGACGATCACGTAGATCTTGCGTCGGCCGCTCCGGTCCGACATCCGGCCGCCGACCACCGCCGTCACCATCGTCCCGAGCGCGTAGATCGCGATGAGGATCGTCTGGCCCTGCTCGGGGTTCTCGTAGCCCACCGCGTCCTTGAGGAAGAACAACAGGTAGAGCGTCGCCATCGCGTTGGACAACGAGATGAGGAAACGGGTGATCCACGCCCAGGCGAAGTCGGGGTACAACCTCGGGCTCACCCAGAAACCGCGCAGGAAGGCGCCGAGGTGGAAGGCGGGACGGCGCTCGACCGGGAGCACGGGGTCGCGCAGGTAGAGCAGGAACGGCACCACGAGCAGCATCGCCAGCAGTGCTGTCGCCCAGGCACCCGGGGCCAGCGAGGTCACGGCGAAGGAGACCAGAGCCACCCCGAGCACGACGCCGAGAGTCTGCGACACCCCGACCCAGCCGGAGGCCACACCGCGCTGCTGCACGGGCACCTGGTCGGGGATGGTGGCGGTGATGCCCGCGTACGACGCGTTGACCGCCGCCTGGCCGCACCCCCAGAGCAGGGCAAGGCCCACGACGGTGCCCTGCGTGGGGAGCGCCACGATGGCCAGCGCGCCGACCAAGGCACCCCCGAGCACCCACGGGCGGCGCCGACCGAACCGCGAGGTCGTGCGGTCGGACAACGCCCCTGCCAGCGGGTTCGCGACGACGGCGACCAGCGCCCCGACCCCGGTGATCCACGCGAGCGCGGTCTCCTTGCCGTCGGCCCCACCGACCTGCTCCGACAGTCGCGGGAGGAGGTTCTGGATGGGCGTGAAGAACGCGACCATCGTGCCGAGGTTGGCCAGGGCCACGATGGTCAGGAACCCGCGCCCGACGCGTCGCGTGGGCTCGGCCAGCGCGATCGGCTCCACGGGCTCGGTCACGCCCGGCAGCGTACGCAATGGGGGGTCAGAGGTTGCCGCGGCGCTCCTGCTCGCGCTCGATCGCCTCGAAGAGCGCCTTGAAGTTCCCCTTGCCGAAGCCGAGCGACCCGTGCCGCTCGATGAGCTCGAAGAACACCGTCGGCCGGTCGCCGACCGGCTTGGTGAAGATCTGCAGCAGGTAGCCGTCCTCGTCGCGGTCGACGAGGATCCGGTGCTCCTTCAGGGTCTCGATCGAGGCGCGGACCTGACCGATCCGGGCGCGCAGCTCCGGGTCGTCGTAGTAGCTGTCGGGCGTGTCGAGGAACTCGATGCCCTCCGCGCGCAGGGCCTCGACGCTGGCGACGATGTCGTTGGTCGCCAGGGCGATGTGCTGGACCCCGGGGCCGGCGTAGAACTCGAGGTACTCGTCGATCTGGCTCCGCTTCTTCGCGACCGCCGGCTCGTTCAGCGGGAACTTCACCCGGTGGTTGCCGTTCGCGACGACCTTGCTCATCAGCGCGGAGTAGTCGGTGGCGATGTCGTCGCCGATGAACTCCGCCATGTTCACGAAGCCCATGACCTGGTTGTAGAACGCGACCCACTCGTCCATGCGCCCCAGCTCGACGTTGCCGACGCAGTGGTCGATCGCCTGGAAGATGCGCTTGGGCGCGCCGGGACGCTTGACGTAGCCGCCCTGCTGGGCGACGTACCCGGGGAGGTACGGCCCGGTGTAGCGCGAGCGGTCGACCAGGGTGTGCCGCGTCTCGCCGTAGGCCGCGATCGCAGCGATCCGCACCGTGCCGTGCTCGTCGGTCAGGTCGTGCGGCTCCTCGAGCACGGTGGCGCCCGCCGAGCGAGCGTGCTCGATGCACCTGTCGACGTCGGGCACCTCGAGCGCGAGGTCGACGACCCCGTCACCGTGCCGGCGGTGGTGGTCGAGCAACGGGCTGTCCGGGGCCACGCCGCCGATGACCACGAACCGGGCCGAACCGGAGCGGAGGACGTACGCCTTGCGGTCCCGCGTCCCGTGCTCGGGCCCGGTGTAGGCGACCAGCTCCATGCCGAAGGCCGACTGGTAGAAGTGCGCGGTCTGCGTGGCGTTGCCCACGACGAAGACCACCGCGTCGAACGCGGTCACCGGGAACGGGTCGGCGGTCTCGTCGTAGTCGACGAGCCCGACGAGCTCACGCAGCTGGTCGGCGTCGAGGGACGCGGCGCGCTCCTCCGGGGTGAGGGTCAGATGAGTCATGGGCGCAGGGTGCTGGGTACCGTCCCGCCGGTCAACTCGACACCGACATGCTGGTCAGATCGCCCAATCTGACGGCAGATATCCCACATCTGGTGGACAATCTGCCCATGTCAACCGTGGATGCGCTGGACGCCTCTCTCATCGCCTTGTTCACCGCCGAGCCGCGGGTGGGCGTGCTGGAGGCGAGTCGTCGGCTCCGGGTCGCCCGAGGCACGGTCCAGGCGCGACTCGACCGGCTGACCACCCGCGGCGTGGTCCGCGGCTGGGTGCCCGACCTCGACCCCTCGGCCCTCGGGTATCGCGTCGAGGCGTTCGTGACCCTCGAGCTGCGCCAGGTGCGCGGCCACGACCCCGTGACCGACCACCTCGCCGACATCCCCGAGGTCCTCGAGGTGCACACGATCACCGGAGCCGGCGACCTGCTCTGCCGCGTCGTCGCGCACGACAACGCCGACCTGCAGCGCGTCATCGACTCGATCGTCTCCATCGCAGGGGTCGAGCGGACGTCCACGACGATCGCCCTCGCTACCCCGGTCCCCTACCGGACGCTCCCGCTGGTCAGCGCTGCCGCGATCGACGCCGCTGCGGCGACGACCTGAGGTCCGACCGCCGTCACGTCGATGGCGGCCAGGCCGATGACGCCCACGGACGCGTCGATACCGGCGGCGTGCAGCGGGGCCGCCAGGCCGTAGGCGCCGGGCTGCAGCTCACCTGTCGAGACCACCCACGCCGAGGTCGAGCCGATGGCCTTCCCTGCCGCGCCGCGCTCACGGGGGTGCCGGGTGCCCTCACGGTAGGCGACGTGGAAGTCGGTCCAGGTGGGCTCGACGACCGCCACCGCGAGCACGTCCGACCCGTCAAGGATGCTGAGGGATGCGGTGAGCCCCACTGCCTCGGCGAGGCGGCGGAGCGCCGGGACAGCAGCCGCACGCATCATCGGGTGCACCGCGCGCCCGAGCCGGAGAACACCGAGGGCCAGCCGCACCCGCCCCTCACCGTCGCGACGCACGTAGCGGTGCTCCTCGAGGGTTGCCACGAGTCGATAGACCACCGCGCGACCGACTCCGAGCTCCACTGCGAGCTCGGAGACCGTACGACCCTCGGGGGCCTCCGCGAGGATCTCGAGGATCCGCAAGCCCCGACCGAGGGTCTGGGAGGTCTCGACGGCACTCACCCGGTGGGACACGCGTCGCAGCCTAGGCGCCCCGTCGGGCGGAGCGCGCGACGCCCGGTCGAGGCGGTCAGGCGGTCGCGAGCCTCTGACCCTGCCCGCGCATCCGGAAGGACGCGAAGATCTCGAACGCACCCATCACCAGCAGCCAGATGCCGAAGAACGTGAACAAGATGTAGAGCGTGATGCCCGGCCAGACCAGGATGACGACGCCGCCGAGGATGCCCAGCAGGCCGCCGGTGATGGCCCAGCCCCGGCCCGGGTAGTCGGCCTCGCTGAGGGCGGTGACCAGGGTCGTGACACCGTTGATCAGCCAGGCCACACCGATGATGACGGCGAGCAGCGTCACCGAGTGGGCGACCGACCGGAAGGCGAAGAGCCCCAGGATCAGCGAGAGGACGCCACCGATCGCCAGCAGGGCGCGGACTCCGCCGGAGCGCTCACCGGTGAACGACTGCACCAGCTGGGCCACCCCGGCGACGACGAGGTAGATGCCGAGCAGCCAGCCGACCACGACCGCGGTCTCCTTCGGCCAGACCAGGACGACGATCCCGAGGACGAACGTGAGGATGCCGGCCGTGAGGACGACGCCCCAGGTGCGGCCGAGGAACTGGCTGAGGTCACGCTTGTCCTGCGCGGTGAGATCGGACATGGGCTTGAACCTCTCGGGTGGGCGGGGTGAGCGCGGAGCCCACGACGGGCACAGTATGACGGCGAGGAGCCGACCCCGGTGGGAGGTCGCAGCCGGTGTCAGAGGCGGCCGCTGTGCTCCACCCTGCTCAAGAACTCCCGTGTGCGGTCGGCTGTCGGGGAACCGAAGATCTGAGCCGGCGGGCCGACCTCGCAGACGACTCCGGCGTCGAGGAAGGCGACGCGCGAGGAGACCTCGCGGGCGAAGCCCATCTCATGGGTCGCGAGGACCATGGTCATGCCCTCCTCCTTGAGCCCCCGGATCACGTCGAGCACCTCCCCGACGAGCTCGGGGTCGAGGGCTGAGGTGATCTCGTCGAAGAGCATCAGCTCGGGCTCCATGGCGAGGGCGCGCACGATGGCCACGCGCTGCTGCTGGCCGCCGGAGAGCCGGTCCGGGAACTCGCCAGCCTTGTCCGCGAGCCCGAAGCGCCCCAGCAGCTCGCGGGCCGCCCCCTCGGCGTCCGAGGAGTGCACGCGTCGCACGCGACGCGGAGCGAGCGTCACGTTCTCGAGCACGCTCAGGTGGGGGAAGAGGTTGTAGCTCTGGAAGACGATGCCGATGCGCTTGCGTACCGCGTCGGCGTCGGCGTCGAGCGCAGTCACCTCGACGTCGTCGATGTGAACGGTCCCCGCGTCGACGTCCTCGAGCCCGTTGATGCACCGAAGGAGGGTCGACTTGCCCGAGCCCGAGGCGCCGATGAGCGACACCACCTCGCCGCGGTCGACGTCCAGGCTGACACCGCGCAGCACGGGGTTGCTCCCGAAGGCCTTGTGCACCTCGCGCACCCGGAGCATCGGCTCGCTCACGCGGTGCCGCCGGCCAGCTGGCGCTTGCGGTCCCGCGCCAGCAGCGCGTCAGTGAAGCGGGCCAGCGGGATCGTCAGCGCGATGAACAGCAAGGCGGCCACGACGTAGGACGTGTAGTTGAAGTTGAACGACGCATAGATGCCGGCCGCACGCAGCGCCTCGATCGGGCCGAGGACGGAGACCAGGGCCGTGTCCTTCTGCAAGGAGATGAAGTCGTTGAGCAAGGGCGGCACGACCCGGCGCACGGCCTGCGGCAGGACGACGAAGCGGACGGTCTGGACTCCCGAGAGTCCCAGGGATCGGGCAGCGGCACGCTGGCTCGGGTGCACCGAGTCGATGCCGGCGCGGTAGACCTCGGCGACGTAGGCGCTGTAGGAGCAGACCAGGGCCACCGTGCCCCAGAACAGGTAGGACTTCGTCAGGCCGGCGATGCCGAGGGCGGGGATCCCGAAGCCGAACAGGTAGATCAGCAGGATCGTCGGGATCCCGCGGAAGACGTCGGTCCAGACCGCAGCCAGCAGGCGGAAGGGCATGAACACCGGCCCGCGCAGGCCGCGCATGAGGGCGATGACCAGGGCGAGCACCAGGATGAGCGGCTCGGCGATCAGGAAGATCTTGACGTTCAGCAAGAAGGCGCGCAGGACCTTGGGCGCCGACTCGGCGAACGCCTCCGGGTTGAAGAACGTCTCCTTGACGGCCGGCCAGCCCGGTGCGGTCACCACGACCAGGATCAGGACGGCGAAGACGACGAGCGTGCTGACCGAGGACAGCCAGCCGTTGCGCCGGCCGCGCCGCCTGAGAGCGGCAGCACGGACCGGGTCGACGTAGGGGACGACCGGAGCGCCGGCCGTCGTACCGGCGCTCACCGACGTCACTGGAACGTCGGGACGCCTGCCTGGCCCCCCAGGTACTGGTCAGTGATCGCCTGCAGGGTGCCCTGGGCGGTGAGCTGCGCGAGCGCCTGGTTGACGCACGGCACCAGTGCGTTGCCCTTCTGGAAGAGCATGCCGAACTGCTCGCCGCCCTGCTCCGCCGGGAAGGCCCCAGCGATCGTGCCGTTGTCGAGCTCGACGGCGGTGATGTAGAAGGCCGTCGGGAGGTCGACGACCAGCCCGTCGATGTTGCCGAGCTTGAGCGCCTGGGTGGCGGCCGCGGTGTCGTCGAAGACGAGCGCCTCAGCCGTGGGCTGGACCACGTCCTGGATGTACTTGAGGCTGGTCGTGCCGACCTGGGCCCCGAGCTTGAGCGCCTTGAGGTCGTCGATCGTCGTGGCGTCGGCCGCCGGGGTGCCGTCGATCGCCACGACCGCCTGCTGCACGGCGTAGTAGCCGTCGCTGAAGTCGACGACCTGCTGGCGTTCCGGCGTGATCGAGATCTGGTTGATGTCGAAGTCGAAGTTCTTGTCGCCGGGGGCGTAGGAGCTGTTGAAGGGGACGACGACCCACGTCACCTGGTCCTTGGTGAAGCCGAGGTTCTCCGCGACTGCATACGCGACCGCCGACTCGAAGCCCTTGCCGTTCGTCGGGTCGTCGTCTTGGAAGTACGGCTCGTACGCCGGCGAGTCCGTGCCGATGGTCAGCGTGCCCGCCTCCGTGAGCGGAAGGTTGGCCAGGCTGCAGTCGAGCGCGCTCCCGGACGGGGTGGGCGCCGTGGTCGTCGACGCCTCCTCGGTGCCGCAGGCCGTGAGCGCGAGCAGCGCTGCTCCGGCGACGGCGACGGCGCTGCGGACACGCACGGGGTGGGACATGGTGGAGCCCTTCGGCGGGAGTGACGGCTGGCTCCGAGATCCTACCGACGCCTCAGCCTCGGCCGACCGCCCACGTCCGGATCGTGACCACCCTGCGCTGCAGGGTCGCGGCATCGGCGAGGGCGGCGGGCGGTCCTCCGCACGCGCGCACGAGCTCGGCGTGGATGGTCGCGTGCGGGCGTCCGGTGCGGTGGTGCCAGGCCCCGACCAGCCCGTTCAGCTCCTTGCGCAGGGCCCGGACGGCCTCGGCCGTGGTGGGCGCTGGCTCCTCGGCCGGTCACGCGTCGACGCCCCCGCGCGGCGACCTGCTCGGCCTGCCGAGCACGAAGCACGGTGACCACCTGGTGCGGCTCGAGCAAACCAGGGATCCCGAGGAACTCCTCCTCCTCGGCCGAACCGGCCGCGGCGTGGGTGCCGAACTCGCCACCGTCGAACAGGACCCGGTCGAAGGTCGCCTCCGACTCGAGCGCCTCGAAAGCGAGCTGGTCGTCCTCGACGCCGTCGCGAGCCGCTCGTCGGGCCTCCGCCACCAGGGCGTCCTCGGCCGACCACAGGTTCTCCCCGTCATCGCGCCGCCCCAGCACGTGGTCGCGCTCGGCCTCGAGCGCGGCCGCGTGCTCCAGGAGGCTGGGGATCGAGGGCAGGAAGATCGACGCCGTCTCGCCCCGACGGCGACCTCGGACGAAGCGTCCCACTGCCTGGGCGAAGAACAGCGGGGTCGAGGTCGACGTGGCGTAGACCCCGACCGAGAGCCGCGGGATGTCGACGCCCTCGGACACCATGCGCACCGCCACCAGCCACCGGTCCGTCGAGCGCGCGAAGGCCTCGATCCGCGCCGACGAACCTGGCTCGTCGGACAGCACGAGCGTCGGCGCCTGCCCGCTCACCGCCGCCAGCGCAGCGGCGTAGGCGCGCGCGCTGGCCTGGTCGGAGGCGATCACCAGACCGCCGGCGTCACCGACGTGCCGACGGACCTCCGTGAGTCGCCGATCGGCGGCCGCGAGCACCGACGGGACCCACGCGCCCCTGGGATCGAGGGCGGTGCGCCAGGCCTGCGGCCGTGAGGTCCTTGGTCATGGGCTCGCCGAGCGAGGCCGCGACCTCGTCCCCTGCTCGGGTGCGCCACCGCATCTGGCCCGTGTAGGCCAGGAAGATCACCGGGCGCACCACGCCGTCCCGGAGCGCCTCGGCGTAGCCGTACCGGTGGTCGGCCACCGAGCGGGGGACGCCGTCCTCACCGGGCGCGTAGTGGACGAAGGGAATCGGGTTCACGTCGCTGCGGAACGGCGTACCCGTCATGGCCAGCCGTCGGACCGCCGGGTCGAAGGCCTCCTCGACCGCTTCCCCCCAGGTCAGCGCGTCACCGGCGTGGTGCACCTCGTCGAGGACGACGAGGGTACGTCGCAGCTCGGTGCGACGGCGGTGGAGCAAGGGATGAGCCGCCACCTGGGCGTAGGTGACGACGACGCCGGTGAAGTCCGGCGCGAGCGCCCCCTGCCCGTTGCTGAACTCCGGGTCCAGGGCGATCCCTGCCTGGTGCGCGGCTTGCGCCCACTGCCGCTTGAGGTGCTCGGTGGGCGCGACGACGGTGACGGCCTCCACCACGCGACGAGCCAGCAGGTCGGCCGCGACCCGCAGCGCGAAGGTCGTCTTGCCGGCACCCGGGGTGGCGACCGCGAGGAAGTCACGAGGCGCCGCGGCCGCGTAGGCGTCCAGCGCTGTCTGCTGCCACGCCCGCAGCGCCCCAGCCGTCCCCCACGGCGCGCGCCCGGGAAGGGCGGGTGGGAGGTGCGCTGCAGCGGTGCTCACGAGGGGTTGAACCTAAGGGGACTCCCCCGCCGCGGCGAAACCACGAGACGTTCTGTCGGTGTGTCGTCCGAGGGATGGACGCATCCGGGGGGCGGCGGCCGCTCCGGCGAGGGCCACGCAGACCATGACCGCGAAGATCGCCGCGAAGACCGCGGCATCCTCGCCGGGGGCGGAGTGCCCGGCGGCGAAGATCGTGGAGGCCACGACGATCGCGACGGTGGAGAAGAGCCCGTCGCTGACCTGCAGGGCGGCGGAGTTGACCCCCTGGTCGTCATCGGGGGACAGCTGCATCGTCACCACGGAGATCGAGGCCATGGACAGACCCATGCCGAAGCCTCCGAGCACCCAGCCGAACGCGGCGACCAGCACGGGGACGGCCGGCACGAGCGCCGTTGCCAGCCCGGCGACCGCGAGGGCGACGAAGAGCGCTCCTGCGCGGACCAGCTGCCAGCGGGGCCGCTCGAGCCCGGGCCGGCCCTGGAGGAAGGACCCGGCGGCCCAGCCAAGGGCTCCGCCGGTGAGGCACAGCCCGGCCAGCGTCGTGGAGAGATCTCTCTCGTTGACCAGTGCGAGCGGAAGGAACGTCTCGGCGCCGAAGAACGCGGCCGCGAGGAACCCTCGCATCGCCACCGTCGTGGGGAGGCCCCGGGCCAGCCGGAAGGTGCCCGGAGGCAGCAGCCGAGGGACGGTCGGAACCAGGAGCCCCAGCGCCAGGAGCACCAGCACGACGGACACGGGGTCCAGCCGGGTGCCGGCGTACTGCAGGAGCGCGACCCCGACGGCGGTCGCCAGCGCCGCCCGCTTGCGCCCCGTGCGACGCGCCTCGCCGTGCCCGCCCTCGAGGCGCCCGAGCCAGGGCGCGACCAGCGCCACCGCAGGGAGCACCAGCAAGGGCACCCCCAGGAAGACCAGCCGCCACGAGGCCCGGTCCGCCAACGCACCGGCGACGGTCGGCCCGACCAGGGAGGGCAGGACCCAGCCGGCTGACATCAGCGCGAAGACCTGCGGCCGCTGCCCCTCGGCGTAGGCGCGGGCGACGACGACGTAGAGGGCGACGATGACCCCGCCGGCGCCGAACCCCTGCAGGGCCCGGCCGAGGATGAAGAGGGGCATGGTCGGCGCCAACCCTGAGACGACCAGGCCGACCGTGAAGGCCGAGATGCCCCCGAGGAGCGGGAACCGAGGGCCGTGGGCGTCGGAGTACTCCCCCGCCGCGACGGTGGAGAACAGGCTGGTGACGAGGAACGCGCTGAACGCCCAGCCGTACAAGGGCAGCCCGTGGAGCTCCTGGACCGCCACGGGCATCGCCGTCGCGACCGCCATGGCCTCGAACGCGACGAGGAACACCACCCCGAAGATGCCTGCGGTCAGACCCCTCAGCCGCGGCCCGAAGACGCTGTCCGGGCCGGGTCGGTTCACGTGTCGGGCCCGCCGCCTTCCCCGTCGCCGCCCATCATCGACTCGTAGATCTCCTTGCACTCCGGGCAGACGGGGAACTTGCCCGGGTCCCGGTTGGGGATCCAGACCTTGCCGCACAGGGCCACGACCGGTGCCCCGGTGACCGCGGACTCGACGATCTTCTCCTTGCGCACGTAGTGCGCGAAGCGCTCATGATCCCCGCCCTCGCTCGGCGAGAGCCGGGTGTCCTCCTCGACGAGCGTCGCGGTACCACCGACGGTATCGGGTGCGGAGAGCGGCTGTGGCGTCTCGGTCATGCCGGCCATCCTACGAGCGAGCCCCCTCCCCGACACGCCCTCGCACCCACCCCGCTGAGGGTGACGTTGTGGACGCGACACGCGGCGTGTTGCGTCCACAACGTCACCCTCAGCGGGGGTTCAGTTGTCGGAGGGGTCGTCGGGGTACGTCGACACGAGCGCGAGGTCGCCGCCCTGACGGCGGAGGACCTCTCGCCAGAGCCGGTCAGGGCGCAGGGTGAAGGTGTCACCCGGTTCAGCCGTCACGACGTACCAACCACCATCGGTGAGCTCCTCCTCGAGCTGCCCGGAGGACCACCCCGAGTAGCCGGCGAAGATCCGCACGCTGGTCAGCTGGGGGCCGAGGAGGTCGGGGTCGGCGTCGAGGTCGACCAGGCCGAGCCCAGGGGCCGGGACGGCGCGGAACCCGTCAGGCTCGGAGTCGTCCAGCACCTGTGCCACCCCGAGCGCGGAGTCGGCCCCGACCGGCCCGCCCACCCACAGGACCGGCTCGCCCGTCACGACCGGGGCCCAGGCGTCGAGGACGTCCTCGACGGACACCTCGCTGGGTTGGTTCAGCACCACCCCGAGAGCGCCGTCCTCGTCGTGGTCGAGCAGTAGGACCACCGCCCGTCGAAACGGTGGGGACTCGAGCAGCGGGGTGGCGACGAGCAGCTGACCTGCCAGCGTGAAGGGCATACCGACATCCTGCCCCCCGCGCGCCCGATGGCCCTAGGGTCAGGCTGTGCGCGTCCTCGTCATCGCCAACCGGGAGGACCCGGAAACCGGGTTCATCGGGAGTGCTCTCGCGGCCCGCGGCGCGGTCTTCGACCGGGCCTGGCGCGACGACGACGAGCCGCTGCCCGAGGTAGCCGCCCACGACCTGGTCCTGAGCCTCGGCTCGGACTGGTCGGTGTACTGGCCGGAACGGGCGCCCGAGGTGGAGCGCGAGCTCGAGTACGTACAAGGCAGTGTCGAAGCCGGCATCCCCGTGCTCGGGATCTGCTTCGGGGCGCAGATGCTGGCCCAGGCCCTGGGCGGCCGCGTCGAACCGGCACCACTGGGTGGGGAGCTCGGCTGGTTCACGATCGACACCGACGTCCCCGACGCGATCCCGCCAGGGCCGTACCTCCAGTGGCACAGCGACTGCATCGTGATCCCGCCCGACGCCGTCGAGCTGGCCCGGTCCCCGGTGGGGACGCAGGCGTTCCGGCTCGGTAGCGGCCTGGGCCTGCAGTTCCACCCGGAGACGCCGCCCGAGGTCGCCGCCCGGTGGGCCACCGGTGGACGAGCGCAGCTGGAGAGCCTGGGGATCGACGTGGAGACCCTCGTCACCCGTTGCCACCACGAAGCCGACGCAGCCCGGAGTCGGGCCAGCACGATCGTCGAGGCGTTCCTGCGGACGGTCAGCCCCTGACGAACAGGGGACCAACTGCGGGTTAACGGTGACGAAGGTCCCGTGACTTCCGGGTCTCGGCGCGAGAAGGATGGGTGAAGAGCGTTCCACGCTCGCGCCTCTGGAGGCCCGTCATGACCCACACCGTCCAACCAGACAGCCCGCCGAAGGCTGCCGGGGCCTTGAGACTCCCTCAGGCCACCGCTCTGATCGTCGGCACCATCGTCGGCGTCGGCATCTTCAACCTGCCCGGGTCGCTCGCGAGCTACGGCCCGATCAGCCTGTTCGCGATGGCGCTGACGACCGTGGGCGCTCTCGCCCTGGCCATCATGTTCGCCGCCCTGTCGCGCCGGCTTCCGGCTGACGGTGGGCCGTACGCCTACGCGCGCGTCGCCTTCGGGAACCCGACGGGCTTCGCCAACGCCTGGTCGTACTGGATCACGGCATGGGCCGGGAACGCCGCCATCGTCGTCGGCTGGGTCTTCTACGTGCAGTACGTCATGGAGAACCTGATCGACGGCTTCGAGATGACCAAGTGGTGGTCAGTGATCGTCGCTCTCATCGGGCTCTGGATCCCCGCCGCGATCAACCTCAGCGGCGTCAAGAACATGGGCGCCGTGCAGCTGTGGACCTCGATCCTCAAGTTCGTCCCGCTGGTCTTCATGTCCACGGTCGGCCTGTTCTTCATCAGCACGGCCAACTTCCAGCCGTGGAACATCAGCGGCGAGACGAACATGGCCGCCATCGGAAGCGCCATGGCGCTGTGCCTGTTCTCCTACCTCGGCGTCGAGACCGCGGCCGTGGCGGCCGCCAAGGTCGAGGACCCTGACCGCAACGTGCCACGGGCGACGATCTGGGGCACGCTGGCGACTTCGGTCGTCTACATGCTCTCCCTCATCGCCGTCTTCGGAATCGTCGGCAGCGCCGGGCTGAGTGAGTCGGACGCGCCGTTCTCCACGGCCGTCGACGACATCTTCGGCGGCACCTGGGCCGGTTATGTCATGGCCGGCTTCGTCGTGATCTCCGGCTTCGGCGCCCTGAACGGCTGGACGATGATCTGCGCGGAGATGCCGCTCGCGGCCGCCAACGACGGCCTGTTCCCCAAGGCCTTCGCCAAGCTGTCCAACGCAGGGGTGCCGGCCTTCGGCATCGTCGCCTCGACCGTGCTGGCGTCGATCTTCACCTACCTCGCCTACGCGGGGACCTCCGGCTACAACGTGTGGAACACCCTGGTCTACATGACCGGGATCACCGCCGCGATCCCCTACGCGTTCTCGGCGCTGGCCCAGATCAAGTGGCGCGTCGTCGACCACCGGACGATCCACACCGAGCGCTTCGTCCGCGACGTGGGTGTCGCCGTCGTCTCGCTCATCTTCTCCCTGCTCTTCATCTACTACTCGCGGATCACCGGGAGCGAGACCATGTGGGACGAGTACCTGCCGTTCATCTACGCAGGCATCGCGTTCCTCATCGGGATCCCGGTGTACCTCGCCCAGCGGACGCACATGACCCAGCCGGAGCCGGTCCCCGAGTACCGGTGAACCTGTTGACCGCTCCGACCGCCGCCACCCAGCAGGGGTGGCGGCGCGGGCGACCCCCCTCCACGATGGGGAGAAGGCGCCCCGATCCCTACTTCCCGCGCGAAAGGATGACGAGATGACCTACCACGTCGACTCGGAGGTGGGACAGCTCAAGCAGGTCGTCCTTCACCGCCCCGGGCTGGAGCTGTCGAGACTCACTCCGCAGAACGTCGACGACCTGCTCTTCGACGACGTGATGTGGTCGCAGCGGGCCCGCGAGGAGCACGACGCCTTCGCCCAGAAGCTGCGCGACAAGGGCGTCGAGATCCACTACTTCGCCGAGCTGCTGGGCGAGGTGCTCGACATCCCTGACGCGCGGGACTGGGTGCTCGAGCGGCTCGCGAACGAGGACACCGTCGGGTCCGCAGCTCCAGGCACCTCTGCGTGAGCTGGCCGAGTCGGTCGAGGGCGCGGTGCTCGCCGAGTACTTCATCGGAGGCATCCTCAAACGTGACCTCCAGCTCCCCAAGGGCACGTCGCTGCTCTGGGAGTACCTGGACGACAACGACTTCATCCTGGCCCCGCTGCCCAACCACCTCTTCCAGCGGGACAACACCGCGTTCGTCTACGAGGGCCTGTCCGTCCACCCGATGGCCAAGCCAGCCCGGCAGCGCGAGACCATCCACAGCAGGGCGATCTGGAACTTCCACCCCGAGTTCAAGGACGCTGGCCTGCACTTCTACTACGGCAACGACGACGAGATGCACCAGCCGGCCACGGTCGAGGGCGGCGACATCTTGTGCATCGGCAACGGCGCCGTCATGGTCGGCATGGGCGAGCGAACGACGCCCCAGGGCATCGGCATGCTGGTCAAGGGCTACTTCAGCGACCCTCGCGGCCTGGTCAACAAGGTCATCGTCATCGAGCTGCCCAAGACCCGCTCGTTCATGCATCTCGACACAGCGATGACGATGGTCGACCGCGACGCCTTCTCGGTCTACCCCTACCTCCCGCCGGCGCTGAAGTCCTACACGCTGACCAAGGCCGACGACGGCGGCGCGTACCACATCGCCGAGAACGAGAAGGTCTTCCCGGTCGTCGCCGAGGCCCTCGGCGTCGACAAGATCCGGGAGCTGAAGACCCCTATCGACGAGATGGGTGCCGCCCGCGAGCAGTGGGACGACGGGAACAACTTCCTCGCCGTGTCGCCAGGCGTCATCTTCGGCTACGAGCGCAACTCCACGACGAACACCTTCCTGCGACGCAACGGGATCGAGATCGTCACCATCGTGGGCTCCGAGCTGGGACGCGGACGTGGCGGACCCCGCTGCATGAGCTGCCCCATCGAGCGCGAAGCCGTCTGAGACCAAGGAGCCCGACATGCCCGTCAACCTGCGCCACCGCGACTTCCTCAAGGAGCTCGACTTCACGACGACCGAGCTCTCCTTCCTCCTCGACCTCTCGAGGGACCTGAAGCGGGCGAAGTACTCCGGCACCGAGGTCCAGCGGATGAGCGGCAAGAACGTCGCCCTGATCTTCGAGAAGACCTCCACGCGCACGCGGTGCGCGTTCGAGGTGGGCTGCTACGACCAGGGGGCGCGGGTCACCTACCTCGACCCCAGCTCCAGCCAGCTCGGTCACAAGGAGTCAGCCGCCGACACCGGCAAGGTGCTGTCCCGGATGTTCGACGCCATCGAGTTCCGCGGGAGCGCCCAGGCAACGGTCCAAGAGCTCGCCGACAACGCCGACGTCCCCGTCTACAACGGCCTCACCGACGAGTGGCACCCGACCCAGATGCTCGCCGACTTCCTCACCATGATCGAGCACAGCCGAGGCCGGCCGATCGAGGAGACCGCCTACTGCTACATGGGCGACGCCCGCTCGAACATGGGGCACTCGTTGCTCGTCATGGGTGCGATCATGGGCGCAGACGTACGCATCGCCGCGCCCAAGGACCTGTGGCCCGGCAAGGACGTCATCGACGCGGCCCAGGAGCGAGCGGTCGCCTCAGGCGCCCGGATCACGCTCACCGAGGACCCCGACGAGGGGCTGGCCGGAGCGGACTTCGTGCACACCGACGTGTGGGTGTCGATGGGTGAGCCCAAGGAGGTCTGGGACCAGCGGGTCAAGCTGCTGACGCCGTACCAGGTCAACAGCGCCGCCCTCGCCAGGACCGGCAAGCCGAACGCGAAGTTCATGCACTGCCTGCCTGCCTTCCACGACACCCTCACCGTCGTCGGCAAGGACATCGCCGAGAAGACCGGGATGACCGAGGGCCTCGAGGTCACCGACGAGGTCTTCCAGTCACCGGCCAACATCGCCTTCGACCAGGCGGAGAACCGGCTGCACACCATCAAGGCGATCATGGTCGCCACGATCGGCGACTGACACCGAAGCGACCCGGCGCCCTGACCCAGCCACCGTGTACCAGCTCCGGGGGAGGGCTAGGGGGCGGACCGCCGACCGGCCTGGCTGGCGCCGGGCCCCGCCAGGCCGGTCGCGGTCCGCCCCCTACCCTCCGCCGCTCGACGCTGCGCTGCCTGGTGAGGGACGCGAACAGCTCCCCCGACGGTCGGAGGGTTCGCTCGCCGGTCTCGACGTCGAGGGCGTAGAGGCCGAAGCGCTGCTCCCAGCCGCGCTCCCACTCCCAGTTGTCGACGAGGGACCAGTGGAAGTAGCCGCGGACGTCGACGCCGTCGGCGATCAGGTCGTGCAGCGTGCGGGCCGCCGTCGCCACGACCCACGGCCGGACCCTGTCGTCCGCGTCCGGCACCCCGTTCTCGAGGACGTAGACCGGCACCCCGTGATGCGCGAGACGGCGGGCGAACGGGCCGATGCCCTGCGGATAGGGCTCGCCGTGGCTCTCCATCGAGTCACCGTCCCCGGCGAGCGCGTCCTCCGGGACGGTGCGCCGCGTGAAGAGGTCCCCGGGTCGCCGCGGGTCGAAGGCGATGTGCATGCGGCCGTAGGTGTTGAACCCGAGGAAGTCGAAGGCCCCGACCGCGCCGGACACGTCGCCGGTCCAGCGACGGAAAGCGCCGCGGGACCGACCCGTCGAGCACGGAGTCGAGGAAGGCTCCGTTGAAGACGGCGTCGAGGGTGGCCGCCGCCTTGCGGTCACGGACCCCGGACGACGCAGGCTCGAAGGTCGCCAGGTGGTGGGCCCACCCGACCCGGGCCTCCGGCTGCAGGGCGTGCACGGCCCGGTAGGCGGCGCCGTGGGCCCGGACCAGCCCCCCGAGGGTGCGAGCCACGCCCCTGAAGTCGCCGGTACGGCCGGGTGGGAACTGCCCGAGCATCCAGCCGCCGGCCGCGTACACGTTGGGCTCGTTGATCGTGAGCCACCAGTCCACGAGCTCGCCGTACGCCTTCACGACCCGCTCGGCGTGCCGGGCGAAGTACATGGGTGCGTCCCGCGCGGCGAACCCGCCACGGTCGGCGAACCAGGTCGGCTCGCTGAAGTGGTGGAGGCACACGACAGGGGCGATCCCGCGGTCGCGGCACCCTTGGAGCAGCTGGCGGTAGCCCTCGAGCGCGCGGAGGTCGACCACGCCAGGGCGGGGCTCGATGCGGGACCACTCGAGGCTGACCCGCATCGCCGTCACGCCGAGCTCGACCGCCCGGTCGAGGTCGATCGACGGGTCCTGCCACCAGCCGCACGCGTCGCCGCTGCGGGCTCCGCCGCGGATGTGGCCATCGGCCTCCCAGCGGGCCCACGTGCTGCCGGGGTTGGAGGCCGCACCCTCCACCTGGAAGGCCGCCGTCGCGACCCCCCAGACGAAGTCCGGTGGGAACGTGAGGTCGGAGACGTCAGGGACGTCGAGGGTTGGCTCCACGAGGGCACCCTACGACGCCGCAACGGGGAGCTTCGTGACGGTTCTCGCCGCCACGAAGCTCCCCGTTGCGGGTCCTCAGGCTGAGGTCAGGCGCGCGCGGAGATCGTCGAGCTCGTCCTGGAGCGCAGCCGGGACCGCGTCGCCGAACTTCTCGAAGTACTCGGCGGTGAGGTCGGCCTCGACCAGCCACGAGGCGCGGTCGATGGCGAACAGCTGCTCCATGTCCTCGGCAGGGACGTCGAGCCCGTCGAGGTTGAGCTCGCCCTCGGCGGGCGCCAGGCCGAGCACCGTCTCGACGCCGACGGCGTGACCGCTCACCCGGTTGGCCACCCACTCGATGACCCGGCTGTTCTCGCCGAATCCTGGCCAGATGTAGCGACCGGTCGCGTCCTTGCGGAACCAGTTGACCTGGAACACCTTCGGCAGCTTGTCGGGTGACGTGGCCTTGCCGACCTCGAGCCAGTGGCCCCAGTAGTCAGCCATGTTGTAGCCGCAGAAGGGGAGCATGGCGAAGGGGTCGCGACGCAGTGCGCCGATGGTGCCCTCGGCAGCCGCGGTCTGCTCCGAGGAGACGGTGGCACCCATGAACACGCCGTGCTGCCACGACAGCGACTCGGTCACCAGCGGGACGTTGGTCGCGCGCCGGCCGCCGAAGAGGATGGCATCGATCGGCACCCCTGCCGGGTCCTCCCAGTTGGACGCGATCGACGGGCACTGCTCCGCCGGAGCCGTGAACCGGGCATTGGGGTGGGCAGCCGGAGTCTCCGACGCGGGCGTCCAGTCGTTGCCCTTCCAGTCGATGACGTGAGCCGGCGGCTCGTCGGTCATCCCCTCCCACCACACGTCGTTGTCGTCGGTGAGGGCCACGTTGGTGTAGATGCAGTTGCCCCAGAGCGACTCGATGGCGTTCTTGTTGGTCAGCGAGCTGGTGCCGGGTGCGACCCCGAAGAAGCCTGCCTCGGGGTTGATCGCCCGGAGCCGGCCGTCGTCACCGAAGCGCATCCAGCAGATGTCGTCGCCGACGGTCTCGACCTTCCAGCCGGGGATGGTCGGCTCGAGCATCGCGAGGTTGGTCTTGCCGCACGCCGAGGGGAACGCCGCCGCGAGGTGCTTGACCTCACCGGCCGGCGAGGTCAGCTGAAGGATGAGCATGTGCTCGGCGAGCCAGCCCTCGTCGCGCGCCATGACCGACGCGATCCGCAGAGCGAAGCACTTCTTGCCGAGGAGCGCGTTGCCGCCGTAGCCGGAGCCGAAGGACCAGATCTCCCGGGTCTCGGGGAAGTGGACGATGTACTTCTGCTCGTTGCACGGCCACGCGGACGTCGGCCTGACCCGGCTCGAGCGGGGCGCCGACGGAGTGCAGGGCAGGGACGAAGTCGCCGTCGGAGCCGATCAGGTCGAGCGCAGCCTTGCCCATGCGCGTCATGATCCGCATGTTCAGCACGACGTACGGGCTGTCGCTGATCTCCACGCCGAGCTGGCTGATGGGCGAGCCCAGCGGCCCCATCGAGAACGGGATGACGTACATGGTGCGGCCGCGCATCGAGCCGGCGAACAGGCCCTTGAGGGTCTCCTGCATCTCGGCGGGGGGTGCCCAGTTGTTGGTGGGGCCGGCGTCGCGCTCGCGCTCGGCGCAGATGAAGGTGCGGTCCTCGACGCGCGCGACGTCGCTGGGGTGCGAGCGGGCGAGGAAGGAGTTCGGGCGCTTGACGGGGTCGAGGCGCGTGAGCGTGCCGCTCGCGACGGCCTCGGCGCTGAGCCGGTCCCACTCCTCCTGCGATCCGTCGGCCCACACGACGCGGTCAGGCTGCGTCATCTCGGCGACCTCTCGGACCCAGGTGAGGAGCTTGGCGTTCGTCGTGGGCGCTTCGGTGAGCCCGGGAACAGTCATGTGGTCACTCCGTCGGTGTAGGCGGCTCCTCCAAGAGTGCCCTGTCCGGCTGCCGGGTTCCACCGCTACCCCCCGACGGCCCCCGCTGAGTGACCAACCCAACAGGACCAAGGTCCCGCCAGTGCCGGGTTCTTGCGGCTCACGCAAGAACCCGGCAGCTTGGCGTCGGGTCGGTTGTCAGGCCAGCAGTGCGTCCAGCGCCGCTCGAGCCGCTGCGGCGTCGGCCAGGGCAAGCCGGCCGGTTCGGACGTCGCCGCGCGCTTCGGCGAGCACCTCGGCCTGGTCCGGGTAGTCGGCGGGAACCAGGGCCAGGACCGTGTCGCCGACCGGGCGCAACGCCGCCTGAGCGGCGTCCACCGACGCGGACAGCTCGACGAGCGCCGCGGAAGCCGCAGTCTTGGCGTCTCCCTCCGGGAGGGCCGCCACCGCTTCGACGTAGCCCGACTCGAGAGCTTCGTAGGCGTCGGCGCGCGCCGCCCCGGTGTCCCCGCGCACGGTGAGCGAGGTCTGCGGGGTCAGCAGGACGTACACCCGGAAGGACGTGACGACCGTCCGTGCGTCCTTCTTGGCCTCGGCGCAGGTGCTGTCGCCCCTGACCTCGGCCCGCACGGCCCGAAGGCCCTTGCGGTCCGCGGCGTAGGACGCTTCCAGGTCGGCCCGGTGGTCGGCGGAGACGCGCGGAGCAGCGTCCAGCGCGCGTTGGAGATGGTTGATGCGGACCAGTCGCGCGGCGACGGCTCGGTCGGTCCAGGAGCGCGCGGCCGCGACGCAGGTCTCGCCCTTGAGCCCATGGGTGGCCCGGTCAGGGCCTGACTCGCCGGTCGTGGCGGCCGACGCCGGACTGCCGAGGGCGAGCGAGGCGAGAACGGCGAACGCGGTGGCCGTCGCTGCTCGGCCGAGTCGGGTGCGAGTACGCATGGTTGGGGTTCCCTTCGGTACGGCCCGGCGTCGCGCCGGGATCTCCCTCACCGTCGGCGCTCCGACGTTCGAGCCGACCGTCGCTCAGGTCAGGGTCACGTAAGGCCGACACATCTACAGTGATCGGGATGAGAGACCGACTGAGCGGTTTGGCCGTCGTCGGGGCCTTCGTGTGCTTCCTCGGGGTGCCCGGACCGGTCCAGCCGCTCGCCGCCTCCGTCTCCGTCTCCGGAGCACAACCGCAGAGCACCGGCTGCTCGGCGACCCTGCCGTACACGCTCTCCCACCTCGGGGACTCCCAGCAGGTCGTCGTGGTCATGTCCGCGTCCTGGGGCTCGACTCACGCCACGCTGCGCACGTACGAGCTCCGCGCCGGCAACGACTGGTGCCGGGTGCTGGCGCCCGTGAAGGCCCGGATCGGCTACTCCGGCTTCGCCTGGGCCAAGACCCGCAAGCAGAGCACCGGGACGACGCCGGCCGGGACCTTCGCCCTCCCCTGGGCGTTCGGCAACTCCCCCGACCCGGGTACGGCGCTGCGGTACCGCAGCGTCGACGGCAACGACTGGTGGGCGTACGACCCGAAGTCGCCGGCGACGTACAACCGGTGGCAGGAGCACGGCCTCGCCGGGGTGCGAGCGTCCTGGGCCGAACGTCTGCGGTCCTACGGGACGCAGTACGCCCACGCCGTGGTCGTCGACTACAACCTGCCGACCGCGACGACTCGGCCGGACACGGCCAAGGGCGGGGGGATCTTCCTCCACGTGAACGGCCCCGGCGCCACGGCGGGCTGCGTCTCGGTGAGCCGGTCGAACCTGATCAAGGTCATGCGCTGGCTCGACCCGGCGAAGCACCCGGTCATCGTGATGGCCCCGTCCGCCGCCATCACCCGGGCTTAGCGACGCAAGGTGACCTTCTCCCGGCTATAGCCGGGAGAAGGTCACCTTGCGTCCACGACCGTTCGGCGGGGTGGGCTCATCGGCGGGAGGTACGCAGGCAGGTCGGCCGGGAGGCCGGGGCGGCCGAAGTGCCAGCCCTGGCCGTGGTCGACGCCCAGGTCGGCCAGAGCGGCCGCGTCCGCGGCCGACTCGATGCCCTCGGCGACCACCGAGGCCGAGCAGCCGTGGGCGAACTCGACCAGTGACCGGACCACCGTCATCAGGGACGGGTCGGTGCTGACCCCGTGGATGATCGTCCGGTCGAGCTTGATGACGTCCGGACCGGTCAGGACGATGTGGCGAAGCGAGGAGAAGCCGGCGCCCACGTCGTCGATCGCCAGGCGCATCCCCCGCGCCCGAAGCGGTGCCAGTGCGTTGTCGAGCGCTGTGTAGTCGCTGACCTGGTCGTGCTCGGACAGCTCCAGGATGATCCGGTCCAGGGCCATGCCCGACAGCAGGACGGTGCACTGCGACGTGAGCAGCGTGGCCGGAGAGAGGTTCATGGCGACGTAGCCGGCGACCGCGGCCAGGTGGTCCGCCGCCCGCTCGAGGGCGAGCATCTCGAGCCGGTGACCCAGGCCGACGCTGTGCGCCTCCGCGAAGCACACGTCCGGCGGGCGGTCCCAGTCCGCGGGGAACCTGCTCAACGCCTCGGCGCCGATGCGGTAGCCGGTCTGCAGGTCGACGATGGGCTGGAGGAGCACCTGCGGTCCTCCCGTCGCCATCAGCGGTCGGAGCCGGCCCTCGATCTCGATCCGCCGGTCCGCTTCCTTGACGGTCGGTTCGACGAGCGTCGCCACGGAGCGGGCGAGGACTTCGAGCACGGCCGCGTCACGCACCGTGGGCTCCCGGTCGCCCTCCTGGCCGGCCGCACACAGGGTGCCGTACAACGTGCCGTCACTGAGCCGGACGGGCACGGACAGATAGGAGCGAAGGCTCGACGTACGACCGGCTGGGACCCGCACCATCGCGGGTACGACCCGAAGGTCCGGGATCGCCACGGGGAACGAGCCGTCGAGGATCGCCTGGCAGAGCGTCGCCGACCGCGGAAGTGCGCTGCCCTCGGCCACGGGCGGCGAGCCGGTGGCCTCCACGATCTCGACGGCCTGGGTGTCGGCGTCCATCCGGGTGAGAAACGCCGCGCTCAGCTGGAGCGAGGTCAGGGCCGCCCGAAGCACCTCGGCGATCTGCTGCTCGGCGTCGGAGCGCGGTGGGGTCACGTGGCCTTATCGACCGTCGCGGGCTCCGACTTCAGCCCGGAACCGACCGGCTCGCTAGGGTCCGGCAGGTGGCCATCCCCGAGATCCGCCAAGCGACCCCGTCCGATCGCCCACGCGTGATCGCGACGGTGGTGGCCGCCTTCCTCGCCGATCCGGCGTTCCGGTTCTTCTTCCCCGACGACCGCACCTATCCGGCGCAGGCAGCGGCGTTCGCCGGATTCCTCTTCGACAAGCGCATCGGCCGCGGCGCGCCTCTGGGTCGCGGACGGCGGCGCGGCGGTGTCCCTGTGGGACCGGCCCTCGGGGCGTGCGGCCCCGGAACTGACACTCGACGTACCCGAGGACGTGAAGGGCCGCCTCGCGGCGTACGACTCCGCCGTCCACAGCGCCCTGCCGCGGACACCGCACTGGTATCTGGGCGTGCTCGCCACCGATCCCGCCCACGCCGGCCAGGGGTGGGGTCGTGCGGTCATGGCCGCCGGTCTGGAGCAGGCCGAGCGTGAGGGGCTCCCAGCGTTCCTGGAGACCACCAACGACGGGAACGTCGCGCTCTACGAGCGCGCCGGCTGGTCGGTCTCGTCGACGGCGGTCGTCGGGCCGCTCCACGTGCGGATCATGCGCCACCCCGCCGGATCGGTCACCGACCCGACGGGGTGAGGCGGACAGGCTCCTCAGCCCGACTGTGAGCGTCGCCCCGGCGTGAGTACCGGTGACGCATGCCAACCTCCGATGCAGAGGCGATGGCTCTGTCGGTCTACCAAGGCCGGCGCGGCCCAAGCGCGCGTGCGGACCAAGGTCATGTCTGGTTCCCACGTCGGCCATCCCGCGCACGTCGGGCACCGGCCCACACAGATCACGCGAATCGGTCGCCCGGAGGGCTACGAGCGGTGATCATGGGGTGCTGAGCGAAACACCCGGGGGGGTCCATGAACCGCACGGCACGCGTCCGCGTGCGCTGGCAGGCGCCAGAACCGTCCCGGCAGCTGCTCCAGGCTCTCGCCGAGGACCGCATGGTGATCGTCGGTGACGACGACCTCTGCGACGTCCTGGTCACCGTCTCCGGGCCCTGGTCGCAGACGGCCAGCGCCGTCGCCGAGGCCCGGGGCGCCCCGGTGCTGGTGCTCGTGCCCGACAGCTCGAGTCACGACCTCGAGGGGCTGCTCGAGCGACTCCCCGAGCAGATCGCCGTGGAGCCGGACCGGCTGTCACCGCAGCTGTTGGTGCGCCGCCTGCGTCAGCTCGTCCGCACCACGGGGGCCGACCAGGACACCCTGACCGGGCTCATGCATCGACCGGCCCTGCTCAGCTGGCTGGACGACGGGCCACCGGAGATCGTCGGGCTGGTCGTCGTGGGTCTCGACCGGTTCGCGTCCTTGAACGACCGGCTGGGCTACGAGGGCGGCGACCGGATCATCACCGAGGTGGCCGCGCGCCTGGAGTCCGTGGCGCCCAACGGCGCGGCCGTGGCCCGGCTCGAGGGTGACGCGTTCGCCGTCGCCGTCCCCAGCCCGGAGACCGACTTGCTGCTCATGGCCGAGTTCGTCCGTCGGTCGGCTCAGATCGCGGGGGCCCCGGCGGGCCACCGGCCCTGGCCGAGCTCTCCATCAGCGCCGGCTGCGCGATCGGGCAGCGCGGCGACTCCGCCCGGCTCGTGGCTCAGGCCCGAACAGCATTGTTGGGAGCCCGGGTGCGGGGCGGGGCTCGCACGATGACCTACGCGGACTACGTGGCCGAGGTACCCCCTGGCCAGCTCGAGGCGAAGATCATGGCCGATGCGATCAGCCTGTCGTCCACGTGGTTCTTCGAGAAGGTCTCCGAGCAGACCTCGGCCGTCATCAACCGGCTGCGCGACGAGGCCGACCGCGACCCGATCACGGGCCTGGCCAACCGAGCCTGCCTCGACCGGGAGCTGAGCCAGGAGCTGGTCCTCGCCGTCCAACGCGGGGAACCGCTGGCGCTCGCCTTCGTCGACGTCGACGACTTCAAGAGCGTCAACACCCGGTTCGGCTGGTACGTCGGCGACGCCGTGCTCCGGCACGTGGGCACCACGATGCGCCACGTCGTCGGGGACCGAGGCTGGGTCGCGAAGTACGGCGGTGACGAGTTCTGCGTGGTGCTGCCGGGCAGCGACCTGGCGAGCGCGGAGGTGATCGCGCGCGAGGTCGTCACCGCCGTCTCCGTCGACGACTTCGCCACCGCGGACCGCAGGGTGCTCCCGGTCTGCGTGTCCGCCGGCGTCGCACCTGCGATGCCCGGCGACGGCCTGGAGCAGATCTTCAGGCGCGCCCAGCCCTGGACGCAGCGCGCCAAGAACCTCGGTCGCAACCGGGTCGAGGTCTGGGAGGACGGCGTCGATCCCCTGGCGACCTGACTGGCCTTCGCCGTCGGATCACGTCACGGGACGCTCACGCAGATACGGCAGCGGGACCGAGGGGTCGGAGCCGTCCAGCTCGCGCGCCAGCCGGTGGCCGTCGAACACCGCCTCCGACGGCATGCCCGGCGCAACCGCGTCTCCGGCTCGGTGCACCGACGCTGATCCCCGCCGCGGCGAGCGCGACGGGGTCGGAGGCGAGCTCGAGGTAGAGGGCGTCGTCTGATCGCTGCTGGGTCACGAGGACCGCCCCGTCGACCGGCAGTCGCCACGCCTCGCCGAAGACGTCGACGCCGACGACCTCTCCGGCGCGGACAGCCTCGAGGGTGACGCCGGTGTGGAAGCGCACCCCTGCCGCGTGCAGGTGCTGACGGAGCAGGTCTCCCTCGAGGGACTCGTCCGACACGGGCGAGACCACCGACAGAGGCGTCACGAGGTGCACGACGTAGCCCTCACCTGCCAGGAGCTCGGCGAGCCCAGGGGCCACGTAGTAGCCGTCGGTGTCGTAGACGACCACGACACCCTCCGGCGGACGCATCCCGGCCATCACCTGCTCCGGCGTGAGGGCGCTCTCGTGGCCGACGATGGGCTCGAGGCGGTCGGGCTGCGAGCCGTCGGTCACCCAGGTCGACCCGGTCGTCACCACGACGGTGTCGGCCCCGTAGTCGAGGACCTCGGCCGCGGTCAGCCGCCGACCGGTGATGACCTCGACGTTGTCCAGCCGGTGCGAGGCCGAGCACCCGGTGGTCGACGACCCGGCCCCAGTCGCCCAGCGTGGGGAGGCGACGCGTCCATCGCAGCTTCCCGCCGAGCTCGGGCTCGGCCTCCACCAGGTGGACGGCGTCGAAGCCGCGCCGGGCGAGGACCATCGCGCACTCCAGGCCCGCGGGGCCACCTCCGACGACCAGAATCGATCGGCCGGGGTCGACCGGGGGCCGGAACCGCTCGGGGTGCCAGCCGCGGCGGTACTCCTCACCGGCCGTGGGGTTCTGCAGGCAGCCGACATGACCGAAGGACTCCTCACGCATGATGCAGACGTTGGAGCCCGTGCACTCACGGACCTCGTCGAGTCGGCCCTCGCGGATCTTCGTCGGGAGGAAGGGGTCGGCGATCGCCGGCCGGGCGGCCCCGATCAGGTCGACCGTCCCCGTTCGGATCACCGCGGCCATCAGATCGGGGTTGGTGTAGCGACCGACGCCCACGATCGGCTTGGCGGTTGCCTCCCGGACCCGGGACGTCCAGGGGCGCTGGCTCCCCTCCTCGTAGTAGCGCGAGGTGCCGGAGTCCTCGGGCCAGGCGCCGACGTTGACGTCGAACAGGTCGACGAGGGGGTCGAGGAGCGTCACGACCTCGAGCATCTCCTCGATGTCGATGCCGACGAGGCCGTCACCACCGTGCGCCGACATCCGGGTCGCGACGGCGCAGTCCGCACCGACGGCTTCCCGGACCAGCTCGAGGGTCTCGCGCTGGAACCGTGCCCGGTTGGACAGGCTGCCGCCGTAACCGTCCGTGCGCCGGTTGGTGAGAGGTGACAGGAACTGGGTCACCAGATAGCCGTGCGCTCCGTAGACGTACACGATGTCGAAGCCCACGTCGCGCGCGCGACGAGCCGCGAGGACGAAGTCCGCCTGCACGCGACGAATGTCCGCGACCGTCATCTCCTTGGCTGCGCTGGAGTTCAGCCAGGCGGAACCGATCTGGCTCGGCGCGATGCGGTGGTGACGTGACTCGCCGTTGGGTGAGGCGGCTCCCCCGTGATGGAGCTCGATCCCCGCGAGCGCCCCGTGGGCATGGACCGCCTCGACGACCAGCCCGAGGGCGTCGAGGTCGGCCTGCTCCCACGCGTCCGAGGCCACGGCCGGCGTCTCGTCGGCGTCGGAGGACACCGGCGCGTAGTCGACGTTGACCCCGCCCCAGCCCCCCTCGGCCTTGATGCCGCGGAACGCCGCATGCGTCCGCGGCTTGCGCACGCCGAAGCCAGAGGCGTGCGGCACCTGGTAGAAGCGGTTGGGCAGCGTCTTGGGGCCGATCACGACCGGCTCGAACAAGATCGCGTGCCTGGGATCCATCTATGCGGCTGCGGCGAGGAACGGCCGATGGTGGTAGCCGGACTCGTCGAGGACGACCGCGGTCGACTCAGGGACCTCGATGAAGGCGCCCGGGAGGTCGTTCAGCGGCTCGGAGACCACGACGTGCGCATGCGGCCCGAAGGTCCGCAGCCGCTCGACGTCCGGGTACATCTGTTGCAGCGCGGTGATGTCGGCGGAGTGGAAGAGCGTGCGCGACTGCCCCTGCGAGGAGTACCTGAACGCCCAGATCGTTGCCCCGTCGGTGACCGCGACCGTGCCCTGCATGGGGAACTCGACCCCGTGGTCGTGCCCGACCTTCTCCACCCTCCGGATCGCCCGCTCCATCGCCGCGACGGGGTCGTCGCGGAGCCCGTACGTCAGCGCGAGATAGAAGAGGACCTCGGAGTCCGTGGTCCCGTGGATCTGCGGGTAGAGCGCCGGGTCCACGGCGAAGGTGAGGTCGCGCTTCACCTCGCCGAACTGGGCGACGACCCCGTTGTGCATGAAGAGCCAGTTCTCGTGCCGAAAGGGGTGGCAGTTGGTCTGCTGGATGGGCGGACCGGCAGCAGCGCGCACATGGGAGAAGAAGAGCGGAGTGGTGACGGCCGAAGCGATCTCGCGGAGGTTCTGGTCGTTCCAGGCCGGCTCGATGCTGCGGAAGATCCCCGGTGACGTCACGGACCCGCCCTCGGGGTACCACCCGAACCCGAACCCGTCGCCGTTGACCGTCTCAGCGCCGAGCGGCGAGTCCAACGACTGAGCGACCAGCGAGTGCGTGGAGTGGAGGAGCAGCTCCGAGGCGCGGATCGGCTCCCCTGCGTAAGCCAGCCAACGACACATGACCAAGACCTCCCTGACGGCGAGACTCGCGCCCGCACCACACCCGACGCTAGCGGCTCGGCCTCGAGCGTCGAAGGGACCTTCGGCAGGACTTCGCTCCGGCCGGTGGAGCCGCTACTCCCCGGGGAGGATGAGGCAGAACGGGTGGTCGTCCGGGTCGAGGTAGACCCGGAACCCGTCGCCCGGCTGCACGTCGTGCTTGCGAGCACCGATCGCCAGCACGGCCGCCTCGCCGGCGTCGAGGTCGTCGACCTCGAAGTCGAGGTGCTCCTGCTGGGGATGCTCCTGGCCCGGCCACTGCGGGGGCTGGTAGTCAGCGACCCGCTGAAAACCCAGGGTCGCCCCCGTGTCAGCAGCCAGCACGACCCACTCGTCGTCGGAGGCGTCCTCGTCGATCGGCCAACCAGTGATCGCGGAGTAGAAGGCGGCGAGCTCCCGCGGGCGGGGGCAGTCGAGGGCGGTCCAAGCCAGGCGTGCGATCGGCGTCATGCTCCGGAGTCTCACATCCGAGCAGTCCCGCGACAAGGAGGGTGACGACAGGAAGGGCAGCAGAGGGACGTGACCTCTGGCGGGTCACCGGGCTGTCGATGACCCGCCAGAGGTCGAGAGCTGGGAAGCGTCGGCGAGATGCGCGCCGTCAGGTGACCAGGTCCGCGATCGCGTCCTCGTTCTCCTTCGTCGCCCGCAGCTTCCCGACGAGCAGACCCACGGCGAACATCACGAACGGAGTCAGCACCAGGATCCAACCGGTGCGTGTTGAGGCCCCAGGGCTCGACCGTCGGGTCGACCCCCTCGGCGGTGGTGCCGGCGAGCAAGCCGAAACGGGAGGCCAGGAGCCACAGCCCGACCGTCGAGCCCCAGGATCGAGAGCAGCGGCGCGATGAGCGACGCCCACAAGGACGCTTCGCCCCTGTGCCGGGTGAAGAACGCGATGACCGCCACCGACACCAGGATCTCGACGAAGACGATGGCAAGCACGGCCAGCCCGGAGAACCAGAAGAACAGGTTGACGATGGGGTCGCGGTCGGTCACCCAGAAGAGGACGATCACGACGAGGCTGATCACCGACGTGACGACGGACGCGGTCCACGGCGCGCCGCGACCGTTGACGCGGTCGAGCCGGGTGCGGGAGGACGCCGGAGCGACCCATGGCGTAGAAGTAGCGGGCCGCCGAGTTCTGGAAGGCGAGCAGACCGGCGAACAACGACGAGATCACCAGCCAGCTCATCAGGTCGACGATCCAGGTGCCGACGTACTGCTCGGCAACGGCGAACAGCACCGCCGGCGGGGTTCGCCAGCCCGTCGGAGAGCTCGAGGGTCCTGTCGATCACGGTCGAGGAGCCGAGCGCCAGTCACGATGGCGAACGCCGTGAAGCCGAAGATCACCGTGATCAGGATGACCGCGGTGTAGGTCGCGCGCGGGAACGGTCTTGTGCGGGTCCTTCGACTCCTCGCCGTAGATCGCCGTGGCTTCGAAGCCGATGTAGGAGGCGAAGGCGAACGCCAGCGCGATGCCCGGCGGTGCTCGCGAGGCCGCCGGCGAAGATGTTCTGGGGCAGGAACGAGGCCCCGAAGTCGACGCCCTCGGGCTTGTCAGAGCTGAAGAAGACGGCGAACGAGGTCACCAGCAGCGAGAGCAGCTCGAGGGTCATGAGCACGCCGAGGAGCTTGGCACCGACGTCGACGCGAGAGCACCGACAGGCCGAGCACGATCGCCCACGCGAGGAGGGTCCACACGTACCAGGGCCAGTCGATGCCGAACTGTGTCGTTCATCTGACCGGTGACGAGTCCGCCGAAGAAGCCGAACACGGCCAGCTGCACGGCGAGGTACGCCACGAGCGACACGAACGCAGAGCCGACGCCAGGGATGATGCCGAGGCCACGCCCGACGTAGGCGTAGAACGCGCCGGTGTTGGTGACCTTGCTCGGCCATCGCCGCGTAGCCGACGGAGAACAGCAGCAGGATGAGGCCGACGACGACGTAGGCACCGGGAGCCGCTGCGCCGTTACCCGCAACGATCGCGACGGGGACTGCGCCGGTCATGCCGACGAGAGGGGCCGCCGCAGCAACGACGAAGAACACGATGCCCAAGACGCCGAGGCGGCCGTGGTGCAGGGCGGTCTCCGGGGTCTCCTCGGGGGCGGGCTGGAGCTCGGTCATGGGCATCCCTTCACGCTCCCAGCATGGCGCCGGGGCAGATCGTACGGATCCGAATGACCGGAAGAGTGCCGCTTCCTGGAGCCGTCGTCAAGGGTTTCCGTCACTCAATTCAAGGGACGGCGTAGGCGGCACCCCCAGGCCACCGTGGGCCGCAAGCGCCCTCCCTCGCAGGTCGGTGGCCGTGTGCTCTTGACGGCCCCTACGGGGACCCCTAGCCTGCCGTTCGGATCCAAACGATTATGCCCGACCGGCCCTGTGACCGAGGAGACCCCGCATGCAGCCGACGCCCGTCCCCCTCGACCAGGTCGACCTCGCCGACCTCGACGTCTTCGAGCGCAACGAGGCCTGGGGCATGTTCGACACGCTGCGCCGGGAGGCGCCGGTTCACTGGAACCCCGAGCACGACGGCGGCTCCGGCTTCTGGTCCGATCACGCGTTACGACGACATCGAGAGGGTCGACAAGGACCCGGACACCTTCACGTCGACGAAGTTCACCAACCTCGAAGAGCCTCCTCCGGAGTTCCAGGACCTCCGTCGCTCGATCCTGGAGACCGACGGACCCCGACACCTGGCGCTGCGCAAGCTCCTCATGCGCGACTTCAACCCCGCGCAGCTCCGTCGCTACGAGGACTTCCTGCGAGGTCTCGCGACTCTCACGGTCGAGACGGCGCTGCAGCAGGAGGAGATGGACTTCGTCGACGCCATCGCCGCCGACTACCCGATCGCCGTCTTGGCACGCCTCCTCGACACCCCCGAGGACATGACGCCGCAGCTGATCTCGTGGGGCAACGAGATCGTCGGGTTCTCCGATCCCGAGTTCGCGCGGGTGCTCGTCAACAGCGAGGAGTCCGAGAAGTACCGCCACCTGCCGTTCAGCTCGCCCGTGTCTCAGGAGATCTTCGAGTACGGCCGCAAGCTCGCCGCGGAGCGCAAGGGCGGCGACGGCGAGGACCTGGTGAGCAAGCTGGTCAACCGCATTCCCGAGGACGGGATCCCGCTCTCGCCCGAGCACTTCGACAACTACTTCCTGCTGCTCGTCGTCGCCGGCAACGAGACCACGCGCCAGGCCATCAGCCACTCCATGAAGGCGCTCATCGACAACCCCGACCAGATGCAGTGGCTGCTCGACAACCCGGACAAGTACCCGCAGGCGGTCGAGGAGCTCCTCCGATGGGCCTCGCCGGTCTACCACTTCAGGCGCACGGCCACGCGAGACGTCGAGCTGCACGGCCAGCAGATCAAGGACGGCGACAAGGTCGTCATGTGGTTCGCCTCCGGCAACCGGGACGACACGAAGTTCGACGACCCCTACACGCTCGACTTCTCCCGGTTCCCCAACGACCACATGACCTTCGGAAAGGGCCCGCACACCTGCATGGGCTCGAACCTGGCTCGTTTCGAGATGCGGATCATCTTCGAGACCCTGCTGCCCCGCATCGCTTCGATCTCGCAGACGGGCGACATCCGGCGGGTGCGCAGCAACTTCGTCAACGGGATCAAGGGCTTCCCGGTGCGCATCGAGTCGAAGCAGGGCTGACGATGACCGGCACGAGAACGACCGTCCGCGAGTACGAGGGCGACATGCTCGTCGAGTCGGCAGCCGCGGTCGCTGACGACGTCGTGGCCCTCACGCTCGTCGACCCCGACGGGGACGCCCTTCCGCCGTGGACGCCAGGAGCCCATGTCGACCTGATCCTGGCCGACGGACTCGTCCGGCAGTACTCGCTGTGCAGCAGCCCCGGTCGACAGCCGGACCATCCGGCTGGGGATCCTCAAGGCGCCGGACAGCCGCGGCGGCTCGGCCTACGTGCACGAGCACCTCCGAGACGGCTCGGTCGTCCGGGTGCGCGGGCCGCGCAACCACTTCCCGCTCGTCGCGTCCTCCCGCTACGTCTTCATCGGCGGTGGCATCGGCATCACCCCCATGCTCCCGATGGTGGCCGAGGCCGACGCCGCAGGTGCCGACTGGCACCTGTACTACGGCGGCCGTTCCAGGGCCTCGATGGGGTTCGTCGAGGAGCTCGCGCAGTACGGAGACAGGGTCACGCTCGTCCCGCAGGACGAGGTAGGGATGCTCGACCTGGCCGCTGTGCTCGGCGACCCCAGGGACGACACCCTGGTGTACGTCTGCGGGCCCGAGGGGCTGCTCGCAGCCGTCGAGGCGAGGTGCGGAGCCGACTGGCCGGCCGGCGCGCTGCACCTCGAGCGCTTCGCGGCCAAGGAGGTCGAGGCCCCCGCGGGCGGTGAGCGAGCCTTCGAGCTCGAGCTCGCGGCGTCGGGGGTCACCCTGACCGTGCCTGCGGACCGGTCGATCTTCGACGTCGTCCAGGACGCCGGGATCAGCGTTCTCGGCTCGTGCCACGAGGGGATCTGCGGCACGTGCGAGCAGATCGTGCTCGAGGGCGAGGTCGACCACCGGGACTCCGTGCTGAGCGAGTCCGAACGTGCGGCCAACGACGCGATGATGGTGTGCGTGTCGCGCTGCTTCTCCGACCGACTCGTGCTGGACCTGTGAGGAGATCCGACATGACCGCTCCTCGCCGTTCAGCCACCTCTTCCGTCCCGAGCGACTGCTGGTATGCCGCAGTCCCCAGCTCGCTCGTGGTTCACGAGCTCCGACCCATCCGGGCCTTGGACCGCCCCCTTGTCCTCTTCCGCACCGAGTCGGGGACGGCGGTCTCGCTCGAGGACCGATGCGTCCATCGCGCGTTCCCGCTCAGCTCCGGCGCGCTCGTCGGCGACGACGTGCGGTGTGGGCTCTGTGGCTTCGTCTACGACTCCGACGGTCAGTGCATCAGCGTCCCCACTCAGCCGAACGTGCCCTTCGGCGCCCGGGTGGCCTCGTTCCCGTCGATCGAGTCCGACGGCATCGTGTGGGTGTGGCTCGGCGAGCCAGGTCGGGCGCGGCTCCACCGCGTGCCACGAGCTGCCCTGGCTCGTCGAGGACGGGTGGGCCACGCGTCGGCGGCGAGACCGAGGTCGCGGCTGGCTTCCTTCTGCTCCACGAGAGCTTCGCCGACGTGACCCAGGTGCCCTTCGTCGCACCCGAGATCGCACCGGCCGTTCTCGCCGCCACCTCGCCACCCCTCGACGTCGTCGTCACGGAGACCACCGTCTCGCTGCACCGCGAGTATCCCGCGGCGCCGCTCCCGGAATGGCAGTCCGCGCTGCTTGGTGGACACGACGGACGAGTTCGCGACAGCGCACGAGGGGCACTTCCTCTCACCCGCGGCTTGGGTCGACCACTGGGACGTCACTGCACAGGACGGCCGTACCGCCCGATTGCGCTTCACCCAGCTGGTGACACCGACCGTCCACGGACACAGCCGAGTCTTGTGGCGGGTGAGTCGTGACTTCGCGACGACCGACGCGGCCGCCGGCACCATCATGACGTCCTTGTTCAGGGACTACTACTCCCGGGTCTTCCGTGCGATGGAGACCGCGCAGACTCGTCCTCGACACCGACGGCGCCCGGCCCGAGGTGAACGTCAGCGCAGACGCCGCCGCCCTCAAGGTGCGCGAGATCGTCCATGCGATGTTGGCCGGGGAGATCCCCCATCGTCCCTAGCGGCAGCGCGCCCTTCTGGACGCGCTGGCCCCACTGCACACCGTCCGAGGAGATCCAGTGACCGAGCTCAAGGGCTTCGCGCCCCCGTACACCGTGAGCGGCCGCAGTGCACTCATCCCGACCCGCCGTGGTTCTACAGCGGCGACCTGCTCACCGTCGAGTACCGCACCGACGTCGAGAAGGTGCGTGCCCTCCTGTCCGGCTGACGTCGCGCTCGCCGACGACGACCCCGGAGCTGTCGCCTTCATCTGGGCCGACTGGCAGTCGTGCTCCGAGGGCGGCGCCGAGCTCCTCGATCCCTCGCGCTCGCAGTACAAGGAAGCGTTCGCGGTCGTACGGTGCCAGTTCGAGGGCGTCACCTACTCGCGGTGCGTCCTGATCTGGGTGACCACCGACTTCGCGATCGCTCGCGGGATCCATCAGGGCTACCCGAAGAAGCTCGGCTCGATCTATCAGACCAGGCCCATGCCCTACGGCCAGGGTGCACCCCGGATCGAAGCGGGCGCCCGGTTCGGCGCCACGCTCGCGGCGTACGACCATCGGCTCGCCGAGGCGGTCGTGACGCTGACCGAGCCCAGCACCACCAACGGGTTCGTCAACGCCCTGCCGATGCTGCACCACCGCCAGGTCCGCCCGATCGAGCGTGGCGCCCCCGGCTGGGCGCTGGACGAGGTGCTCACGATGAGCGGCGCCGGAGGCGAGGCCGGGCAGCCGTGGAAGGCCGAGGCGACGCTCGCCCTGTTCGACTCACCATGGGACGACGTCGCCATCGACCCTGCCCGTACGCGAGATCATCAGTGGCTACTACGTCCAGGTGGGCACCAGCTGGAACGGCGGCACGACCCTCGCTCACCGATGACGACGGGTCTTCGCTCCGGACAGCAGTCGGGAGGTCGCATGCCCGGCGCCCGGCTCGTGATGGTGCTCACCGAGAACCAGACCCTCGTCGATGAGCGCGACCTGACCGGTCTCGTCTCGCTCGCCGTCGAGGCGGAAGCCGCCGGCATCGACGCCGTGATGCTCAGTGAGCACGTCCTCCTCGGACGGGACTCGAGCGCCTCCGGTGAGATGACCAACCCCCGCGACTACGCGGCGCCGGGAAACCAGCCGCCGTCGACTGCATGGCCGAGCTCCATCGTTCTCCTGTCAGCCATCGCACAGGCAACCACGACGATCCGCCTCGTCGCCGGCGCGATCATCGCTCCGCTGCGCCACCCGCTCCTGCTCGCCAAGGAGCTGGGGACGCTCGACCTCCTGTCCGGTGGCCGACTGGTGGTGCTCCCGACCGTGAGCTGGTCGCGCGACGAGTACGACGCGCTCGGCGTGCCGTTCGGTCAGCGGGGCGCCATCCTCGATGAGCAGCTCGAGATCCTCGCCAAGGCCTACGGCCCGTTCCCCATCCGGCATGACGGGCCGCGATTCCCGTTCGGCGACGTCTGGCTCGAACCCGGTGCGGCGAGGCCGGGAGGCCCCACTCTGTGGTTCGGCGGACAGGGCATGCACCCGCCGCTTGCCCGTCGGATCGCCCGGTACGGCCAGGGCCTGAACCCGTTCGGCCCGTTGACCGCCGAGGACTTCGCGCTGCTCGCCGAGACGATGCGCGAGCACGGCCGCGGACTCGACGAGCTCGAGCTGGTCGGAGGGATCCGCGGGACCTTCCACGGGATGGACGACCTTGCTGACCTGGATGCTGCGATGGCCGACGTTCCAGGCCAGCTCGCAGCAGGGCTTCACCTCGTTCTGCTTCAAGCCAGCCATGTTCGTGGATGACGCAGTCGACGTCGGCGCGCTGTGCCGCGACCTGGTGCAACGCTTCGACCGGCTGGCGCGCGACCACGCACCTGACGCTCGGCGCTCGGTAGCGCGGCGACGCCGCGCTCACAGGTGGTAGGCGTACTCCGCGAACTCCCAGTCGGTGACGAAGCCGCGAGAAACGCTCGAGCTCGTTGCGCTTGTAGGCCACGAACGAGCCGACGAAGAACTCGCCGAGCACGGCTCGCCGAGCTCGGCGTCGGCCTCGAGCGCGTCGACCGCCTCGGCCAGGCTCTGCGGCAGCATCGGCGCGCTCTCCGGGTCGTAGCCGTAGCCCTCCAGCGGCGCCGGCGGCTCGAGCTTGTCGCGCACGCCGAGGTAGATCGCAGCGCCGACGGCGGCCATCGCGAGGTAGGGGTTGGCCGTGGCGTCGCCGAGGCGCACCTCCATGCGGGCCGCCGACCGCCGCGCTCCGGAGGGATGCGGACCATGGTGCTGCGGTTGTCCATGCCCCAGTCGATGAGCCACGGCGCCAGGGTGTCGGGACCGAAGCGCTTGTAGGAGTTGATCGTCGGGTTGAGGATCGCCGCGAGCGCGGGTGCGTGCGCCAGGACGCCGGCGATCGCCGACCGGCCCACGGCCGAGAGCCCGCCCGTCGCCGTCGGCGTCGCCGAAGACGTTGGTGTCCGATCTCGTCGACGAGCGAGACGTGCAGGTGGAAGCCGCTGCCGCCCTCGTCGTTGAAGGGCTTGGCCATGAAGGTCGCGAGCAGGCCTTCGTGCCGAGCGATCTCCTGCACCGCCGACTTCATGCGGAACGCGCGGTCGGCGGCATCGACGAGCTCGGAGTGGTTGAGGTTGATCTCGAACTGGCCGCGCGCTGAACTCGTGGTTGGCCGCGGTGACCTGCAGGCGGGCGTCGCGCAGGTTGCGCAGCATCGAGAGCAGGAGGCCCTTCGGGTCGCCCTTGCGGCCGACGACGTAGACGTTGCCGGCCTCGTCGGCGTACCGCTTCCAGCCCCTTGTCGCAGGAGTCGTCGGGCTCGCAGACGTAGAACTCGAGCTCCGGGCCGATGACCGCGCGTCAGCCCGAGCTCGGCGAGCTTCGCGGCGACCCGCGCGAGCGACCTCGCGCGGCGACTCCTGCGCGGGAGCGCCGTCCTGGGCGAAGGTGTCGCCGAGGCACCAGGCGACACCCGGCTCCCAGGGGAGGTCGGTGAGCGTGCGCGAGGTCGGGAACGACCTTGATGTCGGGCAGCCCGCTCTCGAGGCCGCCCTGGATCGGGACGACGTCGCCGCGCGGCGTGGTGTGGAAGACCGCGCGGCAGAAGGCGATGCCGTGACCCATGACGGTCGCGAGCTCGTCGATGAGCACGTCGCGGCCGCGGTCGGTGCCGATCAGGTCCGGGTAGGACACCCGGATCACGTCGATCGCCGCGTCGCGCGCAGGGCCTCGACGACGTCGGTCACCCGCTGCTGGTCGTTCTCGTGCGCCACTACCGCCTCCTGATGACAGTCGTTCGGATCCGAACAATGGGCCCACGATAGAGGCACGGTGCCCTCAGCGGAAGAGGTTTCGCGACCTGTTCCGAAGTCGCCTGGGGCGTTGCGGTGACCGGAGTCCGGCGACATACGTTCGGGGCCGAACGAAAGGGACCCCGATGCGCGCACTGTTCGTCCAGCAGGACCACGTCTCGCCCGTCGGGCCGGTCGGCGAGCGATTCGCCGAGCGCGGCTACGACGTCGAGGAGTTCCTCGTCGTGCCGCAGGAGCGATTCCAGGCTCCCGGTGTCGAAGTCAGCGTTCCCGGACCCGCTCGACTACGACGTGATCGTGCCCATGGGCGCGCCGTGGTCGGTCTACGACGAGGCGACGATCGGCGCGTGGGTGCTCGAGGAGATCGGCGCTTCTTCGCCGAGCCCATGACGGCGGCGTACCCGTCCTGGGGATCTGCTTCGGCGGCCAGGCGCTGGCCACTGCGCTCGGCGGGACGGTCGAGCGGGCGCCCGAGCCGGAGATCGGCTGGTACGACCGTCGACACCGACGACCCGGACCTGGTCGAGTCAGGACCCGTGGTTCCAGTGGCACCACGACCGCTGGACCACGCCGCCTCTGGCGCGGACGCTGGCCCGGACCGAGCGGGCGCCCCAGGCGTTCGCGATCGGCCGCAGCATGGGGGTGCAGTTCCATCCCGAGCTCGTCGGAACGATGCTGGAGGGGTGGTTGGCCAATGGGGGGGCCGCGTACCTGCGCGATCACCACATCGACCCGGAGGCGGTCATCTCACGCACCGAGCGAGAGGAGCCGCGACGCGATCACCCGCACGCACCGTCTCGTCGACCGCTTCCTCGACGTGGTGGCGACCGCCCCGTGACCTCCGCCCAGACGCCCGCGCCAAGCGACGGCCATGCCCCCGCTGCAAGGCCGATCGGTTCCGCCGGAGTCGCACGAGGACTGCGACCCCACCACCTGCCCGTGCGTCGACGGTGACTGCTCGCTGAGCCGCTACGTCCGCAGCACCAACGCAGCGGCGGCCGAGGGCCGGGCTGACGACGAGCACACGCTCGAGGCGACGGAGCAGGCGGTCGTCGGAGCGCCTACGCGGGCATGCCGATCGACATGTCCGCGATGGCTGCCGTCTCGAACATCTACCGAGCCGCCAACGCCGTCCGAAACCATGTCGAGCGCACGGTGCTCGCACCCCACGACCTCACCTGGACCGGGCTGGGTCGTGCTCTGGGTCGTGTGGATCTGGGGCGACATCGAGAGCCGTCACGTGGCCTCCGAGGCCGGCATCTCCAAGGGCACACTCACGGGCGTCGCGAACACCCTGATGAACCGCGGACTCCTGCGGCGCCGGGTGCATCCAGACGACGCGCGACGCGTGCTGCTCTCGCTGAGGCCCAAGGGGCAGAGGCTGATGGTCGAGGTGTTCCCCGACGTTCAACGCGGTGGAGGCTGCCGTGACCGAGCAGCCTCTCCGAGCGCGCAGATGCTGCAGATGGCCCGGTCGCTGCGCAGCGTGGTGAAGCAGGCCGAGGGCAGCTGAGCTCAGCCGCGGGCGGCCTCGACGAACGACGCGAGCAGAGCGTGCTGGACAGGGTCTGTCGCAGCGGTGTCCTCGGGGTGCCACTGCAGCCCGAGGAACCACCCACCCTCGTCGGCCAGCTCGATGGCCTCGACCGTCCCGTCCTCGCTGCGGGCCGTCGCGCGCAGCCCCCGCCCGAGCCGCTCGAGACTCTGGTGGTGATAGCACGACGCGGTGAGGCTCGGCCCGACGATGGTCTCGAGGCGAGAAGCCCGGTCGACGGCGACCTCGTGCACGACGGACTGGTGCGGCTCGTCCATGTGCTGGCGCAGGCTCGCCGCCCCGACTCGACGTTGACCACCTGCGTGCCGCGGCACACCGCGAGCGTCGGGATTCGCCGGCGTCGAGCGCCCACGCGGCGACCGCGAGGTCGAAGGCGTCCTGCTCGTCGTCGACGTCGTAGACGTCCTCGTGGCGCGAGGAGTCGCCGTAGCGTCTCCGGAGAGAGGTCGCCGCCGCCAGGCAGCAGCACCGCATCGGCGAAGGCCAGCCGACGCGCCACGTCGTCGATCCCGATCTCGCCGTCCGGCGCCCAGGGATGGATGGTGAGCGGCTCACCTCCGGCGCGCAGCACCGACTCGGACAGGGCGCGGGCGGTGACGACGGCGCGGTAGCGAAGGGCCGATGCCGAGGCCGAGAAGCGCGCAGGGATCACGACGATCGGGGTCTTCGACATCTCTTGACGACCTCCGCACGCGGCAATACGTTTGTATCCGAACGATAGTCGGATCGCGAGGTCCCGGTCATCCCGTGCACGTCGATGAGGAGAAGTGCGGCCCATGAGCCACGCTGCAGCGTCGCGGGTGTCGACGTCGACACCCGGCACTGGATCGGCGGCGAGCGCGTCGCGAGCGCCGCCACGCTTCGAGGACGTCTCGCCGCTCGACGGCACGGTGATCGCGCAGGTCAGCCGCGGCGGCCAGGCGGAGGTCGACGCCGCCGTCGCCGCCGCGAAGGCGGCGTTCCCCGGCTGGTCGCGCACTGCGCCCGCCGAGCGTGCCGCGATCCTGCAACCGGGTCGCCGACGGGGTCGAGGCACGGATCGAGGACCTCGCGCAGGTCGAGACCCGCGACAACGGCTCGCTCCTGCGTTCGCACCGGCGCGGCGTGATGCCACGCGTCGCGATGAACATCCGCTTCTTCGCCGACTACCTCGTCGAGCGGCTCGGCCACCCCGACTTCGACACCCGCGGTCACCGCAACCACGTCAGCTGGGACCCGGCCGGCGTCACCGCGATCGTCACGCCGTGGAACGCGCCGCTCATGCTCGCCACCTGGCGCATCGGCCCGGCGCTCGCAGCCGGCAACACGGTCGTCGCCAAGCCGCCGGAGTGGGCGCCGCTGACCGCGTCGCTGTTCGCCGACATCGCGCACGAGGCCGGGCTGCCTGCCGGCGTGTTCAACGTCGTGCAGGGCCTGGGCACCGAGGCGGGCGCGCCGCTGGTGGCGCACCCCGACGTGCGCCGCGTCTGCTTCACCGGATCGGTGCCCGACGTCGATCAAGATCGGCGAGTCGGCCGCGCGCAACGTCACGCCGGTGAGCTTCGAGCTCGGCGGCAAGTCGCCGCTGCTCGTCTTCGACGACGCCGACCTCGACCTCGCCGTGGACCTCGCCGTGGAGCAGTTCGACAACTCCGGGCAGGTCTGCCTGGCGGCGGTCCGCATGCTGGTGCAGGACGGCGTCTACGACGAGTTCCGCGCGCGCTTCCTGGAGCGCGCCGCGCAGGTGCACGCAGGGCGACACCCGCGACGAGGCCACCGACATCGGTCCGCTCGTGAGCAGGACGCACTTCGAGCGCGTCGACGGCTTCGTGCAGCGCGCGATCGCCGACGGGGCGCAGGTGATCCTCGGCGGCGGCCCGAACCACGAGCTCAACGACGTCCACCGGCGGCTTCTACTACCGGCCCACGGTGTTCGAGGGTGTCGATCCCACCGATGGAGATCACCTGCCAGGAGGTCTTCGGCCCGGTGCTCACGCTGCAGCGCTTCTGCACCGAGGAGGAGGCGTCGCGATGGCCAACGACACCGACTACGGCCTCGCCGCCACGCTCGTCACCGGCAGCCAGGAGCGCGCCGAGCGGGTGTCGTCGCGGCTGCGCGCCGGCACGGTGTGGGTCAACTGCTTCTTCGTCCGCGACCTCTCCGCACCGTTCGGCGGCAGCGGGCAGCTCGGGCATCGGTCGCGAGGGCGGCATCTGGTCGTTCGACTTCTACTGCGACGTCAAGAACACGGTGTTCTCGCCGAAGGGATGGAACTGACATGGGTGAGGTCGTCGGAGCTGGTCTGCTCTCGCACGTACCCACGATCATGCTGCCGGAGGCGACCCGCCGGGAGCTCAACGGCGGCAAGGAGATCTCGCTCGTCCCGGCGCTGCACCGGCTGCGCGCGGAGAAGTTCGAGACAGCTCGACTACGACACCGTCATCGTGCTCGACTCGCACTGGTTCACGACGGTCGAGTTCGTCGTCACCTCGCAGGACCTCCGCGCCGGCCTGTTCACCGCCGAGGAGCTGCCGCGCGGCATGTGCCGCATCCCCTACGAGTGGCGCGGCGACCGCGAGCTCGCCGAGGCCATCGCCGCCGAGGGCGAGCCGGAACGGCACGTGGATCACGCCGATCGACGACCCCTACCTGCCGCTGTACTACCCGTCGATCAACCTGTGGTCGTACCTCGGCAAGGGGCTCGACAAGCAGTGGATCTCGATCTCGGTGTGCCAGACCGGCGAGACCGACGACTTCCTGCGGGTCGGGCGCGCGATCCGCGCCGCGCTCGCCAAGGTCGACCGCAAGGTGATCATCATCGCGACCGGGTCGCTGTCGCACACGTTCTACAAGCTCAAGGAGATGCGCAAGCACGAGGCGAGCGACCCGTCGCACATCTTCAGCCAGAAGGCGCGCGACATGGACCACGAGCGCCTGGGCTGGTTCTTCGAGGGCCGCCACGACCGTGTGCTCGAGACGATGCCGGAGTTCCTCACCGTGCGCCCCGAGGGCATGTTCGCCCACTACCTCATGATGGCGGCGGCCCTCGGCGAGAACGAGTCTCTCCGCTCCCGGCGTGCAGTACGGCGACTACGAGAACTCGGTCGGCACCAGCCAGGTGCACGTGTGGTTCGACCGCCCCGAGCCGGGTGGACCGCACCCGCGCCGGCCACCTGACTCATCGGACCCCGACCAACCCCTGGAGCTCCCGTGCCCGAGTACCGCCGCATCCTGCTCGACGGCATCAGCCGTCCAGGTCAGTGCGCCACGGCGACGCTGCTCGTCGCCGCCGACGGCCGCGAGGTCGGCGTCGAGGAGGCGCAGCACCTGCCGCCGTCCGAGCCGACGAAGATCATCGCGGTGCACCTGAACTACGACAGCCGGACGCAGGAGTTCATGACCAGGCTGCCCGCGGCGCCGACGTACTTCCACAAGCCGATCACCGCGCTCAACAGCCACAAGGGCGCGGTCGTGCGGCCCGCAGGGCTGCAAGTGGCTGAACTACGAGGGCGAGATCGTGATCGTCATCGGGCGCACCTGCCGCAACGTCTCGCCCGAGGAGGCCGGCGACTACATCGCCGGCTACACGATCGGCAACGACTACGGCCTGCACGACTTCCGCGACACCGACGCCGGCTCGATGCTGCGCGTGAAGGGCTCCGACACCCTGGCGCCGGTCGGCCCGGGCCTCGTGACCGACTGGGACTTCCGCGGCAAGACTCTGCGGACGCTGCGTCAACGGCGAGGTCAAGCAGGAGGGCACCACCGACGAGATGGAGTGGGACATGCACTACCTCGTCGCCGACATCGCGCGCACGATCACGCTCGTCGCCGGGCGACCTGCTGTTCTCCGGAACGCCGGCCAACTCGCGCCCGGTCGAGCCCGGCGACGTCGTCGAGGTCGAGGTCGAGGGGCTGGGCAAGCTGACCAACCACATCGTCGTCGGGCCGACGCCCATCCGCACCGACGTCGGCGCTCAGCCGACCGAGAGCGAGGAGGTCGTCTCGACCGCGCTCGGCGGCGACTGGGAGTACCGCGGCATCCGCACGCCGTCGAAGGACCTGTACCCCTCCACGGTCGAGGACCGGTCCTGAACCGCCACCTCGGCCGGCGCTCCCCTTGCGTGGGTCAAGCACGGCATGCTGGGTGGCGCCGCCACCCGCACGACACCGAGGAGCACCGCGTGAGCGTCGAGTACAAGGTCGTCAACCCCGCCACGGGCGAGGTCGAGACGGAGTTCCCCACGGCCACCGACGCGGAGGTCGCGGCGGCGATCGGGCGGGTCGACGGCGCGTTCCGCCGCCTGGAGCGCCCGCCCGATCCAGGAGCGCGCCGCGATCATCCAGAAGGTGGCCGACCTGTACGCCGCGCCGTGCGAACGAGCTCGCCGCGATCATCACGCGCGAGATGGGCAAGACGACCGCCGAGGCCGTCGGCGAGGTCGAGTTCGTCGTCGACATCTACCGCTACTACGCCGACAACGCTGCGACGCTGCTCGCCGACGAGCCCATCCCGAGCGACAGCGGCGACGCTGTGATCCGGAAGGCCCCGATCGGACCGCTCCTCGGGATCATGCCGTGGAACTACCCCTACTACCAGGTCGCCCGGTTCGCCGGCCCGAACCTCCTGGCCGGCAACACGGTCCTGCTCAAGCACGCTCCGCAGTGCCCGGAGTCGGCGCTGGCGATGGAGGCGCTCTTCGTCGAGGCCGGCGTGCCCGCCGACGCCTACGTCAACCTCTTCGCCACGAACGAGCAGGTCGCCGACATCATCGCCGACCCGCGGGTGCGCGGGGTGAGCGTGACCGGCAGCGAGCGAGCCGGCACCGCCGTGGCGTCGCTCGCCGGCGCGCACCTGAAGAAGGTCGTGCTCGAGCTCGGCGGCTCGGACGCCTACCTGGTGCTCGAGACCGACGACCTGCCGAGCGTCGTCGAGGCAGCCGTCGTCGGGCGGATGGAGAACGGCGGCCAGGCGTGCAACGCGGCCAAGCGCTTCATCGTGGCCGAGCACCTCTACGACGAGTTCGTCGACGGCCTCACCAAGGCGATGAGCGAGCTCACGACCGGCGACCCGTTCGACCCGGAGACCTCGTACGGACCGCTGTCGTCGGAGGCCGCCGCTGCGGGTCTCATGACCCAGGTGCAGGACGCGATCGACAAGGGCGCGACCGTGCACACGGGCGGCAAGCGGGTGCCGGGTCCGGGAGCGTTCGTCCAGGCCACGGTGCTCACCGACGTCACCCCCGAGATGCGCGCGTTCCGCGAGGAGCTGTTCGGGCCGGTGGCCGTGGTCTACAAGGTCGGCTCGATCGACGAGGCCATCGAGCTCGCCAACGACTCGCCGTTCGGGCTCGGCGGGGCCGTGTTCCACACCGACACCGCAGTCGCCCTCGACGTCGCCAACCGGCTCGACACCGGCATGGTCTTCATCAACGCGGCCGAGGGCGGCGGTCCCGAGCTGCCCTTCGGCGGCACGAAGCGCTCCGGTGTCGGCCGTGAGCTCGGGCCGTACGGCATCGAGGAGTTCCTCAACAAGAAGCTCATCCACGTCCCGCGCTAGGCCGGGTCAGCTCGCCCTGAGCTCCACGTCGTCGCTGTCACCTTGCTGGTTCGGTGGATCCTGGGTCGCCGGATGGTGTACTCCGCCACGGCGAGGTTGATCACCCAACCTGCGCCCAGCAGCAGCCCGATGGCGATGGGGCTGGTGCCGAAGATCGGCTCTCCGATGCCCTGCGTGAACGCCTGGGTCCCCGCACCGAGGGCCAGGGCGTAGGCGCGCGTCATCCACGCCCGGTGACCGGCGACATCACCACGGCGGATCGTGACGACGCCGAGGACGATGCAGCCGGCCATGCCCGATCCGAAGGCGAGCCGGAACACGTAGGCGAGCTGGCCGCCTTCCGGCTGCCGGGGGTAGAACAGCGTCATCCACAGAGCTGAGAGGGCCACCGCCAATCCGAGGACCACGAGGAGCCGTCCAGCCTTGCGGTGCCAGGCCGGCCACCGCTGACGCAGTCCGGCGGAGAACTGGAAGGCGCCCACGACGGCGTACACGAGCGCGCAGACGATGTGCACGACCACCGGCACAGGCGAGGCGCTGATCCGCGGGTTTGCGGGCATCACGTGCGGACCACCAGCAATCTCGACCAGGCGCAGGGTGCCACCGATCGCGGGGATGACGACGAGGGCGATGAGTGCGAACGGCACCCACCCGGGCCATCGGCCCGGGTGGGTGCCCGCGGAGGTCCGTCGTGGTCACCGCACGCCGACCGGGTCGAGCTGCGGGCTGACGGAGCTGCGCACGGGGAGAGCGTCCATCGCGTCGCTCTCGAGGCTCAGGTGCGGGAGCAGCCGGTCCAGCCAACCGGGCAGCCACCAGTTGGCCTTGCCCATGAGCGTCATGGTCGCGGGCACCATGATCATCCGGATGACGGTGGCGTCGATCGCGATCGCCGCGGCCAGCCCGAGGCCGATCATCTTCACGAACGGCGAGGGATCGGTGACGAAGCCGAGGAAGACGACCACCATGATCAGCGCACCGGAGGTGATGACCCGACCGGTGGCGGCGAGCCCACGGGCGACGGACTCCGCGGTGTCGCCGGTGGCGAGGTAGGCCTCGCGGATGCGCGAGACCAGGAAGACCTCGTAGTCCATCGACAGGCCGAACAGCACCGCGAAGAAGAGCAGCGGGAACGGCGAGGCGATGAGGTAGGTCCGGTCGAGGCCGAACACCCCGCCGAACCAGCCCCACTGGAAGACGGCGACCACGACGCCGTAGGCCGCGCCGATCGACAGCAGGTTCATCACGACGGCCTTCAGCGGGACCACGACGGACCTGAACACGAGCATGAGCAGCAGGAACGACACGAGCAGGATCCCGCCGATGAACAAGGGCAGGGTGCTGCTCAGCTGCTCGTCGAGGTCGAGGGTCAGCGCCGTCGGACCGGTGACGTAGACGCCCGGTGGCCGTGACGGCCCGGATCCGCTGCAGGGTCTCCGCGGTGGCAGGGTCGGCCGGCCCGGTGGTCGGGAGCGCCTGGATCACCACGGTGTCGCCGGACTGGCTGACCTGGGGTGCGCCGACGGCGGCGACGCCGGGGTCCGCAGCGAGCTGCTCGGCCAGCGCGGGGACTGCGTCCTCGGTCACCCCCGCGCCGCTCAGGTCGGCGACGACGAGGAGCGGTGCGTTGAAGCCGGGGCCGAAGCCGTCGGCCAGCAGGTCGTACGCCCGGCGCTCGGTCGAGGTCGTGGAGTTGTCACCGGCGTTCGGGAAGCCCGTGTTGAGCGCGAGGGCAGGGGCCGCCAGCGCCAGGAGGACGACCGAGGCGCCGACCAGGTACGGCCACGGCCGGGCGGAGATCCGGTGCGCCAGCCGCCACCAGGCGGTGGCCTCGGCGGCCTTCGGGGTCCGGCGCCGGCCGATGACCCGACCGGAGTCGATGCGGTTCCCGAGCAGCGAGAGAAGCGCGGGGAGCAGCGTCAGGGCCGTGGCCACGGCGAAGAGCACGATGATCGAGACCGCGAGCCCGATGGAGGTCAGGAAGCCCACCCCGGTCAGCGCGAGGGCCGCCATCGACACGATGACGGTCCCACCGGCGAAGAAGACGGCGATGCCGGACGTGCCCATGGCGGCGGAGAGCGCGACGTCGTTGGCGTGCCCGGCGGCGCGGTTCTCGCGGTAGCGGGACACGATGAACAGGGAGTAGTCGATGCCGACGCCCAGGCCGATCATCGCGCCGAAGGTCGGGGCGGCTGTCGAGACGTCCATGGAGCCGGCCAGCAGAGCGACACTGCTGAGGCCGACGGCCACGGCCACCAGCGCGAGCACCATGGGCACGAGGGCGGCCACGATGGTTCCGAAGGCGATGACCAGGATGACGAGAGCGGCCAGCAGGCCGAGCCCTTCATAGCCCGTGGCCTGCTTCCCGTTCAGGAAGGCGGCCTCGCCACCGAGCTCGGCGGTGACCCCACCGGCACGAGCCGGCTCGAGGGCGGCAGCCATGGCGGCAGCGGCCTCACGCCCGAGCTCGGTCGACGGGATGTCCAGCGTGATCTCCGCGAAGGCGACCCGCCCGTCGGCCGAGACCCGGTCGGTGGCGAAGGGATCGCTGACGCTCGCCACGTGAGGGATGGCCGCCAGGTTCGACAGGGCCAGCTCGACGTCGGCCCGGGAGCCGGTCACTGCGGACCCCGTCGGCAGCGGCGAACACCGCGACGGCACTGCCGCCCGCGGCCGCCGGGAACCGGTCCTCGAGCAGCTGCATCGCCTGCGCGCTCTCACTGTTCGGTGCGGTGAAGTCGTCGAGGAAGGCGCCGCCGAACGCTCCGGTGAGCGCAACGACGACGGCCACGAGGACCGCCCACGCGCCGATCGTCGTCCAGGGTCGGCGCGCGCTCGTGTCACCGATGCGCCGAATGAGCGCGGTTCATGCTCCGCGGGGCCTCCGGGGCCGCGCCGGGCGCTGAGGTCTGTGCGTGTGAGGTCATGGCGGGTTCCTTCGCAGGGTGAGTGGTCATCGGGGATCGGGAACGGGCTTGTCGAGCTGGTCGGTGTCGACGTGCAGGACGGAGACGAGCGGGAGGCCCAGGTCACGGACCTTCTGGAGCAGGCCGTGCAAGGCCGCCTGGTCGACGACCGGGCCGCGGACGACCGTCGTGCCGTCGGACTCGTGGGTGAGGGTCAACCCGTCGAACCAGTCGCTCCACCGGTTGTCGAGATGACCGGCGAGCCGGATCTCGTACACCCCTGCCTCGTGCCAGCTGCCTGTCGACGCGTGTGTCTCGGTCATGAGGCGCAACGTACGAACGGATGTGGTGAGCGGGGATCACCACACCTGGTGATCACGGTGGTGATCTCGTCCGCGACGGGCGCGGGCACCGTGCGCCTCGGGGAGGGCTAGCGCAGCAGGTGGAGCTCCTCCGCCCGGCTGACCGCAGCCCGACGGCTGTTCACGCCGAGCTTGGCGTAGATGTTCTTCGTGTGGGTCCGGATGGTGTGCAGGGAGACCACGAGCTCGCGGGCGATCTCCGGACCGCTCAGGTCGGTGGCGAGCAGCCGGAGCACGTCCAGCTCGCGGTCGCTCAGCGGCTCCACGAGCACTCCCGACCCGGTCGGCCTCGGCGCCGAGCCGTCGAAGGAGCTCAGCAGCCGGCGGGCGTACCCCGTCGCGTCCCCGCGCTGCGCGGCAGTTCTCAGGAGCGTCGCCATGGGTTCGCCCTGATCGACGAACACCCGGACGTAGCCCTCGGGCTCGGCCAGCGCAAGGGCTTGCTCCAACGTCGCCCGGGCCGCAGTGGAGTCGCCACGTGCGTCCTGAGCGAGCGCAAGCAGCACAAGGATCTCGATGACGCTGCCCGTCCTCCCGCCGGCTTCGGCCCCGCGGTGGAGTCGCTCGAGCAGGTCGGTGGCCCGCTGAGCAGAGCCCGCCGTGCGATCGGACCGGTGCTGCGCCAGCAGCAACCTGGCCAGAGTGACGTGCTCGAACTCCCGGAGGTAGCTGAGGTCGTCCTCCACGGCGAGGTGCTGCTCGCGCGCCCACCCGACGGCGTCGCCGAGTCGACCCTGGGCGATCCAGACCCGCGCCCTCATGGCCGGGATGGGGCGCACGTTGGGTGAGAAGTCTCCGGCGTAGACGCGCTCTGCCTCGTCGAGCAGCTCGAGAGCGCCGTCCAGGTCTCCCTCTGCTTCCCGGACGCCTGCCATGACGATCCGCCACCGGTGCGGGTTCTGCGGCAGCCCGACGTGCTCGCCGAGGGCCTGGCTGCGGAGCAACAGCTGCGTGGCGCCGGCCAGGTCCCCACGCTCGCGATGGAGGCGGCCATGGCCGACGTACATGTCCGCCGTCCCCCGCAGCACCGGACCGTCCTGGTCGGCGGCGAGCCGCAGCATGCGTTCGTACGTGCGCATCGCGTCGGCTCAGGCGGCCCTGGGCGATCTCGATGTCGGCCAGCGTGATCGCACAGCCCAGCACGTCCGCGATGTGGCCGGCCCGCTCCAGGCTGGCCATCGACTCGGCATAGCCGGCGTTGGCGGCGTCGAGGTCCCCCGCGCCCCAGGTGGCGAGGCCGATGAGGGCCGAGGCCGCCCCGCGACCGAGGTCGTCGCCGTCCACCAGCAGCTCGAGCCCCCGCCGTGGCGTTCGTGACGGTCCCGGCCGGGTCTCCGCTGAGCAGGCACAGGGCCGCCCGGTAGACGGCCACCCAGCTCGGCAGTCGGAGGAGCTCGGCTTCGTCCTGGACGATCATCTCGGTCGTGGCGCCGGCCCGAGGTGCGATCCCGTCCCGGCTCGCGTTCAGCCAGCGCTCGGCGTCCTGCAGCCGCGGCTCAACACCTTCGAGCGCACCGGTGGACATCAGCGCACCGACGTACCCGATGCTGAGCACGGGTCGCGCGGCGAACAGGCTCTCGGGGAGCACTCTCGAACCAGCCGCGGAGGGTCGCCTCCTGTCGATCCCGGCTCATGGCCGGGAACGCCAGCTCCACCAAGACCGCGGCCCGCTCGAAGTCCTCGGCGGCGAGGGCGTGGTCGATGGCGAGGGCTCGTTCGCCGTTCTGCTCGAACCAGTCACTCGCCCGCCGGTGCAGCTCGTGGACGACATCGGGCTGCTCGTCCTGCAGCCGCGCGCGCAGCACGTCGGCGAAGAGGTGGTGGTAGCGGTACCAACGCCGCTGGTCGTCGAGCGGGACCAAGAAGAGGTTCTCGCGATCCAGCGACTCCAGCATGGCCTTGCCACCTGCTTGGCCGGTGACCGCATCGCACAACGGACCGGTCAGCAGGTCGAGGACAGAGGTCTGCAGCAGGAAGCTCTGGACCCGGTCGGACTGACGCTCCAGGACCTCCTGGAGCAGGTAGTCGACGACGTACCGAGCATCCCCCGCGAAGCCGGCGATGAAGCCGGCGACGTCGTCCCGTCCTCGCAGCGACAGCGCCGCCAGCTGCAGGGCAGCGATCCAGCCCTCCGTCCGGCCCTCCAACGCCGCCACGTCGGCGGCGGTGAGCTCCAGGCCCATCACCTCGTTGAGATAGGTCGCGGCCTCGGCTCGGGGTGAAGCGCAGGTCGGTGGCGCGGATCTCGACCAGCTCGCCGCGTGCGCGCAGCCGGGCCAGCGGCAGGGCTGGGTCGGCGCGACCGACCAGCACCAGGTGCAGGCGCGGCGGAGCGTGGTCGAGCAGGAACTCCATCCCCACCTGGACCTCAGGTGCGTCGATGAGCTGGTAGTCGTCCAGTACCAGCACGACGTCTGCTGGGAGGGCGGCGAGGTCGTTGAGGAGCGTCGTCAGCACCAGCTCGATGGGCACGGGCTGCGATTCCCGCAGGAGCGCGAGCGCGCTCTCGCCGACCCCCTCGGCGACCGTCTGCAGCGCAGCGATCGTGTACGTCCAGAAGACCCCGGGCGCGTTGTCACCGCGGTCCAGCGACAACCAGGCGACGGAACGCTCGGCCGTCGAGCCCGTGGCCAGCCACTCGGCCAGCAAGGTCGTCTTGCCGAACCCGGCAGGGGCCGAGACGAGCAGCAGCGTCGACGCCGCCCCGCGATCCAGGCGTTCGACCAGATCCGGACGCGGCACCAGCCTGCGCGGCGACCTGGGGAGGTAGAGCTTCGTCTCGAGCAGCAAGGTCGGCGCCACCGTCTGCACCACCTCAGGCTAGACACTGGACGCTACAGGTCCAGGCCCGCCCTACCGCGCGATGGGGCTGGCCGGGGACACCGGGTCGGTGAGCCCGGGCCGGTCGAGCCTGAACAGCGGGTGGGGCGGAGCACCTTCCACGACGTCGGCCACCACCGGTCCGAGCGCGGGGCCGAACTTGAACGCGTGGCCCGAGCAGCCGCAGGCCAGCACCAAGGAGCCTCGCCGGTCGATCACGAAGTCGGAGTCCGGGGTGAGCGTCCAGGGATGCCGCTGGCTGTAGGCGACCCGCTGCGGAGCACCGCCCAGGTGCTGGTCCATCCAGCCCAGGATGCGCGCCTCCTCGTCGGGGTCGGGCGCCCACTCCTCGGTGTCCGGCCGCCAACCGTCGACACCGGCGTCGAAGGCGAGCTTGTACCCGACGCCGGGGACCGGATGGCCGTAGACGCCGACGCCGCCAGGCTCCGGCCAGTCGGCGATGCCGGGTCGGCCGACCATCGTCGGCGCGTCGAGGAACGTCACCTGGGCGACCGACGGGGCCAGGGAGAGGGCGATCCCGAGCGGTTCGAGCATGCCCCCGGTCCAGGGGCCGGCAGCGATCACCACCCGGTCGGCCTCGACCGTGCGCTTGTCTGTCTGGACAACAGCCGGCTCGCCTGGCTCGATGGCCATGACGCGTTCCGGCATCAGCAGCCGTACGCCCGCGTCGACCGCGGCCAGCCGGAGCGCCTCCATGCCGACCGCTGCCATCACGGTCCCCGCCTGTGCGTGGAAGAGCCCGCCACGACCGTCCGAGAGCTCAGGAAACGACTCGCGCAGCTCAGCCGCCGTACGGCGTTCGAGCGTCGCCCCGGCCGCAGCCACCGACTCGACCAGCGCGTCCAGCACCGATTCAGGGCCGAGGTCCACCTGACCCGTCAGCTGCAGGATCGTCCTGCCGGTGGCACGCTCCAGAGCCGCCCATCGGTCCAGCGCGTCCCGGGCCAGGTCGACGTAGAACGGTTCGCCGTACGCGATGCGAATGCTGCGCGAGGCGCCGGTCGACGAGGTGGCGCGATGCCCGGACCCGAACCGGTCGATCACGGTGACGGTACGTCCCCGGCGGGCGAGCTCCAAGGCCGTGGCGAGGCCGAAGACGCCAGCGCCCACGACGACGACGTCAGTGCGCTGGTCGGGCATCGGCTTCAGCGTACTGAGAAGGGCTCGTTGGTCATCGGAGCCCTGGACGCAACTCTCCAATGATCAGGACAGGTCCTCATGACATCGGCTCAACAGGCCGGGGATGTTCAACTCCAGGTATGAGCGCAGAGCAACATCCGGCACTATCGCTCGGGTGACGCCGTCGTCGGGTGCAAGCCCGCAGGAGTTCTTCGCCAACCAACCGCTAGGGCTGGCCGCCTTCGACCGGGTGCTCGAGATGCTCGCGCCCGTCGGCACGGTGGAGGTGCGTGTCTCGAAGAGTCAGATCGCCTTCAGACGCAAGCGGGGATTCGCCTACCTGTGGCTGCCAGGCAGATACCTCTCCCGTCCGGGCGCGGATCTCGTCCTGTCCATCGCGTTGGGACGTCATGTCGAGTCGTCACGCTGGAAACAGGTTGTCGAACCCGCGCCTGGGCAGTGGATGCACCACCTGGAGATCACACACGTTTCAGACCTCGACGACGAAGTGTCCCAGTGGTTACGCGAGGCGGCTGACCGAGCGGGCTGACGCAGCGGCCTATCAGCCGTTCGCACTCGCCTGCGCCTTCCTCCGACGCTGTCGCTCTTGCGGGCATAGCGTGAAGCCATGACCGGAGCCGATCGGGCCGTCCTTCGTCAGTTGGCCGAGGAAGGAAACGAGGACGCTGCGGATCGCCTCGCTCGCCTCGCAGCCGCGGATGGGGACATCGACACCTTGAAGTACCTCATCGACGCCGGGAACGAGTCTGCCGGCGACCTGCTGGCGAAGCGGGCCACTGAGCAGGGTGACCTTGAGACCCTGGAGTATCTGGTCGACAACGGCGTCATGTCGGCGGTGGACGAGCGAGCCAAGATCGCCTCGGAGATGGGTGACGCCGCCACGCTGCAGCGACTCGCGGACGAGGGCAGCGAGGTCGCTGAGACGTTGCTGACTCGCACGATCAGCGACACGGACTAGCCGCACCGAGGTGCCGTTCTGCATCGCCTTCTGACGTCGAAACCGGCCTTGTCAGAACCCCATGAGGCAAGATCGCGACGTGCCGCCAGCGGAACGCTTCGTATTCCAGGCGATGGTTCTTGTGCCGCTGTACTTCGGGGTTCCGTTTGCGATTCTGATGACTCTGGCCGTCTTGGGGGCGGGCGGATACGGATTCATGCTGATGGTCCCGGTCTTCGCCTGGTTCGCCCTCGGAGCCGTTGTCGCTTGGGCCGTGCTGGCGCTGGCGTGGAACAAGCCATGGAAGGGGCCCTGCGTTGACGCAGCTGTCGCGTCAGGGATCGGGATCACCCTGTCCTCCATCCTCCTTCTGACCTTCGTTCTAGTCATGACAAGTTGGGGTGGGTGGGGATAGCTCTGCAGGAAGGAAGCGACAAACATGCGTGCACGCTAAGTGCCGATAGAGCATGCCGCTTAGGCTGCAACAGGACGTGGCTGTTCGCGTTCGCACCTCATGCGACGATGAGTTGAGATCACGTGGGTTGCGTCGAGGTGGGCATCAGCCATGGGACCGGCCGGCCGGTGAACCCCGCGAGACGCTCGATCAGTGGTGCGTCGTCTCGGGACGGGCTGAGGGTCCGCGAATCGTCCGCTCCGCGACTGGTTGGGCAGTTGAACTCGAGCGAATTCGAGTGACTGCTCTACGAGATCATCGGGCAGTTCTGCGTTGATTCCAGTTGCCTGCATGAGGTCCCACCCGTGCGTGAGCAGATCCGCTATACGCCAATGCAACCGCTCGGCACCAGTGGCGACGCCCAGTGCGGAAGCGTGGCTTTGCGCTAGGGCCCCCGGGCGTGCAGCGGCTGCCTGGAGCGCTGCGGCGGATCGCCGGTAGGCCGATGCTGGGTCCGTGCCAAGGAGATCGCGTCCCCGTTCCGGCATCGGGCTCTCCTCGAGAATCGCCACGAACACGAGGTTGATCCCGACGAGGTGGGTCACGACCTCGCGCACATTCCATTCAGTGCAGGGAGTTGGTGCCGTCCATTGGTCCCCACTGATCTGATCGATCAAGTTGCCAACGGCAACCGACGCGCGGGCGAGACCATCGAAGATCGCAGGATTTGTCACTCGAGGAGGCTATGCAACGTTGGACGAGGACGTCACGCCAGTTTCGCTCAGCGAACCCTACGTGCCGATCTGCATCGTCTTCTGATGAGCCAACCGGTCTTCGCGATCGCCTCCTCGGTGCCTCGCCAAGCGTCGAAGGCGTTGCTACGGTCGCGCGATGATGTTCGGTGCTGATGACCGTGTAGATCCTCCAGTCGCACAAGATGAGGCCGCCACGCTGTTGGGATTCCTCAACTACCAGCGCGACACGTTGCGTTGGAAGTGCTCAGGTCTCACCAAGACCCAACTCTCGACGCCGCTGGCACCAACAACAATGACCCTGGGTGGCCTGCTGAAGCACCTGTCGGTGGTGGAGGCGGGCTGGCTCAACCTGACGTTTGCGGGCGGGGTCGCGCGACCGTCATGGTTGGCGGAGATGGACCCGGAGGACCCCAGCTGGTCCTTCGCCACGGCAGCCGGGGCTGAGCCAGAGCAGCTCTTCGCCTGGTTCGAGGAATCTGTCGCGGTGTCGGACGGGGTGGTGGCAGATGCCTTGGCGGGACCTGATGGCCTGTCCGCCCTCTCCGAGGAGCAGGAGGATGGCCAGCGCGTTTCGCTGCGATGGATCCTGTGCCATCTCATCGAGGAGTACGCGCGCCACAACGGCCACGCTGATCTGCTCCGCGAGTCCATCGACGGTGTCACCGGGGAGTAGCCGTCAGTCAGGTGATCGCAATCGACCACCCGCGATGTGCCGTTCTCACTCGGTCGGAATCGGTAGGGGTGGCATGGGCGGTACCGATGGTCATGCCTCAGGCGATCTGTCGACGACGTGCCACCTCCGAGGCTCCGGACGTCATCCGACCATCCCCAAGTTCCCATGCAGGACAGGTACTTCCGTCCTCTCGCACGCCGATCAGTCGGGGACCTCCTGACCGATGCTGGTCTAGGCTGCGGTGTGCCCGAGTTCACCTGGCGACCGGCCAACGAGGCGGCGACCGACGACGTCATGGCGGTGTTCGAGGCCGGTGGCGCCCGCAAGTGCCGGTGCCAGGCGCTCAAGGTCCCAGGCTGGATCTGGCGCGACACCACACAGGAGCAGCGGGACGCCGCGCAGGTGGAGCAGACCGGTTGCGGCACCGACGGACCCACGTCCGGGTTGATCGGGTACCTCGACGGCGAGCCGGCTGGCTGGGTCGCGGTCGAGCCCCGAGAGAACTACCCGAGGATCTGGAGCCGGAAGCAGCCGTGGATGCGGATGGACCCCGGGACTCGACGGCGTCTGGTCGGTCACCTGTTTCGTCGTGCGTAAGGGCTTCCGGCGGCAAGGGCTGATGTATGAGCTTGCCGCCGCCACGGTCGACTACGGCGGACAGGTGGGCGCCCAGGTCCTGGAGGGCTACCCGACCGAGCCTGCGGACGGGAAGACCGTGATCTGGGACGAGGCCTCGGTCGGGCTGCTGCAGGTCTTCCTCGACGCTGGATACGAGGTGGTGGCCTCGCCGACCCTGCGCCGGCGGGTGGTGCGTCTCCAACTCGGCGGATTGCCCTTGCCCTCCAGCGCCTCGGCTTAGCGAGGGGGACGGTTTCGCAAGGCACATACAGATGCGGTCGTGGCCTGACACTCGCCGCCTATGTGCCGTTCTCGCTCGCCGCTCGACGTGAGACCCGGCATCATCTTCGACATGGCTGGAGACGACCCGGGTGTGGTTCCGATGCTCTCCTATGTTGACGGGCCGGCGGCGATGGATTGGCTCGCGGAGGCGTTCGGCTTCGAGGAGCGCGAGCGTTGGCTGGACCAGGCTGGGGTTCTGTCCCACGGTGAGATGTCGACCGGTGAAGGGCTGATCTTGCTTGCAACGCCATCGCCCGACTATCAGAGTCCGCTCTCGCATCGAGCCCATTGTGATTCGGCTGCCGCCTGGTCGCGCGACCCGTGGGTCATCGACGGAGTCCTCGTGTATGTCGAGGACGTCGAGGCCCACAGGGACCGTGCCCGCACAGCCGGGGCGACGATGCTCTCCTCCATCGAGTCCGGCCCTGGCGGATCGCGGTTGTATCGCGTGGAAGACCTTGAGGGTCACCGCTGGATGTTCATGCAACGGGCTGAGTGACCTGCGCGGAAGTGCCGCTATCCATCGCTCCTCTGGGGGCGGGTCCGGCATTCTGACTCGCACGGGGATGTACGACGAGTACGAAACGGCACCTGCCATCCCGTGTCCGATCTTGTAACGCTCCGGTCAAGTGGGCATACCCGAGAGGGGGCGACATGGCGTCCACTTGTGACAACTGTCGAAGGCGGTCGCTTGGCAGCGGGCACGTACTGCCACTGGTAGATCGCTGTGCTCAGGCTGTTACACCGAACTCATGGAAGCGTCGGCCGGGATGATGGCCGGCGGTGGCGTGCAGGGGGCGATCTCGTCGGCTGGGTGGTACGCGAGGGCCCGGGGCTGCCCTGCGCAGGCGGCCGTAGTCCCGAAGTACCGTTCTCGCTCACATAGCAAGGGAACGTAGGACCGCCTCGAGCACGTCGGCGCCGCGCTCTAAGGCGGCTGCCTCTGCCTCACGTCCGTTAGCTCGGAGCTGGACGGCACCGCTCCTTCGAGCGACCACCTCGAGTTCAACGAGGGCCCGGGACTCTTCCGCGCTCACGGATCGGCGCGGTGCCTCAGCCGCACCCAAGCCCATCGACGAACCCGCGAAATGCTCATCGCCCTGAAGGGTGGAGCCAGGGTGCTCAATGGGAACCGACTCGGCGTTCGCCAAGTCCGCCAGGGCTGCTCGAAGGGCTGCCGTCGCAACGCTGTCACGTGCGCGCATCGACCTTGTGAGCTCAGTTCTCAGCGCGGTCGATAAGTCGGTCGAGATGTCGCTCATACTCTGACCCTCCACCCCAGACAGATCGTTCGACAACTCAGATGCGAGTGCCGATTGGTAACCCACGGGCCGTGACGACGCTTGCGATATGCCGCTGGGGTTGCCTGCGGAGTGCCGTTCGCGATTGGCTAGCCCAGGTTCCGAAAGGGCCGGTTCCGGGACCTAGTCCTGGTTCGAGTCCGTCGGCTCGTCCTCACCACGCGGGGGCGTGTGGTCCTCTCGGCTACTGGGGCACAAGTGAAGCCATGCGCTGTAGACGATCAGGCTGCGACTACGTTCCGCCAGTTGGACGATCGGAATGCCGCGGGTCGCCACGAGGTACTGATCTTTGAGTTCGGAAACGTACAGCGCCTGGACGTCGTACGAATCGGCACCCGCGCGCGCTGGCTGGACGCCAGGCCGGGGCTGTGTGCCGAGCCAACGGCAGGATCGATCCCCCTCAGCAAGGACCGCTTCGGGATTGGCAGCCACCCAGTCCGGGTCCGCTTGTGAGGAGGTTCCGTCCCAGATGAACTCTGCGACGCGGGCCCGGAAAGCGGCTTCATCGCGGCCGTCGGCCCGCCAGTGCTGCCAGGAAAGGACGCCGAGAGCTCCGAGGAGGAAGCCCATGCCGGCGGCAACGACGATCGCCCGACGGCCGAAGTGTGGCCTCGACCGCTGCGGGGGAGCAGCCTCCCGCGCCGTCTCCACCTGCCCCATCCCGCAAGTATGAGCAGGGGAACGAAAGGCGTTACCCAGTTCGGTTCAGAAAGATCGATCCGAAGTGCCGTTCGCGCTCGGCGAAGATCCGGCATTCGGCGCTCGCCCCTCAGGATGGAGGACATCGCGCTTGGGTTCCGGCGGGTGCCGCTTCCGACGAATGCGATGCATGGCTCGACAGGCATGGTTCCGGTTGGTGAGTCACACCGGCGGCGCGCCATCGACGCCTTGTCGAAGGCTATCGTCCTAGGGTCTTTGAATGGCGGTAACCGGAGTTCGCAGGGCGCGGGCAAGTCGTCGCCGCAAGCGCCACCTGGCTCGGGAAGTCCACGACCTGACCGACGAACAATGGAGCGCCCTCAAGCTCGCTTGGGTTTCGTGCGCCTACTGCGGCGCGACCAACGTGCCACTGCAGCGTGACTGCGTTCTACCCATCTCCCGGGGTGGGCGATACACGGTGACCAACGTCGTGCCGGCCTGCGCTTCCTGCAACGCGAGCAAGTGCAACGACGAGGTCACCAGCTGGTTGCGACGCAAGCGCCTCGACGAGACCACCTTCCTCCAGCGGTTCATCCAAGTCCGAACCGTGCTCGAGCTGAAGTCCCCGGCCGCCACAGGGGAGACAGTTGAACCCACCCCGTGAGGGGCCGGGAGCGCTCCGACCATGCCGGGCAGCAGGGCCTCGCTATGTGCCGTGCTCGCTCGCGCCAGCCTGGGAGAACCGACGTGGGACTTCGAATTCAGCCATAGCCTGCCGCCATGTCCAACACCGAACCTGACGCCGCGGCCGCCTACGCAACTGAGGCCGCCCGGGTCGCTCAGACGCTCAAGCCCGGGACGTATGACGCCGTCCAAGCGCTCGCCCTGGTGTCGATCGCCATCAGCCTCCAGCAGATCGCAGCGTCGTTGGAGAAGCCGACGTCGGGCTGAAGCCGCTGCCTGACGGAACGGGGCCGGAAACCGCCCAGACGTGCCGATAGCGCTCGCCTGTGGTGGTATGCAGCCGATTCTGTCCGCGGCTTTGACTCTGCACGTCTACCGTCTGTTGCCCCGTGGCACTCACCCCCCGGTGACACCCCGGTAGACGACGCCAGTGGCTCCCCCGTGGTGGCGGGACTGTCGCACGTCGGGTGGGGCCGCCACGATGTACAGATGCGGCTCTCGGTGGTTTGGCGGGTGGCGCCTTCGTGGTGGTCGGATTGGCGTTCTGTCTCCGCGGTCTCCAGGTGGGGTCCGTGGACTACATGGCCAGAGACCTGTCTGACTGCTGGCGGTGGTCGGCTTCAGCGTCGCGCTGTGCCTTCTCGCCGCCGCGTTGCCGGCCTATGCCTCACTCACGGGTGACCGAGCGGCGTTCAAGACCTCGCTTGTGCCGGCAGCATGCGCGGGCGTCGCGGGTGTCGGCAATTTCCTGGAGGACGGCCTTTCGTGGTCGTGGGCGTCCTGGGCTTATGTGGGCGGCGTGCTCTCGCTCCTCCTCGGCCTACTCGGACTCGCGGTCACGATGGCGCTGAGGGCAGGGGACAGCGGAGGATTCCTCGCGGCTGTGCCAGTTGGCACCCTGCTCGGGCTGGTCCTCTTTGAGCCGACGCGCGGGGTCGTCATGCTGATGACCTGGGTCGCGGCGGCCGTCATCGCAGTCAAATGGCGGCCCCCGGCCGGAGAACCACCGCGCTCGACCTAGGCGACAGGCTTGCGGGCTGACGCGCAGACCGGCAAGTCTCGCGTCCTGAAGGGTCGAACCGATGTGCCGCTGTGCATCGCCTCATGACGAGCTGATCCGGCAGTATGCGCGGGGTGCGCGCGATGACCAAGGACCCGTCGTTCTTGGCCCTGGTGCTGGTTACAGGTGTGAGCCCGTTCGCGACGGACACCTACATCGCGGCGCTTCCGGCGGTGCAGGACGCCTTGGGTACGACTTCGAGTGCAGCGCAGTTGACCATGACTGCTTTCCTGCTCGGGTTCGCGGTTGGTCAGTTTGTGTGCGGGCCGATCAGCGATGCCACCGGGCGCCGCCGGATCTTGATCTTCTCTTCGGCCGCGTTCGCCGTTATGTCCCTGACCTGCGCTGCGGCCCCGAGCGTCGGTCTCCTCATTGCGGCGCGTGCGCTGCAAGGTGTCGTCGGTGGGTGCGGGTTCGCTGTCGGCCGAGCGGTCGTGAGTGACCGACACAGCGGCGGTGACGCGGCGGTGCGTTTCGGTGCGCTAGCGGCGGTTACGCTCCTCGCGCCCGTGGTTGCGCCGGCGGTTGGTGGGTTGATCCTGCTCGTCGGGGACTGGCGGACGATCTTCCTGTTCCTGGCCGCCCTGGGTGTGGTGATGACGGCAGCGGTGTTGATCGGGATCCCCGAGACGTTGCCGCCGAGCGCCCGATCGTCGCCTGGTCTTGCTGGGACTGGGCGCAGGATGGCCGGTCTGCTTAGGATGCGTCCGTTCATGGTCGCCGTGGTGGTGCAGTGTCTTGCAACCGCTGGGTTCTTCGTCTACATCGGCGGCTCATCGTTTGTCCTGCAGGACGACTTCGGTCTGACCGAGTCGGGGTACACGTTGCTGTTCGCGACCAACGCCGCCGCGATGGCCGCGGTGAGCGTCGGCTTTACCGTCACGGTGCGACGAGTGGGGTCCCCGCGGCTAAGGGCCCTCGGCGTGGGGACCTCGGCCGCCGCGGCAGTCGGCCTGGCTTTTTACGCCCTTGCTGTCAACGAAGTGCAGTTGGCTCCGGTGTGGGTCCTGCTCGCGGTATGCGTTGCCGGCATGGGCCTGACCTTCCCGGCCACTACGGCGATCGCTCAAGAGTTGGGCCGCACGGTCGGCGGCACCGCCGCAGCGCTGCAGGGTGGGTTGACCTTCGCCGTTGGAGCCGCAGCGACACCGCTCACCGGACTCACCGGACTCACCGACGTCGGCGGCATGGCCCTTCTCATGGCCGCCCTGTTCCTGAGTGCTGTGTGTTTCCTGGCCGTATCCCGGACCCTTGGCTGGACCGACCAGCCCTCCACGGGGCCCAGCGCCTCACCGACAGCCTGACGCCGCAGACAACGCCGACCGCCCCGATGTGCCGCTATCGATCGCCCCCCCCCTGGGGGCTGATCCGGCATTCGGTTCGCCGTGAGCACCGCCTACGTCCGGTGATGCAGACCCACAGCCCGGCGTCGTACCGACAGCATGAGGCTCTTGACGCCTTCGTCCTGGACGACGACGGCTCCGAGAACAGTGGCGAAGATGAGCACGAAGCCCACGACGAACAGCCAGCCGACGACGGTGAAAGCCACGCCGAGCGAGCCGAAGTGTTCGACGCCGATCTCCAGCGCATGTGGCGGGTGGGCATGGCCGGCCACGTTGAGCGCGACGCTCCCCATCGCCATGAGCGCGGCCGATGGCAGCAGTCGCAAGACGGTGATGCGGCGCATCAGGAGCAGCCAGGTGATCCAGGTGATCCAGGTGATCCAGGTCTAAAGCATCGCGCTCAGCAGGAAGATCAGGACGATGGCGACGACGTTCTGTGTAGTCGTCTCCGCGGCCTGGGTCAGGTACTGCGTGGCCACGACGGTCGCGCTCATGCCGAGGATCACGGCGATTCACCGCCCGCCGTTGCTCTACCCCGACGGCTCTACGTGCCAGGCCTTCGCGTACATCCGTCCCAGCGCGCGGGACAAGCTCGTCGCGCTGATCAGCACGATCAACCCGCTGATGACACCGAACGTCGTGGACTGCTGGGCATCCCGGGGAAACGACTGGTCGAGGGTCGTGCGCGTTCTGCCTGACGGATGCAAGGTGTCGGTGACCTGGTCGCCGACACTCGTTCCGCCATCGCCGGCGAACGCCGCCCAGGCCATCAGCAGCGGGATAATCCTGACTTAAGGCCTGAGCGGCCAACGTCATGGCCCGGTCGAAGGGCTCGATGCTCCTCATGGCCCGCAAGAAGGACAAGGCGATGCTAACCACCGGCCGGGGAGCCCTCTCGGCTCTGGTGATGGCCGATGCCTTCGCGGACTTGATCCGGTTGGCGACGGACTCCGTGGGTCGATCTCGACCAATCGAGGCTGAGTCGCCCTCAGCTTTCGCGCGGCGTGATCACAACCGCTTAACCCAGATCGTCGCTGATGACGCCGCCGGCTGGGTGGCCCTTTGCCACCTGCACGTGAAGCTCAGCGGCGCTGATCGTGCGGCCGAAAGGGTCAAGGGGGAGCGCCAATGCTTGTGGCCCCGCCAACCCAAAGCGCACATTCGTGAGCCGATCAGTGTCTGGCTGTTGGTGCTACGAGGACGGATGCGGGCGTCAAAGCCAGCAGAATGCTTCCGGGCGCGTTGGACGCGCGCGGGATGCTGGACCTTGGTGACCGGAGGCGAAGGCTCATGCCCGAAGGCTTGTCCGCAATGGAGGCCAACAAGGAGCGGGAGCACCACCAGCACCATGCCGTGGGGATGGGTGGCAAGCACGGCAGGGCCGTGCAGATCTCCGAGGCGGTCGTTCTGGCGCTGGTCACGATCACGGCGGCGTGGTCGGGGTACGCCGCGGCCAAGTGGGGCACGGAGTCACGTCTTCAGTTGGCGGTGGCGTCCACGGCGCGCACCGAGGCCAACAGGGCGGAGTACGCCGCGCAGAACCTGCGGAACTTCGACGCCTCCACCTTCAATGCCTGGTTCATCGCCTACACCCTGGACAACCCGGAGAAGATGGCTGTCGCCGAGCGGCGCTTCCGCCCAGCCTTTGCGGTGGCCTTCGACGCCTGGCAAGCCACCAACCCGGACACCAACCCCGACGCCCCACCGGGGCCGACATACATGCCGCAATACCGCCTCGCCGAGGCCGACCAAGCCGCGACGCTGGACAATTCCGCAAACGAACACGCCGCAGCAGGCGAACAGGCCGGCATCACAGGCGATCACTACGTTCGGATCACCGTCATCCTCGCAGGAGTGCTGTTCCTCGTCGGAATCGGGAGCACCTTCTCAATACCCAGCGTGCGATACGCGCTGCTCACGTTGGGCGCGCTGCTCCTGGTGATTGCGGTCGTCGCCATCTCTCGCCAACCAGGCATCCCCGGCTAGCGGAGCCCCACGCTTCGATCGCCGGGGTTTGGTGACGGCCGAGCCCGATCTTCGTCACCTCGACCACAGGGAGTCCGGATGAGCACGACGCGAGTACTGACCGGCTGAGGGCAGCCATGACGTCGTTCACAGGACGCTACGGCACAAGGCTTCCGGAGCTGCACGACGTTCGCGGCATCGGCCTCGGCGCGCTCTCGCTCGGCCGCAAGCCAGTCGTCGTAGCGCTGGCTGCTCCGGACGACCTCGGACTGGAGCAGGTGTGCGTACGACGCCGGTCCTGCCGGTCGTCGTGCCGCCACCGACTCGCTGAATGCGACTCATCGGGACCGCGGGCGACGGGCATCCCCCTCGGTGGGGGACTTCGCGCGACCAGTCAGGCGCGACGGAGAGATCGGGCACGCCCCTGGCGGCGCTCAGGTGCACCGGTCTTCTCAGCTGAGATGCCCAGCCGCTGGGAGTTCACCCCTCACGGGGGTTGTTCCATGTCCCAAAGCCCGCTTGACTGCGGTCGACCGAATGGAGATGTGGCGCATGATTGATGTTGATCAGCTGGGACCCGTCGACTGGCTCGTGGTCGAGTTCCCTGGCAAGCAACCAACCGGACAGATCGCACCCCACCTGGTGGACCTGGTGGATCGTGGCCTGATCCGGGTGCTGGACCTGTTGGTGCTGCAGAAGGAGACCGACGGCACGTTGAACGTCTCGGAACTGTCGGATCTTGACCCCGAGTGAACTCGGCGAGTTCCGCACCACCGAGAAGCCGAACTGGCGATGGTGCTCAGCGAGCAGGATGTGCTGGACCTGGCCGAGACGATCGAACCGGGCAGCACCGCAGCGGTGCTGGTCTGGGAGAACCTGTGGGCCGCGCCGTTCGGCGCGTCGGTACGCAAAGCCGGAGGCCAACTGGTCGCCACCGGGCGCATTCCGATCCAAGCCGTGTTGGCTGCGATCGAGGCCGATGCCGAGGAAGGAGCCTGACATGCCCATGGCAGCCCGACGTAGGCGCAGGACCGCCGCCGCAGTAGGCGGAGCGGTCGTTGTAGCGCACGGCCACAACCGAGAGCGATCGGTGAACGACCGCCGAGACGACCGCGGTGACCGACGCGATGACCGACGTTAGACCGGTGCTGGTTGTAGATCGGGAAAGCTGAAGTCCGAATGCCCCCACGGCTAGGTGCCGTGGGGGCATTGGTTCGAACCCGTGGCCCCTGGGGTCAGAAGTGCAGGGCATCGATGGCATGACCCCTCGCCGGCCCGAGCCTTCGTGCCGTTCGCGAGCGCCTGCGAGTTCCGCCATTCGGCGGCAGTCCAGGTAGCGGTCTGTGAGCATTCCAGCATGTCGCTAGAAGACACCAAAGAAGATCCGAACGGGGTCGCCGCGAGTTCGCCAAGGCGTGCCGATGGGACCAGCACGACCGTCAAGGTTCTCGCCGCGATGATGGGCCTACTCCTGGTCGCGGTGGTGATTCTGATCGGTCAGATCCGCTCGCTCAATGACCGGGTCGATCAGATACCGACGACCCAGAGCGGCTTCGACTGGGACACATACACCCAGCTTGAAGGCGTCTGTCGGCTCCTGGGAGGGTTGGCCGCTGCGCAGGGAGTTTCCGTCTCGTCGTTGTTCGAGGGGGAGACCATGGGGACGTGTGAAGAACAGGCTTCCCAGGGCGCGTCGCAGCAACGCCAAGGGGGCTGACTCGACCGCCGCCCATCGGGCATGGCGACAAACGCGAAGTGCCGATATGACTCGGCCGGCGCGGAACGATCCGTCATGATCGGCGATGAGGGCCGAGTCGTGCCCGGATTGGCACGACGAAACTCACCTGCACGTGGAGGCATCCCGTGACATACGGCCTGCGTGAGATGAACGGACGCCTGGTCGAGCTGTGCGACGAGTGCGGCTTCGACGGCCGTGAGGACACGGACCTCGCGGGACGACTCCGTGCCGGGTACTCGACCTTGGTGTCGCTCCTGACCCGGGAGGGATCCGAGCATCGACCCTCGGAGGGCACCTGGTCAGGCTTGGAATACGGCGCTCACGTCGTCGAGGTCACCACCGGGATCATCAATGGTTGCCGCCGCGCGCTCGATCTCCCTGAGGCTCCGGAACAGGCAGAGCTTGTGATGACAGGCGACGCGGCGGTCGCGTTCGCTGCTGGCCTGGCTGCCGGGGACGGGGCGCGGCCGGTGGATCTCTGGCCGTTCGATGCGACCGTCGAGGCCGCGTGCATGCACCTTCTCCACGACCTCGAGCATCATGTGCTGGACGTCCGGAGAGGTCTCGCGGCCCTGGGTCTGTCACTCGGCACTGACATCGTCACGACCCGCCGATGACGCTGCAGTAGCGACGCCGCGGCCGGACACTCTAAGGCCGATGTGCCGATCGCGTTCGCATCGGTTCGGGTGAACCGGAATTCGCACTTGCCTCGCGGTCATGCGGAACATCAGCGGGACTCGGTGCGTTGGGGCGGGGACTCCAACCGAAGGGGATTGGACCGTGCCCGCTGCACCGTCATCGCCTGCTCCGCCTGTCTGTCTGCCTTCTGTCGACCAACAAGTGACTCGTCTGCTCGATCTGGGCGTGCACGTCGTCGCTGGCATGTCCGAACTGGAGATCCGAGCTGCTGTTGCGCAGGAGGAAGGGGCGGTGGACGCGCTCGTGGCCATCAGTCCAGAACGGCTCCCCCCGTCCGCTCTGGCACCACTTGTTCGACACAACGGCAAACCGGGCTTCGTGGTGCTGGACATGGCCGACATCGACCGCTTCCTACCCATCGCGGAGGCCGCCCCGAGTCCCCCGCGTACTTCGTTCACGGACCTGATCGCGGCGACGACATGGCCAACTGGAGCCCCGACGAGGCGCTCCCGGTGATCCTCAGCCGCGGCCGCACCCCACTGACCCTGACCGAGGGCATGCATTGGCTGCTCCAACAGCCCGACACACTCGAGCGCAATCACTGCTTCATGACCATCGGCTCCCGCCTTCGCAAGTCCGACGGGTCCTGGGACTCACGGACACCCGCGCTATGGATCAGCAATGGAACTGGACGAGACGGTAGCGCCAGGCGGAACGCGCCCAAAGTTGGCTGGTGCTGGGCGGGCAACCGACACACCTGGCTGGGTTTCGCCTCAGCAGTCCGACGCTCCCCGGCGAAGACGTAGCCGCACCACTCCGCAGGCACGAGCTTCGAAGCCGCCGACAGCGCGCACATGTGCCGCTAGGTAGCACCTGAGCTGCTGTGGAATCCGGTAATAGGCAGGCCTTCGTCGGGCATGATCGCCGCATGGAGGGCCTAGATGGATGACAAGCTCAGCGGTCGCACCGTTCGACGGATCGATGATGGACGCGGCTAACGACACGCTCGTGACGGCCTTCATGGACGATTCGATGGTCGGGTGGGTGTTCCCCGATCCTGCTACCCGGGCACGCCGTCTGCGCCGGCTCAACCGAGTCCCTCTCGAGTACGGGCTCCGCTACGGCCATGTCCGGCAGTCCGGGGAGGGCCGGTGCGTCGCGATCTGGATCCCGCCCGGGGAGCCGATGTCCCCCTGGCGGATGCTCCGATCGGGGATGCTCGGCGTGCCGTTGCAGACCGGGCTGGGGCCCTTGGCCCGTTTCGCGGGCGCGGGCGGGGTCATGGACAAGATCCACAAACGTCACATGGACGGACCCCATTGGGAGTTGCTGATCGTCGGCGTGGACCCCAGCCTGCAGGGTCAGGGGCGCGGCAGCGCTCTCGTGCGCGACGGGCTGGCTCGGTCCGACGCGGGGGGACTGCCCTGCTACCTGAACACGAACACGCCCGCCAACCTGCCGTTCTACGAGCGGCTCGGGTTCACCGTGCTCGAGGAAGCAACTCTCGGTAAGGGCGGGCCACCGGCGTGGGCGATGCGCCGGGACCCCATTCCTCAGACCCCCGCCTGACAGTCTGCTGCGGTGCGGCAACGGCTCCAGCGCGTCTCAGGCCCGGACCCACGCAGATGTGCCGCTATGCATCGCCACACCGCGAGCTGATCCGGCATTCGCGCCCGGTGGCCTGGCTGCACGGAAGTACCGTTCGGGGCATGGACGTCGATTTCACCCTGCGAGGACTGGCCGGACGCATCCACGTCACCTATCAGCGCAACGACGATCCCGCGCTCGTGGGTGCAGGGCCGGACTCAGCAGGCTTCCCGTGGTGTCACGCAGGCGTGGACTACCCGGCTCGGGGCTACGACGCCGTGCTGGGCTGGGTCCAACTTGTGCGCAGCGACGACAACGAGAGCGGCGGTCGGGAGTACGAGGTTGATCCCCTTGCGTTCCTCGGCCACCTGCCACATCCGTTCTGCTGGATCGGGCTGAACCCCCAACTCTTCGACGCGCCGTCGAGGGCGCCACTCCGCGACATGACGTGGCGCGCCCACAGTTTCCTTTGTGTCCCCGACGGCCAGCAGAACGCTTTAGAGGTCCACGCTTTGGCTGGGTTCGGATGGGGTTTCGACGTGAGCGGCCCACGCATCAACCTCGTCGAGCCGTACGCCCTCGAACCCCAGGATTGGGAGAGGAGCCGGTCGACCCTCACCAACACCCATCCCGATTGGCGCTTCCAGCCGGGTTTCCGCTCGGCCTGACACGGTGGCCGCCCCGAATGCCGTTCTGCATCGGTCCTGAGTTCCGGCATTCGCGCTCGCATCCTCACTGCAGGAGAAGGACCAGCCCGACGATTCCTGTGTAGACGTGCGCCCAGAACGGTGGATTGAACGGGCCTGCGAACCGAGTCGCGGCGAACCCGGCCGCGAAGGCGAGACCCCACACGATGCCGGCCCAGCCGAGCCAGGTCGGCAGATCGTCCGAGATCAGGACGGCGATCCCGAGCACCGCGTAAGCGACGTAGGCGGTCAGCATGTGGATGACGTAGAGCGCACCGGCCCACTGGTCGTAGGCCGCAAAGCCGCCGGGCACGAACCCGTCCGTGAAGGTGCGCTCGGCCGCCCAGGGCACCACGGTGAGGCGGAATGCCAGGGAGGCGATCCAACAGACCGCGCCGGACACGTACACCGCTGTCGCCATCGCTGCGAGGACGGTGGCGGTGGGCTCCACCAGGGCCACGGTGAGGCCCGCCAACCCCGCAGAAGTGACCACCAGGGCGGCAATCATCCATACGTGGATCCAGGCCCTGCGACGACGGTCCTGGTGGATAACGAGCAGCGAATCCGGCAGCGGCTGCTGGTAGTCCAGGCGCCACCCCACGGCGCCGACCACGAAGATCACCAGCCCGGCCAACAGGGTGCCGCCGACAAGGACCGAGCTGTCCATGGCGGCATCGTGCCAGCGAACCTCCAGCCACGGAACCAGCACGGGAGGCCGATTCCCGGCCGAGGAACAACCCATGCCGATGTGCCGATTGAGATCGCACTCGCGGAACAAGATCCGGCAGTCGGGGCCGCGGGTGACCCGTGTTCGCCCCGACTGCGTGGGGCACCATGGTGGACGTGGAGTCGCCGATTGAGGACGGACCTGCGGCCTTCTACGACTCGTTGGCCGCCACGTATGACCGCCTGTACCCCGATTGGGACGTGGCCTGCCGCGAGCAGGGCGACGTCCTCCACCGGCTGCTGGTCCCTGCCGGCGCGACCGGCCGGCTCGATGGTCCTGGACGCAGCCGTCGGTATCGGTACCCAGCTCCTCGGGCTGGCCCGGTGCGGGCACCGGATGACCGGAACCGACATCAGCCACAACGCGGTCAGGCGGGCCAAGGCGGAGTGCTCGGTCCGAGGTATCACAGCCAAGCTGGGGGTCGCCGACATGCGCAACCTCCCGTTCCCTGACCGACGATTCGATGCCCTGATCTGTGCGGACAACGCGCTGGCACACCTGATGTCCCACGACGACGTCGTCGCGGCACTTCGCGAGCAGCGACGGGTAACCCGGTCAGGTGGGGTGGTCCTGGTCAGCATCCGTGACTACGAGCAAGCGCGGCGAGAGCAACTACCTGGCACCCTGCCCCAGCCCTCCGAAAACAGCATCGCCTTCCAGGTCTGGGGCTGGCATGACGACCGCACCAGGTACGACCTTCAGCACTTCCAACTGAACAACGACGCCGGAGCGTGGCACGTCGTGTGCCGACGGGCGACGCTCTGGGCGATGACGCGGAACGAACTGTCCTCCTGTGCCGAGGAGGCGGGGCTCGTGGGGACTCAATGGTTGATGCCCGAACAGACCGGCTTCTTCCAACCGATTCTTTTGGGTGAGGTAGCGAGCTAGATCAGTCCCGCGACTCTCTTCGCGATCCAGAGAACGACCCGTTGGCGACTGCGCGGCTCAGGATGACGTCAAGGGTGCGTCAAGGAATGGTCGCAGCCGTCGTGACGGTGCTTCGATGGTGTTGTGACCATTCACTGGGAGGACCGACGGGCTCACCGGACTGTCATGACCGTGGCTGTCGTTGCACCACTCGCGGCTGGCGCCCTGCTCTCGCAGTTCCGCGAGAGCGTCACCGCTGCCACGGCGGTCCTCGTGTTCGTGGCTCTAGTGGTCGCAATGGCAGCGACTGGAAGCCGGGCTGCCGGCGTCACGGCTGCCGTTTCCAGCGCCGCCTCGTTCGACTTCTTCCTCACCCAGCCCTACGGGACCTTTGCGATCACGAACTCAGACGACATCGAGGTCGCTGTGCTGCTCCTGCTCATCGGTCTCGCGGTATCCGAGATCGCCCTTTGGGGACGCCGACAGCAAGCGCGTGCCAGCCGCCGCCAGGGGTACCTCGACGGCGTCCTCCGCATCGCCGGTCTGGCCACCGAAGCACAGAACACGCCCGACGCGATCGCAAGTCACGCTGCCGACGAGATCGTCGTGGTTCTGGACATCGACAGCGCCCGGTTCGCCCCCGGTGAGATCCACGACCCGAGGGTTCCACGGCTCGATCACGACGGGCGCGTGACTAGGAGCGGCCACGCGGTGAACGTGGAGCGCGATGGCATGCCCACCGACAGCGAGATCGCACTTCCGGTGCGACACGACGGAGTCACGACCGGCTACTTCATGCTCACCGCCTCGACCCGCATCGCGAGACCCTCCATCGAACAACGGCAAGTGGCGGTCCTTCTTGCAGACCAGGCTGCGCTGGAGCCCCGACATCAGGCTCGATACAGGGCGGAGACGGCGACCGAGTAGCCGAACCTATGTGCCGCCAGGACTTCGCCTGAGTGACGAGGTCAGGCACTCGTGGCCGCCGCCGCGGTGGCGGGAACGACCGTGGCTGCGTAGTCAGATGCCGAAGAGCGTCACGGTCGCGAGATAGGCGGACCAAGCCTCCTCTGGATCGTGCAGGTCACCCGGGTCGGCGAGCACGGCGTCGGCCCGCGCCCGGATTGCAGCTCCAGGGTCGGGCGCGCAGAGGTCGACGCACAGGGCCTCGACCACGAACCGCTTGTCGTGCTCGTCGAGACCGTCGAGCACCAGCCCGTCGTGCAGGAGAGTCGCCGCCTCCTCGAAGATCTCGCGCGCCATCGAGGCGTCGACCTCCGGCCGCGCCGCCGCGACCTCTTCAGCGGTCGCCAGCAGCAGGTCGAACGGGGGATGCCTCGGGACCATGGCCATATGGCCACGATGCGACCGCCGCCTGAGTGACGCAAACGGTTTCCCGCCGGGCCGAGCCGTCCGAGGCAGAAGTGATGCATCCGACCGTCAAGCGATGGCTTGGAACGGAACAGGCGGATCAATGCGGGGAGGGAACTACGCGCGGCCTTCGGCGGCGCTCATGCCGATGTGCCGGAGGACTTGCCGTGGCCACGCCGATGCCGGGTGTTCGGTCTGGTGTGACCGTGTCGGCTTCGCCTGTCGTCGTTCGTAGGGTAGGTGCCGCGGGCCAGTAGGTCCCCAGAGGAGAAGGAGTGGTCATGGCCGAGTACCTCATCTACTTCAACCAACAGTGGGTGGGCGACCACACCGAGGAGTGGTTCCGCGCGCGCGGACCGCTCGCCGAGGCGGTGGTGGACGAGATCAAGGCTGCTGGCGCGTACGTCTTCGCCGGTGGGCTGGAGCAGGACGGCCCGGTCTACAGCGCCGACACCACCAGCGGCACCGTGGTGATCACCGACGGACCGTACGTGGAGACCAAGGAGTTCCTGGGCGGGTTCACCGTGGTGGACGTGGCTGATGACGAGGCCGCCACGATGTGGGCGGGAAAGATCGCGGAGGCCTGCGGCTGGCCCCAGGAGGTTCGCCGCTTCGGGCACCTTGCGGCCGAGTGATTACATCGTCGAGCGCGGTTCCACCCAACGCCGCGAGGAGAGCGCTCAGCAGGTGCCGTTCGCGCTCGTGTCTGCGCCCTACTGGCTGGCAGCGACGAGGACTGTCCCGTCGCTGGCTCTCACCAACTTCCGAGTCCCCAGGGGCTCGGCGAGAGCAAGTTCCGCCCCCGCCATACCGTTCACCGTGCCGAGTCCAGCGCAACTGCCGCCTCGATACTCCCGGCTCGTCACGTCGCTGACCCGGACCTCATCATCCGTCTCGGTGGCGGAGACGCTGAACTGGCCCGAGCAGAAGCCGTCCTCAGGCCAGTGAAACAGGACTGCGATGACGAGCGGGTCGGCACCCTCGCCCGGGATCGCGTACGCCTCGGGAGCCACTCGCTTGACACTCACCCCCAACGTCGAAGCGAGCGGTCCGCTGCCGTGGTACCCGGCGAAGGCAAGGGCGGCCCCCGCGAGCACAGCGCAGGCCACCACAGCTGCAAGAGCCCACTTCGTCCGCATGCGTTCACCCCTCGCCCGACCCTAGATCGGATGGCAGTGCCGCGGGCTAGGCTCGAATGTCCGAGCCGAGGTGCCGTTTGAACGGCCTGCCTGTGCTCGCTCACCCGCGACACCTCTGACCACATTTCCGCAGGTCAGAGGGCATACGTACGTGGAGGTGGCGGGAATCGAACCCGCGTCCTTCGGCATCGAACCAGGGCTTCTCCGGGCGGAGCCTGCTGTGGTTTTCTCGGCCCTCGCGGTCACGCAGGCAAGCTGCGACCGGGCCCAGCCACTGCGTGGTGTCCTCGACGCCCCCGTGGCCGGGGCGCCGAGTGGAGCTTCCTAGCTGATGCCAGGGTCCGGGGCGGAAGCACACCCGGTCTGACAGATTTCACACTCGCTCAGGCGGCGAGGGCGAAATCGGTGCGGTTAGAGTTCGCACTTGTGTTTATTGCGGCACATGGTTGACGAGATCAGTACCGCGATCCTCGACCCGCTTCCCCTGCAACGACATCCAAAGTCGAAACCGTTCACCCCCTGTGCAGTTGTGACTCCAGGGTACGACACCTCAGGTCTTCGTGGCACCGCTGTTCGCGCTGACCCGCAGGGACGAGGTCTGCACCGCCTCGAAGGCCGACGCCGGGATGCGCTTGAGCTCGTCGAGCAGCCCCGACGGCCAGCCGGGTTCGGACGTCCCCTGGAAGTACCACGGGGAACCGTTGTCCGCGAGCACCAGCCCGTACTTCTTCATCGCCGCGAGCACCACCTTGGTGTCCGAGCGCAGGCCGGCCGTGGAGAACGACGCCTTGAGCCTGAACCGCGCGCCCATCGGCGGGTACGCCGCGGACGACACCGAGCCCGCCTGGTGCCGGGCCGGCCAGACGTACGACCGGTCGGTGACATCGGTGGTGAACCGGATCGCGTGGGTGACCCGCCCCGCCTTCACCTCGTCGAGGCGCAGCAGCCCCGGCAGGATCGGGAGGCCGGCCGCATCGGCCGAGGTCCAGCCTGCGGGGCGGAGGGCGTTGCTCCTCAACGACCAGGTCGCGCCGGAGCCGGCCTTCCACTTTCCCGCTGACGACCGCGTGGCGAAGGTCTCGTAGACGCGGCAGGTGGACTTGTCCACGACGATCGCGTGCCGGTCTCCCGACGCCCCGGGGCCGCCCTCGATCTTGGTGTCCGACACCGAGGGGGTACTTCACGCGGTCGCTCTCGGCGGCGTAGGTGAAGCTCACGGAGCGCTTGACGTGGGTGCCGGACACGATCGTGATCGGGATGCCGTACGGCACCGGGAGCTCGCCGTACGACGGCCCGAAGTCGGGGTGGAGACGGCTGCCGGGACGCATGTGGGAGAGCCAGTCGGCGGACCGGGCGGCCACCGGCAGCTTCGAGATGTCGGCGTTCCAGTAGTTGTCGGCCGGGAACACGCTGCACGAGGTCCCGGGCAGGGTGTGCGGGCGTACGGGCACCGCAAGGAGCACGACCCCGCTCGGCCCGTTTCCCACGATGGCCTGCACGGGCCCGACGGAGGCAGCCGCCAGGCCGACGGAGAGCACTGCGGCAAGGAGCGCCGGAACCCCTCGCGACCCTCGGCTCGTCATCTTCGGATCCTCGGCAGGCTTGAGGGGCGGCTCGACCCGCCGACCGGGTGGAAGAGGAGCGGTCAGGGGGCGAAGCAGCAGCCGTGGCAGAGGCGTAGCGCCGGGCCAGCGGCCCGGCCGACAACCCGTGGGCGATCACGCTCAGGATCACCGTCATGGTCACGGTGCCTGCGACCAGCTCGGCGTCCCCCTCCGACAAGGTCTCGACGGCGAGGATGGCGAACACCAGCGAGGCCAGGCCCCGGGGTCCCAGCCAGCCGATGAGGAGAACGTCGCGGGCCGCCAACCCGGACCTCCACAGGGCCAGCGCGACGGGAACCATGCGCACGACCGTCAGGCTCAGCACGGCGTAGACCACCTCCTGCCAGGTGATCGACGGGCACGAGGAGGAAGGCAAGCAGACCGAAGGAGAACCAGACCGCAAGACCGAGGATGGTGCCGATCTCTCGGTCAGGGTGACCTCGCCCTCGGTGGTCCCCGCGGCCGCGTTCTTGAAGGCCAGGCCGCCGACGAAGGCAGCCACGAACCCGTTGCCACCGACTCCCACGCAGACGAAGTAGGACAGCAGGGCCAGAGCAAAGACGGCGATCGGCTCGAGGGAGCGCTCCGACCAGCCCGCCCGGCGAGCGGCCACGAGGGCGCGACGACCGAGCCCCCCGACGATCACTCCCACCGTCACGGCGATCAGCAGCTCGAGCACGGCGTCCACCAGCACCCGGTCGGTGCTGCCGCCCTGCTCCTCGATCACGGTGCCGGCCAGGAAGAAGAGCACGAAGGGCGTCGCGAGGCCGTCGTTGAGCCCGGACTCGACGTTGATCAGGGTGCGCAACCGCGCCGGGATCCGCTCCTCGGTCATGATCGACGCCCCGAGCGCCGCATCGGTCGGCGCCAGGATCGCGCCGACGAGTGCGAGCACCCACCAGGTGTGGCCGTCGAACAGCAGCCCCGCCACCAGTGCCCCGGCGGCGATCGTCAGTGGGAGCCCGATCCCGAGGAGCCGGATCGCGAGGCTGGCGTCGCTGCGCAGGTCGCGGATGCTCACCCGCGAGGCGTCATGGAACAGGACGAGCACCAGGGTGACCTCGGCGAGCCGCTTGAGGGCCTCGGCCTGAAGGTCGAGCTCGACCCCACCCCAGCGGGCCAGCAGGTATCCCGCCACGAGGAGGGCGATCGGCGCGGTCACGCTCCATCGCGAGAGCCTGCGGGAGACGAGCACCCAGCCGACCACGAGCAGGAGGCCGGTGACCACCGCGGAGTCCATCGGCTACCAGCTCCCCCCGCCGCCCCCTCCGAAGCCACCTCCGGAGAACCCACCGCCGACACCGCTCGCGCCCGACGATGCGGCGGACGCGGCGAACGTCGACCCGCTGGACTCGGCGAAGGAGCTGAGGCTGTTGCCGAGGGAGCCGAAGTCCCAGCCGGCAGGGCCGACGTACCAGCCCAGCGACGAGACGCCGGTCGACGCCACCTGGGCGGCGGCGAGCCCGGCGAGCGCCTTCGCCCATCGGTCGGTCTCGCCGAACACCATCGCGAACGGCAGGTAGCGGCTGAAGACGTCGACCGACTCCTCGTAGCGGAGCTGCTCGACCTCTGCCGTGGCGATGTAGCGACGGAACCCGAGGATCTGGGCGTAGGCCGCGCTCCCCTTGGCCGTGCGAGCCGGCATCCGGCCCGAGAAGAAGAGCAGCAGCGCGCCGACGACGATCACGGCCAGCCCGATCAGGCCGGCGTGCGTGCCGACCGCCAGGAGATACGTGAGGCCGACCCCGAGGGCGAGGGCCACCGCCGCCCACCACGCCCCAGACCACTCGGGTCGTCGCCGGCCGGGACCGGAAGAACCCCTGGCTCACGGCGTCCGCCTCGAGGTCCTTGCGGACCTGCGCCAGCTGAGGCGCGAAGTGCTGCTTGAGGTCGGACAGCAAGACGTCGGTCCCAGTGGCGAACAAGTCGCCGAGCAGCCGCGACTCGTACGGGAGCAGTCCCGCGGGGTCCTTGCCCAGCCAGACCAGGCGCCAGTCCCGCGAGTGGAACCAGCCCTCCCGGGGGAGCTCCTCGATCCTCAGGTAGCCGCGAACGGCGAGGTCGACGACGCTGGAGGAGACGTCGAGGACGTCGGCGCGCTCGTCGAGCAGCAGCCCGACCTGGCCCGGCCTCAGGTCGCGCGGTGGCCGGAACTCGATCGCACCCTCAGGCGAGGTGAACAAGGGGCGACGCTCCTCACCCGACGTGCCCGACGGCGGGTCGAGCCCGGGGGTGACACCGGGCCAACGACGGTCACGACCGCGCCGCCACACCAGCAGGAAGACGCCGCCCGCGCCGAGCACGAGCACCGTGAGGGCTCCCGCGACGGTCGCTGGGGTGATCGAGAAGGCACGCGTCACGGAGAACCGCTCGTCGAGGATCGGCTCGGCCGCCCCAGCATCGACCGCGTCGGCGGGCGCCCCCACGACCACGGTGAGCCCCTCGTAGGGCGACAGCTGCGCCCTGGTCGAAGGCTGCTTCGTCGCCGACGGCCTTGGCGCGATCGCAGGGAAGTTGAGAGTACGTCGGTCCGGCGAAGCACACGGCGTCGGTCACGTCGCCAGGCATGGTCACCGTGACCCGGGCCTGGGAGACCTGGGCGTCCCACTCGGCGCCGATCGCGTTCCAGTTGAGCTCGACGTGGTCAGGGAACGCGTTGAGGGCACCGCGCACCCGGTAGCTGATCGTGTAGGTGTGCTGACCCGAGACGGTCTTGTCCGGATCGCCGATCCGGAGGACGAGGGTGTCGCCCTCGGTCGAGGTCTCGAGATCCGAAGGAGCGTCGCTCGCCACCCGGATCTGGTCGACCTCCAGGACCCGGTCGTAGGTGTCGTCGTAGGGATAGCGCACCGGGATCGTGCGGTAGATCCCGTGCCGCTCATTGGTCGCCGAAGTCGTAGGCGATGGTCTCGACGACGTCCATCGTGCCGTCGGTCCCGACGGAGGCCGTCACGACGTACGAGTCGATGGTCTCCCCGACGTCCGCCTGGGCCGGCCAGGCGACGAGCACCGGCAGGGCCACCGACAGGACCGTTGCTGCGAGCAGACGTCGGAGCGGGGTCACCCCCCCATGCTCCTACTCCGAGCCGCGTGCGCGCTGGCTCATGGCCCGAGCCGTCTCGCGCGTCGCCTGCCGCTCGGCCAGCGCGTGCCGCTTGTCGTAGGACTTCTTGCCCCGGGCGAGAGCGATCTCGACCTTGGCGTAGCCGTCCTTGAAGTACAGCGCGAGCGGGACGATGGTCAGTCCCGACTCCTTGGTCTTGCCGATCAGCCGGCTGATCTCAGCCTTCGTCAGGAGCAGCTTGCGGATGCGCCGCGGCTCGTGGTTGTTCCAGGTGCCCTGCGTGTATTCGGGGATGTGCACGTTGTGCAGCCAGATCTCGCCGTCGCGCACGCTGGCGAAGCCGTCCACGAGCGAGGCGCGTCCGGCGCGCAGGGACTTCACCTCGGTGCCGGTGAGCACGATGCCGGCCTCGTAGACGTCCTCGATGTGGTAGTCGTGGCGGGCCTTCTTGTTCTGCGCCACGACCTTGCGGCCCTGCTCGCGGGGCACGTCAGCCACGTCCTGCGGTCGGGAGGGAGGCGACGAGGCCGGTCAGCACGTCGAGCGCCCTGCGCTCGGCGACGGCGGGGTCGGTCGCGTCGACCAGGACGTCCGGATCGATGCCGACGCCGTCGATCATCCGCCCGGACGGCGTCACGTACTGCCCCACGGTCAGCTCGATGGCCGAACCGTCGGACAACGTCGCCGGCTCCTGGACCGAGCCCTTGCCGAAGGTCCGGCTGCCGACGATGACGGCTCGGCCGCGGTCCTGCATCGCAGCAGCAACGATCTCGGCGGCGCTCGCCGTCCCCCCGTCGACGAGCACGACCAGTGGCGTCGCGACGTCACCGCCCGGGGCGGCCTCCAGCGTGCGGGTGTCGCGGCCGCGGCGGTCGTAGGACACGACGACGCCCCCGTCGAGAAAGGCGCCGGCCACCTCGACGGCCTCGTCGACGAGACCGCCGGAGTTGGCTCGGAGATCGAGGACGACACCGGCCCGGTCGCTCGGCCGGCTGCTAGCGTCGGCCGCCAGCGCTGCCCGCACCTGCCGGCCCACGCCGCGGGTGAAGGCGTCGACCGAGACGAGAAGCACGCCCCCTGGGAGGCGGTCGACGGTCACGTCGTCGCTGGTCACCGCGACCCGGGTCAGGTCCACGGTGCGCGAGACGCCCTCGGCGTCCGCCACTGTGAGCCGGACCTGGCTGCCCGGGTCACCCCGCAGGTCGCGAGCGACCTCAGCGATCGTCAGCCCCTGCGACGTCGCAGCCGTCGACGGCGAGCACCTCGTCGCCGGACTGCATGCCGGCGTCCGCCGCCGGAGTGCCCGGCTGGACGCTGGCCACGAGGACGGCACCGTCGACCCGCTGCCTCAGCCAGACGCCGATCCCGGTGTAGCGGCCCTCGAGAGACGCGTTGTAGGCCGAGAAGTCGGCCGGGCCGTAGTAGGTGGACCAACGGTCACCCAGCGAGTCGAGCATCCCCTCGACAGCCGCCTTCTCGAGGGTCTCTCGGTCGACCGGACGCGCCGCGTCCCGGGCGATCCGGTCCGCCGCCTCGTCGAGGACGCCGGGCTCCGGCGGTGCAGCCGGCCGGACGACCAGGGCACCTGCGCTGAAGGCCAGACCCGCGACCACGACGTAGCCCAAGGCCCGGCGCGTGCGCACGCCGGACGTCAGGCGTGGCGGCGGGCTGGGAAAGGACACCTCAAGAGTGTACGGACCCCGAGCGCGCGGTTCAGCAGACGACGGGACGCTTCACTCCACCGAACCAGCCCATCGGGTCGTACGGCGTGCCGTTGATGTGCACCTCGAAGTGCAGGTGCGGCCCGGTGGCGAACCCTGTCGAGCCGACCCGACCGATCGGCTGGCCCTTGCTGACCCGCGTGCCGACCCCGACGAGCCGGGCTGACTGGTGGGCGTAGAAGGTCGACAGCCCGTCACCGTGGTCGATGAGCGTGACGTTGCCGTACGCCGTGTTGAAGAACTCGGCGATCACGGTGCCGCCCAGCGCCGCGGAGATGGTGGAGCCGTACGCGGCGCCGATGTCGATCCCGGTGTGGCAGGAGCGGTAGCCGTAGACGGGATGGATCCGCGGCCCGACCCCTCCGGTCTGCGGGCCGACTGCTGGCCACTGCAACTCACCCGAGGGAAGACCGCTGCCTCGGCTGGCCGCCGCGAGCTGACGCTTGACCTTGGCCTGCGCCGCCTTGAGCTCGCGCAGGTTGGCCAGCTCCTGGCGTTTGGCCGTCTCGGCGACGGCCAACGCGACTCGAGCCTCCTCGACGAGGGCCTCGACCCGAGCCCTTGCTGACCGGGCCTTCTCAGCCAGGCTGCTGCTGCGCTTGAGCTGAGCCGCGGCCTCGAGCCGTTTGCGCTCGACCTCCGCAGCGGCCAGGTCGAGGTCGCGCTGGCTGTTCTTCAGGTCGGCCTCGTCGACGGCGAGCCGCTCGAGCAGCACGTCCTGGGCTCGCCCGATGCTGTCGATCGCCGAGATCCGGCCGGCGAAGTCGGCGGGGCTCTCGGCCTGCAGGGCCACGCTCAGCTCGGCGAAGGCGCCCCCTTGGGTGTACGCCTGCCGCGCGAGCCGGCCAATGAGCACATAGCTCTCGTCGATGCGCGCCTGGACCGCAGCCACGGCTCGGGAGGCCTTCTCCTGCTCGGCCTGCGCGAACGCGAGGGCTCGAGCTGCCGCCTTGTCCTGCACGCGGGCCGCCGTCAGCTGGGCCTGCGCCTCGATGACGGCAGCGCGCGCGGCGGGCAGCTGGGCGCGGGCCGACAGCAAAGTGACGGTGGCGGCCGCAACCTTGCGGCTCGTGGCCCCGACGTCACCGGACTGCGCCTTGATCTGGGCCTCGAGGGCCTTCGCCTTCCTGCGCAGCTGGTCCTCGCTGTCGGCGCCTGCTGGCGGTGCCACGAGGCTCACGACCAGGGCGGCCGCCACCGCTGCGACCACCGCGAGGGGGCGCAGGCGACGGAGGCGACGTCGGACCATCACACCCGAAGGTAGCGCTGCAGGGTGACCCAGCTGGTGAGTGCGGCCAGCAGGATGCCGAACACGAAGATGATCGCGACGGCCGCCCAGACCGAGGGCCAGCCGATGTAGGCGATGAACTGGAAGTTGGGCGCCAGCCAGTGGTCGATGACCCAGACCTTGCCGGCCACCAGGCCGATCGCGGCGATCAGCGCCCCGATGGCGGCCGCGAGCACCGCCTCGAGGATGAACGGCAGCCGGATGTAGAAGTTGCTCGCTCCCACCAGGCGCATGATGCCGGTCTCGCGCCGTCGGCTGAAGGCCAGCACCTGCATCGTGTTGGCGATCAGCAGGATGACGACGACGATCATCGCGACCGCGAGCATGAGCGCGGCGAGCTGCGCGCCGTTCAGGCCCTTGAAGAACTTCTCGAGCAGCGCCCGCTGGTCCTGGACCTGCTCGACGCCCGGCCGGCCGTTGAAGGCGCTGTAGATGACGGCGTAGTCCTCGGGGTTCGCCAGCTTGACCCGGAAGGACTCAGGAAGGACGTCGGGCGTGACGTTCTCGACGATCGCGGTGTTCTTGAACTGCTCCTTGAACCGCGCGTAGGCCTCTTCCTGCGACTCGTAGTAGACCTCTTCGACCGCCGGGAGAGCCCGCAGCTCGGCCTCGATCTGGGTGCGCTGCTCGTCGGTGACCGCGCCGTCGGGGCAGGCGGCCTCGGCCGAGTCTGCTCCGCACAGGAAGACGGCGACCTCCACCTTGTCGTACCAGAAGTCCTTCATCTGGTTGACCTGCGACCGCGTGAGCAGGGCGCCCCCGAGCATCGACAGCGAGACCGCAACCGTGAGCACCGTGGCCATGGTCATGGTCAGGTTGCGGCGCAGGCCGATGCCCACCTCGCCCAGCACGAACCGCCAGCGCATGAGAGTCGATCGTCCTTAGGGTCGGGCGCCGGTCGCGGCGCGGTGCAGGTCGGAGAGCAAGAGGTCAGTTCGCGTAGCCGTACACGCCGCGCTTCTGGTCTCGCACGAGGTGGCCGCCCTCGAGCTCGATGACGCGTTTGCGCATCTGGTCGACGATGGCCGCGTCGTGGGTGGCCATGACGACGGTGGTGCCGGTGCGGTTGATCCGGTCGAGCAGCTTCATGATGCCGACCGACGTCGAGGGGTCGAGGTTGCCGGTGGGCTCGTCGGCGATCAGGAGCAGCGGCCGGTTGACGAACGCGCGCGCGATGGCGACGCGCTGCTGCTCGCCACCGGAGAGCTCACCGGGGAGCCGCAGCTCCTTGCCCTCGAGCCCGACGAGCTCGAGCACCTCGGGGACGACCTGCTTGATCGTGGACTGAGGCCGGCCGATCACCTCGAGGGCGAAGGCGACGTTCTCGAAGACGGTCTTGTTCGGGAGCAGCCGGAAGTCCTGGAAGACGGTGCCCATCTGGCGGCGCAGCTGGGGCACCTTCCAGTTGGACAGCTTCGCGAGGTCCTTGCCGAGCACCTCGACGCGGCCGGCGGTGGGCCGCTCCTCCTTGAGCAGCAGGCGCAGGAACGTCGACTTGCCGGAGCCCGAGGCGCCCACGAGGAAGACGAACTCGCCCTTGTCGACCTCGAGGGACACGCCGTCGAGGGCCGGGCGCACCTGGGTCGGGTACGCCTTGATGACGTCGGAGAAACGAATCACAGGTGTGGGGGCGGCCGGTCTCGGGGACAGGACGGGGGAAGGCGTCCGGCCACCGCTCCACTGTACGTGGGGTTCGCGGGCCGACCGCGCAGGCTGTGGACAAGGCGCGCCGCCGTCACTCTCCGTGACGAGAAGCCTTGTCAGGTGAACGCACCGTGATCGCCCCGCCCCGCGATGGGGAAACTCACCCGTGCCACGAGGCGCGGGTACGTTCGTCCCCTGCAGCGGGGCGCGTCAGGCGGAGGTGGTCATCCGCCAGCGGATGCCGGCCTCGATGAACTCGTCGATGTCGCCGTCGAGGACGGCACCGGTGTTGCCGGTCTCGTACTCGGTGCGCAGGTCCTTGACCATCTGGTAGGGGTGCAGCACGTAGGACCGCATCTGGTTGCCCCACGAGCCGGCCGAGTCGTCCTTGAGCGCGTCCATCGCGGCGCGCTCCTCCTTGCGGCGCTGCTCGAGCAGCCGCGCCTGCAGCACCCGCAGGGCGGCCGCGCGGTTCTGGATCTGGGACTTCTCGTTCTGGCAGGACACGACGATGCCGGTGGGGATGTGCGTGAGCCGTACGGCGGAGTCGGTGGTGTTGACGCTCTGCCCGCCCGGCCCGGACGAGCGGAAGACGTCGACGCGGATGTCGTTCTCGGGGATGTCGATGTGGTCGGCCTGGTCGACGACCGGCAGCACCTCGACCCCGGCGAAGGAGGTCTGCCGCCGGCCCTGGTTGTCGAACGGGCTGATGCGCACGAGCCGGTGGGTGCCCTGCTCGACCGAGAGCGTGCCGTAGCCGTACGGCACCTTGACCGCGAAGGTCGCCGACTTGATGCCGGCCTCCTCGGCGTAGGAGACGTCCAGGACCTCGACCGGGTAGTTGTGCCGCTCGGCCCAGCGCAGATACATCCGCATGAGCATCTCGGCCCAGTCGGCCGCGTCGACGCCGCCCGCCTCGGACCGGATGGTGACCAGTGCTTCGCGGGCGTCGTACCGCCCGGAGAGCAACGTGCGCACCTCGAGCTCCGCGACCGACTTCTGGAGCGCCGCGAGCTCGTCCTCGGCCTCGAGGCGGGTGGCCTCGTCGCCCTCCTCCTCGGCCATCTCGAAGAGCACGCCGAGGTCGTCGACCCGGCGGCGGAGGCCCTCGACCCGGTTGATGTCGCCCTGGACGTAGCGACAGCTTGGAGGTGACCTCCTGGGCGTGGTCCTGGTCGTCCCACAGGTCGGGGGCTGCCGCGGCCTCGTTGAGGGCGGCCAGCTCGGCCCGCATCTTCGGGACGTCGAGCACCTTCTCGATGCTCGTCAGGGTGGCGTCGAGGTCGTGCAGGGACTCGGAGCTGTCGGGGGCGGCCACGTCGGCTGAGCCTACGCGAGCGCCGGGGCAGGCCCGCCGCAACGCCGGTCAGTCGACGTACGGCGCCCGTGCCGTCGAGGTCGCGTCGATCTCGATGCCGTCAGGCGCTCCGACAAAGACCCCGAGGAACGGGAGCCGCCTGCTCGCCCTAAGCGTGACCGTCACCGACTCGGCGTCGGTGGCGACGCCGACGACCTCGAAGTCGTCGAACCGCGTCTCGAGATCCGCGGCCGACACGTAGCCGCGCACGGCGTCGAGGGTGGCGTCCGGGTCGAGGGGGAGCGCCTCACCCGGCTGCCCGGTGTAGAGAGCTATCCGGTCGAGCTCCTGGACGGCGGCGAGCGCCGCACCGTCGGCCGACCCGGCGAGGGACCGCCTCGTCAGATAGAGCGCCGAGGCATCCGTGACGACCGCGACGAGCAGGACGGCTACCACCGCGAACGCCAGCATGAGGACCAGGACCGAACCCTCGTCGCCCCGGGCCGACACGTGAGACCCCGTCATGGTTCAACGCCGGCGGGCCGGAAGGCATCGACGACGGCGTCGTGGCGGGCGCTCACCGCGACCGAGGCGGCCGGACGGTCCCCGAGCACAGGGACCCACGGCAGGGCCACGCGGGTCTCGAGGGTGACGGTGACCACGCCTCCCGGCGTGAGGCACGGGTCACTGGCGCACGACACCCGAAGGTCGCCAGGTGCAAGGGCCAGGCCCTGGTCGGCGAGGGCGAGGCGGGCGGCGGCCTCAGCCCGGAGCTCGGCCTCGGCGGTGCTCGATGCGCCGACGTAGGCCCGCCCCGCCTCACGCACGGCGGCGCTGGCGCCGTACGACGCCCGCTGGACGTCGAGCACGGCGAGGACGAGGTAGACGAGCGGCACGAAGAGCAGCACGCCCAAGAACGTGAACTCCACCATGGCGTTGCCCGTGTCCGAGCGCAGCCGCGTCATCCCTCGTCCAAGGCGTGCCCGCGACGACGAGCGCCCGGTCGGGGCCGAGCCAGCCGACCAGGGGCAGGGTCGTGCGCACCTCGACCACGACGGTCGGCACTCCCCCGACGTCCTCGTAGCCGGCGGTGACGTCGCCGGCGAAGGACGGGGACAGGCTCGTCGCGATCACCTCCCGGGTGCGGGACACCGCGTCGGTCGAGTCGCGGTCAGCGTTGGCGCCGTAGCGAGCGCCCTCAGCCGCTGCCGCGACCAAGGTGTTGCGCACGTGCAGGGCGAGCGCGAGCTGAACCACAGCGAGGAAGAGCGTCACGAGCAGCACCGACACCAGCACGAACTCCACGACCGCCGCGCCCCCATCAGGACGGCCCTGCAAGGGTGAACGCACCGACCGGCGGTCAGGGACCGGTGACACCCTCGACCGCGTTGCTGAAGATGTTGGTGAGCTGGTCGTCGGCCACGAGCCAGATCGCCGTGACCAGACCGGCGGTCATGACCGTCACCAGCACCCAACCGGGGACGTCGCCTCGCTCACGGTCGCGAGATGCTTGCGCGAGGCGTACGAGCATCTGGTCCCACCACAGCAGCGGTTCGAGAAGACGGGACATCGGATCCTCCTCAGGGGGTGGTGAAGGACAGGCCGTAGAAACCGGGGAACAACGCGAAGACCACAGTCAGCGGCAGCAGGAGGAACACGACGGAAGCATAGTCGACAAACCCCCCTGGTGGCGACGGAGGGTGCGCGGTCAAACGACAGCCACAGCGGGCGAGCGCTGGCTACTGCTGTCGGGCTTTGATGACCCGGGTCGAGAATCTGAGGTGACCTGGCGGACCCACCGCCATTGGCCGGATCTAGCACACAGGTCCAGGTCTCGTTCGGGCCGCCGGTGCCGTAGGGATATGCGAATCGATAGACAACGCCATCAATGACCTTCGGGTCATCGATGTAGCGCTCTGCGGCCTTAAGGCAGCGCTGCTGGAACTCACGCACCTCACTGAAATACCGATCCTTGTCGGCGGCCACGACGGCAGCCCTGCGCGACGCCGACGCCGACGCCGATGCGGCGGCGCTGGCCGCCTGCTCTTGAGCGACTCGAGTGCGTTCGTCTGCTCGATCCGACGACCAAACTCTCCAGCCGAGAACCGCCAAGGCAACGTAGCAGCGATCGCCATGACTGCGACCGCGCCATAGGCCACCCGTTGAATCGGGCTGATGGTGCCGTCGGTCACAGCCGCAGACTAGGCCCACTTACGCACAGGACCTTGGACGGCAGCATGATCTGCGAAGAGCCCCTAATGAACCTGCCCCGGCGGCACATAGTCGCCCGCCCTATTCTGGCCGCCCTAAGCGATGACGCTGGTTCCGACGATGAAGGGCGGGAGCCCTAATGGCATCCTGCGGGCGAACCGTTGGTGGTTCCTCTGGACGGTGGCGTCGGCTTGGGCGGAGGCCCACCAGCCCAGTGCTGCGGACGCCATGTCGGAGCAGGTCCGCACGTCGAGGACCAGGGCAGCGGACCCGTCCGGGGCGGTGACGGAGGCGCGGTGGACGACATTGCCGGTGGCCATGGGCTCCACCAGCACGACCCGCCCGACCACCGAGCGAGGGTGCCCAGCAGACCCTTGGTGTAGCAGCGAGCACCGGAGCCTGTAACAGTCCTGACCAGAGAGCCAGCCCGTGTAGCCCAGCGGGCCCATGTTGTTGTCGAACCACCTTGCGTAGCGTGGGCCTGTCGCCTGACCGTTGGGGGCTGGGAGCGCCCCGCACATGTCAGGCACAGCGAGGGCACACAAGGTGGCTGCCAGATACAGACCCGCTGCCAAGGCTCGCTCGATCTCGGCAGCCACCTCGTCCATGCGGGCAAGGTAGTGGAACGGCGGACGCGACATCGCACTCGTTCCAAGGTGCGGCCGTCCACGCCGCCCGAGGTCCAACACGTTCGGTCAGGTCTCCGACATGCTCTGCCACCGTGGACCATCGACTGCGAGCGTTTCGGGCTGAGGGCGGCTCTGAACGATGGGCGCGGTGGACCGAGTGGCCACTGATCGTTCTTGCGCTGCTCTTCCTGGTTGTCCTCATCCTGCCGCTCGCGCAGCCAGTCAGCCCGACCACGAACCGCGTCCTCAGCGTCGCCAACATCGTCATCTGGGCGATCTTCGCCGTCGACTACGTCATCCGCTTGTGGCTGTCCCTTGACCGCCGGGTGTTCGTGCGCAGCTCACATCGTGGACCTGATCGTGGTGGCAGTCCCGATTCTTCGTCCGTTCCGACTGCTCCGACTCGTCGCCATCGTCATGGCCGCTAGCCGCCGGGCGGGTGGTCTCGCGGTTCAGCAGGTCACCATCTATGTCGTCGCGGTCGCTTTGATCGTGATGTCCGTCAGCGCGGTGGTGGTCTACGACGCCGAACATGCGGCCCCCGACGGGAACATCGCGAGTCTCGGTGACGCGTTTTGGTGGGCCTCCACCACGATGACCACGGTCGGGTACGGCGACCGCTACCCCACAACCACGACCGGGAGATTGACGGCTGAGGTCCTCATGCTCACGGGGATCGCCCTGCTGGGAACGATCACGGCGGCCGTCGCGGCGTGGTTCGTCAGCATCACGAGGCGTACCACGACCGAGGCGGCTGAAGAGGACACCGCAGACGAGCGGGATGCCGTGACCACCGAACTTCAATCTCTGCGGACAGCGGTCGAGGCCCTCACCGGAGAGGTCTACGCGCTGCGAGCCGAACGGGCGGACCTGCCATCGGAGCGATCGCCGGGCGCCTGGCCTCAGAGTCATGGTCCAGTTCCGGAAGTCGAAGAAGGTCGGCCCGTTCCGGCTCACGATGTCCAAGAGCGGGCTGTCCATGTCCGGCGGCGCGCCGGGAGCCCGAGTAAGCGCGAACACCAAGGGCGAGGTCCGACGGACGGTCGGGATCCCCGGATCCGGCCTGTACGACATGGAAGAAAGCTCGGCGGTGGAGGCGGCAAGTCGTCCGGGAGCGCAACCACGGGCGACTCTGGAGCGGGCCAGACCGTCCACCTCACGGACATCGTGGTGGCCGCTGAGTCCCGGGCCCTCCTCGACGGCAAGCCTGACATTGCCTACCTGCCAGTGGTCGAGGTGGACGACGTTGCTGAGACCGCACGGATCGCCGGAGTCGTCGCCAACCCTGAGGGCTGGGTCCGGGGCATCCGGGACGCGGTGCTCATGCCTCAAGGCGACACCTACCAGGTGCTCCTCCTCGTGTCGTACGAGGACAGTCCGGGCCTCTTCGGTAAGAAGGACCGCGACACCCCCAAGGGCATCCCGATTGGGCGCCTGGGCAAGCGCGAGACGAAGAAGTGGGCGTCTGCGTTCGACGGACGCATGATCCAGGTCGTGGTCTACCTCGATGCGACGCCTGGCCTCGACCCGCGCGCCGAAGTCCGCTTCCACCCGGCGCTACTGGAGGAGGCTGAGACCGACGCCGAGATCGGCACCGCCCCCGAGGGCGGCGTCCACTGACCCGCCCCCTGTGACCGCTACTCCCCCGGGCTGGCATCCGGACCCTTGGGACCCGTCGGCTCTGCGGTGGTGGGACGGGCGGAGTGGACGGGCCACACGGCACCGGGGGCCTGAACCAAGGGCTCCTACTTGATCCCTCTAGCCACCGCCGCGCACCGGCAGGACTGCCCGCAGTCCGCACGCCGCACCTCCCAGACCTCACGGGAGGCGAGGTCGTAGACCTCCGCCCAGTCCTCGCCCACGGCGGCCCTGTCATCCTGGGTGACCCGCAGGGCCACCTCGTGCGGGTTGCCGCTCTCGGAGCCCTCCAGGTACGCCCAGAGGTCCACCGAGCCCGCGTCGTCGCCCAGCATGTTGCGGGTCTGCGCCTTCTCGGCCTTCGTCGTCACGACGACGCCTCGACGTTGGCCAGGCCGAGGACCCTGCCGTCTAGGGCCCTCGCGGGCACGCCGGGGCTGATCTGGAGGGCGCGGACCCTGCTCGGGCCCGCGAGCACGCGGACGCTGTTGCTCAGGCCCTGTAGGACGTTGCTGAGAGCCGACCTCCCGGCGGGCGTCCTGCCCAGGGCCGCCCGGACCATGAAGGCCGAATCTCCGAGGTCCGTCACGGACGTGACTCGGCCGACGCCGACCCCATGGGCGTCCAGCACGAGAGTGCCGACACCCGGGGGCATCGAGCCCCGGACGGTCATGGCGATGGTGAGGCCGTGCGGCTCGGGGGTCTGGCTCTTGGGCGCCGTCATCGGCGGGGGCTGTTGGGCAGCGTGGCCGTGACCAGCGTCCCCTGGGCCGTCGGGACGCCGACGGACAGGCTGAGCGGCGGAATCTCCGGGAGGCCGTCCATGCCCGGCTCGGTGGCCGTCTCGATGATCGTCCGCACGCGCTTGAGGTGCGCGGCGTGCGCCGCCTCGTTCACGCCCTCGATGCCACCGCGTGCCGCGTCGATGCGCCCGACCAACAGCGCCTCGGTGCTGTAGAGCGACGCCCAGCGGCTGGCGTACTCCGCGAGGACGTGGGCGCTGATCGGCACGGGGTCAGGCTCCAGGCCGTGGGCCTCCATCGTCTTCGGCGTACTTCGTGACCTCGTGCGCGAGGCGCGAGGCCCGCCAGGTCCAGGAGACGGAGCGCGGGCGCTCCGGCACGACGCCAGACTCGGCCGCCAGCACCGCGACCCGGTAGACGGCCTCAGCCGCGTCGAGGGCCTGGGCAGCGGCCAGGACGGGCGCGAGGTTGTCGGCGCTCGCCATGTCGGCGCGAGCCTTGACCAGCGCCCGCGTGGCCAGCGTCACGTCCGCCTGGGTCTCGTGGACGTGGGCTGCGAGCGCACGCGCCCGGAGCCTGCCGTTGGCCAGATCCAGCCAGGCCGCGAGGGCAGGGCCGTCCTCGGCCTGCCATGCCGCCGCCGCCTCCAGGCGCTCGGCGTCAGCGAGGACGCTGGTCCAGTCGGGGAGGTCCTCCGGCCACGGAGAGCCGGGGAGCGTGATCGTCTTGGTGCGGGTCTTGAGTGCCATGCGTTGGGCCTCCTTGGCCGTCGGTGCTGCTGCTGCCGCCCGGGCTGATCCCCAGCGGCGTGATCGGTTGAGGTCGTGCGGTTCTGCCTTACGTCCAAAGAGGTCGGGCGACTCCGGCCAGGCGGCCCTCTTCGGCCCTCATTGGGGAGGGATGAAGTACGTGACCCGGGGTTCGGCTCTGCCCTGTCTAAGAAAGCCATGCCGTGTCATACGACGCCTCCCGCTCGTCGTCGCTCGTCTCGCTCTTCCTCGCGGGCCCACGTCCCAGCGCTGATGACCCGCCCGGCCTGCTCGGCCTGCTGACCTCGCGGGCGCTTGGTCCTGTTGCGGGCCCTGGCCTCGTTGCCGCTCTTCCTGGCGTGACACGAGCCCTTGCCCGCGCACAGCGGCACGAGGTTGCTGAGGGCGTCCAGCCCTGGCACTCCGGCTGGCCAGTCCTCTCGGCTCACCTGGTGGTCAATCTCCAGGCGCACGGCCTCGCCTGGTGCGCCGCACATGGCGCAGGCGTTGCCGTAGGCCCGGAGCACCTGCTGCCGGATGGTCTCCCAGTGAGCGCCGCTCCTGACCTCCTGCCCTCTGCCCCAGCGCTTGCTGCCACGTCCTCGTCCTCCCTCGTGCCGCCGACTCCTGCCGTAAGTCCTCAGCCGAGCGGGCCGCCGCCGCCCTGGCCTTGGCCTTGAGGTACTCACTCGGCTGCCCGAGCACGAGCGTCGCCGCGAGCCCGTACGGCAGCGGCCGTGACTCGGTGGCCCGCTCGGGCTGGACGGTCATGGAGCCACCGCCCCGGCGGGGCACGACCTCGCCACATTCCGTCCGGCGAGGTCAGGTGCTCTGGGCCCCTGGTCCTCTTCCACTTCGTACCGATGACCTCGCCACCCGCCACCCATATAAGGCGGGGTGGCGAGGGGTGGCGAGGGTCATCTATCGACCTCGCCTCGTAATCGGTGGCGAGGTCGTGGCGAGGTGGGCGAGGTGGGGTCATTCGGGCCTCCCAGCGGCGTCGGCAACCCGGTACGTCTTGGCCTTGCGGGGGCCGACGGACAGCACCAGCAGCCCGTCCCGGACGGCCATGGCCAGCGCCAGCCGCTTGTGAGCGGTGCCGCCCTCCACGCCTTGCTCCACGGCGTTCTGGGAGGAGCCGGGGTGCTCCCGGACGTACTCCACGACCATGGGCACGAGGTGGGCGGCCCCGGCCTCAGCCCTGGTGTGCCCCGCGAGCCCGAGCCGGTGGGTCATCGAGTCGTAGGTCAGCACCTGAGCGGCCTGGGCAACGTCACGCCCGAAGGCCCCCAGGGCGCGGACCTCTTCGCCCTCGGCGTCGGCCTGACGGGTCAGCGTCCAGTCAGGCGTCCGGCCAGCCCTCCCAGGCCGATGCCCCGCGAGCGGTCTCGGAAGGACCCTTGCCGTGGTGGTGCGCCACGAGGTTGGTGGGCGACCCGGCCAGCCGGATCACCTCGTCCCACCCAGCCAGCCAGCGGGCCACGTCAGCGTTGCTGTTCTCTTCCAGCCCAGCGGCTGCCAGCACCGGCCCAACAGGGTCGAGGATGATCAGGCCAGCGCCCGCGAGCCGCTCGCCCCAGTAGGCCCGGCCTTCGGGCGTGAGCACGTCCAGGGCCGACGCCCGGCCACGGAGCGAATGGACCACCACGTCCTGGGCGTTGCGGATCGAGAGCGCCGCCAGCCAGGCCTGGAGCCGCCGCTGGTCCATCTCCAGGTCCACGACATGGATGGGCCCTGCTGGCTTGGAGACCTCCCACCGGCCCAGCCAGAAGCTTCCAGGCCCACCGTCCGCGAGGCAGGCCACGAGGTTGGACAGCAGGGTGGTCTTGCCCGCCTTGTTGGCCCCGGACAGCAGGGTCTTGCTGCCCTCGTCCATCCAGCCGCTGATGACGGACTCGACCTCTGGGAGGTCCATGTCCAGCAGGTCCGACAGGACGACGGGCTCCGGGGGTCGGTCCTTGGGGTGGAGCCTGTTGCGGGCCTCCTGGGCGACCTTGAGCCGGTAGAGGGCCTCGGCCACGTCCCGGTCCCAGGGGCTCGGCCCTCCTGACTTGAGTCAGCACCGCCCCCGAAGGTCGCCCAGTCGGCGGGGGCCTGGCAGCATCCACGCCCGGCGTCGGGCGTCGGCTCGGCGGTCACGAGAGCCTCCGCCCCCGTCACCATGCGCGACCACTCGGCCCGTAGCGCTGAGGTCGTGGCCTGCTCGGGCGAGCGAGAGTCGGGCCGGTCCTGGATGGCCTGGACGTAGGTCCGCTCCGCGAGGTCGAGGGCAACGCCCACGCCTTCGTGGCCCTGCTCCCCGAGCCGGACGAGGGCGAGCACGTCACCTCGCGCCCCGTCGTACCTGGACGAGCCCCGGAGCCGCGTCACGAGGACGCCGAGCCGGTCGAGGACTGTCCGGCAGGGTGCGCCCCCGGGCCTCGGCATCCTGCCCGCCGGGTCCTCCGCCCAGGGCGCCCCGGCCTTCGTGAGCCGCCTGGCCTGGGTCTCGGTGAGCAGCGGGAGGTCCGCCACGTTGGGCATGGCGTAGGACATGTCCCCGGTTCGCTCGTCCAGCACCACGTAGACGCGCCCCTCAGGGTGAAGTGACCCAGGCCCGACGGCGTAGCGATGGCCGTGCCGGATGACCTCGACCCCGCCATGGCCGCCCCAGCACTCGGCCTCGTCCACCGCCTCCGGGAGCCGGTAGAGCCGGATGCCGCTGGCCCCGTCGTCCCGCGAGGTGAGGACGTACGTCAGGGGCATCGGCCCGAGCCCCGCCCAGGTCGCGGCGCCCGGCTTGCCGTCGTAGGCGTCCACGTTCACGCCGACCACGCCGACGGGGAACCTGGCCGCCAGGTTGCCGTAGGCGTCGGCCTCCAGCCAGGCCTCCACGTCCGCTCTGGACGCCATGGGGCCGTCGTACCCGGTCCAGCCCTTCGCGGGCTCGGCCTTCTGTCCAGCGGGGAGCGGGAGCGGGCTCCACCCGGCCGCGAGCACCTGCCTGGGGTCGATGGTCAAGGCCTCGCCCAGCGGCTCGGCGCTCATGCCGACCCCTCAGCATTCGCCGGCTGCCGGGCGACCCAGAGCCGCCGCCGCCCCCGCGTGGCTTCCTGCTCGGCGTCACGCGCAGCCTGCTGGGCAGCGAGCAACTCAGACGGGGTGATGACCCCAGCAGCGTCGGCCCGTGCCCAACAGAGGCTCCTAGGTGCCGTCCCGCACCATGCGCCGGGCGGGCGACCATGCGCGGCGCACGGCACGGCGAGGACGATCCTCATGACGGTCTGCGACCTGGCGAGGGACCTGGCCATGCTCTGGCGCTCTTCGCCCGACTTCTCGGCTGGGCGGTTGCGGAGTGGCTTGCGGGTCATCGGGCACCGCGACCGACGATGGCCGACAGGAGGTGAACCTGAGTAGCCGTAAGGGCGGGGGCGTCAGCGAGGGCGGTCGCGAGGGCGACCTCTCGGGGCTCCGTCTGAAAGGATGAGGGTGCGGGTCGGTCCATAGCCCGGGACCCCTCCACGGGTCCAGCAGGCTGACCGAGCCGTGCGACACGACGGGGCTAGGCATCCTCGGGGTCGAGGGTGCCGATGCCCGCGATATTGGAGCGGGCGACCGTCATGTGTGCCCGGCAGAGGTCGTGAACCTCTATTGGCCTGGGGTCCGGCCGGGCGAGCGTGTTGCTGAGGACAACTATGCCAGCCGAGGAGCCGATCACCTAGCCTTCGGCGTGTCTCGGCGTGTCGGGATTCCCTATATCCCCCAACGGTTTATGACACGATAGGACATGAGCGACAGTCCTCCCCAAGAGAGCCGTTACGGGGCAACGGGATCGGACAAGAGAGCCCCCGACCATGACGGCCAGGGGCTCTCGGGGGACGGCGGGACAGGGGACACCTGCCCAGGTGGAGGGTGAGCGCTACGCGCCTCGTCTACTTCCAGCCGACGACGACACGGCCCCAGTCGGTGGAGCGCCCAGGGGTCGAGGTCCTGTTGATCGTCAAGGTGATCAGGGCACGGACCAGCGCCCGCTGACGCTCGTGCTCCAGGCTCCTGACGTCCACGCCCGGCTCGGGCATGACGCCCGTCCGGGACTCCTGTTGACGGAGCTTTTCCTCCAGCCCGGCCACCTTCTCGGTGAGGCGAGCCGACGCCGCCCTGACCTGCTCTCGGGTCAGAATCCCGTCGGCGTAGTCCACCGCGAGGGCCTCCAGTCGCTCGCGAGCCGCCGTGAGGTCCTCTCGCTGGGACTGGGTTGAGTCATCCCGACGGGATGCCTTCCGGCCAACCTGGGCCGCGTCGGGGGCGTCCAGGCGACGCTGGACCAGGTCGAGGACGTACTCCTCAAGGGCAACCGCTCCAATGGAGACGTGGAGGCCAGCCGAGCAGGTGTAGACCTGCCGCTTGCCCTGGTCGGCATAGCGAAGGGGGGCCCCGCAGACCCCGCACGAGGGCAGGCCGCTCAACAGGTGGCGCCTCATGGTCCCACTGTTGGTCCGACGGCCGGGAGCGGTGAGCAGACGGGTCACTTGCTCCTGCTGGGCGACGGTCACCAACGGCTCCCAGGTGCCGTCCGCCACGACAACGCCTCGATGCTCGCGCTGCCCCGCATTGCTCTTGCGGAGGGCGATCTGACGGACCTGGGTCGATGACCAGGGGCCGCCTCGCGGGGTGCCGACGCCCTCAGCGTTGAGGGCCCTGGTGATCGTCCTCAGCGAGACTCCTACCAAGAGGTCGGACACGATGCGTCGGACCACCTCAGCCTCGTCCTCGGACCTCCAGCCATAGGGCACGAAGCCGTGACGCTTGCCCGCCTCGGCCTTGTCCACCATCGCCCTCCGCTGCCTCGCTCCCTTGTGCTCGCTCTCGTGCTTCGCCCAGGCCACCAACGTCCGAGCCACCGCCCGGCCGGACGGAGTGCCGAGGTCAACGTCCCCAGACTGGCAGGTCGCCACGAGGATGCCCTCCGCCTCGACGGCGTCGAGCACGTCCTCCAACTCTCGCGGGTTGCGGGTCAGCCGATCAGGGTCCCAGGCAACGACGGCGTCAACAGAGCCCGACCGCATGGCGTCCACTAGGGCCAGGAAGCCGGGGCGCTTGCGGCCGGAGTAGGCGCTGATGTTGTTGTCCACGTACTCCTGGGACACGACCCACCCTCGTGACGCCGCAAGGTCTCGGGCGTCCTTGAGTTGCCTGCCGACGCCCGCCCGCTCGCGGCTGGGGTCGTTGCTGATGCGGGCGTAGATAGCGGCCCGGACGTGGTCGGGGCTCTTCTTGGTCGTTGTCGTCATGCGAGAAGGGTACATCGTAGATATTCGTGGGAAGCATCATCGCGATCTCCTTGCGGGCACCGGCCTCCATGAGCCGGCGGCGGCCGGCCTCGCGGACGTCGACCGCCTGGGCGCGGAGGACCTCGGCCAACGGCGTACCGCGCTGAACAGCCACGACGACGCCGTCGACGAAGCGGCGAAGCTCGGGCAGCGAGGCGCGGTCAGCAACGCGCTCGAGAGCCGTCACGAGCGGTGCGCCGGCGCGGGCATCGGCGAGCGCCCTGCCGAGCTCGTGCGCCAGCTCCCCCTGACTGCGTGAGGTGACCCTCTCCAACGCCCCCACCGCGCCCTCACCCGCGGCGACCGAGAGAGCGAGCAGCTCGGCGATGGTCGGGAACTCGAGCAGCATGCGCTGCTCTCGGGCGGTCACCTCGGCTGACAGCTTCCGGTCGCAGGCAAGGAGCCCCGTGACCCCCGCGGCGCCGACGACCAGGAGCAGACCGAGAGGATGCCCCGATCCATGAGCGGCGATCAGGAGAGCCAGGCCGAGCCCGACCGCCACCCCCAGCCCGCCCCAGACGAGCTGTCGGGCACGGAACTCCTCCACAGTGCCCCCACGCCCCAGCTGGTCGAGGCGACGGCGGACCGAGGAACTGCCACCCAGCCAGCGGTCCAGCCGGTGAGCCGCAGCCGCCATCACGACCGGGTGCGCTCCGGCCCTGCAGGTGATGCGGTGCGCGTCAAGCTCCGAGACCCCAGCTGGGACGCGGCATCGCGCAGGTACGGCGACACGCGGTCCTCCAGGCTGGGCCGTCGCAGGGCTGGGACCCGGCGGATGGTCGTGACGACGCCGAGTCCGGCGAGCATCCCCAGAGCGGCACCCTGCATCGCGAGGCTCACCGCAGCACCCGTTCCTCGGCCGGCAGCCGACCGATGCGCAGCATCAGCCGGTAGGCGACGAGGCAGACGGCAGCCCCCACGAGGAGGAGTACCAGGCCGGCAACGCTGTTGTAGGCCGCCACGGCCTCCGGGCGGAGCGCGAGCAGGCCCAGCAGGACCCAGGGTGCCGCCACGGCAAGGCGCGCGGAGTTGACGGTCCAGCTCTGCCGGGTCTCCAGCTCGGCTCGAGTGCGGGCGTCCTCCCGGAGGAACGTGCTCAGGGTGCGCAGAAGTCCGCCGAGGTCCGACCCGCCGACGTCGCGGGCCAGGCGCAGCGACTCGACGATCCGGTCCCCCACCGGGTCGGCGAGACCGTCCTTGAGCCGGTCCAGGCACTCGCCGAACCGGCCCGTCGCTCGGTAGTCCTCGCCGAACCGCGAGAAGTCCGCCTGCAACGGTTCCGGGCCCCGAGTCGCCAGCTGGGTCAGAGCCTCGGGCAGCGACAGCCCGGCGCGGACGGCGCTCGCGAGGTTGTCGACGACGTCGGGCCACACGGCGCGCAGCTCATCGGCGCGCACGCGGCCCCGCCATCGCAGGTAGACGATCGGCGCGTAACCGGCGAGCACAGCGAAGGCCCCTGCGATGGCGGGCGACCGTGACACCCCAAGCGTGAGGAACGCCACGATCCCGCCGCACGCTGCGCAGACCGCGAGCAGTCGAGGGACGGTGGCGCCTTCGACTCCGGAGCGGTCCACGAGGTCGTCGAGCCGTCCCGGACCCGACGGGACAGGTGGCTCAGCTCGGCTCAGTGCGCTGAGCACGAGCACCACGCCGAGGCCGAAAAGGAGTCCTGCGAGCGCGCCCACGTCGTCAGTCCAGCCCGGGACGCAGGAGGTCGGACAGCTCGAAGCCGTGGCGACGGAACCGGTCGGGATGCGGCGGGTACCCGTCGGCGCGGACGAGCCGGTCCGACCGAGTGACGAAGACGTCGGCGACCTCGATGACGTCGGACTCGACACGTCCCGGTAGCGCGACGATCTCCCGCACCCGACGGCGGCCGGCCGGATCAGTCTCCGCGTGCACGACCAGGTCGACGGACGCGGCGACGGTCGGGACCACGAAGGCATGCCCGACGTTCTCGCCCGCCAGCAGCGGCAACGTGCACATCTTGGTCACGGCCTCCCGGGCACTGTTGGCGTGCACACTGCACATCCCAGGAACCCCGCTGTTGAGCGCGATCAACAGATCGAGGCACTCCTCCTGCCGCACCTCCCCCACAACGATGCGACTAGGTCGCATGCGAAGGGCCTCCTTCACGAGGCGTCGCAACCGGATCTCCCCGGTGCCTTCGAGACTCGGCTGCCTGGTCTGCAAGGCGACCCAGTCCGGTGAGGAGATCTTCAGCTCGAAGACCTCCTCGCAGGTGATGACCCGTTCGTGAGTCGGCACAGCAGAGAGGAGGCAATTGAGGAGCGTGGTCTTGCCAGCCTGGGTGCCGCCCGCGACGATGACGTTCAGTCCGCTCACCACAGCGGCCGCGAGGAAGTCGGCGGCCTGCTGGGTGAGAGTGCCCAGGGCGACCAGATCGTCGAGGTGGTCTGCGCGGACCACGAACTTCCTCACATTGACCGCCCAGTGCCTCCGCGTGATGTCCGGGACGGCGACGTGCAGACGGCTCCCGTCGTGCAGCATCGCGTCGACGAACGGCTGGCTCAGGTCCACCCGCCGGTTCGAGGCCTTGAGCATCCGCTCGACGATGTCGCGAACCTCGTCTGAGGTGAGCACCACCGGCGTCAGCTCGCTCCGCCCGTTCCGGGCCACGAAGACGCGCCCGGGTTCATTGATCCAGAGCTCTTCCACGGAGGGGTCGTCGAGATAGGGCTGGAGCGGACCGAACCCCGCCACGGCGTCGAAGACCGCTCGCGCTGCGGCCACCTGGTCGCCGAGCGCGGGCAAGGCCCCCGAGAGGGTTCGTTCGTCGTAGTCGGCCAACGCTTCAGCGACGAGAGCGCGTACGGCCTGCGGCTGCGCGAGCGGGTCGAGGCCACGTCGACGCACCAGGTCACGAACCTGGCCCTCCACGGTCGCCACCGGGTCGATGACCGTCACGACCCCCACCGCCCCTCACCCCGGCGACATCCTCAGGAGCCGGACGCTAGAGGGCAATCACCGCTGTCCACAACGGTTTTCGTTCAGCTGTGGATGCCCGCGAACGTCACACGCGTCACTGACTTCACGGCTGAAGACCGGCGTCTCACCGTCAACACCTGGGTGACGGACAGCATGCGCTCGGTGACCGCCAGAAGGACCCGAGAACGTCGCGCGACAACGACCGAGTCAGCTGGCCCCGCCGGACGGTACGAGGGTCCGCACCGTCCGCAGGGCGACCGACAAGGTCGCGAGGTCGAAGGTCTCCGCGTGCCCGATCTCGGCGAGCGTCCCCCGTGCCCGCGCAAGACCCTCGGCGTTGGCCGCTTCCCAGATCGCCACGCGCTCATCGGGGTCGACGTCGTGCGGAGAAGCTGCCTGGACGCTGCGGGTCAGGGATGCAAGGGCGGCGTACAGGTCGTACCGCAGAGCCATCCGAGCCAGCGCCGACCATCGGTCGTCGCGCGGCAGCAGGGTGATCCGGGTGAGCATCTTGTCGACGTCGAAACGCTCCGAGAGGGCGAAGTACACCTGACCGACGGTCTCCGGCGCCTCGCCGGTGGCGCGCGCGATCTCCACGATCTCGAGCAGCGAGAAGGCGTCGAGCAAGGAGGCCGCCTCGTAGGCGAGGTCCGTCGGCGCACCGATCGCCTCGAAGTCGGCCTGACGGCGTTCCATCCGCACGCGTTCGGAACCCCGCATGAGGTGCGGCACGAGAGGCATCAGCCCCCCGACCGCGCCGAAGTGCTCGATCTCGGCCCGCACGTCCACCGCCGACCGCCGGGCCTGGAGCAGCCAGCGGGTCGCGCGGTCGAGGAGGCGGCGGCACTCGAGGTAGAGCGCCGTCTGCGCGGCGGTCGGGACATGAGTGTCGAGGGCCTCGATCCGAGCCCAGTAGGTCTCGAGGCCGAAGACCTCCCGCACCACGGAGTAGGCCCGGGCGATCTCCACGGGAGTGGCCCCGGTCTCCTCGGCAGCTCGGTAGCAGAAGGTGATGCCGCCGCGGTTGACCAGGTCGTTGACGACCGTCGTGGTGACGATCTCCCGCCGCAGCGGGTGACCGTCGAGCCGGTCGCCGTGGCGTTCGACGACGAGCGACGGGAAGTAGCCGCGGACGGCACGCGCGAACCAGGGCTCGTCCGGGAGCCCGGAGGCGAGCAGGTCCTCGGCGAGGGTCATCTTCGAGTAGGCGACGAGGACCGAGAACTCCGGTGACGTGAGCCCCAGGTTGGCCGCGTGGCGCTCGTCGATCTCCGCGTCGGACGGCAGGAACTCCAGCGCCCGGTCGAGGTCGCCGCGACGCTCGAGCTCGCGGATGAAGCGCTGGTGCACCGTGAGCATCGAATGCGCCTGGACGCGGGCGTTGCCCAGCAGGACGTTCTGCTCGTAGTTGTCCCGCAGGACGTGCGCCGCGACGTCGTCGGTCATCGCCGCCAGCAGCTCGTTGCGCTGCTTCGTCGTGAGGTCACCAGCCCGAACCACCTGGTCGAGAAGGATCTTGATGTTGACCTCGTGGTCGGACGTGTCGACGCCGGCCGAGTTGTCGATCGCGTCGGTGTTGATCCGCACACCGTGCTGAGCTGCCTCGATGCGTCCGAGCTGGGTGCAGCCGAGGTTGCCGCCCTCTCCGACCACGCGGCAGCGGAGGTCGGCCCCGTCGATACGGATGGAGTCGTTGGCCTTGTCACCGACGTCGGCGTGGGTCTCGTCGCTCGACTTCACGTAGGTGCCGATGCCGCCGTTCCAGAACAGGTCCACGGGCGCAGCGAGAACTGCGCGCATGAGCTCGTTCGGCCTCATCGAGGTCACGCCGTCGTCGAGTCCCGAGCACGCGACGGACTTCGGCACTGATCGGCACCGACTTCGCGGTCCGCGGGTAGATGCCACCGCCGGCCGAGAGCAAGGTGCCGTCGTAGTCCGCCCACGACGACCGCGGGAGATCGAAGAGGCGTCGACGCTCGGCGAAGGACACCGACGGGTCCGGATCGGGGTCGAGGAAGATGTGGCGGTGGTCGAAGGCGGCGACCAGGCGGATGTGCTCTGACAGGAGCATGCCGTTGCCGAAGACGTCGCCGCTCATGTCGCCGACCCCGACCACGGTGAAGTCCTGGTCCTGGGTGTTGTGCCGGAGCTCGCGGAAGTGCCGCTTGACCGACTCCCAGGCTCCCCGCGCGGTGATGCCCATCGCCTTGTGGTCGTAGCCGACGGAGCCGCCGGAGGCGAAGGCGTCGCCGAGCCAGAACCCGTAGTCGGCCGAGACGCTGTTGGCGATGTCCGAGAACGTCGCCGTGCCCTTGTCAGCGGCGACGACGAGGTAGGGGTCGTCCCCGTCGTGACGTACGACCTGCGGAGGCGGTACGACCTGACCGTCGACGAGGTTGTCGGTGAGGTCGAGCAGCCCGGCGATGAACGTGCGGTAGCAGGCGATGCCTTCCGCCAGCCAGGCCTCCCGGTCCACCGCCGGGTCGGGGAGGTCCTTGGGGCAGAACCCGCCCTTGGCCCCCACCGGGACGATCACCGCGTTCTTGACCGCCTGCGCCTTCACGAGGCCGAGCACCTCGGTGCGGAAGTCCTCGCGACGGTCCGACCATCGCAGGCCACCGCGGGCGACCGCGCCGAAACGGAGGTGCACCCCCTCGAAGCGCGGGCTGTAGACCCAGATCTCGTACTTCGGCCGGGGGCGAGGGAGGTCCGGCACCTGCGAAGGGTCCAGCTTGAAGGCGAAGTACCCCTTCCGCGAGCCGTCCGCCCCGCGCTGGAAGGCGTTGGTGCGCAGGGTCGCCCGGATCAGGGCCAGGAACGAGCGCAGGATCCGGTCGTGGTCGAGGCTGGCCACGTCGTCGAGAGCACCGGTGATCTCCTCGGCGAGGGCATCCGAGAGCTCGGCCCGGTCACCGGAGACCGCCGGGTCGAAGCGCGCCTCGAACAGCCTGACCAGCAGGCGCGCGATCGGCAGATGGCTCTGCAGGCACGACTCGACGTACTGCTGGCTGAACGTCGACCCGGCCTGCCGCAGGTATTTCGCGTACGCCCGGAGCACGGCCGCCTCGCGCCAGGTCAGGCCGGCCCGCGGGACGAGGGCGTTGAAGCCGTCGGACTCGGCGAGTCCGGACCAGATCGCAGCGAAGGCTTCCTCGAACAGGCCCTTGCCGTCAGCGCCGCCGAAGGCGCTGCCGCCCTGACCGGCCCGGCCGTCAGCCCGCAGGCCGAAGTCGTAGAGATAGGCGGGCGATGCCCCTTGCCGGTCGATGGTGAACGGTCGCTCGTCGACGACCTCGACGCCGAGCCGGGTGAGGACCGGGAGGACCTCCGACAGCGAGATCGGCTTGCCCAGGCTGAAGACCTTGAAGCGCCGCTCCTCGGCTGAGGCCCCGAGAGGTGTGTAGAGGTTGAGGGACATGGCCCCCTCCTCCGCGATCGCCTCGATCTGCCGCACGTCGGCGACCGCGGTGCGCGCGGGGAACTCCTCCTTGTAGCCCTCCGGGAAGGCGTCGGCGTACCGCCGGTGCATGCACGGCCGCCTGCTCCTCGCCGCACTGGTCGAGGCATGCGTCGTCGAAGTCGTCGGACCAGGCCCGGGTCGCTTCGACCAGCCGCGCCTCGACCTCCCGCGGATCGATGTCGGGAAGGTGCTGCCCGGGCGCGACCCGCACCACGAAGTGCAAGCGGGCCAGCACCGACTCAGACACCCGCGCGGTGTAGTCGACCGCCTGACCGTTGAACGCCTCCCGCAGGATGTCGGCCATGTCGAGGCGCACGGGGGTCGTGTAGCGGTCCCGCGGCAGGTAGACCATGCAGGACATGAACCGGCCGTAGACGTCGCGGCGCAGGAAGAGCCGGGTCTGACGCCGTTCCTGCATGGCCAGGATCGACACCGCGATCGGGCAGGAGCTCCTGGGTGGAGATCTGGAACAGCTCGTCCCGCGGGTAGGTCTCGAGCAGCTGCAGGAGGTTCTTCCCGTCGTGGCTGGCCGGCTCGAAGCCCGATGCGTTGAGCACCTCGCGCACCTTGCGGCGCAGCACCGGGACACGCAGCACGCTCTCGGCGTACGCCGCCGAGGTGAACAGCCCGAGGAACCGACGCTCACCGGTCACCGCGCCGTCGGCGTCGAAGGACTTCACCCCGACGTAGTCGAGGTACGCCGGCCGGTGGACCGTCGAGCGACTGTTGGCCTCGGTGAGCACGAGCAGCTGCGGCTCGCGCGCCTTGGCCCGCACCTCCGGCGGCAGCTTGTCGAAGGAGCTGGAGATCCTCTGGTCGGAGCGCAGGATGCCCAGCCCGGTACCCGGCGTGGCCACGAGCACGTCCTCGCCGTCGACCTGCTTCAGCGCGTACTCGCGCACCCCGAGGAAGGTGAAGTGGTCGTCGACGAGCCACTCGAGGAGCTCACGCGCCTCAGCGACCTCGTCGGCCGGCACCCCCTGTCGGCGGCTCCTCGGTGAGCGACTCGGCCACGCGCGCTGCGGCGGCTCGCATCTTCGCCCAGTCCTCGACGGACTCGCGCACGTCGGACAGCACCCGACGCAGCGCCTCCTCGATGTGGGACAGCTCAGCGGCGTCGGTGACGCGGTCGATCTCCACATGGATCCACGACTCGAGCGTCGCCTCGGCGGGGCGGCCGTCCACCGCATCGTCCAGGACGTCGAGGAGCTCGCCGGTGATCGTGCGGTGGACGACCAGCTGCGGGTGGACGACCAGATGGATCGCCCGACCCTGCTGGGCGAGCTCACCGGAGACCGAGTCGACGAGGAACGGCATGTCGTCGGTGACGACCTCGACGACCGCGTGCCCGCAGGACCAGCCGTTGGACTCCACCGTCGGGGTGAAGACCCGCACGCGAGCCACGCCCTGCGGTCGGTTGCGTGCCAGCTCGCGGTGGGAGTACGCCGCTCCCGCGACGTCGACCGGGTCCCGGCCGACCAGGTCCTCGGGCGCGACGCGCCGGTAGTAGCGGTGCAGGAAGTCCGCGTCCGCGCCGTCGCCGGACGGCGCGGCCGCATGGGCCGCGCGGTCGAGCAGGTCAGCCTTGGCGTCGTCGAGCTTGTTGAGCATGGTCGGTCCCGCCGTTGGTACTGCGGACGCCGTTGTCCGCACCGAGGAGGTTATCCCCCCGGGTCAGCCCTGGTGCGCGTGGCGCGACACGCGCGGCGGGACGACGGTCAACAACCCGAGTCCTTCTCCGGCTGACCAGGCGTCCGCCCGTTTGACCAACGCGGCGCAGCGGGCCTCCTGGACCTACAGAACAACGACCAGGACAAGGCACAGCAACCCGGCGACGACCACGCCGATGGCGATCGGGACCTCGGTCCGTGCCCCGCGGGAGCGGCTGGTTGCGTCGCATGGCACGGTCGACCTGGCGCCAGCGCGCTCGCGCGAAGCCGCCGACAAGCAGTCCGAGGAGAACCAGAACCACCCCGATCAGTCGCCGAAGACCCAGGTACCCCGCATCCTGGAAGACACCGACAACGGCCACGCCAGCCACGAGCAGTGCCAACGAGGTCCGGATATAGGCCAGGTAGGTGCGTTCGGCGGCCAGGCTCATGCGGTAGTCCGGCTCGGCCTCGCGCACGGTCTCATCCTCGGCCATGCCGACAGTCTCGCAGCCCACAGAGCTCTCGCGAGGACCGCTGGGACCTGATGGCTCCGCGTTGGTAGATCGGGACGGAGAGGAAGGCCCGTACGTCACCGGCGCCGTTGGTACTGCGGACGCCGTTGCCCGAACCGTGGAGGTGATCCGCCGGGTCAGCCCTGGTGCGGGTGGCGCGACACGCGCGGCGGGACGAAGGTCTCCTTGATCGAGCGCGTCGAGGTCCAGCGGAGCAGGTTCTGGGCGGCTCCGGCCTTGTCGTTGGTGCCGCTGGCGCGACCCCCGCCGAAGGGCTGCTGCCCCACCACCGCTCCCGTGGGCTTGTCGTTGATGTAGAAGTTGCCCGCGGCGAACCTCAGCTCGTCGGTGGCCTGGGCGATCGCCGCTCGGTCCTGGGCGATGATCGAGCCCGTGAGGGCGTACGGCGAGGCCGACTCCATCTGGCGCAGGGTCTGGAGGTAGTCGGCGTCCTCGTAGACGTGCACCGAGAGGATCGGGCCGAAGTACTCGGTGGTGAAGATCTCGTCGGTGGGGTCGGTGCCCACCAGCACGGTCGGTCGGATGAAGAACCCCTCGCTGTCGTCGTAGGCGCCGCCCGCCAGCACCGAGATCGAGTCGGTGGCCTTCGCCCGGTCGAGGACCTCGGAGAGCCGACTGAAGGCCCGGTCGTCGATGACGGCGCCCATGAAGTTCGAGAAGTCGGTCGTCGGGCCCATCGTCAGGGCTTCCACCTCGGCGGCGAGGTCGTCGCGCATGGCCTCCCAGAGGCTGCGTGGCACGTAGGCCCGTGATGCGGCCGAACACTTCTGACCCTGGTACTCGAACGCCCCGCGCACCATCGCGGTGCGCAGCACGTCGACGTCGGCGCTGGGGTGCGCCATCACGAAGTCCTTGCCGCCGGTCTCCCCGACGACACGTGGGTAGGCGCGGTAGCTGCTGATGTTCTCCCCGACCTTGCTCCACAGCATCTGGAACACCCGGGTGGACCCGGTGAAGTGGATGCCGGCGAGACCGGGGTCGGCCAGGGCCACGTCGGACATGACGATGCCGGTGCCGGTGACCATGTTGATGACGCCTGGCGGAAGCCCGGCCTCCTCGAGCAGAGCCATCAGCAGGTGGGCGGCGAACTGCTGGCTGTGCGCGGGCTTCCAGACCACCGTGTTGCCCATCAGCGCAGGTGCGGTCGGGAGGTTGCCCGCGATCGCGGTGAAGTTGAACGGTGTCACCGCGTAGACGAACCCCTCGAGGGGCCGGTGGTCGACCCGGTTCCACACCCCGGCCGCGGAGACAGGCTGCTCGGCGAGGATCTGCCGGGCGAAGTGGACGTTGTAGCGCCAGAAGTCGATGAGCTCGCAGGCCGCGTCGATCTCGGCCTGGAAGGCGGTCTTGGACTGGCCGAGCAGGGTCGCGCCGTTGAGGGTCTGACGCCACGGCCCGGCGAGGAGGTCGGCCGCCTTGAGGAAGACCGCGGCCCGGTCGTCGAAGGACAGGTCGCGCCAGGGCTGCGCCGCGTCCTTCGCGGCCTGGACGGCTGCCCGGGCGTCGTCAGCCGTCGCCTGGTGAGTGACGCCGAGCACGTGGTGGCGCGCGTGCGGCTGCACGATGTCCATGGCTTCGCCCGAGCCGAGCCGACGCTCCCCGCCGACGGCCATGGTCAGCTCGAGCGGGTCGGCTTGCAGCTCAGCCACGCGGGTCTCGAGCTCCGTGCGCTCGGGACTCCCCGGTGCGTAGAGCAGGACGGTCTCGTTGACCGGCACCGGCACGCGGGTGACTGCGGAGAAGGACATGGCGAGCGCCTCCTGGTTCGGGCCGATCGGTGGGCGACCGGCTCTTCCATCCTGGCACGGGACGACGCGCGGCCCCGCAGGGATCGGCAGACCGGCAGGCGTCAGCGCCCGACGAGACCGCCGAGCTCCTGGACGGCGTACCACAGGAGCGCGAGATCGCCGACGTCACCGGCATCGACCTGGGCCTCGACGCCCTCCTCGTCGACGTGGCCGGACACGACTGCGGACACCGGCGACCGCCCCGTCGAGTCGTACGACCGCCGGGCCGAGCTCGGGGGCCGGTCGGGCGACGCGGGACGTCGGCAGCGAGCACCACGCGGCGCCGGACGACCGAGGGGTCGGCCGCGACCAGGGCCAGGCTCTGCTCCGCCGCCTCGAGCATCGCCTCGAGCTCCAGCTCCTCTTCGTCGGCGTCCGGGAGCGCGGCGCGCAGCTCGTCGGTCACCGCAACGGCCAGGTCGGCGTCAAGGGAACCCGTGTCGAGCAGGGACTCCAGGGAGGCGAAGGTGGCCGGGAGGTAGACCCGCACGTCAGCCCCAGCTCAGCTCGTCGGCGCGAGCGCGCCGCAGCGCCTCAGCGCTGGTGCGCACCGCGGTCTCCAGGACGGCGACCCGGCGCGAGGGGTCCATCAGGTTGGCGCCGATGGCTTCGAGGTCCTCGCGGCCCGGGCCGAGCATGGTCACCGAGCTGCCCGTGCGTCGGACCTTGGCGGCCTCGGACAGCATGCGCCGCGTGACCGTGCGTCGGAACCCGCGCTCGACCCGGGCGGCCACTCCGGACGGGCGGTCGTAGTCGAAGGACGCCATGGGGGCGAGCACGAAGACCTCGTCGAGCTCGGAGTCCGCGAGCAGGTCGACCGACGTCGCCGAGCAGGTGCCGCCGTCGACGTACCGGCGGCCGCCGATGGTCACCGGTGCGTACCAGCCCGGGATCGAGCAGGAGGCGAGCACCGCCTCCGACAGACCCGTCTGCGGGGCTCCTTCGCGGCCGAAGGCGACCCGCCGCCCGGTCTCGTAGTCCATGGCGACGATCCACAGCGCCGGGTGCGGCGACCACTCCCCGGAGGGGGTGATCGCGTCGACCAGGTGCGGCACGGACCACAGCGAGCCCCTGCCGACCGGCAGGACCGACGACATGACCGCCATCGGGGGGACCTTGCGGGGCTCCCGCATGGCCCGCAGCAACAGGGTGCGCGACCCGATGCCCGGCTTGGGCCGGCCGGGCAGCGCCCCGCCGGTGGCCTTGTCGTAGTCGTAGGAGTAGCCGGCGAGCGGCCCGTCGGTCACCGGACGGCCGAGCTGGTGGTCGAGCAGGTCGGTCACCGCGGTACCGGCACCGAGCAGTGCCGAGATCACCGAGCCGGCGGACGTACCCACGATCACCTCGGCGTCGCGGGCGTCGAAACCCTCGACCTCCTCGAGGGCCCTGAGCGCGCCGATCGTCCAGGCTGCCCCGAGCACCCCACCAGCGCCCAGGACCAGCCCACGACGGACCCGACGGGGGCTCACCGCACGGACTCCCGCAGCTCGGCGAGCGCATCGATGATGCACTGGGCCAGGACGTCGACGTCGGCCATCGCGTCGCGATCGGCGTTGAGGCCGAAGTAGACCCCGCCGTCGTACGAGGTGAGCCCGATGCTCACCGCCTGGCCCTTGGCGAGGGGCACGACCGGGTAGGCCGCCTCCATCCGGGCGCCGGCGCTGTACAGCGGGAACTGCGGGCCCGGCACGTTGGTGACGACCAGGTTGAACATCCGGCGAGACAGGCCGCTGCCGACGCGCGCACCGAGGGAGTGCAGGGTCGGCGGGGCGAAGCCCGCCAGCCCGACGAGGGCCTCGGCTCCCACCGACTGCCCGGTCTCCTTGTGCGCCTGCATGGCGTAGGAGACCTGGTGGAGCCGCATGACCGCGCTGGGCTCTCCGACCGGCAGATCGACGAGATAGGAGGCGACCCGGTTGCCGAGATCTCCCTGCTCGTTCTCCGACCGGACGCTGACGGGCACCATCGCGCGCACCACCGTCGCTCCGCCGACCGACTCCCCACGGGTCATCAGCCACGAGCGCAGGCCACCGGCGACGGCCGCGAGCACCACGTCGTTGACGGTGCCGCCGTGCGCCTTCCGGATCGCCTTGAAGTCGTCGAGCCTCGCGTCGGCGGTGGCGTACCGCCGCTGCTCGCCGATCTCGGCGTTCAGCGGGCTCGACGGCGCGGTCCGGGCCACCGTGCGGGCCATCGCGAGGACACCGCCCGCCGCTCCGAGGACCTTCCCGGTCGTGCGCTTGACGTCGGTGACCGCGACCTTCACCACGTCGACCGCGCTGCTGGGACGGCTGATGAGGTCGCCCACGGCCCCCGCGACGAGCTCGAGCGACGAGGGTTCGCTCGCCGGGCGCCAGGTGTCGGCAGGGGTGTCCCTCGGCTCGGGCGTCACGTCGAGGATCACCTGGCCGATGTCCACGGCGCTCACGCCGTCGACCATCGCGTGGTGGGTCTTGGTGAGGATCGCGAACCGGCCGTGCTCGACGCCCTCGACGAGGTACATCTCCCACAGCGGTCGGTTGCGGTCCAGCGGCCGGCTCATGATGCGCGCGACGAGGTCGCGGAGCTGGGCGTCGGTGCCCGGCTTGGGCAGCGCGGACCTGCGTACGTGATAGGTGATGTCGAAGTTCTCGTCGTCGACCCAGACGGGGCTGGCGATGTGGCCGGGGATCCACCGGATGCGCTGCCGGTAGCGGGGCACGAAGGCGATGCGCTTGCGGATCAGCCGCACGAGGCGGTCGTAGTCGAACCCGGTCTCGGGCACCGTGAAGACGGCCACCCCGCCGACGTGCATCGGCGTCGTCGGCTCCTCGAGGTAGAGGAAGGACACGTCGAGCGCATTGAGACGGTCGGACACGGGTGCGGTCACTCCTGGCTGCGGACGATCACGGTCGGCGGAGCCGTACGGCTTCGCGGGAACTCTCATCGTGACACGCGCGTCCTCGATGGGGGCACCGACCCGCGCGGTCGGCACCTTCCCCTAGCCTCGAGCCCGCGACTTCCCACTGACTGGAGCCACGCTGTGCGCCGTACGACCTTGACCCTGCCGCTGGCCTTCGCTGCGATCGCCTCGCCGGCGGCGGTGCGCGTCCTCGTCCGGGGCGGGGACGCCGACCAGTTCGCCCTCGCCTACCCCGCCCCACGCCGACGCTCTCGGCCAGCAGCCCGTCCCCCACGCCGTCCCCGTCGGCCTCCGGCGTCTCGCTCGAGGTCACCGTCGTCGGCAAGACGGTCACCCCGGCCCCGGCGACCGTCGACGCCCGACCCGGCGAGGAGGTGACGCTCACCCTGACCACCGACCGGTCCGGCGAGCTCCACGTCCACGCCGCCGACCCCGAGCTCGAGGTGGAGATCCAGCCGGGGACGGAGACCTACACGTTCACGACCCCGTCGCAGCCCGGGGTGTACGAGGTCGAGCTGCACGACCCGGACCTCCTGTTGTTCGAGATCAAGGTGCGGTGACCGGTCTCCTGGGACCCGTCGACCTCGCGGCGGTGGCTGATCTCACCGCGCGGATCACGCACGGCGTGGGCAGCCGCAAGGACCTCCCGCTGCCTTTCGCAGTCGCGCTCGGCGGGGCCGTCGTCGCGCTGGTCGCCTCGTTCCTCGCCCTCGGCGCGCTGTGGCGGGAGCCACGACTCAAGGGCGGCGCGGCCGGCCGGCCGATCTCGTCCAGCGTCGCGACCGTGCTGGACTCCTGGGGGTTCCGGTGGGCGCTGCGCGGCGTCGGCCTCCTGCTCACCGGCGTACTTCCTCCTCGGGCTCCTGCTCGGACCCGACGACGCCCTCAACCCCTCGGCGGGCGTCGTCTACGTGCTCTTCTGGGTGGGGACCCTGGTCGTGGCCTCGGCGCTGCTCGGACCGGTGTGGCGGATCCTGAACCCGCTGCGGAGCCTGCACCTGATCGTCTGTCGACTCCTCGTCCTCGATCCCGCGCACGCCGTGGTCCCCCTGCCCAGGTGGGTCGGTCAGTGGCCGGCAGCTCTGGCGACCTTGTCCTTCGGGTGGCTCGAGCTCGTCGCCCCCGACCGGGCGACCACGCACGTGCTGACCATCTACCTCGGCGGCTACGCCCTGTGGGTGCTCGTGGGCGCGGCGGTCTTCGGGAGCGGCTGGATCGGTCGGGCCGACGCCTTCGAGGCCATCTCGACGTTGTACGGCCGGCTGTCGGTGCTCGGCCGCCGCGCCGACGGGGTCCTCGTCACCCGGTCGCCGCTGAACGGTCTGGCCGGCCTCGTGGCCCTCCCCGGAACCGCCGCCGTCGTCTGCGTCCTGCTCGCGATCACCGCCTACGACGGGTTGTCGGCCTCGCCGTGGTGGGCGGGCTGGCTGCAGTCCAAGCCGGTGTCCACCGAGATCATGGCCAGCCTGTCGTTGCTCGGGGTCGCGGCTCTGGTCGGGACGACGTACGTGGCGGCGACGTGGCTCTCCGGGCGCCTGTCAGGGGTTCCTGGCCTCGAACGACGGATGCCACGAGAACTTGCCCACACGATCGTGCCGATCGCGCTGGGCTACGCGATCGCCCACTACTGGTCGTTGCTGGTCATCGTCGGCCAGCAGACGCTGACAGCCCTGTCGGACCCGTTGGGAACCGGCGCCGACTGGCTGGGCACCGCCGGGTGGGGCATCTCCTACAGGTTGGTCGGAGCCACCAGCGTCGCGGTGGTGCAGGTGCTCGCCGTGGTGGCCGGGCACGTGCTCGGCGTGGTGCTCGCCCACGACCGCACCGTGGCGCTGGTGCCGAGGACCCGGGCCGTCCGCGCGCAGCTGCCGGTGCTGGCCCTGATGGTCTTCTTCACCCTGGCCGGGCTGACCCTGCTCTTCTCCGAGTAGGGCCGCCCACTCTCCCTTACGGTTGGACAAGCGAGAGAGAGGGCGACGCGGGTGCTGCTGCGCGATGTGGAGCCGGGCGACGTGGCCGTCTACGTCCGGATGCGGTGCGACCCGGTGATGATGGCGGAGCTGGGCGGCCCACTGCCCCGCGAAGGCATCGAGGCCAAGGTGCTGCGCGACGTGGCCACGGTCGAGGCCGACACGGGATGGATCCTGATGATCCAGCCCGACGACGCTGACCCCGCGACCGTGGCGGGCAGCGTGGTGCTCTGGTCGCACACCGAGGACGAGGAGCCGTTCTCCGAGATGGGCTGGATGGTGCTCCCGGAGTTCCAGGGCCGCGGGCTCGCGAAGTCGGCCGTGCGCCTCCTCCTCGAGCGCGCGCGCGACGACGGCCGCTGGGGGCTCGTGCATGCCTACCCGGGCGTGACCAACGGGCCGTCCAACGGCCTCTGCAGGTCTCTGGGCTTCCGGCTGCTCGGCCAGGAGGAGATCCTCGCGATGGACGACCGACCGATGACCGCCAACCACTGGGTCATCGACCCGACCGCTGACCTGTCGTCAACGGGCTGACGCAAGGGCCGCTGCCCCGAACCCGCCACCAGACCACCGACACCCAGGGTCCGAAAACTGCATGATCACGGGGGGTCGTGGCGGGGGCGAAGACGTCGGGTCCGCGCGAAAAGCATCAGGTCGCCAGGGGGAGGTCGAAGAGCGCCTCGAGCTCGGCCGCGGTAGCCGCGTAGGAGGTGTGCAGCACGCCGACCATCCCGAGGTCCACCGCGGCACGCACGTTGGGCGCGAGGTCGTCGACGAAGACGCAGGCCTCCGGCGGCAGCCCGAGGAGGTCCAGGGTGTGGTGGAAGATGCGCGGCTCCGGCTTGCGCATGCCGACCTCGCCGGAGATGACGACGACGTCGAACATGTCGGACCATCCGTCGCGGGGGTAGTCGTTGCCCCACGAGTTGGACAGCAGAGCCGTACGAAGGCCGGCCGTGTGGGCGCGATGGAGGAGACCGACCATGTCCGGCGCGTGCTCGAAACGGTCGAACATGCGCTGCAGGAGACCGTCGGCAGGGACGGGGACCCCGGACTGGGTCTGGAGCGCCGCAGCCAACCGGCCCTCGAACTCCGGCACCTCCAGCTCGCCCCGCTCGAGGGCGTGGACCGGGTTCCAGCGAGCCTCCTGACCCCCCGACGTGCCGAGCCACTGACGCATGACGTCCTGGAAGTGCGCCACGTCGATGTCGTCCGAGTCGGCCCAGGCGGCCATCGACGTCTGCAGGTCCGAGGTCAGCACTCCGCCCCAGTCGACGACGAGGCCGCGCAGCCCGGGCGCGGAGTAGGACGACGCTTGGTCAGGCACGGGCCACCTGCCGCGCGTGCGCCAGCAGGGCTGGGACTCCCACGTCGAGGGTCCCGAAGAACGGGTCGGACGTCATGCCGGCGAGCCATCGGTGGTAGCTGGCCTCGAGGAGGATCGCCAGCTTCCAGACCGCGAGCGCGACGAACCAGCGGGTGTCACCGGCCGCACGCCCCGTGGCCGACTCCCACCCGGCGACCAGCTCGGCGCGCGTCGGGAAGCCCCCGGCCAGGGTCGGCGCCATCCCGATCGGCACCGACTCACCCGGCTCCGGCCAGAACGAGAGCAGGTACCCGAGGTCGGCCCGCGGGTCCCCCACGGTCGCCATCTCCCAGTCGACGAGCACGCGCACCCGTGCGCTGACCGGGTCGATGATCACGTTGTCCAGCTTGAAGTCCCCGTGGACGAGCGTCGCAGCGACCGGCTCGGGTCGGTGGGACAACAACCAGTCCTTGACCACGTCGTAGTCCGGCAGATCGCGCGCCTGGCCGCCCGTTGCCGCGACAGCGGCCTGGATGCCCTCACGTTGGGCGATCCAGCGACCCAGCTGGCGGTCGAGGTAGCCGTCCGGCCGGCCGATCCCGGCATCCACGAACAGCTGCGGGTCCACGAGGTGCACCTCGGCCAGGGACTGCACGAGGTCGAGCCCGAGGACCCGGCGCCGATCGACGTCGAGCCAGGCAGGGACCGACTCCCGGACGACTTCGCCCTCGACGCGCTCCATGACGTAGAAGGGCGCCCCGAGCACCGAGACGTCCGAGCACACCGCGACCACCCGCGGTGCCCGTACCGCCGCGTCCTTCAACGTCGTCAGGACCCGGAACTCGCGCAGGACGTCGTGCGCGGTCGGGAGCAGCGGACCGGGCGGAGGGCGGCGGAGCACGTACGGCGGCGCACCGTCGCGGGTCAACGAGAACGTGAGGTTGCTGTGACCCTCGCCGAGCGCTTCCGCCGTCAGCGGACCTTCGCCGGCAAGGTGTCCGTCGGCCCAGGCCTCGAGCGGCTCCTGCGGGACCAGGGCCGCGAGGTCGATGGACACAGCCCGATCCTACGAGGCAGGCGTCGTCGCCCCTGCAGTCGCCCGGCGGCGATCCGATCGACGTGACCCCTGCTGAGGAAGGGCGGAGCCGGCGACCTCGCGGGCGAGCCCGAGGAGCGCCGCGCGAGCCGCTGACCGGCCAGCGACCTCCATCAACGAACGTCCGCCGGCGAGCGCCGCGTCGTAGGCAGGCTGGTCGTCGGGGACGAGCACGACGTCGTCGACCCCGCAGTGACGCGACAGCGTCTCCCGCAGCTGCCGCTCGGGGTCGTGCCCGACCGGCCCCTTGCGCACGCGGGTCAGCACGATCCGAACGGACGCGGCAGGCGCAGCCGCCCTGGCCTCACCGAGGGTCCGGACCAGCCGCTGGACCCCCACGGGGTCTGCCCGACCCACGGCCAGCACCAGGTCCGCGTTCCCGAGCGTCGCCAACGTCGCGGCGTTGCGTTGCGGTGCGACGGTGTCGTAGCTGAGCGCCTCGTCCTGCTCGAGCCCGAACCCGCAGTCCACGACCGTCACCGCGGCGAGGCTCCTGCACCGTGCCCAGACCTCGGCAAGCGCCGGGCCTCTCAGCTCCGGCCATCGGTCCGGGCGCACGATGCCCGTCAGGACCCGCAACGCCGGTGCCACCTCACGGGCCGCGAGCGCCAGGGCCGTCCGGTCGAGAGCTCCGGCGCTGGCCGCCCGAGCGGCGGCAGCCAGGCCCGGCGACTCGTCGAGGACCCCGAGGAGCTGGGCCACGCACCCGCCGTAGGTGTCCGCGTCCGCGAGCACGGTCGAGACGCCGAGCCCGGCAAGCTCGCACGCAAGGTACGTCGCGACCGTCGTACGGCCGGGTGCACCGGTCGGCCCCCAGACCGCGACGAGACGTCCTGAAGGCTCATCGTCCCCCACCTCCGTCACCGACGGAGCGAGCGTCGGTACGGTCCGACCGGCGTCGCGCAGCAGGGCAACCAGGGTGTCCACCCCCGGGCCTGGTTCGGCGGCGTCGACGGTGACGACCTGGTCCACACCCAGCATCCGCAGCCGCTGCTCGGCCTCCTCCTGATCTGCCGCCGCGAGGCCGACCACGGTGAGCCCGTGGCGCCGGAGCCGGTCCACCGCATCCTGATCGAGGCGGCGCAGCCCGGCGGTCACGACCACCGCGCGAGCGGTACCCGTCGAGGCGACGGCGAGCAGATCAGCCAGGTCGAGGCAACGACGGACGATCGTGAGCCCGTTCGAGGGACGGCCGACGGCGGCGAGAACGGCCTGTTCTGCGCGGTCACCCTCGAGCGCCAGCAGGACCGGGACGTCCACGCTCATCCAGGCACCCGGACCAGGTCGATCGCACCGTCCTGGACCGCCTGCACGACCACGGTGACCTGAGGTGCCGGAACCCCCAGCACGACGCCGAGGGAGGCTCCGGACGGACCCAGCCGGCCGCCGTCCTCGACCAGGTCCACCACGAGGGCACTCGTGATCACCGACCGGGTCGGAGCGTCGTCCGGGGTGACGTAGACGTCGACGCGCTGCCCGCGAGCGAGATCGCCCGGGGCGTGGAAACGCTCGACCGGGACCGTCACGCTGCGCAGCTGCGGAGCGGACGCAGCCGGGGACACCGCGCCGACCGGCACCAGCTCGCCCGACGCCAGCGGCCGGGTCAGGGTCCAGCCCACCGGCGAAGCGCCGCCGGTGCCGAGGTAGGCGCCGGCTGTCTCCCCGAGCCGCACCGGGACGGCTTCGAGGTCGTCGGCCCGCACGATGCTCCCGGCGGCGAGGTCACGGGTCACCGTCCACACGTCGACGGTGTCGTCGGCGGCCGCGAGGACCCGAGCGCCGAGCACGACGGACAGCAGAACGAGCAGCACGCCGCCCAGCAGGCGGGCGTCGCGCCAACCGGGCCGACCAAGTCGCCGCGCCGGGGGTGACGGCGTCGACCCCGTACGGCTCGCGTCGGCCACCCCACTCACCCCCCACGGGCAAGGAACGCATCCTTGGAGCCTGAATCGTGCCGGAGGAAGGGGTCTCCCTGCGTCCGGTTTCCACAACTCCACCAGGACGTCCGCTGCCCGGCCGTGCTCTGCGATGATCGGCGCGTGGCCGGCCCGTCGCGCTTCCTCACCCTCGCCGACGTGGCGGAGGTCCTGAACATCTCCGCGGCCCAGACCTACGCCTTGGTGCGCTCCGGGGAGCTGCCCGCCATCAAGGTCGGAGGGCGCGGGCAGTGGCGCGTCGAGCGTGTCCAGCTCGAGGACTACATCGCGCGGATGTACGAGGAGACCGCCCAGTTCGTGGCCGAGCACCCACTCGGTCGGACCGAGGACGGGTCAGCCACGACCTGACCCGCGCCGCTCTAGGAGGCCACCCGGACGGTCGCCACGGCGGAGAACGGCACCAGGACGCGAGCGCCGCGTTGCCGCGGTTCCCCGGGCGGGTGCTCGGTCAGCTCGACATGGTCGGCGCCGACGCGCTCCACCGTGCCGATGAGCCCGGCCCCGCTCACGGTGTTCAGGCGCACCTCCGACCGGTCGCGCGCGATCGCCCGCAGGACGTACCCGAGCCCGAGTCGTCCAGCCACCGCGCCCTCGCTGTCCGGCTCGGTCGCCTCCGGGCCCAGGCCCACCACGGTCTCTACCGCCGCGAGCGCGACGAGGACCTCCTCGGAGCCAACCGCCACGAGAACCCAGTCACGTCCGACCTCGGCGACCCGTCCGCTCTCGCGGCCCGCGCCCCGAACGGTCAGGACGAGTTCGCTGCCCGCGCGCTCGGCCCCGCGGAGCCGATCGACCACGCGGAGCCTGCCGGCCTCCAGGCGGCTGCGGTCACCGATCTCCGACTCGAGGGCGGCCCGCTCCTCAGCAGCCGCTTGGGCCTCGAGGTCGGCGAACAGCTCCTCCCACCGCACGACGGCGACGGTAGGCCACCAGGTTGTCCACCGGCGAGACCCAGCTGCCTTGACCAGCACCACTCCACACGCTAGGACTATTGACCACAAGCAAACACAGGCAAACGGAGGTTGTCATGGCACATCAAGCGCCTGCTGGCGGGGCTCGGCTGGGGCGTGGGGCTGGTCGTCGCGACACTGGTCCTGGCAGGTTCGAGCGCTCCGTTGTTCGCAGCCCTCGCGGACCGTCCCGAGCGAGCCGACAGCGCCGTCGCGGTGGGTGCCCTCCTGGGCGCCTGGGCCCTGCTGGCCTGGCTGGTGCTCGGCGTCGGGCTGACCCTCGCCGAGGTGCTCGCGACGAGCGTCGATCGCGGTCTCGGCTCGGTTGACCCGCGTGGTGGCCCGGGCGGCCGCGGCCCTGACGCCAGGGGCGCTGCGCATGGCGCTGCACACGAGCCTTCGGGTCGGGCTGGCCGCGGGCGGACGTGGGCGGCGTCGCCGTGTGCGTGACGCCGGCGCACGCGGTCACCACCACCTGGTCCACCGCGGCGGTGGTCGACGACGCGGCCACAGAGGCATGGCCGTCCCTCGACCGGCCGGCCCGCCCGCTCGTCGAGGCCCACTCCCGGACGCAGCGGCCGCGGTCGACGACAGCGCCGCGAGGCCACTACCGGGTCGCACCAGGGGACTCCCTGTGGTCCATCGCCGCCCGGCACCTTCCTCCGGGGGCCGACGCCGCCGCGATCGACCGATCCTGGCCACGCTGGTGGCGTGCCAACCGCGACGTCATCGGTGCCGACCCCGGGCTGATCCACCCAGGCCAGGTCCTTCGCCGCCCGGTTCGGACATGACCGTCGTGCCGGATGACGTCCGGCCGCCGCTGCGACTGCTCCCCGCCCCGGTCTCGGAGCCCGCGACGGTGTCGGAGCCACGTCACCTGAGCCTGGTGCCGAGCGTCCAGGATCAGCTCCCCCTCGACTGGCCCCTGGCGAGCGGGGTGGCGGGCACGCCACGCGCAGCCGGCCTGGTGCTCGTCCGGAGCGTCGACGATGACGACTTCGGGCCGGTGCCGACGCCTCGAGGAGCCTTGCCCGCTCCCGCTCCGTGGGCCGCCCGCCTCGTGCAGGGGATCGCCGAGGTGCTGTGCCTCGATCGACCCGTGACCCAGCTGGTCCGGTGGGCGTCACCGGAGATCTACGAGGACCTCAGACGTCGCGTGGAGGTCGGTGGCCGACGACGTGACACCCGCAGCGGACGACGGCCGGTCATCCGCTCCGTGCACGTGACCGAGCCTGCGGACGGGGTCGCCGAGGTGTGCGCCCTGGTCGACGACGGGCGTCGGGCGCGCGCTTACGCCCTCCGGCTCGAGGGCGTCGACGGTCGGTGGCGCGCCACCGCGCTCGACGTGGTCTGACGCCGGTCAGCTGCGCCGTCGAGCTTCCCTCTGCTGACGTCGGCGCTCGGCGCGTGAGGCGTTCGGGTCGACGACGACGTCCTGGCCCGACTCGGACTCCACCCGGTGGGTGACCTCACCGGCCGCGTCCACGCTCGGCGCGGAGTACTCCAGGGTCCGCGGCCGGTCCGCCCCCAGCCCCTTGGCGAGGAGCTTCGGCGGAGCCGCCGGCGCCACGGGGCGCTCGTCGGTCGGGAGCGAAGGAGCGCCTGTGGGAGCGCCGTCGGATGCTGCAGGGCCGGCGGCAGGAGCCTCCTGCTCGACGGTCACCTCGACGTTGAAGAGGTAGCCCGCCGACTCCTCCTTGATGCCCTCCATCATGGCGACGAAAAGCTCGTAGCCCTCGCGCTGGTACTCCACGAGCGGGTCGCGCTGGGCCATCGCCCGAAGGCCGATGCCCTCCTGCAGGTAGTCCATCTCGTAGAGGTGCTCGCGCCACTTGCGGTCGAGCACCGAGAGGATGACCCGACGCTCGAGCTCACGCGTCGTCTCCGAACCGAGCCGCTCCTCCCGAAGGGCGTACGCCTGGCGCGCGTCCTCCTTCACCTCCTCGGCGATGAACTCCGCCGACAGACCCCCGCGGTCCCCGCCCGATCGCTCCACGAGCTCGTCGACCGTGAAGGACACGGGGTAGATGGTCTTGAGCGCGGTCCAGAGCTGGGCGAGGTCCCAGTCCTCGGGGAAGCCGTCAGCCGTGGCGCCGGCGACGTAGGCGTCGATCGTGTCGTCGATCATCGGAAGGACCTGCTCGTGCAGGTCCTCGCCCTCGAGCACGCGACGGCGCTCTTCGTAGATGACCAGCCGCTGCCGGTTCATCACGTCGTCGTACTTGAGCACGTTCTTGCGGATCTCGAAGTTCTGCGCCTCGACCTGGGCCTGCGCGCTGCGGATGGCGTTGCTCACGATCTTGTGCTCGATCGGCAGGTCGTCGGGGAGGTTGAACCGCGTCATGATCGACTCGATCCGCTGACCCTGGAACAAGCGCATCAGGTCGTCCTGCACCGACAGGTAGAAGCGCGACTCGCCGGGGTCGCCCTGGCGGCCGGAGCGGCCGCGGAGCTGGTTGTCGATCCGCCGCGACTCGTGCCGCTCGGTGCCCAGCACGTAGAGCCCGCCTGCAGAAACCACCTCGTTGTGCTCGGCCTCGACGGCCTTCTTGGCCTTCTCGAGAGCGTCCGGCCAGGCCGCTTCGTACTCCTCGGGGGTGTCGACCGGCGAGAGGTCGCGCTGGGCGAGCTCGTTGGCGGCCATGAACTCCGGGTTGCCGCCGAGCATGATGTCGGTGCCGCGGCCGGCCATGTTGGTGGCGACGGTCACGGCACCCTTGCGGCCGGCCTGCGCGACGATCTGCGCCTCCCGCTCGTGGTGCTTGGCGTTGAGCACCTCGTGCGGGACGCCCTTGCGGCGCAGCAGACCGGACATGTGCTCGGACGTCGCGACGCTTGCCGTTCCGACCAGCACCGGCTGGCCGTCGGCGTGACGCTCCACGATGTCGTTGACGACGGCGGTGTACTTCGCCTCGACGGACTTGTAGATCAGGTCCGCCTGGTCCATCCGGCGCATGTCGCGGTTGGTCGGGATCGGCACCACGCCGAGCTTGTAGATCTGGTTGAACTCGGCCGCCTCGGTCATGGCGGTGCCGGTCATGCCGGCGAGCTTGTCGTAGAGCCGGAAGAAGTTCTGGAGGGTGATGGTGGCCAGGGTCTGGTTCTCGTCCTTGATGGCCACCCCCTCCTTGGCCTCGATCGCCTGGTGCATCCCCTCGTTGTAGCGCCGCCCGGCGAGCATCCGGCCGGTGTGCTCGTCGACGATGAGCACCTCGCCGTTCATGACCACGTAGTCGCGGTCGGCCTTGAAGAGCTCCTTGGCCTTCAGCGCGTTGTTGAGGTAGCCGACCAGCGGCGTGTTCACCGACTCGTAGAGGTTGTCGATGCCCAGGTGGTCCTCGACCTTCTCCACGCCCGAGTCCAGGATGCCGACGGTGCGCTTCTTCTCGTCGACCTCGTAGTCGCCGTCGATCCCCTTCTCGAGATCGCCCCTCTTCAGCCGCGGGACGAGCGCGGCGAACGTGGAGTACCACTGGGTGGCCTGGTCGGCCGGGCCGCTGATGATCAGCGGGGTCCGGGCCTCGTCGATGAGGATCGAGTCCACCTCGTCGACGATGGCGAAGGCGTGACCGCGCTGGACGAGATCGGCGTGGTCCCAGGCCATGTTGTCGCGCAGGTAGTCGAAGCCGAACTCGTTGTTGGTGCCGTAGGTGATGTCGCAGGCGTACTGCTCGCGCCGCTCGGCCGGCCGCTGCCCGGCCAGGATGACGCCGACGGACAGCCCGAGGAATCGGTGGACCCGGCCCATCCACTCGGCGTCCCGCTCGGCGAGGTAGTCGTTGACGGTGACGATGTGCACGCCGCGACCGTTGAGCGCGTTGAGGTACGCCGGGAGGGTGCCGACCAGGGTCTTGCCCTCGCCGGTCTTCATCTCGGCGATGTTGCCCAGGTGCAGCGCAGCCCCGCCCATGATCTGCACGTCGTAGTGCCGCTGACCCAGCGTTCGCTTGGCGGCCTCACGGACGGTGGCGAAGGCCTCCGGCAGGATGTCGTCGAGGGTCTCGCCATCAGCCAGTCGGGCCTTGAAGGTGTCGGTCTCCTGGCGCAGCTCGGCGTCGGTGAGGGAGACGAAGTCCTCCTCGACGGAGTTGACCTGGGCGGCGATCCGGTCGAGCTTCTTGAGGATCTTGCCTTCGCCGGCGCGCATGATGCGGTCAAAAAGGGCGGGCACGAGTTCTCCTGGCTGCGGGCCGCGGGGAACCGCGGCTGTTCGGATCATCGTAATCGTCCCGTGACCTCGAACACCCACCCGCTGGCCGCGTGCACCGCCAGGGGATCGGAAAGCCGCTCGCGCCGGACCGCGGCCGGGGGCAGGATCTCCGGATGGAACCCCTGGAGCTCACCGACGGCACGGTCGTCCTGCGCCCGCTCGGCCCGCAGGATGTCGACGACGTGACCGAGGCCTGCCAGGACCCCGAGACCCAGGCGTGGACCACCGTGCCGGTGCCTTACACGCGGGAGAACTCCCTGGACTTCGTGGCCAACCACGGACCTGAGTCCTCCGGCTGGACCGAGGGGCGCAACCCCCTGTGGGTGGTCACCCTCTCCGACGAAGGACGGTACGGCGGCGCGCTCGACCTCCGACTGGACGACGAGGGTGGCGCCGAGGTCGGGTACGCGCTCGCGCCCTGGCTGCGCGGCCAGGGCCACATGCAGCGCGCACTACGCCTGGCCTGCCGCTGGGCGTTCGAGGACCGAGGACTCGCGCGCATCGTCTGGTACGCCCACGTGGGCAACACCGCGTCCCGCCGCACGGCCGAAGCGGTCGGCTTCCACGTCCTTGACGGAGTCCTCAGGCAGGCGCTCGTCTCGCGCGGGGTGCGCCACGACGGCTGGGTCGGCGACCTGCTCCCCGAAGACCTCCGATGACCGACCAGGCGGCGTTGGCTGTCCCCCACCTCGGCGGCGACGGTTTCCGGCTGGCGCCCCTGACTGTCGCCGACGCGCCGGAGCTGCTGGCCGCCGTGACCGACGACGCCGAGATCCGACGCTGGAGCTCGGTCGGGCAGGTCCGCGGCCTGGAGGCCATGCAGCACTGGGCCGTCTCCCGGGCCACGTCCGAACGGGTGGAGTGGACGATCCGGCTGCCGGAGGGCTCCCTCGCCGGCCGCGTGGCCCTGCACCGGGTGGACCTCGAGGACCGCTCCGCAGAGATCGGCTACGGGCTGTTTCAGTCCTTCCGCGGACAGGGTCTGGCCCGCCGGGTCGTCGCCCGCGTGACGACGTACGGCTTCGACGACCTCGCCCTCCACCGGATCGAGCTCGAGCACGCGGTCGACAACACACGGTCGTGCGGGGTCGCCGCGGCGTGCGGCTACCTCCTCGAGGGCACCAAGCGCCAGGTGTTCGACGACCGGGCCGGCGGCTGGGACGACGCGCACCTGCACGCCCGGCTCAGCACCGACTGACAACAACGAGCCGGCAGACCTACCGAACTCATGAGTCGGGTTGGCCACCAGCGAGGACACGCACTACCACCATGGGGCACCAGCCTGAAGCCAGCGGCCGCCTGCCGGTCCCGACGTTGGTCGTGACCGGCGGTTGGAGCGACTGTACGTACAGACTGCCGATGCCTTAGTGCTCCGCGGCGCCCATCGAGAAGGAGTCTCCGGTAGCGGGCATCGAGTGCAAGACGCGGCATCGACAACCGGCATGCCCCTCGCGTTCTGGCAGTCCGTCGGGATGGAGTGGCCATCTCTGGCTGACCTCTGCCCCCTGTAACCCTTGGTGATCACGCACAGACACTCCCCTCGGGGCTTGAGTGCTGATGGTGAGATTCTCTTTCCACAGCCTGGGTTTCTGCCCTGTCGAGTGTCGGTGGACGTGAGTATTATTACGTCACCAGTTCGAACAATGAGTTCGGGCAAACGGGACTCCCGGGAGGTGCTCGATGACCGACCAGACCATGGCCGGCGTCTGCACGGACCAGCTCGCGGCGAGTCTCGGCGCAGAGCTCGTCGCGGTGGTCGACCGGATCGCGGCACTCGAGACCAGCCGACTGTCCGGGCAGGGTGCCGCGGGACTGGTCGGTGTGCTGAGCGAGCAGACCAGCCGGCTGAGCGGGCTGCGGCTGGGGGCGTTGACCACCGTCACCGAATCCGGGGTCTGGGGGTTGGACGCGTCCCGGTCCCCGGCGGCGTGGCTGGTCCGGGTGGAGCGGTGCAGCAAGGCCGCGGCGGGGTCGGATCTGAAGACCGCCCGCGGGCTCACCGACCTTCCCGCGACCCATGCGGCGGTGTTGGAGGGGTCGGTGCCGTTGCGTCACGCCGAGGCCATGACTCGGACCTGCCTGCGCACCCCCCGACTCCGCGAAGCCCTGACCGACCCCGTCTGCGGGGAGGAGTTCCTGATCGCCCACGCCCACCTCGGTCTCGACGCCTTCCGGGTCCTGCTCAACACCTGGGCCGTCCGCGCCGATCCCGATGCCGCCGACGCCGCCTATCGCGACGACCAGGCCCGTCACCAGCTCCTGCTGGCCGACACCACGGACGGCACCGACGTCACCGGGAAGCTGTCGCCACTCGGCGGGGAGACGGTGCGCGCGGCGTTGCTGGCCCAGATCGGGATCCCCGCCAAGGACGACCCCCGCACCCACGGTCAACGCCTGCACGACGCCCTCATCGCCCTCGCCGCCGCGGCCCTGGACGGCGGCACCCTGGGCCGGCACGCCTCGGTGCGACCCCAGATCGTGGTCCACGTCGACTACCCCACCTACCGAGGGCTCCTCACCCCCACCGATGAGGGTGAGGCAGAACAACCGCTGGGCGGCTTGGTCCCGGCGGGACTGCAGGAGTCGGGGCAACCGCTGGCCCCGGAGGAGTTCCGCCGGATCCACTGTGACAGCCAGGTCACCCGGATCGTGTTCGGACCCCAAGGCGAGGTCCTCGACGTCGGCAGGACCCAACGCACCTTCACCGGCCCTCTGCGCCGCGCCCTGGACGCCCGCGACCGCGGCTGTCGCGCCCCGAACTGCTCGAACCCACCACGCTTGTGCGAAGGCCATCACCGGGTCCCCTGGCACCAAGGCGGCACCACCACCATCACCGACGGACTCCTCCTCTGCTGGTCCTGCCACGACTGGGCCCACGCCCGCGGCATCACCATCACTCGGACCTCCGACGGGGGCCTCCGGTTCACCGACCGCCACGGCCAACACGTCGGCACGACCTATCCGCATCACCACCCCGGCTCAGACGGCCCGATCGCCCAAGACGGCCACTGGGGACGGCTCCTCGCGTTCCCGGGTGAGGGACGAGAACCCGCCCAGGACCAACCCACCGCTACCGACCCTTGGGACGACGACTGATGCGAGGCGACTGCCTCGCCACCCATGCCAGGCACATGGTCGAATGACCGTGAGGACGAGGAGAGCCATGATGCGGATCGCAGTGCTGGGCACGGGCATGGTGGGAGCGGCTCTGGGCTCGGGGTTCGTGCGACTCGGCCACGAGGTGCACATGGGGTCCCGGACGGCGGACCACCCCAAGGCGCTCGCCTGGGTCGCTGAGGCCGGAGACCGGGCGGACAGCGGGACCTTCGCCGACGTGGCCGCCTGGGGCGAGGTCGTGGTCAATGCCACGAGCGGGGCGACGAGCGCGGAGATGCTCACGGAGCTCCGTGAGGCATCTCGACGGCAAGGTGCTCATCGACGTGTCCGTCCCCCTCGACTTCTCCCAGGGCTTCCCGCCCCGGCTGTCCGTCGTCAACGACGACAGCCTCGGGGAACAGATCCAGCGTGCGCTCCCCGAGACCCGGGTCGTCAAGGCGCTCAACACCCTCAACGCCGACCTGATGCTGAACCCGCAGCTCCTCGAGGCACCGTCCGATCTGTTCCTGGCCGGGGACGACGCCGAGGCCAAGGACGTCGTCCGCGGACTGCTGGTCGAAGCGGGCTGGGAAGGCGGCAACATCCACGACCTCGGCGGGATCGAGGCGTCCCGCGGCACCGAGATGTGGCTCCCGTTGTGGCTGCGGCTCATGGGTGCGGTCGGGGGACCGAGGTTCAACGTCCACGTCGTGCGAGGGAAGACGTCCTGACCTGAGGGCCCCGGTTGATCCCTGGTTCAGTCCGGGACGGCGATGGTCCCGCTCGCGACGTGGATCGCGTTCCCGGCGACGGTCGTCCCGACGGGCGTGCCCGCGTCGACGGTCACGGTGCAGTCGATGCGCGACGGTCGGCCCATCTCCACGCCCTGAGCGACCGTGAAGGCGGTCTCGCCGTCGGGCACGAGCGAGGAGACCGCCAGCCAGACCGCGAGAGCTCCGGCCGCGGACCCGGTGGCGGCGTCCTCGGCCGTGGCGATGTCACCGGCGAACATCCGCGCCCTGGCAGTGGCGTCCTCCCAGGCGACGACGAAGACGCCGCTGGACTCACCGACGGGGTGGGCGAAGGCAGCCAACCTTCCGAGGTCCGGCCGGCAGTCAGCCAGCGCCTCGGGACGCACGGGCAGCACGAAGTACGGCAGCCCGACGCCGCAGATCCGCGGCTCCAGCGTGCGGGTCCAGGGCGGCAGCCGGCAGGCCGACGGCTGCCAGGGCCTCCTCGGGTCGCGTGGCGGCGTCCACGTCGGCGCTCCCCCCGTCAGGCGGATCGGGCCGCCGTCGGTGGCCAGGTCCAGCGGGAGCAGTCCGGCGCCACATGCCTGCACGACGCGCCCTGCGCGCAGCCGCCCCTGGTCACGCAGCACCCACGCCGTGCCGATCGAGGGGTGACCGGCGTAGGGCAGCTCGGTGACCGGCGTGAAGATCCGGAGGGCGTACGTCGCACCGGCCGCCCGGTCGCGGTCCGACGCAGCGACCGGGAAGGCGGTCTCGGACAGGTTGAACTCCCGGGCTAGGGCCTGCAGCTGCGCCGTGCTCAGCCCGTCGGCCCCGTGCACCACCGCGAGCGGGTTGCCCGCGAACCGCTGCGCGGCGAAGACGTCGACGATGTCGTACGCCAGCCGCCGCGGGGGGACGTCCTCGACCGTCGGCACTCCGTGAGGCTAGTCCCCGCAGGACCGCACCGACCGCCGAGCGAGGAGTCCGTCGGCGCGCTCCCGTGGTCGGCGCACCCGCTCGCACTAGCCTGGCGCGGTGAGCGGAGCGACGGTCTTCATCGCCCGCCTGGCCGGGGTGGCCGTGTTCGACCCCAACGGTGACCAGGTCGGGCGGATCCGTGACGTCATCGTCTCGATGGGCTCCGGACCGGCGGCACCTCGCGTCAACGGGCTGGTCGTCGAAGTTCCGATGCGTCGACGGATCTTCCTCCCCATGACCCGCGTCACCGCCGTCGACCCCGGACAGGTCGTGACCACCGGGTTGGTCAACATGCGGCGCTTCGAGCAGCGACCGACCGAGACCCTCGTCGTGGCCGAGCTCTTCGACCGTCGGGTCACCCTGGTCGAGACCGGTGAGACCGTCACGGTCCTGGACGTCGCCATGGCCCAGACCCGCGGCCGGGACTGGGTGATCAGCGAGGTCCACGTGCGCAAGGGGGCGCCCGGCGCCTTCCGACGCCGAGGCGCCACGCTCACCGTCGACTGGGCCGAGGTCAGCGGCTTCGGGCTGGCTGAGGACAACCAGGGGGCCGCGAACCTCCTCGCGACGTTCGACAAGCTGCGCCCCGCCGACCTCGCCAACGTGCTCCACGAGCTGTCGCCCAAGCGGCGGGCCGAGGTGGCCGCTGCCCTCGACGACGAGAAGCTCGCCGACGTCCTGGAGGAGCTCCCGGAGGACGACCAGGTGGAGATCCTGGGGGCCCTCGCCCAGGAGCGCGCCGCGGACGTCCTCGAGGCCATGGCCCCCGACGACGCCGCTGACCTGCTCGGTGAGCTTCCGCCCGACCAGGTTCACCGGCTGCTCGGTCTGATGGAGCCCGACGAGGCCGAGGACGTCCGCCGGCTGCTGTCCTACGACGAGTACACGGCGGGCGGCATGATGACCACCGAGCCGGTGATCCTGCCCATCGATGCCACCGTGGCCGACGCCCTGGCCAGGGTCCGGAACCCAGATCTCTCGCCGGCACTGGCCTCGCAGGTCTACGTGTGCCGCTCCCCGCTCGAGACACCGACCGGTCGTTTCGTCGGTGTCTGCCACTTCCAGCGGCTGCTCCGCGAGCCACCGTCCTCGCTCGTGTCGGGGGTCTGCGACACCGACTTGGAGCCGCTGCTCCCCGGCGCGACGCTGCCCGAGGTGGCCACCTACTTCGCGACCTACAACCTGGTCGCGGCACCGGTCGTCGACCCGGACGACCACCTGCTCGGAGCCGTCACCATCGACGACGTCCTCGACCACATGCTCCCGGACGACTGGCGCGACACCGACGAGGACGACGTACCCGTGGGGGCACCCGATGGCACGTGAGGGACGGGTCGTCCGGCTCGACCAGCCCCGCGACCTCAATCGACGCCTCCCCCGACCGAGCTACGACCCCGAGTCCTTCGGCCGCCTGTCGGAGAAGATCGCCCGGTTCATCGGCACCGGGCGGTTCCTCGTCTACCTCACCGTCTTCGTGGCGGTCTGGATCCTCTGGAACTCCCTCGCGCCGGAAGACCTCCGCTTCGACCCCTACCCGTTCATCCTCCTCACGCTGGTCCTGTCGCTGCAGGCGTCCTACGCCGCCCCGCTGATCCTGCTGGCGCAGAACCGGCAGGTGGACCGCGACCGGGTGACCTACGAGCAGGACCGCGCGCAGAACGAGCGGTCGATCGCCGACACCGACTACCTCACGCGCGAGGTGGCCGAGGTACGCCTCGCGCTGGGCGAGGTCGCCACCCGCGACTTCCTGCGCTCCGAGCTGCGCGACCTCCTCGAGGAGCTGCTGGAGGAGCTGAAGGACGCCCCGGTGGTTCCGCAGCGCGCCGGCGAATGACCGCCCGGTCGACCCGAACCCGCGCGACGCACGACCCGGCGGGCGGACCGTAGGCTGGCGGCATGCCCGCTCCCACCCTCGACCAGGTGACCGCCGCCCTCGCGACCGTCGACGACCCCGAGATCCACCGCCCGATCACCGAGCTCGGGATGGTCGACCATGTCGAGGTGGCAGCCGACGGCAGCGTCGACGTCCGGGTGCTGCTGACCGTGGCGGGCTGCCCGATGCGGACCGAGATCACCGAGCGCGTCACCAAGGCCGTCGGCTCGCTCGCCGACGTGACGGCGGTACGCGTCGACCTCGGGGTCATGTCCGAGGAGCAGCGCAAGGCCATGACGACCATGCTGCGCGGCGGTCGCGCCGAGCCCGAGGTGCCCTTCGCCAAGCCGGACTCGCTCACCCGCGTCTACGCCGTCGCCTCGGGCAAGGGCGGGGTCGGCAAGTCCTCGGTGACGGTCAACCTGGCGGCGGCCATGGCGGCCCAGGGGCTCAACGTCGGGGTCGTGGACGCGGACATCTACGGGCACTCGGTGCCCCGCATGCTCGGCGTCGAGCAGCGGCCCACGCCGGTCGAGAACATGATCATGCCTCCCTCCGCGCACGGGGTGAAGGTGATCTCGATCGGGATGTTCACCTCCGGCAACACTCCGGTCGTCTGGCGCGGACCGATGCTGCACCGGGCTCTTCAGCAGTTCCTCGCCGACGTCTGGTGGGGCGACCTCGACGTGCTCCTCATGGACCTCCCCCCGGGCACCGGTGACATCGCCATCTCGGTCGCCCAGCTGGTCCCGAACGCCGAGATCCTCGTCGTCACCACCCCCCAGCAGGCCGCCGCCGAGGTCGCCGAGCGTGCCGGAACCGTCGCCCTGCAGACCCACCAGCGCATCGCGGGCGTCATCGAGAACATGGCCTGGCTCGAGCTGCCGGACGGCAGCCGGATGGAGGTCTTCGGCAGCGGTGGCGGACAGGCCGTCGCGGCGGCGCTCACCCGGGCGACCGGGGCCGAGGTCCCCCTGCTCGGCCAGGTGCCGCTCGACGTCCGGGTGCGCGAGGGTGGCGACGACGGCCTCCCGGTCGTCCTTGCCGACCCCCAGTCCCCCGCAGCCGCCGTGCTCACCGCCATCGCAGCACGCCTCGGGGGCCGACCGCGCGGGCTGGCCGGGCGCTCGCTCGGGCTCACGCCCGCCGGGCGCGGCTGACACCCGCGACTCAGGTCGCGTCGCCGTCGTAGCCGCTGGGAGCGGGCGGCTTGCCCGTCGCATCGTCGCCCGGGGCTGGGCTCGGCGGACGGCCGTCGGGCCGGTCGTTGATGGCGCGGTCGAGGTCGTCCCGCTCGTCGAGCAGCTGACGCTTGACGAACGCGCGCGGATCGAGGTCGCTGAGGTTCAGGTCGGAGAACTCCGGACCCAACGACCCAGTCACCTCGTCCTTCGCGCCCTGGGCCATCTGACGGAGCTGGCGCAGCAGTCGGCCGGCGTCGGCCGCGACCTTCGGGAGCTTGTCGGGGCCGAAGACGAACAGCGCGAGCACAGCCAACGCCAGCATCTCGGCCCATCCCACGTCGAACACCGCCCCAGGGTACGGGGCGGCCGCCGGGCGAGGGCTTAGTCCGTGGCCTCGCCGAGCACGACGTCCACGGTCTGCTCCTTGCCGTCGCGCTCGAAGGTGACCGCCACGGTGTCTCCGGGGACGGCCGACCGGATCGCCACGATGAGCTCGTCCGGACCGGTCACGGGCTTGCCGTCGAACGCCACGATGACGTCTCCCGGCCGGAGGCCCGCGTTGTCGGCCGGACCACCGGGTGTGACACCCGAGCCGCCGGCGACACCCTCGTCGGCGATCCGCACCCCGTCGCCGGTGAAGGTCGGGTCGAGGCTGGCGCCGATGATCGGGTAGGAGGCGGACCCGTCCTTGATCAGCTGCTCAGCCGTGCGCCGGGCCTGGTTGATCGGGATGGAGAAGCCGAGGCCGATCGAGCCGGTCTGCGAGCCGGACTGCGCGCCCAAGGTGGCGATCGCGCTGTTGACCCCGATGACCCGCCCGGCGGAGTCGACCAGCGGACCGCCGGAGTTGCCGGGGTTGATGGCCGCATCGGTCTGGAGGGCGGCGATGTAGGAGACGTCGGAGGTGCTCCCCCCACCTGCGGTCACCGGCCGGTCGATGGCCGAGATGATCCCCGACGTCACGGTGCCGGAGAGTCCGAGCGGGGACCCGATGGCGATCGCCGCGTCGCCCACGACCACGGCCGCGGAGTTGCCCAAGCGGGCCACCGGGAGTCCGGTCCGGTCGACCTGGATGACGGCGAGGTCGTAGGTCACGCTGCGCCCGACGATCGTGGCGCGCTCCGTGGACCCGTCGTTGAAGGTCACCGTGATCGTGCCGCCGTCGGCTGCCGCCGCGACCACGTGGTTGTTGGTCAGGAGGTAGCCGTCCGAGGTCAGCACGAAGCCAGACCCGGTGCCGCCCGAGCCTCCTGAGCGCACCTCGATGGAGACGACCGTGGGCAGGACCATCTCGGCGATGCCCGCGACGGAGTCGGCGGGTCGGGAGAGATCGCCTGCGGGTGCCGTCCCGAGCGACACGGGTGCCCTCGTCGGACGGTCGTCGGCCACGTTGGCACCGATCACCCCGCCCAGGAGGCCGGCGATCATCGCGATGCCCGCTGCTCCGGCCATCATCGGCAGCCAGCTCCTGCCGCGTCTCGCGGGCTGCTCCGGACGTCCGAGGGTGTCGCCGGGGTACGGCCAGGCTGGGGCTGAGGGTGGTGGGTACGCGCTGCCGTAGACCGCGGCGTACGGCGAGGGTTCGGTCATCGGCTGGATCGCGGGGGACGTCGCCTCGATCGGCCCCCCCGGGTGACCGAGAACCTCGGTGGTGGCTTCGCCGGGCACAGCTCCCGCCGGATCGAGCGAGGGGGGCTCTGCCTCGACCGCGGCCCGCTCCGGCTCGCCGACGGGGTCGGTGACCTCACCCGCCGGCGGCGGCGCCCACGGGTCGGACGCGCGTGCCCACCAGGCCGGGCGCTCGTCCTGGGTCACCGACTCACCTCCGTCACGGTTCGGCCTGTGCCGTGGTGCGAGCTCAGCCGAACGGGTCGAACCACGAGCCTACGCGGGACAGCCCGCGCACGGTTCGCTCGCCCGGGCCGTCCGCCTCGTGCGGGAGCACGGCGACCGCCCGCTCGACGAGCCCGGCGTCACCGACCACGGTGAAGACGAGCGACCCCGAGACCCAGGAGTAGCCCGGATACTCCGCCTCGACCCGATGGACGCGGAACCCTTCGACGTCGACGGCCGAGTCGGGGTCAGCCAGGGCGGCCGCGGGGTCAGCCCGTTGCTGGAAGACCGAGACCGAGCGCAGCCCGTCGGTGTAGACGACGTGGAGCACGGGGCTCGACGTTCTCGCTGCGAGCCGGGCGTCGAAGGGGGCGAGCCCGACGGCGGAGGCGAGGGCCTCGGGGCAGACCCATCCCTGGTCCTCCAGGGTCGCGACCGCCTCGCCCGTTGCGGCGTCCGCCCAGACTGCGGTGGTCGCCACAGGGAGGTGACGGGGCAAGGCCCTCGGGTCGGACAGCGAGACAGCGGTGAAGGTGGAGCCGCGCACGGCGCTGCCGGAACCCTCGTGCACCTCTCGGGCCAACGGGAGCCCGGTGGCCCGGTCCAGCCAGAAGACGGCCATCGCTCGACCGTCGAGCGTGCTCACGGCGACCCGGTCCGTACGGCGCCCGGCGACCGTGTCCGTTCCGTCAGCCTCGACCTGGTAGGTCCGGGCGAGCAGGCCGATGGCGTCCAGGCCGGCCGTCGTGGACGTCGCATCCTGCGGCCTGAACGCCTCCGTCCCCTGCGGCGCCCGATGCGCCGACGACGCGGGTGGCCGTCCCATGACCGGCCGAGTGACTGATCTCGCGCAGCGACGTCGTCGGTCCCCCGCCCTCCATGCGCGAGAGCACCTCGGTGCCGTGGAAGCTCACCGCCGTGGTTGCCTCCGCGGCTCGCTGCAGCAGGCGCACGCCCGTCGTTCCCGCTCACGGCGTACGAGCCGGCTGACGCGTTGCCCCAGAAGGGCAGCTCACCGGCGGTCACCACGTGCTGCTCGACGAGTCGTTCGGCGGGCACGGCTGCGGCGCCGATCGCAGCGGGCGCTCCCACCGCCCAGGCGGTGGCGAGGACCGTCACCCCGACGGCCACACCCGACGCGGATCCCCAGCAGCCCCAGGTGTCGGGGCTGGGGCGGAGCGACGGCAACGGCCCCGGGACGAGCAGGTACGCCGTCCTGCGGCATCGAGACCAGGGCAGCCAGCAGGCCCGGGTCGACCGCCACCTCGCGCGCCGTGCTGCCGCGCAACAGGTCACGGACCCTGCGCTGCTCGGCCACCGCGGCGCGGCAGCCAGGACACCCCGCGAGGTGCGCCCGCGCCCGCTCCGCGTCCCGCACGTCGAGCGCGCCGTCGACGAAGGCGGCAACCCGGTCTCCGAGATGGCTCACAGGGCAGCCTCGCCTGTGCTGCGCCTGCTCGGGTCGAGGTGCGGCAGCGCCGCGCGGAGATGGCTCCGGCCGCGGTGGATGCGGCTGCGCACCGTGCCGAGGGGCACGTCGAGGATGGTGGCGATCTCTTCGTAGGTCAGGCCCTCGATGTCGCACAGCACCACCGCCGCGCGGAAGGCCGGCGCGAGGGAGTCGAGGGCAGCCTGCACGTCGGCGTCGAACGTGCCGTCCAGGTAGGCGCGCTCCGGGCGTCGGGTCCCGGCCGGGCAGGCGGTCCGCGGCGTCGTCGGCGAGCGGTCCGAACCTGATGCGGGCCCGCCGCCGGGCGCCGTCGAGGAAGAGGTTGGTCGTGATCCGGTGGAGCCATCCTTCGAACGAGCCCGGGGTGTAGCGCTCCAGGGAACGGAAGACCCGCACGAAGACCTCTTGGGTCAGGTCCTCGGCGTCGTGCTTGTTGCCCGTGAGGCGGTAGGACAGCCGGTAGACCCGGTTGCCGTGCAGACGGACGACGTCCTCCCACGACAGGTCGGCCGGATCGACGGCGCCGGGGGCGCCGCATGGAGCGGCGACCGCGTCGGCGGCAGCGACGTCGACGGGCTGACTCACGCCGCTCGCCCTCCCCTCACGCATGACTCCATGGTCGCGCGAAGGCGCCTGACGGTCCAAACGGAGCGAGCCGCCCTCGAGTTCCCCGTATCCTTCCCCCGTGCCTGCCAGCCTGAACCAGTCCTGGACCTACTCCGAGGGATTCGTCCCCGAGGACGACGTCCTCGTCCAGGCGCGTCGCCGCGCCGAGGAGGTGGGCTGCGTCCCCATCGGGTCCGGGGGCCGGCGCGGCCCTGCGACTGCTCGCCCGGATGCTCGACGCCCGGTCCGTGGTCGAGATCGGGACCGGCACCGGGGTGTCCGGCGTGTGGCTGCTCCGCGGCATGCACCCGGACGGCGTCCTCACCTCGATCGACGCGGAGTCCGAGCACCAGCGCCTGGCCCGCGAGACGTTCACCGACGAGGGCGTGCAGGCCCACCGCGCGCGCCTGATCAACGGGCGCGCCCTCGAGGTCCTGCCCCGGCTGACCGACGGCGGCTACGACCTGGTGCTGGTCGACGGCGACAAGCAGGAGTACGCCGACGACCTGGTCGAGGCCCTGCGGCTGCTGCGTCCCGGCGGCGTGGTGGCGTTCGACAACGCGCTCTGGAGCGACCGCGTCGCCGACCCCGCACAACGCGACCCCGACACGGTGGCCCTGCGGGAGCTCGGCAAGGCGGTGCGCGCCCACGAGGATCTGACCTCGGCCCTGCTCCCCGTGGGTGACGGGTTGCTCGTCGCCGTCCGGCACTGAGAAGGCTCGCCCGGCCGACCACCGGCGCTGCTAGCGCGGCCGCCCGCTCTCCAGCCAGCTCAGCAGCAGGCGGACGCCGTAGCCGGTGCCGCCCCGGCTGATCTCGTGGTCGTCCGACCTCCGAACGCCCGGTGCCCGCGATGTCGAGGTGGGCCCAGGGCACCTGCCCGACGAACTCGCGCAGGAACAGGCCGGCGAGCACAGCCCCGGCCCCCGGAGCCGGGCGGACGGCGATGTTGGCCAGGTCGGCCACCGAGGAGCTGAGGGCCGGCCGGTAGTCCTCGACGAGCGGCAGGCGCCACACCCGCTCACCCGTGGCAGCAGCTGCGACCTCGAGGCGGGCGGCGAGCCGCTCGTCGGTGGCGAACAGCGCCGCGTCCCGGCGGCCGAGCGCGATCCCGACCGCACCGGTCAGGGTCGCCAGGTCGACCACGGCGTCCGGCCGCAGGCGGCTCACGGCGTAGGCCAAGGCGTCAGCGAGGACCAGCCGACCCTCCGCGTCGGTGTTGAGCACCTCGACGGTGGTGCCGCCGTACTGGGTGAGGACGTCGCCGGGCCGCTGGGCGCTGCCCGACGGCATGTTCTCGGCCAGCGCGAGGAGGCCGGTGACCCGGACCTGGACGTCGAGCGCGCGGAGCGCGCCGAGCACCGCGAGCACCGCGGCCGCCCCGGCCATGTCGGTCTTCATCGCGGTCATCGCCGCGGTCGGCTTGATCGAGATCCCGCCGGTGTCGAACGTGATGCCCTTGCCGACCAGCACCACGTGCGGCAGCGGCGGCGGACCGTCTCGCCGGTCGGTAGGCGAGCTCGACCAGCCTCGGCGGCCTCGCCGAGCCCTGCCCGACGCCGATCAGCCCCCCGAACCCTTCACGGGCCAGCGCCCGGTGGTCGCGGGTGCGCATCTCGAGGCCCGACTCACGCGCGACCCGTCGCGACTGCTCGACCATCCACTGCGGCGACTTGGTCGAGGACGGGGTGTTGGTGAGGTCACGGGCCAGCCGTACGGCTGCCGCGGTGGTCTGCGCGCGCGCGATCGCGCCGGTGGCGCGTTCAGGAAGGAGCAGGGTCACGATGCGACGGCTCGGACGCTGCGGTCGCCGGAAGACGTACCCCCCCAGGTCCGAGCCCCTCGACGAAGGCACGCACCGGGCGCTCCCCCGTGGGCAGGCCGACGACCCAGGCGTCACCTTCCCGCCTGGCTCGCGCGAGCGCGGCACCGGCCCGGCGCAGGGCAGCCGGTGAACGGTCGCCCCCGCCGAGCAGGAGGACGCGTTCGAGGACGCGACCGACCACGACGAACGGCACCTCGAGGAGATCACCGGCAGCACCGTCCAGCGCGGCCCGTGCGAGGTGCACGTCGAGGGCGTCGAGGTCGTCGGGCGTCAGCCCGGCCGCGAGCAGCGGACCCCGCGCGCCACGGCGCCAGACGGGTCCTTCCTCGACCCGGGCGGACCAGGAGGACGACGGACTCGACGTCGAGCGCGGACGGCGCGGCAGCGGCGACGCGGACGATGGGCACGCACCCACCCTGTCAGCCCCGCCCCCGGCATGCAGAAGACCCCGCCCGGACCAGGTCCGGACGGGGCCGACGCATCAGTCGGATGCGGTCGCCGACCGCAGTGGTGCTCGGGTCAGCCGACGGCCTTCAAGGCGTCGCCGAGCGCGGCGGCCTCAGCCGGCGTGAGCTCCACGACGAGTCGTCCGCCACCCTCGAGCGGGACGCGCATCACGATGCCGCGGCCCTCCTTGGTGACCTCGAGCGGGCCGTCGCCCGTACGCGGCTTCATGGCCGCCATGCGCATCCCCTTTCGTGCCTCACACGCCTGCACCCACCAGAACGTGGGCCGGTCCTCCGGACCATTATCCCGCATGCCGAGGGGTCTCGTGACACCCCGGGGCCGATGCGGCGGCGCGGCGCCCGCACGCGGACGGCAGACTGCCCTTCGTGCACGCACGATCGGCGCTGTTCGACCTCTACGGGGACCACCTGCGCACGCGCGGTGGAGCCGCACCCGTCGCCGCGCTCGTACGGCTCATGGCGGCCCTCGACATCGCTGCACCAGCGGTACGGACGGCCGTGTCACGGATGGTCCGCCAGGACTGGCTGGCTCCCGCCGCCCTGCCCCAGGGGCCGGGTTACGCGCTGACGCCCAAGGGTGCGCACCGGCTCGACGACGCCGCCGTGCGCGTCTACCGCAGCAGCGACCTGCCCTGGGACGGCCGCTGGCACCTGCTGGCGACCTCGCGTCCATCGACGCGCACGACCCGGCAGCGTTGTGACGCCCAGCTGCCGTTCCTCGGCTACGCCCGCGTCTCCGAGCAGCTCTGGGTCGCCCCGCGGCCCCATCCGGATGCGGATGGGCTCCTCCTCGCCGAGGGGCTGCGGGTCCAGCGCTTCACGGCGACGCACGAGGGGCCGGAGGACGGAGCGGGCTCGGTGACCGACATGGTGTCGCGTGCCTGGGACCTCGAGGCGCTCGGGACGGCGTACGAGCAGTGGCTGGCGGCCGCCGCGCTCCTCGTCGCGGACGAGCCGGACGACGACGAGGAGGCGTTCGCCCAGCGCAGCCGACTGGTCAACGACTGGCGCAAGTTCCTCTTTCGCGACCCGGGCCTCCCGCGGTCCCTGCTGCCCTCGGACTGGCCCGGCACCGAGGCCGCGGACTTCTTCGCCTCCGAGTCTGCGAGGTTGCTGCCGGCCGCCGGGAGGCACGTCGACGCCTGCCTCGGCTGACGACCGGGGCGGCCTCGGCGCTCGAGTGCGGGGAAACCGCCCGATCCGGTGACGAACAATCGGTCCGTTTCCCGCGCATTCGACCCGAGGGCTCCGTGCCGGAGCGGGGACCGGCTCAGCCGCCGTACGGCCTGGTGATGATCTCGAGGATGTGGCCGCTGGGGTCCTCCCAGTAGAGCCCGCGGCCCCCGTCGCCGGTGTTGATCTCACCCGGTCGGTTCTGCCCCGAGTCGGCCCAGTAGGTCAGGCCACGCCCGACGATGCGCGCGAGGATCTCGTCGAACTCGGTCTCGCCGACCAGGAACGCGTAGTGCTGCGGAGCGATCCCGCCGCGCTCGTCCAGCCCGAAGGAGTCGGAGAAGTCCAGGGACACGGAGTTGGCGACCTCGACGACGAGGAACGGTCCGTACGGCGTCGGCGCGGGCAGTCCCAGGACATCGGCCAGGAACTCCGCCGACTCGACCTTGTCGCGCGCCGCGACGATGGTGTGGTTCAGCTCGACGGGCATCAGCTGTCCTCTCCGGGGCGACCGGGCTCACGCACGGTGGCATCCCTGCAGGTGGTCGTCGACGAGACCGCAGGCCTGCATGCTGGCGTACATCGTGGTCGGCCCGACGAACACGAAACCGTGCGCCTTGAGCGCCTTGGCCAGAGCCTTCGAGTCGTCGGTCTGCGCGGGAAGGTCCGACATCCGGCGAGGCCGTACGGCGGCCGCCGACGGAGCGTGCGACCAGACCAGGCGGTCCAGCGCCCCGTCCCCCTCGGCCTGCAGCAGGTCGGCTGCCGCGCGGGCGTTGGTGAGGGTCGCGGCGATCTTGGCCCGGTTGCGGACGATGCCCGCGTCGGCCATCAGCCGGTCATGGTCACGGGCGTCGAACGCAGCGACCGCAGGGATCGAGAACCCCGCGAAAGCAGCGCGGAAGGCCTCCCGCTTGCGCAAGATCGTGAGCCAGGACAACCCGGACTGGAACGCCTCCAGGGTGATCCGCTCGAACAACCGGTCGTCCCCGTGGACCGGGCGTCCCCACTCGTCGTCGTGGTAGGTCGCATAGTCCGGCGTCGAGGCCCCCCACCCGCAGCGCGTCAACCCGTCGGACCCGACGACCAGGTCATCCACCGGCCGGCCCAGGAGCAGCGCGGTGCTCGGCCTCGACGTCGCGCGCCAGCTTCTTCAACGAGGCCGAGACGCCGGCCTTGAAGGCGGGCGCGACGACGGGGAAACCGAGCTTCCCCAAGCGGCCCCACGGAAGGATGAGCTGCTCGGACCAGACGAGCCGGGACCGCCCGCCGGGGAGCGCGAGGACCTCGAACACACCGGTCCCCTGGACGACCCGACCGGTGTGGAGCACCTCGCACCGTCGGGGCGGGTCCCACAACGTGATCACCATCGTGTCGAGGAAACCGAGCCTGCCGATGCCGGTGAACGCCTCGAGGCCGGCCCCGACCCCGTGCCCGGAGCCGTCACCGCCCCGCCCGGTGGAGCGGACGGTCGTCCCCAGCATCCACTCGCCCTGGCGCTCCCAGTCGGTGATGGCCGCCCACGTCGCCTCGGGGGGTGCGTCGACGAGCACGTCGACGACGACCTCGGCGTCATGCGGCAGCGGTGCGCCCTCGAGCTCAGCCATGGGTCCGTGCCCTCGTCGGCGGCGGGCTGGCGGACGGCTCCGCGTCACCCTGACCCCCGGCCGAGAGCTCCTCGATCAGGGCGTCCCGCGTGCGCAGCTCGCCGGCAAGTCGGTCCAGCACGGCGTCGACCTCGTCCATCCGGTAGCCGCGGAAGCCCACCCCGAAGTGCACCGCGTCGACGTCGTCGGCAACGACGTCTCCCTCAGGCAGCCACGGACCCGGTCGGTCGCTGCCCGCGGGACCCATGCCGCCACCACGGCCGCCCGCTACGACGGCCACGACTCCGAGGACGACAAGGGCGAGCAGGACGAAGAACGGGGTCACCACTCGATCGTCCCACGCAGCGGACCACCGCGCGCGCAGGCCACCTGCTGCGCCCGGGTGCGGCCTGCGGCAGGCTGACACTCGTGCCCCTCCGCCTCGGTCGTCGAACCTTCGACGACGACGCGCTCCTCGTCATGGCGATCGTGAACCGCACCCCCGACTCCTTCTACGACCAGGGCGCGACCTACGAGGACGCCGCCGCGCTGGAGGCTGTCGACCGCGCGGTGTCCGAGGGCGCGGACCTCGTCGACATCGGCGGGGTGAAGGCCGGCCCGGGCGCCGAGGTCGATGCCGCGGAGGAGATCCGACGCACCGCGGGCTTCGTCGCCGAGGTGCGGGCAAGACATCCCGACCTCGTGATCAGCGTCGACACCTGGCGGAACGAGGTCGGCCGGGTCTGCTGCGAGGCGGGGGCCGACGTGCTCAACGACGCCTGGGGCGGTACCGATCCCCGGCTGGCCGAAGTGGCAGCGGCCTTCGACGTGGCCCTGGTCTGCACGCACGCCGGCGGGTTGGCCCCGCGTACCCGGCCGCACCGGGTGGCGTACGACGACGTGATGGCCGACATCGTGAGCCGTACGGTCTCCGAGGCCGAGCGGGCAGTCGGGCTCGGCGTCGACCGCGCCTCGGTCCTGGTCGACCCCGGCCACGACTTCGGCAAGAACACCTGGCACTCCCTGGAGGCGACCCGCCGGCTGCCGGAGCTCGTGGCGACCGGGTGGCCGGTCCTGGTCTCGTTGTCCAACAAGGACTTCGTCGGAGAGTCACTCGACCTGCCCGTCGGCGAGCGTCTCACCGGGACGCTCGCGGCCACCGCGGTCTCGGCGTGGATGGGAGCCCGCGTGTTCCGGGCTCACAACGTGCGGGAGACGCGCGAGACCCTCGACATGGTGGCGACGATCCGGGGCACGCGAGCCCCCTCGGTCGTCCGGCGCGGCCTCGCCTGAGCGCGCCTCGTCCGGCACGGCTTACACGATCCGAACCCGACGAGGCTCCTCTCGCTGACCCGGACGGCGCATGCTGGACGCAGCAGTCAACGTCGCCGCTGCACGGTGGCCACCGACCAGGAGGAACCATGACCCGCACCCGCACCCTTGCCGTGAGCGCCGTGGCAGCGGTGGCCGCCCTGACCCTCGTCGGGGCTGGGGCCGTGGCCGGTGCCTCAGCGGTGAGCGCCCGCTCCTCTGCGGCCGCCGCGGCCGACGTCGACCCCCTCTCGAGCGCTTTCACCGCCCTCGCCTTCGGCGACGACGAGACCCAGCCCGGGCAACGCCAGGGCTTCCCGGGCATGGGAGGGATGCGTGACCGGATGCATCGAGGCGATGGCATGCGGCACCGCGGGGCAGATCGCATGCTGCACGGCGAGGTCGTCGTGAAGGACAAGGACGGCAAGCCGATGACCGTTGCGCTGCAACGTGGTGAGGTCACCAAGGTCACGAGCGACTCGGTGACCGTCCGGAGCGAGGACGGGTACGAGCGCACCTGGCGGCTGACCGGAGAGACGGTCTACCGCGCCTTCCGCGCAGAGGCCGGCAAGGCCGACGTCGTCGTCGGGGCCGACGTCCGACTGATGGGCACCGTCAGCGGGGATCAAGCCACCGCGCGCATGGTCGGCATCCCCCCGGCCAACGCCGGGTCCGACGGTCGGCGGGTCGGGCTCGACCGGGACCACCAGCACGGCCTGACTCAGGGCTCGGCTTCGAGCACCTCCTCGGGAGTGGGCTCGGGCGGGACGTCGGTGGACTGCCAGCCCTGCTCCAGCAGGGTGAAAGCCTCGGGCACCGTCGAGGCCCAGGCGACCGCGTCGCGCGCCTCCGTACGGACGAATCCGAGCTCGACCAGGGCATCGATCAGCGTGTGCAGTCCGGCGTAGGTCCCCTCCGGGTCGAGGACGACGATCGGCTTGGCGTGCATGCCGAGCGACCGAGCCACCCAGACCTCGAGGAGCTCCTCGAGGGTGCCGAGCCCGCCGGGCAGCCCGAGGAAGGCGTCGCAGCGCTCGTCCATCACCCCCTTGCGCGAGCGCATGTCGTCGGTGACCACCAGCTCGTCGGCGTCGTGGTCAGCGACCTCGAGGGCGACGAGTGCGCGCGGGATCACCCCGACGGTGTGGCCGCCCCCGGCCCGAGCGGCTCGGGCGACCGCACCCATCGAACCGACGGTGCCGCCCCCCGACACCAGAGTCCAACCCCGGCGCGCGATCTCGGCGCCCACCTCGGAGGCGGTGTCGATGTGGACCGGGTCGATGATCGTGGAGGACGCGCAGAAGACGCAGACCGCGCGCGGCGCGCCTGCCTCGCGGCCCCGGCTCACCGCCGGTCCCCGGTCGGGCCGCCGGCCGCCCTCCGTTCCGCCACCACCCGGGCAGCGAGCGCCGCCCTCTCCTCCTCCAGCCGCGCCGGTGCCTGCCGGTGTCGGACCACCTCGACCGCCTCGTCCACGTCGTCCGTGACGGTCACCAGGTCGAGGTCGGCCTCCGACACCTTCCCCGAGGCGAGGACAGGCCCACGGATCCAGTCGACGAGGCCGCCCCAGTAGTCCGACCCCATGAGGACGATCGGGAAGGCGGTGACCTTGCGCGTCTGGACCAGGCACAGCGCCTCGAACAGCTCGTCGAAGGTGCCGAAGCCGCCCGGCAGCACGATGAAGCCTTGGGCGTACTTCACGAACATCGTCTTGCGGGCGAAGAAGTAGCGGAAGTTGATGCCGATGTCGACGTACGGGTTGAGCCCCTGCTCGAAGGGGAGCTCGATCCCCAGACCCACCGACACCCCGCCGGCCTCGCACGCGCCCTTGTTCGCCGCCTCCATGATCCCGGGGCCACCGCCGGTGATCACGGCGTAGCCCGCCTCGACGAGCGCGCGGCCCAGCCGCTCACCGGTGGCGTACTCCTCCGAGCCGCGCTTGACCCGCGCCGACCCGAAGACGCTGATCGCCTCGCCGAGGCCGGCGAGCATGCCGAAGCCCTCGACGAACTCCGACTGGATGCGCAGCACCCGCCAGGGGTCGGTGTGCACCCAGTCCGTGGCACCCCGCGAGTCGAGGAGCCGCTGGTCGGTGGTGATCTCCTGCACCTGCGAGCGGCGGAGCGTGACCGGACCGCGGTGCCGCTCGTCGATGCCCGCGGTCAGGAGGCGCGGCTGCTGGGTCAGGGGAGGTGGATTCCACGGACAGCACGCTAGTCGCCGGGGTCACCCGGAGGTCGTACGCCGGGAGCCGAACAGGTGACCGGGAGGTGAACGGAGAAAGTTGAAAGTTGCACTACTTCGGGGAATGACGTACCTTGGTCATTAGTTGAACAGTCAACTACAACTTCTGGAGGACCCCATGACCATCACCACCGAGCGCTCCGCCCTCACCGGGACCTGGACCCTCGACCCGAGCCACACCCGGATCGGCTTCGCCGCCAAGCACGCCATGGTGGCCACCGTCCGCGGCTCCTTCGGCGTCTTCGACGGCACCCTCGTGCTCGACGGCGACGTCCCCGCCAACAGCTCGGCGTCGGTCACCATCGACGCGGCGAGCTTCGAGAGCGGCAACAAGGACCGGGACGCCCACGTGCGCGGCGGGGACTTCCTCGACGTCGAGAGCTTCTCGACGCTCACGTTCACCTCGACCGAGGTGCGCCCGAACGGCAGCGACTTCGTCCTGGTCGGCGACCTGACCATCAAGGACGTGACGCGCCCCGTGGAGATCGCCGTGGAGTCCGAGGGCGTCGTCACCGACCCGTTCGGCAGCACGCGCGCCGGCTTCTCGGGGACGGCGACGATCAACCGCAAGGACTTCGGCCTCACCTGGAACGTGGCCCTCGAAGCCGGCGGCATCCTGGTGGGCGACAAGGTCAAGATCACCCTCGATGTGAGCGCCGTCAAGCAGAGCTGAACCGACGCAAGGTCACCTTCTCCCTGCTTCAGTCGGGGTTTCTCCACCTTCACTCCCTGCGGGCTCGCGCCCACCAGCGCGGCTGTCAACCCGCCGTGAAGGTGGCGAAATCCCGATAGAGCGCGAGAGAAGGTGACCTTGCGTCTGTTACCCGTCGGCGACGAGCCAGGAGCGCATGCGCTCCTCGCAGTCCACGAGCTGGGCGGTCTCGACGTACTCCTCGCGGGTGTGGGCCAGCGACGGGTCACCCGGTCCGTAGTTCACGGCCGGCATCCCGAGCGCGGAGAACCGCGCCACGTCGGTCCAGCCGAACTTGGGGCGAACGCCCCCTCCGACAGCAGCCACGAACGCCTCGGCCGCCGGGTGACCCAACCCCGGGAGCGCCCCGGGGGCGACGTCGACCACGTCCACCTCGAAGCCGGCGAAGACCTCCCGGACGTGGGCCGCAGCCTCCACCTCGGACCGGTCAGGGGCGAAGCGGTAGTTGACCGTCACCGTGCACGCGTCCGGGATCACGTTCCCGGCCACGCCTCCGGAGACCAGGACCGCGTTGAGGCCCTCGTGGTAGCGCAGCCCGTCGATCTCCGGCTCCCGCGGGACGTACGCCCGCAAGCGGTCCAGCACCTCCCCCGCGGCATGGATCGCGTTCTCCCCCAGCCACGACCGCGCGCTGTGCGCGCGCCGCCCGACGGTCCGCACCTCGGCACGCAGGGTTCCCTGGCAGCCGGCCTCGACGCCGGCACCGGACGGCTCCATGAGCACCGCGAAGTCGCCGGCCAGCAGGTCCGGCCGGGTCTCGGCCAGTCGCCGGAGGCCGTTGAAGCGCTCCTCGACCTCCTCGGCCTCGTAGAAGACGTACGTCACATCGCGGACGGGCTCCGCGACGGTGGCAGCCAGCCGCAGGGCGACGGCGACCCCGCCCTTCATGTCGCAGGCACCCAGGCCCGAGAGACGCCCGTCGACGAGGCGCGCCGGAAGGTTGTCCGCCGCAGGCACCGTGTCGAGGTGGCCCCCGATCACGACGCGCTCGGCACGCCCGAGCGAGGTGCGCGCGACCACCGTGTTGCCGTCGCGCTCCACCGCCAGGTGCGGCAAGGCCCTCAGCGCGGCCTCGACCGCGTCGGCGATCGCCTCCTCGTGATGGCTCTCCGACGGCAGGTCGACGAGCGCTGTGGTCAGGGTCACGACGTCGGAGGCGAGGTCGAGGGGGTCAGGAGCGGTCACGTGGGTACGTTAGCCCGGTGACGTTCTCCACCTCGGCCGCCTCTGGGTACGGCGTGGCCACCTACGGCCCCGACGGCACCCTGCTCGACGCCTGGTACCCGGCGCCCCAGCTCGGCCCCGACGCACCCGACGTCGACGGGCTCGACGCCCTGGTCGGCGCCGACGCCGCCCGCGGCACCAGCACGCAGCGCCGGCACACCGTCATCGCGGACCTCTCAGCGCCGCCGACCGACTCAGCGGACGCCTACCTGCGCCTCCACCTGCTCTCCCACCGCCTGTTGCGCCCGCACGAGGCCAACCTCGACGGCATCTTCGGGCTGCTGGCCAACGTGGTCTGGACCTCCGCCGGGCCGTGCGCGGTCGACGGCTTCGAAGCCGTACGGCTCCGCCTCCGCGGCCGCGGTCCGGTCACGGTCCACGGCGTCGACAAGTTCCCGCGCATGGTCGACTACGTCCTGCCCTCCGGCGTGCGGATCGCCGACGCCGACCGGGTGCGCCTCGGCGCCCACCTCGCGGCCGGCACCACGGTCATGCACGAGGGCTTCGTCAACTTCAACGCCGGCACCCTCGGCGCCTCGATGGTCGAGGGCCGGATCTCCGCCGGCGTCGTCGTCGGCGACGGCTCCGACGTGGGCGGCGGCTCGTCGATCATGGGCACGCTGTCGGGCGGCGGCACCGAGATCATCAGCGTCGGCGAGCGCAGCCTGATCGGCGCGAACGCCGGCATCGGCATCTCCCTCGGTGACGACTGCGTGGTCGAGGCCGGCTGCTACGTCACCGCCGGCACCAAGGTGACCCTGCCGGACGGCTCGCTCGTCAAGGCGGCTGAGCTGTCCGGACGGCCGGGCCTGCTGTTCCGGCGCAACTCGGTGACCGGCGCGCTCGAGGTCGTCGTCCGGTCCGGCTCGTGGGGCAGCCTCAACGCGGCCCTCCACGCCAACGACTGACCGGAACGCCTGACTCGACCGATGACCACCGTCCAGAGCCGCCCGCGTCCCCCGGCGTCCCCGCCTGCTCGCCGCCGGCGACGGCTGGTCGCCGCCTTCGCGGTGCTCACGGCCGGCGCGTTGGCGGCCACGGCGTTGGTCCTGGGCGCCGGCCCGCTCGCGCCCCTCCTCTCACCGGAGCGGTGCCACGCGACCGCGGACGGGCGCACCGTGACGCTGTCCCCGGACCAGGCGGACAACGCGGCCACCATCGCCGCGGTGGCCAACAGACGCGGGCTGCCGGCGCGGGCCATCACCATCGCGTTGGCCACCGCCTACCAGGAGTCCGACCTCGCGAACCTCGACGGGGGCGACCGCGACTCCGCCGGGCTGTTCCAGCAACGGCCGTCGCAGGGGTGGGGCTCCTACGCCCAGGTCACCGACCCGGTCCACGCCTCCGGCTCGTTCTACGACGCGCTCGTGAAGGTCGACGGCTACCACACGATGGAGGTCACGGCGGCCGCACAGTCGGTCCAGCGCAGCGCCTTCCCGAACGCCTACGCCGACCACGAGGCCGACGCCCGCGTGCTCGCCTCGGCACTGTCCGGGGCGTCCACCGCCGCCTTCAGCTGCACCGTCCGCACCCCCGGCGTCGACGTCCAGACCGAGGGTCGAAGCGGACTCACCCCGCGGGCAGCCACCGTGCGCAAGGAGATCGAGGCCGCCTTCGGACCGCTCTCGCTCGGCGGCTTCGAGCCCGGCGGCGTCACCTCCGGCCACAGCGAAGGGTCCGCCCACTACGAGGGTCGCGCCCTCGACGTGTTCTTCCGGCCGTACGACGATCCGCAGAACACCAAGGACGGCTGGGCACTGGCACAGTGGCTGGTGGCCAACGCCGACCGGCTCGCGATCGCCACCGTCATCTTCGACGACCGCATCTGGTCGGCAGGCCGTTCCTCCGACGGCTGGCGCGACTACGTCGTGCCGGACCTCACTGCGGACGCCGGCACCGCGGCGATCCAACGCCACCTCGACCACGTGCACGTCGACGTGCTGCGCGGCTCCTGACGCTCAGCTGGCCGACGCGAGCCGGGCGGCGGCTGCCGCCACCCGTTCGTCGGTCGCGGTGAGCGCCACGCGTACGTGCTCCGCGCCGGCGGCGCCGTAGAAGTCCCCGGGGGCGACGAGGATCCCGCAGCTCGGCGAGCCAGGCCAGCGTCTCCCGACAGGGCTCGCCGCGGGTGGCCCACAGGTAGAGACCCGCCTCGGAGTGGTCGATCCGGAACCCGGCACCCTCCAGCGCGGCTCCGAGCCGCAGGCGACGTTCGGCGTAGACCGTCCGCTGCCTCGCGACGTGCTCGTCGTCGGCGAGGGCGGCCGCGGCCGCCGCCTGCACCGGCGCGGGGACCATCATGCCGAGGTGCTTGCGCACGGCCAGCAGCTCGGCGACCAGCGTCGGATCGCCGGCGACCAGGCCCGCCCGGTACCCGGCCAGGTTGGACCGCTTGGAGAGCGAGTGCACGGCCAGCAGTCCCGCCGTGCGAGCCTCCGCAGACCGAGGGGTGCAGCACCGACACCGGACGGGCGTCCCAGCCGAGCTCGATGTAGCACTCGTCGGAGACGACGATCGCGCTCGCGCTCCCGGGCCCAGCTGACCACCTTGGCCAGGTGCTCGGCCGGGAGCACCCGGCCGGTCGGGTTCGACGGCGAGTTGACCCACACCACCGAGACCCGTGCAGGGCCGACCGCCGTGAGGGCGTCGGTCGGCACCACCGTCGCGCCGACGACGTGCGCGCCGACCGCGTAGGTCGGGTACGCCAGCGACGGCACGACCACGGTGTCCGCCGGACCGAGGCCGAGCAGCGTGGGCAGCCACGCCACGAGCTCCTTGCTGCCGATCGTCGGGAGCACCTGCGTGGCGGGGTCGAGACCGGCCACGCCCAGCCGACGGTCGAACCAGTCCACCGCAGCCGCCACGCAACGTCGCGGCTGCCGTGCACGGTCGGATAGCCGGGGCTGTCCGACGCGGCGCGCAGCGCGTCCTGGACGAGCTCCGGGCACGGGGTCGACAGGGGTCCCGACGGAGAGGTCGACGACTCCGTCCGGGTGCGCGCGGGCGCGCTCGGTCGCTGCCGCGATCGTGTCCCAGGGGAAGTCGGGCAGCCGGGCCGAGAGCGCGCTCAGCGGGTCAGTGCTCCTGGGCCTGCGGCGGCAGCGCGGCGACCAACGGGTGGTCCTTCTCGATCTTGCCCAGCTTCGCGGCGCCGCCGGGAGAGCCCAGGTCGTCGAAGAACTCCACGTTGGCCTTGTAGAAGTCCTTCCACTGCTCGGGGACGTCGTCCTCGTAGAAGATCGCCTCGACCGGGCAGACCGGCTCGCAGGCACCGCAGTCGACGCACTCGTCGGGGTGGATGTAGAGCATCCGCTCGCCCTCGTAGATGCAGTCCACGGGGCATTCCTCGATGCAGGCCTTGTCGAGCAAGTCGACGCACGGCTGCGCGATGACGTAGGTCACAGGTGCCTCCTCATGCGGTCGACCCGCGCTCGTCGCGGGACGCCGAACCACCGACGCCTAGTATCGCGACGTCCGGCATCGGTGTCGCGCCCGGGGTCCCGCAAGGAGGAACGTGTCGTCCGAGGAGCCGCTGGGGCCGAGCGACCGCGGGCAGCGCGTGTCCGTCCGCCGCCGGGTCGGTGCCCGCGACGGTCGGCCTCTGCACAGCGACGTCCTCGGCGTGCTGGAGGAGACCACTGGCACGACGTTGTGGGTGCGCCGCAAGGACGGGACGCTCGTCGACATCCCGGTGGAGGACGTGACGGCCGCCCGCCGGGTCCCCAGCGTCCCCGCGCGCCGCGAGGCCTCGCTCGGCCGCCGACTGGCTGGACGTCGACGTCGAGCGCGTGGCCTGGCAGGGCTGGCCGGGGCTCGAGCAGGAACGGCTCGGCGGCTGGGTGCTGCGGGCGGCCGGAGGGTTCACCGGGCGAGCCAACTCCGCCCTCCCGCTCGCAGACCCGGGGACGACGCGCGAGCGCGCGATCGCCCACGTCCACGACTTCTACCAGGCGCGAGGGCTGCGCCCGCGTTTCCAGGTGCCCACCCCGCTGGCCACCGACCTCGACCGGTACCTCGCCGACCACGGGTGGGAGCTCGTCGACCTCGTCGACGTCCTCACAGCGGACGTGGAGCGGGTCCTCACCGGGACGTCTCCGGTCGTGGGAGTCCCGGCGGTCGTTCTCGACGCAGAGCCCGACGACGCCTGGATGGCGCAGTACCACTACCGCGGTGGCTCGTTGCCCGATCAGGCGCGCGACGTGCTGCTGGCCGGCTCTGGTCCGGTCTTCGCGTCCGTGCGCGACGCCGGCGAGGTGCTCGCGATCGCCAGAGGGGCCGTCGGCGAGGGCTGGGTCGGGATCACCGCGGTCGAGGTCGGAGAGCGGGCGCGGCGGCAGGGTCTCGGAACCCATGTGATGCGTGAGCTGCTCGGGTGGGCCGGCCGCCGCGGGGCCCGGCACGCCTACCTCCAGGTCGCCCACGACAACCTCCCGGCCCAGAGGGTGTACGGGCGGATGGGATTCGTGCGGCACCACGGCTACCACTACCGGCTGGCGCCCCGAGCATGACCTGGGACGCTCTCGGCTACGACGCGCAGTTCTCCTTCGTCACCGACCACGGGGCGGCCCTGCTCGACCTGCTGGCCCCGGAGCGCGGCGAACGCATCCTCGACCTCGGCTGCGGCACCGGCCACCAGACCGCAGAGCTCACCGCCCTCGGCGTCGAGGCCCTCGGCTACGACGCCGATCCGGCCATGATCGCCCGAGCCCGCGCCGAGCACCCGACCACCCCGTTCGTCGTCGGTGACGCCCAAGACCTCGATCGGACGTCCCTCGAGGCCCAGCCCTCCGCGCACCCCCCCTTCGACGCCGTCCTCTCCAACGCGGCCCTTCACTGGATGCCGGACCAGACGGCCGTCCTCCGCGGGGTCCGGTCGGTCCTGCGACCCGGCGGCCGCTTCGTGGCCGAGCAGGGCGGTGTCGGCAACGTCGCGCGGGTGTGGAGCGCAGTCACCGACGCCTGCGCCGACCTGGATCTCCCCGCACCGGACTCCCCCTGGGTCTTCCCGACTCCGGCCGAGCAGTCGGCACGGCTGGAGGGCGTCGGGTTCCGTGTGCGGCTCGCGCTGCTCTTCGACCGCCCGACACCGCTCGCGCCCGGAGCCACGGTCGCCACGTGGGTGGAGATGTTCGGCCGCGCCCTGCTGGCCCCGCTCGATCCCACGACCCGCGACGCCCTGCTCGCACGCATCGATGCGCGCGCCGACGCAGCCGGGCTTCGCGACGGCGAGCAGTGGTCCGCCGACTACGTGCGGCTGCGGTTCGTCGCCGAGGCCGTCTGACCCGCGTCGCGGCCTCCGTCCGACCGGATCAGGCGGAGCCGCTCGGCTTCGGTGTCGGCTTGGGCGAGGCCGAGGGAGTCGGCTTCGGCTTGGGTTTCGGCTTCGACCCGCAGATGACGTTGGTGGCAGCGGCGTACCGCGTGGTGAGCGGCTCGCGCTTGACGACCGCCCCGTCGAGGTCCCTGAACACCCGGGTGACGACGATCCGGAAGCCGCTGACCCCGGGCTGCGGGACGCACCCCGGCGAGGAGTCGTAGACCGTGCTGAATCCCCGGACATCGGTGCGCGGACCGAACTCGGCGGAGATGTCGTAGCGCTTGGTGCCGTACATCGACACGGTGACGGAGCTGTTGGTGATGCTGGCCTTGATCAGCACAGCGTGCGGGCTGTCGTTGCGGAACTTCAGGTCCAGGCTTCCCCAGGCGACGGTGGCCTCGAGGCCCGGAAGGTAGCGCGAGATGTAGAACGAGTGCGCCCGCTGCTCGACGCGCTCCATCCCGGCATAGAACGCGGAGTGCCAGGTGGCGGTGGTCGCGGTCGACACCCCGCCGCCGAGCTCCTCGGCGAACCGGCCGCCCGAGATCACGAACCCGACGGTGTAGCCGTTCTCCTCGGTGCGCTCCTTGACGGTCTTGTTCATGCTGAAGGTCTCACCGGGCATCAGCAAGGTGCCGTCGAGGTAGCGAGCGGCCCGTCCGATGTTCTGGACCCGGTAGGCGGCGTAGGGGAAGGCCTGCGTGAAGGTGGAGAGCCGCTCGTTGACGCCGAGCGCCCGTGCCTCTGCCGTCGTGAGGTCCGGCTCGATCGTCTCGACCCCGACCGTGGCCGTACGTCCCTCGGCCAGCGGCAGCACCGCGATCAGCGCGGCGGACAGGTCCTCGCCGTTGACGGTCTGACCCCGAACTCCACGCACGACGACCGGGCGGCCGTTGCGGATCTTGAAGGTCGGCGTCGCGGGGTTCGCGGAGCTGGCCGCCGAGGCGCTCGTCCACGACCGAGCGCAGCGCCTTCACCGCGATCACGGGTTCGAGCGAGCCCTCGGGAGTCGGCTGCATCGAAAGGGCCGGCCCGAACTCACGCGGCTTGAGCATGATCGACCGGCTCTCCCCGGCCCGGTCGTTGTCGACCGTGAGCGTCACCGGACCGGCCATGGCGGGAACCCCGAAGGTCCGCAACGCCTCGTCGACGGCCTCGGCGTCGACGACCGGCGGGACCTCCACGATCGGGAGCACCACGGGGGCATCGCTTCGCAGGTAGGCCGCGCGCAGGGCGGTCGCCGCAGCGGCCTTGTCGAGGCCGCTCCCGACGACCGGTTCCACGGCTTCGGCCGTCGTCTGCGTGAACGTGACGTCTCCCTCGGTGGGCGGCTCATCCACCGCCAAGCCCACGTCTTCGAGGTAGGCGGCCAGGGTCGGCTTCGTCGACCGTCACGACGGGGTCGAGCTCCTGGCGGGCCAACAGCCGCGACAGCAGCGTGAGGGGGTTGAAGGTCCGCGCCTGCGCCTGCTCAGCCGTCGCCTGCGCGTCGAAGCCGAAGCCGAGCTGTTCCGGTGCCACCGTGGTGGGTTCGCCGGCGATCGACACCTCGAGGGGGTGCGCAGCCACGTCACCCAGCTCGTCCTGCAAGGTCGCCGTCGCCTCGGTGACCGACTGCCCGCCGATGTCGACCCCGAGCACGGTGGTGCCGCGAGGGACGCCGCCGCCCGAGACGGCCACCAGCAGCCCGTACAGCACCAGGACACCCGCGACGATCCCGACCACGATCGCGCCGGTACGGCGGCGATGGTCGGGAACGGTCGAGGGCGTGGTGGGGATCGGCTCGGTGCTCACGCGCGCGGGACGCTCCGGGGTGGGTGGTCAGGGCGCCCAGAAGAGGCAGCCGCCTTCACCCATGGTAGACGCGATGCGTCGGTGATCCGTTCCGTGCCGCGCCCGCTCAGGCCGGCTGGTATCCGGACAGCCGGGCGTTGTCGATGACCACGGCCGCCGGGGCCTCCACGAGCCGCAACGTGTTGAGCGAGGTCTCGCCGAAGGCGTTCTTGACGGCGCTGGACAGCCCCAGCACCCCGACGACGCGTCCACGAGCGCGCAGCGGCATCGACAGGAACGTCGCCATCCCGCCCTCGTCCTCCGCCCCGAGGAACCCCTGCGGGTCCGCGACGCGCACCTGGAGGTCGTGGGCACCGATCTCCTGGCCGCTGACCTGCGAGGCGGTGTCCGCGATGCCGGCGAAGAACTCGGCGTACTGGGCGTGCGAGGTCTCCCGCGCCACCGTGAGATAGGTCGTACGGTCGTCGAGCATCATCACCGACGCCAGGTCGTAGTCCACGATCTTCCCGAGGACGCCGAGGACGGCGGCAACCGTCTCCTCGAAGCCGTGCACGTCCCCTGCGATGCTCGTCATCTCGGCCGCGACCTGGGCCTCGAAGAGCTTGCGGTCGAGCAGGTCGCAGACCCGGCCGAAGACGTCGTCGTCGGTCAGCTCGAGGGTGTCCGGTGTGAGCCGTTCCCGTCCGCCGCGGCTCTCGTCGGCCGCGACGATCAGCCGTCGCACGGTGGTCACGAGGTCAGGAGCCTCGAAGTCCTTGGTGAGGAAGGCCTCGGCGCCCACGTGCTCGCCCCAGTACCGGTCGCTCGCAGCATCGAGGGACGTCAGGAGCAGGACCGGGATGTCCGCGGTCTGCCAGTCGTCCTTGAGCACGCGCGCAGCGACGTAGCCGGACACCCGCGGCATCTGCACGTCCAGGATGACGCAGTCCGGCTGGTGCGCGAACACGGCCTGAACCGCCTCGACACCGTCCTCCGCGGGGACCACGGTGAAGCCCTCGCGCTCGAGGACCATGCCGACGATGCGGCGCAGCGTCGGGCTGTCGTCGGCGATCACGACGGTGGGCATGGTGGTCCTCTCCTAGCGTCCGACGAGGCGTCGGACCGTATCCACGAGTTCGGCCTGATCGAAGTCGCTCTTGAGCAGGTAGGCGTTGGCTCCTGCATCCAGACCCGCACGCTTGTCCGCGTCGTCGCCGCGTGAGGTCATGATCACCACGGGTACGTCTTCCCAGCCACGGGTCTTGCGCAGGGTCCTGGTGAGCGTGAATCCGTCCATCCCGGGCATCTCCACGTCGGAGAGGACCAGGTCGAAGGGGTCGCCGGCGAGGCGTCCTGCGCCGTCCTGCCCGTCCACCGCGGTCGTGACCTCGTAGCCGGCTCCTTCGAGGATGACCCGCTGCAGCTCGCGCACCCCGATCGAGTCCTCGACGACCAGCACCCGGGCCCGCTTGTTGGCCGACACGGCCGGCAGCGCGTCCACCGCGGAGCCACGAGGCCCGGAGGTGGGCATCTGGAACGGCTGACCGCTCGCCAGCTGCGTCAGCGCGAGCTCTCGCACGTCGAGCAGCAGGAGGACCCCGCCGTCCCCGTCGATGGTGGCGCCGTTGACACCCGGAGGACGCCCGAGGAACGACCCGAGGTCCTTGACGACCAGCTCCAGCTCGCCCTCGAGGGCGTCGACCGCCCAGGCGAGCTGTTCGCCGCCGCCGCCGTACCGCACGACGACCGCGACTCGCTGGTCGCGCTCGCCCTGCACACCGAGGGCGCTGCCGAGATCGGCGACCGGGATCGTCTGACCGTGGCGCAGGAGCATGGGCGCGCCGGCGACGGCCTGCGTCAGCGCCTCGCGAAGGTTCAGGGTCTCGACGACGTTGGTCACGGGGACGGCGTAGCGCTCGTCGCCCAGCCGGGCCACCAGGCAGCGCATCACCCCCAAGGTCACCGGGAGCGTCAGGGTGAAGGTCGTCCCGATGCCAGGGGCGCTCTCCACCTCGACGGCGCCGCCGAGGTCCTGCGCCGCCCGTTGGACGACGTCGAGGCCCACGCCGCGACCCGAGGTCTCGGTGACCTGCTCCCGCGTGCTGAACCCGGGGACGAACAGCAGGGAGAGCAGCTGCTGACCGCTGAGGAAGGAGTCCTCGGTGACCAGTCCGCGGCGCACCGCTGCTGCGCGCAGGACGTCCTCGTCGATGCCGGGGCCGTCGTCGCTGACCGAGATGATGACGGCCGAGCCGGCGGCCCGGGCCGACACCCGGACCGTGGCGCGGGGCGGGCGTCCCGAGGCGCGACGCTGCTCAGGGGTGTCGCAGCCGTGGTCGACCGCGTTGGTCACCAGGTGCTTGAGGGCGTCCGCGACGCCGTCGAGCACCCGGGTGTCGAGCTCGACGTCCTCGCCCTCGAGCACGAGGACGACGTCCTTGCCGGTGGCGGCGGCCACCTCACGGACCAGCTGGGGGAAGGCCGCGACCACGCGGCGCACGGGCACCATCGCCAGCCCCATCGCGCCGTCGCGCACCCGCCCGAGGCGGTTCTGCGCATCCTCGACGCGGCCGCGCAGCTCGCGGGTGGCGGCCGTGAGCTGGTCCCCGAGGGCGACCAGCCCGGCGAGGGCGTCGGAGGCCTCGGCGGGCAGGCCGGCCCCGCCCACCACGGTGGAACGTACGGTCTTGGACCACTGAACGTGGTCGGCGACGAGGGCGGCGACCGCAGGCGACCTGTCGCTCGACCCGGCGGCTGGCGAGCTCGGACTCGCCGACGACGTCGAGCAGGTCGTGCACGCGGCGCGTCGCCACCCGGACCGAGTCGCCGGTTCGCGGGCGGCCGACGGCGTCGTCGAGATCGACATCGAGCACCACAGCGGCAGCCGGCCGGGGCACCTCGACGGGGTTCTCCCCGGCGAGGGCCTGGTCCAGTGCACCGACCAGGGCGGTGACGTCGGCCTCTCGCGATGGGCGCCTCGACGCCCGGCATGGACCGTGAGATCGCGTCAGCGACGGCCAGCAAGCAGGTCGACGAGGTCGCGGCGCACCTCGAAGCGGCCTTCCTTGAGGGCGCCGAGCAGGTCCTCGGCCCGGTGAGCGAGGCCGACCACGCCGTCCAGCGCCAGCGCACGGGCCGACCCCTTCACCGTGTGCGCGTCGCGGAAGAGGCTCTGGATGAGCTGCTTGGGGGCAGGGTGGTCCTCGAGGCGGAGCAAGCCCTCCCGCAACGACGCCAGCTTCTCCTCGACCTCGGCCCGGAAGATCGCCGCGAGCTCCGGGTCGTCGGTCCAGCCGTTCACGGCCACGTCAGGAGACCTTGAAGGCCGCGATGCTGGCGCGGAGCTCGGCGGAGAGGGTGTTGAGCTGGGCGGCCGCGGCCGCGGACTGCTTGGACCCCACCGCGTACTGCCGGGACACGTCCGAGACCTGCGTCATCGCCGAGACCACCTGGTCGGAGGCACTGCGCTGCTGCTGGGTCGCGATCGAGATCTCCCTGGCCGCCGTCGTGGTCTCGTCCACCATCCCCGAGATCCGCTCCAACGCATCCACCACGTCCCGCGCCAGATCAGCACCGGAGTGCACCTCCTTGGTGCCCTCCTCACTGGCCAGGATCGTCGCGTTCGTCTCGGCCTGGATCAACGTCACGATCGCCTGGATCTGACCCGCCGACTCCTGCGAACGCTCCGCCAGCTTCCGCACCTCAGCAGCCACCACCGCGAACCCACGACCATGCTCACCCGCCCGAGCAGCCTCGATCGCCGCGTTCAACGCCAACAAGTTCGTCTGATCCGCCAGATCATCGATCACCTCAAGAATCCGACCGATCTCCTGAGACTTCTCCCCCAAGCTCAACGCCCGAGCCGCAATCGAGTCCACCCGCGACGCAATCACATCCATCGCCGCCACCGACGCACCCACCGCCACCCGACCATCCTCAGCAAACCGCAACGTCTCCGCCGCATACCGCGCCACCGACTCAGCCGTCTCCGCGATCTGCGCCGCCGTCGCCGCCAGCTCCTCAATCGTCGACGTCGTCTCAGCCACCGCCGACGACTGCTGCGTCGCACTCACCGCATGCTCCTCAGCAGAAGCCAACAACTCCCCCGCCGACGCAGCAATCTGCTCACCACCCCCACGAATCTGCTCCACCAACACCCGCACGTTGCCCGACCGTGTTGTTGAACGACTCCGTCAGGACGCGCAGCTGCTGCTCGGACTCGAGCAGGACCTCCGACGGCGCCGGCTCGACGCCCTCGGAGGCGTGCACCGTCAGGTCACCATGGGCCGTGGCGAGCAGCGCCTCGGAGATCTCCGCCACGCGAACCTCGACGGCCTCTCGCTGGCGTTGCGCCTCCCGGCGCATCTCGAACATGTAGGTCGCCGACTGCTCGGTGAACCACAGGCCGAGGGTGGTCGCCGCGACCACCACGCCGGCCAGCGGCACCAGGGCCGCGGTGGCTGTGCCTGCTGCCACTCCTGCTGCCAGCACGGCCACGCCGCCGCCGACGGCGAGCAGCCGGAGCTGGGTGGACTCGAAGACGACACCGAAGTACGGCAGAAGCACCAGGACGAGACCCCAGCCGGCGCCGGCGAAGCCACCCAGGGAGTAGGTCAAGACGATGGCGATCACGAACTGGACGAAGGAGGTGACGGGGTCCCAGACCGAGGTCGACTCGATCAGGAGCCGCTGCCGCCACGCGCGTACGGCGAAGCCGGTGGCCACCATCGCCGTGACCACGGCGGAGACGACGCCGACTGCGGTCAGGGCGGGTGCGATCACCGCGCCGGGGTGAACCGGAGCTCGGCCAGCCAGATGGCCAGCGCGAGGGCCGCCACCAGCAGGTGGACCGACGCGGTGGCATGCATGTCACGGCGCGAGAAGCTGGTTTCCACCGGGACTCCTTCCCCCCAAGCTCGACACATCGGGCCGACGCGGCTGCGCACCCTTGGTGGTCATCGGCCGACGCGGGGTGCTGCTGTAGCCCGTACGGGTGACGGGTGGACTAGCTTCTGGCGTCGCTGAACTGGGCGATGCTGGCGCGGAGCTCGGCGGAGAGGGTGTTGAGCTGGGCGGCCGCGGCCGCGGACTGCTTGGACCCCACCGCGTACTGCCGGGACACGTCCGAGACCTGCGTCATCGCCGAGACCACCTGGTCGGAGGCACTGCGCTGCTGCTGGGTCGCGATCGAGATCTCCCTGGCCGCCGTCGTGGTCTCGTCCACCATCCCCGAGATCCGCTCCAACGCATCCACCACGTCCCGCGCCAGATCAGCACCGGAGTGCACCTCCTTGGTGCCCTCCTCACTGGCCAGGATCGTCGCGTTCGTCTCGGCCTGGATCAACGTCACGATCGCCTGGATCTGCCCCGCCGACTCCTGCGAACGCTCCGCCAGCTTCCGCACCTCAGCAGCCACCACCGCGAACCCACGACCATGCTCACCCGCCCGAGCAGCCTCGATCGCCGCGTTCAACGCCAACAAGTTCGTCTGATCCGCCAGATCATCGATCACCTCAAGAATCCGACCGATCTCCTGAGACTTCTCCCCCAAGCTCAACGCCCGAGCCGCAATCGAGTCCACCCGCGACGCAATCACATCCATCGCCGCCACCGACGCACCCACCGCCACCCGACCATCCTCAGCAAACCGCAACGTCTCCGCCGCATACCTGGCCACCGACTCAGCCGTCTCCGCGATCTGCGCCGCCGTCGCCGCCAGCTCCTCAATCGTCGACGTCGTCTCAGCCACCGCCGACGACTGCTGCGTCGCACTCACCGCATGCTCCTCAGCAGAAGCCAACAACTCCCCCGCCGACGCAGCAATCTGCTCACCACCCCCACGAATCTGCTCCACCAACACCCGCAGATTCCCCACCGCGTGGTCGAAGGCCGAGGACAGCTCGACGATGACCTGGGTGGTCTCGAGATCCCCTTCGTGCTCCGTGCTCGCCGTGGCGAGCTCGACCAACCGGCGACAGGTCACCCTGCGAGACCTTCCCCAGCACGTCGGCGAGCTCGCGGACCTGGACCGAGACCACGGCCTGCTGCCACGCCGTCCCCTCGGCCGCCTCGTACAGGGAACGCGAGACACCACGCACGATCATGAAGACCGCAGGCATCCCGACGGTCAGGGCGACCGTCCAGGCGGTCTCAGCCGGAACCATCGCTGCACTGACTGTCCCTGACAGCCACCCGCTCACCGGGGCCGCGACGGCCAGCAGGCCGACGATGATCCAGCCGCTGGCGTAGACCAGAACCGTGGCGAGGTAGGCAGCCGCGAGCAGGACCACGATCCACATAGGGCTGGAGACCCCGCCGGTCCACACCGTGATCATCGAGGCGGCGAGCAGCTGACCCGTGCCGCACAGGCCGTCCCAGACGTCGGTGGTCGAGTAGAAGTCACCGCGACGGAACGACCGTACGGAAAGGACGGACGCGACGACCGCGACCACCAGCATCAGGGCCAGCACGACCCATACGCTGCCGTCGACCGCACCGGCCACCCCGGAGACCCAGAGGCCGACGATCAAGGCCGTGAACGCGGTGAGCCCGGCGTGCAGGCCGATGGTCTCGACCGCGTTGCGCCGGTTGAACTGCAGGGTGGCCCCACCGTCCTTCGTGCGATCGATCGCTTGGAGGGCTTCGATTCCGGCGCTGCCGGCGCGCGGCTCAGGGCCGGGAGATCCCGGCTGGCTCGCAACGCCCACGGTCATGACGACTCACCCCGCGTCCGTGCCGGCATGGGCGGGCGAACGATCGCCCTCCGTGCCCTTGAACTGGGCGATGCTGGCGCGGAGCTCGGCGGAGAGGGTGTTGAGCTGGGCGGCCGCGGCCGCGGACTGCTTGGACCCCACCGCGTACTGCCGGGACACGTCCGAGACCTGCGTCATCGCCGAGACCACCTGGTCGGAGGCACTGCGCTGCTGCTGGGTCGCGATCGAGATCTCCCTGGCCGCCGTCGTGGTCTCGTCCACCATCCCCGAGATCCGCTCCAACGCATCCACCACGTCCCGCGCCAGATCAGCACCGGAGTGCACCTCCTTGGTGCCCTCCTCACTGGCCAGGATCGTCGCGTTCGTCTCGGCCTGGATCAACGTCACGATCGCCTGGATCTGCCCCGCCGACTCCTGCGAACGCTCCGCCAGCTTCCGCACCTCAGCAGCCACCACCGCGAACCCACGACCATGCTCACCCGCCCGAGCAGCCTCGATCGCCGCGTTCAACGCCAACAAGTTCGTCTGATCCGCCAGATCATCGATCACCTCAAGAATCCGACCGATCTCCTGAGACTTCTCCCCCAAGCTCAACGCCCGAGCCGCAATCGAGTCCACCCGCGACGCAATCACATCCATCGCCGCCACCGACGCACCCACCGCCACCCGACCATCCTCAGCAAACCGCAACGTCTCCGCCGCATACCTGGCCACCGACTCAGCCGTCTCCGCGATCTGCGCCGCCGTCGCCGCCAGCTCCTCAATCGTCGACGTCGTCTCAGCCACCGCCGACGACTGCTGCGTCGCACTCACCGCATGCTCCTCAGCAGAAGCCAACAACTCCCCCGCCGACGCAGCAATCTGCTCACCACCCCCACGAATCTGCTCCACCAACACCCGCAGATTCCCCACCGTGTGATTGAACGACTCCGTCAGCACGGTGATGGCCTCGTGGCTGCCGGACGGGGGGAGCTCGGCGTCGACGAGACGCCCCTGGGCGATCAGGGCGAGCTTGTCCGACAGGTCGTCCACCTGCTCCTCGAGACCGGCTCGCTCCTGCTCGACCTGGAGCTCCCGGGCGTGGGTCAGCCGACCCACGATCGCACTGAGGTACACCATCCCCGGGACCGTGAACAAGGCGATCACGGCGAGGGGGATCGCATTGGGCACCCAGGTGTGCGAGAGCGCGCCCATGAGGACCAGGCTCAGCAAGGTCAAGACGACGAACCCGTGCACCTGCCACGGCCGCTCGAGCAGGAAGGCGAAGAGCGCGAGCAGCGCGAGCAGCGTCCCTCCGACGCCGAGCAGACCGCCGCTCACGGTGGCCATGCCCGTGATGTAGACCACCTGGGCCGGGATCATCCAGCGCGTCCACCGCAAGGTCGTGTCGAGGTCGCCCTCGCGCTGCCGCACGGCCACGTACGCCGTCGCGACAGCCAGCACGACACCGACAGCCGCCCAGGCGGCGAACGCCGGCCAGTAGACGACCGCCCCGGTGCGGAACCGATCGGTGAGGGCAGCGCCGATCGTGGCCAGCACGACCCCCGCCGCCATCGCGCCAGCAGCAGCCGCGGTCAAGCCCTTCGACACGTCCACCGAGGTCCCCTCACCTTGTTCGCACGCGGGTCCGCACGACTCGTGCCTGCACGAGCCGCCCCCACCTAGATCTCGGGCGCCCACCCGGCGACCTGTAGCCCGTACGGGTGACGGGTGTGACCAGGTCAGGACTGAGGGGGCCGAGCTGAACTGGGCGATGCTGGCGCGGAGCTCGGCGGAGAGGGTGTTGAGCTGGGCGGCCGCGGCCGCGGACTGCTTGGACCCCACCGCGTACTGCCGGGACACGTCCGAGACCTGCGTCATCGCCGAGACCACCTGGTCGGAGGCACTGCGCTGCTGCTGGGTCGCGATCGAGATCTCCCTGGCCGCCGTCGTGGTCTCGTCCACCATCCCCGAGATCCGCTCCAACGCATCCACCACGTCCCGCGCCAGATCAGCACCGGAGTGCACCTCCTTGGTGCCCTCCTCACTGGCCAGGATCGTCGCGTTCGTCTCGGCCTGGATCAACGTCACGATCGCCTGGATCTGCCCCGCCGACTCCTGCGAACGCTCCGCCAGCTTCCGCACCTCAGCAGCCACCACCGCGAACCCACGACCATGCTCACCCGCCCGAGCAGCCTCGATCGCCGCGTTCAACGCCAACAAGTTCGTCTGATCCGCCAGATCATCGATCACCTCAAGAATCCGACCGATCTCCTGAGACTTCTCCCCCAAGCTCAACGCCCGAGCCGCAATCGAGTCCACCCGCGACGCAATCACATCCATCGCCGCCACCGACGCACCCACCGCCACCCGACCATCCTCAGCAAACCGCAACGTCTCCGCCGCATACCTGGCCACCGACTCAGCCGTCTCCGCGATCTGCGCCGCCGTCGCCGCCAGCTCCTCAATCGTCGACGTCGTCTCAGCCACCGCCGACGACTGCTGCGTCGCACTCACCGCATGCTCCTCAGCAGAAGCCAACAACTCCCCCGCCGACGCAGCAATCTGCTCACCACCCCCACGAATCTGCTCCACCAACACCCGCAGATTCCCCACCGTGTGATTGAACGACTCCGTCAGCCCCGTGACGAGCTCGTCCTGGACCGCGTCGACGTGAGCGTCCGACAGGTCACCGCCTGCGGCCCGGGCGAGAGCCGCGGAGAGCTCCTCGACCTGGCGCTCGAGCGCGCGGCGTGCGCTCTCGGACTCCTCTTCACGTCGGAACAACGAGGAGGTGAGCTCATCGCTGATCAGGCCGCAGCCGATGAGGCACCCCACGGCGACGACGTCCAACGCCGCTCCGCCACCGTCGAGGGACCCGGACCACTGAGCCGCGAGGAGCAGGAGGCCGGCCAGCAAGACCGAGAGGACCGCGTTCTGCACGCGGTCCAGCACGATCGAACCGAAGATCACGATCGGGATGAACAGCGGCCAGAGCGGTCCGTCCAGGCCGCCCGAGAGCGCAACGACAGCAGTCACCCACACGATGTGGCAGGTCAGCGTGGCCAGCAGCGGCCACGGGAGGCGGTCGTGATCCCGAGCCGACATCGACGGTGCCGCGCCGAGCGCGAGCACGCTGGCCACCAGGGCGACCAGCACGCCGAAGCCGAGCCACCAGGCGAACGCCGGGGTGCGGGCGACGTCGCCCGAGACCACCGACCCGGCGGCGAGGGCGACCTCGACCCACAAGGCGATCGCGGCGATCGTCATGAGTCGCGAGGAGGTGCCGGCGTTCTGCTGTTCTTCCCTCACGGGCATCGACCTCTCGAGCGCTCGGTCAGGTGGTGCGGTGGGCGCTCGGCAGGCTGCTGCGGAGCCTGAGCACAGCGGGAACGTCGAGGAAGGAGACCGGGCCACCGTCGTCGACGACGCCGGTGACGAGCTCGGCGACGGCAGGTGCCACCGTGGCAGGCACGGGTTCGGGTGCTGGCCGGTCCGGCGAGAGGAGACCGCTGACGGCCTCGACGAGCAGCCCGGCCTCGGCGACGTCGGACGTCATCACGACCAGTCGGGCGCTGCTGGGAAGGGGTGAGAGCTCGTTGCCCACCACCGGGCGGAGGTCGACCACGGCCAGGACGCGGCCGCGCCAGTTGGCCACTCCGGAGAGCCAGCTGGGGCTGCCGGGCACCCGAGTCAGCCGGGGCACCTGGATCACCTCGGCGACGTCGGCCATCGGGATCCCGTATCGCGCACCGCCGAACCGCACGACGATGGCCTCGGGCGCGCGGTCGTCCACCGCAGGCCCGGCCGCGCGCGGCGGGGCCTGGGGCCGTCAGCACAGGCGAGGACTCCACGGGGCAGTCATCGGCCGCGCGCGAGCGGCATCTGAAGCCGGACCGGTCAGGCGGGCGCGACCTCGTGGTCCCTGAGATCGATCACGTGGTGGTCCCGTGCGCCCTCGAGCACCTCGGTGATCTCGCGACCCACCAGCTCGTGACGTTCGAGGAGGGCGTCGCGCAGCGCCTCGACCAGGTGCCGGTTCGCTTCGAGGAGCTCCTTCGGCGACCATCTTCTGCTGCTGGAGCAGCTCCTCCACCCGGGCGCGGCCGTCGGCGTCGGAGAGCACGCGGCCGACCAGGTTGGTGTCGGAGAAGGCCGAGTTCTGCACGGCGCCGTAGGAGATCAGGGTGTCGGTCATGCCGCAGGCGCCGACCATCTGCGCGGCCACGTTGGTGGCGTAGAGCAGGTCGCCCCCCGGACCGGTCGAGACGTCGCCGAAGAAGATCTCCTCGGAGCACTGCCCGCCCATGGCGATCTGCACCAGGCTGAGCATCTCGGTGCGGGAGCGCGTGTAGACGTCCTCGGCGTCCCCGTGGGCCAGCATGCCGAGGGCGTCGCGCCGCTTGACGATCGTGAGGATCTCCAGCCGTCGGTGCGGGGCGACCAGCCAGGCGACCGTGGCATGCCCGGCCTCGTGCGTGGCGATGAGCCGCTTCTCGTGCGGGGTGTAGGCGACCGGCTGCCCCATGCCCACTTCCTCCACCATCCGCGCGCGCTCGATGTCGGAGCGGTTCATCAAGGCGTCGCCCCGGCGCAGCGCGTTCACCAGCGCCTCGTCGAAGAGGTGCTCGATCATGACCGGCGTGTACCCCTGGGTCACCGACGCGAGACCGTCACGCTGCTCGGCCTCGTCGAGCTCGAGGTGGTGGCTCTTGCGGGCGAGGAAGAAGTCGACGAGCTCGCGCCGGCCGGCCTTGCCCGGGCTCTCGAAGGTGAGCCTGCGGTCGAAGCGTCCCGGTCGCAGCAGGGCCGGGTCGAGGTTGTCGGCCCGGTTGGTGGCGGCGATGAGCAGCACGTTGGTGGACGGCGGCGTGGGCCGGGCCATCTGCCGGTGGGCGGGGAGATAGGGGTTGACCAGGTCGATCAGCCAGGCCTTCAGCTTCTGCCCGCCGGAGAGCTCGTCGAAGGACTGCATCTGCACGAGCAGCTCGTTGACCACGCCGCCGACGCCCTCGCTGATCATGGCGTGCGACACCGTGCCGGCGGGTGACGCCACCAGACCTCCGCCACCGGCGACGGCGTACTCGGTGGGAAGACCCGTGAGGCCGCCGCAGCACAGCGGGCCGGCCATCCGGACGGCGTCGGGCATGGTCGTCGCCGAGACCCCGCCACGAGCCATCGCGATGGCGTCGATCTCCTCGATGAACCCGATGGCCCCTCCCTCGGCGCGAGCCGCCTTGCGCAGGGCCTTGAAGTACGACCGGATCTTGCGGGCGGTCGCCCCGTAGTACATCGACTGGAACGACGTGGCCGACACGAAGTAGAACGGCACGCCGGCCTCGGCAGCCATGGCCTTGGCGAGATAGGTCTTGCCGGTGCCGGGCGCCCCTTCGAAGAGCAGGCCCCGGCGCGGGGTCCCTCCCATCTCGTCGCGGAAGGTCTTGTGGGCCAGGAAGAGGTTCAGCGAGCGGATGACGTCTTCCTTGACCGCGTCGATCCCGATGACGTCGTCGAGCCGGACGTCGATCTGCTCGGGACGGTAGACGACGTGCGGCGAGCGGCCGGCCCCCACCGTGGTGCCGACGAGGATGAGGATCAGCGCGAGGAAGAACAGCGCCGGCATGAGCATGAGCGGGTCGACGTCGGGGAGGGCGAAGAGGTTGAACGGCCGCCCCACCGCGATCCGGCTCCAGAGGAACACGGTCGGGATCGCGAGGATCACCGCCAGGGTCCACAGCCGCCGTCGGCGCCGGGACTCGCGGCTGACGCCGACGTCGGCGGTGCGTACGTCGACTACGGCCCGTCCGTGTTCGTTACTCTCTGTAACCGACACGTGGTCCTCCCCGGCTCCGGTGACTCTCCGTCACCGGCGAGTCTGCTGCCCGGGTGGGACCGTGTCTCCCCCGTTCACCCGTCCAGCCCATCCAGATCGACGAGGTCGGACCGAACGGATGACGCCCCCCACCCCGCTGACGGTGACGTTTTGTACGCGGCGCGCCGCGTGTCCCGTACAAAACGTCACCGTCAGCGGGGGGCAGGGGTCAGGACAACCCGTTGAGGAGGGAGGTCTCGCGTCCCTCGGGGTCGAACGGACCAGCCAGGTCACCACGCACGAGCCGGTAGAACTCGTAGCCGAAGGCCCGCTGGCCGACGTGGTTGGAGAGGGCGAAGAACGGGCCGTCGACGGTGATCTGGGTCTCGTGCGCCGCGAGCGCCTGCATCTTCAGGGGCTCGTAGTCGGTGGCGTCGACACGCGTGGTGGCCATCTCGTCGGGCACGCCGAACGGGAGGTCCTCGACGTTCTCGGTGCCGAAGAAGTCCAGGCCGGCCTCCTTCATCGCCTCCATGCCCTGCTTCAGCACCGAACGCGGGATGACGTTCTCGTAGACCTTGGGCACGTCCCAGGCGGCGCCGAGGTCGGGGCGGAAGGTGGGGTCCGCGGCGAGCTCGACGGCACGCATGGTCACCCGATGGGCCTGGATGTGGTCGGGGTGCCCGTACCCCCCGTTGTCGTCGTACGTGGCCACGGCCACCGGGCGCATCTCGCGGACGACCGCCACGAGGTAGGCCGCGGCCTCGTCGAGGTCGGCCTTCCAGAAGCAGTCCGGGCGCTCGTTCGGCGGGGTGTCCATCATCCCGCTGTCGCGGTAGCGACCCGGGCCACCGAGGAACCGGTGGTCGGTCACGCCCAGGATCGCCATCGCGGCCGCCAGCTCGGTCACCCGGTGCGCACCCAGGTCGTCGGTGTGGTGCGCGGCCAGGTGCTCCAGGTCGGGGACCAGGACCTCGCCCTCCTCGCCGCGGGTGCACGTGACCAGGGTGACCGGCACCCCCTCAGCGGCGTAGCGCGCCATCGAGGCGCCGTTGCCGATGCACTCGTCGTCGGGGTGGGCGTGGACGAAGAGGAGGCCGTGGGCCGTGCGCGCGGTCATGAGCGCCAGGTTATCCGCCAGGATGAGCAGCATGACCCACGAGCCACCCGCTGCCGCCCCGACCGCACCGTCCTCCGACGCGCCCGCAGACCCCGACTCGTTCCCCCGACGGATGGCGCGCACCCAGCGCTTCACCCTGGGCACCCCCCGCGCCCTGCACCCTCTCGCCGGACGGGCTGCGGGTCGTCTTCGTGCGGAGCAGGTCCGGGACCGAGCGGACCGGGCTGCTGTGGTCGCTGGACCGCGCGACCGGCCGCGAGGAGCTGCTCGTCGACCCGCTCGCACTGCTCGGCGCAGACAGCACGGAGGACCTCTCCGCCGAGGAGCGCGCCCGCCGCGAGCGGATGCGCGAGGGCGGCGCCGGCATCACGTCCTACTCCGCCGACAAGGAGCTGCGGCTGGCCGCCTTCGCCCTGTCGTCGCGGTTGTTCGTGGCCGACCTGGTCGACGGTGGCGCGCGGGAGCTCCCCGCTGCCGGTCCCGTCATCGACCCGCGCCTGTCCCCGGACGGGAGCCAGGTGGCCTACGTCGCCCAACGGCGGGCTGCACGTCGTCTCCACGCACGACGGCTCCTCGCGCACCCTGGCCGAGCCGGACGGCCCGAACGTGACCTGGGGACTCGCGGAGTTCGTCGCGAGCGAGGAGCTCGAGCGCTACCGCGGGCACTGGTGGCTGCCGGACGGCTCCGGACTGCTGGTGGCCCGGGTCGACGAGAGCCCGGTCACCACGTGGTGGGTGGCCGACCCGGCGCACCCCGAGAACGACCCGTACCCGCACCGCTACCCCGCCGCGGGCACCCCGAACGCCGAGGTCACGCTCTGGCGGATCGCTGGGGACGGCAGCCGCACGGAGCTGCGCTGGGACCGGGCCGACTTCCCCTACCTCGTCGACGTGCGCGTGGACGACGCCCGGCCCCCGCTGGTCCTGGTCATGGACCGACACCAGCAGCACCAGCAGGTACTCGTCGGCGACGGCGAGCACCTCACCGGCCTCACGGTGCTCCGCGACCTGCGCGACGACGCGTGGGTCGACGTGATCCCAGGCTCCCCGAAGTGGTGGGACGAGGAGCTCCTGACCGTGGAGGTGTCGGAGGACACCTACCGGCTGTGCCTCGACGGCCGGCCGGTGTCACCCGTCGGCGTTCAGGTGCGCGCTGTGGGAGACGTGACCCCCGAAGGCGTGCTCGCGCAGGTCCACACCGACCCGATCGAGCGTCGTCTGGTGCTCCTGGGCGCCGACGGCTCGGTCCGCGAGCTCGGGCCGGCCGGCGCCCTGGTCACCGGCACCCGCGCCGGCGACACGACCCTGCTGAGGACCGAGACCCGCGACTCCACTCAGGTCCGGGTCAGCCTCCAGGGCGACGAGGGGTCGTCGGTCGAGGTCCGCTCCTTCGCCGAGGACCCTGGCCTGGTGCCCGAGGTGCGGCTGGTCACCGGGGCCGACGACGACACCCGGACCGCCGTGCTGCTCCCGACCGGCTGGACGCCGGACGCCGGACGGCTGCCGGTGATCATGTCGCCGTACGGCGGCCCGCACCATGCCGCGGTCGCGTACGCCGGCAGGGCGTACCTCGGCGAGCAGTGGATCGCCGACCAGGGTTTCGCTGTCGTGATCGCCGACGGCGGCGGGACTCCGGGAAGCCCCAGCTGGGAGCGGGCCGTGCGCCTGGACCTGGCGACCCCCGCCCTCGAGGGTCAGGTCCGGGGACTCGCCGCCGCGGCAGCCGCTCTTCCGGACGCCCTCGACCTGACCCGGGTCGGTATCCGGGGCTGGTCCTTCGGCGGATACCTCGCCGCGTTGGCCGTGCTCCTGCGACCGGACGTCTTCCACGCAGCCGTCGCCGGCGCTCCCCCCACGGACTGGACGCTGTACGACACGGCCTACACCGAGCGATACCTCGGCCTCCCGGCCGAGCAGCCGGACGCCTACGCCGCGAGCTCCCTGCTGCCGCTGGCCGGGCGGCTGGAGCGACCGCTGCTCATCATCCACGGGATGGTCGACGACAACGTCGTCGTCGCCAACACGCTGCGGCTGTCCCAGGCCCTGCTCGAGGCCGGGCGCGCGCACCAGGTGCTCCCGCTGTCCGGCGTCACGCACATGACCCCGCAGGAGGTCGTGACCGAGAACATCCTGCGCCTCGAGGTCGACTTCCTCCGCCAGGCCCTCAGCGCAGCCTGAACCTCCGCGCCCGGACCCGCCGCCTCAGGACGGGGTGGGGGCTCCGGGCACCGTGGGGTCTCCGGCCGCCTCAGCCGCGGCCGCCTCTTCGGCGGCACGGGCCAGGGCCTCGACGTCGACGTCGACGACGCCCACGAGGTCACGGGCCTCGGGGAAGTGGCAGGCGACGTAGTGCGCCGGCTCCAGCTCGACGAGCTGCGGCACCTCGACCTTGCACACCTCCTGCGCCTTGAAGCACCGCGTGCTGAACACGCAGCCCGGCGGCGGGTTGATCGGGCTGGGCAGGTCCCCCTGGAGCAGGATGCGCTCGCGCGACGCCTCCTTGTCGGGGTCCGCGATGGGCACGGCCGACATGCAGCGCGTGGCGTGTAGGGGTGCTGCGACCGGGCGTAGAGGGTGTCGCGGTCGGCGAGCTCCATGATCTTGCCGAGGTACATCACCGCGACGCGGTCGCTGATGTGCCGCACCACCGACAGGTCGTGGGCGATGAAGAGGTAGGAGAGGTTGAACTCGCGCTGGACGTCGTCGAGCAGGTTGACGACCTGGGCCTGGATCGACACGTCGAGCGCCGACACCGGCTCGTCGCAGACGATCAGCTTCGGCTGCAGGGCGATCGACCGGGCGACCCCGATGCGCTGGCGCTGGCCGCCGGAGAACTCGTTGGGGTAGCGGTTGTAGTGCTCGGGGTTGAGCCCGACCCGCTCCATCAGGCTCTGGACCGCCTTCTTGACCCCACCCGGCGGGTCGATCCCCTGGATCTGGAAGGGCGCCGACGACGATCGTGCCGACGGTGTGCCGCGGGTTCAGCGAGGAGAAGGGGTCCTGGAAGATCATCTGCATCTTGCGCCGCAGCGGCACCATCTCCTTGCGGGAGAGATGCGGTGATGTCGTCGCCGTCGAACTCGATGGTGCCGTCGGTGGGTTCGAGCAGCCGGATCATCGTGCGGCCGGCCGTGGACTTGCCGCACCCGCTCTCGCCGACCAGGCCCAGGGTCTCGCCGGGGTAGACCTCGAGGCTGATGCCGTCGACGGCCTGGACGTTCCCGACGACCTTCTTCCGGATCGCGCCGGAGGTCACCGGGAAGTGCTTCTTGAGGCCGGTGACCCGCATCAGCGGGTCACCGGAGCGCGGCGAGGCGGCCGGCGGCGTGGTCTCGGTGGCGGTCATGCCGCTCCCCCCGCCAACGCGTGCAGGCGTTCCGCAGCGAGCCGCTGCCGCAACGTCGTCTCGAGGTGGCAGCGCACCTCGTGGCCGGGCTGCGCCGGCAGCAGGTCCGGGCGCTCGGTGTCACAACGGTCGTCGGGAACGAGGTCGTGGAAGGTGCACCGGGGCCGGAACACGCAGCCCTGCCGGCAGGTTGAGCATCGAGGGTGGCTGCCCGGGGATCGGGTCGAGCCGGTCGCTGACCTGGTCCATCCGTGGCGCCGAGGCGATCAGCCCGAGGGTGTACGGCATCTCGGGCTTGTAGTAGATGTCACGGACCGAACCGTGCTCGACCACCCGGCCGCCGTACATCACGACCACCTCGTCGGCCATGCCGGCCACGACGCCGAGGTCGTGGGTGATGACGATGATCGCGGTGCCGAACTCACGCTGCAGGTCGGTGAGCAGATCGAGGATCTGCGCCTGCACCGTGACGTCGAGGGCCGTCGTCGGCTCGTCGGCGATGATCAGCTCCGGGTCGTTGATCAGCCCCATGGCGATCATGACCCGCTGGCGCATGCCCGCCGGAGAGCTGGTGGGGGTAGTCGTCGATCCGCTGCGCCGCGCTCGGGATGCCGACCCGGTCCAGCATCATGATCGCCCGTTCGCCGGGCAGCGTCCTTCGACTCGTCCGCGTGCACGAGCCGGGCCTCGACGAGCTGCTTGCCGATCGTGTAGTACGGGTGCAAGGAGGACAGCGGGTCCTGGAAGATCATCGCCATCTTCTTGCCGCGCACAGCCCGCAGTTCCTGGTCGCTGCTGTTGACGAGCTCCTGGCCGTCGAGGATGACCTCGCCGACCACCTTCACGGCCTTGCGGTTGTGGAGCCCCATGATCGCCTGGCTCGTCACGCTCTTGCCCGAGCCCGACTCACCCACGATGGCCAGGGTCCGGCCCTTCTCCAAGGAGAAGGACACGTCGTCGACCGCCTGCAGGAGACCGTCCTCGGTGGGGAACGTCACGCCGAGGTTGTTGACGACGAGGAACGGCGCGCTCATGTGAGTCTCACCCGGGGGTCGATGACGGCGTACAAGAGGTCGACGATCAAGTTGGCCACGATGACGAAGACCGCCGCGACGAGCACGGTCCCGGCCACCACCGGCAGGTCGGTGTTGGTCACCGCGTTGATCGACAGCCGTCCGAGGCCGTTCAGCCGGAAGATCGACTCGGTGATGACCGCGCCGCCGAGGATGCCGGCCAGGTCGAGGCCGGCTGCGGTCACGATCGGGGTCAGGCCGGCTCGGAAGGCGTGCTTGCCGATGACCACGCGCTCGGACAGGCCCTTGGCCCGGGCCGTCCGGATGAAGTCCTCGCCGAGGGTCTCGAGCATCTGGTTGCGGGTCAGCCGGGAGTAGAACGCCGCGTAGAGGAGGGCCAGGGTGATCCAGGGGAGGATCATCACCTGGAAGTACGCGACCGGATCCTCGTAGATCGGGGCGTACTCGACGGTCGCCGGGATGATCCGCCACTTGATCTTCACGAAGTAGAGCAGGACGAGGCCGATGAAGAACACCGGGAAGGAGTAGAAGAAGAGCGCGACCCCCATGGAGACGCGGTCGATGGCCTTGCCCCGCCGGAGGGCGGAGATGACCCCGACGCTGATGCCCACGACCGTGAAGAGGATGAACGCCCCGAGGGCCAGGTTGATCGTCACTGGCAGGGCGGTCTTGATCAGGTCGGTGACGTTCTCGTCCTGGACGAAGGAGTAGCCCAGGCACGGGGCGGGGCAGACGACCTCGGTGGCTCCGGAGCCGTACGTCCGCCCGACCACGAGGCCCTTGGCGAACGCGGCGTACTGCTGCACGATCGGCTTGTCGATGCCGTAGAGCACCCGGTTGGCCTCGATGATCTCCGGGGTGCAGGCCTTGCCGCAGCTGAGTCGGGCCGGGTCGGCCGGGACGACCGCGAACATCAAGAAGGTGACGATGCTCAGGGCGATCAGCATGCCGAACATCGCCAGCAGTCGGCGCACGATGTAACCCGCCACTGTCGCTCCCTGTCACTCAGGCCGTCGGTGGATAGTGAACGCCGGATCAGGCACCTCGCGGGCAGTGTAGGTGCCCGAGGAGCCGGATGGCCGGGAAGCGGCAGAACCGCTCCCCGGCCATCCGGGACTCTACTCAGACCTTGCCTGTCGATCACTGCGCTGAGGTACATGTCCACGTAGGGCCACGAACCAGCAGCGCCCCAGAGGTAGACGTTCTTGCCCTCGGGAGCCGAGGCCGACATGACGCTCGAGCCAGCGATGCGCTGGTCGTTCTCGAACAGCGTGGGGATGGCCCACATCTGCTGCATCGAGTAGGCGTTGAGCTCCTGGAACAGCTTGGCTTGCGCCGCCTTGTCCAGGGTGGCCTGAGCCGTGGCGAACTTCTCGTCGTAGACCGGGTCGCTGCTGCGCGACAGGTTCCACGAGCCACCGGTCTTGAACAGCGGGCCGAGCACGGTGCCGGCGTTCGGCCAGTCCGCACCCCATCCGAGGTTCATGAGCTCGTGGGCCTTCTTGTCGTCGAAGATGATCGTGTAGTAGTCACCGAGGGGCAGGGACTCCAGCTTGACCTGGAAGCCGGCCTTCTCGAGCGACGTCTTCACGACACCGGCGTTGAGCTTCGACGCCGGGCTCGACTCGCGGTACTGGTAGCGGATGACCGGCGGGGTCTCGCCGGACTCCGCGATCAGCTGCTTGGCGTACTCCGGGTCACCGCTGTCCGGGATCGGCTGACCCAGCAGGGTCTCCCACAGGCCCGTGGGCGCGTAGTCGACACCGATGTTGGGCTTGACCGTTCCGTCGGCCAGGGTGCCGGCGAAGTCGCCACCACCGTTGGTCTTGATCTGGCCCCGGTCAAGCGCCACGGCCATCGCCTGACGGTGCTTGAGGTTGGGGACCAGCGAGGTGTTGATGCCCAGGTAGAGCGAGTACGGGCTGAACTCGTTGACCCGGCGCGGTTCGAAGGCCGGGTCGTTGAAGACGGTCGCCAGCACGGACGGGTCCAGGCTGCCGTACCCGATGGCGTTCTTGTCGTCGCCGGCGTCCTCGATCAGGCGCTGGTCGATCTCGGTCGCGGCGAGCCCGTACTTGATGACGATCTTGTCCGGGTAGGCCGGGCGGTACGGGTCGCTCGCAGCGTCCCAGGACTCGCTGCGGACGAGGACCAGTTCCTTGTTGGTCTCGCTCGACTCGATCTTGTACGGGCCGCTGGTCGCAGGGGCCTTGTCGTACTCGATCCCCGTGTCCTTGGCCGCCGGCACCGGTCCGGTGCCCCAGATCAGGGCGAACGGGAAGTCCGGCACAGGTGCGTTGAGGTTGAACGTGATGCTGGTCTCTCCGTCGCAGACGACGGCCTTGTCGAAGAGGTCCTGGCCCTTGACCGGTTCGGCGTTGGGACCGGAGTACTCCGAGACGCCGTCAGCGTTCTTCGGGATGTCCAGGAAGTCCACCAGGTACTTCGGGCCACCGCCGGTGACCTCGGAGTACTGCCGGGAGATGCCGTAGGCGATGTCGGCGCAGGTGAGCGGCGTGCCGTCGTCCCACTTGGCGCCGCCACGCAGCTGGAACACCCACTGGGTGCCGTCAGCGTTCGGCGTGCCGGTGTCGGTGGCCAGGTCACCCACGAGCGTCGCTGCCTCGTTCGGGTCCGAGCTCACCTTGTAGACCACGAGCTGACGCTGCCACCAGCTCTGCGCGAAGGACGCATCCTCACCCGTGTAGATCAGCTGCGGGTCGAGGTGCTGCAGCTTCTCCAGGGGGGTGAGCATGGTGAGCGTTCCGCCCTTGGCCGGCTCGCTGCCGCCGTCTCCACCACCACCGCCGCTGCTCCCGCCGCCGCACGCGGTCAGCGCCAGCGCAGTGACGCCGGCGAGCGCCACCGCTCGGACGCCCCATGTCGTCTTACCCAAGATTCCTCCTCGATTGCGCCGGGACCTCAGGTCCTGACGATGCTCGGCCCACGATCGGGCCTGCCCGGCCTGCGCCGGGACGAATGGGGGGCACGGCGGCGGTCATTGGCGGCCGGCCCGGGGGTCGAGGGCGTCGCGCACGGCGTCGCCCAGGAGGTTGAACGCCAGCACCACGACCACGAGCAGGGTGCCGGGGATGAAGAGATAGAGGGGGTCGACGATGAAGTACGTCACCGAGTCCGACAGCATGCCGCCCCAGGTCGTCTGCGGCTCCGTGACGCCGACGCCCAGGAAGCTCACCGTCGCCTCGGCGGCGATGAACGTGGGGATCAGCAGCGAGGTGTAGACCAGCACCGGCGCCCACAGGTTCGGCAGGATCTCCTTGACCAGGATGCGCGGGGTGCTCGACCCGAGGCTGACCGCCGCCTCGACGAACTCCCGCTCGCGCAGGCTGAGCACCTGACCGCGCACGATGCGGGCGAGGTAGGGCCAGCCGAACAGGCTCAGGATGAGCGTCACGTAGAGGATGCGGGCGGTGTTGCCGGTGATCCCCATCTCCTCGATGCGCTGGATGACCACGTTCGACAGCGCCAGCAGCATGAGCAGGAACGGGAAGGCGAGGATGAGGTCCATGAAGCGGCCGAGCGCGCCGTCGACGAGACCGCGTGAGTAGCCCGAGATGATCCCGAAGAGCAGCCCGAGGAACACCACGATGACCGTCGCGGTCAACGAGACCACGAGGGAGATCCGGGCCCCGTAGATGAGCCGGGCGAAGATGTCGCGGCCGCTGCCGGGCTCGATGCCGAAGGGGTGCTGCCACGAGATGCCCGAGTTGAGCCAGCCGAGCGGCAGGCTGCCGTTGGGGCTCACCAGGTCGGGGTTGTACTCGTTCGGGTCGAGGCCCATGACCTTCGTGATGAGCGGGGCGAAGATCGCGACCAGCAGGATGAAGATGATGGTGCCCATGGCCACCATCGCCACGCGGTCGCGGCGCAGCCGCGACCAGGCGATCTGGGTCAGCGAGCGGCCGGCGATCTCCGGCTCGGCGACGACGGGCGACTCAACGGGAGCGTCCACAACTGTCATGCGTGGGATTCCCCTTCTCGAGATCGTCGAGACGCGTCGGCCGTCCGGCACCCGGGTCGGTGGGACGGCCGAACGCTACGTCATCGAACGGGCCCACCCAACGCCAGGCGCGCCCTGTGTCCATATCGTGATACGCCTGGCACCGTAGCGCAGCCAAACCCGAAGATCGTCCGGTCGCGACAGCCCGTTCGGGGTGATTCCGTGGTGCTGATCGACCTCAGGACCGCTTGGCCCGACCGCGGGACTTCTCCCGCTCGGTGCGATCCAGGATGACCTTGCGCAGGCGCACGGTGGCCGGGGTGATCTCGACGCACTCGTCCTCGCGGCAGAACTCCAGCGCCTGCTCCATCGACATCTGCTTGTGCGGGATGAGCGGCACCAGGATGTCGCCGGACGACTGCCGCATGTTGGTGAGCTTCTTCTCCTTGGTCGCGTTGACGTCCATGTCGTCGGACCGGGAGTTCTCCCCCACGATCATGCCCTCGTAGACGTGCGTGCCGGGCCCGACGAACATCGTGCCGCGCTCCTGGAGGTTCGCCAGGGCGAAGCCGGTGGTCGGCCCGGAGCGGTCGGCCACCAGGGACCCGGTGGGCCGGGTGCGCAGCTCCCCGTGCCAGGGCTCGTAGCGGGCGAAGACGTGGTGGAGCAGCCCGGTGCCCCGGGTCTCGGTGAGGAACTCGGTGCGGAAGCCGATCAGGCCGCGGGCCGGGACGACGTACTCCATGCGCACCCAGCCGGTGCCGTGGTTGACCATCTGCTCCATGCGGCCCTTGCGCAGGGCCATCAGCTGGGTGACCACGCCGAGGTAGTCCTCGGGGATGTCGACGGTCAGGTGCTCCATCGGCTCGTTGATCTTGCCGTCGATCACCTTGGTCACGACCTGCGGCTTGCCGACCGTGAGCTCGAAGCCCTCGCGCCGCATCAGCTCCACGAGGATCGCCAGCTGGAGCTCGCCGCGGCCCTGGACCTCCCAGGTGTCGGGCCGCTCGGTGGGCTCCACGCGGATCGAGACGTTGCCGATCAGCTCGGCGTCGAGGCGGCTCTTGACCAGCCGGGCGGTCAGCTTCTTGCCGCTCTGCCCGGCCAGCGGCGCGGTGTTGATGCCGATGGTCATCGAGATCGACGGCTCGTCCACGGTGATCACGGGCAGCGGGCGCGGGTCGTCGATGTCGGCGAGGGTCTCCCCGATGGTGATGTCCGGGAAGCCGGCCACGGCGATGATGTCGCCGGGACCGGCCTGGTCGACCGGCACCCGGTCGAGGGCCTGGGTCATCAGCAGCTCGGTGACCTTGACCCGCTCGGTGGTGCCGTCGGTGCGGCACCAGGCGACCGACTGGCCCTTGGTGATCGTGCCCTCGTGGACGCGGCACAGCGCCAGCCGGCCGAGGTAGGGGCTGGAGTCCAGGTTGGTGACGTGGGCCTGCAGCGGGGCGCCCTCGGTGTAGGACGGCGCGGGGACGGTCTCCACGATGGTCGTGAAGAGCGCCTCGAGGTCCGGTGCGTCCGGGCTGCTGCCGTCCGCCGGACGCGTGAGCGAGGCCCGCCCGGCCTTGGCCTGGCAGTAGATGATCGGGAACTCGATCTGGGTCTCGTCGGCGTCGAGGTCGAGGAAGAGCTCGTACGTCTCGTCGACGACCTCCGCGATCCGCGCGTCGGACCGGTCCACCTTGTTGATCACGAGAACCACCGGCAGCCGCTTCTGCAGCGCCTTGCGGAGCACGAACCGGGTCTGCGGCAGCGGGCCCTCGGAGGCGTCGACCAGCAGCAGCACGCCGTCGACCATCTCCAGGCCGCGCTCGACCTCGCCGCCGAAGTCCGCGTGACCGGGGGTGTCGATGATGTTGATCGTGACCTGGGTCCCGTCGGCCATGTCGTGCCGGACCGCGGTGTTCTTGGCCAGGATCGTGATGCCCTTCTCCCGCTCCAGGTCCATCGAGTCCATGACCCGGACGTTGACCGATCCCTCGTCCGCCTGGTGCTCGGAGAAGGCCCCGGACTGCCAGAGCATCGCGTCGACCAGCGTCGTCTTGCCGTGGTCGACGTGCGCGACGATCGCGACGTTGCGCAGGTCGGTACGGCTGGCGCGGGGGGCGGAGTCGCGGCTGGGCATGCGGGGGTGCTCGTCTCTGGAGGTCGGTGTCCGGCCCGCGGGGAGCCGTGCAGATCGGGTGGTGGGGGCCCAGGGGCGCGCGCACCATCCTGGCTCTAGGGTAAGGGAAGTCGCGGACCCCGAGGTCCGCGCACGACGACGAAGGCATCGGAGGACATCACTGATGGCTGGCGTGACCAACGCCCCCGGCCGCGCGAAGATCGCCGCCCGCACCCTTCGTCAGGACCGCTGGTGGGTGCCGCAGGTCCTCACGGTCGTCGGACTCCTCACCTGGATCACCTACGCGACGGTCCGGGTGTTCATGCAGCAGTGGTACTGGGTCGACGAGTACCACTACCTCACGCCGTTCTACTCCCCGTGCGTCTCTGACGGGTGCGTCCCCGCGGCGGCGGAGTTCGGCACCTTCCTGCCCGACGTGTGGTGGCTGCCCTACGCGGCGCTCACCCTGCCGTTCCTGCTGCTCTTCCGGTTCACCTGCTACTACTACCGGAAGGCCTACTACCGGTCGTTCTGGATGTCGCCGCCGGCCTGCGCAGTGGCCGAGCCGCACAAGAAGTACACGGGCGAGACGCAAGAGCCCCTGGTGATGCAGAACCTCCACCGCTACTTCTTCTACGCGGCGGCGGCCATCTCGGTCATCAACACCTGGGACGCCGTGCAGTCCTTCCACAGCCCGGAGGGCTTCGGCATCGGGCTGGGCACGGTGATCATCTGGATCAACGTCGTCATGCTGTGGATCTACACCGCGTCGTGCCACTCCTGCCGGCACGCGATCGGCGGGCGCTTGAACCACTTCTCCAAGCACCCCGTCCGCTACAAGCTCTGGACCTGGGTCTCGAAGATCAACGTGCGCCACATGCAGCTCGCCTGGATCACGCTCGCGACCCTGGCCATCACGGACTTCTACATCATGGCGGTCTCCGCCGGGTGGATCAGCGACCTCCGCTTCATCAACTAGACGGCTGCAACCCGATGCCACGGCACAGAACAGGTCACCACCATGAGTGAGCACGAGCGCCACGAGTTCGACGTCGTCGTCATCGGCGCCGGTGGGGCCGGGCTGCGCGCGGCGATCGAGGCCCACGAGCAGGGCCAGCGCACCGCGATCATCTGCAAGTCGCTGTTCGGCAAGGCCCACACCGTCATGGCCGAGGGCGGCATCGCCGCTTCCCTGGGCAACGTCAACAGCAACGACAACTGGCAGGTCCACTTCCGCGACACGATGCGCGGCGGCAAGTTCCTGAACTCGTGGCGGATGGCCGAGCTGCACGCGAAGGAGGCGCCGGACCGGGTCTGGGAGCTGGAGACCTACGGCGCGCTCTTCGACCGTACGCCCGAGGGGAAGATCAGCCAGCGCAACTTCGGTGGGCACGAGTACCCCCGGCTCGCGCACGTCGGCGACCGTACGGGCCTCGAGCTCATCCGCACCCTGCAGCAGAAGATCGTCTCCTTGCAGCAGGACGACCTGGTCAAGCACGGTGACGCCGAGGCCCGGCTGCAGGTGTTCGCCGAGGTCACCGTGACGCGCATCCTGCAGGACGCCACCGGCGCCGTGTCCGGCTGCTTCGGCTACCGCCGCGAGGACGGTTCCTTCCTGGCCTTCGACGCTCCCGCCGTCGTGCTGGCCACCGGGGGCATCGGCAAGTCCTACACGGTCACGAGCAACTCCTGGGAGTACACCGGCGACGGGCACGCCCTCGCGATGCGGGCCGGCGGGACGCTGGTGAACATGGAGTTCATCCAGTTCCACCCCACCGGCATGGTCTGGCCGCCCAGCGTCAAGGGCATCCTCGTCACCGAGTCGGTCCGCGGCGACGGCGGCGTGCTGACCAACTCCGAGGGCAAGCGCTTCATGTTCGACTACGTCCCCGAGGTCTTCCGCGGCCAGTACGCCGAGACCGAGGAGGAGGGCGACCGCTGGTACACCGACCCCGACCACAACAAGCGTCCGCCGGAGCTGCTCCCCCGCGACGAGGTCGCCCGCGCGATCAACAGCGAGGTCAAGGCGGGCCGGGGGTCGCCGCAGGGCGGGGTCTACCTCGACGTCTCCAAGCGGCTGCCGGCCGACGTGATCCGCAAGAAGCTGCCGTCGATGTGGCACCAGTTCAAGGAGCTCGCCGACGTCGACATCACCGCCGAGGCCATGCAGGTCGGCCCGACGTGCCACTACGTGATGGGCGGTGTCGAGGTCGACCCCGACACCGCCGAGTCGCTCGTGCCGGGGCTGTTCGCGGCCGGTGAGGTCGCGGGCGGCATGCACGGGTCCAACCGGCTGGGCGGCAACTCCCTCTCCGACCTGCTGGTCTTCGGACGCCGTGCAGGCACGGGTGCCGCGGACTACGTGAAGGGGCTCGGAGACGGTCGACCGGTCGTCACCGACACCGACCTGGCCGAGGCCGAGACCGAGGCGCTGGCGCCCTTCGACCACGAGGGCGGCGAGAACCCGTTCGTCGTGCACCTCGAGCTGCAGCAGATGATGAACTCCCTGGTCGGCATCATCCGGCGCGAGGACGAGGTGCTCGAGGCGCTCGCGGCGCTGGAGGGCCTGAAGGAGCGCGCGGCACGGGTGAGCGTCAGCGGCGGTCGGGTGTTCAACCCGGCGTGGCACCTCGCGCTCGACCTGAAGAACATGATCATCGTGTCCGAGAGCGTCGCCCGCGCGGCCCTCGAGCGGCAGGAGTCCCGCGGCGGCCACACCCGCGACGACTTCCCGACCATGGACCCGGCCTGGCGGCAGATCAACCTGATCTGCCGCGCCGAGGGCGACGTCGTCACCGTCACCCGGCAGCCGATCCCACCCATGCGCGAGGACCTGCTGGCGCTCTTCGAGGTCAAAGAGCTGAGCAAGTACCTCACACCTGAGGAGCTACCCACCGCCGCAGGAGAGGGGCACTGATGGGCTACGAGGGTCAGTTCCGGGTCTGGCGCGGTGACGCCGGCGGCGGCGACTTCGAGGACTACGGCGTCGACGTGAACGAGGGCGAGGTCGTCCTCGACATCATCCATCGCATCCAGGCCACGCAGGCACCGGACCTCGCCGTCCGCTGGAACTGCAAGGCCGGCAAGTGCGGGTCCTGCAGCGCGGAGATCAACGGTCGGCCGCGCCTGATGTGCATGACGCGGATGAGCACCTTCGAGCAGGACGAGACCATCACGGTCACGCCGATGCGCACCTTCCCGGTGATCCGCGACCTGGTCACGGACGTCTCGTACAACTACGAGAAGGCCCGCACGATCCCGTCCTTCAAGCCCCCGGCGGACCTCGCGCCCGGCGAGTACCGGATGAAGCAGGTCGACGTCGAGCGGAGCCAGGAGTTCCGCAAGTGCATCGAGTGCTTCATGTGCAACAACGTCTGCCACGTGATCCGTGACCACGAGGAGAACAAGACCTCCTTCGCGGGTCCCCGGTTCCTCATGCGGATCGCCGAGCTGGACATGCACCCGCTCGACACCGCCGACCGGCGCAAGGTCGCCCAGGAGGAGCACGGGCTCGGCTTCTGCAACATCACCAAGTGCTGCACCGAGGTCTGCCCGGAGCACATCAAGATCACCGACAACGCGCTGATCCCCCTGAAGGAGCGCGTCGCCGACATCAAGTACGACCCGGTCGTGCACCTCGGCTCGACGATCCCGACGCGGGCGTCGCGCAAGGCGGCCAAGACCGTCGCCGCCGACCCGGCCGGCGCCGAGGCCATGGCGCTGCAGCGCCTGCACGGCCGCCCGGCCGACCGTACGGCGCTCACGGCCCTCGCCGAGGCCCGGATGGCGCAGGGCAACGAGTCCGGTGCCGTCGAGGCGACCCGGGAGCTGCTGGCGCACGCCCCGGACCACGGCAAGCGACGCACCGAGGCTGCGACCTTGCATGCCGAGGCGTTGCTCGCCGCGGTGGAGTCCGGCCAGCTGGCGCTCGGCGACGCCGAACCGGAGCTGACCACCACGCTCGCCGACGCGCAGCGGCACGTGAGCAGCAGCGTGACGCTGTCGGGGCTGCACGCGCGGCACGCCGCGGTCTCGGGGAACTGGGCCGAGGCCGAGAAGTGGGTCAGCGAGGGCGCCGCCTGGCAGCGCGGGGGTCACCAGCAAGCCGACGACCTCCTCACGATGGCCAGCGTCCGGTCCGGTCAGGGCCAGTCCGAGGAGGCCGCGGCGTTGCTGTCGGCGTCCGCGAGTGCCTGGCCGGAGAACCCGCGGCTGGCGTACCTGCGACCCAAGGTCGCGGCCGGCTGATCGCCCGGTGAACCCCGCCGACCTGGCCGTCGCGCTGACGGCCGGCCTGGTCGCGGGCACGATGAACGCCGTCGTCGGGGCCGGCAGCCTGGTCAGCTTCCCGCTGCTGCTCACGCTCGGACTGCCGCCGGTGACGGCCAACGCGACCAACACCGTCGGCTTGCTGCCGGGCACCGCGGGCGCGGTGACCGGCTACCGGCGCGAGCTCGTCGGGCGTCGCGACGTGCTGGTGAAGCTGGGGACGGCGGCCGCGATCGGTGGGGTGGTCGGCGCAGCGCTGCTCCTGCTGCTGCCCGCGGCGTCCTTCGAGCGGCTGGTGCCCCTCCTCCTGCTGCTCGCGGCTGGGCTGACCGCGGTCCAGCCCCAGGTCAACTCCTGGCTCGAGCGACGCGGGGGGCACCACCGCGCCTGGGGGCTGCTCGTCGTCGGGGTCGGGCTGACCGCTGTCTACGGCGGCTACTTCGGCGCCGCCCAGGGCGTGATCCTGCTGGCGCTGATCGGCGCCCTCTACGAGCCCGACGTCCAGGAGGCCAACGCGCTGAAGAACGCGCTGGCCCTGGTGGCCAACGCCGTGGCGGCGATCCTGTTCATGGTGACCGGCAACGTCGACTGGGCCGTCGCGGGAGTGGTGGCGCTCGGGTCGGTCGTCGGCGGGGTGCTGGGGGTACGGCTGGCGCGGCGGCTCCCCCCGGCGGCGTTCCGGGCGTTCGCGGTCGCGGTGGCCGTGGTGGCCGCCGTCGTCATCGCCGTACGGACAGCCGCGGCCTGACCCGAGCGTCCGACCCACCGCGGCCTGACCCACGCGTCCGACCGCACCGCGCGCTATAGCGCCCGGTGGGTCGGACGCAAGAGGCGGGCGTCACCGGGTGACCCCGGGCCGCACCGCATGACAGGCTCTCCCGCATGAGCCGAGCCCTGGAGCCCGAGGAGATCGCCCGCCAGCTGGCCGACCTGGCCGGGTGGACCGGGGACGGTGCGGGGCTGCGGCGCGCGTACACCGCTCCGTCGTTCCTCGCCGGCATCGGCCTCGTCTCCGACGTCGCGGACGTCGCCGAGGAGATGGACCACCACCCCGACATCGACATCCGCTGGCGGACGGTGTCGCTTCTTCCTCGTCACGCACTCCGCCGGCGGGGTCACGTCGCTCGACGTCGAGCTCGCGCACCGGATCGCCGGCCTGGCCGCCGACCGCGGAGCCCACTAACCCCGCTGACGGTGACGTTGTGTACGCGGCACGCCGCGTGTTGCGTACCGAACGTCACCCTCAGCGGGGCGGGCCGAGTGGCAGCGCCCCCGTGAGCGTGGAAGCCTCTCGGCCAGGAGGTACGGGCGTGAGCGTCGAGGTCATGGTGTCCGGGCAGGAGTCGGCCCGCGTCCCGGCGGGCGCCCGGCTGTCCGGCTGGGCACGCCGCCACCGCACCGGACTCGTCGTCGCGGCGTTGCTGGGGGCGCTGGCCGTCGGCGCCGACCAGTGGCAGCAGCAGCGAGAGCTCGCCCGCCTCGTGGCGATCGTCGACGGCGGCGAGAGCGCCATCGACTCCAGCGACCGGAGGGTGGCGGGCATCGTCACCTTCTACAGCCCTGCGATCACCAGCGCCTCGCGGTCTGCCGGGCTCGAGGCCAGCTTCCGGGGGGCCGTCGGCGACGCGGCCGCGGGAGGGGTGGCCGCCGGCAGCAGGGTCGCCCAGCAGCTGGACGCGGTCCGGGTGCTCCCCTGGCACCGCGGCGTGCGGGACGCGCGTACGGCCTACCAGGAACGGATCGCGCTCTGGAGGACGTACCTCACCACGATCAGCGGTGATCCGGGCGCGCTCTACGGCTCCCAGGCGACGCTCGACGCCAGTGCCGAGTCCGCGCGGGCAGCCCTGGTCGCTGCCCTCCCCTGGTCGGCGACGGCCGACGCCCCGGCACGCATCGCGGCCCCCTTCCGCTGAGCCCCCCCGCCCCCCGCTGAGGGTGACGTAATGGACGCGACACGCCGCGTGTCGCGTACGGAACGTCACCCTCAGCGGGGGTGGAGGGTCCAGGTCGAGGGGGACGTACGGCGAGCAGCGGCGGCGTACCCCGTCCTGATCGCCGAGCGCGCCGGGTAGCCCGGTCCAGTGACCATCGGGCTGGTCACCCGGAAGACGGTCAGCCCGGTCCGCTGGAGGCGCTGGTCGCGGGCCAGGTCCTCGGCGCGCTGACCCGGATTCCCGTGACCGGCGCCGTCGAACTCCCCGACCAGCCCGGCTTCGGGGTCGAGCAGGTCGACGCGCGCGAGCCACTCCCCTGCCGCGTCGTGCACGTTCTCGTTGGCGAGCGGGACCACGCCGGTCTCCTGGATCCACAGCCAGCGCAGCCGGGACTCCCAGGGCGACTCCGACCGGTCGACCGCCCAGGGCGCGATCGTGCGCGCCTGGACGACGCCCCTCCAGCCCGGCCGGGTCTGCGCGATCGTCACCAGCTGGGCGCCAGTGACCTTGCCCGACCGGAGGGCCGCATCGGCTCGGGCCAGCGCCCACCCACCGTCGCGGGCACCCCGTACCTCGTCGAAGGCCGTACGGCTCGGACTCGTCACGGGCAACCCGTCCACCACCGTGGCGTCGCCGGGTCGGAGCAGTCCGCGTACGACCTTCAGGCCCGGCCGGACCCGGATCTGGGCGTCGCGCGGCACGATGACGGGTACGGGCAGCGGCGTCGCGTCGTTGCGCTCACCGTCGGTCCAGGCGAACCCGTGGACCAGCGCCCCGGCCCAGTCGGCCAGTACCCCGCCGTCGGGGAGGAGCAGCGCGGCCTCCTCGACGCGGCGCCGGGCGTCGCCCGAGACCGGGCCGAACGACCGCACTCCCCGGTAGGGCCGCGAGAAGAGCGGGCCGTCCATCAGGCGTCGAGGGCCGTCGGACGCGCGGACCGGCCGGACGACGAGCCGGTCGGGCAGGGGGTCCATGACCGTCCAGCCTGGACAAGAACCACGACCTCCCGCCGAGCCCGTCCACAGCCCCCCGCTGAGGGTGACGTATTGCACGCGACACGCGGCGTGTCGCGTACGGAACGTCACCCTCAGCGGGGTGGGGGGCGGGTCACCAGGGGGAGGGGGCGTAGTCCTTGAGGAAGCAGCCGAAGAGGTCCTCGCCGGACTCGCCGCGCACGATCGGGTCGTAGACCCGGGCCGCGCCGTCGACCAGGTCGAGCGGTGCGTGGAAGCCCTCGTCGGCGAGCCGCATCTTGGTCGGGTGCGGGCGCTCGTCGGTGATCCAGCCGGTGTCGACGCTGGTCATCAGGATGCCGTCGGTCTCGAACAGCTCGCGCGCGCTCGTGCGGGTCAGCATGTTCAGCGGCGGCCTTGGCCATGTTGGTGTGCGGGTGCCCGGGACCCTTGTAGCCGCGCGAGAACTGCCCTTCCATGGCCGAGACGTTGACGACGTACGTACGCCGTGCCGGCGATGCCGCCAGCGCCGGGCGCAGCCGGCTGACCAGGATGAACGGCGCCGTGCTGTTGCACAGCTGCACCTCGAGGAGCTCGAGGGCGTCCACCTCGTCGACGCGCTGGGTCCAGCTGTTGACCGGCGCGAGGTCGGGCACCAGGCCGCCCGCGTCGATCGCGGTGCCGGTCGCGATCCGGGCCGGCGTGGCCGATCCGGCGGTCAGCGCCCACGAGGTCACGTCGGCGGCGGTGAGCTCGGCGGCCTCGAGCGCCCCAGCCGAGGACCCACCGATCGCGCCGGCCAGCGCGGCCGGGTGCGCGTCGCTGCGTACGCCCGAAGGTCACCATCTCCGGCAGCTCGCCCGGACGGCAGCGCCTCACCCTCGGCGGCGGCCAGCGCGGCGTAGGACCCGGCGCTGCGGCGCACGGTCTGCGCGGCGTTGTTGATGAGGATGTCGAGGTGACCGCGCTCGCGGACCGAGTCCGCCAGGGCCACGACCTGGGCCGGGTCGCGCAGGTCGATGCCCACGATCCGCAGCCGGTGCATCCACTCGGCGCTGTCGGGCATCGCCGCGAAGCGACGTACGGCGTCGTGCGGGAAGCGCGTCGTGATCGTCGTGTCGGCGCCGTCGCGCAGCAGCCGCAGGGCGATGTACATGCCGATCTTCGCGCGACCACCGGTGAGCAGCGCCCGACGGCCGGTGAGGTCGGTACGCGCCTCGCGCCGGGCCCGGTTCTCGGCCGCGCAGGACGGGCACATCTGGTGGTAGAACGCGTCGATCGTCGGAGTAGCGCTGCTTGCAGACGTAGCAGGAGTGCGGCCGGATCAGCGTGCCGGCCAGCGCCCCGTCGGCGCTCGACGACAGCGGCAGGCCCTCGGTCTCGTCGTCGATGCGGTCCGGCGCCCCGGTGGCGGTCGCGGCGATGACCGCGCGGTCCGCCGCCAGCACCGCTTCTCGACGGTCGGTACGGCGCTGCTTCTTGACCGCCTTGAAGACCCCGGCGGTGGCCCGGCGTACGGCGACCGCGTCGGGATGCTCCGGCGGGAGGGCCTGGGTCGCCTCGATGACCCGGAGCGCGTGGGCGAGGTCCTCGGGGTCGATCCCGCCCGCGCTGCCCGCGCCCGGACCGTGGTCACTCACCCCCCGATGGTCTCAGGGGCAGCCGCCCGTCAGAAAATCGGTTCACAACTTGTGCATCCGAATGGGCCGTTCGGGGAGAAGACACCTACAACATCACCCAGACGGGTCAAGTGGACCCAGGAAAGGCGACTCCCATGCGTATCACCAAGCGCCTCGCCACCGTTGCCCTCGTGGGCGCGATGGCTGTCGGCACCGTCGCCGTGGCCCCCGCCGCGAACGCCGGCGGCTACGAGCTCGGCACCACGTCCCTCGCCGAGGTCCTCGGCAACGACCTCGTCCCCGGGAACGGGTTCGACAAGAACTGGTCGGACTTCGACATCGTCCGCGAGGCCGCTGACGCGGTCATCGTCGGGAAGCCGGGCACCCCGGTGGCCCTGCTCGCCGACGGCTCCGTCGCGCTGACCGCGTTCATCCCCAACGACCGGGCCTTCCAGAAGCTCGCCCGCGACCTGGGCTTCGGCGCCTACCTGAGCGAGAAGAAGACCTTCGCGGCGCTCGCCACCCTCGGTGTCGACACCCTCGAGACCGTCCTGCTCTACCACGTCGTCGCCGGCACCATCGACTCGAGCGCTGCGCTCGCGGCCGACGGTGAGTCAGTGACGACCGTCCAGGGCGGCGCGTTCACCGTGCGCGTCAAGAGCACCGACCCGCTGGTGATCAAGCTCAAGGACGCGGACCCGAACAACCGCGAACCCGTGGATCGTCCCCGCGGCGCTGGACATCAACAAGGGCAACCTGCAGATCGCCCACGGCATCGACCGGGTCCTGCGCCCGATCGACCTGCCGAACTGAACACCCACCGCTTGACCGCTTGACCGCTCGACCCGAAGCGCCGTCCGCCCACGGGGGGGACGGCGCTTCGGCGCGTGGCGCGGGCGAAGCCAGGATCGGCGGCGGCTACCCGACCGGCCGATCCGCCTTCGCCTGGCCGGTCGCCACCTCGGCGGCGAGGCTGAGCCCCCACGCCTGGGCGCGGTCGGCCTCGCCGTCGAGCAGCTGGTTGTGGAGGTCGACCCGGAAGCTCTCCGCCCGGCGCGGTCAGGACGCAGCCGTGCTTGAGCGAGCCGGTCGGCGATGCCCTTGGAGGCGCGTCCGGTGAGCACGGTCGGTCCCGAGATCCGGGTGTCGAACGCCGCGGCCAGGGTCCCCGGCGCGACCTCGACGGTCTCGAACCAGCCGCGCAGGCACGGGCCCTCGGTGTCGTCCTCGAAGACCAGGTCGCTGCCGGGCTTGGCGGCAGCCGTACGGGCGGACTCGCGGGAGGACGTCGTCGCCATGGCGTGCACGTGCGTCGGTCCCCCGACGACGAGCAGGTCGGCGTCGGCGACCAACGCGCGGGTGACGTCGTGCACCGAGACGATGGTGACGTCCAGGGCTGGTCGGAGGCCGTCGGCGATCCGGTCCGCGACCGTGTGGGTGTTGCCGTACATGGACTCGTACACGATCAGGGCTCGCATCACGGCCTCCTTGCGCGGCAGGCTCAGGATGTGCGGGCCGATGGTCCCCTGACAAGTGCCGAACGTCCCCAATGTCCGGCCCCACCCCCTGCGTCCGACCGATCGCGCGCTATAGGGCTCGATGGGTCGGACGCAAGGGAGTGGCGAGCGGCTGGCGGCTGGCGGCTGGCGCGCCCCTGGCTAGGCGGGCGTGTCGGTGCGATCTCCCGCGACGGCGTGTACGGCTGCGAGCAGCCCGCGCAGGAAGACCGACTCCAGCGGCTCGACCGCGCGCATCGCCGCGACCGGACGGCTGCGCTCGAGTCCCGCGAGGACCCGGGCGAGGGCGTGCGGGCCGGCGCCGTCGAGGGTGTCCACCAGCAGGTCGCCGAGCTTGCCGCGCTCGACGGCCATGGCCACCATGCGGTCGAAGGTGTTGTCGGGGGTGAAGGTGCGGCGCTCCCGCGGCTGCATCGAGTGCGCGTGGAACTTGCAGACCTCGTCGCAGACCCCGCACCCGAGGCAGGCGTCGGGATCGACGATCGCCCAGTACTTGCGCAGCCCCTGGCCCTGGTTGTCGACGATGGTGACGGCCTGGGCCGGGCAGGCGCGCGCGCACTTCTTGCAGCCGCGGCACATCTCGAGGTCGACGGTCGCGACCCAGTTCGAGGAGACGATGGCCCCGGTGATGCCCTTGCGGCGGATCGACTGCATCATCCCGCAGCAGCAGCCGCAGCAGTTGCACATGTAGCTCACGCCGTGCTTGACGTTGTCGGCGGTCTGGGCGAGCCCGGCCTCCTTGGCCATCGCCAGGACGTCGAGCCCCTCGGCGTTGGAGATCGGCTCGGCGATGCCCGCCCGGACCAGCGCGTCGGCCGCGCTGCCGAAGGTGAGGCAGGTCCGGGTGGGAGCGCCGCAGCCCTCGCCGACCAGCTGGGCGTGCTCGCGGCACGGGCACAGCGAGACGGCCACCGACGTGGCCTCGCCGACGATGTGGGTGGCGAGCTCCCAGTCCAGGACCTCGACCGACGGGTCGTCGGGGAGGGACTCCTCGCGTACGAGCGAACGCCCGATCTGGGTGCTCCCCCGGAAGACGGCGTGCGCGAAGTCGTCCTCGTCGTACATGTACTCGTGGAAGAGGGTGGCCAGCTCCTCCATGGGAGCGTCGTCGCGGACCCGCATGAAGGTGAACTCGAAGAAGCCGATGACCACCGGCGCCAGCGCGACGTAGCGCCGTCCACGGTGGCGGAAGTCCATGACCAGCCCGCGCCGGGCCAGGTCGGAGACGATCGGGTCGAGCTCGGCCTCGGTGCGGCCGGTGCGCCGGGCCACCTGGGCCAGCGACCCCATCGTCGGCATCTGCGCGGCCAGCTCCGCCTCCTCGGCGGTGAACAGCAGGCGCAGGATGCGCTGGAACACCGCCGAGTCCGGGGCGCCCGTCGGCATCCGGTCGAGCCGTTGCTGCAGGCGTCGGTAGGCGGTGTCGGGGTCGACGAGGGTGTGCCCCATGACGTCCTCCACGAGGGGCCGCGCGGCCCCACCCCTCCACCGAATCCGACGCAGGCGCGGGCCGGGAAGGGCCGAACGTCCTCCTCCCACCCCCGCTGAGGGTGACCTTGTGTACGCGGCGCGCCGCGTGTCGCGTACGAAACGTCACCCTCAGCGGGGTGGGGCGGAGGCAAGGGAGGGGCGCGGGGCTGGCGTCACCCTGAGCCGCGCGACATCATGACCCGCACCTGACGAGAGGGGGGCCGGTCATGGCCGTCGTTGTCGAGATCCGCGTGCTGCAGGCGTCCAAGGCCGACCACGAGGCGCTGGACGCCGGCGTGGAGGCCGCGATGGGCCAGCAGGGCGGCCCGCCGGCCGGCCTCATGGCGCACTTCGCGCGCCCCGAGGGCGACGGCTTCGTGATCTGCGACGTGTGGCGGTCCGAGGCCGACATGCGGCCGTTCGTCGACGGGGTCATCCTGCCCGCGCTGGCCGCTGCCGGCCTCGCGTCGGAGGAACCGATCGTCTCGCCCGCCTGGGGCTTCGCGCGCCCCTAGCCCCACCCCGCTGAGGGTGACGTTTTGTACGCGGCGCGCCGCGTGTCGCGTACCGAACGTCACCCTCAGCGGGGGTGGTGGGGCTCGTGCGGGTCCTGTAGTTGCGCACCGCGGGCCTCGACCAGGCCCCTCGTACGCCTGCTGCCCGAGGGCGCCGCGCCTGCGGGATCCCACCTCGGGTGAGGCTCAGCCGGGCGCGGGTGGGGACGCCGCCCGCCAGGCCGAGCTGACGATCTCGTCGAGGCCGAAGCGAGCACGCCACTTCAGGTCCTGGGTGATGCGACTCGTGTCTGCGACGACTGAGGCAGGGTCACCCGGACGGCGGCGGCCCCTCGTAGGGACGACTTCGCGTCCCGACGCACGGGACACGGCCTCCACCACGTCGAGGACCGAAGCGCCATGTCCGGTTCCTACGTTGTAGACACCCGAGCAATCCCCGAGCCGCACCCGTGCAACTGCTGCCACGTGCGCTTCGGCCAGATCCAGCACGTGGACGTAGTCACGCACACAGGTGCCATCCGGCGTCGGGTAGTCATCGCCGAACACCACGGGCGAGCGCCCCTGCGCGACCTCCCGAATCACGACGGGCACGAGGTTGTGAACTCCCGGGTCGGCCAGGTCCGGCGATCCGGCCCCAGCCACGTTGAAGTAGCGGAGCGCGACCCACGACAAGTCCGATGCGCGAGCGGCGTCGCGCACGAGCCACTCACCGATGAGCTTCGTCTCCCCGTACGGGTTCACCGGGATCGTCGGCGACTCCTCGTCGATCAGGACCCCTTCCGCCACATCCCCGTACACCGCGGCTGAGGAGGAGTAGACGATGTGCCGGACCGCGTGCCGGGCCATGGCCGCGAGCACGCAACGGGTCCCCTCGACGTTGACCTGGTAGTACGCCAACGGGCGCTCGACGGACTCTTCGACCGACTTCAGCGCCGCGAGATGCACGACCCCAGAAACGCCATGCCCGAATGCCTCGTCGAGGGCAGCCGGATCGTCGACAGATCCCACGACAAGGGGCACGCCCGGGCGGCAGCAGCTCGCCCCCACCCGCGCTGAGGTCGTCGAGGACCACCACGTCTTGCCCGACGTCGACGCAACGCCCGAACCACGTGCTGACCGATGTAGCCCGCACCGCCTGTGACGAGGAGTGTGCCCCCAGCGGCTCCGGCCTCGCGTTGATCAGTCACTGGCGGAGGCTATCGAGCGACCGCCCCCGCGGAGCCGGGGGACCCGGCGTCGCGGCTGGGCCCTGGAGCACAACGCCAAACCGGCCGCGCTTGTCGAGGCTCAGAACACCGCTGCTGTTAGGCTGCGGCCGCGCCCGTCGATCTCGAGCACACAGGGGAAGCCCATGATCGCAAACCTTCGCGTCAAGGCCGCCATGACCGCTGTCGCCGCGGGAGTGATGCTCGCTGTGTCGTTGCCCACGACCGCGCAGGCCGTGGACGCCTACCCGCCCGGTTTCACGCCGCTGACCTGCAAGTCGAAGGTGGTGTCCGGGGGCGGCAAGATCAAGGTGAACGTCGGCCCCAACCAGCCGTACAGCCGCTACTACCGGGTCGCGATCGACGTGAAGTACAAGGGCCTGTGGTTCCGCTACCTGAAGAAGTACAACACCCAGGGCACAGCCGAGACCCGGGTCAGTCAACCTGCCGAAGGGCACCTACCGCGCCCACTGCTACGGCAAGTTCGGCTTCGTCAGTGCGAACTCCAACACGGTGAAGCTGACGAAGTAGGCCTAGGGGCCGTCAGTCGCGTCGCAGTCCCTGTCGATGATCGTCGTCTGCTGCTCGCCGACCAGAGGCTGCGACGGAGCCGAGCCGGGCCCGTCGTCCGCCGGCTCGCTGAACTCGACCCTGATGGTCCGCTCCTGACGAGGCGGCAGCTCCACGGGGAGGACCAGCGCGAGCCGGTCCTGCTCCCGGAAGACCGAATAGCTCGCGGGCTTCCCGTCGACCGACACCTTCACCAGCTTGGCGCCCATCGGCAGGTAGAGCTGCGCCAGCGTCCTGTTGACCGGCCCGTCCGGCCGACGCTCGGCCAGACCGACCACGTAGTCGGGGAGGCTGGCTCCCTCGGGGACCGCGTTGGTCAGTCCGACGCTCAGGACGGAGTCCACGCGTCCAGGCTGTGAGCTCGGGCACCTCCCCACCTCGTAGGTCAGCGACCGCTCGAGGAACGTGTCGAGCTTGGACCCCGAGGCATTGATGGCGATGGCGGCCACGTGGTGTCCGCTCGGGCACCGCGAGCGTGCCGCCGACCCCGGCGTCCAGCACCTGCTCCTGCAGCGCCGGGTCGGCCGACCAGATCTGGATGCGGCGCTCGCTGAGGGCCTGGCCGAGCGCCGTCGGCCAGGGCGCCGCGCTCGGAGGAGCCGATGACGAGGTCGAAGGCGTCGCTCGTCACGGCTTCCTGGTACGCCTTGCGAGCGGGGACGTCGGTCGACAGCGGGGAACTTCTCGTAGATCCCGGTGAGCGCGAAGTCGGTGAGCTCGGCGCCCGACAGCGAGCCGCCGTCCGGCAGCGTGACCTGCTCGCCGGTGGCGGTGAGCAGGTCGCCGAGAGCGACGACGTCGGCCGAGATCGCCCCGTCGAGCACCTCACCGGTCTTCTCCTGCCATGACTTCTGCCAGAGCAGCCCCGCGGCCGGGTGGTGCGGGGAGATGTTCAGGTTGGGCACCAGCCGGGGCCCGGACTCGTACCGCTTGATGAACTGGGCGCCGAGCTCCGGGGGCGTGTACGGCACGTTGGGCAGGTCGCCGTTGCTGCCGACCTCCTCGACGGTGATCCGGCCGGAGTCCGCACTGATGATCAGGTAGTTGCCCATCAAGCCGCCGGTGCCGCGGGCCTCGTTCGGGTTGAGCAGCGCCACGAAGTAGCGCTTCGGGCCGTCGGCACCCAGCAGGGGCGGCACGAGCTGGGCGGCCTCGATGGCGCCGGCGAGGGTGCCGTCGAGGTCGCCGAGCTGGCCGGCGAGCTCGGCGCCGGCCTCGTCGACCCGGCCGAGGACCCGGTCGCCGGCGGCGCGCGACGGTGCGGTGGTCAGTGTCTGAGCGGCAGCAGCGACACCGACCCGGGCGGACTCCAGGGGCTCGACCGCGCTCTCCAGTGCGGCCACGTCGATCGTGCCGTCAGCGGCGACCAGGGTGTCGGGGTCCAGGGCGCCCAGCAGGTCGACCGTCGGGGCCAGCGCCGTCAGCGCCTCGTCGAGCGAGGTCGCCACCGCCTGGACGGCGGTCGTGGTGTCGCCGAGCACCGGAAGTGCGGCGGCCACGGACCACAGCGGTCCCTGCACCTCGTCGGCCGCCGCGTTCGCGTGGGCGGTCGCCGAGCTGAGGGAGTCCTGGGCAGTCGACGAGGTCCGTGGTCGCCAGCGCGTCGCGCGCGGCCAACAGGTCGTCGCGGCTGGCCGTCAGGTCGCTGTACGCCGAGCGGGCGCTCAAGCCGGCCCAGCCGACGATGCCGAGCAGCACGAAGGCGACCGAGGCCGAGCCGATGACCCACCACCGACGCGTCGAGCGTGCACGCGCACCGGCGGGCACGGCGTGCCTGCTCAGAGCGGGGACGCCACGACGACGACGTGGGTGGGCAACGCCGTCGACCTCATCGGCTGCTCCCCCTCGTGATCCGGTGCGGTTCTTCGGTGACGTACGGAGCAGCGCTCCGCAGGTCCGTGGGGCCGGGTGACGCCAACGGGTGACAGCCGCCCGGTCGGGTCAAGGCCTCACCACCCTACGTGATCAGCTCAGGGCGACCGCCGATCGGCCAGCGGCAGCTCGACCCGGAAGGTCGTCCCGGTGCTGCCGTCGGAGAGCGCCTGCACCGTCCCCCCATGCGCGGACACGAGCTCCCTGACCACCGCGAGCCCGATGCCCGAGCCGCCGACCCGAACGCCCGCACCACCGCGCCACAGCCGGTCGAACACGTGGGGCAGCTCGTCGGCCGGGATGCCGGGCCCGCTGTCCGCCACGGTCAGGACGGCCCGGCCCGCTTCGCAGGTCACCCGCACGTCGACCCCGTCGCCGGCGCGGCAGTAGCGCGCTGCGTTGGACAGCAGGTTGGCGACCACCTGGCGGAGGCGGTCGGGATCAGCCTCGCACGGGCACCGGTGACTGCAGCTCGAGCCGTCAGGACGAGCTCCGCCGCCCGCAGCCGCGGCTCGTGCGCCGACACCTCCGAGGCCACCAGCTCGGCCAGGTCCAGGGACCGGAGCGACAGCCGCAGGGCGCCTGACTCGGCCGCCGACAGCGCCGCCAGGTCGTCGACGATGCGTCCCAGCCGCAGCGACTGGTCGTGCAGCCGGGCGAGCAGCTCCCCGGTGGGCTCGGCCAGCCCGTCCCGGACCTCCTCCAGCCCGGCCTGCAGGACCGACAAGGGGGTTCGCAGCTCGTGGGCGACGTCCGAGGCCATCCGCCGCCGGCCGTCCTCGGACCGCACGACGTCGTCGGCCATGTCGTCCACCGCCTGAGCGACGTCGCCGATCTCGCCCGGGCCGGCTCCGCCGGTACGTGCGCTGCGGTCGCCGCCCGCGAAGGCCCGTGCCGTCGCCGCGACCCTTGCCAGCGGGCGGGACAGCCGGCGGGACACCCACCACGCGGCTGCGAGCGCGATCGCCAGTGCCAGCACGGTCGCCAGGGCGATCCACCACCAGGCGATGTCCCGGGCCGTCGTGGACGGGGACCCGAACACCACCCGGGCGGTCCCCACCACGGTCCCGTCGACGACGACCGGGCCGGACGAGGCAGCGGAGCCGGACGAGCCTGCCGTCTCGCCTCCTGCTCCGGCTCCCCCCGGACCGCCCGCGCCGTTCCCCCCTGCCGACCCGCCGCCGTTGCCCTGGGTCCCGGCCGGACCGCGTCGCCCCCGCACCGTCGTCCCACCCGGGTCGACGACCACGAGCCGGGCACCAGCGGCGGCCGCCACAGCCTCGGCCGGACCCAGGTCGGCGTCCTCCCAACCCCCGGCCTGCGCGTAGGCCCCGCGCCAGGGTCTCGACCACCCGGGCGACGACCAGGTCACGCTCCTCGGCCGAGGCGCGGTCCAGACCCCGGCCGGTGCCGATGAACGCCGCGCAGGAGACCAGGGCCACCGTGACCACGACGACGAGCGCGAACGCCGCCAGCAACCGGCGCCCCAACGGCCCGAGTCCGACCACGCCTGCGGGCTCAGCCGTCACGGGACCACCCGAGGCGGTAGCCCACACCCACGACCGTCTCGACGAGCGTCGGCGACCCCGAGCTTGTGCCGCAGGTTCTTCACGTGGGAGTCGATCGTCCGCTCGTAGCCGGCGAACTCGTAGCCGCGCACCCGGTTGACCAGCTCGTAGCGGGAGTACACCCGGCCGGGCGAACCGGCCAGAGACGTGAGGATCCCCCACTCGGTCGGGGTGAGGTCCAGGGAGACCCCGTCCAAGGTCGCTTGGTGGCGGGACTCGTCGATCAGCAGCCGCCCGTCGCCGTAGCCGACCGGCCCGCCGTCGTCGGTCCCGTGCTCGGTGCGGTGCAGCACCGCCTGCACGCGGAGCACCACCTCGCGCGGGCTGAACGGCTTGGTGACGTAGTCGTCGGCACCGAGCTCGAGGCCGCGGATCCTGTCGTCCAGGTCGCTGCGGGCCGTGAGCACCAGGACCGGCAGCGTGCCGCCGCGGCGTACCTCACTGAGGATCTCCTCCCCGTCGACGTCCGGGAGGCCGAGATCCAGGAGCAGGAGGTCGACGTCGGACTGCCGGAGCATCTCCAAGGCCTCGGCGCCGGAACCCGTGGTCAGCACCGCGTGCCCGGCGCGCTCGAGATAGCGGCGAAGGACCTCCCGGATCTCCCGCTCGTCCTCGACCACCAGGACCGTCGCCACGCCTCCATCGTCGCGCACATCCGTCGGCGTGCGGGCCGACGAGCCGCGATCTCCACACGGGCTCCACACCACCTGCACACCGCTCCCAGCCGACCCCGCCAGCCTGACCGGGTCCGCACCGTGCGGACCGACAGCCCCCGGGAGCGCACCATGCAGGCGACACGAGCCACCCTCACCCTCGGCGCGGCCACCGCCGTGGTCGCCGCGATCGTCCTCGCGGGGATGACGGCGAACGGTGCGGGCGACGAGGGCGGCGGCACCGAGCCGCGCCCACCGGCTCCGACGTCCGGGGTCGCGGCTCCCGCCGGCGAGCTCTCCGCGCTGCAACGGACCTCGCTGGCCGCGATGGCGGAGGAGGAGAAGCTCGCGCACGACCTCTACGTGGCTCTCGCCGCCGAGCAGCCGGACCGACGCTTCGACCAGATCTCCCAGGCGGAGACCCGGCACCTCGAGGCCGTACGGGGGATGCTGGCGCGCTACGAGATCCCGGACCCGACCGACGGGGTGGCGGCCGGGCAGTTCGCCTCGGCTGCGTTCCAGGCGATGTACGACTCGCTGCTGGCTCAGGGCTCCGCGAGTCCCCAGGCGGCGCTGGACGCGGGAGCGACGGTGGAGCGCCGTGACATCGCCGACCTGGAGGCCGCCCTCGAAGGCCTGACGGCCAGTGACGTGTCGACCGTCTACGCCAACCTGCTCCGGGGCTCCCAGCAGCACCTCCGGGCCTTCACCCGCTGAGCCGCTTCCGCTACGACGTGTCTGCTGAGACACGTCCGCTGGACATGCCGAGACCGCCCCGCGGGGTCACCCGCGGGGCGGTCTCCGTCGTGCGCGTCGAGCGATCAGCCGGCGTGAGCGTGGTCGCGATCACGCGACTGGTCACGGTCCTGCTGCTGGTCACCGCCCGAGCCATCCCTGGCCTGGTCCCGATCGCGGACCTGGTCCCGGTCACGGTCGGCCGGGGCGCTGGTGCAGGTCCCCGCCTGAGCGTGCTCCCGGGCCCTGGTCTGGGCCTGCGCCTTGGTCTGGGCCTGCGCCTTGGTCTGGGCCTGCGCCTTGGTCTGGGCCTGCGCCTTGGTCTGGCGCCTGTCCCTTGTTCTGGGCCTGCTCCTGCGTCCGAACCTGGGCGTGCGTGCGCACCTGCTCGGTGCAGCTCGCCGAGGCCTGCTCCGGACCGGCCGACTCGACCTGGCCGCTCGCAGCCGCGGCACCGCCCAGGGCGATGGCGAGGGCCGCAGCCCCTGTCAGCATCTTCTTGGTGGTCTTCATCTCTCGTCACCTCCCTTGCTCTCATGACCAGGACACCCCAGCCGGGTGAAGAACGCGCAGAGCCGGCGTGGAGAGCATGTGGAGCCGGTGGGCGGGATCGAGCCTGAGGTGCGCCTCGCCGGGGCGCGGTGCGCGTCCCCCGGTGCCAGACAGCGTCGAGGACGGGCACCCGGCTGGGGCCCGTCCTCGAGCTGACTACTGGGGGACTACTTCTTCCCGCCGCCCCCCGCCTTGCCGGTGAGCCCGACGTCGATGTAGGTCAGGTCGTCCGCGTCCTGCACGACGGCCTGGTTGCTGCCCTCGGTCGTGGTCAGCACCTGGGCACCTTCGAGGGTGACCCCGGGGGTGAACGCGGTGGGCTGGTCGAGGCTGAACGTGAGGCGGTACTCACCGGCGGTGAGGCCGGAGGTCTGCCACACGTAGCCGTAGACCACCTTGCCCTGGACGTTGAGCTCGGCGCCGTACGAGCCGGGACCGTCAGCAGTCTTCTCGTACGTGGCCTTGTTGAAGATCGGCGTGCCGATGACTCCAGGCCCCGTCCACACGTGCGTGACCGGGTCCCACGTCAGGGCGAGCGCCGGGTCGACCTTCTGGATGGTGAGACGCGCCGCAGCGGTGTAGACCATCGCCACGTTGCTCTCGGTGGTGACCGGGGTGTAGGTGCCGTCACCGTTGTCGGTGACCCGCGCACCCCAGACCTCGGTGGTCCCCGAGCCGCTGATGTAGCACATCTCGTACTTCGTCATGGCCGCAGGAAGGGCCTCGTCGTACAGGCCGGTCTCGACACGGACCACCTGGCCGGCACGCCAGTCCTTCGACTCGAGGTTGTCACCCCAGTCGATCGTGGTCACGGCGTTGGGCGTCACGACGGCGTTCTCCGCCTGCCACACGTTCAGCGCCTGCTTCTGCACAGCACCCAGGCAGGGGGTCAGGTCCTCCATCGTGTAGGTACCCGTCGCCACGGTTCCGGCGATGCTGGCGGTCTCCATGGTGCCGGGGAGGGTCAGCTTGTAGGCCGCCTCGGACCACTCCACGGGGAACGACAGGTTGTTGCCGGCGGTCACCCCGCCGGGCTTGCCGCCCTTTGCTGTCGCGCCGGTCATCGGCATCGCCAGCACTGTTGCTGCAGCGGCGGCAGCCAGCACCGCCGTCGCCCACCTCATCTTCGCGTTCATCGTCTTCCTCCTCCGAGCTGGGGCCGGACCCTGCCCGGCCGGTCCTGCGAGGTCGACCGTGGGCTCACCTCCTCGGCTCCGCCTCCACGACCCAGGCTCCGCCGCCCCGGTGCAGGAACCGTCCGCGGTGTGTGGAGAACCTGTGGAGGTCCTTCGGCCCTGTCGCCCGCGAACGAGCCTGAGTACAACGGAAGGCATGACACCCACGGTGCTGGTGGTCGAGGACGAGGCCCGGGTCCGTGACCTCGTCGGGCGCTACCTGGTCCGCTCCGGCTACCGGGTCGTGCCGGCCTCGACGGGCGCCGAGGCGCTGGACGCCCTGATCGCCGGCGACATCGATCTCACGGTCCTCGACCTGGGCCTGCCGGACCTCCCCGGCGAGGACGTGCTGGCCGCGACCCGCCGGGCCGGGGTCCCCGTCGTGATCCTGACCGCCCGGGCCGGGCTGGAGGACCGCATCCGTGGGCTCGAGCTGGGCGCCGACGACTACCTCACCAAGCCGTTCAGCCCGCGGGAGCTGCTCCTGCGCGTCCGCGCCGTCCTCCACCGCGTCGGGCAGGTCCCGGCCTCGCACGTCGCGACGTACGGCGGTGGTGTGCTGATCGTGGACGCCGAGCGGCACGACGTACGCCTGGACGGCGAGCTGGTCCGCCTCACCCCCAGCGAGTGGGGGCTGCTCACCGCGCTCGCCAGCCATCCGGGACGTGCGTTCTCGCGCTACGAGCTGGTCAACCACGTCCACGGCTACGAGTTCTCGGGGTACGAGCGCACGATCGACAGCCACGTCAAGAACCTGCGCCACAAGCTGCACGACGACCCTGGCCACCCACGACTGATCGAGACGGTCCCGGCGGTCGGCTACCGCTTGGCCCTGACCAGCGATGACTGACGTCGGCGCCGGAGGAGACGAGCGCCACCTGGGTCCGGTCGGTCGTCGCCTGCTGGCCGCGTTCCTGGCGATCTCGCTGGTCTCGCTGGCGGTGCTCATCGTGCTGTCGCTCTGGCGGGTCGGCAGCGGCTTGGACTCCCTTCAGGTGGAAGAGCACGAACGCGCCGCCAGCACGGCGGCCCTCGAGGTCGGCACGGCCTACCGGGCCACGGGAGGCTGGGACGGCATCGACCTCGCGCCGGCCCGGGCCACCGCCCACGCCGCGGGGGGTCGCCTGACCCTTTACGACGCAACGGGAACCCGGGTTGCCGGTCCGATCGGGGGGCAACCCGTCGGTGCGGCCACGTCCGGAGCTCCACCACCGACCGCCGGCGCCGACGTGGTCGTGGGCGGAAGCGCGGTCGGTCGGGTCGAGCTGACCTTCGTGGACCACGTGCCGCTCATCGTCAGCAGCAGGTCGTTGGTTCTCGGCTGGGTCCTCGTCGCCGCCGTCGTCGGGCTCCTCGTCGCGGGCGCGATGGGGTGGTGGGTCAGCCTCACCATGCTTCGACCGCTGCGTCGGCTCAGCCGGTCGGCCATCCGCTTCGCCGACGGCGACCACACCGCCAGGGCCGGGCAGCACGACCTCCCCGGGGAGCTCGGCGGGCTCTCGCGCGCGATCGACACGATGGCCGAGGCCGTCGTCGACGAGGAGTCGGCGAGGAAGCGGGTCGCAGCCGACGTCGCCCACGAGCTGCGGGGTCCGCTGACCACCTTGCAGGCCGGCCTCGAGGAGCTGAGCGACGGGCTCGAGGACCCGACCCCGGACCGGCTGGCTGCGCTGCACGACGAGAGCCTCCGCCTGGGTCGGGTGGTGGAGGACCTGACGCTGCTCTCGTCGGCGGAGTCCCGGCGCCCTGCCCTCGCCCGACTCCCCTGCGACCTCGCCCGGCTGGCCGCGGAGACGCTCGAGGCGAAGGCCGCCCAGGTGCGGGTCTCCCAGCTCGTGGTGGACACCGACCTACGACCGGCCCGCGTGTCGGCCGACCCGGACCGGATGCATCAGGTCATCGGCAACCTGATCGACAACGCGATCCGGTACTGCTCCCCCGGGGACCCTGTGAGCATCCGGACAGCCGAGGTGGCGGGCCGCGCGGTCCTCACCGTGGAGGACGGTGGCCCGGGCATCCCGGAGGCAGACCTTCCCTACGTCCAGGACCGTCTCTACCGGGGCAGCAACGCGGTCTCGAGTGACCGGGTCGGGGATCGGGCTGACCGTGGTCCGCGAACTGGTCGAGGCGCACGACGGCACGCTCACGATCGGCCGCGGCGATCACGGGCGAGGCACCCGCGCCGTCGTGAGCCTCCCGCTGCGCACGGTCTGAGCCGACCCGACAAGGGCGCGCCGACCGCTCAAGCGCCGGGAACCAGCACACCCGCGAGGCTCTTGCCCCACTCCTCCGCCCGGGCGTCCTCGCCGTCGAGCAGGTGGTTGTGGCGGTCGACGAGGAAGCTCTCCCGCGGGACGACGAGCTCGCACCCGTGCTCCGTGAGCCGCTTCGCGATGCCCTTGGAGGCGTGACCCATGAGCACGGCGGGGCCGTGGACGCGGGTGTCGAACGCCGCGCCACGCTTGCCGGCCAGGGCGCCCACGGTCATGAACCAGTCGCGCAGCCCCGGACCTTCGATGTCCGGCTCGAGCGTCAGGTCGATGTCCGGCTTCTCGGCGGCCTCCCGGGCGGCGGCCGGGTGTTCGTCGACGCCATCCCGTGGGCGTGGGTCGGTCCTCCGACGACGAGCAGGTCGGCAGCGACGACGTCCTCGCGCGTCACGTCGTGGACCGGGACCACGACGACCTCGCCGCCCTGCCCAGCCTCGCGCAGGCCCACGGCGATCCGTTCGGCGACCGTGCGGGTGTTGCCGTACATCGACTCGAAGACCACCAGCGCGCGCATGACGTACTCCTTGCTCGACTCCCTGCTCCTTCTGCTCCCAGGCTCGCCCAGCGAGGTCGGCGTCGCCAGGGTCGAACGTCCCTCGACCACGCGCCCCGGTCCTGCCCCCCTGCGGGGTTCTGATCTGGCGGCGCTTCGTCGGCTGCGGCAGGGTGGGTGGCAGGACGTGGCAAGCCACGCGCGTCCCTCCCCCACTCGAAAAGGAACCCAGCATGAGCGACACCCCCCTGCTCGACACCCTCGCGGACATGACCGCCGCCTCCGTCGCGCGCGCCAACCTCGGCGACCGTGAGCTGATGCTCGTACGCCTCGGCGCGCTGGCTGCCGTGGGCGCACCGTCCGCGTCGTACCTGCTCAACCTCGGTGCAGCCGCCGAGTCCGGCCTCACGCCTCGAGGACGCCCAGAGCGTGCTCGTCGCCGTCGCCCCGATCATCGGTGGCCCGAAGGCCCTCGACGCGGCCGCCTCGATCCTTGACGCGCTCGGGTTCGCGCTCGCCGAGCTCGAGCTCGAGGCCGAGATGGACGACGCGTAGCACGTACTCCTCTGGAGCCCCCGGGATCGCGTCCGTCGATCCCGGGGGCTCCGCGGTCTCCCCCTCGGCCGACCGTCAGGCTTAGGGTCGACGGGTGCCTTCGGTCGAACGGCCCGCCATGTCCGACTACGGAGTCCCGACGGACACCGCGGACGCGTTGCCCTGGGCGTGGGCGGAGGAACGCCTCGTCGCGAACAAGAACTACTGGGTCGTCACCGCGACCGCTGCCGCGCGGCCGCACGCCATGCCGGTGTGGGGTGTCTGGCTCCCCGAGACGGACCGCTTCTGGTTCTCGTGCGCACCGAGCTCACGCAAGGCCCGCAACATCATGGAGAACCCGCAGTGCGCCGTGACCGTCGACGACACGGTCGAGTGCGTCTCGGTCGAAGGACGAGCCCGCATCGTCGACCCGGCTGCCCGCGCCGACCGGGCCGCGATCGACCAGGCGGTCGCCACGTACGTCTCGAAGTACTGGGACCAGCCGGCCGATCACGCGGCGTCCTCGGCCTTCGTCCGCAGCAACACGCTCATCGAGGTGACCCCGGAGCGGGCCTTCGGGATCATCGAACGAGAGGACGAGTTCGCGCGGCGGGCCACCCGCTGGCGCTGGTGAGGTGCTCGGTCCGCGCGAAGCCAGGGCCCCCGCGCCTTGAAGTGCGCGAGCGTTCCTCTAGCTGCGCAGCAGGCACCCCAAGCCACTGATCAAGGAATCCTGCACCGGTCTGACCGCCGGGACCGGTGCAGGATTCCTTGATCATCTGGCTGCGGGGCCGCCGGGGGTGGATACCGGCCACGAACAATCGGGGATCGGACCTGCGTCGGGATCGGACCTGCGTCCGACCACTCAGGCGGTCATCCCTGGTCATGCGTGACGACGTCGACCGAGATCTCCACCGCCGGAACCGTCCCGCGGTTCTCGAGCCAGTGGAGGGTGTTCCGATCCTCCGGCCAGCCCACGCCCGGTCCGTAGTCCGTCGCGATCCCCTCGCGATGGTCGGTGATCGTGCCTTGCAGCACGTAGACCGTCCCCGGTCTGCCCTTGTGGTCGTGAACCGGCCCGAAGACGCCGCCAGGCTCGATCGTCACCATGCGCATCCGAAGCTGACGACCGTCCATGCCCTCGATCTCGGGGCCGAGATCGACCGTGGCCAGCAGCTCGGTCGTGACACCGCGCGTCTCTGGCGACACCTGTTCACCGCTCATCGTGCTGCCCTCGCCATCTCTTTGACCTGCGCTCATGCCTCTCGCTGGTTCTCAGCCTTGCTCATGGTCTCGCAACCTCGTGGGAAACCGATGGGCAACCGAGAGCCCATCAGGAGCGACCGTCGACGTCGAGAACCCAGCCCGGAGCGACCCCACACATTGGCCACGCCCGACGACCATGAACTAGGGGAATCCCGGATGCCCCGGTCGCCCCCGGGAGGCAACTGTTCGGTGAGCGTGGTCGTCACCGGGGCGACCCGCACGGACGTTGAGGGAGTACGTCATGGTGCGACGGTCATGGTCGAAGCTCGGGCGGTCTAGCGGTGGCAGCCGCCGCGGTGGTGCTCGTGGCACCTGCCCTGCAGGCGGGAGCCGCCACGGCTGATGCGGTGACCACGCCGACCACGGCATCCGGCTCAAACTTCCTGATCAAGACCCTGCTGGACACGAATTACTGCATGGCGGTCCAGTCGGGCACCGCCGAGGGACGCACCGTCACCCTGGCGGCCTGCGACGCCACCAGCGACTTCCAGCGATGGGGGCTGACCCAGAACAACGACGGCACCAACCTGATCATCGACACCCAGGGCATGTGCCTCGATGCCCGGCTGCGCACCACCAACCAGGGTCAGACGGTCCCGGTGCAGCAGTGCCGCTTCGGCGACGCATGGCGCTTCACCTACACCGTGCTGGGACAGCTCCAGGAGGTCAAGAACGGGCGCTGCCTGGCGGTCGCCGCCGCGGCCAGATCGATCCCCGTGGTGCTCGCCCCGTGCGACGAGACCGCCACCGGCCAGCGCTGGAAGCTCGCCCGCTGACCCGCTTCACCCTCCGGGGCGCGCGCTTCACCCTCCGAAGATCACCCGACATCGGGCCTACCAGCGCCGTACGAGGCAACTGACGAACATTCGGTGCGTGAAGCGGGGAGTGGGCGGGCTGCGGGTGCGCCGGGACTCGTCAGAGGTGAAGCGGAAGCCCACGGCGGTCCGCCTCTGAACGGCGTGAACCGCAGGCTCAGGGGAGGTTGAGCTGCCAGGAGACCCCGAACCGGTCGGTGAGCCACCCGAGCCACATGATCAAGGAATCCTGCACCGGTCTGGCCGACGGGACCGGTGCAGGATTCCTTGATCATCGGGCTGCGGGGGCCGCCAGGGGCGGTGCGGGTCAGGTCCAAGCGGGCGACGGCGACGCGAACAGGCGGGCTAGCCGGCGGCTTGGCTGACCCGGAAGTCGTACACCGGGCGGTAGCGGTCGTAGAGCGTGATCAGCACGCTGAACAAGAAGACGAAGAACAACGCGCTCGGCACGTCGATCGCGTAGTCCTCGACCGTCCAGGAGCGCACCAGCTGGACCAGGACGACCAGGCCGAAGTTGACGAGCACCCGGATCGCGAAGGCGAGCAGCACCGAGTCGACCCCGCGTGCGCGGCCCGCATTCCACAACCCGAGCGCGGCGTTGATCACGACGAAGACCGCGATCCAGACGAACAACCGCAGCGGACCGGCCGTCACCCCAGGCAGAACCTGCCCGAAGATGACGCTGAGCAGGCCGATGAGCAGGACCTTCTCGAGAGCGGCCTCGGAGAAGACCTTGCCGTGGGCGACGACCCAGGCGTCTCGTTGCTGGGCCGTGCGCATGCTCCTGCGGCAGCGGCGGCGACGCGAGCTCCCAGCCGTGGTCCACCGGGTCGAGGCGGGGACGTACGACGAACCAGAAGATCGCCAGCAGGAGCAGCAGCCCCAGGACGCAGGCCGGACCGAACCACCAGTAGTCGTCGACGGTGTCGGTGAAGTCGAGCTGGGCGATGTGGATCCAGTACTCCTGGGGCAGCTTGATGAAGATCCAGATGAACGCGGCGAGGAGCACCCAGAACTTCATGCTGACGCGGACGGTCTCCCAGCGGGAGCGAATGGCCTCGTAGGCGATGAAGAAGTACTCGAAGGTGTTCGGGAAGACCATGAGCAGAGCGCGAGTCTGGGTCAGCTCGAAGGCCACGACACCGATCTGGCGGTAGAAGAACAAGAACCGCGACACCTTGAAGGCGCGCAGGTTCACCCAGTTGCGCAGGGTCGAGACGTAGGCGACGCCGAGGTAGAAGACGTCCATCGCCTTGTCGTAGCCCTGGTAGAACGGCGGGTCGTAACCGAAGGTCTGGAAGACCGTCTGGTCGACGGCATCCAGGACGAGGCAGGCGATGACCGCCGGCAACGGGTAGCGCAAGATCAGCAGGGGCACCAGGAAGCGCGCGGTGACCACGACGCCGAAGAGGACCTCGAAGGGCACGGCGCTGGGTCCTCTCCTGCTGGCCGACCGCGGGTGCGCGGATGCGCCGTACGGCCAAGGAGGTCAGGCTAAGGCGCGCGAGCGCTCACCGCGCGGCGACCCGCCCCCCACGTCCCCCCTCCCCCCGCTGAGGGTGACGTATTGGACGCGGCGCGCCGCGTGTCGCGTACCGAACGTCACCCTCAGCGGGGGGCGGGGGCGGGAGGATCTCCGGCGAACCCGTTTGACGGCAGAGCAGGGTTCGGTGGGCTTGGATGGCCCCGCAGGTGACGTCGGCAGGACGAGGGGCCAGGAGAGGTGCCGTGGCGACCATGGCGAAACCCGTACGCGTCGAGGGAACTCCGTACGAACGCGGCGCCCGGATGGGCGAGGCGTTCGCCGAGGCCACCTCGCGGTCGGTGGCGTTCAACCGCCGCTATCTCGCCGGCCCACGGGCTGGACCGAGGCGCCCTCGAGACGATGCTGGCTCCCTACCTCGACGCCTCGATCGCGGCCGTGCCGCACCTCGTGGAGCAGATCCGCGGGATGGCCGACGGCGCCGACCAACCGTTCCTGGACCTCTTCTTCGCGAACGCCTTCGAGGAGGTCTACGGGATCGTCGAGCTCGGTACGTCGCCCGCGGTCCCGCTCGAGCGCTGCACCGCCGTCGTGCTGCGGTCGGCCGGCCGCACGCTGCTGGGCCACAACGAGCAGTGGTACGCCGGCGACGACGGCGCAGTCGGGCTGGTGCTCGACGTGTCCGACGACGGACCGGCCGTCCTCGCCCCGGTGGTGGCGGGGACCCTGCCCTTGGTCGGCCTGAACGAGTACGGCGCCGCGTTCGGGACCATGTCGCTGTCGGCGACCGACGAGCGGGTCGGGGTCCCGCGCGCGCTGGTCGCGCGTGAGGTGCTGGAGGCCGGCACCCCGGAGGACGCGTTCGCTCGCGCGAACCGACCGGACCGCGCTGGCGGCTACTCCTACCTGTGCGCCTTCCCCGGTGGGGACGCCTGCGTGATCGAGTCGACCGCCACCACCGCGGCGAAGCTCGACGTCACCGCGCACACCAACCACGCCCTCGACCCGGCGGTGGCGGCAGCAGCCTGCGAGCCGTCGGCGGGGAGCCGTACCAGGTTGGCTCGGGCGCGGGTCCTGGCGACGGGTGCTGCTGCGACCGTCGAGGGCATGGTCGGCCTGCTCGCCGACCACGGGGCTGAGGGCCCCGAGGGCGCCGAGGCCGCTGAGGCCGCCGAGGGTCAGGACATCTGCGTCCACCCCGACCCCGCCGAGGGCGACGAGGGGTCCACGATCCTGTTCGCGATGATCTGCGAGCCCGAGACGCGGTCCCTGTGGCTGGCGTCCGGCCACCCGTGCACGGCCCCGTTCGAGCGGTACGGCTTCGGGTCCTGATCGGACCTGGCACCGCAGTTCGCGGACGTGTCTCGAGGGCACAGCGCCCCCGAGGCCACTGATCAAGGAATCCTGCACCGGTCTCGCCGACGGGACCGGTGCAGGATTCCTTGATCATCTGGGGGGCATCAGCACCTGTCCGCCGTCGGCGCCGTACGGCCGTGATGACCTCACCAGCTCGCCCGGGTTCAGGCGAGGGCGCCGGAGCGGTCACCAAGACCAGACCCCCCGGGCGCGGGCTCGGGAGCGGACGTGAGGAGCCTGGGGCTAGGGTCCCAAGGTGACCGCGTCCGTGATCTCGACCGAGGCGCTGACCATGCGCTACCCGTCGGTCACGGCGCTCGACGGGCTGACGCTGACCGTCGGACCTGGCGTCACCGGACTGGTCGGTGCCAACGGCGCGGGAAAGTCGACGCTCATCAAGATCCTGCTGGGCCTGCTCCCCGCGACGTCCGGTGCGGCCCGGGTGCTCGACCTGGACGTCGCCACCAGCGGTGAGCAGATCCGGCGGCTGGTCGGCTACATGCCGGAGCACGACTGCCTCCCGCCGGACGTCACCGCCACCGAGCTGGTGGTCCACCTCGGTCGGATGTCCGGGCTCCCCACCACCGTGGCCCGCGAGCGGGCGGCCGACACGCTGCGGCACGTCGGGCTCTACGAGGAGCGCTACCGCGAGATCGGCGGCTACTCGACCGGCATGCGGCAGCGCGTGAAGCTGGCGCAGGCGCTGGTGCACGACCCGGAGCTGGTGCTGCTCGACGAGCCGACCAACGGCCTCGACCCCGCCGGCCGTGACGAGATGCTCGGCCTGATCAGCCGGATCGGGACCGACTTCGGGATCTCCGTGCTCGTCACGTCGCACCTGCTCGGGGAGCTGGAACGGGTCAGCGACCACGTGGTGGTCGTCGATGCAGGTCAGCTGATCCGCTCGACCTCGACGGCCGCTGCGATGAGCGGTGCCGGCGCGGTCACCGTGGAGGTGACCGAGGGAGCGGACGCCCTGGCCCAGGACCTGTCGGCCCGCGGCTGGCAGGTGGCCGCCGGGTCACGGCACTCCGTGCTCGACGTGCGCCACGACGACGACTCGGTGCTCGACGCGATCCGGGACAGCGCCGCAGACCTCGGCCTGGGACTGCTGCGGCTCGAGCCGCGCCGCCACGGGCTCGCCGAGATCTTCGCCGACTCGGCCGCCGGCACCGAGGTGCACTCCGACGGTGGTGGTCCCGATGTCGGTTGACCCACCTGTTGACCCACGACCCGGCCCGGCCGTCCTCGCAGGTCACGCCGGCCATCTACGACCTCGGCTTCCAGCACTACGAGGGCGAGCGGCTGGGCTCCTGGTACGCCACCCGAGCGCTGCTCTGGGACACCTACCGGGGAGCCTTCGGACTCGGCCGCTCGATGCGCGCCAAGGTCATGCCGATGCTGCTCGTGGTTCTCGCGACGGTCCCCGCCGTGATCATCGCGGCCGTCGCGATCTTCACGCGACTCGACGAGCTGCCCGCCGCCGGCTCGCAGTACGTCGCCGGCCTGGTCCTGCTCACCACCTTGTTCGTCGCCAGTCAGGCTCCGCAAGCGGTGTCCCGGGACCTCCGGCACCGCACGATCTCGTTGTACCTCTCCCGCCCGCTGGGTCGCGGCCAGTACGTCGTGGCCAAGGCGGTTGCGCTCGTCGCGGCCACGTTCACCTTCCTCGCGCTCCCGGTGACGGTCCTGCACGCCGGTGGTCTGCTCGCCAAGCTCTCCGTGCGCGACCAGCTCACCGGCTGGCTGGGCGGGCTGTGGACGGCTGCGCTGTACGCGGTGCTGCTGGCCCTGCTGGCGCTGGCGATCTGCGCGTGGACCGTGCGGCGCGGCTTCGGGGTCGCTGCTGTCGTCGTCGCCCTGTTCCTCAGCAGCGTCGTCGTGGGGATCCTCGCCAGCGTCATCGCCTACGACGCCGAGACCAACGGCACCCCCGTGCCCACGGCCGCGATCCTGGTGATGGCCTTGGCACCGCTGAACCTCATCGACGGGCTGCGGAGCTGGATCCTCGGGGACCGGCCGGAGGACCTGCTGGTCCCGGACACCACCGCGCTCGGGACGGCGTACGTGATCGTGTACGTCGTCGTCGTGGGGCTCTCGGTGCTGGCCCTGGTGTGGCGCTACCGCACGGTGTCGGTGTCATGAGCGTCCTGCTGCTGGAACGCGTCTCGCGGTGGTTCGGCAACGTCGTCGCCGTCAACGACGTCTCGATGGCCCTCGGTCCGGGTGTCACCGGGCTGCTCGGCCCCAACGGTGCGGGCAAGTCCACCCTGATCAACATGATGTCGGGCTTCCTGGCTCCGTCGTCGGGATCGGTCACCCTCGACGGCGAGCCCGTGTGGCACCGGGAACAGGTCTACCGCTCCATCGGACTGGTGCCCGAGACCGAGGCCGTCATGCAGGGGATCACCGGCTGGGGGTTCGTGCTGGCGAACGCGAGGTTGCAGGGGGTGGAAGATCCCGGCACAGCGGCCCGACGGGCGCTGGAGACCGTCGACATGGTCGACGTGATGGACCGCGCCATCGGCACGTACAGCAAGGGCATGCGGCAACGCGTGAAGCTCGCGAGCGCGCTGGTCCACGACCCTCCGGTGCTGCTGCTGGACGAGCCGTTCAACGGGATGGACCCGCGCCAGCGCCTGCATCTCATGGGCGTCCTCGGCGACCTGGCCGACGACGGTCGCACCGTGGTGTTCAGCTCGCACATCCTCGAAGAGGTCGAGGAGCTGGCCCAGACGATCCAGGTGATGGTGGCCGGGCGGCACGCTGCGTCCGGGGACTTCCGGGAGATCCGGCGGCTGATGATCGAGCGCCCCCATCGCTACACGCTGCACTCGACCGATGATCGGGCGCTGGCGGCCGCGCTGCTCGGGGCCGGGCTCGTGTCCGCGGTCGAGCTCATGGCCGAAGGCGTCCAGGTCCAGACCTACGACCTCGACAAGCTGGCGCGCGCCCTCCCCGTCATCGCCCGCGACCAGCAGATCCGGCTGGCCCAGATCAGCCCCGACGACGAGTCGCTGGAGAGCGTCTTCGCCTACCTGGTGAACCGGTGAGCACCCCGGTGACCGCGCCAGCGACCCGCAGCGGCCGGGCGGCTCCGGGGGCCGCTGATCCACCCCGTGGTGGTCGGGCTCACGGTGCGCGACCTGTTCGGGCGGCGACGGTTGATCCTCTTCGTGGTCCTGCCGCTGGTGCTCCTCGGGCTGGCCGTCACGAGCCGCGCGGTGCGCGGAGCCGGCGGCCTGGAGGCCTCCGACATCCTCCAGCAGGTCGGCTTCGGTGCGCTGCTGCCCCTCCTCGCGCTCATCGCGGCGACCGGCACGCTGGCGCCGCAGATCGACGACGGGTCGGTGGTCTACCTCCTGGCGAAGCCGCTGAGCCGGCACGCGATCATCCGATCCCAGGCGCTGGTCGCCTACCTGACCGTGGTCGCGTTCGCGGTCCTCCCCATGATCGTCGCCGGAGTGATCGACGAGGGTTCGCTCGGCGAGGTCACCCGGTCCCTGGCGGTCGGGGCGCTCGCGTCCGGCGCGGCGTACGTCGCGGTCTTCACCCTGCTCTCGGTCGTCTCCCGCAACGCCGTGCTCTTCGGGCTGCTCTACGCCTTGATCTGGGAGGGCGTGGTCGGCGGGTACGTCCCCGGGGCGCAGAGCCTGTCGATCCTCCAGTGGGGCCTGAGCATCTCCGAGCGCATGCTCGGCGCTCCCGCCAGGGCGCTCGGCGTCGACTCACCGGTCGGGTTCGGGGCGGCCGTGGTGCTCCTCGCGGTCGTCACGGCCGGCTCGTTGTGGCTGGCCGGTCACCGGCTGCGCAGCCTGCGGCTGCGATCAAGCGACTGAGGGGTGCCGGGCCGACTCATCAGCCTGGCCCTACCCGGACTGCCTGCGGACCCCCTGAGGCATTCTGTACATTTCGATGGTCAGGTCGTACAGTTGGGGCATGGCCACCGAGATGCCCGTCACCGAAGCCCGTGAGCGGTTCAGCGGAGCTCGTGGAGACGTCCGCGCACGAGCCGGTCTTCCTGACCAAGCGAGGTCACCGTCAGGCCGTCGTCATCAGCACGGCGGAGTACGAGCGACTCATGGAGGCCGACGAGGACGCCGCGGACCTCGCGGCCGCCGACGCGGTGATGGCCGAGATCATGTCCGGCGCCCCGACGATCCCGTGGGCCCAGGTCAAGGCCGACCTCGGGCTGGCATGACGTACACGATCGACATCTCGTCCTCAGCGGCGAAGTCGCTCGCCACGATCGACAAGAAGGCACGGCTCCGCATCGTCGGCGCCATCGAGCTGCTCGCCGTCGACCCCCGGCCGCCAGGCGTCAAGATGCTCCGTGGCGGTGAACAGGGTCGTTGGCGAGCGCGCGTCGGCGACTACCGGATCGTGTACACGATCGAGGACGACCGTCTGATCGTGCTGGTACTCCGAGTGGCCCACCGCCGCGAGGTCTACGAACGCTGAACGACGGCGCGCAACCGCCGGGCCGCATCGGCAAGTGGGCTGCGTCGGCTCGGCTGGCCAGGACTCGAACCGTCCCCAGATTCGACTTCGGCTTCGAACCGGACGTCAGGCGCTGGGGGCCGTCCGGTAGCGCTCGTAGACCACCTGCGAGCCGAACTCTCGGGTCTCGACCAGCTCCAGGCGAACGGCTGCGGTGACCGGCGGCAAGAAGGACGTACCGCCACCAACGACGATCGGGCAACGGAACATGCGCAACTCGTCGACGAGGCCGAGCTCGAACGCGGTCGCGGCCAGGCCAGCGCCGCCGATCCCCACGTCCTGGTCGGTCGCGCCGAGCGCGGCAGCGACCTCGTCGGCCACCGACGCCTGCGCGAGGCGGGCGTTGCCCTGCACCTCGTCGATCGTGCGACTGAAGACGACCTTCGGGATGGCGCTCCAGGCATCGGCGAACGCGGCGCCGAGCTCGGTGTCGCGCAACGACGCCTCGGTCTCCCACGCCAGCATGGTCTGGTAGAGCCTGCGACCCAGCAGGAAGCCGCCGAGTTCGCGTACCTGCTGGAGGTGGAACCGGAACAGCTCCTCACTGGGTTCTGACCACTCGAACCCGCCGTCGCGGTCGGCGATGAAGCCGTCCATCGAGATGCTCAACGAGTAGATCAGCACGGCCGCAACCGTATCGGCCGATCAGCACGAGTCCAACGCTGTCGGCTAGACGTTGAAGCGGGACTCCACCCGACCGCGGGCCGGAAGGCGTCAGAGGACGGACTGCCCGATGGGACCCGGGTTGTAGGCGACCTCCCACCGGAACCCGTCCGGATCCGCGAAGTACCCGGAGTACCCACCCCATTCCCGGGTGACGGGGGCGGCGACGACCCCGGCCCCCGCGTCGCTGGCCAAGGCCATGACGGCGTCCACGGCCTCAGGCGACCCGACGTTGTGCGCGAGGGTGAAGGGCAGAGCTCCCTCGCCCCGGGAGATGCGCCCAGCTCTCGAGCCGCGGCGTCCTCCTGCCACAACGAGAGCACGAGCTTGTCGCCCGTCCGGATCATGACGACCTCCCCCGGGACATCGAGCTCGGCGGTCCAGCCAAGACCCGTGATGTAGAAGTCACGACTGCGCGCGAGGTCGCGAACGACCAGCGTCACGAAGCTGATGCGAGGGTCCATGACGGGGACCCTAGGACGGACCTCCGCGACAGGTCCGCACGAGACGACGGCTAGACGTTGAAGCGGAACTCCACCACGTCGCCGTCGGCCATGACGTAGTCCTTGCCCTCCATGCGCACCCGGCCGCGGGACTTGGCCTCGGCCATCGAGCCGGCGTCGACGAGGTCGGCGAACGACACGACCTCGGCCTTGATGAAGCCGCGCTGGAAGTCGGTGTGGATCACGCCGGCCGCCTCGGGGGCGGTGGCGCCCTTGCGGATCGTCCAGGCGCGCGCCTCCTTGGGTCCGGCGGTGAGGTACGTCTGCAGGCCGAGCGTGTCGAACCCGACCCGGGCCAGCAGGGCCAGCCCCGGCTCCTCGACGCCCATGGACTGCAGCAGCTCGAGGGCCTCGGCGTCGTCGAGCTCGGTGAGCTCGGCCTCGATCTTGGCGTCGAGGAAGATCGCCTCGGCCGGGGCGACGAGCGCCGCCAGCTCGGCCCGGAGCCCGGCGTTGCCGAGCTCCTCCTCGTCGACGTTGAAGACGTACAGGAACGGCTTGGCCGTCAGCAGGTGCAGCTCGCGCAGCGGCTCGGGGTCGAGCTTCGCCCCGAACACGGTCTGCCCGGCGTCGAGGACCTGCTGCGCCTCCTCGGCGGCAGCGAGGACGGGCGCGCGGTCCTTCGACGTACGCGCCTCCTTCTGCAGCCGCGGGATCGCCTTCTCCAGCGTCTGCAGGTCGGCGAGGATCAGCTCGGTGTTGATCGTCTCGATGTCGTCGGCCGGGGAGACGCGGCCGTCGACGTGGACGACGTCGGGGTCGGTGAAGACCCGGATGACCTGGCAGATCGCGTCGGAGTCCCGGATGTTGGCGAGGAACTTGTTGCCGAGGCCCGCGCCCTCCGACGCGCCCTTGACGATGCCGGCGATGTCGACGAACTCCACCGTCGCGGGCAGCTCGCGCGCCGACCCGAAGATCGTGGCCAGCTCGCCCAGGCGCGGGTCGGGCACCGGCACCACGCCGACGTTGGGCTCGATGGTGGCGAACGGGTAGTTCGCCGCGAGCACGTCGTTCTTGGTGAGGGCGTTGAAGAGGGTGGACTTGCCGACGTTGGGCAGGCCGACGATGCCGATCTGGAGAGCCACGACGGAGCAGTCTAGGTGGGCCACGGCGGCCCCGCCCGCCGCCGACCAGCCCGGAACGCCCGCGATGATCAAGGAATCCTGCACCGATCCGGCCTGGTCGACCGGACCGGTGCAGGATTCCTTGATCATCCGGGCGGGGCGGCGTCAGGCGGCCTCGGCGGCGGCGAGGCAGTCCCTGACGAGGGCTTCCACCGCCCACGGACGACGGAGGACCTCGTCGGCGGTCACGTGAAGGACCGTCCAGCCTGCCGCCACGAGCAGGTTGTGGCGCTGCGCGTCGATGCGGCGCTGCCGCTCGCTCAGGTGGACCCGCCCGTCGTACTCCACGATGAGCTTCGCCTGGCGCCACACCAGGTCAGCCTTGGCCAGCCAGGTGCCGTACTCGTCGTGGATGTCGGCCCCGACCTCCGGCGGCGGCAGCCCGGCGAGGGCGAGGATCACCCGGGTCCAGCTCTCCATCGACGACTCGGCACGACCGTCGAGCAGGGGCACCGCCCGCCGCGCCCGGACGATGCCGCGCCGCCCGACCCCCCAGTGGAGGAGAGCCGTGAGCTCCTCCACGGTCACCACGCGCTGCCGAAGCATCGCGTCACCGAGCGCGACCAGATCCTCGAGCCGCAGCTCGGCCGCGCGGTCGATGAAGGTGCGAGCGGGCGAGGTCGCCGGTCCGAGGGGCGTCGCCGTCACCTGCCACGCGGGGATGAGCTCGACGTGGCAGATGGCTCCTCGCCGGTCGACCGGCGGCCGGCCCACGGGGGTCGTGAGGTGGGGCAGCCACGGTTCGGGCTCGCGCACGCCGAGCGGCAGCCCGTACGCCAGCACCGCCGAGGGATGGCTCAGCACCGCGTCGGGATCCGCGCGGCAGGCAGCCCGGCACAGCAGTCCGTGGTCGAGCGGCTGCTCGGCGGAGACGTACACGTCGCGCGCCACTCGGCGGAAACGCCTGCCCTGGAGCATCCGCCGGGTCAGCCCGCACACCGCGGCCTCGGCGCGGGTGAACGGCCGCCCGCGCAGGGCATCCGGGACGTCGAGCTGCGGGCGCACGTCGAGCACCGTCGGCCCCGCCGGTCATCTCCCGCACCGGGCACCCGCCACCTGTGGAGGGCCGGCGCCCTGTGGGATGTAGGCGAACGGCCCGCCCCTCCCCTCGATGATCAAGGAAACGCGCACCGGTCTCGCCGACGGGACCGGTGCACGTTTCCTTGATCATCGGGACGGCGCGGGCTGGGGGCTTCGCGGCGGGCGGCGGGCGGGCCGGTCAGGGAGGCGGGCGGGTCAGGTGAGGCGGGCCAGGGCGTACGCCGTGACCGCGTCACTCACCCACGCGGCGAACCCGGGCCGCATCGCCTCGTAGCGGGCGCGGAAGTCGGGGTGCTCGACGTACATCGACCCCATCCCCGCGTACGCCTCCGCCGTGGGCGGCCGGCCCCAGTAGCGACCGGTGAGCTCCCAGTGGCCGACCAGCAGGTCGAGCACCCGCTCGTCGTCCGGAGCGGCGCCCGCGGTCGAACTCCGCGAGCAGCGCGGTCTCGATCCGGGCGCGCTGCGCCTCGTTCGCCGCGACGCCCTCCGTCCCCATCGCCTCGACGGCCGCGCGGGAGTCGTCGATGACCGGCTGCTCGACCCCCCAGTCGGCGACCAGCTCGCGCTCGTACGCCTTCTGCTTCTCGGCGTCGAACCCCTCGAACAGCTCCTCGGCGTCCATGGCCCCGGCTCCTTCCAGCTCCTCGATCGTGCGGGTGACGGTGCCGACCAGCCGGTCGAGGCGGTCCCGCTCCGCCTCGAGGCCGCGCCGGTGGTCCCGGAGCGCGGCGGCCCGGTCGGTGGTGCCGTCGACGACGGCGCGTACGGCCGGCAGGCCCAGCCCGAGCTCGCGGAGCAGGAGGACCTGCTGGAGCCTGAGCAGCTCCTCGCGGCCGTACAGCCGTACGCCTCCCCCGCCGACGCCGACCGGCCGGACCAGGCCCTCGGCGTCGTAGTGGCGCAGGGTGCGGGAGGTGACCCCGGTCATCCGGGCCACCTCGGCGGTCGTCCACGTGCTCATGCGGCGACGGTAGACGTTGACGTAACGTCAACGTCAAGCCCGGATCGGTCTCGTCGTGGGGACGGTCACCCGTGCCCTAGGCCGGACGAACTTCCCCATTCCGCGTGGGGGCGAGGGCGCGCCGGTCCGGAGCCCTGTCGGTGCCTGCTGGGAGGCTGACGGCATGGAACTCGCAGGGCTCGTCCTCCTCCTCGTCGGCCTCCTGATCGGCCTCGGTGCCGGGCTGGCCGTCGGCACGGCGCGGGGCCGCACCGGCTCAGCCCGTACGGCTGCCGAGCGCGACCGGCTCGCCGCCGAGCGACCGGCGCTGGAGGCACGGGCCTCGGCCGCCGAGCGCGAGTCGGCCGCCGCCGGCGCCACCCTCGACGCGGAGCGCGCAGCCACCCAGCGGCGACTGGCGGAGGTCCGCGACGAGCAGGCTCGGCTGTCCGAGCAGTTCCAGGCCCTCGCAGCCCAGGCGCTGCGGCAGAACAACGAGGCCTTCCTCACCCTCGCCGACCAGAGGTTCAAGGCCTCCCAGGAGACCCAGGCGGCGGAGCTCGCCAAGCGGACGACCGAGGTCCAGCAGCTCGTCGAGCCGATCCGCGAGTCCCTCGGCAAGGTCGAGGCCTCCATCCTCGAGACCGACAAGTCCCGCGTGGCGTCCCACGCGAGCCTGATGGAGCAGGTCCGGCTGGCCACCCAGACCTCTCAGCTGCTGCAGACCGAGACCCGCACGCTGGTCCAGGCCCTCCGGGCCCCCCAGGCTCGCGGGGCGTGGGGCGAGATGCAGCTGCGGCGGGTCGTCGAGCTCGCCGGACTGCTCGAGCACTGCGACTTCGACACCCAGGTGAGCACCGCCACCGCCGACGGCGTCATCCGCCCCGACCTCGTCGTCAACATCGCGGGCGGCAAGCACATCGTGGTCGACGCCAAGGTCTCGCTGTCGGCGTTCCTCGACGCCTCACAGTCGGAGGACCCCGAGGTCGCAGCCGCCCGCCTGACCGCCCACGCGCGACACATGCGCGACCACGTCAACTCCCTGGCCAGCAAGGCCTACTGGCGCCAGTTCACGACCGCCCCGGACTTCGTCGTGATGTTCGTCCCCGGTGAGTCCTTCCTCGTCCACGCCCTCAGCGTCGATCCGGGCCTGCAGGACCACGCGATGGAGCAGCAGGTCATCATCGCGACGCCGTCCACGCTGCTGAGCCTCCTGCGCACCGTCGGCTACGCCTGGAAGCAGGAGGCGCTGGCCGACAACGCCCGGATGGTCTTCGACCTCGGCCGCGAGCTCTACGAACGCCTCGCCACCCTCGGCGCCCACGTCGACAAGCTCGGGCGCTCCATCTCCACGGTCGTCAAGGACTACAACATGGCCGTCGGGTCGCTCGAGTCCCGCGTGCTCACCAGCGCGCGCAAGCTCAAGGAGCTCAAGTTCGTCGACCAGCCCCTCGACGCACCGAAGGCGCTCGATGCCTCGATGGTCCGCCCGCTCGTCACCCCCGAGCTGATGCTCGTCGATCCCGTCGACATCAGTGCCGTCGACATCAGTGCCGTGACATCAGTGCCGTCGACATCAGTGCACGTCGAACCAGCGGGTCCGGTGGCCACCGCGTTGGAGCTCGAGCTGAGCACCGACGACCGCTACGGCGTCGACGTCGCGCCGCACGAGAGCGGCTCACCCGGTGAGGACGCCCGCGCCGGTAACCTCGGGGCGTGACCGACCCGCAACCCGAGGCCTCCGCGCTCTCGCTGCCCGCGACGCCGCCCGAGCCCCGGCCCAGCGCGGCACCGGTCGCTGCACCAACCCCGGCACCAACCGTCCCCGAGACTGCGGCCCCGACCGCTCAGCGACTGCGGCCCCGACCGCTGCGCCGACCGCGGCGCGAAGCACGCCGCTGCCGAGGGTCCAGCGCGCCGAGCACGGCTTGACCACTCCGGGGGTGGCCGTCGTGGTGCTCGCGGGGAGCCTGGTCGGCTTGCTCATCGACGCCTTCACCGTCGACAGCGGAACGATCTTCGGGGTGGCCTACGTCGCCTCGTGCGTCTATGCCGCGCTGCAGGTACGTCGCCGTGACCTGCTGGCCGCGGTGGTCGTCCCGCCGCTGGTGTTCCTCGCACTCACCGTGGGCGAGCTGCTCGTTCAACGGCACCGGCGGCGGGCTCACCGACCGGGTGCTGGACCTCGTCTCGGAGCTGGCCACGCACGCGCCGGCGCTGTGGACCGGCACCGTGCTCGCCGCCCTCATCGTCGGCGTCCGCTGGAAGCGCCGCGGTGAGCCAGGGCCTGAGCCGGCCTGCTCGAGGCTGCCTTCATGTCCCGTCGCAGCTCCGGCGGCAGCGCGAACAGCAGGCTCTCCTGGGCGGACGTCACTTCCTCGACGTCGCCGAACCCGCGCGCAGCGAGCCAGTCGAGCACCCCCCGCACGAGGATCTCCGGCACGGACGCACCGCTGGTGACCCCGACCGTCGTGACGCCATCGAGCCAGAACTCCATGATCTCCCCGGCATGGTCGACCAGGTAGGAGCTCTTCGCCCCGGCCTCCAGCGCCACCTCGACCAGCCGCACGGAGTTGGAGGAGTTGCGCGAGCCCACGACGATGAGCAGGTCGCTCTGCGCAGCGATCTCCTTCACGGCCACCTGACGGTTCTGGGTGGCGTAGCAGATGTCGTCGCTCGGCGGATCGAGCAGCGCAGGGAACCTGCTCCGCAGCGCCTCGACGGTGGCCACGGTCTCATCGACCGACAGGGTCGTCTGCGACAGCCAGGCAACCCGCTCCGGGTCGGGGACCTCGACCGCGCCGGCCTCGACCGGCCCGTCGACGATGGTGATGTGCTCGGGCGCCTCGCCCGAGGTGCCGACGACCTCCTCGTGGCCCTCGTGGCCGATGAGCAGGATCTGATACCCCTCGGCCGCGAACCGTCGGGCCTCGTGGTGGACCTTGGTGACCAGGGGGCAGGTCGCGTCGATGGTCCTCAGCCCGCGCGCGGCCGCCTCGTCGTGGACCACCGGGGCGACGCCGTGGGCGGAGAAGACGACCGTCGCGCCCTCGGGGACCTCGTCGGTCTCCTCGACGAACACGGCGCCCCGCTGCTCGAGGGTCTCCACGACGTGCTTGTTGTGGACGATCTGCTTGCGCACGTAGACCGGAGCTCCGTACAGCTCGAGCGCCTTCTCGACGGTGATGACGGCCCGGTCGACGCCGGCGCAGTAGCCGCGCGGTGCCGCGAGCAGCACGCGTCGGCCCTCGGCGGCGGGCGGCGGGGTCATAGGCTCGGTCACCCATCCATCGTAGGTGTCCTCGCGGAGCCCGCGACCCGACCAGCTGTCCGTCCGTCCGCAGAAGGGGTGCCATGGCGCTGGACACCTCGGCCGAGCAGCCGGTGCCCGTCCGCACCATCGCCCGGCTCATCGGCGAGTGGGTGGACCGGCTCGGCCGGGTGTGGGTCGAGGGGCAGGTCGCCCAGCTCAACCGGCGGCCCGGGGCGAGCACGGTCTTCCTCACCCTCCGCGACCCGGTGGCCGACGTCTCGGTCACGGTCACCTGCTCGGCGCGGGTCCTCGACGCGGTCGTCCCGCCGCTCGTCGACGGCGCGCGGGTCGTGGTGCACGCCAAGCCGGGCTTCTACCTGACCCGCGGCACCCTCAGCCTGGTCGCCACCGAGATCCGCGCCGTCGGGCTCGGCGCGCTGCTGGCCCGGCTCGAGCAGCTGCGGACCACGCTGGCCGCCGAGGGGCTGTTCGCTGCCGACCGGAAGCAGCCGTTGCCGTTCCTGCCCCGCCGGGTGGGGCTGGTCTGCGGTCGCGGCTCGGCCGCCGAGCGCGACGTGCTCGAGCACGCGCGCCGACGCTGGCCCGCGGTCGAGTTCCGCGTGGAGAACGTCGCGGTGCAGGGCGCCTTCGCTGTCACCGAGGTGACGGATGCGCTCCGGCGCCTCGACCGGGACCCCGAGGTGGACGTCATCGTGGTGACCCGCGGCGGTGGTTCGGTCGAGGACCTGCTCCCCTTCTCCGAGGAGGGGCTGGTACGCGCTGTCGCCGCGTGCCGCACCCCGGTCGTCAGCGCGATCGGGCACGAGCAGGACACCCCGCTGCTCGACCTCGTCGCCGACGTACGCGCCTCCACCCCCACCGACGCCGCGCGACGCGTCGTGCCCGACGTCGCCGAGGAGCTCCAGCGGATCGTCACCGGACGTCAACGGGCGCGGGCCGCGGTGCTCGCCCTCGTCGAGCGGGAGCAGCAGCGGCTCGACACCGGACGCAGCCGGCCGGTCCTCGCGCACCCGCTCGTCCTCGTCGAGGGACGCGGCGAGGCCGTCGACGTGCTCCGCGAACGGTCGGCTCGCTCCTTCGACCTACGGCTGCACCGCGCCGCCGACGAGATCGGCCACCTGAGGGCGCGGGTCGTCGCGCTCTCCCCCGCGGCCACCCTCGAACGCGGCTACGCCGTGGTCCAGCTGCCGGACGGCACGGTGGTTCGCGACCCGGAGGACGTACCCAGCGGTCAGGCCCTGCACGTGCGGGTGGCGGGGGGCGGCTTCGATGCCACGCGTACCGGCTGACCGCTCAGCCGGCGGCCCTAGGGTGGGCCTGTGAGCGACCCCACGCCCCCCGGCCGACCCGGCCGACACGTCTCCGACCAGCGCGACCGACGCCGAGGTCCCGGACTCCACGTTGTCCTACGAGGAGGCGCGCGACGAGCTGGTCGAGGTCGTCCGGCGCCTCGAGTCCGGTGGGGCCACCCTCGAGGAGTCCCTCGCGCTGTGGGAACGCGGCGAGGAGCTCGCGACGATCTGCCAGCGCTGGCTCGACGGCGCACGGGCGAGGCTGTCCGCCGCAGCCGTACGTCCGACCGAGGGTGCGCAATAGCGCGCGGTTGCTCGGACGCAAGGGAGTGTCAGCCGCCGGGCGGCGGGCGGAGCGCGTCGGCGAAGGTCGCGAGCTCGCGGTCGTCGGCGCTGCCGGACACGACCACGGTGCTGGCGCTGCCCGGGAGGACGTACGCCGTCCGTCGTCCGTCGGCGGTCTGCCAGCGCTGCCAGCCGGCGAAGGTCCCGGTGCCCACCCCCGACGGTCGGGCCCCCTCGACCAAGGCGCGCACCGCCACGGTCGGGTCGCCCTCGACCTGGTCGACGGCGGCATAGGCGTCGGTCGGCGTGAGGTAGCCCAGGTGCCACAGGGCCGCGTTCGGTACGGCGCTGACCGCAGCCCGCTCGTAGCGAGCGCTGGTCGGTCGCCAGGCAGCAGGCAGGCCCACGGGGACAACCGGCACGAAGGCGGCCTGTGCGCGCGCCTGGGCGACGGCCGGGGCGGGGTCGACGACGCGGACCGGGTCCGGCTTCTCGCGGTAGGTGACCGCCACGAGGAAGGCGACGAACACCCCGACGACGGCCAGCGACCAGACCATGTCGCGGGCGGTCTGCCGGACCCGGGAGCGCGGCTTGGGGGCGGGCACGGCGACCGGCTCCTCCGCGGGAGCACGTACGTCCGCGGGAGGCTCGGTCACCCCGTCATGGTCCCATGCGCCGCTGTCCGGCTCGGAGGGGCGACCAGACGCCGGGTCAGCGGCCGACGACCTCGCTCATCACGTCGAGGACCGACAGCGTCTCCTCGAGGGTGTTGTAGAAGTGCGGCCCCACCCGGATGCCGACACCCGGTCGGTGGTCGACGACGTAACCGCGGGCGACCAGCTCGTCGTGCACCCGCTGGCTGTCTCCGGGGTCGATGGTGACGTGACCGCCGCGCTGCGCGGCCTCGAGCGGTGAGCGCACCGTGAACCCGCGCTCCAACGCCGCTTCGAGCAGCGGCTGGGTGAGCGACTGCGAGCGCTCCCGGATCCGCTCGACGCCGGCGGCGAGGACCGCCTGGTACCCGGCGGTCGCGGCGTAGACCGACGGCACCGGAGGGGTGCCGCCCGCGAACCGGCGCGCCCCGGGGGCGTACGTCACCGGGTCGAAGGCGAAGTCGAAGGGCCGCGCGTGCCCGTACCACCCGACGGCCGCAGGTGCCAGAGCCTCTTCGGCGAACCCGGGCCGGATCGACATCCAGGCCGCGCCCGGACCACCGCACAAGTACTTCACCGAGCCGCCGACCACGACGTCGGCGCCGAGCTCGGAGGCGTTCACCGGCAGGCACCCCGCGGCCTGGTAGGCGTCGAGCACCACCCAGGCGCCGACCTCGTGGGCGCGCTCGATGACCGGCCGGACGTCGACGAGCGTCGAGGTCCGGAAGAGCACCAACGAGATGGGGACGATCGCCGTCCGGTCGTCGATCGCGTCGACGAGCCGCTGCACGTCGAGGTGCACCCCGTCGCCCTCGTTGGGGACGACGACCGTCTCTGCGCCGGCCCGTCGCTGCTCGGACCACAGGTAGTGGGAGCCGGGCCACTCGAGGTCGGAGTAGACGATGCGGTTGCGCCGGGTCGACCAGTCGATGCACGACGCCAGCGACCCGAGCAGGGACGCCACGTCCTGGCGCATGACGGTCGTGCCGGGCTCGGCGCCGATGATCTCGCCGACCAGGTCGGCGACGCGGTACATCTCCGGGTTCCAGGTCTCCCAGGCGACCACGCCCTGGGTCGCCCAGAGGTCGTAGAACTCGAGCAGCCGGTCCCGGCTGCCCCGGTGGACCGCCCCGAGGGAGTTGTTCACCAGGTAGGTCTTGGTCGCGAGGATCGGGAAGTCCGGGCGCTGCCCCAGCAGGTCCTCGTGCACGGACGCCGTCTCGGTCGGCTCAGCGCTCTCGGTCAGCTCAGCGCTCTCGGTCAGCTCAGCCATGGCCGTCACCCTTCACCTCGGTCGGCTCGACGTACGGGACGCGCCGGAGCCGGAACACCTCCCCGATCGTGCCCCACTCTGCCCCGCCCATCCGGCTGACCGGTCCCCAGGCCTCCGCGCGCGGTCGCCCGTCGACGATGACCGACTCCTCGACCGCCAGGTGCACGACCCGCCCGAAGACCACGGTCGAGGCACCGAAGGACCGGGTGCCGTCGAGCACGCACTCGAACACCGCGGGCGCCGCGGCGACCCGCGGGGGGCGGACGACGACCGACGGCTCCCGGGCCACGCCGCAGACGTCGAACTCGCTGATGCCGGACGGGAAGTCCGTGGCGGTGGCGTTGACCTGCTCGCGGAGCGCGTACGTCACCAAGGAGATCGTGAACTCCCCCATCGCCAGCACGTTGCGCAGGGTGTCCTTCGTCCCCACCGACGTGAACTGCAGGACCGGGGGCTCGGCGCTCGCCACGGTGAAGAACGAGTGCGGAGCCAGGTTGTCGACGCCGTCGGGCGAGGTGCTCGCCACCCAGGCGATCGGTCGAGGCAGGACCAGCGAGGTCAGCCAGGGGTAGGTCTTCCCGGGGCCGAGCTCGACCGGGTCCAGCTCGCGCCGTGTCATCGGGTCACCCTTCGCCGTGCGACAGCGGACCGGAGGCCCATGACGGCCAGACCGAGCAGGAGGGCCAGGCCGAGGTTGCCGAAGAAGCCGAGCACGCCGACGCCGACCGCGACGGCCAGGTCGCCGGGGCGGTGCAGGAGGTCGCGCGCGAGGCTCATGTGCAGGGCGCCCGCCGCGGCGAGCAGGGCGGCGAGGATCGCGAGGGGGAAGGCGCTCAGCAAGGTCACGAGCCCGGCCCCGACGAGCAGCGCAGTGGAGATCAGCGCCACCCCCATGGCCAGCGGCGCTCCGCCGGTGCGGGCCCCGAAGGTGCGGTGAGCAGTCAGGCCCCCCGCCCCGTGGCACACCGGCATGCCCGACATCGAGCCGGCCACCAGGTTGGCGAGGCCGAGCGACACCGCCAGCCGTCCGGGGGTCACCTTGGCCGCAGCCGTGCCGAAGTACTCACGCGCCGCATCGGCGGTGCCGAGGCAGGAGTTGGCGAAGGACAGGGCGGCCTGCGGGAGGACGAGCACGACCGCGGCGGTGGCGAAGGCGTCCCACGTCAGCGTCGGGAACGTGATCGCCGACGGCCCGCGGGCCACCGAGCCCGGCACCGTGACCACCATGACGACGGCGGCGACCCCGACGAGCAGCAGCGCGCCGCCGTGGCGCCGTCCGAGCCACAGCACGAGCAGGGCCAGCGCCGTCCCGGCCGCCAGAAGCGCCGTCGGTCGGTCCGCGTCGAGGAAGGTCGACGGTGGGTCGACGACCAGCCCCCAGGCGATCTTGAGGAACAGCAGCCCCACGCTGATCTGAACACCCCGGATCACCGCGAGCGGGAACCAGGCAGCCACCCGGTCGATCAGACCGGTGGCGCCCAGGGCGACGAAGAGCACGCCCATGAGGAGCGCGCCGGCCGCGATCACGTCGACGCCCAGCCCCTGCGCGACCGCGATGGCCCCGAACGCCTTCAGGGGCTGCACGGGCACCGGCAGCCGGTAGCGGAACGCCGTCGCGACGTAGAGCAGGCCGGCGGGGAGCAGCACGGCGGTGGGCGACAACCCGTTGCGCACGACCAGCGCGACCGCGATGGGCACCAGCACCCCGAGATCGGCGACCGCACCCGCGAGCTCGTGGCGGTCGAAGACGAACCGCTGTGGAGCCACGGCGGTCGGCTGCGTCGAGGTGACCTCGGGCGGGGTCATGGGGGCGAGCCTACGAGCCGAGGGCCCTGGCTAGGATCGCCGCCATGGCTGAGGCACCGGACCGTAACCTCGCGATGGAGCTCGTACGCGTCACCGAGGCGGCCGCCATGGCGGCCGGCCGGTGGGTGGGGCGCGGAGACAAGAACGGTGCCGACGGGGCCGCGGTCAACGCGATGCGCCAGCTCATCTCGTCGGTGTCGATGAACGGCGTCGTCGTGATCGGCGAGGGCGAGAAGGACGACGCACCGATGCTGTTCAACGGCGAGAGCGTCGGCACCGGAGACGGCCCGCCCTGCGACGTCGCTGTGGACCCGATCGACGGCACGACGTTGTGCGCGAAGGGGATGCCCAACGCGATCGCGGTCATGGCGGTCGCTGCGCGCGGCACCATGTTCGACCCCTCGGCGGTCTTCTACATGGAGAAGCTCGTCACCGGGACCGCAGCCGCCTCGGTGGTCGACATCACCGCGCCGGCCGGGGAGAACGTCCGCGCGGTCGCCAAGGCCAAGGGCGAGAACCCCGAGGACGTCACGGTGTGCATCCTCGACCGGCCGAGGCACGACACCATCGTCGCCGAGATCCGGGCCACCGGAGCGCGCATCAAGTTCATCTCCGACGGCGACGTGGCCGGCGCGATCATGGCGGCCCGTGAGGGCACCGGCATCGACCTCCTCCTCGGGATCGGCGGCACCCCCGAGGGCATCATCTCGGCCTGCGCCATGAAGTGCCTCGGCGGCGTGATCCAGGCACGGTTGTGGCCCCGCGACGAGGATGAGCGGATCAAGGCGCTGGACGCCGGCCACGACCTCGACCGCGTGCTGCTCACCGAGGACCTGGTCACCAGCGACGACGTCTTCTTCGTGGCGACGGGGATCACCGACGGCGAGCTGCTGCGCGGTGTGCGCTACCGCGGCGGTGGCGCGGAGACGCACTCCCTGGTCATGCGGTCCCGCAGCGGCACGATCCGGCTCATCGAGAGCGAGCACCACCTCGACAAGCTGCGGCACTACGCGGCCGTCGACTTCGAGCACGCGACGGACCTGGCCGCGGCTCCGCCCTCGTGATCACGGTCTGCGGCGAGACCGTCGCCGACCTGGTCGCGCAGGACGACGGCGACCTCCGCGCCTACCCCGGCGGATCGCCGGCCAACGTGGCCGTCGCGCTCGCCCGGCTCGGCGAGGCCACCTCGTTGGCGGCACGGCTGGGCCCGGACGTCTTCGGTCGACGGATGCGCAGCCACCTCGCGGACAACGGGGTCGACCCGAGGCACCTGGTCGAGGCCGCCGAGCCCTCGACGCTGGCCGTGGTGTCCTTCGACGACCAGCGCCGAGCCTCCTACGACTTCTGGACGCAGGGCACGGCCGACTGGCAGTGGTCCGACGCCGAGCTCGCCGCGCACCCGGGGCCCGGCGTCGTCGCCTGGCACACCGGGTCCCTGGCCTCGTGGACGCCACCCGGGGACGCCGCGATCCGTCGGCTCCTCGAGCGGGTCCGCGCCTCGGGGACCTGCACCCTGTCCTACGACCCGAACGTGCGCCCGCTCCTCCTCGGTGACGCCGACGCCGCGCGCGCATCCATCGAGGCCATGGTCGCCCTCGCCCACGTCGTCAAGGTCAGTGACGAGGACCTGGCCTGGCTGTGCCCGGGTGAGGACGTCGCCGCCGTCGCCCTGCGGTGGGCCGGGCTCGGCCCCGGCCTGGTGGTGGTGACGCTCGGGCCGGACGGCGCGCTCGCGGCACGGCCGGGCCGGGAAACCGTCGTCCGCGGCTGCGGCCCCGCCGATCGCCCTGGTCGACACCGTGGGTGCGGGTGACACCTTCACCGCGGGACTGCTGCACGCTCTGCACGCGCACGGCGCCCTGGGCGCTGACCCGCTCGGGCGGCTGTCCGCTCTCAGCGACGACGACCTGGGCGGGGTGCTCGATCGGGCGGCCAAGGCCGCAGCGCTGAACTGCACCCGGGAGGGCTGCGACCCCCCGACCCGCGCCGAGCTCGACGCCCTCGGATGACACCGACCCGCGGCCAGGAAGCCGAGGCCATGGCGCTGGCCAGGGCGTTCCTCGTCGAGGAGTACGCCGACCACGACGCGCTCGACGTCCTGGCCCGGCTCGACCGGTGGCTGCCCGACCTCGTCGACGGGCTCGACGCGGTCTACGACGAGCCCGAGCTCCTGCAGCGCGTCGTCGACCTCGCCCTGCGGGCGCACCTCGAGCGCCCTGAGCGGCTCCGCGCGCACGACCGGCAGCGGGTGCTGCGACCGGACTGGTTCCAGCTGCCGTCGTGCATCGGCTATGCCGCGTACGTCGACCGGTTCGCCGGCGACCTGCAGGGCGTCCGCGACCGGGTCCCCTACCTCGCCGAGCTCGGGGTCACCTACCTCCACCTGATGCCGTTGCTGCAACCGCGGCCGGCTCCCAACGACGGCGGCTACGCCGTCGCCGACTACCGCGCCGTGCGCCCGGACCTCGGAACGATGGCGGACCTCGCCGAGCTGGCCGACACCCTGCACGAGCAGGGGATGGCGCTCACCCTCGACCTGGTGCTCAACCACGTGGCCCGGGAGCACGAGTGGGCGCGGCACGCGCGGGCGGGTGAGGAGCGCTACCGGCGGTACTTCCGGATGTTCCCCGACCGGACCGGGCCGGACGCCTACGAGGCGACGCTGCCCGAGGTCTTCCCCGCCACGGCTCCCGGCAGCTTCACGTGGGACGACGAGGCCGCCGCCTGGGTCTGGACGACCTTCAACACCTGGCAGTGGGACCTGGACTGGTCGAACCCGGACGTGTTCTGCGAGTTCGTCGACATCGTGCTCTTCCTGGCCAACCAGGGCGTCGACTGCCTGCGGCTCGACGCCATCGCCTTCCTCTGGAAGCGGCTGGGCACGAACAGCCAGAACCAGCCCGAGGTGCACGCGATCACCCAGGCGCTGCGCGCGGTCGCGCGGATCGCCGCGCCCTCGCTGGTGTTCAAGGCCGAGGCGATCGTCGGGCCGGACCAGCTGATGGCCTATCTCGGAGCCGGCGAGCATGCGGGCAAGGTCAGCGACGTGGCCTACCACAACTCCTTGATGGTCCAGATCTGGTCCGCGCTCGCGGCCCGCGACGCCCGCCTCATGGTGCGCGCACTTCGGCGCTTCCCGCCCAAGCCGACGACCGCGGCCTGGGGCACGTACCTGCGCTGCCATGACGACATCGGCTGGGCGATCGACGACGTCGACACTGCCGGGCTCGGCTGGACGGGTGCTGGGCACCGGTCCTTCCTCAGCGACTTCTACTCCGGCGAGGCACCCGGGTCGTTCGCGCGGGGCGCGGTCTTCCAGCACAACGAGGAGACCGGCGACCGCCGGATCAGCGGCAGCGCGGCGAGCCTGGCGGGCGTCGAAGCAGCGCTGGAGGACCAGGACGACAGCGCGCTCGACGCTGGCACTGGCCCGGCTCGCGTGCGCGCACGCGATGGTGTTCGGGTTCGGGGGGATCCCGCTCGTCTACATGGGAGACGAGCTGGCGCTGCTCAACGACCGTACGCTACGTCGACACCCCGGAGCACGCCGACGACAACCGGTGGCTGCACCGGCCCGCGATGCCGTGGTCGCTGGCCGAGCAGCGCCACGACCCGTCGACGGTGGCCGGGCGGGCGTTCGCCTCGATGCAGCACCTGGCGCGGACCCGCGCCGGGCTCGCGGCGCTGCACGCGTCGGTGGAGACCGAGCTGTTCGAGACCGGCAACCAAGCCGTCGTCGTGGCCGTACGTCGGCACGCTGCCGGGACGTTGGTCGAGGTCTTCAACGTCTCCGAGCGGGAGCAACGGGTGCCTGCAGGCGCCGTCGCGGCACACCTGCCGGGGCCTTGGCTCGACGCGCTGTCTGCGGCCCCGGTCGCGGCGGTGGACGGCGCCCTGGTCCTGCCGCCCTACGCCGCGTGGTGGCTGACCGGAGACATACGCTGAGGGCATGCCTGAGTTCGCCTACTCCGACCTCCTGCCGCTCGGCGACGACGAGACGCCGTACCGCCTCCTGACCACCGAGGGGGTCTCGACCGTCGAGGCTGCCGGCCGGACGTTCCTCCAGGTGGAGCCAGAAGCGTTGCGGTTGCTCACCTTCGAGGCGATGCACGACATCGCGCACCTGCTGCGACCGGCTCACCTCGCCCAGCTCCGTCGGATCCTGGACGACCCGGAGGCCTCCCCCAACGACAAGTTCGTCGCCCTCGACCTGCTCAAGAACGCGAACATCTCAGCCGGCGGGGTGCTGCCGATGTGCCAGGACACCGGCACGGCGATCGTCATGGGCAAGCGCGGGCAGCAGGTCCTGACGGCCGGCCCGGATGAGGAGGCGATCAGTCGGGGCGTCTACGACGCCTACCACCAGCTCAACCTGCGCTACTCGCAGATGGCGCCGCTGACCATGTGGGAGGAGCGCAACACCGGCTCCAACCTGCCCGCGCAGATCGAGCTGTACGCCGACACCGCGCCGGGTCACGAGACGACGTACAAGTTCCTCTTCATGGCCAAGGGCGGCGGCTCGGCCAACAAGTCGTACCTGTTCCAGGAGACCAAGGCGGTCCTGAGCCCGACGCGGCTGATGACGTTCCTGGAGGAGAAGATCCGTTCGCTGGGGACCGCAGCATGCCCTCCGTACCACCTGGCGATCGTCATCGGCGGTACGTCTGCGGAGTTCGCCCTCAAGACCGCGAAGTACGCCTCGGCGCACTACCTCGACGGGCTGCCCTCGACCGGGTCCGAGGTCGGGCACGGCTTCCGCGACCACGAGCTGGAGGCGGAGGTGTTCGCGCTCACCCAGCGGCTCGGGATCGGTGCGCAGTTCGGCGGCAAGTACTTCTGCCACGACGTGCGGGTCATCCGGCTCCCCCGGCACGGCGCCTCGCTGCCCATCGCGCTGGCCGTGTCGTGCTCGGCCGACCGGCAGGCGCTCGGGAAGATCACCGCCGAGGGCGTCTTCCTCGAGGCCCTCGAGCGCGAGCCCGCCCACTACCTGCCCGAGGTCACCGACGACCACCTCGACGACGGGCTCGGCGAAGCCGTACGCATCGATCTCAGCCGCCCGATGGCCGAGATCCGCGCCGAGCTGTCGCGCTACCCGGTGAAGACCCGGCTGTCGCTGACCGGGCCGATGGTCGTGGCGCGCGACATCGCGCACGCCAAGATCCAGGCGCTGCTCGACGCCGGCGGCTCGATGCCGGACTACCTGCGCGACATGTGCGTCTACTACGCCGGCCCGGCCAAGACCCCCGAGGGCTACGCGTCGGGCTCGTTCGGGCCGACGACCGCCGGGCGGATGGACTCCTACGTCGACTCCTTCCAGAAGGCCGGCGGGTCGTACGTGATGCTCGCCAAGGGCAACCGCTCGGCCGCCGTCACGCAGGCGTGCCACGACAACGGCGGCTTCTACCTCGGGTCGATCGGGGGCCCGGCGGCGCGGCTCGCCCAGGACTGCATCCGCAAGGTCGAGGTCCTCGAGTACCCCGAGCTCGGCATGGAGGCGGTCTGGCGGATCGAGGTCGAGGACTTCCCCGCCTTCATCGTGGTGGACGACAAGGGCAACGACTTCTTCACCGACCCGTCGGGGGCTGCGGTTCCCCTCATCACCCACGTGCCGGTCGGACCACCCTCCCCCTGACCCCAACCCTTGCGTCCGACCGAGCGCTCGCTATTGCGCTCGGTTGGTCGGACGCAAGGGGGTGCGGGTGGGCCAACCTGCGGCACGCAGGGCGTCCTCGACCTGATCGATGAACGTGTCTGGGTCCGTGCGCAAGGCAATGACCGGGATGCGGAGCACCCGACGCCCGCCGAGGGTGACGGCGTTCTGCCGCAGGGCGTCCGGGATCAGTGCCGCGGCCTCCCTGTGCTGAATGCCATCGATCTCGACGACCAGGCGGTACTCGTCCCAGCAGACGTCGAGGTAGACGCGGCCGGACGGCAGGCGCACGACCTGCTGCCTCGTCGGCTCGGGAAGTCCCCTGCGGCGGCACAACCGCGCGAAGTCCAGCTCGCCGAGGGAATGCGCTCCGTCGGTGACGTCGACCACCAGGGCCTGCAACAACCGCCGACGCGGGTGACGACGGATGTGGTCGACGGCCTCCCGGAGCTGGTCGCCCGAGGTGAGCTGCTGCTGGACCGCGGCCACGATGTACAGCGCGCCCTGGCGATCCGACCGCGCCCACAGCGCGGCGAACACGGCAGCCGGGGCAGGGTGCATGCGCGGCAGGCCGTCGTAGGTCAGGCACTCCGGCCACATCCGCCGTGTCTCATGGACCAGAACACCGCGCGCCCGTCGGGGCCGCGACGATTTGGGCGCCGCGATGTGGATCACGTCGGAGGTGACACCACGCAGCCCAGCTGCGTGCAGTGCCGACACCCCGCCCAGGACGGCAGCGGGACCGACCTCGAGGACCGCACGCCACGCTTCGCTCGCGGCCTGGTCAGCCCCGGTGAGCTGGAGGGTCTGCGGTCCCAGGGACGTCCATCGACCTGCCTGGAGTTGTGCCCGCACCTCCGAACGCGTCACGCCGAGCTCGTAGAGCTGCCGCCGGTGGACGACGCCCGCCTGGCTTCCCGCCAGCACGAGCAGCTGTCGCCGCCGCATCGCTCGTCCCTCAGCAGATCCGACGGGGCCCAGCCGACCGGGAGCTTCAAGCGACGGACGAGGCATCCCCGAACCGTCGAGGCTGCGACCGACCCTCGTCCAGACCTGCACCACGACCTGTGGACCGAACTCCTCTGGGAGAACGTCGTGCACTCCTCTGCGTCCGAGGAGGCGCGCGCTATTGCGCTCAGTTCCTCGGACGCACGAATGCGCGCTCTCACTCAGGCAGTGCGGGCTACTCGCAGCCCCAGCCGTCGCCGTCGGCGTCCAGCCGGTGGTAGTCGTGGCTGTTCACCCGGACCCCGTTGGGGTGCTTCGGGCGGATGTCGGAGCAGTCGAGGTCCGGGTTGGTCGCGCTGACCGGCCGGTTCCAGGGCTCGGTACCGGTGCTGGATGTCCCCCCGCTGCCCGATGAGACCGCCCCGACGGGGTAGTTCTTCGTCCTGAGGTCGAGGGCGCGGTAGTCGGCCTGGCGGGGGTGCCAGTCATAGCCGTCCAGCCCGTCGTAACGGGCCCTCGAACCCTTGGCGATGAGCGACCGTCCGATGTCCCGACCATCGTCTTGGATGTAGCGGAGCAGACGTCCGTACCGGTCCTTGTTGTCGACGCTCGAGGGGTTGCCCAGCCGGACGGACTCGCCCGGCGTCAACCAGGACTTCGCCCAGCGGGTGGCGTCGGCATACCCCTTGCGGCCCTGCTCGGGGGCATCCACCCCGATGATCCGGACCGTCCCGCGGTTCGTGACGACGGTGTCACCGTCGACGACGCGCACGACCTTGGCCGTGGCCCAGGTCACCGTCCGGCTCGCTGCCGTCGCGGGCGCGACCGGCAAAGCGGCAACGACGCCAAGAGCCGTGGCAACCACGAGCAACCGCGAGGCGGTGCCTCTCATCGAGGAATGCGTCCTTCGTCCGGGTGGCAGCGACCTCGGGTGGCGCTGCCGTCTGTGCCGTACGTGGGTGAGACGCATGGGGTGCCCGTTGATGACGCGACACACCGTGTGCTGTTGGCCACACTGCTGGCCCTTGCGTCCGAGTCAGCGGTCGCTATTGCGCTCGGTTGGTCGGACGCAAGGATGGGACCGTGACGGACGACGCGAACGGTGACGGGATCCCGGGTCGAGCGGGACTCGCTGGGCGAGGTCGAGGTGCCGATCGGGGTGCCCTGTGGCAGGCGCAGACCCAGCGAGCGGTGGCCAACTTCCCGGTGAGCGGCGAACCCATGAACCCCGCGGTGATCCGCGCGCTGGCCCGGGTGAAGGCCGGGGCCGCCACCGCGAACGCCACCCTCGGGGTGCTCGACGCCACGACCGCGGAGGCCGTACGTGCTGCCGCGCTCGAGGTGGCCGACGGAGGCCACGCCGACCAGTTCCCCGTCGACGTGTTCCAGACAGGGAGCGGCACCTCGACGAACATGAACGTCAACGAGGTGGTGGCCAGCCTGGCCGGTGCGGCGCTCGGGCGCCCGGTGCACCCGAACGACGCGGTGAACGCCAGCCAGTCGAGCAACGACACCTTCCCGACCGCGGTGCACGTCGCGGCGGCCGACGCTGCCGTCCATGACCTCGTTCCTGCGCTGGACGGGCTTGCCTCGACGCTGCGGCGGCGCGCGGCCCAGCACGCCGAGACGGTCAAGGCGGGCCGCACTCACCTCATGGACGCGACCCCGATCACCTTCGGGCAGGAGGTCGGCGCCTGGGCGACCCAGGTCGAGCTCGGGCGCGACCGCGTGCTCGGCTGCCTGCCCCGGCTGTGCACCCTGCCCCTCGGCGGGACGGCCGTCGGCACCGGGCTGAACGCCCCTGCTGGCTTCGCCGGACTCGTGATCGCCGAGCTGGCGGAGACGTACGGACTGCCGTTCACCGAGGCGACCGACCACCTGGAGGCCCAGGCGTCACGCGACGCCCTCGTCGAGCTGTCCGGTCAGCTGCGGGGGCTGGCGGTCTCGCTGACGAAGGTCTGCAACGACCTGCGGTGGCTCGGGTCCGGGCCGGCCGCCGGGCTCGCCGAGATCCATCTCGCCGACCTGCAGCCGGGCTCGTCGATCATGCCCGGCAAGGTCAACCCCGTGGTGCCGGAGGCGGTGCTGCAGGTCTGCACGCAGGTGATCGGCAACGATGCGGCCGTGGCCTGGGCGGGTGCCTCGGGGTCGTTCCAGCTCAACGTGCAGATCCCGGTGATGGCCCGCAACCTGCTCCAGTCGCTGACGTTGCTGGCGGCGGGCGTACGGCTGCTCGGGGGGTGTGTCGCCGACCTGACGGTCGACCGCGAGCGGATGCGGTCCTACGCCGAGGCGTCGGCCTCGGTGGTGACGGCGCTCAACCGGCTGCTCGGTTACGACGAGGCGGCCGCCGTGGCCAAGCAGGCTGCGCGTGAGCGCAAGTCCGTACGGACCGTGGTGGTCGAGCGGGGCCACGTGGACCGGGGCACCCTCACGCTGGCCGAGCTCGATGCGGCGCTGGACGTGCTGTCGATGACGAAGCCGGGGTAGCAGCCGCTCGCCTGCTCACCTCCCGCCAGAAACACGGCGCGGAGTGAAGGTGGAGAAACCTCGACTGAAGCAGGTACAAGGTGACCTTGCGTCGGTTATGAGGGGGTGGCGGGGTCCTGGCGTTCGATGCGGGGAGGCAGGTTCTTGCGGTGGCCGAGGTCCTCGAGCCAACGGATGAGCTGGCGGTGCAGGGCCTCGGCGCCGATGAGCTCGCCGTCGACCTTCCACTCGGCCGGGTGGACGAGGATCGGCTGGGTCTGCCAGCCGCCGACGCCGCCGTGGCAGCCGACCAGCTCCTCGAACGCGGCGACCTCGAGGGAGTCGGGGTCGAACAAGGAGTTGAGGTAGAGGTCCGGGGCGTTCGTGAAGGACGCCGCCCGCAGGAAGTCGGCTGCCGCCCGCTCGGCCTGGTCGCCGAACAGCGCGAACGGGTCGGTGCCGTCGACCTCGCCGGTCTCCAGGACCCGCACGCCGTCGCGCCCCATCGCGACGATGCCGTCAGCCGCGGACTTCGCGACCAGGACGGACACCCCCGGGTGCGTGGCCAGTGCGGCCACCATCCCAGGCCACTTCGCCTCCATGTCCTCGATCGTGAGCCGGCCCGGTTCGCGCGCGAACCACACGAGCCCGAGGTTGCCGGAGCCTGCGACGACCAGCTCGGGCCGCTCCTCGGCCTCCTTGTTGACGGCCGCCCGCGGGCCCAGCGACACCGCGCCGTCCTCCTGCCGGTCGCCGACGGTGGCCCGCGCCACGGAGGCCGAGAAGCCCTTCTGCTGGCTGAGGTCGGACAAGAAGATGTTGAGCGGGCCCCAGTCCTCGTCGTTGCCGGTGGCGGCGGCCACCCCGTCGGCGCCACCCATCAGGTCGCGGACGGTGTCCTCCAGCGACTTGCCGTACCGCTGCAGGAAGGTCGCGCCCTGGCTCTGGCCGTGGTCGGACAGCACGACGAAGTGGTACGGCCGCGGCGCCTGCTTCGAGACCTTCTCGAGCATCCCGATGACCTTGTCGACGCCCTCCATCGACCGCAGCGACTCCTCGCGGGCCACACCGGCGTGGTGGGCGACCTCGTCGTAGTCGAGGTAGTCGGCGTAGAGCACCTTGGTCCCGCTGAGCATCTGCTCGGTCATCAGGGCGGTGATCAGGTCGCGCTGGATCACGTTGGTGATCCCCCGCAACGCGATGTAGCTGCCGTGCCGGTGGATGCGCGGCTGGATGTCGCGGCTGACCTGCCGGCGGCCCTGGAACCACTCCTTCACCATCTCCCCGATGGTGCGGAAGAACGACCGCGTGAAGCCGTACGGCGTCGCGAAGAACGCGCCGTAGTCGCTCGAGCTGCCGATCCCCTCGCGGCGGTCCTTGCCCAGGCCGCTCATCGTCAGCATGGACACCGGTGCGTCGCCGCTGAACAGGTTGCTCACGCTGACCCCGCCGTCGGCGAGCAGCCCGTGCCCGTCGGAGATCCGGCCCTCGATGAGCGCGGCGTCCGGGGGGTGGTTGGCCACGATGAGCTGCCCGGACTCCTTCTCGTACCAGCGGAACGCCGGCATGTCCTCGGTGTAGCCGTGCAGGATCCCGGCCTGACTGATGGGAGTGGTCGACGGGACGCGCGCGGTCCAGCCGCCCAGGTCGTGCGTGCCCTCACGCACCCAGCGGCTGATCGTCGGCACGTTGCCGCTCATCACGCGCGAACCGCAGCAGCGGCAGCGGCACCCCGTCCATCTGGATGATGACCACGCCCGGCTCGTCGGTCGTCTCCACGTCGCCACGGCGCTTCAGGCACGTACGCACGACGTGGGCCAGGAAGACCTCGTCCTCGTCGACGGAGTCGAGGAAGCCGACCCCGGTGCCGACGAGCGACGCGACCCAGGCGGCAGGAAGACCGCGCCAAAGGAGGTGTAGGAGACGTCGCGCGCGAGAGCGATCGCGATCCACAGGACGACGGTCTGGGCGAAGACGGCCAGGAAGAAGATGCCGACCCAGCCGACCGCGAGCGCCAGCCGGTTGAGCAGCGGCCGGATCACCAGCCCGACGATGCCGACGACCAGCGCGAGGCCGACGACGGACCCGAAGCCGGAGTAGTCGATGCCCGGCACGATCTCGAACGCGACCCACAGCGAGAACGCCGTGACGATCCAGGTCCACAGCAGGCCGCGGATCCGCGGCCACACACCATGGTGGGCACCGGACACGAGGTCGGTCCCGTCGGCCACGAGGTCCCGCGTGGAGTCGGGTGCAGGCGCTGCCATGGCTGACTTCTCTCTCTAGGGCGTGAACGACACGCGTTCGCCGGGCGGGGTGTGCAGCACCGTGACCGGGAGGTCGAGGTGCTGCCACCGCGGCGGCGAACGCGACAGGTGGATCGTAGAGCCGGCCGGGCAGCGCCCGTCGCATCCCGTAGGGATAGAGCGTCCCCCAGTGCACCGGGACGGCGAAGCGGGGACGGATGATGGCGGCGGCCTGGGCAGCGCGGACGGGGTCGAGGTGGCCGGCCCCGAGGTTGGGACCCCAGCCCCACACCGGGCAGCAGGGCGACATCCACCTCCTCCGCGAGGTCGGCCATCCCCGGGTAGAGGTCGGTGTCACCGGCGAAGTAGACGCACGCTGGTCCGGCCTCGAGGACGAAGCCGATCGCGGCGGCGTACGGGCCGAACGGCTCGCGCTTCCCGTGCGTGCACCGCGGTGACCGCACGCACCGAGAGCGCGCCGTCGCGGTAGGTCTCACCGACGCCGAGCTCGTGGACGTCGAGGAACCCCTTCGAGCGCAGCCAGTCACCGGCCCCGACCGGCACCAGGACCGGGACGTCGAGCCCGAGCATCCGCAGCGACGGCAGGTCGCAGTGGTCGTGGTGCAGGTGACTGATGAGCACGAGGTCGATGTCCGCGAAGAACGACCTCGGGAGCGGGACGGCGTGCCGGGCGAGGAAGGTGACGTGCTGGCGCAGGATCGGGTCGGTGAGCACCCGCCGGCCGCCGATGTCGAGCCGCACCGTCGAGTGACCGAGAAAGGTCAGCGCAGGAAGGGGCTCGGCCATCCGTGGACCCTAACGCCGGTCACCGCGGCCGGACAGCGAACGACCCCCGACCGGGGGGGTGTGGTCGGGGTCGTCGGTCGCGGCGGTCGCGGCGGACCGTCAGGTGCGCGCGAGGGCTCAGTACCAGCCGCGGGACTGGAAGCGTGCCCCACGCGCCGCAGGGGTTGCCGTAGCGGCCGCTGATGTAGGACAGGCCCCACGCGATCTGGGTGCGCGGGTTGGTCGCCCAGTCCGAGCCGGCGGAGGACATCTTGCTGCCGGGCAGGGCCTGCGGGATGCCGTAGGCGCCCGAACCGTTGGACGCGCGGTGCGACCATCCGGACTCGCGGGTCCACAGCCGGTCGAGGCAGACGAACTGCACGTCGCCCCAGCCGCGGGCCGCCGCCATCTGCTTGCCGAGCGCGCGGTTGCTGCCCGGACGGACGGCTGCGGCTGCGCGGGTCGCCCGGACGGCGGCAGCCTTGCGGGCCGCCGCGGCACGAGCGGCGCGCTTCTTGGCCGCCGCCTGCTTGGCGGCGTGCTTCTTGGCCGCCGCCTGCTTGGCGGCGTGCTTCTCGGCTGCCAGGGCAGCAGCCCGGGCCCGCTCGGCGCGGCCTTGGGCGGCCACGGCCTTGCGCTCGGCGGCCAGCTGGAGGGAGACGATGGAGACAGGGGTGCTGTCGACGATCGGCCGGTCGACGGATCCGAAGGCGTTGTTGGTGACACCCAAGGTGGCGACGGCGACGGCGACAGCGGTGAACGTGCTGATCCCCCGGATCGAGATCCGGTGCATCGGAGAGCTTCCTCTCGGCGTGCGTGGGGCCGACCACGCCAGGACCGTCAGGGTGCGACGGTGCGTCGGCGACGCCACGCTAGGAACCCCGGACACGGGCCCGCCAGCGTTCGAGGGGCACTGACCCGCTCCGCACGTCGTGGCGCCGCCATGAGGGCGCCCGAGGGACCGGGTGGCGTACGGCTGGCAGACACGGGCCGGCGAGCAGGAGACCTGCTCGGCGGTGCGACTACCGACCGGTGAGGGTCCCGAGATGGTTCATCGGGACGCCGTACGCGGGGTCGGACAAGGTCAACCATGGCAAGCCGCACCGACAGATGCCAACTCGAGAGGGCGTGCGCTACGTCACAGCCTGTGGATAACTACAGGGCTGTGAGCGCTCGATCGATCACGCAGAGTGACCGAAGCCACTCCTCGGGCCCGTCAGACCGACAGGTCCTCGAGCATCTCGGTGACCAGCGCGGCGATCGGTGAGCGCTCGCTGCGGGTGAGCGTGACATGGGCGAACAGCGGGTGCCCCTTGAGCTTCTCCACGACCGCGACCACCCCGTCGTGCCGACCCACCCGCAGGTTGTCGCGCTGGGCGACGTCGTGGGTGAGCACGACCCGTGAGCCCTGCCCGATCCGCGACAGCACGGTGAGGAGCACGTTGCGCTCGAGGCTCTGGGCCTCGTCGACCACGACGAAGGAGTCGTGCAGGGAGCGCCCGCGGATGTGGGTGAGCGGCAGCACCTCGAGCATCCCGCGGTCGACGACCTCCTCGACGACCTCGGTGGTCATCAGCGCCGAGAGGGTGTCGAACACGGCCTGGCCCCAGGGACTCATCTTCTCGGCCTCGGTGCCGGGCAGGTAGCCGAGGTCCTGCCCTCCCACGGCGTACAACGGGCGGAACACGACGACCTTGCGGTGCTCGCGGCGTTCCAGCACCGACTCGAGACCGGCGCAGAGGGCGAGCGCGGACTTGCCGGTGCCGGCCCGCCCGCCGAGGGACACGATGCCGACCTCGGGGTCCAGCAGCAGGTCGAGAGCGATCCGCTGCTCCGCGCTGCGTCCGTGCAGCCCGAAGGCCTCCCGGTCGCCGCGCACCAGGCGCACGCGCTTGTCCGGACCGACCCGGCCGAGGCCGCTGCCCCGGTCGCTGAGCAGCACCAGCCCGGTGTGACAGGGCAGCTCCCGCGCCTCCGGGAGGTCGAGGACGTGCTCCTCGTAGAGCAGGTCGAGGTCCGCGGCATCCACCTCGAGCTCGCTCATGCCCGTCCAGCCGGACTCGACGGCCAGCTCGGCGAGGTACTCCTCGGCCTGCAGCCCGACGGCCGAGGCCTTGACGCGCATCGGGAGGTCCTTGCTCACGAGCGTGACGTCGTGCCCCTCCGCCTGCAGGTTCCGCGCCACGGCGAGGATGCGAGAGTCGTTGTCCCCCAACCGGAATCCCGCAGGGAGCACGGTGGCATCGGTGTGGTTGAGCTCGACCCGGATGCTGCCGCCCGACTCGTGCACCATCAACGGCTCGTCGAGCCGGCCGTGCTCGATGCGCAGGTCGTCGAGCAGCCGGAGCGCCTGCCGCGCGAAGTAGCCGATCTCCGGGTGCGAGCGCTTCGCCTCGAGCTCGGTGATCACCACCACCGGCAGGACCACCTCGTGCTCGTCGAAGCGCAGGATCGCGTGCGGATCGGAGAGCAGGACGCTGGTGTCGAGGACGTACGTGCGGCGCTCGGCGCGTCGGCGGGTGGTCGCAGGCACGGTGGGGCCTCCCGGGGCGGTCCGGCGCCCTGCCGGCCGCTGGGGGTGACGCTACGTCGACCGGAAGAACGTTAGGTGGAGGCCACCCGTACGAGAACCTGGCGTGTCGGTGGCGCTCAGGCCCCGAAGCGGCGGTGCCTGGCCGAGTACGAGCGAAGGGCTCGCAGGAAGTCGACCTTGCGGAAGGACGGCCAGTAGGCCTCGCAGAAGTAGATCTCCGACCGCGCGCTCTGCCACAGCAGGAACCCGCCCAGGCGCTGCTCGCCGCTCGTGCGGATCACCAGGTCCGGGTCCGGCTGCCCCTTGGTGTAGAGGTGAGCCTCGATCTGGTCGGCGTCGAGCAGCTCGGCGAGGTCGTCCAGAGAGGTCCCCCGGTCGGCGTGCTCCTGGATCAACGACCGGACCGCGTCAGCGATCTCGCGACGGCCGCCGTAGCCCACGGCGACGTTCACCGTGAGGCCCTGGATGTCGGCCGTCGCGTCGGCCGCGGCCTTCAGCGCCTCGGTCGTGGAGGTGGGGAGGAGGTCGAGGGCACCGACCGGGTGGATCTTCCAGCGGGCGGTCTCGGCCAGCTCGGCGACGGTGCCCTCGATGATGGTGAGGAGCGGCTCGAGCTCGCTGTCCGGTCGCGCCAGGTTGTCGGTCGAGAGCAGCCAGACCGTGACGACCTCGACACCGACCTCCTCGCACCAGCCGAGGAGCTCCTGGATCTTGTCGGCGCCCGCCTGGTGCCCGTGCGCCGTGCTCTGGCCGACCTCCTTGGCCCAGCGGCGGTTGCCGTCGAGGATGACCCCGACGTGGCGAGGAAGGTTGTCGCGGTCGAGGGAACGGACGAGCCGGCTCTCGTAGGCTCCGTACAGCAGTCCGATCGGCCCCATGCGCCCTCCTCTCGCGGGCAGCCTAGCGACGCGACCCTCGGGTGATCCCCACGCCCGAAGAAGTTACTAGTCGGTAACCTACGGAGGCGTAGGTTATGCTTGGTCGGCGATGACGGAGAACCCCGGCCGCGACGCCGACCACGTCCAGGGCACCGACCAGGTGACCGTGGATCCGCACGACGCCGAGCTGCGCCACGTCGAGGAGCGAGTGGCCCACACCCTCGACCGCACCGTCGGTGCCGCGGTCGAGCGGGCGGGCGCCCACGTCCCCGACGCCGTCAAGCCCAAGCTCCGCGGCTGGCTCCACCTCGCGGCCGCACCGGTCGCGCTCGTCGGCGGCATCGTGCTGATGCTGCTCGCTCACGGCACCGCGGAGTTCGCCGCCGTCACCGTCTACGCGATCACGACGACCCTGCTGTTCACGGTGTCGGCCACCTACCACCGCGGGACCTGGTCACCCCGCACGCACGGCTGGCTCAAGCGCTTCGACCACGCCAACATCTTCTTGCTCATCGCCGGGACCTACACGCCCTTCACCGTGATCCTGCTCGAGGGCGGACGCCAGGCCGCACTGCTGTGGATCGTCTGGGTCTCCGCGGCCGCCGGGGTGACCTTCCGGGTCGTCTGGGTGGGCGCGCCGCGGTGGCTCTACGTGGCCGCGTACGTCGCCCTCGGCTGGACGGCCGTGTTCTTCCTCCCCGACTTCGCTGCGGTCGGCGGACTCGGCGTGCTCGTCCTGCTGGCCCTGGGCGGGGCGTTCTACACCGTCGGCGGCGTGATCTACGCCCTGCGCCGCCCGGACCCCTTCCCCACCTGGTTCGGGTTCCACGAGGTCTTCCACGCCTTCACGCTCGCGGCGTACGTCGCTCAGTACATCGCCGTCGTGATGGTCGTCGTCAACGGCTGACCCCCCACCCCTTGCGTCCGACCAAGCGCGCGCTATAGCGCGCGCTTGGTCGGACGCAAGGGACCGGATGGGGGCGGGTCAGGTGGCCGGACCCTCGGCACGGACCTTGGCGACACCCTCCATCGCCGCACGCAGGTCGGCCAGCCAGGCGTCGGCGTTGGAGCCGACCAGCCGTACGCACCAGGCGAGCGCGTCGGATCGGGACCGGGCGACGCCGGCCGCCACCAGGGTGTCCAGGACCTGCCGGTCGGCCTGCTTGAGCCGGGTCATGGCCGGCACCGACAGCGTGGTGAACAGCTCGCGGCGCTCGCCGATCTGCACGCCCCAGCTCACCTTTCGCTGGGCACGGTGCTCGAGCTCCCGCGCGACCTCGATGCGCTGCTCCCGGGTGCGCTCGCGGAACTCCTTGATCCGACCGGCGACGGCTGCCGCCTGCTCGGCCGGCGAACTGCCGGTGGTCGGCTCCTCGAGCGCGCCGACGACGGTGATCTCCTCGCGGTCGACCGTGACCTCGACCGGCCCGGTGAACCAGTCCTGCGGCAGCCGTCCGGTCAGCCAGCCCCGCAGCTCTTCGGTGGTGTGTGTAGTCATGTAATGATGATTACACAGTTGCGCGCCTTGTCAAGCGCTCAGCCGCGCAGGACCACCACCGGGCAGTCGGCGTGCCGGACGACCTGCTCGGAGGTGGACCCGACCAGCAGCCCGGTGAAGCCACCGAGCCCGCGGGAGGCGACCACCAGCAGGTCGGCGTGCGCGGAGGCAGCCACCAGGGCGCGGGAGGACTGCGCGTGCACGGCGTGCAGGTGCACCTCCACGTCCGGCTCTGCTCCCAGCAGCCGTTCGACGGCCGCCTCGAGCTCCTCGGTCACGGACCGGACGTACTGATCCTCGGTGGCGATGACGCCGTAGGGCACGTCCTTGGGCCGCGAGGTCGCGGTCAACGACCAGGCGCGGAGGACGTGGAGCGGAAGCCCTCGCAGCCGGGCCTCCTCGGCGCCGAAGACGAGCGCCCGGTCGGAGGAGGCCGAACCGTCGTGGCCGACGACGACCCCTCCGTCTATCCCCGGCACCTGGACGGTCCGCTCCTTGGCCATGGGCCCATTCAACTCCCTTCGGCGACCGCCGGGGACGGGTTGGCCGAGCCGAGGACGGCCGCCAGGACAGCCTGCTCGACGACCGGCGCGTCGCAGACGAAGTGCCGGCAGACGTACGCCGCCGCCCGGCCGTCGACCAGGGGACGGTCGTGCAGCAGCGGGATCGACGACCCCTCGTCGGGGTCTCCCACCGCCACCACCAGTCCGGGCGCCGGTGCGTGCAAGGCGGCGCGCCACAGCGCCGCCGTGGCCGCGTGGCCGGAAGCGCCGACCACAGCCACCTCGCGAGGTCCGTCCGCAAGCGCCTCGGCGACCGCGAGGCCCCACCCGGCGAAGCGGGGGTGCTGCACCCCGATCCCTGCGTACACCGCGAGCGCCTCCTCCGCGGCCGTCCGGTGCAGAGCCGACCCGGTCAGGGCCGCATACGTCAGCAGGGCGCCCGCGGCTGCGGCCTGCCCGGACGGCGTCGCGTTGTCGCTGGGGTCCTGCGGCCGCCGGACGAGGACCTCGCCGTCGTCCGCGGTGTCGTAGAAGCCACCACGCCCGTCCCGGAAGTGCCCGAGGACGACGTCGAGCAGGACTCCCGCGAAGGCGACCCACTCCTCCTCGCCGGTCACGGCGTACAGCGCGAGGAAGCCCTCCGCGACGTCGGCGTGGTCCTCGAGCACCCCGGCGTGACGTCCCGCGCACCCCGCCTCGGGAGACCCGCACGAGGCGGTCGCCGTGCTCGCCGGTCGCGAGGTGCACGGCCACCAGGAGGTCGGCGCAGGCCACCGCGGCCTCGACCCACTCCGGCCGGTCGAGCAGGGCGCCGGCCTCGGCCAGGGCGGCGATCGCGAGCCCGTTCCAGGCGGCCACGACCTTGTCGTCACGGCCGGGTTGCGGACGTGCGTCCCGCAGCTGTCAGGAGTCTGCCGCGGACCTCCGCCCAGCGGCCCTCGTCGTCGGGGTCGGCGAGCAGCTGGAGCGTCGAGGCACCGTGCTCGAAGGTGCCGCTCGGGGTCACCTCGAGCAGGGCCGCCGCCCAGGCGCCGTCGTCCGGTCCCAACGCGTCCGTCAGCTGCGCGGGGGTCCACGCGTAGGTGAGTCCCTCGACGCCGTCGGTGTCGGCGTCGAGCGCGGAGGCGAAACCGCCCTCGGGCGTCCGCAGGTCCCGGAGCAGGAACTCGGCGGTCTCCTCGACCACGCGCCGGGCCAGCGGCGAGCCGGTGGCCCTCCACCAGTGCAGGTAGGCACGCAGCAGCAAGGCGTTGTCGTACAACATCTTCTCGAAGTGCGGGACCACCCACTCGGCGTCCACGGAGTAGCGCGCGAAACCGCCGCCGAGCTGGTCGTACATCCCGCCGCGGGCCATCGCCTCGAAGGTCCGCGCTGCCATCGCCAGGGCACTCGGCTCCCCGGTGCGCGCGTGGTGGCGCAGCAGCCACTCGAGCACCATGGACGGCGGGAACTTGGGTGCGCCGCCGAAACCACCCCTCCGCGGGTCGAAGCTCGCGGACAAGCGGGTCACCGCCGCCGACAGCTCCTCGGGCGTCGGTGGCGTCGAACCGGCGGCACCCGCCGGAGCCCGGTCGGCCAGCGCCTGGGTGATGCGGCCTGCGGCCGCCGTCGCCTCGTCGCGGCGCTCCGCCCAGGTCGAGGAGATGGCCAGCAACAGCTGGGGGAACGACGGCATCCCGTGCCGAGGGGTCGGCGGGAAGTACGTGCCGGCGTAGAACGCCTCGCCCTCGGGGGTGAGGAACGTCGTCATCGGCCAGCCGCCCTGGCCGGTCATCGCCTGGACGTACTCCATGTAGACCGCGTCGACGTCCGGCCGCTCCTCACGGTCGACCTTGACGTTGACGAAGCGCTCGTTCATCAGCGCTGCGGTGGCCTCGTCCTCGAAGGACTCGTGCGCCATCACGTGGCACCAGTGGCAGGCGGCGTAGCCCACGCTCAGCAGGACGGGGACGTCGCGCCGACGCGCCTCCGCGAAGGCGTCGGGGCCCCACTCCCACCAGTCGACCGGGTTGTCCGCGTGCTGCAGGAGGTACGGCGAGGACGACTCGGCCAGACGGTTGGGCACTCCCCCATTGGATCAGAGGGCCCAACCTCGACCGCCGGTCCGGCAGGATGGAACGGTGCTCAACCTCCGGATCTACTCACCCGCGGGGCGGACCGACGAGATCGTCGCCGTGCTGGAGGCCGAGCCCACCGTCAGCAGCCTGGCCGTGATCCGGGGAGCCTCGCTCCGCCCGCCCGGCGACGTGGTCCTCGCCGCGGTGTCCCGGGAGACCGCCAACGACGTCATCGATCTGCTGCGCGGCTGCGGGATCCACCACGACGGGGCCATCCAGGTGGAGCAGGTACGAACCTGGCTGTCGCAGGCCGGGTACGACGCGGAGCGAGCCGCCCCGGGGGCGAGCGCCGACGCCGTGGTGTGGGCCGACGTCGCCCAGCGGGCGTATCAGGAGTCCGAACTCTCCTACACCTACCTCACGTTCATGACCCTGGCGACCTTGATCGCGAGCATCGGGATCGTCCTGGACTCCCAGATCCTGCTCATCGGCGCCATGGTCCTGGGGCCGGAGTTCGGGGCGATCGCCGCGCTCGGCCTCGCCCTGGTCCGGCGCCGGCCGCACCTCCTGCGGCACGCCCTGCGGACCCTGCTGATCGGCTTCCTCGTGGCCATCGCGCTCACCACGATCGTGGTCCTGTGCGGGCATCTGCTCGGGTGGGTCGACCCGGAGGACATCGGCAGCACAGCGTCCGGGCACGGCGTTCATCTACCAGCCGGACCGATGGTCGTTCGTCGTGGCACTCATCGCCGGAGCGGCGGGCGTGCTGTCGCTGACCTCGGACCGTGCCGGTGGGCTCGTCGGGGTCTTCATCTCGGTGACCACGATCCCCGCCGCCGGGAACATCGCCCTGGGTCTGGCCCTGGGCAACCGTCACGAGGTCTGGGGCAGCACGCTGCAGCTGGTGGTCAACATCACCGGCATGGCCGCTGCCGGGTGGTTCACCCTGACGTTGCAGCAGGCGGTCTGGCGGCGGGTGAGCGCCCGTCGGCTGCGGAAGATCCCGGCACCCGAGGGCTGACCAAGGTCGGCGCACGGGTCACGACGGCCCCCACCGCGAACACGAGTCGTCAGCGGGACTTGGGCCACTGGTTGGCGCGGCGGCCGTCGTGGGCCTCTGCCACGGTGGTCGCGATCCGCTTCTCCCGGGTGGGTGCGGTCCGTGCGTCGAGGATCCACTCGAGGATGCCGCGTCGGGCCGAGGGCGGAAAGCTGTCCCAGGACGCGCGAGCGGCCGGGTCGGCGTCGAGGGCCTCGGCGAGGTCCGGGGGCTCGACCAGGGCATCGACCCCGTCGAGCGCGACCCAGGTGCCCGACTCCTCGGCCAGCCGCACCATGGCGAGACCGGCAGGAGTCATGGCGCCGGACGCCGCGAGCCGGGCGACCCGCTCCTTGTTGACCGCCGACCAACGCGACGTCGGTTTCCGCGGCGTGAGCAGCAGCTGCGTGCGGTCGGCGTCCAACGTGCGCGGCAGGCTGTCGACCCAGCCGAAGCACAGGGCCTCCTCGACGACCTCGTCGTACGTCACCGCCGGGCCGCGCCCCTTCTTCCAGCGGACCAACCAGATGCCCGCCGAGTCTGCGTGGTTCTCCTCCAGCCACGTCCGCCACTCGGCCCGCGACTCCACGAGCACCTGCGGGCGGTCCTGCGCCGACCGGGCCACAGCGAGCACCTCCTCCTCACGCACGGACCCTGCGCCTCAATCGTGGGGCAGCCGCCCGAAACCGACCACCTGGAGCACGGTCGCTGGGGCCTGACATGCTGGGAGCCATGGGCTACTCCGACCTCATCCTCAAGCTCGGCCACCAGCGCTGGTTCGCCCGCGTCGCGAGGACCCTGGTGCCCGTGGACCGGGCGCTGCAGAAGGCCACCGGCGGCAGGTGGAGCGTCATCGGCAAGGGGGTCGTCCCTGAGATGCTGCTGACGACCACGGGTCGCAAGACCGGTCTGCCGCGCGACGTCCCGGTGCTCTACGCGAAGGACGGCGAGGCGTACGTCGTCGTGGCGTCGAACTGGGGCCAGGAGCACCACCCCGCGTGGTCCGGCAACCTGATCGCCGAGCCCAAGGCCGTCGTGACCGTGGACGGGCGGGCGGTCGACGTCGTGGCCGAGCTGGCCGACCCCGCGGAGAAAGAACGCGTGTGGCCCCTGGTGACCGCGGTCTGGCCGGCCTACGACACCTACGCCGCGCGCGCCGGCCGCGACATCCGCGTGTTCCTGCTCCGCCCGACCAGCAGCTGACCCAAACCCTTCGCTCGGAACCGCCGCGAGTCGCCATGCTGGGGGTGTGCCCGGACCTCTGCGCGTGCGCTCGACGGTGATCCCCGAGCGGGAGCTGTCGTGGCGCTTCTCGCGGTCCTCAGGCCCGGGCGGGCAGGGCGTGAACACGACCGACTCGCGGGTCGAGCTGTCGTACGACCTGTCGGCCTCGACCGCGTTCGGCCCGACGCTGAAGGCGCGGGCCCTCGAGCGGCTCTCCGGCCGCCTCGTCGACGGGGTGATCACCGTGGCGGCGTCCGAGCAGCGCAGCCAGCTGCAGAACCGGGAGGCCGCCGAGGGCCGGCTGGTCGCCCTGCTGACCGAGGCGACCGCCCCGCCGCCGCGCAAGCGCCGCCCGACCAAGCCGAGCAAGGGCGCCACCGAGCGCCGGATCGCCACCAAGAAGAAGCGCGGTCAGACCAAGCGCCTGCGCCGCAACGACCCCGACTCCCCCTGACCCTTCGTTGCGTCCGACCGAACGTGCGCAATAGGACACCGTTGGTCGGACGCAAGCGTCAGAGCGGTACGTCGTCCGCCGGCCGGTCGGACTCGGGGGACTCCGGGGCTGCCGGTGCCGGAGCGGCCGACGAGGCCGGCGTCGCTCCGGGCTCCGGTGAGACCACCGGCTCCTCGACGAAGTCGACCTTCTTGAGCTGCTTGTTCATCGAGCGGAAGAGGAACACGCTCGCCACCACCAGGGCGAGGAACATGCCGAGACCGATCCAGCCCGGTCGCACGATCGAGTCGTCGAGCTCGCGCGGGGTCTCTTGCGCGACGCGACCGACACCCAGCCCCGCCGACGTCAGCAGCGCGGCCACGGTCATGCCGGGTCCGGGGGTGCGGCGTCACCCGTCGGGCGGATGCCGGCGAACAGGTCGTCCTCCGGGAGCGAGGTCTCGACGTGGCTGCGGGCCAGCTGGTAGTCCTCGGTCGGCCACGCCCGCTGCTGCAGCGGCAGCGGGATCGAGAACCAGCGCCCGTCGGGGTCCACCTGCGTGGCGTGGGCGCGCAGGGCCGCGTCGCGCACGTGGAAGTAGTCCGCGCAGTGGACCCGGGTGGTGAGCCGGGCCTCGTCCTCGGGCTTGTCCTCCCAGTTCGCGAGCCACTCCGCGAAGGGCGGCTCGAGCCCGGCCGCCACGGCCGCGGCGTCGAGCGCCTCGATGCGCGGCTTGTGGAACCCCAGCTGGTAGTAGAGCTTCAGCGGCCGCCAGGGCTCCCCCGCCTCCGGGAAGCGCTCGGGGTCGTCGGCCGCCTCGAAGGCGTCGACGGACACCTCGTGGGTGCGGATGTGGTCGGGGTGGGGGTAGCCGCCGTTCTCGTCGTACGTCGTGATGACGTGCGGCCGGAACGCGCGCACGATCCGCACCAGCCGCGCGGTCGCCTCGTTGAGGGGCACCGCGGCGAAGGAGTCCTCGGGCACGGGCGGCAGCGGGTCACCTTCGGGGAACCCGGAGTCGACGAAGCCGAGCCACTCGTGCTTCACGCCGAGGATGTCGCGGGCGTTCTCCATCTCGCGACGACGGGCCGCCGCGATGTCGCTCACGATGGCGGGGTCGTCCTTGAGGGACGGGTTGAGGATGTCGCCGCGCTCCCCTCCCGTACAGCTCACGACCAGCACCTGGACGCCCTCGCGCACGTAGCGTGCCGTGGTCGCGGCGCCCTTGCTCGACTCGTCGTCGGGGTGGGCGTGCACGGCGAGCAGCCGCAGGGGCTCGGTGGTCGGCGCAGTCACGTGCCCCAGTCTCCCAGACGCGAGACCGTGCCTCGACGCAGAGCCGGTCACAATGGACCCATGACCGATCTGGACGCCCGCTACGGGCGGCGCGCGGCCCCCTCGCCGCGCCGCCGTACGGCGCTCGCGATCCTCGGCGTCTCGGTCGCGACCGCCGCGGTCCTCGGCTTCTACGTCTGGTGGGCGGCGGCGCAGGACCCCTTCGCAGCCACGATCCAGGCGTTCTCGGTGCAGTCAGACACGCTGGTCACGGCCACGGTCGCCGTCACGAGTGACGGCGAGCGGGTCGTGCGCTGCGAGCTCCTGGCCAAGGACCGCTCCACCCAACCCGTGGGTACGGCGATCGTCGAGCTGCCGAGGGGACAGCGCGAAGCGGCGCTGTCCACGACGATCACGACCACCGGACGCGCCGTGACCGTGGTCGTGCGCGACTGCGCCGACGGCAGCGCCCGCGTACCCTGACGTGCTCGGCGCGCAGACCCGCCGCCGACGACCGACCAGCCCGACCCCAGCCCGCCACCCCGAGGAGCAGACCGGTGACCACCTGGCTGACCCAGGAGGCCTACGACCGCCTCAAGGCCGAGTACGACCACGCCACCACCGAGAAGCGCGCGTTCATCGTCAAGCGGATCGAGGCGGCGCGCGAGGAGGGCGACCTCAAGGAGAACGGCGGCTACCACGCCGCCAAGGACGAGCAGGGCAAGAACGAGGCGCGGATCCGGCAGCTGCGCCAGCTCCTCGAGAACGCCCACATCGGCGAGGCCCCCTCGACCGAGGAGGGCGTCGTCGGCCACGGCCAGATCGTGACCGTCGACCTGATGGGCGACCCCGTCCGCTTCCTGCTCGGCAGCCGCGAGGTCGCTCCCGGTGAGCACCTGGACGTCTACAGCGAGAAGAGCCCGCTCGGTGCCGCGGTCTTCGGGGCCTCGGTCGGGGACACGGTCACCTACACCGCGCCGAACGGGCGGGCGATCAGCGTGGTGATCGTGTCCGTGGAGCCCTACACCGGCTGACGGCCGCTGCCCTCGTCGGGCGCCTGGACCGTCAGCGGGTGATCGAGCGGTAGCGGCGTACGGCCAGCGGGGCGAAGACGACGAAGATCACGACGATCCAGATCGACGGACAGCAGCACCGGGTGCTCGCGCGGGGAAGCTGATCGAGGCGTAGGGTTCGGGTTGCCGAACAGCTCTCGGCACGCCGCGACGATCAGAGTGCTGACCGGGTTCCACTCGGCGATCGGCTGCAGCCAGCCCGGGCAGCGTCGCGATGCGGGACGAAGGCGTTGGAGAGGAAGGTCAGCGGGAAGATGACGATGAAGCCGACCTGCTGCGCCACCTCGACGGTCGGCACGCTGAGCCCGAGGAAGACGCCGACCCAGGCCATCGCGTAGGTGAACGCCAGCAGCAGGGCGACAGGCCGCCAGGAAGTCGGCGAGGCCGTTGTGTGACGCGCCAGCCGATGGCTAGCCCCGTGAGCATCAGCACGACGAGGATGCCGGCGTTGTAGATCACGTCGGACGATCGTGCGGCCGGACAGCACCGCCGAGCGCGCCATCGGCAGCGACCGGAACCGGTCGATGATGCCCTTGTTCATGTCCTCGGTCATGCCGATCGCCGTCGTGACCGACGGCGAACGCGAGCGTCTGGACGAAGATGCCGGGCATGAGGAACTGGCGGTAGGACCACGCACCCGGCACGGCGATCGCGCCGCCGAAGACGAACGCGAACAGCAGCACGAACATGATCGACTGCAGGATCGCGAAGATCGCCAGCTCGGGGATGCGCGGGATCCGCTTGAGGTTGCGCCAGGTGACGATCAGGCCGTCGGCGACGGCCGGCGGCAGCCCGGCGGTCGAGGCGTCGGGCGCGGGCGCGAGCGTCGGTGCTCGGTCATGCGGTCTCTCCGGTCTGGCTCTCGCGGCGACTGCAGCCTCGTCGTGCGTCGTCGGGATCCGGTGCGACTCCTCGGCCGCGTGGCCGGTGAGCGACAGGAACACGTCGTCGAGCGTGGGGCGCCGCAGGCCGACGTCGTCGATGGCGATGCCCGCGTCGTCGAGGTCGCGCACGACCTCGATGAGGCGCTGTGCGCCGCCGAGGGCCGGGATGGTGATGCGGCGCGTGTGCGTGTCGAGGGTGCTCTCCCCGCCCCGGGCGAGGAGCTCGCGGGCCTGTGGGACCTCGTCGGCGCCGGTGGACCACGACCTCGATGCGCTCCCCGCCCACCTCGGACTTGAGCTCGTCGGCCGTGCCCTCGGCGATGATCCGGCCGTGGTCGACCACGGCGATCACGTCGGCGAGCTCGTCGGCCTCCTCGAGGTACTGCGTCGTCAGCAGGAGCGTCGTGCCCTCGCGGACCAGGTCGCGGATCACGTCCCACATGCCGAGGCGACTGCGGGGGTCGAGTCCGGTGGTCGGCTCGTCGAGGAACAGCAGCTTCGGGCGACCGATCAGGGCGCTCGCGAGGTCGAGGCGACGGCGCATGCCGCCGGAGTACGTCTTGGCGACCCGGTCGCCGGCGTCGCTGAGCGAGAACTGGTCCAGGAGCTCGCCGGCCCGCTGCCGGGCGACCGCCTTGGGCAGCTGGTACAGCCGACCGAAGAGGTAGAGGTTCTCGCGGCCCGTGAGGTTCTCGTCGACGGCGGCGTACTGCCCCGAGAGGCCGATCACCCGACGCAGCGCAGGCGCGTCCTTCACGACGTCGTAGCCGGCGACCGTCGCCCGGCCGGCGTCGGGGCGCAGCAAGGTGGCAAGGATGCGCACGGTCGTCGTCTTGCCCGCACCGTTGGGCCCGAGCAGGCCCAGCACGGTGCCCTCGGGCACCCGAAGGTCGACCCCGTCGAGGGCGCGCACGCCCCCCTTGAACGTCTTGACGAGGCCTTCGGCCACGACGGCGTCGGTCATCTGCAGGTGCTCCTTCTCGAGAGTGCGCTCACGCTAGGCCGAACGTCCGACACCCGCGAACCAATACCCGCTCGACGGGAGTTCTCGACGGCGTCGATCAGCTGAGGCCGAGGGACTGCAGCGCGGCCTCGGCCTCGTCGACCGAGACCCGGCCGGCCGCCAGGTCGGCGAGCACCTTGTCGCGGTCGATCGGCTGCTCGGTGCCCGGGCCCTCGAGCCCGAGGCGGACCAGCAGCTCGGCGAACCGCTGACGTGCGGTGGGGTAGCTCACCCCGAGGTAGCGCTCAAGCTCACGCATGTTGCCCCGGGAGACCAGGAAGACCCGCAGCATCTCGTGGTCGTCGGCCGACAGGCCCGCGAACGGCGAGAGCTCGAAGGCGCCGGACAGCTCGGTGCCGCAGGAGCCGCAGCCGAGCCGGGTGATGGTCAGGTGGGCCGAGCAGACGGGGCAGTCCCGGGGTGGTCGGTGGGGCTGACCGACCGCGAGAGGCGGTCACGAGGCCACCTGCACCTTGGCCGAACCGAGCTCGACCTTGATGTCGAGCGTGGCCGAACCTGCGCCGACCACGAGCGTCGAGCCGGATCGCCGTCGGAGCCCACGAGATCGACTGAGCCAAGCGTGGCGCGACCCCCGACCGTCACGTCGGAGCGCGGGTCGAGCCGCAGCCGTACGCTCCCGAGCTCGCAGCTGAGGCTGGAGTGCGCCACGGTCGAGCAGCCAGTCCAGCTTCGCGCTGCCGGCCTCCACGCGTCCGTCGATCGGTCCTGAGCACTCGACCGCCTTGAGCGAACCGGCTTCGACGACGAACCGGAGGCCGCCCATCGAGCCGGCTGGCCATGACGCTGCCGGCCTGGACGGTCGACCTCGACCGGGAGATCGGGGCGGATCTTCACGATCACGGTCTCGGTGCCGCGCCAGCGCCCGAAGGACCTGGCCCGTGCGGCGGGCGCTGCTCTCGAAGAAGAAGTCACCCAGGCCCGGCTCGGCGTCGGTGTCGATGATCAGGGCTCCCCCGTCGCGACGGGCGATGTGCGGCCCCTCGACGGAGGCACCAGTGACGGTCGGGTCCCCGATGAGCACCAGCTTGACGGCGGCCGCCTGGACGACGACGCGGTCGATCGGGACGTCGGCGCCGTCAGGAGCCGGAGTTGCCGCGAGGAGGTGGGGGCAGCAGCCGGACGCCCGAAGGGGCCGGCGGAGCGTCGGGCCCGGCGGGAGGGGCGGGTCCGCCGAGGGGCCGGTGGCGGCGATGCGCTGGCTGGCTTCCTCGGGGGCGACCTGGCCGGCGGCGACCTGAGCGAGCAGGGAACGGAGATCAGGCGTTGAGGACTCGGTCATGGCCACATCTAACAACGCGATCTTCTAGACTGTCAATCCATACTCACGAAATGGAAGATTGGCCGGCTCAGACCGGCTCCACGCTGACCCCGTAGCCCTCGGCCCGCAGCGTGGCCAGCACGTCGGCGCAGTGCTCGGGGCCGCGCATCTCCAGCTGCACCCCGATCTCGACCTCGTGGACAGCCAGCCCTGGGTGGGTGCGCAGGTGCTCCACCTCCAGCACGTTGGCGTCGGCCGCCGCCAAGGTGGCCAGCAGCCGGGCCAGGTTCCCGGGTCGGTCCGGCACCCGCACGTACAACCCGAGGTAGCGGCCCCCGGCGGTCAGCCCGTGCCGGATCACCCGCAGCAGCACGACCGGGTCGATGTTGCCTCCGGAGAGCACCGCGACCACCGGCGGTTCGAAGGCCGTCGGGTCGTCCAGCACCGCCGCCACGGCCGCGGCACCCGCCGGCTCGACGACGAGCTTGGCTCGCTCGAGGCACAGCAGGAGCGCCCGGGACAGCGACTCCTCGGAGACCGTACGGACCTCGTCGACCAGGTCGGCCACCACGGCGAACGGCACGTCCCCGGGCCGCCCGACCGCGATGCCGTCGGCCATCGTGGACATCGACGCAAGCGCCACCGGAGCGCCGGCCTCGAGGGACGGAGGGTACGCCGCGGCATTCTCAGCCTGGACGCCGATCACCCGGACGTCGGGGCGCAGGGCCTTGACCGCGATCGCGATGCCCGCGATCAAGCCGCCCCCACCGGTGCAGACCACGATCGTCTTGACCGTCGGGCACTGCTCGAGGATCTCCAGCCCGACGGTGCCCTGCCCCGCGACGATGTCGACGTGGTCGAAGGGATGGATGAGCACTGCACCCGTCTCGGCCGCGAAGGCGTGTGCCGCCTCCAGGCAGTCGTCGATGACCTGTCCGTGCAGGCGGATCTCGGCGCCGTAGCCGCGGGTTGCAGCGAGCTTCGGGATCGGCGCACCCTCGGGCATGAACACGGTGGCCGAGATGCCGAGGAGCTGGGCGGCGAGGGCCACACCCTGCGCATGGTTGCCCGCGCTCGCGGCGACGACGCCGCGCTCACGCTCCGCCTCCGACAGCTGGGACATCCGGTTGTACGCGCCACGGATCTTGAAGGATCCCGCGCGCTGCAGGTTCTCGCACTTGAGGTGGACCGGTCCGCCGACGGCCTCGCTCAGGGGACGCGACCCCTCGAGCGGGGTCCGGCGGGCAATTCCCTCCAGGCGCACCCGGGCCGCCTCGACGTCGTCCAGGGTCGGCGCCGGAACCACGACCCGGGCCGCGGAGATGTTCGGGTCCGGTGAGGTCTTGGCGACATCCATGGCGCGAGTCTGGCACCGCTTGGGAGGCTGATGGGCATGAGCACCGAGACCAGCCAGCCGCCGGCCCGCGACGCCCGACGGGTAGCCCGGCCCGACGGCCCGCGCTCCGGCCCGTTCATGGCCGGCTTCCTCTCCGGACGCGTGCTCCCGACGGACGCCTTCACCGCGATGGCGCAGCAGTACGACCGGATCGCACATGTGCGGATGGTCAACGAGCACCTGTACGTGCTGACGCACCCCGACGTCGTGCGTCACGTGTTCGTCACGCACGGCCGGTCCACGATGAAGGGTCGCGGCCTCCAGCAGACCAAGCCGCTGCTCGGTGAAGGGCTGCTCACCTCCGAAGGGGAGCTGCACAAGCGACAGCGTCGGCTCGTGCAGCCGGCCTTCCACCACGAGCGGATCGCGATGTACGGCCGTCAGATGACTGCGGCGGCCGTCGACCACGAGCGCCGCTGGAGCGACGGCCAGCAGGTCGACCTCTCCGAGGAGATGGCCGCGCTGACCCTCGACATCGTGGGACGCACCCTCTTCGGGGCGGACCTCCGGTCGGCTGCCGACGAGGTCGCCGACGCACTGGGCACGGTGATGGGCAGCTTCCAGAGGCGGATGGCACGCGGCCCGGGGAACGTGCTCGACCGGCTGCCCACCCGGGCGAACCGACGAGCGCGCGACGGGTTGGCGCGGCTGGACACCGTCGTTGCCGACCTCGTCGCCGCCCATCGAGAAGCAGCCGACAGCGGCGCCGTCGGTGACGACGTGCTGTCGATGCTCGTCGCCGCCCGCGACACCGAGGGCGACGGAACCGGGATGTCCGACACGCAGCTGCGGGACGAGGTGATGACCCTCGTGCTTGCCGGGCACGAGACGACCGCGAATGCCCTGACCTGGGCCTGGTTCCTCGTCGGACGGCACCCTGAGGTCCGCGACCGGCTGCACGCGGAGATCGATGCAGTGCCTGGAGAGCTCGAGACGGCTGATGTGGCGCGCCTGCCGTACGTCCGCGCGGTGGTCGCCGAGACGCTCCGGCTCTATCCGCCGGCGTGGACCATCGGTCGTCGGCTCACCGACGACGTCGAGGTGGACGGCTGGACGTTGCCCGCCGGGTCGCTGACCCTGGCCAGCCAGTGGGTCCTGCACCGCGACCCCCGATGGTGGGGGGACGCGGCGACCTTCCGGCCGGAGCGCTGGCTGGACCAGGCAGGCCACTTCGACGAGACCGCGCCAGGACAACCGCGCGGGTCATGGTTCCCCTTCGGCCTGGGCGGTCGCGTGTGCATCGGTGAGGCCTTCGCCTGGACCGAGGCCGTCCTCGTGCTGGCCACCTTGGCCCGCCGGTGGGACCCCGAGATCCTCGGGGCAGCCGACCCGGCCGTCTCCCCGGTCGTGACGCTGCGCCCCCGCGACGGGATGCCGGCCGTCCTCCGACGACGCTGACCTTGGGTCAGCGCCGACCCCGCGGTCAGATCTCGACGAAGACCTCGCCGTCCTCCACGGTGACCGGGTAGGTCGTCAGCGGCGCCGGGGTGCGTCCCATGCCGATGACCCGGCGGGACCACCGGGGCATGTCACGTCCGGCGAACCCGACGGCCCAGTCGAGGTTCTCGCCGCTGCACAGCTCGAACCGGGAGTTGTGCCAGGGGCAGCGGACCACCCCGTCCTCGAAGCTCGAGCCTCCCGGCCCGCTCGTGAGAGACAGTCCCAGGTGGGGGCACCGGTTGCGGGCGGCGCAGAGAGCCTCCCCTGCACGGCCCACGACCAGATTCGTGCCGGCGGCCTCCACCGCCACCAGCGTCCCCTCGGGGAAGTCCTCGCTCGCACCCACGCGGATCCTGGCCATGGCCGGCACCTCCTCGGCGGTCGAGCACTTGGTGTGCGAGGGCGACCACCCACCCCCGATCGTGCCAGGATCGGGATCCGCCGCCATCCCACCCCCCAGGAGACCCCGAGTGATCCACACCAGCCCGATGCCGGACGTCGAGATCCCACAGGTCGCCCTCACCGGGTACGTCCTCGAACGAGCCGCGGAGCTGGGCGACAAACCGGCCCTGATCGACGGTCCGACCGGCCGCACGATCACCTACGCCGGACTGGACGCCGCCGTGCGCTCGTTGGCGGGCGGCCTCGTCAGTCGGGAGTTCGCACCCGGAGACGTGGTCGCGCTGATGGCCCCCAACCTGCCCGAGTACGCCGTCATCTTCCACGGCGTCGCGTTCGCTGGCGGGACGGTCACGACGATCAACCCCACCTACACCGAGCGCGAGGTGCACAACCAGCTCGTCGACGCCGGAGCGCGGATGCTCGTGACGGTCCCGATGTTCCTCGACGTGGCCCGCGCCGGGGCCGTGGGTACCACCGTCGAGGAGGTGTACGTGCTGGGCGAGAGCGACGACGCTCCTTCGATCACGACGCTCTTCGGTGCGCCGCTCGCCGAGCAGGTCCCCGTCGACTCCGGACGACGTGGTCGTCCTGCCGTACTCCTCGGGGACGACCGGCACCAACAAGGGCGTCATGCTCACCCACGGCAACCTGGTGGCCAACATCGCCCAGACGCTGGCGGCGGCCGAGGTCACCGAGGACGAGACCTTCGTGGCCGTGCTGCCGTTCTTCCACATCTACGGCATGCAGGTGCTGATGAACGCCGGGCTTCGCGCCGGCGTCACCGTGATCACCATGCCGCGCTTCGATCTCGAGCTCTTCCTCCGCCTGCACGCCGAGCACCACGTGAGGCGCGCGTTCGTCGCGCCGCCGATCATCGTGGCGCTGGCCAAGCACCCGATGGTCGACGACTTCGACCTCTCCTCGCTGACCCAGGTGTTCAGCGCCGCCGCCCCGCTCTCGGCCGACCTCGCGCTCGAGGCCGGTGCCCGTCTCGGGTGCGAGGTGGCCCAGGGGTACGGCATGACCGAGCTGTCACCCGTCTCGCAGGTCACGCCACCAGGACAGTTCAAGCCCGGGACCGTCGGCGTCACCGTCCCGAACACCGAGCTCCGGATCGTCGACCCGGCGACCGGCGTCGACCTGCCCGACGGGGAGGACGGCGAGGTGTGGATCCGCGGGCCGCAGGTGATGAAGGGCTACCTCAACAACCCGGTGGCGACCGACGGGATGATCGACCCCGAGGGCTGGCTGCACACCGGCGACATCGGCCATGTCGATGCCGACGAGCACCTCTCGATCGTCGACCGGCTCAAGGAGCTGATCAAGTCCAGCGGCTTCCAGGTCGCGCCCGCCGAGCTCGAGGGACTCCTGCTCACCCACCCGGCCGTCGCCGACGCCGCCGTCATCGGACGCCCGGACGACGCGCGCGGCGAGGTCCCCGTGGCCTACGTCGTGCTCAAGCCGGGCGCCGAGGCCACCGCGGCCGACCTCGAGGCGTACGTCGACGGTCAGGTCGCCCACTTCAAGAAGCTCGGCGCCCTGGTCTTCATCGACGAGATCCCCAAGTCCGCATCCGGGAAGATCCTGCGCCGCGTGCTCAAGGACTCGGAACCCACCGGGTGACCGGTCCCTACGCGACCGCGATCATCGTCGTCTCGGTGGTCCTGGGAGTGTGGGCGCTCGTGCTCGTCACGATGAACCGGCTACCGGGGAAGGCGATCCTCGCCGGCGCCGCCGTGCTCGAGGCCCTCCTGGTCGGCTTCCTCGTCGGCGGGGTCGCGCAGATGGGCGACGCCCGCGCGGACCTCCCGAACGCGGAGTTCGTCGGCTACCTGGTCGGCTGCGCGATCGTGCTTCCGCTCGCCGTCGCCTGGGGGCTGACCGAGCGCACCCGCTCGGGCACCGCGGTGCTCGCCGTCGGCTTCCTCCTCATCCCCATCCTGATCCTGCGCGTCCAGCAGGTCTGGGCAGGCCCGATTGGCTGACTCCTCGCCTGAGCCTCCGGACCCGAGGCCGACGACCCCGTCGCGCTCGACCGGGCGCGGCTTCGGGCGCGTGCTCGTTGCGGTGTACGGGATCTTCGCGCTCGCGGCGACGTCGCGGTCCCTCGTCCAGATCACGACGACGTTCGACGAGGCACCGCTCGCGTACCTGCTGTCCGCCTTCGCGGCGGTCGTCTACATCGTGGCGACGGTGTCGCTGGCTCGGGGGGACACGGCTTCCCGGCGGCTCGCGACGATCGCGATCACGATCGAGCTCGTCGGTGTCCTCGTGGTCGGGCTGGCCAGCCAGCTGTTCCCGGACTCCTTCCCCGACGCCACCGTGTGGACCGGGTTCGGGAGCGGCTACGGGTTCGTGCCTCTGGTCCTTCCCCTCGTCGGCCTCTGGTGGCTGCACCACACCCGACCTCCCGACGAGGTCAGCTTCGCGCCCTAGGGCTCCCGGCCGTCTCCGCGCCCGGTCGACCCCAGATCCGCGACCACGCGCATGAGCAGGTCGGTGACGCCCGCCGGCAGCAGTGACGTCGCCGGCAGCAGTGACGCCTCGATGCCGACCGGGTAGCGACGCCTCGGGCGCCCGCTCTCGACGGCGGAGACCACGGCGCGCGCGACTGCCTCGGGGCCTGGCGCCAGGCGGTCGATGCCGACCGTGAGCTGCCGGGCCCGCGCATAGCCGTTCTCATAGGGCGAACCGGAGCCGGCGCGGCCACCGAGCTCCGCCACGGCCTTGCCCGTGATCTCGGTCCGGACGAAGCCGGGCTCGACGACGCTCACCTTGACACCGAAGGGCGCGACCTCGACGCGAAGGATCTCGGACAACGCCTCGAGCCCGAACTTCGAGGCGTGGTACCAGGCGTGGAACGGGAGCACCGCTGCGCGACCTGCGAGGGAGGAGATCATCACGATGCGACCGCCGCCCAGGCCGCGCATCCCGGGAAGAGCCAGCGAGCTGACGACCGCGGGCGTGACCAGGTTGATGTCGAGCAGGGCCTTGGCCTCGGCGGCGGACACCTCCTCGACCGCTCCGGACAGCGAGGCACCGGCGTTGTTCACGACCGCCCAGAACCGTGGAAGGCGGGGCCAGCGCGCGATCACGGCGTCATGGTCGGAGACGTCCAGCACCACCACGCGAACCCGGTCTCCGACACCGGCGTCCGCGGCCGCCCGGCGCAGCCGCCGACCCTTGGTCGCGCTGCGCACCGTGCCGTAGGTCAGCCACCCGCGCTCGGCGAGTGCCAACGTCGTGGCGAGCCCGATCCCGCTGTTCGCCCCCGTGACCAGCACCGGACCGGGCTTGGCCCCGGGCTGCCTGCTGATGTTCGGCACACCCTCATGATCCCGCGTCGCGCCGGGCGAAGGGCGCCCGTCCTTCTCTTGACTGATTCCAGACAACAGATAGGCTCGCGGGGTGCCTACGGCGTCGGAGCTCGAGCCCCTGCTGCGCGGGGCCGATCTGCGCGTGACGCGTCCTCGGGTCGCCGTGCTGACCGCGGTGTACGAGCATCCGCACGCCGACACCGACGCGATCATCAACGTGGTGCGCGAGGAGCTCGGTGACGTGTCCACGCAGGCCGTCTACGACGTGCTCCGGGTGCTGACGACCGCGGGCCTGGTCCGGCGCATCGAGCCTGCGGGTTCCGTGGCCCGCTACGAGTCACGGGTCGCCGACAACCACCACCACGTGGTGTGCCGGTCCTGCGGTGCCATCGCCGACGTCGACTGCGCCGTCGGGGACACACCCTGCCTGACCGCGTCCCACGACCACGGCTATGCGATCGACGAAGCCGAGGTCGTCTACTGGGGCCAGTGCCCCTCCTGCTCGACCGAAGTGAGCTCCTCATCCCAGTCCGCCAACCCTGTCCGCCCCTGATCCGCCCGCTCCCAGAAGGATTTCCCGTGTCTGACAGCCATGATGCAGTCGTCGGTGACATGAACGAGGAGACCGAAGGCACCTGCCCGGTCGTCCACAGTGTCGGAGGGACGTCGATCCGCGACTGGTGGCCCAACCAGCTCGACGTGAGCGTTCTGCATGCGAACTCCCCCACGAGCGACCCCATGGACGCGGAGTTCGACTACGCCGCGGCGTTCTCGACCCTCGACCTCGCCGCCGTGAAGCGCGACATCGAGGCGGTGATGACCACCTCGCAGGACTGGTGGCCCGCCGACTACGGCCACTACGGCCCGTTCTTCATCCGGATGGCGTGGCACAGCGCGGGCACGTACCGCATCAGCGACGGCCGTGGCGGTGCCGGCGCCGGCCAGCAGCGCTTCGCCCCGCTCAACAGCTGGCCGGACAACGGGAACCTCGACAAGGCGCGCCGCCTGCTCTGGCCGGTCAAGAAGACCTACGGGAACAAGCTCTCGTGGGCCGACCTGATGATCCTGGCCGGCAACTGCGCCCTGGAGTCGATGGGCTTCGAGACCTTCGGCTTCGCCGGCGGTCGCGCCGACGTCTGGGAGCCCGAGGACGTCAACTGGGGAGCCGAGGCCGAGTGGCTCGGTGACGCCCGCTACACCGGCGACCGCCAGCTCGCGAACCCGCTCGGCGCGGTCCAGATGGGTCTGATCTACGTCAACCCGGAGGGCCCGAACGGCGAGCCGAGCGCGCTCGCGGCGGCGCGGGACATCCGCGAGACGTTCGCCCGGATGGCGATGAACGACGAGGAGACCGTCGCCCTGATCGCCGGCGGTCACACGTTCGGCAAGACCCACGGTGCGGCCGACCCCAACGAGTACGTCGGTCGCGAGCCGGAGGCTGCGCCGCTGGCGGAGCAGGGCCTCGGCTGGAAGAACTCCTTCGGCACCGGCAACGGTGGCGCCACGATCACCAGCGGGCTCGAGGGCACGTGGACGCCGACTCCGACGACCTGGGACAACAGCTTCTTCGAGACGCTGTTCGCCTACGACTGGGACCTCGTGAAGAGTCCTGCCGGGGCGCACCAGTGGATCCCCACGGACCCGGCAGCGGCCACCACCGTCGCGGACGCCCACGACCCCACGAAGAAGCACCCTCCGGTCATGCTCACGACGGACCTCGCGCTGCGGATGGACCCGATCTACGGGCCGATCTCGCGCCGCTTCCTGGAGAACCCGCAGGAGTTCGCCGACGCCTTCGCTCGCGCGTGGTTCAAGCTCACGCACCGCGACATGGGTCCGATCAGCCGCTACCTCGGCCCGGAGGTCCCCTCCGAAGAGCTGATCTGGCAGGACCCGGTCCCCGCCGTCACCGGCGACCTGATCGGTGCGCCGGACATCGCCGCCCTCAAGGACTCGATCCTCGCGTCCGGGCTGTCGGTCGCCCAGCTGGTCTCGACGGCGTGGGCGTCGGCCTCGACGTTCCGCGGCACCGACAAGCGCGGTGGCGCCAACGGCGCGCGCGTCCGGCTCGCGCCGCAGAACGGCTGGGACGTCAACAACCCCGCCGAGCTCGCCACGCGTGCTGCGGACCCTCGAGGGCATCCAGGCCGAGTTCAACGCCTCGCACGTCGGCGGGGCGCAGGTCTCACTCGCCGACCTCATCGTGCTCGGCGGGTGCGCGGCCGTCGAGCAGGCGGCGAAGAACGCCGGAATCGACGTCCAGGTGCCGTTCACGCCGGGCCGCACGGACGCGTCGCAGGAGCAGACCGACGTCGACTCCTTCGCGGTCCTCGAGCCGACCGCGGACGGGTTCCGCAACTACGTCGGCAAGGGCCACGACAAGCCGGCGGAGTTCCTGCTGGTCGACAAGGCCCAGCTGCTCACGCTGACCGCTCCCGAGATGACCGTCCTGGTCGGCGGCCTTCGGGCGCTGAACGCGAACTACGACGGGTCCGCGCTCGGCGTCCTCACCACCCAGCCTGAGGCGCTGACCAACGACTTCTTCGTGAACCTGCTCGACCTGGGCACCACGTGGCACGCGACGACCGACGCCGAGGACACCTTCGAGGGTCGCGACCGCGCGACCGGCGAGGTCCGGTGGACCGGCAGCCGCGTCGACCTCGTCTTCGGGTCGAACTCGGTGCTCCGCGCTCTCGCCGAGGTCTACGCCAGCGACGACGCGCAGCAGAAGTTCGTGCGTGACTTCGTGGCCGCGTGGGACAAGGTCATGATGCTGGACCGCTTCGACCTGGCCTGAGCACCACGACCAGGTCGCCGCGCCACCCTGTCGAGCCGGTGCTCAGCCGGCTCGACAGGGTGCGTCGCGGGGATCAGTCAGCGGTCCAGTAGCCGGGCCCGGCGACGAGGGCTGCCGCCCCGACGAGCCCGGCCTGCTGACCGAGCGCTGAGACCCGCACCGTGAGGTCGTCCACGTAGGGCATCCGGGCGTGCTCGGCCAGCGTCTGGCTCAACGGATCGAGGACGAGGCGGCCAGCCTCCACCAGGCCGCCCCCGACGACGAAGGCCCGTACGTCGAGCAGGTGCGCGACCGAGGCGATCGCGAGACCCACAGCACGGCCCGCCCTGGCGAGCGCCGCGACAGCGACGGCGTCCCCACCCTCGGCGGACGACGTCAGCGTGCGTCCCGACGCCTCGGACCCAGCCGGCGGCTGCCAGCCCTGGGCGACCGCCCACCGCACGGTCGACGGACCACTGGCGACCGACTCGAGGCAGCCGCGCCCCCCGCAGGCGCAGGGCGGCCCGTCAGGCTCGACGACGACGTGGCCGAGGTGGCCGGCGTTGCCCGTACGGCCGTCGAGCACCCGACCGCCGAGCACGATGCCGCCACCGACCCCGGTGGACACGACGATCCCGACGAGGTCGGGCTCCCCGCGCCCCGCGCCCCGCCAGTGCTCGGCGACCGCGAAGCAGACCGCGTCGTTGTGGAGCCGGACGGGCAGGCCGGGGTACGCCTCCGCGACGCGCGTCCGGAGGGCGTAGCCGTCCCAGGCGGGGATGTTGAGCGGTGAGACCAACCCGGCCGGCCACTGCATGGGCCCACCGCACCCGATCCCGACACCGGCGACGTCGGCGCCCCTGCCCGCATCCTCGAGGAGTGCGTGAACCGTGGCCCAGAGCAAGTCGCCCTCGCCCGCCTCGAAGGAGGGAGTCGGCACGCGCAGGTCGGTGAGCACCTCGCCGTCGGTCGACACCAGTCCGGCCGCGAGCTTGGTGCCTCCGACGTCGAGGGCGAGGACCGGGCGGCTGTCCAGGGTGGTCATACGGGCCCCTCCGGTGGTGAGCCGAGCACGAGCATGGACGCGGTGAAGGCGTGCACATGGTTGCGCCCGGCGACCGGACCGATCTCGCCGTTGGCGAAGAACCCGCCGACCCGCCGGGTTCCGAGGCCGGCGCGGACGGTGAGGACGTCGTGGTCCGCGGAGCCGAACATGCCCTCGCCCCGGTTGGTGCAGGAGAAGAGCAACGCTCCCGCGGCGTCGAGATCGGCCTGGGCACGGAACCGGGCGAGCGAGCCGAGCAGGTCGGCCGAGGCCGACTCGGCGTCACGCACGTGAAAGCGGACCGAGCGGCCCACCTCCACCACGTCGCCGACCGCCACTGCGGACCGGGAGTCGTCGACCCCGACCAGACCGCGGACCAGGTAGTCCCCCTGGCCGCGTTCGTCGGCGTACTCGTCCATCGCGATGCCCAGCTGCAGGCCCGTGGCGGCGCGCAGCTGGTCCTCGGGGTCCAGGCCGGCGAGGACCTCGCGCAGCTTGAGCAGCGCAGGCCGTCCGGCCAGTCCCAGCAGCAGGTTGCCCTCGGCCGCGGTGACCGTCATGGTCGGCCCCACCGGGCGACAGCCCTGGCTGACCAGGGTCTGCACCGACGCCGGGCCGGTGAGCAGCAGCCCGACAGCACCGCGGTGGAACACCGTGCCGTCGACCAGCAACCGGGTGCCTTGCGGTCCGGAGAGCCCCGTGGCGGCCCCGCCGACCAGCGGCAGCCCGGGCAGCGTCTCGTTGCTCCTGCTGACGAAACCGTCGACCGGGAACGTCCACGGGTCGACGACCAGCATCCCGGCGGTGGCGTCGCCGACCTCGGGCATGCCGACCACGGTCATGGCGGTGTCCGTACGGATGACCTCGAGGTGGAAGGAACGGAGCCTGAGCTCAGGGGCCGCGGCGAGCCAGACGCTCACGGCCGGTCGACCCTCGACGGCCTGACCTGCGCCGACCACGCCGTCGGCCGAGCAGCCGATCACGGTGTTCGCCCCGATGACCTCGGCCGCGTCGGCGAGCGCCCGACCGGCCGCGTCGGGCTCGAGGCCGCTCACGAAGACGCAGGCGAGGTCGGGAGCTGGCTCCAGCGAGTGGGAGCAGGGCCTCGGTCACCGCGAGCTCGACGGCGCGCTCGGGGTCGGCCCCGATCACGAGCCCGTCTCCGCAGGTGACCACGGGCCCATCCAACCGCCTCGCCTTCGCGCTGCCTGATGCGGGTCGGGCGCAGGAGACGTACGTTCGTGCCGTGGACACCGCACCCGACTCCCGAACCGACGCCCCGGCCGACCTGCCCCGCACGCTCGGGGCCCTGCGCGCCAGCGGCCACGAGCACCGCACGGTGAAGGAGGAGATCAGGGCCAACCTGCTCCAGCGGCTGCGGGCCGGCGACGACCCCTTCCCGGGGATCGTCGGCTTCGACGACACCGTGCGCCCCGACCTGGAGCGCGCGCTGCTCGCCGGGCACGACCTCGTGCTGCTCGGCGAGCGCGGCCAGGGCAAGACCCGGCTGATCCGCACGCTCGTCGACCCTGCTCGACGCGTGGACCCCGGTGCTCGACGGCTCCGAGCTCAACGAGCACCCGTATGCCCCGCTCACCCCGTGGGGTCGACGGCTGATCGCCGAGCACGGCGATGCGACCCCGGTGGCCTGGCTGGCACGCGACCTCCGGTACGGCGAGAAGCTGGCCACGCCGGACACCAGCGTCGGCGACCTGATCGGCGACGTCGACCCCGTGAAGGTCGCCGAGGGCCGCACCCTCGGCGACCCGGAGACCGTGCACTACGGGTTGGTGCCGCGGACCAACCGCGGGATCTTCGCGGTCAACGAGCTGCCCGACCTCGCCGAGCGCATCCAGGTCGCGCTGCTCAACGTGCTCGAGGAGCGCGACATCCAGGTCCGCGGCTACCGGCTGCGGCTGCCGCTCGACCTGCTGCTGGTCGCCAGCGCCAACCCCGAGGACTACACCAACCGTGGGCGCATCATCACCCCGCTCAAGGACCGGTTCGGCGCCGAGATCCGCACCCACTACCCGCTGCGCGTGACCGACGAGGTGCTGCTGGTCCGCCAGGAGGCCGAGCTGGTCGCCACGGTGCCCGAGCACCTCGTCGAGGTCGTCGCGCGCTTCACCCGGGCGGTGCGGGAGTCGCCGGCCGTGGACACCCGCTCCGGGGTCTCGGCCCGCTTCGGGGTCGCGGCCACCGAGACCGTGGCGGCGTCCGCACTCCGGCGGTCGGCGATCACCGGCGAGACCCCGGCGGTGGCGCGGGTCTGCGACCTGCCGTCGGTGGTGGCGACGATCCGCGGCAAGGTCGAGTTCGAGGTCAGCGAGGAGGGCCGCGAGATCGAGGTGCTCGAGCACCTGCTGCGCAAGGCGGTCGCCGAGACCTTCCGCGCCCGCCTGGGCGGAGCCGACCTCGCTGCCCTCACCGCGCGGTTCGAGGACGGCGGCACCGTCGAGACCGGCGACCTCGTGACCGCTGCCGAGCTGCTTGGAGCGGGTCGGTCCCGTGGAGGGCCTGGGCGCCCTGGTCACCCGGCTCGGGGACGACTCGACCGAGCCGGGGGTCGTCGCGGCGGCCGTCGAGTTCGCGCTGGAGGGGCTCTACCTGAACCGGCGCCTCTCCAAGGACAGCGTGCCCGGGCGCACGGTCTACGGCGGCGGCTGACGTGGCGCGGTCGGACTACCGCTACGGCGCCTACGACGACGGGCCGGACCCGCTCGCGCCGCCGTACGACGTCGCCGAGGCCATGGACGCCCTCGGGGAGGAGGTGATGTCCGGCGCCTCCCCCGCCGACGCGCTGCGCGACCTGCTCGAGCGCGGCACCGACCAGCTGCGTGGCCTGGACGCCCTGCGCCGACGGACCCAGCAGCGTCTCCGGCAGGTGCGCGAGCGCGGTCAGCTCGGCGGGACCCTCGACGAGGTGCGCGAGCTGCTCGACGAAGCCGTCGACCAGGAGCAGGGCGCCCTCTTCCCCGACCCCTCCGACGACGCGCGGCTGCGCGAGCAGCAGCTCGACGGCCTGCCGTCGTCGACGGCCGCCGCGGTGCAGGAGCTGAGCGACTACGACTGGCGCTCGCCGGAGGCCCGGCAGACCTACGACCGCATCGGTGAGCTGCTGCGCGCGGAGGTGCTCGACCAGCAGTTCCGCGGGATGAAGCAGGCGCTGGAGTCACCCGACCCCGAGGCGATGCAGCGGGTCAAGGACATGCTCGCCGACCTCAACGCGATGCTCGCGAAGGACGCGCGGGGGGAGGACGTGAGCGAGGACTTCGCGCAGTTCATGGAGTCCTACGGCGACTTCTTCCCCGACGACCCGCAGAACCTCGAGGAGCTCGTCGACTCCCTCGCCCGCCGGGCCGCCGCCGCAGAACGGATGATGGCCTCGCTGACCGCCGAGCAGCGGGCCGAGCTCGGCGCGCTGATGGAGCAGGCGATGGGCGACCTCGACCTGTCGGCGCAGCTGTCCCAGCTCGGCGACCAGCTGCGCGAGCGCCGGCCGGACCTCGACCGGTCCAGCCGGGCCAGGATGCGCGGCGACGAGCCACTCGGGCTGGGCGAGGGCACCTCGGCGCTGGAGGAGCTGGCCGACCTCGAGGGGCTGGAAGGCGCCCTGGCGCAGGACTACCACGGGGCGTCCCTCGCCGACGTGGACGAGGACGCGGTACGTCGGGCGCTCGGTCGCGCCGCGGTCGACGACCTCGACGCAGCTGCGCCGGGTCGAGCGCGAGCTGGAGGCGCAGGGCTACCTCGCGCGACGCGACGGTGAGCTCGAGCTGACGGCGAAGGCCGTACGTCGGCTCGGTCGCACGGCGCTGCGCACGGTGTTCGCCTCCCTCGAGGCCGGGATGCGCGGGGCCCACGACGTGCAGGACGCCGGGGCAGCCGGCGATCTGACCGGCGCGACCCGCCCCTGGCGGTTCGGCGACGAGCAGCCGATCGACGTCGTGCGCACGGTGACCAACGCGGTGCTGCGGGACGGTCCGGGCGGCCCGGGGCAGCCGGTGCGGCTCACCGTCGAGGACTTCGAGATCCGCGAGACCGAACGTCGGACGTCGGCCGCGGTGTGCCTGCTCGTCGACCTGTCGTACTCGATGGTGATCAACGGCACCTGGGGGCCGGCCACGCAGACCGCGCTCGCGCTGCACACGCTGGTCTCCACGTCCGTACCCGCAGGACGCGCTCCAGGTCGTGGGCTTCTCCAACTACGCCCGGGAGCTGCAGCCCACCGAGCTGGTCGGCCTGGACTGGGACATGGTGCAGGGCACGAACCTCCAGCACGCGCTGCTCATCGCCGGGCGGTTCATCGACCGCCACCCTGAGGCTGACCCGGTCGTGCTCGTCGTGACCGACGGGGAGCCGACCGCTCACCTGACCCGCGACGGCCGCGCGTCCTTCGACTGGCCGCCCGCGCCGGAGACCCTCGAGCTCACCCTCGCCGAGGTCGACAAGATGACCCGGCGGGGGGCGACGCTGAACGTCTTCATGCTGGGCGACGAGCCGAGGCTGCAGCGCTTCGTCGAGGAGGTCGCGCGGCGCAACGGCGGGCGGGTCTTCAACCCCGACGCCGGGCGGCTCGGGGACTACGTGGTCAGCGACTTCCTGCGCGCTCGCCGCGCGATCGGCCGCCGCCGTACGGCCTGACCGTCCTGCGTGCGAGAGGATGGCGCCCTCATGAGTTCGCCTTCCCCCAACCCGCCGGCCGAGCACAGCCCGAGCTGGGTGACCCGGCTGCCGATGCACGGGCTCCCCCGCGAGGTCGCGGTCCTCACCTCCGTCGCGTTCTTCGTGGCCCTCGGCTTCGGCATCCTCGCCCCGGCGATCCCGCTGTTCGCGAAGTCCTTCGGTGTCTCCAACCTCGCGGCGTCGTCCATCATCAGCGTCTTCGCCCTCATGCGGTTCGTGTCGGCCCTGGCCGGCGGCAACCTGGTCAACCGGCTCGGGGAGCGCGTGGTGCTCGCGACCGGTATCGGCATCGTCGCCGTGTCGAGCTTCTTCGCCGGGCTGTCGCAGTCGTTCCCGCAGCTGCTGCTCCTGCGCGGGATCGGTGGGGTCGGCTCAGCGATGTTCACCGTGTCGGCGCTCAGCCTGCTGCTCCGCGTCGCCGGCCCCGAGCAGCGCGGCCAGGCCAGCGGCTCGTTCCAGTCCGGGTTCCTGCTCGGCGGCATCTTCGGGCCGGCCTTCGGGGGCCCGCTCACCGAGTGGTCGATCCGGGCGCCCTTCTTCGTCTACGCAGGCACCCTGGCGGCCGCAGGAACCGTCGCCATGGTGTTCCTGGCACGGACGTCCCTGCACGAGCGCGACGCGGTGACCGGGGCCGACCACGCTCCGACCCCGCTGTCCACCGCCTTCCGCTCCTCGGCCTACCGGGCGGCCGTCATCAACAACTTCGCCAACGGCTGGGCGATCTTCGGGGTGCGCGCTGCGCTCATCCCGATCTTCGTGGTCGAGGGCCTCAAGGTCGGCGCCTCCTGGACCGGTATCGGCCTGGTGGTCGGCGCCCTCACCCAGGTCGCGGTCCTGATCCCGGCCGGTCGCCTCGCGGACCGGCGTGGACGGAGGCCCTACCTGCTCGCGGGCGCGGCCCTCGCCCTGGTCGCCGCCGTGGCGCTGGCCTTCTCCGGCTCGATCCCGCCGTACCTGCTCGCCATGGCCCTCTTCGGGGCCGCGTCCGCCCTGATCGGGGTCTCGTCGGCGGCGGTCGTCGGCGACGTCATCGGTGGGCGAGGCGGAACTCCCGTAGCGGCCTACCAGATGGCCGCCGACGCGGGCACCTTCACCGGCCCTCTGGTGGCCGGCGCGCTCTCCGACGCGTACTCGTACGAGACGGCGTTCCTCGCCACGGCCGGGGTGTCGGTGGTGGCGCTGGTGGCGGTCATCGTCATGCCCGAGACCAAGCCCGCTCGGCCGCCGGTGATCGCCCCCAGCTAACCGCTGGTGATCGCCCCCAGCCAACCGCTGGTGATCGCCCCCAGCCAACCGCCTTCGGAGTCGCACGGCGCCGGTGGGAGGGGGGTGGCTGGCCTACCATCCGGCCTCGCTGCGCTCGGCCTCCCGCCAGACCCGCCACGGCTGCGCCACCCCCCTCCCACCGCCACCTTCCGGAGGAGCGCTGCGCTGAGGTCAGTTGGAGAAGCCGGGGGCCACGCGCGTCCAGGGGAGCTCCGCCTCGAGCTGGGCCGCCAGCCCGAGCAGCACGACCTCGCCGCCTGGAGGCGTGACCAGCTGGACACCCAGCGGCGTACCTGCCTGGGGGTGAACGCCGACCGGCACGGACATCGCCGGCCAGCCGACGACGTTCCACGGCGCCGCGAACGGCGCGTAGCGCATGTTCGCCAGCACCGAGCGCGACCACGACCCCCGCCCCCAGTCCTCGGCGGCGATCGGCGGGGTCGCCAGCGTCGGGGTCAGGAGCACGTCGTACCTGCGGAACCAGGGCTCGGCGTGAGCGGCCCAGGCCTGCTTCTGCTTGTCCTTGACCAGGTTCAGCCGACGGACCCCGTCGCCGAGGAGGAGGTGAACCCGGGTGCGGCGCTGCATCGCCTTGCGGTCCAAACCGTCCGCGTCGAACGCGGCTCCCCCGAACCACCGCGCCAGCGCAGGGACGGCGTTCAGCGGATAGGGGAACGGCGCCTCGTCGACGGTGTGCCCGAGGCCCTGCAGGACCTCCGCCGCATGACGGGCGCCTACCGCCCAGCCCTCGTCGAGGCGGGAGAGGGCGACCGGGGTGCGGAGCGACCAGCCGATCCGGAGCGGCCGGTCCGGAGGACGTACGTCGGCGTAGCCGGGACGCCCCGACATCACCGAGAGCATCAGCGCGACGTCCGCGACCGTGGTGGCCAGCGGACCGTTCTCCGACATCGAGTACCAGTTGTTGCCCCCGAGCTCCGCGGGCACGATGCCGCTGCCGGGCTTGAGCCCGACGAGGCCGCAGCACGCGGCGGGGATGCGGATCGAGCCCATCCCGTCGGCCGCGTGCGCGACCGGGACCATGCCGGCTGCCACGGCGGCCGCGGACCCGCCGGAGGAGCCACCGGGGGTTCGCGTGACGTCCCAAGGGTTCTTGGTGATCCCGAAGGTCGAGTCGGTCGCGCCGAAGATGCAGAGCTCCGGCACCCGCGTGATCCCGACCACGACGGCTCCGGCGGCGCGCAGCCGTTCGACGACCGGGTGGTCCTTGGGCTGCGGGCGGTCCGACGTGGCGAGCGAACCGTCGCGCATCGGCTCACCCCGGACCGGGACGTTGTCCTTGATGGCGACCGGGACCCCCGCCAGCGGGAGGTCGGCGAGGTCCTCCCGGGCGGCGACCTGGGAGGCCTCAGCGAGCGCCTTCTCCGCGCGCACCACCTGGAAGGCGCCGATGCGGTCGTCGTACGCCGCGATGCGGCCCAGTGACAGGGCCACCGCGTCGGTGGGCGAGAGCTCGCCGGACCGAACGGCGGCGGCGGTCTCGGTGGCGGTGCGCGTGGTCATGCCCCCGACCCTATGACCGCAGCCGCACGGCCGCCGCCCCTCCCCTCGACGAGCTACGCCGACGAGTGGCGAGCAACTGGGCGATCCGTCATCGTCGAACGCCCAGTTACTGACCATTCGCCGCAGTCAGCCGAGGTGAGCAGCCAGCAGGCGGGCCGCGGCGCCCGGATGGTCACCGGCGAGGAGGCCTGCCGCCGCGAGGACGTACGCGCGGTCGACCACGACCCGCGCTCGTTCGGGTGCCTTCCAGCCTCCGGCGAGGTCGCCGACCGCCGGCGCCAGCACCTGCTCGACAGCACCGGCAGCTGCATGCCGCAGCACCCCTCCCGAGCCCACGACGAGCCGTACCGACCGCAGGTCCTTGCCCGCGCGTCGCGGGCCGTCCGGCACCACCGGGTCGCTCGGCCGGGCATGCCGGCGCAGCGCGACCGTGACGGCGAGCCGCGCCAGCACCAGGTCCTCGGCGCGATCGTGGTCCGTCGACGGAAGCCAGCCCGGATCAGCCGCTCGCGCAGCCGCGCCCGCGCCCAGCGCGGCAGTGTCCTCGAGCAGTCGCTCGGAAGCTGCCGCCGTCACCACGCCCGGGGCGTTCCATCGCATGCCGAGGTCGCCCTCCACGGTGCGCTCCCGCCACATCACCTCGACCACCTCGCGATGCAGCGCGGCCTCCTCCGCGTCGGGCGTCACCACGGAGTAGACATCGGTCGTGGCACCCCCCACGTCGACGACGACGAGGTCCCCGACCCCGGCGACGCCCTCAGCGCCGTCGGCCAGCAGCTCGACCCCCGCCAGCACCGCGTCGGGAGTCGCCGCCCGCACCAGGCGGCCGAACGCCGGCCCCTTGGACAGGCCCTTGCCGCCGATCACGTGCCGGATGAACACCTCGCGGATCGCCGAACGCGCCGGCGACGGGGTCGAGCACGCCGATCCGGGGCAGCACGTTCGCGGTCGGCAGTGCCGTACGACCTCCGGCCAGCAGCCGCGCGACACACCTCGTCACGGACGGCGACGTTCCCGGCCACGACCACGGGTGCCTTCAGGCGGGCGGCCGCGAGGCGCCGGGCGTTGTGCAGCAGGACCTCGGAGTTGCCGCCGTCCGTGCCGCCCACGAGGAGGACGACGTCCGGCCGGTCCGCACGCAGCGCCCGCAGACGCCCGAAGCGTCCAACGGTCCGGCCGTCACGTGCACCACCCGGGCGCCCGCCGAGAGCCCCACCCGGGACCCGGCCTCGGCCGTGATGGCCCGCTCGTAGCCCACGACCGCGAGCCGCAGCCCGCCGCCGGCCGAGGAGCAGGCGCGCACCTCGTCGGACGCGACCCCGGCTGAGGCCTCCGCGTCAGCGCGTACGGCCGCGACGCCGTCGAGGACGTCGGTGGCGATGGTCGTGGGGTGGGTCGCCGTCGCCAGCAGCCGGCCGGAGGGGACCTCGACCAGGGCCGCCTTGGTGAACGTCGACCCGACGTCGACGCAGAGGACCCGCAGCACGGTCAGCGTCAGCCGAGCGCCTGCGACAGGTCGGCGAGCAGGTCGTCCACGGTCTCGATCCCGACGCGACAGCCGCACGAGGTCCGCCGGAACCTCGAGCGGGGACCCGGCCACCGACGCGTGCGTCATCCGTCCGGGGTGCTCGATGAGCGACTCGACGCCGCCCAGCGACTCCCCGAGGGTGAAGACCTCGGTGCGCGCGCACACCGCCAGCGCCTCCGCCTCGCCCCCGGCGACGCGGAACGACACCATGCCGCCGAAGCCGCGCATCTGCTTCACCGCCACGTCGTGGCCGGCGTGGTCGGGCAGACCCGGGCTAGTAGACCTCGGTCACCTTGGGGTGCGCGACCAGCAGCTCGACGACCCGCTCGGCGTTGGCGCAGTGCCGATCCATCCGCACGCCGAGGGTCTTGGCGCCCCGCAGCACCAGCCAGGAGTCGAACGGGCCGGCCACGGCCCCCATGGCGTTCTGGTGGTAGGCGAGCTCGCTCCCCGAGCTCATCGTCAGCCACCACCAGGGCCCCACCGACGACGTCGGAGTGCCCGCCGAGGTACTTCGTCGTCGAGTGCACGACGACGTCCGCGCCCAGCGCGATCGGCTGCTGGAGGTACGGCGACGCGAAGGTGTTGTCCACGACGAGCAACGCACCGGCGTCGTGCGCGACCCCAGCCAGGGCCTCGATGTCGGCGATGCCCAGCAGCGGGTTGGTGGGCGTCTCCACCCACAGCACCCGGGTGCGCCCTGGCTCGCACCGCCGCGCGGACGGCGTCGACGTCGGAGAGCCGTACGGGCGTGTGCGCGACGCCCCAGCGCTCGTGGACGCGCGAGAACAGCCGGTAGGTGCCGCCGTAGGCGTCGTCCGGGATCACCACGTGGTCCCCGGGGGAGAGCACGGTCCGAAGCAGGGTGTCCTCGGCCGCGAGCCCGGACGCGAAGGCGAGGCCCCGGCGCCCGCCCTCGAGCGCCGCCAGGCACTCTTCCAGGGCGGTGCGCGTGGGGTTGCCGGACCGGGCGTACTCATAGCCGCCACGCAGCCCGCCGACGCCGTCCTGCTTGAACGTGGAGACCTGGTAGATCGGGGGGACGACGGCGCCGGTGGTCGGGTCCGGCTCCTGGCCGGCGTGGATCGCGAGCGTCTCGAAGCCGTGGGTCATGCCCCAGAGGCTAGCCGGGCGGCGACGCAGCGTCCCCGGCCGTGGCTCCGGCCGACACCCGGGGTCATCGGTCACCACCTCGTCATGATTGGGCGGAACAGGCGTACCCGACGTTTCCGTTGACCCGAAGGAACACCCACCCCCTTGGAGGACCCGTGCTCTTCGGTTCGAGGAAGTCAACGCTCGTGAGCCCCGACGAGGCGCTCCCCGGTCGGTCGACCCGGCCCTTCACCGTGGGGGCCACGCACGCGGTCCTGGGCACCCCGTTGTTCGGGCCGTGGCCGGACGGCTACGAGGTCGCCTACTTCGGCCTCGGCTGCTTCTGGGGCGCCGAGCGGCGCTTCTGGCAGGTGCCGGGCGTGTACTCGACCGCGGTCGGCTACCAGGGTGGGCACACGCCCAACGCCACGTACTCCGAGGTGTGCACGGGACGTACCGGTCACACCGAGGCGGTCCAGGTCGTCTACGACCCCGCAGAAGGTGACCTTCGCCGACCTGCTGAAGGTGTTCTGGACCATCCACGACCCGACGCAGGGCTACCGGCAGGCCAACGACGTAGGGACCCAGTACCGGTCGGCCGTCTACTGGACGACCGACGCTCAGCGGGAGACCTACGAGGCCTCCAAGGCGACCTACCAGGCCGCGCTCGACCGCGAGGGCTTCGACCCCATCACCACGGAGGGCGCACCGGCCCCGGAGTTCTACTACGCCGAGGACGACCACCAGCAGTACCTCTACAAGGTGCCCTACGGCTACGACTGCCACTCCTCGACGGGGGTCCCCTTCCCTGCCGACGCCTGACCGGGGCGGCTGGGGGCGGCGTACCGTGGAACCGTCGCCCCCGAGGAGTGGCCATGAGCAAGCCGGCAACCCGACCCCCGAAGGTTCCACCGCCGTGGTTCGTGCACACGGCATGGCGCGCGCACCGAGCGCTCTACCGACTGAGCGGCGGCCGATTCCTCTGGACCACGTCGAACAAGCGCGGCTGGGGTGCGCTGCGCCTCACGACCGTCGGCCGGAAGTCCGGGCAGGAGCGCAGCGTCATCATCGGGTACGTCGAGGACGGCCCGAACCTCGTCGCGCTCGCCATGAACGGATGGGACGAGGGGCATCCGTCCTGGTGGCTCAACCTCGAGGCGCACCCGGATGCCGTCGTCCGACTGGCCGGCCAGGAGCCGACCCCGGTGCTCGCCCGGGCTGCCGCCGGCGACGAGCGTGATCGGCTCTGGCGGGCCTGGGCCGCGGTCGACCCGAACCTGGACGGGTACGCCGGCCTGCGGTCGACGGAGACCCCCGTGGTCGTCCTCGAACCACCCGACGCGCCCCCCCGACCCCGCTGACGGTGACCTTGTGTACACGACACGCCGAGTGTCGCGTACAGAACGTCACCCTCAGCGGGGGTCAGGAGACGGGGGTGAGCTGCTCGTCGGACGAGGCTGCCCCGTCGTCAGCCTCGTCCGACAAGTCCTGGGGGGCGGGCACGTCCTCGACCGGCCAGCCGTCGTCCTGGTCGTCGTGCTCCACGACGAACTGGTCGATCGAGCCGCGCAGGTCGTCGGCCAGGCCGGCCAGCTCACCCGCGGAGGCGGCTGCCTGCCGGGAGGCTGACGCGTACTGCCGCGACACCTCGTCGGCCCGTGTCATCGCGACGACCACCTGGTCGGAGGCCGATCGCTGCTGCGAGGTGGCGACCGAGATCTCCTTGACGACCATGGTCGCGTCGTCGACCATCTCGGCGATCCGATCGAGGACCTCGACCGCCGAGTGGGCCAGCAGAGCACCGGCGCGCACCTCACGCGCACCCTCTTCGCTGGCGACGACGGTGCTGCGCGTCTGTGCCCGGATCTCGGTGACGATGGTCTGGATCTGCGCGGTCGACTGCTGGGCGCGTTCGGCGAGGCGGCGGACCTCCGCGGCGACCACCGCGAAGCCGCGGCCGTGCTCGCCGGCCCGGGCAGCCTCGATGGCCGCGTTGAGCGCCAGCAGGTTCGTCTGGTCGGCCAGCTCGTCGATCAGGTCCAGGATGCGCCCGATCTCATGGATCTTGTTGTCCAGCTCGACCGACGAGCCGGCGATCTGGTCCACCCGGCCGGCGATGCGGTCCATCGCCTCGACGGAGTCCTGGACGGCCTGGCGGCCCTCCTCGGTCAGCTGCAGCATGCCGCCCGCCGTCCGGGCCACTCCCTGCGCGGACTCGGCGATCTGTGCGGCGGTGGCCGCGAGCTCCTGGATGGTCACCGTGGTCTCGGTCACGGCGGCGGACTGCTCACGCGCCGTGTCGGCCTGCTGGCTCGAGGAGGCGTTGAGCTCGGCCGCCGCCTGCGTCAGGTGGTCGCTGCTCGTCTGCGCCTGGCCGACGAGGACGCGCAGCCGTTCGATCGTGGTCTCGAACGAGCCGGCCAGACCGCGCAGCCGTTCGTCGTCGAAGCCCTCGACGGGGAGGTGGGTGGCCAGGTCACCGGCAGCGACCCGGTGCAGGGCGTCGGACATCTCCTCCAGGCGCGTGGAGAGGGCATCGCGCTCCTCGGCCGTGCGCTGGCGCTCGGCGCGCTGGTCGCGGCCGTACCGGAGATAGGCGGCCGCCGCGAAGGAGAGGGCCACGATGCCGAGCAGAAGGAGCACCCCGGCCCAGGCCCGGAGCCGGGTGGCCGCAGCGTCGGCAACCGCCGGGACCGAAGCGGCAACCAGCCACTCCGCACTCGTGCGTCCGAGATCCTGTCGCACCTCCCCGAGCCGGGTGAAGGACACGCGTTCGCCGCCGACGTCGAAGCGACCTGAGGTCTGCATGCCACCGGCGAGGGTCGCGAAGGTCCGGTCGTCGGGTCGGCCGAGGTCGGTGTTGGGGCCTTGGCTGTAGCGGCTGTCGAGGATCACGGCACCGGACTCCGGGTCGAGCAGCCGGACCACCGCGTCGCTGCCGCGCCTTGACGATGTCGGTGCGCAGGCTGTCCATCCGAAGCTCGATGTGCACCACCCCGACCTTGTCCGCGCCGTCGAAGACGGGCGAGGCGAAGGTCACGACCCACTCGCCGGTGTCCGGCGACTGGTACGGCGCGGTGCGGTAGACCTCGCCGGGCTCGAGCGCACGGGCCGGACCGAACCAGGCGCTCCCCCGGACGTTCGCGAGGTCGCCCAGCAGCACAGCGCGCTCACCCACGACGCGCGCGTTCTCGTTGCCCGCGACATCGACGAAGCCCGTGCTGTCCACCTCGGTGGGGAAGATCGTGCCGACGTACCGCAGCGCGGCGATGACCGGCGCCGCGACGCCGTCGCGGTCACCCGCCTTGTCCTGCCAGTCGCCGGGCGCAGCCACGAACGTCCGGAAGGCCTGGTCGTTCGCGAGGACGAGCTCGGTGGTGCGTGCCCGTTCGAAGGTCTGGGCCAGCGTGGTCGACGCGGTCTGGGCGCGCGTGCGTCAGCTCCTGGTCGCGGCGCTCGGCAGCGGCGGAAGCCGTACGGCTCCCGACCATGCCCAGCGCGGCAGCGCTCGCGACGAGCGCCACCCCCACGACGAGCGCGGGCACACGCAGGCTGCGCACGCGCGGCCTCCCTCTGTCAGGTCCCTCCCCCACGGACAGTCCCTCAGGACGTCCATCGGCATCGAGGGCCCGAAGTTGAGCCTGCGGCCGGTGCCGGTCCGCTCAGCGGGCGAGGAATCCGAGCACGTCCTGGCGGGTCAGGACGCCCACCGGCTTGCCGTCGTCGAGGACCACCGCGGCGTCCGCCGACTCCAGCGCCGTGATGGCCGCCGCGACCGGCTCGCCCGCACCGATCACGGGGAGCGCCCCGGACATGTGGCGCTCGACCGGGTCGGCGAGCGCCGCCCGGCCGCCGAACAAGGCATCGAGCAGGTCGCGCTCGACGACCGAGCCGACGATCTCGGCGGCCATCACCGGCGGCTCGGCCTTGACCACCGGGAGCTGCGAGACGCCGTACTCGCGCAGGATGTCGATGACCTCCCGGACCGTCTCGGTCGGATGGGTGTGCACGAAGGTCGGCATGCCACGGGTCTTGGCGGCCAGCACGTCCCCCACGGACTGCTCCCCCGGCGTGCTGAGGAACCCGTAGTCGGCCATCCAGTCGTCGTTGAAGACCTTGGAGAGGTAGCCGCGGCCGCCGTCCGGGAGCAGCACGACCACGACGGCGTCCGGTCCGGCCGCCTCCGCCACCGCGCAGCGCCGCCACCGCGGCCATCCCGCACGAGCCGCCGACGAGCAGCCCCTCCTCGCGCGCCAAGCGCCGCGTCATGAGGAAGGAGTCCTTGTCGGACACCGCGATGATCTCGTCGCAGACCGAGGGGTCGTACGTCGTCGGCCAGAAGTCCTCCCCGACCCCTTCCACGAGGTAGGGCGCGTCCGGTACCCGCCGCTGTAGACCGATCCCTCGGGGTCGGCGCCGATGACCTTGACCCGACCGTCGCTGACCTCCTTGAGGAAGCGCCCGGTCCCGCTGATGGTGCCGCCCGTCCCCACCCCCGCCACGAAGTGGGTGACGCTGCCCTCGGTCTGCTCCCAGATCTCGGGGCCGGTCGAGGCGTGGTGCGACGCGGGGTTGTTCGGGTTGGAGTACTGGTCGGGCTTCCAGGCGCCCGGGATGTCGCGAGCCAGCCGGTCGCTCACCTGGTAGTAGCTGCGCGGGTCGTCGGGGTCGACGGCGGTCGGGCAGACCTCGACCTCGGCGCCGTAGGCACGGAGCACGTTGATCTTGTCGGCCGACACCTTGTCCGGGCAGACGAAGACCGTGCGGTAGCCGCGCTGCTGAGCCACCAGCGCCAACCCGACCCCGGTGTTGCCGGACGTCGGCTCGACGATCGTGCCGCCCGGGAGCAGCAGGCCGTCGCGCTCGGCGGCGTCGACCATCGCCACGGCGATGCGGTCCTTCACCGAGCCCCCCGGGTTCAGGTACTCCACCTTGGCCAGCACGGTGGCGGGGAGGCCGTCGGTGACCCGCTGGAGCCGGACCAGAGGGGTGTTCCCGATGAGGTCGATCACTGAGTCATGGACGCGCATGGCCTCACCGTAGACGCGAGAAGCGTTCCCGAGCCCCGGATACGATCATGGGGCGAGTCCGGGCGACACGGGAGGTGCGATGTCCGAACCCACGGTGATCGCGCTGGCGCCCGGGGTGTGGCGGGTCCCCACCACGCCCATGGACCTCGTCAACACCTTCGTGTTCCGCGACGACGACGGCCAGGTGACCCTGGTCGACGCCGGGCTGGCGAACGCCCCGAGTCGGATCCTGGCGGCTCTGGCCGCCCTCGGCTCGGACCCCTCCGACGTCACCCGCATCGTGCTGACCCACGGGCACTCCGACCACGTCGGAGGGGCAGCGGAGCTCGCCCGCGCGACCGGAGCCGACGTGACCGTGCACGCGGGCGACGCCGGAGACCGTGCGCGCAGGTCGAGCGCCGGAGCTGGACCGGTCGACCCTGGCCGGCCGCCTCCTCAGACGCGGGGTGGGAGCCAAGGCGGTGGCCGTGGCCGAGGAGCTGCAGGACGGTCAGGTGATCGACGTCGGCGGTGGCCTGCGCGTGATCCACACCCCCGGGCACTCCCCCGGGCACGTGAGCCTGCTCCACGAGCCCAGCCGGCTGCTCGTCACCGGCGACGCCATCTGGAACATGCGCCGCCGGCTCACCTGGCCCGTGCTTCGCCTTCTGCACCGACGTCCGGATGACCCAGGAGACCGCTCACGTGCTCGGCGACCTCGACTACGACCTGGTGGCGTTCACGCACGGCCCCGAGATCCGCGTCGGCGCCCGCGAGGCGGTCCGCGGCTTCCTGCGTGACCCCCGCGGGTTCCGGGCAGGCTTCTAGATCATGTCCAAGGAGTCACAGGCTCGCCGCATCGCCGCACGCGCGGCGTACGGCGGTGGCGGGCTGGTCGCCACCAGCGCGACCGCTGCGGCCGTGCTGTGGGCCGAGGCGCGGTACGCCCGGCGGCAGGTCGGCGAGGTCACGGCAGAGCCGTACCGCGTCGATGCCACCTACCTCGCGCCCGGCGTCACCGGATCACCGCTGCGGCTCGCCGTCCTCGGCGACTCCGCGGCGGCAGGGCTGGGCGCGGACTCGCCCTCGGACACCCCCGCGTTCCTCATCGCCCAGGGCCTCGCCGACCAGAGCGGAAGGCCCGTCCGGCTCGTCAACGCGGCGGTGATCGGTGCCCAGACCTCCGACATGGACGCGCAGATCGACCGCGTGGCCGACTTCTGCCCCGACGTCACCGTGCTGCTCGTCGGTGCCAACGACGTGACCCACCGGGTGACTCCCTCCACCAGCGTCCGCCATCTGGCGCAGGCCGTACGTCGGCTGCGTGAGCTCGGCTCCGAGGTCGTCGTCGGCACGTGCCCCGACCTCGGGACGATCAAGCCCCTGAAGCAGCCGCTGCGGACGATCGGCCGCCGGTGGTCGCGACGGCTGGCCGCGGCGCAGATGATCACCGTGGTCGAGGGCGGCGGACGCGCGGTCTCCCTCGGCGCCCTGCTCGGGGAGGAGTTCGACCGCCGGCCGCAGGACTACTTCAGCTCGGACCGCTTTCACCCGTCCTCGCTCGGCTACCAGCGCCTCGTCGAGGTGCTGCTCCCGTCGGTGTGCGCGGCGCTCGGGTACGGCCCCGAGCCGGAGCCGACCCTCGACCACCGGCGGCACGAGGACGTGCTCCCGCTGGCCGAAGCGGCCGTCCAGGCGGCCGACGCCGAGGGGAGCGAGCTGGCGCCCGTCCTCGTCGACGGCCAGGACGCCTCCTCCCGGGGGCGCTGGGCGAGCGTGCGGCACCGCATCCCGCTCCCGCTGCGCCGCCAGGCCGCCCCCGCGGAGGACGGAGCGGGGAGTGCGGAGGACGGCGGCGCCTCGGACGAGGACCCGGCCGACTCCCCGAACGACGCCACGGCCGGCCCCAGCTGACCTCCGGGCTCAGAGAGCCTGTCGCAGGGCCCGGACGGCCTGGGTCTGCTCCTCGACGACCTCCGAGGCCGTACGCCGGCCGGCCCGGGTCCACACGAGCGCCTCGCTCGCCACGTCGGATGCCGCGGCGACCAGGTCGTGCCCGGTGACCGCGATCTGGTCGCCCAGGGCGAAGACGCCCAGCTCGGGCACCACCCGCCACCCCGGTGCTGCCGGGACGGCTCGGGACTCGATCCCCTGAGCCGCCTCAGCCAGCTGCTGGGCGAGGTCGAGGGCGGCGACTGCCCGGGTGCCGGGACCGGGGTAGGGCTGGGTCAGGCGGACGTCTGACATCGTGCGCAACCGGTCGGCGAGCCTGCGGACTTCGACCGCCAGCTGGTCCGTCGTCGCCTCGTCCACCGGTCCACGGTAAGCCGTCGCCACGGGTCTTCCCGAATGGGTTGTGCCAACCGCCGCGGGGAGGCACGGTAGAGGTATCGCCTCGGCCGGGGCGGCTGAACTGGGAGGCGCCCATGTCCGTGCACCACTCCGACGAGACCTACGCGAACCTCGTGGCGCGGTTGCCACAGGCGACCGGTCGTGACGTCAACGAGTGGTGCAAGGAGGTTGAGAACGGACCTTCGATGAGCAGGCCCGAGGACCGCATCCACTGGCTCCAGGACACCTACGAGCTCCCCCACAGCTACGCCAAGGCCATCGTGCACGAGTACGACATGCAGCGCGCCGCCCGCCGCGCGACCTGACCGGTCACCGCACCCGCGGAATGACGAAGGCCCCCGCCGGAGCGGGGGCCTTCCTCGTGCGCGCGATCAGTTGCGCTGGAGCATGGCCAGCAGGCGGAGCAGCTCGAGGTAGAGCCAGATGAGGGTGACCAGCAGACCGAAGGACATCCGCCACGCCTCGCGCTCCGGGAGTCCGTAGGCCGCCCCCTTCTCGATGGCGTCGAAGTCCAGGACGAGGCTGAAGGACGCGAGGGCGACACCTGCGGCGCAGAGCAGGATGCCGAGGAAGCCCACGCCGTAGAAGCCGAAGCCCTCGCCCACACCGAAGAATGACGAGATCAGGCTCACGACGGCGATGCCCAGGTAGGACACCATCATCACCATCATCATCTTCTTGAAGCGGGGGGTCGCCCGGAGCTTGCCCGAGCCGTAGAGCGCCAGCATGACCCCGAACGCCACGAACGTGCCGATGACCGCCTGGGCGACGATGTTCGCGCCCTGCACGGTCGTCCCGGTGTCACTGATCGTGAACGACGCGGAACCGAAGTTGTCGTTGTACCAGCTGCTGATCCCACCGAGGAAGACCCCCTCGGCCAGGGCGTAGAGCATGACCAGCGCCGGGCTGACGCTGCGCTTCAGCGCGTTGGCGAAGCCCAGGCCGAGCCCCACCAGCATGGCGACCCACATCACCCAGGGCGCGGTGGCGTAGACGTTCCAGCCGACGATCGCCGACGGCACCAGGATCGCGAAGAGGATCGCCGTCTTGACCACGACGTCCTGCACGGTCATCCGGTCGTCGGCTGCGCCGACCACCGGGACGTCGTACTGCTGCTGGAGGGTCGCAGCGTCGACGCTCTGCGCCTCGAAGGTCGCGTAACGAGCAGGGTCGCTCAACTCGCGGTTGAGGACAGGGTTGCGGCTCTGCATGCCGTCAGGGTTAGCCATGCCTCAAGAGTAACAAGGGCTCAGGCGGCCGTCGCGCCGAGCGGGCGAAGGACTGCGGGGGCCGCAGTACCGTTCAGTGCCCCTGGTGGGACTCGCGCGCGAGGCTTCCGCCCCCCTTCACGCTGTCGACAGGCGGGGGCTCCCGCGACGCCCAGCCCCGCCGCCGCAGATACCTCGACGTCGGGGTCAGTCGAAGGTTGCCGAGGTCACGATGGCGTGCAACTCATCGACCAGGCTCGGCGGGGTGCCGGGGTAGTACCCGGCGGCAAGGACCACGATCCTGCCGTTGACGTCCACGATCGAGATCTCTTGAATCTCACCCGGACCTTGAGCCTGGAGGGCCATCTCTTCGCCGGCGACGCCGAACGCGGCGAAGGTGCTCTCGTCGCAGTCGCTGAACCGGGCGTCGTCTGGGACGTGGAGGGTGATCTTCTTCCCGCGGTACCCGCCGACGGCGATCGCCTCCGGCTCCGATGGATCGCCGAGACGCCTGGTCGGCCAGGGCGCCCACAGATCCCGCCCACGGTGGTGGCGGGGGTCTCGGGCTCGCGTGCGCTTCCAGTCGCACGGATCGCCGTAGACGTAGAACTCCTCGTCCACGACGAAGGCGATGATGCCCGCCCCTGCCGGCGGATCGAAGCCCTCGGGCCCGGATTCCATCGACCAGCCACCCGGCTCGCCGGACCACCCCGCCGCGGGAACCGTGACCGTGACCCCGATCGCGCCGTCGGAGTCGTCTGACAGGACATGGGTCCGGCTTTCCTCCGAGGGGGAGGCGCTGGCGGTCGGCGTACCGGCGCTCGTGGGGGTCTGCGACACGGTCGTGACGGAAGCCGGCGTGCTGGTGCCGCAGCCCGCGACAAGAACGACCGCCACGAGCGGGCCGAGTCGCGCGGCCTTCAAGGATCGGTTCATCCCATCACCTCTCGACAGCCGACCCTCGCGTCGGGGCCGGATGTTTACGGAAGGGGCGGAGCATGTCCCGCCCTCGCTGGCGTCACCCTGGTTGGCGGCCCCAAGACTGATTCGACAAGACAGCAGCACTCCATCCCTCCGTCAGGAGCGCCGCCTGACCCGGCGTGTCAGCGGGAACAACGATCATTCCGCTTCCGGCGTCGCCGACCTGGCTGTCACGTTCGTACCAGGCGTCGTACAGCAGGGTCGTGCCGTCCGGCGACCACGAGACGCTCCGCGGATACCACTTCCTGCCCGTGTCCACACTCGGTGGTGCAATGACCGTCTGGGAACCGTCGGCAACGTCCACGAGGACGACCTCATGTGCCTCGGCGCGGCCCACGATGATGCGTTGGTAGACGATGCGGTCGCCCCTTGGCGACCACTCCGGGCCGATGCCATGGTTCGCTTCGCCCATATCGGCGACGAGCAGCCGCGCGTCGGAACCGTCGGCGTCGACGAGCCAGAGCTCACCCGAGTAGTCGTCCTCGCCGCCCGCGTACGCCAGGGTCGAGCCATCTGGCGACCAGGTGACGGCTGCCGGCCTCGACCGACCCGAGAGGGCGGACCTCACCGGTTGACACCGAGTACATGGTGACCGGCGCGGACAGCGATCGGAGCCCTGGGGATCCGAACCGTTGTCACCCGCGATCGCCAGCTCATCGGTCCCGGGGCGCCACGCGAGATCGCTGGGCCGCAGGTCCGGCAGCCGGCGAATCATGCTGGTTTGTGTATCGACCACCCAGACCTCACCGGCGCCCACGAAGGCGACCCACCGGCCGTCCGGTGCCCACGTTGCACATGGGCCGGGGTACCAACCCTGCGAGGGGTCAGGAAGGGTGAACCCATCCAGGGCGATCACGGTCGAGGCTCCAGCTGCACCGCTCTTGTCGAACGGGGACGATCACCAGCTCGGCGTTGCCGCTCGGGCTGCTCCGACGTACCCGCGAACCGAGTGAACAACAGCCGCGTTCCATCCGGTGACCATGCCGGACACCTCTCGGTGGCCTCATCGGACCCGGCGCCCGCCAACGGGCGCACGTCCTGGCCCGGCCGGACCAGGTTGACGTCGCCGCCGTCAAGTCGAACGCCACCCACCCGTTCGTACCCGTATCCGCCTTCGGGGTGTTCGGGACGGCTGGTTGTACGGCCCGTCGGTCGCCGTCGAGGCTGGCGATGGCAGGCACCGATCCAGCGATCACCACAGCGGCCGCCACGACCGTGACCACGCGCCGACGGCCGCGCCTGGCGGCCCGGCGCTCGAGCTCGCCGAAGTCCGGCGACGGCGAACGGCTGGCGAGGGTGTTGACGGCTTCGCGGACGTGGGTGAACTCAGACATGGTTTCCCTCTTCGACCAGCAGGGTGGCGAGCGCCGCCCGACCCCTGGAAAGCCGCGCCTTGACCGTCCCGGTCGGCAGGCCGAGGGTGTCGGCCACCTGCTCCACCGTCAGATCGGCCAGGTGGTGCAGCGCGATCACCTCGCGCTGACCGGCCGGCAGCATGCGTAGCGCCTGAAGCAGCACGACACTGCCATCGGCGTCACCCTGCGCGAGGCTCCTCGACGAGCCGCGGGGCGAGACCGACCAGGCGCTGCGCCCGCCGCCACCGGCTACGGGCAAGGTTGACCGCGACCGTCCGGAGCCAGGCCTCCGGATTGTCGGCGCCGAGCAGGCGGCGGGGATGGCTGAGCCCACGCACGAACGCCTCCTGGACCACGTCCTCGGCCTCGACCACGCTGCCGGTCACGCCGATGAGTTGCGCGAGCAGGCGCCGGTACGACGCGGCGTACAGCTCCTGGATCTCGATGTCGCGCACGCCGCACCTCCCTTCGCTTCAGAAGGACGACTCACGAGAGGGTGGGTTCGGTTGCATCCTGGCGAGCCTTTCCCCAAGCACACAGCGGACCGCGGTCACGGCGTGCCCCCGGTGGGACTCGAACCCACACCGGTATCCCTTTTAAGGGGACTGCCTCTGCCGTTGGGCTACGGGGGCGGACCCAGCGTAGGCCGCCTCGCTGTCCCCCTCGGCGCCACGCCGGGAAGCACGCCGACTGAGGAGCGCGAGCGCTACCAGACCCACCACCAACGACGCCACCCCGCCGAGCACCAGACCGGCGCGCGGCCCGCTGTGCTGCGAGAGCCATCCGATGATCGGCGCGCCGATCGGCGTTCCTCCGAGGAAGACCGTCAGGTAGATCGCCATGACCCGGCCGCGGAACTCGGGGGCGACCCCGAGCTGGACCGTTGCGTTCGCAGCCGTCATCACGGTGAGCGCGGCGAAGCCCGTCGGCACCAGGACCAGCGCGAACAGCGCGTACGTCGGCATGAAAGCGGCCAGCAGCTCGAGCATCCCGAAGGCGACGGCCGCCCCGGCCACCAAGGGCAACCCCGGGTGCCGCCGCCGCGTGGCGAGGAGCGCACCCAGGAGCGAGCCCACACCGAGCATCGTCGCGAGCAGCCCGAAGCCCTGGGCCCCGCGATCGAAGACCTGGGTGGCCATCAGCGCCATGGTGATCGAGAAGTTCAAGCCGAAGGTCGCCACCACCCCGACGATGACGAGCACGAGCACGAGGTCCCTGCGGGTGCCCAGATAGGAGAGACCGGCCCGGATCTGACCCCTTCCTGCCGGCACGCGCGGAGCCGGGTTCAGCAGCCGCGGGTCCATCGCGAGCAGGCTCCCGATCACGGCCAGGAAGGTCGCTGCGTTGATGAGGAAGACCGGAGCCGTTCCGAAGGCGGTGATCAGCACCCCGGCGAGGGCCGGGCCGACGATGCGGGCTCCGTGGAACGCGGTGGAGTTCAGGCCGACGGCGTTGGGCAGGTCCTCGCGGCCGACCATCTCGATGAGGAACGCCTGCCGGGTCGGACCATCGACGGCAGCGACGACGCCGAGCAGGAAGGCAAGCACATAGACGCCGCCGAGGCTGATCACGTCGAAGGCATCCAGGACACCGAGGAGCAGCGCCAGGACCCCGAAGCTGGCCTGGGCGAGCACGAGGACGCGCCGACTCGGGTACCGGTCCGCCAGCACCCCACCCCACAGGCCGAAGAGCAGGAGCGGCAGGAACTGCAGCGCCGTGGTGATGCCCAGCGCGACACCGCTGCCCCCCGAGAGCTCGAGCACGAGCCAGTCCTGGGCGATGCGCTGCATCCAGGTGCCGACGTTGGAGACCAGGGCGCCAGCGAGGAAGTAGCGGTAGTTGCGGTTGCGCAGCGCCTGGAACGTGGGGCTCACGAGCGGCTGATCCGGTCGAGGATCGCGCTCGCGGCGTCGAGGGTGGCCAGCTCCTCCGGGGTCAGCGCGGTCAGCCGTACGGCGAGCCACTCGTCACGGCGGCGGCGGTCCGCCCGGAGCATCGTCCGGGCCGCCGGAGTGGTCGACATCAGCACCTGGCGACCGTCGGTGGGGTGCGGTGTCCTCGTCACGAGGCCGGCCGCCTCGAGGGCGGCCAGCGTGCGCGTCATCGACGGTGGTTGGACCCGCTCGTGATCCGCCAGCTCGCCGGGTGTGAGGGGGCCGTGCCGGTCGAGAGCGCCGAGCGCTGCCAGGGAACCCAACGACAAGGACGCGTCCGACCGCTCGGCACGCAGCCGACGCGCGGTGCGCATCACCGCGATGCGCAGCGCGCTGGTCAGCTCAGCGGTTCGCAGGTCGGTCGGCACCTGACCAGTGTAGGTCATTACCCTTGCTAACGACATTCGGCCGAGGGTGCGAGTGCTCCGGAGACGTACCGCTCAGGCCGCAGGAGGCGGGGACGGAGGCTTGCGTGCAGCGTCCTGGAACTCCTGGAACGGCTCGTGCATCCCCCACAGCGAGACGATCTCGCGCCGGAAGAAGAACGCCTGGGTCCAGTCGATGAGCACCTGCGCCTTGCGGCCGAAGGTCGGGACCCGGCTCATGTGGTAGGTCCGGTGCATGAACCAGGCGGGGAACCCCTTGAGCTTGACGCCGTAGACCTGGGCGACGCCCTTGTAGAGGCCGAGAGAGGCCACCGATCCTGCGTGCTTGTGCTCGTACTCGCTGACGGGAAAACCGCGCAGCTGAGCCACGATGTTGTCGCCGAGCGTGCGGGCCTGCCGCACCGCGTGCTGCGCCGAAGGCGAGCACCAGGCATCAGGCCCGGTCGCCAGATCGGGCACCGCCGCGCAGTCGCCCGCCACCCAGGCGTCGTCGTGGTCGGCGACCTGGAGCGTGGCCCGGCCCAGGAGCCGGCCACGGCCGTCGAGGGTGAAGCCGGTGACCTCGACGAGCGGGTTGGGCTTGACCCCGGCGGTCCACACCAGCGTCTCGGTGTCCATCTCCTCGCCGTCGGAGAGCACGACGTGGCCCCCCTCGGCCGACTCCAGGCGGGTGCCCAGGTGGCAGGCGATGCCGCGCTCGCGCAGCTGGTCCAGGGCGTAGCGGCCCATGTCCTGCCCGACCTCGGGGAGGATCCGGTCCGAGGCCTCGACGAGGACCCAGCGCAGGTCCGTCGGGCTTGATCGTGCGGTAGTAGCGCGTCGCGTAGCGCGACATGTCCTCGAGCTCGCCGAGCGCCTCGATGCCCGCGTAGCCGCCCCCGACCACCACGAAGGTGAGGTTGCGGCGGCGGATGTCCTCGTCATGGGTCGACTCGGCGATGTCCATGCACTCGATGACCCGGTTGCGGAGCTGGATCGCCTCCTCGACGGTCTTGAAGCCGGTGCCGACCTCGGCGAGCCCGGGGATCGGGAGGGTGCGCGACACCGAGCCGACCGCGACGACCACGTGCTCGTAGGTGATCGAGTAGGGCGCGCCCTCGAGCGGCTGGATCGTGGCCGTCTTGGTCGCGTGGTCCAGGCCAGTGACCCGGGCGGTGACGACCTCGGCGCCGTCCAGCACCCGACGCAGCGGCACGACCACGTGCCGCGGCTGGATCGAGCCGGCGGCCGCCTCGGGCAGGAACGGCTGGTAGGTCATGTACGAACGTGGGTCGACGATGGTCACGACCGCCTCGTCGCGGCGGAGCTTCTTGAGCAGCCGCATCGCGGTGTAGAGCCCGACGTAGCCGCCACCGATCACGAGGATGCGGGGCGGGTGTCGAGGTGCGGTGGGGGCCATTCCTCCACGGTACGTCCGACGCGGAGCACGCGCCGCGCCGAGACGGCGCAGCCGTGGCCGCGCCTTGGCCACCCCGGACCTGGCCGACACCCGCCCGGTCGGGCACTCGTGTCGTCGTCCCGGGCCGGTCTGGGTGCGTGCTACGACCGGGCGAGGGTCCCCGCGCGGGAGAAGACCGCGTCGAGCATCGGTTCGGTGAGCCGGCCGGTGAAGGTGTTCTGCTGGCTGGGGTGGTACGTGCCCAGCACGACGACCCCCGTCGGCAGGTGCACCTCCGCCCCGTGCCCGAACCGCGGGCGGGGCGAGGGCACGGCGTCTCCGGCCCGGGTCACCGCGGCAAGGACGGCGTCCCAGGCGAAGGCCCCGAGCGCCACGAGGACCCGCACCGAGGGCCGGACGAGGGCCAGCTCCCGGTCCAGCCACGGGGCACAGGTGTCGCGCTCGAGGGGCGTCGGCTTGTTGGCCGGAGGGGCGCAGCGGACGGCCGCGACGACCCGGGCGCCGGTCAGCACCAGCCCGTCCCCCGCGTCGGTCGACGAGGGCTGGTTGGCGAACCCGGCCCGGTGCAGGGCGGCGAACAACCAGTCGCCGCTCCGGTCCCCGGTGAAGACGCGACCGGTGCGGTTGGCGCCGTGGGCGGCGGGCGCCAGCCCGACCACGAGCATCCGCGGCTCGGCGTCGCCCCAACCCGGGAGCCGGGCGGCCCCAGTACGGCTGGTCCGCGTAGGCGGCGCGGCGCGTGACCGCGACCTCCTCGCGCCAGGCCACCAGGCGCGGGCAGGCCCGGCACACGGACTGGCGGGCCTCGAGCGTCGCCAGGTCGCGAGCGGTCCCGGCCAGCCGTACGACAGCGTCCGCGTCATCGGCCACCGGAGTCCGAGGCGTGGCCGGGTCGCCCGGCCAGCCCGACCCGGGCGGCGCGTAGGGCGCGCGGGTCTCGCTCAGAGCGCCGACCGGAACAGCGCCAGCGTGCGGTCCCAGGCCAGGGCGCTCGCCTGCGCGTCGTAGACCTCGGGACGCTCGTCGTTGAAGAACGCGTGCCGCGTGCCCGGGTAGTCGTAGGTCGTGACCTCGCCACCGGCGCCTTCGACGGCGGACACCGCGGTCCGGATGCCGTCCGCTGCCGACGTGCCGTCCTCCTCCGAACAGTGCAGGACCACGTGCTTGCCCGCGCAGCTCGCCCAGACCGGGTTCATCCGGTCCCACGGGATGGCCGGGTAGAACCCGACCGCGGCCACGACCTCCGGCGCCAGGGTCGCCGTCCACAGGGCCAGCGAGCCGCCCATGCAGAAGCCGACCGTGCCGATCCCAGACCCCGTCACCTCGGGGCGCTGGGTGAGGAACGACGCAGCGCCGGCGATGTCCTGCGCCGCGGTGTCCATGGCCAAGGACATGAGCAGCCGCATGGCTTCGTCGGGCTCCGTGGTGCTCGACCCCGTGATAGAAGTCCGGGGCCAGCGCGACGAACCCCTCGGCGGCGAACCGGTCCGCCACGGCGGTGATGTGGCCGACGAGGCCCCACCACTCCTGGATGACGACGACCCCCGGGCCCGATCCCGACTCCGGGACGGCGAGGTAGCCCTCGCACGTGCCACCGTTGCTCGCAAACTCCACGCGCTGCCCCACGACGTGCCTCCTCGATGGCGCCGCGCACCGGTGCGCGGACACGCCTCGACCCTAGTCAGCGACCAGGGACCAGGCGATGCCGTCGAGGATGTCGTGCTCGCTCACCACGAGGTGGTCGATGCCGGTGAGCCCGGCCACCCGCGCCAGGACCGCGTCCAGGATCACCGCACCACCCCCGATGACGTCGACCCGACCCGGATGGACCGCTGGCAGTGCCGCCCGCTGGGAGCGGGACATGCCGAGCAGCCGGTCGCACACGGCGTGCGACGTCCGCGCGCGGGATCCGGGACAGGTGGATGGCGTCGGCGTCGTACTCCAGGAGTCCGAGGCTGATGGCTGCGACGGTGGTGACGGAACCCGCGACGCCGACGACCGTACGGGCCTCGGCCAGGGGGACGACCCTGGCGACCTCGTCGATCATCGCCTCGACGTCACGCCGGGCGGCCGCGACCTCGGCGAGGGTGGGCGGGTCGGACCGCAGGTGCCGCTCGGTGATCCGCACGCATCCGATGTCCACGGAGAGCGCGGCCCCGGGGGTGCGCTCGCCCAGCACCAGCTCCGTGGACCCCCCTCCGATGTCCACGACCAGGAACGGCGGCGCGGCACCGGCCCAGCACCTCGCGGGTCGCGCCGTCGAAGGACAGTCGAGCCTCCTCGTCGCCGGCCACCACCTCCGGGGCGACGCCGAGGCGCTCGAGGACCCCGGCGACGAAGACGTCACGGTTCGTCGGCGTCCCGGGAGGCCGAGGTCGCCACGAAGCGGACCCGGTCAGCACCGAGGTCTGCGATCGTCGCGGCGTACTCGTCGCACATCGCGAAGGTGCGGGCGAGTGCCGCCTCGGACAGCCGTCCGGTGCGGTCCACGCCCTCACCGAGGCGCACGATCTCCATCCGGCGCGTGAGCTCGACCATCGTGCCCGACCGCGGGATCCACGTCTGCGACGAGCAGCCGCAGGGAGTTGGTGCCGCAGTCGACAGCGGCCACCCGGGTCATCGGTCCGCCTCGCCGGCGCCGGGGTCAGGTGTCTCGGGCTGGACGCAGGGGCCGGTCGCCCACCAGTCCGGCAGCAGCGCCAACGCCTCGTCGCCGAACGGGTTGACGCCGGGTCCGGCGACCAGGGCGTGGCCGACGAGCACGTGCAGGCACTTGACCCGGTTCGGCATGCCGCCGGCAGAGATCCCGTCGATCTCGGGGACGTCGCCGACTCGGGCCCGCGCGCTGAGATAGACCTCGTGCGCGTGCGCGTAGGCCGACGCAAGCTCCGGCTCGGTCGCCAGCCGATCCTGCATGGTCGCGCATCAACCCGGAGGCCTCCAAGGTCCCCACGACGGCCGTCGGCCCGGGGGCAGGTCAGGTAGTAGAGCGTCGGGAACGGGGTGCCGTCGGGCAGCCTCGGCTCGGTCTCCACGACGTCCGGTTGGCCGCACGGGCAGCGGTGCGCGACGCGACGCACGCCACGCGGCGGGCGCCCGAGCTGGACGGCGACTGCCGCGAGATCGGCGGGGTCAGGGGCAGCGGGAACGTCGGCAGACTCAGCCGGCATCGCTGGCCGCGCCCTCGACCGACTGCCACAGGGTGTCGTACCAGGCTTCCTTGACCGGCGCGAAGACCCGCGGGGTCACCGGCGGCCGGGGCGGCGTCCGGCCCGACCACGACGTACGCCGTCTCGCCCGGGCGCACGAAGTGCAGCCGGGCTCGCGCCTGCGCCTCGATGTAGGCGGGGTCGTCCCAGCGGTTGAGGGACTTCTGCAGCTCGATGACCCGCTGCTCGGCAGCGGCGTTGCCCGCACGCAGGCCGGCGATGGTCGCGGCGCTGGTCGACCAGGGCCCGGGCCGGCCAGGCCAAGGTCACGGCCAAGGCGGCGACGACCACCAGCAGGACGGCTGCGCGGCCGGTCAGATGAGGACGGACAGGGACGCGGCGCGGGGCCGCCGGTCGGGCGGCGGGGTCCGACGGCACGGCCACCTTCGGGGTCGTCCCCGACGTCCGGCGAACGGTCTGCGGACCGCCCTTCGCGCGGGTGGACGAGGGCGCGGCGGGACGTCGTCCCGCGCGTGAGTCACCCGTGGCCATGCCTAGAGGATGCCTCGGTCAGGACGCGAAGCGCGGGAAGGCGGCCCGCCCGGCGTAGCGCGCCGCGTCGTCGAGCAGCTCCTCGATGCGCAGCAGCTGGTTGTACTTCGCGACCCGCTCGGATCGTGCTGGGGCACCGGTCTTGATCTGTCCGCAGTCGGTGGCGACGGCGAGGTCGGCGATCGTGGTGTCCTCGGTCTCGCCCGACCGGTGGCTCATCATGCAGCGGAAACCGTTGCGGTGGGCCAACGAGACGGCGTCCAGGGTCTCGGTCAGCGTGCCGATCTGGTTGACCTTGACGAGCAGCGCGTTCGCGGCGCGCTCGTCGATGCCGCGCTGCAGCCGCGTCGGGTTCGTGACGAACAGGTCGTCGCCGACGATCTGGACCTGAGCGCCGAGCTCGGCGGTGATGGTCTGCCAGCCCTCCCAGTCGTCCTCGGACAGCGGGTCCTCGAGGGAGACGATCGGGTAGTCGGACACGAGGCGAGCCGTAGTAGGCGGTCATCTCGGCGGCCGACTTGCTGGTCGCCCTCGAAGGTGTAGGCCCCGTCGGAGAAGAACTCGGTCGCCGCCACGTCGAGCGCGAGCGCGATGTCGGCACCGGGGCGGAACCCGGCCTTCTCGACGGCCTCGGTGATCAGGTCGAGCGCGGCACGGTTGCTCTCCAGGCTGGGGGCGAAGCCGCCCTCGTCACCGAGGCCGGTCGCGAGGCCCTTCGCCTTGAGCACGGACTTGAGCGCGTGGTAGGTCTCGGCGCCCCAGCGCAGCGCCTCGGCGAAGGTCGACGCACCGATCGGCGCGATCATGAACTCCTGGATGTCGACGTTGCTGTCCGCGTGCGCACCGCCGTTGAGGATGTTCATCATCGGCACGGGCAGCAGGTGGGCGTTCGGGCCACCGACGTAGCGGAACAGCGGCAGGTCCGCGGAGTCCGCCGCCGCACGGGCGACCGCGAGGGAGACCCCGAGGAGGGCGTTCGCGCCGAGCCGGGACTTGTCGGGCGTGCCGTCGAGGTCGATGAGCGCCTGGTCGATGAGCCGTTGCTCGGTGGCGTCGAAGCCGAGCAGCTCGGGGCCGATCTCGTCCAGGACGGCGAGGACGGCCTGCTCGACACCCTTGCCGCCGTAGCGCGCGGCGTCACCGTCGCGCAGCTCGACCGCCTCGAAGGCACCCGTCGAGGCACCGCTCGGGACGGCGGCCCGGGCGAAGGTGCCGTCGTCGAGGCCGACCTCGACCTCGACCGTGGGGTTGCCGCGGGAATCGAGGATCTCGCGGGCTCCGACGCCTTCGATGCTGGCCACTTCAGTGCTCCCTGGGACGCGCGGTCACGACACCTTCACCCTATCGGGCGCCCCTTCCGCCCCGATCGGGACGTGTGAGGGCCGTAGGTCCGGGGGGTGGGGGGCCGGCCGCGGACCGGCCTCGCGGGCGCCCGAGCTGCAGCGAGGGCGGTGGCGGCCGACCCCCCACCCCCCGGACGTACGGCCTGGTCCCGGCTGCAGGCTCAGCCGCGGGCTTCGGCCGCCCGTACGGCTCCGGCGTAGCCGCGGGCGGCCGTACGCAGGGCGAGCTCGGCGTCCACCCCGTCGGCTCGAGCCCGGGCGACGAGGGCGAGCAGCAGGGCGCCGACCTCGTCGGCGGCGAGCGGTCGGTCGGGAAGGCTCTCGCTCAGGGCGTCGGGCACGGGGACATCCAGGCCCGACTTCTCAGCCCTGGCCATCAGCTTGGCCGCCAGGGCGAGCGCGGGCTGCGCGAGCGGGACGCCGTCGACCGCAGAGGTGCGGCCCTTCTCCTCGCGCTTGAGGGTCTCCCAGCTCGCCTCGACCTCGTCGGGGGTGGTGGCGTCGCCGGAAGCGAAGACGTGGGGATGCCGGCGGACCAGCTTGTCGATGAGATCGCCCGCCACGGCGTCGACGTCCCAGGGGTCGTCCGGGTCCTCGGCCGCGACCCGTGCATGGAAGACCACCTGGAGGAGCACGTCACCGAGCTCCTCGCGCAGGGCGGAGCGGTCGCCGGTCTCGACCGCCTCGACGGTCTCGTAGGCCTCCTCGAGGAGGTACGGCACCAGCGAGGCATGGGTCTGCGCGGCGTCCCAGGGACACCCACCCGGCGAGCGCAGCCGGTCCATGATCGCCACGAGGTCGAGCAGTCGCGCCCCGGGGCGGTCGCCGGCGGGGTCGACGCCGTCGGTCACGAGCGGACTACTGCGGAGCCGCAGGAGCCAACGGCTCCGGGGTCGCCTGCGGCGAGGAGAGGTCGTTGACGTCTCCCTCGATCCGCGCGGCCTCGGCGTTCCAGGCGCCGTACCGGGGGCTCACCGTGACGCCCTCCTGCTCGGCGATCTGGGCGAGCCGGGCGTTCACCGCGGCGGTCTTCGCGGTCGCGTCGGCCCCGGGGGCGAGGATCTCCCCCAGCTTCTGCTGGATGATGAAGTCGCGGGCGAAGGACTCGAGGTCTGCGGGCGGGACCCCGGTCTGCGCGGCGATCTGCGCCTCGAACTCAGCCCGCGACGTGTCGCCGGCGGCCTGGTCGAGCAGGGTGTCGACCTCCGACTGGGTGACGACGATGCCTTCCTGCGCCGCGGCGATCGCCAGCAGCTCGGAGGTCACGAGCCGGTTCGCGTTGGCCTGCGGGAACGTCCCGGTGTCGAGCCCCTGGGTCTGGTCGGCGGGAAGGGACTCAGCCGCCGCGGCGGCGTCGGCGGCGGCCTGGTTGACCCGCGTCTCGGTGATGCGGACGTCTCCGACGACGGCTGCGGCTCCGGCCTGGGTGGAGCCGCAGGCGGAGAGCAGGACGGCCGCCACGGCAACCGTCGCGGCGGCCGAGGCACGACGGGCGCGGGTCATGCGGGTCCTTTCGACGCAGTCTCTCCTGGCAGGAGAGCATCCACGAACTCCCGCGCCCAGGCCAGCAGGTCGGTGTCGCGCAGCGGGGTGCCGCCGATCCGGGCCGTGGTGGGACGCGGTACGAGGATCGTACGGATCGCCGGCTTGACGATGCTCCCCGGGTAGAGCCGGGCCAGCCGGACCCGACCGGAATCCGGCAGCTCGACGGGGGCGAAGCGCACGTTGGAGCCCTGCAGGGTGACGTCGGTGAGCCCCGCCGCGCGCACATGGGCTCGGAAGCGAGCGACCTCGAGCAGCGTCTCGACCGGCGGCGGCAGTGCCCCGTACCGGTCGGCCAGCTCCTCGCGCACGGCGACGACGTCGGCGTCCTGCGTGATGGCGGCGATCCTCCGGTACGCCTCGAGCCGCAGCCGCTCGCCGGGCACGTACGCGTGCGGGATGTGCGCGTCGAGGGGCAGCTCGACGCGGACCTCCGCCGGCTCCTCGACCGCGTCGCCGCGGTAGGCGGCCACCGCCTCGCCCACCAGCCGGATGTAGAGGTCGAAGCCGACGTCGGCGATGTGGCCGGACTGCTCGCCACCGAGCAGGTTGCCGGCGCCGCGGATCTCGAGGTCCTTCATGGCCACCGCCATGCCGGCCCCGAGGTCGGTGTTCTGGGCGATCGTGGCCAAGCCGGTCGTGGGCGAGCTCCGTGAGCGGCTTCTCCGGCGGGTAGAGGAAGTACGCGTAGGCCCGTTCGCGGCCGCGACCCACCCGGCCGCGCAGCTGGTGCAGCTGGGAGAGCCCGAAGGCGTCGGCCCGCTCCACCACCAGGGTGTTGGCGTTGGCGATGTCGATGCCGGACTCGATGATCGTCGTGCAGACGAGGACGTCGAACTCCTTCTCCCAGAAGCCGACGATGACCTGCTCGAGCGCGTCCTCGTGCATCTGCCCGTGGGCGACCCTGATCCGGGCCTCCGGGACGAGCAGGCGCAACCGCTCGGCGGCGCGATCGATCGACTCGACCCGGTTGTGGATGTAGAAGACCTGGCCCTCGCGCAGCAGCTCGCGTCGGATCGCGGCGGTGATCTGGCGGTCGTCGTAGGGCCCGACGAAGGTCAGCACCGGGTGGCGCTCCTCCGGCGGGGTCGTGATCGTCGACATCTCCCGGATGCCGGTCACGGCCATCTCCAGGGTGCGCGGGATCGGGGTGGCCGACATCGTGAGCACGTCGACATGGGTGCGCAGGGCCTTCAGGTGCTCCTTGTGCTCCACGCCGAAGCGCTGCTCCTCGTCGACCACCACGAGCCCGAGGTCCTTGAACCGGACACCGGTCGTCAGCAGCCGATGCGTCCCGATCACGACGTCGACCGTTCCCTCGGCCAACCCGTCGACGACTGCTTTGGCCTCCGTGTCGGTCTGGAACCGCGACAGTCCCGCGACGTTCACCGGGAAGTTGGCGTAGCGCTCGGAGAAGGTCGACAGGTGCTGCTGCACGAGGAGCGTGGTCGGCACGAGAACCGCGACCTGCTTGCCGTCCTGCACGGCCTTGAAGGCGGCGCGCACCGCGATCTCGGTCTTGCCGTACCCGACGTCACCGCAGACCACGCGGTCCATGGGGACCGGGCGCTCCATGTCGGCCTTGACCTCGTCGATGGTCGAGGCCTGGTCGGGGGTCTCGATGTAGGGAAAGGCGTCCTCGAGCTCGCGCTGCCACGGGGTGTCCGGCCCGAAGGCGTACCCGGGGGCGGCCATCCGGGCGCTGTACAGCCGGATCAGCTCCCCGGCGATCTCCCGGACCGCCTTCCGCGCCCGGCCCTTGGCCTTGGCCCAGTCGGCTCCGCCGAGCCGGTGCAGGGCGGGGGCCTCCCCTCCGACGTAGCGCGTGACCTGGTCCAGCGCGTCCGAGGGGACGTAGAGGCGGTCACCGGGCTGGCCGCGCTTGGCGGGGGCGTACTCGATGACGAGGTACTCGCGGGTGGCACCCTGCACGGTGCGCTGGACCATCTCGACGTAGCGCCCGACGCCGTGCTGCTCGTGCACCACGAGGTCTCCCGCCCGCAGCTGCAGCGGGTCCACCTGCTGTCGGCGACGCGACGGCATGCGCCGCATGTCCTTGGTCGAGCTGCGCTGCCCGACGAGGTCGCTCTCGGTGAGCACCGCCAACCGCAGAAGGTCGTGGACGAAACCGTGCTCGAGGCGGCCGGTGGCGACGTGGACGATGCCAGCCTCCGGAGCCTCGCGCGAGGTCGAGGTCGAGGCGGGCGGCCACCTCGGCCTCCCGGAGCCGCTCGACGAGGCGCTCGGCCGGGCCGTGGCCCTCCGTGACGAGCACGACCCGCCAGCCGTCGGCCAGCATGCGGCGGGCGTCACCCACCGCCCGGGCGGTGTCTCCGCGATAGGCCTCGGCCGCCCGGAAGCCGGTGGTGGCGACGGCCCGGTCGTCGACGTCCTCGCCGTCGGGCGCGGCCAGCTCCTCGTCGGCGCCGAAGGGCGTCAGCGCCCACCAGGGCACCCCGCGCTCGAGGGCGTGAGCCCGCACCTCGGCGAGGGTCCGGAAGGAGGCCGCGCCGAGGTCGAGCGGGGCGGACCCGCCGCCGGCGGCGGCCGCCCAGGAGGCCGCGAGGAACTCCGCGCTCGTCGCGACCAGGTCGGCAGCCCTCGCTCGGACCCGCTCCGGGTCGCAGACGAGCACGTGGGTGCCCTCGGGGAGGTGGTCGACGAGGAGCTCGAGCTCCTCGACCAGCACGGGGGCCAACGACTCCATGCCCTCGACGGCGATGCCCTCGGCCAGCCGCCCGAGCACGTCGGCCAGCTGGGGGTGGGTGACGAGCAGCGCCTTGGCCCGCGCCTGGACGTCGGGCGTGAGCAGCAGCTCCCGGCACGGCGGCGCCCACAACCCGTGCGGCGCCACCTCCAGGCTGCGCTGGTCGGCGACCTTGAACCAGCGCACCTCCTCGACCGTGTCGCCCCACAGCTCGACGCGCAGCGGGTGCTCCTCGGTCGGCGGGAAGACGTCGAGGATCCCGCCACGCACCGCGAACTCGCCGCGCTTCTCGACCAGGTCGACCCGGGAGTACGCCGCCGCTGCGAGCCGTTCGACGGCTTCCTCGAGAGGCATCTCCTCGCCGGCTCGTAGGGCCACCGGCTCGAGGTCGGCCAGCCCCGGGACCAGGGGCTGGAGCACCGAGCGCACGGGCGCGACGACGACGCGCACCTGGCCGGTCGCCGGGTCCGAGGGGTCGGGATGTGCCAGTCGGCGGAGCACCGCCAACCGCCGACCGACGGTGTCCGAGCGAGGTGACAGGCGTTCGTGCGGCAGGGTCTCCCAGGCGGGGAACTCCGCGACCCACTCGGCCGGCAACAGGCTCGCCAGCGCGGCTGTGAGGTCCTCGGACTCGCGACCCGTGGCCGTCACGAGCAGGACAGGTGCGTCCGGCTCCAGCGACCGGATCGGCGGCGAGCAGCGCCGCGACGAGGGGCTGGAGCGCGTCCGGGGCGGTCACCTCCCGGGCGGGGCCCGCCCCCTGGGCAGGGGCCCAGCCCGTCGCGGCCGCGCGCAGCCGGCCGAGGACGTCGTCACCGACGACGACCTCGAGCAGGCCGGTCAGGCTCATGACGGGCTCCTCGGTGGTCGGGGCGGCGGGGCAGGAACGCAGGCGCGCATGACGAAAGCCCGACCTCCAGGTTCGGACGGACGGCGGACCCCACCCTAGGCGCTCGGTCGACCCCCTGGGGTGGCCGAGCGGCTACCCTGGGGGATTCCCTACCTCGCTTGTCAGGAAGGTCTGCCACCGTGGACTGGTTCAGCCCGGGTCTGGCGCTCGCCGGCGTGCTCGTCGGCTTCGTCGTCGGCCTCACCGGCATGGGCGGCGGCGCCCTCATGACCCCGATCCTGGTCTTCTTCTTCGGCGTCGACCCGCTGACGGCCGTCTCCAGCGACCTGGTTGCCAGCCTCTTCATGAAGCCCGTGGGCTCGGCGGTCCACCTGCGCCGGGGCACCGTGAACCTCAAGCTGGTCGGCTGGCTGTGCCTCGGTTCGGTGCCCGCCGCCTTCGCCGGAGTCTTCGTCCTCCGGCTGATGGGTGACGGCGAGGACCTCGCGACGGTGGTCAAGAAGGCCTTGGGCGCTGCGCTGCTCGTGGCCTCGGCGGCTCTCGTGGTCCGCGCCTGGATGGTGCTCGTCGAGCGTTCGAGCCTCGTGGGTGAAGGGCCGGCGGAGGAGACCAACCCCCTGGTCGTCGTCCGCAAGGTGCCGACCGTGCTCCTCGGCGCCTTCGCCGGACTCATCGTGGGCATGACCTCGGTAGGCGCGGGATCGATCGTCATCGTGATCCTGCTGTTCCTCTACCCGATGCTCAAGGCGTCCCAGCTGGTGGGCACCGACCTCACTCAGGCGATCCCGATGGTGGCGGCAGCATCCCTCGCCCACATCCTGTTCGGGGACTTCGAGCTGGCCCTGACCGCCACGATCCTCGTGGGGGCCATCCCGGGCGTCTACGTCGGGGCACGCGTCTCGTCGCGGGCCCCTGGAGGGCTCGTCCGCCGCGCTCTCGCGGTGGTGCTCATGGCCTCCGGTCTCAAGCTGCTGGGTGCGTCCAACCAGGCCATCTTCATCGCGATCCTCGGTGCCTTGATCCTCGGGCCGCTCGCCTGGAGGGTGGTCCGGGGTCGCTACGCGAAGAAGCGTCGAAGCTCCTCAAGGAGTCCGCCAAGGCGCAGCCACCGGCCCTGGTGGAGGAGACTGCCGGCGTGGCACCCCCCGACACTGCCGAGCCGGCGGCGCCCCGGCCTCGAGCCGTGACCACGTCGGGTGCCGGCGACGGCGATCGACTGGTCCGCCCTGTCAGACCTTCCCTTCCACGGGCTGGAGGGCTCAGAGCTCGACGACCTGGAGCTGACGCTTGTCGGCGCTCTCCCGGACCCACCCGTCTTCTCCCTCCCCGACGAGGCACGGGCCGCCGCGGCAGGCACCGGACTCCTGCTCACCGACCCGCAGGGCACGCCGCTCGCCCTGCTCCGGCCCGACGGGAGTGACGGCGCTCCGGCCGGCCACGCACGGCGTGGGCCGCGCCTGGCGGCACCGCCCGTCCGACGTCGCCGCCCAAGGGCCTTCGGCCGCGGTCGCCTTCCGCGAGGTGCCGACCCGAGCCGACCTGGCCGCCGCTGGGAGCCTCGCCAGCACCGGTGGTTCCGGTCGCCTGCTCCTCGTCGCCCTGGTCGGCCACGGCACTCCGAAGGACGTACGCCCTGCCGACCTGGTCCGCGCGGTCGTCGCGGCGGCCGACACGCTCGTCGGCGCTGAGCCGCTGGTCGTCCCGCTGACGCGACCGTCCGACGACTCGACCGGCTGGGCCGACCGACTGACCTCCGCCCTGGCGACGTACGGGGTCACGACGGTCGTGGACGCCACCGAGGTCCGGCCCGAGAAGGACGCTGCGCAGCTGAGCGCGATCGTCGCCGGCCGTCCTGACGTCGAGGGCCTGCTGCCTGAGAGCTCGCTGGCGGCGTTGCGCCGGTCACACCCCGCGGGCACGTCACGCGGAGCCGTGGTGCTGCTGAGCGGGCTCTCCGGCTCGGGCAAGTCGACGATCGCTCGCGCCCTGGCCGACCGCATCGAGGACGACGGCGAACGCCGCGTGACGTTGCTCGACGGTGACGAGGTGCGGCGACTGCTCTCCTCCGGGCTCGGGTTCGACCGGGAGTCGCGCGAGCTGAACGTCCGCCGGATCGGGTACGTCGCGGCACTGGTCGCCGAGCACGGCGGCCTGGCGCTGTGTGCACCCATCGCGCCGTTCGAGGCCGCCCGAGCGGACATGCGGGCACGAGCCGAGGCGGTGGGCGAGTTCGTGCTGGTGCATGTGGCGACCCCGCTCGAGGTGTGCGAGGCCCGTGACCGCAAGGGGCTCTACGCCAAGGCCCGGGCCGGCGTGGTGCCCGAGTTCACGGGCATCAGCTCGCCCTACGAGACCCCGACGGACGCGGACGTGGTGGTCGACACCACCGACACCCTTGTCGACGACGCCGTGGACACGATCTGGGCCGAGCTGGTCCGGCGCGGTCTCCTGACCTGAGCGGCGCTGTCGGTGCGCAGGTCCACGATGAAGACGCAGTTCACACCCGTCCGACCCCGTTCGATCGCCGACTCCGACCAAGGAGAGACATGACCACGCTCGAGGACCGTCCGAACACCGCCCTCCTCGTCATCGACGTCCAGAACGGCGTGGTCGGGTCGGCTCACGAGCGCGACGCGGTCGTGGCGAACATCGACCTCCTCGTCGAGCGGGCGCGGCGGCAGTCGGTTCCCGTCGTCTGGGTCCAGCACTCCGACGACGGGATGGTCGAGGGCAGCGACGAGTGGCAGATCGTGCCCGAGCTCGTCCCCACCGACGCCGAACCGGTCGTGCAGAAGAAGTACGGCGACTCCTTCGAGGACACCACCCTCGAGACCGAGCTGTCGGGCCTCGGGGTCGGCCGCCTGCTCGTCGTGGGGGCGCAGACCGACGCCTGCATCCGTTCGACGCTCCACGGGGCGCTCGTCCGGGGGTACGACACCATGCTGGTGAGCGATGCGCACACCACCGAGGACCTGACGGAGTGGGGCGCGCCGCCGCCCGACGTGGTCATCTCGTTCACGAACCTGTACTGGAGCCACCAGGCGGCACCGGGCCGGACGGCCGGCACGGTCGAGACCAAGGACGTCGCCTTCACCTGACGGCGATTTCTTGTTGCGCAGCAACAGCAAACGTTGTGCACACCCCCTTGCGAACTGTCTCCGGACTCCGATAGAATCCATCACATGTTCGACTTCATGCGCGCCCGCAGGTCCTGGTCGCCGTTCCCGGCGACTCGGACCTCGCTGAGCGGGTGTGGGTGGACCCGGCGGACTGGGAGCCGGAGGTGGACCCCGCGCTCGACCACGGGCTGGACACCGACAGCTGGGACGAGGCGCTGCAGTCCTTGGTGGCCGAGGGGATCGCGGAGTCCGAGGCGCGTGCCGCGAACCCGCTCAGCGTCGTTGGACGACGCCGCCTTGGTGGACCTCGCGGGTCAGGCCGAGCGTGACCTGCGGGCCGCGACCGCGCTGGGCTACCGGGTCGCCGCCGAGCTCGCCCGGCGCCGACCCGACCCCTCCGGTCACCCCGACGAGCGCGGGTTGAGCGCCTACGCCCTCGACGAGATCGCGCTGGCCACCGGGCTGGCCCGCGGCGCGGTCCGGACCCGGGTCGCCGAGGCCGACGCCCTGACCGGCCGGCACCCCAGGCTGCTCGCCGCCCTCGAGGCCGGGCTGCTGCCCCTGCCCGCGGTCCGCCGGGTCCTGGAACCACGCTGCTGCTCGGTGCCGAGGGCTGCGCCGAGGTCGAGACCCACCTGTTGAACCGGCTCGGTCGCCCCGACGGACTGCCGCTGGCCGAGATGACCCCGGCCCAGCTCGGCGCCCTGCCCACCGAGCACCGTGATCGCGGTCAGCACCCGGGCGTCGACCACGCGGGTCGGGAAGATCGTGAAGGACCTCGTGCACCGCATCGACGCAGACGCCATCCGCCGGGCGGGAGACACTGGCCAAGACCTACCGGGAGGTCCGGGTCGAACCCGGCTCGAACGGCATGGCCTGGCTTGGGCTGCACGTTCCCGAGGCCGTCGCCTGGGCCGCCTACGAGCGCATCAATGCCTGGCCCACGCGCTCCCCGACGACCCCGACGACGACCGCAGGCTCGACGCCAAGCGCGCCGACGTCGCCATCGACCTGCTGATGGCCGAGCCAGGCGGTCAACCGGTCCCGGTCAACCTGCAGGTCCTCGTCGACCACACCGGGTGCGACCTCGACCTCAGCCAGCCACGGCGGGCTGGTCGCAGAGGCCGGCCGGCTCGGGACCGGTCAGCGCCAGCACGATCCGCGACCTCCTCGACCTGACCGACCGCACCACCGGGACGACCACCGGCGCCCACGCCGTCCCCCAACCCTGCCCCGGACAGCACGTCCACGACACCGAAGGCCCCGGCCCCTACCAGCCCCCCGACCGCCTGCGGAACGCCATCAAGGCCCGCGACCGCACCTGCCGCTTCCCCGGCTGCAACCGCCCCGCCGCCGCGTGCGAACTCGACCACACCCTGCGCTACCCCGAGGGACCGACCTGCTCCTGCAACCTCGGCGACCTCTGCGCCCACCACCACCACCTCAAACACCTCGCCCCCGGCTGGACCCTCACCAACCACGGCAACGGCCACCTCACCTGGACCACCCCCACCAGGCACACCCACCACATCACCCCCGACCAGGAACCACCACACAGCCACCCGCGAGCCAGAACCCACGTCCAGCACCGCGACCGATCCGGACCCCCCGCCCTTCTGACGTTCGGGTCTGTCACTCGGTCGAGGTGATCATCCCGGCGGCCACGGTGCGGTTGGTGGCCTCGTCGATCAGGACGAAACCACCGGTGGTGCGGTTGCGCGCGTAGTCGTCGGCGAACATCGGCTGGGTCGTGCGCAGCCGGACCCGGCCGATCTCGTTGAGCGCGAGGCCGTTCGCGCGTCTCGTCGCGGTGCAGCGTGTTGACGTCGAGCCGGTAGTTGCAGCGTCCTTGACCACGGCGCGCGCCGACCGCGTCGTGTGCTTGATCGGCGTACTTGCCGCCCGGCGCGCAGCGCGACGCGCTCGTCCATCCAGCAGACCATCGCGTCGATGTCCTGGGTCGACCGTCGGGCTGGTTGTGCGGCCGGCAGATCATGTCGCCGCGGCGAGATGTCGATCTCGTCGGCGAGCCGGACCGTCACCGACATCGGCGGGTAGGCCTCGTCGACCGGGCCGTCGGCGGTCTCGATCGCCGCGATCGTGCGTGGTGAAGCCCGACGGCAGCACCATGACCTCGTCGCCCGGCTTGAAGCACGCCGCCGGCGACCTGCCCGGCGTAGCCGCGGTAGTCGTGGTGGTGCGTCGGACTGCGGGCGGATGACGTACTGCACCGGGAACCGGACGTCGATGAGGTTGCGGTCGCTGGCGATGTGCACGTGTCTCCAGGTGGTGCAGCAGCGACGGAGCCCTCGTACCAGGGCATGTTCTCGCGAGCGGGTCGACGACGTTGTCGCCCTTGCAGCGCCGAGATCGGGATGACCGTCAGGTCGGGCACGTCGCAGCTTCGTCGCGAAGTCGGTGAACTCGTCGCGGATCTGCTCGAAGACCTCCTGCGGAGTAGTCGACGAGGTCCATCTTGTTGACGCACAGCACGAGGTGCGGCACCCGCAGCAGCGTGGCGAGGAAGGCGTGCCGCCGGCTCTGCTCGACCAGGCCCTTGCGGGCGTCGACCAGGATCAGGGCCAGGTCGGCCGTGGAGGCACCGGTGACCATGTTGCGCGTGTACTGGATGTGCCCGGGGGTGTCGGCGATGATGAACTTGCGCCGCGGGGTGGCGAAGTAGCGGTAGGCCACGTCGATGGTGATGCCCTGCTCGCGCTCGGCCCGCAGGCCGTCGGTGAGCAGCGCCAGGTTGGTGTAGTCGTCGCCGCGCTCCCGCTGGTCTGCTCGACCGCGTCGAGCTGGTCCTCGAAGATCGACTTGGTGTCGTAGAGCAGCCGTCCGATGAGCGTGCTCTTGCCGTCGTCCACCGAGCCGGCGGTGGCGAACCGCAGCATGTCGGTCATCAGAAGTAGCCCTCCCTCTTGCGGTCCTCCATGGCGGCCTCGCTGACCTTGTCGTCGCCGCGGGTCGCGCCGCGCTCGGTGATCCGGGTGGCCGCGACCTCGTCGATGACCTTCTCGACGGTGTCGGCGTCGGAGCGTACCGCTGCGGTGCAGGCTGGCGTCGCCCACGGTGCGGTAGCGCACCCGTCTCGACGGACGAGCGTCTCACCGTCGCGCGGCGTCGGACGAACTCGTTGACCGCGTAGAGCATCCCGTCGCGCTCGACCACCTCGCGCTCGTGCGCGTAGTAGATCGACGGGATCTCGATCTTGCTCCTGCGGCGATGTACTGCCAGATGTCGAGCTCGGTCCAGTTCGAGAGCGGGAAGACCCGGATGCTCTCGCCCGGGTGGATGCGGCCGTTGTAGAGGCTCCACAGCTCGGGGCGCTGGTTCTTCGGGTCCCACTGGCCGAACTCGTCGCGGAAGGAGAACACCCGCTCCTTGGCGCGCGCCTTCTCCTCGTCGCGCCGGGCGCCGCCGAAGAGCGCGTCGAAGCGGTACTTCTCCAGCGGCGTCGAGCAGCACCGGGGTCTGGATCCGGTTGCGCGATGCCGTTCGGCCTCCTCGGCGACCATGCCCGCGGTCGATCGCGTCCTGCACCGAGGCGACGATGAGCTGGACCCCGAGCTCGTCGACGCGCCGGTCGCGGAACTCGAGCACCTCGGGGAAGTTGTGCCCGGTGTCGACGTGCATCACCGGGAACGGGATGCGGGCCGGCGCGAACGCCTTCTCGGCCAGCCGCAGCATCACGATCGAGTCCTTGCCGCCGGAGAAGAGCAGGCACGGGCCGCTCGATCTCGGCGACGACCTCGCGGATGATGTGGATCGTCTCGGCCTCGAGCGCTCGGACATAGCTGAGGCGGTAGTCGCTCATCGGGTGGGGCTCTCCTAGGTGTCGCTGACCGTCTTCAGTGCAGCCACCAGTGTCCCAGAGATCTCGGGGTGCCCGACCACGAGGTCGGGGAGCCACGGGTTGGCGTTGGTTGTAGATCAGCGGAGAGCCGTCGACCCGGCTGGCGTGCAGAACCCGCCGGCCCGGGCCACGACCACCGGAGCCGCGGAGTCCCACTCGTACTGTCCCCCGCCGTGGACGTAGGCGTCGACCCTGCCCTGCAGCACCGCGCAGGTCTTGACTCCGGCCGAGCCCATCGGCACGAGCTCCGCCGCCGAGGCTGCTCGGCCAGCTCGGCGAGCCAAGCCGGGGGCCGCGACCGGCTGACGGCGATCCGCAGCGGCTGCCCCTCGGCCCGCGGCGCCGGGACCGGAGGCTGCGCTGTCGACAGCACCTCGCCCTGCGCCGGGCAGGGCGACGGCACCCGCCACGAGCTCGCCGTCCTCCCACAGCGCCACGTGCACGGCCCAGTCGTCACGGTCGAGCTCGGAGAACTCGCGCGTGCCGTCGAGCGGGTCGATGATCCAGACCCGGCGAGAGCTCAGGCGCACGGCGTCGTCCTTGCCCTCCTCGGACAGGACGGCGTCGTCGGGGCGCACCCGGGCCAGCTCGGCCATCAGGTAGTCGTGCGAGCTCCGGTCGCCGGCGTCCTTGAGCTCCGATCCCTCGAGCCCCTGCCCGCGGACCTCGAGCAGCAGCCGGCCGGCGGCATCGGCCAGAGCCGCCGCCAGGGCGTGGTCGTCAGCGGAACCGTCGACCGGGACTCCCCCGAGGACGCTCACGCGGGGGCGAGGACGAGGCTGAACGAGGTGGCCTTGGCCCCCGACGTCGAGGAGGTGGCGGTCGCACCTGCCCAGGTCCCGGTCGGCACCGCACCGCCGGTGTCTGCGCTCACGCCCCCGACCTGACCGGACCCGGAGCCCAGCACGACTTTGCGCTGCGTCAGGCTGCCAGGCGTCGACCAGCTCGTGGTCCCCGCCGTCTTGTCGGCCCAGTAGTGCAGGACCCACGACCCGGCCGTGGCGACCTGCACCGACGGGGCGGCGTGCGCAGCGGACGTGCCCGGCTCGGCCGCCGACGTCACGACCTGGGCGCTGGTCGTGTTGACGCCGGAGTAGGCGAGGAGCGTGGTGGCGCTCTTCTGGGTCGAACCCACGGGGACGGTGACGGTGGAACCCGCTGTTCCTGATACCGCCGCCCGGCGGAACACCCGGGTGACCATGTCAGGGGTGCCGTCGGTCTGCTCGGCGACCTGAGTCCATCCGGACGGCGTGGTCGTGGTGGAGGACCCGTTGAGCGTCACGAAGAGGTAGAGCGCGTCACCTGGCTGCACGGTCCCCGGCACGACGATCGTCGCAGCGCCGGACGACGCCGTAGCAGACGCGGACGCCCGGAACGCGACATTGGACGACGGGACGGGAGCCACTGCGGCCTGGTAGGTCGTCTGACCCGTGGCCCCGTCGTTGTCGGTGACCGTGAGAGTGACGGTGTAGGTGCCCGCCGCCGCGTAGCTGTGGGTGGGGGTCGCACCGGTACCGGTCTGCCCGTCGCCGAAGTTCCACGCGTAGCCGGTGATCGACCCGTCGTCGGTGCTCGTGGCGCCGCTGAGGGAGCAGGACAGGATCCCGCAGCTCCCGGTGATCCTCGCCGTCGGCGCCTGGTTGCCCGTCGACCCGGTGCGCAAGACCAGGCCCTGCGCGCGCCAGTCACGCGAGGAGTCGACCAGGGTGACCGTCGTTCCGACGACGCCGTCGCTGAACGGGATCGAGCTCAAGGTGCCGGCGGAGCCCGAGTCGGCGAAGTACAGCGCACCCCGGCCAGGAACATGCCCCGCACACGGCTCGGGTTCAGCGTGGCCACGCCACCGGTGGCCTGGAAGCGGGTCGCGCCGACGATGCCGCTCTCCGGCTCGAAGTTGCGGTAGTAGAGCTGGCTGGCGTTCGACATCGTGTAGTACATGCGGCCGTTGTCGTAGAACATCCCGGTCAGCGTCGGGATGTCCAAGGCGAAAGCTCCTGCGCACGACGTGGAGGAGGTCGTGCACAGCGGACCGACGTTGACGTTGCTCAGCGTTCGAGCGCCGATGGTCGAGCCGTTCACCGGGCTGGCGTAGAACTGCCGGTCGCTCCACGCCGTGTAGAGCGTCGAGTCGATGAGCATGGCGCCGCGCGCGTTGCTCCAGGACTCGCTCGTCGTCATGGCCGAGGTCGAACCGGGCACCACCGACGCCGTGACGGGGGTGCGGGTCGCGCCGGTCGTGGCCCCGGTTCCGGTTGCTGGCCCGACCGCCAGGACGTCACCGGGGAGCGTGCCCACCTGGGCGGCCGGGAAGCCAGAACCACCGGCCAGCGGGAAGAAGCCGATACGAGGGTGATACTCCCCGCCGAGCTGGTCGCTGTCGCTGCCGACCCAGAGCCCCTGCGAGGTGGCCAGGAAGTCGTAGACGCCGTACTTGCGCTCGCGCGTCGGGTTCCAGCTGTACGGCATGCCGTTCGCCGGGTTGAGGGCGGCGAGCCCGGTGCGGGAGACGGCGCCCTGGCCGGCGCGGTCTCCACGGCTCGGGTTGTTGATCCACCGGAAGTGCCCGCCCACGTAGACGACCGAACCGACGATCGCGACCGCGGTCGTCGTGTCGCCACCGGTGGACTGCAGCCAGGTCGGGGTGACGCCGGGCGAGCTGCCGGTGATCTCCATGCGCACCTGCGAGTCGCACGGCGAGCTGGCCCCGAAGTAGGAGCCGGTGGTGACGAACACGGCGTAGGTGCCGTCCGGGGAGATGGCGACGTCGCGCATGTACGTGTCGAAGACCGCGTTGCAGGCGGCGCTGTAGAAGCTCGTCTGCCACCCGGACACCACGGCCGTCGGGCCGCTGATGTCGAGCAGGACCACCTGGTCGCGCGTCTGGCCGTCGACCGTGGTGAAGTTGCCGATCGCGATGAGCTTCGTACCCGCGGGGGTGACGGCGAGCTCGCGCACCGCGAGCGTGCCGCCGTTGTGCAGACCGGCGAAGACAACGGTGCTCTGGCTGGTCAGGGCGCCGGTCGTGGCGTTCGAGCGTGACCAGGGCGGGGCGCGACCGTCGACCCGGACTTGGTGAACTTGCCTGCCACCCACAAGGTGCTGCCGACCCGGCGCACGTCGGCGACGGCGCCGTTGAACGCGCCCGGCTTGAAGGCCGTCACCACAGCACCGGTAGCCACGTTGAGCTGCACGAGCTTGCGGTAGGTCGCTCCGTTGACGGTGTTGAACGACGCCGCCTGCGTAGACCGACTGCCCGTCGGCTGCCACCTCGAGGACAGTCACCTCGCCGTCCACCGTCGGAGCGAAGGTGGTGGAGACGACGCCGGTGGTGGCGTCGAAAGCCGCCAGGCCGGTGCGCGTGTAGGTGGTGGTGCCGCGGACGACGGTCGTGAAGGTGCCACCGATCACGATCTGGTTGCCCACCTGGACGACCGACTCGACGATGCCGTCGGTGACCGTACGGGGTGAAGTTCGGCCGGCTTCGCCGCTCACGATGCTCGTGTGCACCGCGGTGCCGTCACCCTGGGCGCTCGCCGGGGTGGCGACGGCCAGCACGGCCAGGACGCTCGACGCGGCGACGACGGCGGCCAGGACCCGACGACCTGCTCGACGGGTGGTGCACGGATTGAAGACGTGAGGTCGGCATGTACGTGGTTCCCCTGGTCGCAGCGATGACGGCTGCGCCCCGCGCGCCCCGTCCGACCCCCATTCTCCGTCACCGGCGCGGCTGACGAAACCCCGCGGACCCCTGTTCGGGGCTCCGAGCGGCAACTTCAACCGTTCGACTGATGCCCATCTCACCTGCGGTGGTCGAAGGGTCACACAGCGCGAGATCCCTACCCGCGCAGCGCACCCTCCAGCCGACCGAGCAGGCCCGGATGGACCTGCTCGTCGAACCGTCGGGCGAAGTCGGCACCGCTCGCGACAGCGCGCTCGAGTCCCCCGGGATCGAGGACCTCGCTGCGGTTCCCGCCGCGCGGTGAGTGCTCCGCGTAACGCCGGTTGTCGTTCACCAGGTGCAACCCCCCGGACAGGGCGAGAACGGTCTGGAAGAACACCTCCGCAGGCGTGATCACGCCCGCGAACCAGTCCAGCAGCTCCGCGTCACGGTCGATCGTGGTCACCACCGAGCGGACCGCCGAAGGACGCAGGGCGCAGAAGAAGGACCCACCTCGCAGCCCGACGGCTCGCACCGCCGCCGGCAGGTCATGGCGGACGCCGACCGACAGCCCGGTCGCCGACCCCACGCGGACCCACGGCTGGAGCTCGCTGAGTGCGCTGACCGCCCGCAACGTCGTGGACCTGCGCGGCCGAGACTCCCCGAGGCGCCGGTGGCGGAAGGCGTACCGGTTGTCGGCGATCCGATCCGGCCAGGGGGACTCGGTCGACCACACACGGCTGGTCTCGACGAATCCGTCCACCCCATGCGCCGCCGCTTCAGCCAGATCGGCCTCCACGACCGCCAGCGGGCGCAGCGGATAGCACTGCCCGCTGAGGTTGACGAGCCAGTCGTACGGCTCGCCCTCGGCCTCGAGCCGGCGGGCCGTCGTCAACCAGCGCACCACGTGGTGGAGATCGCCGTAGCCCCCAGGATCGCGGCGGACCTCCACCCCGGGGAGGTCGGCCACCGACGGGGACAGCGGGGCCGCCCGCTCGTCATGGCTGACGAGGACGCGTGCGTCAGAGCAACCGGCCGTCAGGGTCCGGACGAGGCGCTCCACCTGCTCGGGACGGGTGTGCGTCTCGATGTGGAAGCAGACGCGCACCCCTCCCGGACCTTCCTCGGTCACCCTCCGCGACTACTCGGGCTGCAGGACGACGGTCCAGCCCGTGGCCTTCCCCGAGCTCACCGTCGACGTGGCGGTCAGGGCGGGGGCGGCGGCGCTGGTCGGACCTGCATCAGCGGCCAGGCCGGAGACCAGCCCACCTCCCGGTGCCGGCGCTCGACTGCCCTCCGGACGGTGCCAGCCGGCGCCGTCCAGACGGGAACCGTCGAGGTCTTCATCGCCCAGAAGGACACCACCCACGACCCGGGGGTCGACACCGCCGCTCCGGGGGTCTGGTAGCTCGTCGACGCCCCCGACTTGGCCAGCGACGCGCGCTGCGGTCGGCACCGGGTTCGCACCGTCGTACGCCAGGACGGTGAGGTTGGTCTTGGTGATGGCCGGGAAGGTCACCGTGCCGAGGCCCCCCGTGGTGGCCGCACGTCGGTAGAGCGAGGTCCGCAGGTCGGTCCCCGACAGTCGGTCGCTCACGAACGTCCAACCGGCGGGCGTGGCCGGAGAAGCCCCGGTGTTGCTCGTGACGAACAACAGCAGTGCGTCGCCGGTCTGGGTGCCGGTCGGCGTCGGGATCGCGGTCGAGGTCGCGTTCGTGTTCGCGACCGCCGAGCCGCGGAAGGCGACCGTGGAGGCCGGCGGATCCGTGACGGTCACCTCGTGGGAGACCAGCGGACTGGTCTGACCCTCGTTGTCGGTCACCGTCAGCGTCACGGTGTAGGTGCCCGCAGCCGGGAAGGCGTGCGTCGGGGTGGCGCCGGACTCCGGGCGTCCCGCCGAAGTCCCACGCGTAGCTGACGATGGCGCCGCCGTCCGGGTCGTTGCTCCCGGTGCCGTCGAAGGTGCAGGACAGCCCGGTGCACGACTGCGTGAACGCCGCGACGGGATCCTGCTCCGGCGGGGCCACCGCGGTCACCGTGACCACGTCGGTGTCGCTGGCGCCGTCGTCGTCGGTGACGGTCAGGGTCGCCGTCCAGTCGCCCCCTGAGGCGAAGTTGTGCGTGGGGCTGGCACCGGAGGCGGTGCGCCGTCGCTGAAGACCCAGGTCCGACTCACGATGCCGCCGTCGGGGTCGCTGCTCCCGGCCGACCCGAAGGTGCAGGTCAGACCCGTGCAGCTGCCCGTAGCGACCGCCGTGGGAGCCAGGTTGGGCGGCGGCGCCGCCCCACCGTTCCAGAGGAAGACACCACGCGCCCTGCCAGTCGTTGGTGGTGTCCACCGTCTCGACCGGTCCGGTCACCGTGGTGCCGGAGAGCCCGACCCGCACCAGGTCGCCGCTGCTGCGATCGGCGGCGTAGAGCGTGCTGCCGGAGAGGAACATGCCCTGGATGCGGGAAGGGGCGAGGTCGCCGACGTCGCCGCCCACCAGTGAAGCGCGTGGCCCCCACGACGTGCGACTGCGGGCTGAACCAGCGCCAGAAGAGCTGGTCCTGGCCGAACAGCGTGTAGTAGATCCGACCCTGGGCGTAGACGATGCCCGTCAGGTTGGGCACCTCGCTGGCGAAGCTGTTGTCGTAGGAGCGGGATCGTCGTCGGGGCACCGAACGTGGTGCCGTTGAACGTGCGCCGGGCGAAGGTCCCGTCGGACCAGCCGGTGTAGAGCGTGCTGTCGACCAGGAAGGCACCCCGCGTCTGGCTCCAGGCAGCCGTGGTCGGCGTGACCAGCCCGGTCGAACCCACCGTGGTCCCGGTGAAGTAGCGGCGCTGGACGTCGTCGGCCGCGGTGATGCCGCACCACCGCCACCGCCGCCGGTGCCCGGTCGGATGATCTCGATCCCGTTGATGAGCGGGTTCTCCGTGACGTGACCGAAGTCGATGTCGACGGTGCCGTCACTGGTGATGGCGGTAGGACCGCATCGCGCCGACCTGGTCGCCGTAGCGCGCCACGAGGTCGAGTTCGGAGCAACGACGTCGCCGTCGATGGCGACGTCGAAGACCCGTGCGCCCGACGCGCTGGTGCAGTCACACCGGTTGCTGAGGTAGAGGCGGACCGTGACTTCGGCCCCGGCCGTGACGGGGAAGCGCCAACTCATCTCGTCGCCGGAGTCGGGACCCCAGCTCTCGGTGGCGAAGAGGCCAGCGGCGCCCGGTCGTCGGAGGTGGTCGGCACCGAGCGTTCGAGCGTGCCGGACGAGCCCCAGCCGGCGGAGTTGCTCGCGCCGAGTCTTGTAGCCGAGGTGGCCTGGTCGTCGGAGAGCCCAGTCCGGCCCGTCGTCCGCCGACTGGATGGGCGGGCCCGCCGGCGTTGACCCGGTAGAGCACGTCCCCGGGTCAGCCGGAACCTGCCCGCGCGACCGAGCAGGTAGACGTCGTTCGGCACCGCGCCGAGCACCTGGGCCGGGAGCGTCGTGCCGCCGGCCAGGGGGAAGAACGCGATCTTGCGGCGTGTCTCGCCACCGATCAGGTTGGTGTCGCTGCCGACCCACAGGCCGGTTGAGGTCGCGAGCATGTCGAAGACACCGACCCCCCGGTCGCGACCGGGGTTCCAGGACAGCGGGAGCCCGGTCGTCGGGTCGAGCGCGGCGATGCCCTCGCGGGGCACGGCGCCGGGACCGGCCGCGTCTCCCGCGTACGGGTTGTTCATCCAGCGCATGTGACCGCCGACGTACACCGCTGAACCGGTGATCGCCACGGCATACGTGGTGTCGCCCCCGGTGTAGTCACGCCAGGTGGCGACCTGGCCCGGCCCGGTGGCCGACGTCTCCCAGCGGCGTGATCACGTCACAGGGAGACTCGATCCCCACCGTAGGCACCGGTGGTGCTCACGACGAAGTAGGAGCTGTCGGGGGCGAAGTCGAGGTCGCGCATGTAGGTGTTGAAGACCGGGTTGCAGCTGTTGGTGTAGAAGCCGGTCGCCCACGAGGACAGCGTGGCCGTGGCGCCGGTCAGGTCGAGCATGGCGATCTGCAGACGCTGCTGGCCCGCCACGCTGGTGAAGTTCCCGATGGCCACCAGGCGGGTGCCGTTGGGCGCCACCTCCATCTTGATGACCTGGGTCCCGCCACCAGCGTTGGTCCCGGTCACCGAGAGGTTGAGGAAGTCGGTGCGCGCGCCAGTCGAGGGGTCGAGTGATGCGAGCCGCGTGCGGGTGACCCCGCCGACGGTGCTGAAGCTGCCACCGAGCAGGAGCCGCGATCCGACCAGGTCGACGTTCTTCACGGTTCCGTTGATCGTCGGGGAGGCGAAGCCGGCGACCTTGGCTCCGGTCGCCACGCTGAGCCGCGCGACGCGGCTCGTGGTCGTGCCGTTCACCTGGGTGAAGGAGCCGACGGCGTAGACCGAGGTCCCATCGGCGGCAGGCTCGACGTCGTAGACCTCGCCGGCGACCGTGGGGGCGAAGGTCGTCGAGATGACGCCGGTGGTCGCGTTGAACGCCACCATGTTGGAGCGCGTGAGCACGGCCCCGCCCGTACTCGCCTGCACCTGGGTGAAGCTGCCCCCGAGCACGATCGTCGAGCCCACCTGGGCGATCGCGTTGACCTTGCCATCGATGATGTTCGGGGTGAAGTTGGCAGGGTTGGCACTGACGATCGTGGTCTGCGCCACGGTCTGTGCGCTGGCCGCTGGCGCGAGCGGGACCAGCAGGCCTCCCGCCAGGGCGACCACGCCCAAGGCTCCGACGGTGCGACGAATGCGGTGACTGACAGGTGTGAGCGACACGGTCTCCCCTTGACCCGATGACCACCGTGACCCCCGACGGACCACTGGCCAGGAGCCCATCCTGCGCCCATCACCGCCTCGGCTGTCCAGAGGGCGGAGCGCCGGCAAGCCGATCGGGCACCCGACATCGACCGAACGGCCCACCCCCGCTGACGTGGGTGAGGCGAGGTGACCCAGGGCTACGAAATCCGGGCTACGAAGGAGCGACCGACGGTCGCGGCGCGCGAGCCGCCAGCTGGTCGGCCAGCACCCGGAAGGCGTCGAGCCCAGGGCTGCCCTCGAGCAGCGTGTAGTCGTAGGGCGCCTTCCCCTTGGCGTTGTCCGCCTCGATGCTGCCCTCGAAGTAGACCGCTGCGCGCACCTGCCAGCTGGTGGCCAGCACGTCGCCCGCATCGCGGAGCCATTCCGCCTGGTAGTCCGGTTCGTCGGCCTCGGCGCCGAACTCCCCGATCATCACCGGTCGGGGATGATCGACGGCCCAGTCCAGGAACGCCGCCGTCCCTTCGGCGAAAGAGGTCTTCTCGCGGCCGGGATACACGTCGGCGCAGAGCCAGTCGACCTGGTCGTCCCCGGGGTAGTACGGCTGAGCGCGACCCTCGGGGAAGCCCGACGCCAGAGGACACCAGACCCAGCCGGCGTTGGCCGCACCCCTCCTCGGCGAAGATCCTCCGGAGCCGCTCCCACGCGGCGATGTAGTCCTCGGGCGACCAGACGCTGGCGAGCAGGTTGGGTCGGTCCATCTCCCAGCGCCAGCGGATGAGCATGGGGACCCTGAGGTCGCGAACCGCTCGCGCCCGGTCGCGAATGAAGTCGTCGTAGCGTCCCGACGCGATCACCCGGGTGTCCGTGCCCGCCCAGGAGACCATCAGCCTTCGCCCTTGGTTCACGACCTCGACGTCGGCGGGGGTGGGGAACTCGTCCGTCCAGTCGTGGAAGGAGTTCACCAGGTCCAAGGGGCGGCCGAGGCGTGCCTCGAACTCGGCGACGGCCTCCACGCGCCCCTCCTGGGTGGGGGTCGTCGGATCGACCCAGGCACCGATCCAGGCACCCTGCTCGGGAGCGTCCGGCCCTCTCCCGCTGGTCGAGACCTGCTCCGGCCCCAGCCGCACCGTCACGGGCGCCTCGGCCTGAGTGCACCCGCTGACCAGCGCGGAGCAGACCAGGCCGACCAGCAGGGCGGTCCCTCCGAGTCTCCGGCGGTCGGTCCTGGTCATACGTCGCGCCCCGCCGGCAGTCCCCGGCCGCCTACCAGCGAGTCCACCCCGAGAGGGACGCGGGAGCGCCACACGGCGACGGCGTAGGCGCCGATCCCGAGCCCGAACGCCGCGAGCAGCACCGCGAACGACGCCTCGAGAAGGGCAAGAGCGCCGGGGACCACCAGGAGGCAGCCGACGGCCAGAACAGCCGCGCGACTGGCAGCGGCGCCGAACGGCCAGTGCCCCAGCGATCCCTTGACCTGTGCCAGTCCCACCAGGTTCTTGAACAGGATCGCTGCGGACCACGCGATGGCCGACCCCATGATGCCGAAGACGGGGATGAGCGCCAGGTTGAGCACGACGTTGACCACGAGAGCACCCAGAGCATTGGCCAGCGTCCACGTCGTCCGCCCGGCCATCGCCAGGACCACGTCGACGAGCCCGCACGCCGTGGCGACGAGCATGGTGAGGGCGAGGGTGACGATCACGGGAGTTCCCGCGTCGTAGTCCGGACCGAAGATCATCGGAAGCTGCCTGGAGAACACCAGCATGCCCAGGTAGATCGGCCAGGTGACGAGGATGAGCCAGGCGGTCGACAGCTGATACACGGTCGAGACCCCGACCGGGTTGTGCTGAGCCACCAACCGGCTGATGTGCGGCTCGACGACCGATCCGATGGACACGGCCGTGAGCTGGCCGAACACGAGGAACCGCGTGACCGCCGCGTAGACCGCGGCCTCGGGGGCACCCACCAGCGCTGCGATCAAGATGACGTCGAGCCGCTGCAGCACGACCTGCGCGATGCTCTGCACCCAACGCGGCCAGGTGTAGAGCCAGAACTCACGCCGCATGACACCAGGCACGGGGCTGGAGACCTCGTTGTCGGCCTCGGCCTTCCGCAGCAGTCTCCGAAGCCACCACCCGGAGACCAGGACGGCTGGAAGGTAGGGAAGAGCCCAGGCGAGCGACAGCGCACCGGCGGTCACCGCCCCCAGGCCCACGAAGACGATGATGAGCAGGAGCTGACCGAGCGGACGCCCCAGCCGCTCGACGTAGACCATGGGTCTCAGCTCGCGCAGTCCTCGGGCGGCGTAGATGAAGACGTCCGAGAGCGCCGCGAACGGCAAGAAGACGGCCAGCACGCGCAGCGAGACGGTCGCTGCCGTCGGATCGCTGGGGATCAGCCGTGCCGCGACCTGCGGTGCCGTCGCGAGCAGCGTGGCCGACGTCAGCACCGAGACCACGGCCACCGGACGTACTGCCGTGCGCAGCACCGAGCGCAGCCGGTCGGTCTGGCCCAGCGCGGTGAGCCGAGCGATGAAGTACACGACACCGGTGGACGCTCCGAGCCGGACCACGGTGAAGACGAGCAGGAAGACCGAGATCCCGACGAAGAGCACGCCGGCCGAGCCGGTCGTGGTGTTGCGGGTCACGACCGCCGTCATCAGGAATCCTGCCAACCCGCCGACCACCGACCCCGCGAGGGAGAACACTCCCCCGCGAGCGAGCCGCCGGACGTTCACCCCCTGCGGCTGGGCCCCACTCACGCCATCCACTGCGGCGTCCAGCCGAGGAGCGCGGCGAGCCGACGGTCGTACGGCCCGAAGTGCTCCTCCAGTCGCTCCCGCCACGGTCCGGGCATCGGCGCGCGCGGTCGCGCGTTGTGCTGACCGAAGGTGAGCCCTGGTGCGGGCGCCACTCCCAAGAAGCCGAAGACCTCGGCCATGGCCTCGGCGGACCCGCCGAAGAGCCGGTGACTGTCCACGACCAGCACCCGCTGGTCGCCCAGCGCGCCGACGAGCCGCTCGACCTGCTCCACGTACTGCCCGCGCTCGGCATAGGCGTGGTGCTGCAGGGAGAAGCTGAGATAGCCGGGATCCTCGATCATCCGTTCCCGCTCGCCTGACGTCCGCTCGGCCTCGAGGTCGAGCGCGCGCTCGAAGGGCTCGGTCTCGAAGCCGCGAGCTGTCTCGTGCGTGTGGGCCGACAAGGCTCGCTCGACCGGGTCGCGCACGAGCAGCACGACCTTGACCTCAGGCAGGTCGTGGGCGATCCGGTCGACGGCCAGGGGGTGGAATCCGTAGTAGGGGCTGGACTCGCCAGTGATGGCCGTCGCGCCAGCTCGGCGCGACGTCAGGGTGCGGGTCGCCGCGAGCGGGAACTGCCCGCGGTACCAGTCCAGCCCGCGGTCGTACTGCATGTCGAAGAAGTGGATCCCCTTGTGCATGGCGGGCGGCAGGATCGCCGGATGCTGCGTGAGGGTCTTGAACATCGACGTGGTCCCGCAGCGCTGGCCACCGACGATCAGGAAGTCGGGGAACTCACGAGCCGCATGAGTGACGCTGCCGAACCCACGCGCAGCGGCTCGCGAGCGCCGTCACGCCCGGCGGCGCGGACGTCGGTGCTCACGGCTGCCCTCCTTGCTCGACCGTGCGTCGTGGCGACAGCCGGCGGACTCACGGGAGAGCCCTCACCCGCTCGTCGAGGACCGGCAGGAGCCACGCGTCGACGGCACCCATCGCCACGCCGAGCTCCTGCTGGTCGTCGGCGAGGAATCGCGAAGCCAGCTCCATCAGGTACAGCGTCGCGACGAGCGGTGCGACGCGTCGGGCTCGACCGAGAACGGGGCCAGAGAGCTCGGAGCTCGTTCGAGCAGTCCTCGCAGAGCTGCCTTCCCGTCCGGCGTCCGCTCCACGGGGAACGATCTGCCAGAGCTGCGGTGAAGGGCATCCCAGCCGAGCGGGACTCCTGAGGCGAAACGTTCCCAGTCCCACACAAGCACCCGATCCGCCAGGACCGCAGCATTGCCGCGATTCCAGTCGCCGTGCCACGAGCCGACCGGGATACGACGGTCGGCATTGGTGGCGAGGCTTTCGACAATCGCCCGCAGCCGCCGCGCGTTGCCTGAGGCAGGAAGGCGCGGATGGACGAGGTGATCCGACCACCATGGAGCTGTCGAGCAGCGACGATCTGGGCGACCCCCCCGATCGGGCGACGTCGACCATGGCCTGCTGCAGCAAGGGCTCCGGATCGTCGCCCCGAGGCTCGTCGACCGGCAGCGGGGAGAGCACGAGCAGCGGATGTCCACCCCAGTCAGCGAAGTTCCGGACGACCGGCACGTGGACCACGCCCAGCCGCCGCTGCGCCAGGCTGGACAAGACGGCTGCCTCGTGGGCCACCAGCGGTCGGTGAGGGCGTTGACGCCGAGCTTGACGAAGGCCAGCACCGCCCCTTCGGAGCCCATGGCCAGCAGAACAGGCTTGCGGTTAGCGCGCACCTTGCCGACGGCGAAGGCCAGCCGAACCTCGGCTGCCGAGCAGGTCAGCGAGCTCGTCATCGAGGCCGGGTCCGCTCGGACTTGAGACAACGCGGTCCCGAAAGACGAGCGCGGCCGATGCCGAGGCGAGAAGGCGCGAGCGAGCACAGTCGACCGCAGGCGGGCCCTCCCCGCGACTCGGAGTAGATGCGGCAGGCCGCCGCCGCAGCCAACCGGGACCCGCCGGCAAGGACCAGCGCCGGCCGAGCCGACGAGGGACGAGGACGTAGGAAGTCCCGACGACGGAGCCGCGCCGATCACGCGAGCGCCCGAGGATGGAGTCGCCTCGAGCGTCCGCGCACGTAGTCGCTGCTCATGAGCTCACCGGTCGAACGGGATCGATCAGCTCGCCAGAGCACGGCAAGGGAGAGCATGGCCACGGCGAGGGGGAGACCAGAGAGACGTAGAAGAAAGCAGAAGAACAACGTGAGGACGAGGGCCTGGACCCCGACGATGCCCAGCCAGGTGCGATGGCGCCAGTAGCGCACGACTGCCTGCCCGAAGAAGAGGAAGTAGAGCGCAGTTCCGACCAGACCGTGGCTCACCAGCATCAGCCAGAGCTGGCCGGTGCTGCCGATCACCCGGTTGCCGCACTTCGGGCAGTCGACCGTGGCACCGATCGTCGCCGATCGCTCACTGCCGATGGTGGTACGCGTGGTGCCGTAGCCAACGACCGGTGAGTTCAGCGCCGCATTGATGGACTGACGAGCGAGCGACGAACGGATCTCGTTGCTATGAGGCGTGTCGATACGGCCGACGACGACCGACGACAGCGGCGGCACGGCGAGGACCGCCATCGCCGAGGAAAGCCGTGACCACCAACGTCCCCAGCACGAACCGATAGCGCCCGAGGAGCGTCATGCGAACGACCAGATACGCGGCCGAAACAGCCAGCCCCAGCCACATCCCCCGGTTCTGCGAGTAGATGGCCGGTACCACGGAGGCTGCGAGGAGGACAAGCGCGAAGACTCGCGTTCGGCGCCCGGCCGCCAGGACGAAGGCGAGGAGGAACCAGCCGAGCAGAACGGCGTAGTTGTTGCCCCAGGAGTTGGTGAACTCGAACGGCGCACTCGGCCGCGGTGCGCCCAGGAGCTCCTGAGACTGCGCCACCGAGACATGCGTGAGCTGGAGGACGAACTCGTTGCCCACGAGCGACGGGCCAGGGACGAGAGTGTCGACGAAACCCGACGTCAGGAAGAGCTCGACGGGTGAGCGGTAGTCGATGGAGGGGATCAGCATCCCGAGCAGACCACCGATCACGGTGCTCACGAAGAGGACGCCGAGCATGCGGACGAGGTGGAGGTTGGGCAGCTCCTGCTCGGTCAGGTTTCCCGCATAGAGCAGGACCACGGTGATCGAGAGGTAGTGCAGCAGCCGGAAGCCCCACACCACATAGCCGTTGCCAGCCGAGGTCAGCGGCAAGGTGTCCGGGGCGTTGACACCCACCATGAGGAAGCCCAAGGCCACCACGCCGAGGAAGCCCAGCCAGACGGCAAACCACGGTGGGGTCTTGAACGGCCGGCGCCGGGCGAGCATCCAGACCATCGGCACCGAGAAGGCGATCCACGCGAAGGCGGCGAAACCCAGGGCCCACCACAACGGATAGAGGACGAAGAGCGCTGCCAGCGGCCAGCCCGGACCGGAGAAGAGACTACGGAAGGCACCCGACCGGCCCGCGGCGAACGGGGGGTGCGGCTCCGAGCCGCGCGCGGTTCGGATCGAGGACGAGAGCCATGAGGGGGCCGGGGTCAGCCCCGCGCGGGGTCCGTGCCCGCCGGCACCGACGGGGTCGCGTTCTTCGGCGCGGCAGCGTGACCAGGCCCCGAGGAGAGCCGGTCGTCGAGCGGACGCAGGTCCCGAGTGACTGCTCGCTCCGGCAGCGACGGGACGACGACGTGAGCTGCCACGGACGCCCCCACCCCGCGGAGGTCGTTCTCGGTCCTCTCGACATCGCGCACGGTGGCTCGCCCGTTCTCGGCGACGACCACGCAGCAGTCGACGACCCTCGCCAGCTCCTGCGCATCGACACCGTGCGTCGTGTCCGGCGCCTCGACCAGAACGAAGTCGCCCGGCCGCACGAGCGTGGTGTCCTGCCGGAGCTTGAGGAGCAGGACGGCCAGCCGCTCCGCCGAGGTCGCGGCCAGCACCTGGTCGAGGTCACGCCCGGGCGCGACCACCGCCACGTGCTGGGAGAACGAGGACACCTGCACCCGCTCGGACAGCTCGAGTGAGTCACGGAGGCAGTCGGCCAGTCCCGCGTCGGCCCGGACCCCCAGCACGGTGGGAGTGTCCGACTGCGAGTCGGCGCACAGCACCAGCACGCGATGGCCGCTGCGCGCGAGCGCGGAGGCGAGGTTGACCGTGATCAGCGAAGCTCCACGGCTCCGCGTCGCCGGGCAGACCAGCACCGCGGGACGTTCAGCGGGGACCGCCGTCGTCAGCGCCAGGCGCAGTCGGTCGAACACGTCACCCGCCCGTCCCACGGGCAGCATGGCGACCTCGTTGATCGGCCCCGGGAGCTCGAAGGCGGAGACTCGGCCGTCGCCCACGTCGGAGGCAGACCGCACCCGACGGCGGCGACCGCCGAGGACATAGGCGATGACAAGGCCGACGAGGAGGCCCACGACAGCGCCGGACGCGAGGTACAGGAGTCGCACCGGTGAGGCCGGGCCGTCGGGGAGCCGAGCGTCGTTGATGATGCGCCCTGGGTCGACCTGGCGCGAGGCCAAGAGCTGCGATGCGCTGGTTGGCTTGGGAGATCTGGTTGACGAGGATCTGCGTCTGCGCTCGCTTGACAATGGCGTTCGGTCATCGTTCTCCGCCGACCGCTGTGAGCTCGTCCTGCAAGCTGGCGACGGTCTTCTTCAGTCCAGCCGTCGTCCGTCGACGGCAGCCTCGACGGCATCGCCCCGGCACCTTGAGGTAGGACTCGGCGAAGGCGTGCGACAGCGTCGAGCGGCCCCTTCGGGGGAGTCCGCTTCGGCCGTGATCTGAAGCACCAGGGTGTTCGCCGGCACGACGACCTTGACCGCCTTGATGAGCTCGTCGGTCGGCGTTGCCGTCCCGCAGGAGGGAGCGCGCCTCGTCTGCGACCGTCAACCGAACGAACGATCTGGATCTCGTTGTCCATGTTGACGTCGTTGATCCGTGGCGTCGCAGTCCCGTCGAAGACCGAGGTCGGCGTCACCAGCACGGTCGTCTTGGACTCGTAGGTCTTGGTCTGCACCGACGCGAGCAGCAGGCCTCCGACGGCACCCACCACCATGCAGACCACGACCACCCACCACCCCCGGCGCAGCCAGGCGAGGTCGGGCGGGGCGCCCGCGGGTGAGGCGTCCAGGCTTGCTGCAGACATCGACGACGACCTTCGGCTGATCGAGCAGGTGCCCCGGAAGGCCCCCCGCTGGGCGGTTCACGACGGTGTTGCCACGATAACAGCGCGTGATCGAGGGACGAAGGGGCCGACCGGGGCACGGACCGTGCGGCCGACACGGCACCGTCCGTTCGGTGGACTCAGGGCCACACGGACGGCTCCGATCCACCGGCCACCCGGGCCGACCACCCGCCTGGGTGCGGACGCAACGGTGATCGGTCGCTACGTTGGGTGAGCAACGTCCATCTGTTCACCGGCGAGCCCGTCTCACCGGACCGACGCACGAATGAGGACCACGAGATGACCGAGGGCCGCGTCGCACAGGTGGCGCCCGGCGGAGAGGTCCTCATGGTCTGCTCGAGCGGTGGGCACCTGGCTCAGCTGCTCGACCTCGCCCAGCTCTGGCCGACGAGCCGACGTGCCTGGGTCACCTTCGACACAGCGGACGCGGTGTCCCTCCTCGCAGGCGAGGACGTGGTGTGGGCCCACCACCCGACCACCCGCAACGCGAAGAACCTCGTGCGCAACCTCGGCCTGGCCGTGCGGGAGGTGCGCAGGCGTCGCCCCGACGTCGTGGTGTCGACCGGCGCAGCAGTGGCGTTCCCCTTCTTCGTCGTGGCTCGTGCGCTGCGCATCCCCACGGTCTACATCGAGGTCGTACGACCGCATCGACGGCCCCACCCTCACCGGACGGCTGTGCCGCCCGATCAGCTCGGTCTTCTGCGTTCAGTGGCCGGAGCAGCAGCAGCACTACCCGGGCAGCGTCGTGGTGGGGGCCCTGCTGTGACCCCCCCCTCTGGCGGCCTCCCCATGGTCCTCGTGGCGGTCGGCACCGACCACCACCCCTTTGACCGACTGGTGAGCTGGGTCGACGCGTGGTTGGACGCCGGTGGCGCAGATCGCGCCAAGGTCGTGGTCCAGTACGGCACGTCCGCACGCCCCGATCGGGCCGAGGGCCATGCCCTCCTGCCGCACGCCGACCTGCAGGCAGCCATGGCGGGCGCCGCCGTCGTCGTCTGCCACGGAGGTCCCGCCACCATCACCGAGGCACGCCGGCACGGGCACCTGCCGATCTGCGTGCCCCGCGACCCGGCACTCGGCGAGCACGTCGACAGCCACCAGCAGCTGTTCTCCCGACGGATGGGCGCGGCCGGCATGGTCGCGCTCGCCGAGACCGAGGCGGCATTCCGGGACGTCCTCGACCGCGCGCTCGCGGAACCGGACACCTTCCAGGTGCCGACAGCGAGCAGCGCCGAGCGGCTCCCCGGCTCCCTGACCGTCGGCCGCATCGTGACCGAGCTGGTCGGCGGGACCGGCCGCACGGCACGCGAGCCACCCACCCGTTCGTCTCCTCTACGTCGCCGGACTGGGCCGCAGCGGATCCACCCTGATCGAACGGCTGGTCGGGCAGCTTCCCGGCGCGGTCGGCATCGGAGAGACGGCCCACCTGTGGCAACGCAGTCTGGTCGACGGAGAGCTGTGCGGATGCGGGGAGGCCTTCCGAGCCTGCCCGTTCTGGGCCGCAGTGGGCCGTCGTCGCCTTCGGCGGCTGGGAGAACATCGATCCGGCAGCGACCCTCGCTCTCAAGGCCTCGGTCGACCGGACCCGCTACGCCCCCGGCCTCGTCGGTCGCCCGACGCGGGCGTACGGCCGACGGCTGGACCGCTACAACGACCTGCTGGCGCGCTTCTATCGCGCGGTCGCCGACGAGGCGGGAGCCGACCTGGTCGTCGACGCGAGCAAGCACGGGTCGCTGCTCCACGTTCTCCGCCACAACACCGGATGTCGACCTCCGCGTCCTGCACGTGGTCCGCGACAGCCCGGCCGTCGCTTACGCCTGGACCAAGAGCGTCCGTCGCCCGGAGTCGACGGGCACCCTCGACTTCATGGAGACCTGGACACCCGCACGGACCGCACGACAGTGGGTCGCCGAGAACGCCCTCGTCGAGGCGGCGACCCGTCGCGGAGTCCCGACTCATCGCGTCCGCTACGAGGACTTCGTCGCCAACCCTCGTGCGGCGCTGCGCGACGTCCAGCGCCTCATCGGCCAGCCGCCCAGCGAGGGTGACCTCGACTTCGTCGGCGAAGGCGTGGTCCAGCTGCACACCGCGCACACCGTGGCAGGCAACCCCATGCGTTTCACGAACGGCGCTGTCGAGCTTCGGCTGGACAAGGACTGGCGCGGGCAGCTCCCGCGCAAGGACCAGAGGCTCGTGGAGACGTTGACCGCGCCCATGCGATGGCGCTACGGCTACCTGGAGAAGAGCGCATGACCCCCACCGAGACCGTCCTTCCTTCCGTCGATGTCGTCATCCCGACCCGCGACCGGCCCGAGCTCCTGCGCCAGGCCATCGACGCCGTGCTGGAGCCAGACGTACGAAGGCGCCGTCAGGGTCTTGGTCGTGTTCGACCAGAGCCAGCCGGACGCGTCGCTCGTGTACGAGGCGGCGGGCCGGGGCGTGACCGTCATCTCCAACACCCGGAAGTCCGGCCTGGCGGGCACACGCAACTCAGGAATCCTGGCCGCTGAGGCCGACCTGGTGGCCTTCTGCGACGACGACGACCGGTGGCTGCCGAACAAGCTCGCCGCCCAGGTCGCGCTCCTGACCGAGCATCCCGACACGTCGGTCGTCTCAGCCGGCATCCGCATCTGCTACCAGGACTCGACGACCGACAGACGGGTGGCCGACCGCGTAGGCAACCGCCCGGTCCGCCTCGAAGACCTGTTGCGGGACCGGCTGACCGAGCTGCACCCGTCCTCGTTCCTGATGGACAGGAAGCGACTCCTCGACGACATCGGCCTCGTCGAGGAGGAGATCCCTGGCAGCTATGCCGAGGACTACGAGTTCCTGCTGCGCGCGGCGCGTGTGGGGCCGATCCGCTCGGTGCCTGACATCGGGGTCGAGGTGCTGTGGCACAAGCAGTCCTACTTCACCAGCCGGTGGGACACGATCGTGACGGCCCTCACCTGGCTGCTCGAGCGCTACCCCGAGTTCGACCAGGTCCCCGCTGGCAAGGCCCGGGTCACCGGACAGCTGGCCTTCGCCTCGGCAGCGCGCGGTGACCGCAGGGGCGCGGTGAGCTGGGCGGGCCGCACGGTCCGACGGAACCCGCGCGAGGCTCGGGCTTACCTGGCTCTCGGCGTCGCTTCAGGAGCGGTCTCGGCCGACCAGGTCATGCGGCGCCTCCACGAGCACGGCCGAGGAATCTGACCCAGAGGGCCGTACGGCGGCCGGCCCCGGTCGCGATCTGGGGCCGGCCGCCGTACGGTCTAGAAGTTCCCGGTCATCAGATCACGGAGCGCGTTCTGCGACGATTTGTCGAGCAGCCGGTACTCCTTCACGACAGGGCAGTCGAAGTAGGCAGCGAACTCGGCTCCGACTGATTCGAAGTACCGGGCGGACGCCTTCATCCAGGAGGCCCGGCCCGATCCGTTGTCACCGGGGATCACTGTGCTTCCCCATTCGGAGTACCCGAACGGCTTGCCGGCCTCTCGCGACACCTTGACGGTGAGACCGAAGTTCTCCGCAGGGTCGAAGTACCGAGTTGGCCGTCCGGAGTGACCGTTGTAGCTGTCCCAGTCCGAAGACGTCGATGTAGGCGGAGCCCGCGTAGTAGTCCTTCCAGTTGCGACCGGACTTCGGATCGGCCGTCCAGTCCATGAGAACCAAGGTGGCCTTGAGGTTCTTCGGGGCGTTGGCGTCGGCGATCGCGACGACGTGCTTCCACGCAGCCCGGTAGTCGGCCGCGTTGAACGCGCCCCGCTGGATGTCGTTCTCGGGCTCGTGGTAATAGGTCCACCACACGGGCCGGTCGGTCGGCGCCGAACGGAACCAGGTCCTCAACGTCGCGTCGTGACGGCCCGACAGGATCTCCTTCGGCGCCGCCTTGAAGGACACGTTCATCGGGCGCGGACCAACGGAGAGATAGCCGGACCAGTCCGAGCGCGGAGCCCCGAGGAATGCTCGCACGAAGTCGATCCGCCCGTAGACGCCTTCGAGACGGTTGAAGGTCTGCGGCCAAGTCTCACCGGACTTCTGCCACATGGAAGCACCGAACAACGTACTGCCGCTGGAGCTCCCCGTGACGGGTCCGGTGACGGTGCCCACCGGCGCCGCGGTACTTGCGGCCGCGCGGCTCTGCAGGCTGATGCCGTCGACGTCGAGCGTCCGACCCTGACGTGCGTCACGGCTGAAGACGTTCAGCGCGAGCGAGCTCTTGTCGGTCCTCGTCGTCAGACGGACCGAGAGCTTCGTCCAGCCGAAGGCATCGCCACCGATGCGGTCTTCGATCGTGACCACGGAACCGTTCTTCCACTCCCGCAGACGGAGAGTGATCGTCGAGGACGAGGACGAGCGCACCCACGCCTCGGCGAGGTACTGCCGACCCTTGGGCGCGCTCCGGACCACATTGGGGACGTCGTTGAGCATCAGGTCCACGCCTGCCTTGGTCGCGGTGATGCGCGCCGCGTGCGAACCGGCATGGGCTGACGCGATGCGAGACAGCGTGGTGCCGCTTCCCTGAGCGGTCCAGCCGCCGACTGCTGGAGTCGAATCCGCCGTTGGACAGCCTCGTGGCCGACCACCCGGTCGATGCCGAGGCCGTTCCGAGCACGGCCAGCCCGCCGACGACGAAGGACACGGCCAGCCCGCCGGCGAGTGCCTTGCGGACCCGGTCTCGGCGCTGGGGACGTTGACGATGGTTGCGCTGCATGACACTCCTGAGGGATGGCTCGCTTCAGCCGACACCCTGGACGCGGTCGTGCGCCATCACGGGACGGCGTACGACCGGGGGAATCGGCTCCTTCTTGCAACGCCTGCGGGGTTAGCTGTCGGGCTCGGGCGGAGAAGGTTGGCCCGGTCTCACAGAGACTTCGCCCCAAGGCCACGGGGAAGTGGTGGCCTGATTGCTTGGGTCCCCCGCGCCTGCCACGCGGATGGTGCTGCCGAGAGCCTCGGTGACCGGTGGCAGGTTTTGGCGTCCGGCCGAAGGCTTTGATTCGGTGGCACCAGTTAACCCGGGCCGAGGGCAAACGCCAAACCACCGGCGTGTCCGACGAGTCGGCGTGGCGGCCCCGGACGCGGAACGGCCGCCCCCGGGCAGTCCCGGGGGCGGCCGTTGTTCAACGTGACTAGAAGGCGCCAGCCATCATGTCGCGTAGCGCCTTCTGGACGGTTGTCGAGCAATCGGTACTCGTCACCACGGGTGCGTCGAAGTAGGCCGCGTACTCCGCACCCACCGACTCGAAGTACCGGGCGCAGTCCTCATCCAGGCGCCCGCCCGCGCCGGTGTCACCGGCAACCAGCTTCGCGCCCCACTCGGAGAAGGCGAACGGCTTCCCCTCAGCCTTCGACACCTTGACTGCGAGCCCGAAGTTCTCCTCGGGGTGAAGTAGCGAGTGGGTTTGGCCCGTGACTGTTGTAGCTGTCCCATCCGAGCAGGTCGATGTAGGCAGCACCCGGGTAGTAGTCCTTCCAGTTCCTCCCCGAGTTCGGGAAGAGCGACCAGTCCATGAGCACCAGAGCGGACTTGAGGTTCTTCGGGGCGTTGGCGTCGGCGATCTCCACGAGGTGCTTCCACGCCGCGCGGTAGTCCGCTGCCGTGAACTCGCCGTTGGCGATGTTGTCCTCGGGCTCGTGGTAGTAGGTCCACCAGATGGGCCGGTCGGTCGGTGCGCTGCGGAACCACGCGGTCAAGGCGGCGTCGTGCTTGCCAGCGAGGACGTCCTTCGGCAGCGCCTTGAACGACACGTTCATCGGGCGCGGCCCGAGGGACAAGTACCCGGACCAGGTCGAGGGAGGTGCCTGCAGGAAGGCACGGAACATGTCGATCCGGCCGTAGTCACCCTCGAGGCGGTTGAACGTCTGAGCCCAGGACTCCCCAGGGTTCATCCACATGGTCTCGCCGAACACCGTGCTGGTGGGTCCGGAGGCGGGGGGGTCGCTCGGGGTCGGCTTCGGCGTCGGAGTCGGGTCGACCGGCGTCGGAGCGGGCTTGGTCGACTCGCTCGGCGTTGGGTCGGGAGTGGGCGAGACCGACTCCGTCGGCGTCGGCGACTCCTTGGGGCTCTCGACCGGCGGAGTGGCCGAAGCGCCCCCGCTGTCGAGCACCTCGCGGACGTCGACGTCGTCGACGCTCAGAGCGGCGCCCTTGCGCGCACCGGTGGAGAGCACCTGCACGGCGAGCTGGTGGTTGGCCCCTGCAACGACGTACTCGCCGCTGATCTGCTGCCAGCCGGAGCCCGCGAGCACCACGCTGGTCTGGGCGCGACCCACCAGGGCCGCGCCGTCGACCTCACGGAACCGCAGCGACACGGTCATCTTCGGGGTGTCGGTGCGCACCCAGGCCGAGGCGACATAGGTCGCCCCGGGAGTCGCGTCCTGCACCACGTTGGGACTGTCGTTGAGGAGCAGGATCGCTCCGTCGTTGAGGGCCGTCACCTGGGCCGCCCGGCGACTGTCGTGGCCCGCTGCGCTGACCAGGGCCGTGCTCACGGCCTGGGCGTTCCACCCCTGGGTGCCTGACTCGAAGTCGGGGTTGCTCACCAGGTTGTCGGAGAGCCGCCGTTGGTCGGCGGTCGCTGCCCCGTTGATCGTCAGCACCCCAGCGAGCAAGGCGGCAGCCGAACCGGCTGCGACGAGGGACAGGACCGCGCGAGGGCGTTGCACAGCATGTCGACCCATAAGAAGAACACTCCGGTGGTGTCGTGACCCGTTGAACGGGTGGAGGGACATCCGTCCCGGGTGTTGTCGGCCGACGGTCTGGGGCCCTTGACCCTGACGAGACCGACCGGACCCCTCCTGAGGGGGCCGAGCAGGGGCTCGTGACGCCGCGTCGGATCAGTTGTGCGACCTGGTGCGGCCATCAGGCTAGGCGCTCGATACGGTCACGCAGGGTGACGACTTACGCGAGAATCCCGGGACCGCCCGGGGATATTGCTCTACAGAGGGTGACATGTCCGTGAGAACCCTCACACGCACGCAGGCGCCGATCTCGGGGCCGCCTCGGACGGCGGGACCCGGTTCCGCATGACGCGCCCGAACGAGAATTGCGCCATCCGGGTGAACGATGCGCGCCGGCTCGGCGGGGCGCACCAACCGGTCAGTAGGCCCCGTGGCCCTCGAACACCGCGCGCACGGTCTTCCACAGGATGACCAGGTCGAACGCGATCGACCAGTTGTCGACGTAGCGCAGGTCGAGACGCACCGACTCCTCCCACGGGAGGTCGGAGCGACCACTCACCTGCCAGAGCCCGGTCATCCCGGGCTTGACCAGCAGCCGGCGCTTGACGTCGTCGTCGTACTCCGAGACCTCCTCGGGCAACGGCGGGCGCGGCCCGACGAGCGACATCTGGCCGATGACGACATTGAACAACTGAGGAAGCTCGTCCAGGGAGTAGCGGCGCAGCCAACGACCGGCCGAGGTGACGCGGGGGTCCGCGTGCATCTTGAACATCGGACCGTCGCGATCGGTGCGGTCGAGCAGGCCGATCCGCTCCTGCTCCGCCGAGGTGACCATGGAGCGGAACTTGACCATCCGGAACTCACGACCGGCCTTGCCGATACGGGTCTGCCGGAAGAACACCGGCCCGGGAGAGCTGCGCTTGATGGCGACGGCGATCCCGAGGAGCAGGGGTGAGAGGACGAGGATGGCCAGGACGGCCGACACCCGGTCGAACAGCCCCTTGCCCACCCGGCTGAAGCCGCTGAACCGCGGCTTGGCCAGGTTGAGGAGCGGAAGCCCGTCCACCGGGGTGACGTGGACCCGTGGGCCGGCCACCTCGATGAGGCCCGCCGACACGAGCAGCTCGGTGTCGCGCGCCTCGAGGTCCCACGAGAGCCGGCGCAGGTTGGGCCCGGCCATGACTGGGCCAGTCAGCACCGCGACGACGTCGGCGTCGTACGCGCGGACGGCTTCGACGGCGCGCTCGACACCGACCAGTGTCGGGAGACCGGCGGCCTGGACCGCAGCGTGGTCGCTGCCGTACGTCAGGCACACGGCGACCGGCTGCAGCCCGTGGAACGGGAAACGGCGGAGCTGAGCCGCAAGGGCGAGCGCGGCTCGGTGGTCGCCCACGATCACGACCCGCTTCATGCAGTTGCCCTGGTCGCGGCGCTTGTGGAGGCGGTGCCGCAGCAGGTAGCGACCGAGGAGGTCCAAGAACACGGTGAAGGGCAGCACGACCAGCACGAACCCGCGCGCCACGGTCAGCTGCAAGGCGTAGGCGACGAACGCGGAGCTGGCGATCAGCGCCACGCCGGCCGACAGCACGCGCCGGTACTCGTCGGAGCCGATCCCGAAGATCCTCTCGTCGTAGGCGCGCGCCAGCGCGAGCATGCTGACCCAGATGAGCGGGAGAGCCAGTGCCATCGCGATCGTCACCGGCCGGTCGAAGGCGTTCCGACGGACCAGCAACGTGAGCACGGCCGAGTCGAGAGCCACCAGCACGTCCACCATGAGGACCGAGATCAGGTAGCGACGCTGCCAGGAACGCGCTGCCGGGGTGCTGTCCGCCCGGTGGCGGCTCGAACTGGGGCAGCTCGGTGACGACCTCGAGCCGATCCGGTGCGTGGGTCCGGGATCACCCGGGGACGCTGGGGCGCAGCGCGCAGGAGGAAGTCGCCCGAGGACGCGGCCGTGCGAGGCACGGGGAGAGCCGCCGCACCGCGGACCTCGTCCTCGACTGACATCGAACCCCCTGCCCGGCCATACCCACGTCGGTCTGCGTGATCGGCGATGCAACGAGTCAATCAGACCCTCCGCGGGCACCGACAGCCCTGGCGCCGGGAACGAACCGAACGTACGACCCTGCCCACCTTCGAAGGACCGATCTCGGCCCGAGGCGTCACCCGAACGGGTGACGAAGGTCACTCAGGGCAAGGCGTTGTACGTGTTCTGTGCACGCTCCAGGCCCTCCTCGACCAGGGCTTCGCACGCGTCCGCGGCACGCTCGACCACGACCCCGAGGTCGCGGCGCTCAGCCGCCGAGAAGTCACGCAGCACGAAGTCGGCAGGATCCATCCGGCCCGGCGGCCTCCCGATACCGACCCGCACCCTCAGGTAGTCCGGTCCCCCGAGCGACCGGGTCAGCGACCGGAGCCCGTTGTGGCCGTTGTCGCCTCCGCCGCCCTTGAGACGCAGCACCCCGAAGTCGAGATCGAGCTCGTCGTGGACGACCACGATCTGGCCGAGCTCCACGCCGAAGAAGTCGCGCACGGCGCTCACCGGCCCACCGGACTCGTTCATGTAGGAGCGTGGCTTCGCCAGCACCACCCGGTGGGCGCCCAGCCGGGCCTCGACGACGTCCGCGCGCCCCTTGTGGCTCTTGAACCGTCCGCCCAGCCGTTGAGCGAGGACGTCGAGCACCTGGAAGCCGACGTTGTGCCGGTGACCGGCGTAACCGGGACCCGGATTGCCCAGCCCGACGACCAACCACACGTCGCTCATCGCTTCGGCCGCACCCGCGCCGATCGCCCGAAGGCCCCGGTCAGGCCTCGGCGTCGACAGAGGGCTCTTCGGTGGCCGACTCCTCGGACACCTCTGCCTCGGCCTCTGCCTCGACCTCGACCTGCGGGCTGAGAACGTTGACGACGAGCACGTCGGCCTCGATCTGCAAGGTCGTGCCGGGAGGCAGCACCAGGTCACCCGCCAGCACCTGGGTGCCGGGCACGGACTTGTCCACGTCGACGGTGATCGCGGAGGGGATCGAGGTGGCCTCGGCCTCGACGGTGATCGTGTTGTGGACGACATCGATGACGCCACCGTCGATGGGCTGGCCGGTCACGAGCAGCACGACCTCGACGACGACCTTCTCGCCGCGCTTCACCACGATCAGGTCGACGTGCTTGATGGTGCCGCGGATCGGGTCACGCTGGACCGACTTGGGGAGCGTGAGCTCCTTCGACCCGGCCAGCTGGAGCTCGAGCAGCACGTTGGCGCTCTTGAGCGCGAGCATCAGGTCGTGCTCGGGCAGCGTGACGTGGCGCGGGTCCGTGCCGTGGCCGTAGATGACTGCCGGAACCTGCTGTGCGCGTCGAGCCCGACGGGATGCTCCCTTGCCGAACTCGGTGCGGGTCTCGGCAGCGATCTGGATCTCAGGCATGGGGAACGGCTCCTCGGCAGGTTCTGGTCTCGGCGTGCGGTCGGCGGTCGACCCGGTGACGGAGGGCGTACGACACGGGGACCGCGTCGATCACGGAGGACGAGACACGCTCGCTCCCTCGCCGGGGCAACGGCCGGGAGTCTACGCGGTCGCAGCACACCGCCCCAAACGTGCAGGTGTCAGGCATTCCCGTCGAACAAGCTGGTGACGGACCCGTCGTCGAAGACCTCGCGGATGGCGCGCGCCAGCAGGGGCGCGATCGAGAGCACGGTGAGCTTGTCGAAGCGCTGCTCGTCGCCGATCGGGAGCGTGTCGGTCACGACGACCTCGGAGACCCGGGAGTTCTTGAGTCGGTCGATGGCAGGCGGGGAGAAGATCCCGTGAGTGGCCGCGATGATGACGTCGGCTGCACCAGCCTCGAACAGCGCGTCGGCGGCCTTGCTGATGGTGCCGCCCGTGTCGATCATGTCGTCCTGCAGGATGCAGACCCGACCGTCGACGTCACCGACGACACGGTTGGCCGTCGCCTCGTTGGGACGATCGGGGTGCCGGGTCTTGTGGATGAACGCCAGCGGCGCGCCGCCCAGCGTCTCCGACCAGCGCTCGGCCAGCCTCAGGCGACCGGCATCGGGCGAGACCACGGCGACGCGTGACCGGTCGATGCGGCGCCCGACGTGCGAGGCCAGCAACGGCAGGGCGAAGAGGTGGTCGACCGGCCCGTCGAAGAAGCCCTGGATCTGCGCGGTGTGGAGGTCGACGGCCATCAACCGGTCAGCGCCGGCGGACTTGAACAGGTCGGCCATCAACCGGGCCGAGATCGGCTCGCGACCGCGGTGCTTCTTGTCCTGGCGGGCGTAGCCGTAGAAGGGGAGCACGACCGTGATCCGCTTGGCCGAGGCGCGCTTGAGCGCGTCGACCATGATCAGCTGCTCCATGATCCACTTGTTGATGTCGGAGGAGTGGGACTGCATGACGAACGCGTCGCTGCCGCGCACGGACTCCTGGAACCGCACGAAGATCTCGCCGTTGGCGAAGTCGTAGGCGGTGGTCGGCACGAGGTGGACGCCCAGCTCCTCGGCGACCTGCTCGGCCAGCTCGGGGTGCGCCCGTCCGGTGAAGAGCTTGAGCGTCTTCTCGTTCGCGGTCTTGATCCCGGTCACGCGGTCTGCCCCTCAGGTGCGTCCACCGGCGCCGTGGCGTCGGTGAGCTCGGCCGGCTCCCCCGCCGGGGTGCCTGGGGGAGATTGTGCCCCCTCCGGCGGGGTCGCTCGTGCCGCTGCTTCGGCGGACGGCGATCCCGCCCGTCGTCGAGCCACCCAGCCGCGGATCGTGCGCTGCTTGGCGCGGCCCACAGCCATCGCGCCCGGCGGCACGTCCTCGGTGATCACCGAGCCGGCTGCCGTGTAGGCGCCGTCCCCGACGGAGACCGGTGCCACGAGCATCGTGTCGCTGCCGATCCGGACGTGGTCACCCACCTCGGTGCGGTGCTTGGCCACGCCGTCGTAGTTCACGAAGATCGTCGCGGCCCCGATGTTGGAGCCCTCCCCGATGACGGCGTCCCCGACGTAGGACAGGTGGGGCACCTTCGAGCCTTGACCGATCTGCGCGTTCTTGGTCTCGACGAAGGCGCCGATCTTCCCGTCGGCGCCGAGCCGCGTGCCGGGGCGGACGTAGGAGAACGGACCGACCGTCGCAGCCGCACCGACCTCGGCTCCCTCCGCGTGACTGCGAAGGACCCGGGCGCCCACGCCGACCGTGACGTCGCGCAGGGTGCTGTCGGGGCCGATCACGGCTGCCGTCGCGACGACCGTGGCGCCGTGCAGCTGAGTCCCCGGCAGCAGCACGCAGTCGGGGGCCAGCTGCACCGTGACGTCGACCCACGTGGTCGCCGGGTCGACCACGGTCACGCCGCGGTCCATCCACCCGGCCAGCACGCGGTCACGGAGGTGGGCCCCGACGGCCGCCAGCTGGGCCCGGGAGTTGACCCCGAGCACCTCCGCCGGGTCGGTGACCGTGAGCGCGGCGACCGTACGGCCTTCGGCTCGGAGCAGGCCGATCACGTCGGTGAGGTACTCCTCGCCCTGGCTGTTCGCGGTGCCGACCTTCAGCAGTGCCTCGCCGAGCGCGCCGGCATCGAAGGCGTACACGCCACTGTTGATCTCTCGCACGGACAGCTCCGAGGCACTGGCGTCGCGGTCCTCGACGATCGAGGAGACGTCCCCGTCGGCGAGCCTGAGGACCCGGCCGTAGCCCGTGGGGTCGTCCAGCACGGCGGTCAGCACCGTGGCGGCCGCGCCATGCTCGGCGTGCTGCACGACGAGCGAGCTCAACGTGCCCGCTGTCAGCAGCGGGCTGTCTCCAGCCACCACCACGATGACGCCGTCCAGAGGCGGGAGCGCCTCGAGGGCGATCCGCACCGCGTGCCCCGTGCCCCGTTGCTCGTCCTGCACCACGGGCTGGGCAGCGGGGGCGATCGTCGCCAGGTGAGCAGCCACCTGGTCGCCACCGTGCCCGACCACGACGACGAGATGCTCGGGCTCCAAGGTCCTCGCGGCGTCGACCACGTGCCCCAGCAGGCTCCGCCCGGCCACCTCGTGCAGGACCTTCGGCGTCGTCGACCGCATCCGGGTACCTGCACCAGCAGCCAGCACGATCACCGCGGCGGGAGGGGCCGCGTCAGGCGGAGGCACCGGGTTCACGCTGCTCCCTCGACGACGACGGCGGACAGAGTCAGGCTAGCGGTGCGAACCGGTCCGCCGTGAGGGCTCCCGGGCGTGGATTCGAACCACGATGACGACTTCCAAAGAGTCGCGTCCTGCCCTTAGACGACCCGGGACCGGCACCCAGGGTACGGTCCAGCCCATGCTGCGCCGTCCGTTTCACCTCCGCCGACGCCGGAGCAGGCGGTCTGCGTGACCCCCGAGAGCAAGGACGCCCCTGCGGCTGCCGCAGTCAAGCCCAAGCCGGTCGTTCGCGGCCGGATGAGCGGGGCGGAACGTCGTGCCCAGCTCATCGACGTGGGTCGCAAGCTGTTCGCGGAGAAGGGTTTCGACGGAACCAGCGTCGAGGAGATCGCGAGCAAGGCCGGTGTCTCCAAGCCCGTCGTGTACGAGCACTTCGGCGGCAAGGAGGGTCTCTACGCCGTCGTGGTCGACCGGGAGATGCAGCGCCTCCTCACCGGCGTGACCTCTGCTCTCACCGGGGGGCACCCGCGGGAGCTGCTCGAGCAGGCCGCTCTCGCGCTGCTCGACTACATCGATGACAACGCCGACGGCTTTCGCATCCTCGTCCGCGACTCGTCGGTGGGCACCTCGACCGGCACGTTCGCGAGCCTGATCAACGACATCGCCACGCAGGTCGAGCACCAGCTGGTGACGGAGTTCAAGACACGAGGCTTCGACACGAAGTTCGCCCCGATGTACTCCCAGATGCTCGTCGGCATGGTGGCGCTCACCGGGCAGTGGTGGCTCGACGTGCGCAAGCCCAAGAAGACCGACGTGGCCGCCCACCTGGTCAACCTGGCCTGGAACGGGTTGTCGGGACTCGAGTCCCGACCGACCCTGCTCGGCCGACCTTCCTAGGGCGACCCGGCGGACACGTACTACCGTCGAGGCATGAGCGAAACTCCGGACCCCTTCGCCCCGCCGCCGCAGCAGCCCCAGCAGCCCCAGCAGCCCGGCTACCCGCCGCAGAGCTTCCAGCCGCCGCCCGGCTACCCGACTCAGCCCGGCTACCCGACTCAGCCCGGCTACCCGGCTCAGCCCGGCTACCCGACTCAGCCCGGCTACCCCCAGGGCTATGCGCCGCCCCCCGCCTACGGGGCCCCTGCGGCCAAAGGACCCTCGCAGGGGCTCGCGATCGCCGCCCTCGTCGTCGGCATCGTCGCTGCGCTCGGCTTCTGGGTGCCGGTCGTAGGGGCGCTCACCGGTCTCGTCGCGCTCGGGCTCGGCATCGCCGGCTGGGTCAAGGCCAGCCGCGGAACGGCTGGCGGCAAGGCGATGGCCATCATCGGGACGGTCCTGGGGGCGCTCGCGGTGATCGGAGGGATCATCATCACCATCGGCTTCTTCTGGCTGATCGGCACGACCACCGACTGCTACGACCAGTCCCTGACTCCCGAAGAGCAGCAGACCTGCATCGAGAACAAGATCAACGACCGCCTCGGGGTCAACTAGACGTCGAGCGGAGATCGGTCGGTCTCTCGACGTCGAGAGACTACGGTGGGGCCCGTGGAGGACGAGGTCGACCGGCTGGTCGAAGCCTGGCACCGGGAGAGACCTGACCTCGACGTCGCCCCTCTCGGCGTGCTGTCGCGGGTGAGCCGACTCGCACGCCATCTCGACCGAGCCCGTCGGCAGGCCTTCTCCGAGCACGCGCTCGAGACGTGGGAGTTCGACGTGCTCGCTGCGCTGCGGCGGGCCGGTGCGCCGTACGAGCTCTCGCCGGGGGTGCTGCTCACCAGCACCCTGGTGACGTCAGGGACCATGACCAACCGCATCGACCGGCTCGAGGCCCAGGGCCTGGTCGACCGACGTCCGGACCCCGACGACCGACGGGGGGTCTTCGTCCGACTCACGGACGACGGCCGCCAGCGAGTCGATGCCGCCCTCGCCGACCTGCTCGAGCAGGAACGCGCGATCCTCAGCGACCTCACCGCGGCTGAGCGCGACCAGCTCGCGGCCCTGCTCAGGGTGCTGGTCTCGCCGTTCGACGCGGAGGACACGCAGCCGTCCTGAGGACGTCAGGCACGCTCGAACCGACCGTTGCGGAGCACCGGCACCACGTCGTCGACATCGAGGTCGTCCGCGAGCTGGACGTCGCTGAGGAATCCTCGCCCGATCAGCTCCCGCCCGCTCGGACACTCGGCCAAGGGGCGCCGCGCGAGGAACGCCAGGGCGGCCGCCTGGGCGTCGGAGCCCGAACCACGGCCCTCGTGGGCCCCCAGGCCCGCAGCGACGGCCCCAGCGCCGACGAGATCCTCATAGGCGGGCCGCAACGAGCCGTCCGGCCAACGCTCCCCCGACGGCACCAGCCCCACGTGCTCCACCCCGGCCAGCGCAGCCACCACTGCTGAGGCGTTGCGCAGGCAGGCCGCGTAGACCGGGATGCCCGCGGAGATCACCGTGTGGGCGATGCCCGACCCGTTGGGCGAGGGCAGGATCAACCTGGTACCCGGAGTCAGGCCGAGCAGGCTGGCCGGGGACAGCGTCGGTCCCTCACGGGTGGAGCGGCCACGGGCCAGCACAGCCCCGATCTCGCGGGCCAGGTGCTCCGCACCTTCGGCGCCGTACGCGTGCGGCCACACGAGAACCCCCCCACGCACGGCGATCGTGACCGAGGTCGTGAAGGAGAGCACGTCCACGAGAACGAGGGCCCCGCACCGCTCCGCAAGCGCTCGGGCACCCATCGGCCCCCACTCGAGCTCGACGTGCACCACGCGGCGCCCTCCGGAGGCAGTCCGGGACTCATCCCCGGTGGCTCGGGACCTTACGGGATGGCGTCCTCGAGCTGCTCGGCCAGACCGAGCCACTCCTCTTCCAGCGTGACCCGCTCGGCGAGGAGCGCGCGAAGCCGGGCATCGAGGGCCAGCACGCGCTCATGGTCGCTGGCAGCGTCGGCCAGCTGTGCGTGGAGGTCGTCCTCCTCAGCCGCGAGCCGGTCGAGCCGACGCTGGATCCGGGTGAGCTCCTTGCGCGCCGCCCTGAGCTCCGCCGCGGAAGGGCCGAGGGAAGCGACCGCCGGTTCCGGTGCCGGGGTCGGCTCGACCCGGGCCCGGTCGGTGCCCCTGGCCCGCAGCGCGAGGTACTCCTCCACACCGCCGGGGAGATCACGGAGCGTGCCGTCGCCGAGCAGCCCGACGACGCGGTCGCAGACCCGCTCGAGCACGTAGCGGTCGTGGGACACGAGGACCACCGTGCCCGCGAAGCCGTCCAGGAGGTCCTCGAGGGCCGTGAGGGTCTCGATGTCGAGATCGTTGGACGGCTCGTCGAGGAGGAGCACGTTGGGCTCGTCCATCAGCAACCGGACGAGCTGGAGCCGGCGCCGCTCCCCACCGGAGAGGTCACCGACGCGCGTCCACGCCTTCTCGTCCCGAAATCCCATCCGCTCCACGAGCGAGGCTGCCGTGAGGGTCCGACCGCCCCCGAGGTCGACCGTGCGCCGGACGGACTCGACGGACTCGAGGACTCGCTGGTCCTCGTCGATCGCAGCGACCTCTTGGGTCAAGAAGGCGGCACGGACGGTCGTCCCGGTGCGCACCCGCCCGGCGACAGGACCGAGCTCACCCGCGAGCAGACGCAGCAGAGAGCTCTTGCCCGACCCGTTGACCCCGACGACCCCGATCCGGTCACCGGGGCCAAGCCGCCAGGTGAGGTGATCGAGCAGGACCCGGTCCCCGACCGCCATCGTCACGTCCTCGACGTCGTAGACGCTCTTGCCCAGAGCGGGTGGCGGCGAAGCGCACGAGCTCGACCGAGTCACGCGCGGGGGGCTCGTCGGCGATGAGCGCGTTGGCCGCGTCGATCCGGAAGCGCGGCTTGCTCGTCCGGGCGGGGGGTCCGCGGCGCAGCCACGCGAGCTCCTTGCGGAGGAGGTTCTGCCGCCGGGACTCATCCGCGGCGGCCACGCGCTCGCGCTCGGCACGCGCGAGCACGTACGCGGCATAGCCCCCGTCGTACTCATGGACCCGACCGCCGACGACGTCCCACGTCCGGGTCGCCACGGCGTCGAGGAACCATCGGTCATGGGTGACCACCACCAGCGCGCCCCGACGGTTCGCGAGGTGGTCGGCGAGCCACGCCACGCGCCTCGACGTCGAGATGGTTCGTGGGCTCGTCGAGGACGAGCAGGTCGGGGTCGTCGACGACCAGGGCTGCAAGGGCGACCCTGCGTCGCTCCCCGCCGGAGAGCGGTCCGATCAGGGCATCGAGCGGGATGTCACCGAGCAGCGCTGACACCGCACCTCGGATCCGGGCCTCGCCCGCCCACACATGGTCGGGGCGGGCCTTGACGACGACGTCACGGACGGTCGCCGCCGGGTCGAGGACGTCGTCCTGGGCCAGCACGCCCACCGTGAGACCGCCGGTACGCGTGACCCGCCCCGAGTCGGCCGGCTCCGTGCCGGCCAGGACCGTGACCAGCGTGGTCTTGCCGTCGCCGTTGCGCCCGACGACGCCGATCCGGTCGCCCTCGGAGACACCGAGGGTGACGGCGTCGAGCAGCGTCCGGGTCCCGAAGGTCTTGCTCACGCTCTCGAGGTTGACCAGGTTGATGCGCGCCACCGTCGGACTAGATCCCTTGGCCGAGGATGCGGGCGCCGTGGACAGGCCCGTCGGCGCGGCGCACCGTGCGGCAGACCCCGGCGGCCGACAGGGCCACGGCGAGGTCGAGGGCGTGCGACTCGTCGCGGGCCAGGAAGGCGCAGGTGGGACCGGACCCGGACACCAGCGCCCCGAGGGCGCCGTGCTCGATGCCGACGTCGAGGGTGAACTGCAGCCGGGGCCGCAACGCCAGGGCCGGCCGCTGGAGGTCGTTGGCGAGGGCCTGGCCGAGGGCCACGGCGTCGCCGGCGCGCAGGGCCGTCATCAGGGCGTCGGACATGCGCGGCTCGGGCAGGATCCGGCCCTCGACCTGCCGGTCGTACTCGGCGAAGACCTCAGGGGTCGACAGGCCGCCCTCAGCGAGGGCGAAGACCCAGGCGAACCGCCCGCGCGCCAGGGCCGGGGTGAGGTGCGTGCCCGTGCCCAGGCCCACGGCCGTACCTCCGAGGAGCGCGAAGGGGACGTCGGCCCCGAGCCCCTCGGCGATCTCATGGAGATCGCCGCGCTCCAGCCGGGTGCCCCAGAGCGCGTCGCAGGCCACAAGGGCCGCAGCGGCGTCAGCGGAGCCGCCCGCCATGCCACCCGCGACCGGGATGCCCTTCGCGATGTGCAGCTCCACGTCCGGCGCGACACCGGCCGCGTCGGCCAGCGCGAGTGCCGCGCGCACCGCCAGGTTGGACTCGTCGGTGGGCACCTGCTCCGCGGACTCCCCCGAGACCGTGACGGTCGGACCGCCGCGTCCCGGCCGAGCAGTGACGTCGTCGTAGAGGGCGACCGCGTGGAAGACGTTGACCAGGTCGTGGAAACCGTCCGGGCGCAGGGCACCGACCGACAGCTGGAGGTTGACCTTGGCCGGCGCGCGCACGGTCACCGAGTCCTCGATCGGGGTGGCGGCGGTCACGACGGCGACCCTACGGCCGGACGGTGCGCAGCGAGCCCGGCGAACTGCTCCACGGTCAGCTGCTCGCCTCTGGCTCCCGGGTCGATCCCCGCCGCGCGCAGGGCCTTCTCGGCCTCGCCGGGCGAGCCGGCCCAACCGGCCAACGCAGCCCGCAGGGTCTTGCGCCGCTGGGCGAAGGCCGCGTCCACGACCGCGAAGACGTCGGCCCTCGAGACCTGCGTGGCCGGAGGCGGGTGGTGAGCCACCGCGACGAGCCCGGAGTCCACGTTGGGTGCGGGCCAGAACACCGAGCGTCCGACCGAACCGGCCCGACGTACGTCGCCGTACCAGCGTGCCTTCACGGAGGGGACCCCGTAGGTGCGGCTCCCCGGACCGGCGACGAGCCGGTCAGCAACCTCCGCCTGCACCATCACCAGCGTGCGACGGATGCTCGGCAGCAGCTCCCACAGGTGCAGAAGCACGGGCACCGAGATGTTGTACGGCAGGTTCGCCACGAGCGCGGTGGGCGCCGGCCCGGGCAACGAGGTGACCCGCAGGGCGTCGCCCTCGACGACCGTGAGCCGGTCGGCGAGGGTGGGGGCGCGCTCCCGCACCGTGAGCGGGAGCTCGGCGGCCAGCACCGGTTCCACCTCGACGGCCGTCACGTGGGAGGCCACGGGCAGCAGGGCGAGCGTCAGGGAGCCGAGTCCTGGTCCCACCTCGAGCACCACGTCGGAAGGCTCCAGCTCGGCGACCCGCACGATGCGCCGCACCGTGTTCGCGTCGATGACGAAGTTCTGGCCGCGCTGCTTGGTGGGCCGGAGCCCGAGACGGGTGGCGAGGGCCCGGACGTCGGCCGCTCCCAGGAGCGCAGCACCCCCGTCGACGGTCACCCCGCCAGTGTCTCGCAGCCCGCCGGCTGGGGCGAAACGGTCGCGGGCCAGCCCTAGGTGTAGAGCAGCCGGCCGCAGACGGGCCACGGCTGCGCGCCGCGGTTGCGGTACAGCAGCTGGGCCCGGTAGGTCTGCTCCCCCGGCGACGCGTCAATCGGGTTCCCGCTCCCGCCTACGCCACGCCAGGTGCCGAGAGTGAACTGATAGAGGCCGAAGTAGAGGCCGCCGCCACCCACGGCCCTCGGGTTGCCGCTGCTCTCACACCGGGCGAGCGCCGCCCAGTTGAGCGCAGCGACCCCGCCCCCAGAGCTGCTCCTCGTGGTCGGCGTCGCCGGTCGCACCTTCGTGCCGAAGACGACCACGCGGGTGACCGGTGGGCGCACGGTCTCCACGGCGACCCGCTCCTTCGACACCACGGTGCCGTCGTGCAGCGTCAGCACGTACGTCGTCTCGCGCCGTCCAGGCTTGCCGGCGCGCACGACCTTCGTGACCCCGCGGTAGAGGGAGCTGTCCGCCTTCTTCTTGGTGCGGAAGGGGATGGGGTTCCGTGCCACCGCACGATCAGTGGTCACGCGCACCACGGTGACGGTCAGCCCGTCCACCGGAGCGAGCGACAGGTCGGCGCTGAGCAGGTCGGCGTCACTGACCTCCAGACCGGCCTCGACGAGGACCGCGCCGATGGTCGACGCCGTCGTCTCCAGCTCGGTCCTGGTGCCGTCGTGCTCGAGGGTCACCGACTTCGGGACCCGGACGCCGAGGGTGAAGCCGGACAGCGGGATGCGCTGGGACCGCGACGCCGTCAGGGTGGCCGCGTCGTATCGGCTGTCGAGGGAGGACGCGAGCTCGTCGACCGTGGCCGCGGTCGTCCAGATCTCCCGGGGCGTACCGTCGACGTCGAGCACGACCAGGCGCCCGCGGCGGATCTCGACCCGCGAGCCCTCGTCGAGGGGCGCGGCGACCCCGGGGACGAGCGCGTCGTGAGGACCGACGGGGATGCCCTCCTCAGCGAGCAGGTCGGCCACCGTGGACGCGTAGGTCCGCACCTCGCGCGCCTCCCCGTCGACGGAGAGCACGACGACCTTGTCGGCGTTGACGAACCCAGCCGTCCCAGCCACGACCGCACCCACGACGAGGGTGCGGACGAAGAAGGCGGTGCGCCCGACCGACACGATGCTCCCGTGCTCGCAGTGTCCGGGCACGCGTCCGGCGAGGACCGACACCGCCGACTCGGGACGGCGCGCCCGGTCGGCACCGGGCGCACGGTGCGCGTCACGGAGGTCAGGTCACCCGCCGGGGCTTCCCCGCCCCGGCCGACAAGGCCGAGACGCTAGCGGGTTCCCCCGGCCGCGACCACCGATGTCCCCCAGTTGGTAGCCGCAAATCCGCCGAAATCGGGCCTAAAAGTCCCCGAAGACCCGCACCGTGCTCGCGGCGACGGCAGCGCACAGGTCCTCCACCTCGATCCCGAGCACCCCGGCCATCGCCCGGATCGTGAGCGGGATGAGGTAGCTGGCATTGGGCTTGCCGCGGTGCGGCACCGGGGTGAGGAACGGGGCGTCGGTCTCCACGAGCAGCCTGTCCAGCGGCGCGACCGCCAGCGCCGCCCGGAGGTTGGCGGCGTTCTTGAACGTCACCGTCCCGGCGAAGGAGAGGTACCAACCACGGTCCGCGCAGACGCGCGCCAGCTCCGGTCCACCGGAGAAGCAGTGGAAGACGACGGTCTCGGGAGGTCCCTCGGAGTCGAGCACCCGGACGACGTCGTCGTGGGCGTCCCGGTCGTGGATGACCAGCGCCTTGCCGTGAGCCTTGGCCATGGCGAGGTGCACGTCGGAACGACTCCTCCTGGGGTGGTCGGCCGTCCTCGTCGGTGCGGAAGAAGTCGAGGCCGGTCTCACCGACCGCCCGCACCCGAGGATGCGCGGCCAGGGCGTCGATCTCGGCCCAGGCGGCTTCGAGGACCCCGCGGCCCTGGGCGGCGAGCCGGGGCGCCTCGTTGGGGTGGAGCGCGACGCCGGCGAGGATCCCGGGCGTGCGCTCGGCGACCTCGACCGACCAGCGGGCGCTGGGCAGGTCACAGCCGATCTGGACGATGCCCTGCACCCCGACGGCGCGCGCTCGCGCGAGGGCGTCGTCGACGCCGAGGCCGTCGGACTCGCCCTCCCGTCCCGCGTCCCCGAGGTCGAGGTGGCAGTGGCTGTCGTAGACCGGGACCGAGAGGGGGGACGGCGGCGCCGGATAGCCCGTCACGCCCCGTCCTCGAGTCGAGCCAGCTCCTCCTCGACGACGGAGGGGTCGAGCTTGGTGAACACCGGGGTCGGCGTCTCGAGCGCCGTCCCCGGACGGATGGGCACGCCGGCCCCACGGGGTCGCTCGGAGTAGTCACCGGTGATGACGGGGTAGTCGGGACCACCGTCCAGGTCGGTGACCTCGCGGATCTCCGGCTTGTGGCTGACGATCCCGGTGCCGCCCAGCAGCTCGTGCACCGTCTGCGCCGAGTGCGGGAGGAACGGGGACAGCAGCGTGTTGCAGTCCTGGACGGCCTGCAGCGCGACGTGCAGCACGGTCTCCATGCGGGCCGGGTCCTCGTTCTTCAGCTTCCACGGCGCCTGGTCGGAGAGGTACTTGTTCGCCTCGGCGACGACCCTCATCGCCTCGCCGATCGCCGCCTTCTGCCGCGAGCCCGGCGAGCAGCGCGCCCACCGATGTCGAAGCCGTCGCTCACCGTCGGCGAGCAGGGCGTGGTCGGCGTCGAGCAGCGTGCCCGGCGCCGGGACCGACCCGACGTTCTTCGCCGCCATCGAGACCGTGCGGTTGACGAGGTTGCCCCAGCCGGCGACCAGCTCGTCGTTGGTGCGCCTCACGAACTCCGACCAGGTGAAGTCGGTGTCCTGGGTCTCCGGGCCGGCAGTGGCGATGTAGTAGCGCAGTGCGTCGGCCTGGTAGCGGGCCAGGAAGTCGCGCACGTGGATGACCACCGACCGCGACGAGGAGAACTTGCGGCCCTCCATCGTGAGGAACTCGCTGGAGACGAGCTCGGTCGGCAGGCTCAGCTCGCCGAGCGCACCCGGCGTGCCGCCGTACGCGCCCTTGCCGTTGTAGCCGAGCAGGATCGCCGGCCAGATGACCGAGTGGAAGACGATGTTGTCCTTGCCCATGAAGTAGTAGGCACCGGCCTCGGGGTCCTGCCACCACCGACGCCACGCCTCCGGGTCGCCGGTCCGCCGCGCCCACTCCACCGACGCGGACAGGTAGCCGATGACCGCGTCGAACCAGACGTAGATCCGCTTGTCCGGGCGGTCCTCCCAGCCCTCGAGCGGGATCGGGATGCCCCACTCGAGGTCGCGGGTGATGGCCCGCGGCTGGAGGTCGTCGAGCAGGTTCCGGCTGAACTTCAAGACGTTGGGTCGCCAGTCCTCGCGCGTCTGCAGCCACGAGCCCGAGCGCCTCGCTGAACGCCGGCAGGTCGAGGAAGAAGTGCTCGGTCTCGACGAACACCGGCGTCTCGCCGTTGATCCGGCTGCGCGGATTCATGAGGTCGACCGGGTCGAGCTGGTTGCCGCAGTGGTCGCACTGGTCGCCGCGCGCGCCGTCGTAGCCGCAGATCGGGCAGGTGCCCTCGATGTAGCGGTCCGGCAGGGTCCGCCCGGTGGACGGCGAGATCGCGCCCGAGCGTCGTCTTCGGCGACGATGTAGCCGTTGCGGTGCAACGTCGTGAAGAGCTCCTGCACGACGGCGTAGTGGTTGCGCGTCGTGGTGCGGGTGAAGAGGTCGTAGGACAGCCCGAGGCCGTGCAGGTCCTCGACGATGACCCGGTTGTAGCGGTCGGCCAGCTCGCGCGCGGTGACGCCCTCGCGGTCGGCCTGCACCTGGATCGGCGTGCCGTGCTCGTCGGTGCCGCTGACCATCAGCACGTCGTCGCCGACCATCCGGTGGTAGCGGCTGAAGACGTCGGAGGGCACGCCGAAGCCGGACACGTGGCCGATGTGCCGGGGGCCGTTGGCGTACGGCCAGGCGACGGCGGTCAGGATCGGGCGCGACATGCGCCTGATCCTAGGCGGCCACGCCGACCCGCCTCCCCGCTGATCTGGGTCAGCCGGGGAGGGATGCGTCGTAGACGGCCTTGGCGGCAAGACCCGTTGCGGCCGCGACCTCGGCGGCCGCCGCCTTCCGACGTTCACCGCTGGCGACACGGAGTCGTACGTCGGCCGCGGCCGAGTCGAGGTCCGCTGGCTGTGCGGGGCGGCGCGCCCTGCACCACCAGGGTGATCTCACCTCGCACCCGTTCCTGCGCCCAGGCGGCCAGCTCACCGAGCGGGCCGCGCCGGATCTCCTCGTAGGTCTTGGTGAGCTCGCGGCAGACCGCGGCCGGCCGGTCCGCCCCGAAGGCCTCGGCCATGGCCGTCAGCGAGTCACCGAGCCGGTGGGTCGCCTCGAAGAACACGAGCGTCCTCGGCTCGGTCGGCGAGCGCGGCCAACACCCTGGCGCGCTCTCCTGCCTTGCGCGGAAGGAAGCCCTCGAAGCAGAACCGGTCGACAGGGAGGCCGCTGAGGGCGAGGGCGGTGAGGACTGCTGAGGGCCCGGGGGCGGCGGTCACCCGGATCCCGGCCTCGACCGCCGCCGCGACGAGCCGGTAGCCGGGGTCGGAGACCGACGGCATCCCCGCGTCGGTGACCAGCAGGACCGTGGAGCCCCCCTCGAGCGCGGCCACCAGGTCGGGGGTTCGGGCCAGCTCGTTGCCCTCGAAGTAGGAGACGACGCGGCCGGTGGTGCGCACCCCGAGGTCGTCGCAGAGCCGCCGCAGCCGGCGGGTGTCCTCGGCGGCCACGACGTCCGCCGTGGTGAGCAGCTCGGCGAGGCGCGGCGAGGCGTCGCGCGGGTCGCCGAGCGGGGTCCCGGCGAGGACGAGCAGACCAGTCATGGGTCGTGCCTATCACGGCGCTCTCGCCTCAAGCGGCGCGCGCAGCCGAGCTGGACTACCTGCCTCATTCCCGACGGCCGGCCCTCGAGCGCCTCGGGCCCTGGACGTGGTCCCCGGCGGCTCGACCCTCGTCTGTGTCGTTTCGCCCGACGTGGCCAGCCTGGCCTCCTCGGCGCTGCCCGCTCAGACCCACCTACGATGAACGGGTGACTGCGACGGCGGAGGCGTACACGCGTCCGTCGCCAGAGATCTCGGACACCGAGCGCGCCGACCTGCGGGCACGGCTCGCCCCGGCGATGCCCGACGACGGGTGGTGGGGCTGGGTCGGGCCCTTGTCCGTCACGCTGCTGGCGCTGGTGCTGCGACTGGTGCACCTCGGGCGTCCGCACGCGATCATCGTCGACGAGACCTACTACGTGAAGGACGCGCTCGGGCTCCTCCGCTACGGCAACGAGCGTGGCGCGGTCGGTGGCGCCGACGACAAGATCCTCGCCGGGCAACCTCGACATCTTCAACGGCGAACCCGGGTTCGTCGTGCACCCCCCCTTCGGGAAGTGGGTGATCGCCGCCGGCGAGTGGAGCGTGGGGGTGACGCCATGGGGGTGGCGGCTGCCGATGGCGCTGGTCGGGACCCTCAGCGTGCTGGTGCTGGCCCGCGTGGTCCGCCGGATGACCCGCTCCACCCTCCTCGGCACCACGGCAGGGCTCCTGCTCGCACTGGACGGGCTGCACCTGGTCCTGAGCCGCACCGCCTACCTCGACATCACGTTGATGATGGCCGTGCTCGCCGCCTTCGGCTGCCTGGTCGTCGACCGGGACCGGGTGCGGGAACGGGCGCTCGCCTGGGCCGAGGCGCGCGGCGGGCTGGGCGGCATGACCCACGACGAGCCGGGGCCGTCGTTCGGCTTCCGGCCGTGGCGCCTCGCGGCCGGGGTGGCCCTCGGGCTGGCATGCGGCGCCAAGTGGAGCGGCGTCTTCTACCTCGCCGCCTTCGGGCTGCTGATGGTGTGGTGGGACCACCAGGCGCGGGCTGCCGTCGGGGTACGCCACCCGATGAGGGCCATGCTCAAGCGCGATGCCGGGCCGGGATTCCTGTCGGTGGGCGTCACGGCCGTCGTCGTCTACGTCATGACCTGGACGGGCTGGCTGCTGAGCAGCAACGGCTACGCCCGGCAGTGGGCCACCACCGAGGGATCGGACTCGACGTTCGGCTTCGTCCCGGCCCCGCTGCGCAGCCTGTGGCACTACCACCAGCAGATGCTCGACTCCTCGCGCGGCATCACCCAGGGCCACGCCTACGCCTCCAAGCCCTGGGGCTGGCTCATCCTCGAGCGACCAGTGGCGTTCTTCTACGAGACCCAGCCCGGGTGCGGGAGCCCGTCCTGCGTGCAGGCGATCACCGCCCTCGGCAACCCGGCGATCTGGTGGGGCGGCTGCCTGGCGCTGCTGTGGGCGGTCTGGTTGCTGCTCGCGCGCCGGGACTGGCGGGCCGGCGCTGCCCTCGTCGGGGTGGCGGCGGGTTGGCTGCCCTGGTTCCTGTTCCCCGAGCGGACGGTCTTCCAGCTCTACTCCGTCGTCTTCCTCCCCTTCATCGTGATCGCCGTCGTGCTGCTGCTCGGCTCGGTGCTCGGGCCCCCGGACGCCCTTGGATCGCGGCGCGCCTGGGGGGCAGCCCTCGCGGGGGGCTACGTCGTGGTCGTCGTCGTGCTGGCGGGGATGTTCTGGCCGGTGCTCACCGCCCAGCCGATACCTCAGGCGGACTGGCAGCAGCTGATGTGGTTCAGGGCCTGGATCTAGCCTGGTCCGCGACCTCGTTGGTCCGGACAGCGCGAAGGGCGTCGACGAGGTCGACGCCCTTCTTCACGGGTGGAGCTGAGGGGATTCGAACCCCTGGCCCCCTCGATGCGAACGAGGTGCGCTACCGGACTGCGCCACAGCCCCGCGTGCGGGTCGAGGGTAGCACCGGGACCCGAGGGCCCTGACAGCCTCAGCGGTCAGCCGTTGACCGCGCGGCGTCGCTCGATGACGACCTCGCCGGTGACGATCCCGTCCCCGTCGGCAGGCTCGTGGCGCACGGCCGTGGCTTCCGCCGCGAGGTCCGCGCCCACGCGCTCGTCGTGCGCCACAGCCTCGGCGGCGAGCCGTTCGGCCTCCTCCGGGTCGACGTGCCCGGAGGTCCACAGCCCGGGCTTGGTCAGGTCGATGACCCGCACCGAGCGCGGCGCCTTGGGGGCCGTGACGTACGTGGGCAGCGGCACGGGGACCGGCGCCCAGGCCCGGTCCACCTCGGAGTCGTACGGCAGGTCGGCGGCACCCTCGGAAGCACCGTCGGTGGAGCTGGCCGCGATCGCCGGCTCGAGCGCCGCGTCGGCGAGGTCAGCCTCGTGGTTGGCCCACTCGGCCGCACCGGCTGCAGGCGCCGCACGCTCGACGGGGACTCGCCGCGCCGGAACGGCCCTGCCGGGCGCGGCTGTCGGCTCTGGCCCGCTGGGCGGCCCGCCGACGGTCGCGGACGCCCTGGGCCGTGGTCTCGCGGCGCAGGTGGACCAGGAAGCCGACGAGCAGCAGGGCAGGCAGAGCCGCCGCCCAGACCGGGAGGGTGCCGAGCAAGGTGAGCCCCACCACGACCAAGGTCACCGCAGCCAGCACCCCGAGCGTCCGGCGCCGACGAGCCGCCAGCACAGCCCGTCCCTCCGCCACCGCGGCAGCGGTGCCGTCCGCGTGCATCGGCTCGGAGCGCCGAGCGGGCATCACGACTTCGCGCCGGTCACCCGCCGAACGCGAGGACAGGGTACGCATCGCGGAGGAGAAGCGGTCGACCGAGCGGGACTCGAGTGCTTCGTCGTGGCGGCGCAACCACATGGGGAGCAGGATGCAGATCCACAAGACGATGATCACCGCATAGAGCACGCCGACCCCCCGTCCGGTGCGCCGATGGCGGATGGGCTGCCCACGGTGAGTGACGGTACGGCGGCCGGCGGCACAGGCCGCGCACCCCGGCCGGTGTGTCGCGGACGACCTTCGCCGAGCGAGCGGGAGCTCCCGAACAGCTCAGGGGGCTACCGGCCTGGATGCCACCCATCGACGCAGCAGCCCACCGGGCACCTCCTCGGTGTGCAGGGCGTACGTGCGGTGGTCGCGCCAGTCCCCGTCGATGTGCAGGTAGCGGGGCCGCAGGCCCTCGTAGCGGAAGCCGAGCTTCTCGACCACCCGGCACGAGGCGGTGTTCTCGGGGCGGATGTTGATCTCGACGCGGTGCAGCCCCAGCGCCGACCAGCAGTGGTCCGAGGCCAGTGCCACAGCCGTCGGGATGATCCCGCGGCCGGCCACGTCGCGGTCGACCCAGTACCCGATGTGCGCGGCGCGCAAGGAGCCCCAGGAGATGCCCCCCACCGTGAGCTGGCCGACGAGCCGACCGTGGTACTCCACGACGAACGGCAGGGCCCGCACCGCGCGCGCTTCCGACGACAGGTGCCGGACCATCGTGGCGAACGACGGCAGCGTGTCGCCTGGGCCGTCGGGGCTCGTGGCGTCCCATGGCTTCAGCCACGCCGAGTTGCGTGACCGCACCTCGGTCCAGGTGGCCTTGTCTCGGAGGCGGATGGGCCGCAGCAGGACCGCGCCCTCCGTGAGGCGTACGGGCCACGCCTTGCTCACCGGGCCACGCTCCGACCGGTCGGAGCCGTCGGGGCCACCCGGGTGGTCCCCGCCGGCCACCTGGTCCAGCAGGTGGGGGAGCAGCGGCCCGAGAACGGCGAGACCGTCCTTCGCCGCGCCGATCGAGCCAGCGAGGTTGACGATGAGGGTGCGGCCGGCGAGCCCGGCTACTCCGCGCGAGAGCACGGCCGTCGGCACGCCCTGGCTGACGCCGTACGTGCGCAGCGCCTCGGCCAGCCCCGGCGCCTCGCGGTCGAGCAGGGCCCTGGTCACCTCCGGGGTGTCGTCGGTCGGGCTGAACCCGGTGCCGCCGCTGGTGACCACCAGGTCGTAGGCCGCGACGCCCTCGGCGAGAGCACGGGCCAGGAACGTCACCGTCCGCCACGACGACCGGCCCGTGCACCTCGAGTCCGAGACCGGTCAGCCCCTCGACGAGGACGGGGCCGCTCGTGTCCGCGTACACCCCGGCCGCGGCGCGGGTCGAGACGGTGACGACGAGCGCCCGGCTCACGGCTCGCGCACCCACCGTCCGCTGGTGCCGCCGGTCTTCTCCTCGACCAAGATGTCGGAGATCACCGCACCCGGGTCGACCGCCTTGACCATGTCGACGAGCGCCAGAGCCGCGACGGAGACGCAGGTCAGCGCCTCCATCTCGACACCGGTGCGGTCCGCGGTCCGCACGGTCGCGGTGATCGACACCTCGGTGTCGGCGACGACCAGCGCAACGTCCACCCCGTGGATGGCGATCGGGTGACACAGCGGGACCAGGTCGGGCGTCCGCTTGGCCGCCTGGATACCTGCGATCCTCGCGACTGCCAGGGCGTCGCCCTTGGGGACACCGCCACCGCGAAGCAGCGACACGACCTCGGCCGACACGAGGACGCGGCCGGACGCCGTCGCCGTACGGACGGTGACGTCCTTGCCCGAGACGTCGACCATGCGGGCCGAGCCGTCCCCTGAGAGGTGGGTGAACCCCGTCACGTGAGACGCCGCTCGAGCACCATCACCTTGACCGTGCCGCCCTCCGGCACCTCGGTGACGTCCTCGGGCACCACGATGAGGGAGTTGGAGTACGCGAGGTCGCGGACCCGATGGCTGCCCTGACCGTCGAGCGGCTGGACGACGTAGCGACCGTCCTCCACCCCGAGCGCTCCTCGCGCGAACTGCCGCTTGCCGGCCGGCGAGGCGAAGCCGGTCAGCGACGCCGCGCGGACCTCAGGGCGATAGATGGTGCGAGCCCCGAGCAGCTGCCTGATGACCGGCCGGACGAAGACCTCGAAGGAGACGTAGGCGCTGACCGGGTTGCCGGGAAGGGTGAAGATCGGTGTGCGGTCGGGGCCGATGACCCCACGGCCCTGCGGCATGCCCGGCTGCATCGAGATCCGGTCGAACTCGACCGTGCCCAGGCGCGACATGACCTCCTTGACCACGTCGTAGGCGCCCACGCTCACCCCGCCCGTCGTCACGACGAGGTCGGCGCGGATCAGCTGGTCCTCGATCGCGTCGAGCAGCTGCTTGGGCTCGTCGGGGACGATGCCGATGCGGAAGGCGACGGCCCCGGCCTCGCGCGCTGCCGTGGTGATGAGGAAGGAGTTGGAGTCCCAGATCTGGCCACCCGCCGCCGGCGCGCCCGGCTCGACGAGCTCGCTCCCGGTCGAGAGCACCACGACCCGGGGCTTCGGCCGCGCGAGGATCCGGTCCCGCCCGATGGCAGCCAGCAGGCCGAGCTGGCGCGGACCCAGGCGCGTGCCTGCAGGCAGCACCAGGTCCCCGCGGACGCAGGTCGTCACCCCCGCGCCGCACGTGGCGTCCGGCGGGAACCGCGCCGTTGATCTGCACCTTGGCGATGCCACCGTCGGTGAGCTCGACCTGGACCACGGCGTCAGCACCCGCGGGCAGCGGGGCACCGGTCATGATCCGGACGGCTGTTCCTGGCGCCAGGCCATGGGCCGCGGTGCTCCCTGCCGGCACGTCGCCGACGACGGGCAGCAGCACGGGAGTCGCCGGCGACGCGGTGGCCACGTCGACGGCCCGTACGGCGTAGCCGTCCATCGCCGAGTTGTCGAAGACCGGGAGATCGGTGCCAGCGGTGACGTCCTCGGCCAGGACACAGCCCTGCGCATCAAGGAGCTGGAGCTCGATCGGAGCGAGGACATCGATGCCCCGCAAGCAGGCTGCGAGGTGCTCGTCGACGGTCTTCACGCGGTTCCCTCCCCCTGGACGAAGTCCCTCAGCCACGCGCGCAGCTCAGGACCGAGGTCCTCACGTTCGCACGCCAGGCGCACGACGGCCTTGAGGTAGTCGAGTCGGTCGCCCGTGTCGTACCGCCGACCGCGGAAGACGACGCCGTGCACCCCGCCACCCTCCGCCTCGGACCGGCCGGCCAAGAGCTTGATCGCGTCGGTGAGCTGGATCTCACCGCCCTTGCCCGGAGGTGTCTCGCGCAGCGCGTCGAAGACCGCCGGGTCGAGGATGTATCGGCCGATGACCGCGTAACCGCTCGGAGCCTCGTCGGCCGACGGCTTCTCGACCAGGTCGGTCACCCGCAGGACGCCCGCGGTCGTCGGTGGGCTCGACGGCGGCGCAGCCGTACAGGTGGATCTGCTCGCGCGGGACCTCCATCAGGGCCAGCACGGAGCCACCCCGGCGTTCGCGGGCGTCGATCATGCACGGCAGCAACGGATCACGCGGGTCGATCAGGTCATCACCCAGGAGCACGGCGAACGGCTGGTCGCCGACGTGCTGCTCGGCGCACGAGACGGCGTGGCCCAGGCCCAAGGCGTCGCCCTGCCGGACGTAGTGCACGGTCGCCAGGTCGGCGCTGGCGCGCACCTGGGCGAGCCGGGTCAGGTCGCCCTTCGCCTCCAGGGCGTGCTCGAGCTCGTGGGCGCGGTCGAAGTGGTCCTCGAGGGCCCGCTTGCTGCGCCCCGTGATCATCAGCACGTCGTGCAGCCCGGCGGCCGCGGCCTCCTCGACGACGTACTGGATCGCCGGCTTGTCGACGACCGGGAGCATCTCCTTGGGGGTCGCCTTGGTCGCCGGCAGGAAGCGCGTGCCGAGACCCGCGGCCGGGATCACGGCCTTGGTGACCCGGACGCGTGCGACGCTGATTCGTTCTGCACCTGACATGCGGCCGAGCCTAACGCCGGGCCGGGGTCGACTCCCCGCGCCGGCCGCGCGTGCCCCGTTCGGCCGAGTGCGTCCGGGCCGAACGGGGGCACCATGGGGTCATGGAGCTCGATGAGACCAAGGCCGGACTGCGTGCGGTGCTGCGCGATCGCCGCCGCGCCATGAGTGCTGAGACCCTCGCCGCGGCAGCCGAAGGCCTCACCCGGGCGGTGCTCGCCCGCCCCGAGGTCGAGGGTGCGCAGCTGATCGCCCTCTACGTGTCGTACGGCCCCGAGCCGGACACCACAGCCCTCCGCAAGGAGCTCCGGGCCCGCGGGGTGCGGGTGATCCTCCCGGTCGTGCTCCCCGACTACGACCTGGACTGGGCGGAGGATGCCGGCGACGCCGAGCTGTACTACCCGCTGCGCGGTCCGGCCACCCCACGCGGTCCCCGGTTGGGCTGCGCTGCCGTCGCCTCGGCCGACGTGGTCATCGTCCCCGGACTCGCCGTCGACCGGGACGGCGTCCGGCTCGGTCAGGGAGCCGGCTGCTACGACCGGTCGCTGGCCCGAGTGCCACCTGGCGTGCCGGTGCTCGTGCTCGTGCACGACGGCGAGGTCCTCGCACCCGGCGCCGTCCCCTGCGACCTGCACGACCGCCGGGTGACCGGCTGGGTGGTGCCGGCCGACGCGCCCGCCGCCCACAGCACCCGATAACCGACGCAAGGTCACCTTCTCCCCGCTTCATTCGGGATTCCTCCACCTTCATTCCTGAGTTCCTTCGCGCCGAAGCATCCGTTCGCCGAGGCGGGGAATGCCGGTACGCCCCCGGTGGTTGACGCCATTAGTTGAACTGTCAATCACTCTCGGAGTCCTCCATGACCGTCGTCAGCGACCTCCCGCTCTCGCTCCTCACCACGGTGGAGCAGGAGCCGGAACACCCTGCACCCGCTCCTTGCGGAACGCTGGAGCCCCCGCGCCTGGTCCGACGAGCGGGTCAGCGACCGGGCCACTCGCTCGGTCCTCGAAGCCGCCCGCTGGGCCCCGAGCGGCGGCAACGGCCAGCCCTGGCGGTTCGTGATCGGACAGCACGGCGACGCCACGTGGGAGCTGCTCCACGCGGCCCTGATGCCCGGCAACCAGCCCTGGGCCCGACGCGCGCCGCTCCTGGTGCTCGCGGTCGCTCTCACTGCCGACGAGGTGGGCCGACCCCGCCCCACCGCCGGCTACGAGCTCGGGCTCGCGGTCAGCCAGCTCACGGTCCAGGCCCACGCCGAGGGCCTGCACGTGCACCAGATGGCCGGGTTCTCCTCCGACGTGGTGCGCACCACGCTCGCGCTCCCCGACTCGGCGACCCCTTACGTCGTGCTCGCCCTCGGGCATCGGGGCGATCCGGAGTCCCTCGACGAGCCGTACCGGAGCCGGGAGACGGCACCGAGGACCCGGCTCCCCCTCGAGGACATCGCCTTCGCGGGCAGCTGGGGTCGGGCTGCCGACCTCGGTTGAGCGGACGTCGCGCCCCGCTCGTCCGGTAGCCTTGGCACTCACGACAGGCGAGTGCCAGACGACGCGCCACCGGCCGCCGACGGCGGCAACGACGCGCACCACCCGGGAGGACCCACCCCGTGCCGACCTACCAGTACGTCTGCACCGACTGCGACGCGCCGCTGGAGGCCGTCCAGTCCTTCAGCGACGACAGCCTGACGGTCTGTCCCGCGTGCGGCGGCCGGCTCCGCAAGGTGTTCAGCGCGGTCGGGGTGGTCTTCAAGGGCTCCGGCTTCTACCGCACCGACTCCCGCAACGCGTCGTCGGCCGCGGCTGCGGCGAGCTCGTCGAGCTCGTCGAACTCGTCGTCGAAGGACACCAGCAGCTCCGGCTCCTCGAGCAGCGGCGACACAGCCGGCTCCAGCAGCAAGGAGAGCAGCAAGCCCTCGCCGAGCAGCGACTCCGGGTCGAAGTCGGGCGCGTCGGCGGGCTCCGGCACGAAGGGCTCGACCGGCGGATCCACCTCCGCCGCCTGAGGCTCGCCCACAGCGCGACCGTCGCCACCTCGTCCTGTGGACGACCGCCCGAGCCGTCAGCGAGCGGGCTAGCCTCCCGCCATGACGTCGCCAGCATCGACCGCACCGACCGCCGAGATCGGCGTGCTCGGGGGGTCCGGCTTCTACGCCTTCCTCGACGACACCGAGGAAGTCGTCGTCGACACGCCGTACGGCTCACCGTCTGACCCGATCGTCGTGGGTGACGTCGGCGGCCGGCGGGTGGCGTTCCTGCCCCGGCACGGCCGCGACCACCGCTTTCCGCCGCACCGGGTGCCCTACCGCGCCAACCTGTGGGCCCTGCGATCGCTCGGCGTCCGCCAGGTCCTCGCCCCGTGCGCGGTCGGCGGCCTTCGCCCGCACCTCGGTCCCGGCACGCTCGTGGTCCCCGACCAGTTCGTCGACCGCACGTCCGGGCGCGTGCAGACGTTCTACGACCAGGGCGCCGTGCACGTCTCGATGGCCGACCCGTACTGCCCGACCGGCCGCCGGGCAGTGCTCGAGGCCGGGCGCGACGCCATGTGGTCCCCCACGGACGGCGGCACGCTCGTCGTCATCGAGGGCCCGCGGTTCTCGACCCGGGCGGAGTCGCGGTGGTTCAGCGCCAACGACTGGTCGGTGGTGGGCATGACCGGTCACCCGGAGGCGGTCCTCGCCCGTGAGCTGGCCCTCTGCTACACCTCGATCGCCGTCGTGACCGACCTCGACGCGGGCGTCGAGGAGGGTCACGGCGTGACCCACGCCGAGGTCCTCGACGTCTTCGCCGGCACGATCGCGAGGCTCCGCGACGTGCTGCTCGACACGATCCCCCGACTGCCTGGGTCTCACGAGCGTTCGTGCGGCTGCGGAGCGGCTCTCGACGGGCTCTCCCTCCCCTTCGCCCTGCCCTGACCGGCCGTGTCCCTGTCACGACGGTCGCGGTGGGTCCGAGCCGCACGAGCTCGGCGGCGATGGGTCGCGGCGGTCCTCGTCGCCGGCGCGGTGGCGTTCGGTCTCGAGACCCTCGCGCCCCCGGAGCCGGAGACCGCACAGCTGGTCGTCGCAGCCGACGACCTCACGGGTGGCCGCCGCCTGGACCCCTCGGCGCTCCGGATCGCCCGCTGGCCGGCCGACCTGGTGCCTCCCGGCGCCCTACGCACCGTCGAGGAGGCAACCGGTCGCACGCTGGCCGGGGCCGTCGGACGCGGGGAGCCCGTGACGCTGCTCCGGCTGGTCGGCCCGCGCCTGGCGGACACCCTCGCCCAGGACGACCGCGTGGCAGCGCCGGTACGGCTGGCCGACGCCGACGCGGCTCACCTGCTCCGCCCGGGCGACCTCATCGACCTGGTGGCGGCCAGCGCGGGCTCGGCCGACGTCCTGGACCCCGCGACCCGCGGGCCGGCCGACGCACGGGTCGTGGCTGCGTCCGCCGCCGTTCTCGCAGTGCCTGCCGGGGACAGCGACAGCGGCCTGCTCGGAGGGACCACCAGCACGGGAGGAGCCTTGCTCGTGGTCGCTGTGACGCGCGCTGAGGCGCTCGCACTGGCGGAGGCGGCGGTGCTCGGTCCGCTCTCGGTCATCCTCGTCGGCTAAGGCGGGGCGGCCCCGCGAATGAGGGGAAACGGCGCGATGTCAGGGCCCTGATCGGTCGCTACGCCGCACTGGGCCGGGCGCCTCGGCCGTGACGCTGGCAGAAACCAGCGGAACGGCCGGTTTGTCGCCACCCGCCCCGTTCGTTACCGTCGCCCGGGCACGGGGTCGACACCGTCGAGGATGGGAGCCGTTTCATGCTCAAGGGCTTCAGAGAGTTCATCGTGCGAGGCAACGTGGTGGACCTGGCCGTCGCTGTCGTGATCGGCGCTTCGTTCACCGCGGTGATCGCCGCCTTCACCAAGGGCATCATCACGCCGCTGATCGCAGCCATCTTCAGCAAGCCGAACCTCGACGACGTCGGCAACTTCACGATCAACGGCGCGGACTTCAGCATCGGCATCGTTCTCACCGCGCTGATCCTGTTCCTGTTCACGGCCGCAGCGATCTACTTCGCCGTGGTCCTGCCGATGAACAAGCTCAAGGAGCGCCAGGAGGCCCGCGCCGGAGGTCCGGCTGCGGCCGAGGAGTCCGAGCTCGACGTCCTCAAGCAGATCCGCGACCAGCTCAACAGCCAGGCCTGAGCCCCTCAGTCCCCGTGGTGCGGGGGTACGTCCCTCAGGAACCGCTCCAGGTCGTCGGGGTCGGAGTCGGTACGCCCTGACGGGTCGTCACCCCAGCCGACCCCTTGCTCGTCGCTGGTCGTGTCGGGAAGGACGGGTCCGTCGCTGTCGACGGGTCCGTTCGCCCGTGTCCCGGTGTTCACGCGGTCAGCCTGTCATGCCAGCCGGCGCTGCTCGGGCGCGGCAGGGTCAGCGGTTCCGGAAGTGCGCGAGCCGCTCCTTGAGGAGCTCCTCGAGCTCGACGAGGGAACGCCGCTCGAGCAGCATGTCCCAGGGGGTCTTGCTGGCGACCATGGTCCGCGGCGACATGGTCGGCACGCTCAGGTCGCCCTCGGTGACCGAGGCTCGGCGGGCAGCGGTCTCGTCGCGGTGGGCGGTGCGCCCGCACTTGGGGCAGTCCCAGGTCATCGGGATCTCGTCGGCGTCGGCCGCGAAGTTGAGCGTCAGCACGTGCCCGGCGGGGCAGTGGTAGACCTCCGGGTGGGACGGGACACCGACGACGTTCACGTCGGACTCATAGCTCCGGGTCGACATCCCGTATCCACGCAGTGCGGTCATGCTGGCGTTCCTCCTGGTCGGTTCCCCGTGTGCCTTATCGACGTAAGGCATGCCCGTTCTGTTCACCCATCAGGCTGTGACGTCGGACACGTCGATCCCTGAGGGGGTTCTCAGGGCTGATCACCAGCCGGCGCACAGCGGGCTCACAGCGGGCCTGGCGAGCCTGAGGTCCTGGGTACGAAGGAGGCCAGGCATGCGACCGGATCCGGCAGACGTGAGCGCCCGCACCTGCCGCTGCGCCTCCCCGCACCACGAGCTGTCCCCGGCGAGCTCGTCCCGACGCCTGCTCAGGCTGCGCGCAGTCGCGGCGGCGCTCGCCGTCGGCGGGTTCGCCAGCCTCGCCGTGGTCCTGCTCGGGCCACCCTCGGACATCTCGGACACCTCGGACCCTCGGACGCCTCGACGGTCATCGCGATCGCCGATGCGGTCGCGCCAGGACAACGGCCCGACATCGTGCTCGGGGCCGGGGCATGAGCCGCCCCGCTCCCCCCGGCAGCATCAGCCCCTGGGCGGCCGACCTCGCGGACCGGCCGCTGGGGCCGGTGCACGAGGTCAGCTTCGAGGTTCATGGCGTCGCCGCGCAGGTCCTCGTCGTCCGCGGCGCCCCCGAGCTGCTCGACGACGGCCGTGCCCGCGCGGCCGAGCTGCTGGACCTGTGGCGCGGGCCGGTCAACGAGCTGGTCGACCCGGGCGACGGTCGACCGACGTACGTCTCCGTCGAGACGCTCCTGCTCGCCGACCTGGCCCGGACGGCTCACGAAGGGTCCGACCACGATCGCGCCGACGACGACCCCCGGCCCGGTCGGACCTTCGTCGGCCCAGGGCCGAGCGTCGAGCTACCGGCCGGTGCCAGCAGGTTGCTCGCGACCCTGGACACCGCGCTCATCGCCGACCTGGTGGCGCACGACCTCGTCGACTCCGGAGCCCTCGGGGTGTGCGTCCGGATCGGCTCCGACGCCCGGCTGCTCGGGATCCCGCCGCGCTACCCGGGCTGGCGCGTGGCCGTGGTCGGGAGCGAGACCGACGAGCACCTCCTCGTGGCCGAGGGCGGGCTGGCCACCCGAGGCGTGGGCAGCGGCACGCACCACGGTCCGGGCACCGACGGCTTGGCAGGCGGCTCTGCGCGCCCAGCGCGCTTCGAGGACCGTGCCGCTCATCGTGGGCTGAGGAGCACCCGCTCGCTGCCTGCGTACAGGTTGAACGCGTTGTCGCGCACGAAACCGGCGAGCGTCACACCCGCCTCACGGGCCAGGTCGACGGCCAGCGTGGACGGCGCTGACACCGCGGCGAGGACGGGGATACCCGCCATCGCCGCCTTCTGGGTGAGCTCGAAGGAGGCCCGGCCGCTGACGTGCAGCAGGTACTCGTGGGCGGGCAGCAGGCCCTCGCGCAAAGCCCACCCGACGACCTTGTCGACGGCGTTGTGCCGCCCGACGTCCTCGCGGATGCAGACCAGGTGGCCCTCCGGGGTGAACAGCCCGGCAGCATGCAGGCCCCCCGAACGGTCGAAGGCGCGCTGCGCCGCCCGCAGGGTCTCCGGGAGAGCCGCGAGGACCGCCGCCGTGAGGGTCGGCTGCCCGACAGGCGCGGCGGGCCCCCGTCGAGCGAGCACCGCGGCGATGGAGTCCGAGCCGCAGATGCCGCAGGCGCTGGAGGTCGCGCCGATCCTGGCCGGCGGAGCCGCGACCCCGGGCGCGAGTCGTACGTCGACGGTGTCGGCGTCGCAGGCGACCGCGTCGATCACCTCGTCCGGCCGCCGGACCACCCCTTCGGAGACCAGCCAGCCGAGCGCCAGGTCCAGGTCGTGGCCGGGCGTGCGCATGGTCGTCGCCACCGTCACGCCGTCGATCCGCACCGTGAGGGGCTCCTCGACGGCAACCTGGTCGGGTCCCTCCTTGGCGCCGTCCACGCGCACGCGCAGGACACGCCTGCCGTCGACGAGGTGACCCACGTCCCTACCGTCGCACACGCGGCTCGCTGGCGGCAGGGCGCGTGCTAGCCGGTCGCCTGCAGACCGGTCCGCCGTAAGGCCTCACTCAGGATCCGACCGAAACCCTCTACGTCACCCGCCACGCTGTCGAGAGCCGCCGAGTCGAGCACGTCGACGTACGACCCCGACGACAGCTCAGCGACCACGAGAGGGGTGCGTTCCCCGGTGGCGGCGAGCAACGCCGGGCTGCGCTCGTTGCGGTGCACGAGGTCGAACGGCACCGGGAGCGTCGAGCAGAGCAGGTCCCACGACCGCCGCCGACGGAGCCTCCCGTGCGTGACGTCGCACAGGGCGCAATGGGTGGTACCACGCAGTGAACCCGTGACGTACGCGAGCTCCCCGCGGAGGCCCCCGTCGGCGTGAAAGATACCGACGAGCCGGACGACCAGAGACGCCATGCGGACGACTCTGACAGAGGAAGACGTGGAGCGCAGCCGGGCGATCCTCAGGCGAAGTCGAGCACCTCGGAGACGTCCCGCCGATCAGTGCGCTCAGGCGCGGGGCCGTAGCCCAGCTGGAGCAGCAGCTGCGGCGCTCCCCACGCCGTGGTCGGATCACGCAGCCAGGGTCGGAGCGCGGGAACCTCGACCGGCTGGCTCAGCAACGTGGTCGAGACCCCTTCAGCAGTCGCTTCCAACCACGCCCGCTCCAGCGCCTGGCCGGCACGCACCCGGTCCTCCCCTGCGTCGTGGTCGGTGAGGAGCACGAGGAAGAGGCCGTCCACGGCGAAGTCCGCGGACCCGCGACCGTCGACGTGCGAGCCCATCGAGAAGTCGCGCACCAGGGCCCTGGGGTCGGTGGACTTCGGCCCCAACCGGTCGACGGGAATCCCCGCACCTGCCGGGGCGTGCTCCCCGGTCCAGGCGCGTACGTCGTCCACCACGGCGGGGTCGTCGCGCTGGTGACGCTCCGCGTCGCGGACGAGCCCCGCGAGCGCCGGGTCGTGCCACGTCGGGGGCCTCTCGAGGCGAGCCCCTTCGAGGCGAGCAGCCTCCTGCATCGCCGTCAGGACGTCCTGGGGGACGTCGGCACGCTCGAACGGGTGACGGCTGGACCGACGCGTGGGGATCACCTCGTGGAGCCGACGCTCGCGCGTCGTCGTGCGATAGGGACCACCGACGCGGACCTGAGCCACCAGCGTGGGCTGATCGGGGTCCGGAAGGATCCGGGTGACCGTGGCGCGTCCCAGCACGCCGATCGCCAGCCGGAGGTTGAACAGCGCCGCCCCGCACGAGATGAGCAGCTCGCGCCCCTGCGGATCGAGGTGCGTGAGGCCCCGGTCGGCGTCGGCCCAGACCTCGATCACGTCGTCGCGGGCGCGGAAGCGCCACGGCTGCGTGTTGAGCACCGAGGGAGCCAGCACGGCGGCCGACACCACCGTGACGACCTCGTCGCCGGTCAGCCCGTTGCTCATCGCGACCTCCTTCCGCTGCGCCGCAGAGTACGTCACGGCGAGCGCCAGCGGGCCAGCGCCGAAAGGCCGTACCCGACAGGTCGAATGGCCCGACCCGAGGCCGATCCAGTGCGACGATGGCGTGGTGACCGAGACCGAGCCCCACACCGAGATCATCCGGGTCTTCCTGCTCGACGACCACGAGGTGGTGCGCCGAGGGCTCCGCGAGCTGCTCGAGCCCGAGCCGGACCTCGAGGTCGTGGGAGAGGCAGGGTCCGCCGCCGAGGCGCTGCGCCGGATCCCGGCCATGCGCCCGGACGTGGCCGTGCTGGACGCCCGACTGCCCGACGGCTCCGGGATCGACGTGTGTCGAGACATCCGCAGCGCGCACCCGGAGATCCGGGCCTTGATCCTCACGTCCTTCGACGACGACGACGCGCTCTTCGCCGCGATCATGGCGGGGGCCGCCGGCTACGTCCTCAAGGACATCCACGGCGACGATCTCATCGACGCGATCCGCCGGGTCCATTCCGGGCAGTCGCTGCTCGACCCGGCCGTGACCGGACAGGTGCTCGAGCGGCTGCGCCACGGCAAGCCCGAGGACAAGCGGCTGGCGTCGCTGTCCGACCAGGAGCGGCGCGTCCTCAGTCTCATCGGGGAGGGGCTGACCAACCGGCAGATCGCCGAGCAGATGTTCCTTGCCGAGAAGACGGTCAAGAACTACGTCTCGAGCCTGCTCAGCAAGCTCGGGATGGAGCGACGCACCCAGGCGGCGATCTTCGCCACGCGACTCGAGGACGACTGAGAGCGCGGGCCGACCTGCCTGGCACCGTCCTGACACGCGACCTCGGGCCGGGTGAGCGGGGGTCCTTTGACCCTAACGACGGGGGGCTCGACTTGCCACGCTCGCCCTATGCCCGCCTCGAGCCGTCCCGATGACGGACCCCTCGTGGAGCTCCCGCGGCACGAGTGCCTCGCCCTCCTGCGGGGGCAGTCCCTGGGCCGCGTCGCCTACACCGACCACGCACTTCCAGCCATCACACCGGTGAACTACGCCCTCGACGGCGACACCATCGTCTTCCGCACCGCACTGGGGTCGCGCCTGGCCGAGGGCACCCGCGACGCCGTGGTCGCCTTCGAGGTGGACGAGGCGGACGCCACCACCCATGAGGGCTGGAGCGTGGTCGTCGTGGGCGTGGCGAGCGAGGTGTCGCGAGCGAGTGAGACCCTGCGGGCGATCGAGCTGACGCTGACCCCCTGGGCCGGCGGGGAACGCAACCGGTTCGTCCGGATCACCCCGACCTTCGTCACCGGCCGACGGCTCACCGGCGCGGCCTGAGCCGTCGACGGCGGGCCCGAGGGGCACGCACCCAGGAGACCGCGGTGCCGCCTTCCGGACCGGCCGCCACCTGGCAGGTGCCGTCCAGCGCCTCGGCGCGCCGCTGCATGTTGTCCAGCCCCCCACGTCGGCCGGGCTCCCCGAGCCCGCGACCGTCGTCGACGACGGTGAGGACGAGCTCGTCGCCGATCATCAGCGCGACCTCGACGGACGAGGCCCCGGCGTGGCGGGCCGCGTTCGACAAAGCCTCCCGGAGCACCGCGTAGAGGTGCGGCACGACGGGGTCCGGCAACGACTCCACCGGGCCCTCCACCGTGAAGTCGGGCATGAAGCCCAACGGCGATCGAGCTGCGGCCACGATCCCTTCAAGGTCAGCACGGACGTCGCCCTCCCCCGGCCGCCGGTGCAGCTGGAAGATGGAGCGACGCAGCTCCTTGACCGTCAGGTCGAGGTCGTCGACCGCCTGCTCCACGCGCCGTTGCTGCTCGTCCTGCGGGAGGGCCCGACGGCTCATCGTGCGCAGAGAGAGGCCCACGGCGAACAGCCGCTGGACGACGAGGTCGTGGAGGTCTCGCGCGATCCGGTCGCGGTCCTCGTAGACGTCGAGGCGAGCCCGGTCGCTCTGCGCCCTGGCCAGCTCGAGGGCGAGGGCAGCCTGCTCCGCGAAGCCGGCGGCCATCACGAGCTCCTGGTCGGCGCCGAACCGGTCCGCATCCTGCCGCCTGCCGAGGACGAGGACCCCGACGGCACCGCCTGGCGAACGCATGGGAGCGAGCACCGTCTCGTCCAGCCCGAGATCCGCGCCCCAGTCGGTGCCGCTGACGAGCATGGCGGTGCGCCCGCCGGCCACCTCGGCCAGCGGCCCGACGAGCGGCACCTCGTCGCCGGCGACCCAGGTACCCGGCACCCCGTCGACGACTTCGACCACCAACCCGTTCTCGTCCGCGAGCAGGATCGCCGCCATGTCGACGTCGGCGACCTCGCGGGCTCGAGCCGCCAACAACCGGAGCGCCTCCGAACGCGGGGTCTCGGAGAGCAGCGCGTTGGTGATCTCGGCTGCGACCGCCAGCCAACGCGCTCGACGACGACTCGTCTCGTACAGCTCGGCCTTGTCGATCGCGATGCCCGCTGCTGCCGCCAGCGCGACGACGACTTCCTCGTCGGTCGACGAGAACGCGGCGTCGTCGATCTTGTCGGTCAGGTAGAGGTTTCCGAACACCTGCCCCTGCACGAAGATCGGCACCCCCAGGAACGAACGCATCGCCGGGTGGTGCTCGGGGAAGCCGACCGAGCGCGGGTGGTCGGCGAGGTCGGCGAGCCGCAACGGGCGCGGGTCGGCCGTGAGCACACCGAGGACCCCCCGGCCGCTCGGCAGCTCCCCGAGCGCGGCGCGCTCCTCCGCGGTGATGCCGTACGTCACGAACTGGGCCAGCCGCCCCGATCGCGGGGCGAGCACCCCGAGGGCGCCGTAGCGGGCACCCACCAGCCCGCAGGCGGTCGCGACGATCTGGTCGAGCACCGCATGCCAGGTCGAGGTCGGCGTTGACCGCGACGACGGCCTCGAGGAGGCCGCGCATGGGCAGTTCGTCGGGGCCGCTCGTCACGGCTCGATCCTAGGCAGGCGCGGCCCTAGGCACCGGCCCGACCGGCGGTCAGTCGCCGGTGGACCCGTCGATGCGCCTCGCGGATCAGGTCCGCGTGCCCGTTGTGGCGGGCGTACTCCTCGATCATGTGCACGAGGATCCAACGCAGCGACACCGACTGCCCTCGGCGCCCCCAGACGCCTTCGACCTCGAGCGTGTCGGCCTGCGCCTCGGCGACCCGTGACGGTCCCGATGGCCTCGAGGAAGCGAGTGACGTCCTCCGCGACGTCCGCAGCGTCGACGTCGTCGAAGTCGCCGTCCTCGTTGGTGTCGGACCAGTAGAGCGGCGGGGTGTCCGCGCCCTGCAGGACGCGCTGGAACCAGTGCCGCTCGACCTCGGTCATGTGGCGCACGAGCCCCAGGAGGGACAGCGTCGAGGGCGGCACCGCCCTGCAGCCGGAGCTGGTCGTCGCCGAGCCCGACGCACTTCATCGCCAGCGTCGCCCGGTGGAAGTCCAGCCAGGCGACGAGCATCGAACGCTCGTCAGCGCCGACGAAGGGTGGGTCGCTGCGCACCGCGAGGTCTTCGAGATCGCCCATGCCGGCGATGCTCCCACCCCTAGCCCCTGGTGCGCGCCCACTGCGCCAGCAACGGGTCGACGACGCGGTAGCCGCCAGGGGCACTGCCATCGACCTCGAGCTCGGCGCGCTCGACCAGTGCTCCGAGGGCGGCGCGTACGGCTCCGCCCCGGGAGCCTCCCACCGAGGGCGCCGAGTACGGGCGCTGCCCCTGGGCCACCGCGACGAGGGCGCGGCGTTGACCCCCCGGAAGGCCCCACCAGAAGGCCCGGAACTCGTCGTCGAGGTCGTCGAGCACCTGGGTGCGCGCAGCGAGGAAGGTCTCCTCGTCCGCCGCTCTCCTCCCCGTCTGCTCCCACACCGCGTGGGCCAGCAGGATCGTGCGCTGTGGATGACCCGCCGCGAGGTCGAGCAGCGGCCCCAGCGAGGTCCCTGCGTCCTTCCCGGTGTCGGCGAAGCGGGCCTCGATGAACTCGGCGCAGTCGGCAGGGGCCAACGGGGGCAACGGGACGGGCCGCGCCTGGGCATAGAAGGCCCGCCGACGATCACCGAAGAGCGCGGTCATCATGCCGACGTGCGAGCCGGCGAAGACATAGCTCGCGGCCTCACCGTGATGCTGGATCGAGGACCGGATGACGGCATCGGCCGAGGCGTCGGCGACGAGCACCTCCTGGAACTCGTCGAAGACGACGAGCGTGCGCGTGCCCCAGCGCTCGTAGACCCGGAGAGGAAGGTCGAGACGCTCCGCCAGGCTGTGACGCACGGGGGTGAGGTGGGCGGTCGCCCGGACCGGCCCAGCGCCTGCCGAGACCGTCGGCTTCAGCCCGGCCCGAACCCCGTCGAACCACCGGGCGGCGCGGCCGGTCAACGCCTGGGCATAGGCCCGCTCGATGCGGTCGGCAACGTCGGTGAGGGTGAGGACCCCGAAGAAGTCGACGTACACACCGGTCCACCCCTGCGCGCCCGCCTCGCCGAGGACCCGGCGCAGGACCGAGGTCTTCCCGAACCGGCGGGGAGCCACCAGACGGGAGTGGTTGCTCTCCTTGGCGGTGGCGAGGAGGAGGTCGGTCTCGACGTCGCGGTCGATGAGGTCGTCGATGCCGACGGGTCGCGTGTACCGGAAGGGGTTGGTCGGAGCGGGAGCCATGCTCTCTATTCTAGAGCATCTTCACTCTAGGATCACGAGCATTCGGTTCGGGTCTCATCCTGGGAACGGCCGGAGGACGTACGGCTGGACGGGCAGGCCGTCGGCCCGCAGAGCGGCGACCCGGATCACCGGACGGACGGCCTCGACGATGCGGCCACCCCCCAGAGCGATCGCCACGTGGGAGATCGGTGACCCGTAGAAGACCAGGTCCCCGCGGCGGCGTTGGCCGAACGGCACGTGCCGCAGCGCGGAGTCGTACAGGTACTGGGTGGTGCGGAAGTCGGCCCGTACGTGCCGGTCGGTGTCGAGCCCGGGCACGACGCGACCGCCGGCGTACATCGCCTGGAGCACGAGCCCCGAGCAGTCGAAGCCGATCGGGCCGGCCCCACCCCAGACGTAGGGCACGCCGGCACGCCCGGACGCGTAGGCGATCATCGCCTCGATCCGCGCCCGGGCCGAGGCGCGGGCAGCGACGACCGGCTGCTGGGTGTACCGGTCGACGCAGAAGGGGTAGCCCGTGCGGAGCTTCCTCCAGGTCGCGGCGTCGACCAGCCCCGTGACCGCCAGCCGATGGGCGGCCTGGAACTCGCGCACGGCCGCCGAGGTGGCAGCGTCGTAGCGCTCGCGGTGCCCGACCAGGTGCAACGCCTTCTGGACGAGGTACACCTTGACGCCGGTGATGCCCGGACCGACGACGAGGCAGCCGTCCGGGACGCGCACCTGGGTGACGTAGACCGCGCCGGTGGACCGCGACGACGGCGAGGGCTGCAGCGTGGCCTCCGGCGCCGTGGGAGACGAAGGGGCGGCGGAGGACGGTGCAGGGGCGGTCGACGAGGGCACCGAGGAAGCCGCCGGCGTGGTCACCGGCGGTCCTCCAGACCCTGCGCAACCCACGAGGACGGCCGTCGACGATAGCGACGGCGAGCACGCTGTGCCACCGGGTCATGCCCGCACACCGCCTCTCGACCGGGCCGTCGCGGTCGCGGCGCCGGCCGCTGCCAGCAGCAGGCCGAGGCCAGCCAGGACGACCGCGGCTGGGAAGGACGCCGGCACGAGTCCCACGCCCTTGGCGTAGCCCACGCCGAGCAGGAGGCAGAGCGCCGCCGAGGCCGCGCCCACCTGGGTCACGGCGCGTGCTCCCGAGCTCAGCGCGCGCTGCAGGACGGCGGCGATGCCGACGCAGAGGAGGCCGACCAGGGGGGAGACCTCGACCGGACCGAGCACGGCCACCGGGTCGACGAGCATCGTCACGTTCGTGGCCGCCAGCGCCAGGAACCCGAGGAACAGGCACAGCACCGCTTCGACGGCGGCCGTCGCGGTCACGAGGCCCCCGGGGGCGGGAGGAGCCGGGGGAACCTGCTCGAAGCGACGCAGCGCCAGCACCACCAGACCGAGCACGATCCCGGGGACCACGAGCCAGAGCAGACGCGACAGCCACCAGTCGAGCCCGGGGGGAGTCGGTTGCGGGATGCCGAGCGGCAGCAGGAGCCGGCTGACCGTGATGAACACCGGTTGGTGCCACAGGTAGATCGTCATGATCGACAGGTTCACCGCGACCACGGCACCGTAGAGGCGGCGGCCCTGGAGCCACGGGAGGACGTAGGGCCGCAGCGAGGACGGTGAGACCGATCTGCCCCATCGCCAGGGCGGTGAGCGCGAGGGTGGGCGGGTTCATGTTGGCGATCCGGTCGCCCGGTACCCCCACCATCCGAGCCGGGTACGGACCGATCAGCACGGCCGCCGACAGCGCTGTGAACCCGCCGATCGCGAGAGCCGCGGCGCGCGCCCGGGTGAGCGAGCCCTCGGCGTAGAGGTAGCCGAGCTGGTGCGCAGTGACCCAGACGAGGAGCACGTTGACGAAGCCTGCGGCGCCGATGCCGACCCCGAACCGCAGGACGTCGACGACCACGACGAGCCCGAGCATCGCCAGCACGGCCGCCCAGCCCCGACGACGGTGCAACCGCAGCGTCACGGGGGTGAGGGCGATGACGACGACGTACACGCCGAGGAACCACAGCGGCTGGAGCAGAACTCCGGCACCTGCACCGAGCCCGGCCCCGTCGAACAACGCCACAGCGACGCCGCCGAGAGTCACGACACCGAGCAGGACCCCGACCGGCGTCATCAGCCGGCGCAGACGTCGGTCGACGAAGGCGGCGTAGCTCTCACCGCGGCGCTCGACGCCCTCCCAGGACCGCCGGTTCGCGTAGCCGCCGACGAAGAAGAAGAGCGGGATGACCTGCAGCACCCACGTGAGCGGCCACAACCACGGCGCCTCGCCGAGCGCGCTGACGAGCCCGAGCTCGCCGTCGCGCCAGATCAGCTCCGTGACCAGCCAGTGGCCCAGGACCACCCAGACGATGCTGAGGCCGCGCACGAGGTCGACATACCGGTCGCGGTCCGCCGGAACAGGCAGACCGGCCGGCGCCTGCTCCGATCTCGCGCCGTGCCACGGGCCCTCCAGGGCTCATCTTCACGGTAGACGCGAAGATCGCCGGCCGGATGGGACCTTGGTCCCGGAGGTAGGTCGTCATCCGGAGGGACTCAGCCAGGGATGGCTAGGGTCGCTGACGTGCCGCTCGTCCTCGCGGTCCTGGCCCTTGCTGGTGCCAACGCGCTCGACAACCGTTTCGTGCCGGCGCTCACGTTGCCCGTCAACCTGCTCACCGCAGCCGTCCTCGTCCTGCTCGCCCGTTGGGACGGCCTCGTGGCCGCGGACCTCGGACTCTCGCGCCGGACGCTGGGACGCGGCCTGCGATGGGGCGGCTCGGCCGCCGGGATCGTCCTCGGCATCTACCTGCTCGCGTTGCTGACCCCTCCCGGCCACGACGCCTTTCTCGACCGCCGGGCCGACCTGAGCGTGGGCGGCGGGCTCTATGGAGCCCTGGTCCGGGTGCCGTTCGGGACCGTCCTCCTGGAGGAGCTCGCCTTCCGTGGCGTGCTGCTCTCCATGGCATCGCGGCGCTGGGGTGCAGTCCGCGGGGTGGTGCTCTCCTCGGTGCTCTTCGGCCTCTGGCACGTGCTGCCTGCGGCCGAGACGGTCCGGGCGAACCCCGCACTGACGCGGTTGTTCGGCAACGAGACCACGGGACTGGTGACGTGGGAAGTGGTCGCCGTGCTCGCGACCACGGTGGCGGGCGCCGCCCTCTGCTGGCTGCGGCTGCGCAGCCGCAGCCTGCTCGCCCCCGTCTGCCTGCACTGGGCCACCAACGGCTTCGGCTACCTCGGAGCCCTCCTGGCGCGAGGCCTGTTGGCCTGATCGGCCTCAGGAACGATCGCCGCCACGGTCCGGGGGAGTCGAGGCTAGTCTCGAGAACTGCGGTCGGCTCCTCCATCGAAGGCGACCTGGGCGAAAGGTCCTCCCATGGACATCTCCGTCGGACTGGCGTTCGCCGCCACCCGCAGCAAGGGCACCCTGGTGACGATCCGCCGAGACGGTCGGCCGCAGGTCTCGAACGTCCTCTACGTGCTCGACGACGACGTGCTCGGTCTGTCCGTCACCGCGGACCGGGCCAAGACGCGCAACCTCCGCGCCGACCCACGCGCCTGTCTGCACGTGACCGACGAGACCTTCTGGCAGTACGTCGTCCTCGACGGCGTCGCCGACCTGAGCCCTGAGGCAGCGGATCCGCACGACGCCACGGTCGACGCTCTGGTCGCGTACTACCGACGGCTGAGCGGGGAGCACCCGGACTGGGATGAGTACCGCGCCGCCATGGTCGCCGAGCGACGGCTCCTCGTCTCGCTCCGCGTCACCAGCGCCTACGGCCAGGTGTCGGGTTGACCGACCCGCGTGGGTCCGCACGCTGCCCGGGACATCACCCCTCACGTCCCCTCCGGTGTCGCCCAGGACGGACTCCGCAGCACCGCTACCGAACACCGATGCCACCGCGACCCTCGCGGTCCACCTGAGGAGCCCCCCAGCCGACGGGACGTCACCCGATACCCTTGGCGACGAGCAGGCGGCGGCGAGAGACGGGCCCATCGTCCTGCGCTTCTCGTGTTCCCCCGCCCTCGTAGCTCAGGGGATAGAGCATCGGTTTCCTAAACCGTGTGTCGGCAGTTCGAATCTGCCCGAGGGCACCAAGCCCGCGACCGCGCGCACCCGGGAGCGGGCCGATCCCGCTACGGTCACCCGAACCGAGCGGAGGTGCGGATGACCGGTCCGTCGACTGTGTCCGTCTTCGTCGCCGCGCCTCCCGAGACCGTCTACGACCTGGTCGCCGACTTGACGCGGATGGGCGAGTGGAGCCCGGAGACGACCGAGGTCAGGTGGCTCGACGGTGCCACCCAGGCCAAGGTCGGGGCACGATTTCGTGGCACCAACCGCAACGGTTTCCGCCGCTGGAGCACGTCTGCACCGTGGTGACAGCCGAACCGGGCGTCGCCTTGTGCTGGCGGTCGAGCTCGTTCGGCCTGGACGTCGCGCAGTGGAGCTACCAGTTCGCCCCGGACGCGACGGCGGGACCACGGTGACCGAGTCCACCCACGACGAACGTGGCTCGCTGATGCGACGGCTGGCACCACTGGCCACCGGGATTCGGGACCGGGCGAGCCACAACGGCGTCACGATGCTCGCCACCCTGCATCGTCTCAAGGCCGAGGCTGAGCGCACCTCGACCTGAGTCCCGCACCGACGGCACCGAGGACGTGCACGGGACTTTGGTCCTGACTTTCGATCGACCTCCGTCCCGACCTCTGGCCTCGCCCTCGAGGTTTATTACTACGGTCGATTCCGTGGAAATCATGGGTCCGGCGTCCTCGCGCCCCGACACGCGAACGCCGCCGCTGTCTGGTCCCCGCGCACGCGTCCTCGACGCGCTCCATGCATCGCCGGCCCCCAGCACGGTCGCGACGCTCTCCGAGCAGCTCGGCATCCACACCAACACGGTGCGCGAGCACCTCGAGGCGCTGGTGACCCGGCGGCTCGCGACCAAGCAGCTGCGCCCCCCGGTCGGCCGCGGTCGGCCTGCCTGGTCCTACAGCGCCGCCGGGTCCGCGGACCTCGACCCTCGCGTGCGTGACTACGCCGCCTTGGCGACCGCCCTCGCCGGACAGATCGCACGTACCAGCCCGGACCCGCACGCCGACGCCCTCGCAGCGGGCGAGTCCTGGGGGCGTGAGCTCAGCGCCGGCTTTCCCCCGCGCGGGCCGGCCGAGGCGCGTCGCAGCGTGGTGGAGCTGCTCGCCGACCTCGGCTTCGAGCCCGCGGCCAACGCACGCGCCACCACCATCCGGTTGCGCTGCTGCCCGCTGCTGGAAGCGGCCAGGGCCCGCCCCGACATCGTCTGCCCCGTGCACCTGGGACTCGTCCGCGGCGTGCTGTCCGAGCTTGGTGGCGAAGCAGAAGGCGCCACGCTGACCCCGTTCTCCGAGCCCGGTGCCTGCCGGCTCGACCTGCCCGCCGCCGCGGACCCGCCGAGCCGAGGGCCGTCACGTCCTCCGCCCGCGCCCGCCACTCACCTTGGAGCGTCCCGACCGTGAACCCCGCACCCGAAGCCACCGGTCTCGACGGTCCGCTGGCCGACGCCCTCCTGCAGACCGGCCGCTTCTTCAGCCGGTGGGACGAGTCCGACGACAAGCGCGTCGTCTACCGGGAGGGCGGCCGCAAGGGCGACGTGTTCTACCGCGACCGCTGGAGCCACGACAAGGTCGTACGTTCCACGCACGGCGTGAACTGCACCGGTTCGTGCTCCTGGAAGGTCTACGTCAAGGACGGGATCATCACGTGGGAGACCCAGCAGACCGACTACCCCTCGGTCGGCCCTGACAGCCCGGAGTACGAGCCTCGCGGCTGCCCCCGAGGGGCCGCCTTCAGCTGGTACACCTACTCCCCGACGCGGGTGCGCTACCCCTACGTCCGCGGCGTCCTCGTGGAGATGTACCGCGAAGCCAAGGCGCGCCTCGGAGATCCCGTCCTCGCCTGGGCCGACGTCGTCGGTGACCCCGAGCGGCGCCGCCGCTACCAGCAGGCGCGCGGCAAGGGCGGGCTGGTGCGCACCTCGTGGGAGGAGGCGGTCGAGATCGTCGCGGCCGTCCCACGTGCACACCATCAAGACCTACGGCCCCGACCGCTGTGCCGGCTTCTCGCCCATCCCGGCCATGTCGATCGTCTCGCACTGCGTGGGCACCCGGTTCATCCAGCTCATCGGCGGCGTGATGACGTCGTTCTACGACTGGTACGCCGACCTGCCCGTCGCCAGCCCGCAGGTCTTCGGCGACCAGACCGACGTCCCCGAGTCGGGCGACTGGTGGGACTCGACGTACCTGATGATGTGGGGCTCCAACGTGCCGGTCACGCGCACCCCCGACGCGCACTGGATGGCCGAGGTCCGCTACCGCGGCACCAAGGTGGTCACCGTCAGCCCCGACTACGCCGACAACACGAAGTTCGCCGACGAGTGGCTGCCCGCCCAGGCGGGCACCGATGCGGCGCTGGCGATGGCGATGGGGCAGGTGATCCTGCGCGAGTTCCTCGTCGACCGCGAGGTGCCGTTCTTCCGCGACTACGTCCGGACCTACACCGACCTGCCCTTCCTCGTCCGGCTCGACCGAGCGCGACGGCGCGCTACGTCCCGGCCAAGAACCTGATGGCGGCCGACCTCGGCGACGACAGCGAAGGCGCCGAGTGGAAGACCGTGCTGCTCGACTCGGTGACCGGCGACGCCGGTCGTGCCCAACGGCACCATGGGCTTCCGCTACACCGACTCCGGCGTGGGCAAGTGGAATCTCGACCTCGAAGGCATCACCCCGGCGCTGTCGTGCGCCGAGCTCTCCGAGCCCGGTGCCGGTGAGTCCGTCGAGGTGCTGCTTCCCTGCTTCGAGGCCCCCGACGGCTCGGGAACGGTGCTGCGCCGCGGCGTCCCTGTCCGTCGCGTCGGCGACCACCTGGTGACGACGGTCTTCGACCTGATGCTCGCGCAGTACGGCGTCGGACGCGACGGGCCTGCCCGGTGAGTGGCCGACCGGCTACGACGACGCGACCAGCCCGTACACCCCGGCCTGGCAGGAGGAGATCACCAGCGTCCCTGCCGAGGCCTGCATCCGGATCGCACGCGAGTTCGCGACCAACGCCGAGGAGTCCGGCGGCCGGTCGATGATCATCATGGGCGCCGGGATCTGCCAGTGGTTCCACGGCGATGCCACCTACCGCGCGATCCTGTCGCTGCTCATGCTCACCGGCTGCATGGGCCGCAACGGCGGCGGCTGGGCCCACTACGTCGGCCAGGAGAAGTGCCGGCCCGATCACCGGCTGGCTCTCGCTGGCCAACGCGCTCGACTGGTCGCGGCCGCCGCGCACGATGATCGGCACGGCCTACTGGTACATGCACACCGACCAGTGGCGCTTCGACGGCTACCGCGCCGACGCCCTGGCCTCGCCGCTGGCCGAGGGACACCTCGCCGACATGCACACGGCTGACACGATCGCCCAGTCGGCGCGGCTGGGCTGGATGCCGTTCTACCCGCAGTTCGACCGCAACCCCCTCGACCTCGCGGACGAGGCCGTCGCCGCCAACGCGGACGGCACCCGTCGACCACGTGGTCGAGGAGCTCGTGCAGGGGCGGCTGAAGTTCGCCGTCGACGACGTGGACGCGCCGGAGAACTGGCCGCGCACCCTCGTGCTGTGGCGGGCCAACCTGCTCGGCTCGTCGAGCCAAGGGCAACGAGTACTTCCTCAAGCACCTGCTCGGCACGCACTCCAACCTGATGGCCGAGGAGGACGCCGAGGACATCCGGCCCACCGAGGTGACCTGGCACGACGACATCCCCGAGGGCAAGCTCGACCTGCTGGTCAGCGCCGACTTCCGGATGACGTCGACGACCCTGCTGTCCGACGTCGTGTTCCCGGCCGCCACCTGGTACGAGAAGCACGACCTCTCGACCACCGACATGCACCCGTTCGTGCACGCCTTCAGCCCGGCGATCGACCCGCCGTGGGAGGCCAAGAGCGACTTCGAGACCTTCCACCTGATCGCCCAGAAGCTGTCGGACCTGGCGCGCACGCACCTCGGCGTCCGCCACGACCTGGTCAGCGTCCCGATGCAGCACGACACCCCGGGCGAGACCTCTCAGCCCGGCGGCGTGGTCCGCGACTGGCGGCGCGGCGACGTCGCCGCGATCCCCGGGAAGACCATGCCGAGCCTGCAGATCGTCGAGCGCGACTACACGACCATCGCGGACAAGCTGGCCGCCATCGGTCCGCTCGCCGACAAGCTCGGCTTCACGGTCAAGAACGTCACCTACCGGGTCGAGGGGGAGATCGAGCGGCTCAAGCGCCTCAACGGCGTCATGCTCGGCGGCGCGGCGGACGGCCGGCCGGCGATCGACACCGACATCAAGATGGCCGAGGCGATGCTGTCGCTTCTCCGGCACCACCAACGGCGCGCTGGCCGTGCAGGGCTTCCGCACCCTCGAGAAGCGCGTGGGCAAGCCGCTCGCCGACCTCGCCGAGGGCACCGAGGAGAAGCGGATCACCTTCGCCGACACCCAGGCGCGGCCCGGTTCCGGTGATCACCTCGCCGGAGTGGTCCGGCTCGGAGACCGGCGGTCGTCGCTACGCGCCGTTCACCGTCAACGTCGAGCGGCTCAAGCCCTGGCACACGCTGACCGGCCGGATGCACTTCTTCCTCGACCACGACTGGATGCGCGACCTCGGCGAGGCGCTGCCGATCTACCGACCGCCGCTCGACATGCACCGGCTCTTCGGCGAGCCCATGCTCGGCCTCGACGGCAGCAAGCAGGTGACGGTGCGCTACCTGACGCCGCACTCGAAGTGGTCGATCCACTCGGAGTACCAGGACAACCTGTTCATGCTCGCGCTCTCCCGCGGCGGCCCGACCGTGCTGGATGAGCCCGGCCGACGCCGCGTCGATCGAGGTCAAGGACAACGACTGGATCGAGTGCGTGAACGCCAACGGGGTGCTGGTGTGCCGGGCGATCGTCAGCCACCGGATGCCGGACGGCGTCGTCTACGTGCACCACGCCCAGGAGCGCACGATCGACGTGCCCAAGTCGGAGACGACCGGCCGCCGCGGCGGCATCCACAACTCGATCACCCGGCTGCTGGTCAAGCCGACGCACCTGATCGGCGGCTACGCCCAGCTGTCCTACGCGTTCAACTACCTCGGCCCGACCGGCAACCAGCGCGACATGGTCGCCACGATCCGCCGCCGGTCGCAGGAGGTGACGTACTGAATGCGCTAGTGATGGCCCAGATGGGCATGGTGATGAACCTCGACAAGTGCATCGGGTGCCACACCTGCTCGGTGACCTGCAAGCAGGCGTGGACCAACCGCGCGGGCATCGAGTACGTCTGGTTCAACAACGTCGAGACCCGACCGGGGCAGGGATACCCGCGGCGCCACGAGGACCAGGAGACCTGGCGCGGGCGGCTGGACGCTCAACCGCAGGGGCCGGCTCACGCTGCAAGGCCGGTGGCCGGTTCAAGAAGCTGCTGGGGATCTTCGCCAGCCCGGTGCAGCCCAAGCTCGAGGACTACTACGAGCCGTGGACCTACGACTACGAGACGCTCGTCGATGCGCCCCTGGGCGACGACTTCCCGGTCGCCCGGCCCAAGTCGCTGATCACCGGCGAGGACATGAAGATCACGCTGGTCGGCGAACTGGGACGACAACCTCGGCGGCGCCACCGAGATGGGTCACCTCGACCCGATCGTGGAGAAGGTGCGCAAGGACTCCGAGGACAAGATCCAGTTCGAGTTCGAGCAGACCTTCATGTTCTACCTGCCGCGGATCTGCGAGCACTGCCTCAACCCGTCCTGCGTGGCGTCCTGCCCGTCCGGCGCGATCTACAAGCGCGGCGAGGACGGGATCGTCCTGGTCGACCAGGACCGGTGCCGCGGCTGGCGGCAGTGCATCACCGGCTGCCCGTACAAGAAGATCTACTTCAACCACAAGACCGGCAAGGCCGAGAAGTGCACGTTCTGCTACCCGCGGATCGAGGTGGGACTGCCGACGGTGTGCTCGGAGACCTGCGTCGGACGGCTGCGCTACCTCGGCCTGTTCCTCTACGACGCCGACCGCGTCACGGCGGCCGCGTCAGCGACCGACGAGCACGACCTCTACGAGGCCCAGCTGGACCTGCTGCTCGACCCCAACGACCCCGACGTGGTGGCCGCGGCCCGGGCGCAGGGCATCCCCGAAGACTGGATGGACGCCGCTCGGCGCTCGCCCGTCTACGCCCTGGCCAAGATCTACCGGGTCGCGCTGCCGCTGCACCCGGAGTACCGCACGATGCCGATGGTCTGGTACGTCCCGCCGCTGTCGCCCGTGGTGGACCTGCTGCGCGAGCAGGGCCACGACGCCGAGAGCCCGGGCACCTTGTTCGGCGCCATCGACGCGCTGCGCATCCCGGTCGAGTACCTCGCCGAGCTGTTCACCGCCGGAGACACGGCGACCGTCACCGCGGTGCTGCGCCAGCTGGCCGCCATGCGGGCGTACATGCGCGACATCACCCTCGGCCGCGAGCCCGACGACGCGATCCCCGACTCGGTGGGCATGACGGCGCGAGCATGTACGCGATGTACCGCCTGATGGCGATCGCGAAGTACGAGGACCGCTACGTCGTCCCGACGGCGCACGAGGAGCAGGCCCACGAGCTCGAGGAGCTGGGCTGCTCGCTGGACTTCGACGAAGGGCCGGGAATGTACGAGTCGGGATCCTTCGGCGAGGCCAGCGGGCGCCCCGTGCCCGTCGCCGTCGAGACCTTCCACGCGCTCAAGCAGCGCCAGACCTCCGAGGGGATCTCACCCCCGACATCGATGCGCGGGCGGGTCAACCTGCTCAACTGGGACGGCATCGGCACCCCCGAAGGCGTGTTCCCGCCCGAAGGACGAGTCGTGAATCGCCGCGGCCCGCGCCGGACCGAAGCACACGACACGAGAGTCGTCCACCAGGTGGCGTCCTGGTGCCTCGCCTACCCGACCGACGACCTGGTCGATCGGATCCCGCTGCTGCGCGCCGCGACGGCGTCGCTGCCTCCGAGCGACGTCCGAGACGGCCTCGAGCGCTTCCTCGACCATCTGACCGAGACGCCGATCGGTCAGCTGCAAAGCGCACTACGTCGACGTCTTCGACCTCTCCCGCAAGCACGCGCTGTACCTGTCGTACTGGACCGACGGGGACACCCGCCGTCGCGGCGAGGTCCTGCTGGCCTTCAAGGAGCGCTACCGGGCCAGCGGGTTCCTCGTCGACACCCATGGCGAGCTGACCGACTACCTGCCGCTGGTGCTCGAGTACGCCGCGCTGGCCGACCCCACGGACGGGCTCGCACTGCTCCAGGAGTACCGCGCCAGCCTCGAGCTGCTCCGGTTCGGCCTCCTCGAGTCGGACGTGACCTACGCCGCGCTCGTCACTGCCGTCTGCAGCACCCTGCCGGGGACGTCACCGGTGGACCGCGCCGCTGTGCACGCGATGGCTGCAGCCGGGCCCCCGCAGGAGGACGTCGGCCTCGAGCCCTACGACCCACGACTGCTGCCGCTGTCCACAACTGCCGGAGGAACGCGATGAACGTCCTGCTCTGGGGCGTGCTGCCCTACGTCGTGCTCGCGCTCCTCGTCGGGGGCACCCTCTGGCGCTACCGCTACGACCAGTTCGGCTGGACCACACGCTCGTCCCAGCTCTACGAGTCGCGGCTGCTGCGCATCGGCTCGCCGTTGTTCCACTTCGGCCTGGTGTTCGTGCTCGTCGGTCACATCGTCGGGCTGGTGATCCCGAAGTCGTGGACCGAGGCGCTCGGGGTCAGCCAGACCCTCTACCACGTCAACGCGCTGGTGGTCGGCGGCCTCGCGGGCGTCTGCACGCTCCTCGGCGTATCGATCCTCGTCTACCGCCGGCGGACGACCGGGACCGGTCTTCATGGCGACCACCCGCAACGACAAGGCGATGTACGTCGCGCTCGTCGGCGGCCATCGTGCTCGGGCTGTTCGCCACCCTGGCCGGCTCGGGCGTGGTCGGCGAGGAGCACAACTACCGGGAGACGGTGTCCGTGTGGTTCCGCTCCCTCTTCGTCCTCCAACCCGACGTCGACGCCATGGCCGCGGCGCCGTGGACCTTCCACGTGCACGTGCTGGTCGGCCATGCTGCTGTTCGCGATCTGGCCGTTCACCCGGCTGGTGCACGCCTTCACGGCTCCGCTGCACTACCTCTTCCGCCCCTACATCGTCTACCGGAGCCGAGACGACCGACCCGGCCCAGGCAACGCCGCCCCGCGGCGCGGCTGGGCGCCCGTGGGCACCAAGGACCGGGATCGCTGACCGCGCACGCCGAGCGAGTCGCGGGCGACACGCGGGCGCGGGTGACCGGGAAGCGAGTCCGGGGCCGCGATACTCCTCCCAGACGCTGCTCTGCCCCCGACGAGGAGGTCGCCGTGCGCGTCCGTGCGATCATCGCCAAGCTCAGCCCCAGCCAGCCACCAAGGCCCCAGCCGCCTGAGGCTTTCACGGTCATGCACTCCGCCGACCTCGACGTGCACCTCGCCGGGGTGGCTCGCCCGCCTTCCTCGCTCCCCCCGTGGCCGACTGCCACCTGGGATCGACACGAGCACGCCCGCTCGTCAGAGCCTTCGCGACTCGCCGGGATCCTGCTGGAGACGCACCCGGCCTTCGTCGAGCCGACCTGCGACGACCGTCACTGGATGCAGGTCGAGCTCGCGGAAGCCATGGCCATGGAGTGGCTGGCCATCGGCTTCACACCCTCCAGCGCAGGTCGTTGGGCCAGCGCCCAGCCGGGGATCAGCAGCCGGCAGGCGCGTGAGCTCGCCGACGCTGGCCTCGAGCCCGGCGACCCCATGCTGGTCGAGGCCCCCCGGACGATCGATCTGAGGGCCCGGCAGACCGACGTACCTGCCACCGGCTAGCGCTACGTGGGAAGGATGTTGATCGCCCGCGCGAGGACGAGCACGGCGACCAGGAGCGAGACCATCGACTCGGCCATCAGGAGCAGCTTGGCCCAGGGCCGTACGGCTGCGACATCGGTGGGGCTGAAGGCCATCGCGGTGTTGAACGACAGCGCCAGGTAGTCGACGAAGCGCGGGAACCATCCCGGTTCGACCAGCTCAGGGTTCGTGTACTCCGGGAAGATGAAGCCGACCGGGTGGTTGGGCGAACCGTTCGCCCGCGCGGCCGCTCCGCCGGCATCCAGGTCCCAGTACCAGAGCGCGAAGGTCAGCACGTTGGTGACCCACACCACGCCTCCGACCCGGAGCAGGTCGGGAGCCGTGCTGAACGATAGCGTTCTCGAGGATCCCGATGACGAGGCGACCGACCGCGACCGCGTTCGTGACGGCGATCAGGCCGATCATGAGCTCGGTGGTGACCCGCAGCCAGGGGCGCTCCCGGTCGACCCGGCCGGGGTCGCCGATGATGAGCACGGCCAAGAAGGCCAGGAGCAGAGCCTGGAAGACCCACCCCGGCGCGAGGGTGAACCCGTCAGGCAGCGCCTTGTGCAGGGCACCGACCGCCACGACCGCGAGGGCCATCGGCCAGCGACGTTCCCGCCTGCCGCCGGCGGACGTCTCAGCAGCAGCCATGAGGGCCCCCGTCGGCACGCGTTCAGGTGCAGGGCCCGCGTCGGGTCGACGGCGGAGCGGAAGGAACCGCCACGGGGGCGGACCTCGAAGTGCAGGTGCGGACCGTCGGGGGCGCCAAGGCGGTCGGAGCGCGCCACCAGCTGGCCCGTCGAGACCCTTTCCCCCGCGGAGACGTAGACGACCCCCACGTGGCCGAGCACGTAGTCGCGGCGCTCGGTGCGGATCAGGAACGCCTTGGGCCCGTAGGCGCTGCCGAGCGTGCCCTTGACGACCCTCCCGGTCACGTTGCTGAAGATCGGGGTGCCGCGCGGCATGTCGACATCGATGCCGTGGTGCACACCACCGCGATAGCCGCAGGATGCGACGCGCGGGTAGTACGGCGCCGGCGTGCAGCCGAAGGGGATCGTCACGCGATGGGCGCCACCGAACCAAGGACTCCGGTAGCACGTCCGATCACGAGTCCAATAGCGCGGCACCCCGCCGACGGTCGCCGGGCCGGACGGGCACGGGGTCACGACGACAGCCGCCGCAGCACGAGTCGGAGCCAGTGTCGTCGCCGGCACCCACCAGAACACGACGGCGACCAGAGGAAGTAGTCCGAGCGCCGAGACGAGCGGTGGACCGCGGCATGAGGTGTTGTCTATCACGCCGTGACCGGCGGGCGGTCGTCCTGCCGGGCAGACCCGGTCCCGCGCACGTAGGGTCGTCTGCATGCTTGAGATCACCGGCACCGAGTGGGCCATCACCTTGGGGCTCATCCTCGGCTTGTTCCTCCTCGACCTGTTGATCTCCGGACGCCGCCCCCACGCAGTCGGCTTCGGGGAGGCCATCGGCTGGTCGATCTTCTACATCGGTGCCGCGATCGCCTTCGGCGTCGCGTTCGGTCAGCTCAAGGGCTGGGACTACGGGGCGGAGTACTTCGCCGGCTACCTCGTCGAGAAGTCCCTGAGCGTCGACAACCTCTTCGTCTTCGTCATCATCTTCGCGACCTTCGCCGTGCCCGAGAAGCACCAGCACAAGATCCTCACCTTCGGCATCCTGCTGGCTCTGGTGCTGCGGGCCGCGTTCATCGCCGTCGGCGCCGCACTCCTCTCGGCCTTCAGCTTCATGTTCCTGGTCTTCGGGCTCATCCTCATCGTCACCGCCGTGAAGCTCTTCCAGCACCGTGACGAGGATCCGACGGTCGAGGACAACGGCCTGGTGCGGCTGACCCGCCGCGTCCTTCCTGTCACCGACACCTACGACGAGGGCCGGCTCATCACGAAGGTGGACGGCCGACGGGTCTTCACCCCGCTGTTCGTCGTCCTCGTCGCGGTCGGGAGCACCGACCTCCTGTTCGCCCTGGACTCGATCCCGGCAGTGTTCGGCGTGACGGAGTCGGCCTACATCGTCTTCGTGGCCAACGCCTTCGCCCTGCTCGGGCTGCGGGCCTTGTTCTTCCTGGTGAAGGGCCTGCTCGACCGGCTGGTCTACCTGTCGACCGGACTGGCGATCATCCTGGCCTTCATCGGGGTGAAGCTGGTCCTGCACTGGGGCCACAAGGACATCAGCTCGGACATCCCCGAGATCTCGACCGCGACCTCGCTCATCGTCATCGCGATCATCCTGGTCGTCACGACGATCGCCAGCCTGATCAAGGCACGCAAGGACCCGAGCGCGCGGGCTCACCCCGGATCGCTGCGTGCACACCCCGACGAGGGCTCAGCGGCCCGCGAGTAGGCCACGTGCTCCCGCGTGGGCGGCCCCGCGATCGGGGTGACTACGTCATCTGCTGGGACCAGGCCGCCCCGGGCCCGGTGTTGTCCAGCCCGCCGTCGACCAGGAGGGTCGCTCCCGTCACGTAGTCGCCAGCCGGTGACACGAGGTAGGTGATGGCGTGCGCCACGTCCTCAGGGGTGCCGAGCCGACCGGCCGGCAGCACGGACGCGACGCTGTCGGGCGTCAGCCCGTACCGCTCCCACGCCTCGGTGTGAATGATCCCGGGAGCCACGCAGTTGAGCCGGATGCCATAGCGGCCCCACTCGACGGCCATCGTCCGGGTCATGTTCTCGACACCCGCCCGAGCCGCCGCCGAGTGCGCCATGCCCGGCATGGCCCGCCGCGGGCTGATCACCACCGACACGACCTTGCCGTAGCCGCCTGCGACCATCCACCGGTTCGCGACGTTGGTGGTGAGGTTCCAGACGGCATCGAGGTTGAGACGGGTCACCGCGCGGAACCCGTTGAGCGAGATGCCCTCGGCAGGACTCACGAACTGGCCGCCCGCGTTGTTGACGAGGGTGTCGACGGGCCCGAGCTCAGCGCCGATCCGGTCGAGCACCGCGTCGACCAGCTCGGGCTCGCGCACATCGACCGGGTACGAGCTGACGCGGCCAGCGCCCGTGGCCCGGGCGACGGTCTCGTCGAGGGTCTCGGTCCTGCGGCCCAGGACGGCCACCTGGCAACCGAGACTGGCGAGCTCGAGAGCTGTGGCTCGGCCGATCCCCGAGCCGCCGCCGGTCACCACGGCGACCCGGCCGTCGAGCAGTCCTGGGGCGAAGAGCGTCATCTGGGCACCTGATTCATCCGGCTGACGAGAGGGAGTCGAGGGCCTCGGTGATCGCGGTCGCCAGCACGGACAGCTGACGCTCCTCGACCACGAGAGCGGGTGAGATCTGCAACGCCCCGGTGACGATGCCCCGAGTCAGCACCTGACGCTCGCGCAGGGCGGCCACAGCGGCGGGAACGTGCGCCGCATCCTTCAGCTGCACGGCCGCGAGCAGGCCCGTACCAGCACGGACGTCGGCAACCTGAAGGGTGGTCGCGGAGCGGCTCGAGCGCCTGGGCGAGCACCGACTCCATGGCCAGCGCGCGTTCAGGGAGTCGCTCGACCGCCATCAGGTCGAGGTTGGCCAGGGCGGCCGCTGCTGCCACGGCATGCCCCGAGTAGGTGTACCCGTGGCGCCAGACACCGGCGCTCGCCCAGAACGGCTCCCACACGCTCGGTGCCGCGATCACGGCGCCGAGCGGTACGTACCCGCTCGTGATGCCCTTGGCCACGAGCAGGAGATCGGGTTCGAGGCCGTACCGTCCCGAGGCGAACCAGTCGCCCAGCCGACCGAACCCGCAGATGACCTCGTCGGCGACGAAGAGCACGGCTCGTGCGCGGCACGCCTCACGGGCAGCCCGGAGGTAGTCCTCCCCGGCAGCGAAGACCCCTCCCGCCCCGATGACCGGTTCGCAGAAGAACGCGACCGCCCTGCCATCGAGCCGGTCCAGGGTCTCGGCCAGCGCGTCAGCGTCGTCCCAGGGGACCCGGACGACGTCGGGGTCAAGGGCGCCGTAGCCCGCTTGGTTGTCGTCGATACCCGCGAGCGCCGTGCCCGCGAGGTGCATGCCGTGGTACGCCCGATCGCGGACGACGATGACGCGCCGTTCGGGGTGCCCGACCAGATCGGCATGCTTGCGCACCATCTTCACGGCGGTGTCGACGGAGTCCGACCCCCCGGACGTGAAGAACACCTTGCTGTCCGGCACCGGCGCCAGCCCGGCCACCCGTTCGGCCAGGGCCAGCGCGGGAGCATTGGCGACGTCTCCGAACGTCGAGTGCGCTGCCAGGCGCTCCGCCTGCTCGGCAGCCGCCTGCGCGATGGGCCGCCGTCCGTGCCCGACGTTCGCGAACCAGAGGCCGGCCGTCGCGTCGAGGTAGCTGCGCCCGGAGGCGTCCCACACCGTGCACCCGATACCTCGGGTGAGGACCAGCTCGCCCGACGCCTCGACCGAAGCCATGTCCGCGAACGGGTGCCACAGCGCGGTCATCCCTCGACGCTACCGTTGCGCCCGCCGACCTCTTGGGAGGTGGGGCGAGGTGTCAGACGCGCCCGAAGGTCACTCGCGAGCTGTAGATGGAGGCGAGGCCCGTGCGCTCCCCCGGCCTGCTTGCGTGGTAGAGCTTGCGACCGCCGGCGAAGATGCCGACGTGGTAGATGTGCCCGCCGCTGCTGTGGAAGAAGATCAGGTCACCGGGACGCGCGTGCTTGCGACTGACGTGCCGCACCTTGGAGTACTGCGCCGATGAGCTGTGCGGGAGCGAACGCCCGAGCTTGCCGAAGACGTACCGCGTGTAGCCGGAGCAGTCGAAACCCGCTGGCGTCGTGCCGCCGTAGCGGTAGTAGCTGCCGTCGTACTTGCGCGCGGTGCTCAGGATGCGGGTCGGGGTGAGCCCGGTCTTCTTCTTCTTCGGGAGGGCCTTAGCCCCGGTCGGCTTGGACGCCAGCGCGGCGGAGCCGACCGAGCCCGCAGCGCTGGTCGTCGTGCGCGTCACAGCGCCGATCGCCGAGATGCCGGAGCCGGCCGTCGCCGGGTCGACGTAGGCCTGAGCCGGGGACGCCCCGAGAGTCGGGACCGCCACAGCACCAGCGAGGACGGCGACCAGGGTGAGCTCGCGCGCACGGCGCGCGGACAGACGATGGGGCATGCGGAGCACGAAGAGTCCTTCTCCGACGCCTGCGAGGTGAGCTGTCGGGTTCGGACCGGAGTTGGCCCGGCCGCACGAAGCGGCTTCACCCCAAGGTCAGGGCGGATCAGATCGACCCGTCACAACCGTAGAACCTGTGGTTCCCCCACTCCTGCCCAGCGGATGGAGCACGCCTGGACCTCGACGTGGGGCAGGACTCGGCGAGCACGTCGGGGCACTCCCGCCAACAGCAGGAGCGGGACGAGGTTACGTGGACCTTCGGCCTTTGTCACGTTCCGGTCACACGCCTGCCGGAGAGTTGCGCTGACCGGGTGAAGGATCGGGGTCGACGTTCTCGCGCTGTGCGAACGACCGGACAGCTCCGGTCCCGCGGCCTCAGGCCAACCAAGGACTCGCCGGCTACGTGGGCGGCGCCAGCAGACGGACGAACCAGAGCTTGCAGCCCTGGCCGACCCGGTAGACAGCGGAATAGCCGTCCTTGACGGACAGCTCGATCTCGTCGTTGAGCATCAGCCGACGGTCCGTGGCGTAGGCCCAACCCTGCAACGGTCCGTCTCCGGCTACATAGGCCACCCGCAAGGGCTCACCCTCCAACGTCTCGACCACCGACGTACGTGCACGCTCGTCACGGACCGTCACGGACCGGCACGGACCGGTGGGCGGCGGCGTGGCTCACTGCACCAGGGATGTCGACGCGCGAAATGCCCGTCTTGAGTCCGGCGGAGGAATACCCCGCGAAGGACGCGTCGCCACGTGGCCGGACGACGTGAGCCGGGCGCCGGGTCACCCGCTGTCGGGTCGGCGCCACCTTCACAGCGGCAGCTCGATCACTTCCTCGCCGTCGAACCAGTCGCCCGTGAGCCTGAACCCGTAGGCCAGGTAGAAGCCCCGTGGTGAGGCGACGTGCCGGGCGCCTCGAGCACAGGAGTCACCGTCGCTGATCATGACGAACCCGACAGGGACGTCGACGGCGTAGCGGCTCGGTACCCGGGCAGGGTCGGAGTGGCAGTCGCTCGACCGCCGACGGTCAGGATCGCCCTCTCACGCGAGGAGCCGCTGGGTTCTCGGTGGGCAGCTGACCGCAGGAGAAGCCCGCTCGGGTCCGCTCCGCCCTGGCCTCGGCCAGGCCGGCGACACGCGGGTCGGCCGGATGGGACGTCCGCCGCCGCGCAACCCAGAGCGCCCAGCAGGCGACGAGGATGGGGACCGAGAACACGACCAGCAGCGCCAGCACGACCCAACCACCTCCGCGCCTCCGCTCGGCGCCTCGACGACCCGGCGGCCGGCCAGAGCCGGGCCGCAGCAACAAGCCTCGTCGATGATCGACCCCAGGTCCCGCTCAGGGCAACCCCCGGATCCTCGTACGGCCTTGATGGAGAGCGTTGAGTCGGCCGGGCGGTCCGATCACCATCCACGATCGGATCGGTGAGCAGAAAGTCTGGCGTACTCCTTCTGGGCGTGCCACCGATCGATGCTGCGATCAGTCTGTCGTCGCAGGGGACTGCGGCGACGCAGACGACTCCGGTGTTGCCGTCCTGGTCGGCGATCACGGTGAGCGACGGCGCGTCGCTGTCATCGACGACGGTCCCACCCGCGGCGAGGGCGGCGGCGATTCGTTGCTCGGCCACCTCGGGCGCCACATACACCTCGACGTGGAACCGCTGACCGAGATGTCTCGAGCTCGTCGACGTCCCCGAACCACAGGTTTGGTACCCGTCCCGTGGCGTCCCGGATCTCGTCGCTGGGGGACCCGTGTCCCTGGGCCTCGGCGTTCCCGGTCAGCAGGGCGGCCCACACCGGGGCGATGGTCGCGGAGTGCGCCGTGTCGAGGCCAAGTTCGATGACGCTGACCGAGGCAGGGTCGGCATCGACCTTGTGGGCGGCGGCGATCTGGGTGATCCGTCGCGCAAGGTCGACGTCCTGTTGGGTCACCCATTCGACGACGTGTTCGGTGCCCTCGTCGTCGCGGTAGATGGCGTCGGCGCTGACCAGCTTGAGGTCGACGTACCCATTGCCGAGCGACACGCTCGGGTGGTGTCCGAGCGCGTCGCCCGCCTCGCCCACTGCAGTGACGAACCGTGCCCCGGTGCCGAAGTCGTCGACCAGGTAGCGGGCATGCAGCCCCTGGGCCAGCTTGCGCCAGTCAGTCAGCTTGGCCCCGACGATCTCCGCGCCCTTCAGCATGTCCATGTTCGGGGAACCTATCTCTGACTGTCTCGGTGTGGAGGGGCAGACGTGGCGAGCGGTCCACCGTGAGCGTGAAGATGTCGGGTCTCGCGTAGTGCCCTGCGACGTCCAGGGTGCGGTGCTCGTTGCTTGCTCGGGTGGCATCGATGTCGGCGTACAGGATCCCGTGCTCCTCGTGGAGTGGCCCGGCGACTACCTCTCCGTTGGGGGCGACGACCACCGAGTCGCCCGGATTGAGCCACTTGTCCGGCCCCTCGAAGACCATCTCCCGCGAGGGAAAGGTCTCCGGTATGTCGCGTGTGGCAAGGGCACAACCCGAGCTGATGACCCAGCACCGGCCCTCGGACGCGATGTGCCGCATGGAGGCGATCCATCCGTCGCCGCTGTCCCAGGTGGAGGCGATGTAGATCTGGATACCTTCGGCGTAGAGGGTGTATCGAGCCAGGGGCATGTAGTTCTCCCAGCAGATCAGGCCACCGAGGCGACCGAATGGCGTCTCGATGACGCGGAGGCCGGACGCGTCGCCCTGGCCCCATACCATCCGCTCGGGGTTGGTGGGCACGAGCTTGCGGTGCCGGTTGAGGATCGCGCCGTCGGCTCCGATGGTGACCAGGGTGTTGTAGATCGTCGCCCGACTGAACGAGCCCTCCCGTTCGTGGATGCCGCAGACGACGACCACGCCCCGCTCGGCCGCGGCCACTTGCAGCGGCGCAAGGTCGTCGGTGGACAGGTCGACACTGTTGGCCAGCAGCTGGGCGTGGATCTCCTGACTGAGCCCGTAGTCGGCGCCGGGGCGCAGGGACCAGATCCAGACCGGGTAGCCGGGCAGGAAGGTCTCAGGAAAGACCACGAGCCCGGATCCGGCGTCAGCGACTTCGTGCACCGCCTCGACGGCGGTCTTCACGGTGGAGTCCCGATCCAACAGGACCGGCGGCCGTTGAACGACTGCCACCTTCACGGACTGCTCGGTCATGTGGACTCCTTGGACGTTGTCGGAACCGCTGCCAAGGTAGCCCTCCGACGGTCGGGAACCACGTCGGCTGGGAAAGCCCTGATACCGCGCCGAATGCCGGATATCTCTTTGCCCGACCCCCACGGCCACGTCGTCGATGAGGTCGACGGCGAGCTGGCGTCGGGCCTTGCCCGCGACGTCGCGGGGCCGGACGGTGCCGACGACCTCTTTGGCCCTGGTCGCGGTCAGTTTCAGTTCAGCGCCAGCATCTCCTGTCGCTGGAGGGACGACGGGAGGGCATGCCTACCTCGGGCGACGCAGACCCCTCTCGAGCCACTTCCCGTCAGCGGTGACCAGCGGAACGCACTCCGTTAAAGAGCCACACGAAACCGTGGGCAGGCACATCTGGAGCGATCCGCCGGCCACCTAACTCACAGCCTGGCCCGGCCACGAGCTGACCGAAAGTGAACAGGTAGGCACGTCTGCTAGTGCTCGGACGGTTGCGACCATCTGTCCAGCGACATCCCGAGTTAGGATCCCGCCTGCCTCCGGGTCTTGTGCCAAGGCGCGCCTTCACGACTGCGGAGGTGCCGCTACCCCGAACGGTGTCCACTGCCCCTCGGAGATCACCTCGACGGAGCCGTCGACGACCTTGATGGCCGTCTGCTCGTCGATGGCGTAGGCGGGGATGCCGAGGTCAGCCGCCCACTGCTCCGCGTTGGCCAGGGTGTTGTCGGGGAAGGCGTTCAGGTGCGGGAAGATCGAGAAGTCGACGACGCCCAACGTGCGGTCGTCCGGCGCGGACGGCCACTCTACGAAGGCCGCACCGATCCTCGGCGTCATCACCATGCTCCCAGCGCTCACCCCGACCCAGACTTTGTCCGACAGCGTCGGCAGCAGGTCCGCTAACCCTGACTCGCGCATCCAATGGCAGAGGTAGGTCGCGTCGCCGCCGTCGACAAGTAGCACGTCGGCCTCTCGGACCCATGGCACCCACCGCTCGGGACCGATCGTGGGCAGTGCGGTGAGCTCGAGGACGCCGAGGGACGCCCAGCCCAAGCCGGACAGGTAGCGGAAGTCGGGTTCGCTGGCGACCAAGCCCCGCACCGACGTCGGGCCGCACATCGGGTGACCCCACTGCGCGGTCGGGACGCAGAGCGCGTGGCACTCCTCAACCGGCTTGCCGAGAAGCTGCACGAGCGCTGAGTGAATGGTTGGGTTCGTTACGCCGCCCGACGTAAGCAGCAGTTTCATGGTGCCCCCGATTCGTGTGCGGGCTCGAATACCGTCAGTAGCAGTCAAGCTCAAAGTCAGAATCAGCCGAAGGTGAACGCAGTTCAATCGCCAGAAGGCGATGCAGATCGGCACTTCGCGTGCAGTGGGACCGAAACCTAGGCGCTCGTAGCGACGAAGTCTCCGTTCGCGGTGTCTCGGCCCCGCCGCAGCCGGACGTCGTGAACGACTGCCGCCACGATGGCGAGGGCGAAGGCAACGCCGAGCACGCCGCTCACGACCAGGACGCCGCGAGGAGTCGTGACGGGCTCCGGCGAGAGAGCCTCACCGAGCGAACCCACCAGCGTGAATCCCGCGATGACGACGGAGAGCGTGTCGCCGAGGTATCCAATGCGGCCGCGCGGGATGGCCAGGAGACCCGCGACGACCATCAGGACAACGAGGCCGATAGGCGCGGACAAGGCCGTCCCGGCGACGAACCAGGCAAGGAGCCCCCCGTCGGGCGTGCTCTTGTCGGACATGAACTGCGCGGGCCAGCCCGCGACTGCGGCAAGCACGGTCGCCACCACTGCCCAGGCAGCGAGTCCGAACATCACCCACGGGGCACGAAAGCCGTTCACCACACTCCCCCTCGCCTGCTCTCGGCACCGAGTGACGGGGCCGAGTATCTCACTCGGCGTGCTCGGTCGAACGTCGAGTCACCATCCGCGCATACTCCCGGCTATTGGTCGGTTCTGGGTGGTGTTCGGGGGGTTAGGTGGTGGTGTTCCAGGGGTCGAGGGGGTCGGGGTTCAGGGGTCGGGGTCGGGTGGTGCCGAGGGGTTGGCCCCAGCGGTCGGTGAAGGCCCAGCTGCCGGTGTGGTCGCGGTGGATGGTGATGTGGTGGTCGTGGACGTGGGGGTGGTGGTGGTAGCAGAGCAGGATGGCGCCGTGGGTGGCGTCAGTGCCGGCGCCACCGGCCCAGCCGCCGGGGTCGGTGTGGTGGCCTTCGCACTGGCAGGGGGGTGCGTGGCAGCCGGGGTACATGCATCCGCCGTCGTGGGCGTCCAACGCCCTCCGCCTGGGTCCGGTGAAGGTGCGTTGGGCGCGGCCGACGTCGAGGACCTGGCCCTGGGGGTCCGAGATGGCGCCGCGGGGGATCGCCAGCTCGCAGACCAACCGGTCTCAGCTACGCTGCGGGGGATCGCAGGTCCCGCGACTCCTGCAAGGTCGCGGGCGCCAACCCGGTCAGGGGTGCCTTGACCGTTAGCAGGCTTCGAGGGTAGGCGTAGGGGACGTGCACGACGAGGCTGGGTCGGACTGAGGCGTGGTCACCGACGTACCGCCGGCCAGGATGACCGAGCCAGCGCTCGTGCTCCGCCTCGGGGTGACCCCTCGGCGTCACCCCGCCCAGGAAGACAGACGACCGCCGGCGACCGCGAGGCGCGGAGAGGCCCTCGGCTAGGTCGCGGGCCTTCCCGCAAGCAGAGTTTCGCCAGCAGCAGACCAGGCGAAGACACCGCCCGACAGGTTCGTCACCGTCCGCCCCTCGGCGGCCAGCACACGAACGGCGAAGGGAGACCGATGACCAGTCCTGCACATCACTACGAGGTCACGACCCTCGGGGAGGGCGCCCCGCTCCCGACGCAGCCTGCTCAACGGGAGGTTCACGGCGCCCGGCGCATGACCGGAGGCAAACTCCCGCGCCTCCCTGACGTCCACGAGCAGCGCGCCCCCGGCGAGCAGCAGCAGGGCCCCGGCCACATCGGTCGAAGGGAGTGCCGCGCGCCGACGGAACAACCCCATGTCAGGCCGTGGTGGCCACGGACACGAAGACGTGCCCCGCGGTGTCCAGGTCCAGCTCGGCGTACTCCATGCCTGAGCCGACGAGCACCCCGCCGGCCGATGTGGTGGCCTTGACGACCTCTCCCGGACGTACCCCGGCCCGGTGCAGCGCCGCCATCATGCCCGCGTCGACCTGCACGGGCTCGCCGATCCGCCGAACGACGAGCCGCCGAGGTTCATCGGTCACCGAGACAGCGAGGCTCACGAGCGTCTCGTCTGAGGCGACCGACGGAGCTGCGCCGAGCTCGGCCAACCCGGGGATGGGGTTGCCGTACGGCGACGTGGTCGGGTGGTCCAACAGCTCGAGGAGCCGCCGCTCGACCGCCTCGGACATCACGTGTTCCCAGCGGCACGCTTCAGCGTGGACGTCCTCCCACGCCATGCCGATCACATCGAGGAGCAGGCACTCCGCCAGCCGGTGCTTGCGCATCACGCGGGTGGCGAGCGCGCGGCCCTGGTCGGACAGCTCGAGGTGACGATCGCCTTCGACGGTCACCAGACCGTCGCGCTCCATCCGGGCCACGGTCTGGGACACCGTCGGCCCGCTCTGCCCGAGCCGCTCAGCGATCCGGGCACGCAAGGGGACGACGCCCTCCTCCTCCAGCTCGAAGATCGTCCGGAGGTACATCTCGGTGGTGTCGATGAGGTCGCTCACGCGGGCCTGCTCCGAAGGACGTACGGCGAAGGGGGACGCCCCATCCTCACACGCGCCGGCGTCGACCGGAACCGAGCAGCACCAGCACCAGGCCGAGTCCGATCAGCAGGACTCCGAAGGAAACGGCTCGGGAGACATCCGCCCCGGTGTCCGGCAGGTCTCCCGGAGCAAGGACTGCGGCGGAGGCCACCCCAGCGTTGTTCGCCGGGTCGCGGTCGTACGTCGTGCCGGAGACCGACGCCTCGTTGACGAGCGTGCTGCCCGCTGCAGCGGTCACGGTGGCCGTGAGGACGATGACCGGCGCTGACTCCCCCGCTGCCAGAGGACCCGGGCGGGTGCAGGTCACCGTCGCAGCGGCGGTGCAGGTCCAGCCGTCGCCGGACGCCTTCGGCGACGCGAGTCCGGCCGGGAGCGTGTCGGTCACGACGATCGGCCCCGTCTCGGTGGACGGACCCTGGTTGGTCACCAGCAGGTGGTAGCGGACGGGGGCGCCGGTCACGACCGTGCCCGAGATGGTCTTGGCCAGGGTGAGGTCAGCCACGGCGCGGACGTCGACGGGGTCGTCGTCGCTGTTGTTGGTCGGGTCGATGTCAGTGGTCGGTGACGTCACGGACGCCGTGTTCGTGACTGCGGGCTCCGCCGCCACGCCGACGTCGACGACCAAGGCGATGTCGGGGGCTTCGCCCACCTCGAGGCCGGCCCTCTCGCAGGTGACGGTCTGGCCGACCGCAGCGCAGGTCCAGCCGTCCCCGGTGCCGGACACGAAGGTGAGGCCGGTGGGCAGCTCGTCGAGGACGCTGACGGTGGCCGGATCGTCGGTGGGTCCGAGGTTCACCACCGCCAGGGTGTAGGTCAGCCGGTCGCCGACGGAGACGACGGCCGCGGTGTGGCTCTTGGTGATCGCCAGGTCGACGCGTGCGGGCACCGGGGCGACGTCGGTGGACTCGTTGTTGTCCGTGTCAGGGTCGGGAGTTGCCGAAGTCACCTCAGCAGTGTTCGAGACCGACGGGTAGGCATCGGCTCCGACCGCGACCACGAGGGTGACGACGGAGGGGACGCCTACACCGAACGTGGGCCGGGCACAGTCGACCGCCGTCACGGTCGAGCCCGTGCAGTCCCAGCCGGCGCCCGTGGCAGAGACGAGAGTCAGCCCCGCTGGGAGCGGGTCCACGAGCCGCACACCGGAGGCCTCCGAGGGGCCGTCGTTGCTGACGGTCAGGGTGTAGGTGGCCTCGGACCCCACCACGAGTGGTGTCGTGCTGACCTTGACGACCGCGAGGTCAGCGGAGGACGCCACGGCGATGTCGTCGTCGTCGGAGTTGTTGGAGAGATCAGGGTCGGGCGAGTTCGGCGCCTCCACCGAGGCGGTGTTCGTGACGGTTCCCGTCGCCAGGTCCGGGTCGACCGAGGTGACGATCGTCAACAGCGGGGCCGGGTTAGGGGCCGCGGTGGTGCCGGCACCTCAGCCCCGAAGCCAGCGTGCAGGTCAGGGTCTGTCCCGCGACCGGGTCACCCGACGCGGTGCAGGCCCACGGGGCTACGGCCGAGACGTACCGGATCCGCCCGGGGAGCGTGTCAGTGACGACCAGCGGCGACGCCGCGTCGGAGGCGCCCGCGTTCGCCACCTGGAGGTCGAAGGTCAGCAGGCCGCCAGCGAGAACCGGCGCCTCGCGGTGGGTCTTGACGATCGACAGGTCAGCCTCGACGGTGACGGCGACGTCAGCGGGATCGGTGTTGTTGCCTGGCACCGGGTCCGTGGTCGGGGAGCCGACCGTGGCCGTGTTGGTGAGTGTCCCGGCCGCAGTGCCCGGCGCCACGTCGACCGCGATCACGAGGTCACCGGCAGTCGCACCGGCCGGCAGGGTCGCCGCCCGCAGGCAGGTCACCGTCTGGCCGACCGAGGAGCAGGACGCCCAACCGTTGCTCCCGCCACCGCTCGCGAAGACCAGCCCGGTCGGGAGCGTGTCGGTGACCGTTACCGGGCCGGCGGCGTCCGAGAGCCCCGCGTTGCGCACGGAGAGCGTGAAGGACGTCGACGTACCCGCCACGACCGAGGCGTCGTCAGCGGTCTTGACCAGCGCGAGGTCTGCCTGGGTGATGACCGCGGTCGGGTCGGTCACGGTGTTGTCGGACGGATCCGGGTCGGTGGTCGCGGAGCCCACGATCGCGGTGTTGTCGTAGCTGCCCGCAGCCTGGGAGGGGTCCACGTCCACGACGACGGACACGACCGGAGCCGACGCGCCGGCCGCCAGGGAGGTCGACCGGGTGCAGGTGAGCGTTGAATCCCCGACGGCGAACGGGCAGGCCCAGCTCGCGGCAGCCGAGACCGAGGCGACCGTGAATCCGGTGGGGAGAGTGTCGACCAGCGTGACGTCTGCGGCCGCGTCCGAGAGTCCCGAGTTGCGGACGGTGAGCACGTACGTCACCTGGTCACCGGCGATCACCGGGTCAGGGCTGTGCGTCTTCGTCACCGACAGGTCGGCCTCGGTGACCACGGAGGTGGTGTCGTCGTCGGTGTTGTTGTCCGGCACCGGGTCGGACGTGGGGCTGTCGACGCTGCCGGTGTTGAGGAGAGGTGCGACCACGTTGCTGGCGACGGCGACGCGCACCGTGAAGGACGTCGTGCCGCCCTTCGCGAGCCGTGCAGCACGCGAGCAGGTCACGTCCTGACCAGCTGCCGAGCACGACCAGCCGTCCTGGCCGCCGTCAGAGACGAAGGTCAGCCCGGTGGGCAGCGAGTCGGTCAACGTCAGCACACCCTGCGCGTCGGACGGGCCGAGGTTGTCGACGACGAAGGTGTACGTGCCCTGGCTGCCCGCGAGGAACGACCCGGTGTGCGACTTGGTGAGCACCAGGTCCGCCGAGGTGTCGATCGGGGTGGTGGTGGTCGAGGAGTCGTTGACAGGGTTCGGGTCCGGCGTCGGGCCGTCCACGTCTGCCGTGTTGACCAGGTTGCCCAGGGCCGAGGGGCTCAGCGCCAGCACGAGCGTGATCCGCGGCGCCGAAGCCAGCGCCCCCAGGTCGGCTGACCTGGTGCAGGTCACGGTTCCGGCGTTCTCGCCGCAGACCCAGTCGGTCCCCGTCGCGGAGACGTACGTCGTGCCCGCCGGGAGGTCGTCGGTGACGACGATCGGTCCTCGCGCGACCGACGGGCCGCCGTTGCTCACGTCGAGCGTCCAGGTGACGTCGCGGCCGGCGACGACCGGACCGCTGACCGCTTTGACGATGGCGAGATCGGCCGACGTGGTCACGGTCGTCGGGTCGGTGTCGGTGTTGTTGCCTGGCACCGGGTCGAAGGTCGGGCCCGAGACGGTGGCCACGTTGTCGTAGCTCCCGGCGGTGGTCGTCGCAGCGACGGCCACGACGAGGGGGAAGCTGGTCGAAGCGGCGGCGGCGAGGCCCGTGGCGCGCGTGCAGGTGACGAGTTGTCCGACGGCCGAGCAGGCCGCCCATCCGTTCGTGGCCCCGCCCGACACGAAGGTCATGCCGGCCGGCAGCGTGTCCGTCACCGAGATCGGGCCGGCGGCCGCTGACGGTCCCGGCGTTGGTCACCGCGACGCTGTAGGTGCCGTTCTGCCCGGCAGTGAAAGAGCCCGTGTGGCTCTTGTCGATCCGTAGGTCCGCGCTGTCGACGTAGGCCGTCGCGGTGTCAGCCGGCCCGCCGTACGGGCCGGAGGCGTTCGCGGTCGCTCCCGTGCCATCAGCCGCGGAGGGGGTCGCCGTGTTGACGTGCGGGTTGGTCGGCCCCACGCCAGGCGAGGTGACGACAGCCGCTTGGGGGGTGGCCGTGAAGCGGACGGTCAGGGTCTGCCCAGCCGGCACCGTGAGCGACGTCGCCCACGTGAGCGTCTGCCCGCTGACGGCCGGGTCGACCTGGGTGGTGGCCCCGCCCTGCGGGGTCAAGGTCGCGCTCCCCGCGTCGTAGGTCCAGTTCGGCCGGGAGGGTGTCGACCACCGAGACGGCGAACGCGGGAACGCTCGAGGTGTTGGTGAGGACGAGCTGCCAGCCGAAGCTCGAGCCGATGCTCGCCGTGCCGGTCTCAGCGCCGGTCGACGTGGTCTTGGCCACCGTCACCCGCGGGAAGGTTGCGGTCACCGTCGCCGCCGAGGTGCCGCCGGTGTACGCGCGGCCGACAGCGCCGGGGCCACCCGGCAGCCCCGCGTAGCTCGGCAGGCTGGCTGTGTTGGTGAGGCTCTGCGCGTTCGGCACCGAACCCGAGGCGGCCAGTCGGGCGGTGTAGGTCAGCGTCACCGATCCGCCGACCGGGATCGGGCCCGGGACGGTCCACGTCACGGTGCCTCCGCCGGTCGGGGTCGCCCCAGTGAGCGCCGCGGTGCCCGGTCCGGTGAAGGACGCGGGGTTCACGACCAACAGGTTGGGGATCGGGTCGCTGACGGTCGCGGCGTAGGCCGGCGACGTCCCGCTGTTCCGCAGGGTCATCGTGTAGGTGCGGGTGTCGCCCGGCGCAAGCGTCGCGGCGTCGACGGTCTTGGTCACGGCCAGCGCGGGCTCGACGATCGTCACCGTCGCGGTGCCCGCGTTGGTGACCTGGTTCCAGAACGTGTTCGCCGGAAGACCGGACGACGGGAAGGTGAGGTTGGTCGTGCTCCAGCGGAGCACCGCGGAGTTGGTCCGGACGACGCCGTTGACGTTGCTGGCAGCCGTGCTCACGCGCGCGGTGAAGGTCACGGTCAGGGTGTACGGCGCAGCCGCGATCGCCGGGTCGCCGAAGTACCACCCGAGCCGCTGGCCGTTCTGCCGGAAGGTCGCCGGGACCGTCGCCGGGCAGGGAGCGACGCTGCACGTCGTCGAGACCGTCGAGACGTAGGTCAGCCCCGTCGGCAGCGTGTCGACGATCGTGGCGTCGAAGAGCCGCACGTCGTTGGGCACCGTCGACGACACGGTGAAGGTGACCAGCTCGCCGATCGTCGCCGTCCCCGGGGTGACCGACTTGACCGTCGCGGGCTTCTGGATCGTGACCGTGTTGGACCCCGTGCGGGTGTACGTGCGCTCGCCCGGCACCGCGCCCGGCATGCTCGTCGTGACACCCGTCGCCGTGTTGATGTAGGTCGCCCCGCTCAGTGCGCCGGGGTCGACGGTGACCTGGAAGGTCCGGGTCACCGCCGCGCCGGCCGCGAGGTCACCGACGGTCCACGAGAGGGTTCGGGTGCCGGAGTCGTACGTGCCGCCGTTGCTCGCGCTGCCGGCGACGTAGGTCAGACCGACGGGTACCACGTCGCTCGCGGTGGTGTCGTGAGCGATCGACACCCCCGTGGCCGCCGTGTTGGTGAGGGTCACCGTGTAGGTGAACGTCTGACCCGCGACCACCACGCCGCCTGGGGCGTTGTTCGCCTTGGTGACGGTCAGGTTGGGCTCGACGATCGGCACGTCGCGGTTCGCGACCACCGGGGTGAACGGGGTCCCGCCGGGGGTCAGGTTGCCCGTGGCGGTCGCGGTGTTGCGCCGGTTGGCCCCACGCACGTTGACCGGGTCGTCGAGCACAGTGGTCGAGAACTGGATGACGAAGACCCGGGTCGTGTTGGCCGGATTGGCGAACGTGGTGGGGAACTGCAGCCGGACGTCAGCCGCGCTGCCGGTCAGCACGAACCCGACCGGGAGCGGGCCCCCGCCCAGCGTCGCCGTGGCGCTGCCCGCGACGTAAGCCTGCCCGGCAGGGATCGGGTCGACGATCAGCCCGTCGTACACGGAGGTGTAGGCGGGGACCGTCGCCGTGACGATATAGTTGACGGTCTCACCCACGGTTGCCTGGGTGACCGAGTTCGACGTCTCGGTCACCGAGGTGGTGTGCGCCTTGGCCAGGATCTCGGGCGGTGTGAAGACGCGCGAGGTGTCGGTGGCCGCCGGCGTGTTGGGCGTGGGGGTGACCGTCGGATCGATGTTGGCGGTCGGCACGTAGGTGACGACGCCACCGAGGTTCGTCGGCGAGTCGTACTGCTTCACCCCGGCGGTGTTGACGTAGCTCTGGTTCACCGAGACACCAGCCGGGATCGTCACGTCGTAGGTGAGCGGGGCACGGGAGGCGCCCACGGCGATCACGTCGCTCGGCCGGGAGGTTCCACACGATGACCGGCGTGGCGATCCCGCCGTTGCTCGCCTGGCAGGAGCCTGCCGTTGCTGATGGCCGAGACGTTGGCGCAGGTGATACCGGTGGGCAGGACGTCGCGGACCTGGGTCGACTGCGCAGGGGTCGAGCCGGTGTTGCGGAGGTCGAGCCGGTAGCGCACCACCGTGCCCGCGCGCACCTGGACGTTGTCGACGTTGGGCCCGTTGGAGTACGGCGGAGCGGTGCCCGCGACGCCCTTGGTGATCGCCAGTCGCGGCCCGGCGAGGATCTTGAAGTCCACCTGGTCGCGCAGCGAGTAGGCGACGCCCGCGGTCGACTCGGCGCGCATCCGCATCAGGTTGCCGACGACGTCGAAGAGCTGCCCGGCCGAGGAGTCGGTCTGCACGATCGCCGAGAAGCGCACCTCGAAGACCGCCCCGAGCCCGACGAAGGTGTTCGGCGAGCCGGTCCCGAGCAGCCACGTGGGGTTGGCAGTGCCCGCGGCCGCCGCAGCCTCGTTGAAGGTGATCGCGACCGTGTTGGCCGCGGTGGCGACCTGGCTCCCCGCCTCGTAGGTCACCCCGGGTGGCAGGTAGTCGGCGACGGCCGGGTTGCGCGTCTGGACGTTGGCGGGGAAGTTCACGCGCAGCTTGAAGCAGACCCGGTCGCCCTTCTCGTACTGCGGTCTGGTGTCCGGGCTGGCCGTGGGGTCGAGGTAGGTCGCGGTCGCGCAGCTCAGCGGCCCTGGCGGTGCCACCGCGGCCGAGATCTGCTTGTCCAACGTCGGGCCGGACGAGCTGAGGGTCGCCGAGGAGGTGTCGGAGACCGTCACCGGCGGCGCCGGGTCGGGCGAGCCGGCGGTCGGCACGCTCGTGGCCGAACCGGTGACGACGTTGACGAAGGAGTCGCCGGCCACCGTGGGGGTGCCGCCCGTGTAGGTGGCCCGCGCCCGGGCGGGGAAGGTGACCGTGGTCGTGCCGCCCGCGGGCAGGGACCCGACCACGAAGGGCACGTTGGTCGTGCCGTCGGGGTTGACGGTCGGGGCAGGGGAGTACGGGATGCTCGGGTTCTGTCCGGGAACCGGGTCGCACTCACTGGGCGAACCGATGGCGTAGTTGGCCGATCCCAGGGGACAGAGCCCGCTGGGGAGGGTGTCGAGCAGGGTGATCCCGGTGAGGTCGCGGTACTCCCCCGCCCGGATCCGCAGGCTCCAAGGGACGATCGTGCCTTGCTGGAACGTGCCGCTCGGGGTCTTGTCGATCGCGAAGTCCTCGAGGGACACCGTCAGGGAACCCTGAGCCGTGACGTTGGGCGAGGTGGTCGGGCGCACGGGCCCCTGATAGGTGCCCGCGGCGACGGCCGTGTTGGTGGCGGTCCGCTCGGTGCCCGTCTCCGGTGCTCGAGGCGCCGGTGTTGTTCGCGAGGTTGGCCTCGTCGGGACCGACCGGACCGGGGAAGACGTTGGCCCGCAGCGGCACTCCGGCCTTGTAGCGGATCGTCACGACCTGGCCGGTGGCGAGCGTGCCCAGGTTCCAGATCACCCGGGTGTAGACGCCCGCTGGGAGGCCGGCAGGGTCTTGCACGGTGTCGACGGTGGCAGGAGTCGGGCAGTCGGTCGTGATGACCGGCACGCTGGTCATGCGGCCGGAACCGGGGTACTCCGTCGTGCCCGCCGGCGAGTTGTCCACCCCTCCGCAGCCCAGGAACTCCAGCGCGGCCGGCACATAGTCGGTCACGGTCGTGGCCGCCGTGGGATTGGCCTTGTTGTTGCTGACCGTCAGCGTCCACACCTGCGGGAATCCCCCGTGCACGCCGCGGACGATCTCGTTCTCCGAGCTCGACATCGCCTTGGACACCTGCAACGCCGAGACCGTCGTCGTGGTGGTCGGCGACACCGCGTTGCCGGTGTAGGACGCCGGGACCGGGACTCCTGCCGCGTCGGCCCGCGGCACGGTGCGCGGGTTGCTGTTGACGAACGCCTCGCCGGTGTTGGCGAGCGGGGTGTTCACCGGATACGTGGCCGGCACCAGCGCCGCCGAGAAGCCGAGGGTGAACGTACCTCCCGCCTGGACGTCGGCCACGTTGGTCCAGATCCAGCGTCGTCTGGCCGACGGCGGGCTGGTTGGGGATCACGGTCGGGTCGCCGACGTCGGCGGGCGTCGTCGACCCCGGCACGTAGGAGACGCCGACGGGGAGGACGTCGCGGAAGCATCAGGTTGAACCCCGCCGGGTTGCCGTTGGGGTTGGTCGCCGTCAGCGAGAAGGGCACGGTGTCGCCGGCCAGGACCGTGGTGGGCGCGGACTTGGCGAGGCTGATGTTGGGGCTGCCCGCGGCCAGGGCAGGGGTGGCCGGCAACTACGACCAGCAGCGGGACGACCAGGAGGCTGGCGCCGAGCGCGGCGAGCGCCCGGCGGATCGTCGACGGACGAGGCGGTGCGGGGGTGGTCGACGACACCGCGTCCAGTTCCTTTCGCCGTGCCGTTCCCCACCGGGGGACCCCGGGCGGCACTCGACCTCACGGCCGGATCGTGGTGATGACTGCTGGCTCAGCACTCTATGACGCGAGGCCGCGCGATCGGGGGAGCCGCTCCCGAGGTTGCGTGGTGGATCCAGCTGAGGAACTGTCGGTGGGTGTCCCCTTCCGTGCTGTGGTTCCGCCGCGACCTGCGGCTCCACGACAACCCGGCGTTGCACGAAGCCGCCCGCTCAGGAGACGGGTCGGTCGCGGCCCTCTTCGTCCTCGACCCGCGGCTCTGGGACTCCGCCGGCGCCACGCGCCGGGCCTACCTGGCGAGCTCCCTGGCCTCACTGGACGACGATCTCGGAGGTCGGCTGCTCGTGAGGTCGGGCGACCCAGCCCGCATCGTCCCCGAGGTCGTGCGGTCCCTCGGCGCTCGCTCGGTGCACGCGGCCGCCGACTTCGGCCCGTACGGCGCACGGCCGCGACGCCACGGTGGGGGCCGAGCTCGGCGACGCGTTCGTCCGCACGGGGTCGCCGTACGCCGTGGCCCCTGGTCGGGTCACCAAGCCCGACGGGTCGCCCTACCGCGTCTACACGCCCTTCTACCGGGCCTGGGTCGCCCACGGCTGGCGGGCGCCAGCCGGACCGCCCCCGGAGGGGTTGACCTGGTTGTCGGTCCCAGGCGGCGAGCGGTTGCCGGATCCACCCGATCTCGGCGGGCTGACCCTTCCCCCGGCCGGTGAGACCGCCGCGCTGGAGCGCTGGACCGCGTTCCTGACCGCTGGCGGCGTCGACGGCTACGCCGACCACCGCGACCGGGCCGACCTGCCCGCGACGTCCCAGCTGGGCGCCGCGCTCAGGTGGGGGGAGATCCACCCCCGCACGCTGCTGGCCGAGCTGGGGGACACCAAGGGCCACGAGGTCTTCCGCAAGGAGCTGGCCTGGCGCGAGTTCTACGCCGACGTGCTGCATCACCAGCCGCACTCGGCGCGACGCAGCCTGAGGCCGGAGCTCAGCGAGATCGAGGTCGACGAGGGGCCGATCGCTGACGCGCGGTTCGACGCCTGGTGCCGCGGCCGTACCGGCTATCCCTTCGTCGACGCCGGCATGCGGCAGCTGCTCGCTGAGGGCTGGATGCACAACCGCGTGCGGATGGTGACCGCGTCCTTCTTGATCAAGGACCTGCACGTCGACTGGACCCGGGGCGCCCGGCACTTCATGAACCTGCTCCGCGACGGCGACCTCGCCTCCAACCAGCACGGCTGGCAGTGGGTCGCGGGCACCGGCACCGATGCGGCGCCGTACTTCCGGGTCTTCAACCCGGTCTCGCAGGGTCGGCGGTTCGACCCCGGCGGGGACTACGTGCGCCGCTACGTGCCAGAGCTCGCCGGCGTGCCCGGCGCGGACGTGCACGAGCCCTGGACCCAGGCCACCGGTCTCCCCCGCGGCTACCCGGAGCGGATCGTCGACCACGCGGTGGAGCGCGAGGTCGCCCTCGCCCGCTTTGCGGCGGTCCGCGGCGCGCCGGGGCCGCTCGCGTGAGGTCGGGCTCCCGTGCACGGCCGTGAGGGATACTCCACCCGTGCTCGTCGTCAGCGTGGTCAGCCTCAAGGGCGGGGTGGGCAAGACCTCCGTCGCCCTCGGGCTGGCCGGCGCGGCCTGGAACCGAGGCATCAGCACCCTGGTGGTGGACCTCGATCCCCAAGGCAATGCCTCCACGGTGCTCGACCCGCCCGAGGTGCGGTTCTCCGCCTCCGACGTGCTGGCCGACCAGGGCGCGGGACTCCTCGCCCACGCGATCGCGCGCAGCGGCTGGGGACCCTCGGTCGACGTGATCGCCGCCGACACCCTCCTCGAGCGCCACAACGTGGTGACCGGACGAGCCTCAGGGCTACAGCTGCGCAGCGCCATGAGCGGGCTCAGCGGCTACGAGCTCGTCCTGATCGACGCGCCGCCCTCGCTCGGCGGGCTCACGCGCAACGCCTTGGCAGCGGCTCACTACGCCCTCGTCGTCACCGAGCCTTCGCTGTTCGCCCTGCAAGGGGCGCAGGCCGCGCTCGAGGCCGTCGACGTCGTGCAGGGCGACAACCTGCGGCTGCGCACTGCCGGGATCCTCGTCAACAAGCTCCGCAGCCACTCGGTGGAGCACCGGTTCCGCATGGGCGAGCTGCGCCAGGCGTACGGCGACCTCGTCCTGGAACCGCCGATCCCAGACCGCACGGCGATCCAGCAGGCTGAGGGGGCGTGCGTCCCGGTGCAGGCATGGCGGTCGCCGGGAGCGCGTGAGGTCACCGACGCCCTGGACGATCACCTCGACCACCTGTTGACCCTTCCGGTCGACGACGGACCGCTCGGCGGCAAGAGGCGACGATGAGCGACGACACGATCAGGAATCCGGCCGCGGCCCGACACGGGAACCCCGGGCCGCGCCCCGCGCTGCGTCGCTCCAGCAGCGATCAGCTCGAGGTGGTCCGGCCGGGATCCCGGTGCACCGCTGGCCCCGGGGGCTGACCTCGTGCCCCTGGGCACGACAGTCGTCGACGGGGCCAAGGACAAGTCGAAGCACAGGTCCAAGGACGGCAAGAAGCACAAAGAGGACAAGCACAAGCACAAGCCGCACAAATCGGTGAAGACGGCCCCGGCCCCCGAGGCGGAGGGCCGGGACCTCACCGTGACCCTGCCGAAGTCGGTCCGGAAGGCGTTGACCAAGACCGCAGCCGAGCACGGGACGACGCCGGAACGGCTCGTCGCCCTCGTGCTCAGCGAGTGGCTCGACCACTGACCACACTGGAGTCACCGCTGACGACTGCCGAAGGACATCCCATGAACAGCCCTCACCAACGCCGGCGACGCACGGTGGTCCTGGGTTTCCTGACGGGCGTCGCCGCGCTGCTCGGTGCCCTCCCCGCGGAGGCATCCCCGCCGACCCCGCTCACGACGACGAGCTCAGCGAACGATCGCATCGCTCGTGTCTTGCCGGTCCGTCTTCAAGATCCGGTCCTCGGACGCGACGTCGCGGTGGACGTCTTCGACCTGGCCACGGATCGCCACGTGTTCACCCGGCGCTCCACCGCGCCCTACCGCGTCGCTTCGAACACGAAGCTGGTGACCGCAGCCACCGCCTTGGAGACCATGGGGCCGTCGAGGACCTTCCCGACGACGGTGGTGCTCGGTCGAGGTGGGCACGTCTATCTCGTCGGCGGCGGGGATCCCTTGCTGTCCTCGGCCACCCTGCGCTCCCTCGCCAAGAAGACGGCAGCAGCGCTTCGCGCGCGCGGCCAGACCCGGGTGTCGGTGCTCCTTGACGACACCCTCTTCGCCCCTTGGACCTTTCCCTCGGGCTTCGCGAACCGCTGCTCGGCGAACCACCTGACGCGCGGGTACTGCATCACACCTGTGCGGGCCTTGACCGTCGACCGTCGCTCCGGGGACGACAACGCGCGGGACGCTGCCCGATCCTTCGCCCAGGCGCTCAACTCCGCTGCGGGGGTGGCGGCGAGCTACCGGGGGAGGGCCCAGGCGCCGCGGACCCGGCTCGGCGTCGGCGGGCCGACCGGAGCTGCCGACCCGATCCAGCTGGCTCGTTACGCCGGACACCGGTTGGACGAGATCATCCAAGCGATGCTGTCGGTGAGTGACGACGAGATCGCCGAGACGCTCTTCCGGCACGTGGCCCTGGCCACCGGCCGACCGGCGAGCATGGCTGGGGGCCGGGCCGCCCAACGGGCCGTTCTGCGGAGCCTGGGGGTCCCCCTTGAGGGGGTGATCACGTCCTCGGGGAGCGGCCGGAGCTCGATCGACCGCTTCTCGGCGCGTGCCCTCGTCCGGCTGCTTGCGGTCGCTGTCGACGGCAAGCACCCCCGGATGGCAGCACTGAGAGACGGGACTGCGTTCACCGGCAGGCTGCCGCTCATGATGCGGGCAGGAATCGACGGGACCCTCGGCACCGCCTACGGGCGCTACTCGACACGCCCCAGCTCGTGCGCGCGCGGCAAGGTCTACGCCAAGACCGGCGGCCTGGCCGACGCGATCGCGCTCAGCGGGTACGCCAAGGGCAGCGACGGCAGGTGGAAGGTCTTCTCGGTCCTGGTCAACAGCCGCCCGAAGGCGTACTCCCCGCTCGCCACACGTCAGCACGTCGACCGGATCGCTGCTTCGGTGACCGGCTGCTACTGAGCCGGCACCGCTCGACGGTCAGGGCGACAGCCGCTCGACCGACCAGCTGGCCGTGGCGTCCTCGCGCCGGTAGCGCAGGCGGTCGTGCATACGGTCCCGACGTCCTTGCCAGAACTCCACGGTCACCGGCACGACCCGCAGGCCTCCCCACTGCTCCGGCAGGGGGACGTCGGCCGCCTCGGGGAAGCTCGCCCGCGCATCGTGCCAGCGCGCGTCCAGCACCGAGCGATCGGCGACCGGCTCCGACTGCGGGCTCGCCCAGGCGCCGATGCGCGAACCGTACGGGCGAGTCGCCCAGTAGGCCTCGGTCTCGGACCGGTCGACCCGCTCCACGTCTCCGATCACGATCACCTGACGCTCGAGGGCGTACCAGGGGAACACCAGGGACGCCTTCGGGTTCTCGGTCAGCTCACGGCCCTTGCGGGAGCCGAGGTTGGTGAAGAAGACGAAGCCGCGGTCGTCGTACCCCTTGAGAAGGACCGTGCGCGCGCTCGGTCGCCCCTCCGCAGACGCGGTGGCGACCACCATCGCGTTGGGTTCCACGAGGCCCTCGGCAAGGGCGGTCGAGAGCCACGCGTCGAACTGCGCGAAGGGCTCGGGGGCCAGGTCCTCCTCGGAGAGCCCCGCCAGCCCATAGGTGCGCCGCAGCGCCTCGACGTCGATGGTCCTGGGTGCCCGTTCCGATCCGTTGTCATGCACCTCCCGATCGTGGCACAACCGACGTACGGTTGAATCACGACTACGGGACGCAGCAGGCCGCCCGAGGATCGAAGCCACCGACGGTGGCCGGCTGATGAGGAGACGGTGGGATGTCGGACTTCGTACCCGGGCTCGAGGGCGTGATCGCGTTCGAGACCGAGATCGCCGAGCCGGACAAGGAAGGCAGCGCGCTGCGCTACCGCGGCGTGGACATCGAGGACCTCGTCGGCCGGGTGTCCTACGGCCAGGTCTGGGGCCTCCTCGTCGACAACGAGTTCAACCCTGGGCTGCCGCCCGCGGAGCCGTTCCCGATCCCGGTGCACTCCGGTGACGTCCGTGTCGACGTCCAGTCGGCGATCGCGATGCTGGCCCCCGCCTGGGGTCTCAAGCCCCTGCTCGACATCGACCACGACGAGGCGCGCGAGAACCTGTCCCACGTCTCGGTGATGGCCCTGTCCTTCGTCGCACAGTCCGCACGCGGAACCGGGCTGCCGATGGTTCCGCAGGCCCGCATCGACCAGGCACGCACCGTCGTGGAGCGGTTCATGGTCCGCTGGCGCGGCGACCCCGACCCCCGGCACGTCGAGGCCGTGGACGCCTACTTCGTGTCCGCCGCCGAGCACGGCATGAACGCCTCGACCTTCACCTCCCGGGTCATCGCCTCCACCGGGGCCGACGTGGCTGCGGCCATCTCCGGAGCCGTCGGCGCGATGAGCGGGCCTCTGCACGGCGGAGCGCCCTCACGTGTCCTCGGCATGATCGAGGAGATCGAGCGCACCGGCGACGCCGAGGCCTACGTGAAGGACGTCCTGGACAAGGGCGACCGGCTGATGGGCTTCGGGCACCGGGTCTACCGCGCCGAGGACCCCCGCGCCCGCGTGCTCCGCCGTACGGCCCGGGAGCTGGACGCACCGCGCTTCGAGGTCGCCGAGGCGCTCGAGAAGGCGGCGCTCGCCGAGCTGAGGGCTCGCCGGCCAGACCGGGTGCTCGAGACCAACGTGGAGTTCTGGGCGGCGATCATCCTCGACTTCGCCGAGGTGCCCGCGCACATGTTCACCTCGATGTTCACGTGCGCCCGGCTCGCCGGGTGGAGCGCCCACATCCTCGAGCAGAAGGAGACCGGGCGGCTCATCCGGCCTTCGGCGCGCTACGTGGGACCGGCGCCACGCAAGCCCGAGGAGGTCCCCGGCTGGGACCCCGTCATGGTGGCACCGTCGGGCTACGTCACGAACTGACCCGCGCTCACGTGCGTCTCGCGGAGCGGACCCGCCCGGCGTGACACCCGAGGACCGACCTACCCTCGTCAGCATGGCTGCCGATCCTGCCGACATCGTGATCCCCGTCGACCTGCTCCCCGCGGACGGGCGTTTCGGCTCGGGCCCCAGCAAGGTCCGCCCGGAGCAGATGGCGGCGCTCTCGGCGCTGTCCACCACCTACCTCGGCACGTCGCACCGGCAGAAGACCGTCAAGAGCCAGGTCGGACGTCTCCGCGCCGGCCTCGGCGACCTGTTCGGCCTTCCCGAGGGTTACGAGGTCGTCCTCGGCAACGGCGGCTCGACCGCCTTCTGGGACGCCGCCACCTTCGGCCTCATCGAAGACCGCGCCCAGTTCCTCAGCTTCGGCGAGTTCGGCTCCAAGTTCGCGGCCGCGGCGCAGGCCGCCCCGCACCTGGGCGAACCCACGGTCCGCATCTCTCCGGCCGGTGACGCGCCGGACTTCGCCGCCGAGCCCGGCATCGACGTCTACGCCACGCCCCACAACGAGACCTCGACCGGCGTCGCCATCACCCCGACCCGGGTGCCCGGAGCCGACCCGGACGCCTTGATGGTGTTCGACGCGACCTCCGCGGCGGGCGGGCTGGATGTCGACCCGGCCCAGTTCGACGTCTACTACTTCGCTCCCCAGAAGAGCTTCGGGTCCGACGGCGGGCTCTGGTTCGCACTCATGAGCCCAGCCGCGGTGCAGCGGGTGGAGCGGGTGTCGGCCTCGGGCCGTTGGGTCCCGGCGTTCCTCGACCTCACGATCGCCCTGGACAACAGCCGGCTCGACCAGACGTACAACACCCCGGCGCTCGCGACGATCCTGCTCATGGCCGAGCAGGTCGACTGGTTCAACGACCAGGGCGGGCTCGACTGGTGCGTGAGGCGTACCCGTGACTCGTCCTCCCGCCTGTACGACTGGGCGGAGAAGACCACCTGGGCGACCCCGTTCGTGACCGATCCGGCCAAGCGCTCACAGGTCGTCGGCACCATCGACCTCGACGACTCGATCGACGCCACGGTGGTGGCCGGGGTGCTGCGTCGGCACGGCATCGTCGACGTCGACCCCTACCGCAAGCTCGGCCGCAACCAGCTGCGGGTGGCGATGTTCCCCGCCGTCGAGCCCTCCGACGTCACGGCCCTGACCGCCTGCATCGAGCACGTCGTCGAAGCAGTCTCCTGACCCGTTGACCGAGCTCCGGCGCGACCGGCTCACCTGGGTCGTCTACGCCAGCCTCGGGGTCTACGGCTTCTTCATCTACTCCTTCGGGCCCACGGTCCCGCTGCTGAGGGAGGACCAGGGCACCAGCCGAGCGGTCTCGGGGCTGCACAGCACGGCGCTCGCCGTCGGAGCCGTCGTGTCGGGGCTGCTCTTCGCCCGGCTGAGCGCTCGCGTCGGGCGCGGACGGCTGATGAGCGGTGGGCTGATCGGGGTCGCCGCCGGGATCCTCCTGTACGTCTCCGCCGACGTGCTGGCCCTGACCCTGCTGGGCGCCCTTCTGTGCGGCACGTGCGGAGCGACCGTCGTCAACGCCACCGCCCCCGTCCTCACCGACCACCACGGCCAAGCCGGCCCGGCCTCGATCAGTGAGGGCAACGCGCTCGCCACGGCCAGCGGCGCGGTCGCACCGCTGGTGGTCGGCGCCGCCGTTGCGGTCGGGCTCGGCTGGCGAGCCGGGATGCTCGTCACCCTCCTCGGCATCGCCGCGGTGCTGCTGCTCGGCCGCGGGGTCGCCGTACCGGACCCGCCCGGTGCAGGCTCGGAGGAGGGGACGCAGCTGCCGCGGGACTTCTGGATGGCGTGGGCGGTCCTCGTGCTGTGCATCGGGGTGGAGTTCTCGGTCACCGTCTGGGCGTCGGACCTGCTTCGGCAGCAGCTGGGCATGGTCGCCGCGACGGCCTCGGCGTCCTTGACGGCGGTCATCGTCGGCATGACCCTCGGGCGGGTGATCGGCGCCCGCCTGATGCTCCGGCACTCCCTCGAACGGCTGCTGCTGCTCGCCCTGGGTGTGGCAGCCGTCGGCTTCGCCATCCTCTGGACGGCGCCCGCGGTCGGCGTCGCCGTTCTCGGGCTGTTCGTCCTCGGTCTGGGCATGGGCGCCCACTACCCGCTCTCGATCAGCCGGGCGATCGCCTTCTCGAGCGGTCGGCCGGACCTGGCGGCCGGCCGAGCGTCGATCGGGGCGGGGCTGGCCATCGGGACCGCCCCGTTCGTGCTCGGCGCGCTGGCTGACGCCTACGGCACGCGGACAGCCTTCCTCCTGGTGCCGGTCCTGCTCGGCACAGCCGCCGCGATCTTGCTCGCCACCGGCTCGGGGTGGCTCAGTGGTTCCCGCGACGGCGAGGGACGCCCAGCAGCAGGCTGAGGCCGACCAGAACGAGGGCCAGCCCCCAGGTCGCCGTCGTACCGACCGCCGGCGCCCCGGTGTCCGGGAGCGCCGTGCTGCTGGGCAGGACTCCACCGGGAGCCGTGTAGAGGTCGTAGACGACGACCTCGACCTCGGAGCCCGCGGTCACGTCGAAGGTCACCGACGTGCCGTCCACGGAGTCGACTTCGTCGCCGTCGACGATCACCCCGATCGAGGTGTCGACCGTCCCGCCGTCGGCGACGCCCGTCTCGGTCTCGTTCACCGTGCAGGTGGTCGGGTCGGCGAACAGGAGCGTGTCGAGGGACGCCGAGGTCTCCGTGACCGGCAGGACGAGTGATGCCAACGTGTCGTCGTCACACGTGAGCTCGACGGTGACCGGACCGGCGCGCCCGGCCTGGTCGCCCGCAGCGTTCTTCGTCACGACCAGCGAGCCGTAGGGCGCGAAGACGTTGGTGAAGTCGCACACGACGTCGGGAGCGTCAGACTGGATCGCCACCAGCGCCGCCCCAGCATCCGGGAGGGGGATGAAGTTGTCGGTGCAGCTCACGTCCTCGAAGCGCCACTCGCCGAGCTCGGTCGGCGGCGGCGGGAGCTCGGTGACCAGGTAGTAGGAGTCGGGCTGGTCGACACCGAGCGCGGTCAGGTCGGCTCCGGTCGCTGTGGCAGGGGTGTCGGTGCCGTCCGTGGTCGCCGACTGCCGGAACTCCGGGCCGGTGAAGGTCCCGGCGTCGTCGTCGTACTGCTGGATGACGTAGCCGAAGGTTGCCCCCGGCGCATCACCGACCGCGATCTTGCGGATCGTGAGCGAGCCCGCAGGGCTGAAGACGTTGGTGAACACGCAGTTGTAGGACTCGCCGATCCCGATCGCCTTGACCGCGGTGCGGTCCCGACCGCTGCTCGTGAACGGCACTTCGACACCACCGCACTGGACGCTGTCGAGCTCCCAGGAACCCGTCGGGTCGCTGGCCGGCAAGGTCTCGGTCGCGGTGTACGTGCCCGCCGGCGCTGCCGCGGCCGAGGCCACCACGACCTCCACGCCCTCCTCCGTGGTCGTCACGGTGTTGCTGACGTCGGAGCCCGGGTCGGGGACGTCGACCGCGAAGTCGAAGGACCCGACCTCGCCGTACGTCACCTTGGAGCAGCTGGAGGGGACCGGTGACGGCCTGCCGGTCGACGTAGGTGCAGCGCACCGTGTCCTCGGCGGCCAAGGTCACCTCGAAGGCTCCTGGGTCCCCGCCGACCGAGGAGTCGATGACGCTGTCGCCACTGGTCGACGTGCACGTCGCGGAGACCAGGTCCCAGCCGGTGGGGACGATCTCGGTGAAGGACCACGGGTCCTCGCCAGGCCTGGTCTCGCCGCGGATGAACGTGATCGAGGCCGGGGATCCCGGGCCGGCGGGACGGAGGACGAAGTCGTTGACCCCGTTGCCGTCGTTGTCGGCGTAGGAGATGTTGCCCTCGAAGACGAAGTTCTGCCCGCCGTTGGAACCGGCCTGGATCTGCTTCGTGACCACGATGGTCCCGGCGGTGGGCGGCGGCTTGACGGCGAAGTAGTAGCAGAACACGTGCCGGGCGCCGGACGGGGAAGCCGATCCACTCGACGTTGTCGCCGTTGAGGTTGTCGATCGAGCAGCGCAGGGCGGCGAAGCCGTACTCGCTCCTGCAGGCCGTTGAGCGGCTGGCTCGGGGTTCCGCCCTGCACCCACAGGGAGCTGCCGCGCTGCGCACGCTCCGCCTGCGCGTCGGTGAGCCGGACGGTGACGGCACCCTGCAGGGAGTCTCCCGTCGGCTGGCCCTGGGCGTCGAGCAGCGGGGTGGAGGCCTTGGTCACGATCGACGTCGAGTACGCCCCCGTGACCGTGCTCAGGTTCTGGGTGCGCAGGGGTCTTGCCGGTGATGCCGGTGCCGAGGGTCAGGCGCCAGTCAGCGAGGGGCTCGCACCCGTCCCGCTGGCTCGGGACGTTGTCCTCGACGGTGGCCTCGACGGGGTCGCTCGGCGCGTAGACCGTGTCCTGGCCGAGGTCGCGCAGGCTCTCCATGATGTTGTTGCGCGCCTTGTTGGCCATGACGTCGGTGTAGTCGTCGCAGGAGCGAGCGACGTAGGTGACGAGGAGCCCGTCGACGTCGGCGGCGGGGACAGCCGCGCTCGCGGCACCCAGCGGTGCCATGAGGACCAGCCCCCAGGTGGCCACCCCTGCTCCGACCAGCCTGCGTCGCATCTCGCTCTCCCGTAGGTCACGTGGGCTCGGTGTCGTCCACGGTCCCGCTGCTGCGTGCGCTTGCGACGCGCAGCCTGCGTCGAGGCTATTCCACCGCCGATCACCAGGCCAGCAAGGGCGGTCAGCCACACCGGCGACAACCCGGAACTCCCCCGGTCGTCGGGGGTCGCCCCGGGGGCCGCGAGGAGCCACGGACGGGGAGACGTCGGTTGCCCGGCACGGCGGACGAAGCCGTCGGTCTCGCCATTGACGGCACCGGCACCCGCCACACCACCGAGTTCCGGCCCTCCGAGCCCACGATCAAGGCATCCCCGTCCTCAGCCCAGGTGAGGCTCTCGCCCTGGGGCTGCAGAGGTAACGCCAGCCGACCCGCTTTCGCCCCGAGCTGGGGCGCGAGGAACGCCTGGAGGTAGTCACGCAGGGCCACGCTCCCGTCGGGAGCGAAGGACCCGTCGGTGACCAGGGGCGGTGCCGACGCGACCCGTTCCAGGACGTTGACGCGGTCCTGGCGCAGCTCCGTCGGGGCGCGGTAGACCGCAGCGCCCTGCACGCGCTTGGACACGACATAGAGGCGGCCGTCGCGCGGATCGACGAGCAGCGCCTCGGCGTCGCGGGGACCGTCCGGGTAGCGAAGCTCGTACGCCTGCCAGCTCACGTCCCGGGCGCCGAGCGCGGAAGGCTCGACCACCCGGTAGACCCGCACCGTCGGCCAGGAGGACTGGTTGTCCCCGATGTCGCCGATCCACAGCCAGGCGCCACCACCTGGGCGCGGGCTGACGGCCACCGCCTCCCAGTCGCGGGCGCGCGCACCGCGCAGGGTGAGGGTGGCCACCGTCGAGCCGTCAGGGCCGATGCCGTAGACCCGTGGTCGATCACCGCTGTCGTTGACCGTCCAGAGAACCTCGGGGAGGGCCAGACCGGTGGCCAGGCCGCTCGACTCGACGACGCGGGGGTCCCTGATCCGGAACAGCTGCGTCGGGTCGTCGGGCGCGGCGGCCAGCGACCCCGCTGCCGCCAGCCATGAGGCCGAGGGCCAGCAGCGCAAGGACGGCAGACCGGCGCCCCGTCACCGGACTCCGAGGACGGGCGCGAGGTCCTCGGCCAGCAGCACGTGCAGGCGAGGGCGCACCTGCCACTGGTCGGTGAGAGCGAGGTAGTCGCGCGCCCGAGCCGCGTCAGGGGTCGCACCCGTTCGGACCGCACGGATCATCGTGTTGCGTGGCGTGTGCTGCGACGCGACGAACTCGAGGACGTCGACCCGGTAGCCGAGCAGCCGAAGCAGCTCCGCACGCAGCGCGTCGGTCAGGACGTCCGCGAACCGCTCCCGAAGGATGCCGTCCCGAGCCAGGAGGGCGTACGGCTCCGGTGGCGACGCCGCACGCAGCTGCCGCTGCAGGTCGTGGTGGCAGCACGGCGCCGCCAGCAGCACCGGGGCCTCCCAGCGAACGGCCCGCGCGAGCGCGTCGTCGGTGGCCGTGTCGCACGCGTGCAGGGCCAGGACGACGTCGAGCCGGGCTTCGCCGAGGTCCACCTCGGCATCGACGATCGACGACTCCACGAACGACACCTGCTCCGAGCAACCGAGCGTCGCGGCGACCTCCTCGTTGTGGCTGCGCGCTTGAGCCTTGACGTCCACCCCGACGACCCGTGCCTGGTGCCCGAGGTCGGCGGTGAGGTGACGGAGGGCGGCGAAGGTGAGCACCGCGTTGCCGCACCCGAGGTCGACGACGCCGGTCGGCCGACCGGTTGCGGCCGGGAGCACCGGGTCGAGCAGTCGGAGGAACGCCTCCACCTGACGCCGTTTGTCCGCACCTGCCCCGAGAGCCGCGAAGAGCGGGTCATCGTCCGCGAGCACCCGTCGTCGCTTGCGGTCGTGGTCGGTCTGCTGGCTGCGATCGGCTGCCGCCCGGTGGACCTGAGCCTCGCCCTTCTTGGTCACGCGCACCTGCACGGTCGCGTCGACGGTCTCGACGTGCCAGTTGCCGTACGGCTCCGCCAGCAGCGCGTCGACTTCGGTCTCGGCGCCCGCCCCGAACTCCGCATGCCTCGTCGTGGTCTGAGTCCCGTCCCACGCCTCGAGGAGCAGGCGGCGACCACCCTTGAGGTCCACCGGTCGGAGCACGACGCGAGTGGGTTCCGGTACGGGCAGTCCCCGGCGCCGACCCGCAGCGACGGCGCGGACCAGCTGGTCCGGGTCCAGGAGGATCGCGCGGACGTCGGCCAGCGCGTCGGTGAGCTGCTCGGGCACGGCTACCTCAACAACGAACCGAGCAGCACGAGGAGGATCATCGAGACCCAACGCGGCCGGCACGAGCCAGCGTCGGGTACGGGGATCCACGGACGCCGAGCGTACGTCACGGGTCGGCGCGCATGCAGCGCCGAGCCAAGGTCGTGCCCAGGCGACTCCGGCTAGGGTCGGCGACATGCCCAGCCGCGAGCTTCCCGAGGCGCCCCAGGCCGATGCCGTGGTCCCGGTCCTCCTGGGAACGGCCTGCTGGCTGGTCGCGCTGGTCGTCGGTCTCGTGATCGACGCTGCTCCGCCCTGGACGGGCATCTGCGCCGCAGGGTTCGGCCTGGGGCTGCTGGGGAGTGCGTACGTGCTTCGCCGACGAGCGGTCTACCGGCGCGCCGGGAAGTCGGCGGGCGGCTAGCCGTACCACCGACTTCGATCAGCTGTGACCGAACTCGTCGTAGCCGAGGTCGTCCACCACAGGTGCTGGCAGCCCGGCGGGCTCACGGAGCCGCCGGGTGGCCGACGTGCCCTCGGAGTGGCCCCCGCAGCCATGGTCGAAGGTCACCACGTGTCCGTCGCTCGGTGAGAACACGTTGGCGCAGAGGCCGAACGCCTGCCCGAGCGCGCCACCGATGTGCACGAGGAAGCCGCAGCTGTCGCACGAGGCGGGCGCCTGCTCGGCGAGCGGAACCGCCGGTCCACCCGCACCGTTGAGCCATCGATCAGCCGCCTCTTCGCGGCCCTCGACGGAGAGCACGCGGCGACGGGCGAGCCCCAGGTCGCGTGCGACGAAGGAGACCTCGTCGTCGTCATCGTCCGCGGCTGACGACCAGCCCGGCTGAAGGCGTACGTCGTCATCGGCAGTGTGCAGGATGTCGCCGGGCCCGAGGTCGCCGGCCTGCAGGCGATCGGCCCACGGCACCCAGGGCGGAGCCAGCAGGGCTTCCGGCCCTGGCAGGTGGACCACCTCGTCGACGGTGACGACGCGACCACGCGGCACGCGCGTCACGGTCACGGCCCATCGCCAGCCTCCATAGCCCGGCAGGAGACTCGTGAACAGATGGGTCACGAGACGCTCGTCGTCGGCCTCGACGCCGACGTGCTCGCCGACGAGATCCGCGCCGACCAGATCGACAGCCGCGGCGCGCGCCAGGTCGACGGCAGCGACGCAAGCCGCGTCCGGGCGACCGCGGACGGCACTCGCCGGTTGCGGGCTCGGCGCGTCGGTCGGCTCAGGGATCGCCGCGTCCACAGCCTCTGCTGTCTCCGGCCCCTCGGACGTCACGGTGCTCACAAGCGTCGAGGGTAGCCCCACCTGAGGCCCGCGCCCGACCCGCCACCGAGCGAGCCAGCGGCCGACGATCAGCCTTCCATCTGGTCGGCGACGGCACGCAGCATCTTCGAGACCTTGGCGGTGTCGGCGGGGTAACGGCCCCGACGGAGGCCGTTGCCGACGTTGTCGAGCACCTTGATGAGGTCCTCGACGAGGGCCGCCATGTCCTCGGCCGGACGGCGCTGCGCCTTCACGATGGACGGGAGCGGGTCGAGCAGGCGGACGGAGAGGGCCTGCTCGCCCTTCTTGCCCTCGGCGACGCCGAACTCCACGCGCGCCCCGGTCGGCAGCGCTTCAAGACCGTCGGGCAACGCTGAGGCATGGACGAAGACATCGCCGCCGTCATCGCGGGCGAGGAAGCCAAAGCCCTTCTCGGTGTCGAAGAACTTGACCTTGCCGGTGGGCACGAGCGTCTCCTCGCGATCGAGAGCGTCGGTGACAGCCACCGAGCCGGATGTGCGGGCCGGACGCCCGCACGGGCTCAGCCTAGCCCGGGCGTGGGGCTGAGGGCCTCGTTCATCGAGCCGCTCCGGAAGCCGCGGGGGTCGACCTCGACGTGGTCGAAGCCGGCCAGGCGTACGGCCTCGGCGACCGAGGGGTCGGCGACGACGTCCTCGACGGCGTCCGCGTCCACCTCGATGCGGGCCGAGCTGCCCAGGTCGCGGACACGCAGGTCTGTCACGGCGATGCACGCCTCGTCGAGCGCGGCACGCAGCGCCGCCTCGGCCCGGTCGACGCGGGCCAGCCGGGCGGGGGTCACCTCGATGCCGTAGGCCACCCGGCTCGACAGGCAGGCCGCCTGCGGCTTGTCCCACGTCGGGAGGCCCCATCTGCGCGATGCCTCCCGGATCTGCGCCTTGGTCATCCCCACGTCCCGCAACGGGGTGACCGCGCCGCGCTCGTCGGCGGCCCGGATACCGGGTCGGAAGCCAGCCAGGGCGTCGTCGGCGTTGGTACCCGTGGCGACCGCCCGGATCGCCAGACGGTCCGCCTCCGGGCGGAGCACGTCGAGCAGCTCGGCCTTGCAGAAGTAGCAGCGGTCGGCGGTGTTGGCCCGGTAGCCGTCGCGGGCCAGCTCATAGGTCCGCGGGGCGAGATGTCGGACGCCGAGCGCGCGGGCGAAGTCCTGCGCCTGCTCGAGCTCGCCCGTGGCCAGCGAGTCGGAGACCGCCGTCGCGGCCACCACGTGAAGGGGGCCGAGCGCCTCCACGGCCGCCGCGAGGAGGAAGGCCGAGTCCGCTCCACCGCTGAAGGCGACGACCACGGAACCGAGCGACCGCAGGTGCGCATCGAGCGCCGCAAGGCGTACCTCCAGGAGGTGCTCCTCCAACCAGCCCGGGAAGGCGTGCAGCGAGTCGAGCACCACATCGGCTCCGGCCGCTTCCAGGTCGGCCGCCGAGGAGCCCCCGGAGGTCACTCCGACCGCGACTGCGCCCGCTGCTCGGGCGCCTGCCACGTCCGCGGGGTGGTCGCCGACATAGACCGACGCCCCGTGCTCGCGGAGTGCCTCGCCCTTGGCCTCGGCCCACCGCCACCCCTCGAGCCTGTCGACGGCGAGCCCGAGGTGGTCGAGGTGGAGCTGGGCGTTCGGCGCGTACTTCGCGGTGACCACGACGCTCGCACCGCCGGCGGCGCGCACGGAGGCCAGGGCCTCGGCCGCTCCGGGGAGAGCCGGGGAGGACTCGATGGCCAGGTCGGGGTACAGCGCGCGGAACCGGTCGGCCATGGCCGGCACGTCGCGGCCGGGAACCAGTGCGCCAGCTCGACGTCCAGCGGCGGGCCGAGCCGGGACTGCACGAGCGCGACGTCGATGACCACCCCGGTCTCGGCAGAGAGCGCCTCGAGCACGGCGCCGATGCCAGGCCGTGAGTCGATGAGGGTCAGGTCGAGGTCGAACCCCACGACCAGGGGGTGGGGTGCCACACGCCCCACCCTAACCAGTCCGCCTTCCTCGCCGTCCGCGGAGCAACCGGTCCGAACGAGTGATGTCTGGTGACCTCGAGTGACAATTTCCGCCGTCCTTGACCAGATCAACGGCAAACATTGCTGTCAGGCACCGACTTTGGCTGCAGCCCTTGCCTCCGCTGACCGCCTGGGGAAGGATCCGCCGCAGTCGTGTCCGTGCGACCGAGACCAGGTTCGGCGGACCTACCCTTGGAAGGACTTCAGTGGCTCCCTCTCCCACTCGACGAACCCGAGCCCTCGCTGCCGCGGTAGCCGTCGGTCTCGCTGGCGCCGGCATGGTCGTCGTCTCCCAGCCGGCCCAGGCCGGCCACCGGGACGCGACCGCCCGTGCCTCGTCCCCGTTCACCGCGGGCCGATACATCGTGCGCCTGGACGACGCTCCTGTCGCCGCCTACAGCGGCACCGTACGAGGCCTGGCCGCGACGAAGCCGGCTGCCGGCGCCAAGCTGAGCCGGTCGGCGCAATCGGTGACGACGTACCGGAGCTTCTTGGCCGACGAACGCGCCCGGGTCCTCAAGGCCGCCAACGTCAAGTCCACCATCTACAACTACAGCTACTCGTTCAACGGGTTCAGCGCCGACCTCACGGCGGACCAGGCTGAGAGGCTCGCCCACACCAAGGGCGTGCTGTCGGTCACGAAGGAGAAGCGCTACCAGCTCGACACCGTGCACACCCCGGAGTACCTGAAGCTCAGCGGTAAGGACGGCCTCTGGAACCAGGTCGGTGGCGTCAAGGGCGCCGGCAAGGGTGTCATCGTGGGGGTCATCGACTCCGGGTTGTGGCCCGAGAACCCCGCCTTCACCGGCAAGAAGGTCGAGGTCGACACCAGCGGCAACGTGACGGGGATCCCTGACTGGAAGGGCGTCTGCCAGACCGGTGAGCGATGGACCACAGCCGAGTGCACGACGAAGGTCATCGGAGCGCGCTACTACGTGGACGGCTTCGGCGAGGAGAACATCTCCCCGGAGGAGTTCCTCAGCCCCCGCGACGGCGACGGCCATGGCACGCACACCGCGTCGACCTCGGCCGGCAACTACGGCCAGAAGGTCGTCATCGACGGCAAGAAGTACGGCAAGGCCTCAGGCATGGCGCCTGCCGCGCAGATCGCCGTGTACAAGGTCTGCTGGGAAGGCGCCGAAGGCGTTGACGCCGGGTGCGCCGGCTCGGACCTCGTGAAGGCCATCGACGACGCGGTCGCCGACGGCGTCGACGTCATCAACTTCTCCATCGGCGGGTCCGAGTCGGGCGTGTTCGACGACGTCGAGATCTCCTTCCTCTTCGCTGCCACGGCTGGCGTGTTCGTCGCTGCGTCGGCCGGCAACTCCGGTCCGGTGCCAGCACCCTCGACCACGTGAGCCCCTGGCTCACCACGGTCGCGGCGAGCACCTCACAGGTCAACGAGTCGACCGTGCGGTTGGGCAACGGCAAGAAGTACATCGGTGCCTCCATCACGGCTGGCGTCGGGTCCACCCCGACGGTCCTCGCCGCGGACGTGGCGGTCGGCGGAGCAGATCCCGAGGAGGCGCAGCTCTGCTACGCCGACACCCTCGACCCGACGAAGGCAGCCGGGAAGATCGTCGTCTGCGACCGCGGCGTCATCGCACGCATCGACAAGAGCTTCGAGGTCCAGCGCGCCGGCGGGGTCGGCATGATCATGGTCAACACCTCACCGAACTCCCTCAACGCCGATCTGCACCCGATCCCCGCGGTCCACCTGGACGACGTGCTCAGGGGCCGAGATCAAGGCCTACGTCTCCTCCGCGGCGAACCCGACGTCGGAGATCCTGGCCGGGGTGAACACCGGCTCGAAGACCAAGGCTCCTGAGGTGGCGGACTTCTCGTCACGCGGTCCGTCGATCACGAACGGTGGCGACATCCTCAAGCCCGACCTCTCCGCCCCAGGCGTCGACGTGATCGCTGCTGTTGCCCCCCCGTTCAACTACGATCGCAGCTGGGACGCCTACTCAGGCACGTCGATGTCGTCACCGCACGTGGCCGGCGTCGCGGCGCTGCTGAAGGACGCGCATCCCGGCTGGTCGCCGGCGGCCATCAAGTCGGCGCTCATGACGACAGCCCGTGACCACGCCACGTCGAACGACCCGTTCGCCCAAGGAGCCGGCTTCATCCGGCCCCGGATGGCCGAGCACCCGGGCCTCGTGCTCGACGCGGGCGAGGAGGACTGGTTCCGCTACCTGGACGGACTCTGCGACTGCGTCGGAACCGGCGCGCCGATCACCGGCAGCGACCTCAACGAGGCCTCCGTGGCGATCGGACAGCTGGTGGGCAGCCAGACCGTGCAGCGCACCTTCACCAACATCAGCGGCTCGACCCGCACCTACCGGTCCTCAGTGAGCGGCCTCGCGGGAGTGAAGGTCAAGCTGTCCCCGGCGAAGTTCACGATCAAGCCCGGGAAGACGAAGACCGTCAGCCTGACCTTCACGCGCAAGAGCGCTGCTCTCGGTGAGTGGAGCAAGGGCTACCTGACCTGGCAGGCGCAGATCGGCACCCCGGTGCGGATCCCGGTCACGGTCAAGCCCGAGCCGATCAGCGCCCCGAGCGAGGTCTCCGGGGCGGTGTCCGACGACGAGCTGTCCTGGGACGTCACCCCGGGCTTCACCGGTCCGATCTCTGCCGACGTCGTCGGTCTCGCCGGGGCCACGGCCGACGAGGGGGTCGTCGCCCAGGATCTGACCTTCGACCCGTTCGCCCCGGTCGCCTCCGCCGGCGCGATCGCCGTACGAGGTCGACGGTCCCGGCCGGCACGTCCTCTGGTCCGGTTCGACACCCAGGCCTTCGACGACGCCGACCTCGACCTGTACGTCACCCTGGATGGCGAGCTGTACGACCTCTCAGCCACCGGATCCGGTGACGAGCAGGTGACCGTGGTGGCACCCGATGAGGGCACCTACACCGCATGGGTCGTGGGCTACGCCGTTGCTGCGGGCGGCACCTCGCCCTACGCGCAGACCAACTACGTCGTAGGCGACTCTGACGTCGGCAACGCCACGGTGGCGCTGTCGACGGCCACCGCGACGTCCGGGCAGCCCTTGACGGCGACGCTGAGCCTGACCGGACTGGATCCGGCCAAGCGGTACCTCGGCTGGGTCGGCTACTCGTCCGGGACCGAGCAGGTCGGGCTCACGGTGGTGTCCGTAGGCTGACCTCGCTAGGGCCTGAAGGCCTCGCACCGGCTCTCCGGTGCGAGGCCTTCGCCGTCTCGTCCGTTCCCGGTTCGAGAACGCCCGAGCATCGGGGTAGCGTCGCTCGGATGACCATCGAGGCCGCGCCACGCAGCCTGGCCGACGCGCTGCGCGGCTGGAGCGACCTCGAGATGGTCGAGCTGCTGCGCGCACGTCCGGACCTGCTCTCGCCCGTGCCCAACGACCTCGCGGCTCTGGCGGCCCGCGCCGGCTCGGCCCCCTCGGTGTCACGGGCGCTGGACCGGCTCGACCGCTTCGCGCTCGACGTGCTCGAGGCCCTGGCGGTGCTCCCCGACCCGTCGACGACCAGCGCGCTCGCCGCGGCCCTCCCAGCAGCCCAGACCGCGGAGGTCTCGGGCGTGCTGGCCGTGCTCCGCGCACGCGCGCTGGTCTTCGGCCCCGACGACGGACCTCAGGCTGGTTCGCACGGTCGTCGAGGCGCTCGGCCCGACACCCGCGGGGCTCGGTCCGGCCATGGCCGCGACGCACGAGCGGCTGGCCGCCGCACTGAACGGGCCGGGCGGGCTCGACGCGGTGCTCGCCGAGGCTCCCGACGGCGCGCGCGAGGCCCTCGACCACCTCGCCTGGGGACCTCCCCACGGTCGCCTCGACAACGCCCGTCGGCCCCTGGGCGACCCGTCCGAGGCGCGCACCCCGGTCGACTGGCTCCTCGCCCACGAGCTCCTCGTCGCCGTCGGCCCGGACACTGTCGTGCTGCCCCGGGAGGTGGGGCTGCACCTGCGGGGAGGAGTCGTCCACCGCGAAGCCCGTACCGCGCCGGCCGCGCTCGTGACGACGGCCCACGACCCGGCCCAGGTCGACCGGGTCGCCGGGGGCCAGGCCTTCACCCTGGTGCGCCTCGTCGAGACCCTGCTCGAGGCGTGGGGGCTGGAACCCCCTCCGGTGCTGCGGGCCGGCGGGCTGGGCGTGCGCGAGCTCCGCCGTATCGGCGCCGTGCTCGACGCCGACGACCGGTTGACCGGACTGGTCCTCGAGACCGCGTTCGCCGCCGGCCTGGTCGGCCCGGACGGGGAGCTCGAGGAGACCTTCGCCCCCACACCCGCCTACGACCTGTGGCTCACCCGTGACACCGCCGACCGTTGGCTGACCCTGGTCGAGTCCTGGCTGGCCTCCCCCCGGGTGCCGGGCGCGATCGGCTCGCGGGGCGATCGGGAGAAGGTCGTGGCAGCGCTCGGCCCCGACCTCGACCGTCCCGGGGTCGCCGAGGCGCGGCACGCGGCGCTCTCGGAGCTGGCGGCCTTGCCGGCGGGCAGCGCCCCCGACCTTGCCTCGCTCACCGAGCGCCTCGACTGGGAGCGCCCGAGGCGAGGCGGGCGACGTCGGGCCGAGACGACGGCCTGGACCGTCGAGGAGGCCGAGCTGCTCGGGCTCACCGGGCGAGGGGCTCTTTCGTCCGCTGCCCGCGCACTGCTCGCCGAGGATCCGGCCGAGGCGCTGCGGTTGCTGAATGCCGTCCTGCCGACGCCTCTGGACCACGTGCTGCTGCAGGCCGACCTCACCGCGGTGGCGCCCGGCCCCTTGGAGTCGGGCCTGGCTGCCGAGCTGTCGCTGATGGCCGACATCGAGTCGACGGGCGGAGCGACCGTCTTCCGGTTCACCCCCGACTCCGTGCGGCGGGCGCTGGATGCCGGCCGCGCTGCGGCCGACCTGCACGCGATGCTCGCCGCCCGCTCACGGACCCCGGTGCCGCAGCCGCTGACCTACCTGATCGACGACATCTCGAGGCGGCACGGCCAGATCCGGGTCGGGGTGGCGTCGGCCTACGTCCGGTGCGACGACGAGGCGGTGCTCAGCGAGCTGGTCGCCGACCGACGATCGGCAGCGCTGCGGCTGCGCCGGCTCGCTCCGACCGTGGTGGCCGCACAGGCCTCCGCCGACCAGGTCCTGACCGGGCTCCGCGCGATGGGATACCCACCGGCCGCCGAGGCCTCCGACGGAACCTTGGTCGTGCGCCGACCGGACAGCCGCCGTACGCCACCGCGCCAACGGCCCCCGCGCCTCACCACGGAACCCGCGCTGCCCGGCGACACCCTGCTCGCGGCAGCCGTACGCGCGATCCGAGCCGGCGAGCGGGCATCGACAGCCCCTCGGGGCCGCGTGGTCGGTGCGCCGCTCGGAGGCGTCCTGCCGCGCAGCACCACCGCCGAGACGTTGACGACGCTGAAGGCAGCGGTCGAGCAGGACGACCTCGCTGTGGATCGGCTACGTCGACACCCACGGCGGCGTGAGCGAACGCGTCGTCGACCCGATCCGGCTCGCCGGCGGCTACCTGACGGCGTTCGACCACCGCCTCGAAGAGGTGCACACCTTCGCCGTGCACCGCATCACCGGCGTCGCTGCCCTCGAGGACACGGACCGCCCGGATCCGGGGGACAATGGGCGGTCCGACACCACCCCGGAAGGCGTCGCGTGACCGACGGACCCCTGATCGTCCAGTCCGACAAGACTCTCCTGCTCGAGATCGACCACGAGCAGGCCGATGCCTGCCGCCGCGCCATCGCCCCGTTCGCCGAGCTCGAACGCTCCCCCGAGCACGTCCACACCTACCGCATCACCCCGCTCGGGCTGTGGAACGCCAGGGCCGCAGGGCACGACGCCGAGCAGGTGGTCAACGCCCTGCTCACGTTCAGCCGCTACGCCGTACCGCACGCCCTGCTCGTCGACGTCGCCGAGACGATGGCGCGGTACGGCAGGCTCAAGCTGCTCAAGCACCCCGTCCACGGGCTGGTGCTCGAGGCCACCGACCGCCCGGTGCTCGAGGAGGTCATCCGCTCGGCCAAGATGCGTCCCTTGCTCGGTGAGCGCGTGGACCCCGACACCGTGGTCGTCCACCCGAGCGAACGCGGCACGGTCAAGCAGGTGCTGCTCAAGCTGGGCTGGCCGGCCGAGGATCTCGCCGGCTACGTCGACGGCGAGGCGCACCCGATCACGCTGCACGAGGACGGCTGGGAGCTCCGCGCCTACCAGCGCGACGCGGTCGCCGGCTTCTGGCACGGCGGCTCGGGAGTCGTCGTGCTCCCCTGCGGCGCCGGCAAGACCATCGTGGGTGCCGGCCGCCATGGCACAGGCGGGCGCCACCACCCTCATCCTCGTCACCAACACCGTGTCGGCGAGGCAGTGGAAGCACGAGCTGATCAAGCGGACCTCGCTGACCGAGGAGGAGATCGGCGAGTACTCGGGCTCCCGCAAGGAGATCCGGCCCGTGACGATCGCGACGTACCAGGTCATGACGACGCGGCGGAAGGGCGTCTACGCCCACCTCGAGCTCTTCGACGAGCGCGACTGGGGCCTCATCGTCTACGACGAGGTGCACCTGCTGCCCGCGCCGATCTTCCGTTTCACGGCCGACATCCAGTCGCGGCGCCGGCTCGGGCTGACCGCGACGTTGGTGCGCGAGGACGGCCGTGAGGGGGACGTCTTCTCGCTCATCGGCCCCAAGCGCTACGACGCGCCATGGAAGGACATCGAGGCGCAGGGCTGGATCGCGCCGGCCGACTGCGTCGAGGTGCGGGTGACCCTCACCGACCACGAGCGGCTCGCCTACGCCACCGCTGAGCCGGAGGAGCGCTATCGCCTGTGCGCGACCGCCCGGTCGAAGACCGCGGTCGTCGAAGAGCTCGTGGCGCGGCATCACGGCGACCGGGTGCTCGTGATCGGCCAGTACCTCGACCAGCTCGACGACCTCGGCGAACGGCTCAACGCCCCGGTGCTCAAGGGCGAGACGACGGTGAAGGAGCGCGAGCGCCTCTTCGAGGCGTTCCGCACCGGTGAGATCCCGACGCTGGTCGTCAGCAAGGTGGCGAACTTCTCCGTCGACCTGCCCGAGGCGGCGGTGGCGATCCAGGTGTCGGGCACCTTCGGCTCGCGCCAGGAGGAAGCGCAGCGGCTGGGGCGGGTGCTGCGACCCAAGGCCGACGGGCGTACGGCCCGGTTCTACACCGTGGTGTCGCGCGACACCCAGGACCAGGACTACGCGGCACATCGGCAGCGCTTCCTCGCCGAGCAGGGCTACGCCTACCGCATCGTCGACGCCCACGAGCTCGACCGCCTCGACGCCACCGACTGACCCCCCTGAGGGTGACGTTCGGTACGCGACACGCCGCGTGTCGCGTACGCAACGTCACCGTCAGCGGGGTAGACCCGTGGGGTGGAACCGCATCACCTCGCCCCGGCCTGGCTCGAGACCTGTCGTGCGGTCGGCGCGCGCGACGACGTCGCCGGGGTCGGGGCCAGGGTGCTCGCGGCCTACGGGCACCCGAGCTCGCCGCTATCACGACCTCCACCACCTGGCCGACGTCCTCGACCAGGTGGACCTGCTCGCGGCAGCTGCCACGGACGCCGAGGCCGTACGGCTCGCGGCCTGGTTCCACGACGTCGTCTATGCGCCGATGGCCGCCGACAACGAGGAGCGCAGCGCCCAGGTCGCCACGCACGAGCTCACGCAGCTGCGGGTCCCCGACGGCGACCGTGGAGGAGGTCGCCCGGCTGGTGCGACTGACGGCGAGCCACGACCCCGCCGATGACGACCGCGACGGCGCCGTGCTCTGCGACGCCGACCTCGCGGTGCTCGGGCGCCCCCGGGACGGCTACGCGGCCTACGCCGACGCCGTACGCCAGGAGTACGCGCAGGTGCCGGACGAGCAGTTCCGGGCCGGCCGCGCCGCGGTCCTCGAGAGCCTGCTCGCTCCGCCCCACGCTCTACCGGACGGCCGAAGGCATCACGCGCTGGGAGACCGCAGCTCGGCAGAACCTGGCCGACGAGCTCACCCGCCTGACCTCCCGCTAGGGATCGGCGGGGGACGGTGCTTGGGACGGCGGAGCCCGGCCGCGGTGATCCGGCGCACCAGCTCGCGGCTGGAGACCTCCACCGCACCCGCCGCCACGACGGCGTCCCGGTGCGATGCCGGCACGTCGTAGTGGTCGCGGTGGAACCCGCGCTCCGGGATGCCGTGCAGCCGGGCGAAGGCGTGCAGCTCCTCGAAGGAGTCGTCACTGACCAGGTGGCACCACAGCCGGTCCCGGGCCGGCCAGGTTGCCGGGTCCACGAGGATCGCCATGGCCCGTGAGCGTAGCGGCGCTGCTAGCCTCGACGACCCCCCTCTGCTCGGAGGTGCTCCGCCGTGCCCGCGTCCGACTCGCTCGCCGACGAGCAGGAGTACCTCGCCGACGCCCGGGCGGACCTGGCCCGCATGCGTGAGCGCGTGCTGTCGCTCGATGCCGTCGGCGGCGACCCGATCTCCGACGGCTACCTGGCGACGACCTTGTCGGCCCGCGCCCGTTCCCTGGTCGATGACCCGGACACACCCCTCTTCTTCGGTCGCACCGACACCGAGGCCGGACGTTGGTACATCGGCCGGCGACACGTCGCGGACGACACCGGCGAGCCGACCGTGGTCGACTGGCGCGGCCGACGTCTCCCTGCCGTTCTACCGCGCCACCCGCACCGAGCCGCTGGGGGTCTCGCTGCGCCGGAGGTACGGCTACGACCGGGGCACCCTCACGGCCTACGAGGACGAGCACCTCTCCGACGCCAACGAGGGTGAGCAGCGCAGCGCGATCCTGGCCGCACGAGATCCAGCGCCCGCGCACGGGACCGATGCGCGACATCGTGGCGACCATCCAGCCCGAGCAGGATGCCGTCGTCCGCGCCGACCTGGGCGTGACCGTCTGCGTCCAGGGGGCGCCCGGCACGGGCAAGACCGCGGTCGGCCTGCACCGTGTGGCCTTCCTGCTCTACGCCCACCGAGAGCGGCTCCGACGTAGCGGCGTCCTCTTCGTCGGCCCCAACCGCTCGTTCCTGTCCTACATCGGGCAGGTGCTCCCAGCCCTCGGCGAGTACGACGTCGCGCAGACCACGGTCGACGACCTCACGCAGCGGGCCGCCCGTTCGCCGCATCGACCCGCCCGAGGTGGCGCTGCTCAAGGGCGACGCCCGGCTGGCGGAGGTCGTACGGCGTGCCGTCTGGTCTCAGGTCCAGCACCCGACCGAGGCGCTCGTCGTCCCGGTGGGCTCGCGCCGCTGGCGGGTGTCCGCGGACCGGGCGGCCGCCGCCATCGACTCCCTGCGGGCACGCGACGTGCGGTACGGCTCCGGCCGAGCCCTGCATCGCTCAGCGCCTCGCCCACGAGGTCCTCGTCCAGATGGAGCGCGAAGGGGTGACCACCGACGACCGCGACCAGGACAGGGTCGCGCGACACAAGGACGTACGAGCGTACGTCGACACGGTCTGGCCCGCGGTCGACCCGACGACGCTGGTGCTCAGGCTGCTCGGCGACCCTGAGGCGCTGGCTCGCCACTCCGACGGGCTGCTCGCACCCGACGAGGTCGGCCTGCTCTGCTGGCCGAGGCCGGCCCGCGGGCCGGCCTCGGCGCCCTGGAGCCTGGCCGACACCGTCCTCGTCGACGAGGCCGCCGACCTCGTCGACCGCACACCGAGCCTCGGCCACGTGGTGCTCGACGAGGCGCAGGACCTCTCGCCCATGCAGCTGCGCGCCGTCGGACGGCGGTGCTCGACCGGGTCGGCCACTGTGCTCGGCGACCTCGCCCAGGGGACGACCGTCTGGGCTGCCACCCGATGGGACGAGGCCCTGGGCCATCTGGGGAAGGGCGAGGCCCACCTCGAAGAGCTCTCCCGGGGGTTTCGGGTGCCCTCGGCGGTCATCGACTTCGCTGCCCGGCTGCTTCCCCATCTTGCCGTCGGCCTGGAGCCGCCTTCCTCGGTGCGCGAGGACCCGGGCCTGCTCGATCTCGTCGCTACGGCAGACGTCCCCACGGCCGTCGTCTCAGCGTGCCGTGATGCGCTCGGGCGTCCCGGCTCGGTGGGCGTCATCACGGCCGACGCTGGCGCCGACGCGGCTCACCGGTGGTTGTCCGACGGAGGGCTCGAGCCCGTGCTGCTCGGCGACGACGCGGCTGACCGTGCCCCGCTCACCGTCGTACCCGCCACGCTGGCCAAGGGCCTCGAGTACGACTGGGTCGTGGTCGTCGAGCCCGCCGCCATCGTCGAGGCCGAACCGCGCGGGCTGCACCGGCTCTACGTGGTCCTCACCCGTGCCGTGTCAGGCCTGGCAGTCGTCCACGCACGTCCCCTGCCGGCGCAGCTGCGATGAAGGAACCTGCTAGGGAGCGCCGCGCAGCTCGGCCGCGAAGGTCTCCAGGTTGGACAGGAACCGGGCGACGTCGTCCTCGGTGTGCTGCACCGACATGGTCCACTGCTCGCACTTGCCCCAGGGCGGCAGGAACACCCCGCCGTTGTGCTGGTACAGCCAGTGCGCGTTGCCCCACTGGTCGGAGTAGCCGAGGAAGTCGCGATAGTCGTTGAGCCGGTTAGTGAATATCACGGTTCCCTTGGCGCCGAAGGACTGCACGTAGCCCGGCAGGGCGTAGCGCCGAAGGACGTCCTCGCTGCCCGCGACCTGCAGCGCGCGCAACCGTTCGAACTCGACGTACGCCTCCGGCGTCAGGACGTCCTCGAGCATCGCCCGCGCCGCCGCCATCGTGAGCGGATTGCCGTTGAAGGTGCCGACCTGCTCGTAGGTCTTGTCGGTGACCAGGTTCATGATCTCGGGGACCCCGCCGATCGCCCCGCACGGCAGCCCACCACCCATCGCCTTCGCGACGCAGACCAGGTCGGGCGTGACCCCGGAGAGCTCGATCGCGCCACCGGAGGAGACCGCGAACCCGGACTTCACTTCGTCGAACGTCAGGTACGCGCCGTGCGCGTGCAGCAGATCCTTCAAGCGCCTGCAGGTAGCCCGGCGGCGGCGGGATCATGCCGATGTTCATCATGATCGGCTCGACGATCATGCCGGCGACCTCGTCGCGGTTCTCCCCGAGCACGCGCTCGACGGCCTCGAGGTTGCCGAACGGCACGACGAGGGTGAGCGCGGCAACGGCCTCAGGGATGGCGCTGCAGTAGCGCACGCTGTTCGGGTGCTCGTAGGGACCAGCCTGGGCTTCGTCGGGGTAGACCGACACCTGAACTGCGTCGTGGTGCCCGTGGTAGCTGCCCTCGACCTTGATGACCTTGTCGCGGCCGGTCGCGATGCGCATGAGGTGGAACGCGTCCATCGTCGACTCGGTGCCGGAGTTGTTGTAGCGCCACAACGGGAGTCCGTACCGGCTCGCGAGCTGGCGCGACACCGGGATGACGTCCTCGGTCGGCTGCGCGAAGTGCGTGCCCAGCGTCACGCGGTGGGTGACGGCCTCGACGATGGCCGGGTGCGCGTGCCCGCCAGCCCGACGCCGAATCCACCGTGGAAGTCGGAGTACTCGAACCCGTCGACGTCCCAGACCCGCGAGCCGGCGCCGTGGCTGATCCACACGGCCGCGGGAGGAGCGTCCTGCCAGGACGACGCGACCCCGCCGGCGAGGGACGCCTGGGCCTCGGCCGCGCAGCTCCTGCGAGCGAGGCGGTGCGGGCGAGCAGAACCGCCTCCTGCTGCTCGATCATCGCGTCCATGTGGGTCAGGTCGACCTCGGCGTCTGCTCCTGTGCGGCGATCGCCGTGCGTCGAGGCGTCGGTGAGGGTCATGACCGGCTTCCTTCTCTGGTCGCGCAGCTGGAGCGGCCGGTCGTGCTCGACCGAGGGATCGAAGGGCACCGGGACGAGGGGCTCACCGTCGAGGTAGGCCTGCGCGAGCTGGCGGGTGAACCCGGCGACGACGATCTCGTGGAAGCTCGAGAACGGGCCCGGGGCGAAGACCGGGTCGCGACTCCCCGCTGGACGATCTCGCACGCGGTCCAGTCCTGCCGGTTGGTGAGGTCCCAGAAGTCGACCGCGTAGGACGGGTCGAAGTCCGGGCAGGTCGAAGGCCTCCTGGGGGAACAGCCACTGGCACTCGACCTTGGTGCGGCTCGCGGCGCACCGGCTCCATGCGATGGGTCATGACGTAGTCCGGGTGCAGGCTGACGAGGAGGTTCGGCATCACCTGCAGGTAGATGACGTCGGTCAGCCGGTCCACCGGGACGCTCGGGATCGGCACCCCGTGGGACTGCCCGTCGAGGGACATCGTCTCGTTGCCGTCGAGCAGCTCCATGGTGCCGCCGATCCAGGAACCCGCGGCCCATCATGCTGTCGCCCGACAACGGGGACGAGACCCGGCACAGCTCCGGGATGGATCGGACGCGCAGTGGAAGCACTCGTGGTAGTTCTCGACGATGAGCTTCCAGTTCGTCGTCCAGCTCGTAGCTGTGCGACGCAGCCACCCGCAGCGAGCCGCAGCTGTACCGGTCGACGACCTCGTCCAGCCCGAAGAAGTGCTCGGCGAGCGGCGGAGCGTCCCCGGACAGGTTGACGATGACGAAGCCGTGCCACTCCTCGATCCGCACGGAGCTGAGGGACAACGGGGTCCGTCGGGGACGTCCTCGCGGTGCAGCGGGCGGGACCCCGCGCAGCGAGCCGTCGAAGTCGTAGACCCAGGCGTGGTACGGGCAGACGATCGCCGCCCGGTCGCCGGCGCCCGCACGGCAGCAGCTCGTGGCCGCGGTGGCGGCAGGCGTTGAAGAACCCGCGCAGCACGCCGTCCTTGCCGCGGACCAGGATCACTCCCTCGTCGCCGACGCGTCACCGCGCTGCTGCATCCCGGGCTCGGCGAGGTCGTCGGAACGGCCGACGCACACCCAGCCGGGCCGAAGAGCACGTCGCGCTCCCAGGCGAGGACCTCGTCGTCGACGTAGGCGGTCACGGGGCAGCATCGTGCCCGCTCGAGTCAGGTCGAGCACCAGCTCGAGCTCTGCTCGGTCGATCGGGCGCGGGGCGCGGGCTCTGAGCCATCACGAGCTCTGCCTTTCCGGCGCGACCGGCGGAACGCGTCGGCGCTTCCGGTCGCGCAGCATGCGCGGGCTGCAGAGGAACCCGGCGATCCCGGTGACGCCGCCACCGCCGTGGGTGGCCGACGAGCACTGGTAGAGGCCCGCTGATCGGCGTCGTGAAGTCGCCGTAGCCGGGCGCCGGCCGCATGTGGAACAGCTGGTCGGGCGACAGCTCGCCGTGGAAGATGTTGCCGCCGATCGAGGCCGTACTCGTGCTCCATCTCGTGCGGGCCGATCACCTGCCGGTGGAGGATCGGCTTCTTGAAGCCCGGGGCGCAGCTGGTCGTAGCGCGTCGACGACCCGGTCGGCGTACGCCTCGAGCTCCGCCGGGTGCGGGCTCGTCGGCCCAGGTGTGCGGCACCCACTGGCGTGAACATCGACACGATGTGCGTGCCCTCGGGCGCCAGCGTGCGGTCGACGGTCGACGGGATCACCGCGTCGCTGAACGGCGCTCGGCAGCCGCGGCCCGGACGCGGGCGTCCTGGAACGCCCGCTCGACGTACTCCAGCGAGTGCGCAGAGCTCGAGCGACTCCGGTGAAGTTCGTCCGGCGGCAGGTCCGGGTCGGCGGCGAACGTCGGCAGACCGCTCGATCGCGAGGTTGATCTTCACCGTGCCGCTGCGCGCTGCGCCAGCGCTCGATGTCGCTCGACGAAGTCGTCGGGCAGGTCGCGGCGGTCGAGCTGGCGGAGGAAGGTGATCTGGGGGTGGGTGGCCGCGACGACCAGGTCGGACGCGATACTCGGTGCCGTCCTCGAGCGCGACGCCGACGGCCCGGCCGTCGCGGACGAGGATCCGCTCGACCGGTGCGTCGGTCCGGATCTCGCCCCGAACGACCGGCGCGCTGCTGGCGATGGCCGCCGAGACCGCACCCATGCCGCCGATCGGGTAGCCCCACGAGCCCATGCTGCCGTCCATCGCCCCGTCGCCGACGTCGCCGATCGAGTGGTGGAGCATCACGTACGCCGTGCCGGGCTCGCACGGGCCGGCCCAGGTGCCGATGACGCCGTTGATCGACATCATCCCCTTGACCTCGGGCGACTCGAACCAGTCGTCGAGGAGGTCGGCGATGCTCATCGTGAACAGCCGGGTGGTGTCAGCCGACCTTGCGCACGTCGAGGCCGCGCATGCCCCAGGCGAGCTGGAGCTGGTCGATCAGGTCCCGCGGCCGCTTCGACCCGACCTTGGGCGGGGTCTTCATGAGCAGCGGCGAGCAGCACGTCGGCGATGCCCTTGAGCCAGGCCTCGTACCTCGGGTAGGCGTCGGCGTCCTTGGAGGAGAACTTGCTGAGCTCCTCGTGGTCGTTGGCGGGGTCGCCCGTGAGCAGCATGCGAGCGGCCGTCGGGGAACGGGATGTAGCTCGGTCCCATCGGGATCGACCTGGTAGCCGTGCTGGGCGAGCTGGAGGTCGCGCATGATCTGCGCGGCATCAGGCTCATCACGTAGGACAGCGCGGTGACCTTGAACTCCGGTCCCCACGGCGTCTCGGTCGTGGCCGCGCCGCCGAGGTCGTCTCGCGCCTCCAGCACGAGCGGCTTGAGGCCGGCCCGCGCGAGGTAGGCCGCGGTGACCAGCCCGTTGTGACCGCCGCCGACGATGATCGCGTCGTACGTGCCGCTCGCCGAACCCGTGCCGTCACCGGTTGTCCCTCGGTGGCGCGACCTCTTGATCTGAGGCCGCTGGCGACACACTAACTGAACGACCAGTCAGTGAGGCAAGACCCAGGAGGCCGAGCTTGGGCGGAATCTCAGCGGCGAGCCGAGATCTGGCGTCTCGGCTTAGTCTGCCACCCGCACCAACGACCTCGAGGCACCGACCGGGCACCGATCAGGAGATCCGCGATGACCGAGCACAGCCGCACCGAGAGGCGGCGGCCCGTCAGTGGACCGCCGCGACTTCCTCAGGGGCTCGCATGCTTCTCGCGCTCGCCGCCGGCTCGCCCAGCGCTTGCTGGCGGCGTGCGGGGCGACGGAACTCGTCGGTATCCGATCCGCCGGCTCGAGCGTCCACCGGATCGCGCTCCGCGCCCGAACAACCCGGTGACGCTGCCGCTCTTCGACGACCTGCCCGGCCATCGCCTCCGGTCTGGAGCCGGAGACCGGCGGCACGTTCCGGATCTTCAACTACCCCGAGTACAACGGGCCGGACGTGCTCAAGGCCTTCGGGAAGAAGTACGGCGTCAAGGTCGAGGTGACCACCTTCACGACGATGGACGAGGCGCGTGCACAAGCTGCGCACCGGCGGCGCCGACGTTCGACGTCTTCTTCCCGACGACCGGACGTGGTGGGCAAGGCCGTCCAGGGCAAGCTGCTGCAGCCGGTCAACCCGTCGCTACGTCACCGGCATGAAGCAACGTCTGGCCCCAGCTGCAGAGCCCGTTCTACGACCAGGGCTCGCAGTACACCGTGCCCTACACGGTCTACACCACGGGGATCATGTACCGCGCTGACCAGGTCACGCCCGGACCGGCCCAACGGCCGGCTACGACCTGCTCTGGGACGAGGCGTACAAGGGCAAGAGTCTACGTGCTCGACGACGACCGCGAAGACCTCGGCATGGCGATGCTGCGCGGGGCGATGACGACGACATCAACACCGAGGACCCGGCGGTCATCGGCAGGCCCAGAGTCCCTGTCGGAGCTGGTCGACCTGGTCAACATCAAGCTCGGCATCGACGCCTACACGCATCGTGCCCGAGGGCGCGGCCGACGGTCCACCAGGCGTGGTCGGGCGACGCGGTCAACGGGCAGTACTACCTGCCGAAGGGCACCGACGCCTCGGTCCTCGGCTACTGGTACCCGCAGGACGCGCCCGGAGTCGATCGGCAGCGACATGCATCGCCGATCCCGGCCGCCGCGGCGAAGCCCGTGCTGGCGCACCACTTCCTCAACTACATGCTCCAGCCGGAGAACGCCGTGCGCGAACTTCGGCTACACCGGCTACCAGCCGCCGCAGAACAGCGCTCGACCCGGACGCGCCTGGTCGCCGACGAGTACGTCGCGCGAGAACCTGTCGGCCGCCGTGGTCCGGCCCGGAGGAGTACGCCGAAGGCCCAGCAGCTGCCTGCAGATCACACCCAAGGGCGAAGCGCTGCTGGGACACCGCGTGGGCGAAGTTCAAGTCCGGCCAGTGAGGAGCCCGCGGCCTGATCGACGCGGGACACCGCCGGTCGCGACCGAACCCCGCCCCGGCAGCGACGACGAGCGCCAGCCGCCCGGCCAGGTGACGCGGCTGTGGCCCGCCCTGGCTCTGCCGGGGACGTTGTGGATCGTCGCGTTCTTCGCGGTCCCGTTCTACGCGATCGCGGCGATCGCCTTCGGCGGCACGGACCCGATCTTCAACGTCACCGATCCCGGAGTGGAACCCTGCTACTGGGACTTCACCACGTTCGTCGACACCCTGAACTCAGGTCGTCGACCGGCACGCTGCGCGCCGGTCTTCGTCCGGACCGGCTGGTACGTCTTCGCTCGCGCTGGTCGCTGTGCACGCCTGATCGGCTACCCGGTCGCCTACTACATCGCGCGGCTACGGCGGCCGACGGCGCGGGCTGCTGCTCGCCCTGATCCTGGCGCCCGTGGTGGATCAACTACATCACCCGGATGCTCGCCTGGGTCAACCTGCTCAGCGACGACGGCTACGTCAACCGGATCCTCGGTGCGCTGCACCTCATCGACGCCCCCGTGCACGGGTGGCGGTCTCGTCGCGGCAACCCGTGGACCGGTGATCATCGCCCTGGCTTACGGCTACATGCCGTTCATGATCGTGCCGCTCTACGCCACCCTCGACCGGATCGACGAGCGCCAGCTCGAGGCGTCCCGCGACCTCGGATCCGGCGGCATCGGCACCTTCCTTCGGGTCACGCTCCCCTTGTCGCGTCAGGGCCTGTTCACCGCGATCGTCATCACCGCCCTGCCGATGTTCGGCGACTACTACACGAACACCCTGGTGTCCGGCTCACCGACGACGACCATGGTCGGCAACGCGATCGAGTTCTACCTGCTCGGTCGTCGCAGAAGGCCGTCGGTGCCTCGCTGGTGCTCATCCTGTCGCTGATGCTCATGGTGCTGATGGCCTACTACCTGCTCACGACGTCGCGCGCCGAGCAAGGAGGCCCGATGACGATCGCCGGCCTGCCGGCCGGCCACCGAGGTCGGCCGCGACCGAGCTGCCCGACGACCGGCCGCCGGCGCAGCGGCGCGACAGTGGCGAGGTCCGTGGCGACCACCGTGGTTCCTCGCGACGTCTGACCTGGGGCTACATCGCCTGGACGCTGCTGCCCGTCCTCGATCGCCGTCCAGTTCTCGTTCAACGCGGGTCGTTCGCGCAGCGTCTGGCAGGGCTTCTCCTTCCGGTGGTACTGGCAGGACCCGGTCGGCTCGGTGTGGCACGACCCGACCATGCATGCTGGCACTTGCGCAACAGCCTGATCCTGGCCGTCCTCTGCACGCTCGTCGCGACGCCGATCGGAGTCGCGCTCGCCCTCGGGCTCACACGGTGGCGCGGGCGCGGTGCGGGCACGTCCAACGGCCTGATGCTGCTGCCCCTGGCCACGCCCGAGATCGTCATGGGCAGCGCGCTGTTCCTCGTGTTCACCAACCTCTACACGCTGATCCCGCTCGGCCGGCCGGCACAGCTGCTCGGCCACGTCACGTTCTCGATCTCCTACGTCGTGGTGATCGTCCGCGGCCGCATGCTCTCCATCGGACGCGAGTACGAGACCGCCGCGCAGGACCTCGGGGCCTCACCCGTGCGGGCGCTCTGGACTGTGCTCGTCCCGCTCCTCATGCCCGCGGTCTTCGCCAGCGCGATGATCGTCTTCGCCGGCGTCGCTCGACGACTTCGTCGTCAGCTCGTTCCTGTCCCTCGACGCGTCGTCCGTGACCGTCCCGATCAAGCTGCTACAGCGCCGTGCGCAACGCACCCTCGCCCGCGCTGAACGCGCTCGCCACGATCATGCTGGCCGGCACCCTGCTCGCGCTGTTCTTCGCCTGGCTCGTGCTGCGCCGCCGGAGCAACGACGGCTCGGCCCTTCACGAGCTCGGCCTCGCTTCGACTGACGCCGGCGCTGACGTCAGCGAGCAGCTGCCGGCACCGCCTGGTCGGCTTCTTGCGGCGTCCCGGCGGCGGGAGCTGCGTCGCGACGAGCGCGCAGCGCCCCGGGCGGGAGACCGCCGTCACCGCGCTGCCGTCGGCCGGAGGGTCCTCACCCAGGCGCGTTGGCGACGAGCACCTGCATGGCGGGCCGTGGACGCAGCCGCAGATGCGACCAACGTCGTCGAACCCTGGAACACCGTGCGCTCGACGAGGGCGGGCACGCCGTCCTTCGCCGGTCTCCCCGCCGGGCCGAGAGTCACCGCCTCGGGACGGACGACAGCGCGCGCAGGTCCGAGGCGAGATCGGCGGGCATGCTGGCGACGACCGGGGACGTTGCCCACGAGCACCGGACGCTCGGCCCCGCCCGACTCGCGGGCAGTCGACGTCGAAGAGGTTGGCCACGCCGAGGAAGTCGGCGACGAACTCCGCTTCCGGGCGCTCGTAGACCTCGCGCGGGGCCCCGCACTGGACCACGCGACCGCCGTCCATGACCGCCAGCCGGTCCCGACATCTCCAAGGCCTCGCCCTGGTCGTGGGTGACGAAGACGAAGGTGATGCCGATCTCGCGCTGGATCCCCGTCAGCTCGGCGCGCAGCGAGGTGCGCAGCTTCGCGTCGAGAGCACCGAGCGGCTCGTCGAGGAGCAGCACGCGGGGCGAGAGCACCAGGGCGCGGGCCAGCGCAACCCGCTGCTGCTGACCGCCGGACATCTGGTTGGGCTTGCGTTCGGCGAGCACGCTCCAGCCGGACCAACGCCAGTGCCTTGCGCAGCCGCTGCTCCTTCTCGTCCTTGCTCAGGTCGCGGCGCCACCGGAGGCCGTACGCCACGTTGCGCTCGACCGTGAGGTGGGGGAACAACGCATAGCTCTGGAAGACGGTGTTGACCGGGCGCTTGTGCGCCGGTGTCCGTGCCATGTCCACACCGTCGAGCAGGATCTGCCCGGAGGTGGGCGGCTCGAAGCCGGCGATCATCCGCAAGGTCGTCGTCTTGCCGCAGCCGGACGGGCCGAGCAGGCTGAAGAACTCGCCTCCGGGGATGTCGAGGTCGATGCCGTCGACGGCAACCGTCTCGCCGAAGCTGCGGCGCAGCGCCACCAGCTCGACGCGGCCGCCACCCTCCGCGCGCCTGTCCGTCGACCATGCCGGGAGTCTAGGTCCACCGGCGCGGACAGGTAGAACTGATTGACTGACCAGTTAGCGAGTCGGATCAGGCGGGCCGATAGCTGGAGCCGTGTCCGAGGCCGCCCGTGCCCCGAGCCGTGCCGAGCAGGTCGAGGTGCGGCGCGCGGAGCTTCTCGAGGCCGCCGAGCGGGTGGTGCTCGAAAGAGGCCTCGCCGACACGCGCGTGGCCGACGTCGCTGCTGCCAGCGGCGTCAGCGGAGGACTGATCCACTACCACTTCACCAGCAAGGACCAGCTCCTCACCGAGATGCTGCGGACGGCCGCCGAGCGCGACATCGCCCGCGCCCGGCGCGTGGCTTCCGGTCCTGGAAGTGCGACCAGCCGGCTCGACAAGGTCATGCGCGAGTTCGTCCCCGGCGCGAGGGACGAGAGCTGGGTCCTGTGGATCGACGCCTGGGGTGCCGCCCTGCGCGACCCGGTGCTCCGCGCGATCTCCGAAGAGCTCGACAACGCCTGGGGGCAGGTGCTCGAAGCGGTCATCCGCGACGGGTCCGACACCGGCGAGTTCACCTGCACCGACCCGGCTGCGAGCGCGTGGCGCGTCGCGGCACTCCTTGACGGGCTCGGCCTTCGCATCACGCTGCAGCGCGGCTCGATGAGCCGCCGCCAGATGATCGAGCACGGCCGCGTGGTGGCGGCGCACGAGGTGGGCATCCCCGTCGAGGCTTTCACCGGTCCGGTCAGCCCGGCCACCTGACGCACGAGCGCCGACCCCGAAGGGACTCCCGTGGACTTCTCCTACTCCCCCGAGCTCACCGACCTCGCTGCGCGGGCATCCCGGCTCACCGAGACCATCCAGGCGTACGAGCTCGCGTGCGAGGAGGGCAACGGGCTTCCTGACCGGGACCTGGCCGTGATCGCGGAGGCCGTGCGCGCTGAGTCCTTGCACGCCATCAACATGCCGGCCGAGTGGGGCGGCCAGGGCCTGTCGCTGCTCGAGCAGGTCGTGGTGCAGGAGCGGTTGGGACGGCTGACGAACGCGTTGTGGGACACGGTGTGGCGGCCCGCCAACGCACTCAAGGCCTGCACCTCGGAGCAGCGTGAGCGCTGGCTCCTGCCCGGCATCCAGGGCCACCGCCGGGACGCGGTCGCGATCACCGAGGAGCTGGCTGGGAGCGACCCGCAGGCCATGCAGACCACCGCGCGGCGCGACGGCGACGAATGGGTCATCGACGGGGTCAAGTGGTTCGTCACCGTCGGCGACGTCGCTGACTACCTGCTGGTGCTCGCGCTGGCCGGCGAGACCCGGGCTCCCACGATGTTCCTGGTCGACAAGGACACTCCAGGCGTCTCGATCGCCCGCACTCCGCGGTTCATGCACACGTTCGTCTACGAGCACCCCGAGTTCGTGCTGGACGGCGTCCGGGTCGGGGATGACCATCGGCTTGGCGCGGTCGGCGAGGGGTACGAGCTGACGCGGGACTGGTTCACCGAGGAGCGGCTGATGATCGGCGCCCGCACGGTCGGGGCGGCCGAGCGTGCGCTCCAGGAAGCCACCGCCTGGGCGACCACGCGCGTGCAGGGCGGAACGACGATCGCCAACCACCAGCTGATCCAAGGGATGCTCGCCGACTGCGCCGTCGACATCGCGACCAACCGGGCGCTGGTCCACCAGGTCGCGTGGGAAGCCGGCCAGGGGCTGCCACGCAAGACCCTGCACGCGAAGGCCGCGCTGGTGAAGCTGTCGGCCTCGGAGGCTGCTGGGCGGGTGGTCGACCGGTGCGTCCAGATCTTCGGTGGGCGCGGCTACCTGCGGGAGTACGCCGTCGAGCGGCTCTACCGCGAGCTGCGCGTCGATCGCATCTGGGAGGGCACCTCGGAGGTGCAGCGGCTCATCGTGGCGAACGAGATCATCAAGCGGGGCACCGACTCCCTGCTCGCGATCCCTCGCAGCGAATGACCAGACCGACGGCCCGCGGTACGGGAGTGTCTACTGCACCGTGAAGGTGAACGGGGAGGAGCAGTTGCTGACGTGCTGCGCCGCATCCTCAGCTTCTGCGAACAGGTCGTAAGTGCCCGGTGTCAGTGGCGCGATGGGGATCCCCGCTCCGCTGAAGACCGACTCAGAATCGCTCCCAACCGCCGAAGTTACGCAGGCATTGTCGATGTAGAGCCGGATCTGGCTCCCCGCCTCGGCGGTCCCCTGGACCAGCGGGATGTCGGTCTCGAGGAGCGGCGAGGGTGCTACAGCACCGATCACCGGCGCTGCCGGCGGGGTGAACACCGTCACCTGCACCGGACCCGTGCACCCGGTAGACAGGTTCCCCGCCCCGTCCACAGCCCGGGCATACAAATGATGCGTCGCCGTCCACCAACGGCACTGCGATCCCCGCCAAGAACTCCGCTCTCGTCCCCGTCAATCCGCAGCACCCGAACACGCCGAGTCCACCCAGATCCGCACCGACGACCCAGCATCCACCGTCCCCGAGAACAACGGCGAATGGTCGGTCGTCACCGACCCCGGCGAGACGCCCAGTCCCACCGGATCGGCCGGCGCCACTGTGTCGATCGTCACGTCCACCCCGACCGGAGCAGTCACCCACGTTGCCCGCATCATCAACCGCCCGCGCCCGCAGGACATAGTCACCATCAGCCAACGCAGGCGACAACGTGATACCAGGCGAGTCGAACGCAGCCGCGGTCCCCGTGTCATGCGGCGTACCGGTGCACACCGCATCGACGAACACCTGAACCGTCGAACCCGCCTCCGCCGTCCCCTGCAGCACCGGCGTCGAATCCGAGCGTCACCGCACCCGGCAGCACCGTCAACCCGTCGGAGCAGCCGGTCCAGCGGTCCACCGTCACCGCGACAGGCCCGGCGCACCCTGACACGTTGCCCGCACCATCGCACCGCCCTGGCTTACAGCTGATGCGTCCCCTCCGCCAGCGGACCCACCGCGATCCCGTCGCGAACTCCCGCTCGCGTCCCCGTCACCTCGGCAGCAGCCCCCGCACCCGGAGTCCCCCAGATCCCTCACCGACGACCCGCCTCGACCGTCCCCGAGAACAACGGCGTCGCATCCGTCGTCACCGACGCCGGCGACACACCAGCCCCACCGGGTCAGCCGGAGCGACCGTGTCGATCGTCACGTCCACGCCGGCGGAGCAGTCACCCACGTTGCCCGCATCATCAACCGCCCGAGCCCGCAGCACATGGTCACCGTCAGCCAACGCAGGCGACAACGTGATCCCCGGCGACATCGAACGCAGCCGCGGTCCCCGTGTCGTGCGGCGTACCGGTGCACACCGCGTCCACGAACACCTGAACCGTCGAGCCCGCCTCCGCCGTCCCCTGCAGCACCGGCGTCGAATCGGCGTCACCGCAGCCCGGCAGCACCGTCAACCCGGTCGGAGCAGCCGGTCCACCGTGTCGATCGGTCACCGTGAACGGCGGGCTACAGGCGCTGACGTTGCCCGCGGCATCCGTGGCCGTCACGCGGACGCGGGTGTGGGACGTGTTCGCCGTCAACGACCCCAGGGATAGCCCGTTGGCGTCGCCGAAGTCGGCAGCCGTACCGGTGGACACCGGGGTGCCCGAGCAGTCGGTGTCGACGAACACGTTGACCGTGGACCCGGCTTCGGCGGTGCCCCGCACGGTCGGCGTGAGGTCCTGCGTCGGGAGTTCCGGGGCCAGCCCCTGGAGGACCGTTCGGTGCGTTGGGGGCGAGGTCGTCTGCCGGTAGGTGAGAGGAGCAGAGCAGTCCGTGTCGATCCCGCTCACCGTGCTCGCCGCGCACGGTGAGGTGTTCGTCGCGTTGGGGTCAACGGTACGGCGAATCCGCCGGCGACGCGAACACGTCCGACGGTCCGGAGGCGAGGCTGAACCGTGCAAGCAGCCGTTGCGGAAGACCTCGACGGTCGGACCCGGCGGCGCGATCCCGAAGAGCAGCGGCTGCGCCTTGGGGCTCGGGCCCTCGGGTTGGTGCCCAGGATGACCGGGTTGGACGGTCGGTCGTCATCGCGCAGGGTGCGTGGCGTCGAGGTCGGGCTGGGAGCCGTACGTTCACCGGCGCTGGACCACGTGAGCGCGAAGGTCTCGGTCGCGCTCCTCGGTCGCGTCGCCGACGACGTAGATCGGGAACGTCGACCTTCGTGCGTCCCCTGCGGGAAGCGTCAGGAGCCGGGTGGGCCCTCGAGGCGGACCAGGTCGCCGCCGACGGTGGCGGTGCCCCGCTGACCGAGTAGCGGACCGAGACTGTCTTCCCGCTCGGCGCGCGACAGGCTGGCGCCACGGTGCGCGACGCGTCCCCGGATCGGTGCCTTCCGACGACCTGGACGGGTCACCCTGCAGCCTCGGGCGGGGCGGCGTCGTCGTCGAGGATCGTCCTCGCGCGTCGGCGTCGGCGATGCCGCACGTTCGGAGGATGCTCGGACAGGTGCACCTCCGAAGGTCTCGGTGTACTCGTCGATCAGGTCGGCAGCGACCCGCACGATCAGCACCGCGGACGTCCGCCCCTTGCGGATGTCGCCGTGCGGCTTGATCACGGCGGTGAAGTCGTCGGCACCGGCCGGAGCCGATCCACTCGCGGGTGCGCCAGGTGAAGGTGACCGGCTCTCGTGGTCTTCTTGGACAGCCGTACGGAGAAGGCGACGATCGCCTGCCCGCCCGTGCCCTCCGTCAGCCTCGCGTCATAGACGCGCAACGTCGGCTTCGTGGCCGCTGCGGCGGGGATCGCCGCGGCGGCACCCCCAGCACGACGACCAGCACGACGACGCCGAGCGCCAGCGCTGATCGACGAACGGCTGGCGACACGACCAAGACCCCCTGAACGACGCGACACCGAGATGCCGCCGGTCGGTGGCCAGCCGACCACCCCCCATTCCATCACCCCTCCGGCCCGGAGTCACCGGCCCGGCCAGTGGACGCCTATCACCCGAACGTCGACTAGTGGGGTGACCGAGCGGAACAAGCCGAAGGGGCGGCCCCGTCACGCGGGGACCGCCCCTGTCGGGGCCGCTTCGTGGATCGGAATGGACTCCTAGAAGTCCATGCCACCCATGCCGCCGTCGCCGCCACCCATGGGCGCGGACGCCTTCTCGGGCTTGTCGGCGATGACCGCTTCGGTGGTGAGGAAGAGCGCAGCGATGGAGGCCGCGTTCTGCAGCGCCGAGCGCGTGACCTTGGCCGGGTCGATGATCCCCGCCTTGATCAGGTCGACGTACTCGTTGTTCGCGGCGTTGAGGCCCCAGCCGTCTTCGAGGTTGCGGACCTTCTCCGCCACGACGCCGCCCTCGAGGCCGGCGTTGATGGCGATCTGCTTGAGCGGAGCCTCGACCGCGACCTCGACGATGCGAGCACCCGTGGCCTCGTCACCTTCGAGCTCGAGCTTGGCGAACGCCACCTTGGAGGCCTGGATCAGGGCCACGCCGCCACCGGCGACGATGCCTTCCTCGACGGCCGCCTTGGCGTTGCGGACGGCGTCCTCGATGCGGTGCTTGCGCTCCTTGAGCTCGACCTCGGTGGCCGCGCCCGCCTTGATGACGGCAACGCCGCCGGCGAGCTTGGCGAGGCGCTCCTGGAGCTTCTCGCGGTCGTAGTCGGAGTCGCTCTTGTCGATCTCGGCGCGGATCTGGTTGACCCGACCGGCGATCTGCTCGGCGTCTCCGGCACCCTCGACGATCGTGGTCTCGTCCTTGGTGACGACGACCTTGCGGGCACGCCCCAGCAGCTCCAGGCCGGTGCCGTCGAGCTTGAGACCGACCTCCTCGGAGATGACCTGGCCACCGGTGAGGATCGCGATGTCCTGCAGCATGGCCTTGCGGCGGTCGCCGAAGCCGGGTGCCTTGACCGCGACGGACCGGAAGGTGCCGCGGATCTTGTTGACGACCAGGGTCGCGAGCGCCTCGCCCTCGACGTCCTCGGCGATGATGACGAGCGGCTTGCCGCTCTGCATGACCTTCTCCAGGATCGGGAGCAGGTCCTTGACCGCGGAGATCTTCTGGTTGGCGATGAGGATGTAGGCGTCCTCCAGGACGGCCTCCATGCGCTCGGCGTCGGTGACGAAGTAGGGCGAGATGTAGCCCTTGTCGAAGCGCATGCCCTCGGTGAGCTCGAGCTCGAGGCCGAAGGTGTTGCTCTCCTCGACGGTGATGACGCCTTCCTTGCCGACCTTGTCCATCGCCTCGGCGATCATCTCGCCGATCAGCGGGTCAGCGGCCGAGATCGAGGCGGTCGCAGCGATCTGCTCCTTGGTCTCGACCTCCTTGGCCATCGCCAGGAGCTGGTCGCTCACGGCGTCGACGGCCTTCTCGATGCCGCGCTTGAGCGCCATCGGGTTCGCGCCGGCCGCCACGTTGCGCAGGCCCTCGCGGACCATCGCCTGGGCGAGCACGGTGGCGGTGGTGGTGCCGTCGCCAGCGACGTCGTCGGTCTTCTTGGCGACCTCCTTGACGAGCTCGGCACCGATCTTCTCGTAGGGGTCCTCGAGCTCGATCTCCTTGGCGATGGAGACACCGTCGTTGGTGATCGTGGGGGCGCCCCACTTCTTCTCGAGCACGACGTTGCGGCCCTTCGGGCCGAGCGTCACCTTGACGGCGTCGGCCAGGATGTTCATGCCACGCTCGAGGCCACGACGAGCTTCCTCGTCGAACGCGATGATCTTGGCCATGGGGTGTCCGTCCTCCTGGAACGGTAGGCCGGGAGCGGTGACGCCCGCGACGGACGGCCATCTGGCCTCGTCCCCGCGCGCCCGGCGGCTGAGTTGTCACTCTCAGGGTCGGAGTGCTAACTCAGTTTTAGCACTCTCGTCCCCCGAGTGACAACCCGGCGGGCGCTCGCCGCCTGGGCGACGACCCAGGGGGCCGTCCGCCGGGCGCGCCTCAGATGACGCGGACGCCCTCGGCCTGCGGGCCCTTCTGCCCCTGAGTGACCTCGAACTCGACCCGCTGGTCCTGCTCGAGGGTGCGGTAGCCCGTCGGACTCGATGGCGCTGTAGTGGACGAAGACGTCCTGGCCCCCGTCGACGGCGATGAAGCCGTAGCCCTTCTCGCCGTTGAACCACTTCACGGTGCCCTGAGCCATGGCGCTCTCCTGGTCGAGACGGTCGGACCCGCACCTCGCGGGCACGCCTGGAGATTATCGGCCAACCGCACCCTCCGACCATGAACCAAGCAGGTCGACAGGTCGTGTCAGCCGCCCGCGACGGCCGGGATGATCGACACCGCGGCGCCGTCGGGAGTCGCCGTGTCGCAGACCGGCGGCGAAGCGCACGTCGTCGTCGTTGACGTAGACGTTGACGAACCGACGCAGCTTGCCCTCGTCGTCGAGGACGCGGGCACCGATGCCCGGATTGGCGGCGTCGAGAGCGGCCAGCACCTCGCCGAGGGTGGACCCCTCGACGGCGACCTCGCTGGCCCCGCCGGTGTACTGGCGCAGGATCGTCGGGACGCGGACGGTGACGCTCATCGGGAGACTGCCTCTCGGAAGGCCTGCAGGGACGGTTCGATGGTCGCTGTCGGGCCCACGACGGGCGCGATCGCGTCAAGAGTCTTCAGCCCGTCGCCGGTGTTCAGCACCACGGTCTCGGCACCGGGGTCGATCGCACCCGCGGCCAGCAGCTTGCGCAGGGTCGCCACGGTCACCCCGCCGGCGGTCTCGGCGAAGATCCCCTCGGTCTCGGCGAGCAGCCGGATGCCTTCCACGACCTCGGCGTCGCTGACGTCCTCGATGGCTCCGCCCGTGCGGCGTGCGACGTCCAGCGCGTACGGCCCGTCGGCGGGGTTCCCGATCGCCAGCGACTTCGCGATCGTGTCAGGCCGTACGGGTCGGACGACGTCCTGGCCGGCCCGCCACGCCTGCGCGACCGGCGAGCAGCCGGTCGCCTGGGCGCCGAAGACGCGGTAGTCCGTCTCGTCGACCAGCCCGAGCTTCCCGAGCTCGCGGAAGGCCTTGTCGACCTTGGTGAGCAGAGAGCCCGACGCCACCGGGCAGACGACCTGGGCCGGCAGGCGCCAGCCGAGGTCCTCGGCGACCTCGTAGCCGACCGTCTTGGAGCCCTCGGCGTAGTACGGCCGGAGGTTGACGTTGACGAAGCCCCAGTCGGCCGTGTCCGGCTCCCCGGCGACCTCCGAGCAGAGCCGGTTCACGTCGTCGTACGTGCCCTCGACGGCGATCAGCGTGCCGCCGTACACCGCGGTCGTGAGGATCTTGCCGGCCTCGAGGTCGGACGGGATGACGACCACTGAGCGCAGCCCTGCGCGAGCGGCGGCGGCGGCCACCGCGTTGGCGAGGTTGCCGGTGGAGGCGCACGCGATGGTCTGGATGCCGAGCGGACGCGCGGCCGCCAGGGCGACCGCCACCACCCGGTCCTTGAAGGAGTGGGTGGGGTTGCCGCTGTCGTCCTTGACCCACAGCGCTCGCATCCCGAGCGCGCGGGCGAGGTTGTCGGCCTTCACCAGCTGCGTACGGCCGGGGGCCAGGTTCGGGTGTCCGGCCACGTCGACGGGGACGGGTAGGAGTGCCTGGTAGCGCCAGATCGACGGCGGCCCGGCCTCGATGCCCTCGCGGGTCACCGAGCCAGGGTCGATGGCGTAGGCCACCTCGAGGGGGCCGAAGCACTCCTCGCAGACGTACCGGGCACCGAGGGGGTAGAGCTGGCCGCACTCACGGCACGAGAGGCCGGTGGCGGGGCCGAGCGCGCCGACGGGCAGGTCGACGCGGGGCGGGAGGTCGAGCGATGCGGTCACAAGAGAAGCCTTTCTCCTCATCTTCCCCGGCTGCGTGCACCGGGACGGAGTTGGCACCTGTCACGCGGGACGAGCGCCGATGGGCGCTCGCGGTTGCCGTGATGGTTGCCGGGGCTTCGTCGGGCCGTATCCCTCTGCCCCTCTGGATGAGCGGTATGAAGTTGTCGACCGGGAACGACCGCGAGGTGCGCGCCGTCTCCGGTGTACGGGAGACTGTACCCAAGGCACCGATCCCGTCTCACCGGCCGTCCGGCTGGCGAGACGGCAGGGGATCACCCCACCGACCAGGCCAGGGAGGCCCTCGTGCGGCCCGACGTGACCCGTTGGCTCGACCGGCGCACCTCCGTCGCCGCCGACTGGTCCCTCGCGGAGCTCCTCGCAGCCAAGGGCAGCACACGGGTCAGCGTGGTGCTTCCGGCCCTGAACGAGGCCGCCACGATCGGAGCGATCGTCTCGGCGATCGTCACGGACCTCGTGTCGGTTGCGTGCCCGCTGGTCGACGAGGTGGTCGTCATGGACAGCGGCAGCACCGACCAGACGGCAGCGGTCGCCGCGGCTGCCGGAGCCAGGGTGGTGCCGCGGCACGCCGTGCTCCCCGAGGTGGCGCCGGTGACCGGCAAGGGCGAGGTGCTGTGGCGGTCGCTGGCCGCGACGACCGGTGACGTGGTCGTCTTCGTCGACGCCGATCTCGAGGACTTCAGCTCCTCCACCGTGAGCGGGCTGCTCGGCCCCCTGCTCCTCGATGACACGGTTCTCCTCGTCAAGGGCTTCTACGACCGGCCCCTGCGCGACGGTGACTCATTCCTGGCCAACGGCGGCGGTCGGGTCACCGAGCTCGTCGCCCGCCCGCTCCTCAACCTGCACTGGCCCGAGCTCGCCGGCATCATCCAGCCGCTGGTGGGTGAGTACGCCGCACGGCGCCGGCTTGCTCGAGCAGCTGCCGTTCCCCACCGGGTACGGCGTCGAGCTCGCCGTGCTCGTCGACACCCTGCGGTCGGCGGGGTTGGACGCCATCGCCCAGGTCGACCTCGGGGTCCGGCACCACCGGCACCAGGACGAGCGCGCGCTGGGCCGGATGGCCGCCGAGATCTGGCAGACCGCGCTGCACCGCCTCGACCCGGCCGGGCCGCTCCCTACGGCCGTACGGCCTCGCGGCGACGCTCACGCAGTTCGAGCGGGTCGACGGGAGCTACGTCTCTCGCGACCACGACGTGACGGTGACCGAACGCCCACCGATGGCCGCGGTGCGCGCTGAGCGCCGACGCCGCGCGTCCTGAACGGCGGGCCCGTGGAGGGCAGGCTGAGGGCCCGACAGGTGGCGAACGCGGTGAACCTGTCCACCCTGCTCGGGCTCGGCGTGGCGAAGCTGGGCGGCGCGCGGCTCTCCCGCGGTCCCGACGGGCTGGTGCTGGGCCACGGCTACCACCGGGCCCTCCCGAAGGCAGCGGCCTTCACCCTCGGCAACGTCGTCCTGACCAAGCACCCCCCGGGATACCTGTCGAACCGCTCTGAGCTGCTGCGGCACGAGGCGCGGCACGCCGACCAGTGGGCCTGCTGGGTCGGGCTGCCGTTCCTGGTGGGCTACGCGGTGGCGGCGGGCTGGTCGTACGTGCGGACCGGGAGCCCCGCACTGGGGAACCCCTTCGAGCAGCGGGCTGGTCTCGTCGAGGGCGGGTACCTGCCACGGTCTGGCTGACCGCCGGGGCAGCCGTGGCTCAGCGACCGTGCGAGACAGCGTCGCGCAGGGACTCCAGCCAGGTGACCACGCCCGCCGGGCCCGCCAGGACGAGGTCGGCCGCCGCTGCCACCCCAACCGCCTCCGTCGAGCTGCTCGCGACGGTCAGCCCCGCTGGCCCCTCGGCACGGCGCATCGCGGCAACCTCCGCGAAGGCCGCGAGGTCGCCGAGGTCGTCGCCGATGAAGACGACCGCGTGGGCGGACCGCTCGCGGACCAGCAGACGCAGCGCTGCTCCCTTGTCAGCGCCCGGAGGCCGCAGCTCCACCACGAACCGGCCGGGTTCGACGGTCAGGTCGTACTCCTGGGCGACCGACTCGAGCGGCTCGAGCAGCTCGGCTTGCGCGGCCTTCGGGTCGGCGCACTCCCGGACGTGGACGGCCACGGCGGTCCCCTTGTCCTCGATCCGGACGCCGCGGAGGCCGTGCTGACCGACGACGCGGGCGACCGCGGCCTCGAGCCGCGCTCGGCAGCTGGTGCGCGGTCGTGGACAGCAGGACGCCGGAGGCCCAGCGCTCGGCGCCGTAGGACCCCAGCACCACCACGCCGGGGATCCGGTCGAGGCCACCCAGCTGCACCGCGGTCTCGGCCGGACGCCCGGTCACGACCGCCACGGTGCCGAGCAACGGGGCTAGGGCGACCAGCACCTCGATCGCGCCCGGCTGGGGCGACGCTGCGGCAGGGTCGGCCACGATCGGGGCGAGCGTGCCGTCGTAGTCGCAGGCCAGCAGGGCCGAGCCTGGCCGCTCGAGGACGGCGGCCAGTCCCGCGCGGCCGGCGGCCGTACGCGGTGCAGCCGGGGGGTTCGGCACGGCGCGACCAGCCCGCGACTCAGCTCGGGCGGCTGTTGAGGATCACGGTGAGCCGGTCGGTGCGCATGCCGGAGACGCGGGGGCGCAGCCGGTCGGCGCCGAGGTCACGGGCGAGCAGCTGGGCCTGCGCGTACGTCCCCGGGGAGGTAGTAGACCGTCGTCTCGGGGACGTTGCCGCGCCAGTTGCCGACCCCGACGACCTGCCAGCCGTCCGCCTCGAGGCTGCGGGCCACCTGGGCGGCCAGTCCGGTGATGGTCGTCTGGTTCAGGACGACCACCGGGGTGTCGCGGCTGACCGGGGTCGCCGTCTTGGTCGGCTTCGGCTTCGGGGACTTCGAGGGGGTCGGCTCAGGGGTCGGCTTGGGACTCGCCGACGGGGTCGCACTGGCGCTAGGGGTGGGGCTCGGCGTCGGGGTGGTGCTGGGCGTCTGACTGGGCGGGGGCGACGTTGCCACGGGGGTCACGACGGGCGTGGCGAGCTGGGTGTCGTCTGAGGCGGTCAGCCAGCCGTACACCCCGACCCCGACGGCGACGACAGCCACGGCGACGACCAGGACCGGGACGACGGTCGCCCAGGGTGAGCGCTGCGCGCGGTGGCTGCCGGGCTTGGCCACGACGGTCTCCGCCGGCTGAGCCGTGGGTTCGACAGCGCCGCCTGGAGGCGTCGCGTCGGGAGGGGGACCTTCGGTCACGCCTCGATGCCGAGCCGGCGTGCCGAGCGGGCGCGCTGGCGGGACGCCCGCAGTCGGCGGAGGCGCTTGACCAGCATCGGGTCGTGGGCGAGCGCCGCCGGGTCGTCGATGAGGGCGTTGAGCACCTGGTAGTAGCGGGTCGCCGACATGTCGAACAGCTCGCGGATCGCCTGCTCCTTCGCGCCGGCGTACTTCCACCACTGCCGCTCGAAGGCCAGGATGCGCTCGGCGCGCTCGTCGAGCCCGTGCGCGTCACCCACGGGGTGTCCGCTCGTCTGCACGTAGGCCGCGTCCATGGGGCTCCCTCTGGTGTGGCGTCGGACAACCCGCCGGTCGCCCGTCGTCGTTGCTCGTCCGTTCGCGTCTCGTCGGTCTGTGTGCGGCCCGGGCTTCCCCTCCCGGGCCGCGCCTGCATCGTACGACCAAACCACACCGGTGTCATTCGTCCCGGGCTACCGATCGGATCAGGTGCAAGGTCACCTTGTACCTGCTTCAGCCGAGGTTTCGTCACCTTCACCCGAGACAGGCACCAGCCGGCAGGGCGTACGTCTGGCGCTACTCTCGCCGCCGTGACCTGTCGCTCCGTCGATGCCATGACCGCTGACCCTCGAGAACACGCCTCTCGACCCTGGACACGTCATCAACGGCGATCCAGCCGTGGCCGCCGCGGCGCTCCTCGAGGTGCCCGGGCTCGAGGTGGGGATCTGGGAACACACCGCGGGGACCTCGACCGACATCGAGACCGACGAGGTCTTCGTGGTCCTCGGCGGCCGAGCCACCGTCACGGTCGAGGACGGGCCGACGCTCGAGCTGCGGCCGGGGTCGATCGGGTTCCTCGACGCAGGCGCGCGCACGACGTGGACCGTGCACGAGACGCTGCGCAAGGTGTACGTGCTCCGCTGACGACTCTGGCGCGTCCGCGGACCTCCTACGACATCTGACGCTCGGCGTGACAGGGTCCGCGCTCACCGGTGAAGGTGACGAAACCTCGGTTGAAGCAGGTACAAGGTGACCTTGCGTCGGTTATTGGGCGATGGAGTAGGCGACGGAACCGAAGCCGGAGCCGGTCTCGAGGGTCCCCGGGAAGTTGGGGGTGCCCTGCCAGAGCAGCAGGTTGCCCGTCGCGGTCAGACCGTTCTCTGGCACTCCGGAGATGTAGCGGAGGAAGCTCAAGGCACCAGCATCGACGACACCGGACACGTCCTCGCCCGGGACCCCGATCACGGCACCGTTGACCCCGAAGGCCACGGCGGCCCCGTAACGGTCACCCGCTTCGGAGGAGTCACCGACGCCCGCGGTGTTCTGGTGCACTGACTGCTCGCGTGCTGCCGAGAGCTTGGGGACAGGTGCGCCCTTCGCCGTCATCCGGTGGACGATCCCGGCGTCCTTGGTCGTGCCGACGTCCTCGCCCGGAGCGCCGATGAGCAGCACCGTGCCCCACGCCGAGAGCGAAGCCCCGAACCGGTCACCGGTCTCTGGGCCGCCGTCCACCGCGCCCCCCGTGGTCTTGGTCCCCTGGATGAACGAGGCCCAGGTGTTGTCGGAGTACGCCACCACGATCGCTCCGACGTCCGCGCTCGAGCCGAGGTTCTCGCCGGGCACGCCGATCACCGGCTGACGATCGGTGCTCTGGGTCCCGACCAGGGCGGTGAGAACCGCACCGAAGTGGTCACCCTTCTCCGCAGCACCAGGAACCCCCGAGGAGTCCTGGCTGATGGTGGTGGCGCCGGCGTTCCCAGGCAGCGTCAGGACGTCCTTGGTCGCGTCGTAGCCGCCGCGAAGCGAGGTGATGACCCCGGTGTCGGTGCGTGTGCCCAGGTCCTCCTCGGGGGCGCCCACCCACAGCGACCACACGTTGCGACCGGCGCCGAGCGCCGCTCCGAAGTGGTCGCCGGTCTCGGCCCCGCCGGACACCGGGCTGCGGCCCTGGCGGTACATGAGCGATCCGGTGCCCCAGCCGGAGGAGTAGGGCAGGACGTGAACGGCACCCGGCGTCGACCGCCGAACCGATGTCCTCCCCAGGGGAGCCGACGGCCAGCCAGCTCACGGAGAGGTCGCCACCGAAGTGCAACGACGAGCCGAAGCCGTCACCGGCCTCCGCGACGTCCTCGACGCCCTCGGTGTCCTGGCTCAGGGCCGAGATGGAGGACGGCACGATCCCGTCCTCGTCGACGGTGAAGACGTACACCTTGCCCGCTCCCCCGTTGGCGCCGGGGGCTCCCACCGCCACGATCGAGCAGCTGGGGTCGGCGTCCTCGAAGCCCCAGACCACGGAGGCGCCGAACTTCGTCGAGGCGGCGGGAGCGACCCCACCGTTCAGGTCGGCCTCGGTGATCGTGAGATCGGCGGAGTTCCCGACGGTGCCGTCCTCGCTCTCGAAGACCAGCGTGACGGTCCCTCCGTCGGCCACGCCGCCGACGTCGGCCTTCGGGGACCCGAGGGCGACGTCGACGAACCCGTTGCACGAGTCCGGAAGCGTGGCGGGGGCCGAGGAGGGCAGCAGTGCCACAGCCAGGCCGAGGAGGGGGACAGCGGCGAGCAGCCGCGGGCGGACCGAGGTCATGAGTCCATGGTCGGCCACTACCCCCCTCCGCCTTGAGCCCGAGAGGCGTGACTTCTCCCACGTCGGCGGCCTTGACGCCGCTGAGGTCGACGGAACGTGACCATGGTGACCCTGAGTGATGGGTGGGCGCCGGCACCGGTCAGAGCAGGAAGCCGGCAGGGAACGGGTCGTCCGGGTCGAGCTGCCACTGCGCCGTGCCCGGTCACCCAGGCGCGCCCGGTGATCGTCGGGATGACGGCGGGCCGGCCACCCACGGTGGTCTCCTCCACCGCGCGCCCGATGAACCGGGTCCCGATGAAGGACTCGTTGACGAAGTCGGCCCCCAGCGCGCAGCTCGCCCCGCGCGTGCAGCTGCGCCATGCGCGCGCTCGTCCCGGTGCCGCACGGGGAACGGTCGAACCAGCCCGGGTGGATCGCCATCGCGTGCCGGGAGTGCTGCGCCGTCGGACCCGGGCGCCACGAGGTAGACGTGGTGGCACACCGCGATCTCGGGGTTCTCCGGGTGGACCGGGCGGCGCTGCTCGTTGATCGCGTCCATGAGGCCGAGGCCGGCGCGCAGGATCCGGTCCTTCTCCGACCGGTCGAACGGCAAGCCCGAAGCGGTCGAGGTCCACGATCGCGTAGAAGTTGCCGCCGAAGGCCAGGTCGTAGGTGACCTGGCCGCGCGCCGGCACCTCGACGGTCGCGTCGAGCTCGTGCACGTACGACGGCACGTTGGTGAGGGTGACCGACAGCGCACGGCCGCCGGCGACCGCGACCCGCGCGACCACCAGGCCGGCCGGCGTGTCGAGCCGGATCGTGGTCTCCGGCTCGACCACCTCGACCATGCCGGTCTCGACGAGGACGGTGGCGACGCCGATCGTGCCGTGCCCGCACATCGGCAGGCAGCCCGACACCTCGATGAAGAGGACGCCCCAGTCGGCGTCCGGACGCGTCGGCGGCTGCAGGATCGCTCCGCTCATCGAGGCGTGGCCGCGCGGCTCGTACATGAGGAGCGTCCGCAGGTCGTCGCTGTTCTCCAGGAAGCATCGGCGCCGGTCGACCATGGTGGCGCCGGGCATGACGCCCACCCCACCGACGACCACCCGGGTCGGCATCCCCTCGGTGTGCGAGTCGACGGTGTGGATCAGCCGGCCCGACCTCATCAGCTGAGCCCGGCCTCGATCGCCCGCTCGGTCGCCGCCCGGACGACCGCGCTCGTGCTCCGCCGACAGCGGGCCTCGCGGCGGGCGGCAGGGGCCGCCCTGGCGGCCGACGAGGTCCATGGACAGCTTGATCGCCTGCACGAACTCGGTCTTCGAGTCCCAGCGCAGCAGCGGGTGCAGCTGCCGGTAGAGCGGCAGCGCGGTCTCGAGGTCGTGAGCGAGACAGGCTCGCCACAGCTCCACGCACGACTCGGGGAAGGCGTTCGGATAGCCGGACACCCAGCCGACGGCACCGGCGAGGACGACCTCGAGGGTGACGTCGTCGGACCCGACCAGCACGTCGAGGCCCGGGGCGAGCTCCGCGATCTCGTACGCCCGTCGGACGTCGCCGGTGAACTCCTTGACCGCCACGATGAGCCCGTCACCGTGCAGCCGGGCCAGGAGCTCCGGAGTCAGGTCGACCTTGGTGTCGATCGGGTTGTTGTAGGCGACGATCGGCAGCCCCACCTTGGCCACCTCGGCGTAGTGGGCGACCACCGTGGCCTCGTCGGCCCGGTAGGCGTTCGGCGGCAACAGCATGACCGCCTGGGCGCCCGCCTCCGCAGCCTGCTCGGTCCACCGGCAGGCCTCACGCGCGCCGTACGCCGCGACTCCCGGCATCACGGTGCCTCCGTCGGGTACGGCGCTCACGGCGGTGGTGACCACCGCGGCCCGCTCCTCGGCGGTGAGGGTCTGGTACTCCCCCAGCGAGCCGTTCGGGGTGACGCCGTCGCAGCCGTGGTCGACCGAGCCACGCGCACGTGCTCGGCGTAGGCGTCGAGGTCGACCGCAAGGTCGGAACCGCGGAAGGGCAGTGCCGTGGCGACGAGCACGCCGTGCCAGGGTTGACGAGCGGGCTTCGTCTCCTCGGTCATGGCCCTGGACGATTCCACACCTTCTCCTCCTCTGGCCGTTGCACGCCCCAGAAGCCTCGACACCTCTACCCCCTAGGGGTATTCTGACTCCATGGCTGGCTACTCGGACGAGAAGGACGCCGTGCTCAAGCGGCTACGACGCATCGAAGGGCAGGTCCGCGGCCTCTCCCGCATGGTGGAGGACGACACCTACTGCATCGACGTCCTCACCCAGGTCTCTGCGGCGACGAGTGCGCTGCAGTCCGTGGCCCTGCTCCTGCTCGACGACCACCTGAGCCACTGCGTCGCCGAGGCGACCCGGTCCGGTGGCCCGGAGGCCGACGCCAAGCTCAAGGAAGCATCCGACGCGATCGCGAGGCTGGTGCGCTCATGACCCTCGAACCCACGACCACGACGTACGTCGTCTCCGGGATGACCTGCGGCCACTGTGTCGCCGCGGTCACCGAGGAGATCACCTCCCTGGCGGGCGTGCGGACGGTCGTCGTCGACCTCGTCGAGGGAGGCGACTCACCGGTTCACGTCACGAGCGACAGCCCCGCTCGACCTCGCGCGGGTCCGCTCGGCGGTGGACGAGGCCGGCTACGCCCTCGTGGACGCCTCGCCATGACCGAGGACGGTCAGCCCTCCGAGGTCGAGCTCACCGTCGGCGGCATGACCTGCGCCTCGTGCGCGGCCCGCGTCGAGAAGAAGCTGAACCGCATGCCCGGCGTCGAGGCCTCGGTGAACTACGCCACCGAGCGGGCGCACGTCGTCCTGCCTGCGGGAGTGTCGGCGCAGGACGCCATCGCCACGGTCGAGGCCACCGGCTACACCGCGTCGTTGCCCGCGCCGAGCCCGGTCGGCGACCGGCGGGGTGCGGAGCCGGAGGAGCTCACCGACCTCCGTCGGCGGCTGATCGGTCTCGGCCGCGCTCACGGTGCCGGTCGTGCTGCTCTCGATGATCCCGGCTCTCCAGTTCGACCGTTGGCAGTGGGTGGCGCTCGCGCTCGCCACGCCGGTGGTCGTCTGGGGCGGCTGGCCCTTCCACCGCGCTGCCTGGGTCAACCTGCGTCACGGCGCCACCTCGATGGACACGCTGATCAGCATCGGCGTGCTCGCGGCGTACGGCTGGTCGGTCTACGCCCTGTTCTTCGGGGACGCCGGCATGACCGGGATGCGCATGGAGGTCGACCTCGTCCCCCAACGAGGCGAAACGGTCGGCTCGCACCTCTACCTGGAGGCAGCGAGCGCGATCACGGTCCTCATCCTGCTCGGCCGCTACCTCGAGGCCCGTGCCCGACGACGTTCAGGAGAGGCACTCAGGGCCCTGCTCGCGCTGGGCGCGCACGACGCCGGCGTGCTGCGCGACGGTGTCGAGACCAGGGTCCCCGTCGACCGGCTGCACGTGGGTGACGTGTTCGTGGTGCGTCCCGGCGAGAAGATCGCCACGGACGGCATCGTCCGCGAAGGTGTCGTCCGCCGTCGACGCCAGCATGCTCACGGGGGAGCCGATACCCGTCGAAGTAGCTCCTGGTTCGACGGTCATCGGGGCCACCGTCAACGCCGGCGGTCGGCTGGTGGTGGAGGCCACCCGGGTCGGGTCCGACACCGAGCTCGCTGCCATCGGTCGCCTGGTCGAAGCGGCCCAGACCGGCAAGGCCCCGGTTCAGCGGCTCGCCGACCGCGTGGCAGCGATCTTCGTCCCGGTCGTGCTCGCTCTGGCTGCCCTGACCCTCGTCGGCTGGATCGCCTCCGGCGCCGGCACCGGCGTTCGCCTTCGAAGCCGCCGTGTCCGTCCTGATCATCGCCTGCCCGTGCGCGCTCGGGCTGGCCACACCGACCGCGCTGCTCGTGGGGACCGGACGCGGCGCCCAGCTCGGCATCCTCATCAAAGGGCCGGAGGTGCTCGAGTCCACGCGCCAGGTCGACACGATCGTCCTCGACAAGACCGGCACGGTGACGACGGGCCGCATGCAGGTCGTCGACGTGGTCGCGGCCCCCGGCGTGGACGCCGGCGACCTCCTGCGCCTCAGTGGTGCGCTGGAGGCCGCATCCGAGCACCCGGTCGGCCGCGCAGTGACCGCCTACGCGGAGGACCGCGCTGGGCACCCTGCCAGCGGTCGACGAGTTCTCGAGCACCCAAGGACTCGGTGTCGAGGGGCTCGTCGAGGGCCGGGCTGTTGTCGCCGGTCGCTCTTCGTGGCTCGCCGACCAGTGGCGCCAACCGCTTCCGCACGAGCTGATCGCCCCCCTGGCGGCAGCCAGGTCGGCCGGCCGCACCACGCTGGCGGTGGGCTGGGACGGCGCGACCCGCGGCATCCTCGTGGTGACCGACGCCCTGCGGCCGACGAGCGTGGAGGCCGTGTCCGACCTGGTCGAGCCTCGGGCTCACGCCGGTGCTGCTCACGGGGGACCACGCCGCTGCCGCCCACGCGGTCGCTGCCGAGCTGGGCATCGACGAGGTGGTGGCCGAGGTCCTGCCGAGCGACAAGGTCGCAGTCATCCGGAGCCTGCAACAGGACGGCCACGTCGTGGCCATGCTCGGGGACGGGGTCAACGACGCCGCGGCGCTCGCCCAGGCCGACCTCGGCATCGCGATGGGCACGGGCACCGACGTCGCCATCGAGGCCAGCGACCTCACGCTCGTGCGCGCGGACCTGCGCCTGGCCTCGGATGCCATCCGGCTGTCCCGGCGCACCCTGGCGACCATCAAGGGAAACCTGTTCTGGGCCTTCGCCTACAACGCCGCCGCGATCCCGCTGGCCATGGCGGGACTGCTGAACCCGATCGTGGCAGCGGCCGCCATGGCGTTCTCGTCGGTGTTCGTCGTGAGCAACAGCCTGCGATTGCGCCGCTTCCGCTGAGCGCTGCCGCCCAGCTCGGAGTGCTCGGCCCTCAGGGCATCGAGCGGGAGAAGAGCGCGTCGATCTCGTGGCGCTCGGCCTCAGACTGCGCGGAGGCGCGCAGCTCGTCCCACAAGTGCCGCACGTCGGCGGGCTCGTCGTTGTCGGTCACCGGATCGGCTGTCGCACTGCGTCGCAGCAGTGGAGCGAGCTTCATCGTTCTCCTCTGTCGAAGGACTTGACCCAGCACACGCTAGGTCTCTGGTGTGAACACCACGAGACGTCCAGGTGACACCCGAGAACGGGCTGATGTGGTCCTGGTCACATGTCACAGGACGCCCCACCGCCCGGTGCGACTGGGCACGATGGCTGCGTGACTCCGGAACCGAGCGTGCCGACCGTGCTGACTGAGCCCGCCCCTGCAGTCGATGCCGCGTGGGCTGCGCGGGTCCTCGAGGAGACCTACGGCCGCGACGCCACCATCCAAGAGCTCCGTAGCGAGCGCGACCGCAACTTCCTGGCAACGGCGGCGGACGGCTGGCGCGCGGTGCTGAAGGTCTCGAACTCCGCCGAGGACCGCGAGGTGGTCGGCATGGAGAACGCAGCCATGGACCACGTGGCGCGCGTGGACCCCGAGCTGGCGATCCCCCGGTTGGTGCGCTGCCGTGACGGAAGGACCAGCGTCGAGGTGCGCGCTGACGATGGACGCCTGCACGCGGTCCGGCTGGTGAGCGTCCTGCCAGGAGCGGCCGCCGACACGGCGCCCTTGCCGATCGCTTTCGCGGAGGACCTCGGCCGATGGAGCGCGCGGCTGGTGGTGGCCCTGCAGGGATTCTTCCACCCCGCCGGAGCCCGGGCCATCGCGTGGGATCCCCGTCGGGTCCACGAGTTGCGCCCCTACACCGATCGGTTGGAGCCTGACCGACGAAGGATGGTCGAGGAGTTCCTTGGCAGGCTCGATGATCTGGGCGAGAGGACGGCGGGACTGCCCGCGGGTGTGCTGCACGCGGACGTGACCATGAGCAACGTCCTCGTCGATGACCAGGGGATCACCGGACTCATCGACTTCGGCGACATGCACCACACGGCACGTGCCTGCGACCTCGCGATCACCCTGGCGTCCCTGCTCCGTGTCGTCATGCTCGAGGGGCTGGACCCCTGGGCCGAGACCGCGGCGCTGCTCGAGGGCTACCAGCGCATCTCCCCTCTCGAGCCGCCCGAGGTGGATCTCCTCGGCGAGCTGGTGCTGGCCCGACTCGTCGCCACGGTGCTGATCTCCGCGTGGCGCGCGCCGGACAACCCCGAGAACGTCGACTACCTGACGGGGCTCGACGAAGGCAGCTGGCGCATGCTCGACCTGCTGCGCGAGCTGCCGGCCGAGACGCTCAGCGGACGTCTGCACCGGCTCTGCGGGACCGGGCGGCTGGGCCGGGCCCAGCGACCGGACCAAACCCTCCTCGACCGACGCCGGGCCGTGCTGGGGGGAGACCTCTCGCCGCTGTTCTACCGCGAACCGCTGCACATCGTGCGGGGGGACGGCCCGTGGCTGATCGCGTCCGACGGACGTCGCTACCTCGACGCCTACAACAATGTCGCGGTCGTGGGCCACGAGCACCCGACCGTCGTCCGGGCGATCTCCGGCCAGGCGGCCCTGCTCAACACCAACTCCCGCTACCTCCACGCCGGCATCGTCGAGCTCGCCGAGCGGCTCGTCGCCACGATGCCCGACGAGCTGGACACCGTCATCTTCGTCAACTCGGGGAGCGAGGCCACCGACCTGGCCTGGCGGCTCGCCACGACCTGGACGGGGCGCTCCGGCGCGATCGTGACGAGCTGCTCGTACCACGGGGTCTCCGCCGCGACGTCGCCTCTGTCGTCGAACACCTGGCCGGTCGGGTACCGGCCCGACCACGTAGCCGCGTTCGAGCCGCCGTACCGCTGGGCCGACGAGGAAGCCGTCGGCGCGCTCGAGGCTCGTTCACGGGTCGAGTCGGCGACGGCCGAGCTCGCGTTCCGGGGACACCAGCCCGCGCTGCTGGCGATCGACACCATGTTCACGAGCGCTGGGGTGCTCGAGCCCACCGCGGACTTCGTCCAGGGTCTGGTCGACGGCGTCCACGATGCGGGCGGGTTCTTCCTCGCCGACGAGGTCCAGGCAGGGTTCGGTCGAGGGGGCCAGCACCTGTGGCGCTTCCAGGACTTCGCCGTCGTCCCGGACCTGGTCGCCCTGGGAAAGCCGATGGGCAACGGGCACCCGGTGTCCGCGCTTGTCACCCGTCGGGAGGTCGTCGACCGGCTGCGGACGGTCGACGAGTTCTTCTCGACGTTCGGGGGAAACCCGGTGTCCTGCTCCGCCGCGCTCGCGGTCCTCGACGTGATCGAGGAGTCCCGCCTGGTGCAGCGCGCTCAGGACGTCGGCACCTACCTGCGCGCGGGCGTCACGGAGCTCGCTCGGCGGCACCCCTCCCTCGGCGACGTCCGCGGCCAAGGGCTCATCGCCGGGATCGACGTACGTGATGCTCAAGGCCCCAGCCGCAAGCGCACCCAGGAGCTGGTGAACCGGCTGCGCGACCTCGGGGTCCTCGTCGGGAGCACCGGGCCGGACGGCTCGGTGCTCAAAGTCCGCCCGCCGCTGATCTGGGAGCGCCGTCACGCCGACCTCTTCCTCGAGGCTCTCGACACGGCGGTGGGACAGCTGGGCCAGACTGGGTGACGTGGACCCCAGCCGGGCGACCCACGGGCTCAGCAGCACCGAGGCCGCGCTCCGGCTCGCGCGCGACGGCCCCAACGTGCTGCCAGCGCCCAGGCCGCCGTCACCGGTCCGGCTCCTGCTAGGGCAGCTCACCCACTTCTTCGCCTTGATGCTCTGGGGCGCCGTCGCTCTCGCCCTCCTCGCCGACCTCCCTCAGCTGGCCGTGGCCATAGCTGTCATCGTCGTTCTCAACGGGACGTTCGCCTTCGTCCAGGAGTTCCGCGCGAGCCAGACGGCGGAACGACTGAGCGAGCTGCTGCCGGTGAAGGCGACCGTGGTGCGCGACGGATTCCCCTGCGTGGTGCAGGCAGAGGACCTGGTCGTCGACGACGTGCTCCTGCTCGAGTCCGGAGACCGGGTGTGCGCCGACGCCGTCATCGCCGCGTGCGCCGACCTGGCGGTGAACGAGTCGACGCTCACCGGGGAGAGCGTCCCGGCCCGACCCGACGTCGGCGGCCCCGTGTTCGCAGGCACCTTCGTGACCGAGGGAGAGGGGACGGTCGTCGTGGTGGCGACGGCGGGCAACACGCGCCTCGCCGCGATCGCCGCCTTGTCGAGGCAAGGTCACCGGCCGAAGAGCCCGCTCGCCAAGCGGCTGGACCGAGTGGTCCGGGTCGTGGCGCTCGTGGCGCTCGCCGTCGGGTTCGGGTTCTTCGGGATCGCTCTCGCCCTGGGGACCCCTGCCCGGGACGGGTTCGTCTTCGCCATCGGGGTCACGGTGGCTCTGGTGCCCGAGGGCCTGCTCCCGACCGTCACGCTCTCCCTGGCCGCCGGAGCGCGACGGATGGCTGATCGCAACGCGCTCGTCCGTTCCCTGGAGAGCGTCGAGACGCTCGGCTCGACGACGTACCTCTGCACCGACAAGACGGGGACACTCACGACCAACGCGATGTCCGTGGTCCGAGTCTGGACACCGGAGTCGGAACTGACGATCGACCCGGTCGGCTACGACGCCGCGCAGCCGCTGACGACGGCGCTCACGGCACGGATGGCCGAGCTGGCCAAGGCGGCGGCGCTGGCGTCCACCGGTCGGGTCGTCCAACGCGACGACAGCTGGACACCGCACGGTGACCCGATGGAGGCCGCTCTGTACGTGCTGGCGCTCCGCTCCGGTGCATCCGTAGAGGCGCTCGATGCGCGGCCGGACCGGCGCCTTCCGTTCGACCCGCGCCGCAGACGGATGTCGGCCGTCGTCGACGGACGGCTCCTGGTGAAGGGCGCGGTCGACACCGTGCTCCCCCGCTGCTCAGCGCCGCCCGTCGGAGCGGAGGAGATCGCGTCGACCTATGCCGCGCGGGGACTGCGGGTGCTCGCCGTAGCCGTGCGAACTGCGCGGCCGCTCGACCTGACCGGCGGGCCCGACGTGGTGGAGGCGGACCTCGAGCTCCTCGGTCTCGTCGGTCTCGAGGACCCGCCGCGTGCCGGCGCCACCGAGGCTGTGGCGGCCCTGCGCCGCGCCGGGATCAAGATCGCGATGGTGACGGGCGATCATCCCGCCACAGCCAGGGCCATCGCCGACGAGGTCGCCCTTCTCACCAACGACTCGGTCGTCATCGAGGCCAAGGACCTCCCCAGCGACCAGGCGGAGCTCGGCGAGCTCTTGGACCGCGACGCCGTCGTGATCGCCCGTGCTGACCCCGAGGACAAGCTGCGCATCGCCGAGGCGCTCCAGGCACGCGGGCACGTGGTCGCGATGACCGGCGACGGCGTGAACGACGGGCCAGCGCTCAGCCGCGCCGACATCGGAATCGCCCTGGGACTGTCCGGCACCGACGTCGCCCGGGAGACGGCGGACCTCGTCCTCCTCGACGACCACCTCGCGACCGTGGTGGTCGCCGTGGAGATGGGCCGCTCGACGTTCATGAACATCCGAAAGTTCCTGACCTACCACCTGACGGACAACGTCGCCGAGCTCACGCCCTTCGTGGTGTGGGCGCTGTCGGGCGGGGCGTACCCGCTCGCCCTCAGCGTGCTCCAGGTCCTCGCTCTCGACATCGGCACCGATCTCCTCCCTGCGATCGCGCTGGGGTCCGAGCCACGCCTCTCCTCGCGCACTCGACGGCCCGCTGCGCACCGACCGGCTCATCGACCGGCGGCTCATGGCCCGGGTCTTCGGGGTTCTCGGGCCCGCCGAAGCGATCGGCGAGATGGTTGCCTTCACCGCGGTCCTCCTGGTCGGCGGCTGGGCCTGGGGGGTCACCCCCGACGCCGGACTGCTCGCGTCCGCCTCGGGAGCGGCCTTCGCCGCCGTGGTCCTCGGCCAGCTGGCCAACGCGTTCGCCTGCCGCAGCGCGACCCGCTGGGTGGGACGGCAACCGGTTCACCGCCAACCGGCTGCTGCTGGGCGCGGTCGCGATCGAGGTGGTTCTCCTTGTCGTGTTCGTGGGCTTCCCCCCGATGCAGCGCCTGCTCGGCGGTTCCTGGCCCACGGCGCTCGGGTGGACCTTGGCCCTGGCCACGGCACCCCTCGTGATCGCCGTCGACACCGCTCACAAGGCGTGGCTCGCTCGTCGCCAGCAGTCGAACCGCACGGGACGTCCGACCCTTGCGGGCGCGCACGTCGCATGATCACCATCGGGTGTGAGGCCGACACTGCAGTTCCTGGGGGGCGCCGGGACGGTGACCGGCAGCAAGTTCCACCTGCGCAGCGACCGGACCCAGCTGCTCGTCGAGGCCGGGCTCTTCCAGGGGCTGCGTGAGCTCCGGCGCCGCAACTGGGACCCGTTGCCCCTCGACGTACGCGACCTCGACGCGGTCGTCGTCAGCCACGCCCATCTCGACCACACCGGATACCTGCCGGCCCTGGTGGACCAAGGCCTGCAAGCGCCCGTCCTCGCGACGGAGTCGACGGTCGCGCTGGCCGAGATCGTGCTGAGGGACAGCGCCAAGCTGCAGGAGGAGGACGCCGCCTACGTCGGCACGAAGGGCTTCTCCAAGCACGCGGCGCCGCGGCCCCTCTACGACCTCGACGACGTCGAGCGCCTGCTCCCGATGTTCCGAGCGCTTCCCTTCGGTGAACGCACGGAGATCTCCGACGAGGTGCTCCTCACGTTGAACCCGGCGGGGCACATCCTCGGCTCGTCGACCGCCCTGGTCGAGATCGCGGGACGACGGGTGGTGTTCAGCGGCGACCTCGGCCGAGGCCAGCATCCGTTGCTCGTGGCGCCAGCGGCGCGGCCGAACGCGGACATCGTCGTCGTCGAGTCGACGTACGGCGACCGTCACCACCCACCACCCACCGACGACGAGCTCGCCGACGTCATCAATCGCACCCTTCACCGAGGGGGCGTGGTCCTGATCCCCGCGTTCGCCGTGGACCGCACCGAGGTCGTGCTGATGGCCCTGCGTCGACTCACGGACGCGGGACGGATCCCCCGGGTGCCCGTCTTCGTCGACAGCCCGATGGCACTGAAGGCGCTCGCGGTCTACGAGCGGGCCGTCGCCGCCCACGCGCCCGACGTCCGACCCGACGTCGCGGTCGGGCGCGACGTCTTCGACCCGGGCGACCTGCGCGAGCTGCACAGCGCCGAGGAGTCGATGACGATCAACGAACCACGACATCCGTGCATCATCATCTCGGCGTCGGGGATGGCCACCGGCGGGCGGATCGTCCACCACCTCAAGCACCTGCGTGCCCGACGACCGCAACACGGTCGTCCTCGTCGGCTACCAGGCCGTCGGCACGCGCGGCCGCGACCTGGCAGACGGCGCCCGGCAGCTGAAGATGCACGGCCAGTACGTCCCCGTGCGCGCCGAGGTCGCGACCGTCGAGGGCCTCTCGGTCCACGCGGACTCCGACGAGCTGATCGCCTGGATCGACTCGGCCCCCGAGCCACCGCAGGTCGTGTACGTCGTCCACGGGGAACCGGCCTCCTCGGCCGCGCTGGCGGCACGGATCCGTTCGGAGCTGGACCTCCTCGCGGTCGTGCCCCGGGACGGCGAGATCGTCAGACTGGGCATGCCCTCGCCCGGCCGCTCCCGGCTGCCCGAACGACAGCCTCTCGCAGTCCGTCTCGACGTCCTAGGATGGCCACCGTGGAGATCGAAGAGATCCGCACCCGAGCCCGTGCCCTCGTCGACAGCCCCGCGCTGACCTACCGTCAACGCGTGCAGGCCCTCGCCGCGTTGGCCGAGGAGACGATCGAACCACCTGCAGTGTCCGCCTCCTGCGCCGACGCGCTGGCGACCGGCCTCGTCTCCGACCTTTCCGAAGGGCCCGCCCCTTACCGGCCTCGGTACCTCCTCCCCGACTACGGCCGCGCCCTCCGCCAGGGTTCGGAGTTCTTGGGGCTCGCGGCTCCACGCGACCTCTACGAGGCGGTCGCCTTCCTGCTGTCGATGTACTCACAGGTGCCTTCGATCACCGGCTACCCGGTCTACCTCGGTGATGTCGACCAGCTGCTCGAGCCGTACGCCGGGGACGTCGACGACGAGACCCTCACGCAGCTGCTCCGGCTCCTGTGGGTGACGGTGGACCGGGCTCTCCCGGACGCCTTCACGCACGCCAACCTCGGACCGGACGACAGCCGCGTCGCCCGCGCGATCCTCGCTCTGGAGCGAGACCTCCTGCAGACCGTTCCCAACCTCACGCTTCGCGTCGACGTCGACCGCACCCCTGACGATCTCGTCCTCGACGCGGTGATGACGGCGTTCGCCTGCGGCAAGCCGCACTTCGTCAACCACGCGATGATGACGGCAGATCTCGGCCCCGAACTACGGCGTCGTCTCGTGCTACAACTCCCTCAAGGTCGGCGGCGGGTCGCACACGCTGGTCCGGCTCAACCTGGCGGAGTCCGCTCTCCGTCATACTGGCGGGCCGGAGGCCTTCTTCGGCGAGACGCTTCCTGCGCACGTCGCCCTGACCGCAGAACTGATGGCGGCGCGCATCCGCTCCCTCGTCGAGCAGGCCGGGTTCTTCGACCACAGCTGGCTCGTGGACGAGGGCCTCGTGTCCCTCGATCGATTCTCGGCGATGTTCGGCATCTTCGGGCTGGCCGAGGCGGTCAACCACCTGACCCGAGGAGAGGGACGGTACGGACACGATGCCGACGCCACCGCCCTGGGTTGGCGCATCGTCGAGCGGGTGGCCGAGCTCGTCGACCAGGTGCCGCTGCCGTACTGCGAGGGCAACGGTGGTCGCGCGTTCCTCCACTCGCAGTCCGGCATCGACTCTGACCTCGGGGTCACGGCCGGCACGCGGATCCCCATCGGCGAGGAACCGTCGCTCGCTGAGCACCTCTCGGCCGTGACTCCGAACCATGCGTGGTTCGCGTCAGGGGTCAGCGACATCGTCCACTTCGACGACACCGCCAAGCGCAACCCGCAAGCGGTGGTCGACGTCATCCGCGGGCGCCATGGCGACCGGCATGCGCGACTTCACCTTCAACCTCGACAGCAACGACTTCATCCGAATCACCGGCTACCTCGTCCGCAAGTCCGACCTGGTCAAGCTCGAGACGACGGGCCTGGCCAGGCACGGCAGCGACGTGCTCGCCGCGGGTTCCGTGGCGAACTCCCACGTCACCGATCGCACCGTCAAGAGGGTGATCAGCCTTGAGTCCGCCCCTCGGACTGCTGGCTGACATCGTCCCGTTCTCCTGGGTCGACGGCCCGGGCAACCGGTTCACGGTGTTCTTCCAGGGCTGCAACCTGGACTGCCTCGCCTGCCACAACCCGCACACGCTGCCGCGGCAGACACCGCGTGCGCGACGAGTCACGGTCGACAGCCTCCTCGAGGAGGTGCGCGGCCATGCCCCGTTCCTGTCCGGGGTCACGGTGTCGGGTGGCGAGGCGACGCTTCAAGCCGACTTCGTGGCCGCGTGGTTCGCTGCCCTGGGGGACGACCCGGCAACGCACCGACTGACGCGCTACATCGACAGCAACGGGTGCGCGGACGCCGAGACCTGGGACCAGGTTCTTCCAGAGACCGACGGCGTCATGCTCGACCTGAAGGCGTTGGACGTGCAGGTGCACGAGCGGCTCACCGGGCACGACAACAGCCAGGTGCTGACAAGCCTCGATCGGCTGGCCGCTCAGGACAAGCTGGTCGAGGTCCGGCTGCTCGTCGTGCCCGGCTTCAACGACAGCGAGGACCAGCTGCGCCGCACGGGTGCCTACCTCGGCGAGCACGCACCGGGCGTGCCGGTGAAGGTCATCGGGTTCCGGCCCCACGGGGTTCGAGCGGCGGCGCGCGCCATCCCGGAGCCGTCCGCGGAGGAGCGTTCTGCCTACCGCGCCTGGGTTGCGGCGTCGATCGACGACCGCCTCGTCAGCGTGGTGTGACCGGGGGCCGTCCCGGGTGCCGCCGTGAACAGAGAGGTGCCGTTGAGGCACGGATGAGGGGTGACGCACGATGGCCAACAACAACGCCGGTGCCGCTGGTGGAGGAGCGATCTACGCCCTCGGGATCTTCGGGGCCTGGGTGTACTTCTGGCAGCAGGCCGATGCGTTCTGGGAGTACGTGCTCGTGGTGCTTCAGGGTCTGCTCTGGCCAGCCTTCATGGTCTACCAGGTCTTTGAAGCCCTGGGCCGGTAGCCGAAGCCGGAGGGGGCCGACGGGGGGACTTGAACCCCCAACCGCCCGATTACAAGTCGGGTGCGCTACCAGTTGCGCCACGTCGGCCTGACCCCGACGAGGTGGTCGGAGCCGGGCTCAGTCTAGGCGCGGCCGCGTGGGAGCCCGCCGACCTGCACGTGACGACGGACCCGTCCGCGCGGACCGCGCGCGATGGGCGAGACTGCTCGCATGACCACTGACTCCCTCAACCAACGTCCCGTCCGCTGGGGAATCGTGGGCACCGGCGGCATCGCGACCGCCTTCGCCCTCGACCTCGCTCTGCTCCCCGATGCAGAGGTGGTGGCGATCGGGTCGAGGAGCCAGGCATCGGCCGACTCCTTCGGCGAGACCCACAGCATCGGCCACCGGTACGCGGCGTACGCCGACCTCGTGGCCGACCCCGACGTCGACGTCGTGTACGTCGCGACACCGCACCCAGGTCACCACGCGGCCGCTCTCCTCGCCATCGAGGCCGGCAAGGCCGTGCTCGTCGAGAAGCCCTTCACGCTCAATGCGCCAGAGGCCGAGGAGGTCGTCGCCGCGGCTCGGCAGCAGGGGACGTTCCTCATGGAGGCCATGTGGACCAGGTTCCTCCCCCACGTCGCTGAGGTACGGGCCCTCCTCGCTGCCGGCGTGATCGGTGACGTCGTGAGCGTCGTTGCCGACCACGGACAGTGGTTCCCCGAGGATGCCGCGCATCGCCTGTTCGCGCCGGAGCTCGGTGGTGGCGCACTGCTCGACCTCGGCGTCTACCCGATCTCGTTCTGCTCGATGGTCCTGGGCACGCCCTCGCGCGTCACCGCCGTCGGCACCAAGGCCTTCACGGGGGTCGACGCCCAGACCTCGTTGCTGCTCGAGCACCCCAGCGGGGCCCACGGAGTGGTGACCACCACCTTGGCCGCCGCGACAGCCAACACTGCGGTGATCAATGGCACAGCGGGGCGGATCGAGATCGCCCGGACGTTCTATGCGCCGAGCACGTACACGGTCTACGACCAGGTCGGCCGGCCTGAGCTCCACACGGTGCCCTTCGAGGGCCACGGGCTGCGCATGCAGGCGGCGGAGGTGGGTCGCTGCCTGCGGGCGGGGCTGACCGAGAGCTCGATCATGCCGCTCGACGAGACGCTCGCGATCATGCGCACGATGGACGAGGCCCGTCGGCAGACCGGCCTCGTCTACCCAGGCGAGCTAGCGCCGAGACCCAGCCGCCGGCCGGGTCAGGCCATCGTGTCGAGGATCGTGGTGATGTCGGCGACGGTGGTGCGTGGGTTGACGATGGCGAACCGCGTGACGGTCTCCCCGTCGTGCGAGGTCGGGGTGACGAAGGCGAAGTTGGCTGCCATCAGCCGCTCCGACCAGTCGTAGTACTGCTGCGACGTCCAGCCGATCCGGCGGAACACGACGACCGAGAGGTCTGGCTCGCGCAGCAGCTCGACGTACGGCCGCGCCCGGATCTCGTCGGCCGCGGCACGGGCCACCGCGAGCGTGCCCTCCACGGCGTCGGCGTAGGCGCGCGTGCCATGGGTCGCAAGAGAGAACCAGAAGGGCAGTCCGCGCGCGCGACGAGACAGGTGATAGGCGTAGTCGGACGGGTTCCACTCGCCGTCGCCCTCGGTGATCACGTCCAGGTAGCCGGCGGTCTGGGTGTGAGCCGCCTTGCCGAGCGCGGGATCGCGGTAGATCAGGGCGCAGGCGTCGAAGGGTGCGAACAGCCACTTGTGGGGGTCGACGATGAAGGAGTCGGCGTACTCGATGCCGGCGAAGAGCGGGCGGGCGCTCGGCGCGGCAAGGGCGGCGATGCCGTAGGCGCCGTCGACGTGCATCCAGAGTCCGCGGGCACCGGCCACCGCGGCGACTCCCGCGAGGTCGTCGACGATCCCGAAGTTGGTCGTACCGCCGGTGGCCACCACGGCGAAGACGTTGTCCTCTCCGTGCGCAGCGAGTGACCGCTCGAGCTCGGCGCCGGTCAGCCGGCCTCGGTCGTCGACCGGCACCTTCAGCACGTCGATGTCCATGACGCGCGCGGCGTGGGCGATGGAGGAGTGCGCCTCGGCACTGCACGCGACGACCCAGCGCTCGGGGCGGCCCCCTCGCGCTGGTGCGTCGCCGTGTGCCGCGCGGCGACCAGAGCCGACAGGTTGCCCAAGGTCCCGCCCTGGACGAAGACCCCACCCGCACCCGCGGGGAAGCCGGCGAGGTCGGCGATCCACCGCAGCGCCTGGTTCTCCGCGTAGACGGCCCCCGCCCCCTCGAGCCACGAGCCGCCGTAGATCGACGAGGCGCCGACGACGAGGTCGAACAGCGTGGAGGCCTCGGTCGGCGCCGCCGGGATGAACGACAGATAGCGGGGGTGGTCGACCGAGATGCAGGCTTTGGAGAGCACCGTGTCGAAGAGCGCCAGAGCAGCCTGACCGCCGAGGCCGTCCTCGGTCACCGTCTGGCCGGCGGTCGCCTCGAGCTCCGCGAGGGGACGCGGTCCGTCGAGAGGGACGGGATCGAGCTTCAGTCGCCGGCGCGCATAGTCCAAGATCGCGCGGCCCAGCTCCTCGGTCTCTTCGTCATAGCGGTGCACGGCAGACGATCCTAGGCCCGCGCTCCCTGCGGGGAAGCCGCTGAGGTCAACGCGGGCGCACCGGCCGCTGTCGGCGCGGCTTGAACGCCCCGGGACGACTCACCTGGGCAGCCCCGGTGGATCCGCGGACGACGAGCTCCGGCCGGAAGACGTACTCGGCGTGCGGCGCCGGCGTGCCGTTGATCTCGTCGAGCAGGGCCCGTACCGCGGCGTTCCCCATGGCGTCCACAGACTGGCGCACCGTCGTCAGCGGCGGGTCGGTGAAGGCGATCAGGGGGCTGTCGTCGTAGCCGACGACAGAGACGTCGCCGGGCACGTCGAGGCCGCGGCCGCGCGCAGCACGGACGACACCCAACGCCATCATGTCCGAGCCGCAGATCACCGCGGTGCAGCCCTCGTCGAGCAGCAGCTGCGCGGCGGCGTGCCCGCCCTCGACGGAGAAGAACCCGTGGGCGACCCACGCCGCCGCCTGGTCGGGCGGCAGCCCCAGCGTCGAGTAGAGCGCTGAGACGAAGCCACGCCGCTTGCGTTGCACGGGCACGTAGTGGTCCGGGCCGACGGCCAGCCCGATCCGGGTGTGGCCCAGCTGCACCAGGTGGTTGACGGCGAGGTCCATGGCAGCCACGTCGTCGTCGGACACGAAGGGAGCGTCGAGACCCTCGGCATACCCGTTGATGAAGACCACCGGGAGCCGGCGGTCCACCAGACCCCGATAGCGGTCCCGCGAGGCGAGGGTGTCGGCGTGCATGCCGGACACGAAGACGATCCCGCTGACCCCGCGCTCGAGGAGCATCTCGACGTAGTCGTCCTCCGTGGCGCCGCCCGGCGACTGCGTGCAGAGCACAGGTGTGTAGCCGTGCCGCGCGAGGGCGCTCTCGATGACTCCCGCGAACGCCGGGAAGATCGGGTTCTGCAGCTCGGGCACGATCAGCCCCACCAGCCCGGCGCTGCGCGATCGAAGCTTCACGGGCCGTTCGTAGCCGAGGACGTCGAGCGCCGTGAGCACCGTACGTCGGGTGTCGGCCGCTACCCCGGGCCGCCCGTTGAGCACGCGGCTGACCGTGGCCTCCGAGACCCCAGCCTGCGCGGCGATGTCCGCCAACCGAGCCTTCATGGTGGTCACGGTAGTCGGAGCCAAGGGGGTTCCGGCCGGGGCGCTTGTCCCCTAGGCTCCCCTGCACGGCAGCCCCCGGCGGCCGTGACCACCCTCCACTACGGATCGTCCGGCACGTACCTGCCGGTGAAGGGGTTTGATCACTATGGCCACCGTCACGTATGACAAGGCTTCAAGGCTCTACGCCGGGTCTACCGTCCCGGCCGTCGCCGACCTCGACCTCGATGTGCAGGACGGCGAGTTCCTCGTCCTCGTCGGGCCCTCGGGATGCGGCAAGTCCACGTCGCTGCGGATGCTCGCCGGGCTCGAAGAGGTCACCTCCGGGGTGCATCCGGATCGGCGACCGCGACGTCACCCACCTCGCGCCCAAGGACCGGGACATCGCGATGGTGTTCCAGAACTACGCGCTCTACCCGCACATGAGCGTCGGCGACAACATGGGCTTCGCGCTCAAGATCGCCGGGGTGTCCAAGGACGAGATCAAGCGCCGCGTGCAGGAGGCGGCCAAGCTGCTCGACCTGGAGCCCTACCTCGAGCGCAAGCCGAAGGCCCTCTCGGGTGGCCAGCGCCAGCGCGTGGCGATGGGCCGGGCGATCGTCCGCGAACCCCAGGTCTTCCTCATGGACGAGCCGTTGTCCAACCTCGACGCCAAGCTGCGGGTCCAGACCCGCACCCAGATCGCCGCGCTGCAGCGCCGGCTCGACATCACCACGCTGTACGTCACCCACGACCAGGTCGAGGCCATGACCATGGGTGACCGGGTCGCCGTGCTCAAGGACGGCATCCTCCAGCAGTGCGACACGCCGCGGACGATGTACGACACTCCGGCCAACGTCTTCGTCGCCGGCTTCATCGGGTCGCCGCAGATGAACCTCGTCGAGGCCACGCTCGTCGACGGGGGCGTGAAGCTCGGGGAGCGCGTCGTCCCCATCGATCGGGCGAAGGCTGACGCCGCCGCGGCCGAGGGCGCCAAGACCGTCACGCTGGGCTTCCGACCAGAGGACCTGTGGATCACGGACGGGTCCACCGGGGTGCCGGTCACGGCCATCGTGGTCGAAGAGCTCGGCGCCGACGCGTACGTCTACGGCGAGCTCAACATGGGTGACAAGGCGATGGACGTCATCGTCCGGGTGAACGGTCGCACGCCTCCCAAGAAGGGCGACACGATCACCGTCGGCATCACCCCCGGCCACGAGCACGTGTTCTCCACCGTCACCGGACTTCGGCTCTAGCGAGGGTCCCTCGAGTCCGGCGGCCCGCGTGCCGCTTCAGGTCACCGGGTCGCCGGACGAGCCCGACCTGCTGTTCCTTCCGTGGCAGACGCCCCTGGAGGAGTGGCCGGCCGAACAGCTCGTCGCGCTGCCGCGGGGCATCTCGCGGCACGTCGTCCGGTTCGTGCGGCTCAACGGTCAGGTATATGCGATCAAGGAGGTCGGCGTCAGGCTGGCCGAGCACGAGTACGCCCTGCTCCGCCGGCTGGCCCGGCTGGACGTCCCGTCGGTCGAGGCCGTCGGCGTCGTCACCGGTCGGGTGTCCGGCGAGGGCGAGGACCTCGAGCCGGCCCTGATCACCAAGCACCTGCAGTTCTCGCTCCCCTACCGTGCACTGTTCTCCCAGACGCTGCGCCCAGACACCGCGAACCGGTTGCTGGACGCGCTGTCGTTGTTGTTGGTGCGTCTCCACCTGTCCGGCTTCCTCTGGAAGGACTGCTCGCTCTCCAACACGCTCTTCCGGCGCGACGCCGGGGCCTTCGCCGCGTACCTCGTGGACGCCGAGACCGGCGAGCTCCACGAGAAGCTCTCCGACGGGCAGCGCGAGCACGACCTCGACGTGGCGCTGGTCAACATCTACGGCGAGCTCCTCGATCTCCAGGCCGGGGCCATGCTCCACGACTCCGTTGATCCCCAGCACACGTCCGAGGCGATCATCCGGCGCTACCGGAGGCTCTGGGGCGAGCTGAGCGAGGCGCTGGTGGTCAGCCCGGGGGAGCGCTACAAGGTCGATGACAAGGTACGTCGCCTCAACGACCTCGGCTTCGACGTCGGGGAGCTCCAGGTGACGACCGAGGCCGACGGGTCCCACGTCCGGGTGCACCCCAAGGTGGTCGACGCCGGGCACCACTCACGTCGCCTCCTTCGGCTGACCGGGCTCGACGTCCAGGAGAACCAGGCCCGCCGCCTGCTCAACGACCTCGACAGCTACCGTTCGCACCTCGATCTCCCCGAGGCGGACGAGGAGCTCGTCGCGCACCGCTGGGTCGCCGAGGTCTTCGAGCCGGTGGTCCGGTCGGTGCCCCGCGAGCTCCGCGGCAAGCTCGAGCCGGCGGAGGTGTTCCACGAGGTGCTCGAGCATCTCTGGTTCCTCTCGGAGCGGTCCGGCGAGGACATCGGGATCGAGGCAGCTGCTGCCTCCTATGTCACCCAGGTGCTCGCGGACAAGCCCGATGAGCTGGCCGTGCTGGGCAAGCGCCTCGGCACCCCCAGCGACCCCACCCAGTCGTTGCCGCCCATCCTGCTGGACTGATCCACCACCCCCTTCAACCCCGGCGGGGGTCTTGGGCGAGGGCGGGGGCTAGGTCAGCCGCCGACGGCGCGCAACCTCGTGGAGGACGATCGCCGCCGCCATCCCGGCGTTCAACGACTCGGTGGCTGCGTGCATCGGGATCGACACCGTGACGTCGCAGGTCTCGCTGACCAGACGGGACAGACCCCTTGCCCTCCGACCCGACGACGATCACCAGCGGGTCGACGGCCACCTCGAGGTCGTCGAGGCTCACGTCACCGTCGGCGGCGAGGCCGACGATCACGCACCCGGCGTCGCGCCACGACTGGAGGCTGCGGTTGAGGTTGGTCGCCCGGGCGACCCGTACGCGGGTGGCCGCCCCCGCCGACGCCTTCCAGGCACCGGACGTCATGCCCGCGGACCGGCGTTCGGGCACCAGCACGCCGTGCCCGCCGAAGGCCGCCACTGACCGGACGACCGCTCCGAGGTTGCGTGGGTCGGTCACGCCGTCCAGGGCCACCAGCAGCGGCGTCTCACCGGAGTCCAGTGCGGCGTCGAGCAGGTCACCGGGGTGCGCGTACTCGTACGGCGGGACCTGGAGTGCCAGGCCCTGGTGAACCGCTCCGGCGCTCATCCGATCGAGCTCGGGGCGCGGAGCCTCCAACAGCGGCAACCCCCGGTTGCTCGCGATCTTGATGGCCTCCTTGACCCGGTCGTCGGAGTCGATCCGGGAGGCGACGAACAGAGCCGTCGCCGGGACCTGCGCGCGCAGCGCCTCGACGACGCTGTTGCGCCCCACCACGAGCTCGCCGCTGTCCTTGCTCCGACCGTCCGAGCGGCGGCCGCCGGACGAACGCGAGCTGCGCCCCTGGCTGACGTGCGAGCCCTGACCGCCTTGCCCGCCGTGACCCGCGGAGTCCCGACGCGTCGACGCGGCCGAGCGCCGGGCCGCGGGGTGCCCCTTGCGGGCCTCAGCGGGCGGCGTGGGGCCCTTGCCCCGAAGGTGCTTGCCCTTCTGGCCGCCCGAACCCGCGGTCGGCCCCTTCTTGGTCCCGGTCTTGCGCATCGCGCCCTTGCGCTGGGAGTTGCCTGCCATCACACACCGTCCTCGAGGGTCCAACGAGGTCCGGACGGGGTGTCCTCGACCGCGATCCCGGCGGTCGCCAACCGGTCACGTACGGCATCCGCCGCCGCAAAGTCCTTGCGCTGCCTCGCGTCCTGCCGCTCCTGAAGCGATGCGGTCACGAGTACGTCCACCGCCGCGCGCAGCCGGTCCTCGGTGCCACCCACGACCCCCGCGACCCACCCCGGGTCGGCGGGGTCCAGCCCGAGCACGCCGAGCATGGCTCGGACGGAACCGAGGCACCCTCGCAGCGCGGCGGAGTCGCCGCCCGCGAGCAGCTTGTTGCCGTCGCGCACCACGTCGTGCAGGGCGCCGAGCGCGGCAGGCACCCCGAGATCGTCGTCCATCGCAGCCTCGAAGTCGGCGCAGAGGATCGTGGGCTCGACCCCGCCGGTGATCTCGGTCGCCCGCTCCACGAAACCCTCGAGGCGGCGGTAGGCGGTTGCCGCGTCGGCGAGCGCCTCCTCGGAGTACTCGATGTGCGAGCGGTAGTGGGCAGCACCGAGGTAGTAGCGCAGCTCGACCGGGCGCACCCGGCGAACCACCTCCTCGACCAGCAGGCTGTTGCCCAGCGACTTGCTCATCTTCTCGCCGGAGGTCGTCACCCAGGCGTTGTGCATCCACGTCACCGCGAACTGCTGCCCTGCTGCGGTGGACTGCGCGATCTCGTTCTCGTGGTGCGGGAAGCGCAGGTCGATCCCGCCGCCATGGATGTCGAAGGCGTCCCCGAGGTACTTCCCTGCCATCGCCGAGCACTCGAGGTGCCAGCCCGGCCGTCCTTCCCCCCAGGGTGTGGGCCACGACGGCTCCCCCGGCTTCGCGCCCTTCCACAGGGCGAAGTCCCGAGGGTCCCGCTTGCCCCGCGGATCGGCATCGGTGGCTGGTTCCATGTCCTCGATGCGCATGCCGGACAGCAGTCCGTACGACGGCCAGGACCGCACGTCGAAGTAGACGTCCCCCGAGCCGTCCTCCGCCGGATAGGCGTGGCCACGGTCGATGAGGTCCTGCATCAGGGTGACCATCTCGGTGACGTGCCCGGTCGCGCGGGGCTCGTACGTCGGGCGCCTGATGTTGAGGACGTCGTACGCACGCTGGAAGGCCTGCTCCTGGAGGTAGGCCCAGGCCCACCACGGCACGCCGTTCTCCGCCGACTTGCTGATGATCTTGTCGTCGATGTCAGTGACGTTGCGCACGAAGGTCACTGCGTAACCGCGATGCTCGAGCCATCTCCACAGCTGGTCGAAGACCAGACCTGACCGGATGTGGCCGACGTGCGGTGGCGACTGCACGGTCGCCCCGCACAGGTAGATCGAGGCCGCACCAGGACGCAGCGGCTCGAACGCGCGGGTCTCGCGCGACGCGGAGTCGTGGAGCTGCAAGGTCACCGGCCCAGCCTACGGGCCGCGCCGAAACCGAACGACCAGGTCAGGTCGTCCCCAGCTCAGGTGCCCACCTCAGGAGAGGAGCGCGACGGCGATCGTGACCGCGAGGACGATCGCGATCAGCAGCATGAGGCGCGTTCCCCATCGTCCCGTGAGCAACCCCCCACCCCGTTCCGTTGGTGGAGGAGGGGCCGACGGAGCGGGCTGATACCGGTCCTGCGGCAACGGCTCGAGGGCCTGGTCGGGGATCGACGCCTGGGGCGCCTGCTGCTGCGGCTCCTCAGGCGGGGGCGGAGCCGTCGGTGGGTTCCCGAGGGCCTGCTGCGAGACGGCGGCATCGGGGTCGAGCTGCTCGGCCCGGGCGTAGGCCTCCTCCGCCTGGCTTGGGCGCCGGGCGCACGCCAGGGCGTAGCCCCGGGCGGCGTACGCGGATCCCTCGGTCGGTGCCAGCGCCACGACCCGGTCGGCGGCGACGAGCACCTCCTCCGACACCTCCCGGATCCGACCCAGGACGGCACGGTCACCGGAGCGGCCGAGCTCGTCGAGCAGGGTCCCGACGGCGATGCAGACGCGCTCCCACGCAGCCGGCTCGTTCGGCGCCAGTCGTACGGCCTCGCGAGCGGCCCGCGCCGAGCCCTCCACGTCACCGACCTTGCCGAGGACCACGCTCGCGATCCGGTGCGGCTCGTCAGCCGAGGGCGCCAGCTCCGAGGCGCGCTTGGCCGACGCCATGGCCTCGGTGTACCGCTCGAGCTCGATGAGCGCGTAGGCGTTGAGGATCAGCAACGCGCCGTCGTCCGGGTGGGAGGCGAGCAGCGGCCCGAGCAGGTCGACCGCTTCCTGCGCGCGACCGGCGTCGAGCAGCATCACCACCCGCGAGCGATCGGCATCCGAGGTCACAGGTGGACGCTACCGTCCGCCCTCACGCGACCTCCGCGTTGCACGGAGCGGTCCTGGGACGACGGTTACCAGACGATCGCCGTCGCGATGGCCGCGAGGCCCTCGCCACGACCGGTGAGGCCGAGACCGTCAGTGGTCGTCGCGGACACCGACACGGGAGCGCCTCCCAGGGCTTCGGACAGGGCCGCTTCGGCCTCGCTGCGGCGCGGGCCCGAGACGTGGCAGGTTCCCGATGAGCTGGACCGAGACGTTGCCGAGCGTCAGACCCGCGTCCGCGACGAGGCCCGCGACGGTCGCGAGCAAGGTGACGCCCGAGGCCCCAGCCAGCTCGGGCCGGTCCGTGCCGAAGACCGAGCCGAGGTCGCCGAGCCCCGCAGCGGACAGCACGGCGTCGCACATCGCGTGGGCCACCACGTCGCCGTCCGAGTGCCCCTCGCAGCCGACGACCTCATCGGGCCACGCGAGCCCGGCCAGGCGCATCGGTCGTCCCTCGACGAGCGGATGAGCATCGACACCGACGCCCACGCGCGGACCGGTCACGAGTCCGCCCCAGCCGCAGCATCCGCGTCGGACGCGCGCCCGGCGAGGATGGCCTGGGCCAGCAGCAGGTCGAGCGGGCGGGTGATCTTGAACGCCTCCGGGTCGCCGGGCACCACGAGGATCCGACGACCCAGTCGTTCGACGAGCCCCGCGTCGTCGGTCGCCGATGCTCCGACGACGGCGGGCCCCGCCGCAGCGAGGTTGGCCTCGACGAGCACCGATCGACGGAAACCCTGGGGGGTCTGCGCCGCGCGCAAGGAGGACCGGTCGAGGGTGCCGGTGACGACCTCGTCGCCGTCGACCGACTTCACGGTGTCCGTGACAGCCAGCGCCGGCACCACGGCGTCGGCCCCGGCACGCACCGCTGCGACGACGCGCTCCACCAACGACACCGGGGTGAGCGCTCGAGCCGCGTCGTGCACGAGCACCACGTCGATGTCGTCGGCGAGCATGGCGAGTGCCTCCGCGACCGACTCCTGCCGTGTCGAGCCCCCCGCCACCACGTGCAGCTCAGCGCCGGACCCGATCTCGTTGTCGTCGAGGAGACCGCCGTCCAGCAGGCCGGCGACCTCGACCACGGAGTCCGCCGGCGCCGCGACGACGACGACGTCCACCGAGGGCGCAGCGACCAGAGTGCGGACGGCGTGGACGAGCAGGGGTACGCCCCCGACCGTACGCAACGCCTTGGGAGCGCCTGGGCCCAGGCGCTGCCCGCGCCCAGCGGCGGCGACGATCGCAGCCGTACGCCCGCCGCGGTGCGGGGTCGCCGGTTCGCCCGGATCGGTCACCAGGTCGGTCGAGGCGTCGCTCACTCGGCTCCCCCGACCGGTTGACCGGCCAGGGAGAGCGGGCGGGCGAAGACCAGTCGGCCGTTCGCGGTCGTGAGCACGCTCGTCACCTGCACAAGGGCATCTTGGCCCAAGGCGTCACGTGCGCGCTCGACGACGACCATCGTGCCGTCGTCGAGATAGCCGACCGCCTGGCCGGGTTCCTTGCCCGGCTTGGTCAGCAGGAGGTTCACCTCGTCGCCGGCCACGACCGCCGGACGAACGGAGAGCGCAAGGGCGTGCAGGTTGAGCACCTTGACCCCGGCCAGCGATGCCGCCCGGGCCAGGTTGGTGTCGAGCGTGAGCAGGGCGCAGCCACGGTCGAGGGCCACCCGGATGAGCTTGGCGTCGACCTCGGGCACGGCGAGCGCCTCGTCGTCGATGACCCGGAGCTCGATACCCGGCTCCCGCCTGAGCACCTCCAGCACCTCCAGGCCCCGCCTCCCCTTCGATCGACGCAGGTCGTCGCCGCGTCGGCGAGGCCCTGCAGCTCGTCGAGCACGGGCTGGGTCACCAGCATCTCGCCGCCGAGGAAGCCCGCGCGCACCACGGAGATGATGCGTCCGTCGATGGCGATCGAGGAGTCGACGAGTCGCGGGAGCACCGACGCGGACACGGTCGGGCCGGCCATCCCGGCCTGAGCACCGAACAGACCGATCATCGACGACCGGCGCACCGAGCCCACGCGGTACCCGAGCAGACCGGTGGTGACGAGGACGAACATGAAGAGGGGGACCGCGAAGACTCGCCGGTCGAGGAGGAAGACCGGCCAGGCGATCGCCGCTCCCGCGAGGATCCCGACCACGGCGCCGAAGACACCGGCGACGATCTGCTCCGCCGACACGTCGCTCAGCGCCCGCTCCGTGCGCTCGACGGCGGTCAGCGTCGTGCGGCCGAGGATGCCGCCGAGCACGTAGCCGACCGCCGACCCGAGCACCACGCCGACGACGAGCGGGTCGAGGCTGCCCGTTCCCTCGATGTCGAGGAGGAGGGCGACCTGGTAGCCGAGGGCCGCACCGAAGACGACGACGCACAGCCGTAGCAGCTCGACGATGGGCTGAGGCACCGAGCGACGTGGAGTGAGCCGGGAACGCATGCGGGCTGAGCCTTCCGGGTCGGCACCCGGTGCGAGCGGGCGCGAGCGGTGACCTGGTCGAGGCCCCGCTCAGCCCGAGGTCAGGACGCCAGCACCTCGTCGAGGATGGCCTCGGCCTTGTCCTCGTTGGTGTTCTCGGCAAGTGCGAGCTCTGACACAAGGATCTGGCGCGCCTTGGCCAGCATCCGCTTCTCTCCGGCGGACAGGCCACGCTCGCGCTCGCGGCGCCAGAGGTCACGGACGACCTCGGCCACCTTGATCACGTCGCCGGAGGCGAGCTTCTCGAGGTTGGCCTTGTAGCGGCGCGACCAGTTGGTCGGCTCTTCGGTGTGCGGCGCCCGGAGGACGTCGAAGACCCGCTCGAGACCCTCCTGGCCCACCACGTCACGCACGCCCACGAACTCGGCGTTGTCGGCGGGGACGCGGACGGTGAGGTCTCCCTGTGCCACCTTCAGAACCAGGTAGAGGCGATCCTCGCCCTTGATGGTGCGGGTCTCCATCGCCTCGATGAGCGCAGCCCCGTGATGGGGATAGACGACCGTTTCGCCAACCTGGAACGACATGGACACCGCCCTTTCGATGACTTCCAGAATAACACGCCCTGGAGCGCCCACGGACCGCGTTTGTGCAGGTCAGGGGCGGTGCAGGACCTCGGAGAGGGGGTTGACAGACGACCGGATTCGTGGTGGGACCCCACCACGAACCCCCTTCGGCCAGCGGGCGCTGCTCCTGCGGGCAGACTGACCGCATGACCAGCCAGGACGGCGCCCTGCCCGACCCCGGACCGGTCCGTAGCAGCGTGCGCGGCCTGATCAAGGCCTGTCACCCCGGCCCCTGCGTCACGGTCACCGGCCTGGCGGTCGCCCTCGGGTGGGCTGTCGGGCTGAGCCCGGCCCGGCTGTCGGTGCTGGGCGCCGCCGTCCTGACCGGGCAGCTGTCGATCGGCTGGCTGAACGACCTCCTCGACCGCAGCAACGACGTCTCGGCCGCTCGCCAGGACAAGCCGCTCGCCACGGGCGCGGTCAGCGCCCCCACCGTGTGGCGCGCGACCCTTCTGGCTGCCCTCGCGTGCGTCCCGCTGTCGCTGGCGCTCGGCTGGGCGGCCGGCCTCGTCCACCTGGTCGCGGTGGCCTCCGGCTGGGCGTACGACCTCCGGCTCAAGCGCACCCTCTGGTCCTGGCTGCCGTACGTCGTCTCGTTCGGGGCGTTGCCCGCTGTCGTCGTCCTGAGCCTGCCGGGGGCTCCGCGGCCCCCCTGGTGGGGCTGCGTCGCCGGCGCCCTGCTGGGGCTCGGTGCCCATGCCGCCAACGCACTGCCCGACATCGATGCGGACCGGCGCCAAGGAGTGGGGGGCCTGCCTGCGCACCTGGGCGAACGCGGGACCAAGTGGCTGGCGGCCGGGGCGCTGGGCGCGGCCACAGCGGTCCTCGTCGTGGCACCTCCAGGGCCGGTGGGACCGCTGGGCTGGGTCGCCGCCGTGACTGCGCTCGCCCTGCTCGCCGCCGGTCTCGGACGCCGCTGGCCGAACGGCTCGCGTGCTCCGTTCGTGCTCGTCGCCGCCGTCGCCGTCGTCGACGTCGCCTTGCTGGTGGCCCGCGCCGGGGCCTGGGTCCCCACCGGCTGAAATCCGCACCCGACGCCGCTACGCTGCCGGGTGTGAAGCGCCCCTCACGTCTGCTGACGCTGCCCCTCGCCCTGCTCGTCGCAGGCACGCTCGCCGGCTGCTCGGCCGGCTTCGGGGCTGCCACGAACCGCCCCTACACGCCGTCCAACGGCACCTCGCTCACGGTCGGCACCATGGACGCCCGCAACCTGCTCCTGGTGGCCGACGAGACGCAGCCGAACACCTACAAGCTGATCGGCGCCCTGGTCAACAACGCGGAGGTGCCTGAGACGCTGACCGCGGTGACGGTGGAGGGGGCCGGCCCGATCGCCCTCACGCCGATCACGGTCCCTGGTCTCTCCCGCATCACGACCGGCGCGCTGCCGACGAGCACGATCGTGGTGCCCGACGCCACCTTCGCCCTCGGTGACTTCACCACGATCACCTTGACCTACAGCACCCAGGGTTCGGGCACCAAGTCCTTGCTCGCCCTCACCGCGGAGGGCACGACCTCAGGAGGCTGACGCCGAGGCGAACCATGTCACCGAGCCGTCCGACTCACTCCTCGAACTTGTAGCCGAGGCCGCGGACGGTCACGATGTGCACCGGCTCGGACGGATCAGGCTCGATCTTTGCCCGCAGCCGTTTGACGTGCACCTTCAGCGTCTTGGCGTCCCCGACGTAGTCCACGCCCCAGACGCGATCGATGAGCTGCTCCCGCGTGAGCACCCGACCGGCGTTGCGCATGAGCAGCTCGAGCAACGAGAACTCCTTGAGCGGCATCGGTGTCAGCGCACCGTTCACGGTCACCGTATGCCGCTCCACATCGAGCCGGATCGGTCCGGCCTCGAGAACGCCGGGTAGGAGCTCTTCTGGTTCGATCCCACGTCGGAGCACCGCCCGGATACGAGCGACGAGCTCGCGCATCGAGAAGGGCTTGGTGACGTAGTCGTCGGCGCCGAGCTCGAGTCCGACCACCTTGTCGATCTCGCTGTCCTTGGCGGTGAGCATGATGATCGGGACCCTGGAACGGGCCCGCAAGGTCCGGCAGACCTCGGCGCCCGCGATGCCCGGGAGCATGAGATCGAGCAGGACCAGGTCCGCCCCGGACCGCTCGAACTCCGAGAGCGCCGCAGCTCCGTCGGCAGCGACCACCACGTCGAAACCCTCCTTGCCGAGCATGAACGCAAGGGCGTCGCTGATGGACTCCTCGTCCTCGACGACCAGCACGCGGGTCATGGAACCGTCCTTCCGGACTCGGAGAGCGTCGCGGCATCATGGACGATGTCGGGCGTCGTGACGGCCGGTGAACTGTCCTGTGGGGGCTGTGCGGGCAGCCGGAGCGTGAACGTCGACCCGGCGCCCTCGACGCTCCACACGGCTACGTCGCCGCCATGGTTGGCGCACACGTGCTTGACGATCGCGAGCCCAAGGCCGGTGCCACCGGTGTCCCTCGAGCGCGCGGGGTCGACGCGATAGAAGCGCTCGAAGACCCGGTTGAGGTCGCGCTGCGGAATCCCGATCCCTTGGTCAGTCACCGTGATCTCGATCCGGTCGCCCACCTCTCGGGCGGCCACGGCCACCCTCGTGCGAGGCGGCGAGTACGCCACCGCGTTGTCGATGAGGTTCTTCAACGCCGACACCAGCTGTTCCTGGTCGCCGTAGACCCGAAGGTCGGAATCGACCGCCACGACGAGATCGATCTCGGCCGCCGTCGCAGTGAAACGAGTGCGGTCAACAGCATCTTGGACCAGTTCGTCGACAGGAATGACCTTCGCGTGCGCCAGAGGCATGTCGCCCTGGACCCGGGAAAGCTCGATCAGCTCGCGGATCAGGGTGGTGAGTCGCGTCGCCTCGAGCTTCATCCGGCCCGCGAAGCGCTCCACGGCGACTGGGTCATCAGCAGCCACCTCGACTGACTCGGCCAAGAGCGACAGGGCCGCGACCGGGGTCTTCAACTCGTGACTGACGTTCGCCAGGAAGTCGCGGCGAACGTCGTCGACGCGTTGCGCCTCGCTCGAGTCGTCGATGAGAACGAGGACCCGCCCCTCGCCCAGCCGAGCAACCCTGAGGGTGAGCTCCACGGGACGGCCCCGGCCGCGAGCTTGTCGGACCCGCAGAGTCCGCGGTCGGCCGTCCTTCCGGACCGCGCCGACGGCCCTGGACACCTCGGCGTGTCTCAGCTCGCCGTCCCGCACCACCCCGAGAGCGACTGCGCTCGGGGCCACTCGCACCAAGTCGTCGTGACGGTCCAGCACCAACGTCGCCGAGCGAAGGACGGCAAGCACCTGCTCCATGCCCTCCGGGAGGGCTCCTGCGCCGGCGCTCTCCTCCGACCGCCCGTGGCGTGGCCCCACGCGAAGAGCCACGACTGCCACGCCAACGCTGACGAGGACCGCTCCCGCGAGCAGCGCGGCTCCGGTCGCATCCACCTGCACAGAGTAGGCGCCTGGCGGGGCCTTGCGGGACCCGGATGTGGACCGTTCGCCTCAGGGTCACGCGATGTTGACCCGCAGTCGACGGACTGTTGACCGTGGGCCCGCCGATCTTGCGCACTTTCATGGCTAGCCTGTCCTCACCCTTCTCGACCCCCATGTTCAGGAGCACGTCAATGCGTGAGAGCTATCACGACTCCCTCGACGCGGTCACCGACCAGCTGGTCGTGATGACGCGCACTGTCGCCTCCATGATCGAGCGCGCCTCGGCTGCGCTCCTGGAGTGCGACCTCGCCAAGGCTGAGTCCGTGATCGCCCTCGACGAGGAGGTCGACGCCTTCGAGGCCGAGCTCGAGCTGCGCTGCACGGACCTGCTCGCCCTCCAGCAGCCGGTCGCCACCGACCTCCGACTGGTCACGGGCGCGCTGAGGATGTCCGCGACCATCGAGCGGATGGGCGACCTCGCCCGGCACATCGCCAAGATCGCGCGGATGCGCTACCCGGACTCAGCAGTCCCCGACTCCCTACGGCCGATCTTCGTCGACATGGCCAAGCAGGTCTCGGCGATGGGGCAGCGGGTCGGCGACGTCATCGCCGACAAGGACCTCAGCCTGGCCTACGAGATCGAGCGCCTCGACGACGGCGTCGACGACCTGCACCGCCAGCTGCTCCAGAGCCTGCTCAGCGGCTGGGACGGCACCGTCGAGGAAGCCGTCGACGTGACCTTGATGGCCAGGTTCTACGAGCGCTACGCCGACCACGCCGTCAGCCTGGCCCGCCGCATCGTCTACACGACCACGGGAACCCGCTACAACGAGCTCGAGAAGGGCTGACCCCGGTCAGCGACCCTGGTTCGCCACGGCCTTGATGGCGTCGGCGGCGGCTGCCGGGTCGAGATACTCCCCGCCCGGCACCGTGGGTCGCAGGTCGCCGTCGAGACGATAGACGAGCGGGATCCCGGTCGGGATGTTGAGGCCGGCGATGGCCTCGTCGGAGATGCCGTCGAGGTGCTTGACCAGGCCCCGCAGCGAGTTCCCGTGCGCGGTGACCAGCACCGTGTGACCCAGCAGGAGGTCCGGCACGACGCCGTCGTACCAGTACGGCAGCATCCGCTCGACGACGTCGGCCAGGCACTCGGTGGCCGGCCGCAGCTCCGGGGCGAGGCCGGCGTAGCGTGCATCACCGGTCTGGGCGAACTCGTCGTCTGGGTCGATCGGCGGCGGCGGGGTGTCGTAGGACCGACGCCACAGCATGAACTGCTCTTCGCCGTAGGCCTCCAGCGTCGCCTTCTTGTCCTTGCCCTGCAGGGCGCCGTAGTGCCGCTCGTTGAGCCGCCACGAGCGGCGCACCGGGATCCACTGCCGGTCACAGGTGTCCAGGGCTTCCTGGGCCGTCCGGATCGCCCGCCGCATGACCGACGTGTGGAGCACGTCAGGGAGCACCCCCGCGGCCGCGAGCAGCTCGCCTCCGCGGCGAGCCTCGGCAAGGCCCTGGTCGGTGAGGTCGACGTCGACCCATCCGGTGAAGAGGTTCAGGGCGTTCCAGACGCTCTGACCGTGCCGTAGGAGGACGAGGGTGTACGGGCTGTCGGCCATGAGGCGACCCTATCGAGGGGCGTGACGACCGCCGTCCGCCCCCTCGTCGCCGGCGGGGGAGCCGGACGGTCGGGCGGGGTCGGCGAAGCGGGCGAAGGCCGCGAGGTTGGCCAGGCTCTCGCCTCGCTTGAGCCGCCACTCCCACTCCCGGCGGATCGAGGAGGCGAACCCCAGCTCGAGGAGCCGGTCGAACTCGTCGTCGGCGTAGGTCAGCACGCAGCCGAGCAGGCGGTCGACCTCGTCGCCGCTGACTGCCTCCAGCGGGACCCTCCCGACGAGGTAGACGTCGCCGAGGTGGTCGATCGGAGAAGTGGACTCCGTACAGCCGGGCGTTGCGCTCCAACAGGTGACGGTAGAAATCGGCGTGGTTCTCGTCGGGTCGGCGGACCACGAACGCCTCCACCAGCAGGCTGTGGTCCCCGACCACGAGCCAGGCGGCTGTCTGCAGCTTGTGCTGACCGGGGAGCGAGACCAGGAACGCGCCTTCTCGCACGTGCTCGTAGGTGATCTCACGCTCGTCCAGGGCGGCTCGGATCACGTCGTCGAGCCGGACGGTCATGACGAGGCCCGCACGGGCAGCGCGTGGTGCGTGGCCAACGCCTCCGCGTAGACCTGACGCATACCGTCGGCCGTCGCGTCCCAACCGAAGCCCGCGGCATGCGCCACCGCGCCCAGGCTCAACGTCGCCCGGCGGGACGGGTCGGCGAGGAGCGCCCCGAGAGCCTGAGCCCAGGCGCTGGGATCGTGCCCGGGCACGAGCACTCCGCTCCGACCGTCCGCGACCGCCGTGGTCAGGCCGCCGACCGCTGTGGCGACGACCGGGGTGCCGCAGGCCTGCGCCTCCACCGCCACCAGCCCGAAGGACTCGCTGTACGAGGGGACGACGACCAGGTCCGCCGCGCGGTAGTAGTCCGGGAGCATCCCCTGGCCGACCGGAGGATGGAAACGCACGACGTCGCGGATCCCGAGTGACCGGGCCAGCACGTCGAGGCTCTCGGGGTGTGCGAGACCGGATCCGCTCGGCCCGCCGACGATGGCCACCACGAGCCGCTCCCTCAGCTGGGGAGCATCGGACAGGAGCTGAGCTGCCGCCCGGACGAGCAGGTCGGGAGCCTTCAAGGGCTGGATACGACCGACGAACATGAGCACGACCGCGTCGACGGGGAGCCCGACGTGGCGACGGGCCCCTTCCTTCGACCCCGGGGTGAACCGTTCGAGATCCACTCCCGGGCTGACCACCCGGACGCGGTCCGGCGCGGCGGAGTAGAGAGCCACGAGCTGGGCAGCCTCGTCGTCGGTGTTGGCGACCAACCGATCGGCGGCTTCCACCACCTGGGCCTCGCCGAGGCTGCGCATCGCCGGCTCCGGGGCGTCGCCCTCTGCCAGGGCGGAGTTCTTCACCTTCGCCATCGTGTGCATCGAGTGCACCAGAGGGACATCCCACCGTTCTTTCGCCAGCCACCCCACCTGTCCTGACAGCCAGTAGTGGCTGTGCACGAGGTCGTACCAGCCGGGTTCGCGCTGAGCCTCGGCTCGCAGCACGCCACTGGTCACGGCGCAGAGCTGGCTCGGGAGGTCTTCCTTGGCGAGACCCTCGTAGGGCCCGGCGGCGACATGGCGGACGAGAACGCCTGGGGCCAGCTCGACCGTGGTCGGGAGGTCACTGCTGGTGGACCGGGTGAAGACCTCGACCTCGGTGCCCGCAGCCGCTAGCCGCCGCGCCACCTCGACGACGTACACGTTCATCCCGCCCGCATCGCCGGTGCCGGGCTGGTCCAGCGGAGACGTGTGGACGCTGAGCATCGCAACCCGCCGGGGGGTCTCCCGCACCACGCGAACTCCGCTCACGTGCTCGATCCTCTCCGATCGGGGCCGCTCACCGCATCCCGGTCGGGACACCAGCCGCTCGCCGGGCCCACCGACGGGACGGTCCGAGAACACCGGACGGAGCCGGTCCGATTCCCCGAGCGCGAGGGGCAGCGTCCGGCGCCGAACGGCCCGGTCGTGCCGTCGACTAGCGAGGACGCCGCGCGAGCACCTCAGCGAACACTTCGAGCGCCGCAGGGGTGAACAGGACGAACCTGGCCTCGCGGACCGTCGTCGGGGTGTTCTCCAGCGTCCCGATGCCGACCCGCGCCACGTCGTCCAGCGGCCAGCGATAGGCACCCGCGGAGATCGCCGGAAAGGCGACCGACTCGGCTCCGATCGTGTCGGCGACCTGGAGACACTCGCGGAAGGCCGACGCCAGCAGGTGCGTGCGGTCCTGCTCGACGGAGAAGACCGGCCCGACCGTGTGGATCACCCAGCGCGCTCGGAGGTTGCCTGCCGTGGTCGCCACCGCCTGGCCGACTGGAAGGCCCTTCGCCAGCCGCCCGGCCCGAAGCGCCCGGCAGGCCTCGAGGATCTCAGGACCTCCCCGGCGATGGATCGCTCCGTCGACGCCCCCTCCCCCCATCAGCGAGGAGTTGGCCGCGTTCACGACGGCGTCGACGTCAGCGTCAGCGATGTCGCCCCGCTCGACGGTGATGCGCAGGCCCACGGCGGCTAGCCTGCCGCACGTGGTGACGAACGGAGAACTCGGAGCGGGGTCCTTGCGCACCGGGCGCCTCGCGCTTCGGCGTTGGCAGCCCACCGACGTCAAGGAGCATTTCGACATCTACAGCCGTTGGGAGGTCGCCCGCTGGTTGGGCGCCGAACCGCGGGCGCTGACCTCGCGCGAACAGTCCGTCGCCGCGATCGAGCGGTGGGCCGGCCGCCACCGCTCTCCCTTTGGGTCTCTGGGCGGTGGTACCGGACGCGGTCGGTCACCCGGTCGGGAGCGTGCTCCTGGTCCCGCTGCAGGACAGCGACGGCAACCCGGCCGACGAGGTCGAGGTCGGGTGGCACCTGCACCCGGACCACTGGGGTCGGGGCTACGCCACCGAGGGCTCCAGGGTCCTGCTCGAGGCGGCCTGGACCGTCGGCCTCGGGGAGGTCTGGGCCGTGGTCCGTCCGGGGAACGAGCGGTCAGTCGGCCGTGACCGCGAGGCTGGGGATGGTGCCTCAGGGCCTCACCGAGCGTTGGTACGGCGTGCCGTTGGAGTCGTTCCGGGCGACGGCCCCTCACCACGGGCCGTAGGGCCCCATGTGCTGGCCGTCGTTGCGCCCACCGCCCCCGATCGATCGCAGGGCGGGCCGGACGTCGAGGAGGTACACCGACGCGGCGACGACCCCGACCAGACCGAGGCCGAACAGGCCGAGCGGACCGAACCACAAGGTGACGAGGCTGCCCAGGCCGATCAGCACCAGCCAGAACTGCTTGGTCTGCTTGTCCGCGGCGACGAAGGCCCGTGTCGGGCGGATCGCGGCGTCGACGAAGGCGAAGAGCTCGAGCACGAACAGCGCGAAGCCCAGCAGCTGCATGAGCCCGAAGTACGCGCCGAGGATGTTCACAGCAGCGAGCCTAAGGGCGCGCTGCCGCCGCAGCCCTCAGGGGGACGGGCTGTCGATCGGGAAGAGGGTGCGGACCGCTCGAACCTGACCGACACGGAGCCCCCCGCCGAGCAGTGGCCACTCCGCCTGTTGAGCCACGACAGGAGCGTCGACGCCGAGAGCCGCGAGCGCCGCAGCCATGACCGGGGGGCGTGCGCGCTGACCGCCGTCGTCGATCTTGAGCGCAACGGAGCGACCGTCGGCGAGGGCGACCGCGTAGACCGCCTCGGCGCCGTCCTTGGCCACGAGCCCGGGCACGCCCCGGATGAGGTCCGTGACGTCACGGTCGGTGCCGCCGAGCCACTCGGGGAAGGCCCGGACGGCCTCGTACGTGCGGCGCTCCGCGGTGCCCTCGCCTCCGAGTGCCCAGGCTCGGAACGAACGAGCGAGCCCGGTGAGGCTCAGTCCGAAGACCGGAGCACCGCACCCGTCGACGCCGGTGACGGTGACGGGCTCGCCCGCCAGGTCGGCCACCGTGTCCCTGAGCAGCCGCTGCAGCGGGTGCGCCGGGTCGCGGTAGGTGAGCAGGTCCCAGCCGTTGACGACGCACGTCGCCAGCATCGCCGCGTGCTTGCCCGAGCAGTTCATGGCGAGCGGTTCCGGTGCGCGACCGGACCGGATCCACGCGGCGCGGGGGATGTCGGCGTACGGGAGGTCGGGAGGGGTCTGCAGGGCGTCGACGTCGAGACCGACGCCCGCAAGGATCTGTCGCACGCCGTCGAGATGGAAGTCCTCGCCGCTGTGCGAGGCCGACGACAGCGCGAGGAGCGCTCCGTCCAGCTCGAGACCGGCCCGCAGCATCCCGATGGTCTGAAGCGGTTTGTTGGACGAGCGCGGGTAGATCGGCTCCTCGGGTCGGCCGACCGAGAAGAGGACGTCACCGTCGGCCGCCAGCGCCACCACGGAGCCGCGGTGTGCACCCTCGACGAAGCCGGACCGGACGACCTCAGCGACGACCGGCAGATCCATCAGCTGCCGGGGCTGAGCAGGGTCGACACGTCCGCCTCGCCGTCGCGGTAACGGCGGGTGATCTCCGCCGTCAGGGCGTCCATCACCGTCTGCACCCGACGGCGCAGGCCGCTGACCATGCGCTCGTGCTCGGCGAGGGAGTCGAGGGAGGCCTGCAGCTCGGCGTCAGAGCGGGCGGCCACATCCGAGATGCCCACGTCGGAGACGATCTGCTCGACCTTGCGCCGGTGATCGTCCACCCGTGAGGGCTCCACGGTGAGGAAGCGGCCGGACCCATGGTCCGAGCGAGGTCCGTCGGCCAGGACCTGAGCCAGCAGGTCGATGAGCGGTGCACTGCCTTCCTCACCCCTGCGGGCCTGCTCGGCACGCACGAGGTCCATCCGTCCCTGGAGCAGGCGACGCACGTACGACAGGTCCGCCTCCTCCTGCTCGGCGTCATGACGCAGGGCACGCACCTCGTCGAGCGATCGCTCACCCAGCCCGTCGAGGAAGTCCTCGGCGAGCACGCGGTCGATACGGCGTCGGCCGTTGGCCATCGGCTGGGTCATGCGGCCACCCCCGTGCGGTCCTTGGTGCGGAGCAGTTCGTGAGCCTGAGCAGTCGTCATCGGTGGTCGCTGCGCGAGCGTGGCGAGCTCGGCAGCGCGCTCGACCAGCTGGGCGTTGTCGCGGACCGGCTCGCCCCTGCGGAACGTCAGGGTGTCTTCCATGCCGACCCGCAGGTGACCCCCCGCTGAGAGCGCTGCCAGCGCCACGGGCAACGTCGAACGGCCCACGCCGGTAGCGGACCAGCTGGCCCCCGTGGGGGAGCGCCTGCACCGCCGCCACGAGCGCCTCGGCTGTGCCAGGCATGCCTCCCGGCACCCCCATCACCAGGTCGCAGTGGACGTGCCCGCCGTACGGCAGCCCTTCTTGGTCGAGCAGCCGGTTGAGCGCGTGGACCTGCCCCAGGTCGAAGAGCTCGAACTCCGGCACCACCTCGCGGGCCTGGGTGAGCTGGTAGAGCTCCACCATGAACGGCCACGGGTTGAGGAAGACGTCCTCCCCGAAGTTGACCGTGCCGCAGGTCAACGAGCACGAGTCCGGCTCGGCGTCGAGCACCGCCAGACGCGCGGCAAGAGGGTCATGGACGCTGCCCCCGGTCGAGAGCTGCACCACCAGCGAGGTGGCCTCGCGCAGGGCCGCCACCGTGTCGCTCAACCGTGCCACGTCGAGCGTGGGCCGGGCGTCGGCGTCGCGGATGTGGACGTGGATGAGAGCGGCCCCCGCGGCCTCACAGGCGACACCGGTCGCGACCAGCTCCTCGAGCGTGACCGGCAGTGCCGGCGCATCGCTCTTCGCGGTCTCGGCGCCGGTCGGGGCGACCGTGATCAGCGTGTGCGTCGACGACATGCGGTCATGGTGTCACGTTCACCCGGATGGGGGTAAAGGCACACCGGCATCTGTCGCTCAACGTCCACGCGCAACCTGCCGATGGACACGTACAAGCAGTGCGGCTGGACGTACGGCTGAGACGAGCGCGGGGAGGGAGCACGAGCATGCTCGACGGAGACCTCCTCACCAACCAGGTGGAGCAGGTACTCCTTGACCTCGGCGCACAGCAGGCGACCGGCTGCCTGACCGTGCTCGACGCCGCGGCCGAGGAGGCCGAGGTCTATCTGAAGGAAGGCCTCGTCTACTCGGTCTTCGTCCCGGGTCGTCGCCCGCTGCTCGGCTTCCGGCTGGTCTCGTCCGGCGACCTCGCGCCCGAGGCCCTGGCCGAGGCTCTCGAAGCTCAGCGCACCGAGCTGCAGGGCTGGCGGCTGGGAGAGCTGCTCGTGAACCTGGGGTACGTCGACCGCGACGTCGTCGAGTCCTTCGTCTCCGAACAGCTCGTCGACATGCTCGGTGACCTGCTCGGCTGGCAGGTCGACACCTGGCGCTTCCGCAAGAACAAGAAGGCGCGTCAGGACGTCGCTCCGCCGATCGAAGTCCCCGTGGTCCTCAACCAGGTCCGTGACCGTCGGGCCCGCTGGGAACGGCTGGCCCACGAGATCGGCGGCCCCGAAGCCGTACCGACCCTGTCGACGCAGGAGGCCACCAACGACGACATCGTCCTCGGTTCCGGCGAGTGGGCCATGCTGTGCAAGATCGACGGCGACCGCAGCATCGCCGACCTGGCGATCGACTGCGGATTCACCGTGTTCGAGGCGGCCGAGATCGTCGCCACTCTCGTGTCGGCCGGACTGGTCGACGTCGAGAACGACCTCGAGCACGACCCCTTGGTGGACGTGGCAGACCACCAGGTCTCTGCTGGCTCCGGCTGGGACGACCTCCCCGAGCCGACGCCGGAGGAGCTGGCCGCTTCGGTCGCCCAGGTCACCGCGGCGCTGGCCGGCATGTACGGCGAGACGCCCTCGGCGCAAGACACGGTCCCCGCACCCGCCGATGCCCCCGCTCCCCCTGATGCGGCGGCTCCCGCCGGATGGCAGGACCATCTGGCGTGGGTCGAGGGCCAGCGCCGGCAGGCCGAGGGCGAGGCGATGGCCGCCCGGGTCGAGGCCGAGCAGCTGGCCGAGCAGGCGCGGATCGAGCGTGAGCAGAAGGCCGCCGAGCGGGAACGTCGCCGCCTCGAAGCCGAAGAGGTGGCGCGGGCCGTCGAGGAGGCCCGGCAGGCCGAGCTCGCCCGGATCACCGAGGAACGCTCCAAGGAGCAGTCCAAGAAGGAGCGCAAGGAGCGCAAGGCCGTCGAGGCGGCCGCATGGGACGAGCACGCCGCGTGGCTGGTGGCCCAGCGGTCGGCCGTCGAGGATCAGGCGTGGCAGGACCACCGCGCCTGGCTCGCCGAGCAGCGCGCCGCCGCCGAAGGACCCGCCTACGAGGAGCACGCCGCGCGACTCCGCGCGGAGCGCGCCGCGGTCGAGGACGAGGCGTGGGCGGCGCACGACGCCTGGGTGGCGGACGAGCGCGCCCGCGCCGAGGAGAACGCCTGGCGGGAGCAGGCACGAGCGGGTCGCGGCCGAGAGGGCTGCGGCCGAGGAGCCGGCCTGGGCCGACCATGCCGCCTGGCTGCTCGCCGAGCGCGCCTCGGTGGAGGAGCAGGCCTGGGAGGACCACGTCACCTGGGTGGCCGACCGGCTTGCCGAAGAGGCGCACGCCGCCGAGGAGGCCCGCCTCGCCGAGGAGGCTGAGGAAGCCCGCCTCGCCGAAGAAGCCCGCCTCGCCGAAGAAGCCGAGCCCGCCTCGCTGAGGAAGCCGGGCGAGCCGCCTCGCCGAAGAAGCCCGCCTCGCCGAAGAAGCGAAGCCCGCCTCGCTGAAGAAGCCCGCCTCGCCGAAGAGGCCGGAGGAAGCCCGCCTCGCCGAAGAAGCCCGCCTCGCTGAGGAAGCCCGCCTCGCCGAAGAAGCCCGCCTCGCCGAGGAAGCCCGCCTCGCCGAGGAGGCCCGCCTCGCTGAGGAAGCCCGCCTCGCGAGGAGGCCGAAGAAGCCCGCCTCGCCGAAGAAGCCCGCCTCGCCGAGGAGGCCCGCCTCGCCGAAGAAGCCCGCCTCGCAGAAGAAGCCGAACTCGCCCGCCTCGCTGAGGAAGCCCGCCTCGCCGAAGAAGCCCGCCTCGCTGAGGAAGCCCGCCTCGCCGAAGAAGCCCGCCTCGCTGAGGAGGCCGAACTCGCCCGCCTCGCCGAAGAAGCCGAACTGGCCGAAGAGGCTCGCCTGGCCGAGATCGCTGAGGAGGAGGCCAGCCTCGACGAGGCCTCGGAGCGCGCGGAGGAAGCCGCCGAGGCTGAGCGACTCGCCGAGATCGCGGCCGAGGTCGCCGCTCTCTCTGACCTGGCACCCGGCCGACCCCACGAGTCCGAAGAGGCGGCAGTCGACGTCCGCTCGCTCGAACCCGCCGATGCCCCGTCGACCACCGAGATGATCATGCCGCTCGTGGCAGCCGACGAGACGACGGCCGCCTCATGGGAGTCCTACGGGCCGTCACCGTCGGCCGTGCTGGCGGCACTCGCCAAGGAGGCTCCGGCCGCTCAACCCGCCGAAGACGTACCCGACGAGGAACCGGTTCTCACCATGGCAATGCCGGTCATCGACCGCTCGATGACGGACACGGCGTCCCTGCTGCGTGAGCTGTCGGGGCTGTTCCACGCTGACGACCCAGCTCCGACGAAGCCCACGACGCCGAGCCCGCGGCCCGCACCCGCGCCGGCGCCGCCGAAGAAGAAGAAGGGCTTGTTCGGCCGAGGCTGATCGCCTGGGACGATCGTCGGATGCGCGTGGTCGTCCAGGTCGCGAGCGAGGCGTCCGTGGTCGTCGACGGTGACGTGGTCGGTGTGCTCCACGAACCAGGACTGGTCGTGCTTGTCGGCGTCACCCACACCGACACCCCTGACTGCGCCGTCCGCCTCGCCGCGAAGGTCCACGCCCTCCGGATCCTGGCCGGCGAGCGTTCCGCCGCCGACCTCGGCGCACCGATCCTCGTGGTCAGTCAGTTCACGCTGTACGCCGACACAAGCAAGGGGCGGCGACCCTCTTGGTCAGCGGCCGCACCGGGCGCCGTCGCCGAACCCCTCGTGGCGGCCTTCGTCCAGGCCCTGCGGGATCGCGGAGCGAGTCGTGGCAACAGGCGAGTTCGGCGCCCACATGCAGGTCAACCTGGTGAATGACGGGCCGGTGACGCTCGTCCTCGACGAGCCGTCCCTCGCTCCCGGGCCTAGATTTCAGGGATGACCACCTCCGCGAGCACCACCCCTGATGCGATCCGGTTCCGCAACCTGCGCCGCTACAACGTGATCATGGGCGGCATTCATGCGCTGCAGGCCGTCGCCGTCCTCGCTCTGGCCACGGCCTTCCTCCTGCCCGTGACCGGAACGTTCCTGGCCGGGCCTCCCGGGACGGCGCCCGAGCCCGCGGTGACCTTGTTCTCGATCAACGTCGCGTGGGGGGTCGCCCTGTTCCTCTTCTTGTCGGCGGGGGCCCATGGGATCATCGCCTCCGGCCCGTACTTCCCGCGCTACCGAGCGGGTCTGCTCGAGCACCGCAACACCGCTCGGTGGGTCGAGTACGCGCTGAGCTCGTCCATCATGATCGTCCTGATCGCCGAGCTGACCGGCATCACCGACGTGGCCGCACTCGTCGCGTTGTTCGGCGTGAACGTGTCGATGATCTTGTTCGGGCTGGTGCAGGAGAAGTACCAGACACCCGGAGACGGCGGGATGCTGCCGTTCTGGCTCGGCTGCATCGCCGGGGTCGTCCCGTGGATCGCGATCGGCATCTATCTCGTGACGCCGGGCAGTTCCTCCACGGCCCCGGGGTTCGTCTTCGCGATCTTCTTCTCGCTGTTCGTGTTCTTCAACTGCTTCGCCGTCAACCAGTGGCTGCAGTACAAGCAGGTCGGCAAGTGGCGCGACTACCTGTACGGGGAGACGGTCTACGTCACCCTGAGCCTGGTGGCGAAGTCGCTGCTCGCCTGGCAGGTCTTCGCCGGCACCCTCGCGCCGACCGGCTGAGCCCCCCGCCCTCCTGACGGGTCAGGGGACGACGACGACCTCTTGCGCGGCTGCGGTGCCGTCGACCGTGAGGGTCTCCGCCACCGGCACGTTGCGTTTCACCAGCGCCAGCGCGACCGGCCCAAGCTCGTGATGGCGGGCGGCCGTGGTCACGAAGCCGACGGAGCGGTCGGCCAGCCGTACGTCGTCGCCGTGGCCGGGCAGGGCGAGCTCGGACCCGTCGAGGTGCAGCATCACCAGCCGCCGCGGGGGGCGCCCCAGGTTGTGCACCCGGGCGACGGTCTCCTGTCCGCGGTAGCAGCCCTTCTGCAGGTGGACCGCGGTCCGCAGCCAGTCCACCTCGTGCGGGATCGTGCGATGGTCGGTCTCGAATCCCAGCCGCGGCCGCCACGCTTCGAGGCGCAGCGCCTCGAAGGCCCACAGACCGGTCGGATCGGACGTCTCCGCCATGAGGGTCGGGACCGATCCGCGCGGGACCAGAACCTCGCGCACCCGCCACAGGCCCGCGGCCGGGTGAGGGACCGAGGGATCGGCATAGCTCACGGAACCCGTGGCCAGCGTGGGCCAGGGATCGACCCAGGTCACGCTGTCGGATCCGGCGACCGATTCGGTCGTCTGCGACGGCTCGGCCATGACCGACCAGGTGTCGGAGACGTCGGTGACCTCCACGCGGAGCAGGAAGCGCATCCGGTCCAGCCATCCGACGAGCGCCTCCACGGTGCCGGGCTCCACGGTGATCCACGTGGTCACCCCGTCGTCGACGACGTGCAGCGCGTGCTCGATGTGGCCGTTCGGGGTCAGGACCAGGGTCTCGGTGGCCAGGCCCGACGGCAGAGACTCCAGCGCCTGAGTCGTCAAGGAGTGCAGCCACGACAGCCGGTCGGGGCCGTCGACCCGGACGACTCCGCGGTGGCCGAGGTCGGCGAGCCCACGGCCCGCCAGCCACGCGCGCTGCTCCGCTACGGGGTCCCCGTAGTGCCAGACCTGACCGGCGTCAGGGCCGGCCTCGACCGCTACCGCCGTACGTCCGGCGTTCACGCGTTCGGATCGGCGCAGGAGGCGCACGTGCCGTAGATCGCGAAGTGCTGCATGTCGGTGGAGAACGCATGGGCGGCACGAAGGCTTCCCACGAAGTCGTCCGCCAGCTCGAGATCGGCCTCCGTGACCGAGCCGCAGGTGTGGCAGACCAGGTGAAGGTGCGCCGCGTGGTCAGCGGGGTGCCAGGTCGGCGAACCGGAGCCGAGGTGCGCATGCCGGACGAGGCCGAGCTCCTCGAGCAGCTCGAGGGTGCGGTAGACGGTCGAGATGTTCACACCGTCGGCGACCGATCGCACCTGGGTCAGCACCTCGTCGGGGGTGGCGTGCCCGAGGTCGTGCACCGCGTCGAGCACCAGCTGCCGCTGAGGCGTCATGCGGAAGCCTCGTCCCCGCAGCTGGGCGCGCAGGTCGGCCGCGCTGACCTGCGCCTCGTCGGTCAACCGACCCGCTTCAACCGGGCCGACACGTGCGGCTGGATGGTCTGGCCGACCGCGGCCATGTCGAACGCCCACGCGAGGTCGCCCTCGACCAGGCCGTAGAGCCGGTGACCTGCGGTGTACTCCTTCGAGGTGGCCGTGCGCGCGACGACGTCGGTACGCAGCTCGATCCGCGGCCCCTCGACGGTGCCGATCCAGATCTCGGTGAAACCAGTCGGGTGGGACAGGGTCACCTCGAGCGCGCCTTCGGGCTGAGGACGCCAGAACCCGGACTCGGTGGCCAGCGGGCGTACGAACGCGCCCTCGTCGTCCAGGAGCCACGTGCGGCTGGAGTACGTCAGGAACGGCCGCGCATCGTGCTCGAAGACGACCTCCTGACCGAACCGGAACTCCTCGACCGACGGGTAGCCACCGACCCCCGCGCCTGCCCACGAACCGATGAGCCAGGCAAGGGGTACGAGCGGGGTGGGAAGGTCCGTCGAGAGCTCCATCGCGGGATCAGCCCTCGCCCTTGGCGAGCTGGAAGACCACGTAGCCGGCGTAGCCGCTGATGGCGAGAGCGACGCTCACGAGCACGCCGGTGAAAACGATCGCAAGCATGGATCCACTCTAGCCTTGGGGGATGTCCCGGACCCTGGTCGTGAAGGTGACGTGCGGCGCGGACGACCCGGAGCGCTGCGCACAAGCGTTCACCGTGGCTGCCACCGCGCTCGCCTCGGGATGTGAGGTGTCCTTGTGGCTCACCGGCGAGGCCTCGTGGTTCGCCCTGCCTGGCCGCGCATCGGCCTTCAAGTTGGAGGGATCAGCACCTCTCGACGCCCTGCTCGACGCAGCCCTCGCCGGCGGGTCGGGTGACCCTGTGCACCCAGTGCGCCGGCCGACGCGGCATCACCGCCGAGACCGCCCTGCCAGGGGTGCGGATCGCCGGGGCCGCCACCTTCGTCGAAGAGGTGACAGCCGACGGCGTGCAAGCCCTCGTCTACTGACGCGCCAGCCGAGGCCCCCACCACCGCCGCGACTCCGCCACCGTTCAGTGGGGGGCGATGGGCGGTGGAGGTCAGAGCGGAAGGGTGACCTCGACCTCAGCGACCGATCCCTGCGCGGCGACGACCTGGCGGTCCACCGAGGCACCCGGGGCCAGCGTGCGCAGGGTCCAGGGGCCGGGCGCAGCGAAGAAGCGGAACTGCCCGGTGGCCGACGTCGGCACCTCGGCCGTGAACTCCCCTGACGGGTCGAGCAGCCGCACGTAGGCGCCGCCGACCGGCTGGTCGCCCCGGGTCACGATGCCCTGGATGACCGCTTCCTTGGTCACGTCGATGCCCTCGACCGAGGGACCGCCCGCCGTCGCGCCGCACATCAGGCAGCACCGCCCTGAGGCGATCCCGGCTCGTCCCCGAGCTGCACGGGGACGCCCACCAGCGAGCCGTACTCGGTCCACGAGCCGTCGTAGTTCCGCACGTTGGCGATGCCGAGGATCTCGTGCAGCGCGAACCAGGTGTGGGCCGAGCGCTCGCCGATGCGGCAGTACGCGATGGTGTCCTGGGTCAGGTCGACGCCCTTGGCCTCGTAGAGAGCCTTCAGGTCCTCGTCGGACTTGAACGTGCCGTCGTCGTTGGCCGCCTGGCTCCAGGGGATGTTCTTGGCCGTGGGGATGTGGCCGCCGCGCTGCGACTGCTCCTGAGGCAGGTGCGCCGGGGCCAGCAGGCGGCCGGCGTACTCGTCCGGGCTGCGCACGTCGACCAGGCCCTCGGAGCCGATGGCCGCCAGCACGTCGTCGCGGAACGCGCGGATCGAGAGGTCCTGGTCCTTGGCCGTGTAGGTCGTCGTCGGCCGCTCCGGGACCTCGGCGACGAGCTCGCGGGAGTCGAGCTCCCACTTCTTGCGTCCGCCGTCGAGCAGCTGGACCGAGTCGTGCCCGTACAGCTTGAAGTACCAGTAGGCGTAGGACGCGAACCAGTTGTTGTTGCCGCCGTAGAGGACGACGGTGTCGTCGTTGCTGATGCCCTTGCGGGAGAGCAGCGCCTCGAACTGGGCCTTGTTGACGAAGTCGCGGCGCACCTGGTCCTGGAGGTCGGCCTTCCAGTCGATGCGCACGGCCCCGCGGATGTGGTTCTTCTCGTAGGCGGCGGTGTCCTCGTCGACCTCGACGAGGACGACCGAGGGATCGTCGAGATGGGCCTCGACCCAGTCGGCGTCGACGAGTACGTCGGATCGGCTCATTGCGGGTGGTCCTTCCGGTGGGGAACGGTGCGGGGAGGTGGGATCAGGAGGCGGCGGCGCGAGCGGGAGCCACTCGACGGACGAGCAGGTAGACCTCGCAGCCCAGGCAGAACCCGAACGCGGCATTGAGGAAGGCGGCGCCCAGCGCCAGCGCCACCGCGGCGGTGCCCAGCACGGGTGGCGCCGGCAACGAAGGCGAGGAGTCCGGTCAAGGCGAATCCCAGCCCCACCGCCTGGGCGAAGCGCGGCGGCCGGGCGTCCTCGAGCTCCACCGGCGGCGACAGCCTCGGCCGGATGAAGCGCTTGAACGCGAGCCCGTACGGACTGGCCTGCGGCCCCCGGACGGCGCCGATCGCGAAGACGACCGCCTGCCCGGCAAGGAGGAGGAGGCCGAGCGTGCTGCCGGCGAGCAGCAGCGCGGCGGCCAGGACCACGGTGGTGACGGCTGCCGCGAAGCGCGGGCCGCGGGGATCGACGTACATGGGGGCTCCTGACGAGTGCGACAAGGGACGCAGTCAGGGCGGCGCAGGGCGGCTCGTGGAGCCTGCGGGCGCTACCCGGTCAGGGCAGTCGACACAGGCAGGTGGACACGCGGCACAGGTCGACCGCGCGCCGCTTGGTGAGGGTCACCTGCCGTCGCATGCCTTCGAGGGTAGGGACGGAGGTGCGCGAAGTCACGGACCGTCCGTATGTCAAGACGACCGTCCCAGAGTTCGGTACCGAACGAGAGCGTCGTCCAGGTCGTGCCTGGCGACGGCTCACGGCACGGCCTCCCCGATCGCCGCGACCACGTCGGCGGCCCGTGGTTGCCCGACGGCGCGCCGGACCACGGCTCCCGAGCCGTCGAGCACGAAGACCGTCGGGGTCCTGCGAACGTCGAGACGCCGCACGAGATCGAGATGGCTCTCGGCATCGATCTCGACGTGGGACACGCCGTCCACCTGCCCGGCGACGTCGGCCAGGATGCGTCGCGTGGCACGGCACGGTTGGCAGAAGGCCGTGGAGAACTGGACGAGCGTCGCCCGGGAGCCCAGCTCGGCGCCGAGCTCGGTCGAGGTCAGTCGCTCACGGCCGTCGGCATCCCCGTGCCCGGGAACGCCGCGGGTCGGGTCGACCCCTCGGATGCGTCCGTCCTGTCGCCGGCGCCACAGGCCGAACGCGCTCGCGGCGAGCAACACCGCGACGACGACCACGAGCTGCGACAGCATGGTGGGAAGAAGGTCCCACAGCTCCTGGGCATTCCCCCAGGCCGGCCCGGGAAGACCCCTCAGTCACCCCAGCACGACGCGGACGGCGACGAGCACCGCAGGGCCTGCCACGGCCAGGGGAAGGGCGCCGACGGTGGCGGGGGCCCTGCGTGCAGACCGCCCAGCGACCCGTCTGACCTGGGCACCGCTGGTCGCGGCGAGCGCGGCGGCGGCCGCGATCGCCCCGCCGGCGTACGGATCCAGTCGCTCGGGACCCATCCACCCGAGGAGCGCGCCCAGCCCGGCGCCGACCAGGACGGCGACCGAGACCGACCAGGTGGAGGTTCCTGCCGCCGCCACGAGCAGCGTGGCGGCGAGTGCTCCTGCGACTCCCGTGGCCACGACCCAAGGCCCGAGTGAACCGCGGCCGACCACCTGCCAGCACGGGGCAAGGACCTCGACGACGACGAGCGCCGTCGTGGCGCTCATACCGGCGAGGCGCTCCAGCCCTTCCGCGCCGCTGACGAGCTGCTGGATGAAGGCCCCGAAGACCCCGGCGGTGGCCACGACGGCCAACCAGCCCACCCGGTGGCTGGGTCCCCCGGCCATCGCCACGGTCCCCGCGATGCCGGTCGCCAGGCCCACGAGAGAGCCTGCGCGCGCCCCGGGTGCCCGCAGCAGGTCGTGCCAGGCAGAGGCGACCGCGAGCTGCACGAGGACGACCGCTGCCGCCAAGGGAACCGGGCCGCCGACAGCACCGGCCACGAGCAGCACGGACCCGATTCCTGTGAGCCCGGCCGCGCCCCCGGGCAGCGACCGCCGGGTGTCAGCCACCGGCGAAGGGAGGGAGCACCTCGACGGTCATTCCAGCGACCAGCGGGACCTCGGCCGGGTCCCGATGACCGACGGCGACGCCGTCGACCAGGAGCGACGCCGACGCGAGCACGCGCGCGAACCGCGCATCGTGTCTGGCACGCACCGCCGCGAGGACCGTGTCGAGACTCCCCTCGGCAGTCGGGAGCCCGACCGCCTCCTCGGAGATCCCGGCGGCGCTACGGGCCGCTGCCCAGTAGCGCACGACGACCGCGCTCATCACCGACCCGCCGGACCGGAGAGGCCGACCTGCGCCGAGACCCAGTCGGCGATCCGTCCCGTCAGGTCGTCGCTGATCGCGTTCTCGGCGTGCTCGAAGCCGTACTCCTCCCACAGCTCGACATGGTCCCCCGCGGCAGCGAGCTGCCGGGCGTGGTCGAGGGGGAAGTAGTGGTCGACGTCACCGTGCGCGACGAGCATCGGAACGGGGGCCAGGACCGCTGCGGCCACCCTGGGCTCCATGGGCAGCGGCTCCACCCAGGCCTTCTCCGTGACGCGGGTGCCCAGCAGTCGCCTGGCCGCGGCGCGCCCTGCCCTGCTGCTCACGAGCTGATGGAGGCGACGCATCGGCGGGGTCCCCCGGTAGTTCCAGCGAGCCGGACCGCTCACCGAGACCACCGCGTCCACGCCTCCATGCAGTGCCGCGTGCCGGACGACTGCCGAAGCACCCATCGAGAACCCCACGGTGGCCACCCGCTCGTAGCCGAGACGGCGCGCCCATCCCACGGCGGCCTCGACATCGAGGGTCTCCAGGTCTCCAAGAGTGGAGACGCCGCCGCTGGAGCCGTGCCCGCGCATCGAGACCGCCACCACACCCCCGGTGCGCACCAGCACGTCGCCGACCCGACGCAGCGCCTCGCTGTCGTGCGCTCCCGTGAACCCGTGAAGCACGACGAAGGCCAACCCTCGCGCACCGTCGTCGGCCGGGCGGTGCTCGGCGCTCAGACTCACCCCGTCAGCGGCGAGCAGGGTCGCCCGCTCAACGTGCTGGTCTGGGGAGTCGGCGGGCACGTCGGGTATCCTCCCAGTGGGGACCCGGGCGATGGCGCCTTCGGGTCCTCGCGCGTTTCGTGCTCGCCGCCGTGCCGTCGCCGAGAGGACCATCGTGGCCCGCCTGCTGCTCCTGACCAACGCCGTGGAACCGTCGACCGAGGTGCTGCCTGCCCTCGGCCTGCTGCTCCACCGGGTCCAGGTCGCACCGGCGGAGGTGGCTGCCCTGCTCGACGCTCCCCCTGCGGACGCCGTGCTCGTCGACGGCCGTCGCGACCTCCCGCACATCCGGTCGTTGTGCCGACTTCTGCGCACGACCGGCGTGGACTGCCCCGTGCTCCTGGTCGTCACCGAGGGAGGTCTCGCCGCAGTCACGGCGGAGTGGGGCGTCGACGACGTCTTGCTCGACTCCTGCGGCCCTGCCGAGGTCGAGGCCCGGTTGCGCCTGGCTCAGGGCAGGCTCGCGGTCGAGGCCACCGAGGGAGCGCCCGAGGAGATCCGCAACGGTGACGTCGCCATCGACGAGGCGAGCTACACCGCCAAGGTCAAGGGCCGGGTCCTCGACCTCACCTACAAGGAGTTCGAGCTCCTCAAGTTCCTGGCCCAGCATCCAGGCCGCGTGTTCACCCGGGCCCAGCTGCTGCAGGAGGTGTGGGGCTACGACTACTTCGGAGGCACCCGAACCGTCGACGTGCACGTCCGACGGCTGCGGGCCAAGCTCGGCACCGAGCACGAGTCGGCCATCGGCACGGTCCGAAACGTGGGCTACCGGTTCGTCGCGCAGACCCCGCTGACCGAGCCGTCAGCCCCGGACGCCGACGTCCTGGCGCTGCCCGTCACGGCGGCTCGAGCAGGCGCCGGATCGGGCAGCACGCACTAGTCTCGACCGCGTGGAGCCACGGGTCGAGATCGTCGGCCGGCTCGACGCCGGAGAGCTCGAGCGGGTCGCCAGGCTGGTCGAGTCGGCCACCGAGGAAGACGGTGCCCGCCCGCTGTCCGAGCACGTCACGCTCCACCTGAGGTACGGCGGCGACACCGCAGTCCGCCACGTCCTCGCCTACTCCGGCGACACGCTCGTCGGCTACGCCCACATCGACCCGACGGACGCCGTCGCAGGGAGCAGCGCGGAGCTGGTGGTCGACCCCGAGCACCGCCGACGAGGAGTCGGGCGCCGGCTGGTCGTCGAGGTGCTGGCCCTCTCCCCCGACGGGCGGCTCCGCCTGTGGGCCCACGGGGACAGCCCGGGCGCCGGGCTGCTGGCGGAGTCCTTCGGCATGACCCGCACCCGCAGTCTCTGGCAGCTGCGCCGTTCGCTCTTCGCCCCACTCCCCCCAGCTCGCCTGCCGGACGGTGTCCACGTACGCACGTTCCTCCCCGGGCTGGACGACGAGGAGTGGGTCGCGCTCAACGCCCGAGCCTTCGCCGGCCACCCCGAGCAGGGGGCGTGGGACATCGGGGACCTCCACCGCCGGATGAGCGAGGCGTGGTTCGACCCCGAGGGCTTCTTCCTCGCCGAACGGGCCGGACCCGGGGGCCCGCGCCTGGTCGGCTTCCACTGGACCAAGGTGCACGGGGGGGAGGCGGACCACGGCCACCCCCACGAGCACGCCCATGCGGACGGCGGGCACGAGCATCCCCACGCGCTCCTCGCAGACGCCGCCAGCCACGGTCACGCCCCGATCGGCGAGGTCTACGTCGTCGGCGTGGACGCCGGCGAGCAGGGCCACGGGCTCGGCCGGGCACTCACGCTCGTCGGCCTCGCGCACCTGCGGGCCCTCGGGCTGCCGGACGTGATGCTGTACGTCGACGCGGACAACCTCGCCGCTCTCCGGCTCTACGAGGGCCTGGGTTTCGCCCGCTGGTCCCAAGACGTGATGTTCGGCACCTGAGGGCTCGGTCTTCGCCCGCGTCACCGTTCGGCCATCGGGTCACCCGCTCGGGCGTTCGATGGGAGGATGTCCGGATGAGCGAGGTCGAGCCGGTCGAGGTCCTGCCAGGGCACCCCGCCGTTCTGGCCGACGTGCCGGCCGCCGTCGGTGAGCCCGTGGATGAGCCGGCCGAGCTGCTCCCCCTCCCCGACGACCGCTTCTCCGATCGCGAGCTCTCCTGGCTGGCGTTCAACCAGCGAGTGCTGGAGCTGGCCGAGGACCCAGACCTGCCCTTGCTCGCCAGGACCCGGTTCCTCGCCATCTTCGCGAGCAACCTCGACGAGTTCTTCATGGTGCGCGTCGCGGGCCTCAAACGCCGGATGGCGACCGGAATCGCCGTACGAGCCGCGAGCGGGCTGATGCCGGGTGAGGTGCTCGACGGACTGTGGGAGCGCACTCGCGACCTGATGCTGCGCCAGGTGCGCTGCTTCCACGAGGAGATCCTCCCGGCCCTGTCGAAGGAGGGCATCGACCTGCTCCGGTGGGACGAGCTCGACGACGACGACCGCGCGAGGATGGCTGAGGTCTTCCAGGAGCGCATCTTCCCCGTGCTCACCCCGCTGGCCGTCGACCCGGCGCATCCCTTTCCGTACATCTCGGGGCTCTCGCTCAACCTCGCGGTCGTCGTGCGCAACCCGACCACCGGCGTCCAGCACTTCGCCCGTGTGAAGGTCCCGCAGCTGCTCGGGCGATTCGCGCAGGTGAGCCCCATGCGCTTCGTCCCCCTCGAGGACGTCATCGCCGCCCACCTCGACGACCTGTTCCCCGGCATGGAGGTGCTCCAGAGCCACGGCTTCCGGGTCACCCGCAACGAGGACCTGGAGGTCGAGGAGGACGACGCGGAGAACCTGCTGATGGCCCTCGAGAAGGAGCTCATGCGGCGCAAGTTCGGGCCACCGGTGCGCCTCGAGGTCGAGAACACGATCGACCCGCGGGTGCTCGAGCTGCTCGTCCGCGAGCTCGGCATCGAGGAGCAGGAGGTCGTGGCCATCCCGGGACCGCTCGATCTCACGGGTCTGATGGCGGTCTCGTCGGTCGACCGGCCGGAGCTCGACTACCCGGCCTTCGTCCCGCGGCGTCATCCCGATCTCTCCGAGGTCGAGAGCGCCGACGAGGTGGACATCCTCGGCGCCCTGCGCCAGCGCGACGTTCTCCTCCACCACCCGTACGACTCGTTCTCGACGAGCGTCCAGGCCTTTCTCGAGCAGGCCGCCGCCGACCCCCACGTCCTCGCGATCAAGCAGACGCTCTATCGCACCAGCGGTGACTCACCGATCGTCGACGCCCTCATCGAGGCTGCCGAGGCCGGCAAGCAGGTGCTGGTCCTGGTCGAGATCAAGGCGAGGTTCGACGAGCAGGCCAACATCAAGCGGGCCCGCAAGCTCGAGCAGGCAGGCTGCCATGTCGTCTACGGGCTCGTGGGACTGAAGACGCACTGCAAGCTCTCCCTCGTCGTCCGCCAGGAGGGCGACCGCATCCGTCGCTACACCCACATCGGCACGGGGAACTACCACCCGCGCACCGCCCGGATGTACGAGGACCTCGGGCTGCTCACCGCCGACCCTGCCGTCGGCGAGGACGTGAGCAACCTCTTCAACGTGCTGTCCGGCTACTCGATGAACACGAACTACTCGCGCCTGCTCGTCGCGCCGCACTCGGTCCGCTCCGGCCTGGTCGAGCGGATCGACGCGGAGGTCGACCACCACCGGGCCGGTCGGCCGGCAGCGATCCGGATCAAGCTCAACTCCCTCGTCGACGAGGGCATCATCGATGCCTTGTACCGCGCGTCTGCGGCTGGAGTCCCCGTCGACGTCTGGGTCCGCGGGATCTGCGCCCTGCGCGCCGGGGTCCCGGGGCTGTCGGAGACCATCCGGGTCCGCAGCATCCTCGGTCGGTTCCTCGAGCACTCGCGGGTCTTCTCCTTCGCCAACGGGGGCGACCCGCAGGTGTGGATCGGCAGCGCCGACCTCATGCACCGCAACCTCGACCGGCGCGTGGAGGCGCTGGTCCGGCTCGACGACCACGAGCACGTCGCTGAGGTCGAGGACCTTCTCGACCTCGGGTTCGACGAGAGCACCGCGTCGTGGCACCTCGGCCCGGACGACACCTGGGAACGCCACGTCCGGGCGGCCGACGGCGCCCCCTTGCGCGACATCCAGAGCCACATGATCGCCACCAAGCAGCGTCGGCCGGGGGGTTGACCTCGGTGGCCGACTCGGGGGCGGTTGACGACCGGAGGCCGACCCGCTCGGTCGAGGTGGAACGCAAGTTCCGGGTCCACGGCCTGTTCCGCCTGCCCGAGATCTCGCTGGCCGACGGAGGCGGGCTCGGCGACGGGACGGTGACCGTCCTCACGGCGGCCTACCTCGACACCGACGACCTGCGGCTGGCTCGGTCGCGCGTGACCTTGCGCCGACGCGAAGGTGGCTCGGACGAGGGCTGGCACCTGAAGCTGCCCCTGCGCGCGGAGACCCGGGAGGAGCTCACGGTTCCGCTGGACCGGGGCACGACGGCCGTGCCGCCTCAGGAGCTGTCCGACCTGGTTCTCTCACTCACGCGTTCGGCCCCGCTCGAGAACGTGGCCACGCTCCGAACCGAGCGAACGACGTACCCGGTCCTCGACGCCTCGGGCGTGCTGCTGGCCTCGCTGACCGACGACTCGGTGTCGGTGCTCGACGGCCACCGCACCGTCGCACAGTTCCGTGAGATCGAGGTGGAGCTCGTCGGCGGCGACGACGCCGTGCTGGACGAGGTCGGAGAGGTCCTCACCGGGGCGGGCGCGCTCCCCGGAGGGACCGTCTCGAAGGTGGGACGGGCCCTGGGCCCGCTGGCCACGGCCGACCCCGACGTACCCGAGCCCGGCGAGGTCACCCCCGGTGATCCCGCCCGGATGGCTGTCCAAGCACATCTCGCGCGCAACACCCGTGCGCTCCTGGCCCATGACGTAGGGGTTCGCCGCGACAAGCCCGACTCCGTGCACCAGATGCGCGTCGCTGCCCGTCGGCTCCGCAGCGGGCTGAAGGTGTTCGAGCCCCTGCTCGACCCGACGGTGACCCGACCGCTGCGAGCGGAGCTCGCCTGGCTGGCAGGGGTGCTCGGCGAGGTGCGGGACCGTGAGGTGCTCCGCGACCGGCTGCTTCGCGACCTCGACAGGATCAGCACCGACCCCGCGATCGAGGTCGAGACGACCGCTGCGCGGCGGCTCGTGCGCTCGTCCATGACCACGGGCATGACCGGCGCGCGAGCCACGGTCCTCGACGCACTCCGGTCGCAGCGCTATCTCGCACTGCTCGACGACCTCGTCAGCACGTGCGCCGACCCGCCCGTCGTCGCGGCCGCCGACCAGCCCTGTTCGGAGGCACTCCCGCCGCTGGTCCGCAGGTCCTGGCGCCGACTGGCCCGCGACGTCGAGGCACTGCGCGCCGACGGCCCGGACGCCGAGTGGCACGAGACAAGGATCGCGGCCAAGCGCGCGCGTTACGCCTGCGAGGCCGTGGAGCCGGTGTTCGGCAAACCGGCGAGACGGCTGGCCGCGCGCGTCGAGCTCGTCACCGAGCTGCTCGGCGAGCACCAGGACGCCGCGCTTGCCGCTGACACGGTGCGCAGTCTCGCGAGCCGCAAGCAGCTCGCCGGCTCCACGGGGTTCGCTCTCGGCATCCTGCACTCGCTCCAGCGCGAGGCCGTCGACGCCTCCCGCGACGAGCTCGTCCGCATCTGGCCCGAGGTCTCCCGTCGTCATTGGCGGGTCTGGCTACGCCCGCAGAGGGGCCGATGAGCAGCCAGCCGACGATCCGGGCCGCTGGCTGCTTGCTCTGGCGCCGCACCGAGGCAGGGACCGTCGAGGTAGCCCTGGTACATCGGCTGCGCTACGACGACTGGACCCTTCCCAAAGGCAAGCTCGAGGAGGGTGAAGCGTGGCCGACAGCGGCGGTGCGCGAGGTCGCGGAGGAGACCGGGTTCGACGTCGTCCTCGGACCTCCCCTCCCCACCCAGGCCTACGAGGTGGACGGTATGCCGAAAGAGGTGCACTACTGGTCAGCGGAAGTGACCACCGGCGGCTTCGTCCCCAACCTCGAGGTTGACGCAGTCCGCTGGCTCACCCCCGGCGAGGCGCGAGCGACGCTCAGCTATGCCCATGATGCGGAGGTGCTCGCCGCCTTCGAGGACCTCACCGCCGCCCTCGACGGGTCCCCGCCGGACACCCTGGTCGTCCTGAGGCACGCGCGCGCGACGAAGCGGGCTGCGTGGGACGGACACGACCGCGATCGCCCGCTCGACGACCGCGGCGCGGAGGACGCCACTCGCGCTGATACCCGTGCTGGCCGCATACGGAGTCACCGAGGTGCACTCGTCCGACACGACGCGCTGCCAGGACACGGTGGCGCCCTACGCGACCGCCACGAATCTCGACATCGTCGCCGAGCCAGCGGTGTCAGAGCACGGGCATCGCACCAAGCCCACGGCGGCCGCCCGTCGGATCCGCAAGCTCCTCCAGCTGGGGAGCCGGGCGCCTCGTGCTGTGCTCCCACCGGCCGGTGCTCCCTGCTTTGCTCAAGGCCGCGATCGGGTCCCGTGAGGCCAAGTCGGTGATCGGGGAAGGGCTCCCTCCTGGGGCCATGGTGGTCATCCACCACGTCCACGGCGAGGTACTCGCCGTCGAGCGCCACGACCCCTGACCTGCTGATCGATCGGTGGACGACGGCACCAAGTCATGACCGGGCGTTCACCTGGCGTGCACCGAGGCCAACCGATCCGGACACCTCGGCCCTCTACGGTCCACCGACGTACGCACGTGACGCGGCCGGTCGGACCGGCCCGACAGAGAGGTCCAACCACAGTGATGCGCACTTCCCTGCGCCGAGGAGCCCCCGTCGCGATGGCGCTGGCCGTCGCCCTCGGACTCGCGGCTTGCGGCGGCTCCAGCGCCGGTTCCAGCGGTGACGACGGGTCCGGCCTTTCCGGCGCGGTACGCGTCGACGGCTCGAGCACCGTCGCCCCCATGAGCACCGTTGCGGCCGAGCTCTTCCAGGAGGCGAACCCCGACGTCCAGGTGACGGTCGGCACGTCCGGGACCGGCGGCGGTTTCGAGAAGTTCTGCAACGGCGAGACCGACATCAACGACGCCTCCCGTGAGATCAAGGACGAAGAAGGTGCCGCCTGTGAGGCGAAGGGCATCACCTACACGGCGCTGGAGATCGCGCTCGACGCTCTCACGGTGGTCGTCAACAAGGAGAACACCTGGGCGACCTGCCTGACCACCGAGCAGCTCGGCAAGATCTGGGCGCCGGACTCCACGGTCGACAACTGGAACCAGGTCGACCCGTCCTTCCCCGACGAGAAGCTCACGCTCTTCGGTCCGGGCACCGACTCGGGAACCTTCGACTACTTCACCGACGCGATCAACGGTGAAGAAGGCGCCTCCCGCACGGACTACAGCCCGTCAGAGGACGACAACGTCACCGTGCAGGGCGTCGAGGGCAGCAAGGGCGGCTGGGCTACTTCGGCTTCACCTACTACGAGGAGAACGCCGACAATCTCACTGCCGTCCAGATCGATGACGGAGCCGGCTGCGTGGCGCCCAGCGCCGCGGCCGCCCAGGACGGCACGTACACCCCGCTGTCTCGGCCGCTGTTCATCTACCCGAGCGGCACGGCCATCAAGCAGGCTCAGGTGAACGCCTTCGTGCAGTACTACGTGGACAACAACGCTCAGATCGCCGAGGAGGGCCTGTTCATCCCCCTCAACGCCGATCAGGTGGCCGAGCTCAAGTCCACCTGGAGCACCTTCCAGGCCGCGAACGGCTGACCTTGAGCACCACAGCGACGACCGAGACTGCCGCAGGAAATTCCCTGCGGCAGTCTCGGCGTCGCCCGTTCGAGGCGGTCATCAAGGTCGGGCTGATCGCGGCGGCCCTGGTGGCCGTCGTCACCACCGCCCTGATCTTCTTGTCGTTCCTCCAGCCCACCTGGGAGTTCTTCCAGCTCGTCTCGCCCAAGGAGTTCCTGACCGGGGTCGACTGGGCACCGACCTTCAAGCCCGCGTCCTACGGGGTTCTCCCGCTGGTCACGGCGACCCTGCTCATCTCGACGATCGCCCTGCTCGTGGCGATGCCGCTCGGGCTCGCGTCGGCCCTCTATCTCAGCGAGTACGCCTACGGGCGCGTCCGCAAGACCGTCAAGCCGGTCCTGGAGATCCTCGCCGGGATCCCCACCGTGGTCTTCGGGTTCTTCGCCCTCTCGTTCATCACTCCCGCCCTGCGCTGGCTGCTCTCGCCCCTCTTCGACGGCGAGCTGCCTGAGGTCTTCAACGCGCTGTCGGCCGGGATCGTCATGGGCATCATGATCGTCCCGACGATCGCCTCGCTCTCCGAGGACGCGATGGCAGCGGTGCCGAACGCCCTGCGTAGCGGGGCCTACGCCTTGGGGAGCACGAAGCGGCAGGTGAGCACCAAGGTCGTCATCCCCGCCGCTCTGAGCGGCATCGTCGCCGCGTTCGTGCTCGGGATCTCCCGTGCCGTCGGCGAAACCATGATCGTCGCTCTCGCCGCCGGGAACCGCCCCAATCTGTCGTGGAACCCGCTCGAGGGGATGCAGACCATGACCGGCTTCATCGCGCAGATCGCGGGAGGCGACGCCTCCACCGGCTCGATCGCCTACGACACGATCTTCGCCGTCGGCCTGCTCCTGTTCCTCGCGACCCTGGCCATGAACATCGTCTCCATCCGCTTGGTCCGCCGCTACCGCGAGGTGTACGAGTGAGCACCACGACGCAGAGCCGACCGGCACCGATGCGCGACGTGAGCCTCAAGGGCCGGGGTGAGCCGTTCGGCGACAAGGTCTTCCGCGCGCTGCTTCTGGCATCCCTCGTCGTGTCGATGGTCTTCCTCATCGCCTTGTTGACGTTCCTCATCGTCAAGGGCTGGACCCGCCTCGACTCGCGGATCTGGACCAACATGCCGACGCTGCGGCGGCCAGAGCTCGCCGGTGCGCAGTCCGCGATCACGGGCACGATCTGGGTGATCACGACGGCCGCGCTCATCACCATCCCCACCGGGATCTCGGCCGCGATCTACCTGGAGGAGTACGCAGACACGACCAAGCGCATCAACCGGATCATCGAGGTCAGCATCCAGAACCTCGCTGCGGTCCCCTCGATCGTGTTCGGCATCCTCGGGCTGGCGTTCATCGTCCGCTATCTGGGACTCGGCTTCTCCGTGATCTCGGCCGCCCTCACGCTGAGCCTGCTCATCCTGCCGACCGTCATCATCGCCACGCGTGAGGCGCTACGCGCAGTGCCACAGTCGATCCGCTTCGGCTCTCTAGCGCTCGGAGCCACCCAGTGGCAGACGATCTGGCGCCAGGTCCTACCAGCGGCCATCCCCGGGATCGCGACGGGTCAGATCCTCGCCCTCTCCCGGGCCATCGGGGAGGCGGCACCCTTACTCCTCCTCGGCGCCGTAACCTACGTGAACTTCAACCCGACCGGCCTGGACTCCTCCTACACCGTCCTGCCGATCCAGATCTACAACTGGATCGGTCAGCCCAAGGAGGAATTCCAGCAGCTGGCCGCGGCAACGATCGTCTTCCTGCTCGTCCTGCTGCTGGCGATGAACTCCGTGGCGATCTTCATCCGGAATCGCTACCAGAAGCGTCTTTGAGCGAGGAAACGCGTCATCATGAGTGAGAGCACCGCGACCCGACGACCCGACCAGGCTGGAGCCATGACCGAGACGCCCGCCACGCCGCCGAGTGACGCCCAGACGCCGCTCGGTGCGCCGCGCCCGGAGCTCACGGACGAGCACGCGGAGCGACTTGCGCACTACCAGCCCGTCATCGAGGTGCGCGACCTGCACGTGTTCTACGGCACGTTCGACGCCGTGCGTGACGTCAACGTCTCCTTCGGAGCGAACCAGATCAGCGCGCTGATCGGCCCCTCGGGCTGCGGCAAGAGCACCGTCCTGCGCTGCTTCAACCGCACGAACGACCTCGTGGCCGGTGCGCGGGTCCAGGGCACGATCACCTACCACGGCCAGGACCTCTACGGGCCTGAGGTCGACCCCATCGAGGTGCGGCGCCGGGTCGGGATGGTCTTCCAGAAGCCCAACCCCTTCCCCAAGTCGATCTACGACAACATCGCGTACGGCCCCCGGGTCAACAAGATGAAGGTCGACAGCATGGACGACCTCGTCCAGGAGGCGCTCGAGGGCGCCGCGCTGTGGGACGAGGTGAAGGACCAGCTCGGCAAGAGCGCGCTCGCACTCTCCGGCGGTCAGCAGCAACGGCTGTGCATCGCCCGCTGCATCGCGGTGCGGCCGGACGTGATCCTCATGGACGAGCCGTGCGCCTCGCTCGACCCCCTGGCCACGGCCAAGATCGAGGACCTCATGCAGCAGCTGGCGACGGACTACACGATCATCATCGTCACCCACAACATGCAGCAGGCAGCCCGCGTGTCGGACCGCACCTCGTTCTTCACGGCCGAGCTCGACGACCAGGGTGTCCGCTACGGGCGCCTCATCGAGAGCGACCTCACGAGCCGGATCTTCACCAACCCCAGCGACCAGCGCACCGAGGACTACATCTCCGGCCGCTTCGGCTGAGCCACAGCGCGGATCAGCCGCTGTCGTTGACCGGTCAGACCTCGAGGTCGTCGTTCGTCGTGGTCAGGGCCAGGTCGTACGATGCCCCCGTGCCGACCAGGTCCAGGCCCACCGAGAGCGACCGCGGCTGCCCAGCAGAGGGGCCAGCATGGCGGACGTGACCATCGTCGAGGTGGCCGCTCGAGACGGTCTGCAGAACGACCCCGCCGAGCTGACGACGTCGCAGAAGGTCGAGCTGGTCGGACGGGTCGCCGCTGCCGGCGTCACCCGCGCGGAGGTTGCCAGCTTCGTCAACCCGCAGCGGGTCCCGCGGATGGCAGACGCGGAGGCCGTCGTCGCGGGCCTGGTCGCGGCCGGTACCGGGTCGCGGCTCGCCATGATCGGGCTGGTGCTCAACGCCCGAGGGTTCCACCGCGCGGCCGCGACGGCGGTGGACGAGGTGAACCTCGTGGTGATGGCGAGCGACACGTTCAGCCGGCGCAACCAGGGCCTGTCCACCGACGAAGCCGTCCGCACCGTCGAAGAGGTGGCACCGCTCGCTCGCGCCGCCGGGCTCACCACCACGGTCACGCTGTCGGCGTCGTTCGGCTGCCCCTACGAGGGGGAGGTCCCGCTCCCACGGGTCGTCGACCTCTCAGCGCGGCTGGCTGCCACCGGGGTCGACGAGCTGGCCATCGCCGACACGATCGGCGTCGCGGTGCCGACCGACGTACGCGCTCGGATCGCCGCCGTCCGCGAGGTCTCCGGAGACGTACGACTCCGGGCCCACTTCCACAACACGCGCAACACCGGGTACGCCAACGCCCTGGCGGCCTTCGAGTCGGGGGTGACCGTCCTCGATGCGAGTCTCGGAGGCATCGGCGGGTGCCCGTTCGCCCCTCGCGCGACGGGCAACATCGCGACCGAGGACCTCGTCTACCTGCTCGAACGTTCCGGGATCAGCACGGGTCTCGACCTCGACGGGCTCATCGCTGCCTCCGACTGGCTCGGGGATCAGCTCGGTCGCCCGACCCCCGCCCTGGTGAGCGGGCGTCGCGAGGTTGACGCCGCCCACTTCAACGTCACGCGCAACGCCGGGTCCGCCAACGCGCTGGCGGCCTTCGAGGCGGGGGTGACCGTCCTCGACGCGAGTCTCGGAGGCATCGGCGGGTGCCCGTTCGCCCCTCGCGCGACGGGCAACGTCGCGACCGAGGACCTCGTCTACCTGCTCGACGTTCCGGGATCAGCACGGGTCGCGACCTCGACGGGCTCGTCGCCGCCTCCGGACTGGCTCGGGGATCAGCTCGGTCGCCCGACCCCCGCCCTGGTGAGCAAGGCCGGCGGCTTCCCGGGGGGGATCCAACGCGTACGTCGTCGCCGAAGGCCTCCAGCCGGGCTGCTTCGAGGGCGAGTACTCAGCCAACATCGCCGACGGCACACCGCTGTGGACTGCCCAGTGCCTGGGTGCTTCACAGGCCACGGCCGTGATCGGCAACTTCGTCTACCGCGGCTCGCACATGCACGACTGCGGCAGGACTCCTGGCGGATTCGTGGGTCCGAGGTCCTCCGCCGACTTCGTCTGGTACCGCCTGGCCGCCCACTCGCTGAGCGACGGCACGTTTGCGCACTGGTCGCCCAACACCAACGGCGCCGGAACGGACCACGTCGGCCCGCACGCCATGGCAACCGACGGCACGCAGCTGTTCGTCGGCGGTGACTTCTCGACCGTCGGTGGAGCGGCACAGCAGGGCCTGACCCGCTTCGGCCCGACGGGAGGCAACTCGACGCCGGGCACCCCGCTCGCCCCGACCGTCACCGCCAGCGCCGCGGGGACGGTCACCGTGGTCGCCCGCGGAGTCGCGGACAACAACAACGGGATGCTCACCTACCGGCTGTTCCGCGACGGCGGTACGACGCCCGTCGCGTCCACCGTGGTCGAGTCGTGGCCGTGGAGCCTTCCCGAGATCCGCTTCGACGACGCCGGTCTCCCTGCCGGGTCCACGCACGCCTACCGCATCAGCGCCAGTGACGGCACCGCGACGAGCGCCCTGTCGGCCGTGTCGGCGTCCGTGACCGTCAGCGCCGCGAACCCGCCCGCCTACGCATCGCGGGTTCAGGCCGCGAACCCAGGGACGTACTGGCAGCTGGACGAGGCCAACGGTCCGGTCGTCGGCAGCTCCGTCTCCGGCGCCGAGGGCATCACCGTCGGTGGGGTCACCCGGAACCAGCCGGCTGCGATCGCGGGGGGTGCGGCAGTCACGCTCGACGGCACTTCCGGATACCTCGCCGCTGCCACGCCGACGACGCACACCGACTCCTACACCCAGACGGCATTCTTCAAGACCACCACGCGCGTCGGCGGGGCGATCATGGGCTATTCGTCCGACCAGACCGGCGCCGGACCCGCAACGGGCAGCGACCGTGTCGTCTTCATGGAGAACGACGGCAAGCTCGCCTTCGTGCAGCGGGTCGTGCCAGTCGGCCGTGGAGCGTCCTTCGCCTTCGTGCGCTCGGCGACCACTTTCCGCGACGGTCGGTGGCACCAGGTCACGGCCACCTACGGCGCCGGGGTCATGAACCTGTACGTCGACGGCGCCCTGCAGGGGACCACCGCGGTCGTCGGCGCTGCCCTGCCCGCTCCGGGCTACCTGCGGGCCGGCTACACGGACCTGTCGAGCTTCTACCTCGTGTTCGGCCGGAACTACTCGAACATCCCGGCACCCACCAGCTCCTTCTTCTCAGGTGACCTGGACGAGGTGGCCGACTTCCCGAGCGAGCTCTCGCCGTCCCAGGTCGCAGCACTGTGGACCTCGGGGGCCGCCGGCCTGCTGGGCGCCGCACCCGCGGACACCCTGGCGCCGTCGACGCCCGGGAACCTGGCCGCCTCCAAGACGGCCACCTCGGTGACGCTGACCTGGTCCGCCTCCACCGACAACGTCGCAGTCACCGGGTACCAGGTACGGCGTGACGGCACCCTGATCACAACCACGGCGCCCGGAGTCCTCACCTACACCGACAACGGCCGCACCCCGAACACGCCCTACGCCTACACAGTGACCGCGATCGATGCCGTCCCCAACGCCTCGACCCCGGCCGCTCTGAACGTCACCACGGACCCAGCGCCGGTCGACACCGAAGCGCCGTCGACGCCCGGGAACCTGGCCGCCTCCAAGACGGCCACCTCGGTGACGCTGACCTGGACCGCCTCCACCGACAACGTCGCAGTCACCGGGTACCAGGTACGGCGTGACGGCACCCTGATCACCACCACAGCGCCCGGAGTCCTCACCTACACCGACAACGGCCGCACCCCGAACACGCCCTACGCCTACACCGTGACCGCGATCGATGCTGCCCCCAACGCCTCGACCCCGGCCGTTGTGAACGTGACCACGGATCCGGTCAGCAGTGCGTTGTTCACAGACGCGTGGACCGGCGCCAACGGTGCTGCCTGGTCGCCGTCGTGGACGACCACGGTCAATGCCGGGACGGTCGACACCCAGAACAGCGCTGGCCGACTGGCCTTCAACGACACCGCCAGCGCTTGGGCCCGTGCCCAGCTGACAGGTAGCACCGCCGTCGCCGACGCTGATCTCGTCTTCTCCTACCAGTGGTCGAGCGGACAGCCCCGAGCCTATTTCAGCGCCTTCCTGCGCGGCACCGGCGGCTGGCAGAACAGCTACCGCCCCCTCAACGGCTACGGCGTTCAGATCCAGTCCGACTCCGCCGCGGTCCTGGTCCAGAAGAACGTCAACGGCACGGTGAGCACGGTCAGCTCGCTGACCGGTGCCCAGCAGGTCGGCACGGGCAAGCAGTGGGTCAGGTTCCGCATCGTCGGGCAGACCCTCTACGTGCGCACCTGGACGGACGGAACTCCCGAACCCGCTTCGTGGACCTACACCACCACCGACACGAGCCTGGCGCCCGCCGGACAGGTCTTCCTCTCGATCAACCGCTCGGGATCGAACGTGGGCAGCAAGGAGATCCGGCTCGACGACCTCGCTCTTTCCGCGGCAACCGGCCCCTGAGTCTGCCAACGAGGGAGCGAGCCCCGTCGTGCGCGTGCTTCGGGTGTCGTTCGTCGCAACGCGCACTCAGGACTTCGGGGCGACCGAGGCGCTGTTCCGTGACGTGCTGGGCATGAAGGCCGCGTTCACCAGCCCGGGTTGGGCAGGCTTCACGCTGCCCTCCGGACCGCGCGACCTCGTCGAGGTCCTCGGCCCCGAGATGACCGACGAGAGGGTGGCCCCCGCCGCCTTCGACCGTGGCGTGCTCGTCGCGTTCGCCGTCGACGACATCGTCGGTGCCCGAGACGAGCTCGCCGCAGCGGATGTCGAGCTCATCGGGAACATCGTCTGGGCGAAAGACCTGACCGGTGACGCCGACGACCATCCCTGGGGCTGGTTCTTCTTCAGAGCTCCCGACGGCAACGTGTACGTCCTTCAGCAGGACGGTCTCGTGGACTCATGAGTCGTGGGCACTCGCACTGCCAACTCAGCGGGGGTCGGCGCCACGACGCGGAGGAAGTCCGACCCATGGGCTCGTCGACGACGCCCAACTCTCGAGGAGCAGAGCGAACATCTCTGGTTCGGTCGAGCAGAGCTGGTCGAGCAGCCAGGCAGGTGGAGGCTCACGCTCGTCGACGAACGCCTCCTGGAAGAACGAGACGCAACCCGCGGCCACGCACCTCCTGGGCCATGGCAAGGGCCTCGTCCCCCTCGGCTGGGCCAGGTTGGCCAACCGCCCCGAGGCCGACCAGCGATGTCACCCGCTCAGGGTGGGCGGCAGCTAGCACGTAACCGATCGTGGCTCCGGCTGAGTACCCGACGAACGCCACCTTCTCGACGCCGGTCGCGTCAAGGACGGCGAGCACATCGCTGACGTACTCCTCCAACCGGTGCTCGGCGAGCCCCATGGGCCGATCGCTGCGCCCATGGCCCCGGTGGTCGAGCACCAGGTGCCGGCGCCCCGCCAACGCCTCCCGGTAGCCGGCGTAAGCCCACATGCGTCCGTCGCCGCATCCGCCGGTGTGGAAGAGCACAGGGGACCCGCACCCTCATCGACGAGGTGGAGGCGAACACGTTCCGTTCGCCGAACACGGTCAGCTCTCGCACCTGGTCGACGGGTGACGTCAACGGATCGAGCCTGGCTGGGTCGGCGACGGGCAGGAGATCGACCTGCGGCATCCGGATCAGACGCGCCACGAGCTCACGACCTCCATCCGTACCTGCCACGCCACGCGTCCGAACGAAACCGGGCGGTGGAGGCCGCAGCACGGCTGGGAGGGCCGGCGGCCAGTCTGGCGCGAGCACGACCGGCCGTGCCCAGCGGGGCAGGTCGGGAGTCGCTGGGTGCAGCCGCGCGTTCCGAACGATCCGGTCCACCCGCTCCCCCAGTGCCCCCTCAGCGGCTGTCGGCAGCCAGAGGGTGGGAATCGCAAGGACGACGGCAAGGACCCCCAACGAGGCAAGGGTGAAGCGGGGCTCAGCCCACTCCCCGAGTACCGCCAACCACACCAGTCCGAGGACCAGACCACCCACCACGGCGAGCGTGCTGAGGGCAGCGACCGCGGGTCGATCGGCTGGCTCGACAGCAGACAGCGCGGTGGCGTCGAGGACGACGACCGCCAAAGCGGCACCCGTGGTCACCACGGCTGTGCCCACCAAGGCCGCCGCCGCCTGGTGCGTCCAGCTCGTGGCCACCAGTCCGACGACCGACACGACGAGCAGCACCGGTACGGCGGCCGCGAGGTGCCGTGGTCCCCGACGTCCACGAGCTTCGAGCCCTCGGGCTGCCAGGACCATGGCGAGGGAGGCGGCCGCCCAGGCGATCGCGAGCCCTGCGTACGTCTCGACGGCGGAGGTGCCGCTGGTTCGGACGAGGCTGACGATGGCCGTCACGGGGGCGAGCCCTGCCACTCCGACCGCCAGATAGCCGACCAGGGCCACGGCCACCGCGGGCTGCCCGGCAACACGGTTCAGCGACCGGAGGGGCTGGTCGGGCGCCTCGACCGGGGCTGCATCCTCCCCGACCAGGCCGACCAGCCTCCGACGCTCCACACCCCCGACCCCAGGATCGTCGACGAAGGCGGACACCAGGCCGAGGACCGCAGCGACGGCCCCCGCGGCCGCGAGCGCACTCCGCCATCCCCACTCCGGCCCGCCCACGACGGCTGCCGCCAGGCCGGCCGCAGCCGCGCCGCCGAGGACACCCGAACCACGCCAACGGGCCAACGCACGCACGCGCACCTCCGGCGGGGACACATCGACGACGAGAGGGCGCTGGGTGACCGCTCCGACTCCGAGGAGTGCGGCGCGGAGCACGAGGAGTGCTGCTGCCGCTGTGAGCACCTCGAGCTGAGCGACGACCACGACGACGAGCCCCGCGTTCGTGGCGACCCACACCGCGGCGGTGAGTCGACGACCCGATCGGGCGAGTCGCAGGGAGATCAGGGCGGCCGCTACCGCGGCGACGCCACCGGCGAGCAACCAGGTCGTGAGCCACCCCGACGACGCACCCAGGTCCGGGGCGACCCACGACACGAGCAGCCAGAGCAGCACGCTGGGAAGCGCATCGGCGAACGCGAGGCCGACCAGACCGGAAACGCGTGCGCGACCTTGGGCTCCGGCTGCCGTCCCGTATCCCCTGGTCCGCTGGCTGCCGGTGACGCCGAGGGCGACACGGACACCTCGTGCGAGGCCGGTCGGCTCAGGCGGGGGACCGAGGCGTCGGTGCTGGTCGGCAGGCATGACACCGAGCAGTCTCGACCCCTGTCAGGGCGACCGCCCAACGAACCCGCGAGGCGATCATGGTCCGTGACGAGACCGTGACTCCAGCCACCCGTGGAGTCACCCGGAAGGGTGACCCGCTCAGGCACCATGAACTCATGAGCACCGAGATCGGCACTCCACTTCAGCTGATCGTCGGCGGCTGGGTTCTCGCCAACCTGCTGCTCGCCGCGATGCTGCACGGCCGGGCGCTCGTCGCGCTGCATGACCCCTTGACCGACGAAGCCGGCGCGGCCCCTGCGGCGGAATACGGCGTGGAGTCGTGTCGCGAAGTGCTCGACGTTTTCGCAGATCGGGTCGCGGGGCCCGTCAGTTCGGTCTAGCGTTCAGCCATGGCAGGCTTCCCCGATCCGGCCGTCGCTGGCGTGTCCTTCGACCACCGGGTTCCCCCTCAGGCTGAACCCCACGTCGTCGCCGCGCACACCACCCAGATCGTCGAGCAGGACCAGTTCTCGGTGGCGACCTGCTCGTGCGGGTGGAAGTCCTACGCCCGCAGGTCACGACCCCGCGCACGACAAGAGGGCGTCGAGCACCAGCAGCTCCACGGAGTCTGAGCGGGCCGGCTCACCAGGCTCAGACCGGCGCGGCCTCGGATGCATTCCCCAGCCGGGCGACCAGGCGGGCCTGGTTGCGCCGACCCACCCAGGCGATGACCGGGTGGAGAGCGAGGGCGAAGTCAGGGACCGCCCCGATAAGGCGTACCTCCGCCCCACGCCAGCGCGGCACGGAGACGACCCGGCGCGGTCGGCGCAACGTCGAGAGCGCCCGAACGACGACCTCCTCCGGAGTGACGAGGCGCAAACCGCTGAACGTCAGGACCACCGCCGGGTCGGCGACGACGTCACGGATCATCGGGGTGAGCATCCCGTCGGGGCAGACCACGGTGAACCGGACCCTCCGCTCCCCCTGAGCGCGAAGCTCGGCCTCGAGTCCGAGGGTGAAGGACAGCACACCAGCCTTGGTGGCCGCGTAGACCGACTCACCCGGCACTGGGGTCCATGAAGCCAGCGACCCGACGTTGATGACCTGCCCCCCCGCGTGCTGACGCATCACGGCCACGGCGGCGCGGGTCCCGCGGATCACCCCCAGCAAGTTCACCTCGACGACCCGGTCGACGACCTCGTCCGACTGCGTGGCGGCGTCTCCTGAACCGAGCACGGCCGCGTTGTTCACCCAGAGCGAGGGCCGCAGCTCCTGAGCGAGCGAGCGAAGGGCGGCTCCGTCGCGGACGTCGACCCTCCGGTCGGCACCGTCCAGATCGACTCCCACCACGTGCCACCCGAGTCCGCGGAGCTGTCGAACGAACTCAGCGCCCAGCCCGGCACCTGCCCCGGTGACCACGGCCGTCCCTTTGACGGTGACTCCGACCGGCTCCTCGGAGCCGCCCGCCGCTGCCGTCACGCCGGCTCACAGCTGACGTGCGTGCTCGCCCAGGGCAACGCCTCGAGCCGCCCCTCGGGGATGGGCCGACCGCACCGGTCGCAGGTGCCGTAGCTGCCGTCCCGTCGCTTGGCCTGCGCCCGCAGCACCTCGAGCCTCAGCTGCAGGAACCGGTCGTGCGTGGCCACCTGGGTGAGCCGCTCGACGGCGATCGACGTCCCGTCACCCACACGCTTGCCGAACGAGATGTCGCCCGCCTGCTCCGGTGGTGCCGTGAGCGCGGCGATCTCGTCGTCGAGCTCGGCGAGCTTGCCGGCCAGCACCGCATCGACGTCCATCGCCCCAGCCTGCCTCATCGCATGGTCCTGCGAGGTACATCGCGGAACGGCAGACCGCTCACCCGAGAGTGAAGGACGGGTCGTGCGGCAGCTCGAGGGTGTCCATCTGCGCCTTCTGCAGCCGACCGCTGACGTCCCAGTTCATCGCCTGCCAGCGCGTGAACTGGTCCAGCACCCAGATGCCCGACTGCCGCGAACCGTTGCCCGAGCGGCCGTTCCCGCCGAAGGGGAGGTGCGCCTCGGCACCTGAGGTCGAGTTGTTGACCGACACCATCCCGGCTCCGACCCGGGCCCGGAAGTCGAAGGCCTGCTTGGCGTCGCGGGTGTAGATGGCGGCCGACAGGCCGTATCCGTGCCCGCTCGCCAGCTCCACGGCTTCGTCGAAGCTGTCGAAGACACCGAGCCCTACCAGGGGACCGAACGTCTCCTGGTCGTAGAGCGCGTCGCCTGCCCGGACGCCCTCCACGACCGTCGGGTGCGCGTAGACACCACGGTCCGGGTCTCCGACGAACCCAGCGCGCGGGTTCCCGGACGTGATGCGACCGACGCCCGTCGAACCGTGCACGGACTGGTGGGCGGCGACCAGCTCGAGATTGCGTTCGTGGTTGGCGAGGTAGCGCTCCGAGAGCATCGGGCCGTACAGCACCGCCTCGTGGGGGTCACCGACCACGGCAGCCTCGACCGCCGCGACGAAGGCGTCCCGGAAGGTGACGTAGACCTCCCGGTGCACCCAGGCGGTGCCGAGGCTCGTGCACCGCTGCCCCGCGGTGCCGAAGCCGGAGAACAGCGCGCCCTCGACGGCGAGCGCGAGGTCGGCGTCCGGCATGACGACCAAAGGGTTCTTGCCTCCGAGCTCGAGGCAGGGGCTCTGGAGATGGCGGCCGCAGAGCTCGCCGATCGCGCGACCCACAGCCGTCGAGCCCGTGAACCCGACCTTGTGCACCAGTCCCTCGTCGAGCGCTCCCTCGAGGCCGGCGTAGGTGGTGGGGCCGTCGGCGATGACGAGCTCGAGGACTCCCTCGGGCACGCCGGCGTTCCGGAAGAGGGCCAGCAGCGCCTGCGCGACACCGGCCGAGGTCTCCGCCGGCTTCCAGACGACCGCGTTGCCGCAGAGCAGCGCCGGGACGAGGTACCAGGACGGCACCGCTACCGGGAAGTTCGCCGCGGTGATGACCATCGAGACGCCGACCGGGACGCGGAAGGTGAACAGCTGCTTGTCGGCCATCTCGCTCGGGACCGTCTGCCCGTAGAGCCGTCGCCCCTCCCCGAGGAAGAAGTCGCAGGTGTCGACGACCTCCTGCACCTCACCGAGCGCCTCGGCGTACGGCTTGCCGACCTCACGCGTCACCAGGGCGGCGAGAGACTCCTTGTTGGCCTCGACCAGCCTGCCGACCTGCGCGACGACCCGGCCACGCACCGGGGCAGGGACGTCCGCCCAGGCCCGCTGGGCGAGCGAGGCACGGCGGCAGGCCGCCACGACGGCGGTGCTGTCGGCGAGCTGGATCTCGGCCACGATCTCGTCGAGATCGGCCGGGTTCCGCGTCTGGAACAGCGGGCCCGCACCAGGGGGCTGCGTCATGTCGCCCACCCTTCCACGCACCCCACCCCGGTTGTTGATCACGGACGAATCGGCCCTGCCGGCGACGTCAGAGACCCATTTCGTCCTTGATCAACGGGAGTCCAGAGGTCCGGACGAATCACAGCGCAGAACCGACTTGCCCCACATGGAACGTTTGTGTTCCACTAGGACACATGACGTCCACCGACCCGACGCGTCGCCGCCTGCTCGACGCGGCAGCCACGCTGTTGTGCAAGGACAGCGGCGCCTCGCTGGCCGAGGTGGCGCGCGGCGGCCGGCGTGGGCCGGACGACGCTGCACCGGTACTTCCCCTCGCGCCACGACCTGCTGTACGCCCTCGCCGAGGACGCCCTCGAGCGGGTCGAGGCCGCCGTCACCGCCGCGCGTCCCGACGCCGACGAGCCGATCGACATCGTTCTCACGCGGGTCGCCACCGCCGTGCTCCCGCTGGCCGACGAGATCCGCTTCCTCGACGTCGGCGCAGCGGTCTGGGATCTCCCCGAGATGGTGGAGCGGTGGTACGACCTCAGCCGCCCGGTGGACGACCTGGTCCGGCGAGCCAAGGCCAAGGGTGAGCTGCGCCTCGACCTGCCCACCGCGTGGGTCGTCGACCTCTTCGTAGCCACGATCTGGGCCGCGTCCAGCGGAATCTCCGACGGTCGCATCGCGCGTCGCGACGCCATCGAGCTGGTCATCGACACGGTCCTGCACGGCATCGTTGCCCCGGGCGGTGCGGCGTGACCACCCGGACGTCCGGCCGGCGCTGGGGGCCGTTCCTCGCCCTCGAGGTTGCCACCCTGCTCTCGGCCACCGGCAACGGCATCGCCATGATCGCCCTGCCCTGGCTGGTGCTCGAGCTCACGGGCAAGGCGTCCGACGCCGGCCTCGTGGCGGCAGCGAGCGCCCTGCCGCTCGTGGCGACGGCCCTGATCGCCGGCACCGTGGTCGACCGCGTCGGGCGACGGCGCGCGTCGGTCGTGTCCGACGGTCTCAGTGCGCTGAGCGTCGCCGCCATCCCCGTCGTCGGCGCCTTCGGTGACCTCACGCTGACCTGGCTCATGGTGCTCGGCGCCCTCGGTGCCGTGTTCGACCCGGCGGGCGCGACCGCCCGCGAGACGATGCTCCCGGCCGTGGCCCGGCTGGCCCACCTGCGCACGGAGCGGGCCAACGGGATCCACGAGGCGGTGTTCGGCACCGCGTTCCTCGTCGCTCCCGGCGTCGGGGGGCTCCTGATCGCTCTCGTCGGCGCCGAGGCGACCCTCTGGGCGACGGCCGTCGCCTTCGTGGCGGCCGGCGCGATGATGGTCTTCGTCCGCGTCCCCGGTGGTTCGTCCCCCGCACAGCCGGAGAACCGTGCCAGCTTCTGGGCGCAGACCGCCGAGGGCCTCCGCTTCGTGTGGAACGCCCACGCGCTGCGTGCCCTCGCCGTCGTGTACCTCGTCGTCGTGGCCCTCTGGCTGCCCATCGAGGGAGTCGTGCTCCCCGTGCTCTTCCAGTCGGTGGGCGACCCGAAGGCTCTCGGGCTGCTCCTCACCGCGATGAGTGGCGGCATGATCGTGGGCTCGCTGGGCTACGGCCTGGTCGGCCACCGGGTGCACCGCCGCACGACGGTCCTCGTCGCCCTCGTCGGGACTGCGCTCCCCCTCATCGGCATGGCCCTGCTGCCTCCGCTGCCGTGGATGATCGCCCTCGGGTTCCTGAGCGGACTGCTCTTCGGTCCGGTCAACCCGCTGGTCAACGTCGTCATGCAGGAGCGGACCGCGGAGGAGATGCGCGGCCGCGTGCTCGGGGTCTTCACCTCCTCGGCGTACGCCGCCGGACCGCTCGGCCTGCTCCTCGTCGGTCCGCTGGTGGACCGCTTCGGCGTGCAGGGCACCTTCCTCGTGCTGGCCGTCGCCATGACGGTCGTGAGCGTCGCTGCGATCGGGTTGCGTGGCCTGCGCGACCTCGACCGCTCGACCAGGATGCGAGCTCCCGAAAGGGTCCCCTCCACGTTCTGATCAGGGACACGGGCCAAGATGGGCCCGTGCCCGACGCTCCCGATGAGACTGCCGCTGCTCGGATCCTCGACCTGTTCGGCGCGGCCGGGGTGCGCACCGCCTTCGGCCTCCCTGGCGTGCACAACCTCTCGTTCTGGCGGGCATCCCCCACCGCAGCGCGGCCGCGGATCCTCTCGGTGCGGCACGAGCAGACCACGGTCTACGCCGCAGACGGGCTGGCCCGCGCCACCGGTGGGCTCGGGGTCGCGCTGACGACGACCGGCCCGGGTGCGGCCAACGCCGTCGCGGCCTTCGGCGAGGCCGCCGTGAGCCACTCCCCCGTGGTGCTCGTGGCGAGTGAGGCACCGCTGCGGGTCCGCCGCCCCGGGGTCGGCCGCGGAGCCCTGCACGAGATGCCCGACCAGTCCGCGCTCTTCACCCCGCTGGCCAAGGCCGTCCTCAGCGCGACCGACGCCGACGAGGCCGTCGCGATGGCCGCCGACGCCCTCCTGCTGGCACGTACGGCGCCGGCCGGGCCGGTCTACCTCGGCGTGCCCTCCGACGTGCTCGGAGACGCTGCGGAGCCGGGGCCCCGGGTGCGTGAGCCGGTACGCACGGCGCCGGACCTCCGCGCCGTGGAGGCGGCTGCCGCGCTTCTCGCAAGCATCCGCAAGGTGGTGATCTGGGCCGGGGGCGGCTGCGTCGCCTCGGGGGCCGAGCAGGCGGTCACCGACCTCGCCTGGCGGCTGGGGGCGCCGGTCATCACGACCTACGCCGCACGCGGGCTGCTCGGGGTCGACCATCCGTTGCTCGTCGACGCTCCGCCCCACGAGCCTTCGGTGTCCGCGCTGATCGCGGATGCAGACCTGCTCCTGGTCGTGGGCAGCCAGCTCGACGGGATGGCCACCCGCAACTGGTCGATGCCCCGACCGCCGCTGCTGATGCGGGTGGATGTCGACGAGCGCACCGCGTACCAGGGCTGGCCGCCGGACGCCGTCGTCGTCGGGGACGCGGCGCTGGTCTGCGACGCCCTCGCCACGCGGGTCGCCCCACGCGAGCCCTGGGCCGACCAGGTGTTCCGCGTGCGGCACGCGTTGCACGCGCAGCTCGCTGGCCGACCCACGCACGACCGAAGCAGCCGCGATGCTCGACAGCGTGGACCAGGGCTGGCCGGCCGGTGGCGACGTGCGTCTGCGACATGGCCGTGGCCGGCTACTGGGTCGGTGGGTATGCGGCCATGCCGAGGAGCCGGCGCCTGCAGTACCCGGTCGGTTGGGGGACGCTCGGCTACGCACTGCCCGCCGCCGTCGGTGCCGCCGCCGGGTCAGGACGCCCGGTGCTCGCCGTCGCCGGGGACGGCGGGGTCCCGTTCGCGCTCGGCGAGCTCGCGACCCTGGCCCAGGAGAACCTGCCCGTGACCGTCCTGGTCGTCGACGACGGCGGCTACGGGATGCTGCGTTACGACCAGCAGGTGGCGGGAGACCCAGAACGCGGGGTCGACCTGCACGGGCCGGACTGGATCAGCCTCGCGGGCGCTTTCGGCATCGCGGCACACACGCTGGACTCGGTGGGAGCGCCCCTCGCCGCCGCGCTCGCGGAAGCGGCGGCCGGACCAGGCCCGACGCTGCTGCACGTGCGGGCGATGCTGCATCCCCCGCGCACGACGTCCGCCCGCTGGGGCGAGTCGGGGTGACGGCGCCCAGCGCGGTGCCCGGACCGCTCGCCCTCGTCGGTTCCGGGGAGTACCTGCCGGTCATGCAGGAGGTCGAGGCGATGCTCCTGCGCGGCCGCCCGCCCAGGTACGTGCAGCTGGCGACGGCGGCGGCACCCGAGGGAGACCCGAGCCTGGCCCGCTGGCACGCTCTCGGGCTGGCCCAGGCCGAACGCCTCGGTGTCGAGCAGGTCGTCGTCGACGTACGGTCCCGGGCTGACGCGGACGACGCGACCCTGGCCGGCCTGATCGACGGAGCGGGCTTGGTCTATCTCTCGGGCGGGTCGCCGCAGTTCCTCGCCGAGATCCTGCGCGAGACGGCGGTGTGGTCGGCGATCGCGGCGGCCTGGCGGGACGGTGCTGCGCTGGCCGGCTGCAGTGCGGGCGCCATGGCGATGACCGGCTGGGTACCGGCGATGCGCGATCTCGGGCGCCACCCCGATCCTGGACTCGGTCTGCTGCCTCACCTGCGCGTGATCCCGCACTTCGACCGGATGCTCGGCTGGGTGCCCGACATCGTCACCCGGGCGCTGCTTCGTGCACCCGCTGGGGTGACCGTGCTCGGCATCGACGAGGACACCGCTCTCGTCGGGGGGCCGGAGGAGTGGGTGGTGCGAGGTCGCCAGTCGGTCTGGGTGATCGGCGACGGTCCGCGCACCGAGCACACCTCGGGCGACACCCTCGTCACTCCCGCGGCGACGTCCTGACGGGAGTCGGGTCGAAGCTGTTGGCCAGGCCTGCCACGACGAGCGCCACGGGCACGAGCAGGAAGAACCCGAGGCGGAGCGAGCTGAACTCGGCCACCACCCCGACCAGCGGGGCACCGAGCACGAACCCGACGTAGTTGGCGACGTTCACCCGCGCGACGGCCGTGCCCGAACCGAGCGGGTCATGGGCGTCAGCGGCGACGAAGGCGAAGGGCAGCGCTGCGCACAGCCCTAGTCCGACGACGGCGAAGCCGAGCAGCGCAACCGTCGCCGAGGGCGCCAGGGACACGACCACCAGCCCGACCGCCGCCACGAGGCCGCCGGCGCGGACCAGCCGCACGGGGCCACGTCGGCCCACGGCGCGGTCGGAGAACAGCCGACCCACGAGCATGGCGAGGGCGTACGCCGCGTACGCCAGCGCCGCGACGCTCTCCGAGGAGCCGAGGCCGTCGTTGAGGTACACCGCAGACCAGTTCGAGACGCTCGACTCGATGACGTAGACGCAGGTGATGACGGCGCCCAGCACGGCGATGGGGCGCCACGGGATCCGCGCGTCGAGCACGTCCACGGCGTCGGTGTCAGCGGCGTTGCGGGGCAGCAGCCAGCGCCCGGCGACGAGCTGGAAGGGGATGAGCAGCACCGCGAGGATGGCGAAGAACCCCAAGAGCGAGAGGTCGGTGGCCGCGGCGACGGAAGCCGCGGCTGCACCCGCGATCCCTGCCAGGCTCCACACCGCGAAGAACGACGCCATCACGCTGCGCCCGTACTCGGTCTGCACCGCGACACCCTGCATGTTCATGGTCGCGTCGACGGCCCCGAGTCCGAAGCCCACCAGGATCAGCGACGCGACCAGCTCGATCATCGAGCTCGAGAGGCCGACGAGCACGAGGGCGAGGGGGACGACCGGCCCCAGGACCCGGAGCACCGGACGGCTCCCGCGGCGCGCCGCCATGCTGCCGGCGACCACGCTGCCGACTCCGGCGACGATCGGCACCACGGCGAGCAGCCCGGCGAGGGTTCCCTCGCTGAGGTCGAACCTGTCCTGCAGCGCGGGGATCCTCGTGACCAGGGCCGCGGTGCACACACCCTGCCCGGCGAAGGCGACCGCGACCGCTCGCCGGGCCCGCGTGGTGGCGTCGGCGACCTGCGTGGCTCCGGACGGGTGCGACGACGCCATGGGCGTCACCTTCCCACCCGGCCGCCTCGGTCGGCGGCTAAAGCGAGGACAGCGTGGCTCGACCGGCCTCCAGTCGGGCGATCGGCACCCGGAAGGGCGAGCAGGACACGTAGTCCAGCCCCGCCTTGTGGAAGAAGTGGATGGACTCGGGGTCGCCGCCGTGCTCGCCGCACACACCCACGTGCAGGTCGGGTCGAGTTCGTCGCCCCTCTTCCACCGCCATCCGGACGAGCCGGCCGACTCCGTCGACGTCGAGGCTCTCGAACGGCGACACGGTGAAGACACCGTTGTCGAGGTAGAGCGCGAAGAACGCCGCCTCCACGTCGTCGCGGGAGAAGCCCCACGTGGTCTGCGTCAGGTCGTTGGTGCCGAAGGAGAAGAACTCCGCAACCTCGGCGATGCGGAATGCGGTCAGCGCCGCACGCGGCAGCTCGATCATCGTCCCCACCGGGATGTGCAGGGTGACGCCCTCGCGTTCGGCGATCTCGGAGACGATCCCGTCGGTCTCGTCACGGATGAGGTGGAGCTCCATCACGGAGCCGACCAGCGGGACCATGATCTCGACCTTCGGGTGCCCGCCTGCCTTGATCCGGGCCACGGTCGCCTCGGCGATGGCACGCACCTGCAACGCGTAGAGCCCGGGGACGACCAGACCGAGGCGCACCCCGCGGAGACCGAGCATGGGGTTCGACTCGTGCAGGCGTTCGACCTCGGCGAGCAGGCGGACGTCCGCCGGGTCCGGGTTCCCACGCTCCTCGGCGAGCGCCACGCGGACCATCAGCTCGGCACGGTCGGGGAGGAACTCATGAAGCGGCGGGTCGAGCAGTCGGATGGTGGTGGGCAGGCCGTCCATCACCTCGAGGAGCTCCGCGAAGTCCTCGCGCTGCAAGGGGAGCAGCGCGGCCAGTGCAGCATCTCGATCGGGACCGATCCCGGCCACGATCATCCGCTCGATGAGCACGCGGCGGTCGCCGAGGAACATGTGCTCGGTGCGGCACAGGCCGATCCCCTGCGCGCCGAGGTCGCGCGCACGTGTGGCGTCCTCCGCGGTGTCGGCGTTGGCACGCACCCCCAGCCGGCGTACGGAGTCGGCGTGGGCGAGCAGCCGGTCGACGGCGCGGACCAGCTCGGCCGTCTCGGGGTGCGCGTCGGCGATCGCGGCGTCGAGACCGTGCTCGAGATAGCGCACGACCGGCGACGGGACCACAGGCACCTCCCCCAGGAAGACCTCACCGGTCGACCCGTCGATGCTGATCTGATCCCCCTCCCGCACCACCACGCCGTTGGCCGTCGCGGTCTTGTTCGCGACGTCGACGTCGAGCTCCTCAGCGCCGCAGACACAGGTCTTGCCCATGCCCCGAGCCACCACCGCGGCGTGGGAGGTCTTGCCCCCGCGACTGGTGAGGATGCCAGCCGAGGCGATCATGCCGCCGAGGTCATCAGGATTCGTCTCGCGACGCACCAGGATGACGGAGTCGCCGCGCTCCGCCCACGCGATCGCGGTGTGCGGGTCGAAGACCACCCTGCCCACCGCCGCGCCCGGAGAGGCTGACATGCCTTGCGTGAGAAGGGCGCGGTCGTTCGAGACGTCGAAGTGGGGGAACATCAGCTGCGCCAGCTGCGCACCCGTGACACGTTGGAGCGCCTCGTCGAGGGTGATCAGGTGTTCGTCCACGAGCTGGGTGGCGATCCGGAAGGCAGCGCCGGCAGTGCGCTTGCCGACGCGCGTCTGGAGCATCCACAACTTGCCGCGTTCCACGGTGAACTCGATGTCGCAGAGGTCGCGGTAGTGGGTCTCCAGCCGGCGCATCACGGCGACCAGCTCCTCGTGCGACGTCGGGTCGATGGCCGCGAAGTCATCCAGGGTCAGGGTGTTGCGGATGCCCGAGACGACGTCCTCGCCCTGCGCGTTCGGAAGGTAGTCGCCGTAGACGCCGGGGCGACCCGTGGCCGGGTCCCGCGTGAAGCAGACCCCGGTGCCCGACGTGGGCCCGAGGTTGCCGAACACCATGGTGCACACGTTGACCGCGGTGCCCAGGTCGTGCGGGATCCGCTCGCGGCGCCGGTAGACCCGCGCACGGTCGGTGTTCCACGAGTCGAAGACCGCTCGCACGGCCAGGTCGAGCTGCTCGCGGGGGTCTTGGGGGAACTCCCGCCCGGTGTGGTCGCGCACCACCTGCTTGAAGGTCTCGACGAGGGTCTCGAGGTCATCGGCGTCGAGCTCGACGTCGCTGGTCACCCCCTTCGCTGCCTTGGCGGCGTCCAGGGCTGACGCGAAGTGCTCACCGTCGAGGTCCAAGACGGTCTTGCCGAACATCTGCACCAGACGCCGATAGGAGTCCCAGGCGAACCGCGGGTCGCCGGACACCTTGACCAGCCCGTGGACCGACACGTCGTTGAGCCCGACGTTGAGGACGGTCTCCATCATTCCGGGCATGGAGAACTTGCCGCCAGACCGCACACTCACGAGCAGCGGATCGATGGGGGCGCCGAGCCGTCGCCCGACCGCGTCCTCCAGCTGGCGCAACGCCGCGGTGACCTGGACCCGCAGCTCGGGGGGCTCTTCGCCCCGCTCGAGGTAGAGCCGGCAGGCCTCCGTCGTCACCGTGAACCCAGGGGGCACGGGAAGACCCAACCTGGTCATCTCGGCGAGGTTGGCCCCTTTGCCTCCCAGCAGGTCCTTCTGGTCCTTGCCACCTTCGGTGAAGTCGTAGACGAAGCGGGGCACCGCACAAGCTCCTTTCGGGCGTCGACCTTGCAGATGCAGCTCCTGCTGCGGTCGGTACTGCCCACGCTAGACCTCGGTCCGTGTCGGCCGCGGGCCGATCCCCAGTTCGGCGAGACCGGCCGTCTTTCGGGCGGAGCGCCGTCCCCTAGCCTCGGTGCGTGGCCATCCCCGCACCCGCGACGGCCCGCGCGAGCCTGGTGCTCTGGACCCGGATCGGGTGGACCTCGTTCGGCGGCCCTGCTGGTCAGATCTCGCTGATGCACCGGGCCGTGGTCGAGGAGCGCGGGTGGGTCAGCGAGGAGCGCTTCCTGCACGCGTTGTCGTTCTGCACGCTGCTCCCCGGTCCGGAGGCCCAGCAGCTGGCGACGTACCTCGGTTGGGTCACCCGCGGGGTGCGCGGTGGCGTGGTGGCCGGGGCGCTCTTCGTCGTGCCTGGTGTCCTCGTCATGTGGCTGCTGTCGGTGGCCTACGTCACCTACGGCGACGTCGAGGTCATCGCCGCCATGCTGGCCGGGGTCCAGGCCGCGGTGATCCCGATCATCGTGGACGCGGTCCTGAAGGTGGGCCGCCGGGCGTTGCACAGCTGGATCGCCGTGTCCCTCGCAGCGGCATCCTTCGTGGCCGTCACGTTCCTCGCGATCCCCTACCCCTTCGTGGTGCTTGCTGCACTCGCCGTCGGCGCCTTGCTGCTGCGCACCCCGGTCGACTCGCTCGACGGGAGCGTGCCCGAGCTCGGCGTGACCCGTGATCAGCGTCGAAGGGCGCTGCTGGCAGGCATCGGTGCGGCCGTGCTCTGGCTGGCACCGGTCGTCGTCCTCATCGGAACCCTCGGGCGCGACCACGTCCTCACGCAGGAAGCGGTGTTCTTCTCCAAGACCGCGCTCATCACCTTCGGGGGCGCCTACGCCGTGCTCGGGTACGTGGCCCAGCAGGCCGTGACCACGTACGGCTGGGTCACGCCCGATGACATGGTGACGGGCCTCGGGCTCGCGGAGACCACCCCTGGGCCACTCATCCTGGTGGTGCAGTTCGTCGGCTTCCTCGGTGCCTACAACGCGCCCGGATCCCTGCCGCCGCTGGCCGCCGGAACCCTCGGTGCCGCGGTGACCGTGTGGGTGACCTTCCTGCCGTGCTTCATGTTCATCTTCCTTGGAGCGCCGTACGTCGAACGGCTCAGGCACCAACCGAGGTTGGCCGCCGCCCTGCGCGGCGTCACGGCGGCCGTGGTTGGGGTGATCGCCTCGCTGGCTCTCGTGTTCACCCTGCAGGTGGCCTTCGGCACCGTGACCACCGTGAGCGTGGGCCGGCTGCGCATTCCGGAGCCAGACTGGTCCACCGTCGCGTGGGGGCAGCTGGGGATCGCCGCGGTGGCTGCCGTCGCGGTGTTCCGGCTGCGGTGGGGCGTGCTGCGCACCATCGGAGCGGCCGCACTGCTCGGGCTGCTCGGCTCGCTCGTCGGCTGATGCCGCGCGAACGTGGGACGATGGAGGAGTGGGAGCCGTGCTCGCGATGACGTTGCCAGGACTGGTGATCCTGCTCGTGATCGCTGCTCTCGTCGAGCGGCTGGCCCGCGGCCTCGGCTCCGGTAGGCGCGACCACCCGACCGCCTCAGCAGCGTTCGACGTCCTCGGCGCAGCCTTCGACCCGGGTGCCCGGCACCGGATCGAGGAGGAGCACCGCCTGGAGCTCGAACGCGACGACGTCGTGGACGGCGCACCTCCGCGCAGTCGGATCGACCTCAGCGCCGGAACCGCACACCTCATGCTTCCGCGCCACTGACCAGGTCGACAGAGGACGTGTAGGCGGCCGCGGCCGGCCGGCTAGGCCTGGGACTCTCCAGGAAGTCCAGCTGTCTTGCGCAGCTCTGCCAGAGAAGCGTCGAGGGCGCGCTGTGCCTCCGCGAGCCGTTGGTCGAGCTGGGCGCGTTCGGTGACGTCGGGCGGCGGCGAGGCGGCGACCCGGAGGTCGACCGCTTGCCGGCTCGCGACGAGCCCGGACAGCCCAGAGACGGCGGCGTCGACCGAGGCCTTCGCCGACGGGCTCGGGGCAGTGTCGGCCAGGACCCGGAGCTGACCGCCGATGGCGCTCTCGCGCGCCGACACCTCGGCCCAGCCCTCGGGAGTGCGGACGCCACCACGCGACACCTCACCAGCAAGTCCGTCCACGTCGGCGACAGCCTGGCCGACACGGTCTCGCCAGGAGGCGGCCGCGACGGACCCCTTGCGCCACTTCGTGGTCGCCAGCACGAAGAACGCGACGATGGCCGTGCCCAACAAGATCACGAACCACGGTGGGTCGGACTCGTCGGTGCTCGATCCAGCGGGCGAGGTGGACGGGCTCGCCGAAGCTGCAGGGGACGACGTCGGGGTCGGCGTGGGGGTCGGCGTGGGGGTGGCGTGGGGGTCGGCGTGGGGGTCGGCGTGGGGGTCGGCGTGGGGGTCGGCGTGGGGGTCGGCGTGGGGGTCGGGGTCTCCACCGGGCTCTTGGTCGCCGACGGGGTCGGCGTCTCGCTGGCCGGCTCCTCGGTGGCGGTCTTCGTCGGAGTCGGCTTCTCCGACGACGAGGCGGACGGTGATGGCTCTGCGGTGCGTGAGGGCAGACCGGAAGGCAGCTCGGACGGGAGATTCGACGGCAGTGCGATCCCCCCGCTGCTGCTGCAGCCGCTCAGCGCGACGGTGGCGATCACCCCGACCCCGAGGAGTGCTCCCCGCGTGCGCAACCTCGTCCGTGACGTCATCGGTCCAGGCTAGTCGAGAGCCAGCGGGCAGCACGGTGCCACGCACAGTTGAGGGGGCCATCGGCTGAGGACCGCCGACGGGTGAAGGAGAGCCCAGCAGATGCACCCCGCTGAGCCGACCCGAGGATCACCCGCCGGCGGACCCGCCCTCTGCGAGCAGCGCGTCGGCGATCTGCTCGGCCCACTCGGTGACGGCCGCCCAGTCCCTGAAGTCACCCTCGGGTGCGTGGACGACGCGCACCATGGTGCGCTCGCCGATTCCGAGGTCCTTCTTGTCCAGGCTTCCCGCAAAGACACGGTGCTCGCGAGCCCCGACGGCGGCGATCTCGGCCGACAGGTCCGGCGCCTCCGCCGGAGTGGGCGGGTCACCGAGCGGTCCGCTCGAGAACAGCCACACCGGCCTTTCGACGAGCTGGGCGGCGTGTTCACGCAGGAAGGTCCGCGCCGGTTCCAGCCAGCGGCCCATGTAGACGGCGCTGCCCACGATGACCGCGTCCGCACCCGCGAGATCCGTGGGACCGCCCGCCTCCCGGACGGGAGCGACGATCCCCCGTGCCTCGAGGGTGCGGGCCACGGCCTCGCCCAGGCCGGTGGTGGCGCCGTGCTTCGACGCCACCACCACCGGTACCAACATGTCGACGCTCCTTAGGTTCTGCCGGAGGCCGTCCCCTGCCCTAGGCGACGACGGGCCGACGACCCGCGACGCCCAGACCCCAGCCGATGATGACGAAGACAACACCGAGGCCGAAGGCGAGGGCGGCGACGCCGAACGCGACGACGGACGTGAACAGCGAGGCGCGAAGGAACGACGCGGTCATCGCCGTCTGGCGCAACGGGTCCTCACGGTCGAGCTCGGCGTAGGTCTTGCCGCCGGTCGCCTCGAGGTAGTGCTTCTCGATCATCGAGGCTTCTTGATAGGCGGTCAGCGGGCCATCGACGGCGTCGCCGGCCCAGCGGGGGGAGTCCTCGGAGACGGTGATGCGCTCGTCGGCCAGGCTCGACTGGACGGTGGTCCACGTGATCGCCCCGGAGATCATCAAGATCACACCGGCGACGATCGTGATGATGGAGGCGACACGGACCTTGGTGCTCACGGTCTCGGTTCGCGCGGCTGGTGCTTCAGCGGTCGTGGTCATGAGATGAACCCCTCGGGTCGTGACGGTTCTCTGCAGCCCCTTAGTTGAGGCTGCAACCAATGTCCCGGTCCGCAGCAGCTCCGGCATCGGGCGTTCGCCCCCACTTGTGCGGGACCTAGGTCCCGGCTGTGGACTCGCTGAGCGAGCACAGAGGCGGCTCCCCTCAGCGCGCAGCACCCAGAGTCGCAGACAGCAGGCGTGCCCGTCGGCTCTGCTCTTGAGTGCCTGGCGGGTGAGGAAGTGTTTCCACAGAGCGTGATTCGTTGGGGACAAGCCCTGCGTGAGCTGTCGGTGGCACAGGCTAGAATCAGTTGTATGTTCGATGTGATCGACTCCGCGGGTGAGGCCTGCAGGGATGCCGAGGCTGAGGTCGTGGCCCGGGTCCTGGCGGCTGAGTCCTGGTTGCGGGCGGCTGGCCCGGAGGGTCCTTGCGGGGTGGGGTCGGTCGAGGGCCGGTTGCGGGCGCAGGCCGCGGCCGGGGAGGCGTTGACCCGGCGGGCGCAGGCGAGGAGCCTGCGGGCGGTCGCGGGTCTGGCCGAGGAGCTGCGGGCGCAGGACCTGTCCCGGGCCGGGGTCGGTGGGTCCCGGGTGGGTGAGTTCGTCGCCGATCAGGTCGCGGTGACTGCTGGGGGTGTCCCGGCGCAGCGCGGAGGTCCGGATCGAGGACGCGGTCGCGTTGACGTCGCGCCTCCCGAGGACGTTGGCGGCCCTGGAGGTCGGGATCGTGTCGTTGCCGGTCGCGCGGGTGCTGGCCCGGGAGACCGAGCACACCGATCCGGCCACCGCCGGGGAGGTCGAGGCCCGGGTGCTCGACACCCTCGGGCGTGGGGTCATCGACGGAGCTCGGTCGGCTCGACGGTGGAGGAGGTGCTGTTCGTGGGTGGGTTGCACCCCGACCGGGTGGCCCAGGTCGCCCCACGGGCCACCGCGGGGGTCGTGCGGTCCCTCGCGCGGCGGGCGGTGGCCGACCTGGACGCCGACGCGGTGCGTGCCCAGGCCGAGCGGGCCAGGGCCGGGCGGGACGTGGAGCTGATGCCCGGGCGGCCCGGGATGGTCTGGGTCGGTGCGCAGGTCCCCGAGGCCACCGGGTGCGCGATCTACCACCGCCTCGACACCCAAGCCCGCGCCCAGTCCCGGTCCGAGGACGAGACCCGGACCCTGGGCCAGCTCCGCGCGGACCTGTTCACCGACCTCCTCCTCGGGCAGCGACGGTGCCGGCGGCCGCGGGCCGGTCGTGAACGTGGCTGTCACGATCGACCGGACCGGGCAGGTGACCGTCGACCACCTCGGCCCGGTCACCCCCGCGGCGGTCACCGACCTGATCGCGCTGGCCGCCCGCACCGGGGGTCGGGTGACCACCCGTGAGGTCGTCGAACGTGGCCTGCCCGGGTGTCCATGACGGGCCGGGGCGTTACCGGCCGTCCCCGGCGCTGGTCGCCGCGGTGATCGCCCGCGACCTGACCTGCCGGTTCCCCGGCTGCACCGTCCCGGCGACCCGGTGCGACCTCGACCACACCATCCCGCACCCGCACGGCCCGACCTGCCTGTGCAACCTCAGCGCCCTGTGCCGACACCACCACCGCCTCAAGACCCACGGCGGGTGGACCCTCACCCACCACGGCAACGGCCACTTCACCTGGCGCGACCCCACCGGCACCACCCACGACACCTGGCCCGGAGGACCCTGACGCTGACTCCGAGGGAGATGCCGGACACTCCCCCAGCACACCCGTCGAGCGGTCCTTCCAGACGGCCCACGTGCCCTTGGGACCTTCGCCCCTACCTGCGACGAGCGGTGTCCCTCGACCATGGAGGGCGGACCTGAGGAGGTACCACCCATGCCCTCGTCCGCGACGCGGACTCCCGCCACCCGCCGACGCCGCACGGGGACCGCGGTCTTCGCAGCTCTGATCGCGCTGTCAGCGTGGGGCGGCGCCCTGGGACTGCTCACCGGCTTCCTGAGCCTGACTCCCGAGATCGATGCCCGACTGCCTTTCGGCAGCCCCGCCTTCGGAGGCCTCGCCCTGGCGTTCGTGGTCGCGCTGCCGACCACCGTGCTGGCCTGGTTCGCCTGGCACGGTGACCCGCGGACCGACCTGGCCGCCCTGGTCTCGGGAACCCTGGTCATCGGATGGATCGTCGTGGAGCTCGCCTTCATCCGGGAGCTCAGCTTCTTCCATCCCACGTACGTCCTGATCGGAGCCGCCCTGATCTGGATCGGGCGGGCCGGAGTGACTGATCTTCGTGACCTGGTCAGGCGGCGATCCGCGAGCCCGAGGTGACTCGAAGGAGGCGGCCGGACGTCTCTGCTTGACGCCAACGACTACGCCGAGCTGGGAAGCCGCAGCCCGGTCATGCCGCCGTCGACCGTGAGGACGGTGCCTGTCGTCGACCCGGAGAGTGGGCTCCCGAGGTAGGCGATCGCCTGCGCGACCTCGTCGGCGGAGACCAGACGCCCCAACGGTTGCCGCGCCTTGAGCGCCTCAGCGGCGGCCTCGGGATCGGCGGCGCCCTCGAGCAGCCGGCCCACCCAGGGAGTGTCCGCAGTCCCAGGTGCGACCGCGTTGACCCTGATCCCCTCTCGCACGTGGTCAGCGGCCATCGCCAGCGTCAGCGCGAGCACCGCCCCCTTGCTCGCGGAGTAGAGAGCCCGGCTGGGGACGCCGAGGACCGCGACCACGGACGAGGTGTTGACGATCGCGGCGCGCGCAGAACGTCGCAGGTGCGGCAGCGCGGCCCTCGACACCCGGGCCATCCCGAGAACGTTGACGTCGAGCACGCGACGCCACTCGTCGTCGTCGTTGGCCGCGACGTCCCCCGCGGCCCCGATGCCGGCGTTGTTCACCAGGACGTCCAGGCCACCGAGCTCGGCCACGACAGCCGCCACCGCCGCGTCGACCCCGGCGGTGTCCGTGACGTCGCAGACCACCGAGCACGCGACGACCTCGGCGTCCCCGGGCGTGAGGTCGAGCACCGCAACCCGGGCGCCCCGGCTGGCGAGGACACGAGCCGTCGCTGCCCCGATGCCGCTCGCCCCCCCGGTCACCACCGCGACCAGCCCGTCGTAGTCGGTCATCTGGAGCTCCTCCCGGCCGGCTTCAGCGGCGCGGATCGATGTGGATCTTCGGACCTGGTCCTACCCCGGGCACCCGCCCACCGGCTAGCGCCAGGCCCACCTCGTCGAGCCCGAGCGTCGCGGAGACCAGGGGCCGCGGGTCGACCCGACCGTCGGCGTAGTGCTCGATGGTGCCGTCCAGGCCGGGTGAGGCGCTGAGGATGCCCACCACGGTGACGTCCTTGAGGACGAGGTCACGGGTGTCGACCGTGCTGGGTACCCCGGAGAGCCCGATGAGCACGACTCGGCCCCCGGGCTGCACGAGGGCGACGGCGAGCGACGGGATCTGCGGCGCGTAGGTGCAGTCGATGACGGCGTCGTACGGCAGGTCCGGCACCGCATCCGGCGCCCAGGCGTTCGCAAGACCCAGGCCGCGAGCGAACTCCAGGGAGTGCGCCGAACGTCCGACCAGGTGCACCTCCAGCCCGTCCGCGGCCGCGAACAGAGCCGCGAGGACCCCGATCGTGCCAGGCCCGTAGACGAGGACCCGTGATCCTGGGCCGAGACCGGTCGCCCAGACCGCGCGGAGGGCGTTCCCGCCCGGCTCGACCAGCGCGCCGGCGACCGCATCGACCGTGTCCGGCAGCCCGCGGAGTGCGCGGACGGGGACGAGCACCTGCTCGGCGAGCGCACCCGGCCAGCCGCCGCGGATGCCGATCTCGAACCGATCGACGCACACGTGCTGACGTCCGCTCAGGCACAGCCGGCAGCTCCCGCAGCCGAGCATCGTGTCGGCGGTGACCCGGCGACCCAGCCACGTGGTGTCGACGCCCTCCCCCACCGAGGCCACGGTCCCTGACCACTCGTGGCCGAGGCGCATCGGATAGCTCGCGTGTCCCTGATGGAGATAGGCCATCTCGCCCGTGAAGAACTCCACGTCGGTCCCGCACACACCGACACGTTCGACGTCGACGACGACCTGCCCCGCGCCCGCGACGGGAGGAGCCACGTCGAGTACCTGACCCTCCCGCGGACCGGTGACGACGTACGCCCTCACCGAGGTCGGCCGATCACGGTGCCGCCCTGACAACCTGACGCTGAGACCCCAGACCCTCGATGCCGAGCTCCATGACGTCGCCCGGCTCGAGGTAGACGGGAGGGCGCTGTCCCATGCCGACCCCCGGCGGGGTGCCCGTGTTGATGAGGTCTCCGGGCTCCAGCACCATGAACTGACTGAGGTAGTGGACGACGAACGTCGGCGAGAAGAGCATCGTCGCGGTCGATCCGTCCTGCCGCCGCACCCCGTTGACGTCGAGCCACATCGGGAGGGCCAGCACGTCGGCCACCTCGTCAGGCGTGACGAGGTACGGCCCGCAGGGGTTGAAGGTCTCCGCCGACTTGCCCTTCGACCACTGTCCGCCACGTTCGAGCTGGAAGGCGCGCTCGCTCACGTCGTTGACGACGACGTAGCCCGCGATGGCTGCGGCGGCCGCTGTCTCGTCCTCCAGGTAGCGGCATCGGGTCCCGATCACCACGCCCAGCTCGACCTCCCAGTCGGTCTTCACCGACCCACGCGGGATGAGCACGTCGTCCCGAGGACCGATCAACGTGTTCGGGGACTTGGTGAAGACGATCGGCTCCTCGGGCGCTGCCTGCCCGGTCTCAGCGGCGTGGTCGCTGTAGTTGAGACCGATGCAGAGGATCTGGTGGGGTCGCGCGATCGGCGCACCGATGCGGAGGCCGTCGAGCGGACGGGCTGACCCCGAAGCCAGCCTCTCGTCCACCTGGTCCTGGAGCTGCGCCACGCCCCCTCTCCCGAAGAACGCCTCGTCGAAGTCGCCGACCTACGTCGGAGACGTCGACGTACGAGGCGTCGCCGACCAGGACGGCGGGCTTCTCCTGGCCGGCCGGACCGACGCGCATCAGCTTCATGAGAGCTCCGTGGGCGGGGTGGGGGCAGTGGTGTCCCGGACGGTCCCGGCGCGGCCGGCCCAACGACGGGTGGGGAGGCCCTCGGCGTCGACGGCAGCGATGAACAGCCGCCCGGACAGGGGGTAGAGCGAACGATCGTGCTCGCTGAGCTCGTCGCGCGCGGTGGTCACGAGCAGTCGGTCGCGAGCGGGGCCGACCAGGCAGACGCTGGTCACGTGCGGTGCCGGGACGCGGACGGCACCGACCTGCTCACCGGTGGGGGCGTAGCAGCGCACCTGCCCGCTCCCCCAGACCGCGATCCAGAGCCGACCCGCCGTGTCGACGCAGAGCCCGTCCGGAAGACCACCGGGGAACCCGTCGATCAATGCCTTCCAGGGTCCGACGACCCCGCTGGCCGCGTCGTAGGTCGCCGAGGAGACGACACCCGGTTTGCTGTCCACGTGGTAGACGACGTCGCCGGCCGGTGACCAACCCAGACCGTTCGACAGGTTGAGCCCCCGCCGCAGGACCGTGGTCTCCCCCGAGTGCTCGACCCGGAACAGCTCCGCCGCCGCCTGGCGACCGTCCGTGGGGAGGCTCCCGACCACGAACCGCCCAGCCGGGTCACAGGAGCCGTCGTTGAGGCGTAGCGGAGTCGTCGGGTCGAGCAAGGAGGCGGCGATCGAACGCTCGCCGCTGCGCGGCACCACCAGCAGATCGTGGCGGGTTGCCACCAGCAACCCACCGTCGACCGTGGGGACCGCGGCTCCCACCGTCGAGGGGAACGAGTGCACCTTCGTCAAGACGATCCCGGCGTCCCCGAGCTGGCCCTGGAAGACCTTGCCGGCCACGATGTCGATCCATGACACGGTGTCGGTCGCGTCGTCCCAGACCGGACCTTCCGCCAACTGGTACGTGACGTCGCCGTACAGCTCGGCATCGACGATCATCGGCGCCCCGACGGCTCGTTACGCTGCGCCCTGTCCGGCAAGACCACCATGTCTCGGAGCGTAGACCGCAGCACCGCGGCCGGAAGAGAGGTCCTCGTGCCACGTCGTAGCCAGGAGTGGTACGCCGGGTCGGACCGCAACGCCTACATCCACCGGGCGTGGATGCGGCGCGGGCTCCCTGCACACGCCTTCGACGGGCGGCCGCACCTCGCGATCGCCAACACCGCGTCCGACCTCACCCCCTGCAACGCCCACCTCGACGAGGTCTCCGCCAGCGTCAAGCAGGGCATTTGGGAGGCCGGGGGCGTCCCCCTGAACCTCCCGGTGGTCTCGCTCGGAGAGACCCAGGTCAGACCCACCGCGATGCTGTGGCGCAACCTCGCCGCGATGGCGACCGAGGAGATGCTCCGGGCCAACCCGATCGATGGCGTGGTTCTGCTCGGAGGCTGCGACAAGACGATCCCGTCACTGCTCATGGCTGCGGCGTCCGTCGACCTGCCGGCCGTGGTCGTGCCCGGCGGCCCGATGCTCACCGGGACGTTCCGTGGTTCACCACTCGGCTGCGGCACCGACGTGTGGCGGCTCAGCGAGGAGGTGCGGGCCGGAACGCTGTCCGAGGACGACTTCCTGCGGTCCGAGTCCTCGATGATCCGCAGCCGCGGCCACTGCAACACGATGGGAACCGCGTCCACGATGGCCTGCGTCGCCGAGGCCCTCGGCATGACGCTGCCGGGCATCGCCGGGACGCCCGCCCCCGACAGCCGACTCCTCGAGCAGGCTCACGCGACCGGCCGGCTCGCCGTGGAGCTCGTCGAGGCGGAGCGACGACCCAGCGCCGTGATGACGGCGGCCGCCTTCCGCAACGCGATCGTGGCGCTCGCGGCCGTCGGCGGGTCGACCAATGCTGTGGTGCACCTGCTGGCGATCGCTGGACGACTGGGGGTCGACGTCACCCTCGACGACTTCGATCGTTCAGGGGCGCGGCGTGCCCCTCCTCGTCGACCTGCAGCCTGCGGGTACCCACCTCATGGAGGACTTCCACCGGGCTGGCGGCCTGCTCGCGGTGCTCCGCGAGGTCCGGGATCTGCTCGACCCCACGGCGGTCACCGTCACCGGCCGCCCACTGGTCGACCATCTGCACGACGCGCAGATCTGGGACGAGACCGTGATCCGAACCCGCGCTCACCCGCTCCTGGCCGACGCCGGCATCGCCGTGCTTCGCGGCAACCTCGCCCCCGACGGTGCCGTCATCAAGACCGCCGCCGCCTCCGCCCACCTCCTGCAGCACCGAGGGCGGGCTGTCGTGTTCGACAGCGTCGAGGACCTCCACCACCGCATCGATGATCCGGACCTCGACGTCGACGCCGACAGCGTGCTGGTGCTCCGCGGGTGCGGACCCAAGGGCTACCCGGGGATGCCCGAGGTCGCGAACCTGCCGCTGCCGAAGACGTTGCTGGCGCGAGGTGTTCGCGACGTCGTGCGGATCAGCGATGGACGGATGAGCGGGACGGCGTACGGCACGGTCGTGCTGCACGTGTCGCCCGAGTCAGCGGCTGGCGGTCCGTTGGCCCGACTGCGAGACGGAGACCCGGTCGTGCTCGACGTGCCGGGCCGACGCCTCGACGTCGACCTACCCGCCCGAGTGTGGGCGGACCGCGAGCCTTCCCCGAGGGCCGCGGACGCCTACGCGGCACCGACCCGCGGCTGGGCCAGCCTCTACGTCGACCACGTGCTGCAGGCCGACCGAGGGGCCGACCTCGACTTCCTGGTCGGTGGCAGCGGCGACAGGGTCAGCCGCGAGTCGCACTGAGCAACGCTCAGGCCCGGGCCTCCGCGGCGCGCAGCCGACCGGCCAGCACCTTCAGCATGGTCATGGCGACGGGCGGGTTCTGCTCGAGGATCGGGGCGAAGGCCCACGCGCTCAAGGCGAAGGCCGACAAGCCGCTCGGTCCGGCGATCACCGTCGCCGAGCGAGGTTCGCCATCGATGAGCGACGTCTCACCGAAGTACTGTCCGGCCTCGAGGGTCACCCGATGGACGCCGTGGACCTGGACGTCGGCCTTCCCCTCTGTGATGAGGTAGAAGCAGACACCCTCGGGCGAGAAGGGTGCCCAGCCGCTCACGCTCGACCCCTCCTCGGTGACGTGGGCGCCTGGGGCGAAGGACGTCATCCGGCCCTCGGAGGCGATGTGCCGGAGCACCTTGTCGGACAGGCCTGCGAACAAGTCGACGGCGGCCAGCTGCTGCACGAGTGCGTCATCGCTCATGGCGGTCAGGCTAGAGGACCGGGGACCCGCCGCGTGACCAGTTGCGCGCACCCGCGCGGGTCCGCGGCAAAGCGTCCGAGCCGAGCTCGAGTGTCAGACCCCCGGCTCGGCGCTGACCCGGCCGTCCTGCACCGCGCGTTCGAGCAGGGCATGGTCGGCTGCGTTCCGGTCGGCGTAGGCGGCAGAGAAGGAAGAGATCGCTCGATCGAAGGTGTCATCGGCGCCCAGGTAGGCGGCGATCGCCATCCGGTCGCCGGACCGGGCGTGCGCCCGCGCCAGCGTCCACCCGCAGAGCTGGGCGTAGCGCCGCATCCGGCTCGGGGGCATGGACTCCACCAGGGGGGACACCTTGCCGTCCCAGAGCTGTCGCACGTAGAAGTCCCGGGTCTGCCCGTCGAGGCCGACGATCCGGTCCCATCCCAAGAAGATGTCGCTGGTCGCCTGCATGAGGCGCTGACCCTCGACCACACGCTGACCGTGCTGGCTGTACGCGCTACGCCCGCGGTAGGGCTCGAGGACTGAGGGCTGCGCCTCCTTGGCCTGGAGGATGAGGGGCTCCCCATCCGGCCCCATGAGCAGCAGGACCCACGCCCGCGTCCCGACACTGCCGACGCCGACCACCTTGCGCGCGATGTCCGTGAGGCTGAACTGCCCGAGCAGGCGCCGCCGATCCTCTGCGAGCGTGCGTCGGTAGCTGCTCTGCAGCCTCCGGAACGCCTCGGTCAGCGTGTCGGAGCCGACGAGCTCGTCGAGCGGCACGATCAGCGGGGGGGTCGAGATGAACCGTCGACGTCCGTCGACGACCCGCGTCAGCTTGTCGAACGCTGCCAGGCTGTCTCGAGACTTCGCCTTGACCACTCGGCGATCGATCGCCGCCGCCTCGGAGCTCGTCACTTCGTCGCGCAGCCGGGCCAGGGTGGTCTCGATGTCGAGCCGGGCGTACCAGACGTCGATGATCGACGCGCCGGCGAAGCCGGCCATCGACAGCCGGTAGGAACTCGCACAGGTCCGCACGATCTTGCGTCGCTCTTTGCCCGTGAAGCCTCGGTCGCGCGCCGCGATCTCGAAGCTGGACGCGAGCCGCTTCACATCCCACTCCCACGGACCGGGAAGCGTCTCGTCGAAGTCGTTGACGTCGAACACGAGCCGCCGGTCGGGGGCCGCGAACACGCCGAAGTTGGCCAGGTGGGCGTCACCGCAGGCCTGCACCTGGATCCCGGTATCGGGCGTGGACGCCAGGTCCGCCGCCATGACGGCTGCGGCACCTCGGAAGAACGCGAACGGTGAGGCAAGCATCCGGCCATGCCGGATGGGCACGAGTCTCGGGCACCCGGGTGGCTGCCTGGTCGAGGAGGATCCGCACGGGATCGGTGCGGTCGGCAATCTCGGGAAGCTTCCGCGTGCGCCTCCAGGGGCACCGCGGTGCGCGCGTCGACACCGCGCTGCTCCCGCTCCGCACGGGACAGCTCGGTCGGCTTGGGCAGGCGGCTGACCGTCGCACGCGTGGCTCTCGGGCTCATCTGCTTGTTCTAGCAGGACTACGTTGCTGGTATGAGTGGTCTGGACTTCTGGCTCGGCGAGTGGGATGCGACGTGGGAAGGCGGCGGCGGGACCAACGTGGTGACTCGAGAGCTCGGTGGAGCGGTCGTCGTCGAGCGCTTCCAGGCGGGGCCGCCGGAGACGTTCACCGGGATGAGCGTCAGCGTTCCGGACCCGAACCCGCCCGGCTGGCGGCAGACCTGGGTGGACTCGAACGGCAGCTACTGGGCGTTCGTCGGAGGTCCGCGGGACGACGGCTCCTTCGTCTTCGGAACACCTGAACGCGTGGACGCCGACCTGCACTTCAAGCGCATGGTGTTCCATTCGATCACCGAGCATTCGTTCCGTTGGCGATGGGAGTCCTCCGCCGACGGCGCCCGATGGCACGAGAAGTGGGCCATCTCCTATCGGCGCCGCGATCCAGGGAGAGGTGCAGAATGAAGGCGCTGGTCAAGGCCGAGCCCGCCCCGGGACTCTGGTTACGCGACGTGCCCGAGCCGGTCGCCTCGGCGGGGGAGGTGCTCATCCGGGTCCTGCGCACGGGGATCTGCGGCACCGACCTGCACGTCCGCGCGTGGGACGCCTGGGCGCAGAGCGCGGTCAAGCCTCCCGTGGTCCTCGGCCACGAGATCGCCGGCCGGGTCGAGGCCCTCGGGCGGGGCGTCGACACGGTCGACGTGGGCGATCTCGTGAGCGTGGAGGGGCACATCGTCTGCGGACGGTGCCGGTGGTGCCTCGGCGGCGAACGACAGCTCTGCCCCTACACCGTGAGCGTCGGCATCGACCGCGACGGCGGCTTCGCCGAGCTCATCGCCGTACCCGCGACCAACGTCTGGCGACACAGCCAGCCGATCACTCCCGAGGTCGCAGCGATCTTCGACCCGTTCGGCAACGCGGTGCACTCGGCGCTGAGCTTTCCGGTGCTGGGCGAGGACGTCCTGATCACAGGTGCTGGACCGATCGGCATCATGGCTGCCTCGGTCGTACGTCATGCCGGCGCGCGCAACATCGTGATCACGGACCTCAGCCCGCAGCGTCTCGCGCTGGCCACCTCCATGGGCGCGGTCACCCGGGCCGTCGACGTCTCCACCACGAGCCTCGATGAGGTGACTGCCGAGCTCGGCATGGTCGAGGGCTTCGACATCGGCCTGGAGATGTCCGGTGCCCCGTCCGCCCTTCACTCGATGATCAAGTCCATGGCCCACGGAGGCGAGATCGCGTTGCTCGGTCTGCCGTCCGGCGAGATCGCTTTCGACTGGGACCAGGTCATCCATTCGATGCTCACCATCAAGGGGATCTTCGGACGCAAGATGTTCGAGACCTGGTACGCCATGTCCGTGCTGGTGGGTGCAGGCCTGGACATCACTCCGGTGATCACGCACCGCTTCCCGTACACCGATTTCGAGGAGGCCTTCGACGTGGCAGCCAGCGGGCACTGCGGGAAGGTGATCCTCGACTGGGAGGGAGCGTCATGACCCACGCGACGGCACTGGAGGGTTTGCGCGGCGAGCTGGTTCAGCGCCTCGACCAGATGCGGGCGACCGGGGTCTACAAGCCCGAGCGGGTCATGACGTCCCCCCAGGGCACGCACGTGGTCGACACCACCGGCCGCGATGTCCTCAACCTGTGCGCCAACAACTACCTCGGGCTCGCCGACGACCCGCGGGTCGTGGCGGCCGCCGAGCAGGCAGTGCGCGAGTGGGGCTACGGCATGGCGTCGGTGCGGTTCATCTGCGGCACGCAGACCATCCACCGCAGACTCGAGGAACAGCTCGCCAGCTTCCTCGGGACCGAGGACGCCGTGCTCTTCGGCTCGTGCTTCGACGCCAACGGAGGGGTGTTCGAGGCGCTGCTCGACGAGCGGGACGCGGTGATCTCCGACGCCTTGAACCACGCCTCCATCATCGATGGCATACGGCTGTGCAAGGCACGCCGGCTGCGCTATGCCAACCGTGACATGGCCGAGCTGGAGGCCCGGCTGGTCGAGTCGGCCGACGCCCGCTACCGCCTCGTCGTGACCGACGGGGTCTTCTCGATGGACGGCTACCTCGCACCCCTGGATCAGATCTGCTCCCTCGCCGAGCGCTACGACGCCCTGGTCATGGTCGACGACTCGCACGCCGTCGGGTTCGTCGGCCCGCACGGCCGAGGCACCCCCGAGCTCTTCGGCGTCACCGACCGGGTCGACATCATCACCGGCACGATGGGCAAGGCGCTGGGCGGCGCCTCCGGCGGCTACGTCGCCGCGCGGCGGGAGGTCGTCGAGCTCCTCAAGCAGCGGGCTCGCCCTTACCTCTTCTCCAACTCGGTCGCCCCACCCATCGTGGCCGCATCGCTCACGGTGCTCGAGATCTTGCAGTCGTCGGGAGACCTGCGCGAGCGGGTCCACGCAGCGGCCGCGCGTTTCCGGACCGGCATGACCGCAGCCGGCTTCGACCTCCTGCCCGGAGAGCACCCGATCGTCCCGGTGATGTTCGGGGACGCCGTGGTCGCCGGTCGGGTGGCCGACGAGCTGTTCGCCCGAGGTGTCTACGCCGTGGCCTTCTCCTTCCCCGTGGTCCCCCAAGGGCAGGCGAGGATCAGGGTCCAGCTCTCTGCCGGACACACCGACGACGACGTCGACCGGGCCGTCGCCGCCTTCGTCGAGGCCCGGACCGCAGCGGGCGTGGGCTGACCGACCTGCGGCTCGGGTGCAGCTAGGCGAGGATGCGCGCGCGTCCCGGGTCGTAGAACGGTCCCAGCTGCACCCCAGCAGGGACGTCTCCGTGCGGGGTCCGTACCTCGAACGTGCCGGCTTCGAGCCACGCTGCCGTGACCCCGTCGTCGCAGGACACCTCGGCAAGCCCGACCGGCCCCCCGAGCGTGTAGCCGAAGGCAGCGGCACGCACGTAACCGACCCACGAGCCGTCGAGGAGGACCGGCTCGTTCCCGAAGAGGTCGACGTCAGGGTTCTCGACGCGCAGGCTCACCACCCGGCGCCGCGGGGGACCGGACTCCCGGGCAGCCACCAGGGCGTCCCTGCCGATGAACCCACCCGGTTTGTCCCACGCGACGGCGAAGCCCAGCCCTGCCTCGAGAGGGTTGTCGGTGTTGTCGATGTCGACGCCGAGATCCCGGTAGCCCTTCTCCAGGCGCAGGCTCGCCATCGCCGCGAGTCCCACGTTGCGAACCCCCAGGTCGCTGCCCTCGGACACGAGGTCGTCGAAGACGCCGAGCGCGTACTCGGTCGGGACGTGCAGCTCCCAGCCGAGCTCGCCCACGTACGTCACGCGCGCAGCACGTACCGGCGCATAGCCGACATGGATGTCCTGAGCGGTCAGGTAGGGGAACGCCTCGTTGGAGAGGTCCGCATCCGTCAGCCGCCCCAGCAGCTCGCGAGACGCGGGCCCCTGGAGCGACAGCAGCGTCGTACCCGAGGTCACGTCGGTGACGACGACGACCTCGCCGGGGCGGCAGGCCCGGCGGACCGTCGGCTCGATCCGCCGATGGATGAGGTCGGACGCGACGACGAGGAAGGACTCCTCCCCGAGTCGGGTCACGGTGACATCGGCCACGATGCCGCCGGTCGGCGCGAGCCACTGCGTGTAGACGAGCCGACCGACCTCGCGCGTGACGTCGTTGGCGGACAGCCGGCTGACGACCGTCGCAGCGTCGGGACCCTGGATCAGGAGCTTGGCCATCAGGCTCATGTCGAGGATCCCGACCGCCTCCCGCACGGCGCGGTGCTCCCTGCCCACGATCGGGAACGACTCCTGCCGGGAGAAGTCCATGGTCGTGACCGGGTGCTCCCCCGGGTCGGCGAACCACTCCGCGAACTCCCAGCCCATCGAGGAGTTGAAGTGGGCGCCGGCCGCAACCAGTCGGTCATGGATGACCGACCGTCGGATGTCACGGCCGGTGGTCGGCTTCCACGGGGGGAAGGCCGCGTCGCCGAACAGCACCCCCAGCTGTTCGACGGTGCGCTCGGAACGGAAACGTCGTGAGGTCTCGTACGTCGCCACGCGGTCGATGGCGTAGCCGGTCATGTCGACCGGAGGCGTGCCCTCGGTGATCCAGTGCGCCATCACCGAGCCGACCCCACCTCCGAGCAGGATGCCCAGGGAGTTCAGCCCCGCGGCCACGAAGTACCCGTCCAGCTCCGGCGCCGGGCCGAGCAGCGGATGCACGTCGGACGTGAAGGACTCGGGTCCGCAGAAGAAGGTGCGGATCCCGATCTCGGACAGCGACGGGATGCGGTCCATCGCGACGCCGAGGAAGGACTCCATCCGGTCCCAGTCCGGCGGCAGCGTTCCGAAGGCGAACGTCGTCGGTACGCCGTCCAGCGACCAAGGCGCCGCCTGCGGCTCGAAGAGCCCGACCAGCATCCCGTCGCCCTCGGGCCGGTAGTAGCCGTAGCGGTCGGGATCCTCCACGACCGGGAGGTCACGGTCCAGGTCGGGGATGGCTTCGGTGATGAGGTAGTAGTGCTCGGCTGCCTGCAGGGGCACCGAGACACCGGCGAGGGCACCGAACTGCCGGGCCCACATGCCCCCGGCGTTCACGACGTTCTCGGTCTCGATCCGCCCGCGATCGGTCAGGACCGCGGTCACGCGACCGCGTACGGTCTCGACCCCGAGCGCTGCCACCCCCTCGACGACGCGCACGCCCAGAGCGCGGGCGCCCTTGGCCAGCGAGGTCGCTACTCCCACCGGGTCGGCGCGGCCCTCGTCGGCGACGTAGAAGGCGGAGAGGATGTCATCGGTGCGCAGCATGGGCCACATGTCGGCGACTTCGCGGGCGGAGATCTCCACGTCCTCCACGCCGAAGCCGTGCATCCAGAGGGCCTCGCGGCGCAGGGCCTCCTGGCGGGGACGGTTCGCGGCGAGCGAGAGGTGCCCGACCGGTCGGAAACCCGTCGAGTGACCGGTCTCCTCCTCCAGGCGCGCGTAGAGGTCGCGCGAGTAGCGGCTCATGAAGAGGGCGGTCTCGTCGGCCATTCCCGCTGAGGTGATGAGCCCGGCTGCGTGCCATGTGGTCCCGGCAGTGAGCTGGTGCCGCTCGAGCAGGACGACGTCGGTCCACCCGCGGTGGGCGAGGTGGTAGGCGATGCTGCACCCGATGACCCCACCGCCGACGATGACGACCTGCGCCCGTGCGGGCAGCGCGTCGGACCCGCTGACCCCTGATCCGATGCTGCTCACGAGCACTCCCTTCGGTCACGTGACCCGCTCACGATAGTGAGCAGGTCACGTGACCGAAGGAAGTGCGGCGCGCAGCACGCAGCACAACTCACTCGACGGGGGACTCGCCCGCGATCCTGGGATGCACAGGCACGTGCTCGCCGAGCTTCTCCTTCGACTGCAGCTCGGCCTCGACGTCGGCCGCGTTGATCGTGTGGGTGACGGCGTAGAGGACGAAGCCCCCGATGACGAAGAGCAACGAACCGACGGAGACCACGGCGGCAGCCGTCGGCAGCTGGGTCATCTTGTAGAGGAGGAAGGCCACCGTCAGGGTCGCTGGAATCGTGATGACCCACGCGAGGACCATCTCGCCGACCACGCGAAGGTTGAGTCCGCGTCCCGAACTGACGCCGGCGCCCGCCACGGATGACGCTGCCGCGTGCGTGGTGGAGATCGGGATGCCGTACGACGTCGCACCGAAGATCGCGGTCACCGCGCCGATGTTCGCCGCGAACCCGGAGTTCGCGTGCAGTGTGGTGATCCGCAACCCCATGGTCTCGATGATCTTCCAGCCGCCCCACAGAGTCCCGAGGGCGATCGCCGAGTAGCACGCGAGCGGGATCCACTCCATCAGCTGGATGTCGCCCTCGCTGTTGACCGAGGCACCTCCGACGCCCGTGCCGAGCAGTAGCGCAGCGATGACCCCCATCGTCTTCTGGGCGTCGTTGGCGCCGTGCCCAAAGGAGACAGCGGCAGCCGAGACCAGCTGTCCACCCTTGAAGAACACGTGGTCATCATGCATCTTGGTCAGCTTCTGGAGGCCAGCCACCAGGTACATCGCCAAGAAGGCGATGGTGAAGGCGACCAGCGGCGAGGCCATGATGGCGAGGAGGACCTTCTCCACCGCCGACCAGCTGATGGCGTCGACGCCTCCGGCGGCCAGGCCGGCGCCGATGAGGCCGCCGATCAGCGCGTGCGACGACGACGAGGGCATCCCGACCCACCACGTCACGAAGTTCCACGTGATGGCGCCCACCAGGGCGGCGAAGATGACCGCGACCCCGCTGTACTCCTTGTCGACGACCTTGCTCACGGTGTTGGCCACGGCCAGGCCCACGACGAAGTAGGCCACGAAGTTGAAGAAGGCCGAGAAGGCCGGAGCCCATCGAGCGGGCAAGACGCGCGTGGCCACGACGGTGGCCACCGAGTTGGCGGCGTCGTGGAAGCCGTTCGTGAAGTCGAACAGCAGCGCCAGCGCGACCAGGGCGATGACGGTGAGGAGGAGCAGGTCCACGCGAACTCCCGTACTTGGGCCGGCGAACCGGCGACTCAGGTCGCGCGTACCGGAGATACGAAAGACCCGGCGAACGTCAGGGGCGTCGCCAAGGACATCATGGAAGCCTGGCTGATCAGCAGCGAGAACAGCCCTTCGTCCCGCTCTGACCTGCGGGTTTCTCGGCTTCGGCGGGTCGAAAGTCCCCCTCGGGTCGCCATCGTGTAACCTTTAGTTCACCTTCTGTTCACCCGATGACCGGAAGGGGCTCGTCACCACCCCATGCACGAGCACCCGTCGGAGCCGAACGGCACCGACATTCAAGGATAGGGACGGTGAAGCCATGGCGATCGTAGAGGTCCTCAACCGCATGCTACGCCCGCACGACACCCTGTACATGCGCGCGCTCTGCGCCGACACGGAGCCTGAAGCTCCAGCCGACGAGCAGAACCGCTGACGCATCCGTTGGGCGCCGCAGACCTCAGGGTCGTCGGCGCCCTTCGGTGTTCTCGTGCTCGGCGAGGAGGTCGGCCAGCAGTCCGTACGCCGTGTCCCGGACCCCTGGCTCATGCGAGGAGACCGTCACCGGGCACATCAACCGGACGTGATCGTCAGCCCGAGACTCGTTCCGCGGAGAGCGAAGAACGGATCCGTCGGGCCCAGCTCGACGAGCCGTACCGATGCGTCGACCTGGCCGTTCGAGGATCGCTCCAGCTCAGCCAGGCTGACCAGGCGCCGGCCGGCAGCCGCAGCCTGACGGGCACGGCCGACATCGGCAGGACCCACCGGCTCGCGCACGACGCGCTCGAGATCGAGCGGCTCCCCCCAGACGGCAGCCGACAGCGCGGCCAGCTTCACCGCCGAGTCCCAGCCGTCGAGGTCGTAGGTGGGAACGGCCTCGGCGATGCCAGCGGCCTGGGCAGCAGCGACCGCGGCGTCAACCGTCCCACCGTCGGCCAGTCGCTGAAGGACCAGCTGGGACGTGGAGTTGAGCAAGCCCCGGAAGGCGGTGATCTCGGCGCCAGGGAGACAGTGCCGGATGAGGTTGAAGACGGGTAAGCCGTCGGCGACGGCGGACTCGTAGCGGTAGGACACACCGTGTTTCTCGGGCCAGCTCGGTCAGGTCGCGGCACGCGTGCGCCACGGGGCCCTTGTTGGCGCTGACCACGCTCCGCCCGGCCGTCAGGGCAGCCCGCGTGGCGGCGGTCGCCGTCGCGCCAGTGAAGGGCTCGAGCGGCAACGTCTCGACGATGACGTCCGCCGGACACTCGGTGACGAAGGCCGAAGGCGCCATCGAGGGCCCATGCCTATCACCTGCCGACGCAGCCCTCGACGAGCTGTGGGACGTCAAGGCCCGCCCCGTCGTATCGTGCGACCGGACCGGCCCGTGCTCACCGCGTGATGACGAGGTCCACACCGTGCCGACGGCAGACGGTCCCGCTCGTCGCTGACCAGCTGGGCGAAGGCCTGACCCACCGACCCGAACCCCAGCAGGCCGAGCCGTATCGTGCGCACGGCCCGCTGCCTGCTCACCGTGGGACAGTAGCGCCAGGGACCGGAACGGAGCAGGGACCAACGCTCGGAGCGATACGGTCGAGGAGTGGCACAGGTCGCAGGGCTGACCGACGCCGAGCGGACCGGGCTCCTGAGGACGTGGGCCCCTGGGATCGCCTGCAGCGCGGTCGTACCAGCCTGCCTGGGCGCCCAAGGACGTCGTCGCCGGTCTCGTCCTCACCGCCCTGCTCGTCCCCCAGGGCATGGCTTACGCCGAGCTTGCCGGACTACCGCCGGTCACCGGGCTGTACACCTCGATCCTGTGCCTGCTCGGCTACGCGGTGTTCGGACCGTCGCGCATCCTGGTGCTCGGGCCCGACTCCTCGCTCGGACCCATGATCGCGGCCACGATCATGCCCCTGGTCCTGGCGGACGGCGATCCAGCAACGGCGATCGCCTTGGCATCGATGCTGGCGTTGCTCGTCGGGGCATTCATGGTGCTCGAGGCGTCGCCAAGCTGGGGTTCGTCGCCGATCTCCTCTCCAAGCCGACGCAGATCCTCGGCGTGGTCCTGCTCGGCGTGCTCCCAGGGATCGCCGTCGCCATCGCCTTGTCCGTCCTCAACGTGTTCCGCCGTGCGTGGTGGCCCTACCAGGCACAGCTCGGCCAGGTGGACGGCCTTGCCGGACTCCACGACGTCACCCGCTACGAGTCTGCTCGCGAGCTCGAGGGGCTCTTCGTCTACCGGTTCGACGCACCCCTGTTCTTCGCCAACGCCCGCACGTTCCGCGAGCAGGTGCGCCTGATGGCTCGCTCCGACCCCCCACCGCACTGGATCCTGCTGGCCGCAGAACCGATCACGGACGTCGACACGACAGCCGCGGACGTCCTGCTCGAGCTCAACGACGAGCTGTGCGGAACTCGGCGTCGAGCTCGCCGTGGCGGAGCTGAAGGATCCGGTGCGCGCCCGGCTCGACCGGTACGGCCTAGGCCGCGTGCTCGCCGAGGACCGCTTCTACGCGACGCTCGACGAAGCGATCGCCGCCTATCGTCGGACGTACCCAGCAGCGACGCTGGCGCGACCGCGGCCACCCAGAACGAACAGTCCCGACGAGGAGGATGGCGAGTCCAGATGAAGTCTCACCGACTGCTGGCCTTCTCGGCCTTCGTACTCACCGTCGCCGGGATGCTCCTGCTCGTGGCCGTCGTCGATCGTTCGACTGCCGCGAGGACTGGCGGCGCTGGCCTTCCTGGTCGTAGCCGCCTGGCTCGTCCTGGAGGGGATCAAGCGTCGTGGAGCTGGACGGACCGTACGGCTGCTCCTCGCGCTCGCCGTCCTGGTGACGGCGTGTCGTCGCTCGCGCTGACTGGTGATGCGCTGCTCGTCGGCCTGCTCGCCATCGCACTGTTGGTGCTGGGTCTCGCCGCCGCGCGCAGCGCCCTCCGCGTTCACGCCCACTGGTCCGCTGCGACGCGACCGAGCCACCCCGTCGTCGTCTGGAATGCCAAGTCCGGCGGCGGAAAGGCCGTCGCGAACGACCTGGCGGCGGAGGCGCAGCGCCGCGGCATCCGGCCCATCGAGCTGCGACCCGGCGACGACTGGGAGCAGGTGGTCCGCGACGCGGTCGCGGCGGGCGCCGACGCTCTCGCCGCTGCCGGCGGTGACGGGACCCAGGCGCTGGTTGCTTCCATCGCGGCCGAGCACGATCTCCCGTTCGCGTGCATCCCCGCCGGCACCCGCAACCATTTCGCCCTCGATCTTGGTGTCGATCGTGACGACGTGGTGGGCGCGCTGGACGCCTTCGTCGACGGCACCGAACGGCCGCGTCGATCTGGCCGAGGTCAACGGCCGTGTGTTCGTGAACAACGTGTCGCTCGGGCTCTACGCCGAGGCGGTCCAGCGCAAGGGCTACCGCGACGCCAAGCTGCGCACCATCCTCGACACGGCGCCGGATGTGCTCGGCTCCGGCGGCGGTCGACGTGCGGGACCTGGTGTGGGACGGACGCCACCGGGCAGCCCCGCCAGGGTGCCGCCGTGATCCTGGTGTCCAACAACGTCTACCGGCTCGGGCACGTCATCGGCAGCGGCACCCGCCCGCGAATGGACGCCGGCGTTCTGGGCGTGGCGGTCCTGGGCGGAGGTGGCGGGGTCATCGGGATGGCAGCAGTGGGCGTACGCCCGGCCTTCGAGGTGGGCTCGGACGCACCGAGTCCCGGTAGGCGTCGACGGCGAGGCGCTGCTCCTCGACCCGCCACTGCGGTTCGTCTCGCGACCGCACGCCCTCCGGGTGCGGATCGCGCCGCACCACCCAGGCGCGTCACCCGTCGGCGATCCAGCCCAGACTCGTGCTGGCGAGACCCTCCGCCTGTTGCTGCGGATGGCGGCCGGGCACACGCCCAAGGTGGGCGATCCGGATGCGCTGACGACCGACAGCCCCTCGACGTGCGTCTCCTGGACCGGCTGCACGCGCTCGACGTCGAGGTCTATCGAGTCGTCGCCAGGACGACGACCCCGCCTCTGGACCAGCCCCTGCGCCGCCTGACCTCGGCAGCCAACTACTCCCGGCTGTCGATGGGCGCCGCGGCGCTGCTCGCCATCACCGGGGGGCAGCGCGGCCGCCGCGCCGCCGTGACCGGGCTCGTCTCGGTCGCGGTCGTCTCGGCGAGCGTGAACCTGGGCGCGAAGCTGCTGACCCGGCGCGAACGGCCGGCGCGCGAGGACCACGGCGTGATCGAGCGCCGACACATCACGATGCCCGAGTCGACCTCTTTCCCGTCAGGTCACTCCGCTGCGGCCTTCGCGTTCGCCGAGGGCGTGCGACACGAGTGGCCGGCGGCAAGCGTTCCTCTCTACCTGTTGGCCGCGACGGTCGCCTACTCACGGGTCCACACGGGCGTGCACTACCCGGGCGACGTCCTCGTCGGCTCGGCGCTGGGCCTCGGCCTGGCCGGCGCAACGGCACGAGCCCTCGACCTCGTGCGCGAGCAGCGCACCCCGGCGTGAGTGATGGCTCGGTCGCCGAAGCGGACTCTTCCTGGGCAAGGCCAGGACGGCGCTGAGGTTCGTCGGTGCCCGACCGCTGGTTCCCCCCGCGCTGGGGTGCCGCCCTCTGGTTCTCGACGGGGGTGGGTTTCTTGTCACTGGCGTATGCGGTCGGCCATGGGATGACGGCGACCAGGGACGCGTCCGTCACGGCCCGGCTGGTGAGCAGCCGCGGCCCAGCCCTCACCGGCGTCGCCGAGGCTCTCGGGTGGTTTGGCCTCGCCGGCGTCGTCGCCCTTTGGGCCGGCGTGGTCGCTCTGGCGCTCGACAGGCATTTCCGAACGTCCTGGCGGTGCCTCGCGCGGGTCCTCGTGGTTCTTGCCGCCGACGTCTTGGCGGTCTTCGTCGTCAAGAGTCTGGTCGATCGGCCACGCCCCCCGCCTGGAGTCAGACTCGTCTCCGTACAGACACCGTCGTTTCCCTCGGGTCACGCCACGGCGACGACGGCAGCCGTAAGCATGCTTCTGCTCTGTCTCCTCGCCCTCCCGTCCTCACGCCGTGCCAGGACCTGGGCCGGCATCGCAGGAGGGCTCATGATCGTGGCGATGGCCTGGAGCCGGGTCTACCTCGGAGTGCACTACCTGAGCGACGTCGTGGCGGGGACCCTGCTCGGTGCCTGGCTCGCCCTGTCGACACTCTGGACGTTCGACACCTGGCCACGACCTCGTGCAACGAACCGGCAACGGCATCAAGGCGGCGCTTCGAACGATCAGGCGGCCGCGGTGTTAGCCTCGGCCGACACCGACGAGGCGGAGGACGACGGGTGAAGCGCCTGGTCGTGCATATCGGGCTTGAGAAGACCGGAAGCACCTACGTGCAGGGATTCCTGCATGAGAACGTCGGCCCGCTCGCGGCCGCCGGTGTGGCGTACCCGGACTTCTGTCAGGGCTCAGAGCACCTCGAGGTCTACATGGCGGCGCGTTCCTCCATCAGCTGGATGCACCGCCGCAAGGGGATCCGGACCCCTGAGGAGGCCGAGGCTCTGCGATCACAGGTGCGCCGCGGGCTCGAGGCGATGGCCGCTCAGGAGGGCGACGTCGGGGTGATCACCTGCGAGCGGCTCTCCTACTTCCGACACGAGCCCGAGCTGATCGGTCTTCGTGACCTGTGCAGCGAGCACTTCGACCAGGTCGAGGTGGTGGCCTTCCTGCGCCGCCCCGATCACGCGGTGGGGAGCTACTACGGGCAGGCCGTCAAGGTCGGCTGGGAGTCCGACTCGGTGACCGAGTTCATGTCCCGCCCGGGGCGCATGCTCGATCACGCCCACACGATGGCCGCTTGGGTGAAGGTCTTCGGCGCCGAGAACGTCTTCGCCTGGCCCTACGTGGAGCGCTATCGCACGGCGGGGGACGAGGCGCTCGGGGTCGTCCTGCGGCATCTGGGAGTGGAGCCACCGACTGCGAGCGACCCAGGGCCTTGGCGGCGTCCCCAACCGGGCACCAATGCCCGGCTGAGCGGCGAAGCGACGGAGTACATCCGTCGGCTGAACCCGCTCGTCCCGCGCTGGACCAGCGACGGGCGATGGAACGGCCGTCAACGCAACCTGCTCGTCAAGCAGGTGAGCGCGCGGTTCCCAGGGCCGTCCGCCGTGGCCGACCAGGCGCTGGTCGACGCGGTCACGAACGCGTTCCCGGCGGCCGACATCGCGGCTTCGTGGCGACGGCCGGGCGACCCCGATGCCGGGCTGTGGGACGAATGGTTGTCCCAGGCGCCCGCCACGGGGGGGCCGGCTCCAGACCTCAGCGACGTCGACGTGCAGGCGCTCAAGGACGAGCTCTTCGTGCCCAGGGGCACGTTGATCGCCGGGGGTCCGACGACACCCGCCAGGCCCTCAGAGCCCTCGGTCCGTCGCAGGCTCGAGCACCGATATCGCTCCCTGCGGCGACGATGGGGACGTTAGCGTCTCATGGACCAGCCGCCCTGGTTCTCGGGCGCGGCAGGCCATAGCCCTGGACGGGTTCGGCAACTAGTCTGGTCTTACCTCCTTCCCCCGGAGAGGCGCTCGCCCCTCCGTCGTCCTGAGGATGCAGGCGCCAGACAAGAGGCCCGGGATGAAGATCCAGTCAGAAGGCCGCCGGCTGGTCCGGTCGATCACAGTCCTCGTCATAGCCGCACTGTCCGTCGCGACCTGGCTGGCGCCGCCCGCTCAGGCCGCATTCGTCCCGGTGCCGCAGGCACCTCGTTCCGGCATCTCGTTCAACGGCACGGTCTACGCCGTCGCCATGGGCGCCGACGTCGCCTACGTCGGCGGCGACTTCACGTCGGTCACCGGCACCAACGGCACCTTCGCCCGGAGCCGGCTCGCGGCGATCAACCTCGCCTCGGTGCGGTCACGACCTTCCGCGCTGACGCCAACGGGCGGGTGCGCGCCCTCGCGCTCAACGGATCCGCGCTGTTCGTGGGTGGTGACTTCACCACGCTCGGCGGGTCGTCGAGGGGCCGGCTGGCGGAGGTGAACGCCACTACGGGGGCCGTCGCCTCGTTCCGGCTGGACGCCGGTTCCTCCGTGCGAGCGCTGACCTCGGTCGCTGACCGGCTCTATGTGGGAGGACAGTTCACGAGCATCGGCGGGGTGGCCCAGAGGTCGACTTGCGGCGGTGAACCTCGGCACCCGCACGCTCGACACCGGCTTCCGCCCGGTGATCGACAACACGGTGCGGGCCGTCACGACCTCACCTGACGGGTCGACGGTCTACGCCGGAGGCGACTTCCTGACGGTCAACGCCAGCGCACACCAGTACCTGGTGTCGCTCACCCGCTCGGGTGCACTCAACTCGACGGTCTTCGGGCTCAACACCGACTACCAGGTCCTGGGCCTGGACACCAACGACAACGGCAGCCGCGTCTTCGCCGCCGTCGGCGGCGCCGGCAACCAGGTGGCATCGTTCAACCCGGCGACGGGCAGCAGGCAGCGGCGACAGCGCGCCGACGGCGACGTCCAGGCGGTGGCCTACGACGCGGGCAACGTCTACTTCGGGTTCCACGAAGGCTTCGAGCTCGACCTCACGCGGCGGCTGCTGGTGGCCGACGCGAACTCGGGAGCGCTCGAGCCAGCGTTCCGCCCCACGGTGAACTCGTTCTACGGCGTGTGGGCCCTGGCCGCCACCAGCCGGGGCGTGGTGGCCGGTGGCGAGTTCACCACAGTGAGCTCAGTGTCGGCAGGGCGTTTCGCCTTCTTCGACGCGAACGCGGGCTCGACGCCACCGACGGTCACGACGGTCGTGGCCTCGAACCAGTCGTGGCGGTACTTCGACACCGGCCAGGCACCGTCGGGCTGGTCGGGCGCCGGTTTCACCGACTCCTCCTGGAAGTCCGGTCGCGCGCAGCTGGGCTACGGGGACGGGGACGAGGCCACGGTGATCGGGTACGGCCCCTCCTCGACCAGCAAGTACCCTGCCGCCTACTTCCGCACCACGTTCACCTGGAACGGCGCAACGGCGACCCGGGTCGTCGCCAACCTCCTCGCGGATGACGGAGCCGTCGTCTACCTCAACGGCACCGAGGTCGCCCGCGACAACATGCCGACCGGGACGATCACCTACAACACCCTTGCCGCCTCGGGGCGCTCCGGCACCACGGAGACGACGACCCGATCGTTCACCCTGCCCACGGGGTCGCTCCGCCAGGGAACGAACGTGGTGGCGGTGGAGGTGCACCAAGACACCCGCACCAGCTCCGACCTCAGCATGCAGATGTCGGTGCAGGTGACCACGGGCTGACCCCGAGCCTGGGCCGGCTGCTGCGGCGTCCGACGCCGGGTCGCGCGCACTAGCGTGGCGGCCATGGCGAAGACCAAGAACGAGGCACGGATGGCGTGGGCCGCGGCCGAGGAGGCCTACCGTCGGCTGATCGAGCGCTATGCGACCGAGCAGAACACCCTGACCATGGACGCTGGCGCCGTCCTCGCCATCGACAAGGCTCGCGTAGCGGCGAATCGCTGCCTCGACGCCTACGTGCGCCGTTGCCTGGGCTGACCCGCCCGGCGTGACGACGAACGACTGCCAGAGGCTCGGAGCGCCGCACGCTCACACGCGGACGATGTGCAACCTGCCCCGATACTCGAAGCGGAACCCTGGCCGGCCGGCGAAGTACTCGTGGACCGCGGTACGACACCCCGACCATGTGTCGTAGTCGTCGACCACGATGCGGCCGCCGACGGACAGCCGCGGGGCGATCCGTGTCAGGCACGTCATCGTCGAGGCATACCAGTCACCGTCCAGGTGGGCCAGTGCGACCGGCTCGTCGACGACGAGGGTGTCTTCGAACAGTCCCTGGACGAGTTCGATGTTGTTCTCGCCGACCTCGAGGCCGCGCCGCGAGAACGCGTCCGTCACCTCCGCCTTGAGGTCCTGCCGGTAGCCGTAGTACGTGTCCCCCAGGATGCCCTTGGACGTGCCCTCGGTGATCGCGGCGTAGCGGCGGTGGACGTCGGGCCCGTCCTCCGCCGAGGGGGGCGGGATCATCCCGAACACGTCGTAGACCCTCATCCGACGTGCAGTGGACTTCGCCGCCGCCATCGTGATGGCAGAACCGCCGAGAGCCGTCCCGGTCTCGATGATGATCCCTTCGATCTTCGCGTCCTCGAGGGACTTCACGGTCGCAGCCAACGTGCGCAGGCTGACCGTATCGAGGTAGCTGAGGTGTTCCCTGCGCACACCGTCGATGACTCGCTCCAGCGCCGGCTCGAGCGGAACCGTCGCTGGGCCGACCTGAACGACTCCCGTGAGAGCAGTCCCACCCATGGTCGCTCGGCCCGGCTGAGGCGGTGAGCCCCGCCCGCCGCTGCAGCTGCTGCGGCGTGTCGGAGCCAGAGGTCCTGCGCGAAGGTCAGGTGAGGTTCCCACGGCTTGCCCAAAGCTGGCCCAGTGGATGACGTTGGGCTCGACGACGCTCTCGAGAACGGGCAAGGCGTTCCAGCGAGGATCGAGGACGGCCCTCGCGGGTCCCGCGTACGCCAGCATGACGTCCTGGTCGTGCATCCCGAACTGCTCGACGCGGGCGAACGAGGTCGCCGTGAAGTCGTCCCGGCGCATGCGATCGAGATCCATGACGAGGACACCTGCGTTCAGCGCTGCGTGGCCGAAGCCGTGCAGATGACCCAGCGCGCGACGCAGGTCGGTGGCGATCCCCTCCTCGAGCGACGTCCCGGAGCGGCGCCACTCGCTCGCCTCGGTCACGTTGGAGTCGCGGGCTGCGATCGGGGAGTCCTGGAGGTCGGTGCGAGCAAGTGCGCCGACGTCGCCGAGCATCAGGGTGTCGACATCGAGATAGACGACCCGGTCGACGGTGTCGAGCATGAGCGGGAGAAGCAGTCGGTCCATCGTCGAGAGGGTGATCCGCTTCGGCAGCCGACGGGGGCGGCCGCGAGGACCGTAGGCGACGTGGTCGCACGGGAGGACCGTCATCGCCACCGTCGGGAAGGCTGCGGCGAGCCAAGCCGGGTAGTCGTCGCCGAGCCCACGACCGAGCAGCCAGAGCCTCACCGGGCCGGATGCATGGGTAACGACCGACTCCAGCAGCACTGCCGCTGGGTGGAGCAGGTTCTGGTCGAAGCACAGGACGATGTCGGTGACCGTGCTCGGGTCGACCGCGTCGTGTGGACCGAATCGGCTGGCAGCCTCCCGGCTCGTGGCGACGGCTGCGGCCACGTCGACGGTCGTCGGCGGGACCACGAGCGGTGCTTCGAAAGCGATCTTGGCCTCCGCCACCGCATCGTGGGTGAGGGTGCGCCAAAGCCCGTAGATCTCGTCCTCGTCGGCGCCGGTGACCACCTTCTCGAAGACTGGGGCGATCAGGTCACGGATCCGTCCGCGCATCTCGTTGATCCGGGCATCCCCTGGCTGCAGGCCGGTCAACCCCGCCATGCGCACGTCCCCCGTCGAGGTGATCCTGAACTCGGTGGGAACACCCAGGGACGTGAGCGGGAGGTAGGCATGCAGACGCTTGGTGATCGCTCGGTCGAGCTCCATCTGGTAGCGCGCCAGAGACCGCCTCGCCGCGCGAACACCCTCGGACGCGGACAGGTTCCGGTACTCGTCGGCCTGATGGGTGAAGACCTGTGCGCCAGGGAGACGACGTTCCGGCGATCCAGGGGGCAGGTCGATCAGCCCGACCGTGCCACCGCCGGAGTAGACGTCTTCACGTGCAGGAAGGACAGCGTCGACGGTCGTCGTCATGCACCCACTGAAGAACGCGTCGATGCCGGCGCTCAGCAGCAGGTAGACGGTGCTCCAGTCCCGGCAGCCGACAGGTCCGAACCGGCGAAGGTAGTCCAGCGCCTCGCCGGAGAGCATGTCGAGCCGATTGACGTGGAAGGAGATGAAGAGGGGTCGGATGTTGGGGTGGTACGGGAAGTCGTACCGGAGGTCGTAGAGGGGGTGCATGTGCCAGCCGAAGGCCACCATCCAGGTCTTCTCCGGGACGTCACTCGCACTGCTGAAGTCCCGATCGAGCGGGAGCAGGTGCACCGAGCCGTTCACGTCGGGCAGACGGAGCTCGGGTCGAACGAGCAGCTGAAGCTCGCTGGCGACCTCTCCTAACCCGTGGCTGCCGGTAAAGGACACGTTGGTCAGCCGCACCAAGTTCCCGAGCATGGCGAGAGTCTGAATCGGATCGCCGATGTTGCCCGACGTCAGCACATGATCGGGGGTCTGATACTGCATCACGGCCACCGGGACGGCGCCGGTGGGAACGCGGCCCGGGGTCGGACTCAGCCACGTCTCGATCAGGGTCAGCGAATGACGGCGTCGCTCGTCGAGCTCGACGGACGCACGGCGCCGCAGCTCTGCCACCAGCTCACCGGCGGACTCTCGCTCCCCGAACACCAGGAGACGACCCGCCAGATCCACGAGGACGGAGTCATCGACGTCCGGGTTGGCCGTCGCGATGGCCGAAGCTCGTTCCAGGTCCAGGGCGGTACCGGCCGCGAGAGCCGCGTCGACGGACTCGACGGGGATGTGGCTCGAGAGCGTCTCGTCGTCGAGGTCACGGATGAGGGTCCAGAGCCGCTCAAACTGGCGTCTCCGGTGCAGGATGACCGCATGCCCAAGGGCGGAGGCGGTTGAGCCTCCCGAGAGTCGACCAACGCCTTCCGCGAGCGCCCAGGCCGGGTTCCATTCCAGTGCGTCGACGAGGGCGGCCACACTCCGGCAGACCGCATCCTCGAGCGACTCCCCTCTGGCGATGGCCTCGGCCAACGTCGCCTGAGCCCTTTGCCTGCGAGCACGAGCGACCGTGTCGCGGGCGAGCACGCGGTCGTCTGGCGACATCCCAGGTGCGGTCGGCACACCGAGCACCGCGCTCGCCAGCCGGGACCAGTGGTCGATGTAGTAAGCGCGCGGCGGCCGGCTCTTGGTCTTCGCGCGCTTGGACGCAGGGCGCTTGGCCTGAGGGCTCTTCGGCTGAGGAGCTTCTGCGCTGGTGCCCTTCACCTTCGACACTGTCCGAGCGCGCACCCGTCGCACCGCGCGCGCTCGGGTCTTCGGTTCACGGAGATCGTGAAGCAGTCGCTTGATCCTCGCCGGACGCGTCGGCCTCACCTGGTGACAGCCCGTCGAGGTGCGGAGACCACAGGGCAGGTCACGACGCGCGATCCCGACCGACGGAGCACTGACCACCCCTGACGTCGCTGCTGGGTCTCACGGAACTCACGGGAGTCTAGCCCCGCGTCGCGACGGGGTACCGCCCCGGCTGAGCAGCCGAACAGGAAAAGGGGGATGCCCTCCTGCGGCCTGCTCGACTAACGTTCGGGGATCGACGCTGAGCCACCGTTCAGCTCGCATGATCAAGCTCGGGAGGTGGCCTCCGTGGGCCGTGTGTCGCAATGGGCCGTGCGTCGACCTTGGCGTGCTCTGCTGACCTGGGTGGGAATCATGATCCTGGTCGGGATCCTGGGCGTGCAGTTCGGCGGCGACTACAACGACAACTTCGAGCTGCCCGACACGGAGTCGACGACGGCCCAGGAGCTGCTCGCCGACGTGACAGGCGGTGGCGCTGGAACCGGCGCCGGCCTCGAAGGGCAGGTCGTCTGGCGCTCGGAGTCCGGTCAGGTCACCGACCCGGCGGCGCAGGCGACCATGACCGAGCTGCTCACCGAGCTCTCGACGTCTCCAGGTGTGTCCTGCGTGCACACGCCGTTCGGCGATCCGCTCGGGGCGCAGTGCCCGGAACCGCCCGCAGACCAGGGCGGCCAGGGCGGTGGCGAACCCGAGGGCGAGCCGGCGCCCCTGTCCCCTGAGGCCGAGGCAGCGCAGGCGCACTTCGGGCAGTCCGGCACCAGCCCGGACGGCACGATCGCGTACGCCACCGTGGTCTTCGAGGGCGCGTCCATGGACGACCTGAACACCGAGGACGTCGTCGCGGCTCTGGACCTGATCAAGGAGCAGAACGGGGCCGACGGGCTCGAGGTGGGGGCCAACGGGATCTTCTCCTTCGTCGGCGGTGAGCCGCCCTCGTCGGAGTCGATCGGCGTCACCGTGGCGCTGGTCATCCTGCTCTTCGCCTTCGGTTCGATCCTCGGGGCCTTCCTCCCCATCGTGTCGGCGGTGCTGTCGGTCGCCCTGACCACCACGTTCGTCCTGCCGCTCGTGGCGCGCTACTTCGACGTGGCGACCTTCGCGCCGATCCTCGCCTCCATGATCGGCCTCGGGGTCGGCATCGACTACTCGTTGTTCGTCATCAACCGATACAGGGACGCACTGATCCACGGGCGGTCGACTCGAGACGCTGCACTGGAGTCCGTGCGAACCTCGGGCCGTGCCGTCCAGTTCGCGGCCGCGACGGTGATCATCGCCCTGCTCGGCCTCTTCGTCATGCAGATCACCTTCTTCAACGGCATCGCCGTCGCCTCGGCGATCACCGTCTTCATGGTCATGCTGGGCGCGCTCCTCCTGCTGCCGGCCGTCCTCTCGTTGCTCGGCAGCTGGGCGTTCATCGGAAGGATGGCCTGGCTCAGCGACGAGGAGGCCATCCCCACGCAGCGGATGACCGGCATCGGCCACATCCTCGGCCGAGGGCTTCGCTATCTGGGGTGGCTGCTGTTCCTGCCGGTGACCCTGATCGGACTCGCGTGGCGCTGGATCGTGCATCGCGGCAAGACCCCGGACCCCCACCGGCCGAGTGCCTTCGCGCGCTACGGCAACTGGCTCCAGCAGCGTCCGTGGGTCACGGCCGTCTTCGCGCTCGTCGTCATGCTCGTCGTCGCGTTCCCCATGCTCTCGCTGCGGCTCGGCTTCTCCGACGACTCAGGCACCGCCCAAGGCAGCCCGGCGCGTATCGCGTACGACCTCACCGCGGAGGGTTTCGGGCCAGGCGTCAACGGACCGTTCTACATCGCCGTCCAGCTTCCGAGCGCGGGCGATCAGGACGCGGTCACGACTCTCACCGATGCGCTGAGCGCCGACCCTGGCGTCGCCCTCGCCGCGGCCGCCCCTGTCGCCGAGGACGCGACGGTCGCGGTCATCCAGCTCTTCCCGACAACCGCGCCCCAGGACGAGGCCACGACCGAGCTGCTCTTCCATCTGCGTGAGGACGTCATCCCGACAGCCACGGCCGAGTCGGGTGCTCAAGCGTTCGTGGGCGGCTTCCAGGCGGTGACGGTCGACTTCACCAAGGTGCTCTCGGATGCGCTGCCCTGGTTCCTTCTGGTCGTGGTCGGCTTCGGGTTCCTTGCCCTGATGGTGCTGTTCCGCTCGGTACTTGTGCCCGCCACAGGCGTCCTGACCAGCCTGCTCTCGCTGGCAGCGGCCATGGGTGTCACGGTGGCCGTGTTCCAGTGGGGATGGACGGCCGACCTGGTGGGGCTCGAGGCGACCGGCCCGATCTTCCCCTTCCTCCCCGTGATGGTGTTCGCGATCCTCTTCGGTCTGTCGTGCGACTACCAGGTGTTCCTCGTGAGCCGCATGCACGAGGAATGGGTGCACACTGCAGACAACCGCAAGGCGGTCCGTCGCGGGCTCGCCGGCTCGGGCCGGGTGGTGGCCATCGCTGCTGCCATCATGACCAGCGTGTTCGGCGCGTTCGTGCTGGGCAACGACCCCACCATCAAGCTCTTCGGAGTGGCCCTGTCGTCGGCGGTCCTCCTCGACGCCTTCGTCGTGCGCCTGATCCTCATTCCTTCGCTGATGACGATCTTCGGGGAGGCCAACTGGTGGTTGCCCGGCTGGTTGGGACGGATCCTCCCGCACGTCAGCGTGGAGTCGGAGGAAGACATCGAAGCGGGCGCCGCCGAGATCGAGGACATCGTCGAGATCGAGGACAGCGCGAACCGTGCCGAGGTCTGACCTGGAACTGACCCGTGCCGGACTCCCGCCCATCGGCACTCCGCGCTAGTCCTCGATGACGTCGAGCCCCTGCTCCCGAAGGAGGGCAAGGCGGTCGAGCATTCCCTTCAGCACCTCGGGGGCGTGGCCCTCCCAGGACTCCACCTCGCCGACCACTCGCAGAGGACGGCGGGTGCGGTAGGACTGCGTGATGTTGCCGGGGAATCTCTTGTTGGTCACGTTGGGGTCGTCCTCGAACGGGCCCGTGGGCTCGACGACGTAGATGTGCCCGCGTTCCCCGCTCCCGGCGAGGGCAGTCGCCAGCTCCGCCCCCCACGCGGCCGTGTCCACGAGCGCGGTGAAGTAGATGTTGTTGGACACGCGCCCCTCGTGGAAGTTCGAGCCGTGGCCGGGGACAAGCTCCTCACCGACCTCGAAGGTGGCCTTCGTCCCGTGGTAGAAGGGTCCCTCGATGAGGTGGCAGCTGTCGAAGGTCACCGGGACGTAGGCGCTGTCGGTCTCGCCCACGGTCCCCTTCTCGTCTTCCCTCACGGTCGTCCTTCCAGCCACGCCCGTCGGCGACCACGCAGCGCAGTCCGGCTCCCGAGCCCTCACGGGCACGTGATCTTCCACGTCGCTCCTCCGCTACGCATAGGCCGATAGTGCCCGAGGGCCGTACCTTTCTGGAATGGGCCTGGAGTGGGAGCAAGTGGTCGTGGACGCCGTTGACCCGGTTGCGCTGGGCAGGTGGTGGGCGAAGGCGCTCGGATGGGTCGTGCTGAACGACGCACCGGAGGAGTTCGAGATACGGCCCACGGCGGACCGGCTCCCCGGCATGATCTTCGAACCAGTCGGAGAGGTGAAGGGCGGCAAGAACCGTCTCCACCTGGACTTCCGGCCCGACGACCAGCAGGCCGAAGTCACCCGCCTCCTGGGACTTGGCGCCCGGCATGCGGACGTGGGCCAAGGCAAGCAGTCCTGGGTCGTGCTCGCCGATCCCGAAGGCAACGAGTTCTGCGTCCTTTCGAGCCGGCGCACCTAGCTGCCTCAGGCCGGCCACGTCGGGAGCTCTACCGAACCAAGGCCGACACGAACCTCTCCACGGCTCCGTCATCGGCATAGCGCAGGAAGAGCGAGGGCTCGATGAGCTCCGCCTCGAGGACGCAGATCCGGCCGTCGTCGTCACGGACCAGGTCAACCCGACCGTAGGTCGGGGTCCCGAGCCGGGCCGAGACCAGGTCGATGACCGCCTGAGCGACCTCGATCTGCTCGGCGCTCGCCACATGCTCGGCGTTGGTCTCCGCCGCGAACAGATCCTCGACTGCCGCCGCCTGCGGAAGCGTGACACGCTTCCTGGCGGCGTGGCTGAATCGCCCTTGGAAGAACACCATCGGCCACTCACCCTCCGAGGCGATGGAGGTCAGGAAGGGCTGCACCAGGACGACCTTCCCAGCAGCGTGCAGCCGGGCGACGTGCGCCTCGGCAGCCTCGTGCTGGTGGGCGACGTAGGACGCGGCATCCCTGCTGCCGGCCCCGACGGCGGGCTTCACGACGAAGGCGCCCGGAGGGAACCTCGCGGCCGAGCCGGGTGCCACGAAGGCCGTCGGGGTGATCGGCAACCCTGCCTGGTCCAGGTCGGCCAGGTACTGCTTGTCCAGGCTCCAGCGAACGATCCGCGACGGGTTCACCAGATCGGTGACCGCGTCGACGTCGTCGAGCCAGGACAGGAACTCGGCGAGGCGTTCGGGGTAGTCCCAGGCCGACCGGAGGACGACTCGGTCGAAGCGCGACCAGTCTGCGCCAGAGTCATCCCAGTCGAGGACCTCGACGGACACCCCGACCCGCTGCAGGGCGGCGAGCACGATCGGCTCGTCCTCGTCATGACCCCGGGCCCCTCGTGCGGTCACCCACGCCAGCGAGCCGATCACGACGGCGGGGCTCCTTCGCGGGGGGTGGGGGGCTTGGCCAGCCCAAGCATGCCGTCAGGCGCGGATGCGCTGACTGTCCGGGTCGTAGAACGGCCGAAGCGAGACCTCAGCGGGGATGCGGTCGCAGGCCACCTCGAGCTCGTACGTCCCCGAGAGCACGAAGTCAGGATCGGTGACGCCTCCCGGAGCCTTCACGTACCCCATCGCCAGCGGCGCGCCGACGGTGTGGCCGTACATGCCGGACGTTGTCCGGCCCACGAGGACACCATCGCGCCAGATCGGCTCGTTGTGGAACAGCAGGCGGTCGCTGTCCAAGAGCCGGAACTGGGCCAGCCGCTGAGGTACCCCGAGCGGACCGTTGCTCGAGCAGGGCGTCGCGGCCGATGAAGCCGCCCGCCTTGTCCCAGGCCACGGCGAACCCGAGACCTGCCTCGAGCGGGGTCTCGTCCGGAGAGATGTCGTGACCCCAGTGCCGGTAGCCCTTCTCGAGCCGGAGCGAGTTGAGGGCGTGATACCCGGCGTAGCGCAGCCCGTGCCCAGCTCCGCGCGCATCGATCGCATCGAAGACACCGGCGGCGAACTCGGTCGGGATGTACAGCTCCCAGCCCAGCTCGCCGACATAGGTGATCCTGCTCGCGCGCACGCGTGCGTATCCAGCGTCGATGACCTGCGACGTCCCGAAGGGGAACGACTCGTTGGACAGATCTGCGTCAGTGACGTCCTCGAGGAGTGACCGTGAGCCTGGCCCCATCACGCTGAGGACCGCCATCGCTGAGGTGACGTCCGAGGCGAGACAGCGAGCGTCGGTCGGGATGTGGTCCCGCAACCAGGCCAGATCGCGCACCTGGGTGGCGGCGGCCGTCACGATGAGAAAGCGATCGTCGCCTTCCCGGGTGACGGTGACGTCTGCCTCGATCGTGCCCCGCTCATTGAGCCACTGCGTGTAGACGATCCGGCCGACCGGCCCCGAGATGTCGTTGGCGCAGATGCGGTTGAGCACGGTCGCTGCGTCTGGACCCTCGAGGACGAACTTGCCGAAGGACGACAGATCGAAGACACCGACGCGCTCGCGCACTGCGGAGTGCTCCGCGGCTGAGTACTCGAACCAGTTCTGCCGGCCGTAGCTGTAGTCGTACGTCGCCTCGACGCCCTCCGGGGCGAACCAGTTGGCACGCTCCCAGCCAGCGGTCTCCCCGAAACAGGCACCTCGTCGCCTCGAGCCGGTCGTGCAGGACCGACCGACGGACACCGCGAGCGGTCTCTGGCTGACGGTACGGCCAGTGCATGGCGTAGAGCAGACCCAGACCCTCGACTGTGCGGTCGTGGAGGTAGGCGCTGTTGCGCTGGAACGGCATCATCCGGCGGATGTCGACGTCCCACAGGTCCATGGGCGGTCGACCGTCCACGATCCAGTCGGCGAGCACCTTGCCGGCGCCGCCGGAGGACTGGATCCCGATCGAGTTGAAGCCGCACGCCATGAACAAGCCGCGCACGTCGGGTGACTCGCCCAGCAGATAGCGGTCGTCGGGCGTGAAGGACTCCGGACCATTGAAGAAGAGCTGGATCCCGGTGTCGGCCAGGACTGGCATGCGATGGGTGGCCGCCTCAACCATCGGTGCGATGTGGTCGAGGTCCGGCGGAAGGGTGGTGAAGCAGAACGACTCCGGGATGCCGTCGCTTCCGTGGCGACGCTTCATGCCCCACGGCTTGGCCGCCGGCTCGAACCAACCGATGAGCAGCTTCCCCACTTCTTCCTTGAAGTAGCCGCAGCCGTCGGGGTCCCGGAGCACGGGCATCTGCGGCGCGACGCCCTCGATGGCGTCGGTGACGATGTAGAAGTGCTCGGCTGCGTGGAGCGGTACGACGGCACCGGCCTGGGATCCCAGCTCGCGTCCCCACATGCCCGCCGCGTTCACCACCGCGTCCGCACGGATCTCGCCGGACCCGTGCCCGTCCGTGAACGACACTCCGACGGCCCGACCGTTCTCGGTGATGATGCGCTCGACGCTGGTGTGCTCACGAATGGTCACCCCGAGGGCTCGCGCCCCTTGGCGAACGCCCGGGTGGTGTCGACGGGATTGGTCACGCCGTCGCCGGGGAGGTAGACGGCCCCCACGAGGTCGTCCACCCTGGCCAGGGGGATCATCTCGCGAACCTCCGCGGGAGTGATCAGCTCCACCTCGAGCCCGAACATCCGCGCCATGGACGCGCCGCGCTTGAGCTCCTCGAACCGTTCTTCGGTCTGAGCAACACTCACCGAACCCCGTTTCTGGAAGCCGGTCGCCTGGCCGGTCTCCGCTTCCAGCGTGGCGAAGAGCTCGGTCGTGTACTGGGCGAGCCGGGTGAGGTTGTGGGTCGCCCGCAGCTGCCCCACCAGTCCCGCCGCGTGCCAGGTCGTCCCGGACGTGAGCTCCTTGCGCTCAAGGAGCACGACGTCGGTCACCCCGCGGAGTGCCAGGTGGTAGGCCACGCTGCAGCCGACGATGCCACCGCCGATGATCACCACACGTGTCTCGCTGGGCAGATCCGCCACGCCGCGCTCCTCACTGATCCGACCTCGTCGCGTGACAAGTTATCCCGCGCGGACCCAGCCCCGGTTGACCTGCTAGACGACTGGGGACAACCGGGCGCTCTGTGCCCGGCGAACCGTCGTTCACCCAAACCGGTGATCTCGTCCTGCAGAGTCAGTTCCCGTCACACCGGGTCACGGCGGACGCCAGAGATCCACCGAAGGGGCGATGCCACTCAGACCGAACTGCTGACACCCGCGGGCGGCATCCCTGCGATCGTCATGTGTGGACCACTCGGCGAGCAACCATGCCCGACGACACCGGGGGTCAGGACACAAGACGAGGGCGGCCCAACACATGCACGCAGCACGTACCCGTCTCAACTCCCGCCTGGCCCTGGTGCTCAGCATGGTGACGCTCCTCGGCATCGTGAGCATCGGCGCCGCGCCGGTCGCACGCGCCGCCGACGGCGTGTTGTCGTATGTGGGGGCGGCGAGCACGGTGGGGAACCGGACCAGTCACACGGTCGGGATCCCTGCGGGTGTTCAGCCCGGTGACCTGCTCACGTTGGCGCTGACCGCCAACTCGACCACTGGGACGCTGACCGGACCTGCCGGGTGGGCTGCGGTGGAGTCGGTGGACGGCAGCGCGGTCCGTGGCCGGGTGTGGACCAAGACGGCGACGGCCGGCGACGCCGGCGCCAATGTCACCGTGACCACCAGCGCGATCATGAAGTCGGTCATCAGCGTGGCCGCCTACCGTAGCTCGGTCGGCACCGCGAGCGTCACTGACTCCGACAGCACAGTGGTGAACACGTCGGCCACCAGCCACAGCGCGCCTTCGGTCGCCCTGCAGGGCACCGGCTCATGGCTGGTCAACATCTGGGGCGAGAAGTCGAGTGCGGCGACCACCTGGACCCTGCCGGCGGGCACCTCGTCACGCAGCACCGCAGACGGCACCGGCAGCGGCAAGATCAGCCAGGTCCTGGCCGACTCCAACGGCCCGCTCGCCGGGCCGACCTCGGGCACCCGGGTGGCCACCACCTCGACGTCGGTCAGCCGCGGCGTCCAGTTCTCCCTCGCGGTCACGCCAGGAAGCGACGGAGCTCCAGGCGGCAACACCGCACCGAGCGCGTCCTTCACGTTCAGCTGTGCCGCCCTGGCCTGCACGTTCGATGCCAGCGGCTCCTCCGACGCCGACGGTGACACCCTCACCTACGCCTGGAACTTCGGCGACAGCAGCAACGGCACCGGTGTCAGCCCCAGCCACAGCTACGCCACCGCCGCCACCCGCACCGTCACCCTCACCGTCAACGACGGCACAACCACCGGCCAGACCACCAGAACCGTCACCACCACCGCACCCCCCACGGGCGGCTCAGGCGTCTTGTCGTATGTGGGGGCGGCGAGCACGGTGGGGAACCGGACCAGTCACACGGTCGGGATCCCTGCGGGTGTTCAGCCCGGTGACCTGCTCACGTTGGCGCTGACCGCCAACTCGACCACTGGGACGCTGACCGGACCTGCCGGGTGGGCTGCGGTGGAGTCGGTGGACGGCAGCGCGGTCCGTGGCCGGGTGTGGACCAAGACGGCGACGGCCGGCGACGCCGGCGCCAACGTCACCGTGACCACCAGCGCGATCATGAAGTCGGTCATCAGCGTGGCCGCCTACCGTAGCTCGGTCGGCACCGCGAGCGTCACTGACTCCGACAGCACAGTGGTGAACACGTCGGCCACCAGCCACACGCGCGCCTTCGGTCGCCCTGCAGGGCACCGGCTCATGGCTGGTCAACATCTGGGGCGAGAAGTCGAGTGCGGCGACCACCTGGACCCTGCCGGCGGGCACCTCGTCACGCAGCACCGCAGACGGCACCGGCAGCGGCAAGATCAGCCAGGTCCTGGCCGACTCCAACGGCCCGCTGCGCCGGGCCGACCTCGGGCACCCGGGTGGCCACCACCTCGACGTCGGTCAGCCGCGGCGTCCAGTTCTCGCTCGCGGTCACGCCAGGAAGCGACGGAGCTCCAGGCGGCAACACCGCACCGAGCGCGTCCTTCACGTTCAGCTGTGCCGGCCTGGCCTGCACGTTCGACGCCAGCGGCTCCTCCGACGCCGACGGTGACACCCTCACCTACGCCTGGAACTTCGGCGACAGCAGCAACGGCACCGGTGTCAGCCCCAGCCACAGCTACGCCACCGCCGCCACCCGCACCGTCACCCTCACCGTCAACGACGGCACAACCACCGGCCAGACCACCAGAACCGTCACCACCACCGCACCCCCCACGGGCGGCGGTCCGGGTCACACCACGCTCGTGTCCGACACCGTGCGGACCAACTTCCCCCGGATCACCGACGGCGAGATCTTCGACCTCGCCTACATCGGCAACCGGGTGTACGTCGCCGGCGGATTCACCAGCATCCGCAACAACGCCACCGGGAACACCACCACCTACAGCCAGCGCTACCTTGCCGCCTTCGACATGACCACCGGTCTCGTGGACGCCTCGTTCCGACCCACGTTCGACAGCAGCGTGACCGACGTCGAGGCCACGCCGGACGGCACCAAGCTCTTCGTGGCCGGACGCTTCAACACCGTCAACGGCGTCACCAAGCGCAAGTTCGCCTCGATCAACCCGGCTACCGGCGCGACCGTGACGGGCTTCACGCGCAAACGGCAACGGGGCCGGCACCGAGCTCGAAGCCACCAACACGACCGTCTACCTGGGCGGACAGTTCACCCAGATCAACGCAGCGGACAAGGTGGGCCTCGCGGCGGTCAGCGCCACCACCGGCGCCCTCATCGGGCGCATCGACAGCCAACCCCCGCGGCACGTGGAACAACGACATCTCCGGAGGCATCGGCCCCAACGGCCAGCTCAACGTCCAGGAGATGAAGATCACGCCCGACCAGTCCACGCTCGTGGTCCTGCACACCGGCCGTCAGGTCGCGGGGCAGACCCGGTACGGCGTCGCCACGATCGACATCGCAACCGGCCAGCTGCTGCCCTGGCGAACTCGCCTGTGGGAGGACAACCTGGGGTTTGTCGGTGGCATCCAACGTGCCTACGCCATGGACATCTCCCCCGACGGCACCTTCTTCGTCGTGACCAGCGGGTCGGGTGGCGACCGCCCGCCGATCAACGACACCGCCGTCAGGCTCCCCATCGCTGGTGCCGACAACGTCACGCCGGACTGGGTGTCCCGAGCCTTCGACTCGGTCTACTCCGTGGCGATCTCCGAACAAGCCATCTACATCGGCGGCCACTTCAGCTGGATCGAGTCCCAGACCTCCCGCGACCCGTGGCCGGGCCTCGACGACCAGGGGTACGGCACCGGACAGGGGCTCTCCGGTTACGGCCTGGGCGACGATGTCGTCCGCCGCGACCACGTCGGCGCCATCGACCTGGCGCTCGGCAAGGCCCTGGAGTTCAACCCCGGGTCGAACTCCTTCGAGGGCAACAAGGCGATGCTCGTGACCCCGCGTGGCCTGATCACCGGTGGCGACGCCACCACGCAGGGCTCACAGAACGTCGGCCGGCTGGCGGTCTACGACCTGCTGCCGACAGCGACGCCCGCCAACCAGGCCGTCATCACCACGCCGATCGAGGGACGCGTGGAAGAGGCTGGCGTCCCGTTCACCATCGAGGGCACCGCCCGGGCGACCAGCGGCGTGCAGCGGGTCCAGGTGACGGTCCGCGACCGTGGGAGCAACCGCTACCTTCAGGACGACCTGACGACCTGGGGCACTGCGAACAACACCATCAACGCGACGTTGAACGCACCGAACTCCGGCACTACCGGCTGGTCGTTGGGGCTGACCATCACGAACAACCGTGAGCTCGAGGTGATGGCCCAGACCTTCGGCGTCAACGGCAGCTCGTCGACTCAGTTCGCGAACAAGTTCGAGACGTTCTCGACCTCCGACGCTCCGCCGAGCGGCCAGATCACCGGGCCCAGCGGCGTCATCCCGACCACGTTCACCGTCACCGGCAGCGCCACCGACGACGTCGGCGTTCGCTCCATCGCCTACACGATCCGGGACGCCAACAACCGCTACCTGCAGGACGACGGCAGCGCGGCAGCCACCTACAACGCGTTCTCGCATCACGCCTGACGTCGTCGATGCCCGGTCGACCACCTGGTCGGTCGAGATCACCCTGCCCTACGAGGGTTCGTGGCAGATGCAGGTGACCCCGCGCGACACGAGCGGCCAGTCGTCGCTCGACACGATCGACCGCACCTGGATCGTCAGCAACACCGGGATCGCGCCGTCGGTGTCGATCACCACGCCGGTCGTGATGAACCCACCGACCGCGGTCGGTGCGCTCACCGTCGCGCCGCACGGCCAGCTGTCGTTCAGCGGTACCGCCACCGACGACGAGGGCCTGGCGAACGTCGAGGTCTCGTTCCGCAACAGCACCACCGGGGAGATCGCTCGCCGCCGACGGGACCTGGGCCGTGCAGAGCTCGGGTTGGTTCCGCGTCACCGCCATCGACGTGAACGGTTCGAGCACCCCTGGTCGTACTGCAACGTCGACCACCCCGGGGTTCGACCTCACGCCGGGTACGTACTCGCTTCTCGGTGCGAGCCACCGATGACCTCGGGCTGACGACATCGTCGACAAACCAGGGCCGCCTGACCATCAACGTCCAGGTTCCGGGTGACAACCCACCGGACGGCAGGCTCGACGTCACCGGCACCCAGTCGGGCCTGCAGTCCCTGCATCCTGAACCTCGACCGGGACGGCAACCGACGACTTCGGGGTGGCGTCGGTGCGCGTCGCCCTGCGGGACGCGGACACCGGCCGGTACCTGCAGCCTGACGGCACCCAGAGCGGCGCGTTCGCGAGCCTGCAGGCCGTCCTCGCAGTGCCGAACGCCACCAGCACGACGTGGTCGCTGCCGATCACCCTGCCGAACGAGGGCGACTGGCGCGTGACTGCCTATGCCTACGACACGGCCGGCCAGCAGGACCTGTCCACCTCTGGTGCGACGGCGAGCTACCCGATCTACCCCGGCGACAACCCGCCGACCGTGACGTCGGGGCTGGCCCTGCCGCAGTCGGGCGCCGTCTTCGTCGACGGACGGATCCTGGTCAGCGGCCGGGTCGAGGACGACCGGCAGATCGCGAGCGCCCAGGTGGCCGTCGTCAACTCCCTCGGGCAGTACATGAGCAGCTCTGGCACGTTCACCAGCACGAACGAGAGCTGGCGTGGCGCCTTCCTCAACTCCCCAGGTTCCCCTGGGTCGAACTACTCCTACACCACGCCGGTGATCCCCGCCGGGGTCTACACCGTGCGGGTGCGTGGCGTCGACAGCCACGGGTTCGCGACATCACCCACGTACGACGTGTCCGGCGTGACCGTCCAGGTGCCGGTGAGCGCTCCCCCTGTGGCAGCCTTCACCTACACCTGCGGCACCGGGGGCGACTCCAACATCTGCTCGTTCGACGCCCGGTCCACGACGGACGAGAACCTCGCCGCCGTGACGTACTCGTGGAGCTTCGGACAGGGATCGGGATCGGGTGCGGTCGTGCTCAACAAGACCTACACGGCTGCCGCGACCTACACCGTGACGCTGACCGCTCGCGACGAGTGGGGCAACACCGGCACCGCCACGCAGCAGGTCACGATCACGGCGCCGTCCGACAACGCCGCACCCACACCCGTGATCAGTACTCCTTCGTGCGCGGGCCTGGTGTGCAACTTCTCCAGCGCCGCATCGACGGACCCCAACGTCGGCGACACGTTCTCGAGGTCCTGGAACTGGGGTGACGTAACCGCGAACAGCACGTCGACGTCGACGTCGCACACCTTCCCCGCACGCCGGCACCTACACCGTCACACTGACCGTCACCGACGGGTGGGGGGCTGTGAGCGCGACGACGCGGAACGTCACCGTCACGACACCCTGACGTCCAGAAGGGAAGCCACTCTCGACCGGCGAGATGAGGCGGCGGGTCCGTGGCCCTCGAGCTGTCGGTGCGGCCGGAGCGGGATCGCGAGCACGTTCTCGTCGAGCAGCCGCCTCGCCGTCCTAACAACCTTGTGGCTGGACCATCGAGTAAGCGATGAGGCTGCCGCTGGCGACCAGGCAGCGACCGGTCAGGCCCACAGTGATGTCTCCGGTCCCGGATCCGACTCAGCTGTCCAGCAGGTGGATCGCCTGGCGCCGGGTGGCGAGGGCCCAGATGATCAGCACGTCAAGTGCGATGACCAGGATCGCCCACACAGGTTGGTAGGACAGCCACCTGCAGTGGGCAAGGGCGCTGAGGCAGGCGAGGCCGATGCCGACGATGGCGGCCCAGGCGATGGCCGCCCACTCGGTGCCTGGCTTACTCCGCGTTCCCTGGTAGGAGGAGGGGGCCGCCTGGTGACCAACTCCAGAACCCGCGGATTGCGGGGGTCGGTCAGCAGCGACGACTCCACGGCGACAGCGAGACGTTCGACCCATTGAGCCGCCACGTCTGCGTGCCGGACGAAAAGGCAGTCGTGAACACGGCCAGTTGCCGACCGGTCACGAACACCTGCGGTTGACCGCGATAGGAGGCCCCGCTGGTGAAGGCGTTCTCGAATCGTCCCGCGGTCGGAATCCACAGAGCGAGGCCGGTGCGGTTGTCGTAGCCGAAGGACCCGGCGTAGCGAGGGCTCACCGCGGAGCCACCGTCGACGACGCACTGCGCGATCGGGACCACACGACGGTTGACCCCCGTGCGCACCGTGATGGTGTCCGTGCCACAAGCACCGGCCGCGTCGCACACTCGAACGGTGACCAGTCGGCTCCCGCTACCGGAGTAGACGTACGACGCAGACACCGACGTACCCGCTACGGTGGCTGGCCGGAAGGCGGCCCCGTTCATCCAGCGCACGCTCGCCGAGAACGGACCGCTCCCGTCGGCGTCCGTGAAGGAGCCCGTGAGCACGATTCCGTTGCTCTGCGACCCGATCAGCTCCAGCCCAACGACACCCATGTCGGCCCGTACGACAGGTGCCTGGTTGGGAGCCGTCACCATGTAGGTGACGGTGCTGGTCGACGTGTTGCCCACGTCGTCGGTCGCCGTGACGACGAACGTCTGCGAACCAAGGGTCGCGACCGGCACGGCCTCTCCGACCGCCACCGTACCCACGCACGTGGGTGAGCCGGAGCCGCTGTCGGAACAGGTGAACGCGGCAGCGGTGGTCGTCCCCTGGACCAGCGATGCTCCCCCGACCGGCGACGTCACGACGATGCTCGGGTCCTGCCTGTCGACCTTCAGCCCGGTGACCGGACCGGCCGTGGTGCAGTTGCTCGCCATGTCGCAGACCTGCCGTGAGCCGGTGGTGGCCGATGAGGTCTCGGTCCCATCGCTCACCGACGTCGACAGCACGAACGATCCGTCGGCAGTGTCGGCCAAGCCGCTGCCGTCGTCCGAGGCCGTACAGCTGATCTGGACGTCCTCCGCGGACCAGGACGGTCGGCGCGGGAGCACAATCGATCACCGGCGGTTGCTGATCGGCGATGACGGCCAGCCCGCCGGGGTCGACGATCGTCCCGTCAGCAATCCCGTCATCGTCACCCATGCCGCCGTCGGTCAGGGTCAGCTCGACGAAGCCACCCGTCACGTCGATGGTCACCCGGTCGGATGGCAGCACCTCCCATTGATCGTCGTGCCACTTGGCGTAGCCGTTGGCATCGCCGGCCGAGGAGCTGTAGATCCGAACCCTGGTCGTCTCCCCGGGCGTCAGCCCGTCGATCTCGAAGCCCACGAGACCGTTCGGCAGCGTCACACCTGCGGGGGGTGCCGGGTACGTCCCAGGTGCGACCGCCGCCACGGGCCCGAACACAGCACCGGGCGGCTCGGTAAGGGCGACCGTCACGTAGCCGCCCGTCGATGCAGTCAGGGAGGTGACGTCCGCCTGCTCCGCGTCGGGGATGCCGTCGTAGTTGCCGTCGCCGGAGTTCGGCGCAAGGCCCTCGACCACGTCGGTCACGCCGTCGCCGTCAGCGCTCGCATTCGGGGCACCGGCGACCCAGGCACCAGGGGCGGGATCCAGGGCGACGAAGGTCATGTCACCGGAACCCGACCAATCCGCGTCTCCCTCACTTTGGTACTCCTCGCCATCGGTGAGGTACGACCAGCCTCCAGACGTACGAGTGAGCCGAGCGAATTGGGGAGAACCCGTGAACGACAGTCCGGACACCTGGGTGGACACGTCCGCGACGCCCCCGTCCGGCATCGCGACCGAGTAGGCGTGAGAGGAGATCCAGCCGATCAGCACCACTGGTTCCTCAGCGGAGTCCACCGCGTGCAAGGTGACGAGCGGGGGCAGTTCGAAGTCGGCGCTCTTCGAGACCACCCCGTTGTTCACGACACCGGGAGTGACCTGTCGGAGCTCGCCGATGGAGGTCCCATCAGCCTCCGCGTCGAGGTAGAGGCTGCAGGTCGGCGGAACGAAGGTGTCCAGAACGGCCGCATAGTTGCCATCCACGTCCACATTTGCAGTCGTCGAGTCGCCACCGCAGGTCATGCGCACGGAACCGTCGTGTCCCGCTGCCCAGCCATGGACCGCTCCTGTGACCTCGATTCGTGCGAACGGCGGGAGCCCGATGTCGACCGCCGTCTCGCCCAGGGTATTGACGGTCCCGGAATACCTCGATCCGCCGTCGAACTGGATCTGGTAGCCCTGCTCGGCTGCACGAACGACAGAGACCGTCGTCGGCCCAGAACCGTCGAGCCCGAACTGCGCGTCGGTGACGACAGTGGCGATGACGCCATCGGGCATTGGCAACTCGCCGGAGGAGGACATGTACATGACTGCGTCCGTGACGGCGCTGCCCTCGGCGTCAGTGACCGTGACGTCGAGGTCGTCCGGGATCGAGAAGTCGGCCGTCCCGAAACCGTTGATGAAGGTCACGGGGCGCGAGATGGACACCTGGGTCTCATTGACATGGGCCTCGAGCCTGAGGGTGCACTGTGCCGTGTCGATCGTCAGCAGCTCGAGCTCGTAGCGACCGTCCTCCGCGACCTCAACCCGGTTGTCGTCGGGCCCGCAAAGCACCTGGATGCTGGTCGGGTCTGACGGGTCTCCAGGAGGCGCCGTGCCGCTGATGTGCAGCGTTCGGACCGTGGGGATCGTGAACAGCATCCCACCCGGTTCAGAGCTGATGATCGACGGGTCCTCGAGGGAGTACCCGTTCCCTGCATTGAGCGTGAACCGGAAGTCCCCGCCACCTACGAGCATCTGCGCGGGGCCGTCAGCGAGGTCCCAATGCAGCGAGGTCTGTACGGTTTCGAAGGTCTCGTCCGGCCGCTGCCTCGATTCGTCGGTCGACAGGTCCAGAATCCCGGTGGTGGCTGGGGTTCCATCAGGGTTGACGAAGCGGAGCGTCTGGACGTCGGGAAAGGTGAAGTCGATGGTGCCGGCGTAGGAACCCGGCGCATCTGGGAGCACGCTGACCTCAGCGGACATGTGAGACCGTTCCGTCGTAGGCAGTCGACTCGAGCTCGATGAAGCACGACGTCAGCGGGTAGCCCATCACGGTCACGCTGAAGTGGCCGCTGGGATCGACAGGGGCCGACTCCTGATTGGGTGAACAGCGGACCGAGACCGTCGAGACGGCGCCACCGACCGTGGGAACATTCCCGCTGACCGTGACAGGGACGGTGGGCGGATTGAGCCTCAGCAACCTGATGCCTCCACCGTCGGCGTAGACCGCCTGGGTGCCGTTCCAGCCGCTCGCCGTGGTTCCCCGCAACTCGTAGAGGACACCTTCATCGAGGGTGAACTCCAGTTCCCCGTTTGCATCTGAGACGCCACTGTGCGACCTCGGCGCCACTGCCTAAGTCGTGGACGGTGACCGTCGCACCTTGGACCGTGGTGGCGGAGAAACCCTCCATGACCCGCACCTGCAGCGTTGCCTCAACAGCCAAGGCGGGGGGTGCCCAGGCGAGGCTGCTCCCCAGCACCACACCAGCCAGTGCGACGACCCAGACCCAGCGCCCGCGGTGCCGCCCCTCGACCCTCGCATCGGGCCCGGCCACCCCACGAGACATCAGCATCTGGGCACCTCCGTCGCTCAGTCTGGTGTGGTCAGCGGGAACATAGCCGTCCACGGGAGCCCGCGCGGCCTTGGTTCAGAAAGGTTCAGCGCAGCGTTACCGAGCTCCCACTCAAGGTGAGAAGTCGGGGAACGGATCGGGCACGTACCGATCAACCAACCGAAACCGTCCGGAACAGCGGTGACAGGTCACTTCAACCGACGCTCTACATCAGTTGGGTGGGCCGCCTGGGGATCGAACCCAGAACCCGCGGATTAAAAGTCCGCTGCTCTGCCAGTTGAGCTAACGGCCCGGATCGCAAGCCTAGAGGGCACTTCTCATCGGCAGGCCGGTTGGACCCAGCCGGTCGGTTCCGTCGCCGGGAACAGACCCGACGGGCGCGTTCCGGCGGCACGCAGCAGGATGGGCGCATGGAACACACGCATCTGGGCCGCTCCGGCCTCTCCGTCAGTCGGCTCTGCCTCGGGACCATGAACTTCGGCCCCCAGACCTCCGAGCCGGACTCCTGGGCGGTCATGGACCGCGCCCATGAGGTCGGCATCAACTTCTTCGACTCCGCCAACGTCTACGGCTGGGTCAAGGGCGAGGGCGATCACCGAGCAGATCATCGGTCGCTGGTTCGCCCAGGGCGACGGCCGCCGCGAGCGCACCGTGATCGCGACCAAGCTGTACGGCTCGATGAGCGACTGGCCCAACGACACCTTCTTGTCGGCCCTGAACATCCGTCGGGCGTGCGATGCCTCCCTCCAGCGACTTCAGACCGACTACATCGACCTCTACCAGATGCACCACGTGGACCGATCCACGCCGTGGGACGAGATCTGGGAGGCGTTCGAGGTCCTTCGTCAGCAAGGCAAGATCCTGTACGCCGGATCGTCGAACTTCGCCGGTTGGCACATCGCGCAGGCCCAGGAGGCCGCCCACGCCCGGCACTACTCCGGCTTGGTGTCAGAACAGTCGATCTACAACCTGCTGACCCGCGACATCGAGCGCGAGGTGGTCCCCGCTGCGGAGGCGTACGGCCTCGGGATCATCCCCTGGTCCCCGCTGCACGGCGGTCTGCTCGGGGGGGTGCTGCGCAAGGAGAACGAAGGGCGCCGACGGACGGAGGGGCGGGCCAAGGAGGCCCTGGAGAAGCACCGCGATCAGATCGCTGCGTGGGAGGACCTCTGCGACAGCCTCGGCGAGGATCCCGCGATCGTCGGCCTGGCCTGGCTGCTCCAGCGCCCCGGTGTGACCGCACCGATCATCGGGCCACGCACGATTGAGCAGCTGGACCAGAGCCTGCGGCTCACTCGAGCTGACGCTCGACAGCGCGACGCTCGACCGCATCGACGCGATCTTCCCGGGATTCAAGACCGCGCCGGAGGACTACGCCTGGTAGCGGTGTTTGGCGTCAGGGGCCATCGGAGATGATGTCTACGACATGCATGTGCTTGTCGTGGAACGAGCCCCCCTCGGGGCGCAGGAGGAACCAGTGACCACCAACCGACGCCGCGCCGCCTTCGCCGCGGCCGCCGCCGCTGCGGCATCGAACGAGCCCCTCACCCTTGGGGCCCGCGTCGCCGCACTCCCGAACCTCATCGGCGACGTTCTTCTCGGGCGCTGGGACGGCCTCACCCGTGGGCGGCTGATGCTGATGGCACTGGCGCTGCTCTACATCGTGTCGCCCGTCGACCTGATGCCGGAGGCGCTGCTCACCATCCCCGGGCTCCTCGACGACGCCGCCGTCGCCGCGTGGCTGGTCACGGCGCTCTTCGGCTCCACGGCCGCCTACGACGCGTGGCGGCGGCAGTCCGCGGCCGGCCCGGAGGTCGTTCACGGCGAGGTCGTGCGCGGCTGACGGCTCGAAGCCGAGTCAGCCTCGCGCGAGCAACAGCTTCGCGACGATCTCGGTCATGATCTCGTTCGTGCCGCCGCCGATCCCCAGGATGCGGCTGTCGCGGTAGTGCCGCTCCACCTCGCTCTCGCGCATGTAGCCCATGCCCCCCTGCAGCTGCACCGCGGCGTCGACCACGCGATCGCAGGCGGCCACTGCAGTGTTCTTGGCCATGGCGACGCGCATGAGCACGTCCTCGCCCGCCAGCCAGCCGTCGATGACCGATCGCGTGTAAGTGCGGGCGACGTCGACCTCGCGGGCCATCTCAGCGACCCGGTGCGCGACCACCTGGCGGCTCGACAGCGGCCGCCCGAAGGTCTCGCGGGCGGCGATCCAGGGGAGCGTGAGGTCGAGGCAGCGCTGCGCGGTGGCGTACGCCTGCACCGCGATGCTCAGCCGCTCGGCGGCGAACTGGGCCATGATCGACAGGAAGCCGGTGTTCTCGGCTCCGATCAGGTTCGACGCGTGCACCCGCACCTCGTCGAAGCGCAGCTCGGCCGTGTCGGAGCAGAGCCACCCCATCTTCTTCATCGGGGCCGACACCGTCACCCCCGGCAGCGCGCTGTCGATGACCAGGAGCGAGATCCCGCTGGCTCCCGTCACCACCCGTGCGGACCGCCGTCGTGATGAAGTCGGCCCGGGTTCCTGACGTGATGTAGAGCTTGGAGCCCGTCACCACGTAGTGCTCCCCGTCGCGGACCGCTCGGGTGCGGAGGCCCGCCACGTCCGACCCGCCCTCGGGTTCGGTCACCGCGAGCGAGACGATCCTGTCGCCGGACAACACGGGGCGAGCGACCCGGTCGATGAGGTCCGCATCGCCGGCCGCCACCAGGTGGGGCAGACCGATGCCGTGCGTGAACAGCGCCGCCACCAGGCCCGAGGAGCCACCCGACAGGATGAGCTCCTCCGCGACGATCAGGGCGTCGATCGGCGTCCCGCCGCTGCCTCCCGCACTCTCCGGGAACCCGATGCCCAGGAGGCCCGCTTCAGCTGCAGCTCGATGAAGCTCCCGGGGAACGCAGCCCTGGTCCTCCCACTGCTCCAGATGAGGCAGCACGTGCCGCTCGCTGAACCGGCGTGCGGTGGCGCGGAGGAGCCGACGCTCTTCGGTGTCCCAGTCGTTCACAGGCTGCCCTCTGGCTTCTCGGCGACGTGGAGGCCGTGCGCTGTCCGACGCTCCGGGCTGCCAGCGTACGGTGGGAGTCGGCATCGAGCCGTCGCCGTTCGGCCGCGCCTCGGACCCCGGAGGGAGCACGCCATGGACGTCGACGTCCTGCTCGAGAACGCGCGACCTGAGGTGCTCGACGAAGCGTTCGCGACTCTCGAGAGCTCGCACCTTGCCCACTACGAGGCCGCGGGAGAGCCGTTCACCCGACAACGTCTTGCCGATCTGTACGACCTGGTCGTCACCGCCCTCCGCGAACGTGATCTCTCGCCCGTCGTCACGTACGCGCATGAGGTCGCGGACGAGCGCTTCAACGGAGGCTTCGACATCTCCGAGGTGCAGACGGCCTTCAACTCCCTCGAGGCGGCGATGTGGCGGCGCCTGGTAGCCGATGAACCCCCGACCGAGCTCCCCGAGGCCATCGGCCTGCTGAGCACGGTGCTCGGCGCCGGCAAGGACTCACTTGCGCGGACGTACGTCTCGCTGGCTGGCGACCGACACGTGCCGTCACTCGACCTGTCCGCGCTCTTCCGGGGTACTGACTCCTGACAGCAGGGACTCCCCCTCGGGCACAGCTGCATCCCCCTCGGATGATCGAGGCAGGTCGGTCATCGGCGAACGGCGGGCGGCCACCCGGGCGGAGTTCAGGACCGCCAGGACGTCGATGACCTCTTGGAGCACGGCACCCATGACGGGAGGGATCAGTCCGACCGCCGCAAGAGACATGCCGATCAGGCTCGCCGAGATCCCACCCACCGCCGTCTGCAGGGCGATCCGGCGCATCCGTCCGCCGATGTGGAGCAGCTCGTCGAGCCGCTCCAGCGAGCTGTCGAGCACCACCGCGTCGGCCGCCTCGGTGGTGATGTCGCTCGCGGCGCCGAAGGCGATCCCCACGGTCGCTGCCGTCATGGCAGGGGCGTCGTTGATCCCGTCGCCGAGGAACATCGTCTGAGCGCGGGCGGTCTCCTCACGGACCAGTGCGAGCTTGCCCTCGGGAGACACCCCGCCGTGCGCCTCGTCGATGCCGACCAGGTCGGCCAGCCGCTGGACCTCCGCCTCGCGGTCACCGCTCACGATCAGGGTGCGCGTCACCCCGTGCCGCGGCCGCAGATGCTCGATGAAGGCTCGGGCGTCGGACCGAGGGGTGTCCCGGAAGCGCAGCACCGCGCCGACGGACCCGTCGACCAGCACGACACACTCCAAGCCGTCGAGCCGACCAGGGAGGGCAGCCCCGGGATCGAGCCGCTCGGCCTGAGCGCGACCGGTGACCACGACCTCGCGACCGCCCACCATCCCGGTCAACCCCGCGCCCGGGCGCTCGGCCAGCCGGTCGACCGGAGGCAGGTCGAGCCCGCGGGACTCAGCCGCTGCCACGACCGGAGCGCTCAACGGGTGACGGGAGTAGGTCTCGAGCGCCGCGGCGAGAGCCAGGACCTCGTCGGCCGGGAGTCCGCCGACGAGCTCGACACCGACGAGCTCCGGGCGGCCGTACGTCAGCGTGCCGGTCTTGTCGAACAGCACGGTCGGGCAACGGCTGACCTCTTCGAGCATCGCCGGAGACTTCACGATGATCCCGTTGCGGGCCGAGGCGGAGATCGCGCCGATGATGGCGACGGGCACGCCGATCAGCAGCGGGCACGGGGTGGCAAGCACCATCACGGACAGGAAGCGCTCCGAGTCGCCGGACCACACCCAGGCCGCGAGCGCGAGGCCCAGCGAGAAGACGGTGTACCAACCGCCGAGCCGGTCGGCGATCCGGCGCATCGGCGGCCGCTCACCCTCGGCCTTGGCCAGCACGCCGGCGATCTGGGCGTACCGGCTGTCGGCCGCGATCCGCGTGGTGCGGACGACCAGCGCCGACTCGCCGTTGACCGCGCCGGACATCACCGCGCTTCCCGGGCCCTTGTTGATCTCGTACGGCTCCCCGGTCAGGTAGGACTCATCCATGGTTCCGTGGCCCTGCACGACCTCGCCGTCCGCCGGGCAGAGCTCGTGCGGAAGGACCACGAGCCGGGTTCCGACCGGTACCTCGTCAGCAGGCACGTCGCGCGTCCCTTCGGAGGGATCCGCTCCGGTGAGCACGTGCGCGACGCTCGGCGCGCGTCGGGCGAGCGCCGCCAGGACCGACGTCGCGCGCCTCGTCGCGGCGTCCTCCAGCGCCTCGCCGCCGGAGAGCATCAACGCGATGATCGCGCCGACCAGCCACTCGCCCATCAGCGCCGCCGTGGCCATGGTCACCGCTGCGAGCAGATCCGCACCACCCTGCCGCGCGCGCAGCTGCACGGCGACGTCCCACACCAGCGGTAACCCGACGACGAGCACGACCACGACGTACGGCACCTGCGCCCAGGGGTCGGGAACACCCGCCCAGCCGAGGGCCAGCCCCAGCGCGGTACCCGTCAGCGAGACGACGAACTGCCGCCAACGCAGGCCCTGGGTGCGCAGACCGTCGCCCACCCCACCGACGCTAGGGCGCCCTCAGCAGGGCCGACAGTGGCCTAGGTCCCGACCTCAGAAGACGACGGTGCGTGACCCACTGAGGAAGACCCGCCGCTCGGCGTGCACGCGTACGGCCTCCGACAGCACGCGACGCTCCACGTCGCGGCCGACGGCGGCCAACCGTTCGGCGGTCTCGACGTGACCGACGCGCACGACGTCCTGCTCGATGATCGGTCCCTCGTCGAGGTCCGCGGTCACGTAGTGAGCCGTCGCCCCGATGAGCTTGACCCCGCGCGCGTGCGCCTGGTGATACGGACGGGCGCCCTTGAAGCCTGGGAGGAAGGAGTGGTGGATGTTGATCGCACGACCGCGCAGCGCCCGACAGGTCTCGTCGCTGAGCACCTGCATGTAGCGGGCCAGCACCACCAGGTCGGCGCCGGTCGCTGCCACGAGCCGCAGCAGCTCGGCCTCTGCCTCCGGCTTGGTCTCCGCGGTCACCGGCACGTGATGGAAGGCGAGGCCGTAGCGCTCGGCGATCGGGCGGCAGTCGTCGTGGTTGGAGACGACACCGACCACCTCGATCGGCAGGTCGCCGGCGTTCCACCGGTAGAGCAGGTCCACCAGGCAGTGGTCGAACTTCGACACCAGGACCAGCACCCGGCACAGGTCGCTCTCCAGACGGACCTCGACGTCCGCGCCGACGAGCGGCTCCTGCGCTCCAGTGCGCCGCGCACGCTCTCGACGTCCACGGTCTCGGCGTCGAAGGCCGTCCGCAGGACGAACAAGCCGGTCTCGGCATCGTTGAACTGCGCGCTCTCCGTGATGTTGCCGCCCACCGACAGCAGGGCACCGGTGACGGCGTGCACGATGCCCGGACGGTCCTGGCAGCTCAGGGTCAGGACGTAGCGGGACATCGGGAACACCCGTTCTGCTCATGAGGTACGTCCGCCGGGTTGCGGCGCGATGGGGCGAGCGTAGTCGATCCTGGCTGATCGTTCAGGATCACCGCCTCGACGTGCCCCGGGCCGAGGACGCGGGCCGTGAGACAACGGTCCGCGAGGCTCCTCGCGACCAGTGATACTGGGAGGCCACTTTTTCGAGAGGACCCCCGTGACAGCCGGCGACGACCTCGCGCGCGAGCTCGCGGCCGAGCAGCGGCTGGTCTCCTCGCTGTACGTGCACCTCGATGCCTTGCTCGCGGCGACCGAGCAGCGCCGCAACGACGTGCGCCGGGGTCCGGTCGCGGGCACCCCTGGGAGCCGCAACGAGCGCGACGCCCTCACGAAGGCCTACGAGCAGCGGCTCGCGCAGCTGCGCGCGGTCGAGGACCGGCTGTGCTTCGGGCGGCTCGACCTGCGCGACGGCGAGCGTCGCTACGTCGGGCGGCTCGGGCTCTCCGACGAACGACAGACCCCGGTGCTCATCGACTGGCGTGCCCCGGCGGCCGAGCCGTTCTACCAGGCCACCGCGGCGACGCCCGGTGACGTCGTACGACGACGCCACCTCACGACCGAAGGCGCGCACCGTGACAGCGCTCGAGGACGAGGTCCTCGACCTGGACGCCCTCGACCCCACGGAGACCGCGACCCTCGCCGGCGAGGGCGCCCTGATGGTCGCCCTCGACGAGCACCGCACCGGCCGGATGCGCGACATCGTCTCGACCATCCAGGCCGAGCAGGACCGGGTGATCCGGGCGCCGCTGCAAGGGATCCTCGTGGTGCAGGGCGGCCCGGGCACCGGCAAGACCGCGGTGGCGCTGCACCGCGCGGCGTTCCTGCTCTACACCCACCGCGAGCGCATCGCGCGCAGCGGCGTCCTCCTCGTGGGTCCCAACCAGGCCTTCCTCCGCTACATCGAGCAGGTGCTGCCCTCCCTCGGCGAGACCGGCGTCGTCACAGCGACCCTCGGGGAGCTCTACCCCGGCATCACCGCGGTCGCCGAGGAGGACCCGCGCGCCGCGGCCTTCAAGGGTGACGCGCGGATGGCTCGTGTCCTGCGCTCAGCCGTCCACGCCCGACAACGCGTCCCGGCACGGCCGGTGACGCTGCGCGTCGACAGCCACCGCGTGACGCTCCGGCCGAAGGACGTCGTCGCGGCCCGCGCGAAGGCCCGCGCGACCGGCAAGCCGCACAACCAGGCACGCGTGGTCTTCGTGAAGGACCTCCTGGACCGCCTCGCCCGACGCCTCGCCGAGGACATACGGCCACGACCCCACGGACGAGGACCGCGACGACCTGATCGGCGACCTGCGCGACTCACCCGACGTGCGCCGTGAGATCAACCTCTGCTGGCTCCCCCTGACACCCGCAACGGCTTCTGGCCACCTTGTGGTCCGACCCCGACCGGCTCGCGGCCGCGGCGGGATACCTCACGGCCGAGCAGCGCGCCCTCCTGCACCGGCCCGATCACCGCCCCGTGGACACCCGCGGACATCCCGCTGCTCGACGAGGCTGCCGAGCTGCTCGGGCGAGGACGACTCAGCGTCGCGGGCCGATGCCGCGCGGGCCGCTGCCGACCGCGCGCAGGAGCTCGAGTACGCGAAGGGCGTCCTTCAGATGTCGGACGCCGGTGGCCTCATCACCGCGGACGCCCTCATCGAGCGGTACGCCGGCGGCGGGCCGGTGCTCAGCGTCGCCGAGCGCGCCGCCGAGGACCGCACCTGGACCTTCGGCCACATCCTCGTCGACGAGGCCCAGGAGCTCTCCGCGATGGCGTGGCGGTTGCTCATGCGGCGCGGGCCGAACAAGTCGATGACCGTCGTCGGCGACCTCGCGCAGACCGGCGCGCTGGGTGGTGCCCGGTCCTGGGCGCAGGTGCTCGACCCGCACGCCGCCGGCCGCTGGGCCGTGGCCGAGCTCACCATCAACTACCGCACCCCCGGGCTGATCATGGACGTCGCGAGCCGGATGCTCGAGGACTCCGGTGTCCAGACGACGCCCCCCACGTCGGCTCGCGAGGGCCGCTGGCCCCCGTCGGCCCTGCGGGTCGACGCCTACGACGGGGCCGAGCTGGCCGCGCTGGTGCTCGACGAGCTCGCCCGCGTCGAGCCGGGACGGGTGGCCGTGCTGACCCCCCGTCACCTCCGTGACCAGGTGAGCGCCTCCCTGCGCCGCCAGCTGGGGGCCATCAGCGTCGGCAGCGGGGCCGAGGGCCTGCAGACCCCGGTCGTCGTGCTGTCGGTGGCCGAGGCCAAGGGGTTGGAGTTCGACGCCGTCGTGCTCCTCGACCCCGCTGACGTCCTCGCGGGTTCACCCCGTGGCGCCAACGACCTGTACGTGGCCATGACCCGTCCCACTCAACGGCTCGTCGTCGTGCACACCGGTGAGCTCCCGGCCACTCTGCACGACCTCGCCCCTCATCCGGCGGGTGCGGAGTAACCGTCCCCCGCGTGGCCGCGCGCCAGCGGCCGCTAACGGACGAGTCGGTGAAGTCGGAGGAACGTCGGTCGGAAGCCCAGACGGGGCCACGCGCGTGACGCGAGAAGGTTGGTAGCCCGCCAGTCGGTGACGACACTCCGGTATCCGGCGTCCGCTGCCCAAGCGAGCACCGTCTCGCCCAGGGCCCGGCCCACCCCCCGCCCCTGAGCGCTCGCCCGTACGGCCGCGAAGCCAAGCAGACCCGCCTCCGGTGGACGGCACAGCCCCACGTGCATTCCTGACCGGGTCACCGAGCAGCCGATCGCCGAGCCGACCACGACACCGTCGCGCTCCGCGACGAAAGTCGTCAGGTCCGGGTCGTCGACGCCTTCCACCCACTGCGCCAGGGCTTCTCCGAGCGATGGCATCGGGAGGCCCGAGAAGACCGGGGAACGCCGCTGATGCTCGTCCAACACCAGATCGAGCTCCGCGAGGGCATGAAGGTCGGCCGGGCCCGCACGACGGATCGCGAGACGCTCGATGCTCGCGGGCGCGGCGTGCACCGGGACCTCACGGATCGCGTGCACCTGCTGCTGGCCGAACCCCAGCCGCCACCAGGCGTCGAGGACCGGGCCATCGTGGGAGGGGACGACCACGTAGTGCGCCGTACAGCCCTCGTCGATCCATCGCTGAGCCGCGAGGGCGTACAGATCGCGCACGAGTTCTGCGTCTTGACCATCGGCCAGCGCATGACCGGCGGGCTCGACCCAGGTGTTGGGCGGATCTCCGGGTCGTGGTGCCCCGAGGAGGTAGCCGACGACCTCGTCCCCGACGCACGCAACGGCACCGGATGCCTGCTCGGCCCTGAGCAAAGCGTCGACCTGCTCTGCGGCCACCTCGGTTCGCTCGAACCGAGGCTCGAGCAGCGGCTCGCTCGCCCGGTGGCGTGCGTGTCGGGCAGCGAGGAGACGTGCCGCTGCGCCGAGGTCGTCCTCGGTCATCGGACGCAGCGTGTGTCTCACCATCGGGGATGACCGTAGCCGTCGCGAGGTGGGCTCAGCCGGTGTCAGCGGCCGTCGGTACGGCCGGACGGCACGGGAAGCTCGGTGCCGAGCACCACGCGGTCGCCGTCGACCCGGTAGGTCGCGACCACCAACGCCTGGAGACCGTCGGCCGGGCGAGCCTGCACGGAGACGTACCGCAGATCCCCTTCGTAGTCGACGGAGACCAGCAACCGGTGGTCGGACGTCCACGCCAGCTGGATGGGGATGCCTGAGCCGAGGGCGGTGCCGTAGTCCCTGAGGCCGGTACGGGCATCGAGCACCAGCAGGTCGGACGCCGACCCGGCGGAACTGTAACCGCTGATCGCCGCGACGGCGTCGCCCTGCGGGTCGAACCGGGCGCGGGAGAAGTCCGGGCATCTCCGCCACCGCGGCTGGGGGGCAGCCGGGGCGGTCGCGTCCATGGCCACGAGGCATAAGGTGCCGCGCTGGTCCAGCAGGATCAGCTCGTCGCCGCGCACGTCCAGAGCCACCTCGTTCGCCGGCAGCCGCGCCGGGACGATCCGACCTGTTGCCCGATCCCACTCGAGCGGGGGCCCGAGCCTGTCGAGGTGCTCGAACCACACGCGGTCGGCATCCAGGTACAGCGGTCGGACCTCCCCGCGCACCGTGACGCGGTTGATGACGTCGCCCGCCAGGCTCTGGATGACCAGCTCGGACTCGACCGCGCGAAGCCGTTCTCACCGACGACCGGTCCGGCGACCACGTGAACCACCGAGAGACCGTCGGGGCTGACCGCGAAATCGTTCTCCTTGGCCAAAGACAGTCCGTCTCCGCTCACCAGGCCGAGCTCGGCCCGATACCCGTCGCGCCGGATGTAGGCCAGGCTCGCCCCGCCTGGGTCGGACTCCGTCGCGGCGGAGGTCCGGACGACGTACCCGCCGGCGGCCCGGGCCAACGCCTCGACCCGCTGGCTGCCCGGGTCGACGCCGCCGTCGGTGCGGACCAGCACGACCGAGGAGCCCGAAGCGCCGTCGACGATCAGCGAGCCGTACGCGACGAGGGCGCTGTTCTCCAGCGCCAGCCGAAAGACCGAGGCAGGTGCGGTCGGCAGCTGGGCTTCCGGCCGAGTCGGTGGGCGCAGGGACCTCCGGGACGGTCGGGTCCGATCCCATGACCGCGGACCCGAGAGCGACAACGGCCAGCAAGCCCGCCCACCGCTGCCACTCCTGCCAGGGTCCGCCAGCGGCGCCGGTGCCTACGTTGCTCGGCCGCGGCGCGGGCGTCGTCGGCGAGGCCCGGCGACGGACGTACGTCGTCCTGGTGAGCGTTCATGGCCGTTCGGAGCCGGGTGGTCACCACCTCGGAGTCCACGCCGGCCGGCAGCTGCCGCACCACAGCGGCGAATCCGGCGGCCACCTCCGCACGCACGGACCGCACTCCCCCACGGACCTCTCGGGCGATCTCGTCGTCCGTCAGGTCGCCGTGGACAGCGAGGACCAGCGTGACGCGCTGCTTGGGAGCAAGGGTGGCCAGCGCCCGCCACAGCGGTCCGGCGCCCAGGGGGTCGTCGTCATCGACTGCTTCGTGGCCGTCGAGGTTCTCCTGCGCGTCGTCGGCGCTGTCAGGGGACTGGCCGCCGGACTCGGCGGTGCCGACGCGAGCGGCGTCCGGCTGGTCCCGTGCATACGCCGCCGTCAGCAGCTCCCGCCGGGCGACGACCTCCACCGACTCAGGTCCATCGATGCGTCGCCAGCCCAGATAGGTCGTGGCCAGGGCCCCGACAAGCAGCGACTCCGCAGCCGCGGCCTCCCCGCTGACCAGGTAGGCGGTGCGCAGCAGAGCGGCGGATCGGGCACCGACGAAAGCGTCGAAGTCCCCCTCGCGCGAGCCCCTACCCACCGCCGCTGTCCTCCTCCTCGTGGAGGGGCCACTTTGCTCCACCCGCCGCGGCCGCGCGCGCCGAAGCCGGTGCGACTCAGCGTCCGCGTGGCGCCCCAGTGTCGCCGTCTGCGGCCCGCACAGGACGAGGCCCCCGCCGGCGAACCGGTCGGGGGCCTCGTCAGGAGGTGCTGGTGGTGCTGGTGTCAGATGGCGCGGACCTTCTCGGCCTGCGGGCCCTTCTGACCCTGGGTGATCTCGAACTCGACGCGCTGGTTCTCCTCGAGGGAGCGGTAGCCATCGGCCTCGATCGCGGAGAAGTGAACGAAGACGTCAGCCCCGCCGCCATCCTGCGCGATGAATCCGAAGCCCTTCTCGGCGTTGAACCACTTGACGGTGCCCTGAGCCATGCTGGTGTTCTCCTACTGAGAGACGAGACAGGACCCACACAGTGTGGGACCTGGGCTGCCGTCTTCGTCACTCACGACCCAGGAAGGCCACGAATGGACAAAACGCCCGCGGCTTGAGGTCCGCGGGCGTCCAAGAACGTGCGTGGAACGGTCAACTGCAACCACTGACGAGGGTAACACCTCAGCGGCCGTTTCGGCAGCCGTACGCGCTGCGACGCGCCTCCCCCTACTCTCGGCGGGTGGTCGAAGCGGTCGTTCCTTCCCACCGGCCGGTCGACTCCCGCCTGCGCACGGGGTTGGTCATGGCCGGGTCGGCGGCCGTGCTCGTTCGCCGTGAACGGCACCGTGAGCAAGATCATCCTGCTGTCGGGGGTGACCGCTCCACGCCTGACCCAGATCCGCTCGGCCGGCGCCTTCCTGGTGCTCTTCTCCGTGCTCGATGGTCAGTCACCGGGACCGGCTCAGGATCTCCCGCAGGGAGCTGCCCGAGCTCGTCGTCTACGGGATCGTGGGGTTCGCCTTCGTCCAGTGGCTGTACTTCGTGGCGATCGCCCGGCTCCCGGTGGGCATCGGGCTGCTCATCGAGTACACCGCGCCGATCCTGGTCGCCCTGTGGGCGAGGTTCGGCATGCACGAGCACGTCCGGAGCCGGGTGTGGTGGGCGCTCGCCCTGAGCATGGTCGGGCTGGCCATGGTCGCCCAGGTCTGGCGCGGGGGCACGCTGGACACGGTGGGGGTGGTGGCGGGGTTCCTCGCCGCGTGCTCGCTGGCGTTCTACTTCGTGTTCGGCGAGAAGAAGGTCCGCGGCGACCGGGACCCCGTCTCCTTGGTCTGCTGGGGGTTCTTCTTCGCGACCGTGTTCTGGTCGCTGTTCCTGCCGTTCTGGACCTTCCCGTGGGGGCTGCTCGACACCGACGTGTCGATGCTGGGCAATTTCGCGGACGTGTACGTGCCGCTGTGGACGCTCGTGATCTACATGATCCTGCTCGGGACCGTCGTACCGTTCACCTTGATCATCGGCTCGTTGCTGCACCTGCGGGCCACCCAGGCCGGGGTGGTGGGGATGCTCGAGCCGGTGCTCGCCACCGTGGTGGCCTGGTGGTGGCTCGGTGAGGCGCTCGGCCTCGGCCAGGTCGTCGGCGGCCTGGTCGTCCTGCTCGGGATCGGCCTGGCCCAGACCGCCCGCTAACCCGGCGCAAGGTCACCTTGCGTCGTCTAAACGACGGCGGTCATACCCTTGCCGAGGACGACGACCCCACCTTCGCTCACGGTGTAGAGCTCGCGGTCGCGGTCGAGGTCGACGCCGATGCGGGCGCCGTCGGGCACGATGCAGTTCTTGTCGAGGATCGCTCGACGGACCACCGCGCCGCGGCCGATGTCGACTCCCGGCATGAGCACCGAGCCCTCGACGTAGGCCCCCGCCCCGACCGTCACGTCGTTGGAGATCACCGAGCCCGACGACATGCCCTCCGGACACGATCGATCCGCCACCCACGATCGACTCGTGCGCACCGCCACCCTCGACGAACTTCGCCGGCGGGAGCGGCGGCTGGTTGGTGAGGATCGGCCACTCGCGGTTGTAGAGGTTGAAGATCGGGTGGATCGAGACCAGGTCCATGTGGGCGTCGTGGTAGGAGTCGAGCGTCCCGACGTCGCGCCAGTACCCGCGGTCCCGGTCGGTCGCGCCAGGGACCTGGTTGTCCGCGAAGTCGTAGACCCGCGCGTCCCCCGACTTGGTGAGCATCGGGATGATGTTGCCGCCCATGTCGTGCACGGAACCCTCGTCGCCGGCGTCGAGGCGAAGCGCGTCGATGAGCGCGTCCGTGGTGAACACGTAGTTGCCCATCGAGGCGAAGACCTCCTCGGGGTTGTCGGGCAGCCCGGGCGGGTCCTTCGGCTTCTCCAGGAACTCGGCGATGTGCTCGCCGTCGGGTGCCGTGGAGATCACGCCGAACTGGTCGGCCTGCGATCGCGGCACCCGGATCCCCGCCACGGTCACCCCCGCGCCGGAGGCGACGTGCTGCTCGACCATCTGCGAGGGGTCCATGCGGTAGACGTGGTCGGCTCCGAAGACGACGACGTAGTCCGGTCGCTCGTCGTACACCAGGTTGAGGCTCTGGAAGATCGCATCCGCCGATCCCTGGTACCAACGCGGGCCCAGCCGCTGCTGAGCCGGCACCGGGGTCACGTAGTTGCCGAGCAGGTTCGAGAGCCGCCAGGTGGTCGTGATGTGCCGGTCGAGGGAGTGCGACTTGTACTGGGTGAGGACGCACAGCCTCATGTAGCCGCCGTTGACCAGGTTCGACAGCACGAAGTCGACGAGCCGGTACTGCCCGCCGAACGGCACGGCCGGCTTGGCCCGGTCCGCGGTGAGCGGCATCAGGCGCTTGCCCTCGCCGCCAGCGAGCACGATGCCAAGAACTCCACGACGGGCCATGCTCGGAGCCTAGGCTCTCCGCATGCGGATCGGGCTGTTGACCAGAGAGTTCCCTCCGGACGTCTACGGCGGCGCCGGGGTCCACGTCGAGTACCTGGTGCGGGAGCTGCGACGCCTCGTCGAGGTCGACGTCCACTGCTTCGGCGCCCCACGGACGGGGGCGACCGCCCACCAGGCGCCCAGCACGCTGCGGACGGCGAACCCCGCCCTCGAGACCCTCGGCGTCGACCTCGCCATGGCCGAGGCCCTCGCCGGCTGCGATGTCGTGCACTCCCACACCTGGTACGCCGCCATGGGCGGGCACTGGGCCAAGCTTCTGCACGACATCCCGCACGTGACGACGGCCCACTCCCTGGAACCGCGCCGGCCGTGGAAGGCCGAGCAGCTCGGCGGCGGCTACCGCATCTCGTCGTGGGCCGAGCGGACGGCGTACGAGGGGGCCGACGCCGTGATCGCCGTCAGCGAGGGCATGCGCGCCGACATCCTCGACTGCTACCCGGCCCTCGACCCCGAGCGGGTGCGCGTCGTGCTCAACGGGATCGACACGCGGGAGTACGCCGCCGACCCGGCCACCGACGTGGTGGAGGCGGCCGGCGTCGACCTGTCCAGGCCGTACGCGCTCTTCGTCGGACGGATCACCCGGCAGAAGGGCCTCAACCACCTGGTGCGGGCGGCTCACCACTTCGATCCGGACATCCAGCTCGTGCTCTGCGCGGGCTCCCCGGACACCCCTGAGATCGGCGCCGAGACCACAGCGGCTGTGGACGAGCTGCGCGAGGCGCGGGGGGACGGCGTGCTGTGGGTGCAGGCCATGGTGCCGAAGCCGGATGTCATCCAGCTGCTCACTCACGCGTCGGCGTTCGTGTGTCCGTCGGTGTACGAGCCCCTGGGCATCGTCAACCTGGAGGCCATGGCCTGCGGCACGGCTGTCGTCGCGAGCGACGTCGGGGGGATCCCCGAGGTGGTCGAGGACGGCCGTACCGGACTCCTCGTGCACTACGACGCCGACGAGCCGATCGGGTTCGAGGAGGAGCTGGCGGCGGCGGTGAACGCTGTCTGCGCCGACCCGGCGCGGGCGGAGGCCTTCGGTGCCGCCGGACGGCGTCGGGCCGTCGAGGTCTTCGGATGGGACGCCGTCGCACGACAGACCCTCGAGGTCTACCGTTCGGTGCAGTAACCAGACACAAGGTCACCTTCTCCCGGCTATAGCGGGTACAAGGTGACCTTGCGTCTCACACCGAGGAGCGACCGCACCGTGAAGCTCGACCACACGCTGACCTACGACGGCACCCCCGAGGCGGTGTTCGCGATCCTCAGCGACCCCGACTACGTCGAGGAGAAGTGCTGGGCGACCGGTGCCTCCGAGGCCGGCGTCAGCGTCGAGGCGGACGGCGACGACGTCGTCATCCGGACCGTCCGCACCTATCCCGCGCAGGTGCCCTCCTACGTCCGGTCGGTCACCGGCGACAGCATCACCGCGGACCAGACCGAGACCTGGGGGCCGCCGGCCGAGGACGGGTCCCGCGAAGGCACCGTCGCCATCGACTTCGCCAGCACCCCCATGAAGGTGCGCGGCACGCTTCGCCTCGCCGCCGGCGAGGGGGACGCCCAGACCACGATGGTGGTGTCCGGCGACCTCAAGGCCGGCATCCCCTTCGTGGGAGGCAAGATCGAACGCTTCACCAGCGGCCAGCTCGTCCGGGCCATGAACAAAGAGGCCGAGGTCGCCAACACCCACCTCGCCTGACGCGCTCGGGGCTGCCTCAGAGGGAGAGGACGGCCGCCGCCACGGCGTCGGGTGCTGTCTCGGGCACCCAGTGACTGACCCCGGGCAGCTCGACGAAGCCGTAGTCGCCGGTCACCCACGCCGCGCACCCCTCCGCCGCGACCCTTCCCACAGCGACGTCGCCGTCCCCCCAGACGTAGCGGGTCGGGACCCCCACCGGGCCGAGGGTCCCCGTGTTCGCCGCGTCCATCGCGCGGTACCAGGCGAGCGCCGCCGTCAGCGTGTCCGGGTCGCTGAAGCGGACGACGTACGCCTCCGCTGCCTCGGCGGGAACGTCGCCGTACATCGCCCGCAGCCGCCTCGCCCCGTCGGCGAGGAGCACCGCCTCGGCCCGTCCCGGCTCACGGAAGAGCCCGATGTACGCGCTGCGCGCCTGCTGGTCCGGGTCGGAGCGCAACGCAGCCCCGAAGGCAGCCGGGTGCGGCACCGACACCGCCACCAGCCCGCTCACCCGGTCCGGGTGCTCGGCCGCCACTGCCCAGGCCACCAGCGAACCCCAGTCGTGCCCGACGACGAGAGCGTCCTCCCAGCCCAGGTCGTCGAGCACCGACACCACGTCGGCGACCAGGAAGGGCCGCGCGTACTCAGCCACCTCCGACGGCCGTACGGCGGGGTCGTACCCCCGCTGGTCGAACCGGGCGCACCGGTACCCGACGGCCGCCAGCCGCACGACCACCGCGTCCCAGCACCGGAGGTCCTGCGGGAAGCCGTGCAGCAGCAGCACGCGGCGCCCGTCCTCCGGCCCGTCGAGCACCACCGAGAACTCGGTCATCCCTTCTCCTCCTGCACCGTGTTGCCTCCGTCGACGACGACCACCGAGCCGGTGACGTAGGACGCCTCACGCGAGCAGAGGAAGCCGATCGCGGCCGCCACCTCGGCCGGCGTACCCGACCGGCCGACGGGGGTCCGCCGGCCCATCAAGCGCTCCCGGTCGCTGGACGAGCCGGTGGCGATCCAGCCCGGCAGCACCGCGTTGACGGTCACCCCCGCGCCTCCGACCTCCACGGCCAGGGCCCGGGTGAGCCCGACGAGCCCTGCCTTGGCTGCCGCGTAGGCGGCGTCACCGGGGTAGGCGACGAGGGGGCCGGTCACCGACGACACCATGACCACCCGGCCGAACCCGCGCTGCACCATCCCCGGCACCACCGCGCGGGTGGCGAAGAACGCCGTCGACAGGTTGCGTTCCAGCGACGCCTTCCAGGTCACCGGGTCGGTGGCGAGCAGGGTGCCGGCCTCCGACCCGGTCGTGACGCTGGTCATCCCGGCGTTGTTGACGAGCAGGTCGAACGGCCCCTTGGCGGCGACCAGCGAAGCGACCTCGGACGGCTCCGAGAGGTCCGCGACCCCCCAGGCGACGTCGAGCCCGTCGGCGCGCAGCTCGTCGCGCCGTACGTGCACCCGCTCGCTGGTCGCTGTGATCACCACGCGCGCGCCGGCCTCGCCGAGCAGCCGTGCGCTGGCGAACCCGATGCCGTCCACCGCACCTGCACCGGTCACCAGCGCGGTGAGGCCCGTGAGGTCGTACGGCCGTCGGCCGCCCGAAGCCCGATCCGTCATGGCACGACGCTAGCGATCAGCGAACGTTCAGGTTGCCCTGTTAGCGTCCCCGGCCGTGAGCAACGCCGTGGACCAGGTGGTCCCTGTCACCGACCCGCGCGACCGGAGACGGTTGAAGCAGGAGGTGCTGCTCGTCCTCGGCGGTGTCGCTCGGCATGAGCGGGATCTACGCGCTGCTCCGCTTCTACGTCGTCGCGACGACGGGGCCGCTCAACAGCCAGGCCACGGCGCCCATCGTCGGATCGGCCGCGCCCGGCCGGCCCTGGGTCGACCTCACCTACCAGCTGCTCAACAGTGCGCGGGCGCTCGTTCCCGTCCTGCTGGTCATCTTCTTCCTGCACTGGGGGGGCGAACGCGCGCTCGCGGTGCTCGGCATCGACCTGAAGGACAAGGCGCGCGACGTGCTCCGCGGCGCGACCCTCGCCGCGCTGATCGGCGGCACCGGTCTGGCCTTCTACCTGCTGGCGCGCAACGCCGGCTTCAACCTCACCGTCGTCGCCGTCGACCTGCCCGAGGTGTGGTGGCGGATCCCGGTGCTGGTCATCAAGGCCACCCAGAACTCGGTCGTCGAGGAGGTCATCGTCGGGGGCTACCTGCTGCACCGGCTGGCCCAGCTCGGCTGGCGGCCGTGGGCCGCGGTGTGGGCCTCGGCGGTGCTTCGCGGCTCCTACCACCTCTACCAGGGGCTCGGCGGGTTCGTGGGGAACGTCGCGATGGGCCTGATCTTCGCCCGGCTCTACCAGCGCTGGGGCCGGACCATGCCGATGATCATCGCGCACGCCCTCATCGACACGGTCGCGTTCGTGGGCTACGCGTTGCTGCGAGACCGCGTCGGCTGGCTGCGCTGAGTCCTAGGGTTGGGGGCGTGGCCGACGCCGCTGGGCCCGACGACCCGCGCTACCGCGCGCTCTTCGTGCGCTCCCCCGTCGCGATGGCGCTCTTCGACGACGACGGCCGGTTCTACGAGGTCAACGACGCCGCCTGCGACCTCTTCCACCGGGGCCGTGACGAGCTGGTGGGCATGACCTGGGACGACGTCGTGCACCCCGAGGAGCGGGCACTGTCGAGTGCGGCCCGACGACGGGTCATCGCAGCGGAGTCGGCCACCCACCGGGCCGAGCGCAGGGTGCTGCTGCCGGACGGGCGCGAGCTGCGCGTGCGGCTGACGACCGTCCGGATGGTCGACGGGGAGGGTCGCCCCGGCTGCCTGACCTCCTTCGAGGACGTCACCGCAACCCGGGAGGTCGAGAGCCAGCTGCTGCACGCCGCGCTGCACGACAGCCTCACGGGTCTGCCGAACCGCCGCCTGCTCCTGGACCGGCTCGGGCAGGCGCTGGCCCGCTCGCGCCGGGACGGCCGCGACGTGGCGGTGCTGTTCCTCGACCTCGACCACGTGAAGCGGGTCAACGACTCCTTGGGGCACGACGCCGGCGACGCGCTGCTGGCCGCGGTGGCCCGCAACCTGGCGGAGGCCGTACGCGAGACCGACTCGGTGGCCCGGCTCGGCGGCGACGAGTTCGTCGTCGTGTGCGAGGAGGTGCACGGCGACGAGGAGGTCGACATCCTCGCCGGGCGCATCCTCGAGGCGATCCGGACCCCGGTGATGATCGCCGGGCACCGGGTCGTCGTCACCGCCTCCCTCGGGGTCGTCACACCGGAGAGCGCTTCGGTCGACCCGCGCGACCTGCTGCGCCACGCCGATGCCGCGATGTACGACGCGAAGCGGTCGGGGCGCTCGCGCTGGAGCAGGGGCGGTGTCGACCCGGACGCCGAGGAACGGGGCAGCCAGCTGTCCGTGGAGAGCGAGCTGCGGCACGCCCTGCTCGCGGGGGAGCTCGCCCTCCACTACCAGCCGCTGGTGCGCTACGACGGTGCGCTGCTCGGCTTCGAGGCGCTGGTCCGGTGGCAGCACCCCACCCGCGGGCTGCTCGCCCCCGACGCCTTCCTCGACGTCGCCGACGAGGGCGCCTTGGTGCGCGACCTGACGCGCTGGGTCATCCGGCGGGCCATGCAGGACGCCGCCGGCTGGGCCGACCGGTCGATCTCGGTGTCGGTGAACGTCCCCGCCGATGAGCTGCGACGCCCGGAGTTCGCCGATCTGGTCCTCGACCTGCTGGTGCTCACCGGGCTTCCCGCGTCGTCGGTCAAGCTCGAGGTCCTCGAGACCCAGCTCGCCGACACCGGTCCGGTGCTCGAGGCGATCGAGCGGCTCGTGGACTACGGGATCGACTTCGTCGTGGACGACTTCGGCACCGGGTACTCGACGCTGTCCTACCTCAAGCGGCTGCCGGTCGCCGCGGTCAAGGTGGACCGGTCGTTCGTCGGCGCGATCTGCGACGACCCGGCCGACCTGTCCATCGTGCGCGCGATCGTGGAGGCGTGCCGGGCGACCGGCCGGTTGTGCGTCGCCGAGGGAGTCGAGACCCCCGGACAGCTGCGGGTGCTGCGGGCGCTCGGGGTCGACGGGCTGCAGGGCGACCTGCTCGGGCCGGCGGCGCCGCTGGAGACGTACACCTCGCTCATCAGCTCCGGACGCCTCGACATCGACGCCCTGTCGACGGGCGACCGTCGTACGGACCTGCCGGCCTAGCGCCGCTGAGCGACGTACGCCGCGACGCGCAGGAGCCGACCAAGGACAAGGTGGCGAAACCCTGCGAATAGCGGGTACAAGGTGACCTTGCGTCAGCCGTAACCGAGGTCGTGGAGCCGGTCGTCGTCGATGCCGAAGTGGTGGGCGATCTCGTGGACGACCGTGACCCGGACGTCGGCGACGACCTCGGCCCGGGTGTCCCAGCGCTCCACGGTCGGCAGCCGGTAGATCGTGATCCGGTCCGGGAGGACGCCCGCGTACCAGCCGTCGCGCTCGGTGAGCGGGATCCCCTCGTACAGGCCCAGCAGGTCGGGCTCGTCGGCGTGCTCGTCCTCGACCAGCACCACCACGTTGTCCATCAGGCTCGGCCAGGTCGGGCGGGAGCGTGTCGAGGGCCTCGCCGACGGCGTCCTCGAACTCCTCTTCGCCCATCTCCACCACGCCCTGATCCTCTCAGCCGGACGGAGGAAGGGATCGCTTTGGAGGATGCCGCGGGCGTCCCCTATGCTCGTGGGGCCTCAGCGGAGCTAGCCCTCATCGTCTAGTGGCCCAGGACGCTGGCCTTTCACGCCGGTAACACGGGTTCGAATCCCGTTGGGGGTACGGCACGATCGGCACGACAGGTTCCACCGCACGATGGCACGACAGCACCACCAAGATCAGTCGGTCTCTTCACGAGGCCCCGTAGCGCAGTTGGTTAGCGCGCCGCCCTGTCACGGCGGAGGTCGCGGGTTCGAGTCCCGTCGGGGTCGCTCTCCGGAAGGCGCCATGCGCCCTGCCGGACGTACGGCCAGGTAGCTCAGTTGGTACGAGCGTCCGACTGAAAATCGGAAGGTCGGCGGTTCGACCCCGCCCCTGGCCACCCCACACCGCACGCCGAAGCCATGAACGGCCAGGCTGCCTCGGCTGGGTTCTTCCAGGTGCGATCAGCCGGCTGGCGCCGCGCCCGCCTCTGCGATGGCTTCGCGCACCGCCTCGTACAGGTCCGCGGCGACGGTCGTGCCGGCGGGGAGGGCATCCGGCTTGGTCGGCACACCGATGAAGGGGATCCCGGCGGCGCGGGCGGCCTCCAGGTCCCACGTCGAGTCCCCGATCATGACGGCGTCGGACGAGGGCACCCCCAGGGCCGCACACGCAGCGAGCAGGCCGTCGGGAGCCGGCTTGGGTCGCTGGTCCCCGCGACGGCCCACGAGCACCAGCCCGTCGTCGGTCGAGATTCCGTGCAGGAGCAGCGCCTCCCGTGCCACCGGTTCCGGGAGCAGGGTCACCACCGCCCTCGGCAGGCCGTCGGCCAGCGCCCAGGCCCCGGCGAGGCGGGGCATCGGGGTCGAGCGGGGCACGGCGGCCATCTCGTGCACGGCGATGGCCTCGCTCACCCGGTCCCAGCGAGGGTCGCCGGAGCACGCGACGAGCAGCGCCATCACGGCCTGGGTGTCGGGCGACCAGTCCGTGGCGGGTACCGCTCCCTCAGCGAGATCGCCGGCCATGCGCGCCGCGTCCTCGCGCGCCGCCCCGTAGTCGGTGAACGACTGGAGGTCCACGAGGGTCCGATCCAGGTCGAACAGCAGCGCTCTGCTCATGGTTCATGATCGCTCGCGGCATCGGCGCGGGTCCATCCCGCCTCGGCACCGACCTCCGAGGACCACCGCGGGTCCCATCGCGTGTTGATCAAGGACGAGTCGGGCTTCTCAGTCCGGGGAAGCCGACCGAAACGTCCTTGATCAACGCCAAGGTGCGCCAGCGGCCGTCGGACCGGTCGGCCCTGCCGATGCCCCCGCCGACCCCGCCCTTCACACTGGAGCCGTGACCGAGCTGCTTGAGCTGTGCGAAGGACTCCCCGAGGAGACCCTCGCCCCAGGAACCGTGCTCGTCGCCGAGGGCGCGCCTCCGGGCCGCATGTTCGTGCTGGCGTCGGGCGGCGCGACCATCGAGCGGGACGGGGTCCCGTTCGCCCGCATCGACACCCCAGGGGCGGTGTTCGGCGAGATGTCCGCCGTGCTCGACAAGCCGGCGACCGCGACCGTACGTGCTGCCACCGAGGTCAGCGTCCGCGTCGTCGAGGACCCGCTGACCTTCCTCACCGAGCACCCCGGCGCCGCGCTCGCCGTGCTGCGAACGACAGCCTCGCGGCTGGACGGCCTCACGCAGTACCTCGTCGACGTGAAGCAGCAGTTCGCCGGCCTCGACGGCCACCTCGGGATGGTCGACCAGATCCTCGACACGCTGGTCCACCACCAGGGTGCGCCTGCTCGCACCGGCTCCGCGCGCGACCCCGAGGACCCCGAGGACCACCAGCACTGAGGATGCGTCCTTCGAAGGATCAGCGCAGGCTGATCGTCTCCGAGTCGAAGACGCCGTACCACTCCGCCGTCCCGGCCTCGAGGTCCACGGTGACGTGCGGCGGGACCGGCCCGACCTGCTTGCCGGGGTTGAAGACCCAGGTGCTCCCGAGCTTCGCGTGCCAGGAGCCGCCGTCGACCCAGGGCGCCTGGTGGATGTGCCCGCACAGCACCACGTCGGGCTGGTGCTCGGCGATCCAGGCCGCCAGGTCGTGGTCGGGGAACTCCCGCCGACCGTCCTTGCAGAGCACCGTGCCAGCGGGAGGCGCGTGGTAGAGCCAGACCCAGCGCTCGGGCCGGTCGACGGCCGCCGCGGCCAGCTGCTCGCCCACCGCGTCCCGGGTCGCCGGTCCGTCCCACCAGGGGCACACCGTGAACCGGGTGCCGTCGAGGTCGACGCTCGCGCCGTCCACGTGCACCGCGCCGTCCCACGGACCCTGCAACCAGCCGGCGACCTGCTCGCCATGGGTCCCGGGCCCGTCCAGGTCGTGGTTGCCGGACGCCGCGAACACCACGGCCTGCGCACCGAGCAGGTTCAGGTACTTCCCCAGGACGACGGACTGCACCTCGATCGGCACCGGGTTGACGACGTCGGCAAGATCCCCGGCCAAGGCCACGACGTCGACGTCGGCCGCGGCACGGGTCAGCCAGTCGTAGTGGGGCAGCCGGTAGTGCAGGTCGGAGACCGCGAGGATCCGCACGCGGCGTCCGGCTCAGGACCCGGTGCGCGGGACGACGGTGAGCCTCAGCGCAGCAGGTGCGTGGCTCGGCACGGCGGGAGCCGCTGGTGCGACGGGATCCACGCGTCGGTACGGCTCCCCGAGCGCGGGCCTCGGGTCCGCGTCCCCAAGGTTCGGCCACAGCGCCATGGCCCGCTCCGCCTGCGCCGTGATGGTCAGAGACGGGTTGACGCCGAGGTTGGCCGAGACCGCCGAGCCGTCGACGACGTGCAGTCCGTCGTAGCCGTACAGCCGTTGGTAGGGGTCAACGACTCCCGTCTCGGCGGAGTCACCGATCGCGCAGCCCCCGATGAGGTGCGCGGTCATCGGCACGTTGCCCACGTCTGACCAGGTGCCCATCGCGTCGCCGCCGATGACCTCCGCGAGGGTCCGCGCAGCTTCGTGGGCTGCAGGGATCCACGTCGGATTGGGGTGCCCGTGCCCCGGCCGCGACGTCAGCTTCGGACCGAGCCGCGACCGCCGACGGGACACCACGATGCTGTTGTCGAGGGACTGCATGGTCAGCGCGATGACGGTCCGCGAGGACCACCCGCGCACGGACAGCTGCCGCAGGAACGGTCCGGGGCGTCTGATGTTCTCCCGTAGGTGCTTCGCCCAGCGCGGAACCGTGCCACCCCCGTCGACCAGGGTCGTGGCGAGCAGGCCCATGAGGTTGCTGCCCCTGCCGTAGTGCACCGGCTCGATATGGGTGTCGGCATCCGGGTGGAACGACGAGGTGATCGCCACCCCCTGGGTGAAGTCGACCTCGTGGCCACGCGCGGTCGCGCCCACCAGCGCCTCGGAGTTCGTGCGGGTGAGGTGCCCGAGCCGCGCCGACAGGCGCGGGAGAACACCGGAGTCTCGCAGCTCGTGGAGCAGCCGCTGGGTGCCCCACGCCCCGCCGGCGAAGACGACCTGGTCGGCGGTGAACGTACGTCGCGCACGCGAGCCGCGCCACCACGCCGTCGGTGTCGTGTCGACGGCGTAACCGCCGCCGGTCAGCGGGCGGACCCTGGTGACCGTGGTGTCGGGGACGACCTCGACCCCGGCGGCCTCGGCCAGCGCCAGGTAGTTGGTGTCGAGCTGGTTCTTCGCGCCGTGCTTGCAGCCGATCATGCACTCGCCGCACTCGAGGCAGCCCTGGCGCTCCGGGCCGGCCCCCCCGAAGAACGGGTCCGGGACGGTCGTGCCGGGTTCCTTCGCACCGTCGCGGCCGAAGAACACTCCTACGGGGGCGAGCCGGAAGGTGTGACCCACGCCCATCCGGTCAGCCACCTCCCGCATCGCCTCGTCCTGCGGCGAGACGGTCGGGTTGTTCGTGACGCCGAGCATGCGCGACGCCTGGTCGTAGTAGGGAGCGAGCTCCTCGCGCCAGTCGGTGATCTCCGCCCACTGCGGGTCGTCGTAGAACGGCTGCGGAGGTTCGTAGAGGGTGTTGGCGTACACGAGCGAACCGCCGCCGACCCCGACGCCCGCCAGCACCACGACGTCCTTGAGCACGTGGATGCGCTGGATGCCGCGAAGGCCCAGGCGTGGCGCCCACAGGAATCGGGAGATGTCCCAGGACGTGCGGGGCAAGGTCGCGGGCGAATACCGGCGGCCCATCTCCACGACGAGGACGCGGTAGCCCTTCTCCGCCAGACGCAGCGCAGCCACGCTCCCGCCGAAACCCGAGCCGATGACGACGACGTCCGCTTCTGTCGTGCTGGGGACAGGTCCTGCGGTCATACCGCCACGCTAACCTCCCCCGACTGTGACAGCGCAGCCAGCCCGCTGGCTGAGCCCCCCGAGCGGCTGAGAGATGATGGGGGAGCCCGCATCCGTCCTGCTGATCCAGAAGGCCACCATGAAGAAGCCGATCGTCGTCATCGCCGCCGCCGTCCTGCTGGCTGCCTGCTCGAGCAGCGCGGGAACGGGATGGCACGTCCTCCACCGCGCCTGCCCCGTCCTCTCCCGCTGCGTCGACCAGCCCGACCGGCACGGCGCCCACCGCCGAGCAGACCGCCTGGGCAGGCAACGTCTGCACCTCCGTGGGAGAGCTGAAGACCTCGATCGAGGGCATCGCCTCCGCCGCGACGGCAGGTGGCGGCGACGTCAAGACCGCCCTCGCCGCGCAGGTCGCCGTCGTGAAGACGTCGGCCGAGAACCTCGTCGCCACGCTGACCGACCTGCCGGCAGGCAGCGAGAACGACCCCGAGATGGCGGCCCTCAAGTCCTCGGCCGAGGAGCTCAAGGCGTCCGTCGCCGATCTCGAGACGAGCATCCAGGCGGTCGGCGCGGCCACCAACGCGGTGGGCACGGTCACTGCTCTGGCCGGCGTGGCCGCAGCAGCGACCGTCTCCGTCACCGCTCTCACCGACACCACGACGGCGATCACGACGGCCGCGCAGGACGGCAAGGGGACCCTCAGCCAGGCCATCGCGGCCAACGACTCCTGCACGGCACTGAAGTCGTAGTCCCGGCCGGCGGATGAACGACAGGAGCCCCCACGAGCTGCCACGGCAGTCTCGTAGGGGCTCCTGCGCGTCGGTCAGCGACGGATGGCGAGCACCTCTCCGTCGGTGCTGGACACGCTGTTGTTCGTGACGTACACGGTGCCGTCGCACGCCACCGCCACGTCGCCGGGCAGGGTGAGCGCGCCTGCAGCGAGCTCAGTGACCTCGCCGTGCTTGACCCGGTACAGCGCGCCCACGGTGTCGCCGCCACCGCCGAGGAAGCCGAACAGCCCGTTCTTGACCATGGACACGACGTAGAGGCTGCCGTCCGGGCCGAAGTCCATGCCGGTGATCGACGTCATGCCGTCCAGGAACAGTCCGCAGGAGCCACGGGTCACCGTCGGGTCGCAGGTGACGTCGTGGGCGTACGGCCAGACCCGCCAGACCCGCGACGTGCCGGGGGTGAACGGGAAGCCCTTGAGCTCTCCGACGTAGGCGAAGCCGTCCGGCCCGATGGTCACGGTGGTTGGCACTGCCTCAGCCGGCACCGCCGGTGCGGGGAACGGGAAGGGCAGGTGCGCGGTGGACACGACCTGGTTCGGGAACTTCGCGACGCGTCGGATCGCGCCGCCCGGTCCGACCAGCAGCAGGCTGTTGTTGGCGGCATCCACGACGAGGCTGTGGGTCCTGTCGAGTCGTGCCACGCCGTAGGGGTTCGAGTCCGTGGCGTTCGGCGGGTCGTCGACGTCGGTCGTGTCGGGGTGGGTGTTGACGAAGGCCTGGATGTCGCCGAGCACCGAGGTGCTCCCCCGCCGCACACGCAGCAGGCTGGTGAAGGTGGGGTCCACGACCTGTGGACCACCGCCGACGAGCGCCACCAGGCCGCCAGCACCGGGAGGTCGCCACGTCCGTCGGTCCGGTGATCTCCCCTTCGGGGGACAGCGCTGAGGGCAAGCCGGAGGCGTAGGTCCGTGCCGCGCCGTGCCTGATGACCGTGATCCTGCCCGCTGCCGGGAGCCCCGGTCCCTGCTTCGGCGACGAAGACGCCGCCGTAGCGGGCCGACGGCGATGCCCCGCGGATTGCTGAGCCCGCTGGCGACAACCGTCGGGGTCGACGAGTGGGCAGCCACGGGAGCGGTGACGGCCAGCGCAGCCAATGCCGTCATCGCGGTCACCGCTGAGGCGCGCCGGAGCGCCCTCGATCGGTTCGCTGGTCGATGGGTCGTGAACGGTGCGTTCACACCGGGCCTCCTCGGATCGGGGACGGCGCCTGTGGCCGTCTCCGACACCCTCACGCGGGCGTGCACCTCGGCGCATCATGGGTAACCCGACACTTCGGTGCCAGCCGCAGGTCATGATGCACACGTGAACGGGGAGCCGGAGCTCGTCGGCCGCGAGCGGGAGCTCGGCCTGATCCGGAGCTGGGTCGAGGACCCCGCCGTCTGGCCGGCCGCCCTCGTGGTGCGAGGTGACGCAGGGATCGGCAAGACGAGCCTCTGGCAGGCGGCCGTCGATCGTGCACACGCTCAGGGCCTCCTGGTGCTGGTCAGCCGAGCCATCCAGGCGGAGATGCCCCTGGGCTATGCCGCACTCGGCGACCTCTTCGAGTCGGTGGAGACCAGCGTGCTCAGCGGGCTGCCCGATCCCCTTGCCCAGGACCTGCAGGCCGCGCTCCTCCGGCGTGCGGCCCGTCAGCCGTCCACCCCGTTGACCGTCGCCCGCGCCACGCTCGAGGCGTTCCGCATGCTGGCCGAGACGCGCCCCGTGCTGGTCGCCATCGACGACGTGCAGTGGCTCGACCCTGCGTCGGCCCGAGTGCTGGCCTTCGCCGCGCGCCGGCTCCGCCGACAGCCGGTCGGGTTCGCCGTCTCGTTGCGGGACGGGCACGAGGACCCGCTCGACTGTCACGAAGCCCTCGGCGAAAGCGTTCTCGAGCTGCAGGTCAGAGGCCTGACCCTCGGGGCGACCGGCCGCCTGCTGCGCACACGTGTCGACCCGCAGACCACCCGCCGGACGGTCGCACGCGTCCACGAGCGGTCGGGGGGCAACCCGTTCTTCGCACTGCACCTCGGTAGTGCCCCTGCAGACGAACCTCTCCCCGAGTCCTTGCGCCAGGTGATCTCGGCCCAGCTGCTCCACGCCTCGCCCGCGGCCGTCGAAGCCATCGAGCTGTCAGCGATCCGGGGACCGTCCCCGACGCGGGCCTACGCCAACCCCTCGTCCCTCGCCGCTGCCATCGAGGAGGGGGTGCTGGTCGAGCGGCACGGGGAGGTGGGGTTCACCCACCCCTTGCTGGCAGCGGCCGCTTACGAGCAGATCGGGGAGGTCCGCAGACGCGCGCTGCATCGAGAGGCGGCAGACACGGCCGACGGCATCGAGGCCAGGGCGAGGCATCTGGCCCTCGCAGCCGATGACCCTTCTTCCACGACCGCGGGCCTGCTGGACACGGCTGCAGCGACCGCTGCCTCACGCGGCGCCCCGGAGGCGGCCTGCGAGCTGTTGGTCCATGCCGTGCGGCTGACCCCAGCCGAGGACGTCCCCGCGCGCCTGCGCCGGATGACCGACCTCGCCGACGACCTGGTCCTCTCCGCGGACGAGCCTGCGGCGCTCGCGATCGTCGAGCAGGTCGTGAACGAAGGGGCATCGGGCAGCGTCCTCGTACGCGCGCTGGTGCATTGCGCCCTGCTGTCCTCGGACGCCCCAACCGCGATCGCCTGCCTCGAGCGGGCCACCCGCGAGCCGATCGAGGACGACCGACTGGCTGCGAAGACCCTGGCCAAGCTGGCGTGGCAACGGGGCGCCTGGGGCGGAGACCTCGACCTCGCGCTCACCGAGGTGACGACTGCCGTCACGTGGGCCGAGCGGGCGAACGACGACGACGCCTTGAGCGCAACGCTGACCACTGCGGGCCTTCTCGAGGCGTTCGCCGGTGACGACCGGTCGGAGGTCCACTTCCAGCGAGCGTTGGCCTACGCGAGCCGCGTCGTGCCGGCCGCCGGCGACCCGACGCCACGGCTCGCCTACGCGCACATCCTCTGGTGGCGGGCGGACTGGGACCAGGCCGGCGCCCTGCTCGCGGCGGAGCGAAGAGACGCGGAGGAACGAGGCGACGACGGACGCCTGATGCGCGTGGACATCTTCGGGGCGGAGCTCGCGGTTCGTCGCGGCCTCTGGACCGAGGCCGATGAGCTCATCACGTCGGCGCTCGGCGACGCGCGGGGCTACTGGAGGGTCATGGCACTGCTCCAGCGCAGCGTCCTGCGGGCCCGGCGGGGCGAGGACAGGGCCGTCGCGGATGCCGCCGAGGTCGCGGCCTCCGCGTTCGGCAGGAGCGAGCCGGTGATCGCGGCCGCCGCGGACTTCGCCCTGGGACTGATCGCGAGCGCGCGTGGCGACGTCGCTTCGGCCGCCGACCTGCTCGTCCGGCTTCCCCTCGCGGTCGAATCTGCTCCGGCGCGAGCGCTGGAGTTCGCCTGGGCCGCTCCCGAGGCGGTGGCCGCGCTGGTGGCAGCCGACCGGGTGACGGAGGCCACCTGGGTCACCTCCCGGCTCCGACCCCCCGCAGAGCAGCTCGGCTGCTACGGCGAGTCACTCGTCGCACTCTGCCAGGGGCTGGTCGCCCTGGGCTCGGGAGAGACCGACCGGGCCCTCACCCTGATGGTGACCGCCCGCGAGGGCTTCGACCTGACGCTGGCCCCGTGGGAGCTGGGCCAGTCGTTGCTCGCCGAGGGGGCAGCGCTGCGTCGCCTGGGTCGACGCCGGGACGCGGCCTCAGCCCTGGAGAGAGCAGCCAGCACGTTCGCCGCCCTGGGGGCAGGACCGGCCGAGCGTCGGGCGACGCAGGAGCTGGCGCGCGCGCGTCCCCGTCCGAGGAACGACGACGAGCCGACGGCTGCCGAGCGCCGGGTTGCCGGCTTGGTGGCCGAGGGGCTCACCAACAAGGAGGTCGCGGCTCGGCTGTCCACGTCCGTCGCCACGGTCGAGGCGCACCTGACCCGGCTGTACGCCAAGGTGGGGGTGCGCTCGCGGACCCAGCTCGCCAGACTCGTGGCCGATGGTCGTCTCGACGTCGACCCGAGTCAGGTCTAGGGAAACCACGGACGCGGTCAGGAGGCAGCCGGCCTACGTTCGCAGACATGGACGCCCGCGGATGACGACCTACCTCGTGGAGAGCTACGTGCCCGGTCTCGACCGGGAGCTCGCCGCGGCCTTGGACGCGAGGATGGGCACCGCGACCGCAACACGGCCGGGAGGCCACTCGGTCCTCTGGTGCGGGTCCCTCGCCATCGTGGCGGAGGAGACGTACGCGTCGATCCTCTGCTCGGACGGCATCGCGGACGTCCTGACCGCGTGCCACCGGGCGGGAATCACCTGTGACCACGTCGTCGAGGTCTACGCCCACCTCGACCCCGGCAGTTGACGGACGGAGCCGGCGCCCCGAGCATGGCCCGGCCCGACCGTCGCCGACCCCGGAGGCCCGCGTGACCGAACGTCCGGCGCCGCCTGCGCCCTGGTGGACCGAGGCGGTCGTCTACCAGATCTATCCGCGCAGCTTCGCTGACAGTGACGGCGACGGTATCGGCGACCTGCCCGGGATCATCGGCAGACTCGACTACCTGGCCGAGCTCGGGGTCGACGTCGTGTGGCTGTCACCGGTCTACCCCTCCCCCCAGGACGACAACGGCTACGACATCAGCGACTACGAGGGCATCGACGCGACGTTCGGCAGCCTGGCCGACTTCGACGCCCTGCTCGAGGGCCTGCACGCCCGCGGCATCAAGCTGGTGATGGACCTGGTGGTCAACCACACGTCCGACGAGCACCCCTGGTTCGTCGAGTCCCGCTCGAGCCGGGACAACCCCAAGCGCGACTGGTACTGGTGGCGCGACGCCCGCGACGGCCTGCCCGCAGGCGCTCCCGGGGCTGAGCCCACCAACTGGGGCTCCTTCTTCTCGGGCAACGTCTGGCAGCACGACGCAGGCGACGGACCAGTACTACCTCCACCTGTTCTCGAAGAAGCAGCCCGACCTCAACTGGGAGAACCCCGAGGTCCGGGACGCGGTCTACGCCATGATGAACCGCTGGCTCGACCGCGGCGTCGACGGCTTCCGGATGGACGTCATCAACCTCATCTCCAAGGACACGGCCCTGCCCGACGGGGTCGTTCACGACGGCGCCCGGTACGGAGACGGATGGCCGTACTTCGTGTGCGGACCCCGCATCCACGAGTTCCTCCAGGAGATGCACCGCGAGGTGTTCGCCGGCCGGGATCCGATCCCTCTCACCGTGGGCGAGATGCCCGGGGTCACGGTCGAGCAGGCCCGAGCCTTCACCGACCCGGCGCGCGGCGAGGTCGACATGGTCTTCCAGTTCGAGCACATGTCGCTCGACGGCAGCGACCGGTTCAGCGTCCAGCCCTTCGACCTGCGTGACCTGAAGGCGACCTTCGGCCGCTGGCAGGAAGGCCTGGCCCGGACCGGCTGGAACAGCCTCTACTGGGACAACCACGACCAGCCGCGTGCCGTGTCGCGCTTCGGCGACGACGGGGAGCACCGGGTCGCCTCTGCGCAGTGCCTGGCGACCCTGCTGCACCTGCATCGTGGGACGCCGTACGTCTACCAGGGCGAAGAGCTCGGCATGACCAACGCACCCTTCGCCGGCATCGAGGACTTCCGCGACATCGAGACGCTCAACCACTACACGGAGGCGGTGGGCGCCGGGGCGGACGCCGGAACGGTGCTGGAAGCCGTACGGGCCAAGAGCCGCGACCACGCACGCACCCCGATGCAGTGGGATGCCACCGAGGGCGCCGGATTCACCACTGGGCACCCGTGGATCGCGGTCAACCCGAACCACACCACGATCAACGCCGAGGCGGAGCGCGCCGACCCAGGATCGGTCTTCCACCACTACCGCCGACTCATCGCGCTGCGGCACAGCGAGCCCGCGGTGGCCCACGGTGACTTCACCATGCTCCTGGACGACGACCCGACCGTGTACGCCTTCACGCGCCGCCTCGACGACGTCGAGCTGCTCGTCGTCTGCAACGTCTCCGGCTCGCCCACGCGGGCCGACGTCCCGGACGCCGACGCGTGGCAGCGAGCCGACGTGCTGCTGGTGTCCGGTTCGGACCCCGACGCGGTCGCGGCAGTCGACGGACCCGGCCTGCTGCTCGCCCCCTGGGAGGCGCGCGTGCTGCGGCGCACGTCAGACTGAGCGGCGGCACAGGGGCACGGCGGCACGGTGACGCGAGGATTTGGCGGAAAGCGGACGCCACCCCCGCCGGGCGCCTAGCCTGACCCGCGGGCACAACCCATCGGAGGGACGGACCATGCAGGGAACCGAGATCGCGCGGCGGCTCGCCGAGATCGATGTCTTCGCGAGCCTGTCGGAAAGCGTGCGGGGAGATCTGGCCAACCGGGCCACCCGGCTGCAGTTCCGACCCGGCAGCATCATCACCGAGCAGGGCGGCGACGGCGCCAGCTTCAACCTGATCACCGACGGCACGGCCGTGGTCGAGGTCGACGGGGTGGAGAAGGTCACCCTCGGCGTGGGCGCCTACTTCGGTGAGATCGCCCTCCTCGACCGTCAGCCGCGCTCGGCCACGGTCAGGGCCGGCGAGGGCGGCGCCAAGGTCGCGGCGATGTCTGCCCTCAACTTCGCTCCCCTGCTCGAGGACCCCGAGGTCTGCCAGCAGCTGCTGGCGGTGCTCTGCGCGCGGCTTCGGAAGGCCGAGTCGTCGAACAAGTCGCAGGAGATCTGAGCGCGTGAGGCTGTGGTTCCTCGGCGTTCGAGGGTCCACTGCAGCTCCCGGGGCGAACTTCATCCGGTACGGGGGACACACCTCCTGCGTGGGTGTCCTCCCTGAGGGTGGCGCGGTCCCGACCCTGGTTCTCGACGCCGGTACGGGCCTGCGCAACCTGACCGAACGCCTGGCCGGGGCGCCGTACGAGGGTTCGATCGCGCTCAGCCACCTGCACTGGGACCACGTGCAGGGACTGCCGTTCTTCCCCGGAGGGGACCGCGACGACTCCGACATCGACGTCTACATGCCGGCCCAGGACGGGCAGTCCGGCCGCGACCTGCTGGCCCGCTCGATGTCGCCACCCAGCTTCCCCATCACGCCCGACGGGCTCCGGGGACGCTGGGGGTTCCACACGCTGGAGACCGGCACGCACCACCTCGGCGGCTTCCCGGTCACGGCGTCGGAGGTCCAGCACAAGGGGGGTCGGACCTTCGGGTACCGGATCGAGGAGGGCGCCCGGTCGATGGCCTACATCCCCGACCACCGGCTCTCCGCAGGCGTCTCGGACGAGACCCGGGCGATGGTCGAGGGCGTGGACGTGCTGGTGCACAACGCCCAGTTCACCGCTTCCGAGCGTGGCATCGCCGACGCCTACGGCCACTCGACGATCGGCGACGTCGTCCACTTCGCCGCCCAGTGTCACGTGGGCCGGCTGGTGCTCTTCCACCACGGACCGGGGCGCACCGACGAGGCCATGGACCGCATCGTGCGCGAGCTGGACTCGACGGTCCCGGTGACCGCCGCCCGGGAGGGTGACGAGCTCGAGGTCGCCGCCCCCTAGTTGCGGTCCTTCGGGTCCTCCCTGCCCAGGTGGCCCTCGACGACCTGCTCGGCGACCAGCTGCGAGCGAGGGGTCCCCATGACAGCGACGAGGAAGTCGTCCCTGTCGAGGACGGCGAGGTGCACCTCGGTGACGGCCGTGACCGAGGCCGTCCGCGGGATCGCCCTCAGCAGCGCGATCTCGCCGAAGGACGGAGCCAGCACCCAGGGTTCGGATCGGTTGGCCGTCCTTGCTGACGACCAGCTCGCCCGAGCGGACCACGTAGAAGCTGTCCCCGTCGTCGCCTTCCTTGATGACCACGTGGTCGGGAGCCAGCCGTACGTCGACCACGGTCCTGGCGAGCTGCTCGAGCGACCTCTGGGGCAGCGGTGCGAACAACGGCAGGGCCGCAAGCATCGCCACGTCCTCGGTCGGCAGCTCCGCACGACGATCGAGGGAACGGATCTGGGTCAGTGCCGCCAGACCCACCAGCGGCAGCGCGACACCCGCCACGAGGAACGCTCCTTGGGTGCCGAACAGGTGAATCAGGAGCGGGGCAGAGATGGCACCGACCGCCAGCCCCACCATCATGAGCGCCTCCTGGATCCCGAAGATCCGGGCGAGGATCTCCGACCCGACGCTGCGCTGGAGCAACGTCCGCCCCGTGACCAGGGTGAACGCGATGCCTGCGTCACAAGCAGCGAGCATGACCGCCACGACCACGGGTGAGGCAGTCAGGCCGATCAGCACCAAGGGGACGCCAGTCGCCGCGATGCCGAACGCCAGCGCAGGCGTCAGCCTGCGCCGACCCATGAGGACCACGGTCGCAGCGCCGCCGATCACCGCACCCACGCCCAGTGCAGACGTCAAGAGCCCGGGACCGGAGTCACCCAGCCCCAACGTGTCCAGGGCGAGAACCACGATGAGGATGTCGAGCATCCCCATGATCACGCTCTGCCCGGCGACCAGGAGCACGAGCATGGCCGCACCCGCGTCGTGGCTGATCTCGCGGAACCCCTCGGCCGCCGAGGCGACCATTCCTTCTCGGCCGGACGTCACCTCGGCTCTGGCCACGAGGAGCCTGACGGTCAGCGCCGCAGCCACGGCCAGCCCGGCAGCCATCACCAGGAACACCGCGCCGGGACCCCACACCCCCATCAACACACCGGCCAGCGCCGGACCGAGGAAACCGGCCAGCCCCTCGACCGTTCCGGTGGCCGAGTTCCCTGCCGTGAGCTCTCCGGGGGTTTCCGCGATGTCGGGGAGAATGGCGTTGTGGACCGGGCGGGTCAGCGTCACGGCAGAGGCGGCAAGTGCGGCACTCACCGCGCACACCGCGAAGGGTGCGTCGGCGACCAGCGCGATCCCGGTTGCGGCCATGGTCACCGACTGAAGGCCGTAGCCCAACGCCAGGGCGTGGCTGCGGCGCATGCGATCGCCGAGGACGGCGCCGAAGGGCGCGACCAGCGCTGCCGGCACCAGCTGGATCAGCGCGATGGCGCCCGAGGCAGCGGCGCCTCCCCTGCCGTACGCCCAGACCAGGATGGCCACCCACGTCGCCAGCTCGGCGGTCATGAAGATGAGGTACGCGATCAGGACCCGGCGCAGCGGTCGGCTGCGCAGGGACTGCCTGACGACCTGCAGCCGGCCAGCCGAAGCGCCCTCGCTCGTCACAGGTCAACCCTGCGCAGACGCGGGGAACTGCCCCCCTGCCTGGTCGAGCATCGCCCGGGCGGCCATCCGGCCCGCCTCGACCATGAGATCCATCTGATGGAACTCCAGCAGCCCCACCCCGAGCGGCGGCGGGGTGATGACGAACGCGCCCGACTCCCGGGCTGCCTGAACAGCTCCCCCACTGCCGATCATCATGGTGCGGAGCAAGGTATCGCCCAGCGGCGGCGTGCGGGGAGGTCCTGAGCGTTTGGGTCCGCCGCCCCCCATCGCGATGTTCACGGCGAGGACCGGGCCCTCGTCGCGCTCCGTCAACAACCCGACCGGCAAGTTGTCCAGCACCCCGCCGTCGATGAGGAGCCGGTCACCGTCGGGCCGAGGCGGGAACAGCACGGGCAGCGACACCGACGCGATGACGGCCTCGGAGAGCTCACCCTCGCGGTGGGCGACGCTGTCGCGAGCCATCATGTCGACGCTGTTGCAGCGGAACTGCCTCGGCAGCGCCTCGATCGTGCGCCCACCGAGGTGCCGACGGAGCCCCTCACGGGTCCGCTTGCCCTTGGCGAGGGACACCGTCGGCAGGGTGTAGTCGCTGAACGGCTGCGCCCTGACGAACTCGGCGTAGCAGAGGTCGTGGACGGTGGCCGCGTCCACACCGGTGGAGTACACCCCCGCGACGATCGCCCCGACGCTGCAGCCGGCCACCCGGTCGACCACGATGCCGGCGGCCTCCAGCTCCTGGAGCACGCCGATGTGCGCGAAGGCGCGGGCCCCGCCGCCGGCCATGACGACGCCCACGGACCGTCCCGCGATCCTCGCCACGAGCGGGCGCAGCGCGACCGCAAGGTCGCCGGGGGCGCAGGTGACCTGCCAGGGCTCCAGGGCGGCGCACCAGTCTCGGAGGGTGTCCTCGCTGGGCCGCGGTCCGACCAGCACGAGGTCGGCACCGCTCCGGCCGGGACGACGAAGAGCGTGGCCCGCCGCGGCTGACGTCCTGGCGCGAGTCCGCGACGAGCACCACGTGGTCGGCCTGCCGCAGGCAGAAGGACCAGGATTCGTCGTCGACCGCAGCCGCGACCACGACGCGGTCGAGGTCTTCCTCGGCGCGCTCCAGGGACTCGTGGTCCGGCTTGCGCAGCAGCTCGACCCGGAGGTGCTCACCGAGTCCCCGGGTGAGGGTCTCGGCCACCTCGGCCACGGGTGCACCCGCGTGCAGCCCGAGCACCGCGATGACGGTCGGCTGGGCAGCCCGCGCTCGCACGGCCGGACGGGCGCTGCGCAGCTGCTCGGCCAGCACCGAGGCCACCGCGTGGTAGGAGCCCGGGTCGTGGCTCATCGCGGTCTCGAAGTCGACCCGGGACACCTCCGCGACCCGGCTGTCCCGGCGGGCGCGCACGGCGGCCGACCGCGTCTCGTCCGCCAGGAGAGCCAGCTCCCCGACGACCGCGCCGGGACCGAGCTCGCGGACCACCGCTCCCCCGACCACGACCTCGAGCCGGCCGGTGCGCACGACGAAGAGGGCGTCCGCGGGGTCCCCCTCGGCGAACAACCACTCGCCGGCTTCGAGGTGCCGGTCGCCGGCCGTCCGCTCGATCTCTGCGCGCACCGCGTCAGGCAACCTTCTGAAGAGCGGCAGGCCGGCCACCGACGCCGCCGGGTCCACGCCGTCCGCGTCAGCAGGCAGATGGACGTCGATCCGCGACGACCCGGCGTCCGTGGACTCCTCAGCCGCCGGACGGATCCGCCCCAGGAACAAGGCGACGATCGCGCACACGACGAAGCAGGTGACCGAGAGCCACCACCCCGTGCGCAGGTCGGAGGCTGCGGTAGCCGGGGTGGGCGTGCCGATGATCACGACGAGGATCGAGATGCCCAGGACCCCGCCGATCTGGCGAGCGCTGGAGACCACGGCCGACGCGGTGGCGTACCTCCCGCCCGGGACTGCCGCCAGGGCGGCGCTCCCGATCAGGGGCAGGGTCATGCCGACACCGAGCCCGCTGAGCACCTGACCGGGCAGCCACTCGGTGAGAAAGGCCGGGGTCAGCCCGACCTGGGTGGCGTACCAGACGTAGGCCGAGGCCCAGATCAGCGCGCCCGGCACGATGAAGACGAGGTAGCCGCGGCGGGCCGCGATCGGGCCCAGGACGGCCGCGACGACCGTGGCCACCAGCGCCCCCGGCACGAGGGCGAGTCCGGCGGACAGGATGCTGTACCGCCAGACGAAGGTGAGCCAGAGGATGTTGGTGAGCAGGTAGGCGTAGAAGCCCATGCCGGCCGCGACGGTGGCGACGTTGCCCATCGCGAAGGGCCGGATCCGGAGCAGCGCCGGGTCCAGCAGCGGGGAGCGGTGACGGCGCGAGCTGAACACGAACCCGACCATGAGCACGGCGGCCGCGGCGAAGGACCCGAGCACCAGCCAGCTGGTCCAGCCCCAGTCGTTGCCCTGGACGATGCCGAGGGTGACCAGAGCGAGGGCGAGCGCGAAGAGCGCGGCGCCGCCGAGGTCGGGCAGCGTGCGCCGCCCGGGCGCCCGGCTCTCGACCAGCTGTCGGCGCGCGGCGACGTACGCGACGATCCCGAAGGGCAGGTTCACGAGGAAGGCCCAGCGCCAGCCACCCAGCTCGACCAGGACGCCGCCGATGGGCGGTCCGAGCCCGGAGGCCAGCGCGGCCGAGGCGCCCCAGAGGCCGACGGCGTGCGTACGGTGCTCCGCCGGGAAGGCCTGGACGACCAGGCCGAGCGAGGCAGGCACGAGGAGCGCGGCGCCCAGCGCCTGCACTCCGCGCGCCGCGACCAGGAAGGCCACCGAGGGCGCCAGCGCGCAGACCACCGACGCGGCGGTGAAGACCACCACGCCCCAGACGAAGGTCCGGCGACGGCCGAGCAGGTCGGCCAGCCGGCCGCACGGGATGAGGAACGCGGCGAAGACGATGTTGTAGGCGTTGAGCACCCACGACAGGCCGCTGATGCTCGTGCCGGGGAACGAGGCCCGGATGTCGGGGAACGCGACGTTGACGATGGTGGCGTCGAGGAACGCGAGGAAGGCGCCGAAAGAGGCGACGAGCAGCACCGTCGTGCTGGTGACGCGACCGCGCATCACGACGGGGCCCTCGGTCGACGTCGGGGCGGGCGGGGCGCTCACCAGTGCTTCTCCTGTCTCCCGCGCCAGGAGAACGCCCCCGCGCGATGCCTCCGCACGCTAACGGGCTCCCGCGTGTGGCGCAGGTCGATCCCGCGGACTCGGGACTCGGGTGAACCCTCACCCGCTCTCGATAGCCGTGAGTGATCAGTCACAAACTCTGTGTATGCAAGGGAGATCGGGTTGTGCGGCACGTCACCCCACGGGGGCATCCAGACCTGTTGACCCGACGTTCAGTTCGCGTTCATGATCAACCACCACGCCCTTCGGCCGAACGCAACCGGTTGCCAGCGGCCACCAACTCGCTTGCGGGGAGACCGACCATGACCAGTTCTCACGCACTCCGTCGACGGATTCTCGGCGGCACCGTGGTCGCACTCGTCGGCGCCACGATGCTGACCGTCGCGTCTCCCGCGTCGGGTGCTCCGGACCGGAAGGAGTTCTCGGCCACGGTCTCCCCCTCCTCGGCGGTCGGGGGCCAGCGGGTGGCTTTCGCGGTGACGGTCACCAACTCCGCGCGCAGCAACAGCGACCTCGGTTCGGTGCAGCTCGTCGTCCCCAACGGCTTCACGGGCATCACGCTCAACACAGCCCCGACCACGCCTTCCGGGGGTGGCAAGCCGTTCTTCCCGTCGTCGTGCTCATCCGGTTCCCCGAGCGACTGCGGCGCACCTGGTTCGACTCTCGTCCAGGTCAGCACTCCGGCATCCACGGGAGCGCAAAAGATCCCGGCCGGCGGCAAGCTCACCTTCACGGTGTCCGCAGTGGCTCCGCTTTCTGGCGGCACCTACCCGTGGAACGTCGCGGCGAAGAACTCCGCGTCCTGGAGCGACGGCCAGCTCTTCACGCTGACCTCGCCGAAGCCTAGCGTGGCCGTCACGGCTCCGAACCCGACCCAGCTCGCCTTCACGTCGCAGCCGTCCGCAGTCACGGCTGGTGAGCTCTTCAACGTCTCGGTTGCCCTTCGCACCGCGACCGGTCAAGCCACGACGAGTACCGCGCGGTCTTCCTCGCGGGCAATGGGACGACGTTGTTCGGCACGACCTCGGTCAACGCGGTCAACGGCACCGCCACCTTCACGGGCCTCTCTCTCAGGATCGGCCGGCTCGTTCACGCTCACCGCGACCAGTGGCTCGCTCACCCAGGCGGTCTCGTCGTCGATCTCCGTCTCCGCAGGCAGCGCTGCCCAGCTCGCCCTCATCCAGGCGCCTCCGACGAGCATCGTGGCGGGCCAGTCCGTCTCAGCATCGGTGGCCGTTCAGGACCCCTACGGCAACCAGACCAGCTCGACCGCACCAGTGACCCTGACCGTGTCGAGGACCGGCGGGCCGACCCTCAGCGACACCGAGGCGGCGGTCAACGGGGTGGCGAACGTGGCCACGGTCCGGTCGAGACGGCAGGGACCTACGAGGTCCGCGTCTCGGGTGTCGGCCCAGACGTCGTGAGTTCCCTCGCCGTCGACCCGTCGATCCCGAGCCAGCTCGTCTTCAACCCTCTGCCCGGTTCATCGGTGGTCGCTGGGGGCTCCTACCCCGTGTCAGTGGACATCCGGGACGCCTTCGGCAATGCGACCTCCAGCACCGCAACGGTGGCGTTGACGTTCTGCACGGTCGAGGCAACGCCGGTCTGCTCAGCGCCCGTCAGCCGTGCCGCAGTGAGCGGAACCGCATCCCTGTCCGCGTCAGGGCCCCAAGCTGCCGGCAGCTACACCGTCAGGGTGGCAAGCACGGGGCTCACCGCACCGACACCCGCCGAGCTCACGGTGACCGCCGGTGCCCCTGCTGCGCTGGCGCTCATCAGCGCTCCGAGCACTGCCGCAGCCGGACAGCCGGTCTCGGTCACGGTCGAGGTCCGAGACCAGTACGGCAACCCGGTCGACGGCGCCGTCCCGGTCACCCTGGCGGTGACCGGAGGCACCGGGTCGACCTCGTCCACCGACAACACCGGGCGAGTCACCCTCGGCGGCACCGCTCCGCAGACGGCTGGGGCCTCCAGCATCACCGTCTCCTCGACCGGCCTCACCTCGGTCAGCCAAGACCTCACGGTGACTGCCGGCAGGCGGCGTAGGTTGTCGTCTCGCCCATCACCACGACGCTGACGCAGAACACCCCCTTCGACGTCGTGGTCACGACCAAGGATGACTACAACAACCTGAGTCCCTTCACGGGATCGGTGACCCTCAGCACCTCGGGCGGCACCGGAGTCCTCGGGACGCTCGGGTCTCCCGCTCCGACCGCCGATTTCGCGGGCAGCTCGAGCGTCACCCTCACCGGAGTCAGGTACTCCGGCTACGCCAACGGCGTGTCGCTGACGGCCACGACCTCCACCGGGCTCTCCGACTCCGAGACCGTGAACGTGTACGCCTTCGTGACGGTCGCGGATGCGACCGTGGGCACCGCGCTCAGCCTCCAGAACACCGGATGCACCGACGCCACCCCCGGCGTGCCGGTGTGCAGCAGCCTCATCCTCCCCAAGGGTGCCAATGGTCGTGTGACCCTGGGCCAGCAGATCTGCAACCCGTTCACACCGTGCCTGAACAGCAGCGAGGACCAGGCCAACCTGGTCGAGGCGCTGGCGAACCTCAAGAACGCCGCCGGCAAGGCGATCTACACCAGGACGGCCCCGGCGGTCCTCGAGTTCAGGTGCGACAAGACGCTGTGCGGAGGAACCGGGGTCAACAACTTCCCCATCCTCTTCCAGGTCACCGGACAGACCGCATTCACAACCGCGCCGGAATGCACGACCAAGGGGCGCATCGGTGCCAATCAGGACTTCTGCGCGGACGTCAAGGCGAACAAGCGCGACAACGCTGGCGACCTCGTGGCCACCGTGCTCTTCCTGGACGACCTCAGGTCGACGATCAAGCCGTAGAGGGCCCGGACCCGCCTGCGCCCCCGAAGGGCGTCAGGCCGGGACCGGCGCGGCGACCACGCCCAGGGCCCGCAGGGTCTGCTCGCTTTCCGCGAGCAAGCTCGCCGCCTCTGGGTCGCCAGCACTCGAGGCGATGCGCGCAAGACCGGCCTGAAGGAAGGCCCCTTCGTGGCGGGTCACGTCTGACGTTCCGAGAGCCAACCCGTTCTCGAAGGCCGTCCGAGCGGCGTCCGTGTCACCGTCCAGAAGCAGGGCGAAACCGCGGATCCGGTAGAGCGTGGGCAGCAAGGTCGCGTTGAGCTTCTCGGCGCGCTCGAGCGCCGCTTCGACGCCCGTGAGCGCCGCCGGCCCGTCCCCTGCGAGCAAGTACGCCTCCGCCTCCGCCACCTCGACGTCGACGACCTCTTGCGGCTCCCCCAAGTCCGTGAGCCTGGTCGTCGCCTCCGCGAAACGCTCGTGAGCTTCGACGAACTGTCCGGCGCGCGCGGCCGCCTTGCCCGACTCGCGGATCACCAGAGCCACGGTCACCTCGTCGTCGACGCTGCGCGCCACCCGAAGCGCGGTACGCAGGAGCGGCTCCGCTTCGTCGACCCGGCCCTGCCTGATGAGCAGGTCCGCCTGGTTGTAGACAGCGATGGCCAGGTTCGGCTCGTCCCCGACCTGGCCGAAGATCTCGGCAGCCCGCCGAAGCAGGTCCTGCCCTTCGCTCCACCGGCCCTCGAGGATCGCGCGCAGCGCCAGGTTGTTGAGGCACGATCCCTGGCCCATGAGGTCACCCACCTCTTCGTACAGGCCGAGAGCGATCTCACCGTGCCGCTCGTCGCTGGGTTCGCCCGACCACAGGGTGATCGACTCCAGCGTGTCATGCGCGTCCGCGAGCACCTCGTGGTCCGCGGCACGCTCGGCGAGGTCGACGGCTCGCTCCCCCCACGCGTGTGCGTCCTTGAACCGGCCCTCACGCATCAGGCTGAACGCGTACCGGTTCGCCAGTTGTGAGTGAACCCGCAGGGCATCGGGACTCTCGTCGCCCCGCACCAGCTTCATGCCCTGGGTGAACCTGCGCAGCGACTGCGGCTGCTGCGCCATGCGCTGCTTGAGCTTGCCTTCCTTCAGCATCAGACCCGCCTGCCGGACCGGGAAGCCGGTCTGGGCGCGCAGGCCTGTCGGTACGCGTCGGCAGCCCCACTGTGCAGTCCCATGACGTACCGGACGTCCCCGAGCTCCTCGCAGCACGCTCGCCAGCTCGGGGCTCGGCACCCCTGCGCGTCGGCCGGACTCCACCGCCCACGCAAGGAACTGGACCGCCTCGGCCTGGGCGTAGTGCCCCCTCGCCCGCTCCCCCGCGAGCCGGCAGTAGACCCATGCCTCGTCGACGCGGCCTGCGTGGAAGAAGTGCATCGCCAACGGTTCAGGCGTCTCGGCTGGATCCGCCGCAGCGTGCAGAAGGAACGTTCCCGCCTCCTCGTGAAGGACCCTTCTCCGCCGGTACGGCAGTCCTTCGTACGCAGCGTCCCGGATCAGCGCATGCCTGAACCGCCACCGGGTGGGACCGACCCGCTGGACGAACACTCCCGAGCGGACGGAAGGCCGCCGCGCCCGAGACCAGCGAGGCGTCGGGCAGCAGCCGGAGGAGAGGCGCCTCGTCGACGGTCATCCCCAGCACCGATGCGTACCGCAAGATGCGCCGCTCGGCTGGCGGAAGCCGGTCGATCTCAGTAGTCACGAGGGCGTCGATCGTGTCGGGGAGGTGGTCGACGTCGCCGGAGCCGGCCGTGGCCACCAGGAGTCCGCGGAGGAAGAGCGGGTTCCCGCCGGAGCGTTCCACGAGTGCCGCCATGGTGGCGGGCGTCAGCGGCCGGTCCTCGGTCTCGTTCACGACCAGCGCCAGCGCATCGTCTGGGGCAAGCCGGCCGAGCGGGAGCAGACTTCTCGCACGGAGGCGCCTGGAACCAGTCGAGGCTCGTCGTCGCGGGCCGTCACCACCAAGAGCCAGGGCTGCGAGTCGAGAACCTCAGTGATCTCCAGCAACACGTCCAACGATGCGTCGTCGATGAGGTGGACGTCTTCCACGACGAGAACCGTCGGCGTGGGCAGCAGCTGCTCGAGCAGCGGATACGGCGACCGCCTGGAGTCGCGCCTTGCGGAAGCTCTCGTCCAGCTCTCGGGTCTCTCGGGTCGGTGGCAGATCCACCCCGAGCACGATGCCCAGCAGGGGCAGCCACGGGAGCAGCTCGGGGGCGTTCGCTGCCACCCGTGAGTGGAGTCTGGCGGCGACAGCTTCCGACGGCGCGTCCATCGGAGCCCCGAGGGCGGTCCGGAACAGGCGGCGGACGAGCAGGTAGGGCGTGTGGCGTTCGTACTCGTCACACGATGCGGCCAGGAGCGGAAGGTCGTCAACGAGGAGTCCCAGCTCCTGCGCCAGCCGGGTCTTGCCGATCCCGGGTTCCCCGAGCACCCGACGCAACCCACCGTGCCTGCGCCGGACCCGGTCGATGGCGCGCTCGAGGGCGGCGACCTCAGGCTTCACGGCCCACCAGCTCGGGGAGATCGACGGTCTCGTCGACCGACTCGCGCAGCGGTCCCAGCCGTACGGCTTCGATCAGCTGGGACTTGCCCTTGACGGTGAAGGGCGGCAGGGCGTCCGTCTCGAAGACCGTCTGCGAACGCTCGATCGACCGCGCGCGTGGCGAGGAGCTGGCCGGGCGCCGCCTTGCCCATGACCCGGGCGGCCAGGTTCACCGCGTCGCCCTTGACCGAGTAGGTCCTGCGGAAGAACGGGCCGAAGTCACCGGAGAAGACGGGGCCCCGGTTGACCCCGATCCGCAGCGGCAGCTCGCCGATCCGCTCGACGACCAGCCGGGTCGCCCGGAGCATGCGTTCCTCGTCATGACCGAGGCTGCGCGGGGCTCCCGCCGTCAGCATGATCTTGCCGCCGTCGCGGTTGATGTCGGTCTCGAAGAACGTCACCCCGTTGGCCGCCGTCGCGTCCTGCACGTTGCGCAGGGCGTGGTCCAACGCGTCGGCCAGGGCGGCCGGCCCGGCGCGCTCGAGCAGCGCGTCGGTGCCGGAGAACTGCACGAAGGCCACCGCGATCGTGCGATGCTCCGCCTCGCCAGGGTCGGCGAGCAGGTGCTCGCGGATGCCCTCGGGGATCACCTGTCGGAGGTCGAGGTCGTGGACGTCCTTGGCCGGCTGGATCCCCACCGTGGGGGTGACCGGGATCGAGCGCAGCTTGAAGCCCTCACCGGATGCCTCACCGACGACCTTCGGGTTCAGCAGCGCCGCGGTCTGCGGGCTGACCACGATCTCGCCGGCGTTCGCCTGCGCCTCCATCTCCGCCGTGCGGCTCGCGGCCGGCCCGCTCACGATCAGCTCGCGGTGGTGGTCCGGGTCCCCGACGAGGAAGAAGTGGAAGGTGCCGCTGTGGATCCCCACCGACATGCGCAAGGTCACCCGGCCCACGCTCGTCTCGAGCCGACCGACCTGGCGCATCGTCGCGCGCATCCGGTGCGCCGCCCGGCAGGCCCGAGGAGCGTGCTCCGGACCGTCGAACAGCAGCAGCACCGCGTCGCCGCCCCACTTCACCAGACCCGCGCCGTCCTCGTAGGCGTCGGCCAGCAGGGCGGCGAACGTCGAGTTGAGCGCGTCGCTCATCTCCTCCGCGCCGACCTTGCCCCGCCGTGCGAGCCGCTCGGTCAGCGTCGTGAAGCCGGAGATGTCGACGAACGCGAGCGACCCCTCGACCTCCTGGTACAGCTCCTCGGGCCGTTCACGCAGCCAGTCCACGACCAACCGGGGGACGTACGGGCGCAGCCGGAGCGAGGACTCCTCGACGGAGGGCGGGGACACGAGGTCTCCGGTGCTCAACGGGCGCGGGGCAGGGCGTGCGAGCAGGTCACGCGCTGTCGGCCTCGCGCTGCTCGGGGATGCCGGCGAGCAGCGCCCGTACCTCGGCCTCACGGTAGCGGCGGTGCCCACCGAGGGTGCGGATCGAGGTGAGCTTGCCGGCCTTGGCCCAACGGGTCACGGTCTTGGGATCCACCCGGAACATGGCCGCGACCTCGGCCGGGGTGAGCAGCGGCTCCGCGTCGGGCATCCGGGAGGTCATGGGCTGTCCCTCGCCTGGGATCGGTGGGTCCGACCCGTAGAGGGCTCATCGTGCCCGTTGTCCCATCTGTCCGATATGGCCCGGAAGAGTCATGTCTGCCGTCACCCGGTCGGGCTAGTGGGGGCGCGGCGGGAGCCGGTCCTAGGGTGACGCCATGACGACGTCGTCCCCGAGGGCCCCCGACCGCGCGGCGAGCGGACCCGTGAGCGCCGTCGGTCCGGGCGGTCACGAGGAGGTCGTGGTCCACCACGACCGCGCCACCGGCCTGCGCGCCATCGTCGCGATCCACTCCACCGCCCTGGGCGCCGCCCTCGGTGGGACCCGCTTCCACCCCTACCCGAGCGACGAGGCCGCCCTGGCCGACGCGCTCGCACTGGCCCGGGCCATGTCGTCGAAGAACGCCCTCGCCGGGCTCGACCACGGCGGAGGCAAGGCGGTCATCATCGGCGACCCGCGCACCGACAAGACGCGGGCCCTCTTCTTGGCGTACGGCCGGTTCATCGAGTCTCTCGGTGGGCGGTACGTCACCGCAGGCGACGTCGGAACCGCCGTGGCCGACCTCGACGTGATGGCCGAGGAGTCCCGATGGGTGACCGGCAAGTCGCCGGAGCTCGGGGGAAGCGGCGACTCCGGCCGGCTCACCGCCTGGGGTGTCTTCCAGGGGATGCGCGCCGCCGCTGAGGAGGTCTGGGGCAGCCCGACGCTCGCCGGCCGGCGGGTCGGCGTGGCCGGGCTCGGCAAGGTCGGGAGCCGACTGGTCGACCACCTGCTCGACGACGGGGCCGAGGTGGTCGCCTACGACCCGGGCGCCGACATCGTCGCGGCCGTCCTGGCGCGCCACCCCGAGGTCGCAGGTCGTCGCCTCGGCGGAGGCCCTGGTCGGTGAGCCGATGGACGTCTTCAGCCCGAACGCGCTCGGCGGCGCCCTCAGCGACGCGGTCGTGGCGGGGCTGTCGTGCGCCGTCGTCTGCGGGGCCGCCAACAACCAGCTCGGCGCATGCGGGGACGGCCGACGCGCTCGCCGCGCGCGGGATCCTCTACATGCCGGACTTCCTGGTCAATGCTGGCGGCGTCATCCAGGTCGCCGACGAGCTGCAGGGCTTCGACGACGCCCGGGCCCACGCGCGCGCCACCCGGATCTACGACACCGCGCGCGAGGTGCTCGGCCGGGCCGCCGCAGCCGGTGAGACCCCTTCAGCGGCTGCCGACCGGCTCGCCGAGGAGCGGATCGCGGCCGGACCGTGGTCCGAGCGGCTCTTCCCCGGCCTGGCCGCTGCCAGCACCCCCCCGGATTAGGTACGCTGGTCCCTCGAGACCGGCGGAGCGGCCCTCCGACCGGTCCTGACTGTCACCGTCCACCGGGGCAACGCCCCGTACAAGGGGGTCGAGCCATGGGACGCGGTCGAGCCAAGGCCAAGCAGACCAAGGTTGCCCGGGACCTGAAGTACAACAGCGGCTCGATGGACCTGAACCGGCTGCGCGCCGACCTCATCCACGAGGACGGCTCCGAGGTCGACCCGGAGCTCCTGGCCAAGTACGGCGACCTCGCCGAGCTGGATGGTGCGGCCGACCCGATCGCCGACGCCCTCGAGGACGCCGAGGACGACGAGATCTTCCCCCGCGACGACTACGCCACCGGTCGCTAGCCGCCGCCCAGCCGCCCGGCCGAGCGGGTGCCCAGCCGCCCGCCGCCGGTTGATCAAGGAATCCGGCACGGGTCTCAGGCCGGCATCGGTGCAGGATTCCTTGATCATCAGCCGAGGGACGACCGTTCGGCAGCTCACCTGGGTGTCGGCGGGGTGCGTCAGGCGGGGTGGGTGCCGGTCAGCGTGACCGAGCCGCCGCCGCCGCCCTTCGCCGGGGCGTCGCCGAGCCTCACCGTCGGCCCGCAGCCGTACGTCTCCCAGCGTCCACGCGTCGACCCCGCGGGCGGACAGCCGCGCCAGCGCCGCGTCGACCGAGCCGGGCGCCACGACCGCGATCATGCCGACGCCCTGGTTGAACGTGCGCTCGAGCTCGGCCCGGTCGACGCCTCCGAGCCGACCGACGAGCCCGAACACCGGCTGCGGGGTCCAGGTCGAGCGGTCGACGTCCGCGTGCAGGTGCGGCGGCAGCACCCGGGCGAGGTTCGCCGCCAGCCCTCCCCCGGTCACGTGGCTGAACGCATGGACGTCGACCTCCGCAGCGCGCGCGAGGTCCAGGCAGTCAAGGGCGTAGATGCGGGTCGGTTCGAGCAGCTCCTCGCCGAGGGTGCGCCCCAGCTCGGCGACGTGGAGGTCGAGACCCAGCCCGCCCACGGTGAGCAGCACGTGTCGAGCCAGGGAGTAGCCGTTGGAGTGCAGCCCGGAGGCCCGCATCGCCACGAGGACGTCGCCGGGCTGCACCCGGTCCGGGCCGAGCAGCTGGTCGGCCTCGACGACCCCGGTGCCGGCTCCCGCTACGTCGTACTCGTCCGGCGCCAGCAGCCCAGGGTGCTCGGCCGTCTCGCCGCCGACGAGCGCGCAGCCCGCGCGGCGACAGCCCTCCGCGATGCCCGAGACGATGGCCGCGATCCGCTCGGGCACGACCTTGCCGGTCGCGATGTAGTCGGTCATCACCAGCGGCTCCGCGCCGCACACCACGAGGTCGTCGACCACCATGGCGACGAGGTCGATGCCGATGGTGTCGTGCACGTTCATCCGCTGCGCGATGACGACCTTGGTCCCGACCCCGTCGGTCGACGTCGCGAGCAAGGGACGGCGGTACGCCTTCAGCGCCGAGGCGTCGAAGAGTCCCGCGAAGCCGCCGAGGTCGCCGAGCACCTCCGGGCGCTGGGCACGGGCGACCGAGGCCTTCATCAGCTCGACCGCGCGCTCGCCGGCCTCGACGTCGACACCGGCGGCGGCGTACGTCGTGGACTGAGCGCCTCCGGTGACGGCCACCTCGCCGCTCACGGGCGGCTCAGGGCCCCGGCGGCGCCGCCGCCCCCGACCAGGGTGGGCAGGCCGCCGACGTCGAGCGTGGTGAGGTCCTCGAGCAGGTGCTTGCCGAGCAGGTCGGCGTCGGGGAGCTCGATCGGGTAGACACCGTCGAAGCACGCCCGGCACAGCTTGTCGTTGGGGATCGTGGTGGCCTCGACGAGCTCGTCGAGCGAGACGTAGGCGAGTGAGTCGGCGCCGATGGACTGCCGGATCTCGTCGACGGTCAGGCCGTTGGCGATGAGCTCGGCCGGTGAGGCGAAGTCGATGCCGTAGAAGCACGGCCACTTCACCGGCGGTGAGGAGATCCGTACGTGCACCTCGGCCGCCCCTGCCTCGCGCAGCATCCGGATGAGGGCGCGCTGGGTGTTGCCACGCACGATCGAGTCGTCGACGACGACCAGGCGCTTGCCGTGGATGACCTCGCGCAGCGGGTTGAGCTTGAGCCGGATGCCGAGCTGCCGGATGGTCTGCGACGGCTGGATGAAGGTCCGGCCCACGTAGGCGTTCTTGACCAGCCCCTGGCCGTACGGGATGCCCGAGGCCTGGCTGTAACCGACGGCCGCGGGCGTGCCCGACTCGGGGACCGGGATCACCAGATCGGCCTCGACGGGTGCCTCGTGGGCCAGCCGACGACCGACCTCCACCCGGGTCTCGTGCACGCTGCGGCCGGCGATCGCGGTGTCGGGGCGGGCCAGGTAGACGTACTCGAACAGGCAGCCCTTGGGCTCGGCGGCGGCGAAGTGCTGGGTGCGCAGGCCGTGCTCGTCGATGGCGACGAGCTCACCGGGCTCCACCTCCCGCACGAAGGACGCACCCACGATGTCGAGCGCCGCGGTCTCGCTCGCCACGACCCAGCCGCGCTCGAGCCGGCCGAGCACCAGCGGGCGGATGCCCTGCGGGTCACGGGCGGCGTAGAGGGTGGTCTCGTCCATCCAGACCAGGGAGAAGGCGCCCTGGAGCGTGGGCAGCACGTCGAGTGCCGCGGCCTCGAGGGACACGTCGGGATGGCTGGCGAGCAGCGCCGCGAGCAGGTCGGTGTCGGACGTCGAACGCAGCCGGCTGGCGCCCGCCGAGAGGCAGCTCGCCCGCGGCGTCGGTGAGCTCCTCGACCCGGCGGGCCAGGTCACGGGTGTTGATCAGGTTGCCGTTGTGCCCGAGAGCCAGCGCCCCGGTGGCCGTCGACCGGAGGGTGGGCTGGGCGTTCTCCCACACGCTCGACCCCGTCGTGGAGTAGCGGCAGTGGCCGATGGCGAGGTGCCCGTGCAGGGACGCGAGGTGGCTCTCGTCGAAGACCTGGGAGACCAGCCCCATGTCCTTGTAGACCAGGATCTGCCGGCCGTCGGAGACCGCGATGCCGGCCGACTCCTGCCCGCGGTGCTGGAGGGCGTAGAGGCCGAAGTAGGTGAGCTTGGCGACCTCCTCGCCGGGAGCCCAGACCCCGAAGACGCCACAGGCGTCCCGCGGGCCCTTCTCGCCGGGGAGCAGGTCGTGCGATAGCCGTCCGTCGCCTCGCGCCACAGGGGGAGTCTACGGGACCCCGCCCACCGACTGCGTCCGACCAACCGAGCGCTATAGGCCACGGTTGGTCGGACGCATGAGGGATCAGATGCGACCGCCGCCCGCACCGGCGGTGTCACCGGCGAGCTTCTGGCTGACGTAGATCGGGATGATCGAGAGCATGACCAGGGCCGCCGCCACGACGTTCACGACCGGCGCCTGGTTGGGCCGGAAGAGGTTCTGGAAGATCCAGATCGGCAGGGTCGTGACCCCGGGCGGTGCGGTGAACAGCGTCACCACGATCTCGTCGAAGGACAGCCCGAAGGCCAGCAGCGCCCCGGCGAGGAACGCACCCCGGAGCAGCGGGAACGTGATGAGCCGGAACGTCGTGAACGAGCTCGCACCGAGGTCCTGCGACGCCTCCTCGGGGCTGGTGCCCATCCGCCGCAGCCGAGCGATCGTGTTGTTGTAGATGACCACGATGCAGAAGGTGGCGTGGGAGATCGCGACCGTCCAGATGGACAGCTCGACGCCGAGCACGCTGCGGAACGCCGTACGGAAGGCGAGCGCCGTCACGATGCCGGGAAGCGCGATCGGGAGGATCACCAGAAGCGACAACGTCTGCCGGCCGAAGAAGTCGTAGCGGCTCAGACCCAGGGCGAGCAGCGCCCCCAGCACCAGAGCGATCAGCGTGGCGATGACGCCGACCTCGATCGAGGTGAGGACCGCTTCGCGCACGCCAGGGTTGCCGCGGACGCTCTCCCACCACTTCAGGGTGAACTCCTTCGGCGGCCAGGCGAAGACGGTGCTGGCGTTGAAGGAGTTGATGACGACGACGGCCAGCGGGATGTAGATGAAGGCGAGCCCGAACGCCATCGCCACGCGGAGGCCCCAGCGCGCCCGGTTCGACAAGGTCATCGTCGGCGCCTAGAGGTTCTCGAGGGCGCCGGTACGGCGCACCAGGGCGAGGTAGAGGACCATGATCGCGACCGGGATGACCGCCACGGCCGCCGCGAACGGGAGGTTCGAGGTGTAGTTCTGGTAGACGATGTTGCCCAGCATCTGGGTCTTCCCACCGACGATCTGCACCGTGATGTAGTCGCCGAGGCTGAGCGAGAACGTGAAGATCGACCCCGCGATGACCGACGGGTAGATCAGCGGCATGACGACCGTGCGGAACGTGCGCGCGGGGCGGGCCCCGAGGTCACCGGCCGCGTCCACGAGGGAGTCGGGGAGCCGCTCCAGCCCGGCGTAGATCGGCAGGATCATGTACGGCAGCCAGAGGTAGGTCAGCGTGAGGATCACCGCGGTGATGCCGTACCCGGGTCCGGACAGACCGAACGGCTGCAGCATCCAGGCGATCACCCCGGTCTCCGGCTGGACCATGGCCTGCCAGGCGTAGACCTTGACCAGGTAGGACGCCCACAGCGGGGTCACGACCAGCGCCACCAGCAGCCCGCGGGATCGCGGTTTGGCGACCTTGGCCATGAAGAACGCCATCGGGAGGCCGATCAGCACGCACAGCACCGTGACGGTGGCCGCGATCCCCACCGTGCGTGCGGTGGCCTTCGCGTAGGCGGGGTCGGTGAACAGGTCCTGGAAGTTGCTCAGGGTGAAGGTGCGGATGACGGCGTTGGTGAACTCGTCGACGCTGAAGAACGCCGTCGACAGCAGCGCGAACAACGCCGCGAAGTAGATGACCCCGAGCCACAGGAGCGGCAGGGCCAGCAGTCCGGTCAGTCGCGCGCGCGGCCTGCGGTGGAGCCAGGACGACAACCGGCGCGACGGCGAGCTGCGGACCTGCGGCAGGTCGCTCACGGCGGTCATCGGGGTCCCGGAGGTCTGGGGTGGCGGAGGATCAGGGGGCCGGAGTGGCGGTGGGGCACCTCGGCCGCGGCGCCCCGGCGGTCACGAGGACCGCCGGGACACCACGACTGTTGGTGCTCCAGGCAGGGTCAGCTGTTGCGCAGGCTGCTCCATGCCTTGGTCCACTCCGAGTACGGCACGCACTTGACGTCCGTACGGCCGTCGAGGCAGTCGCTCTGGGGGGTGGTCCAGAAGTAGATCGCCTTGAAGTACGCCCTCGTCGTTCGCGTGGTAGGTGTCGCAGTGCGTGGCGTCCGTCGGTGTCGTCGCACGCCTTCGAGGTTGGCCGGGGCCTCGCCGAACCACTCGACGACCTGGGCCTGCACCGACGCGGTGGTGATGTAGTTCATCCACTCGTAGGCGCAGTTCGGGTGCGCCGCCTTGGCGTCGATCATCCAGGTGTCGGCCCATCCGGTGGCACCCTCCTTCGGCAGGACGACGTCGACCGGCGCACCTGTCGGCCGCCGCGAGGTTGATGATGACCTGCCAGGTCGACCCGACGACGTTGGTCCCGTTCTCCAGCGCCTTCTGGGCATCGGCGTAGGACGCCCAGTAGCTCGCCACGAGCGGCTTCTGCGCCGTCGAGAGCGCGACGGCCGCGTCGAACTGGGTCTGGTCCAAGGCGTAGGGATTCGTGATCTTGAGGTCCGGCTGGGTCGCCTTGAGGTAGACCGCCGACGCCGCGAGCGCATCGACCGCGGAGTCGTACACGGCGATCTTGCCCTTGTACGGCGTGGCCGGGTCGTAGACGACGCTCCACGAGTCCGGGGCGGGAGTCACCTTGTCGGTGCGGAAGCCGAGGGTCTGCGCTCCCCAGCCGTGCGGGATGCCGTACGGGACGCCGCCGACGGAGTTCCAGGCCTGGTTCTTCTGGAACGGCGCGATGTCGGCGTAGTTGGTGAACAGGTCGGTGTTGACCGGCGCGACCTTGCCCGCGTAGATCATCCGCAGCGAGGAGTCGCCGGACGCCGACACGACGTCGAACTCGCCGTTGCCCATCTTCTCGAACATCTCGTCCGAGGTGTTCGCGACCTGGACCTTGGCCTTGCAGCCGGTCTGCTCCTCGAAGGGTCCGACCCAGTTCACCGACGGGTCGGTGGTGCCGTCCTCGGCGTACCCGGCCCAGGCGAGGATGTTGATCGCACCCTCGCCCTCGCCGATGGCCGTGGCAGCGGGCAGCGAGGGGGGCTTCGCGGCGGTGGTCCCGCCCGTCCCGCCGCTGCTCCCGCAGCCGGCGGCCAGCAGGGCCAGCAAGGCCCCTCCTGTCGCGATCGTCATCAGACGCTTCTGCGCCATCTGGTGCTCCTGTCGTGGTGTCGAGGGCTGAGCGGGGGTCGCGCGGTCTTACCGGGTGACGCCGTCGTCGGTGACGGAGTCGGTGGGGGTCATCCGGGTGGCGTCGGCCACCCGAAACTCGTGGTCGCGGTGCCAGACCAGGCGCACGCGGGTCTCGCGGTAGGCGAGGACGTCCATCGACGACGTCCGCAGGTTCTGCTGGAGCACGATCAGCGTGCCCCCGGCGTCGAGGTCGACGACGAACCGGGTGGCCGACCCGGCGTAGACGACCTCCCGCACCGTGCCGAGCGCCGAGTGCTCCTCGGGGCCCGGCTCGGCGGAGACGTCGCGCCAGGTGGATCTTCTCGGGCCGCACGGAGAACACGCCGTCCTTGCCGAGCAACGACTGGGCGGCCGCGCCCTGCACGAGGTTCGAGGTGCCGACGAAGCCCGCGACGAAGGGGGTCCCTGGCCGCTCGTACACCTCAGCGGGGCTGCCCACCTGCTCGATCCGGCCCGCGTTGAAGACCGCGATCCGGTCCGACATGGTGAGCGCCTCCTCCTGGTCGTGGGTCACGAAGACGAACGTGATCCCGACCTGGCGCTGGATCCCCTTCAGCTCGACCTGCATCTCCTCGCGGAGCTTGAGGTCGAGGGCGCCGAGGGGCTCGTCGAGGAGGAGCACCTTGGGTCGGTTGACCAGGGCCCGAGCCAGGGCGACGCGCTGCCGCTGGCCACCGGAGAGCTGCCCGGGCTTGCGCGCGCCGTAGTCCCCCAGCCGCACGCTGTCGAGGGCGGCAGCTGGCCTGGGCCCTGCGCTCGGCCCTGCCGACGCCCTTGACCCGGAGGCCGTACTCGACGTTCTGCATCACGCGTCATGTGCGGGAAGAGCGCGTAGTCCTGGAAGACGGTGTTGACGTTGCGCTCGAAGGGCGCCTTGCGGGTCACGTCGACGCCGTCGAGGGTCACCGTGCCGGAGGTGGGGAGCTCGAACCCGGCGATCATGCGGAGCACGGTCGTCTTGCCCGAGCCCGAGGGCCCCAGCAGGGTGAGGAACTCGCCGTCGACGATGTCGAGGTCGACGCCGGCGACCGCGTGCACGGCGGCCTCGCCCGAGCCGAAGCTCTTGCGCAGGTCGTGCAGGCGCACGGCGGGTTCAGACATGGCGGGGCACTCTAGCGCGGGAACCGTCGGCGATAACCAGGTTCGCTGCGGATATCGCATCGATCGTTACCGAACGGCGACGGATTGCGTCGGGGCGACCCCGGTCAGTGCTGGTCGACCCAGTCGAGCACCGTGTCGAGGACGCGCTCCTGGCCGCGGTCGAGCATCACGTCGTGCCCGACCCCGGGGAACCAGACCGGCGTGGTCCCGAAGCGCTCCGCCGTGGCCTCGACGGCCGCCACCGGGATGAGCCGGTCGTCGGGGGTGCCCACGACGAGCACCGGTGCCCGGACCGGGCCGAGCGGTCGACGCACGAGCAGCTGCCACTGCGCGACCGACGACTCGCGACCGAGCCGGTCGACGTACGCCTCCGCCGTCGCCGCGTCGAGACCTTCGAAGAGGTCCTCGGCGCTGAGCCGGAGGGTGCGCCCGGCGGTGGCCCCGACGACGTTGACCGGGTCCGACGGGAGGCGCCGGAGCAGCTGGCCGAGCAGACCGTCGACCGGGACCGGCGTCAGCAGCACCCCGGCACGGGCCGGGTAGCGCTCGAGCACCAGCTGGGTGACGAGCCCGCCCATGGAGTGCCCGACGACGACCGGAGGCGCGGGCAGCTCCACGATCGTCTGGAGCACGTCGTGGACGTAGTCGCGCAGCGTGGTGCGTCCGAGCCGACGGCTCCCCCCCGACCCACCGTGCCCGCGCAAGGACACGGCGTACGCCGGATAGCCGCGGGCCGCGGCAGCGGCGAGCCAGTGCTCTGCGAAGCACCAGGCGCCGTGCGCCAGGCCGTGGACGAAGAGCAGGGGCGGGCGCCCGGATGGCTGGTCGGGGAGCGCGCTCAGCACCTCGCGGTGCACGGGCGGTGAGGGATAGGCCCACTCGGCCCGTCGCATGACGCGGGTCCGCGGACGGTCGGGCCGCGAGGTCGCGTTCACGCCGGGCCACCGGTCGGCACGTACGGACGGCTGCCCTCGAGCTCGTTGATCGTGCGTTCGAGCGAGGCGAGGTAGTCCTGGTGCTGCACCTCGTAGTAGTGCCGCGACGACTCCTTGTACGTCGTCCCGCCGGTGAAGCGGTCGTCTGCATGACCCGCGACGCGGGAGAAGAAGTCGGCGGCGACCTCGGGCCGGTCGCGGCGGGCCCGGGCGAAGGTGGCGATCGTGACCGCCTGCCAGTGCGCCAGGCACCACTGCCCGCTGTCGGGCTGGATCAGCCCGGAGACTGCGAGCGTCTCGTGAGCGGGGGTGAAGATGTGCTGGAAGAGGTGGGGGTGCGTGTCGCGCCAGTTCAGGTGGGCGTGCGCGTCGAGGAAGCCGAAGTCCACGAGGTAGCCCGTGCAGAACAGCACGAGGTCGACCTCCGCCCGGGTGTCGTCGTCGAACACCGCCGTACGACCCTCGAAGCGCGCGATGTCGGGGCGTGGGGAGATGTCGCCCTGGCCGACGTAGTAGACGAGGAGGCTGTTGACGATCGGGTGGGTCTCGTAGAACTTGTGGTCCGGGACGCGCAGACCGAGCTTGGCGTAGTTCCCGATGACGATCGCGTGGGTGGCCCTGTAGAGCACCCGTCTCACCGGCAGCGGCACCCGGAGGAGGAGCAGCCGGTCGTTGACCTGATCGGACGGGCTCCCTTGGGTGAACTTGGGGTTGAAGTAGTAGCCACGCCGCATCGAGTGGAAGGTCCGGGCGGCCTGCTGCGCCGACTCCACTGCCAGGTCGCAGCCGGTGTTGCCCGCGCCCACCACGAGCACCCGCTTGCCGCGCAGGACCTCGGGTCCCTTGTAGTCCGCTGAGTGCAGGACGGTGCCGCCCGCCGCCCGGAAGTCGTCGAGCCCCGGGTAGTCGGGCATCTTCGGGTTCCAGTTGTGCCCGTTCGCGACGACCACGCCTTCGAAGCGCTCGGTCATCGTCCGTCGCCCGGACTTCGTGGTGACGTCCCACCGGGCCACGCCGTCGGGACCGACGTACGGCTCGACCTTGACCACCTCGGTGCCGAACCGGATGTCCTCCCGGAGGCCGAAGTGGTCGGCGTAGCGGCTGAAGTACGCGTGCGCCTGCCGCTGGTGCGGGTAGTCGGGGTAGGAGTCGGGCATCGGGAAGTCGGGGTAGGCCGTGAAGGCCTTGCTCGAGATCAGGTGGGTGCTGGGGTACACCCTGCTGTTGGTGGCCCGCTCGTTCCAGTTGCCGCCGAGGTCGTCCTCGCGCTCGTAGCCCTGCACCGCGATGCCCTGCTCGCGGAACGCCTTCACGGCGGCCAGCCCGTGGGCGCCGGCACCGATGACGGCCCAGGCATCCGTGCGGTCGACGGGATCCTTGGCACGCGCGCGAGAAGCCATGCCGCCGAATCTAGCCGCCCCTACGTCCGACGCACGGAGCGCTATTGCGCACCCATCCTCGGACGCAAGGGTGGGGGCGGCGGGTCAGAGCAGAGGCAGCAGAGCCGAGAGGTCGGCGCGCTCGCCGCTGGCCCGCACCGACCCGTCGGACACGGCATCGCCCCAGGTGACCCGCCCGCACGCGAGCCGTACCCACGTCAGGGGATCGGCCTCCACGACGTTGGGCGGCGTGCCGCGCGTGTGCCGTGGACCCTCGATGCACTGCACCGCCGCGAACGGCGGGACCCGCACTTCGACGCTGCGTCCGGGCGCACCTTCGACCAGCGCGTCGAGGAGGGCGCGCACCACCAGGCGCACACCCTCCCGGGGCAGGGCGGGTGCCGTCAGCTCCGAGACCGACCGCGCGAGGTCGTCGACGTGGACGACCAGCTCGAGGAGCCGGGTCACCACGAGGTCGGAGAGCAGGATCGGCCCGCGGCGGGCGAGGACGACCCGGTCGTCAGGGCCCAGCAGCTCCAGCGCAGCCAGGCTGCGGCCCCAGGCCTGGTCGAGCCCGCCGAGGGGGTCAGCACGGTTCTCCACCGCAAGCTGGCGCGCGCCCTCGGCGATCTCGCTGGCGACCTGCGGGTAGGTGCCGACGTACGCCCGAAGCGTCAGCGGCGCCGTGCCCGGCTCCGCCGGCTCGGCGTGCGCGAGCGCCTCGACCCCTCGGCCCAGGTGCGCGACGAGGTCTCCGACCGTCCAGCGCGTCGAGCACGCTCGGGACGACGTACGTCTCCGGCGCGAGCTCGCCCACCCAGGACCGGACCACCGCCCAGGTCTCCTCCAGGACGACTCGCGCCGCTGGCAGCCCGACGTTGGTCATCGGAGGCGGCGTGGCGGGCTCAGGAGAACAGGGCGGGGAGGGTGGCGGTCCAGGTGGTGCGGAGCTCGTCCAGCGGTACGTCGAACTGCCCCTCGACCTCCAGGGTCGCGCCCCCCACGACGCCGATCCGCTCCACGGGAACACCGCGCTCGGCGCACAGGTCGACCAGGCGCGCCTCGTCCGCGGCTGCCACGACGACGACGACCCGGGCCGTCGACTCGGCGAACAGCGCGACGAACGGGTCGACGTCGGTCGGCAGGGAGACCCGCGCCCCGACGTCGCCGCGCAGCGCCATCTCGGCCAGCGTCTGGGCGAGGCCGCCGTCGGACACGTCGTGAGCCGCCTGGAGCAGCCCGGCGGCTGCGGCCGAGACGAGCACCTCGGCCAGCGCGCGCTCCGCGGCCAGGTCGAGCGCCGGCGGGCGGCCCCCGAGGTGACCGTGCGCCACGTGGGCCCACTCCGAACCGCCCAGCTCGTCGCGGGTCACGCCGAGCTGGAGGACCAGGTCGCCCTCGGAGCTCAGCCCCATCGGCGTGCGGGCGGAGACGTCCTGGATCACCCCGAGGACGCCGATCACCGGGGTCGGCAGGATCGCGGTCTCGCCGGTCTGGTTGTAGAAGCTGACGTTGCCGCCGGTCACCGGGATGCCGAGCTCGAGGCAGCCGTCGGCCAGCCCGCGGACCGCCTCGCTGAACTGCCACATCACCGCGGGGTCCTCCGGCGAGCCGAAGTTGAGGCAGTTGGTGACGGCCAGCGGGGTCGCCCCGGTCGTGGCGACGTTGCGGTAGGCCTCCGCGAGCGCGAGCTGGGCGCCGACGTAGGGGTCGAGGCGGGTGTAGCGCCCGTTGCCGTCGGTGGCGACGGCGACGCCGAGACCGGTCTCCTCGTCGACGCGGACCATGCCGGAGTCGTCCGGCTGGGCGAGCACGGTGTTGCCCTGCACATAACGGTCGTACTGCGCCGTCACCCAGGACTTGTCGGCCAGGTTGGGCGAGCCGAGCAGCTGCAGGAGCGTCGCCCGGAGCTCGGCCCGGTGGAGGGTCGCGGCAGCCGTACGGCCGTCGGCTCGTCGGCGACCAGCGCGTCCTGGTCGGCGGGCCGGGAGTACGGCCGGTCGTAGACCGGTCCCTCGTGGGCGACGGTGCGCGGCGGCACCTGCACGACGAGCTCGCCGTGCCACCAGATCTCCAGCCGGTCGCCGTCGGTGACCTCGCCGATCACCGTGGCGTCGACGCCCCAGCGGGCGCAGATCGCGAGGAACGGCTCGAGCTTGGCCGGCTCGACGATCGCGCACATGCGTTCCTGCGACTCGCTCATGAGGATCTCCTCAGGGGCCAGCGTCGCGTCGCGCAGCGGCACCCGGTCGAGCTCGACCCGCATGCCTCCGGTGCCGGCCGAGGCCAGCTCGGAGGTCGCGCAGGAGATGCCGGCGCCGCCGAGGTCCTGGATGCCGACGACCAGGTCGGCCGCGAAGATCTCGAGGCAGGCCTCGATGAGGATCTTCTCGGTGAACGGGTCGCCGACCTGCACGCTCGGCCGCTTGGCCGGACCGTCGGCGTCGAAGGTCTCACTCGCCAGCACGGAGACGCCGCCGATGCCGTCGCCGCCGGTGCGCGCGCCGAACAGGATCACCAGGTTGCCCGGGCCCGAGGCCTTGGCCAGCTTGATGTCCTCGTGACGCATCACGCCGACGCACAGAGCGTTGACCAGCGGGTTGCCGAGGTACGTCGGGTCGAAGACGACCTCGCCGCCGATGTTCGGCAGGCCCAGGCAGTTGCCGTAGCCACCGATGCCGGCGACGACCCCGGGGAGCACGCGCCGGGTGTCCTCGGCGTCAGCAGGGCCGAAGCGCAGCGGGTCCATCACGGCGACCGGCCGGGCGCCCATGGTGAGGATGTCGCGGACGATGCCTCCGACGCCGGTGGCTGCGCCCTGGTACGGCTCGACGTAGCTCGGGTGGTTGTGCGACTCGACCTTGAACGTCACGGCGTAGCCCTGACCGATGTCGACGACACCGGCGTTCTCACCGATGCCGACGAGCAGGGCGTCGGTCTTCGGGGCCTTGTCGCCGAACTGCCTCAGGTGGACCTTCGAGCTCTTGTAGGAGCAGTGCTCGCTCCACATGACGGAGTACATCGCGAGCTCGCTGCTGGTCGGCCGACGGCCGAGGATCGTCTTGATGCGGTCGTACTCGTCGGGCTTGAGGCCGAGCTCGGCGTACGGCTGCTGCAGCTCGGGCGTCGTCTCCGCCGCCTTGACCGTGTCGGTGCTCATGCGCCCGCGCCCACGAGCTGGCGCAGGACGGAGGTGAAGAAGGGCAGGCCGTCGGTCTCGTGACCCGCAGGCCCGGTGAGCGCCTCGACCGCGTGCTCCGGGTGGGGCATCAGGCCGACCACGTTGCCGGCCGCGTTGCTGATGCCGGCGATGTCGCGGCGCGACCCGTTGGGGTTGACGTCCAGGTAGCGGGCGACGACGCGGCCCTCAGCCTCGAGCGCGTCGAGGGTGCGCTCGTCGGCGACGTAGCCACCCTCGCCGTTCTTCAGCGGGACCACGATCTCGGCTCCCGCCGTGTAGTCGCCGGTCCACGCGGTGGACGTGGACTCGATGCGCAGCTTCTGGTCGCGGCAGACGAAGTGCAGGCTGTCGTTGCGCACGAGCGCCCCCGGGAGCAGGTGGGACTCGCAGAGCACCTGGAAGCCGTTGCAGATGCCCAAAACTGGCAAGCCTTCGCGCGCCGCCGGGACCAGGACTTCCATCACCTTGGCGAAGCGCGCGATCGCCCCGCAGCGCAGGTAGTCGCCGTAGGAGAACCCGCCCGGGAGCACGACGGCGTCGACCCCGTGCAGGTCCGCGTCGCCGTGCCAGAGGGGGACGGCCTCCGCGCCCGCCAGTCGTACGGCCCGCTGGGCGTCGCGGTCGTCGAGCGAGCCCGGGAAGGTCACGACCCCGATCCGGGCGGTCATGCCGTGGGGGCCGCGGCGTCTGAGGTGGGCGCGTGGATCACGTAGTCCTCGATGACCGGGTTCGCGAGCAGCCGGTCGGCGAAGGCGCGGACCCGCTCGAGGGCGGCCTCGTCGGCCTCCCCCTCGAGCTCGATCTCGATGCGCTTGCCGATCCGGACGTCGGTGACCCCCGTGACCCCGAGCTGGGGCAGGGCCCTGGCCACGGCCTGGCCCTGCGGGTCGAGGATCTCCGGCTTGAGCATGACGTCGACGACGACGCGGGCCACGGGGCTCCTCGTGGTTCGGGCGGGTGTGTTGGCTGGAGTTTACCGGCCGGGTCGAACCGCCGCCGGATCAGGCGCTCGAGAAGGCCCCGAGCATGAACATCCCGCCGGTCGGGTCGGTGATGCCGGCGAAACGGCCCGGACCCATCTGCATGGCCGGGAGGAACACGCTGCCGCCCAGTGACTCCGCCAGGCTCACCGACTCGTCGCAGTCGGCCACCGCGAGGTAGACCATCCAGAACGACGGCGCCTCGGCGGGCACCATGTCCGGCATGGTCATGGCCCCGCCGTTGCTGGTGTCCTCGCCCTGCTTGCTGTCGAGGTGCGCGACGAGGTAGCCCGAGTCGTCCATCGGCTCCCAGCGCCAGCCGAGCACCTCGGCGTAGAAGGCGGTCGCGGCCTCGAGGTCACGGCTGTCGAGCTCGTTCCAGACCAGCGAGCCGGGCACGTTGAACAGCTCGGCGCCCTCGTGGTCACCTGGCTGCCAGAACCCGAGGATCGCCCCGCTGGGATCGGCGATCATGGCCATCCGGCCCTGGGTCATGACGTCCATGGCGGGCATGACCACCGAGCCGCCGGCCTTCGTGACGAGAGCGCAGACGGCATCGACGTCGTCGACGATCACGTACGAGTTCCATGTCGAGGGGGCACCCGCCGCGGCCATCATCGGCGGCTGGGGACGCCATGCCGGCGACCAGCTTGCCGTCCTTGAAGAACTGCGTGTAGGCCGGGCCCATGGGGGTGGGCATGTCGGTGGACTCCCAGCCGAACAGGGCTGTGTAGAAGGCGCGGGCGGCTTCGACGTCGGTGGTGCTCAGGTCGATCCAGCCGAACAGACCGTGGGGGTGGCGCATGGTGATCTCCGTCCCGAGGTGGTGCTCGCGACGCTACCGAGTGCGGGGGACGCCGCCAACCCTCAGATGGGCAGGTAGAAGGTCAGCAGGTCGCCGTGGACCGGGGGGAAGAGCGACGCCATCAGGTCGCGCTGGCGGCCCAGGAGGCAGTCCGGCAGCCGCTCCTCCAGTCCCAGAGCGCCGTACGGGCCGAAGACGAGCGCGGGGACGGCGTCGGCCGGCAGCCCGGACCCGCCCTTGCTCACCGGCGCCTGCTCGGGGCCGCCGGCGGTCATCCCGGTCACTCCGCCCGGACCGACGGTGAATCGAAGGTGCGACCGCCACGTGGAGAGCAGGACCTCGTGCTCGCGGTCGGCGAGCCCGGCGTCCCGCAGCCGTTGGACGAGGACGGGAGCGAGGTGCTCGAGCAACGAGGGTAGGTCCTGGACCCGGGCGTAGTACCACTCGGCCTCGACGACCTCCCCGAGGTACGGCGCGACCGCGCGACCGGCCACGCCTCCGGGTCTCGCCTGGACCACGAGGCCCTCGGTCCCGTCCGTGGCCGTCTCGGCGACGAGGGCCAGGGCGGCCCCGGACTCCGAGGCCGCCAGCTCGCCGATCGCATGCCCCTCGCCGGGCGGGAGGAGCCTGGCGCTGCCCAGGACGACGCCGTCGAGCTCGGCGACCCACTGCAGACTGCCGCTGCGTTCCACGAGCCAACGCCAACAGGCCGAGCTGTGCGGCATCCGTAGTTCGAAGCCGTCCTGCTCGGATGCCTGGAGCGCTGCCATGGCCGGGATGTCCTCAGCCGTCGCCTCCCGCACGACGAACTCAGGTGGCCTGGACGGGATCCGCTCGAGGGTCCGGCAGGGGTGCATCGGGATGGCGTAGCCGTACCCGAACTGTCGGTAGAAGTTCGGGATCCCGATCATGACCTGTGCGAGCTGCCCCCTGGCCTTCGAGCGGGCGTGGCACCACCCCATCAGGGCACGCGCGAGCCCGCGGCCCTCGTAGGCCTCGTGCGTGGCCACCAGCTCCACCTGCCCGGCGGGGATCTCGACACCCGCGAGCACGAGGACCTCGTCGAGCAGGCTCGCCGTCGCGACCACCCGGTCTCCCTCGACGACCACGGCGCAGGCCTCGAGGCCGGCGTCCGGGTCGTCGACGACCAGTCTCAGGTCCTCGGCATCGGCCGGGTCCCCGCGCTGCGCCAACAGCTCTGCGACCTGGTCGACGTCGGCCGGGCGCGCCCCCCGAAGCTCCAACCCGGCGCCGAGGTCCACGATCCCGATGCTAGTCCGGGATCAGCGGGGCCAGGCCTCCCAGGCCGAACGCACCATGTCGTCGACGGAGTTGCGCATGGCCCAGCCGATGTCGCGGGCCGCGGCCTCCCCCGAGGCGACGATCCGGGCGGGGTCGCCGGGGCGACGCTCACGCAGCGCAGGCGTGAAGTCGATCCCGGTGACCCGTCGGAAGGCGGCCATGATCTCGAGCACCGACAGTCCGTCGCCGCTGCCGAGGTTGTAGGCGGGCAGCAGAGCACGGCCCTGCTCGAGCGCTTCGGCCGCGGTCACGTGGGCCAGGCCGATGTCCCCGACGTGGACGTAGTCGCGCACGCACGAGCCGTCGGGGGTGGGGTAGTCGGTGCCGGACACGATCGGGGTCTCCCCCGCCACCAGAGCGCGCATCACGGCCGGGAACAGGTTGTACGGCGACACGTCCCAGACGTCGGGGTAGGACGAGCCGACGACGTTGAAGTACCGCAGGGTGACCGCCTCGAGGTCCTCGGATGCGGCCACCGTGTCGGCGACGATCCGCTCGTCCATGTCCTTCGAGGCACCGTACGGCGACTCCGGAGCGTGCGGCGTCTCCTCGGTGACCAGCTCGGTGGGCGGGGTCCCGAAGACGGCGGCGGACCCCGAGAAGACCAGGCGGTCGACGCCCACCTCCGCCATCGTCTCGAGGAGGACGACGGTTCCCACGACGTTGCGCCGGTAGGTCTCCAGTGGCTTGGACACCGACACCCCGGCGTACTTGAAGCCGGCGACGTGGACCACGCCGTCGACCGGGACCCCGCCGCCTTCAGTGCTGCGGCGACTGCCGCGGGGTCGTCGACCGAGCCGCGCACCAGGGGTACGTCGGCCGCGACGAAGCCCTCGAGCCCGGTCGAGAAGTCGTCGAGCACCACGACGTCGCGACCGCTCTCGAGGAACTGGCGCACCACGTGCGCGCCGATGTAGCCGGCTCCTCCGGTCACCATCCAGGTCGTCACGCGAAGGTCCTTCCCGTCAGTCGCTCGTAGGCCTCGACGTACTTGCTCCGGGTGGCCTCGACGACCGAGTCCGGCAGCGGCGGTGGTGGTGAGTCCGACGTGCGGTCCCAGCCGCTGGCGGGCGACGTGAGCCAGTCGCGGACGTACTGCTTGTCGTAGGACGGCTGCGCGTGTCCCGGCTCCCACAGATCGAGCGGCCAGAAGCGCGAGGAGTCCGGTGTCAGCACCTCGTCGGCCAAGACGATGCCGCCAGCCGCCGAACGTCCCAGCTCCAGCTTGGTGTCGGCCAGCACGATGCCTCGGTCGCGAGCGATCGCCTCGGCCCGGTCGTAGACCGCCAGCGTGATCCTGCGCAGCTCTTCGGCGTCGGCCCGCCCGACGGTGGCCACGACGGCCTCGAACGAGACGTTCTCGTCGTGCTCCCCGAGGGCGGCCTTGGTGGCCGGGGTGAAGATGGGCTCCGGCAGCCGCGACCCGTCGACGAGCCCCGGCGGCAACGGGACGCCGCAGACCGCGCCGCCGGCGACGTACTCGACGAGCCCGGAGCCGGTGAGGTAGCCGCGCACGACGCACTCGACAGGGAACATCTCGAGCCGCTCACAGACCATCGCCCGGCCTTCGACCTCCGCCGGCACGTCGAGGGACACCACGTGGTTCGGGACGACGTCGGCCAGCTGCTCGAACCACCACAGCGACAGCTGGGTGAGCACGCGACCCTTGTCGGGGATCGGCGTGGGCAGCACGTGGTCGTAGGCCGAGATCCGGTCGCTCGCCACGAACAGCAGGTGCCCGTCCGGCAACGCGTAGAGGTCGCGGACCTTGCCCGAGTAGACGAGCCGAAGGTCGGCGAGCACGAGGTCCGCAGGCATCACCGCAGGATAGGCCCCCGCCCGGATACCCGACGCAAGGTCACCTTGTACCTGCTTCAAGCGAGGTTTCGGGCTACTCATGGCCTGAACCGACGGCGGTCGCCTCGACGGCGCGGTCGAGCCAGTCGGTGACGTCCGCCGAGTGGTACGGCCGTTCGCTGGGCTCGATGCTCGCGACGAAGGACGCGTAGACCGCCGCCGACCGGAGGCACTCGACCGGGCGGAGCAGCCCGACCGCGCGCGCCGGCCGGCTCTGCGGGGCTGCCGCCTTCCAGCGCCGTTCCCAGGCCCGAACGAGCTGGTCGGCGTCCGACGCCTCGAGCCCGACCCCGATGCGGAGCGCGTCGAACGCCGGGTTGCCGACGAAGGAGTCGCCCCAGTCGAGCAGGACCACCCGGTCTTCCGAGCCGATCGCGTTGCCGGGGTGCTCGTCGCCGTGCACGAGGGAAGCCGGCAGGCCGCACTCCTCGACGGCCGCCATCCGCCGGCCGAGGCTGTCGAGGAGGGCCTCCGCCCGGTGTCCCACGACATGCTGGGCCAGCAACTCGCGCACCCACTCGACCAGCCGGTCGCCACGCAGATCAGGAACTCCAGCCGACAGAAGGTCCTCGACGTCAGCGACCGAGGCCAGCGCAATCCGGTGAGCCGTCTCGAGCGATCCGCTCGCGCACCGGGGCTGGCGCGTCGTAGAGGTCCTCGCCGTCCGCGTGCTCGAGCAGCATCCGGCCGTCAGCGCCCGCGGCGAGCAGCCGCGGCATCGTCCCCGGCGACCGCAGCCTGCGCCCACGCCAGCACCGCCGCCTCGTGGGCGAAGAAGGCCGGCACCTGCTTCAGCCACACGGTCGAGCCGGGCGCGTCCAGCCGCCAGATCGCCGACAGGTTCCAGGTGCGCTGCTGGGTCGCCGACGTGGTCGGGACCGACGACCGACCGCGCCCAGGCGAGGCTCGCCGCGGGACCGCCGAGGCGGGCGTACGGCGCACGCAGCGGCTCGTCGTCCAGCGCCAAGTCGGCGACGTGGCCCGACACCGGGGCCAGGGGCAGTGTCGTCGGCACCGCGTCCGGACCCACCTCGGCGAGGTAGGTGACGGCTCCTCCGTGAGGCACCGGGTGCTCGCCCGTCAGCAGCCGCAGCACGTCGACGGTGACGCCGTGCAGCCGTACGGCCTCCGCAACGACGTCCGACGTCTCCTGCCAGTACGGCACGCCGACGGGGTAGGGCGGGAGGGCTCCGAGCAGGACCCCGTCAGGGTCGACGAGGACCAGCGTCACCGACCGGGTCATGCCGGAGTGAGGTCCTTCGCGAAGCTGCGGCTGAGCGGGCTGCACCGGTAGTGGCCGAACGGCTCGGCCTCGGTGTACCCCGAGCTCGCGTACAACGCCATCGCCTCGGGCTGCCGCTCGCCGGTCTCGAGCAGGATGCTGGTGTAGCCCGCGGCCCGCGCTCGATCCTCGAGGTCGGCGAGCACGGCCCGGGCGACTCCCCGGCCGCGATGCTCCGGACGGACGTACATCCGCTTGATCTCCGCGATCGAGTCGTCGTGCCGTCGGAACGCCCCGCACGCTGCGAGCTCACCGCCGACGTAGGCCAGCACGACGGTGCCCTCAGGCGCCACGAACTCCTCCGGCGCCATCGGGGTGGCGTCCTCGCTGCCGTAGAGGGCGACGTACTCCTGCTGCACCTCGGCGACGAGGGCGACGACGTCGGGATCGCCGTAGCGTGCTCGCGCGCAACCTCGCACGGTCACAGGATCGCGCCGGGACCGTAGCCGGCCGCCTCCGGGTGCGCTGCAGCGACGGCTTCGACGCGGGCGACGACCCGGGCTACCTGGTCGACAGCCGCGCCGGTGAAGGTCAGCGGCGCGTCGACCAGGGCGTCGAGGTCCCCGCGGGAGAGCCCCAGCCGCGGGTCGGCGGCGAGCCGGTCGAAGAGGTCGTTGCCCTCGGCGCCGGACTCGCGCATCGCCAGCGCGACGGCGACTGCGTGCTCCTTGATGACCTCGTGGGCGGTCTCGCGACCCACCCCCGCGCGCACGGCAGCCATCAGGACCTTGGTGGTGGCGAGGAAGGGGAGGTAGCGCTCGAGCTCGCGATCGACGACGGCCGGGAAGACCCCGAACTCGTCCAGCACGGTGAGGAACGTCTCGAACAAGCCGTCTGCGGCGAAGAACGCGTCGGGGAGCGCGACCCGCCGCACCACCGAGCAGGAGACGTCGCCCTCGTTCCACTGGTCGCCGGCGAGCTCGCCGACCATCGAGGCGTAGCCGCGCAGGAGCACGGTGAGTCCGTTCACCCGCTCGCAGGACCGGGTGTTCATCTTGTGGGGCATGGCTGACGAGCCGACCTGGCCCGGCTGGAAGCCCTCGGTCACCAGCTCGAGGCCGGCCATCAGCCGGATCGTGGTGGCCAGGCTGGACGGTCCGGCGGCGGTCTGGACGAGCGCCGCCACGACGTCGTAGTCCAGCGAGCGCGGGTAGACCTGGCCGACCGAGTCCAGAACCCGGGCGAAGCCGAGGTGGCCGGCGACCCGGCCCTCGAGGTCGGCCAGCTTGGCCGCGTCACCGTCGAGCAGGTCGAGCATGTCCTGCGCCGTACCGACCGGGCCCTTGATGCCGCGCAGCGGGTAGCGGGCGATGAGCTCGTCCAGCCGGTCGTAGGCGACGAGCAGCTCCTCGGCCGCCGAGGCGAAGCGCTTGCCCAGCGTGGTGGCCTGCGCCGCGACGTTGTGCGAGCGGCCGGCCATGACGAGCGCGTCGTGCTGGGTCGCGAGCCGCGCCAGCCGTACGAGCGTCGCCACCACCCGGTCGCGCACGATCTCGAGCCCGCCGCGGATCTGCAGCTGCTCGACGTTCTCGGTGAGGTCGCGGGAGGTGAGGCCCTTGTGGACCTGCTCGTGCCCGGCGAGGGCGTTGAACTCCTCGATGCGGGCCTTCACGTCGTGGCGGGTGACCCGCTCGCGCGCAGCGATGCGAGGCGAGGTCGACGGTGTCGACGACCGCGGTGTAGGCCTCGACGGCGTCGTCGGGCACCTCGACCCCGAGGTCGCGCTGCGCGGTCAGCACGGCGATCCAGAGCTGGCGCTCGAGGACCACCTTGTGCTCGGGCGACCACAGGTCGGCCATCTCGGACGAGGCGTACCGCGCAGCCAGGACGTTGGGGATCACGCGGCCATCATCCCGCACTCAGACTGGTGGTCGGGTCTCCGGGACCGGCAGTGCCGAATGGTTGCGAACCGGGCCATCGGAGCGGTCAGATCGCCCGGTTCGATGCCATTCGACGAGCGGGGGCGGCGCCGACGAGCGGGGCGGCAGCGCGAGCGCTCACCCGGACCTCGGCGATCAGTCCAGCGGGAGGGTCGCCAGGTCGCCGTCGACCACGGCCCGGTCGTCGAGGTCGTCGAGCTGCGCGGCCAGCCCGGCGGCGAGGTTGCGGTGACGGACGGCCGCGTCCCGGTCGCCGGACACGGCGTACGCGCGGGCGATGGCCTCGTGGGCCGACGCGGGCACGTAGCCGCCGATGCCGTACGTCTCGCGTCAGCTCGAGGCAGCGCAGCCCGTGACGGAGGGACGCCTCACCGAGCCGGAGCACCGCGTACACGCGGCTGCACATCCACTCACCGACCGCCCACTCCATGGGGCCACCCGCGTTGCCCCAGTGCCACCGGCTGGCGTGGGCAGCGTGGATCATCGCGTCGTCCTGCTCCGGCGTCCGCCGAGGGACGGCGATGAGGTCCCAGGTGTGGTTGAACAGCTCGACGGCCAGCCGCCGCTCGTCGCTCAGGTCGAGCGAGGGGCTGGTCGGGTTGCTGGGGTCGCTCGTGGGCTCGGTCATGGCGCGTCCTCCTCGATCGCCGCGGCCTCGGACTCGGCTGCCTGCGCCGCGATGTCGGTGCGGTGCTGGCTGCCGCGCAGCTCGATGCGGTCCACGACGGCGTACGCCGCCTCGCGCGCGGCCGCCAGGGTCGCGCCTGTGCCGACCACGGAGAGCACCCGTCCACCTGCCGACCGCACGACGCCGTCAGCGCCGCGCGAGGTACCCGCATGGAGCACCGCGTCGTCGCTCGGCGCCGGCGATCGGGTCGCCGGTGACCGGGGCGTCGGGGTAACCCTCGCTGGCGACCACGACGGTGACGGCGCAGACGTCGTCCCACACCAGCGGTGGGTGCTGGTCGAGGCGGCCGGTCGCGGCCGCGAGGAGCAGCCCGGCGAGCGGGGTGCGCAGGCGAGCGAGGACGACCTGGGTCTCGGGGTCGCCGAAGCGGGCGTTGAACTCGATGACCCGCGTGCCGTGCGAGGTGAGCGCGAGGCCGGCGTAGAGGAGCCCGGCGAAGTGGGCACCGCGGTGTCGCATCTCGTCCACGGTCGGCTGCAGGACGCGGGCGAGCACGTCGTCGACGAGGTCGGCCGGCGCCCACGGCAGCGGGGAGTAGGCACCCATCCCTCCGGTGTTCGGGCCGGCGTCGCCGTCGCCGAGCCGCTTGAAGTCCTGAGCCGGCTGCAGCGGCACCACCGTGACGCCGTCGGTGACCGCGAACAGCGACACCTCGGGGCCGTCGAGGTACTCCTCGATCACCACCCGGCCGCACGCCTTCGCGTGGGCGAGGGCGACGGCGCGGTCCTCGGTCACGACGACGCCCTTGCCGGCCGCGAGGCCGTCGTCCTTGACGACGTACGGCGGCTCGAAGGCGTCGAGCGCATCGACGGCCTCCGCCTCGGTGGTGCACAGGTAGGCACGCGCCGTGGGCACGTCGGCGGAAGCCATCACCTCCTTGGCGAAGGCCTTGCTGCCCTCGAGCTGCGCGGCCGCGCGCTGAGGGGCCGAAGCAGGCGATCCCGCGGGCGCGAACGGCGTCGGCGACCCCGGCGACGAGCGGTGCCTCGGGGCCGATGACCGCGAGGTCGACGCCGAGGGCGTGGGCGAGGGCGGCGACCGCAGCGCCGTCGAGCGGGTCGACGGCGTGGGTCGTGGCCTGCGCGGCGATGCCCGGGTTGCCAGGGGCCGCGTGCACCTCCGAGACCGCGGGGTCCCGGCGGAGGGCGCGGACGAGGGCGTGCTCGCGGGCACCGGAACCGATGACGAGGACCTTCACGCCGCGGAGCCTAAACGAGGCCCCATGGGTCAGGGGTGGGGGCGCCGAGGACGGGGCGTGCCGGCCTTCATCACGAAGGCGACGTCCTCCAGCAGCCGTACGTCGGCGGTGGGGTCCCCGATCACGCCGACGAGGTCGGCGGCGTAGCCCGGCGCGATCCGGCCCAGGGTGTCCTCGCGGCGCAGCAAGGCGGCGGCGTTGACGGTCGCGCTGCGGATCGCCTCGAGCGGGGTCTGGCCGTGGCGCACCTGGTAGGCGAACTGCCGGGCGTTCCACCCGTGGGGATAGATGCCGCTGTCGGTGCCGAAGGCGATGGGCACGCCGGCCTTGACGCACTTCTCGAACGCGGCACGCTGGGTGTCGGTGGTCTCGTCGTTCTTCCGGAGGGCGTCCGGCGACCACCCCTCGGCCCGGCCCGTCTCGGCGATGTAGTCGCCGCAGTAGACGTCGGCCACGAGGTAGGTGCCGCGCTCGGCCATCAGGGCGACGCCTTCGTCGTCCATGATCGAGCCGTGCTCGATCGAGCGGACGCCGGCCCGGACGGCCCGCTTGATGCCCTCGGCTCCGTGCGCGTGGGCCGCGACGTCGGCGCCGTACAACGCGGCTTCCTCGACCGCAGCGCGGATCTCGGCCTCGGAGAACTCCGGAGCGCCCGGGTTGGTGCCCTCGGTCATCACCGCGCCGGTGGCGATCACCTTCACGAGGTCGGCACCGCCGTGCAGCACGCTGCGTACGGCCTTGCGGACCTCGTCGACCGAGTCGGCGACACCCACCCGTAGGTCGCGCGGCACGACAGCGTCGACGTCGGGCGCCATACCGGTGATGTCGCCGCCACCGCCGGAGCAGGTGACGTAGGCACCGGCGCAGAGCATGCGCGGGCCCTCGACCCAGCCGGCCTCGATCGCGTCGCGGAGGGCGACGTCGACGAAGGCGCGGAAGGTGCCGACGTCGCGCACGGTGGTGAAGCCGGCGCGCAGGGTCGCCCGCGCGTTGCGCACGCCGGACAGGGCCTCCTGCGCCCCGGTGCGCTGGAGCATCGCGGCGTAACCGGCCGCCGACTCCGGCTCACCGACCAGGTGGCGTGTGGCAGTCGATGAGGCCCGGCAGGACGGTCAGGTCGGGCAGGTCGAGCACCTCGCCGTCGATGGCGGCATCGTCGGGCGCACCGCCTCGATGAGTCCGTCGGCGGCGTCACGCGCGGCCTCGATCGACGTCGCCGCTCGGACGACGACACGGCGTAGCGCCTGGTGACAGCCTCACCGGAGTCGATGGTCGAGCAGACCGCCCAGGCCGGATCGACGGAGGGCGACACGCTGCCGAGGTCACGCCCCGGTGTAGTGCTGGTCGACGACGGCGAAGACCTCGTCGAGGATCGCGAGACCCTCCTTGGACTCCGCGTCGGTGACCGTGCACGGCGGCACGACGTGCAGCCGGTTGAAGTTCACGAACGGCAGGAGCCCGCGCTTCTTGCACTCCCCCGCGAGCTGGGTCATCGCCGGGCTCGAGCCGCCGTACGGCGCGAGCGGCTCGCGCGTCGCTCGGTCGGTGACGAGGTCGAGGGCCCAGAAGACGCCGAGGCCACGGACCTCGCCGATCACCGGGTGGCGGTCGGCGAGCTCGCGAAGGCCCGGGCCGAGGACGTCCTCGCCGATGCGCGCGGCGTTCTCGACGATGCCCTCCTCCTTCATCGCGTCGATGCTCGCGACGATGGACGCGGCGGCAAGCGGGTGGCCGGAGTACGTCAGACCGCCCGGGAACACCCGGTCGTCGAAGGTCGCGGCGATCGGGTCGCTGATGACGACGCCGCCGACGGGGACGTACCCGCTGTTCGAGCCCTTGGCGAAGGTGATCAGGTCGGGCTCGGCGCCGAAGTGCTCGTAGGCGAACCACTTTCCGGTGCGGCCGAAGCCGCACATGACCTCGTCGGCGATCCAGACGATGCCGTACCGGTCGCACAGGGCGCGGACGCCCTCGAGGTAGCCGGGCGGCGGGATCAGGACGCCGGCGGTGCCGACCACGGTCTCGATGAGGATCGCGGCGATCGTGCCGGGACCCTCGAACTGGATGACCTGCTCGAGGTGGGCGAGAGCGCGCTCGGACTCCTCGGCCTCAGAGGTGGACCAGAACGGGGTGCGGTACGGGTACGGGCCGAAGAAGTGCACGTGGCCGTAGGCGTACTCGTTGGGCCAGCGGCGGGGGTCGCCGGTCGCGGTCACCGAGGCGCCGGTGTTCCCGTGGTAGCTGCGGTAGAAGGACAGCACCTTGTGCTTGCCGGTGTGGATGCGAGCCATCCGGATGGCGTTCTCGTTGGCGTCGGCGCCGCCGTTGGTGAAGAAGACCTTGTTGAGGCCGGGCGGGGCCAGCTCGGCGATGCGCTGGGCGGCCTCGCCGCGGATGTCGTTGGCGTGCTGAGGCGCGACCGTCGAGAGCTTGGCGGCCTGCTCCTGGATGGCGGCGACGACCTTCGGGTGCTGGTGACCGATGTTGACGTTGACCAGCTGGCTCGAGAAGTCGAGGTAGCGGGTGCCGTCGTAGTCCCAGACGTAGGAGCCCTCGGCCCCGGCGACGGCCAGCGGGTTGAGCGTGGCCTGGGCGCTCCACGAGTGGAAGACGTGGGCGCGGTCGAGGGCGACGACCTCGGCACCGCGGGCGGGGTCAGGGGTGGGCTGGGTCATCGCGGGCTCCTCGGGGCGGTCCGGGTGCTGGGGCGGGTGTGCGTGCTCCTGCGGGGACGTCGGGTCTGCGTACGGCTGGTGGTGGGCGGACCGGCTGGAGACAGCCGTACGGCGTCAGCGTAGGTGCCTGGACGTTGCGGGCGCGAGGGGCAAGGTGTCAGTGATACAGCCGCTCAGCCGACAAGGTGTCAGGGGGTGCTCGCGAGGCTCTCAGGGGAGTGAAGGTGGCGAAACCTCGACTGAAGCAGACACAAGGTCACCTTGCGTCTGCCAAGCGAGCCTCCAGTCGGTCGCGGACGGCCGGCCAGTCCTCAGCGGTGATCGAGAAGAGCACGGTGTCTCTCACCGTGCCGTCGGCGCGCCGCTGGTAGCGGCGGAGCACGCCCTCGTAGCGGGCTCCGAGGCGGGCGATCGCCTGCTGCGAGCGCACGTTGCGGATGTCGGTCTTCAGCTGGACCCGGCCCATGTGCAGGGTGTCGAAGGCGAAGCCGAGGAGGAGCAGCTTGGCCTCGGGGTTCACGGTCGTGCCCCACACCGCGGGCGCATACACCGTCCAACCGATCTCCAGCCGCGCGTCCGCGGGCGCGATCTCGAGGAACGAGGACGAGCCCACCACCGTGCCCGGGGAGAGGTCGCCCACCGCCTGCAGCAGCCGCAGGGTCCACGGCAGCCGGCCGATGGCCGGTGCCGCCTCGAGCATCGTGCGCCAGCCGTCGGCGGAGCTGGGCCGGCCTCGCACGTGGGTCCAGACCCGTGGGTCGTCGAGCGCGACGAAGAGCTGCTCGGCGTCCTCGATCCGCGTCGGGCGCAGCTCGATCGTCGCGCCGCGCAGCACGGTGTCCGCCGGCGGCGGCCAGACTGCGTCGGGCCAGGCCGCGTCGTGCCTCCGGGAGTCCACCCGGGGCGCGAACCGAGGGAGCTCGGGAAGCGCGCCGCTCGCTCCGGTGGTCGATGCCTCGTGCGCCAGGCCGTACGTCATCACGACCCGGTCCCCCCCGCGGCCGTCGTAGCCGACGACCGGGTCGGACACGGCGAACCCCAGCGCCTGATGGAACCGTTGGGAACCCTCGTTGAGCGGCGCGGTGACGGCCTGCACCTGAACCGCTCCGGCGGCCCGGGCGAGGCTGAAGAAGCGTTCGTAGAGGTCGGCCGCGAGGCCGCCACGACGGTACTCGGGGGCGACGCCGACGAAGTGGACGTACGCCGTCCCGGGCTGGTCGGGCGAGAGGAAGCCGACGAGGAAGCCGGCCAGGGTGCCGTCTTCCGTGTCGGCCACCAGGCTGGTCGAGGCGAAGTGGTCGAGGAACAGCCGCGGCAGCAGGTCGGCCATCGCGCGCCCGCCCCACCAGTCGTCGATGACCGCGACGATCCGGCGATGGTCGGAAGGGCCGGCTGGGCGGACGGTCAACGGCACCTGCTGGCGGGTCGCGTCGGGCATGGCGCGAGCCTGTCAGATGCAGCGCGTGCCGAGCTGAGCCGTGCCCAGCCCTCTGGCCCGCCCTGCCTCGACACCGGCGCGTCCGGGAGTGAAGGTGACGAAACCCCGACTGAAGCAGGTACAAGGTGACCTTGCGTCCGCTAAACCAGGGGGCGGACGACGATGGTCTCGTCCCTCGCCGGACCCACGCCGATGACGCTCATCGGCGCGCCGGAGCGTTCCTCGAGGTAGTCGACGTAGGCGCGGGCGTTCTTGGGCAGGTCGGCCAGCGACCGGGCCGCGCTGATGTCCTCGGTCCACCCGGGCAGGGACTCGTACACCGGCACGGCGTGGTGGAAGTCGGTCTGGGTCAGGGGGACCTCCTCGACCCGCTCGCCCTCGATGTCGTAGGCGACGCAGACCGGGATCTGGTCGAGGCCGGTGAGGACGTCGAGCTTGGTGAGCACGAAGTCGGTGACGCCGTTGATGCGGGCGGCGTAGCGGGCGATCGGGGCGTCGTACCACCCGCAGCGGCGCGGACGGCCGGTCGTGGTGCCGAACTCGCCGCCCACCGACCGCAGGCGCTCGCCGGAGGCGTCGAAGAGCTCGGTGGGGAACGGTCCCTCACCGACGCGCGTCGTGTAGGCCTTGACGACCGCGGCCACCCGGTCGATGCGCGTCGGCGGGATCCCCGAGCCGGTGCAGGCACCACCCGAGGTCGCGTTCGACGACGTGACGAAGGGGTAGGTCCCGTGGTCCACGTCGAGCAGCGTCGCCTGGCCGCCTTCGAGCAGGACGGTCTTGCCCTCGTCGAGGGCGTTGCCGAGCAGCAGGCCCGTGTCGACGACGAGCGGCCGCAGCCGCTCGACGTAGGCCAACAGCTCCTCGACCACCGAGTCGACGGTCACGGCGCGGCGGTTGTAGACCTTGACCAGCAGGTGGTTCTTCTGGTGGAGGGCGCCTTCGACCTTCTGCCGCAGGATCTTCTCGTCGAAGAGGTCCTGGACCCGGATGCCGATGCGGTTCATCTTGTCGGCGTACGTCGGGCCGATCCCGCGCCCGGTCGTGCCGATCCGGCGGCTGCCCAGGAACCGTTCGGTGACCTTGTCGAGGGTCCGGTTGTACGACGCCACGATGTGCGCGTTCGCGCTCACCAGCAGCTTGGACGTGTCGATGCCGCGGGCCTCGAGGCCGTCGAGCTCGTGGAAGAGCACTCCTGGGTCGATGACCACGCCGTTGCCGATGACCGGCACGACGCCAGGGGTGAGGATGCCGCTCGGCAACAGGTGCAACGCGTACTTCTCGCCGTCGATCACCACCGTGTGGCCGGCGTTGTTGCCGCCGTTGAACTTCACGACGTAGTCGACGCTGCCGCTGAGCAGGTCGGTGGCCTTGCCCTTGCCCTCGTCGCCCCACTGGGCGCCCACGAGCACGAGTGCGGGCACGAAGGGCTCCCCGGAATCGGTGTCTGCACGGCGATCGGTCGGCGCCGAGGCTACCGGAGGCGGCGTGTGGTCGACGTCACCCGAGGCGAAGGCTGACGATCGGGCAGCGGGCACGTACCGTCGGAGACGGCGGACGGCGGAACTCAGACAGGGGAGGGTTCCGTCGGCCGCCCACCACGTTTCGCCGGCTGCGGCCGGCGCAAACCGCGGTCGGAAGAGCCCGCGCCGGCGACAGGCGCGATGATGGGGCCATGACGTCCGACAACCTGCTCGCCGGCCCACCTCCCACCCTGCTCCCGGAGGAGGCCGGCGCGATCGCCCTGGCCGAGGAGTTCGCGGACCCGGCCGAGGTCGCCGCGGCGCACCCCGCCTCGAGCGCCGCCTGGGCTGCGCTCGCCGACCAGGCCTGGGCAGCCGGCCACGTGGTCGAGTCCTACGCCTACGCCCGCACGGGCTACCACCGCGGTCTGGACGCGCTGCGCCGCGCGGGGTGGAAGGGGCACGGCCCGGTCCCGTGGTCGCACGAACCCAACCGGGGCTGGCTGCGTGCGCTGCACGCCCTAGGACGGGCCGCCGCCGCCATCGGCGAGACCGACGAGGCCGACCGCTGCCGGACCTTCCTGGCCGACTCCTCCCCCGAAGCCGCCGCCGCCCTCGCCTGACGCGGGCGTCAGGACTGGCGGGTGCCCGCGCTGCGGAGGTCGGTGCAGGCCTCGACGACACGCGCCGCCATGCCGGCCTCGGCCGCCTTGCCCCACGCCCGCGGGTCGTACATCTTCTTGTTGCCCACGTCGCCGTCGACCTTGAGGACGCCGTCGTAGTTCGTGAACATGTGGTCGGCCACCGGACGCGTGAACGCGTACTGGGTGTCGGTGTCCACGTTCATCTTGACGACGCCGTAGTCGAGCGCCTCGCGGATCTCCGACAGCAGCGAGCCGGAGCCGCCGTGGAAGACCAGGTCGAAGGGCTTGTCCTTGCCGTACTTCGCGCCGACCGCGTCCTGGATGTCCTTGAGGATGGACGGCGTGAGCACGACGTTGCCCGGCTTGTAGACGCCGTGCACGTTGCCGAACGTCGCCGCGACCATGTAGCGCCCGCGCTCGCCGAGGCCCAGCTTCTCGGCGGTCGCCAGCCCGTCCTCGGGCGTCGAGTAGAGCTTGGCGTCGTGCTTGGCCTCGACGCCGTCCTCCTCGCCGCCGACGACCCCGATCTCCAGCTCCATGATGATCTTCGCGGCGGCGCACTTGTCGAGGAGCTCGTCGGCGATGTCGAGGTTCTCACCGAGCTCGACGGCGGAGCCGTCCCACATGTGCGACTGGAAGAGCGGCTCCCGGCCGGCCGCCACCCGCTCGGCGCTGACGTCGATCAGCGGCCGCATGAAGCCGTCGAGCTTGTTCTTCGGGCAGTGGTCGGTGTGCAGAGCGATCGTCACGTCGTACTTCGCGGCGACGACGTGAGCGAACTCCGCGAGAGCCACGGCACCGGTGACCATGTCCTTGACCAGCTGGCCGGACGCGAACTCCGCGCCGCCCCACGACACCTGGACGATGCCGTCGCTCTCCGCCTCGGCGAAGCCACGGATGGCCGCGAGGATGGTCTGCGACGAGGTGCAGTTGATGGCCGGGTAGGCGAAGGCACCGGCCTTCGCGCGGTCGAGCATCGCGGCGTAGGTGTCCGGGGTGGCGATGGGCATGTGGAGGCTCCCTGTAAGGCTGGCGGAGCCTCCATCCTTCCACGCTCCCCGCACCCGTGGGCAGCGGTCGTCCGCCCCTTGGACCCGGGACCTTCGACCCTGCCCACGCCGTGGGTCGGGCGCGTTGGGTCAGCCGCCTCCGGGCGCCTGGGCGAAGACGTGCTGACGTACCCAGGCGTGCATCGCGATCGCGGCGGCCGCACCCGCGTTGATCGAGCGCGTCGACCCGAACTGGGCGACCGACAGCACGGCCGAGCACTCCGTCCGTGCCACCGCCGACAGACCCGGTCCTTCTTGCCCGAGCAGCAGGACGCACCGCTGCGGCAGGTCGTACGTCTCCAGAGGCACCGCTCCCGGGAGGTTGTCGATCCCCAGCAGCGGCAGGCCCTCGGCGCGCGCCCAGGCCGCGAGGTCCGCCACCGACTCGTGGTGCCGGACGTGCTGGTAGCGGTCGGTCACCATCGCACCGCGCCGGTTCCAGCGCCGCCGTCCGACGATGTGGACCTCCGCGGCGAGAAAGGCGTTCGCCGTGCGCACCACGGACCCGATGTTGAAGTCGTGGGCGAAGTTCTCCACCGCCACGTGGAAGCCGTGCCGACGGCCGTCGAGGTCGGCGACGATCGCCTCGAGCCTCCAGTAGCGATAGCCGTCGACGACGTTGCGCCGGTCACCGTGCTCCAGCAGCTCGGGATCCAGGCGGACGTCCTCCGGCCACTCCCCCTGCCACGGGCCGACGCCGACGGCCGAGTCCCCTTCGACCGGTCGCTCGCCGCCCATGGGTCCGGCCAGCCTGGGTTCGCTCACGACGGAGCAGCGTAGGCGGGCCCGTACCCTTGGGGCATGGACCCGCTCTCGCTGCTCGCGTTCGGCCCTTCCTGGATGCAGCCCGAGTACCTCATCGAGAACTACGGCCTGATCGCGGTGCTCATCGTGGTCTTCGTCGAGTGCGGCCTGTTCATGTTCTTCCTCCCGGGCGATTCCCTGCTCTTCGCCACGGGTGTCTTCGTGGGCGCCAGCGTGATCACCGAGCCGATCGGCCTGGTGATCGCGCTGATCGCCACGGCGGCGATCCTCGGCAACCTCTGCGGCTACGCCATCGGCCGCGCGATCGGCCCGCCGCTCTTCCACCGCCCCGACTCCCGCTTGCTCAAGCCGGAGTACGCCGAGCAGGCCCACGCCTTCTTCGAGCGGTACGGCCCCGGCGCGATCATCTTGGCCCGCTTCGTCCCGATCGTGCGCACGTTCATCACGGCCATGGCCGGCGTCGGCAAGATGGACGCCCGGCTCTACACGCTCTACAGCGTCGTGGGCGGAATCATCTGGGCCACCAGCCTCACGCTGCTCGGCTACTGGCTCGGCAACATCGCCTGGGTCGCCGACAACATCGAGATCATCGCCTTGGCGATCGTCTTCTTGTCCGTGGTCCCGATCGGCATCGGGTACGTCCGCAAGCGGCGGGAAGCCACCGTCGACCCCGCGTGAGCACGCGCACCCGTGAGCCGGAGCGCCTCACCCGGCCGACCAGACGGATCGGCTAGGAGAACGACACCGTCGGGTTGGCCCGCACCTCGGGGTCGTCGGCGAGGAAGTACTCGGCCCGGGTGAAGGTGAACGTCTTCGCCACGAGCGAGGACGGGAACGACTCGATGCGCGTGTTGTAGGCGCGCACGTTGGCGTTGTAGAAGCGCCGGCTGGCGGCGATCCGGTCCTCGGTCTCCGCGAGCTGACGCTGGAGGTCGCGGAACCCTTCGCTCGCCTTGAGGTCCGGGTAGGCCTCGGCGACGGCGAACAGCTGCCGCAGGGCCTGCTGGAGGACGTTCTCCTGCACCGCCTGCTCGGCGGGGCCGCTGCCCGGCGCCGACGCCGCGGCTCGGGCCGCCGTGACGGCCTCGAAGGTGCCGCGCTCGTGCGCGGCGTAGCCCTTGACGGTCTCGACGAGGTTCGGGACGAGGTCGTGGCGCCGGTGCAGCTCGACGTCGACCTGGCGCCAGGACTCCTCGACCAGGTTGCGCTGCCGGACGAACCGGTTGTACGACACGACCACGGCGATCGCGAGCACCACCAGGATCGCGAGAACCACCCACACCCACGGGTTCAACGCGCCACCTCCCGAGACCTGGACCGAAGGACGCCTACGCGCCCGGTTGCCCGTCGGGAGGATCGTATCCGTGGTCCTTCCACACGAAGGCCGGTATGGCGGAGACGACCGCCTCGAGGTCGGCCAGCCGCCGCTCGATCTCCTCGGGCTCGAAGGGTGAGTCGTCCCAGGTGAGTAGCGCTCAGCCCTTCGATCCGCCAGGCCGACCGCGGAGCGGCGAGGAGCCGCTCCATCGCCCGTGGCGGGAGGACGTCGGACGCGAACTTGGCGTCGGACGCCCGGACCTGGAAGGCCCGGTTGAAGTCCTCGGACTCCATCTCCAGGTCACTCCCGAGGCCGACCGCACCCGCCGCGCGGTGCGAGGAAGGACTCGGGAGTCACCTCGAGCGTCGGGAGCCAGGCGGGCAGCTGCAGGACCACCACACCGAACCGGTGCGTGGTGGTCGAGCGGTCCCCCTTGCTGTCGGTCGAGCTGGTCTCGTAGGTGTAGGTGAACGCGAGGAAGGAACGGCCGTGCCAGTCGCCCTCGAGCACGTCGGCGACCTTCCGGTTGTCCCCGCGCCCGAAGGGCTGACCGGTCCAGCGGTCCACGAGGTCGGGTCTGGCGCGGGTGTAGGTCCAGCCGCGCACCGTCGACGCCGCGAACAAGCGCTCGCGACGCGCGCTGTCAGCGCGTACGCCGACGACGGCGATGACACCGACGATCACGGCGAAGACCGCGAAGAGCAGGAGCGGCGAGAACGTCACGGAGAAAGGATCGACCGGCCGGGCCGGGACCTACAGGCCCAGGTCGGACGTGCTGTACGCCGCTCGGTAGGTCAGCCCGGCCGCCTCGACGGTCGGTGCCGCGCCGCGCTCGACGATGACCGCGACTCCGACGACCTCGGCGCCTGCTTCGCGCAGCGCTTCGACCGCGGTGAGCACCGAGCCCCCCGTGGTGGAGGTGTCCTCGACGGCGAGCACGCGGCGGCCGGCCACGTCCGGGCCCTCGATGCGGCGCTGGAGCCCGTGCGCCTTCCCCTCCTTGCGCACGACGAAGGCGTCGAGCGTGCGCCCCTTCGCGGCGGCTGCGTGGAGCATGGCCGCCGCCACCGGGTCGGCGCCGAGGGTCAGCCCGCCGACGGCGTCGTAGTCGAGGTCGGCCGTGAGCTCGAGCATCACCTCGCCGACGAGCGGGGCCGCGACGCCGTCGAGGGTCACCCGACGGAGGTCGACGTAGTAGTCGGCCTCCCGCCCGGACGACAGCACGACGCGGCCGTGGACGACGGCCTTGCTGGTGATCTGGGTCAGGAGGTCCTCGCGAGCGGTCACGCCCGGGAGGGTAGTCGCCCCGCCCGCCGCCTGTGCGTCCGACCACCGGTGCGCGATAGCGCACGGTCGGTCGGACGCAAGGAAACGCGCGGCTGGCAGGCTGCGTCGCATGGCCCTGCTCGTGCTGCTGACCTCACCGCTCACCGGGTCGCCGCCTGGGGACGGCTCCCGGACTCGCTGCGGACGCGTGGTGCTGACGTCACCGTCGTCGAAGCGGTCGACGACGACGAGCCGCCGTACGCCCTCCGGTGGGTGGCCTCCTGCGCGCTGCAGGTCCGCGCGCAACGACCTGACCCGGTGGTGCTGGTCGGGCACAGCGGAGCCGGGCTGCTGCTCGCCCAGCTCGGCTTCGCCCTCCGGGCCGCGCACCGCCCGATCGCGGCGTACGCCTTCGTCGACGCGGGTGTCCCTCGCGCGGGGTCCCGGCTGGACGTGCTGGAGACCGAGGACGCGGCCTTCGCCGCCGAGCTCCGGGCCCATCTCGCGACCGGCGGACGGTTCCCCACCTGGTCCGCCGACGACCTCGTGGTGGACGTGCCCTCGGCGACCGATCGGGAGGAGCTGGTGCACGGTCTGCGCCCACGCGACCTCGCCTACTGGTCCGAGCCGCTCCCGCCTCCCGTCGACTGGCCTGAGGCGCCGTGCGCCTACCTGCAGACCTCGCCCGGCGTACGGGGCGACGTTCCGGGCGGCGAAGGCACGCGGCTGGGCCGTCGACAGCCTGGACCTCGGCCACTTCCCGGGGCTGCGCGACCCCGACGCCACCGCGTCGGCCCTCCTCGCCCTGCTCGTGCCGACGGTCCCGGGTCTGCTCACCCGTTAGGCCGTAGCAGCCCTCGCGGATCCGTCACGGTGCGGGCCAGGATGTTCCCGGTACGACGGCCGCCTCTCCCCTCCAAGAGGCGGCCGTCGTCCGGATACGCCGTCAGCGCTCGAGTTCGATGAGTAGTGCGACGGCGCTCGTGAGATCCGAGGGCAGGCCCTCGACCCACACGCGTGGGGGGCGGCGTACGGCTGCCGCCAAGCCGGCCCGGGCGACCCGGGCCTCCACCGACTCGCGCAGCCGGCGGACCGCCGGGCCGAGCGAGGCGTCACGGGGGGCGAGCGCGATGACGCGCCCGCCGGAGAGGGCGGCCAACGGCTCGCCCGAACGGAAGACCTCACCGAGGGCCGCGGCCAGCACGACGGCGCGAGCCATCCGCTGCCAGGGGTCGACGGGGGACAACGTGCCGTCGAGGACGACCAGGCAGGAGGTCTCCGCGGCAGGGACACCGGAGCTCGCGGCTGCAGCGTAGGTCTCCCGCAGGCGGGTCCGCAGGTACGCCGGCGTCGCCAGGCCGGTCAGGCGTCCTCGCAGCCGGCCGTGCGCACGGGGGCGACCCCGGCGTCCGCCCAGCCCTCGGCCAGCGCCCGCACCACCCGCAGCGGGGGTTGAAGAACCCCCGCTGCGAGGTAGAGCGACGTGAGGTCGTCGAGAGCCTCACCGAGACCGACACCTTCGTCGGCACGCTGCCGCCCGAGTCGGTCGGCCGCTGCCTCGACGCCCCGAGACTCGACCACCTCCTCGGCGAGAGCCTCGGCCAGAGCCTCGACGGCCGGCACGTACCAGTCCTCCGGGCGAGCCCAGGTGGACCGGGCGCTGCGATCACGCCAACGCTCGCGGAGGGTGTCCGCGGCGGTCCCGGTGCTGGTCATGCCTCAGAGACGACGGTCGCGGGCCGTCATGACGCAGATTCCACTGCTCCGCACGGGTGATGATGGGAGCACCGTGATTCCCGCTCAGCACGGCGTCAGAACAGGACCGAACGGGCGTCTCCTGTCAGGAAGTGGTCGCCGACGACCGATGATCTGACGAGAGCACGCCCCCGAGCCGAGGATGAGGTCCGTGACGCAGTCGACCGACCTCGAGGCCGCGCCCGTCGGCCCGAGCGACGCCGAGCTGATCGCTGCCGTCCGCGGTGGGGACTCCCAGGCCTACGGGGCGCTGTTCGAGCGGCACGCCGCGGCGGCGAAGAACCTCGCCCGCCAGCACTCCCGCAACGACGCCGACGCCGACGACCTGGTCGCCGAGGCCTTCGCCAAGGTGCTCCAGATCCTGCAGGCGGGCGGCGGGCCGGACGTCGCGTTCCGGGCGTACCTCTACACGACCCTTCGCCGGGTGGCCTACGACCGCACGCGAGCCGGGTCGAAGGTCCAGCTCACCGACGACCTGTCCGCGTACGACCCCGGGGTGCCGTTCGTCGACCCAGCCCTCGAAGGACTCGAGCGCACGCTGGTCGCCGAGGCGTACGCGACGCTCCCCGAGCGCTGGCGCGCCGTCCTGTGGCACATGGAGGTCGAAGAGCTCAGCCCGGCCGAGATCGCCCCGATCCTCGGCCTGACCGCCAACGGGGTGTCGGCGCTCGCCTACCGGGCTCGCGAAGGCTTGCGCCAGGCCTATCTCCAGCAGCACCTGGTGATGCCGCACGCGACCGGCTGCGCGGCCATCAACGACAAGCTCGGGGCGTACGCCCGGGGCGGGCTGTCCAGGCGGGAGACCGCACAGGTGGAGGACCACCTCGCGGGATGCCTGGACTGCCGGGCCCTGGTGGCGGAGCTCGCCGACGTCAACCACGGCATGCGCGTCGTCATCGCGCCGCTGATCCTCGGTGTGCTGGGGATCGCGTTGCTGAAGAGCGGCGCCCTGCTCGGCGCGGCCGGCGCCGGAACCGCGGCCGCCGCCGTCATCTCCCGGCCCGAGCCCGCCACCGTGGGTGCGGCCGCCGCGGCGGGAGGAGTGGCCACCGGAGCGGTACTGGCTGGAGCCGGAGCGGGCAGCGCGGCCGCGACCTCGGCGGGAGCCGGAGCAGCAGCAGGCGCCGGCGCGGGCGTGGCCGGGTGGTCGTTCAGTCCTGCTGGCGTGCTTGCGGTCGCGGCGGCCACCGTCGGTGTCCTCGGGCTCAGTGCGCTCGCATTCTCCGCGCTGGGCGGAGGCGGCGGGACCACACCGCCCGGAGGGGCAGCCGACGGAGCCGGCGGTCCCGGGGTCACGGTTCCCCTGGTTCCGCCGAGCAGCAGCCCGACCTCGGCACCCGAATCCTCCGTCCCCTCCACGCCCGGACCGAGCGACCTGCCGACCACTGCGCCCAGCTCGGCGGCGAGCTCCGGACCCGGGACGGCGCCCGTCGGGACCCCGTCGGTCACCCCGCGCCCCTCGACGACGACGACGGCGTCCCCGACACCCCGACCCACGCCCACACCCACCCACGCCCACACCCACGCCCACCCCGACCCCCACGCCCAAGGGGCCGGTCCTGGCGCTGACGTTGGAGCCCTTGGGTGACCTGGTTGCCGGGAGATCCGGAGTGATCGGCTTCACGGCTGGCAACACCGGCGACCTCGCGACCACCGGCTTGATCGCGGACGTCGCTCTCCCCCCGGGCGTGACCTTGTCAGGGACCACGGTCGTCAGGGCGGGCGGTCGGTTCGGTGCTGGACGGCTCACTCTCGCGCCGTTCGCGATCAGCAACGGCTGGGCCTGCGTGCCGACAGCGCCCGGCGCTCGGTGCACGGGGCCGGACGTCGCCCCGACCACATCGGTCACCGCCTACCTCGAGGTCGTTGCCGCACCGGGGAGTGCCGGGACGACCCCGGTGTCCGTCACCGTCAGCGCGGCGGGCACGGCCTCGGTGACCGCGACAGGCACCTCGGGCGTTGCAGACTCCGGCCACGCGGCATCCTTCGCCGATCGCGGCCGGCTCGCAGTGACCGAGGTGGGCGCCCCCTTGCTGAGCTGTCCCGTCCAGGCGAAGGGCTGCTGCCGAGGCGCGAGCACGTACCGGCGACGCTCTCAACAACGATGGCTGGGCGATGGTCGGCCTCGACGACGACACCGACCAGGCCACCACGACCTCCTCGAGCAGTCAGCTCGACCTTCCCGCCGGCGCGACGATCACCTGGGCCGGGCTCTACTGGTCGGCGAACGTCCCCGACGGAGTGGACACCGACCGGCTCGGCCGGATCTCCCTGGCGGCTCCCGGCGACGGCTACACCGAGGTGGTCGCCGACCGGGTCGACACCGGCGTGGCCACCGGACGGGGCGAGGCCTACCAGGCCTTCGCTGACGTGACGCGCGAGGTGGTCGCAGGTGGCGCCGGGACCTGGTGGGCCGCGGACGCTGCCGCTCGACCGGGCCAAGGACGCTACGCGGGCTGGTCGATGGTCGTCGTGTACTCGCTGGACTCGCTGCCCGAGGGCCGCGTGTCGGTGGTGGACGGCTTCTCGGGCGTCGCACCGGGCGCCGACCTCGAGCTGACCCTGCCCGGCACGGCCGGTCTGGACGCCCGCGTCGGCATGGTGAGCTGGGAGGGTGACGCGGGCATCGACGGCGACGTGCTCACCCTTGACGGCCTGGCGCTCACCCCCGAGGGCGGCGCCTCCTCCGCGGCCAACGTCGCCGACGCCTTCGCCCGGGGCTCGGCCTACGCCAACACCTTCGGCATCGATGCCAAGCCGCTCACAGGCGCCGTCTTCGCCGATGCCACCGCCCTCGTCCGGGCCTCGACGCGGCAGGACGTGTTCCTGCTCGGGGTGCTCACCGTCTCCTCCACCTGAGCCGGCCCGCGGCGGTGGACCCAGGCGTCCGCTGATGCCTACACTCGCCGCCCATGAGCGACGCCTCGATCCAGCTGGGGCCTCCGGTCGCCGGTGACGAGACCGCGACCCTCCTGGGCTCCCTCGAGCGGCAACGCGCGACGTTCGCGTGGAAGTGCGGAGGACTCGACGCGGCCGGCCTGAGCGCGACGGTCGGGGTCTCGACGGTCACCTTGGGTGGTCTGCTCAAGCACCTCGCCCTGGTCGAGGACGACCACTTCTCCCACCGGCTCTTCGCTCGTCGGATTCCCGCCCCGTGGGACACGGTGGACTGGGAGACCGACGGCGACTGGGAGTGGCGGACGGCGGCGGAGGACACCCCCGAGGAGCTCCTGACGCTCTGGCACGACGCCGTCGCCCGCTCCCGCGGCGCGATCGCCGAGGCGCTGGCCGAAGGGGGTCTGGGCCGGCTGTCCAGCAGCACCTGGCCGGACGGGCGCGCGCCCTCCCTGCGCCGCACCCTGATCGACGTCATCGAGGAGTACGCCCGCCACGTGGGTCATGCCGACCTCATCCGGGAGTCCGTGGACGGGCTCGTCGGCGAAGACCCGCCGCGCTGAGGACGCTGTGCTGTCAGCGGAGGACGCCCTGGCGTTGTACTCGCTGTTCGCACGGCGCGGCCTGGGCTGCTGGATCATGGGCGGGTGGGGAGTGGACGCCCTCGTCGGCCGGGAGACCCGCCCGCACCACGACCTCGACCTGCTGGTGGCCTACGACGACCTCGGCGCCTTTCACGACGTCCTGACCGAGCACGGCTTCACCCGCAAGCTCGTCTGGGACGGCGAGAACCGCTGGGTGGACGTCGCCGGATCGCTGAGCCCGACCGCGTTCGTGGAGGTCGACGAGCTCGGGCGCGAGCTGGACCTGCACGTCATCGAACGGGTGCGCGGGCTTCCACCCGTCCCGCTGTGCGACGTCCCGTGGCAGTTCGACCTTCGCTCCCTGGAGGGCGTCGGCTCGATCGGCGGGGCACAGGTCCGCTGCGTCTCGGCGTCGACGCAGCTGCAGATGCACACGGGCTACGACCTGCCTGAGGAGCAGCTGCGCGATGTCGACCTCCTGCGCACGCTCTCCGCGCCCCCTCCGGGGGACCACCGCTGACGATGCCCCAGGCCGCTCCTCGATCGACCCGACGGGTCAGCCGACGTCACCGAGGTCCGCGAGCAGTGCGGCCGGAGCCCGCATCCGCCAGGCGTCGATCACGAGCTCGGCGAGCCGGGCAGCGTCGACCTGCTCCAGGCGCAGCATCACGAGCGGCCAGCCGTCGTACCCGGGCGTGGTGAAGAAGACCTCGGGCTCACCGAGCAGGAGCGCCTGCTTCTCGGCCTCGTCACCGACGTAGAGGACGGCGATGTCGTCGCGAATCGTCCGCGGGCGGCCCGGAGCCCGCTCGGGGTAGGACCAGGCGAAGCCCTTGCCTGCCACCCGGAAGTCGAAGCCCTCGCTGTCGATCTCCTCGACGTGAGGAAGAGCGAGGGCGATACGACGGACGTCGCGGGCGTCAGCCATCGCGGTCCCTCCCGAGTTGCCAGCCTGGTCGGGCACAGCCTAGGTCGGACGGGACGCCTCGAGGCCGTCGAGAATCAGGTCGAGGCCGTACTCGAACTCGTCGCCGAAGGCATAGCCGGGCTGCAGTACGTGCGAGACCGTGAGCTCGGTGAGGTGCGGGTACTCGCCCGCGGCGAACTCGGCCATGATCGCCTGCGCCAGCTCGACGGTCCCCGCTGGCTCGGTGAACGGGAGGCTCGCCTCCTGGAGGGCGAACCCGTAGACGTAGGCGTCGAGCAGCGAGAACGCGTGTGCGGTCATCGCCACGGAGAAGCCGGCGGTCCGCAGCGACCCGATCACCGTGTCGTGGTGGCGCAAGGTCGCCGGACCTGGCGTCGTGCGTGACTGCATGAGCGGTGCGGCCCAGGGGTGCCGAACGAGCACCTGCCGGGCGGAGACCGCACGCACTCGCATCGCCTCGCGCCAGCCGGTCCCTCCGTCCGGCAGCTCGATCTCGCTGAACACCCCGTCGACCATCGCGTCCATCAGGTCGCTCTTGTTGGCGACGTGGTGGTAGAGCGACATCGCCTCGACGCCGAGCTCCTCACCCAGCCGGCGCATCGTGACCGCGTCGATCCCTCCGGCGTCGGCGAGCGCGATCGCCGCCCTGCGGACGCGGGTGCGGTCCAGCGGCTCACGCTGCTGTCCCGGCTCCGCCCGGCGCTCGACCACGGGTGCCCTCCTCGGCTCGACTTGACATACCTTACGGCGTAAGCCATAGACTTACACTGTAAGCCACCCCGACGGAGAGACGACACCATGACCGAGCAGCTCGAGCCGACGACCAGCTCCGACCGCCCCGCCGGCACCGACGCCGCGCCCGCTGACGATGCGCGCCATCGTCCAGGACGAGTACGGCGAGGCGCTCGACGTGCTGCGTCTGGAGGAGATCGAGCGCCCGACCCCAGGCGAGGGCGAGGTGCTCGTCCGCGTCCGTGCTGCAGGGGTCGACCGTGGGGCCTGGCACCTGATGGCCGGCCTCCCCTACCCGGTCCGCTTCGCAGGCTTCGGGGTTCGCACGCCCAAGAAGCGCGTGCGCGGGATCGACGTGGCCGGTGTCGTGGAGGCTGTGGGAGCCGGCGTGACCACCGCCGCAGTCGGCGACGAGGTCTACGGCCTCGCTGCCGGCACCTTCGCGGAGTACGCCGTGGGCAAGGCGGCCAAGCTCGCACCCAAGCCCACCAACCTCGGCTTCGAGCAGGCGGCCGCCGTCCCGGTTTCCGGTCTGACGGCCCTTCAGGCGGTCCGCGACAGGGCCGGCGTTCAGCCGGGTCAACGGGTGCTGATCCTCGGGGCGTCAGGCGGCGTGGGCAGCTTCGCGGTGCAGATCGCCAAGGCCTATGGCGCGCACGTGACCGGTGTGTGCAGCACCGCCAAGCTGGACCTGGTCCGCTCGCTCGGGGCCGACGAGGTGGTCGACTACACGGTGACCGAGATCAGCGACCTCGACGGGAGGTACGACGTCATCCTCGACATCGGGGGAAACCGGACGTTGCGCCAGCTTCGTGGCGCGCTCACGGCGCGCGGCACGCTGGTCATCGTCGGCGGCGAGACGGGCGGGCGCTTCCTCGGCGGCTTCGACCGGTCGCTGCGCGCCGTGCTGTGGTCGCCGTTCGTCAGCCAGACCCTCGCCGCGATGATCGCCTCGGAGAACCGTGGGGACCTGATCGTCCTCAACGGCCTGATCGAGTCCGGCGCGGTCACGGCAGCGGTCGAGCGCACCTACCCGCTGGCCGAGACCCCCGCTGCCGTGCAGCACATGGTCGACGGTGACGCGCGGGGCAAGGTCGTCGTCACGGTCTGAGAGAGCTGGCGCTCCTCCCCGGACCGCCGGGACGCGTGGAAGACTCACCTCATGCTGGACCACCTGGGACTTCAATGCTCCGACCTGCCTGCGAGCGCGTCGTTCTACGACGCCGTGCTGGCCCCGCTCGGCGGGGTGCGCCTGATGGACTTCGACGTCGCCCTCGGGTACGGCGTACCGCCCATGCCCGACTTCTGGATCAGCGCGCTCGACTCCGGTGACGGGTTCCGCGAGTCGCACGTGGCATTCGCCGCACCGGATCGAGCTGCAGTCCGGGCCTTCTTCGACGCCGCCGTCGCCGCGGGTGCAGAGGTGCTCCACGAGCCGCGGGAGTGGCCGGAGTACCACCCCGGCTACTACGGCGCGTTCGTGCGCGATCCCGACGGCAACAACGTCGAGGCGGTCTGCCACGTCCCTGAGCCAGCCGCCGAGGAGACCGCCTAGACCAGGTCCGAGTCCAGGCCCTGCTGAGAAGACCATGACCGGACCTGAGCCCGCGGAAGCCCCTGACCGGGTGGACCTGTACTGGATCCCGCTGGGAGCCGGTGGGGCGTCGCCGCTCGTGCGGTGGAGCGGTCGGCTGTTCGAGGTGCTCTCCGCCCGGCGCGACCGACGTCCGGCACTCGATCTCTACCACGCGGCCCTCGTGGTCACGGTGGACGGGATCCGGTACGTCATCGAGATGGCACCCGCGTGGGGTCCCGGTCATGCACAACCGGGAGTCGTCGGTGAGGGTCCGGTCGGGCTCCGCGTGCTGGGCCGGTCGCGATTCTTCCGGTACGAGGTCCGGCGGTGGCGCGACGGGGTGATCCCCGATCTTGGCGAAGCCGTGGGCGGCGCTCGCCGCCTGAGCGTCGAGCACGCTGTCGCTTCACAGATCCTCGACGTGGTGCCCGACTTCCCCCGAGCCGTGTGGGGACGCGACGAGCTCCGGTCCGGCGACATGTGGAACTCGAACTCGCTCGTCGCGTGGCTGCTGGCCCGCAGCGGACTCGACACCAACGAGGTCACGCCACCGCCGAACGGCCGGGCCCCCGGGTGGTCGGCTGGTCTCGCTGTCGCCGCGAGGCGACCGTGAGGCAGGTCGCCGCGAGGCGCCCTAGGAGTCAGACGGTAGGACGGGATGCGCAGCGAAATCCGAGGTGGCTCATGCCGGTGTCCGCCATCTGCGGCCGCCGGGCGGCCGGGCGGTAGCGAAGGCAGTAGCTGTCGGCGCAGAGGAACGACCCGCCCTTGATGACCCTGCGCGGGACCCGGAACTGCGGCTGCTGCGGGTCGAGGCTGTCCTCGGCCGTCCCACCCCGCGGGTCCCGTAGGGACGCAGCAGGGCGCCGTGTCCGTCCAGCGGTTCTCCTGGTACCAGTCCGAGGTCCACTCCCAGACGTTGCCCGCCATGTCGGCGAGGCCGAACCCGTTGACCGGGAAGCTGCCGACCGGCGCGGACGTCCCGTAGCCGACCTCGGCCCGCCACGGGAAGTCCCCGTGCCAGTAGTTCGCGCGCGGACGGGCAGCGTCCTCCGGCTCGTCGCCCCAGACGTAGGTCGCGCCTTCCAGGCCGCCGCGAGCGGCTCGCTCCCACTCGGCCTCGGTCGGGAGCACGAGGCCGGCCCACGACGCGTACGCCTCGGCGTCCTCGGCGGCCACCTGCACCACCGGGTGAGAGCCCCGGTCGTCCACGTCGCTCCCTGGACCCTCGGGGTGACGCCAGCAGGCGCCCGGCGTCCAGGTCCACCATTGACTGAGGTGCCGCAGATCGACCGGGCCGGTCGTCGGGGTGAAGACCATCGAGCCGGGCACGAGGTTCTCGACCGGGGCACCGGGAAAGTCCGCGGGGTCCAACGGGCGTTCCGCCACGGTCTGGTAGCCGGTCGCCTCGACGAAGGCCGCGAACTCGGCGTTGGTGACCGTGGTCCGAGCCAGCCAGAACCCGCCGACTTCGACGTCGCGCGCCGGAGCCTCCTCGGGGTAGTGGGCGTCCGAACCCATCCGGAACACCCCACCAGGGATCCACACCAGGTCGCCCGCCGGTGGCTCACCGACGGGCGACGACTGGTGCGGGGCCGTCATGCGCTGGGCAGGCCCGCCTGCATCTTGGCCAGTGCCTGCTCGACCCCGAAGGTGGCCGGCTTCTGACGGGGCGGGAACTCGACGAACGACGACACCATCTGGGCGACGAACGCCTGAGCCGGCACCAGCAGGAAGGCGTGGTCGAGCATCCAGTCCCAGTACGTGTTCGACGTGATGTCGGCACGCTCATAGGGGTCGGTGCGCAGGTTGAAGATCTTGGGAACGCGCAGGGCCGTGAACGGCTCGGCCCAGACCTGGAGGGTGCCCTGAGCCCGCTGCTCGAGGAACACCATCTTCCAGTTGTCGAAGCGCACACCGGTCAGGTCGCCGTCGTCGCTGACGTAGAAGAAGAAGTTGCGGGGGCTCTTGTCGGTCTCACCCGTGAGGTAGGGCAGCTGGTTGTGCCCGTCGAGGTGCACCTTGAACGACGTGCCGCCGAGCTCTGCGCCCTCCTTGAGCTCAGCGACGATGTCGGGGACCCCGGCGGCTGCAAGGAGCGTCGGGAACCAGTCGTTCTGGCTCATGATCCCGTTGAGGACCGTGCGCTCGGGGAGGTGCCCGGGCCAGCGGGCCACGCAGGGGATGCGGTAGGCGCCCTCCCAGTTCGAGTTCTTCTCACCGCGGAACGGAGTCATCCCGGCGTCCGGCCAGGAGTTCAGGTGCGGTCCGTTGTCGGTGGAGTAGACGACGATCGTGTCGTCGGCGACACCGAGCTCGTCGAGAAGAGCGAGCAACTCACCGACCGTGCCGGTCGTGGTCGATCATCGTGTCGTGGTAGTCGGACTGCCACCGCCCGGCCTGCCCCTTGCTCTCCGGCTTCACGTGGGTCCGGAAGTGCATGTGGGTCGCGTTGAACCACACGAAGAACGGTGTCTCCGAGGCCGCCTTGTCCTTGATGAACACGGTCGCCGCCTCGAGGAACTCCTCGTCGACGGTCTCCATCCGCTTCTTGGTCAGCGGACCGGTGTCCTCGATGCGCTGGGTGCCGTCGGCGTTCGCCCAGGTGTGCAGCACGCCCCGTGGTCCGAAGTTCTTGTGGAAGTTCGGGAAGTCCTCGGGGGTCGGGTAGTCGTCGAGCTCGGGCTCCTCCTCGGCGTTGAGGTGGTAGAGGTTGCCGAAGAACTCGTCGAACCCGTGCACGGTCGGCAGGTGCTCGTCCCGGTCACCCAGGTGGTTCTTGCCGAACTGGCCCGTCGCGTAGCCGTGCGCCTTGAGCGCTGTGGCGATCGTCGGGTCCTCGGCCTGCAACCCCAGCGGGGCGCCCGGGAAGCCCACCTTCGTGAGCCCGGTCCGCACCGGGTTCTGGCCGCAGATGAAGGCGGCACGCCCAGCCGTGCAGCTCTGCTCGCCGTAGAAGTCGGTGAAGCGGACGCCCTCGTCGGCGATCCGGTCGATGTTGGGGGTGCGGTAGCCCATCAGGCCGTCGCTGTAGCAGCTCAGGTTCGAGATGCCGATGTCGTCACCCCAGATCACCAGGATGTTCGGCTTGTCCTGCGGCACGACGGCCTCCTCGACTGCGGTCCTCCGGGCCCGGTCAGGCTATCCGTCGGACCAGCCGCCGCCATCTCGGACCGGAGCTGAACTGCCGTCGCCGTGCGGTCAGCGGCGGACGCGGCGATAGCCGAGCGTCATCGCCCGACGCGGTGCGTGTCGGGCCGCGGTCGACAGCGCCTTGTACGTCGCCGACGGCACGCTGACCACGCGCCCGCGCTCGAGATCGCGCAGGGCGTCCTCGACGACCCGGTCGGCATCCAGCCACAGCCACTCCGGGACCGTGGCCGTGTCGAGGCCGGCTCGCTCGTGGAACTCGGTGTGCACGAACCCGGGGCACAGCACCATCGCGTGGACGCCGGTCCCGCGCAGCTCTCCGGCCAGCCCTTCGGTGAAGGAGGTGACGTAGGCCTTGGCGGCGCCGTACGTGCCCGACGGGATCCAGCCCGCGACCGACGACACGTTCACGACCGCTCCGTTGCCGCGGGCCACCATCCCTCCGACCGCCGCGTGGGTGAGCCGAAGGACGGCGCGGACCATGACGTCGAGCGCCTGCTGCTCCAGGAGCAGGTCCCCGGTGACGAAGGCCTGGTTGATCCCGAACCCGGCGTTGTTGACGAGCAGGTCGACCGGGCTCTCGCGGTCGGCCAGTCGGGCCTCCACCTCCGCGCAGGACTCAGCGACCGAGAGGTCCGCGGGCAGCACCTCCACGGCACCGCCGAAGCGGTGCTCGAGGTCGTCAGCCGTACGTCGCAGGCGGTCGGCGTCCCTCGCCACCAGCACGAGGTCGTGTCCGTCCTGGGCGAGCCGCCGCGCAAAGGCAAGGCCGAGGCCCGCGGTGGCACCGGTCACGAGCGCTGTGGTCATGAGTTCAGCCTGCCAGGTCCGGAACCGGGTGCTCCGCAGTAGCGTCAGACGGAGCAGCCGACGACGGCGCGACGACAGGGTGGGCGCATGACGACAACGACCCGAGCGATCCGTTCGACCAGCCTGCTGGCCGTGATCGCGCTGGTCACCACCCTCGCGGCGGCCCCGCCTGCGCAGGCAGCCCCAGTCAGCCCGACATCGAACGCGGTCGTCACGGCGCCACGTGAGCTTCCCGGCGGATGGGCTCGGTCGTCCGACGGGCGCACGCTCACCTGGACCTCACCCACGCTGATTCCCATCGGCGGGTCGCGCCTTGATGTCGTGGCGGGCGAGCGGCTGCTGGGCACTGGCGTGCTCTCGCGCAACCAGCGCTCGGTCTCGGTGCCGCTGAGCCCAGACGCCGCCACCGACCCGTCCGTCGCCTGGGCTGACCTCGCCGTGGTGGCCTCCGGTCGTCGGCTCTCCGACCCGAGCGTCGCCGCGGTGCCGTCCGGTCGGCTCCCGGGCGACATGCCGCTGGAAGGCACGCTGCCCCGCCTGGCCCGTCAGCTGGTCTCGCCCGACCCCGGGCTTCCCGGTCCTTATGCGACCGTCACGGGTAAGTACGCGCTGCCGCGCGTCGCGATCGCCGGGCTCCCCGCCAAGGTCGAGGTCAAGGGCGTCGTCGTGGCACCCCAGAGGCACGACGGGCGAGCGCCCCCTGGTCCTCCTGCTCCACGGTCGGCACTCGACCTGCTACCGCGGCGTCGAGGAGTCCACCGGGGACTGGCCCTGTCCCGCAGGTTTCACCGCCGATCCCCAGCTACCGCGGGTACCTCGAGACCCAGCAGCTCCTGGCGTCGCAGGGCTACGTCACGGTGTCCATCTCCGCCAACGGGATCAACGGTCAGGACTGGGTGCTCCAGGACGGCGGCGCAGCGGCACGCTCCGAGTTGGTGCGCCACCACCTCGCGCTGTGGGAGCGCTGGTCGCGGTCGGCCGCCTCCCACGCCCTCGCCCCGACGGCCGTGCGGGCTGCGCCGCGAGCCGATCTCGACCGCGTCCTCCTCGTCGGGCACTCGCGCGGTGGTGAAGGCGTCAACCGCGCGGCCCTCGACAGCACGACCGGACCGCGCGTCCCGTGGACGATCCGCGGTCTCGTGCACATCGGGCCGACCGCGTTCGGTCAGAACCCGGCACCCGGGGTGCCCGTCGAGGTCCTGCTCCCCTACTGCGACGGAGACGTCTCCGACCTCCAGGGCCAGGCCTACGTCGACGCCGGCCGGCACGCGGGCAAGGACCCCGTGCTCCGCAGCGCCGTCATGGTCCTCGGCGCGAACCACAACTTCTTCAACAAGGAGTGGACGCCCGGAGAGGCCGTCGCCCCCGCGTGGGACGACTGGGGCGACGACACCGACCGCGTGTGCGGCACGCGTCCAGGGTCCACGCGGCTGACCCCCGCAGCCCAGCGCCAGGTCGGTACGACCTACACCGCCGCCGCGGCTGCGCTCTTCCTGGCTGAGGACGAGTCCGCCCTGCCCCTGCTCGACGGCACCCCCGCCCGAGCCGCCTCCACCGGCAAGGCGCGTGTCATCTCCCACGCTCTCGGCGGCCGACGCTCCGCACGTGGTCGTGCCGACCCCGGCGACGACCCTGGCGACCACGGGCCGGACCACGGCTCGACTGTGCAGGACCGCGGAAGCGAACCAGGTCCGCAAGCAGTGCTCGACGGACGCGTACTGGGGAGCCGATCCGCACTTCCTCCCGCTCTTCTACCTGGCCGGCGAGCCCAGCCGGCGCGCGATCGACGTCGGCTGGACCAAGCCGGGAGGGTCCGCCCGGGTCGGCACCAGCGGCACGCGCAGCCTGGCCGGTGCACGGGCTCTGGATCTGCGAGTCGTCGTGCCGGCCGGGGCACCGGCGACCACTTTCGGCGTTCGCCTCACCGACACCACCGGCCGCCAGCTCGTTCTTCCTGACACCACCCTCCAGGGTCTCCCCCGGACCCGGAACGGGACGCCGGGCAAGGACTGGGCCCGCGAGGTGCGGCTCCCCCTGACTGCCGCGACCGTGCGCACCAGCACGATCGACCTCGATGCCGTGTCTCGTGTCGACGTCCTGCCGCGCTCGGCCAGCGGGCGGCTCTGGCTGCTGGACGTCTGGGGCTGGCAGCCGGGCCTCAACCCGGCGGCCCCGTTGCGACTCTCCCGACTCGACGTCGGGGCGAAGACCGTCAACGAGGGGTCCAAGACCCACACGGTTCGGGTCCCGCTCACCGTGACCGGCCCGACCCGCACGTCCGGCAGGGTCTGGGTCGTCGTGGTGGACCCGACCTCGTTCGAAGCGCCCGTCGGTCGGCTGGTCGACGTGCCCGCCGGAACACGACGCCTCGACGTCGACATCACCGTCGCCGGTGACCGTCGGGACGACCCCGACGTCCTCCAGTACCAGGTCCTGGTGAAGGCGGTGAAGGGGCTGGCGATCGGGGACTACTTCGGGGGCCTCACGGTCAACGACGACGATCCGAGCCCGACGCTGACGGTGGAGCCTGTCGCCACCTCGGTGGCCGAAGGCGAGGGCCTCCGCTGGCGCTTCCAGCTCTCCGAGGTGACTGACGCGGGCGTGTACATCCAGCTCGTCGCGATCGCTCCCGAGGCCGGCTCGCCCCCCGAGCTCAGCACGAAGGACCTCCCGGCCGAGTGGTTGGAGTGGCAGGGCATCGACCCGAACCTGCCCGCCACCCCGTTGTCCGAGGCCTTTCTCTATGCGTGGGTCTACATCGAGCAGGGCACCGACTCCGCCGAGCTCGTCATCCCCACGAGGAGTGACACCAAGGTCGAGGGACCGGAGTCCCTCACCTTGCGCATCGACGAGGCGGGACAGGTGGTTCTTCCCGACCCGGTGCCCACCCTGGTCGCCACCGTGAACGACCCGACCTGACCTCCCTCAGCGCAGACGTACGTCGACGAGCGGCGCATCGACGGGCACGGTGACCCGAGGCCACCGGCGCCCGTACTCGCTGAGTGCCGAGGTTCGTTCCGGGTCGTCCCGTGCGAGGAGACGCCCGACCCCCGGGCGGACTCCTCCGGCCAGCACCACCTCGACCTCGGCGGAGGTGCGGAAGTTGCGCCACCACACCTTGCGCTCCGCGTGCCCGGGGTAGAGGACGAGGCGGTCGCCCGTCCGCGCGTACTGCGCCGGCAACGCGAACCGCCGACCGCTGCGGGCGCCGACGTAGCGAAGCTCGACCAGCGACCCGGACAGCAACCGGTGAGCGGGGGAGCGCAGCACGAAGAGCACGATGCGGTTGCCCAGCGATGTGGCCCGCGGAGCGGTGTCGTCGAGCGCGGGAAGGAAGAGGCCGGTCACCGCACCGATGACCAGGCCGGCCATGACGCCCGTGACTGCCCCGAGGAGGAGCAGGCTCGGGAGCGACCAGCCCGTTCCCGGTAGCGCGGCCCCCGTGAAGATCACCGCCATCGCCCCCGCCCAGCCGAGAGCGTTCGCGCCGATCCAGACCCGGGGTCGCGCCACGTGACCCCGGAGCGCCCAGGCCTGAGCGGCACCGAAGACTGCCCCAGCGAACAAGCCGACGACGACCCCCACGAAGGGCATGACCCACAACGGCGGGCCGAGATCCGAGGTCGTGCCCGTGGCGTCCTCTCCCGCGCCGTTGAGCGAGATCAGGGTGGACGGCAGCATCCCGAGGAACCAACCGGCGACCGCCACGGCAACCGTCGCACCCACCCACCGGCGACGGGTCAACTCGGTCAGCCACGGATGGAGGACTGCGTGCTGGAAGAGCCCCACCGCAAGGCCCTCGACCAGTCCACCCAGCGTCGCGAGCCCCAAGGTCGCGGCTGCACCTGCGGGGTCGGAGGGCTCGCCCACGACCCCGAGTGCCAGGCCGGCGGCCACCGCTGCGGCCGCCATGCCGATGGTCTCCCCCGCTGCGCACGCGAGGGTCCACCGCGACCACGACGGCCCGGGCCGAACGACGGACGAGATCGTCGCCATCCCACCACCGTTGCCGAGGGCCGGCGGGCTGCGACCAGGGTCCAAGGTCACCGCGCGCCAGGCCAGCTGGCCGTAGCCTCCGTCGCATGACACGGAACGCGGCGCGGGTCGAAGGGCTCGGGACCACGGTGTTCGCCGAGATGTCGGCACTGGCCCTGGCCACCGGGTCGATCAACCTCGGGCAGGGGTTCCCCGACACCGACGGCCCGCGCGAGGTCGCCGAGGCCGCCGTCCGGGCGATCCGTGAAGGGCACAACCAGTACCCACCGGGTGCCGGGATCCCCGCGCTCCGCTCGGCCGTGTCGGCCCATCGGGCGCACTTCACCGGACTGGCGTACGACCCCGACGGCGAGGTGCTCGTGACGACCGGTGCCACCGAGGCGATCGCCGCAGCGCTGCTGGGCCTCGTGGACCCCGGCGACGAGGTCGTGGTGCTCGAGCCGTACTACGACTCCTACGTCGCCTGCATCGGGTTCGCCGGAGGGGTCCGCCGACCGGTGACGCTGAGGCCCCCGACGTACGCCCTCGACGCCGACGCCCTCCGGCGAGCGGTCACTCCGCAGAACGAAGGTCCTGTTGCTGAACTCTCCGCACAACCCCACGGGTGCCGTGCTGTCGGTCGACGAGCTGATGGCCGTCGCCGAGGTCGCCGTCGAGCACGACCTGGTGGTCGTCGCCGACGAGGTCTACGAGCACATGGCCTTCGACGCCGAGCGCCCGCACGTGCCAGTGGCGTCCCTGCCAGGGATGCGAGAACGGACGCTGTCGATCGGGTCGGCCGGCAAGACGTTCTCGTTCACCGGGTGGAAGGTGGGCTGGGTCACCGGCCCCTCCCCTCTCGTCGAGTGCGTGCGGCTCGCCAAGCAGTTCCTCACCTACGTGTCAGGCGCACCGTTCCAACCCGCCATCGCCCTGGGACTGGGCCTCCCGGACTCCTACTTCTTCGGCCTCCGTGACGGCCTGGCGGCAAAGCGCGACCTGCTCTGCGACGGGCTGGACTCGGTCGGGCTGGACGTCCACCGGCCACGCGGCACGTACTTCGTGACGACCGACGTGCGCCCGCTCGGATACGACGACGGGTGGACGTTCTGCCGTGACCTGCCGGCCCGTGCCGGCGTGGTCGCGATCCCGCATGCGCCGTTCTGGGACGACGTCGCCGCGGCGCGCCCCTCGTCCGCTGGGCCTTCTGCAAGAAGGACGACGTGCTCACCGAGGCGGTCGAGCGACTCCGCGCGGCCTTCACGTGACGTGAGGCACTCTGCTCGACGGGCTTGTTCAGGCGCCCGGCGCCAGCAGGATCGTCCACATGGTGTCGTTGGCGCTGGCGACGTCGGCGGTGGCGGTGAGACCGCCGACGCTCGCCCCGCTGTTGACCGGACCGTTGCTGTCGGCCGACAGGGCGCAGATCTCGCCGCCACCGCCCGTGCACTGGAAGTGTCGCTGTGTCACGCCGGCGGGCGGGGTGATCTTCGTGGTGCCGGAGGACTTGTCCGCCCACAGCGAGAGCACCCACGTGCCGTTCGCCCCTGCCGTGGCCGTCGGTGTCTTGTGCGTGGTCCGGCTGACCGTCTCGGCGACGCCGTACGCCGCGGCGATCGGGCCAGCGGATGACGTGCCGTGGTAGGCGATCAGGTTGAGGTCGCCCTTGACCGTCCCACTCGCGGACACGGTCACCTTGCTGCCTGCGTCGGAAGCAGTGGCCACCCGCTGCCAGACAGTGGTCGTCTCGCTGCCCGCCTTGACCGACTTGACGAGGCTCCAGCCCGCCGGGCCGGTGACGGCGGCACTGTTGTTGAAGCTCTGAACCAGCACCAGGCCGTCACCGGAGGCGACGGTCGACGGCACGGTGACCGACCAGGCCTTGGCGTTGGCGTTATGAGCGGCCTGGCCGACGAAGCTGATGTTCGCTGAGGTCAGGGTCACCGCGACGTTGTGCGTCACCGTGCTGGTGCTCCCGCCGCTGCCCGTCACGGTCAGCTTCACCGAGTAGGTGCCCTTCGCGGCGTAGGTGTGCGAAGGCATGGCCCCGCTGCCGTGCGCCGAGCCGTCGCCGTAGTCCCAGGAGTACGACGTCACGCTGCCGGTCGATGAGGTGCCGTTGAAGCTGCAGCTGAGGCCGCTGCACCCCGACGTGAACGCCGCCGCCAACGGCACTGACCCCGTCGAGTTGTAGATGCGAATCCAGTCGATCTGCCCGGAGTAGTAGTCGCAGGTGACCTTGACCTGGTCGCAACGGCTCTTGCCACCCACCACGAAGGGGTAGGCATTGTTGATGGACCCGGTGGAGAAGTTCTTCTGGGCCACCTGGACGCCGTCCACCCAGACCTGGATCTGCTTGGCCATGTGCACGCAGCTGAAGGTGTGCCACTGGTTGTCGTTGAGCTTGATGGGCGAAGCCACGGCGACGTAGGACTTGTTGCGGCCGTGATAGGCACACTGCGTGTAGCCGCCGGGGTTCTCGATCTTGATCTGGCCGCCGGCGTCGGTGGCCTGACCCTTCTGCACGATGTTGCCGTAGGGCTTGTTCGTCTTGAACCGGAACGTGATGGTCTGGGTCACGTTCGGGTCGGGGATGTCCAGCTTGTCCGACTCCGGCACCACCTGCACGACGCGCGGCAGCTGGGCCGGCGGAGCGGTGGGGGATCGGAGGGACCACGTGTATGCCGACCCGTTCAGCGTCAGCCCGTTCGCGGCCGCATCCGGATCGATGGTGCCGTTGAGGTTGTTGCCTGACGCAGTCGACCATCACCCTCGAGCCGGCGGGCTCGTTCATCTCCCAGGCTGCCACGAGCGTCTCGCCAGTGGCAGCCCTCGCCGGTGGAGCGAGAGCCAGACCCAGCACAGCAGGATCGCAGACGTCACTATCACGCCGAGCAAGGGACGTAGCCGTTCTCCACCGACCATGACACCGCGAGTGAGCATGTCCGACCCCCTCTACCTGCTCAAGACCACCCGGCCTCAGCGATGGGAAGCGTCGCTGACTCTAGGGGAAGCGCGCACGGTCCGACAGGGCCAGGTCGCGCCCTAGGTGCGCGGGTCTGTCGGGTCCATCCGATACAGCGCGTGTCGCCTCCAGCGGGCTTCGGGCTCGGCGCGGGGGTGGTCGAACTCGCCATCAGGTCGCATCCCGATGCGCTCCATCACCGCAAGCGACGGGGTGTTCGTCACCGCCGTGAAGGAAAGGATCTCCGGCAACCCGACGACGTCGAACCCGTGTGCGATCGAGGCTCGCGCGCCCTCCGTGGCGATGCCAAGCCCCCACCACTGAGGACGCAGCCGCCAGCCCACCTCCGCCATCGGCTCGCGGTGCTCGAAGGGTGGGTCGAAAGTCGGCGGCATCAGCCCGGTGAACCCGGCGAAGGGTGTCGTCCCACGCTCACTGTCGAGGACCTCGACGACCCAGAGGGTGTAGCCCAGTCGCTGGTGAAGATCTTGGAGCCGGTCGACGAACGCGTCGGAGGCGGGCCGCTCGATCAGACCTGCGAAGTGGCGCATGACCCGTGGGTCGCCGTTCATCGCCGCGAAGGGGTCGCGGTCCTCATCGCGCCACTCCCGCAAGAGCAGCCGAGAAGTTCGAAGAACGGCACTCGTTCCCCTTGGCCCACCCGTCACGACGTCTGCTCGTCGCCCTGAATCACTCAACGATTGTGCCTCAGGGAGCGAGCCCGGGTGCTGGCTGTTGACGTGTCCTGGGTGGGGTCGGTTGGGCGCGGAGAGCGGTCGTCCACACCGTTCCTCAGAGGAGAACGAGGCCGTTCCCATCGAGGGCCACGTCGACGTTCACGATCGACCCGTCCCGGACGTCGCCGGCAAGCAGCGCCTTCGCGAGCTGGTCGCCGATCTGGGTCTGGATGAGCCTGCGCAACGGGCGCGCCCCGTACATGGGGTCGTACCCGGCCAGCGACAGCCACTCGCGCGCGGCCGGGGTGACGACCAGCTCGATCCGCCGGTCGCCGAGCCGGGCGGCCAGCCGCGCCACCTGCAGGTCGACGATGCTGGCCAGCTCACCCGTGGTGAGCGGGTCGAAGACGACGATGTCGTCGAGGCGGTTGAGGAACTCCGGCTTGAACGTCGCCCGCACCAGCGCCAGCACCGAGTCGCGGCGCTCCTCGGAAGGAACCGAGTCGTCGACGAGGTACGCCGAGCCGAGGTTGGAGGTGAGCACCAGGATCGCGTTGCGGAAGTCGACCGTACGGCCTTGCCCGTCGGTGAGGCGCCCGTCGTCCAGCACCTGGAGCAGCACGTCGAAGACCTCAGGATGAGCCTTCTCGACCTCGTCGAGGAGGACCACGGTGTACGGACGCCGGCGCACCGCCTCGGTGAGCTGCCCTCCCTCCTCGTAGCCCACGTAGCCGGGGGGCGCACCCACCAGCCGCGAGACGGTGTGCTTCTCGCCGTACTCGCTCATGTCGATGCGCACCATGGCGCGCTCGTCGTCGAAGAGGAAGTCGGCGAGGGCCTTGGCGAGCTCGGTCTTGCCGACCCCGGTGGGACCGAGGAAGAGGAACGACCCGAGGGGCCGGTCGGGGTCGGCGATGCCGGACCGCGCACGACGCACGGCATCGGACACCGCACCGACGGCAGCGCTCTGCCCCACCAGGCGTTTGCCCAGCTCGGCTTCCATGCGAAGCAGCTTCGCCGACTCCCCCTCAAGCAGCCGACCCGCCGGGATGCCTGTCCAGGCCTCGACGACCTCGGCGACGTCGTCCGGACCGACTTCTTCCTTGACCATCGGCGATCCCTCGCCGACGCCGCCCTCGGACTCCGACGCGGCCGCCTCTGCGAGGTCGTGCTCGACCGCCGGGATGCGGCCGTAGAAGAGCTCGGCGGCGCGTTCGAGGTCACCGTCACGCTGGGCGCGCTCGGCCTCGATCCGCAGCGCATCGAGCTGCTCCTTCAGCGCACCGACCCGGTTGAGTCCCGCCTTCTCCCGCTCCCAACGCGCCGTCAGGGCCGTGAGCTCCTCCTGACGGTCGGCGAGCTCCTTGCGCAGCGCGATCAGGCGCTCGGCGGAGGCGGGGTCGGTCTGGTTGGCCAGGGCCATCTCCTCCATCCGCAGCCGGTCGACGGCACGACGCAGGACGTCGATCTCGACCGGTGAGGAGTCGATCTCCATGCGCAGTCGTGACGCGGCCTCGTCCACGAGGTCGATGGCCTTGTCAGGCAGCTGCCGGCCGGAGATGAACCGGTCAGACAGCATCGCGGCCGCGACGAGCGCCGAGTCGCTGATGGCGACCTTGTGGTGCGCCTCGTAGCGTTCCTTGAGGCCGCGCAGGATCGCCACCGTGTCCTCGACGCTGGGCTCGCCCACGTAGACCTGCTGGAATCGGCGCTCCAGCGCCGGGTCCTTCTCGATGTGCTTGCGGTACTCGTCGAGCGTCGTCGCCCCGACCATGCGCAGCTCGCCGCGGGCCAGCATCGGCTTGAGCATGTTGCCGGCATCCATCGCCGAGTCGCCCGAGGCGCCGGCCCCCACCACCGTGTGCAGCTCGTCGATGAACGTGACGACCTGTCCGTCGCTGCCCTTGATCTCGTCGAGGACGGCCTTGAGCCGCTCCTCGAACTCGCCTCGGTACTTCGCACCGGCGACCATGGCACCGAGGTCGAGGGACACCAACCGCTTGCCCCTCAAGGACTCTGGGACGTCTCCTGCGACCATCCGCTGGGCCAGCCCCTCGACGACCGCGGTCTTCCCGACGCCCGGCTCTCCGATGAGCACGGGGTTGTTCTTGGTCCGACGGGCCAGCACCTGGACCACGCGTCGGATCTCCGCGTCGCGTCCGATGACCGGATCGATCTTCCCCTCGCGGGCCAGGGACGTGAGGTCGACGCTGTACTTCTCCAGCGCCTGGAAGCTGCCCTCGGGGTCCGCGTTGGTGACGCGGGACTCCCCGCGCAACCGGGTCAGAGCGTCGACCAGGGCCTGCGCACCGGCACCGTGCCGTTCCAGCACCGCAGCGACGTCCCCGCCCCCGCCGGCGAGACCGATGAGCAGATGCTCGGTGGACAGGTGGGAGTCGCCTCGCGCCGAGGCGCGGGCCTGCGCGTCGGCGAGGACCCGTTGGAGGGCTCCGGAGGGCTGCGGGGCCGAGACCGTGGATCCGGCGGCCCGCGGAAGCCGGTCGACTGCCGCTTCCGCTTCCGCACGTACGGCCGCGGGGTCAGCACCGACCTCGTGGAGCAACGCGGCCGGGATCCCGTCGCCCTGCTCGAGCAGGGCCGCCAGCAGGTGCGCCGGCTCGAGCTGTGGGTTCCCGTTGCGCACCGCGCGCTGCTGTGCGGCCGCGATCGCCTCGTGGCTCTTGCTGGTGGGTTCCATCACGTCACCTCCGGACGCTACGGCCTGCGGGCCGCCACACGACGAGCGCGCCGCTGCGCTGCTGGCTCTCCAGCTGGTCGAGCCGGCGGCGGAGCCGGTCGACCTCTGCTTCGAGCGCGAGCACCCGGCGGATCCCCTCGAGATTCACTCCCTCGTTGGACAACCGCTGCACCTCGCGGAGGTGGGCGATGTCGCGCAACGAGTAGCGCCGCCCTCCGCCAGGGGTACGCCCAGGGGACACCAGGCCGAGGCGGTCGTACTGGCGCAGGGTCTGGGCGTGCAGGCCGCTGATCTGGGCCGCCACCGAGATGACGTAGACCGGGGAGTCGTCCGTCAGGTCGAAGGGCTCGCTCATCACAGGTCTCCTCTCGCGGTCGGTCAGCCGGACTCGGTGAGGCCGACCCGGGGGTCGTCCCCGGCGGTGGCGTCGCGGTAGGCCTCGAGCGCCCTCTTGGCAGCACCGTCGACCTTCTGGGGGACGGCGACCTCGACGGTGACCAGCTGATCGCCGGAGGTGCCGTCCTTGCTCGTGATCCCCTTGCCCTTGACCCGGAAGGTGCGTCCGTTGGACGTGCCCGCGGGGATGCGCAGGGTCACCGGCTCACCGCTGAGAGTCGGCACCCGGATCTCGGCTCCCAGCGCGGCCTCCGGGAACGTCACCGGCACGGTGATCGTCAGGTGCTGGCCACGACGACCGAAGAGCGGGTGCGGGGTCACGTGGACGTCGATGTAGAGGTCGCCGTTGGGCGCTCCCTGCTCGCCCGCCGCACCTCTGCCCTTGAGCCGGATGCGGGCGCCGTCGGCCACGCCAGCCGGGAGACGGGCGGAGATCGTGCGTGTGGAGCTGCCGCGCCCGGTTCCTCGGCAGGTCGCGCAGGGGTCGTCGATGACGACGCCGCGGCCCTTGCACTCACGGCAAGGCTCGGCGAAGGCGAAGCCGGCGCCCGCGCTCCTGGACACTTGGCCGGACCCGTGGCAGTTGGCACAGGTGCGCGAGGAGGTGCCGGGACGCGCTCCGCTCCCCCGACAGGTCGAGCACGCGCCTTCGGTGGTCAGCCGCAGGGGGATCGTCACTCCCTCGACCGCCTCGCGGAACCCGAGGGTCACCGACGACTCGACGTCGGCGCCACGCCGCGGACCGGCGGAGCGCGTCGAGCGTCCACGGCCCTGGCCGAAGAGGCCGCCCAGCAGGTCACCGAGGTCACCCGCACCGGCGCCACCGAACGGGTTGCCGCCGAAACCGCCGCCGCGCGAACCACCCCCGCCGCCCGGGAACTGGAAGCCCGAGGCACCGAGCCGCCGAAGCTCGTCGTACTCAGCACGGCGCTTGTCGTCGGCGAGCACGTCGTAAGCCGCGGAGATCTCCTTGAAGCGCTCCTCGGACTTGGCGTCGTCGGGGTTCTTGTCCGGGTGGTACTGCTGAGCGAGCTTGCGGTAGGCCTTCTTGATCTCGGCTGCCGTAGCGGTGGAGGGCACGCCGAGGGCCGCGTAGTAGTCCTTCTCGAGGTCGTCCTTCGCGCTCATCGACCGCCCTCCTTCCTCACGCTCATCGCAACGCCGACGCCCTCGGTCAGAGGGTGTCGCCGCCCTCCGGTCGGGCGTGGTGCCCGGGGTGGGGCGGCTGGGAGACCACCACGCGAGCGGGGCGCACGACCCGGCCCGCGTAGCGGTAGCCGGGCTGGAACACCTCAAGGACCTCCGACTCCCCGGCGGTCTCGGTGGGTACGGCGGTCAGAGCCTCGTGCACGGCGGGGTCGAAGACGTCTCCGACCTCGGCGAAGGCTTCGAGGCCGAGCCGGGCCACAGTGTTCTCGAGGGCCTCCCCCACGGACTTGAAGGCACCCTCGAGCTCGCCGTGCTGACGGGCGCGGCCGACGTCGTCGAGCACCGGCAGGAGCTCCCCGAGCGCCGACGCGACGGCAGTCTCCCGGACCACGTCGCGGTCGCGCTCGACCCGTCGGCGGTAGTTGGCGTACTCCGCGGACAGCCGCTGGAGGTCGGCGGTCAGCTCGGCCAGCTCGGCGTCGAGCAGGGCCGAGTCAGGGGTCGTCGAAACCTCCGGCGCTGCCCCCTCGACCAGGCCCCCTGGTCCGGGAGCGGCAGCCTCGGGGGCCGGCTCCCGGACCTCGAAGGTCTCCGGGTCGATGCGACGGCGGTCGCGGAAGACCGGGGCACCCTCGGGGAAACCCTCCGTCGGCTCGGTCACTTCTGGTCGCCCTCGACCGGACCCTCGTCCACGACCTCGGCGTCGACGACCTCGGCGTCGACGATGTCGGACTCGTCGTCCGCCGGCTGCGCCACCGGGCTCACCGCCGAACCCGGTCGGGTCCTCGGCGCCTGCCTGAGTGTTGGCGTACAGCGCCGCACCCAGCGACTGGCTCGCCGTGGCGAGCGCCTCGGTGTGGGTGCGGATCGCGTCGACGTCTTCGCCCTCGAGAGCCTTCTTGAGGTCGGCGAGCGGACCGGTGACGTTGCTCTTGGCGTCCTCGGGCAGCTTGTCGGCGTTGTCCGCCATGAACTTCTCGGTCTGGTACACGAGCTGTTCGGCGCTGTTCCGGGTCTCGGCCGCCTCCTTGCGCTGGCGGTCCTCCTCGGCGTACTCCTCGGCCTCGCGCATCATCCGCTCGATGTCGTCCTTGGGCAGCGCCGAGCCGCCGGTGATCGTCATCGACTGCTCCCTGCCGGTCCCGAGATCCTTCGCCGAGACGTGGACGATGCCGTCGGCGTCGATGTCGAAGGTCACCTCGACCTGGGGGACTCCGCGGGGCGCCGGCGGGAGACCGGTGAGCTCGAACATGCCCAGCTTCTTGTTGTAGGCGGCCATCTCCCGCTCGCCCTGGAAGACCTGGATCTGCACGGCCGGCTGGTTGTCGTCGGCCGTCGTGAAGATCTCCGAGCGCTTGGTGGGGATGGTGGTGTTGCGCTCGATGAGGCGGGTCATGATGCCGCCCTTGGTCTCGATGCCGAGCGACAGCGGGGTGACGTCGAGCAGCAGGACGTCCTTGACCTCGCCCCTGAGCACTCCGGCCTGCAGCGCAGCACCCACGGCGACGACCTCGTCGGGGTTGACGCCCTTGTTGGGCTCCTGGCCGCCGGTGAGCTCACGTACCAGGTCCGTCACCGCGGGCATCCGGGTGGAGCCGCCGACCAGCACGACGTGGTCGATGCCCGACAAGGAGATGCCGGCGTCCTTGATGACGTTGGCGAAGGGCGCCTTGCAGCGGTCCAGCAGGTCCTGGGTCATCTGCTGGAACTGCGAGCGGGTGAGCTTCTCGTCGAGATGGAGGGGACCCTCGGCGCTGGCCGTGATGTACGGCAGGTTGATGGAGGTCTCAGCCGAGGACGACAGCTCGATCTTCGCCTTCTCCGCGGACTCGCGGAGCCGCTGGAGCGCCATCTTGTCCTTGGACAGGTCGACCCCGTGCGCGTTCTGGAACTGCTTGACCAGGTGGTCCACGACCCGCTGGTCCCAGTCGTCGCCGCCGAGGTGGTTGTCGCCCGAGGTGGCCTTGACCTCGACGATGCCTTCCCCGATCTCCAGCAAGGACACGTCGAAGGTGCCGCCACCGAGGTCGAAGACGAGGATGGTCTGCTCCTTGTCGCCCTTGTCGAGGCCGTACGCCAGCGCGGCGGCGGTCGGCTCGTTGACGATGCGCAGCACGTTCAGGCCGGCGATGTCACCGGCTTCCTTGGTGGCTTGGCGCTGGGCGTCGTTGAAGTAGGCGGGAACGGTGATGACGGCGTCCGTGACGGTCTCACCGAGGTAGGACTCCGCGTCGCGCTTGAGCTTGGCCAGCACGAAGGCGCTGATCTGCTGCGGGGTGAAGTCCTTGCCGTCGATCGCGACGGACCAGGTGGTGCCCATGTGGCGCTTCACCGAGCGAATCGTGCGGTCGACGTTGGTGACCGCCTGACGCTTGGCGACCTCACCGACGAGCACCTCGCCGGTCTTGGCGAAGGCGACGACCGACGGCGTGGTGCGCGCACCCTCGGCGTTGGCGATGACGGTGGGCTCGCCGCCCTCGAGGACCGAGACGACCGAGTTGGTCGTCCCAAGGTCGATACCGACCGCTCGGGCCATGAGAAGTACCTCCAGGAAGCAGGGAAGAATTGAGTCAACTGCGCTCAAGAGTAGAGCCTGCGTGAGACATTGTCCACTCAGTTGAGTCTTCCGGCTCAACTTCGTCCTCGTGGTGACCCTGCCCGCCCGGCTAGGCTCGCGGGTGGCTCCCCGGGAACCCGTGTCGGACAAGTTACCGGCGAGTAGGATGCCCCACAGTCGCCGGACCGTACGTCTTCGGAGGATCCCGTGAACCCGAGCCTGGCCCTGGGCCTGCTGATGATCATCGCGACCGCGATCGTGGCAGGACGGCGCTTGTGGTGGCTGTCGCGCCTGATCCGCAGCGGGCAGCCGGCTGTCGGGCGCACCGACGACAAGGGTGTGCGGGCCCAGGCCGAGGTCGTCGAGGTCGTCGGTCAACGCAAGCTGCTGGCCTGGACGGTGCCCGGCCTCGCCCACGCCTTCGCCTTCTGGGGCTTCTGCATCCTCGCGCTCACGATCGTCGAGGCCTTCGGGGCGCTCGTCGACCGCAGCTTCTCCATCCCGATCATCGACCAGTGGGCGTGGATCCCCTTCGTCGAGGACTTCTTCGCCGTCGCCGTGCTCATCTCGCTCGCGGTGTTCACCGTCATCCGGATCATGCAGAACCCGCACAAGCTCGGCCGCGCGTCGAGGTTCTACGGGTCGCACACCGGCGCTGCCTGGCTCGTGCTCTTCATGATCTTCAACGTGATCTGGACCCTCCTGCTCTACCGCGGGGCGCAGATCAACACCGGGAACTTCCCGTACCCGACGACCTATGCCTTCGCCTCGAACTGGGTGGCCGGTCTGCTCCCCAGCAGCCTGACGGCGAACGAGGCCATCGAGACCGTGGGGCTGTTGCTGAACATCGGCGTGATCCTCGGCTTCTTGGTGCTGGCGGTCTACAGCAAGCACCTCCACATCTTCATGGCCCCGCTCAACGTTGCGTTCTCCCGGCGTCCCAACGCCCTCGGACCGCTCCTTCCGATGTACTCCGGCACCACGCTCATCGACTTCGAGGACCCGGGCGAGGACGACGTCTTCGGCCGCGGCAAGATCGAAGACTTCACCTGGAAGGGCCTGCTCGACTTCTCCACCTGCACCGAGTGCGGTCGCTGTCAGAGCCAGTGCCCGGCGTGGAACACCGAGAAGCCCCTGTCCCCCAAGCTTCTGGTGATGGACCTGCGCGACCACGCGTTCGCGAAGGCCCCGTTCCTGCTGGCCAGCGAGACCGAACGCGAATCGCTGCCGGAGGACGTACGCGCCGAGGCCGAGCGTCCGCTCGTCGGCCTGCTCGAGGACGGAGGCGTCATCAGCCCCGACGTGCTCTGGTCGTGCACCTCGTGCGGGGCCTGCGTGCAGCAGTGCCCCGTCGACATCGAGCACGTCGACCACATCATGGACATGCGCCGCTACCAGGTGATGATCGAGTCCTCCTTCCCCACCGAGCTCAACGGCCTGTTCAAGAACCTCGAGAACAAGGGCAACCCCTGGGGCATGAACGCCTCGGGCCGCAACACCTGGATCGAGGAGGTCGACTTCCCCGTGCGGGTCTTCGGCGCCGACGGTGAGGACACGCTTCCTGCCGACGTCGAGTGGCTGCTGTGGGTGGGCTGCGCCGGCGCCTTCGAGGACCGCGCCAAGCGGACCACCAAGGCCACCGCGGAGCTGCTTCACCTGGCCGGCATCGAGTTCATGGTCCTGGGGGAGGGGGAGACCTGCACCGGCGACCCAGCGCGCCGCTCAGGCAACGAGTTCCTCTTCCAGATGCTCGCGCAGACCAACGTCGAGGTCCTCAACGAGATCGGCGCCACCAAGATCGTCACGACCTGCCCGCACTGCCTCAACACCCTCGGTCGGGAGTACCCGCAGCTCGGCGGCACCTACGAGGTCGTGCACCACACGCAACTGCTCAACCGGCTGGTCCGCGAGAAGCGGCTCACCCCGCTCGCGGCGGTCGAGGAGACGATCACCTACCACGACCCGTGCTACCTCGGTCGGCACAACAAGGTCTACACGCCGCCGCGGGAGCTCATCGAGTCCCTTCCCGGCCTCACCCTCACCGAGATGCCGCGCAACCGTGAGCGGTCCTTCTGCTGCGGTGCCGGAGGAGCGCGGATGTGGATGGAGGAGAACCTCGGCAGCCGGGTGAACGACAACCGCACCGCGGAGGCCGTCGCCACCGGCGCCGAGACGGTTGCGGTCGGCTGCCCGTTCTGCCGGGTGATGATCAGCGACGGCGTGACCGGGCTCCAGCAGGACGGCGGGGCGGCAGGCGTCGAGGTCTTGGACGTCGCCCAGCTGCTCCTGCGGTCGGTGAAGAACGAGACCCCAGCACCCGCGCCCTGACCAGGGACGACGTGGCTACCCCTGAAGCCGCTTCCAGGCGCTCGTCCTGGCGAGTTCACGCCTGAACTCAGCCGCCAGCGAGCGCGCGTAGGTCGCGGTGAGGTGATGGTCGTCGCGGTACACGACCATGCCGTTCTGGATGACCGTGCATCGCCCGTCCGAGCACACCGCAGCGGCCGGCTCGATGACCGGGACTCCGGCGGCCCGGGCGGCCAGCCGGTCGGCCTCGAGGAGCGGAGCCACGTCCGCAGCATCGAAGTCGCACGCAGACGGATCATTCGTGTGAGCCGACAGGCAGTCCGGGACGTCGTAAGGCAGGGAGAAGACGTCGCCCACGAGGACGACCTCGACATCCATCGCAGCCAGCCGCTCGAAGGTGCGCTCGAGCCCAGCCTGATGCGCCTCCAGGCTCGCCAGCGGATCCAGCCGCTGACCGTCCTCGGTCACCGTCAGTTCGTTGCGGTTGGCGACCACCACGACGTCGGGGCGACGCGAGGGATTGTTCTCCCATCGCTTGAGCAGGGCCTCGCGGAACTTCTGGCACTCGGGGTAGTCCCGCTTGATGGCCGGGTGGTACTGCGTGACGTCGCCTGAGCTGCAGGCTGACTTGGAGTCGACCTCCAGCGCCCAGCCGTTGGCCTTCGAGAGCTGCTCCAGAGGGGGGAACCACTGGGCGGCATGGCTGTCGCCCAGGAGCGCGATGCGCTGCTCGGAGCTCTTGTCGCCGTAGAGGCAGGAACGCGGCTTGGTGGCGGGGTAACCGGCTTCGCACTTGTCCAGGTAGGGCTGCGGCAGGTCTGCGCGCGCGGCGACGGGGTCGACCAGGACCTGCGCGACGCGACCGTCGGCCTTCACGACGTCCACGGTGATGTCTGAGGGCGGAGCCAGTCGCGCGAGCAGCAGTCCCGCGAGCACGGCGACCGTGGTCAGCACCGCGGCGACGACGCCCGCTCGACGCGGGAAGTCCACCAGCGCCCTGGAGTGCCGGAACGGTTCCTCGACGTACCGGAAGGACAAGACGGCCGGGATGGCCGACAGGGCGACGACGAGCGTGCCGGCGAGAGGGGACAGCGGTGCGCCGAGGACCACGGGCACAAGGACCAGCGGCGGCCAGTGCCACAGGTAGAGGGAGTAGGAGACCCGGCCAACTGACTTCATCGGCGCGAGCCCCAAGGCGAGCCCCGCGCCTCGTTCGGCCGACAGGTTGCGTCCCGTGCGTGGACTCGCGAGCCCGCCGGCGATGACCGCGGCCGCACCCAGCGCCGGCACCAGAGCAGCGGTCCCCGGGAAGGGCACCTCTTCGGTGAAGGACAGCATCGACCACACGATGACCGCGAGGCCCAGCCAGCTCAGGACGTCCTTGACCGGTGCTGGCAGCCTGCTGACCGACACCGTGGTCAGGGCGAGGACCCCACCGAGTGCGAGCTCCCAGGCTCGGGTCATCGTGCCGAAGAAGGCGAAGGGGGGGTTCACTCCTGTCCAGACGATGGACCACAGGAGCGAGACCAGTCCTATGCCGACAACGGCTCCGAGCACGGCACGCGCGATCACCATCGACCGCCGACGAGCCCACCAGAACGTCGCCACGAGGACGAGCGGCCACAGGACGTAGTACTGCTCCTCGACCGACAACGACCAGAAATGGAGGACCGGGCTGGGGTTCGCGTTCGCCGCGAGATAGTCGGTCTGTTGGGCCGCGAAGTGCCAGTTCGACACGTACAGAGCCGCCGAGACGATGTCCGAGCCGGCCTGCCCGCGGGCGAGCGGGGACAGGATCAGGGCTGAGAACACGGCCGTGACCAGGAGGACCAGCACGGCGGCCGGCAGGAGCCGCTTGATGCGGCGAGCGTAGAAGCGGGCGAAGGACACCCGGCCCGTGCGGCCGAGTTCAGCCGCGACCAGACCGGTGATCAGGAAGCCGGAGATGACGAAGAAGACGTCGACCCCGACGTACCCACCCGGGATGAACGGGAGACCGGCGTGGAAGGCCAGCACCCCCAGAACGGCGACTGCTCGCAGCCCTTCGATGTCCGAGCGACGCGCGCCACCGGCTTTGGTGGGTCGGGCGCGACGACCCGCAGGAGCTCGGTGAGCGGGTGCGGTCCGTGGCGGCGCCGCCACGACCGGTCGGTCGACGAGTTCAGTCATCGCGACTGGTCCTCATCAATCGGCTCACCGGCCCCAGGCTACCCGGGACCCTCCGGATCTCAGGCAGCGCGCGCCCAGCGGCGGCAGTCTTTGTGAGGGCGAATCGGTGCGATCAGGTCGGGTCGATGGGCGTGCGGTGGAAGTTCTGATGGGACTTCGAGGGTGTCGGGCCGCGCTGTCCCTGGTAGCGCGAACCGTACTTCTCGGAGCCGTACGGGAACTCCGACGGCGAGCTCAGCTGGAACATGCAGAGCTGGCCGATCTTCATGCCCGGCCACAGCTTGATCGGCAGGGTGGCCACGTTGGAGAGCTCGAGGGTCACGTGCCCGCTGAAGCCCGGGTCGATGAAGCCGGCGGTGGCGTGCGTCAGCAGACCGAGCCGGCCGATCGAGCTCTTCCCCTCGACACGGGCCGCGACGTCGTCGGGGAGGGTGATGACTTCGTATGTGCTCGCAAGTGCGAACTCGCCCGGGTGCAGGATGAACGGCTCGTCGCCCTCGGGCTCGACGAGGCGGGTGAGATCGGGCTGGTCGATGGCCGGGTCGATGTGCGGGTACCGGTGGTTCTCGAACACCCGGAAGAACCGGTCGAGCCGGATGTCGATGCTCGACGGCTGGATCATCGACGGGTCGTAGGGCTCGAGCTTCATCCGCCCGCTCTCGAGCAGGGCACGAAGGTCACGATCGGAGAGCAGCACGGCGGCAGGCTACCGGTCGGCCGGGCACAGGGATCAGCCCGGCTCAAGCACTGGGCGTCACCCCCTCGGAACCGGGTATCCTCGGTGCCGGTCGCTGCCTTCGGGCAAGCGCTCGCGGGTGTAGTTCAATGGTAGAACATCAGCTTCCCAAGCTGACAGTGCGAGTTCGATTCTCGTCACCCGCTCCACCAAGATTCTTTGTGACACAAAGGATTTCGAGATTCACTCTGGCGGATCGCTGGGACTTCACCGCCCGTCACCAAGACCATGCCGCGCATCGGCCGGCCGGTGAAGTCCATCTCGACCGCACCTCGAGCCAGAGCGTCCTCGTGATTCTCCGACCCGACCCGCACCATGAGTCCGTCACCCACCAGCCCGCACGCCATGTGGGTGTTGACCATGAACGCCAACCCGCCGAACATCTTCTTCTCCACGAAGTCCGCGGTCGCCGACCAGCTCACCCGGTCGGCAAGCTCCTCGTCGTAAGCCACGACAGCATCATGGCTCGCGCGGGACGGTTCGACCTGGCCGGACCGGGACAGGCGCGGAGCCGACGAGGCGTCAGGAGCCGAGGGCCGCGCAGTCCGACGGCGTTGGCTCCGTCATGAGAGGCACATCGAGGGCACGCAGCACCAGCCCTTGCATGACCGGGGCCGTCGGCAGCTGCCCGTGGTCCACCTGCGCTCCTGGGCACACGTCCTGGACCACGATCTCCAATGCACCGTCGAGGCGAGCGGAGTCCGGAGGGGTCACGACCTGGTCCTGGTCGGTCCACATCGTCACCCACTGAGGTCCGGACGGTGTCTGGTCGCCGCTGTTCAGGCTGCGCAGGACCTCGCTGTCAGGTGCGAGCTGCTGACAGGCCGGAGGGCACGCCGCCCCACCGAGGAACGCACCCAGCCCCGCCACCTGCGTGCCGTGGTTCGGCGCACCGAGGAGGACGATCCGTCGGGCGTGCGCCGTACCGTCCAGCTCCGTCGCCCACAGTCGTCGTGATCACTCCACCCGCCGAGTAGCCGACCACGTCGACCGACGGAGCACCCCCCGCCAATTCGGCGTCAACCGCCTGCCCGAGCCGTCTGGCTTGGACCCGCAGATCGCCGGTGCCGTCCCCTTCCAGGACCAGGATCCTGGTCTCGCGCCCCGCACCCTGGAGCGTGCCGGCCAGCTCTTCGAGAGCCTCGGTTCCCCCGCCGTAGCCCGGGACGAGGATCACCGGCCCGAGGGCGCTCTGCTCGGTCGTGATCGTCGAAGGCGTCGCGCGTCGTGCCGCCAGCACGCTGAGGACAACGAGAAGGGTCAGGACGGCCAGCCCGGCGAGGAGCAGCCACCGACGTGTCCCGCGTGGCGAGAGGAGGTGGGCCAGCGACACGTACCGACGGTACGTGCCAGCACGCGGTGAGGATGACGCGGCTCGTCCGGAGGTCGGCCGATGTCCCCCGCCGCGGGTGGGGAGGACCGCGGGGGTTCAGTCCGGTCGGCGACGGAGGACGACCCAGGTGAAGGGCTGAACCGAGCCCCACGGGGTGACGTGCTCCGCGCGCAGGGAAGCCCTGAGGTCGAAGCCGTCTGCGAACTCCGCCGCCAACGCGTGCCCCTCGTAGCGCGCGACACCGAGCCCGGAGCAGCTCTCGGGTCCGTCCTCGGCGAAGGTCCCCAGCACGAGGTGGCCGTCGGACGTGACGGCTGAGCGGGCCAGTTCGACGTACCTCTTCCGGTCCTCCGGATCGGTGAGGAAGTGGAAGACGGCCCGGTCGTGCCAGACGTCGTAGCGCCGTTGTGGTTGCCACGCAAGGAGATCCGCTTCGATCCAGGTCGGATGGTCAGCGCGATCACCCAAGCGCTCGCGCGCCTCTCGCAGAGCGCTGGCGGCGACGTCGAGCACGGTCACGTCGGAGTACCCGCGAGCGAGAAGGACGTCGACCAGTCGCGACGCGCCTCCGCCGACGTCGATGAGCGAAGCGTCCGACGACGGCGCGCTCTCGGTGATCAAGTCGACGGAAGGTTGCGCCACCTCTTGGTACCAGCTGACCCCTTGCTCCCCCTTGGTGTCATAGGCCTGACTCCAGTGCGCTGCCCGCCGCAGCACCGCGGCGGCCTCCTCGGGGGCTGCGGACTCGGTCACCGCTCGAGCCTAGGGGCCCCGCGCACAGTCAGCGAGGACGTACGGCGTGCTCCGGAACCCAGGCCACGACCAGCGCCTCCCAGCCGGTGCCGTCCTTGCGCCAGGCGTGCACGGTGCCGGCGGTCGCCTCGTCGCCGACGTGCAGCCAGCAAGGGCGGCCCTCGTCCTCGCTACCGTCGGCATCGGGCTGGGGGGTGTCGGCTGCTGGTGCCGTGCCGGTGCGCCGATCGATGAGCCGGCGACGACCGAGGTCGCTCGGTCGTCCCATGCCGCCCGCCGCCATGCCGGCAGCCTCGCACACAATCGAACGACTGTGCTACCCACCTGCCGGCGGCTCGCCACCGTGCCCGTGCCTTCAACGTCTGAGGAGTATCGGGTCCAGCGGGTCGCGGGTCGCGAGCACCAAGGTGCCCGCGCAAAGGGCCAGCGCCACGACCCAGAGTGCCGCGGTGCGACTCCACAGGGAGTAGTCGGCGAGGGGGAAGACGAGCACCCAGCGCCCGAGCGGCTCTGCGAGGGCGCACAGGAGGAGTACCGGACCGACGCACACCGCCGCCAGATCTCCTGGAGCCGCCATCCCGCGACGACGCAGGGCAGCCGCGACAGTGACACCGACTGCGACGCAGCCCGTCACCTCGAGCAGCAGGCCGAGTCCTGGTGTTCCGGCAAGGCGCAGCTCGCGCCCCCCCGTGGCCGCCAGCCCCACCGCCAGCGGGACCGCAAGCGCCAACCCCCGACCCAGGGTCCGCTGCCGCAGCGTCGCCGGGGCGGCATCCACGGCCTCCGCCGCGGGTTCGTCGAGCACGAAGGCGGAGGCGATGCCGAGCAGTGCCAGTCCCAGGGCGAACAAGACCGAGCCGGACGGGACCTCGGTCCATGCCACCTGAGCCCCCAGGAGCACGGCCGCCACGGCGGTGACGCCGAGGAGCGCCGACCACGGCACCCCCTGAAGGCCCACGTGACGCATGGCGCCTACTGGCCCGCAGGGACCGTGGTGCCCGCCGTCCCCCTGGTCACAGACCCGTCGCTCCAGTGCACCGATGACGCTGTCGGGCCTGCGAACACGGCCAGCCCGTACGTCAGGCACGCGAGCGCCAGGAGGCCGACCCCCCATCCGCGCAGCCGGCGTCGGACGGCACCGTCGGCGCCGTAGAGCATGGCCGCCACCACAGCGAGGCCGCAGAGAGCGACCTCGTAGCCCAGGTAGGCGAGCGGCGATCCCGGCCAGCGCATCACCCAGTCGAGCTGACCTGGTGTCGACATCGAGGCCTCCGAGAAGGTGGCATAGGGACTGAACAGCCGCAGGGCGGTGGACCAGGCAGCGTCCGCTGACGCGGAGGCACGGCCGCCCATCGTCAGCATGACGGTCACACAGAGCAGCAGCGCGACGAGCACCCCCGCACCGGCGAACCTCAGCCACCGACCGGCCGCAACCCCGAGCAACGGCCCGCCGATGCACGCGACGACGACCTGTGCCGCCAGGATCACGGCCAGGTCCAGGGCGGAGAAGCCAGGGACCTGCCAGTCGGCCAGGGGCCAGACCTGAAGACCGACCACCATGGCGATCGACCAGAAGAGGCCGACCGCACCGGGCACGAGGCAGGCAAGGCACAACGCGGCCGTGCGACGCGTCAGCGACGCAGGCGCCACGCCCATCGCCTCGGCCGAGGTGTCGGTCGAGCGGGTCAACCGGTAGGCCACGATGCAGCCGAAGACCCCGACGAAGAACGCCGGGAAGGCTCCGTTCGACATCGTGTCCGAGGAGACGTCGTTGATGACGGCACCCGTCGTCCAGACGAGGAGCACCACCCCGACGAGAAAGAGCGGGTGCCGGGCGAAACGGAGAGCCTCGATCCGAGCCAAGGTCCGCAGCGACTCCTCCGCGGCAGCCTTCGGAGCCGAAGTCCTCGTCGCCGTGGTCATGCCGCCACCTCCACGTCATCAGGTGCCGTCGCGCCGCGCAGCAGGAGGTAGGCGTCCTCGAGGGTGGGCTCGACCAGGTCGACGCCGGTTGGCGCGTCCCCGAGGTTGCGATATCTCCCGGTGCCCGTGCGCCACGAAGCCCGAGCCGCGGCATCAGGGGCGTCCGCCAACCACACTCGTCCGGCGGCGGCGGCGACCAGATCCACCACCGCGCCGTCGAACCGCACCTGGCCGGCGTCGAGCACGATGACGCGCTCGCAGAGGGCCGCCACGTCCTCGGTCTGGTGGGTGGAGATGACCAGCGTCGAGGACCGTGCCGTCTCGGCGAGGACGGCCCTCAGCGAGGCGCGCTGTTCCGGGTCGAGCCCCGTGGTCGGTTCGTCAAGGATGAGCAGCTCGGGCCGGCCGAGGAGGGCCTGGGCGAGCGCGACCCGGCGACGCTGGCCGCCGGACAGGGCGCGGATCCGCTTGCTGGCGAGGTTGCCGAGGTCGACCTGGTCGAGCACCCGCCTCACTTCGTCGTGCCTCCGGTCGGCGTCGCTCCACTCCTTGAGGACCGCCATGTAGTCGACGAAGGCGAACGCGCTGAACCCGCGCGGGAAGCCGAGCTCCTGCGGGAGGTAGCCGAGCCGACGCCGGATCTCGGTGCGCTCGTCGTGGTCGCCGGGATTGCGCCCGAGCAGCCGCACGTCTCCGTCGTCAGCGGGCAGGACCGTGGCCAGGATCCTCAGCAGCGTCGTCTTCCCGGCGCCGTTGGGTCCGAGCAGACCGGTCACCCCAGGGGTGAGTGAGAGATCGACGCCGTCGAGGGCGTGGGTCCCTTTGAAGGACTTGCGGACTCCGCGCAGGACGACGGCGTCGGACGCTGATGACGAGTGGTTCACAGGAGACCCCCAAGGCTTCCGTTGCGGCGCAGGCGGACGACGAGCACGACGAGGGCACCGGTTCCGGCGACCGCGTAGAGGAGGAGGGCGAGCGGTTCGTAGACGGCTTCGGTGACGCCGTTGAGCGAGGAGAACGTGACAGCCAAGACCCAGCCGCCTGCCAGGACGACGGCCGGCTGGGCCGGGTCGAGCCAGGTCGAGGCGGCCAGCAGGATGGCCGTGAAGCCGAGCGCCGGGACCAACCAGGCGGCGGCCACGCCGGCCGGGAAGAGCAGACCGCCCACCACCACGAGAGGCAGGCTCGTCATCAGGACGGCGACCGTCCGGAGCAGGACCAGCCGGACCGGTGAGTAGGGAGTCGCCGCCTCCTGCTCCAAGGCGGTCTCGGAGTCGGCGCTGTAGGCCAGCGCGACCCCCAGCATCGGCACGAGGGGCGCTCCCACCAGGAAGAGGAAGACCCCGCGGGTGTGACCGAAGAGCGCGGCCCCGGCGACGAAGGCGAGCACGAGCGCCACCGCGTTGAGCCAGGCCACGCGCATCGCGGGGGCGGAGGCTAAGAGCATCGCGTCCGACTCGCCGACCCCGAGCGCCTGCAGCGCACGGCGGGCCGGGACGGACGCGGGAGCTCGACGTCGTCACGGATGCCCGCCCAGACCCGCTCGAGGTCGGGCACCGTCGCCGGGACGTCGGTGACCAGAGCCGCGGAGACACGGTCACGGCAGGCCGCGCACCGCACCAGGTGCTGCTCGACCGAGGCCGACGCCACCCCACCGGCTCGGCCGTCGACCCACAGCTGCAGCACCGCACCATCGACGTGCCACGCGGGAGCCGGGTTGGCGCTCATGCGCGTCCTCCTGCCAGGTCGTCGCGGAGGTGGGCCTTCGCGCGGTGGAGCCGGGTCTTCACGGTGTTCTGCGGGACGTGCAGCAGCTGAGCGGTCTCCTTGGTCGTGAGCCCGTCGAGCACGGTCGCCTGCACCACCGCACGCATCTCGGGCGACAACCGCCCGAGCGCGGCGCCGAGGTCGCCGTACTCGACGTCGAGCAGCACCTGCTCCTCGACGCTGTTCTCGGCGGGGCCAAGGCCGTAGGACAGCTGCAGCGGATCCAGCAGAACGACGTCCTTGCGGCCGCGGAGCCTGCTGACCAGCCGACGGATCGCGATGCCCCACATCCAGGCGGCGACCTCACCGTGGCCCTGAAAGCGCGCCGCGCTCTTCCAGACCGCGGTGAACGTCTCCTGGAGCGCGTCAGCAACAACCTCGGGGTCGTTGCACCGTCGTGCGAGCCGTACCGACAACCAGGGGGCGTGCCGGTCGTAGAGCACACGGAGCGCGGCCAGGTCGCCCCCGGCGAGGGCAGCTACGAGCAGGCTGTCGTCTCGGAGGTCTGGCGCTTGGGGCTGCACGCGATCAATGTCGCGCGCCGGAGCTCGGAAGGTTCCCGGATCGGCCGGATTCCCCGGGTGCGGTAGACTTTGCCCCAGCAACCCGCCAAGAGGTTGCCCGGAGCGCGTGTCACGAGCCCCTCACCGGGGCCCCGCCGCACCGGTTTCGAGTCTCAGGCTCTCAACCTGGCCCCCGAAAGCACCGATGCACCAAACGGCTGCCGTTCGCTGACGTCTCGTACGTCGCCCGCGGCCGCGTACGGAAGGAGTACCTCATGTACGAGGACGACTACGGTCCCTGGAACGACTAGTCCCAGACCACAAGGACCACAAGGACCGACCCCCCACGGTCACGGTCATCGACGCGCCCCTCGACCTCCGGGTCGGGGGGCGCCTCGCGTTCCCACGCCGCCTGACGCTCCCGAAGGGAGCGCCATAACCAGGTGCCGGATGGCGCGAGCAGTCGTACGCTGTCCGGACATGCGAGAGGAGGTGGTCCGATACATGAGTTCCCATCGGACGCGTGAGGTGGCTGCCCGCTAGCCGCTGTCCTACTGGACGTCTGCTGACGCCCCCGCCAGACGCGGCGGCGACATCCCGGCAGTCACCCGACCCCCGAGCGCCGGCCCTAGTCCGAACCGGCAGCTGCCCCCTCCGCGGGGCGGACGCTCGGGGGTCGCTCACGTCCGCGCGCGGCGCCCGGACCGTTGATCAAGGACGAGTCGGGCGACCTGTCGATCCCGCACTCCCGTGCTTCAGAACCCAGCGGCGCAGGGAGCGACCTTCGTCCTGCACAGCGCGACGAAGTACCTCGGCGGGCACGGCGACGTCGTCGGTGGGGTGGTCGCCGCCGATGCCGCCTGGGCGGCCGCGCTGCGCCGGGTCAGGGCCGTGACCGGGGCGCTCATGCACCCGCTCGCGGGGTACCTGCTGCACCGGGGTCTCGCGACGCTGCCGATCCGGGTTCGCACCCAGCAGTCCAACGCGGAGAAGACCGCCGCCTGGCTGTCGGCCCACCCGGCTGTCGACCGCGTCTTCTACCCCGGGCTCGCGGAGTGCGACCCGACCGGCCTGGTCGGGCGCCAGATGCGTGGACCGGGCGCGATGCTGGCCATCAAGCTCGCCGGCGGCTTCGATCAGGCGGTCCGGCTCACCGGCAGCGTCCGACTCTTCACCCACGCCGTCTCGCTCGGCGGGGTGGACTCGCTCCTGGAACACCCGGCCGCCCTCACCCACCGGCCGGTGCCCGTCACGGCCCGACCTGCGGGCGACGTCGTGCGGCTGTCCCTCGGGCTCGAGGACGCCGACGACCTGATCGCCGACCTGGCTCAGGCCCTCCACTGACCTCAGCCACCACGCGTCGGCGGTGCGGTCTCCGACGCGTCTGCTCGACGACCAGCTCCACCGGCTCGGCGGTGCTCGGAACACTCCTGGCGCCTGCCCTCTTGCGCTTGTTACTGACGAGTAGCATCATGGATGTTACTGACCAGTAAGGGTCAGGGACGACGCTTGTCGGCACGCTGCCGACCCCGGGGTGAAGGACACGAACCATGGGTCACTACAAGGCCAACCTGCGCGACATCGAGTTCAACCTCTTCGAGGTCCTCGGCCGCCAGGACGTGCTCGGCTCCGGCCCGTACGCCGATGTCGACCTCGAGACCGCGCGGCACATGCTCGTCGAGGTCGAGCGGCTCGCCACGAACGAGCTGGCCGCGTCGTTCCTCACCTCCGACCGGAAACCTCCCGTCTACGACTCGGTCACGCGCACCGTTGCCATGCCCGACGACTTCCGCGCCTCCTACGAGGCCTACAAGGCCGGCGGCTGGACGAGCCTCGACGCCCCCGCAGACGCCGGAGGGACGCCCATCCCGTCCTCGATGCGGTGGGCCATCGCGGAGATGATCCTTGGCTCCAACCCCGGGGTCCACATGTACTCCTCGGGGCCGGCCTTCTCCCATGTCATCTGGCACCTCGGCACCGACGAGCAGAAGCAGTGGGCCACCCTGTGGGCCACCAAGTTCTGGGGCGCCACGATGGTGCTCACCGAGCCCGAGGCCGGCTCCGACGTCGGCGCCGGTCGCACCAAGGCGACCCCGCAGGCCGACGGATCCTGGCACATCGAAGGCGTGAAGCGGTTCATCACCAGCGCCGAGCACGACCTCGAGGACAACATCATCCACCTCGTGCTGGCTCGTCCCGAGGGCGTCGAGGGGGCCGGCGGGCCCGGCACCAAGGGCCTGTCCCTCTTCATCGTCCCCAAGTTCCACGTCGACTGGACCACCGGAGAACTCGGCGAGCGCAACGGGGTCTGGGCGACCAACGTCGAGAACAAGATGGGCCTCAAGGTCTCCACGACCTGCGAGCTCACCTTCGGCCACGACGAGCCAGCAGTCGGCTGGCTGGTCGGTGAGGTGCACGACGGCATCGCGCAGATGTTCAAGGTCATCGAGTTCGCCCGCATGATGGTCGGCACCAAGGCGATCGCCACACTGTCGACGGCCTACCTGAACGCCCTGGACTACGCCAAGCACCGCAAGCAGGGCGCCGACCTCACGCAGATGACCGACAAGACCGCCCCGCGGGTGTCGATCACCCACCACCCCGACGTGCGCCGCTCGCTGCTCACCCAGAAGGCCTACGTCGAGGCGATGCGCGGCCTCATGCTCTACACCGCCTCGATCCAGGACGACGTCGCCATGAAGACCTTCGCGGGGGAGGACGCCAGCCTCGACGAGCGGCTCAACGACCTGCTGCTGCCCATCGTGAAGGGGTACGGCTCCGAGAAGTCGTACTCGCTCATCGGCCAGGAGTCGCTGCAGTGCTACGGCGGCAGCGGCTACCTGCAGGACTACCCGATCGAGCAGTACGTGCGGGACTCCAAGATCGACACGCTGTACGAGGGCACCACCGCCATCCAGGGCATGGACCTGTTCTTCCGCAAGATCGTCCGTGACAAGGGTGCGGCCCTCACCAAGCTGTTGACCGACGTCCAGGAGTTCGCCAAGGGCGACGCCGGCAACGGCACCCTTGCCACCGAGCGAGACCTGCTGGCCAAGGCGCTCGAGGACGTTCAGGGCATCGTGGGGTCGATGGTGGGGCAGCTGACGTCCGCCGCGGACGACATCACGAACGTCTACAAGGTCGGCCAGAACACCTCCCGGCTGCTGTACGCGCTCGGCGACCTGGTCTGCGCGTGGCTGCTGCTCCGCCAGGCCGACGTGGCCCTGAAGGCCCTCGCCGGCAGCCCGTCGGCGAAGGACCGGTCCTTCTACGAGGGCAAGGTGGCCGCAGCGAAGTTCTTCGCCCAGCAGGTGCTCCCGCTCCTCACGGCGCAGCGGCTGATCGCCGAGTCGACGGACAACTCCCTCATGGAGCTGTCGGAGGACGCCTTCTAGGAGCGGCGCGCCCCCGGGGGAAGGTCTGCTGGTCCTCCACCGCGGAGCGCCACCGGCTGGCCTGGTGGACACCGCGGCGTAGTGGCTGCGTCTCCCACCAGGCAGGATGGGCCCATGGCCATCGCGACCCAGAACCCTGCCACCGGCGAGACCGTCCAGACCTTCGAGGCGCACACGCCTGACCAGGTCGACGCCGCCATCACCCGCGCTCAGGAGACCTTCCTCAGCTGGCGCCGTACGAGCTTCGCCGAGCGCGCCGGGCTGATGCGCCGCGCCGCCGACCTGCTCGACGAGGACAACGAGTCGATCGCGCGGATCATGACGCTGGAGATGGGCAAGACCCTCAAGTCAGCCCGCGGCGAGGCCACCAAGTGCGCGAAGGGCATGCGCTACTACGCCGAGCACGCCGAGGCCCTGCTGGCCGACGAGCCCGTCGACCCGGCCGCCGTGGGTGCGACCCAGGCTTACGCGCGTTATGCGCCCCTGGGCATCGTGCTGGCCGTCATGCCGTGGAACTTCCCGCTGTGGCAGGTCGTGCGCTTCGCGGCTCCGGCGCTGATGGCGGGCAACGTGGGGCTGCTCAAGCACGCGTCCAACGTGCCGCAGTGCGCGCTCTACCTCGAGGACCTCTTCCGTCGCGCGGGCTTCCCCGAGGGCGCATTCACCACGCTGCTGATCGGCGCGCGGGACGTCGAGCGCGTCCTGCGCGACCCGCGGGTGCGGGCCGCGACGCTCACCGGGTCGGAGCCGGCGGGACAGTCGGTCGCGGCGATCTGCGGTGACGAGATCAAGAAGACCGTCATGGAGCTCGGCGGCGCCGACGCCTACGTCGTCATGCCGTCCGCCGACGTCGAGCGAGCCGCCGAGGTCGCAGTCACAGCGCGCTGCCAGAACAACGGGCAGTCCTGCATCGCCGCCAAGCGGTTCATCGTGCACACCGACGTGTACGACGCGTTCGCTGCCGCGTTCGTGTCGCGGATGGGCGCCCTTCAGATGGGTGACCCGTTCGACGACGCCACCGACCTGGGACCGCTGGCGACCGAGGGCGGCCGCCGCGACATCGAGGAGCTCGTCGACGATGCCCGCGCCAAGGGTGCCTCGGTGCTCTGCGGAGGCGTACGGCCCGAAGGTCCCGGCTGGTTCTACCCGGCCACGGTCGTCGCCGACCTGACCACCGACATGCGCATGTACGCCGAGGAGACCTTCGGCCCGGCTGCCGGGCTCTACCGAGTCGGCTCCTACGACGAGGCGGTCGAGCTCGCCAACGCCACGAGCTTCGGGCTCGGTTCGAACGCCTGGACCACCGACGCCGACGAGCAGCGGTCGCTTCGTCGACGACCTCGACGCCGGCGCGGTCTTCATCAACGGGATGACCACGTCGTACAACGAGCTCCCCTTCGGCGGCACCAAGCGCTCCGGCTACGGCCGCGAGCTCTCCGCCCACGGCATCCGCGAGTTCTGCAACCTCAAGACGGTCTGGGTCGGATAACCGACGCAAGGTCACCTTGTACCTGCTTCAGCCGAGGTTTCCCCACCTTCACTCGCGCCGTCTCCCGGGTGGAACCCCAGGCATTCAGCCGCGCAGGTACAGGGTCAGCTCGCGCACGCCGCCTTCGGTGAGCCGTACGGGGATGCCCCAGTCCTGCTGGTGCACGTGGCAGGCGGGGAACTCCGCGTCCACGGAGTCGTCGCAGGACGCGGCGAACACCGCCACGTGCAGGACGCCCTCGCCGGCCTGACCGTTGAGCTCCAGGCGTCGCGTCAGGGCCGTGCCACTGCCCTCGCCTCCTGCCAAGAGCTCTGGCGGCGATGCTGACACCAGCAGCCGGGTCGACGGGCCGTACCGATCGTCGAGCTTCTGCCCGCGCGGCGGTTCGAATCGCACCTCGAGCTCGAAGTGACCGGCGCGGACGTCCGTCGGCTCGCGGCGGGTGCGGTACGTCGACCCGTCGACGCGCACCGCCTCGTCGGGGAGCCTGATCCGGGTCAACCGGTGCCCGGCGGACTCGACGACCACCAGGGTGTCGCCGTCGACCACGGCACCTGACGGCTCGAGGAGGCCGGTCGCGAGGGTCGTGACCTGTCGCGTGGCCGGATCGAAGCGACGTACGGCTCCGTTGTACGTGTCACTGACGGCGACACTGCCGTCGGGGAGCACGGTGACGCCGAGCGGGTGCTGAAGGAGGGCTTCCTCGGCAGGGCCGTCGAGGTGACCGAACTCGAACAGCCCGGTGCCGACCGCGGTCGCCACCGCTCCGTGGGCGAGGTGACGCAAGGACGATGTCTCGGAGTCGACGAACCAGAGGCGCTCACCGTCGGGGGAGTCCTCGATCGCCACACCCGAGGTCTGGGCGAACCACGCCTGATCCGGTGGCCCGTCGCGCAAGCCCTCGTTGGTGGTGCCGGCCAGGACCGCGACCGCGCCGCGGACCGGGTCGAAGGACCACAGCTGGTGGATCCCGGCCATGGCGACGACGACTTCTTCGGCGCTTCGTGGACCACGCGACGTCCCACGGGCTCGACAGACGGTCAGTGGTGTCCCCACGCATCCACTGATCGCCCGTCCCGGCCACCGTGTGCACCGACCCGGTGGTCAGGTCGACGCCACGCAAGGAGTGGTTGACCGTGTCGGCGACGACCAGGTCGTACCCGGCGGCGCTTGCGACGTCCGGCGGGAGCAGGCAGAGCCCGTTGGGCTCGTTGAAGGCTGCGACGTCCGGCGCTCCCGTCGGCGCGGTCCGCGCAGCCCCGAGCCGATCCGCCGGATCTCGGTCTCTGCGTCCGCCGCCAGCTCGACCAGCTGGTGGTGCCCGGCGTCGGCGACCAGGAACGACCCGCTCGGCAGCCGTACGGCCTTCGCAGGGAATCGCAGGGCCGTCGGCCGGGGCTCGGGTGCGACGTACGGCCCGTGCCCACGATGCAGCGTGCCGTTGGCCTCGTGCCGGGCGACGAGGTCGTCGAGCAGGACGCGCAGCCCGTGGGCGTGACCCTCACCGGAGAGCTGCGCGACGACGTATCCCTCCGGGTCGACCACCACGAGCGTCGGCCACGCGCGTACGGCGTACGCCGACCAGGTCGTGAGGTCGGGGTCGTCGAGGACCGGGTGGTGGACGGCGTACCGGTCGACGGCGGCGACGACGGCTTCGTGCTCGGCCTCGTGGACGAACTTCGGGGAATGGACGCCGATCGTGACGAGCACGTCGGCGTAGTCGGCCTCGAGCGGTCGGAGCTCGTCGAGGACGTGGAGGCAGTTGATGCAGCAGAAGGTCCAGAAGTCGAGCAGCACGATCTTGCCGCGCAGCTCGCTCAGGGAGAGAGCGCGCCCGCCGGTGTTGAGCCAGCCGCCGCGGCCGACCAGCTCTGGGGCGCGCACGCGGACAGAGCGAGGGGATGCGGACACCCGTTCATGCTGTCACCCACCCCCTGCCCGCGCTGGCCCGTGAAGGCGGCGTTTCCCCGGCTGAAGCAGGTACAAGGTGACCTTGCGTCGGTTAAGGGAGGCGGACGCGCCAGATCGGGGTGTACTTGCCCTCGTTGCTGATGTAGACGTGGTTCGAGGTCCAGTCGCTGGCGACGCCTTCGCCCTTGTCGGGGAACCGGAAGGGCACTGGGGCGGCGGTCATCGAGCGGTAGAGGTAGCCGGTCTGGTACACCCGCAGCACGAACCGGCCGTTGCTGAGGAACACGCCGTCGCTCATCCCCGCGGGCACCGAGCGGACCCGGGTGAGGACGTTGACCTTCGTCCGCGAGAGCGTCTCCGGGGCGCGGTAGATCGCACCGCCGCTGGTGGCCTTGGTGACGATGTAGATCCGGTGAGACTTCGGCCGGACCATCAGGGTCTCGGCGTTGTGGGGCCCGTCGGGGTAGCGGAAGGCCCAGGTGACCGGGGTCCGGGACCCGCTCGGGGCGCTCGGCTGCGGCTCTCGGATCCGGTGGACGTAGATCTGCGAGCGCACCTTCCCGTTGTCGCCGATGTCGCCCGCGTAGAGGTAGCTCACCCCGTCCTTGACGGCGCTGGCCATGCCCTCCCAGTCCTTGTGCGAGGCGCCGGTCAGCGTGAAGGTCCGCAAGGTCGCGCCGCCCGACCCGATCGCGAACAACCGGGCCGTGTCGCCGCTGTCGTTGTGGGTCCACAGCCGCGTGCTGCTGATCCGACTCCGGGCCAGCCCGCTCGACTCGACGATCCGGGAGTCCTTCAGCACCCGGTCCACGCCCGCGTCCGGGATCGCGATGGCTTCCGCCGGTGGGGCGACCAGGAACCCCGCAGCAGCGAGGCCGCCGACCGCACCGAGCAGGGCGAACCGACGGGCGGGAGCTTCCAGGGCGGCATGGAGTACGGCGATGGCGGTCAACTCAGATCCTTTCGTGGCCCCCCACGAGTCATCCACGGTACGTGGGGGGTCCGCTCAGGGCGAACTCATCGGCGCGTCGCGGGGCCTACCACGAAGGCTTCGCCCGGACCAGAGACGGTCCGGATCAGCCTGGGGAGCGGTCGGAGGCCGGGTCGCGAAGGGTGTAGGCCACGGCGAGCACGCCGAGCCCGAGAAGCAGCGCCCAGCGGAGATGGGCGTCCGCCCAGGTGGGTCCTGGGCCGACGTAGAAGGCAAATCTGGAGGGCAGCAGATACATCGCACCCGGCAGCACCAAGACGCCGACCGAGACCAAGGTGGAGGGCTCCACCTGATCGGTCGCTCGTCGCATCACCAGGGCCGCCCCCATGCCGAGAGCGAGGATGGCGCCGGTCTCGAGCAGCACTGCGGGCACGGGGAGATCGGTGGCCAAGGCCAGCACCCAGACAGGCACGAGGACGAGGACGGCCATCGTGATCAGCCGCGGCGCCTCGCGCACCCGCAGCGGGAGAGGGACTGAAGCCACCTGGCGGGTGGACGCATCGTCCAGCAAAGGCAGGACACCGACGACCAGCAGGACACCGATGATGCGGGCGATCGTCAGGGCGCCCGACTCGGTGGCCAGGTCCGCTCTGCGCCACAGGAGAACCAGGCCGACCAGGCCGAACGCTGCCAGCGGCACGGTCCAGCGCACAGCCCGGCTCGTCGCGACCACTCGGTCGCGAGTTGCAGCCCCAGTCACTGGAACAAGGCCACGCGGTAGGGAGGAAGCTGCAGGAAGCCTGCCGCTACGACGACGGCTGCGGCCAGAACGAAGGCGATCAGCCACGGCCGCCGACGCTCTGCCTTCCGAAGACCGACCGCACAGACCCCAACCGCTGACCAGGCGAACAGATAGACGGTGTGCCACGCGATGGACGCCGTCGGCACGAGGACCGTGTCAGCGGAGGAGTTCGAGGCTTCCACCATGTACCAGGTGAACCACGGGATCGTGGCCCCACCTTCTCCCACGGTCCAGGTTGTGAGGAAGACCATGGCGACGAAGCCGACCAGCAGCGATCCGGGAAAGCGCAGCCAACGCGCCACGACGATCGCCAGGATCCCCGCACCCAGAGCCATGGCGGACCACTGGAGGATGTCGGTGATGGCCCAGGGTTCGATCTGCGGCTCGTCGAACGGGCCCTGGACGACTCCGCCAGCCACCCAAGCCCCAAGCAGCGCAAGCACCAGCGCAGCCGCGGCGGGTCCGAGCAGCACTCCGAGGCACAGCGCCAAGTCGCGTCGCAACTCATCCATCGGAGTCGCTGCCAGCTGCGCGTCGGCTCCGGCCCGGCGGGCTGACGTCGCGGTCAGGTGAACCGCCGGAAAGACGACGAGCGCGACGAACATGAGCAGCAGGACCTCGAGGATCTCCGCGAACATCGCCCGCGTGAGGCTGGCGGCGTCGGTGACGAACTCGACCCCGCCGACGAGCACGAAGTAGAGGCCGAGGACGGCGAGGGCCGGGGACGTGAGCATCCGCCACGCCTCGCGGCGGCCCAGGGCGCCAAGGCCGATGGCCACGAGGGGCTCGCTCACTGGTCCGCGGCTCACGGCCAGGTCGGCGCTCACACCGCCACCTCGACGGCCTCGGAGCCCACGAGAAGCAGATAGCCGTCCTCGAGGGTCGGTGGCAGCGTCGGCGCACCTGCCGGCGGGTCGCCGAGGTTGCGGTGCTGTCCGTCGCCGGTGCGCCAGGCGAGTCGCGCCCCAGGATCACGGTCGAGGGCGAGCCACACCCGCCCCTCGGCGAAGGCTGCCAGGGATTGCGGCGTGCCCTGGAACCGGACGGCCCCCTCGTGCAGCACGACCACCTCTGCGCACATGGCCGTCACGTCCTCGGTCTGGTGGGTCGAGAGCAGCGTCGTACGGCCTTCGCCGGCGCGCGAGAGCAGGTCGCGAAAGCGCAGCCGCTGTTCGGGATCGAGCCCAACGGTCGGCTCGTCGAGGATGAGGAGGGCGGGGTCCCCGATGAGCGCAGCGGCCAGCGCCACGCGTCGCTTCATGCCACCGGAGAGCTTGCGGATCCGGCGGCCGGACTCCTTGCCCAGGTCGACCACGTCGAGGACCCTGCGGACCTCATCGTGGCGCGCCCGACGGTTGCCCCATTCCTTGAGGATCGCGACGTAGTCGACGAACTCGAAGGCCGTGAAGCCCCTTTGGAAGCCAGGGTCCTGGGGGAGGTACCCCAATCGGCGCCGAAGCTCGAGCCGCTCGCCGGCGCGCCCTGGATCGCAGCCGAGGACACGCACCTCGCCCGCGTCCGGTGCGAGCACGGTCGCGAGAATCCGCAGCAGGGTGGTCTTGCCTGCGCCGTTGGGGCCGAGCAGACCGATGACCCCGCCCTGGACGGTGAACGTGGCTCCGTCGAGAGCACGATGCCGCACGTAGCTCTTGGTCAAGCCCTCGACGCGCAGCGCGGGAGCGTGGGTGATCACATGAACCTCCGAAGGTCGTAGGCGTGGGCTCGCTGCGCCAGAACGGCGCTGAGCACAGCAACGGCGAGCAGAACGAGAGCGAGCCCCTGGGCTGCGGGGGTGGAGACCGAGTCCAAGGAGTTGTTGTTGAGCCACAGGGAGTAGACGCCGAACAACCACACCCCCGAGGTGGCCAGTGCCGCGAGGAGCGGGGCCACCCAGGCGGACAACGCCAACGTGACAGCCACAAGAGCAGCCGAAGGGAGCAGCCACACCACTGCAGTACCAGTGCCGGGAAGCAGCACTCCCGCAACCATCGCCAGACCGGCCGTGAACACCAACACGGTGCAGGTCCGCAGGGCGATCAGACGCACCGAGGAGAAGGGCGCCGCCAGCGTCGTCTCATAGGTCGGGTCGACCCATGGGCCGTACGCCAGGCCAACACCCAGCACGGGAAGTACTGGAGCCAGCAGGAGAAACAGGTCGGGACCGACCCGCGGCGCCTGCGAGGCGAGGACCGCGAAGGTCAGGAGGAAGGCAACCGAGAGCAGCCAGGCACCGCGCAGTGCAGGTGCCGACACCGCGAGTCGCGCGTCGCCTTCGGCGAGGCCGACCCCGCGGAGTCCACGCTCAGGAACCACCCGCTGCGGGGCTCGTCCACGCTTGTCGACCAACTCCGCCCACACGCGCACCCAGTCGCGCCTGCGGTGCTGCGAGCACCGACCGTGGCCTGACAGCGGCCACACCCGGCGACGTGTGCCTCCAGCGACGCCGCCAAGGGGACGGCGACAGTGCCGGCGGCGTAGGCCTGGGCCAACGCGTTGGTCCACGTGCCAGTCACTCATGCGAGCTCACCTCTCAACTGCGCGCGGGCGCGCATCATCCGGGTCTTGACGGTGCCGGCTGGAATCCCGAGCAGCTGCCCCGCTTCTTTCGTGGTCAGCCCGTCAAGCACCGTCGCCTCGACGACCGCACGCAACTCGGGGGAGAGCCGTTGGAGGGCCCCTCCGAGATCGCCGTACTCCACGCCCCACGAGCACTCGGTCCTCCGCGGACTCGACCGTCGTGAACGATGAGCTGGCCGCATCGCGGACGTCGGAAGTCGCCATCCGGTCGTACGGCCTGCTGACGAAGCGCATCTACCAGGCGGCGCACAGCGATGCCCCACAACCAGGCGCCGAGCTCGCCCTGTCCCTTCCACTGACCGGCATTGCGCCAGACCACGACGAAGGTGTCCTGAAGGACCTCGTCGACGAGTCCGCGATCGGCGCACCGACGCTGAAGTCGGAGCAGGAGCCACGGGGCATGCCGGGCATACAGCGACTCCAGCGCCGTCCGGTCGCCGTCGGCGAGCGCCCGCGCCAGATCGGCGTCGGTGCGCTCGTCGACGGGCGACGGAACGGTCACGGGAGTCACTGTCTGCCCTCTGTCCCTCGCTGGCTAGAAGCCGACGTTCAAGCAGGCGAGTCGAGCGCCCGCGGTGCCGGCTGGCAGCGTTGGGTCCGAGCCGTCATGGGTGTGCTCGAGGTGGATGACGACCGAGGCCGGTCGGCGGTCAGCGGTCGGCTGCCAGTCCTGAACGGCGATCGCCCAGCCACGTCCCTTGGAGTCGGTGGTGAAGTCGAGCCAGATCTCGTTGTCCGCGTTGGCGTATGCCGGGCTCGTCGACGGAGTGACCGGGTCAGGGGAGTACTGGAAGTGCGGCCCAGCGAGCGGCCCCTGTTGACCCACATGCGGCGGAGTGAGCGTGCGCACCGTACTCGCGATCGGGCACGAGGCCACGCACGCGAAGGATGACGACGGTGTGACCACTCGGGAGATACCAAGCATCGACGCGCGCGGTCGAGCCAGGCGGGACCAAGTCCGGATCAGGCGCGAGGGGTAGAACCTGGGGGTAGTCGAAGGCGCTGGTCGCAAGACCCGGAGCAGCAAACGCACCCGTGCAGACACGTGCCGCAGCGGCGGGGTGTGCGCCTGCGCCTGGGGTGCCAGGGAGATCGCGAGGACGGGGATGGCGGCTGCCACGAGGGCGAGGCGAACGGTGCGGGGGAGACGCATGGGACGAGCTCCGTTCATCGGGGGAGCAGATACCCCTCTGTCGTGAACGGACCCAGGAACGGTTCATGCCGCACAACTCATCCCTTGCGTCCGACCAACCGAGCGCTACACGCCACCGTTGGTCGGACGCAAGGAAGTTCGGGGCTGGGTCAGAGCCGGCGGTCGGCAAGAACGGGGAAGCGCTCACGCCACGCACGTACCTCGGCGAGGTCGACGTCCACCGACATCCGCTCGGCGGCGTCTCCCGCCTCGCCGAGCACCCGGCCCTGCGCGTCGACCACCGCGGAGCGCCCGCCCATCTGCTTGCCCGCCTGCCAGCCGGCGGTGTTGGCTGCCACGACCACGACCTGGTCCTCGACCGCCCTGGCCCGGGCCAGTAGCGACCAGTGCTCCACGCGTGCGGCCGGCCACGCCGCGGGGATCACGACGAGCTCGGCCCCGTCATCGACGAGAGCCCGGAACATCTCGGGGAAGCGCAGGTCGTAGCAGGTGGCAAGCCCGATCGGACCCAAGGCCGTGTCCGCCACCACCACGTCGGTCCCGGCGGTCAGCAACGCCGGCTCTCCCTCCGCGAAGCCGAAGAGGTGGATCTTGCGGTAGGTCGCGACCACGGTGCCGTCAGGCCCCAGCAGCACCGAGGTGTTGAACAGCCGCCCGTCCCCGTCGCGCTCGATGAGGGAGCCGGCGTGCACGTGCGCGCCCAGCTCGCGGGCCACCTCGCCCAGCGCAGACACCGTGGGCCCGTCCACCGGTTCGGCCTCATCGGCCCAGCGCTCGTAGGTGAAGCCCCCCTGCGGCCAGAGCTCAGGCAGCACCACCAGATCGGCCCCCGAGCACGCCCGTACGTCCTGGATGACCGCAGCGCGGCGGGTGTCGATGGTCGCGTCGTAGTCGGGGGCCAGCTGAAGGACGTCGATGCGCATGGGGCCCAGCCTCCCACCAGGACCCCTGGGGCCACAGAGCGCTCGGGCTTATACCCCCTGGGGTATACTCGTCCCATGTCGATCACCAAGACACGACTCAGCCGACTGCTCGCCACGACGGCCGCGCTGGCGCTCGCCGCCACGCTCGCGGCCTGTGGCGGAGGCTCAGCCGCCAGTCCTCCCGCTCCCTCGAGCCAGTCCGTCTCGCAGGCCGTCACCCTCGTCAATCCCGCGGCGGCTCAGGCCCTGATCGCCAACGGGTCTCCTGTGCTCGACGTCCGGCGGCCCGACGAGTTCGCGGCCGGACATCTGGAGGGGGCGGTCAACCTGAACCTGGAGAGCCCTGACTTCACCCAGCAGCTCGCCGCCCTGGATCCCGCCGCCGCGTGGGTCGTCTACTGCCGCACCGGCAACCGGAGCGCCGTCGCGACGGCCCAGATGGAGTCCCTCGGGTTCACGAGCCTGAACGACCTGTCGGGAGGCATCACGGCCTGGGAGCAGGACGGACTCCCGGTCACCACGTGCTGACCTCGTTCGTCGCCATCGCCGAGGAAGTGAACACAAGGTGGACGGCAGGTGAACGAACCTCGCGCGTCCGGCTGACGGGACGGGGCGGCGGTCCCTAGATTGGCCGTCGATGGGGACCGACGACACGACCGCGGCCGCGAGCCAACGGCTGCTCGCCCTGATGCCGGGAGTCGCCTCGCTGCGCGGCTACCAGAGGAGCTGGCTGCGCGGCGACACGTTGGCCGGGATCACGGTCGCCGCCTACCTGGTGCCCCAGGTCATGGCCTACGCGGGCGTCGCCGGCCTGCCTCCCGTCGCCGGCCTCTGGGCGATCATGGCGCCGCTGGCCGTCTACGCGGTCCTCGGTTCGTCGCGGCAGCTGTCCGTCGGCCCGGAGTCGACCACTGCGCTGATGACCGCGGTCGCCATCGGCCCGCTCGCCGCAGCCGACCCCAGCAGGTACGCGGCTCTCGCCGCGGCGCTCGCGATCATCGTGGGCGGGTACTGCCTCATCGGCTGGGCTGCGCGCCTTGGCTTCGTCGCCGATCTGCTGTCGCGGCCGGTTCTCGTCGGCTACATGGCCGGGGTCGCGCTGCATCATGATCGCCGGCCAGCTCGGGAAGCTGACCGGCGTACCGGTCGAGGGTGACCGCTTCCTCGGCCAGGTCGGGTCGTTCCTCCGCCACATCCAGGACCTGAACCTGGCGACGACGCTGCTCGGACTCTCCGTGCTCGTGTTCCTCTTCGTCGTCGGTTGGCGCTACCCACGCGTCCCGGGACCTCTTCTCGCCGTGCTCCTGGCGACGGTGGTCACCTGGGTGCTCGGGCTCGAGGAGCGGGGAGTGGCGGTCGTCGGACCGATCCCGGCGGGCCTCCCCAGCCTCCAGCGGCCCGACGTCTCCCTCGCCGACCTCCAGCTCCTCCTGCTGCCCGCGCTCGGCGTGATGATGGTCGGCTACACGGACAACGTCCTGACCGCGCGGGCCTTCGCCTCGCGCCACCACGAGCGCATCGACGCCAACCAGGAGCTGCTCGCCCTCGGCGCCTCGAACATCGGGACCGGCCTGACGCAGGGCTTCCCGGTGAGCAGCAGCGGCAGCCGCACCGCCCTCGGCGACACCGTCGGGAGCAAGACCCAGCTCTACTCGCTCGTCGCCCTGGCGAGCGTGCTCGTCGTCTTGTTCTTCCTGGGGCCGTTCCTCGCGCACTTCCCCATGGCTGCGCTGGGCGCGATCGTCGTCTACGCCGCGACCCGCTTGATCGAGATCCCGGAGTTCAAGCGCATCGCCAGGTTCCGGCGCAGCGAGCTCTTCCTCGCGCTGGCCACGATGATCGGCGTGCTCCTGTTCAACATCCTGTACGGAATCCTGCTCGCGATCGGGCTGTCCGTCGTCGAGCTGCTCGCCCGGGTGGCGCGCCCGCACGACGCGATCCACGGCCGGGTCCCCGAGCTGGCCGGGATGCACGACGTCGACGACTACCCCATGGCCGAGCAGCTGCCCGGCCTCGTGGTCTACCGCTACGACTCGCCGCTGTTCTTCGCCAACGCCGAGGACTTCCGTCGCAGGGCGCTGGACGCCGTCGACGACAACGACAGCCCTGAGCACCCGGTGCGCTGGCTGCTGCTCAACGTCGAGGCCAACGTCGAGGTGGACATCACCGGGCTGGACGCGGTCGAGGACCTCCGGCGTGAGCTGTCCGGGAGGGGCATCATCTTGGCGATGGCCAGGGTGAAGCAGGACCTGCTCGACGACCTCGAGGCCTTCGGGCTGGCGGACTCCATCGGGAGGGACCGCCTGTACCCGACGTTGCCCACCGCGGTCGAGGCGTTCGAGGAGTGGAGCCTGCAGCACCCGGCACCCCGGCCGCCGAGCTAGGGCGAAGCCAGGAGATCCCGCTGCACCTTTCCCATCGCATTACGGGGCAGGGCGTCGACGAACCGCCACACGCGTGGGCGCTTGTACGGTGCCAGCCGTGCCTCCGCGACCGCATCGAGCTCGGTGAGGGGAGGAGGTGGTCCGTCGGCGACCACGAAGGCGGCCACCACCTCGCCCCACCGCTCGTCCGGCAGCCCGACCACGGCCACGTCGACCACTGCTGGGTGCTCGCGCACAGCGTCCTCGACCTCGCGGGGATACACGTTGTAACCACCGGTGATGACGAGCTCAGAGCTCCGGCCGACCAGCCGGAGCGCGCCGTCCTCGTCCCACGCACCCACGTCACCCGTGCGGAACCAGCCGTCTGCCGTGAACGCTTCAGCAGTTGCCTCGGGCCGCTCCCAGTAGCCACTGAACACCGACGCACCCTTGACCTCCACCCCGTCGCCGTCGCCCAGCCGGAGGTCGATCCCCGGCAACGGACGGCCCACCGACCCGGGTCGGCAGGGGCCGTCGACGGGGTTGCTGCACAGCATGACGGTCTCGGTCATCCCGTAGCGCTCGAGCACCTCGACCCCCGAGGCAGCGCGCAGCCGCTCCCAGAGGCCGGGCGCCAGCGGCGCCGACCCGCTCACGCAGAGCCGGAACCCGGCCAGCTCGCGCACGCGCTCCGACGCCGCGAGGTGCGCGTACATCGTCGGGACCCCGAAGAACAGCGTGCCGCCGTACGCCCGTCGGGCATCGAGCACGGCGTCGACGTCGAAGCGGGGCAGGACGACGACCGAGCCGTCGGCGGTGAGAGCGCCGTGCAGGCCGACGCCCAGCCCGTGCATGTGGAACAGCGGGAGGGCGAGGATCAGCCGGTCGTGCGGGTCCCACTGCCAGGCCTCGACGACCGCCGCAGCTCCTGCCCCGAGATTGGCGTGCGTCAGCATCGCGCCCTTGGGGCGCCCAGTGGTGCCCGAGGTGTAGCACAGCCACGCGAGGTCGTCCGGTCTCGCCGCGTCGAGGACCGGCGCAGGGGTGGCGTCGGCCCCGCCCGGCTCGGTCCCCGGGTCGAGCACGGCGAGACCGCTGTCAGCGAACCGCTCGGGTCGGTCGGCGACCGCCACGGACGGGCGCGCGTCGGCGATCAGGTGAGCAAGCTCGGGGCCGGTGTACGCGGTGTTCGTCGGCACCACCACCGCACCGAGTCGTAGGAGGGCGACGTAGGCGACCACGAGGTCCATCGACGGCTCCGCTGAGAGCAGCACGCGGTCCCCGGGTTCCACCCCTGCAGCCGCGTACCACCCAGCCGCCTCGGTCGACCGCTCGAGGAGCGCACCCGCCGTCACGACCGAGCCGCCAGGGTCCAGCAGCACCACGGCGCCCGGATGGGCCCGCCACCGCTCCACCCAGCCCGCGACCATGCTCACGCCCTTATCCTCCCAACCGAGGAGGTCCTAGGGTGCGGGGATGGACGACCACCGCATCCTGGCCACCGCACGTGAGGCGTACGGGCTCGCGCTCGTCGGCGTCCAGTCCCTGGCCCACGACCTGTCCGAGAGCGAGCGCGACCTGCCCACCGACTGTCCCGGGTGGAGCGTCCGCGACCACGTCGCGCACGTGGCCGGGCTGGAAGCCGTGCTGCTGGGCCGCCCGCGGCCCGACCACGAGCCGGACTGGTCGACGCTCCCGCACGTGCGCAACGACGCCGGGCGGTTCATGGAGGTCGACGTCGACCTCCGCCGCGGCTGGCCCTGGGCCGAGGTGCTGGCCGAGCTCGACGAGGTGGTCGCCCTGCGGCTGCCGCAGATCGCCGCGCTGCCCGACGACCCCGAGGCGTCGATGATCGGACCGCTCGGGCAACCCCGGCCGCTGCTGCCGACCCTGCCGATCAGGGCCTTCGACGTCTGGCAGCACGAGCAGGACATCAGGCACGCGCTCGGCCTCCCCGGCGGGCTCGACGGACCGGGGGCGCAGCTCGCCGTACGCCAGATCCGCAGCGCGTTGCCGTACGTGCTCGGCAAGCAGGTGGGGGGCCCTCCCGGAACCAGCCTCCGGTGGGAGATCACCGGGGAGCAGGCCCAGGACGTCGCGGTCGAGATCGGCGCCGACGGGCGGGCCACCGAGGTCGCCGTGGCGTCGCTGTCCCAGGGCCCGACCGTTGCGCTCCGCTGCGACACCGAGACCTTCACGCTGCTCGGGGCGGGACGCCGGGATCCGGCGGAGCTGACGATCACGATCGCCGGCGACGCCCCGCTGGCCGCCGACGTACTCGCCGCCGTCGCCATCACGCCCTGACCCCCGTGTGATCTCGATCTCATTGAGTAATGACCGCGTCACGTTCAGTGAACACCTGCGTCCCTTGAGCGTGGCCTCCGGCTGAAGCCTGGGCCTCGATCGTCCGATGGATCGGAACGGGGCCTGACCTGCAGGTCCCGCCGTGGCCGGATGCCGGCCGTGCGAGGGGACTGAAGTGAAGATCAACCGCCCGTTGTCGTTCGCCGTCGTCGGAGCGCTGGCGGCCGGTGTCCTGCCCCTCCTGGCGGCCACCCCCGTCCAGGCCGCTCCCGCCCCCGTGGTCGTCACCGGCGGGGACCTCTCCGTCGACGGCTCCAGCGGCTGGGCGGTCGAGACCCGCAACGGCGGCAACCGGCTCCTTCGTCGACGGCACCGGAACCCCGCCCCTGGGCACCGGCAGCTGGTTCATGAAGAGCAACGCCGTGGGCGACAAGAAGTTCCTCCACCTGACGAAGGTCGCTGGAGTCCCACTGCTCGGGCGCCCCCTCACGGACCTCACCGGCCTGTCCTTCTCGACCTTCGCCGCGAACGCCACGTACTCGCCGTACGTCAACATCCCGATCCACAGCGCGGCCATCGACGCGAACAGCAACGGGATCGCCGACGGCACCGAGGGGTTCGCCGGCACGGCCACCGGCAACGCGATCCTCGTCTACGAGCCGGTCGTCGCGTCCGGCACGTGGGCCGAGAGCGACACCATCGGCACCCCGGCCCAGTGGCGGATGACCCGACCGGTCATCAGCGGCGGATCGATCCCCGCGTTCACGTACAAGACGTGGGACGCCTGGCTGGGCATCTTCACCGACGGGATCATCAACCCTGTCTTCGGCGACATCCAGTGGGTCATCGGTGACACGAGCTCGGCCTCGTGGGCAGGCAAGTCGGGCTGGGTCGACGCCATCACCGTGACGACGACCACCGAGTCCGCGACGTACGACCTCGAGGAAGGCCTCGGGTCCTGCCCGGTCGCCATCGACACCCCGAACCAGACCCTGACGCTCACGGGTGACTGCACGACCAGCTCCACCCTGACGATGCACGACGGCTGGACCCTCGACGGGGCAGGCCACACGATCACGGCGATCGACCCGTCCCCGGCGGTGGACTTCACCGGGGCGGTGCTGACCAACGAGCTCGTCCCCGGAGCCCGGATCGACGTCACCGACGTCCATGTCGACGGTGACTTCGACAGCGGCTGCAGCAGCAGCCTCTTCGGGGTGCGATTCGACGGTGCGGCCGGATCGTTCACGCACTCCACGATCTCCGACATCAAGTACGGCGCAGGGAGCGGCTGCCAGAGCGGCAACTCCCTCGACATCACGAACCTCGGCGGCGCGACCAGGCTCTCGGTCACGGTCGACGACGTGCAGGTCACGGGGTTCCAGAAGACCGGGATCCGGGCCAACGGAAACGTGGCGCTGCGCCTCACCGCCTCCAGCGTGGCCGATGCCGAGCTGGACCTGGTCACGGCCAGCAACTCGCTCCAGATCAGCCGCGGAGCTCGGGCGTACGTCTCCGGCAACGTCCTCGGGGGCAACGACTGGGACGGCAACGACCAGTGGAACGCCACGGGCGTGCTGCTCTACGGCGCCCAGGACGTCACCTTCACGCGCAACGTCGTGACCGGCACCGACACCGACGTCGCCCTCTACGTCGCGTCGGACCCGAGCTACCCGGCCGGGCGCACCACGCTGACCTGCAACCTGTTCGAACGTGAAGCGACCCTCGACACCCCCTTCGACCTCTGGAACACCGGGGTCGCTGCTGACGAGGACCTCATCGCCATCGTCGATGCGACCGGCAACACGGTCCGCGGCTTCGCCACTCCCTACGAGAACGTGGTCAACGAGACCGGCGGGCCCTGCGCCTCGGGCCCCGTGCTCGACCTCGCGCTCGAGGGAGGCAGCGACCTCGGTGACTGCCTCCTGGACCGCTCCCGACGCGCAAGGCTTCGCGCCGGTCACGGCGTACGACGTGACGCTGACGCCCGGCGGGACGACCCAGACCGTCCTCGGCACGACGGCGGCCTTCCCGGGGCTGAGCGCAGCCAAGGAGTACACCGTCGACCGTCGTCCCGGTGAACGCCGCGGGATCGGGCGCGCCCGCAACCGCCTCCGGGACCACGGTCCGGGGGCTGCCACGATCACGACGACCGGCACGACCGACACCTCGGCCTCGCTGGGCTGGTCGGTGCCCGGCAACGCGTACACGGCCTTCGACCTCCTGATCGAGGACGTCGATGGCCCCGTCGCGACCGCCACGGCGTGACGGTGACGCGCGGACCTGGACCTTCAGCGGCCTCGACCCCGAGACCGACTACACGCTCACGGTGACCCCGCTCATCGGGGCGGCCGAGGGGACCCCGGACTCCGCCGACGTCACGACGGACGCCTCGACAGCGCCACCGACCGCGCCCGGGACCGGTCACGGGTCTCACCCTGACCGGCGCCGGACACCAGCCTGACGGCCTCGTGGACGGCGGTCGCCCGGTGCCACCGACTACGAGGCGACGCTGCTCCCCGGCGGGCAGGTCCTCGACCGTGACGGGCACCAGCGCCGCCTTCACGATCGTGCCCGGCAAGGAGTTCACGGTCACGGTGGTGCCGCACAGCGGCGCGCGGGTACGGGCCCGGGCGGAGCGCAAGCATCGACACCGCGCTGCCGGTCGCTCCCGCCGGCTTCTCGGTGTCCGGGTCGACGACGTCGGCCTCGCTGCGTGGACCCCGCCGTCGCCGGCGAGCCCGGTCACCGGCTACACCGTCACTGCGACGCCCGTGGTGCGGCCCGCCCGTGTCCTTGATCGTCCCGGCCGCCGGCATGACCTTCCCGGTGAAGATCGGCGGGCTGGCCCGCAACACGACCTACACCTTCGGAGTCACCGCGACCAACGCCTTCGGCACCGGCCCTGCGTCGGCGAAGAAGCTGACCGGCGCGGTCACGACCGCCACGGTCACGCCGGCGAAGGTGAGGTACGGCCAGCAGGTCACGGTGTCGGGCAAGGTCACCAACGCCGACACCGGCAAGCCGCTGTCCGGCCAGACGGTCTACCTCTACGCCCGGACGAAGGGGACCTCGTCGTACGTCCCGCTCCGAGCCAGGGCGACCAGCGCCGCCGACGGCAGCTACTCCCTCGTGTACGGCCCCAAGGCGAGCCGTCGCTACTACGTCAGCTCGCGCGGGCCCTCGACCATGGGCGCCAGCTCGCCCAGCACCTACGTCCCCCTCAAGGGCAGGGCCACCCTGGTCCTCAGCGACTCCTCGGTGACCGCAGGAACGAAGGTCATCTTCTCGGGGAAGGCGAAGCCTGGCAACGGGTCTCGTGGCCCAGCTGCAGCGCCGGGAGGCCTCCGGCTGGGTGACGAAGAAGTCCGTGGCCCCGGCCGCGAACGGCTCCTACGCCCTGACCTGGACGCCCTCGTCCAGGACGGACTACACCTGGCGAGTGAGGGTCTCGGGGCCGAGCTTCACCGCGGGCGTCAGCGCCAGCAAGGTCCTGAAGGTCACCTGACGCCACGCTCGACGCCCGGGCAGGGAGGCAGGCAGAACGTCCGCGAGGGGTCAGGACCAGGAGACCGCCGCGGCGGGGTCCTCGAGGACGCTGGCCACGTCGGCGAGGAAGCGTGACCCGAGCGCCCCGTCGACGAACCGGTGGTCGAAGCTGACGGTCAGCTGAGCGACGACCCGCACCTTGACCTTGCCCTTGTGGACCCACGGGCGCTCGCGGAAGGCCCCGACGCACAGGATCCCGCCCTCGCCGGGGTTGATGATCGGCGTGCCGCCGTCGATGCCGAACACGCCGACGTTGGTGATCGTGAACGTGCCGCCGGCGAGGTCGGCCGGTGACGAGCGTCCGTCACGGGCCGTGCGGACCAGGTCGTCGAGGGCGTGGGCGAGCTCCGGCAGCGACAGGGCGTGCGCATGCTTCACGTTCGGGACCAGCAACCCTCGCGGCGTGGCGGCGGCGATGCCGAGGTTGACGTGGTCGCGATAGACGACCTCCTGGGCCGGGTCGTCGAAGACCGCGTTGAGGTCGGGGGTACGACGCAGCCCCAGCAGCACCGCCCGCGCGACGAGCAGGAGCGGGCTCACCTTCGTGTCGGTGAAGCCCTTGGTGTCGCGGAGCCGACGCACCAGCTTCACCGAGCGGGTGACGTCGACCTCGACCCACTCCGTGACGTGCGGCGCGCTGAACGCGCTGCGCACCATCGCCTCGGCCATGTGCTTGCGCACGCCCTTCACGGGCTCACGCCGCTCCCCGTCGACGAAGACCAGGGACGAGGCGGGCGCGGGAGCGACCGTTCCCTCGACCGCGACGACCTCGGCAATCGTGGCCGTCTCCGCCGGCCCGCTCGGTCCGGCCGGGCGCTGGGCGGCCAGCACGTCCTCCCGGCTCACGGTGCCGTGCGGCCCGGTCGGGGGCACGCCCGCGAGGTCCACCCCGAGGTCCTTGGCCAGCTTGCGCACCGGTGGCTTGGCTCGAGGGGCCTCCGACTGACGGACCGCCGCGGCCTCGACCGCTCGACCGACTTCGAGGCCACCGATCCTGGTCGGAGGAACGGGCCGGGTCGAACCCCCAGCGGGCCGCCGCGGCCGACGCAGCACGGAGGCCTCGCGCACGCCGTACCCGACGAGGACGGCCTCCCGCTGGGGTCCGGCACCCGACGGCACGAACTCCGCCTCGACGGGCGGGGCCTCCGGGTGGGGCGGGGCAGCGTCGTGGTCCTCACCGCCGCTCTCCGGTGGCGCCGTCGGGTCGGTGTCGATCGTGATGATCGGCGTGCCGACGTCGACGGTCTCCCCGGCCTGGACGTGCAGGGCCGCCACCCGCCCGGCGTACGGGCAGGGCAGCTCCACGGCCGCCTTGGCGGTCTCGACCTCCACGATCGTCTGGTTCACGACGACGGTGTCGCCCACAGCGACGAACCAGGCGAGGATCTCGCCCTCGGTCAGACCCTCCCCGACGTCGGGGAGACGGAAGTCCTCAAGCCTTGCCACGTCAGCGCCTCATCCCCGGTGATCCATCGCTAGTGGTCCATCGCGCGGTCGACCGCGTCGAGCACCCGGTCGAGATCGGGCAGGTAGTGCTCCTCGATGCGCGACGGCGGGTAGGGCGTATGGAAGCCGCCCACCCGCAGCACCGGCGCCTCGAGGGAGTAGAAGCAGCGCTCCTGCACCCGCGCCGCGATCTCGGCACCCATCCCCAGCCAGACCGGGGCCTCGTGCACCACGACCAGCCGCCCGGTCCGCTCGACCGAGGCACACACGAGGTCGAGGTCGAGGGGAGACAGCGACCGCAGGTCGAGGACCTCGAGGTCACGGCCCTCGCCCTCGGCGGCGGCCGCCGCCTCGAGGCAGGTGCGGACCATGGGCCCGTAGCAGGCGATGGTCAGGTCGGATCCGGCCCGCGCGACCCGGCCGGAGAACAGCGAGGTCGCGGGGGCGGACGCTTCGTCGACCTCGGCCTTGTCCCAGTAGCGGCGCTTGGGCTCGAAGAAGATCACCGGGTCGTCGCAGGCCACGGCCTGCCGGAGCATCCAGTAGGCGTCGCTCGGGTGCGAGGGGGTCACCACCCGCAGGCCGGGGGTGTGCGCGAAGTAGGCCTCGGGGCTCTCGCTGTGGTGCTCGACGGCACCGATCCCCCCTCCGTAGGGGATGCGCACCGTGATCGGCAGCGGCACCTGTCCCTGCGAGCGCGCGTGCATCTTGGCCAGCTGGCTGACGATCTGGTCGAAGGCCGGGAAGACGAAGCCGTCGAACTGGATCTCGACGATCGGCCGGAAGCCCCGCATGGCCAGGCCGATCGCGGTGCCGAGGATGGCGCTCTCCGCGAGGGGGGTGTCGATGACGCGGTGCTCGCCGAAGTCCTTCTGCAGGTGGTCGGTGATCCGGAAGACGCCCCCGAGCTTGCCCACGTCCTCGCCCATGATCAGCGTGCGGTCGTCGACCTCGAGGCAGCGACGGAGGCCGAGGTTGAGCGCCCTCGCCATGGTCAGGGTCTCGCCGCTCATGCGTGCCCCCCGGAGGCCGCTTCGAAGGAGCCCAGGTAGTCGCTGAACGCCGCCCGCTCCTCCGCCACCAACGGGTGCGGTTCGGCGTAGACGTGGTCGAACATCGACAGCGGCGCCGGGTCCGGCAGGGCGCGGCACCCTTCGCGCAGCCGTACGGCCAAGGCCTCGGACTCGTCCTCGAGGGCGTCGAAGAAGTCCTGGTCCGCCAGCTGGTTCTTCCACAGGAAGGACCGCATCCGCTCGATCGGGTCCTTCAGCTTCCACGCCTCGAGGTCGCTCGCCAGCCGGTAGCGGGTGGGGTCGTCGGAGGTGGTGTGCGCCCCCATCCGGTAGGTGAAGGCCTCGATGAGCGTCGGCCCGGCGCCTTCACGAGCGGCCTGCAGATGGCGTCGGGTCACCGCGAGGACCGCGAGGACGTCGTTGCCGTCGACGCGCACCCCGGGGAAGCCGAACCCGTGGGCGCGCCGGTAGAGCGGGATGCGGGTCTGCTTCTCCAGCGGCTCGGAGATGGCCCACTGGTTGTTCTGGCAGAAGAAGACCACCGGCGCGTTGAAGACGCTCGCCCAGATGAAGGACTCGTTGACGTCGCCCTGGCTGGACGCCCCGTCACCGAAGTAGGCGACGACGGCGCTGGAGTGTGCGGAATCGCCCGAACGGGCCGCGTCCATCTGCACCCCCATGGCGTAGCCGACCGCGTGCAGGCACTGGTTGCCGATGACGATCGTGTACAGCGCGAAGTTCCGCTCGTGGGGGTCCCACCCGCCGTTGCTCACCCCTCGGAAGAGCCCGAGCAACGACAGCGGGTCGACTCCCCGGGTCAGGGCGACGCCGTGCTCACGGTAGGTCGGGAAGGCATAGTCGTCGGGGGCCATCGCCCGGCCGGAGCCGACCTGGGCTGCCTCCTGGCCGAGCAGCCCGGCCCACAGGCCGAGCTCGCCCTGCCGCTGGAGAGCGGTCGCCTCGACGTCGACGCGTCGGGTCAGGGTGAGGTCACGGAACAGCGAGCGGTACTCGTCGTCGCTGAGGTCGAGGGCGTAGTCGGGGTGGTGGACACGCTCGCCCTCGGGGGTGAGCAGCTGGACGAGCTCCACGCCGCCGTCGGCCTGTCTGGTGTCGGGCACGCAGCCTCCTCGTCGCTGGTCCACCGGGTCCCGGGATCGCCGGGGGGTAGCTCGTCGGCGGTGCTCCGTCGAGCGCGATGGTGGGCGCCTCGGAACGACCGTCGGCCCATCCTGGCACCCCACCCGGCTCCCCGGCGACGCACCCGCGGATTCCTGTCCGGCGGGCGCCTCCGCCACCGGCTCCGACCGAGGGCGCCCCTGCTGACTACGCCCCGCTGAACGTCTCGGCGACAGCCAGGAAGCGGTCGGACGCCTCGGGCTCGCCGATGGTCACCCGCACCCCTTCGCCGGAGAACGGCCGGACGACGACCCCGGCCGTGGCACAGGCCTCGGCGAAGGAGTCGCTGCGCTCCCCGAGCCGGAGCCAGACGAAGTTGGCCTGCGCGTCGAGCACCGGCCAGCCCTGAGCTGCGAGCGCCGTCATCACCCGATCTCGCTCGGACACCAGGGTCTCCACCCGGGCCTCGAGCTCGTCCTCCGCGTCGAGCGAGGCCACGGCAGCGACCTGCGCCAGGCTGTTGACGCCGAAGGGCACGGCCGTCTTGCGCAGGGCAGCCGCCACGGGCTCGTGCGCCACGGCGAAGCCGACGCGCAGGGCGGCCAGGCCGTACGCCTTGGAGAACGTGCGCAGCACCGCGACGTTGGGGCGCCCGCGGTAGAGGTCGAGGCCGTCCGGCACCTCGGGGTCGCGGACGAACTCGCGGTAGGCCTCGTCGATGACGACGAGGACGTCGTCGGGCACCCGGTCGAGGAAGCGTCTCCAGCTCGCGTCCGGCGAACCGCGGTGCCGGTCGGGTTGTTGGGGTTGCAGACGAGCACGAGCCGGGTGCGGTCGGTGATCGCACCGGCCATCGCCTCGAGGTCGTGGGACTCGTCCGACCGCAACGGCACGCGCACCGAGGTGGCGCCGGAGATCTGGACGATGATCGGGTACGCCTCGAAGGATCGCCAGGCGAAGACCACCTCGTCGCCGGGGCCGGCCACGGACTGCACGATCTGCTGGCAGACCCCCACCGACCCGGTACCGACGGCGAGGTGCGTCGCGGGCACCACGAACCGCTCCGCGAGGCGCGCGACGAGCGTCGACGAGGCGAAGTCGGGGTAGCGGTTGAGCTCTCCCGTCGCCGCCATCAGGGCGGCCACGACCGCGGGCAGCGGTGGGTAGGGGTTCTCGTTCGACGAGACCTTGAAGGCGCCCTCGGGCGCTGGGCGGCCGGCCCGGTACGCGGGCACCCCGGCGAGCTCGGGGCGGAGGCGTACGGGTTCCGTGACTGAAGCGTCGGTGGTGAGGTTCGGCACCAGCCCAGCCTACGGCTGCCCTCAAGCGGCAACCCCCGCTTGCCGATGGTCAACGTAAGGGGTCGACCACGCCCGGGGGCCTTTGTTCACTCATCGACGTCATCACCCGTGTGGGGGAAGGAACTACAACCATGGACGACCTGCTTGCTGAGTTCGAGCGGCCCCGTCCGGTGAACCCGGAGGACAAGGAGCGCCGTCGCAGGCTCTTCGCCGCCTTCGGCATCGCCGGACTGTCACTCGTCGCCCTCGGCAGTCTGACCACCAACGCGCTGTTCACGGACAGCGACTCCGTCGACAGCTCCGGTTTCACCACCGGCACGATCGACGTCGCGGCGAACCCGACGACCACCATCCCGTTCGGTGCCGGGAACATGGCACCCGGGGACACCGTCTACGGGGCTGTGTCGGTCAACAACGCCGGAACCCTCGGCCTGCGCTACCGGGTGTCGGCCACGGCGGACAACACCGACACCAAGAACCTCCGCGACCAGCTGGACTTCTCGGTCTACACCGGGGTCGCCCCGGGCAGCTGCGACGCCGCGGGTGTCGCCGGTGCCACGCTCGTCGGCTCCTCCGGTCCGATCGGGGCCAGCAAGACCTTCTCCAACTTCGGAGACGACGTCCGACTGGCCGCAGGCGCGTCCGACGACCTCTGTGTCGTGGCCAGTCTCGACCTGCTCAGCACCGGGAACGCGTTCCAGGATGCGACCACGACGGTCACCTTCGTGTTCGACGCCGAGCAGACCAAGAACAACTGAGCCGACGGAGCGGGACCCCGTGGGCGGCAACGGCTGGAGACGAGGAGGACGGTGGGCTTTCCGCGCCGTCTTCCTCGTCTCCATGACCTTGGCCGTCCTCGCCTACGGGGTCCCGCTCTGGTACCACCTGCAGGGCCAGCGCATCCTGGTCGTGACGAGCGGGTCGATGGCCCCCGCTCCGGGAGAGCCCAAGGCCTACGGGCAGTTCGACGCCGGTGATGCGGTGATCGTCACCAAGGTGGCGCCGAACGAGCTGCGGGTCGGCCAGGTCGTCACCTACTGGCCGCTCGGGCACGAGGGAGCCCTGACCACGCACCGGATCGTCAACCTCGTCGAGCGGCAGAACTTCCTGATCGGGACACAGACGCCGATCCTCGACGAGGCCGGCCGCCCGACCTTCAGCCAGTACATCCAGACCAAGGGCGACGCCAACAGCGGCCCGGACTTCGACCTCACCCCGGTGGCGAACGTCCGCGGAACCGTGTCCGGGGTCAAGCCCGGCTGGGGCTACGCGCTCGGCTACGCGCACGCGCCGCTCGGACGCTTCCTCATCTTCGCCCCACCGCTGACACTCCTGCTCCTCGCCGAGCTGCTCTCCTGGCGCCGACGGCCCCAGGCGCTCGCGCCGGCGACGACTCGCCCCCGGGAGAGCCGCGATGCGGTCACCTCTTCTGCGTGAGCAGGGGCGACGCCTGACCGTCGCCGGCCTCATCGCCGCCGTGGCCCTGCTGGCTCACGGACCCGCCTTCACCTCCGCGACCTACACGGACAGCGCGCAGGTCTCCAGCAGCGCCTTCACGACCGGCACCTGGTGCGGGACCAACGTGTACCCCGGCACGGTCCTGGCGACAGCCCCGGCCGCCCGCAACTACCTCAGGCTCGATGAGACCGGCATGGTCGTCTTCCCCGCTGACTCCGCCGCAGGTCCGCCCCCGACTGGTGTCGTCTCGGGCACCGGGCACGTGTGGGGAGCAACCGGTCTCCTCGACTGCAGCACGCAACTGCGCTGGGGCTCACCGGGTCCGGCACCCCGCAGGTGCGGACCGGCGGTCCGGCCATCAACGGGCCGGACGTGTTCACGATCTCCCTGTGGACCAACCTGACCGGCGGCGAGGGCCGACTCCTCGGGTTCTCCAACGCCGCGACCGGATCCTCCTCGCGCTACGACCGTCACCTCTATCTCGACAGCACCGGGCGCATCCGGTTCGGGATCTGGACCGGTGGCCCCACGACGATCCAGACCGACGCCCCGGTGACCGGCGCGCGCCACCACATCGTGGCGACGCTGGGAGGGGCGGGCATGCGGCTGTACGTCGACGGGGTGCGCCAGACCCAGGTGAACCCAGGCGTCACCCAGGGCGAGCAGGGGTACACCGGCTACTGGCGCGTCGGTTGGGACAACCTCAGCGGGTGGGCGTCGCTCGGGAGCACCGCCCCCGTGCCGGTCGGCACCATCGACGAGGTCGCGATCTGGCACAGCCAGCTGACACGCGGCGAAGATCGCCACGCTCGCTGCCGCCAACCACGACTGACCGGCTGGCCTTCTACGCTCGACCCGTGCCCCCAGCCTCCAGATCCTCGACCCGCGGCCGCCGTGCGCTGGCTGCCGCCGCCCTCCTGTGCGCCGCCGCGTCGACCGTCGGCTTCATCGGCCCTCCACCGTCGGCCCCCCGGCTCGCGATGCAGGGCTCGGTCGTGGTGCTGGACCCCGGTCACAACGGGCGCAACTACGCCCACCCCGAGATCATCAACCGGCTCGTCAACGCGGGCAACGGCGTGCGCAAGGCGTGCAACACCACGGGAACCGCCACAAACAGCGGCTACACCGAGGCGGCGTACACCTTCGATGTCGCCCAGCGCACCGCCGCCGTGCTCCGTCAGCGCGGGGCGACGGTCTACCTCACCCGGCCGGACAACGCCGGCGTGGGGCCGTGCATCAACGTGCGAGCCGGCGACTGCAGCGCGCAAGGGAGCGGACGTGCTGCTGTCGATCCACGCCGACGGCAACACCTCCCGCGGGGCCCGTGGGTTCCACGTGATCGCGTCCTCCCACCAGGTCGGCGGCACGCGCGTCACCGCGCAGGCACGCGACCTGGCCCGGACGCTTCGCTCAGCCTTCCGGTCGGGCACCGGGATGCCGTACGCGACCTACGTGGCGGGTGGGGATGCCCTCGAGGTGCGCTCCGACCTCGGCACCTTGAACCTCGCCGCGGTGCCCGCCGTGATGATCGAGACCGGGAACATGCGCAACGCGACCGACGCCCGGCTGCTGCGCTCCGCGGCGTTCCGGCAGGCCGAGGCCGTGGCGTTGGCCGACGCGCTCGAGCGTTTCCTCGCCTCCCGCTGACGCGACGCGCTACCGAGGACGTACGGCTTGCAGGGTGTAGCTGTGCGCGAGCCGCCAGGGTCGGTCGATCAGTCGCCACTCGTTGACTGCATCTACCGCGACCTGCTCCATCATCCCGGGAAGGGCGTCCCAGGGAACGCTGTCGTGCTCGACGAGCATGGTGATCACCAGGCCCTCGTCGAGCAGGGCGGTGACGATCTCGCCGAGGCCGTGGTTCCAGGAGTGGGTGGTGTTCTTCTCGAAGACCACGTCGGTCTCGACGTAGGTGCCTCCCTCGGTCCAGACGTCGGCCTCCTCGCGCTCGAAGTACGGCAGGTTCGCCACGAGCAGCCCGTCCTCGCGCGGGTCGTCCATCGCCCACAGCATCGGGTGTCCCTCGCGGATGAACAGCCGCCCACCGGGTCGGAGCAACGCCGCGACGACGCCGGCCCATCGACGGACGTCCGGCAGCCAGCACAGCGCACCGATCCCGGTGAAGACGAGGTCGAAGGAGCCGGGCTCGAGGACCTCGAGGGCCGCGTAGACGTCGGACTCGACGAAGTCGACGGTCGGTCCCGCTTCGGCGGAGAGCCGTCGGGCCTGCTCGAGGGAGGCCGAAGAGAAGTCCAGGCCGGTCATCCGCGCGCCGAGCCGGGCGAGGGAGAGCGTGTCGGTGCCGATGTGGCACTGGAGGTGGACGCCCCGCAGACCGGAGACGTCACCGAGGCGGGGTAGGTCGAAGCGGACGACGTCGCTGAGGTGCTGAGGGTCCTCGACGAACTGCGCCCAGCCGTACCCGGGCGACGCCGCGTGGGCCGGCGCGCGTTCGTCCCAGCTCTCGCGGTTCAGGGTGAGGTACTCGGGCTCGGTGCTCGGGGATCCGGTGTCCATAGCCGCACGCTGTCACACCTGGCCGGCAGGGTGCCTCTCGTTCGGGTGCGGCACCCTGGAGCCGTGACCGAGCTGCGCATCCTGCACACGTCCCTGCTCCAGGCTGAAGAGCGCCGGGCGGTCCGCGGGCTGCTCGACGGAGCCTTCCGCGACGGAGTCACCGACGACGACCTCGAGCACGCGCTCGGCGGCGTGCACGCGATGCTCTGGGAGGGGCACGAGCTGATCGGGCACGCTTCGGTCGTGCAACGTCGCCTGCTGCACGAGGGAACAGCCTTGCGGACGGGTTACGTCGAGGGCGTCGGGGTGCGGGCCGATCGGCGCCGCCGTGGGCACGGCGCCGCCATGATGACCGCGCTCGAGGACGTCATCCGGCGGGCCTACGTCCTCGGGGCACTGTCGGCAGGGGAGGGAGCCGCGCCGTTCTACGCCTCCCGTGGTTGGCAGCCGTGGCAGGGCACGACGTCGGTCCTGGCGCCGTCCGGACGGACCCCCACGCCGGAGGAAGATGGCGCCATCTGGGTGCTGCCGGTGGCCGTGGACCTGTCCAGCAGCGGCGACCTGGCCTGCGACTGGCGTGACGGCGACGTCTGGTGACCGGGCAGCTCCACCGGGACGAGATCCCGATCAGCGAGGCGCTCGTTCGAGCGCTGGTCGATCGAGCGTTTCCTGAGCTCGCGACGCTGCCGTTGAGGCGGCTGGAGTCCACGGGGTCGAGCAACGCCTTGTTCCGTCTGGGTCAGGAGCTGCTCGTGCGGATGCCCCGACAGCCCGGTGGCACAGCGACCATCGAGAAGGAAGCGCGGTGGCTGCCGCAGGTCGGTCGGGCGTTGCCGGTGGCCGTCCCCGAGATCGTCGCCGTCGGGGAGCCGGCCCTCGGCTACCCCGAGCGGTGGTCGGTGGTTCGCTGGCTCGACGGGACGGTGCCGCGGGCCGCCGATCCCGAGGATGCACCAGACCCGGCTCGACGGGACCTGGCCGAGGACCTGGCCGCCGTGGTCGGCGCGCTCAACGACCTCGACGTACCCCACGCTGCGTTGCGCGACCCGGCCCTGCGCTGGTACCGCGGAGACCCACTTGCCGCGATGGACCGGTCGACTCGACGGGGAATCGAGGACTGCCGGGCGATCCCCGACCTCGACCTGGACCTCGACGCCGTTCTGCGCGTCTGGGCCACGTCGATGCGCCTTCCCGGGATCGAGCAGACCGTGGAGCCCCGCTGGTACCACGGCGACCTGTGCGCGGAGAACTTCCTCGTGCGCGACGGGCGCCTCGCGGGTGTGCTCGACTTCGGCGGGCTCGCGGTCGGCGACCCGACCATCGACCTGGTGCCGGCGTGGGAGGTGCTCGATGCTCCGGCGCGTGAGGTGTTCCGGACCGCCACCGGGGTCGACGAGGCGACCTGGCTGCGGGGACGTGCGTGGGCGCTGGCGCTCGCCGTCATGACGTTCCCGTACTACTGGACGACCATGCCCGCCCGGTGCGCCGACCGGCTGACCATGGCCCGCTCCGTGCTCGCCGACAGCTGAACGGGGCCATCCCGTGCAGGGTCCGAGAGGCCCGGTTGTCGGACCGGGCGTCGCGTGGTGGGATCCGGGAATGCATCACGCAACGTCCGCCGACGGCACGTCGATCGCTTTCCATCAGGTGGGCAACGGGGCTCCGGTCGTCATCCTCGGGGGGGCGTTCTCGACCGCAGAGGCGGGTGCTCCGCTTGCTGCGGCGCTGGCGGACGCGGGCCTGCGCGGCGTGACGGTGGACCGCCGCGCCCGAGGGAACAGCGGCGACACCGCGCCCTACCTGCCAGCTCGCGAAGCGGAGGATGTCGCGGCCGTCATCCATGAGATCGGCGGGGAGGCTGCGGTGATCGGCCACTCCTCGGGCGCCGTGCTTGCCTTGTTCGCCGCCGCGGAGGGCGTGCCCATGAGGCACCTGTTCCTCTCGGAGCCGCCGTTCCGCTTCGGTGAAGGCGAGCCGTCTGCGGACCTGCCCGAGCGCCTCCAGTCGCTCATCGACGAAGGGCACGCGGACGAGGCCGTCGTCCTGTTCCAACGGGAAGCGGTGGGTCTGCCGGACCCAGTGATCGAGCAGATCCGGTCCGGTCCCCTGTTCGCCTCCCTCGTCCCGCTGGCCCAGTCAACCGTGTACGACGCACTGCTCACGAGGGCCGTCTCGACCCCGACGGCGGCGATGATCGTCGTGGAGGTTCCCGTGACGATCCTGCGCGGCGAACCAACGTTCCCCCTGCTTGTCGCGGCGACCGACCGGCTGGCGGACCTGATGCCGCGCGCGGAACTCGTGGTCGTCCCGGAGTCACACGACCACGGGGTCGATCCGGCCGGCACGGTCCGCGAGGTCCGCCGCCGGCTCGCGCCTCGTTCAGATCTGGGCCATGTCGACGAAGCGTGAGTAGTGCCCCTGGAAGGCGACGGTCACGGTCGCGGTCGGGCCGTTGCGGTGCTTGGCCACGATGAAGTCGGCCTCACCGGCCCGGGGGGACTCCTTCTCGTACTGGTCCTCGCGGTGCAGCAGGATCACCATGTCGGCATCTTGTTCGATGGAGTTGTGGACGGCGATGCCGTTCGCGATGAAGTTGTGCGTGCCGAGCACCGTGGCATCGAAGACCTGCTCGACACCGTCCGGCTCGATGGACACGATCTCGTCCCAGAAGACGTCATTGGTCGCGAGCACCTCGAGATCGGCCGAGTCGAGAACAGCCGCAACTGCACCGAGCCGCTGGCGGCTCGGCGACCGGCTCCACATCTGGCTGCCGCTGAACGCGACTCCCAGCTGCTTCGCAAACTCGCGGTGACTCATACCCTGCTCGACGAGGATCTCGCGCACCTGGTCCCAGACCTGACTCGGCACGGTGTCGACGTTTGGGTTGGGGTTGGTGGCACGAACGATGGCGAGAAGCCGCTCAGCCGCGACACCCCGCGAGCCGTGGACGCCGATCTCGGAGAGGAAACGCCGCTGATCGTCGCAACCGGAGATGTCGAGGGTGTAGCCCGGCCGGTATCGGCCCTGCGGAACGGTGCGAATGCGCGAAGTGATCCCGAAGCGGAGCAAGAGCCGCGACACGTCGTCGACAAGGCGTGGGCTCGTCGAGGCGTAGTAGACCCGTCCGCCCCGTCCGCTTGCCGACACCGTGACAGAACCGTCGGTCGCCCAGAGATGGCGCAGGAACAAGGCAATCTGACGCTTAGGCAGCGAGAAGACCTCGTCGGGCACGAACTTCTCGTGGCTGCGCAATCCGAAGAGCCCCAAGCCGTCCAGCCACGCCGCTATCGGGTTGCGGCGACCTCGAGCCAGCCGGTACGGAGCCGGGAGGCGCAGCGTCGTCACGCGAGCGGCCGGGTAGTCGTCTCGCACTGCGGTGATCCCGAAGTAGCGTGCAGCCGACGTGACGACCTCGAGGTTTCCCTCGTCGACCGAGGCATACCGGATCGGCTGTCGCCGAACGAACGACCCGTCTCCGATCAAGTGCCCGAGCATGACGACCTCGTCGTCCTGCCACACCGACACCTGCTCGGGCGCGCACACGTGTCGTGGAGCGGCTATGCGAGACCCGGCCCCCAGGTCGGCCAGCTGCTCCCAGCCGTCGAGAGTGAGGAACGGGTGATTGTCCGTGGCCCGGAGCTGCTTGCCAGAAGAAAGGGTCAGACGGAACACCGGCCGTACGCCGGTGGGGAAGACATGGGTCAGGTGACGACGGACGTAGCGAAGGCTGTCGTCGAGCGCCCAGACCGGCACGTCACGCGCGCCGCTCTCATGGAGCGCGCCCAGCGTCGTCTCGGCACCTGTGTCGGCGCGCAGGATTCTCGTGTCCGCGGTGAGGCAGCCGGATTCACGAAGGTCGGACATGAGCGGCTTCTTGTCGGTCCGTTGCTCAGGCCCACGGTTGAGCTGGCTGACGGCGATCACCGGGACGTCGAGCTCCTTGGCGAGCAGCTTGAGCGACCGGGAGAACTCCGACACCTCCTGCTGCCGTGACTCGACCTTCTTGCCGCTGGACATCAGCTGCAGGTAGTCGATGACGACCAGCCGGAGGTCGTGGCGCTGCTTGAGGCGACGGCACTTCGCGCGGATCTCCATCATCGACATGTTGGGGCTGTCGTCGATGAACAGCGGTGCCTCGGCGACCGCCGACATGGTGCGGGCCAGGTGGTTCCAGTCGGTCTCGCCGAGCTGGCCGGACCGCATCTTGTGCAGCGCCACCTTGGCCTCCGCTGAGAGCAGGCGCATGGTGATCTCGTTGCGCCCCATCTCCAGGGAGAAGATGACCGACGTCAGGCCGTGCTTGATGGACGCCGATCGGCACACATCGAGGGCGAGGGTGGACTTGCCGACCGCTGGCCTCGCCGCGAGGACGATCATCTGGCCGCCGTGCAGGCCGTTGGTCAGCTGGTCGAGGTCGTTGAACCCCGTGGGCACCCCGACCATGGCCCCGCCGCGGCTGGAGATCGCCTCGATCTCGTCGAGGGTGCCCTCCATGATCTCGCTGAGCGGCAGGTAGTCCTCCGACGTCCGACGCTCGGTGACGGAGTAGACCTCGGCCTGCGCCCGGTCGACGAGCTCGTCGGCCTCGCCGCCGTCCGCGGCGTAGCCCATCTGGACGATGCGCGTGCCGGCCTCGACCAGGCGTCGCAGGATGGCGCGCTCGCGGACGATCTTGGCGTAGTAGCCCGCGTTGGCCGCGGTCGGGACCGAGGCCAGCAGGGTGTGGAGGTACGGGGCTCCGCCGATCCGGGCGATCTCCCCGCGGGTCTGCAGCGCGTTGGAGACGGTGATCGCGTCCGCGGGGTCGCCGCGGCCGTAGAGGTCGAGGACGACGTCGTAGACGGTCTGGTGGGCCGGCTTGTAGAAGTCGCCGGGGCGGAGCACCTCGACGACGTCGGCGATGGCGTCCTTGGACAGCAGCATCGCGCCGAGCACGCACTGCTCGGCCACGAGGTCCTGCGGGGGTTGACGGTCGAAGCCGGAGGCAGCGTCGGTCGGACCGTCGTAGCCGCGCAGCTCGGTGACGCTCAACCCGACCTCCTCGTGGTCTCTGGTCGTGCCCTCGCGTCGCGTGGTCGCGCGCGGGGTCTGTCAAGGTGGTGACCCGACCGAGCCAACCGCACGGCACCGACAGTTCGGGGTGCGAGCCGGTGTCCTGGTGGGGGCGCCCGCGTGAACGTACGTGCCTTCCGAGCGGGCGTCCAGCGACCCTGTGGATGCCTGTGGACAACTCCGGCGGCATCCTGTGCGTGACGCGCCGTCCTGCCTGTTGACAGGGTCCCCTGGCCTGTGGACGAACCTGGGGGAAGCGCATCAGTTCACCCCGTCATCTGGCCTCTGACCTGCGGCGATGCCGTTTCAGGCCCTGGGGAGGAAAACTCGTCGTGGGCGTGTCCGCGCGCCGAGACGATCCCTCGACGACGACCCCGGCAGGCTACCGTCCCTCCCTGTGGACAACGGGTGGGGACGACGCCTCCGGCGACGACCCCTGCAGGCCCGTGACCAGGAGATTCTCCGGCTGGCGATCCCGGCGTTCGGGGCCCTGGTCGCCGAACCGCTCTTCCTCCTCGGCGACGCCGCCGTCGTCGCCCGGCTCGGCACCGCGCCGCTCGCCGGCGTGGCGGTCGGAGCCACCGTCTTGGGCACCGTCGTCGGGCTGTGCGTGTTCCTCGCCTACGGCACGACCGCGGCCGTCGCCCGGCGGCTGGGCGCGGGGGACCACGTCGGGGCGGTCCGCGACGGGGTCGCCGGGCTGTGGCTCGCCCTCGCCGTCGGCACGGTGCTGATGGGCGTGCTCGCCGCCGCCGCGGTCCCGCTGGTCGAGGCGCTCGGAGCGTCCCCGGAGACCTCCGCCTACGCGGCGACCTACCTGCGGGTCTCGGCCCTCGGCTTGCCGGCGATGCTCCTCGTCCTGGCCGGGACCGGCGTGCGGCGCGGGCTCCAGGACACCCGTACCCCGCTGGCCATCGCGGTGGTCGCCGCCGTGGTCAACCTCGGGCTGGCGATCGTGCTCGTGCTCGGGGCGGGGCTCGGGGTGGCCGGCTCGGCCTGGGCGACGGTCATCGCCCAGCTGGGTGCCGCCACCGCCTACGTCGTGCTGGTGAGGCGGGATGCGGTGCGTGCCTCAGCGCGGCTGCGGCCCGGTGGTGGGGAGGTCCTGCGCGCCGCGCGCGGTGGGGCGCCGCTGTTCCTGCGCACCGTCGCGCTGCGCGCGGTCTTCCTCGTCACGGTCGCCGTCGCCGCACGACTCGGCGACGTGCAGGTCGCGGCCTACCAGCTCGCGTTCCTCACCTGGATCCTGCTCGCCCTGGCTCTGGACTCCTTGGCGATCGCCGGTCAGGCCATCGTGGGGCGCAGCCTCGGCGCCGGCGACGTGGCCGGGACGCGGGCGGCCGTTCACCGGATGAAGCAGTGGGGCGTCTGGAGCGGCGTCGTCCTCGGCCTGGCGGTGCTGGTCGCGCGGCCGTTCTACGCCTCGGTGTTCTCCCTCGACCCCGCCGTGGCGAGCGCCGTGTCGGCGGCGCTCGTCGTCGTGGCGATCCATCAACCGATCGCCGGTCCTGCGTTCGTCCTCGACGGCGTGCTCATCGGTGCCGGCGACGCCCGCTGGCTCGCCGGCGCCCAGCTCGTGATGCTGGCGGCGTACGTCCCCGTCGCCGTGGCGGTCCCGCTGATCTGGACCGGCAACGCCGGTCTGGTGGCGCTGTGGTTCGCGTTGCTGTGGTTCATGGTCGTGCGCCTGCTGCTGCTGACCTACCGCGCCCGGTCCGACGCCTGGCTGATCACCGGCGCCACCCGCTGACCAGCCGCAACGGGGAAGTTCCCCCGGCCTAGAGCACGGGCGAACTTCCCCCACTGCGGGACTGATCAGGCGGCGACGACGTCGACGCCGACCGTGGCGACGACCTCGGGGTGCACGCGGATGCTGACCTGGTGGACGCCCACGGTCTTGATCGGGTTGCCGATCTCGATCCGGCGCTTGTCGACGTCGGGACCGCCGGCGGCCTTGACCGCGTCGGCCACGTCGCCGACGGTGACCGACCCGAAGAGCCGTCCGCCGTCGCCGGCACGAGCCGCCAGCGTCACCGCGAGGGACTCCGAGCTGGCCCTTGACCTCCTCGGCGTGGCCGAGGTCGGTGATCCCACGGACCTCGCGGGCCCGCTTGATCGACGCGATCTGCTTCTCGCCACCCTTGGTCCAGCGGATCGCGTCACCGCGGGGGACGAGGTAGTTGCGGCCGTAGCCGTCCTTGACGTCGACGACGTCACCGGGGGCACCGAGACCGGCGACCTCCTGGGTGAGGATGAGCTTCATCATCTGGTGGTCCCTTCCTCAGCGCGCGGTCGAGGTGTAGGGCAGCAGCGCCATCTCGCGGGCGTTCTTGACCGCCTTGGCGATCTCGCGCTGCTGCTGGGTGGACACCCCGGTGACCCGGCGGGCCCGGATCTTGCCGCGGTCGGAGATGAACTTCCGCAGCAGCGCGGTGTCCTTGTAGTCGACGTGGTCGATCTTCGCTGCCTTGAGCGGGTTGCTCTTCTTCTTGGGCTTGCGGATCGGAGGCTTGGCCATCGTGAGGTTCTCTCTTCGCTGTCAGTCGGGGAAGGGTCTAGAAGGGGGGCTCGTCGAAGGACGCGGAGCCACCGGAGCCGGAACCTGAGCCGGCGCTGGACCCGGACTCGACCGGAGCGGCCCACGGGTCGTCGGAAGGTGCGCCGCCGCCGAACCCGCCGCCGCCCTGACGGGCGACCTTGGTGACCTTGGCCGTGGCGTTCTTCAGGGCGGGGCCGACGTCGTCGACGTCCATCTCGACGACGGTGCGCTTCTCGCCTTCCTTGGTCTCGTACGAGCGCTGCTTCAGCCGACCCGTCACGATGACGCGCGTGCCGCGGGTGAGCGACTCGGCGACGTTCTCGGCGTACTGCCGCCACACGGCGCAGCGCATGAAGACGGTGTCGCCGTCCTTCCACTCGTTGGTCTGCTTGTCGAGCAGCCGCGTGGTGGAGGCGACGGTGAAGTTGGCGACCGCCTGCCCGCTGGGGGTGAACCGCAGCTCGGGGTCAGCGGTGAGGTTGCCGACGATGGTGACCTGGATGTCGCCCTGGGCCATGGCGGACCTACTTCGCTTCCGGGCGGAGCACCTTGGTGCGCAGGACCGACTCGTTGAGGTTGAGCTGACGGTCCAGCTCCTTCACCGTGGCGGGCTCGCAGGTCAGGTCGATGACCGCATAGATGCCGTCGGACTTCTTGTTGATCTCGTAGGCGAGCCGACGACGGCCCCAGATGTCGACGTTCTCGATCGTGCCACCGTCGTTGCGGACGACGTTCAGGAACGTGTCGAGCGACGGGGCGACGGTGCGCTCCTCGAGATCGGGGTCGAGGATGACCATCAGTTCGTAGCGACGCATGCGTAACCCACCTCCTCTGGACTCGGCGGCCACGGTCGATCCGTGGCAGGAGGGTCATGGCGTCGTGCGCAGCCCGTACGGGCCTCGCGCGCAGCCTGCCCAGGTTACCCGACCTGCGCGTCCCCTTGAAATCGTCGGTGGATGACGACACGCTCCAGCCATGAGCGATGCCGGCGCCCCGCCCTCCGACCGCGACTTCCCCGAGCCCTCCGAGCCGACCGAGGGCACCTGGGCGGTCCTGCCCCAGGACCCCAAGCTGCTGGGCCACTCGGCGACGGACACCCCGTCTGCCCACCACCAGCGCCAGCAGGTCCTCACGTACGCGACCTTCGTCATCGGGGTGACGGCGCTGGTCCTCGGCTTCATCGAGAGCGCCCACGTGGCGGGCGCGGTCCTCGGCACCATCGGCGTGGTGCTCGGCTTCTACGCCCAGCTCACGTCCGAGAACACCAACCAGCGGTGGCTCGACATCCTGGGCACCGGCGCAGCTGCGATCGGGCTGGGACTCTCGCTCGCGCACGGCGGCTTCTGAGGCCGCGGCCGCGCACGTAGGGTCGGCCCGTGCGCGTCGCCACCTGGAACGTCAACTCCGTCACGGTCCGGCTGCCCCAAGCTGCTCGACTGGCTCGCCTCCGCGACCCCCGACGTGGTGTGCCTGCAGGAGCTCAAGAACCCTCCGGAGGCGTTCCCGCACGCGGAGATCGGCGCCCTGGGCTACCAGGCAGCGGTCCACGCCGACGGCCGCTGGAACGGCGTGGCCGTGGTCTCCCGAGTCGGGCTCGACGGACGTCGTGCCCGGGCTCGTCGGGCAACCGGCGTTCGAGGGTGCCGACGAGCCGCGGGCCATCGGCGCCACCTGCGGCGGGGTGCGGCTGTGGTCGGTGTACGTGCCCAACGGCCGCGAGCCCGAGAGCCCTCACTACGCCTACAAGCTCGACTGGCTCGACGCCTTGCGGTCGACCGTCGCCGACGAGGCCGCCGCGGCGACCCCCTTCGCCGTCCTGGGCGACTTCAACGTCGCACCCACCGACGCCGACGTGTGGGACCGGGCCGCGTTCGACGGCCAGACCCACGTGACCGAGCAGGAGCGGGCCGCCCTCGCCGCGCTGCGCGACCTCGGCCTCACGGATGTCTTCCCGCGGCCGCTCAAGCACGACCACCCGTTCACGTACTGGGACTACCGCGGCGGCAACTTCCACAAGAACCTCGGCATGCGCATCGACCTGGTCTACGCCAACCCTGCCTTCTCCGCAGCCGTCACGGACGCCTACGTCGACCGGGAGGCGCGCAAGGGCTCGCTGAAGGAGGGCAAGGGCCCGAGCGACCACGCCCCGGTCGTCGTCGACCTCGACCTGTGAGCCGGGCGGGCGCCCGAACCTGACGCCGTAGGGTTGCTGGATGCCGCTCGACGTACGACCTCTCGACGCCGCCACCCATCGGGCGTTCGTCGAGGAGCGCTCGGCGTCCTTCCTGCAGCTGCCCTCCTGGGGCGCGGTGAAGGCCGAGTGGGGTCGGCTCTCCCTCGGTTGGTACGACGGCGACCGGCTCGTGGGGGCAGGTCTCGTGCTGCTCCGCCGCACGCCCAAGGTGGAGCGCTACCTCGCCTACCTGCCCGAAGGTCCGGTCGTCGACTGGCAGACGTACGGCGTCACCGACGTCCTCGACCCGCTCACCCGGGTGCTCAAGCAGCACAAGGCGTTCGCCGTGAAGATCGGTCCCCAGGAGATCGTGCGCCGGTGGTCGTCGACCACCGTCAAGGACGCGATCGCAGCCGGCACCGCACGACGGCTCGGCGACGTCACTCCCGACGTCGAGAACGCCGAAGCCCTGGAGCTCGCCGGCGCGCTGCGGGCCGCGGGCTGGAAGCAGGCTCGGGACACCGGGTCGGGCTTCGGCGACGTCCAGCCGCGCTACGTCTTCCAGGTGCCGCTCGCCGGGCGCGACGAGGCCGGCGTGCTGGCCGGCTTCAACCAGCTCTGGCGCCGCAACATCAAGAAGGCCGAGAAGTCCGGCGTCGAGGTCACCCTCGGCACCAGGGAGGACCTCGCGGAGTTCCACCGCGTCTACGTCGTCACCGCGGCACGCGACGGCTTCACCCCCCGCCCGCTCGGCTACATGGAGCGGATGTGGGACGCGATGCAGGCCGAGGATCCTGATCGCATCCGCCTCTACCTGGCCCGGCACGAGGGGGAGGTGCTCGCCGCCACCACGGCCGTCCGGTCCGGGCGCCACGTCTGGTACTCCTACGGCGCGAGCGCCGACCACAAGCGCGAGGTCCGGCCGAGCAACGCGATCCAGTGGGCGATGATCCGCGGGGCGCTCGAGGCCGGAGCAGAGGTCTATGACCTGCGCGGGATCTCCGACACCCTGGACGCCGACGATCCCCTCTTCGGGCTGATCCAGTTCAAGCTCGGCACCGGGGGAGAGGCGGTCGAGTACGTGGGGGAGTGGGACTACCCGCTCAACCCGTTGCTCTACAAGGCCTTCACCGCGTACTTGGAGCGCCGATGACCTTCACGCTGCACATCGACGGCCCGCGCTGGCGCGCCCACCTCGCGGAGGTGAGCGACGCCGTGCCCGGTCTCGTGCCGGTGATCAAGGGCAACGGGTACGGCTTCGGCAACGCACTGCTCGCTGCCGAGGCGCAGGCGCTCGGCATGCCCGTCGTCGCGGTCGGCACCGTGAGCGACCTCGAGGTCGTGCGCCCCGCCTTCGACGGCGACCTCCTGGTCCTGACGCCGTGGCACCCCGCCACCGACCCGACCGTGCCCGACCCGGACGCCCGGGTCGTCCGGACCATCGCGTCGGTCGAGGCGCTGGCCGCCCTCGGCGAAGCGGGCCGCGACTTCGAGATCCGGCACCGGGTGGTCGTCGAGGTCGCGACGTCGATGCACCGCCACGGCGTGGAGCACGACCGGCTGGCCGAGCTCGGGGCGCTGCTCGATGCCGTCGACCTGGAGGGTTTCGCCCTGCACCTCCCGATCGCGCCGCCCGTGCTGGGTCGCGCCGAGGAGACCGAGGCTGCGGTGGCTCGGCTGTGGGGAGCGGGGCTGCAGGTCGACCGGATCTGGGTCTCCCACCTGGCCGACGCCGAGCTGGCCTCGGTGCGAAGCGCGCACCCGGCCATCGACGTGCGACCGCGGATCGGCACCCGGCTCTGGCTCGGAGCGCGCGAGACGCTGCGGCCCACCGGCATGGTGCTCGACGTGCACGCCCTGCGGCGCGGAGAGCGCTACGGCTACCGCCAGAAACGGGCGCCCGGCGGGATGCTGCTCGTGGTCGTGAGCGGAGGCACGGCGCACGGGGTCGGGCTCGAGGCACCGAAGCCGGTGTCCGGGGTGGTCGCACGGAGCAAGGTCGCCGCCCTCGGCGGGCTGGAGGCGGCCGGACGCGTCCACGCGCCGTTCCACCTCGGCGGCAAGCAGCGCTGGTTCGCCGAGCCGCCCCACATGCAGTGCTCGATGCTCCTGGTGCCCGACGACGTCGAGGTCGCCGTGGGCGACGAGCTCGCCTGCGACGTCCGGTTCACGACGACGACCTTCGACCGGGTGGAGATCACGGAGACCTCGTGGCTCGCCGAGGCTGACCAGGCTGACCAGGCTGACCAGGCTGAGGCCGATGCTGCGGACGAGACCGCCGACGACACACCCGAGGTGTCGACCCAGGGCGACTGAGTCACCCGGTCTGCGTGGGTGAGCCTCGATCAACCGCTGCCGGCGGCGGCATCGGGCGCGCGCCGCCCAACCGCCAGCGGTCCGGCGCCCCGTCGAGCACCCCTCCACCGGGGTCGTCGACGATCAGGGCGCCCGTGACCGGGTCGACCTCGCGCACCGGGTCGTGCTCCGGGCGCCACACGTCACGGACGACCAACGCGCAGATCGCCAGGGTCGCGGCCATCCGGAGGAAGGTCGCCCACACGTGCGGCCAGCCGGGGATCTCCAGGCCGGGGTTGGTGAGCCCCTGCAGGTACCACCACACCGCCACGAAGTAGACCGTCTCGAAGGCGAGCCACACGAGGTAGTCACGCCATCGTGGCCGGGCGAGCGGGAACAGGAACACCAGCCACAGCACGTACTGCGGTGAGTACACCTTGTTGGTCAGGACGAAGGCCGCCACGACGAGGAACAGCAGCTGCGCCACCCTGGGCCGGTGCGGCGCGGCGAACGCCAGCACGGCGACGGCCGTGCACGCCAGCACGAAGAGACCGCCGGCCACGAGGTTGAGGTGCTCGGGGGGGACCGGGTGCCCGAGCTGGTCCAGGGCGTACCAGGGAGAGCCGAAGCCCGCCGGTCGCGAGCGGCTGAAGGAGTAGAACGCCGCCCAGCCGTCCGGGGCCACCAGCAGCACCGGGAGGTTGACGGCCAGCCAGGTCCAGGCCGCCCCGAGCAGCACCCGCAAGAACGCGGGCGTTCGCCCGCCGCGCAGGCACAGCACGAGGAGCGGGCCGAGCAACAGGATCGGGTAGAGCTTCGCGGCCGTCCCGAGACCGATGAGCACGCCCGTGAGCAACGGCCTGTCCCGCGCCCAAGCCCACAGCGCACCCGCCAGCAGCGCCACCGCCAGGAGGTCCCAGTTGATGTACGCCGTGAGGACGATGCCTGGGGCGAGCATGACCGCGTCCCAGGGGCGGCGTCGGTGCGTCCCCGCCACGAACCAGCACGCGAGGAGGGCACACACCGCCAGCAGCACCACGTTGACGTCGAAGAAGCGGACGTATCCGGGGACGTCAGGGGTGTCGACCACCTGGGTCAGGACAGGCCGCGAGGGTCATGAAGGCACCGGTGAGCACCGGGTACTCCAGCGGCTCCCAGTCGCCGCTGTCGACGTACGGCAGGGCGCCGGCCGCGAAGCCTCTGCCGTCGTACAACGGGGCGATGTCGGTGTAGCACAGCCGCGGGTAGACGTTCTCCGCGAAGAAGTCCTGACGGCACGGCACCTTCTGCAGGAAGCCGAGTGCGCAGGCCACGGCGGTCATCGCGAGAGCCACCCGCACCGCGGTCCACCATCCGGAGCCGGAGGTGACGCGGCGTCCGGCCACCCCGCCGACGACCTCGGACGCCGCCGCCGCCACCGGGTCGTCGCGCGTCGGCAGCACGATCGGGCTGTCGCTCACGCGCCGATGATGTCAGGCCGGCCGAGGGTCCCGGGTCGGGGAGGGTCGTCAGGGGTCCGCAGCAGGCGATGCCGCCCCGGTCGCGGTCGGGCTTGGTGTCGGGGTCGGCGTGGGTGTCGGGGTCGGGGTCGGTGTCGGGGTCGGTGTCGGTGTCGGGGTGGGTGTCGGCGTCGGGGTCGGGGTGGGGCTCAGCGACGGAGTGGGGCTCAGGGAGGGGCTCAGCGAGGCTGTCGGTGCCGGCGGCTGGCCGCCGATGAACGCCGGGGGCGGGAACGCCACGACCTCGACGCCCACGAGGGCGCCGCGCATGGCACTGGTCCAGATCCGCGCGGGGAACGACCCACCGGTCACCGTGGAGAGGCCGCCCACGCCGTCCAGCGACGTCAGGTTGCCGTCCTTGTCGGGACGGAAGAGGACCACCGCGGTCGACAGCTGGGGCGTGTAGCCGACGTACCAGGCCGACAGCCCGTCGTTGGTCGTGCCCGTCTTGCCGGCCGAGGGTCGACCGAGCGCCTGTGCCGCGAACCCGGTGCCGTTCGTCACCACCTTCTGCAACGCGTAGTCGACATCGGCGACGACGTCGGACGTGAGCTCCTGACGTCCGACCGGAGCGGCGACATAGAGCGAGCCACCGTTCGCGGACGACACCGAGCTCACGGTGTACGTCGCGTGGACCAGGCCGCCCCCCGCGAAGGTCGCGTACGAGCCGGCCATCTCCAGGGCCGTCGGCGAAGCGGTGCCCAAGGACACCGTCGAGCACGGGTCGATGGGGACGCTGTCGGGAATGCCGATCCGGTGCGCCATGTCGGCGACCTTCTTGGTGCCTGCCTCGATCGACATCGGCACGTACACGGCGTTGACCGACTTCTCGGTCCCCTGCAGGAGGGTGAGCGTGCCGTAGGACTCCCCGCCGTAGTTGTTGACCGTGTAGTCCTCGCACGGCGGGTTGGAGAACGTCTGCTTGTTGGCGCCGCTCCAGGTCGACCGCAGCCCGATGTCGTTCTCCAGCCCGGTCGCGAGCGCGAACGGCTTGAAGGTCGAGCCGGCCTGGGCCCGGGCCTGGGTCGCGTCGTTGTACTGCTGCTCGAGGTAGTCCCGGCCGCCGTACATCGCCACGACCGCGCCCGTGGCCGAGTCGACGGTCGCGAGCCCCGACGTGCACGTTCTTCTCCGTCGGGCGCTCCGCCTGGACGGCGGCGACCGCTGCCCGTTGGGCCTTGCGGTCGAAGGTCGAGACCACGCGCAGCCCGCCGCGGTTGACCTCGTCCTCGTCGAAGCCCAGAGCCTCCAGCTCGGTCTTCACGGACTGGATGAGGTAGCCGCGCGTGCCGCCGTAGGTCGCCGAGGGCCTGGCCTTCTTCGGCGGGACGAACTCGAGGCCGGCCGCTTCCTCCGCCGTCAGCCAGCCCTCCTCCACCATGCCGTCGACGACGTACTGCCAGCGGGCCTCGAGCCGGTCGAGGTGGTCCTCCGGGTTGTAGTAGCCCGGGCTGCGGATGATCGCGGCCAGGGTCGCGCCCTCGGAGATGGTGAGCTCTCCGACGTCCTTGCCGTAGTACGCCTGAGCCGCGGCCTGGATGCCGTACGCGCTGCGCCCGAAGTAGATGGTGTTCAGGTAGTCCTCGAGGATCTGGTCCTTGCTGAGCGTCTGCTCCATCTTCAGCGACACCACGGCCTCGCGGATCTTGCGGGTGTAGGTCCGGTCCTGGGTCAGGTAGTAGTTCTTCACCAGCTGTTGGGTGATCGTCGACCCGCCCTGCTGGTCCCCGCCCCGCAGGTTGTTGACCACCGCGCGGGCGATGCCCGTCGGCGAGATCCCGCCGTGCTCGTAGAAGCCGCGGTCCTCGGCGGCCAGCACGGCCTTCTGCACGTGGTCAGGGACGTCGGCCAGCGCCACCGAGGAACGGTTGGCCTCACCGATGGTGGCCAGCACCGTCGTCCCGTCGGACCAGTAGATCTTGGTGGCCTGGGCCGTCGCCTGCTCGTTCGGGTCCGGGATGTCGATCATCGCGTAGGCCACGACGCCGGCGGCGAGAACCGCTCCGAGACCGAGGGCGAAGACCCCGAACCACTGACGCCAGGACGGCCAGAAGCGGAGTACGCCGGTGCGCCCCGCGCGGGGGTAGTCGATCCTCACGATGCTCCAGTGTGTCCTGCTGACGCCCGGCACTCACACCACCCAGGTGTGACCTTGGCCTCCGTCGACGCCCTACTCGGCGGCCCGCCGACGGCGGGGAGGGGTGCGCGGCACCCCGTCACCCAGGACGTAGGAGCGGTGCAGGTGGTTCCACCCGCACGCGAGGCAGACCTCGAGGACGTAGACCCGGAACTCTCCGTGCTCCCGCGCCAAGGCCTCCTGCTCGGCCGTGCTCTTGATCCGGCCGGAGTAGGGGCCGAGCTCGTCACCGAAGGTGTACCCGAGCTCGACGACCGGCTCGCGCCGGCACAGCGGGCAGGTCCGCTCGGTGGGCTCGCCGTGGTGCCGGGCGGCGCGCAGCGTGTAGGGGTCGGGGTCGCAGACGTCGGTCGTGGTCGTGAAGCCGCTGCGGAGGGCGGCCAGGGTCGCTCGCTTCTGGAGGGCGTAGTCGACGACGGCCCGCTGGGACCACATGCATCGAGCCTACGTGGAGTCCACGGCCTCGTCCCGGTGACCGCAGGGTGGCGAGCAGACGGCCAGCAGGACACGCCCCGGTGAACGGCCGGCTTGCGTCCGGTCGCCCCGATGGCTATCGTCGATGTATCGGTTCGATACATCGACATCGAATCCGTCCCCTTCACCCACCTCGGGAGCCTCGTTGAGCAAGCGCGCTGGAGTGCTCGAGCTGGCCGTTCTCGGCCTGCTGCACGAGTCACCCATGCACGGCTACGAGCTCCGCAAGCGGCTCAACGCCATGCTCGGCACCTTCCGCGCGTTCTCCTACGGCTCGCTCTACCCGTGCCTCAAGGAGCTGCTCGCGCAGGGCCTCATCGCCGAGGACGCCGAGGGCAGCGCCACCGCGGCCGGGAGCCGGGCCAAGATCGTCTACAAGCTCACGGCCGAGGGCAAGGAGCACCTGCAGGACCTGCTCGACCGGTCCGGGCCCGCAGCGTGGGAGGACGAGAGCTTCGGCGTCCACTTCGCCTTCTTCGCCCAGACCGACGCCGACGTCCGGCTGCGCATCCTCGAAGGGCGCCGCAGCCGGCTGGAGGAGCGCCTCGACAACGTGCGGTCCTCCCTGTCGCGCACCCGGGAACGGCTCGACAGCTACACCCTCGAGCTCCACAAGCACGGCTTGGAGGGCGTCGAGCGCGAGGTGCGCTGGCTCAACGAGCTGATCAGCGACGAGCGCCAGCGCGAGGAGCCGGCAGACGGCACCGCTGGGCACACCACCGAAGACAGCACCACCCCGATCAAGGCTGACCGGGCCGTTCCCGGCACCCGAGCTGGCGCACCTTCCGCCAGCTCACCACAAGAGAGCAAGGAGTAGCCGGATGGGTCAGGTTCGAGTCGCCATCGTCGGCGTCGGCAACTGCGCCGCGTCGCTCGTCCAGGGTGTCGAGTACTACAAGGACGCCGATCCCAGCGCCAGGGTGCCGGGGCTCATGCACGTCAAGCTCGGTGACTACCACGTGAGCGACGTGACCTTCGTCGCCGCGTTCGACGTCGACGCCAAGAAGGTCGGTCAGGACCTCTCCGACGCCATCGGCGCCTCGGAGAACAACACGATCAAGATCGCTGACGTCCCGCCGACCGGCATCACGGTGCAGCGCGGCCACACCCTCGACGGGCTCGGCAAGTACTACCGCGAGACCATCACCGAGTCCGACGACGTACCCGTCGACGTCGTCGCCGGCACTGCGCGAGACGCAGACCGACGTGCTCGTCTGCTACCTCCCCGTCGGCTCCGAGGCGGCCGCGAAGTTCTACGCCCAGTGCGCCATCGACGCCGGGGTCGGCTTCGTCAACGCGCTGCCGGTGTTCATCGCGGGCACCAAGGAGTGGGCCGACAAGTTCACTGCGGCCGGCGTGCCGATCGTGGGTGACGACATCAAGAGCCAGGTCGGCGCCACGATCACGCACCGCGTGCTCGCGAAGCTGTTCGAGGACCGCGGCGTCACCGTCGACCGGACCTACCAGCTGAACGTCGGCGGCAACATGGACTTCATGAACATGCTCGAGCGCGAGCGCCTGGAGTCGAAGAAGATCTCCAAGACCCAGTCGGTCACCTCGCAGCTGACGCGCGACATCGGCGCCCGCAACGTGCACATCGGGCCGTCGGACTACGTCGCGTGGCTCGACGACCGCAAGTGGGCCTTCGTCCGGCTCGAGGGTCGTGCCTTCGGCGACGTCCCGCTGAGCCTGGAGTACAAGCTCGAGGTGTGGGACTCCCCGAACTCCGCGGGTGTGATCATCGACGCGATCCGCTGCGCGAAGATCGCCCTCGACCGGGGCATCGGCGGCCCGCTGCTCGGTCCCGAGCTCGTACTTCATGAAGAGCCCGCCCGTGCAGTACAACGACGACGAGGCACGCCAGTCGGTCGAGGACTTCATCTCCGGCGAGTGAGCGACGAGCCCCGGCCGCCCAGGCCGGCGGCCGAAGGGCACGCACCTTCCCGGGTGCGTGCCTTTCGTGCGTCCGTCAACCGGCCTCGAACCGCGCGGAATAGGCGTGACGGTCACGAGCTGGCGACGGGCGCGGCTCAGGCAGGGGACATCACATGAGCGACCACGAGGACACTGCCGCGCTGGAGGCTGAGGTTGACCCGCCTCAAGCGCGGAGAACGAGGCGCTCGCCAAGGCGAACGAGCACGACACCATGGTGCTGACCCAGCCTGCCCCGGTGCACCACCGATGGCGGTGGACCGGCGCCGTCGCCCTGCTGCTCGTCGCCGCCCTGCTCACCCCGCCGGCGCTGGTCGGGTTCTGGGGCCGACGCACCGTCGTGGACGCGCAGCGGTACCTCGACACGGTCGGGCCGCTCGCCCAGTCGCCGGAGATCCAGGCCGCAGTCGCCGAGGAGGTGACTGCCGAGCTCCTGTCGCGCGTGGACGTGAACGCCTTCCTCGACCGAGAACCTGCCGCCGGAGGCCGCGGTCCTCGCACCTGCGATCTCGGGAGCGGTCGAGAACTTCGTCGAGTCGTCGGTGCAGAAGTTCATGGCGAGCGACGCAGTTCGACCGGCTCTGGATCGAGTGAACGACCTAGGTCCAGAAGGGCCTGGTCAAGGCGCTCGAGGGCGACAACACCGGCGCGGTCACCGTGCGCGACGGGGTGGTCTACCTCAACCTCGTCCGTCGTGGCCGAGGCCGTGCGCACTGGCCCTCGTCGATCGCGGGCTGACGATCTTCGAGAAGGTCACGATCCCCGCCCAGGGCGGCCGCGAGGTCGTGCTGCTCACCTCGCCCCAGCTCGGCGGCGGCGCAGAACATCTGGACGTACACCGACCCCATCGCGCGCTGGCTGCTGCCGATCGTCTTCCTGCTCTACCTCGGCGCCGTGCTGCTGGCACCCAACCGCAGAAGGATGCTCGTCGCGGCCGGACTGGTCGTCCTGACCGGGAATGGCCCTGCTCGCCGTCGCCCTGAGCATCGTGCGGACCGAGTTCATCGACGCGTTCTCCGCCACCACCGCGCTCAACCAGGCGCTGCAGATCTTCTACGACACCATGCTGCGCTACCTCGTCGACGCCATGGGTGCACTCGCCCTGCTCGGGATCCTCGTGGCCTTCTTCGCGTGGTTCGCCGGGCCCTCCCGACCGGCCACGTGGTTGCGCGGCCTCGAGGCGCGGGCCACCGGCTCCGCTGGCGGCGCGATCGGTCGCTGGGAGCCCATGCAGACCTTCGGCGAGCTGGTCACGCGAGGCCGGAACTGGATCCGTGGAGCCGTCATCGTCCTGGTGATCCTGGGCTTCATGATCAGGGCGCACGCGACCTGGGAGCTCGTCGCCCGCGGGTTCGTCATCGTCATCGTGCTCTGGCTCGTGGTCGACGTGCTTGCCGCGGCGTCCCAGCCGACCCAGGCCCCGCCTGAGGACGGGGAAGCAGCCGAGGACCTCGTCCCGGTCGATGCCTGACGTTCGCTCCTCGACTGAGAGGGTCCGCGCGCGCATCGAGCCGTACGGCCGGATGGGCCGGTGGACCCGAGGTGGGGTCGCGACTGCTCCGGCCGTCGGCACCGGCCGCGCTCCCGGGCCGGTCGACGACCTCCGGCCGCGCCAGCCGTCGTCGCGCCGGAGGAGCCGACCTGACCGGCGATCCGAGCCCGCTGCTCGTGCTGCTGCGCGGGCACGGGTTCCGACGACTCCTCACGGTTCGGGTCGTCGGTCAGCTCAGCGACGGCTGCTTCCAAGCCGGCCTGGCCTCCTACGTCTTCTTCTCGCCCGAACGCCAGACGTCCGCCCTCCGGGTCGCGCTGGCCTTCGCCGTGATCTTGTTGCCCTACTCGCTCATCGGACCCTTCGCCGGGGTCCTGCTCGACAGGTGGAGCCGTCAGCGGGTCCTGGTCGTGGCCAACCTCGTGCGCGGCGCCGGCTGCCTGGGCGTGGTCGTCCTGGTGCTGGCCGGCCGTGACGATGCGGTCTTCCTGGCCGCGGCCCTCGCCATCATCGGCGTGAACCGGTTCATCCTCTCCGGGCTCGCAGCTGCGCTCCCCCACGTGGTCGAGCCGCCGATGCTCGTCACGGGCAATGCGGTGTCGACCACGTCCGGCACCCTGGCGACCGTGACGGGGGTGGGCCTCGGGGTGGCCCTGCGCCTCGTGGCGGGGTCGGAGGACACCGGGGTCGCCGTCGTGGTCGCGGTGGCGGCTCTCGGGTACGTGCTGGCGGGCGGGCTGGCCTCGAGGCTCCTCCGACGCGACCAGCTCGGACCGGACCTCGACGAGGAGCCCGACGCCGTCCGCGCTGCCGTGCGCTCGATCGGCCGAGGGTTCGCCGAGGGGGCCAGACACCTGTGGGAACGGCACCCGGTGCGCGCCGCGATCGGCGCGCTGGGCGCCTTCCGCGTCGGCTGGGGGCTCGTGACCGTCAGCGCGATCCTGCTCTTCCGGGCGACCTTCAACGACGTCAACGACCCCGACGCAGGGTTCGCCGACCTGGGAACGGCCTTCGCGCTCGGCGGCGCCGGCGTCCTGGCGGCGGCCTTCCTCGCGCCCCCGCTGGCCCGGCGCTTCGGACCCCGGCGGGTCATCGCCGGCGCGCTGTTCGTCGCGGCGATCGGCGAGACCCTGCTCGGGACGCCCTTCAACCACACCACGCTCCTCGCGGCCGCCGCCCTGCTCTCCGGCGCGGGGCAGACGCTGAAGATCTGCGTGGACACCGTGGTGCAGAGCCGTATCGAGGACGCCTACCGCGGGCGGGTCTTCTCGGTGTACGACGTCGTGTTCAACGTGGCCTTCGTCGCTGCAGCGGTGGTCGCCGCGGTCCTCCTCCCGCCCGGGGGCCGCTCACTGACCGTCGTCGGGCTCGCTGTGGCCTGCTGGGCGCTCGGCGGACTGGCGTACGTCCGGGCCACCCGGACCCACTGAGTCGGCGTCCGGCCCCCCTCGGTCAGTGCCCTCGCGGGTGGCGTACCAGGCGCGGAGCTCGCGCCTCGGCCTCGGCCGCGCCCAGCGGACCGCGGTCCAGCCGGAGCTCCAGCAGGTGGCGATAGGCCTCGCCCACGACTCGCCCCGGGGGGACGTCGAGGATCGACATGATCTGGTCGCCGTCGAGGTCCGGGCGGATCGAGGCGAGCTCCTCAGCCTCGGCCAGCGACGGCGATCCGCCGCTCGAGGTCGTCATAGGCGTGCGCCAGGGTCGCCGCCTTGCGCTTGTTCCTCGTCGTGCAGTCGGCACGGGTCAGCTGGTGGAGGCGGCCGAGGAGGGGGCCGGCGTCGCGGACGTAGCGACGGACGGCGGAGTCGGTCCACTCCCCGGTGCCGTAACCGTGGAACCGTAGGTGCAGCTCGACCAGCGCCGAGACCTCCTCGATCAGGTCGTTGCTGAAGCGCAGGGCCGCATGCGCTTGCGGGTCAGCTTGGCGCCCACGACCTCGTGATGATGGAAGCTCACCCCACCCCCGGCCTCGAACCGACGCGTCTTCGGCTTGCCGACGTCGTGCATGAGCGCGGCGAAGCGGAGCACGAAGTCCGGTCCTGCGGGCTCCAGGTCGATCGCTTGCTCGACCACGGTCAGGGTGTGCTCGTAGACGTCCTTGTGCCGGTGGTGCTCGTCGACCTCCAGCTTCAGCCGAGGAACCTCGGGGAGCACGTGGGCGGCCAGCCCCGTGTCGACGAGCAGCGCGAGACCGGTGCGCGGGGCCGGGGCGAGCATCAGCTTGACCAGCTCGTCCCGCACGCGCTCGGCGCTCACGATCTCGATCCGCTCGGCCATCGCGGTCATGGCGGCGACGACTTCGGGGGCCACGGTGAACCCGAGCTGGGCGGCGAACCGCGCGGCGCGCATCATGCGCAGCGGGTCGTCGGAGAAGGAGGACTCCGGCGTGCCGGGCGTCCGGAGCACTCCGGCCGCCAGGTCGGCGAGACCCCCGTGCGGGTCCACGAACGTGGTGCCCGGCAGGCGTACGGCCATCGCGTTGACCGTGAAGTCGCGCCGCACGAGGTCACCCTCGAGCGTGTCTCCGTAGGTCACCTCGGGCTTGCGCGAGGCGCGGTCGTAGGCCTCGGCGCGGTAGGTGGTGATCTCGATGGTGAAGTCGTCCTTGTGCGCCCCGACGGTCCCGAACGCGATCCCGACGTCCCACTGGGAGTCCGCCCACCCGCGGAGGAGTCGCTGCACCACCTCGGGCGGGGCGTCGGTGGTGAAGTCGAGGTCGTTGCCGAGCCTGCCGAGCAACGCGTCACGGACGCTTCCACCCACCAGGGCGAGATGATGCCCGGCGCCCTCGAAGCGGAGTCCGAGCTCGTCAGCCACCGGAGCCACCCGGAGGAGCTCGCCCACGGCCTGGTGCTGCACCTCGGAGAGCCGGTCCGGACGTGCGCGCACGGCATCGTCCATCGGGGGCATGGGGTCAGTCTAGGAAGTCCTGTGGACCGCGCCGCCGGGTCGCCCGGTTGCCGCCGTCGTCGTCGTTACCCTGGCTGACATGTCGGAGCGCGCCAAGCCAGCACCGGCACCTCCACGGGTGCCTCGTCCGCGCCCCCGGCTGCGCACCGTCGAGGAGACCTCGGCGGGCGGCCTCGTCGTCGACCGACGTGACCCGGTCGTGACGCGCGGCCGCGCTCATCGCCCGCCACGACCGACGGGGGCGGCTCATCTGGTCCCTTCCCAAGGGGCACGTCGAGGAGGGCGAGACCGCGGAGGAGGCTGCCGTGCGCGAGGTCGAGGAGGAGACCGGCATCCGCGGTCGGGTCATCGCCTCGCTCGGCACCATCGACTTCTGGTTCGTCGCCGAGGACCGGCGGGTCCACAAGACGGTGCACCACCACCTGCTGGAGGCGGTGAGCGGCGAGCTCAGCGACGCAGACATCGAGGTGGTCGAGGTCTCCTGGTTCACCCTCGAGGAGGTCGTCGGGCAGCTGGCCTACGCGGACGAGAAGGTGCTCGTCGAGAAGGCGCTGGGGCTGCTCGGCGAGAACGCGTGAGCGACGGGCCGAGGCCGCACGGACGTCGGCTGCGGCGCACCGGACCGATCCTCGGTCTGCTCACCCTGGCGGCGTTGCTGATCCCTGGAACAGCGTCCGGGCTCCCGAGGGCCACGGCGGACACCAACGACCTGAGGATCACCGTGACCGGGATCACCCCCTCCCTGGTGTCCCCGGACAGCTCGGTGGTCGTCACGGCTCGGGTGGTCAACGCCTCCGACGCCATCCTCGTCGACGTCGGCGCGCGGCTGCGGGTCCAAAGCGCACCGTTCACCTCCCGCGGCGAGCTCGCAGCCTTCCTGGACACCCCGGAAGGGACCGAGGTCGGTCTCGTCCCGGACGCCTCCGTGGTCGAGGTCGCACCGGAGCTCCCCCCGGGAGCCACGGCCGACGTCCGGATCGAGGTCACGGCCAGCGACCTCGGGCTGGTCGGCGGCTTCGGCGTCCACGCCCTCACCCTCGAGCTGCGCGTGGGCCAGCCCGACGGAGCCCGCCGCACCGCCGGCGAGGCACGCTCGTTCCTCGTCACGGGTGAGGAGGGGGCCACGCCCACGCTGCGCGTGAGCTGGCTGTGGCCGCTCGTCGGCACGCCGGGCCGCGATCCGGACGGCGTGCTGCCGGCCGCGGCCGCGGCGGCCCTGGCCGATGCGCTGGGGCCGACGGGGCGGCTGGGTGCCCTGCTCGGCGCGGGGACTGCTCGGCCGGTGACCTGGGTCGTCGACGGGGCGCTCCTCGAGGACGTCCGGTCGTTGGCCACCGGCAACGGCCTTGCCCCGGACGTCCAGCCCGACCCGATCGCGCGGCAGTGGCTCAGCGCCCTGGCCGCCGAGCAGCAACGACCAGGCACCGACCTGACGGCGCTGCCGTACGCCGATCCCGATCTGGTGGCCGTGCGCGAGGCGGGGATGGCGGGCGATCTCCGGCGCGCCCGACGGCTCGGACGCTCGACGTCCGCCGCGGTGCTCGGCAGCGAGGTGCCCGCGGCCCCGGCGTGGCCCGGGGCCGGCGCGGCCGACCGACCGACGCTGAAGACCCTGCAGGGCCAGGGCGTGACCCAGGTCGTGCTCGACTCCGCGAGCCTGACGCCGCAGACCGAGCTGCCGGGTACGCCCGACGCCTTGGCCCCCCTCAGCGACTACCCCGAGCTCCAGTCAGTGACCTCCGACCGCATGCTGGCCGATCTCGTGGCTGCGGGGCCGGGCAAGCTCGGCGGCCTGGTCCTGGCGCAGCAACGCCTCCTCGCCGAGACGGCGATGATCGCGGCCGAGCGGCCTGGCGACCCGCGCAGCGTGTTCGCGGCGCCACCTCGCCGCTGGGTCGTGACGCCCGAGTGGGCGCAGGCCGTGGCCGGGCTCAGCGGCCCCTGGCTCGACCCGGTGACCCTGGACGTGCTGGCTGGCGCCCCCGGCGACGCCCCCGCCCGGGCCACGCTTCCCTACTCGCCGGAGGCGCGCGCCGCGCAGGTCTCCGCCGCCCAGCTCGCTGCTGTGAAGACGGACCGGGAGCGGCTCACGAGGTTCGCGCCCGCCGTCGTCGAGCCCGAACCCTTTCTGGCGGCCTACCAGCCGGCCCTCCTGAGTGCCCAGTCGACGGCCTGGCGAGGAGACGGTGCGGCTGCGGGCGCCAGCTTCACCAGCGCGCTGAGTCAGGCCGTCACGGACGACGTCACCTCGGTCGTCCTCCTCCCCCGCGGACAGGTCACCTTGTCCAGCCGCACCGGGATCATCCCGTTGGCCGTCCAGAACGGCCTCGATCGAGACGTCCGCGTGCGCGTCTCCGTCGAGGCCACCCCCTCGGTCCGTCTGCGCAGTGAGCCGACCGACGTCCTGACCATCCCGGCCGGGCGGACCGCCTCCGTCGACGTCCCGGCCGAGGCGACGGTGGACGGGGCGTTCACGGTGGTGGCGACTCTGACGACTGCCGACGGCGACACCCTCGGCCAGCCGGTGGACTTCGTGGTACGCGCCACCGGCTACGGCAAGGTCGCCCGCATCGTCGTGGGCGGGGCCCTGATCCTGCTCGCGGTCCTGGTCCTGCTGCGCGTGGCGCGTCGGATCCGCGCGGTGCGCAGCACCGACGGTGGGACCCTCGAGGCGTGAGCGACGTGGGTGAGGCCGGTCTCGTGGGGCCCGAGCAGGACCCCGAGGCGGGTGCTGCCGTCGCCGACGCCTCCGCTCAGGCGGGCGTTCAGTCCGGCGTGCTCCGCTCCAGCGGCGGCATGGCGGTCGGCACGATCGTGTCCCGGATCAGCGGCGTCCTGCGCGACGTGCTCATCAGCGCGGCCCTCGGGGTCGGGGTCCTGGCCGACACCTTCACCACCGCCAACACCCTGCCCAACATCATCTACATCCTCGCCGTCGGGGGTGCGCTCAACGCCGTCTTCGTGCCGCAGCTGGTCCGCCACACCCGCAGGGACACGGACGGAGGGGACGGCTACGCCGATCGGCTCCTGACCCTGGTCGGGCTGGTCCTCCTCGCCGTGTCAGCAGTCGCCGTGCTGCTCGCGCCGTGGATCGTCGGGCTCTACGGCCGGTCCTTCTCGGCCACGGACCTGGAGGTGTCCGCAGCCTTCGCGCGCTACTGCCTTCCTCAGATCCTGTTCTACGGCGTCTTCACGATGCTCACCCAGGTGCTCAACAGCCGCGGTTCGTTCGTCGCCCCTGCCTACGCCCCGGTGGCCAACAACGTCGTGATGTCCGTGGCGGCCGTGCTGTTCCTGCGCGCCTCAGGGCCAGACCCCACCACAGCCACCATCACCTCCTCAGAGATCGCCCTCCTGGGGATCGGGGCCACCCTCGGGGTCGCCGTCCAGGCCGCCGTGCTCGTGCCGGTCGCCTGGCGCGTGGGGTATCACTGGCGGCCACGCTTCGACTTCCGCGGGCACGGACTGGGCCATGCCTGGCGGCTGGCCCGCTGGACCATCGCGTTCGTCGCGGTGAACCAGGTGACCTTCCTGGTCATCGTCAACCTGGCCAACGCGGCCAACGTGCTGGCCCAGGACGACGGCGGGCTGTCGGTCGGTCTGACCAGCTACACCCGTGCCCACCTGCTCTTCATCCTTCCGCACAGCGTCGTCACGGTCTCGCTGGCTGCTGCGCTGCTGCCCCGGATGTCCGGCGTCCGCGGCCGCCGGGAACGTCCGAGGGGTCTCCGGTGACGTCGCGAGCGGGCTGCGCACCGCGGCTGCTTTCATCGTCCCCACTGCCGCTGCGTTCCTGGTGCTCGGTCCGCGCATCGCACAGGTCCTCACCGCCTACGGGAACACCTCCCGCGCCGAGGCCGAGCAGATCGGCGTCGTCGTCCAGATGTTCGCCCTGGGCCTGGTGCCGTTCACGGTGTTCTACCTGTGCCTGCGCGGCTACTACGCCTTCGAGGACACGCGGACCCCGTTCTGGCTCAATGTGGGGCTCAACGTGCTCAACGCCGGGTTCGCGCTGGCGTTGTTCTTCCTCGTGCCGACGTCGTTCAAGGTGCCGGCCCTCGCCCTGGGGTACTCCCTGGCCTACCTCGTCACGGCGGTGGTCACCTGGCGCCGGCTGGGCCGACGGTTGGGCGGGCTCGAGACGCACGCGCACGGTGCGCACGCTGGTCCGGCTCGCCCTCGCATCCGCCGTCGCCTGCCTGCCGGCGTACGCCTGCGCCGTGGCGCTGACCGACCTGCTCGGCAGGCTCCAACCTGGCGACCTTCGTCCAGGTCGTGGCCGGCCTGCTCGTGGGTGGGCTCGTGTTCGTCTGGCTCGCCCTCCGGATGCGTGTGACCGAGGTCTCCGAGCTCCTGCAGACCCTCGCGGGACGCGTCCGCCGCTGAGAACCGGGCCAGGTCGGTCGACCGGCCGTCGATCCCGCTCAAGAACGAGCGTCGCGACGCCGAAACCTCCTCCATGGACGCCCTCCGTTCGGAGCGCGGCAGTGTCGTCGTGGGCGGACTGGCCAAGCTCGTCATCTTCCTCGCCGTCTTCGGCGTCGTGGCCTACGACGCGGTCTCCGTCGCCTACACCCACCTCCAGGCCAACGACCACGGGTCCCTGGCCGCCGACAAGGCCGGCGACACCTGGCGAGAGACCAAGGACGTCAAGGCGGCCTACGACACCGCCAGAACCACCCTCGCGCCGACCGGCGAGCGCATCGACCCGCAGACGTTCACGATCGACCCGGACACCGACACCGTCTCCTTCCGGCTGACCACCACGGCGCCCACCTTGGTGGCCCAACGGCTCTCCTACAGCCGGCCGTGGACGGTCGTCACCGTCGAGATCGCCACCGAGTCCGCGGCCCCGGGCCAGTGACCCGCACGTCATCGTCGAGCCCCCCATGATCCGCACCGTCCCCCGCGCGCACGCCAGTCCCTGGTCGGCGTCGCCGTCGCGGTCGGCCTGGCGCTGAGCGTCCTCGCGCCCACCGGCCCCGCCGGAGCCGAGCCCGATCAGCTCAGCGCAGCCAAGGAGCGGGCCAGGCGGCTCGCCGCCCACGTCGAACGGCTCGAGACGAGAGTCGAGATCGCCAGCGAGCAGCTGGCCGGCGCCCGGGACGAGCTGGGTCGCGGTCGTCTCGCAGCAGATCACCGCCAACCAACGGCTCGCCGAGGTGTCCACGACCGCTCAGTCGAGCCGGGCGGCGGGGAACGAGCGAGTCCGGGCGCTCTACATGTCGGGTGGCCAGACGGGCCTCTACGCCACCGTGCTCGACGGCGGGTCCCTCGCCGACGTCCTGGCCCGGGTCGACTCGGTGAACCGGGTCCTCGAACGCGATCGAGCGACCGCGCGCCGCTGACGCGCGCGCCGTGGCCGAGGCCACGGCGCTGCAGTCGTCGCTCACCCAGCTGTCCAGCCGGCAGACCGATCTCGAGCAGGCCGCCCGTGCCGCGGAGGACGACCTGCGCGACCCTGCTCCAGACCCAGCAGCAGGCGCTCTCCGACGCCGGCGCGCAGGTCCGTCAGCTGACCGAGGAGTGGCAGGCCGCCCAGGCGGCGGCCGCAGCCCGGCGGGCCGCGATCGCCCTGGGCGTCTCCGGGCCGCGCCCCACCAACCTCCCCGGTGCCGGCTCGGTGCCCGGTGCCGCCCTCCGGGCGGCCGACGCGGTCCGCGGAGCGCCCGTACGTCTGGGCAGCGACCGGGCCGGACTCCTTCGACTGCAGCGGGTTGACCCAGTGGGCGTACGCGCACGCTGGCCTCGCCCTGCCGAGGACCTCCCGGGAGCAGTGGTGGGTCGGACCGCATCCCTCGCTCGCCGACCTGCAGCCCGGGGACCTGCTCTTCTGGGCCACCGACACCAGCAACCCGTCCACCATCCACCACGTCGCCCTGTACGTCGGGTCGGGCTGGATGATCCACGCCCCGAGGACCGGCGACGTCGTGCGCTACGCCCGGGTCTACCTCGACGGCTACATCGGAGCGACGCGACCGGGGGCCGCGACCGGCTGAGCGGACCGACCCGGAGCAGCGCCTACGCTCGACCCGTGTCCGCCGAGCGCTACGTCTTGCAGGACCGGGTCGTCGAGGGCGACCGCTGGTCCTCCTGGCGGGGCACCGACTCGGTCCTGAACCGCGACGTCGGCGTGCTCGTCGTGAGCCGCGACCATCCCGCGCACGGCGGCTGTGGCCGAGGCGGCGCGAACCGCCTCGTGCATCACCGACCCCGGCTTCCTCCAGGTCTACGACGTCTCCGAGGACCCGACCGGGCTCCAGATCGTGCACGAGTGGACCCTCGGGACCACCCTGGTCGAGCGGCTGGCCTGCCGGCCCGCTGCCGCCGGAGGAGGCCTGCACGCTCGGCCTCCAGGTCGCGCGCGCCCTGGCCGGCGGCCCACGAGCAAGGGGTGGAGCACGGCGCACTCGGTCCCGGGGACGTCGTGGTCACCGAGGAGGGCAGGGCCCGGGTGCGAGGGCTGGCCGTCCGCGCGGCCCTCGACGACGAGCCCGGCCCGCAACGCTCGGACAGCTGGGCGTGCGCGGCGGTCACGTTCGCCGCGGTGACCGGACGCTGGCCGGGCAGCGACCGGGACGGACTCGAAGCGGCCGGTCGGCCCGACGCCGTTCCCCGACCCCGCCAGGTGCGGGCCGGGGTCCCCAAGGCCCTCGACCAGGCCCTGGCGTCGGCCTTGACCGCGCCTCCCGACGACCCCGCGCAGGTGGGCCTCGCCCTCGAGGGCGTGCTCGCTGCGGTCGGCCGCCGAACCACGGACCAGCGCGCCCGACCCCGCGAGGACGGAGGCTCCAGCTCGCGCAGGCGGGCGGTCGTGGTGGCCCTGACCGTGCTCGCGCTCGCTGGAGCGACCTGGCTGGGCTTCGTCCTGGCCGGTGAACGGTCGGTGGACGACACGCGCCCACCCGACCAGCTCACCGAGCGGGTCGTCCTCGAGCAGCCCGTCGCCGAGCTCTCCCACGGACACCGCCGGTCGGGTCCCGGTCGTGGCGGGCGCCGACTTCGATCCCACGGGCAACGGGTCGGAGAACCCCGAGGACGTACCGCTGGCCTTCGACGGCAGCCTCGCCACCGCCTGGCGGACGGTGTCCTACGACGAGGCCGACCTGGCCCCCAAGAAGGGGGTCGGCGTGGTGTTCGACCTCGGCCGGGTGGAGACGGTCGGCGCCGTCCGGCTCGACCTGCTGGGCGCCGGGACCACCGTGGACGTCCTCGTGGCCGAGACTCCGCAGGAACGACTGCGCGGCTTCACGCCCTTCGGGTCGGCGACCAACGCCGGGGAGCTCGTGGCCCTGCGCAGCCCCACGCCGATCCAGGCCCGCTACGTGCTGGTGTGGCTCACCCGGCTCCCTCCGGACGGGGTGACCTACCGCGGCGGGATCGTCGAGATCGTCGTGGCGCGCAGCTGACCGGGGCGCGGCACCACCGAGGGCGTCACTGCAGCGCGTAGGCTCGCGCGTCGTGACCGACGCCGAGGGGGACCCCGCACCCCGCGACGACCGTGCGCTGCTCGCCGCGCACGTGACGGGCGACCCCGAAGCCTTCGCCGAGCTGGCCCGGCGTCACCAGAACCGGCTGTGGGCGGTCGCGTTGCGGACCACGGGCAACCGCGAGGACGCATCCGACGCGGTGCAGGAGGCCTTGGTCTCCGCCTACCGCAACGCGGCATCCTTCCGGGGAGACGCTGCCGTCACCACCTGGCTGCACCGGATCGTCGTCAACGCCAGCCTCGATCTGCTGCGGCGCCGGGCCGCCCGCCCTTCGGTGCCCCTCCCCGACGACGCCGACCGCATCCCCGCGCAGGGCGACGCGATGGCCGCCCGCGAGACGTCGCTGGTCGTCCAGGAGGCGCTCGCCACCCTTCCCCCCGAGCAGCGGGCCGCCCTCGTCCTCGTCGACGTCCAGGGGTTCTCCGTCGACGACGCCGCCAGGGTCCTCGACTGCGCCCCGGGCACCGTCAAGAGCCGGTGCTTCCGGGGGCGCGCCAGGCTCGCCCCCCTGCTCGCCCACCTGCGGCAACCCGACGGCGATGCCGGGAACCAGTCGGGCGGAGACCACGTCCCACCGGCAGAACGTCCAACCCCGCAGCATCCCGAGGGAGGTGACCTCACATGACCGACGCTGACGGTTCCGAGCTCGACGCGCCGCTGCTCGACCCTGCCGACGACGCGGCGATCGCCGCCCTGCTGGCGTCGCTCCCCGAGGTCGCCATGCCCGACGACGTCGCCGACCGGATCGCCGCCGCCCTCGCGGCCGAGCTCCCGCTGTCCGGACCCGTGCCCGCCTGGGCCGCCGGCGGCACCACCAACGTGACCGTCCTCCCCTCGCAGCGCGAGCGCGAGCAGCGCCGCTCGAACCGCAACGCCCGCGTCCTGTCCGGTGCCGCCGCCGTCGCCCTCGTGCTCGGCGCCGTCGCCGTCGGCACCCAGGTCCTCTCCGGCTCCGACGACGCCTCCACCGGCGGGTCGCCCAGCAGCGCCGAGGCCCAGGCCGACTCCGGACCGTCGGCCGCCTTGCTCACGAGCTCGGGAACGGCGTACACCGAGACCGCCTTCGACGCCCAGGTCACCGGCCTGGTCACTGCTGCCAGCGCTCCGAACGCTCCCCTCACCGCGTTCGCCGAGGGCCTCCCGCCGGCGCCGACCCCGAGTGCCTCAGTGAGCCCCGGCGACGTGCGCACCTTTGACACCAGCGATCTCGTCGGCAGCACCCCGGAGCTCGCCACCTGCCTGGCCAAGCTGACCGACGGGTCCCCCGAGGTCCCCATCGCGGTCGACGCCGGGACGTGGCAGGCAGCGCCGGCTGTCGTCGTCGTGCTCCAGGGTGAGCAGGCCGGCCGGGTCGACGTGTTCGTCGTGGCACCGACGTGTGCCGACGCCGCCGACGTCGACGCCCACGTGCTGTACTTCGCCGCCGTCAAACGACGCTGACCGGCCCGCCGCGGCGGGCTGCGGAATGGCGGAGCCGTACCCTGACGTTGAGGCGAGCAACGAGGGGCTGTCTCGGCCCCCGGACGGAAGGTCTGCAGTGAGCGACGCGGTTCGAAACGTCATCATCGTCGGGTCGGGGCCCGCTGGTTACACGGCTGCTGTGTACGCAGCCCGGGCCAACCTCTCTCCCCTCGTCTTCGAGGGATCGGTGACCGCCGGCGGTGCCCTGATGAACACCACGGACGTCGAGAACTTCCCGGGATTCCCCGACGGGGTCATGGGTCCCGACCTCATGGACAACCTCCGCCGCCAGGCTGAGCGCTTCGGTGCCGAGCTCGTGACTGATGACATCACGGCCGTCGACCTCACGGGAGACGTGAAGGTCGTCACCGACGGCTCGGGCAACGTGCACCGGGCCCATGCGGTCATCCTCGCCACCGGCTCCGGCTACCGCGAGCTCGGCCTGCCCGACGAGAAGCGGCTGTCCGGCCGCGGGGTCTCCTGGTGCGCCACCTGCGACGGCTTCTTCTTCCGCGACCAGCACATCGTCGTGGTCGGCGGCGGTGACACCGCGCTCGAGGAGGCCACCTTCTTGACCCGGTTCGCGGCGTCGGTCACCGTGGTCCACCGGCGCGACGCGCTGCGGGCCTCGAAGGTCATGCAGGACCGCGCCTTCAACAACGACAAGATCGTCTTCGCCTGGAACAGCGAGGTCGTCGCCATCCACGGTGAGGACAAGGTCGCAGGCGTCCGGCTGCGCGACACCCTCACCGGCGAGGAGCGCGACCTCGATGCGACGGGCTTGTTCGTCGCCATCGGTCACGACCCCCGCTCGGAGCTGCTGGCCGGCCAGGTCGACCTCGACGACGAGGGCTACGTCCTCGTCGACGGGCGCACCCAGCGCACCAACCTGACAGGGGTCTTCGCCTGCGGCGACCTCGTCGACCACGTGTACCGCCAGGCGGTGACCGCGGCGGGCACCGGCTGCGCCGCGGCCCTCGACGCGGAGCGCTTCCTCGCCGACCTCGAGGACGCGACGCACCAGTCGACCGTCGCCGAGCCCGTCCTCACCGACCAGCCCCTGACCGCACGACCGTCCGCCACCCTCACCACCCGAACCGCAAGGAGACCCTCCGTGGGCACCCACACCAAAGCCGTCACCGACGACTCGTTCCTCGCTGATGTCCTGCAGAGCGACAAGCCGGTCCTCGTCGACTTCTGGGCCGAGTGGTGCGGGCCGTGCCGCCAGGTGGCCCCGATCCTCGACGAGATCGCCGGTGAGCACGCCGACAAGATCACCGTGGTCAAGCTGAACGTCGACGAGAACCCGCAGACCTCCGCCTCCTACGGCATCACCTCGATCCCCACCATCAACGTCTACTCGGGTGGCCAGGTCGTCAAGACCATCGTGGGCGCGAAGCCGAAGTCGGCCCTGCTCAAGGACCTCGCGGCCTTCCTCGACTGACCGGCCGGCTCCAGGGCGGCACGAACCGCTCTGGCAGAACGTATCCGGTCGACCACTCTCCGTAGTCGCGGCGGGCTGTCCTTCCGACCGCCCGGTCGCCTACCATCCTGGGAGCGACGGCGCGTCGCGCGATGCGGACCGGAGGACTCGTGCAGCAGGTCTACCGCCGCGGCGACACCGGCCCCGTCGTCGCCGAGATCTGCTCCCGGCTGGTCACGCTCGGCATGCTCGACCCCGGGGACGCGACGCGCGAGGTGTTCGACGACGCGCGTCGACCGCGCCGTGCGGTACTTCCAGCAAGCCCGCAGCGCGAACGTCGACGGCATGGTCGGCCCGCAGACCTGGCGGCTGCTCGACGAGGCGCGTTGGTCCCTCGGCGACCGCGTGCTCTACCACGCCGTCGGTCACCTGCTCATCGGCGACGACATCGCCGCGCTCCAGCAGCGCCTCCTGGACATGGGGTTCGATTCCGGCCGGGCCGACGGGATCTTCGGGGCTCAGACCGATCGAGCCCTGCGCGACTTCCAGCGCAACGTCGGACTGGCCGACGACGGCGTGTGCGGACCCACCACGTTCAAGGCGTTGAACCGTCTGAACCGCACGGTGACCGGGGGTACCCCGCAGGCCTTGCGCGAGGCGGAGGTCATCCGTCGAGCCGGCCCGACGCTCGTCGGCAAGATCGTCGTCATCGACCCCGGTCATGGCGGGCTCGACACCGGACAGGTGCGGTGGTGGCCTGACCGAGGCGTGGGTCGCCTCCGACCTCGCCGCACGGATCGAGGGACGGCTCGGAGCGCTCGGCGTCACCGCCTACCTCACGCCGCGGACTGGTGGCCGAGGACGAGAACCCTCCCGACGAGGCGGCGCGGGCCGACTTCGCGAACACCACGCGCGCCGATCTCGTGCTCTCCCTCCACACCGACGGCTCGAGCGACCCTCGCGCGAGCGGCGTCGCGACGTACTTCTACGGCGCCGGGGGCGGGGTCTCGCACTCGGCCGTCGGGGAGGCGTTCGCCGGGCTGGTCCAGCGCGAGATCGTCGCGCGCACCGACCTGCTCGACTGCCGCACCCACGGCAAGACCTGGGACCTGCTCAGGCGCACGCGGATGGCCGCGGTCCGCCTCGAGCTCGGCTACCTGACCAACCCCGGAGACGCCGCGCGGCTGGCCGACCCGGCCTTCCGCGACAGCGTCGCCGAGGCGGTCACGGTCGCGGTGCAACGCCTGTTCCTGCCGCCCGGACGACGACCACCCCACCGGGGTCCTCCGGTTGCCCGAGCTCGTCGGCTGATCGGGCGCGCTCAGCCCTCCGTCAGCCCGATCCGGCGGTGCAGCGCCGCCAGCGGCGCGGGCGCCCACCAGTTCCAGTCGCCTGCGAGCCGCATGATCGCGGGCACCAGGAGCCCCCGGACCACCGTCGCGTCCAGCAGGATCGCGAAGGCGACGCCGAAGCCCAGCTCCTTGATGCTCGTGACGCTGCTCGTGACGAACGAGGCGAAGACGACGGCCAGCAGGACCGCCGCGGCAGTGATGATGCGGCCGGAGCGCTGCAGGCCCAGGGCGACGGCCTCCTCGGTCGTGCGACCGGCGTCGTGCTCCTCCTTGATCCGGGAGAGCAGGAAGACCTCGTAGTCCATCGAGAGCGCGAAGGCGACCACGGCGATCAGGACGGCCGTCGAGGTGTCGATCGTGCCCGTGACGGTGAAGTCACCGACCACGCTCCTGAGATGACCCTCCTGGAAGACCCAGACCAGCACACCCAAGGTGGCTCCCAGGCTCAGCACGTTGAGCGCCACCGCCTTGAGCGGCAGGATCACGCTGCCGGTGTAGAGGAACAGCACGACCACCGTGGCCAGACCCACCCACAGCAGCGCCCACACGCCTCGCTCGGCGATGGCGGTCTGAGAGTCGGTGTACTGGGCCGCCGCGCCCCCGACCAGCCGAGCGTCGGTCGGCGCGGGGACCGCCCGGATGTCGCGCACGACCTGCTGCCCGGCCAGGGACCGTGGCTGGACGTCGGAGACCACCCGCAGCCGTACGTCGTCCCCCGCGGTGAAGGTGTCCGGTTGCGGGTTCTCGCCCACGACCGCGCCGTCGACGACCACGACGGACGGCGTCGTCACCCGGGTGACTCCGGGAACCTGCGAGAGGGCGACCGCGTAGTCGGTGACCGCGGCCTCGTCGCCGACCGAACCGGGGAGGATCACCTCGACCGGCGCGGACTCGAGCCCGGGGAACCGGTCGGCCAGCACAGCGGACGCGATCGCGGACGGGTCGTCGGCCGGGAGCACGCGTGAGTCCACCTGGCTGAACGCCACGGACAGCGCCGGGAGCGCCAGCACCACCAGAACGCCGGTCACCCCGAGCATGACCGGCCAGGGGCGTCGCATGACCGTACGGGCGATCCGCGACCACGCGCCCTCATCACGCGGGGCAAGACCGCCACGGCGGACCTTGAGCCGGTCCACCCGCGGACCCAGCACGGCGAGCAGAGCCGGGAGTGCGGTCAGCGTCGTGACCACGGCGAGCAGCGTGACGGCGATGCCGGCGTACCCGAAGGAACGCAAGAAGTACTGGGGGAAGAACAACAACGACGCGAGCACGACGGCAACCGTCACCCCGGACACCACCACGGTCCGGCCGGCCGTGGCCACGGTGCGCACCACGGCGTCCTCGGTGTCTCGGCCGGCGTCGATCTCCTCCCGGAAGCGATTGACCACCAGGAGTGCGTAGTCGATGCCCAGGCCCAGACCGAGGCCGGTGATCAGGTTGAGGGAGAAGATCGAGACGTCGGCGACCTGGGTGACCAGCCGCACCACCAGCAGGCTGCCGATGATCGCCCCGAGGGCCACCGTGAACGGCAGTCCGGCCGCGACCAGGCTGCCGAAGACGACGATCAGCAGCACGCAGGGTGATCGGGATCGCCAGCGACTCGGCGCGGGCCAGATCGGCCTTGACCGCCGAGGTGATCGCGTCGCTCACGGTCGCGAACCCGCCGACGTAGACCACGAGGTCGCCCTGCTGCCCGCCGAACTCGGCAGCGATCTCACCGGCGAGCTCGGTCTGCTCCTGCTCGGTGGTTCCCTCGGCATAGACCAGCACCTGGCCGGTGAGCCCGTCGACGCCGGCCAGGGCCTCCGGGCGTCCCGAGGTCCAGTAGGAGACCGTCGAGGTGACCCCAGGGACCTCACCGACCGCGCCGACCAGGGCGACGGCCTCCCGCGCGGCGTCCGGGTCGTCGAGTCCGGCCGGGGTCTGAACCGCCAGGGCGATCACTGGTTCCTGCACGCCGAACTGGTCGTCGAGGGCCGCCTGCGCCTGGGCCGACTCGCTGGTCGGGTCGTCGTACCCCGCGGTCTTCAGGGCCCCCAGAACCGGGCCCCCGAGGAAGGCGGACCCGAGGACACCCAGGGCGAAGAGGACGAGCACGAGCCGACGGTGACCGACCACGAGGTGTCCGAGCGCCACGAAGACCCCGTGCTCGGCAGGAGCGCGATCAGGCTCGGTACGGACCGCGGACACGGGGCTCCTGGGTTGCTGGTGCGGTACGTGGAAGGACGCGGAGTGCGTCGGGCTGGCGTCCGGTCAGGGCGGAGGCTGCAGAGGAACCGCGTCAGCCACCGCGACCTCGGCGTCATCGGCCGGCGGCGGCGCGACGTAGACCGGTACCGGGCTGGCCGGGATCCGACGGCGCGGGGCGAGCAGCGCCACGAGGAAGGCTCCGAACGCCGCGGCACCCAGGGCCACGACGACCGTCCGCACGACACGCATCCCGTCCTCCTCGAACCCTGGTCAGCGCAGCAGGCGGCGCCGTACGGCATCGTAGAGGCATGGCCGAGGACATCGAGCGCGCTGCGCAGGCACCCGGGGCAGCCCGCGCACGACCCGCGCGGGTCCCGCCTCGACCCGTGGGTGCACGCCTACGCCGCACGCACGCAGGGCATGACCGCCTCGGAGGTGCGCGCCCTGTTCGCCGTCGCCTCGCGCCCCGAGGTGGTGTCCCTCGCCGGGGGCATGCCGTACGTCGCCGCGCTGCCGTTGGACGTCGTCGCCGAGACGGCCCAGCGGCTGATCCGCGAGCGCGGCGCGCAGGCCCTGCAGTACGGCTCCGGGCAGGGTGACGTGGGCCTGCGCGAGCAGATCACCGCCGAGGTACTGCCGACGGTGGGTGTCCACGCCCACCCCGACGACGTCGTCGTCACCGTCGGCTCGCAGCAGGCGCTCGACCTCGTGACCCGGGTCTTCTGCGACCCGGGTGACGTCGTGGTCGCCGAGGCCCCCTCCTACGTGGGCGCCCTCTCGACCTTCGCCGCCTACGAGGTCGAGGTCGTCCAGGTGGCGATGGACGAGCAGGGGCTGCGTCCCGAGGCGCTCTCCGACGCCCTCGCCTCGCTCGCGCGCGCCGGGAAGCGGGTCAAGTTCCTCTACACGGTGCCGAGCTACCACAACCCCGCAGGCGTGACCCAGGGCGCCGCGCGCCGCCAGGCCGTGCTCGCCACCGCTCAGGCCGCCGGACTGCTCGTGCTCGAGGACGACCCCTACGGGCTGCTCGGGTTCGACGGCGTCGTACCGCGCGCGCTGCGCGCCGACGACCCCGACGGCGTCATCTACCTGGGGTCGTTCTCCAAGATCTTCGCGGCCGGGCTGCGGGTCGGCTACGCCGTCGCGCCGCACGGGGTCCGGGAGAAGCTCGTGCTGGCCGCCGAGGCCTCGGTGCTGTGCCCGTCGGCGTACAGCCAGCTGACCGTCGCCACCTACCTCGCCACCGAGCCCTGGCTCGATCAGGTGAAGACCTTCCGCGAGCTCTACCGGGAGCGCCGCGACGCCCTGCTCGGGGCCCTCGAGGTCCTCATGCCGCCGGGGGTGACCTGGACCCACCCCAGCGGGGGCTTCTACTCCTGGGTCACGCTGCCCGCCGGGCTCGACGCCGGCGCGATGCTGCCGCGTGCGGTGACCGCCAGGGTGGCGTACGTGCCCGGCACGGCGTTCTACGCAGGAGCGGCGAAGGACACCACGGACGCCCGCTCGGCCCTGCGGCTGTCGTACTGCTACCCGGAGCCCGACCGGATCAAGGAAGGCGTACGCCGCCTCGCGGCCGTCGTCGAGGAGGAGCTCGAGCTGACCAGGACCTTCGGCGCCACCGTGCCGCACCCCCGGGCCTCGCTCGGCGACTCGCCCGCCCCGGACCTCGCATGAGTGCCGGCCCCACGCGTCGTCGTGGTCGCCGGCGGCCTCTCCCACGAGCGGGAGGTGTCGATGCGCTCCGGACGTCGGGTCGCCGAGGCGCTGCGCGGCGCCGGGCTCGAGGTCCGCGTCCTCGATGCGGACGCGGCGCTGCTGCCGTCGCTGGCCGCCGAGCGGCCCGACGTGGTGATCCCGCTGCTGCACGGGCAGGCGGGGGAGGACGGAGCGGTCCGGGACGTTCTCGAACTGCTCGGCATTCCTTATGTCGGGTCACGTCCGGAACCCTGCCGTGGCGCCTTCGACAAGCCGGCAGCCAAGGCGACGCTCGACCGGGCCGGCGTGGCCGTCCCCGGCGGCGTTGTCCTGCCGCACGCCACCTTTCGCGAGCTCGGGGCCGGCTCCGTGCTCGACGCGCTCGTGCACCGAGCTTGGCCTGCCGCTGATGGTCAAACCCTCCCGCGGAGGGTCAGCCCTCGGCGCCTCGGTCGTCTCCAGCGAAGCGGCCCTGCCGGCGGCGATGGTCGCGGCGTTCGCCTATGCCGACACCGCCCTCGTCGAGCGGCTGGTCCTCGGCACCGAGGTGGCGGTCTCCGTCGTCGACCTCGGCGACGGACCGGTTGCCCTGCCCGGGGTGGAGATCGTCCCGGACGGCGGCGTCTACGACTACGCGGCGCGCTACACCGCCGGAGCCACCGAGTTCTTCACCCCCGCCCGGCTGGACGCAGCCGTGGCGCAGCGCTGCGCCGACGCGGCGCTCACGGCGCACGCCGTCCTCGGGCTGCGCGACCTGTCGCGGTCGGACCTCATCGTCGACGCCTCCGGGACCCCGTGGTTCCTCGAGGCGAACGTGGCCCCCGGCATGACCGAGACGTCCCTGCTCCCGCAGGCCGTCGGGGCAGCCGGGCTCGACCTGGGCACCGTCTGCCGCGCCCTCGTCGAGCGTGCGGCCGCCCGCGGATCCTGAGCTACGCCTCGCGCTCGATGACCCGCACGATGCGGTCGAGGTCGTCCAGGCTGGCGAAGTCGATGGTGACCGTGCCGCGGTTGCGCCCGAGCTGGACCCGCACCCGCGTCTCGAGCCGGTCGGAGAGCCGACCGGCGAGCTCGTCGAGCCCGGGAGCCACCGGCCGACGGCTGCGGCTGCGCGGTGCGGCGGCAGGGTCGACGCCCCCCACGGCGACGATCTCCTCCACCGTGCGCACCGACAGGCCTTCGGCGACGATCCGCTGGGCGAGCAGGTCCTGGGCTTCGGGGTCGTCGAGGGCGAGCAGCGCCCGCGCATGCCCGGCGGAGAGCACCCCGGCCGCCACCCGACGTTGCACCTGAGGCGGGAGCTTGAGCAGCCGGATGGTGTTCGAGATCTGAGGTCTCGACCGACCGATCCGTGACGCCAGCTCCTCATGGGTGCAGCCGAAGTCCTTGAGCAGCTGGTCGTAGGCCGCGGCCTCCTCCAGCGGGTTCAGCTGGCTGCGATGCAGGTTCTCGAGCAGCGCGTCGCGCAGCATGGCCTCGTCGTCGGTCTCGCGCACGATCGCCGGGATCGTCGCCAGGCCCGCCGCCTGCGTCGCGCGCAGCCGTCGCTCGCCCATGACCAGCTCGTAGGTGCCGGGCACGGTGGGCCGCACGACGATCGGCTGGAGCAGCCCGATCTCCCGGATGCTGTGCACGAGCTCGGCGAGCGCCTCCTCGTCGAAGACCTGCCGGGGCTGTCGCGGGTTGGGACTGATGGCGTCGACCGACAGCTCGGCGAAGTGCGCACCCGTGGCTTGCCCGAGGACAAATGAGGATACAGGGGAGATATCACCCGATAACCGGACGGCAGACTCGTCGCCGGTGGGGATCAAGGCTCCCAGTCCGCGCCCGAGACCACGGGGTCGCACGGTCATGTCCGCTCCTCAGCCTCGTCGGGCCCCGCGGGCTCCTCGGACGACCTTACGACCGCCGGGTCGGCGGGTGTCGCACCGCCGCGAGCGAGCTCGCGAGCCGCCTCCAGGTAGGACAGCGCCCCCGTGGACCCCGGGTCGTAGGTGAGCACCGTCTGGGCGTAGCTCGGGGCCTCCGACACCCGGACCGAGCGGGGCACCGCGGTCCGCAGCACGACGTCACCGAAGTGCCTCCGGACCTCCTCGGCCACCTGAGCCGCCAGCTTGGTGCGCCCGTCGTACATCGTGAGCAGGATGGTGGAGATGTGCAGCTCGGGGTTCAGGTGGGCCTTGACGAGCTCGACGTTGCGCACGAGCTGACCCAGTCCCTCGAGCGCGTAGTACTCGCACTGGATCGGGATGAGCACCTCCTCGGCCGCGACGAGCGCGTTCACGGTCAGCAGGCCGAGCGACGGCGGGCAGTCCACCAGCACGTAGTCCAGCGCCCGGCCCGCGAGCGACTCCCCGATCAGGTACGCCCGCAGCGCCCGGTCCAGCCGTGACTCGCGCGCGACCAGGGAGACCAGCTCGATCTCCGCACCGGCCAGGTCGATGGTGGCCGGCACCACGCGCAGCCCGTCCAGGTCCGGGGACGTCTGCACGGCGGTCGCCAACGGCGCTCCGTCGACGAGGACCTCGTAGATGCTCGGGGTCCCCGCGTGGTGCGGGATCCCCAGGGCGGTCGACGCGTTCCCCTGGGGGTCGAGGTCGAGCACCAGGACCTGCAGTCCGTGCAGCGCGAGCGCAGCCGCCAGGTTGACCGTGCTCGTCGTCTTGCCGACTCCACCCTTCTGGTTCGCCACCGTGATGACGCGCGTACGGGCCGGCCGCGGCAGGTCGCCCGCCCGCCCGGACTGCACCCGGACCGCGGTGGCCGCCGCCTGCCCGATCGGGGTGTCGTCGTGGTCGGTGGTTTCACGTGAAACCGTCGGGCTCGGTCATCGCCCCGATCCTCGCCTGATCCGCACGACCGTGGTCGGGGGATCCACGATCCCGTGCCCCACCTGCAGCACGCGGGCCTCCTCGACGTCCCACCGCGCCAGCGCCTGGCGCGCGTCCTCGAGCTCCTCGGCGGCCGAGGAGCCCTTGAAGGCGAGCAGCTCACCGCCCGGCTCGACCAGCGGCAGGGTCCACCCCACCAACCGTTCGAGCGGAGCCACCGCACGCGCCGTGACCACAGGGAACCGCCGGCGACGGACCTGCTCGGCTCGTTCGCGCACCACGTCGACCTGGCCAAGCCCCAACGCGTCCACGACCTCCCGGAGGAACTCCGCCCGGCGAAGCAGCGGCTCGATGAGCACCACCGTCAGGTCCGGCCGGGCGATGGCCAGCACGATACCGGGCAGCCCGGCGCCGCTGCCGATGTCCGCGACGATCGCGCCCGACGCCAGCAGCGGAGCGACGACCGCGCAGTTGAGCAGGTGACGTTCCCACACCCGCTCGACCTCGCGGGGTCCGAGCAGCCCTCGCTCGACGCCCGCGTCCGACCAGCCACTCCGCGTACGTGACGGCCAGGGGCAGCCGGTCGCCGAACAGCTCCGCCGCAGCAGCGGGAGGCGGCGGCGCAGCCGCTGCCTGCGGTTTCACGTGAAACAGCGCGTCAGCGGGGGAGGACGACGACGTAGCGCCCGGTTCGACGCCCTCGGACTCGCTGGTGAGTCCGGCGGCCGCCACTGCGTCGTGCACCACCTTGCGCTCGAAGGGCGTCATCGGCTCGAGCCGGACCGGCTCGCCGCTGCTCTTCGCCTGTTCCGAGGCCTGCCGACCGCGCTCGGTGAGCTCTTCGCGGAGGCGCTCCCGGTGACCGGCGATGTCGAGCATCAGCCGGCTGCGCTCGCCGGTCTCACGCAGGACGGCCAGCCGGGTCAGCTCCTGGAGGGCGTCGAGCACCTCGCCGTTGCGGCCGACCAGCTCGGTGATGTCCGCCCCGACGATCGACACCAGGGCGCGATCGGCCTCGACGTCCATGTCGATGTCACCGTCGAGGTCGGCGATGTCGAGCAGCCCCTCGAGGTAGTCCGCGGCGATGTCGCCCTCGCGCTCGAGCTGTTCGGCGTGGGTGAGGGCTGGCGGTCGCGTCGACGACGTCCGTCTCGTCCGTCTCGTCCGCCTCGTCGGTCTCAGAGAGCCTCAGCCGACGCGTCGTCCTCAGATACCTCGTTCATCCCGTCGGTCTCCGGAGGCGCATCGGTCTCGTCCACCCCGTCGGTCTCCAGGGTGTCAGGGGACTCGTCGGTCACTGTGCTCTCCTTGGTCACGAGGCCTCCTCGTCGGCGGGGCCGACCGAGGGTGGCGCACCGGGTGTCGTCGGGCCGGCGCCCTCCGCCGGCTTGGGGCGGGGGGTGTTCTTGCGCTTGCTCTTGGGCTGCCGCTTGGGCTGCTCGCGAACGACGGGGGGAGCTGTCGGCTGCTCGACGACGAGCGTGTCGCCGCGACCGGCGGCCTTCGCGGCCTTGCGCTTCTGGAGGTCGTCCCACGCCGCCGAGCCGGGGGTCGGGTTGCGCCGGATCACCCAGAACTGCTGACCCATCGTCCACAGGTTGGTCGTCAGCCAGTAGATGAGGACACCGATCGGGAAGTTGATGCCGAAGACGGCGAACATCACCGGGAAGACGTACAGCAGGATCTTCTGCTGCTGCGCCATCGGGTTGTCCATGCCGGTCGGCATGTTGCGCACCATCAGCTGCCGCTGGGTGATGAACGTCGTGGCGGTCATCGCGAGGATCATCGTGCCGGCGACGATCTTGACGTTGAGGGTGGTGCCCTGGGTGAAGGTCTCCCACAGCGGGACGCCGAAGATCGTCGCGTTCCGCATCGACAGGACCTCGGCCTGCGTCATGACGCCGACGGTCTGACCCTTGGCCACCTCGTTGAGGACGTGGAAGAGGGCGAAGAAGAACGGCGCCTGCACGAGGATGGGCAGGCACGAGGAGAGCGGGTTGGTGCCGGTCTCCTTGTAGAGCTTCATCATCTCTTCGGACTGCTTCTGACGGTCGTCCTTGTACTTCTTCTGGATCTCCTTCATCTGCGGCTGCAGCTCCTGGAGCCCACGCTGGGCCTTGATCTGCTTGACGAACAGCGGGAACAGCAGGATGCGCAGGACGATCACGAGCCCGACGATCGACAGCGCCCAGGCTGCCCCGCTGGTCGGGGGGAAGATCAGGCTCCAGAGGTCGTGGAAGCGCAGCAGCACCCACGACACCGCGTCATACAGCGGATTCAGCAGGCTGTAGAGGGTGTCCACGGGTCAGTCTCCTCGAGAGGTGGTGGCATCCCCGAGAGGACGCGTCTCAGACGTGGCCCGGCGGGCCGGGGGCACCGGGTCAGGACCGCCGGCGGCCCAGGGGTGGCAGCGACCCAGCCGACGGATCCCCAGCCAGCTGCCGCGCAGGACCCCGTGGGTCTCGATGGCCTGGTAGGTGTAGGCCGAGCACGAGGGGTAGTAGCGGCACGAGCTCGCGGTCCACGGTGAGATCACCCGCTGGTAGAACCAGATCAGGGCGAGGAAGGGTGCTCGGACGACTCGCGCCGGCCAAGACGCTCGGGGCACGGCTTCGAGGTGCTGGGTGTCGCTCATGCGTCGACCGGGGCGAGCACGCGGGCCAGGGCGCGGTCGAGGTCCTCGCCGAGGCGCTCCGAGGCAGCGGTAGCGGCCAGCGGCTGAGCGCGGAGCACGAGCAAGGACCCCGGGGCCAGCCGGGTCAGGCGCGAGCGCATCTGGTGGCGCAGCCGACGGCTCACCCGGTTGCGCACCACGGCGTTCCCGACGGTCCGGGACACGACCAGCCCGACGCGGGCCGGCTCGTGGGACTCCGGGCGCGCGAGCAGGTGGGCGACCAGCGTGGGACGTCCGGCACGGCGGCCGGAACGCACCGCGCGACCGAAGTCGTCGCGGCGGGTCATCCGGTGCGCGGCAGGGAGCACGGCTTGGGGGCGCCGAGGAGGGTCAGCCGGCCCGTCAGGCGGACAGTTCCGCGCGGCCCTTGCGGCGACGGGCGCCGAGGATCGAGCGGCCGGCACGGGTACGCATCCGGAGCCGGAAGCCGTGGGTCTTGGCCCGCCGACGGTTGTTCGGCTGGTAGGTGCGCTTGCTCACGGGGACTCCAGGGACCTCGGGGAGGAAGATGTGGTGGCGAGCAACTGACGGCTGCCACCGGACGCCCGCGCGCGAGAACGCGTCACGGGCATGCGACACCAGCCGTCGACCGACGCCGACGCTCCACGGTACGGCGGCACCCCGACGACGGTCAAACCGCGGGGGGTCGCCGCCGTGCCCGATCGGCGGTTCGGCCAACCCTCCATGATGGCGGTGCGACCCTCCCGACATCGTTGCGACACGCCGGGGCGTACCCTCCAGGGGTCCAGGATCTGTGGACAACAGGTTGTCCGGAGCCCGCCTCGCTGGTTAGGGTCACGGCTCCAGCAGCCGCACCACCCGCCATGCACACCCTGTGGATGAGCGTGTGGACGACGTGGAGCCTTCCCCCGCCACGCACCCTGCTCGATGTCAACGCGCCTGATTGAAGGGGGCCTCCGCGGTGCAGCCGTCCGTCCAGCCGTCCGTCCGACCGTCCGTCCACCCGACCGAGACCGGCGTCGACCGCCGTCCTCGACCCACGTCCGAGCGTGACCACGGATGCGGGCGTCGCGAGCGAGGTCGACGACGCGGCGCCTCCGGGCGCGGACCTGACGCGGATCTGGGCGCGCACGCTGGCCGGCCTGCAGGACGTCTCGGCGCAGCACAGCGCCTTCCTCCGCCTCACCCGGCCGATGGCCGTCGTCGGTGACGCCGTGATCATCGCCGCACCCAACGAGTTCGCCCGCGACGTCATCGAGAACCGGCTGCGCCCCGCGCTCACCGAGGCGCTTGTCCCACGAGCTCGGTCGCGAGGTCGCGATCGCCGTCACGGTCGACCCGGATGCTGCGGGCGGGGGCGTGGGCTCCGAGCCGGGCACCCTCGAGGACCTGACCGACCAGGTCGCCGACGCCACGTTCGCCCACCAGCTCGACGCCGTGCACGACCCACCCCGACGGCCCGGTGGCCGACCGGCGCAACGCCTTCGACCCCAGCGTGCGCCCGGGGGCGGGACAGCCCAGCACGCGCCGCGACATCGAGCAGAGCCGGCTCAACGACAAGTACACCTTCGACACCTTCGTCATCGGCTCGAGCAACCGGTTCGCGCACGCGGCCGCCGTCGCTGTGGCCGAGGCGCCGGCGAAGGCGTACAACCCGTTGTTCATCTACGGCGAGAGCGGGCTGGGCAAGACCCACCTCCTGCACGCCATCGGGCACTACGCGCGCAGCCTCTACAACGGCTGCCGGGTGCGCTACGTGAGCTCGGAGGAGTTCACCAACGACTTCATCAACTCCATCCGCGACGACAAGGCATCGGCCTTCCAGCGCCGCTACCGCGACGTCGACATCCTGCTGGTCGACGACATCCAGTTCTTCCAGGGGAAGGTGCAGACGCAGGAGGAGTTCTTCCACACGTTCAACACCCTCCACAACGCCAACAAGCAGATCGTCATCACCAGCGACGTCCCGCCCAAGCAGCTGCCGGCCTTCGAGGACCGCATGCGCAGCCGGTTCGAGTGGGGGCTGATCACCGACGTCCAGCCGCCCGACCTCGAGACCCGGATCGCCATCCTCCGCAAGAAGGCCGCCCAGGAGCGGCTGTCGGCCCCGCCCGAGGTGCTGGAGTACATCGCGAGCAAGATCGCGACGAACATCCGCGAGCTCGAAGGTGCCCTCATCCGGGTCACCGCGTTCGCCAGCCTGAACCGACAGCCGGTCGACCTCGCGCTCGCCGAGGTCGTCCTCAAGGACCTCATCACCGACAGCTCCGGTCCCGAGATCACCTCGGCGACGATCATGGCCCAGACGGCCGCCTACTTCGGGCTGAGCATGGAGGACCTCTGCGGCTCCTCGCGTTCACGAGTGCTCGTCAACGCCCGGCAGATCGCGATGTACCTCTGCCGCGAGCTCACCGACTTGTCGTTGCCCAAGATCGGCCAGCAGTTCGGGGGGCGTGACCACACGACGGTCATGCACGCCGACCGCAAGATCCGGACGCTGATGGCTGAGCGGCGCAGCGTCTACAACCAGGTGACCGAGCTGACCAACCGGATCAAGTCCCAGGCGCGGTCATGACCGCCCACGGTGAACAGCCGGCCAACAGGGCCTAGCACGCAGGGTGACCGAGGTGTCCCGGCGGTAACGGTGGGTGCACACCGTGGGGACAACACTGGGGACAACGGAGCACGGCTGTCCCCAGGGCGCCCTGGACTGATGCTCGCGCGACCGACACACGCGCTCCCGCCGGACCTCCCACGGACGTTGTCCCCAGGGCCTCCCCAGGGCCGGTGGACACCGATGAGCCCTCTGACCTGCGCCGATGGGTGTCGTCCCCAGTATCCACGGCACCGATGACGACAGACGAAGAGATACCTAAGAGGGCCAGCACCCCGAACTCAGGCACGGCACGGCCTGGGGACGACACGACGGACGCCGCGACCGCATAGGCTCCGACCCAGAGACCACCGTGCGCGTCGACCGCCCGCCGATCCGACGCACGCACGAGCCACGACCACGACGAGAGGACCCGCCGGTGCGTATCCGGGTCGAGCGCGACACCCTGGCCGAAGCGGTCACCTGGACGGCTCGCAGCCTGCCGGCGCGTCCACCCGTGCCGGTGCTCGCCGGCTTGCTCATCGAGGCCTCCGGCGACCATCTCACCTTGTCGTCCTTCGACTACGAGGTCAGTGGCCGGGTCGCTGTCGACGCCGTGGTCGAGGAGGCCGGCACGGTGCTCGTGTCCGGTCGACTGCTCGCCGAGATCACCCGGGCGCTGCCGGCCCGTCCGGTCACGTTGACGACCGAGGGGACCAAGGTGCTGCTGGTCTGCGGCAGCTCGACGTTCTCGCTGCCCACGCTCCCGGTCGAGGAGTACCCCACGCTGCCGGAGATGCCCGCGCAGACCGGTTCCTTGTCCGGGGGGTCGTTCGCCGCCGCCGTGGCCCAGGTCGCGGTCGCAGCCGGACGCGACGACACCCTCCCCGTGCTCACGGGAATCCGGATGGAGATCGAGGGCGACACCCTCACCCTCGCCGCGACCGACCGCTACCGGCTGGCGGTGCGCGAGATCGCCTGGACGCCCGGAGGCTCCGGGCGGTGAGGCCGTCGCCCTCGTCCCGGCCCGCACGCTGGCCGACACCGCGAAGTCCCTCGCCGTCAGCGAGGCCGTGTCGCTGGCGCTCGCCTCCGGCGGCATCGGGGAGGGGCTGCTCGGCATCGAGGGCGGTGGACGCCGCACCACGACCCGGTTGCTCGACGGCGAGTTCCCCAAGTACCGCTCCCTGCTGCCGGCCGAGGCGTTGGCCGTCGCGACGATCGACACGGGGGCCTTCGTCGAGGCCGTCAAGCGGGTGTCGCTCGTCGCCGAGCGCAACACCCCCGTGCGGCTGAGCTTCACCGCCGGCGAGGTGCAGCTGGATGCCGGCACCGGCGACGACGCGCAGGCCTCGGAGACCCTCGAGTCCTCGATGACCGGGGACCCGATCACGATCGCGTTCAACCCGCACTTCCTCCTCGACGGGCTCGGTGCGATCGATGCGCCCGTGGCCGCCTTGTCGTTCACGACGTCCACCAAGCCGGCCGTCCTCACCGGTCGCGCCGCGGACGGAGCCGTCAGCGGGTCCGACAGCTATCGCTACCTGCTGATGCCCGTCCGCCTCTCGGGCTGACGTGCACGTCGCGCACCTGTCGCTGACCGACTTCCGGTCCTACGCCGGTGTCGAGCTCCCGCTCGATCCGGGGGTGACCGCGTTCGTCGGTCCCAACGGCCAGGGCAAGACCAACCTGGTCGAGGCGATCGGGTACGCCGCCAGCCTGTCCAGCCACCGGGTCGCCCAGGACGCACCCTTGGTTCGTCTGGGCGCCGAGCGCGCTGTCCTTCGGGTCTCCGTCGTGCGCGACGACCGCCCGACGTTGGTGGAGGTGGAGATCAACCCCGGACGGGCCAACCGGGCCCGGATCAACCGGTCGCCCGTCCCTCGAGCCCGTGAGGTGATCGGGCTGCTCCGCACCGTGCTCTTCGCACCGGAGGACCTCGCGCTGGTCAAGGGCGACCCAGGCGAGCGCCGCCGGTTCCTCGACGACCTCCTCGTGACTCGAGCCCCCAGGTTGGCTGGAGTACGCACCGACTACGACCGAATTCTCAAGCAGCGCAACGCTTTGCTCAAGTCCGCCGGAGCGGCTGCGCGCTCTCGGGGCACCAGCGACCTGTCGACGTTGGACGTCTGGGACAGCCACCTGGCCGAGGCCGGTGGCGAGCTGCTCGCCGCGAGGATCGCTCTGGTGGCCGATCTCGACCCGCTGGTCACCAAGGCCTACGACCAGGTCGCCCCTGGTGGAGGACCGGCCACCCTGGCCTACCAGTCCTCGCTTGGCCCCGACGTGCGGCTCGTGCCCGACCGCGCCGAGCTCGCCGAAGCGCTGCTCGAGGCGATGCAGGCCAGCAGGAAGGCGGAGATCGAGCGCGGTGTCTCCCTGGTGGGCCCGCATCGCGACGAGCTTCGGCTCGACCTCGGACCCGCCCCGGCCAAGGGCTACGCCTCGCACGGTGAGTCCTGGTCCTACGCGCTCGCTCTGCGCCTCGCGGCGTACGACCTGCTGATGAGCGACGGGGGCGAGCCGGTGCTCATCCTCGACGACGTCTTCGCCGAGCTGGACACGTCCCGTCGGGAGCGGTTGGCCGAGCTCGTGGCCCCGGCCGAGCAGGTCCTGGTCACAGCCGCGGTGGCAGCGGACGTCCCCGCAGCCCTTCAGGGGGCGCGCGTCGACGTCGTCGGCGGGGACGTGCGACATGTCTGCTGAGGACGGGGTCTCTGACGACTCAGCGGGCACCCCACCGCACCCGCCGACGTCCGACCAACCGAGCGCTATGGCGCACGGTGGGTCGACGCAACCGTCGAGGTTCAGGGGGTGGACCTGGCCCGGTCCCTGCTCGCGCAGGCCAAGGCCGACGCCCGCGCCAAGGGGCGTTCGGGTTCTGGCGGCGGTGGACGCACCTCGGCCGCCCGACGGGCAGGAGCTCAGACCCGTTCGGGCGCGCACCCGGACGACCGCGACCCACAGCCCCTTGCGGCCACGGTCAGACGACTGGTCGCCGAGCACGGGTGGGAGGACGACGTCGCCGTGGGCGGTGTCGTCGGGCGCTGGCCGGAGATCGTGGGTGCCGACGTCGCGAGCCACTGCACGCCGGAAGGGTGGGCCGACGGGGTGCTCACCGTGCGGGCCGACTCCACGGCGTGGGCCACCCAGGTCCGCCTGCTGGCCCCGCAGCTGCTCCGGCGGCTGGCCGAGGAGCTCGGTCGCGGCACCGTCACCCGGGTCGACGTGCGCGGTCCGGGCGCGCCGTCGTGGGTGCGTGGCCCGCGGTCGGTGAAGGGGCGCGGACCCCGCGACACCTACGGCTGAACGGGGGGAGCCGGTGCTCGACGTCCGGCCGCAGACGCGTTGCTGGGCCCCGGGAGCCCCCCGCCCCTATAGGGGGACATTCGGCACCCCCTGATCGGGCGCCAAAACTATCCCCAGAGGCGCGTGATGGGCGTTTCTGGTCGGAGCCAGCCGCTAGACTGAGCACCACGGGCCGCCCTTCCGGCGGCCTGCTCCACGTCGATCGTCAGGGAGCTCCGTGACCACCGCCCCCGAGCAGCCCATCACGCACACGCATCGCAACGCCGACGGCGTCGACGTCGTCGACAGCGCCTACGACGCGTCCAGCATCCAGGTCCTCGAGGGACTCGACGCCGTGCGCAAGCGGCCCGGCATGTACATCGGGTCCACCGGCGAGCGCGGTCTCCACCACCTGGTCTACGAGGTCGTGGACAACTCCGTCGACGAGGCCCTCGCCGGCCACTGCGACACCATCAACGTGACGATCCTCCCCGACGGCGGCGTCCGGGTGGTCGACAACGGCCGTGGCATCCCCGTCGACGACGTCGAGGGCGAGGGCCGCCCTGCGGTCGAGGTGGTCCTCACCGTCCTGCACGCCGGCGGCAAGTTCGGCGGCGGCGGCTACTCCGTCTCGGGCGGGCTCCACGGGGTCGGCGTGTCCGTCGTCAACGCGCTGTCGAAGTCGCCTCGACGTCGAGGTCCACCGCGACGGTTTCGCCTACACGCAGTCCTACGACCGGTCACGACCGGTCGCTCCCGCTCGCCAAGGGCGAAGCGGTCGACGACACCGGGACGACCGTGACCTTCTGGGCCGACCCCGACATCTTCGAGACGACCGACTACGACTTCGAGACGCTCGTCCCGCCGCTTCCAGGAGATGGCGTTCCTCAACAAGGGGCTGCGCCTGTCGCTGCGCGACGAGCGACCCGAGCACGAGGACGTCTCGGACGAGGCCCTCGAGGACTCTGCCGCCGATGAGGCGCTGGTGCTCGCGGGCACGGCCGCGCGGGTGCGCGAGGTGACGTACCACTACGAGGACGGACTCATCGACTTCGTCAAGCACCTCAACGGGCGCAAGGGCGAGGCCCACCGCTCGATCATCTCCTTCGAGGCCGAGGCCGAGTCGACCGAGCGCGCCGGAGTCCCGATGAGCCTCGAGGTCGCCATGCAGTGGAACACCTCGTTCTCCGAGTCGGTCTACACCTTCGCCAACACCATCAGCACCCATGAGGGCGGCACCCACGAGGAGGGCTTCCGGGCGGCGCTGACCACGCTGGTCAACAAGTTCGCCCGCGACTGGGGCATCCTCAAGGAGAAGGACCCCAACCTCGCCGGCGAGGACATCCGCGAGGGACTCACGGCGATCGTCAGCATCAAGCTGGGCGAGCCGCAGTTCGAGGGCCAGACCAAGACCAAGCTGGGCAACACCGAGGCCAAGGCCTTCGTGCAGAAGCTGGTCTTCGAGCAGCTCGGTGGCTGGTTCGAGGCCAACCCGTCAGAGGGCAAGGACATCGCTCGCAAGTCCTCGGCGGCCGCCGCTGCGCGGATCGCGGCGCGCAAGGCTCGCGATCTCGCCCGCAACCGCAAGGGGCTGCTGGGCGGCGGCGGGCTCCCGGGCAAGCTCTCGGACTGCCAGTCGACCAACCCCGAGGAGTGCGAGGTCTTCATCGTCGAGGGTGACTCCGCCGGCGGCTCCGCCAAGGGCGGGCGCGACCCGCGGACCCAGGCGATCCTCCCGATCCGGGGCAAGATCCTCAACGTCGAGAAGGCCCGCATCGACAAGGTGCTCGCCAACAACGAGGTCCAGGCGCTGATCTCGGCACTCGGCACCGGCATCCACGACGACTTCGACCTCGACAAGCTGCGCTATCACAAGATCGTGCTGATGGCCGATGCCGACGTCGACGGCCAGCACATCCGCACCCTGCTGCTCACGTTCCTCTTCCGCTTCATGCGCCCGCTCGTCGAGGTCGGTCACGTCTACCTCGCCCAGCCGCCGCTCTACCGGCTGCGCTGGTCCAACGCCGACCACGAGTTCGTCTACAGCGACCGCGAGCGCGACGCGATGATGACCGCTGGCCTGGCGGCAGGACGCAAGCTGCCCAAGGAGAACCCCGTCCAGCGCTACAAGGGCCTCGGTGAGATGAACGCCGACGAGCTCTGGGACACGACGATGGATCCGGCCCACCGGATCCTGCTGCAGGTCACCCTCGACGACGCGGCACAGGCCGACGCGCTGTTCACCACCCTGATGGGCGAGGACGTCGAGGAGCGACGCAAGTTCATCCAGCGCAACGCCCGCGACGTCCGCTTCCTCGACATCTGACGTCGTTCGATGATCCGACCGCTAGCCGGTACGCCTCCCGCAGCCGCCCCGCCCGCGCCAGCCGTACGACGAAAGGCATCTCGTGACCGACACCACCGACACCTTCGACCCCGGCCCCGGCGGCCGGATCGAGCCCGTCGAGCTCCAGTCGGAGATGAGCAGGTCCTACCTCGACTACGCGATGAGCGTGATCGTCGGGTCGGGCGCTGCCGGACGTCCGCGACGGGCTCAAGCCGGTGCACCGTCGGGTGCTGTACGCGATGTACGACGGCGGCTACCGGCCCGACCGCGGGTTCAACAAGTGCAGCCGGGTGGTCGGCGACGTCATGGGGCAGTACCACCCGCACGGTGACACCGCGATCTACGACGCGTTGGTGCGCCTCACCCAGCCGTGGTCGCTGCGCTACCCGCTCGTCCAGGGGCAGGGCAACTTCGGCTCCCCGGGCAACGACCCCGCGGCCGCCATGCGTTACACCGAGTGCAAGATGGCGCCGCTCGCCATGGAGATGGTCCGCGACATCGACGAGGAGACCGTCGACTTCCAGGCCAACTACGACGGCAAGACCCAGGAGCCGCTCATCCTGCCGAGCCGGTTCCCGAACCTGCTCGTCAACGGCAGCGCGGGCATCGCGGTCGGCATGGCCACCAACATCCCGCCGCACAACCTGCGCGAGGTCGCGGCCGGCGTGCAGTGGTCGCTCGACCACCCGCGAGGCCTCCTCCGAGGAGCTGCTCGAGGCGCTGCTCGAGCGCATCAAGGGGCCGGACCTCCCGACCGGCGCGCTGATCGTCGGCCGCCGCGGCATCGAGGACGCCTACCGCACCGGCCGCGGCTCGATCACCATGCGCGCCGTCGTCGAGGTCGAGGAGATCCAGGGCCGCACCTGCCTGGTCGTCACCGAGCTGCCGTACCAGGTCAACCCCGACAACCTCGCGCTGAAGATCGCCGACCTGGTCAACGACGGCAAGGTCGGCGGCATCGCCGACATCCGCGACGACTCCTCGAGCCGCACCGGCCAGCGGCTGGTCGTCGTGCTCAAGCGCGACGCCGTGGCGAAGGTCGTGCTCAACAACCTCTACAAGCACACCCAGCTGCAGGACAACTTCGGCGCCAACATGCTCGCGCTCGTCGACGGGGTTCCGCGCACCCTCAAGCTGAACGAGTTCGTCAAGCACTGGATCACCCACCAGGTCGAGGTCATCGAGCGGCGTACCCGCTATCGGCTGCGCAAGGCCGAGGAGCGCGCGCACATCCTGATCGCGCTGATCCGGGCGATCGACCGCATCGATGAGGTCATCGCGCTGATCCGGGCGAGCGAGTCGGCGGCGGCAGCGATGGGCGGCCTGATGGGGCTGCTCGACATCGACGAGCTGCAGGCCCGCGCGATCCTCGACATGCAGCTGCGCAAGCTGGCCGCCCTCGAGCGACAGGAGCTGCAGTCCGAGTACGACGAGCTGATGGCGCGCATCGCCGACTACAACGACATCCTCTCCGACGAGGGCCGGCAGCGCCGGATCGTGGGCGAGGAGCTCGCCGAGATCGTCGAGAAGTACGGCGACGAGCGCAAGACGCGCATCGTGGCGGCCGAGGGCGAGATGTCCATGGAGGACCTCATCGCCGAGGAGGACGTGGTCGTCACGATCACTCGCGGCGGCTACGTCAAGCGCACCAAGGTCGACCTCTACCGCTCGCAGAAGCGCGGCGGCAAGGGCGTGCGGGGCGCAGCCCTGAAGACCGATGACGTCGTCGACCACTTCTTCGTCACCACGACCCACGACTGGATCCTGTTCTTCACCAACAAGGGACGGGTCTACCGGGCGAAGGCCTACGAGCTGCCGGACGCCGCACGCGACGCCCGCGGACAGCACGTCGCCAACCTGCTGGCCTTCCAGCCGGAGGAGCGCATCGCCCAGGTGCTCGACCTGCGCGACTACACCGTGGCGCCCTACCTCGTGCTGGCCACCCGGCTCGGCCTGGTGAAGAAGACCCGGCTGGGCGACTACGACTCGCCGCGCTCCGGCGGGCTCATCGCCATCAACCTGCGCGACGACGACGAGCTGTTCGCTGCTCGTCTGGTGAGCGAGCACGACGACCTGATCGCGGTGTCCCGGCGCGGACAGTCCGTCCGGTTCCACGCCAGCGACGACCAGCTGCGGCCGATGGGCCGCGCCACCTCGGGCGTGATCGGCATGCGGTTCCGCGGTGACGACGAGCTGCTCGCGATGGACGTCGTCCGTGAGGGCGCCGACCTGGTGACGTTCACCGACGGCGGGTTCTGGAAGCGCACGGCGCTGTCGGAGTGGACGGCCAAGGGGCGTGGAGGGCTCGGCATGATCGCCATGAAGCTCCCCGAGCACCGCGGATCGCTGGTCGGAGCGATGGTCGTCGACGAGGGCGACGAGGTGCTGGCGATCACCGAGAGCGGCGGCGTGATCCGCACCAAGGTGAGCGAGGAGGCCCTTCAGCGCCGGGCGCGCGACACGATGGGCGTCCGGCTCATGGCCGTCGCTGAGGGCGACGCGGTCGTCGGGGTCGCTCGCAACGCCGACAGCGGGATCGACGGTGACGACGACGGTGACGACGACGGTGACGACGACGGCACCGTGGACGACGGGGTCGGTGCGGTCAGCGACGCGCCGGAGGCCGGATCGGATGCCGAAACGCGTCCTGCGGAGGATGCTGGTCCCCAGGCCGCACAGGCACCGACCGACGGGGTGGGCGAGGAGGGTGCGTGAGTAGCGATCCTGCGGCGCGCCCCGGCACCTCGCGGCCCACGGCGCGTCCGTGGTCGACCGGGCCTCAGGCGTCCTCGGTGACCCGTGAGTCCTCGACCGCCCCGCAGTCGCCCGCAGTCGCCCCGAAGCCGTCAGGGGTGCAGCCGACGGCCGCCGGCGTGGACGCGGTCGCCCGTTCGACCGGGTCCGCCGCTGCGCCCGTACGTCCACCGGTCGAGCGACCCGACGCCCGCCGAGGGCGCGGCGTCGACGGGGCCGCCGAACGCGGCCGTGGTGACCGCCGTTCCTCAGGCCGGCGCCGGCGCGGTGCGCAAGGCGCGGCTCACGCTGGCCCAGATCGACCCCTGGTCGATCATGAAGATGACCTTCGTGCTGTCGATCGCGGCCGGCATCGTGCTCGTCGTCGCGGCATGGCTGCTGTGGATCCTGCTCGCGGGCGGCGGGGTCTTCGTCTCGATCGACCGCACGGTCGGTGACATCACCGGATCGGGCTCCTCGGTGTCGGTCGTGGAGATCTTCTCGTTGCGCCGGGTGATGGGCATCGCGCTGATGCTCTCCGTGGTGCAGGTGGTGCTGATCACCGCGTTGGCGACGCTGGGTGCCTTCCTCTACAACCTCGCGGCCGGCCTGGTCGGTGGGGTCGAGGTCACCCTCGCCGAGGACTGCTGACCCCGCCCCGAACGCCTTTGTGGGGCCGCTTCGGCGTCGGGTACGCTGCCACGGCCAACGAGGGCCTATAGCTCAGACGGTTAGAGCGCTTCCCTGATAAGGAAGAGGCCGGAGGTTCAAGTCCTCCTAGGCCCACTCGACGCGTCGTGCTGTTGTCGACGACCACCCCCGACCGAAGGGCTCGACCGTGAAGAAGCTCCTGGTGCTCGCCGCCGCCGCCGCTGCCGCGGGCGCGGTGGTCTGGAAGAAGATGCAGGCCGACCAGGCCGAGCAGGACCTGTGGACCGAGGCGACCAGCGACTCCTCCCTCGACCTCCGCTGACCCCCCGCTGAGGGTGACGTTTCGTACGCGACACGCCGCGTGTCACGTACATAACGTCACCCTCAGCGGGGTGGGTCGCGGGGTCAGGTGAGGTCGCGGCGCTTGAAGAGGAAGCCGCCCACCAGCAGCAGGAGCACCGCGAGGCCGCCGAGCACCAAGCCGCCGTGCCAGTTGCTGATCAGGATCTCGCGACCGTCGCTGACCGACCCGTCGGACTGGAAGACCGGTTCACCGGTGTAGACGTAGACCCGCAGGCCCCCCTCGTTGACCAGGGCTCCGGCGTTGATCGTGAGGAACCACTCCTGCCAAGCGGGCCGGACGTTCTGCAGGATGATCTCGGCGATGAAGTAGACGAAGCCGACCCCGAGGGCGGCCGCGGTGTTGCGGATCAGGTTGGCGATCCCGAACCCGATGAGCCCGAGCAGGACGGCGAAGAGGACGAGGCGTCCCTGCTGGGCGAGCAGGTCGCCCCAGAACACGTCCGACACCGTGGTGGTGCCCTTGGTCGCACCGAAGAGGAAGCCGGCACCGACCATCACGGCTTGCGCGGCCGCGGCGACGAGAGCCAGCCCGGCGACCAGCACGGTGATCTTGGTGAGGAAGACCTTCAGCCGACGTGGCTCCCAGAACAGCAGGGCCATGAGCGTCTTCTGCGACCACTCGGCCCCGATCCAGGTGGCGCCCATCAGGAAGCAGAAGCAGGCGACCATCACGCCGATGCCGATGCTGAACGACGGCAGCTCGCGGGCGACGTCGAAGGGGCGCTTGGGAAGGTAGCTCTCGGCCCCGCCGAAGTTCTCCACCGTGGCCGGGGGGCCGCAGAACTGGTCGGGGTCCCCACCGACGGGCACCTGCTCGTTGATGCACTGCTCGCGATAGGCGTTGTTCTGGTCGACGTACTCCTGCACCTGCGCCCTGGCCTGCTCCAGCAGCTCGGGGGTCGTCCTGGCGTACTGCGTGGAGGCGATCACCAAGATGGCGAGGTAGCCGACGGCACCGACGACGATGAGCCATCGGATGAAGCGTCGGTGGGCGATGCGCCGGACCTCGGAACGGACGAGCGAACCGCGGGTGACGTCACCGAGGTCGGCTTGGTCGGGCAGGTCGGGCAGGTACGTCGTCCCGGTGCTCACGCCTGGCTCCCTTCACCGAGGGCTGCGTCGGCCGGCCCGGCGGGCGAGGTCGAGGTTCCGGAGGTGAGCTCGAGGAAGACGCTCTCCAGGTCGGCCGCCATCGGGCTCAGCTCGCTGAGGTAGTGCCCGGCGTCGGCCAGCGCTCGCGTGATCGCTGCGGGGTCGGGGACGTCGTGGACCGCCCAGGAGTCGCCGAGCGAGGTCAGTCGGAAGCCGGCCGCCTCGAGCACGGCGTGTGCCTCCATGGGGTCGGCCACGCGCAGCCGTACGTCCGACGTCGACGACGAGGCCAGCACGTCGGCCACCCGCCCGTGGGCCACCCTGCGGCCGCGCGCCAGGATCGTCACGTGGTCGCAGACCTGCTGCACCTCGCCCAGCAGGTGGCTGGAGAGGAACACGGTGGTGCGACCGTCGGAGCCGAGCCGTCGGAGCAGACCGCGGACGTCGACGATCCCCTGAGGGTCCAGGCCGTTGCTCGGCTCGTCGAGGATCAGCAGGCGCGGGTTCTTCAGGAGGGCGGCCGCGATCCCCAGCCGCTGCTTCATGCCGAGGGAGTAGCCCTTGAACCTGTCGTCGGCGCGGTCGCGCAGCTCGACGATCTCCAGGCACTCCTCGACCCGGGTGGCGGGGACGCCGGCCACATCGGCGAGCAGGCGCAGGTTGAGCCGAGCGGAGAAGTTCGGGAAGAACAGCGGAGTCTCCACCAGCGCCCCGATGTGCGGGATCACCTCGGGCAGGGCCTCGGGAACTGGTCGGCCGAACACCCGCAGGTCACCGCCGTCGGAGCCCGACCAGGCCGAGCAGCATCCGGATCGTCGTCGTCTTGCCCGACCCGTTGGGCCCGAGGAAGCCGTGCACCCCGCCCTGCTCGACGACGAGGTCGAGATCGTCGACGGCCTTCTCGGGAGGCTTGCGGAAGCGGGTGTACGTCTTGCGTGCCCCAGTGACCTCGATGACCGCCATGCCGGTCACCCTCTCAGCCGGGACCCCGGCCAGCATCGGGTTTCGGTCCGTGTCGACTCCGGGGCTACCCTGGTCCTTCCCCCAGGGGACGTAGCTCAATTGGCAGAGCACCGCCTTTGCAAGGCGGGGGTTAGGGGTTCGATTCCCCTCGTCTCCACACCAGCGTGTCAGGCCGATCGAAGGAGACCGATGCCCGCCCGCGTCGAAGCGAGCGCCGACGTCGACCCCCGGGCCTCACTGGGCGACGGAACCACGGTGTGGCACCTGGCCCAGGTCCGTGAGCACGCGGTGGTGGGCTCCGAGTGCGTCATCGGGCGGGGCGCGTACATCGGATCCGGTGTTCTGGTGGGCGACCGGTGCAAGGTGCAGAACCATGCCCTCGTCTACGAGCCGGCGGTCCTGGAGACCGGCGTCTTCGTGGGACCAGCTGCCGTGCTGACCAATGACCAGTACCCCCGATCGGTGAATCCCGACGGCAGCCTCAAGGCGGTCTCGGACTGGAGTCCGGTCGGGGTCATCGTCGAGGAGGGCGCCGCGATCGGGGCCCGGGCCGTCTGCGTCGCTCCGGTGCGGGTCGGCCGCTGGTCCTTGGTGGCTGCGGGCTCGGTCGTGATCCGCGACGTACCGCCTTTCGCCCTGGTGGCCGGGTCCCCGGCACGACGGATCGGCTGGGTGGGCCGGGCCGGTCGTCCGCTCGAGCCGACCGGCGACGGGACCTACGTTGTCCGGTCACCGGAGCCCGCTACCGCCAAGTGAGCGCCGACGTGCTCGAGGAGGTGGGACCGTGACGACCATGATCCCCGCTGCGCAACCGATTCTCGGCGCCGACGAGCGGGCCGCGGTCGACCGCGTGCTCCTCAGCGGCATGGTCGCCCAGGGCCCGGAGGTTGCCGCCTTCGAGACCGAGTTCGCCGACCTGTTGCCGGTCGGCACTGCGTCGCGGTCAACTCGGGAACCAGCGCTCTGCACATGGCGCTGGTCGCGCTGGGCATCCGCACCGGCGACGAGGTCCTCGTCCCGTCGTTCTCCTTCGCCGCGTCGGCCAACGCGATTCGCCTCGTGGGGGCGACTCCGGTCTTCGTCGACATCGACGCCGCGTCGTTCTGCCTGAGCCCGGCCGCTGCCGAGGCAGCCATCACCCCGCGCACGCGCGCGGTGATGCCCGTGCACCTGTACGGCCACCCCGCCGCGATGGTCGAGCTCGGAGAGCTGGCGGCCCGGCACAACCTGCTGACGTTGGAGGACGCTGCTCAGGCGCACGCGGCGTCCCTGAACGGGACGCCGGTGGGCGCCTTCGGAGCCGCAGCCGCGTTCTCGTTCTACCCGACCAAGAACATGACGTCGGGCGAGGGAGGCATGGTCACGACGGCCTGCGACCACCTCGCCCGCCAGGTGCGGCTGCTCCGCAACCAGGGCATGGAGCGCCGCTACGAGAACGAGGTCATCGGCTTCAACACCCGGATGACCGACATCCACGCCGCCATCGGGAGGGTGCAGCTGACCAAGCTCGCCGGCTGGACCAGCCAGCGCCAGGCCAACGCCGCGTTCTTCGACGCCCACCTCGAGGGTGTCGTCGTACCACCGGTGGCCGCGGGCGCCGTCCACGTGTACCACCAGTACACGATCCGGGTTCCCGAGGACCGGGACGGCTTCGCGGCCGAGCTCGCCCGTCTGGGCGTGGGCAGCGGGGTCTACTACCCCGTGCCCATCCACCGATTGCCCTCCTTCGGCCAGGTCTGGGACCTGCCGCAGACCGAACGGGCTGCCCGCGAGTGCCTGTCCTTGCCGGTCCACCCGTCCTTGTCCGACCGAGACCTCGAGACGATCGTCGGCGCCTGCAACGCCACGGCGCGGGCGGGGAGCTGATGGCGCCCGAGACGATCAGAGCGGGAGTCGTCGGACTCGGCATGATGGGTCGACACCATTGCCGGGTGCTCCGTGCCCTCCCCGGAGTCGAGCTGGTAGCGGTCGCAGACGCCAGCGGAGACCCGTCCGGGGCAGCAGGCGGGCTCCCGGTCCTCTCCGGCGTCGAGGCGCTGGTGGCAGCGGGACTCGATGCCGCGGTCGTGGCCGTACCCACCGACCAGCACGAGGACGTGGCCACGGTCCTCGCCGAGGCCGGGGTGCACGTCTTGGTGGAGAAGCCCCTCGCGGCAGACCTTCCGTCGGCTCGAAGGTTGACCGCCACCTTCGAGGACCGCGGACTGGTGGGCTGCGTCGGTCACATCGAGCGCTTCAACGCCGCGATCCAGCAGCTGAGGAGCCGCCTCGCGGCCGGCGAGCTCGGGCAGGTCTACCACGTCGCGGCTCGGCGGCAGGGGCCCTTCCCCGCGCGCATCTCGGACGTGGGAGTCGTCAAGGATCTCGCCACCCATGACATCGACACCATCTCCTACGTGACAGGTCAGCCGTTCACCGAGGTGTCCGCGCGGCTCGCGCACAAGTCCGGCCGCGAGCACGAGGACCTCGTGAGCGCGGTGGGGTCGCTGGCGGACGGGACACCGGTCTCCTTGACGGTCAACTGGCTCTCGCCGTTCAAGGAACGCACCGTCGTGGTCGTCGGTGAGCGGGGTGCGTTCGTGGCGAGCACGCTGACCTCGGACCTCGAGTTCTTCGCCAACGGCACAGCAGCCACCGAGCCGGACTCTCCGGTGGCCCACTTCCGCGGGGTCTCCGAGGGAAACGTCATCCGGTACGCCTTCGACAAGCCGGAGCCGCTGCGCACCGAGCTGGAGGGCTTCCGCGACGCGATCCTCGGCGACCGGTCGCGGATCGTCAGCATGGCTGAGGGGTGCGTCATCGTCGCGGTGGCCGACGCGATGCTCGCCTCGGCGGCGACCCGCACGCCGGCCCCCGGTGCGATCGGGGTCGAGGCGTTGTGAGGATCGTCGTCGTCGGACTCGGCAAGATCGGCCTCCCGCTCGCGGTGCAGTACGCCACGAAGGGCCATCGGGTGGTGGGCGTCGACATCAGTCGGCACACCGTGGACCTGGTGTCGTCCGGGGTCGAGCCCTTCCCCGGCGAGGCCGACCTGGACCGCCTGCTGTCCGAGGTCGTGGCGTCCGGTCACCTGACGGCTACGGACGACTACGCGTCCGCCATCCCGTCAGCCGACGTGGTGGTGGTCGTCGTGCCGCTGTTCGTCGACGAGGAGCACGGCCGCCCCGACTTCGAGTGGATGGACTCGGCCAGCACCAGCATCGGCCGCCACCTGACCGTGGGAACGTTGGTCGCCTACGAGACGACCCTGCCGGTGGGCACCACGCGGTCGCGCTGGAGGCCCCTGCTCCAGGAGCTGTCGGGTCTGGTCGAGGGCCGCGACTTCCACCTGGTGTTCTCCCCCGAGCGAGTCCTGACCGGACGGGTCTTCGCCGATCTTCGCCGCTACCCGAAGCTGATCGGAGGACTGTCCGCGGAGGGAGCCCGCCGCGCGACGGACTTCTACACGGCCGTGCTCGACTTCGACCAGCGACCGGACCTCACCCGCCCCAACGGGGTCTGGGACCTCGGATCAGCCGAGGCAGCCGAGCTCGCGAAGCTCGCGGAGACCACCTACCGGGACGTCAACATCGCGCTTGCCAACCAGTTCGGGCTGTTCGCCGAGCGGCACGGCATCGACGTGCATCAGGTGATCGACGCTGCGAACTCGCAGCCCTACAGTCACATCCACCGCCCCGGCATCGCGGTCGGCGGGCACTGCATCCCGGTCTACCCGCGGCTCTACCTCTCCAACGACCCGGACGCCACCGTGGTGCGCACGGCCCGCGAGGCCAACGAGCGGATGCCGGCAGAGGTCGTCCGCCGCCTCGCGGAGCTGCACGGCGGGTTGCTGGGGCAACGGGTCGTGATCCTGGGCGCCTCGTACCGCGGAGGGGTGAAGGAGACGGCGTTCTCCGGAGTCTTCCCGACCCAGCGAGCACTCGTGGGGGCCGGCGCCGAGGTGCGGGTCCACGACCCGCATGTACACCGACGACGAGCTGGCAGCGCTCGGCCTGTCCCCGCACCATCTGGGAGAACCCGCTGACGCCGCGGTGATCCAGGCCGACCACGCCGGCTATGCCTCCCTCGGTCCCGCTGACCTGCCGGGAGTCCGCACTCTCGTCGACGGCCGCGGGATCACCGACCCGCAGCGCTGGGACGACCTCGCGTACGCGGTCGTCGGGCGTGGCACGATCCGGCGTTAGCGGCCCCTGAGAGGTCTCAGGACACGCCGAGCGGCACCCCGAAGCGTCGGTGACGGGAGCTTCGCGACGCGGATCGTGAGGCGACCCTTGGAGTTGGGCGCCAGGACGACGCGGTAGCGGCTCAGGCCCGAGCGCACGACCTTCTCCTGGCGGGGTGCCTCCGACGGCACCGGGATCTCATACGTCCGGTCGGCGATGTCGACGTACATCCGGACGTTCCAGGTCGACGAGCCCTCCTGCGATGGCTTCAGCAGGTCCGCCAGGGCCAGCGTCCCCAGGATGCTGGTGCCCCCGGGTTCGCCGGAAATCAGCGGTCGGCATGCCGGTGACGGCGTGGTCCCCGGGCAGCCGCCGGGCGCCGGCCTCATCTGCGGACGCGGGGAAGTGCCACGGGACTGCGGCCAGGACCACGGCTGCGTCCGGCGAGCAGACGAGTCGGGTCCTCACCCCGATCTCCAACGTCCCTCCCCGAACCGCCCCCGCCTCGAGGCCGCACGAGTCGAGCGTGAGGGTGCGACCGACCAGGGCCGAGGCGTTGCGGTCGCCGAGGTCGAAGAGCGAGTCGTCGAGGGACCACCTGGGGTCCCGGAACCCTGGGTAGGAGAACAGCGCGCGACCGCCCTCCAGCCTGATGCCGACGGTTCCCTGATCACGCTCCCGGACGGCGTCGATGAGCGCGTCGAGCGCGCCGGCCTGGGCCAGGCCGATCGTCACGCGGTCGTGCACCGGCATCGCGTGCCGGATCGGCGGAGTCCAGAAGCGGTTCGCCAGGGTGGCTACCCCAGCCGCGAGGTGTTCCTGGCGCGGCCGCGGCAGATCCAAGAACTCGGGTCGGAAGAGCTTCGACAGCTCCCAGGAGAAGTGCCGAAGGAGTACGGCGTCGCGCTCCTCACCTCGGGGGGAGCAGCTCGGCGACGCTCTCCATGATCCGTGCGGTGCCCTCGAGCCGGGCCTCGGCCGCGGTCGCGTAGGTGATGTTCTGCGCGTTCTCACGGCGCACCGCGTAGTAGCAGGTGTAGTCGGCGAGGACGGCGGTCTGCTGGGAGTACACGCAGGCGGCGACCGTGAACGGCTGGTCGCTCCCGACGGCCAGATCCTCGGGGAAGCGCAGCCCGTGGCCCTCGATGAGCGAACGCCGGAAGAGCTTGGTGTTCGACAAGGTCCATGGGAGGGCCGAGTTCGTGAACCCCACGTCCGTGCGCGTTGCCTGGTAGAGGGCCTGATGGACGTAGCGGCCGTTGATCCCCTCCATCCGGCCGGCGACGACGTCCGCGCCGATCTCGTCGGCCCATTCGACCAGCCGGAGAAGCGCCTGATCGCCGAGGAAGTCGTCGGACCCCAGGAAGAAGACGTAACGGCCGCACGCCAGCTCCAGAGCTCGGTTGCTGGGGTTGGCGGGGCCACCGGAGTTGTCCTGGTGCACCACCTTGACGGTGCCCGGGTGGAGGTGGGCGAATCGCTCCAGCTCCTCGGCCGAGCCGTCGGTCGACCCGTCGTCGACGGCCACGACCTCGAGCCGGTCCAGGCCGATCGACTGGCCCAGGACAGACTCCAGGCAGCGGGTGAGATACGGCATCGTGTTGTAGACCGCCACGATGACGCTGACGTCGGGAGCGGCCTCGTCGGTCATGGACGGACGGTTCGGTCGGCGAGCCTGGTGTACACCGTGTCCAGCTCAGTCGCCTGCTTCTCCCACGTCCACTCCTCGAGGCGGCCAGGCACGTCGTAGGCGGCCCGGTACCGCGCAGGATCCGCGAGCACGGCGCGGGTCGCCGCGACATAGGAGTCGAGGTCCTCGGCGACGAACACCTCACCCTGCCCGGTCTTCCTGGTCATGTCCCCCATCGTGCGGACGTCGCTGACCACGAGGGGCAGCCGGGCGTGGCTGTACTCGAAGAACTTGGTGATCAGGGCGATCTCGTGGTTCGGCCAGTGGTGGATCGGGATCGCGCCCGCGTCGGCCTCCGCCAGGAAGGCCACGACCTCGTCGTGGGCGACGTAGGGGAGGGCGTGGACGCGGTCGCGGACGCCCAGCTGCTCAGCACGTGCCTTCAGCGACCGAGGGAGGTCCGCGTCGGGGTTGGGGACGACCAGCGCGACGTGCACTCCGGGAAGCCGAGGCAGCGCCTCCACCATGATGCCGAGCCCCCGCTGAGGGGACGCCGAACCGCTGTAGACCACGAGCGGCGTGGTCGCGCCGATCCCGCACATCGCGCGAAGGCTGGGCACGTCCGGCCCGCGCAGGGCGTCCGCGGCCCAAGGGGCGTTGAGCACGACGGCCGGGGGGTGATCGAGACCGAACTGGTCCGTGAGGAGGTCGCCGAGCTCCCGGGACACCGTGACGACCTCGTCCGCGTAAGGAGCGAAGGCCTTCTCGTGCAGCACCTGGGCTCGGTGCCACCGGGGGTGTGCGTCCCAGGGCCTGATGCCGAGGAGGAACTCGTGGGCGTCCCACACCAGGCCGACGTCGCGTCCGTCGGCTCGTGCCCGGAGCTTGGCGCACGCCCCGACGCCGAGCATCCGGAAGTCGTTCGCGTGGATCAGGTCGGGTCGCAGGCTGTCGATGGTCGGGCCGAAGGCGTACTCCAGGTCGCGCAGGCTGGGATCGAGGCGTCGCCACGCGTCCAGGCCCATCGTCCGCACCCAGAACTGCGTGGCGAACCGGTCCATCGGGGAGGTCATGGCCCGACGGCCCTGTTTCAGGCGCTCGGTGCGACGCAGCCGGAGCCCGACCCACGCCGACTGAAGACGCAGCGTCGAGCGGCGCGCCAGCAGCGCGGCTCGAGTCCCGAGCGGCGGGTGAGCGCCAGCGGTTGTCCGGCTGAGCTGGAGCTCGCGCTGCTTGACCGCCATCATCTGACGGCGGTAGCCAGCCATCTTCCCCGGCGGGTAGGCGAGGAACGCACGCAGTCGTGGTCGTCGGATCTCGTGGATGCCTCGCCCGAGAGGCTGCCCGAAGGGCAGAAGCATGACGTCGGCCTCGCCGAGCCTTCCAGCGCTGGACCTCCGCCTTCTTGGTGCGCCCGAGGAGGACGACGTCCCAGCCCGCCCGCGCGGCGGACTGGGCCTCCTTCTGCACGCGGGAGTCGCCCAGCACGGAGTTGTCCGTGAGCATGACCACGCGGCCGCGGGCGCCGGGTCGGCGGGCGGCCGGATCCGGCGGTCGCGTCGTCATGGTGCCCTTCGGAGGAAACACGTCCGAGTCGTCGGGCTGTGGCGGTTCCGCTCCGACCCTTGGAGCATAGCGACGGAGCCGCTGCGCTCGGGCTGTAGGGTCTTCGCGACCACGGGGACGTCGACGTAGGCTCACGCCTGTCCGTATCCCCTGTTCCCTCCCTCTCCCGGAAGTGAGTCCTCGGTGGCTGAGCGCCTCTTCACCACGCTGCACACCAACCACGGCGACATCGAGCTCGAGCTCTTCGAGAACCACGCGCCGAAGACGGTGCGGAACTTCGTGGAGCTCGCCACCGGGGCGAAGGAGTGGACCGACCCGCGGACCGGCCAGCCCACGACCACCAACCTGTACGACGGCACGGTCTTCCACCGGGTGATCAGCGGCTTCATGATCCAGGGGGGCGACCCCCTCGGCACCGGCACAGGTGGGCCCGGCTACCGGTTCGCCGACGAGTTCCACCCTGAGCTGTCGTTCGACCGTCCCTACCTGCTCGCGATGGCCAACGCCGGGCCGGGCACCAACGGCAGCCAGTTCTTCATCACGGTCGCCGCGACCTCGTGGCTGAGCAACAAGCACACGATCTTCGGCGAGGTCACGAGCGCAGACGGCCGCGCCGTCGTCGACGAGATCGCCGCGGTCGAGACCGCTGCCCAGGACCGCCCCCGTGACCCCGTCGTCATCGAGTCGGTCACCATCGAGCGGCGCGACGCCTGACGCCTGGTCAGGACCCTCCGGTCCCCCAGCGCGGCCCCCACCGATGACCGACGAACCCGACGTCAGCGCCCCTCCGACGTGCTTCCTGCACCCGGACCGCGAGACGTACGTGCGCTGCACGCGCTGCGAGCGACCGATCTGCCCGGACTGCATGACCTCAGCGGCGGTCGGGTTCCAGTGCCCTGAGTGCGTCCGGGAGGGCGCCGCCTCGGTCCGCGAGGTGCGTACGGTCACCGGCGGCCGCGTCCCCAGGACCGACGGGCTGGTCACCAAGGCCATCGTGATGATCACCGGGGCCGTGTTCGTGCTCCAGCTCGTCACCGGCGGGGTGAACGGCTCGATCACCCGGACGCTCGAGCTCGTCGGTGTCGAGGTCGCAGCCGGTGAGTACTACCGGCTCCTCACGGTGATGGTGGTCCACGCCGGCATCTTGCACTTCGTGCTGAACATGTACGCCCTCTGGATCATGGGCCCCACCCTGGAGCGCTGGCTCGGTCACCTGCGGTTCGCGACCGTCTACCTGCTGTCCGGGTTCGCCGGCGGCGTCGCGTCCTACCTGTTCAACAGCCCGCTCCAACCCTCGGTGGGCGCCTCCGGGGCGATCTTCGGGGTCTTCGGCGCCATGCTGGTGGTCGCCCGGCGGATGAACTACGACGTCCGCGGCCTGGCCGCGCTGATCCTGATCAACCTGTTGTTCCCGGTGTTCTTCCCCGGGGCCATCGACTGGCGGGCTCACCTCGGTGGCCTGGCCGCGGGGCTGGTCGTCGGCGCGATCTTCGCCTACGCCCCGGCTGCGGTGCGCACCCCCGTGGCCGTCGTGGGGTCGTTGCTCGTGGTGATCGTCTGTCTCGTGCTGGTGGCGCAGCGCACCGCGGAGATCCAGCAGGACCCGCGCTTCGGGCCGATCGTGACCCAGCTCGAGCAGTCCGGGTAAGTCGGCGGGTCCGAGGCAGGCCCGAGGACGTACCATCGAGGGGTTACTGGCGAGTAACCCGCTCGCCCGGAGCCGTCCAGGAGTTCGCCGTGCGCGATGCCGTGATCGTCGAAGCCGTCCGTACGCCCGTCGGTCGCCGGGGCGGTGCCCTCGCCGGGATCCACCCGGTCGACCTGTCCGCGCACGTGCTGCGCGCCCTGGTGGAGCGCACCGGCCTCGATCCCGTGCTCGTCGACGACGTCATCTGGGGCTGCGTGTCGCAGGTGGGCGACCAGACCTTCAACGTCGGACGCAGCGCGGTCCTCGCGGCAGGCTGGCCGGAGAGCGTCCCCGGCACGACCATCGACCGGCAGTGCGGCTCGTCGCAGCAGTCCGTGCACTTCGCGGCCGCCGGGCTGATCAGTGGCCAGTACGACGTCGTGGTCGCCGGCGGGGTGGAGTCGATGTCGCGGGTGACGCTCGGCTCGTCGGCGGCCGGCGGGATGCCGTTCGGCCAGACCGTGCTCGACCGCTACGCCGACGCCCTCGCTGCGGCCGGGACGCCGTTCTTCAACCAGGGCGTCGGAGCCGAGCTGATCGCCGAGCGCTGGGGACTGACCCGCGAGGCGCTCGACGCCTTCGCGCTGGAGTCGCACGAGCGGGCCGCAGCGGCCACCGACAGCGGGGCCTTCGAGTCCCAGATCGCCCCGGTCACGCTGCCGGACGGGACCGTGATGAGCGTGGACGAAGGCATCCGGCGGGGCGGCACCCTGGAGTCGCTGGCCGGTCTGAAGACCCCGTTCAAGGAGGGCGGGGTGGTCACGGCCGCCTCCTCGTCCCAGATCTCCGACGGCTCGGCCGCGCTGCTCATGATGACCTCCGAGCGCGCGACCCAGCTCGGGCTCCGGCCGCTGGCGCGCGTTCACACCGCGGTGCTCGCCGGCGACGACCCGGTGGCCATGCTGACCGCACCGATCCCGGCGACGCGCAAGGCGCTGGAGCGTTCGGGTCTCGGGATCGCCGACCTCGGCGCCTTCGAGGTCAACGAGGCCTTCGCCCCCGTCCCGCTGGCCTGGTTGGCCGAGACCGGCGCGGACCCCAAGACCCTCAACGTGCACGGCGGCGCGATCGCGCTGGGTCACCCGCTCGGCGGTTCCGGTGCCCGCTTGATGACGACCCTGGTCCACCACCTGCGCGACAGCGGGACGACGTACGGCCTGCAGACGATGTGCGAGGGCGGCGGGCTCGCCAACGCGACGATCCTCGAGCGGCTCTAGCCGGCCGGGCCGGTCCACAGTGGGGACAAGCGCCTGTCGGATCGAATCCTGCCACAGGTGGGGACAACCCCTGTGGAGCGAATGACAGACGTGGAGGTCAGCGCCTCAGCGCCACTGGGTGGCGCAGACGAAACCGCCGAGGATCAAGCCGAACCCGATGAGCACGTTGACGATCGAGCTCATGTCCTTCATGACGGGGACGTCGTTGCCGGCGAGGTACCAGACGACCAGGTAGGCCAGGCCGAGCAGGAACAACGTGACCATGAGCGGGGCGATCCAGCGGCGCTCCTTCGGAGCGACGAGCTCGCGCGGCGGCGGGGGCGGTGTGTAGGCCTGCTTGCGACGTACCCTGGACTTCGGCACGGCTGGACTCCTCCGGGGAACCCCGGGCGGCTCCCGGGACGTCCGTTAGCGTAGGCGACGAGCGCCGGCAGGCAGAACTCAGCACGGTTCTCCGCCGCGTCGCCGACCGACAAGGAGGCTCCGCGGTGCGCACGCGTGGTCGCCATGTCGCCGTGCTGGCGGTCAGCGTGCTCGCCGGGCTCGTCCTCGTGGCGAGTGCCGTGACCGCCGGTGGCACGGACCTCCGCGCCGGCAGCCGTACCGACCTGGAGTCCCTGATCCGGGCCGGTGAGCGGCGTGGCGACGCGACTCAGGCGCAGGTCGACCGGGTGCGTGCGGAGGTGGAGGCGCGGACCGCACCGACCCAGCTCGGTGAGCGCGCCCGCCTCGAGGCGCAGGCTGCGGCGCTCGCGCCGTCGGTGGGGATGGCTGAGATCACCGGCCCCGGAGTTCGCGTGAGCCTGGACGACGCTCCGCGCGGGACGTCGGCCGGGCAGCCGGCCGGACTCGGCCCCGACGACCTCGTCGTGCACCAGCAGGACGTCCAGGCCGTGGTGAACGCGATGTGGCGTGGCGGCGCCGAGGGCATCCAGGTGATGGATCAGCGGCTCATCGCGACCAGCGCCGTCCGGTGCGTGGGCAACACCCTGATCCTCGGTGGGCGCGTGTACTCACCGCCCTTCGTGGTCACCGGCGTGGGTGACCCCGACCGGCTCAGCCGGGCCCTCGCCACCGAGCCCGGGGTGCAGCTGTTCAGGGACTTCGTCCGCATCGCCGGTCTCGGCTACGACGAGCGCCGCCTCGACGACGTGACCCTGGTCGCCTCCCCAGGGCCACCGCCGATCGAGTGGGTCAGGACCACGTCGTGAACGCGCTGCGGGCCACCCTCCGCGGGATCGGAGAGGTGCTCATCACGCTGGGCGTGGTGGTGCTGCTCTTCTGCGTCTACCAGCTGGTCTGGACCAACGTCGCCGCGCAGGCCATCGAGTCAGGTGCCCGCTCCCAGCTGGAGGAGCAGTGGGCGAGGCCGAACCCGACGCCGTCGCCGGGGTCGAGCGATCAGGGCTCGCTCCCCGCGGTCGACGTCGCGCCCGGGGACGCGTTCGCCATCATGTACATCCCTGCGCTCGGGTCCAGCTGGGCGAAGGCAGTCGTGGAGGGCGTCGCCCTGGACGACCTGCGCGGGACGGTGGGGCACTACCCCCGGTCTCAGCTGCCGGGCGAGGTGGGCAACTTCGCCGTGGCAGGCCATCGGGCGACGAACGGCGAGCCCTTCAAGGACCTGCCCGTGGTGAGGGCCGGCGACCGGGTCTACGTCCAGACCCGGGACTCCTGGTTCGTCTACACGGTGCGCAGCACCGAGATCGTCCAGCCCACCGAGGTCGGCGTCGTCCTTCCGGTGCCGAGGCAGCCGGGCGTCGAGCCCGACGGAGAAGCTCATCACGTTGACGACGTGCAACCCGCGCTGGGCCTCGTACGAGCGCTGGATCACCTACGGCGTGCTCACCGACACCCGTCCCGCGACCGAGGGCCCGCCTCCCGAGCTGCTCGTGAAGGGCTGACGGCCGTGTACGCCGCCCTGTGGCGCCACCTTCCCGGCCCCTGGCCCGTGAAGGTCGTGCTGTGCGGTCTGCTCGCCGCCGCTGCCGTCGCGGTGCTCTTCACCGTCGTCTTCCCCTGGGCGGAGCCTCGGCTGCCGTTCACCGACGTGACCGTGGAAGACTCCACGTCGACGCCTGGGCCGAGCTCGTCCGGCTGATCGACCGACCACCCACGCGAGACCAGCGTGAGAGAACCACGAGGAGGAGCCATGGCCACCAAGCGGATCCTCGTGGTCGACAACTACGACAGCTTCGTCTTCAACCTCGTGCAGTACCTCGCGCAGCTCGGTGCCGAACCGGTCGTGCGCCGCAACGACGAGGTGGTCCCCGAGGACGCGCTCGCCTTCGACGGCGTCCTGCTGTCCCCGGGTCCTGGCGTCCCCGAGTCCGCCGGGGTGTGCGTCCCGATGGTTCGGTTGGCGGCCGGACGCGTGCCGGTCCTCGGCGTCTGCCTCGGACACCAGGCGATCGCCGTCGCCTACGGCGCGGTGGTGAGCCGGGCGCCCGAGCTCCTGCACGGCAAGACCAGCCAGGTGGAGCACACCGGGGTCGGTGTGCTGGCCGGTCTGCCCGACCCCTTCACGGCGACCCGCTACCACTCCCTCGCCGTGGAGCTCGCGAGCATCCCTGACGTGCTGGAGGTCACGGCGCGTACGTCGTCCGGGGTCGTGATGGCGCTCCGGCACCGCGAGGTCGCCGTCGAGGGGGTGCAGTTCCACCCCGAGTCCGTGCTGACCGAGGGGGGGCACCGACTGCTGGCCAACTGGCTCGGTGTCTGCGGGGACGGTGATGCCGTCGCCCGCTCGGCGGGGCTGGCACCGGTCGTGCAGCGCGCGGTCTGATCCTGTCGGGAACAGTGTCGCTCCCTCAGGGTCAGGGCGCGTCGCTCGGTGAGATCGTGGGTGTCGGGCTCGGGGTGGGCGTGGGGGTGGGGGGTGGCGGTTCGGTCGCGACGGTGATCGTCACCGTCTTGCCGACCGCCAGCAGCGTGCCACCCGCGGGGCTCTGAGCGAGGACGGTGCCGGCGTTCACGCTGCCGTCCTCCTGCTGGATGACCACGACCTGGAACCCGGCGTTGGAGAGGTCGGCCTTGGCCTGGGCCTCGTTCTTGCCGAGCACGTTCGGCACCTTGACCTTGCCGGACGAGACGACCAAGGACACGGCGCTCCCGGCATCGACCTTGGTGCCCTCGGTCGGGTCGCTGGAGAGCACCGTGTCGGCGGGGAGGTCGGAGGCCTTGGTGTCGAGCCCGCCGAGCAGCAGTCCGGCGGCGGTCAGGGCGTTCAGAGCGTCCGCGCGGGGGAGTCCGACCAGCGTGGGGACGACCACCTGCGGGGGGCCGGAGGAGACCGTCACCGCGACCGCGGTCCCCGGTTCGGCCTCGGCGTTCGGCCCGGGGTCCTGGGCCACGATCGTGCCCTCGGGGGCCGTGCTCTCCACGGGAGTGACCGTTCCGAGCACCAGGTCCTTCTCGCTGAGGGTTGCGGTGGCGATGGGGACGCGTCTGCCCGGTGAGGTCCGGGACTCGCACCTTGGTCCCCCCACCCCCGAAGACCTGGGTGGCCAGGAAGAAGACCAGGCCGAGGACCCCGATCACGGCGAGGGTCAGCAGGACGTACCACCCGGCGCGCTTGGGCGGCGGTGGTCGAGCTCGCCGGGGCCGTGTTGAGCAGCTGGGTCGTCTCTGCCGCCGCGACGACCGGGACGGGGGCGACCACGCGCGTCGGTGCGCCGCCGGTGGCCAGCTCGGCGAGGTCGGCCTTCATCTCCGCGGCCGTCTGGTAGCGGTCGGCGGGGTTCTTGGCCAAGGCGGTGAGGATGACCGCGTCGTACCCGGGCGGCACGTCGGGGTCGACCTGGGACGGCGGGCGCCGGGTTCTCCTGGACGTGCTGGTAGGCGACCGCGACCGGGGAGTCGCCGGTGAAGGGGGGCTGGCCGACGAGCAGCTCGTAGAGGAGGCAGCCCGTGGAGTAGAGGTCGCTGCGGGTGTCGACCTTCTCGCCCCGCGCCTGCTCGGGCGACAGGTACTGCGCGGTCCCCAGGACCGACGAGGTCTGGGTCATGGTCGCCGCGCTGTCGGCGACCGCACGCGCGATGCCGAAGTCCATGACCTTGACCTGCCCCGTGGGGGTCAGCATGACGTTGCCGGGCTTGATGTCGCGGTGGATGATCCCGTGCCGGTGGCTGTAGTCCAAGGCGGTGAGGATGCCTTCGCCGATCTCGGCGACGCGTCGCGGCATGACGCGTCGACCGGACTTCACGATGTCGCGCAGGGTCTCGCCCTCGACCAGCTCCATGACGATGTACGGCTGCGAGGGGCCGGTCGGGTCGTCGTCGAACCGGTCCTCGCCGGTGTCGTAGACCGCCACGATGTTGGGGTGGTTCAACGACGCCGCGGACTGCGCCTCGCGGCGGAAGCGGGACTGGAAGCCGGGGTCCCGGGCCAGGTCGGACCGCAGCACCTTCACCGCGACGGGGCGGCCCAGGCGCACGTCGCGCCCGCGGTGCACCTCGGCCATGCCGCCTCGGCCGATGACCTCGCCGACCTCGTAGCGGCCGCCGAGGGAGCGCGTGCCGGGCGTAGGCGCCCCGTCGTCGGTCATGCGGTCATCCTTCCAGGGGTGATACGGGTCGGTGCGCACGGCTCACCGTGGGGAGCTGCGCGGGTCCAGGCACGGCCTCAGGGAGTGTCATCGCCGGAGCACCGCCTCCATGACGGCCTTCGCGATCGGTGCGGCCAGTCGTCCCCCGGTGGCCTCCGAGCCGAGGTTCCCGCCGTTCTCGACGACGACGGCGACGGCGACGTCGGCGCCGTCGGCGGGGGCGAAGGACGAGGAACCAGGCGTGCGGCGGCCGTCCGGTGACGGTCTGTGCGGTACCCGTCTTCCCCGCGACCAGGACGCCGGGGATCTGGGCGGGCTTGCCCGTGCCGTTCTCGACGACGTTCACGAGCATGTCCGTGAGCTCCTGGGCGACCTCGGGTGACACCGCCCGCCCGAACTCCGTCGGCTCGCCTCGGGAGAGCACCGACAGGTCGGGGGCGAGCACCTCGTCGACCAGGTAGGGGTTCATGACCAGACCGCCGTTGGCGATGCCCGCACCGACGAGCGCCATCTGGAGGGCGGTCGCCCGTACGTCGTACTGGCCGATGGCCGCTTGCGCGGTCTGAGGCTCGTTGAGGTCCGGGGGGAACACCGACGTCGCCGCGGTCATCGGAACGTCGAAGGAGCTGTTGAACCCGAACTTCTCGGCCTGCTCCCGAAGGATGTCGTCGCCCAGGGTCAGACCCACGTTGGCGAAGGCGGTGTTGCAGGAGATCTGCAGCGCCTGCTCCAAGGTGACCTGTCCGCCGAAGCAGGCTCGACCGTCGTAGTTGGGCAGGTCTGCGGTCGTGCCGGGCAGGTCGAGCACGGCCGGGGCGGGGATCTCGGTCTCGGTCGTGTACTGACCGCTGGAGAGCGCCGCGGCGGCGGTGACCACCTTGAAGACGGACCCGGGTGGGTAGGTACGAGCCAGCGGCCGGTTGAGCAGCGGCTCCTTGGGGTTGGCCGTCAGCTTCTCCCACGCGGCGCGGTTCTCCGCAGGGTCGTTGGAGGACAACGGGTTCGGGTCGTAGGAGGGACTCGAGGCGATGGCCAGGATGCGTCCGGTGGACGGCTCGATGGCGACGACGGCCCCGTTGTACTGCCGGATGCCGTCCCACGCCGCACGCTGTGCAGCGGCGTCGAGCGTGAGCCGAACCGACGCGCCCTCCCGGGTACCGCCGCTGATCAGGTCGTCGAGCTGAGCTGCCGATCAGGCGCGGGTCCGTGCCGCTCAGCAGGGCGTTCTCCTGCTTCTCGATGCCGGTCGCCCCGTAGACGATGGAGTAGAAGCCGGTGGCCGGTGCGTACTCCGGCCCGCGCGAGTAGCGGCGTTCGTAGCGGAGGCGGGCGTCGCCGGTGTCCACCGAGCGGGCGACCTGCGTGGCGCCGACGATGATCGATCCGCGCTGCTCGCCGTAGGTGTCGAGGATCGCCCGGGTGTTCCCTGCGCGGCTGTTGAGCTCGTCGGCGCGGGTGACCTGGATGCGGTTGGCCTGGATGAGCAGGCACAGGAAGAGCACGGCGATGATCACCGCCATCCGGCGGACGGTGACGGTCATCGCCGGATCACCTGGGTCTCGGCCTGGTCGAGGGCGACGGGAGCGAGCACGGGGCGGCGGGCGTCGTCGCTGACCCGGAGCAGCAGGGCGATCAGGGCCCAGTTGGCGACCAGTGACGAGCCGCCGGCCGAGAGGAACGGGGTGGTCAGACCGGTGAGCGGGATGAGGTTCGTGACCCCTCCGACGACGACGAACACCTGAAGCCCGAGGACGAAGGCCAGACCGAAGGCGAGCAGCCGACCGAAGGGGTCCCGCGCGGAGAGCGAGATCGACAGCCCCCGGGCCACCACCACGGCATAGAGCATGAGCATGGCCATGAAGCCCGTGACCCCGAGCAGCTCGCCGATGGTCGCGGCGATGAAGTCGGAGTTGGCGTACGGCACCAGGTCAGGGTGACCCTGCGCGATCCCGGAGCCGAGGATCCCGCCGTCGGCCATGCCGTACAGCGCCTGCACGCTCTGGTAGCCGGTGTTCGGTGGCGTCGGCGAAGGGGTGGAGCCAGACGTCGAAGCGGGTCCGTACGTGACCGAAGAGCAGGTAGCCGAGGCCGATCCCGACGGCCGCGAGCAGCCCGCCGATCACGAGCCAGCCGACGCGTTCGGTCGCGACGTAGAGCATCGCGACGAAGAGCCCGAAGAACAGCACCGACGTGCCGAGGTCGCGCTCGAAGACGAGCACGGCGACGCTGACGAGCCACACGCCGAGGATGGGTCCGAGGTCGCGTCCACGCGGGAGGTCGATGCCGAGGACGCGGCTGCGCGCCAGCGAGAGCACGTCGCGCTTGATCACGAGGTAGCCGGCGAAGAACACGATGAGCACCAGCTTGGCGATCTCGGCCGGTTGGAACGACAGCCCGGCGACCCGCACCCAGATGCGGGCACCGTTGATGGTGACGCCCAGCCGAGGCACGAGCGGGAGCACGAGCAGGGCGAGACCGACGAGCATGGCCGTATAGGTGAACCGCTGGAGCCATCGGGGCTCGCGGACCACCACGAGCACGAGCACGAACAGGCCGACCCCCAGCCAGGTCCAGACGACCTGGTCGACCGCGGCGAGCCCGCGCGGGGGCTCACCTGAGGGTCCGGCGTCGAGCCGGGCGGCCAGGTCGAGCCGGTAGATGATCGCGAGGCCGAGCCCGTTCAAGGCGACCACCGTCGGCAAGAGCACCTGGTCGGACCACGGAACGAGCAGCTGCGCACTCACGTGGGCGACCACGGCGGCCAGCACGCCGACCGTCAGCCAGGCCCAGTAGTCCGGCGGCAGCGCCCCGCTGCGGGCGAGCTCGACCTGGGCGTAGGCGAGGGCGCCGATCGCGACGGCCGGCACCAGCAGGAGCGGCCTCGGTGAGCCGATAGCCCGGTCGCTCCGTGGGGACGGCGGCCGTGGCCGCCGCGACGGTCTGAGCCGTGGTGCTCACGGGCAGCCCACGGTGTCGGGTGCGCTGAGGCAGGCGTCGGCGGCCGTCTGCAGGCGCGCGACGATGGCGAGCGCGTCCTCCTGGTCGGTCGCCTCGATGGTCCCTTCGACCCGTGCGCGTTCGAACTCGGGCAGGGTGACCGTCTCGATCCCGGTTCGTTCTTCCAGCTGCGACAACGAGACCGGACCGACGGTCAGGTCCACGCCTGAGTACACAGCGACGACGCCGTTGTCGACGCCGACGTACCACTGGTCCTGCGACCAACGCCAGGCGAAGGCGGAACCGATGAGGCCGATCACGACGAGCAACGCGACCAGCCAGGGCCATCGCCGTCGTCTGCGCCTCGGTGCGGCCGGATCGCCCTCGTCCTCGGGCTCCGAGGCCTCGGGCATGGTCGCGGTCAGCTGCCGCTTCGCGGTCGGGCGTCGAGCACCTGCCGGGAGGTCGGCGGCGGGGACCTCGTTGGCCGCGGCCGCGGTCTCGCCGACCGCACCGACGAGGACTCCGCCCGGGTCGTGGGTGGCAGCGTCCTGCGCGTCGTCGGGCTCCTCGGCGTGAGCCGCCTCGAGCACGTCCAGCACCACCACCGTGACGTTGTCGGGGGCGCCGGCTTCGAGGGCGAGGCCGATCAGCCCGTCGACGGCGGCGTGCGCAGGGTGCCCGCGTAGCGCTGCCTCGGACGTCGGACTCGTCGACGTAGCCCGTCAACCCGTCCGAGCAGATGAGGTATCGGTCCCCGGGTCGCGGGTCGAGCAGCGTGACGTCCGGTTCGATGCCGGCTCGGCCGTCCAGGGCCTGGAGGATCACCGAACGCTGAGGGTGGGTGCGAGCCTCAGCCTCGGAGATCCGGCCGTCGTCGATGAGGGTCTGCACCAGGGTCTGGTCGTGGGTGAGCATCGTGAGCCGGTCGTCGCGGAGGAGGTAGGCCCGGGAGTCCCCGACGTGCGCGAGGCCGAGCTGCTCACCGGTCCACGCGAGCGCCGTGAGCGTGGTGCCCATGCCGTCGAGGTCGGGCCGCGCGTCGACGGCGAGCCGGAGACGGTTGTTGGCCTCGTCGACGGCCGCGCGGAGGGTGGCCCCGACGTCGTCGCCGAGGTCGGCGCCGTCGAGGCCCAACATCGCTGCCACCACGGTGCGGCTGGCGACCTCACCGGCGGCGTGTCCGCCCATCCCGTCCGCCACGACGAACAGGCTGCGTCCGGCGTAGCCGGAGTCCTCGTTGCCGGCGCGCACGAGACCGACGTGGGACCGGGCGACGGCGCGGACGACAAGGGGCACGGCCGGCTACTTCCGCAGCTCGAGGGCGGTCTTGCCGATGCGCACCGGAACACCGACGGGCACCGGTGTCGGTGCGGTCACCTTGGCCGTGTCGAGGAAGGTGCCGTTCGTCGAGCCGAGGTCCTCGACCAGCCAGCCGCCGTCGTAGGGCCGGAGCCGGGCGTGGTGCCCCGACGCGTAGTCGTCGTCGAGCACGAGGGTGTTGTCGGCGGCTCGCCCGAGGCTGATGGGGGCGTCGGTGAGGTCCAGCGTCGTGCCCTTGAGCGTGCCGGCCGTGACGCTGAGGGTGCGGGGCTGGCCACGCTTGGGCTTGGGGGCCTTGCCCGGCTTGGCTGCCTTGGCAGGCGGCGGCCGTCGGGACGGCCACCGCGGCCTTGGTGCGCCCGGAGGACGTACGACGTCGCCGAGGCATCAGGTCGCGCCGCATCGCGGCGGCGACGACCAGCACGAACACCCAGAGCAGGGCGAGGTAGCCGACCTTGATCAGGAACAGCGTCAGATCCGACATCGGTGGCCGTCAGCCGCCCAGCCGGAAGGTGACGGTGGTGCCGCCGACGCATGACCCGCGAGCCGTCGAAGAGCTCGGCATCGGTCACCTGACGACCGTCGAGCCAGGTGCCGTTGGTCGAGGAGAGGTCGACCACGCGGCTGGGGTCACCGAGCACGATCTGCGCGTGCTTGCGCGAGACGCCAGGATCGTCGATGCGCAGATCGGCGTCGTCGCCCCGGCCCAGCACCGTGGTGCGTCGGGTGAGCGCGACCAACCGGTCGCCGACCTCGAGATGAGCGGCCACCGGCGGTGGCGCCCCAGCGGCGGCCGTCGGTCGGTTGGTGACCCCGGCCTTGGCCTCGCTGCGGATGCGGAAGAGTCCCGTGTCGAGGTCGTCGGCGCGTGCGAAGCCGACCTCCACGGGACCGACGAAGGCGAAGCCGCGCTCCTCGGCGTGCTCGCGCACCATGGCCGAGAGCTCGTCGCCCAGGGGCGTCGGCATAGACCGAGAGCCGCTCGTGGTCGGAGGGCCCGAGCTCGACCGTGAACGCGTTGGGCACCATCGTGCGTCCGCGGCTGACGATCGCCGCCCGGTCGTCGCACTCGCGCTGAAGGGCGGCGGCGATCTCCACCGGCTCGACCTCGCGCCTTGAAGGTCTTCGCGAAGACCCCGTTGACCAAGCGGTCGAGGCGGCGCTCGAAGCGGTCCATCACCCCCATGCGCCACCTCCTTCGCCGAGCCGCAGGCCATCGCGGAGGGGCCCCTCGGCCCTGCCCGTGATCGTAGTCGGGGGGCTGCCCAAGAGCCGGGACCGTGACGGCCGGGCCGCCCATGGTTCGAGGGGTCGTCGGGACGGTCTGCGGGTCTGACCGAGCAGTTCCCCTCAGCGTTGACGCGTCGACTCGGACCGTCTCCGGGCTGACCGTCCTGCACAGGCAGTTTCTCTTTCCACAGCAACGGTTTTCGGACAGCGGACTGTCGGTGCGGTCTGCTTGGATTAGAGCATCAGTTCGACACGTGATCCGAGGGGGTGACGGCCCGTGCTGGCTGAGCTCGAGGCCCTCGAGGCCGCCGCGCGTGCGGTCGCTGCGCTGGACGCCGCGGCCATGTCGGGCACGGAGTCGGTGAGTTCACCGCGCGCCTCGCCGCCGTCACCGGGGTCCTGGACGGGAAGCGGATCAGCGGCCTGAGCGCAGTGAAGGCGAGCGGAGTCTGGGGGCTGGACGGCTCGCGTTCGATGAAGGCGTGGTTGGTCCGCACTCAGAGATGCTCCGAGGCGCGGGCGGGGTCGGAGCTCAAGCTGGCGGACCGGCTGGCCACGGTCCTCCCCCTCACGGCGCAGGCCTTGGTCGACGGGGAGGTCAGCCTGGAGCACGCTCTCGTGATCTCCCGCGGGGCCTGCGGAACTGACCGGTCCGTCGCGGCGCTGGCGGACCCGGAGATCGGAGAAGCGTTCCTGCTCGCCCAGTCCGGGTTGTGCGCCGACGAGTACAAGAAGCTCGTCGCCGAGTGGAGCATCCGCGTCGACCCGGACGCTGCCGACGCCAAGAACCGCGACGACCGCGCACGCACGTCCTCCACCTCCACGACACCCTCGACGGCGGCGACCTGCGCGGGTTCATGTCGCCGGTCGGCTCGGCGACCCTTCGGGCGGCCCTGGACGCGTTCATGGGCCGGCCCCAGCTCGGCGACCCCCGCACTCCGGGCAGCGTCGGCACGACGCGCTCGTCGCTCTCGCGCAGCGCGTCCTCGACGGCGGCACCGTAGGGCAGACGAGCCTCGGTACGCCCCCAGCTGGTCGTCACCGTCCCCTTCGAGACGCTCGCGCCGTGGCACGGTCGGGATGACCCGCGACGCTCCTCCGGCACCGCTCCTCGGACATGCTCGACCATCGCCTGCGATGCCGAGGTCACCCGGACCGTGTGCGGTCCGCCGGCGAGCCCGGGCTCGGGCGCACCAGCGGGTCTCTCTGGCCTTGCGACGCGAACTGCACGGACGATGCGCGGGCGGGCGCTGGCGCATGGGTCCGGATAGCGTGACCGGGGTGAGCGTGTCCTTGCCCGACCCGGTGCTGCGTCCTGCGCTGCCTGACCTGCCCAAGGCACCTCGGTCGTTCCACCTGCTCACCAAGCCGACGGGTGCGATCTGCAACCTGGACTGCTCGTACTGCTTCTTCTTGTCCAAGGAGGAGCTCTACCCCGACAGCCCGTTCCGGATGAATGACGCGCTCCTCGAGGAGTACGTCCGCCAGCTGCTGGAGTCCCACCGTGACGACGAGGTGACGGTCGCCTGGCAGGGCGGTGAGCCGACGATGATGCGGCTGCCGTTCTTCGCCCGGTCGGTGGAGCTCGTGCAGAAGCACAAGCGGCCCGGGCAGCGGGTGGAGTACACGATCCAGACCAACGGCACCCTGCTCGACGACGAGTGGGGGGCGTTCCTGAAGGAGCACGACTTCCTGGTCGGGATCTCGATCGACGGCCCACGCGAGATCCATGACACCTACCGGGTCGACAAGGGTGGCAAGCCGACCTTCGACCGGGTGATGGTCGGCCTGGACGTGCTGAAGCGGCACGAGGTCCGGTGGAACGCGCTGACCACTGTGCACCACGCCAACGAGGACCACGGCCTGGCGGTGTACACGTTCCTGCGCGACGAGCTCGGTGCGGATTTCGTGCAGCTGATCCCGATCGTCGAGCGCGAGTCGGCCGGCCCGATCCCCGTCGGGGACCAGGTGACCGACCGGTCGGTCTCACCCGGGGGGTACGGGCGGTTCCTCATCGAGGTGTTCGAGGAGTGGGTCCGCCGCGACGTCGGCCGGGTGTACGTGCAGATGTTCGACACCTCGCTGGCGAACTGGGTGGGGGTGCCGGGCGCGTTGTGCGTGCACTCCGAGACGTGCGGCACGGCACTGGCCCTGGAGCACAACGGAGACGTGTACTCCTGCGACCACTTCGTCGAGCCGGACTACTTGCTGGGCAACATCGCCACTACGCACCTGCTCGACCTGGTCGCCTCCCCGCAACAGGTCGCGTTCGGCGAGGACAAGCGGGACAGCCTGCCCGGGCAGTGCCGCAGCTGCGACGTGCGGTTCGCCTGCAACGGTAGGCTGCCCCAAGGACCGGTTCACCCTGGCCGCCGACGGCGAGCCCGGACTCCACTACCTCTGCCCGAGCTACCTCGAATTCTTCCGGCACGTCGACCGCCCCATGCGCTACATGGCTTCGCGGCTCCGGGTCGGTGGCTACGCCGACGAGGTCATGGCCTGGTACGCCCGAAACGACGCCCGCAATGCCGAGGGTCGCGCCTAGCCCGTGTCCGTGGAGGGAGCTTCTCCGACCACGCCAGCATCGATCTGCTCGCCGACGGTCGTCGTGACGACGACCGGGATGCCGTTGGGGATCTGTCCGTCCAGGCCGGCCACGAGCTCGTCGGTCGGCGGCAAGCCACCCGGGGTCTGCACGTTCACATAGACCGTCTGGGAGACCACCGCAATGCTCTCGATGCTGGCGCCCGGCTCCTGCGCGATCCACTGCTCGGCGGTCGACTGAACACGTTCGGTCCACAGCCCGACGAGGTAGGTGCCGACGGTGTTGAAGGCCAGGGGGACCAGGATCACGACCAGCAGGATCCCGATCGCCGAGAGGGAACGGCGCCGCGAAAGGTCCTTGGCCGTGGCCGCCTCGGCCGCGTAGCCGGCGCTCGTGAACACCAGCGTGCCCGCGAGGACGAGAGCGACGAAGTTCGAGACGAACAGCACCAAGGCACCGGCCGCCAGCGCTACGGCGCCTTGGCCGAGGCACACCCCGACGACCGCCAAGGGCGGCACCAGAGAGATCGCGATCGCGACGCCGGGCAGGACGGCGGCGACGTCCCTTCGGGCGAATGCCACCGCCCCGGCGAACCCCGTGGCCACGGCCGAGATGAGGTCGACCAGGCCAGGCGACGTACGGCTGGCGATCTGGCTGTCGTTGAGCAGATCAACCCCACCCGGGACGACCAGGGAGAAGGCCACCCCGATCGCGATCACCAGCAGCGCACCGCTGACGGTGAACACCGTCGCACTTCGCGTGCCCGACTTGCTGAGCCGCACGATGCCGAGGGCCACGCCCATGATCGGGGTGGAGAGTGGCGCGATGATCATCGCGCCGATGACGGTGGCGGTGGAGTCGGACACCACCCCCGCTGTGGCGATCACGGCGGACAACGCCAGCATCGTCCAGAACGCCGACTTCTTGGAGCTGGCGTCGCCTGCGGTCAGGTCGAGGTCGGCGGTCAGCTCATCCAGCGTTCGCTTCTGGCGGGCGGGGAGAATGCGTTCTGACAGGCTCGGCTGCATGGGGGGAGCATCTCGCGGCCGACGGGCATGACCGCGTCGCCACGCGATGGGTTCTCCTAGTGGCGAGTGAGGGAGAAGTCGGCCGTCGTCGTCCTGTTGCACCTGGCCTTGCCCAGGAGCGGTGACCAGTCCGAGTGGATCACCGACGAGTCTCGACGACAGAAGGTCGGCCTGGCTCCGAGTCTGGCCCCTACACCGGGATCGCGTTCCTCTGGTTCATCGGGGTCGTCAGGTCCCGGTCGGGAGCGCGACGAGGACAAGCTCTTCGCCACGGCGTTCCTCGGCTCAGGACGGTTGTTCGTGGCCATGATGCTCGTGGGGCGGCTGCCAGCATCGCGGCGCTCGCGCCGCCACGCTCGTTCTGGGCCGTCCTGCTGTTCCCCGTGTGGGTCTTCTTGTTGAGCGTCCACATCTTCGTCGCGTCAGGTCGAACGACCTACGCTCGACGGCGCCACAGCCGTCGGCTGACCTGCTGGGTCACGGCCTGGACGGGACCCCCGGGCTCACCAGGCCGGTCTCGTAGGCGAACACGACGGCCTGGCTCCGGCTCGCCAGGCCGAGCTTCGCCAGCACGCGGGACACATGGGGAGCCGGCGCGCCGCCTCGACCGCCTCGACGCCGTCGGCGGCCTCACCCACGACCTCGAGGTCGGGCTCGGAGTCGAGGATCATCCGGTAGCCGGCGCGGATGAGCCGCTCGTCGTCGGCGAGCAGGATGCGGATGCTCATGTGCCCACCTCAGCGAGGGGGAGCCGGGCGCGAACGGCGAAGCCGCCGCCCGGCTCCGTGCCCGCATGGAACGTCCCGCCGAAGAGCTCGACCCGCTCGCGCATGCCGATCAGTCCGTGTCCTCCCTCGCCTCCTTGCATCCCCGGGCCGTCGTCGGTCACCTCGACCGCCAGGCTGAGCGGCTGGTAGTCGACCCGGACGTGCGCTGTGCTGCCAGGTGCGTGCTTCAGAGAGTTGGTCAGGGCCTCCTGAGCGATCCGGTAGGCCGACAGCTCCACCGCCGGGGCGAGCTCCCGACGGTCGCCCGCGACGACGAGGTCGACGGTCGCCCCCGACGCCCGCGCCCGGTCGACCAAGGCAGGGAGCTCGCCGAGCGTCGGCTGCGGGGCCAGGGGCGCCTCGTCCTCGGGCGCCCGGAGGATCCCGAGCAGGCGGCGCATCTCGTCGAGGCAGTCAGAGGCCACCCGCTCGATGTCGTCGAAGGCGAGCGAGGCCCTGGACGGTTCGTGCTCCACCATCCGCCGCCCGCCGCGGGCCTGCAGCACGACCACGCTCATCCCGTGGGCGACCACGTCGTGGAGCTCCCTCGCGATGCGGGCTCGCTCGCTGGCGGCGATCTCGCGGGCCCGATCGTCGGCTTGGTCGCGTTGGCGCTGCATGTCCTCGGCCCGGTCGCGCTGCCGATGGACGACCCAGCCGGCCAGCATGATGACGAACCCGAAGATGATGAGGGTCAGCGTCTCGCCGACCGGGTCCTCCGTGTCGGACGAGGCAAGGACGGCGGCGAAACCGAGGCAGGCCAAGGTGGATGCGGTCGCTGCGCGCCAGGACGTCGCGTACGCCGTCACGCCGTACAGCGCCAGGAGCGAGACGAGGATCTCGCCGAAGACGTTGGGTCGGACCACGAGCTGGGCCTGGATCGCCAGCAACGCGAAGACGAACGGCCCGAGGAGCATCGGGTGGACCCGGCGCCACGCGAGCGAGGCGCCCAGAGCGACCGCTGTGGCGACGTGGAATGCAGAGGGACCCGCGACAGGACTGTCCTCGAACGGGTAGCCGGCGTAGAGCTCCGCGACGCACACCACGGTCATCACGGCCGCCAGCACGACATCGGAACGCGGTGGTGAGCGCAGCACCCCTGACATGGCAGGAGTGTAGGGAGTCCGCGTCATCCGCGGCGTCCTCCTAAGGAGGGAGGTCGAGCGACAGGAGCTCCTTCGATAGCCGGACGCCCTCGGCAGGTCGCGCTCCTAGCGTCGATGGCATCCCGTCACCCACCTGGAGGAAGCCATGGAGCACGTCACCCCGGTAACGCCGGCTACGGACTCGGTCGTGTCAGACGGCCGTTCTGCCCTTCCCTCCGCGGGGCCTCATCGACTCCGATCTGGAGAACGTGGATGACGGCATCCTGCAGGGCTGGTACGCCCTGAACGGATTCACGCACTTCATGGGCGACCTCGCGCTCGTACCCATGGTGCTGCTGATCGCTGCGTTCTCGCTCGCGGCCCTTCGCGGAGGACTTCTGCCGAAGTGGCTGGCGTGGGTCGGCTTGGTCATCACGGGTGCCGGCGTGCTGGGCATGGTGGGCATCCTCGCCGAGGTCAGTGGGCTCTACGCCTTCTGGTTCGCCGGACTGTTCGGCTACTTCCTGTGGATCCTCGCGGTGTCGGTCACCTGCCTCAACAGGCTCCGACGCTCGCGCCAGGTCGCCACTGGGTGACCGGTCGCATGCGAGGATCGCCGGATGCGGGTCGTCCAGCTGTCGGTGACTCCGGTCAAGGGTCTCGCCCTGCACCACCCGGACCACGTCGACGTCTCGGCCGGCGGGGTCGTCGGTGACCGGGCGATGTTCCTCGTGACGGACACCGGTGCGCTGATCAGCTGCACCGACATCGGCAGCCTCATGCAGCACCGGGCTGACTACGACCCGGCCACGGGGGTGCTGGAGGTGCACGGTCCTGCGGGACTGCTGCGCTCGGGGATCGTCGAACGCGGGGAGCCGTCGCTCACGGACTTCTACGGCGCAGCGGACCGTGGCCGGCCATGACGTCCCCGGCTGGGGGGAGGTGTTCAGCGCGATCGCGGGTCGTCCCCTTCGCCTCGTCCTCGGCGAGTCAGGAGGGTTCGACGTCGCCGGTCTCACCCTTCTCGGGACGTCCTCGACCGACGCGCTGGCGGTCCGCAACGACGCCGACCCGGTGGACGGTCGACGCTTCCGGATGAACGTCGAGATCGCGGGCGCGGCACCGCACGACGAGGACACCTGGGAGGGCCGTGAGCTGCGGCTGGGCGAGGTCGTGGTGCGCGTCGGCGGGCCGGTGAGGCGGTGCGCTGCCACGACCCGCAACCCGGACACCGGCGTCGTCGACCTCCAGACCCTGCGCATGATCGGAGCCTCCCGGGGCCGGCAGGAGACCCCCAAGTTCGGCAAGGGCTTCTACTTCGGTGTCTACGCCGACACCCTCGCCGCCAGGGCGGGTCCACGTCGGCGACGAGGTCGCGCTCGTCAGTTCGTGATGCGGCCGGTCTCGTAGGCCCACATGGCCAGCTCGACCCGGTTCCGGGCGCCGAGCTTGTTCATCAGGGCCGTGAGGTGGGTCTTCACCGTGCTCAGGCTGATGTGGAGCTCGTGGGCGATCTCGGAGTTGGTGAGACCGCGAGCGACCGTGACCAGCACGTCCTCCTCACGTTCGGTGAGCGGAACCACGGGCTGAGCGGGGACGCGGTCACTGCCCGTGTCGCTGAAGGCCGCGAGCAGCCGGACCGTGACGTTCGGAGCGATGAGTGCATCACCGTCGGCGGCCGCGTGGATCGCCTGGATGAGCAGCTCGGGTCCGGCGTCCTTGAGCAGGAACCCGCGGGCTCCTGCCTTGAGGGCACCGTGCACGTAGTCGTCGAGGTCGAAGGTGGTGATCACGACGACGGCGATCGGGTCCTCGACGTCGGGGCCGGCGAGCTGCCGGGTGGCCTCGATGCCGTCCATCTCCGGCATCCGGATGTCGAACAGGCAGACGTCGGGCCGCAGCTCACGTGCCAGGGTCGACGGCCGTACGCCCGTCGGCAGCCTGGGCGACCACCTCGATGTCGGGCTGGGCGCCGAGAATCATGGCGAGCCCCGTACGGACGATCTCCTGGTCGTCGGCGACCAGCACCCGGATGGTCATCGGGCGCCACCTGACCGCGGCAGCACGGCACTCACGGTCCAGCCCTCGATCGCGGCCCGGACCCGCCTCGAGGGTCCCTCCCAGCAGGGTCGCGCGTTCGGCCATGCCCACCAGGCCGTAGCCCGAGGGACTTCGCCCGGAGGGATGGCTCACGCCGTCGTCGACGACGGTCAACTGGACCGAGTCAGACTCGACGTTCACGCGAACATCGATGCGGGAGGCGTGGCGAGCATGACGTAGGGCATTGGTCATCGACTCCTGGGCCAAGCGATAGATCGCCGCGGTCACCGCGGGTCGCAGGTCGTCGACGTCGCCCAGCAGTTCCACAGTGACCGGCGGCGAATCGCCGGCCGCGGCTGCAAGTCGTGGGAGGTCTCGGACGCCCTGCTGCGGAGCGAGGTCGGCGGTCTCACCGTCGCGCAGGGCGCCGACCATGAGCCGCATCTCCGTGAGCGCTCGGGCGGCTTCGCCCTCGATGACAGCCAGCGCGGCCATCGGTGCGTCGGGATCCGTGGCCGCCACGACCCGACCGGCCTGAGCGCGCACGAGGATGGCCGAGACGTGATGGGCCACGGTGTCGTGCAGCTCGCGCGCGAGCTGTTCGCGCTCGAGCAGCTTGATCTGTTCCTTCTCCGCGGCCTGATAGGTCGCCTGGAAGCGCACCATCGCTCCCAAGACGGCAGGAGACAAGGCGAAGACTGCGGCCGCGAACGCCTCACCCACATTCGTGTAGTCAGCGGCGATGCCCAGGGCGTAGGCCACGACGATGATCGCGAGCCCGACGGCGATCTCCCGACCGCTTCCCCAGCGCAGGAGGGCGTACGGCAGGACGAGGATGTAGATCATCGTGTAGAGGCCCACGGAATCGGTGCTGGTGAGCAAGGTCGCCACGTTGAGCGCGATGACGGCGCCGAAGGTGACCGCCACGACGGCGAGCGGGTGGGTGCGACGCCAGAGCAGCGGCCACACCAGGCCCAGCGCGAGGGCAGTAGCGAATGGCCGCCACACGACGTCGTCGCGCAGTCCGGTCTCAAGCAGTGCGGTCACCGTCACGGCACCGACGAGCGCCCAGTCCCGCCACACCCGAGCCGGGGCGTGAGGAACCCGTGGTTCGTCCCAGATCCAGCGGACAGCGTCGGAAAGCACGGCTCAACAGTAGGGACTGTGATCGGTGGGCGACTCGGTCAAAGGTCGTAGACCTTTCCCGGCCGATAGTCCGGGGAATCTCCAGCCACCTTGACCGATGGCGGCTGCTGACCGCGCCGCGACGCTGAGGTGAGTCTCGACGGTGGCGTCGAGAACACGCAGCGTCGAGGAGCACACGATGTCGGGTCTGATGGAGCGATGGGGTCGGCTGGCAGCACGGCGGCCGTGGCGGTTGATCGGCGCTTGGCTCGCGGTGTCGCTCCTCGTCATCGCTGCGGCGGCAACCTTCGGCAAGCAGCTGGAGGACTCCTACGCCGTCCCCGGACTCGATTCGCAGAAGGGCAGTCGACCTGGCGGCTTCCGGTGGATCCGATCGGGGGGGACTGACCGCGCAGATCGTCGCCTCGCCCCTCGATGGTCGAGCGACCTTCACCGAATCGCGTGAGGCGCGAGCAGAGCTGACGGCCGTACGCGCCTCGGCTGCTGCCCTCCCACACGTGCTGGGGACGAGCGAGTCGGTGTCCTCCGACGGCAGGGTGGCGATGATTCGGCTGCAGTACCCCGTGATCGATGAGCTCGACCCGATCGACCTGGAGAATCTCAAGGGGATCGCGGTGGAGGCGGGCCCGGGGTCCGGGCTGCGGCTCGAGACCAGCGGCGACCTCTTCTTCGCCTTCGAGGAGTCGGAGACCAACGTTGGCGAGCTGCTCGGCTTGCTTGCGGCCGGCGTCATCCTGCTCCTGGCCTTCGGGTCGGTCATCGCCATGGGTCTGCCCATCGGCATCGCGTTGATCGGGCTGGGCGTGGGCGTGAGCGCGCTCTCGCTGGTCACCCTGATCATCGACATCCCGAGCTTCGCGCCGGTGGTGGGAGCCATGGTCGGGCTCGGGGTCGGCATCGACTACTCGCTCTTCCTCGTGACGCGCCATCGGGAGTTCCTCGTGCTCGGGTTCACGGTGGAGGAGTCGGTCGGAAAGGCTGTCGCCACGGCCGGCCAGTCCGTGATCGTCGCCGGAGGCGTCGTGGTGATCGCGATCCTGGGCCTGGCCGTGTCGGGGATCCCCTTCATGACCGCAGCCGGCGTCGCCGTGTCGCTGATTGTTGCGGTGATGGTGGCCGCCTCGGTCACGTTGCTCCCAGCCCTGCTCGGACTCGCCGGGCACCGTGTCAACGGCCTCAGGTCTCGACGTCGCGAGTCTCTCGCTGACCGGGCTGCTGGCCACCGCTGGCATCGGTGGGGTGGACACGTGTCCCGCCACGCCTGGGGCTATGCGATCGGTGGTACAGCGCTGCTGCTCGCTCTCGCCGCACCTGCGTTGTCGCTGCGGCTCGGCTTCCCTGACGAAGGCGCGCTCCCCGACAGTCGTACCGAACGCCGTGCCTTTGACTTGCTCGCCGACGGGTTTGGTTCGGGGATCAACGGCCCGCTCGTGATCGTGGTGGACACCTCAGCTGATCCTGAGGTGGTCGAGCCGCTGGCCGCAGCGATCAAGGCGGACCCGGGCATTGCGTCTGTGTCGGCTGCGGAGGTCAATGCTGACGGCTCGGTCACCACGTTGGTTGCGATCCCCAGCACGTCCCCGCAGGACGCGGCGACCGTAGCGACCATCGACCGGATCCGTGCCGAGGTGTTCCCGAGCGTGCTCGGCGGTCGGCAGGCCACAGCACACGTTGGCGGCCAGACGGCCACGTGGGGAGATCTCGGTGACCGGGTCGGTGACCGGCTTCCCGTGTTCATCCTGGCTGTGGTGCTGCTGTCGTTCCTGTTGCTCACCTTGGTGTTTCGGTCGGTACTCGTCCCGCTGAAGGCCGCCGTGATGAACCTCTTGAGCATCGGTGCGGCGTACGGCGTCCTGGTCATGGTCTTTCAGTGGGGTTGGGGCAAGGACCTCATCGGCCTGGAGGAGACGGTGCCGGTCATCGCCTTTATCCCGATGTTCATGTTTGCGATCTTGTTCGGGCTGTCGATGGACTACGAGGTGTTCCTGCTGTCCCGCATCCGCGAGGAGTACGTGCGTACGGGCGACAACATCGCCTCAGTGGTCCAAGGAATCGCGAGCACCGCTCGGGTGATCACCTCGGCTGCCCTCATCATGATCGCGGTCTTCTTCGGTTTCGTGCTGGGCGAGGACCCCTCGATCAAGATGATGGGGCTCGGCCTGGCCACGGCGATCTTCCTCGACGCCACCGTCGTGCGTCTGGTTCTGGTCCCGGCCACGATGACGCTGCTCGGTGACGCGAACTGGTGGCTGCCTGGTTGGCTCGACCGCCTGCTCCCGAGGATCGATGTCGCCAGCGAGCCGACGCTCCTGGTGCCCGAGCGGACGCTGGTCAGCCAGCAGTGACCGGGATGACGGTGAGGACGACGTTGCCGGTCTTCTGCTCCGACTCGACGTACCTCGTGGCCTCGACGACCTCCTCCAACGGGTAGGTGCGGTCGATGACCGCCCGGTAGTGACCTCCCTCGATGAGCTCCTTGAGGAAGAGCACGTCCTTCTTCGTGTACTTGGGGATCGGGATCAGCACCCGGTGGCTGCCGAACACCGCTGTCCAGAGCACCAGGCGGGGGTTCTTCCAGCGGGCACCCAGGTCGGTGGTGATGAAGAGTCCCCCGGGTGCCAAGGAGCCCTTGCACGCCTCGAAGTCGCTCTTGCCGACGGCATCGAAGAGGACGTCGTACGTCTCACCGTTCGTCCGGTAGTCATCGCGGGTGTAGTCGACGACCTCGTCGGCTCCGAGCGACCGCACCAGGTCGACGTTCTTGGTCGTGCACACCGCCGTCACGTGCGCCTCGAAGTACCGCGCGAGCTGCACCGCGGCAGTGCCGATCGACCCGGAGGCGCCGTAGACGAGGATGCGCCGCCCCTTGTGCACGCCCCCTCGCCGAAGGCAGGTAAGGGCGAGGATCACCCCGTCGCAGACGGCGGCAGCCTCCTCGTAGGACATGCCCTCGGGCTTGAGGGCCAGCGGGGCGTCCTCCCTCACGCAGACGTACTCCGCGTGGGCGCCGAAGCGATCCGCATGGACTCCGAACACCTGGTCCCCGGGCGTGAACTCCGTGACCGCCGACCCGACCGCCTCGACCTCACCGGCGAGCTCGGTGCCGAGGATCGGCTGCTTGGGGTGGCGCAGGCCGCTGAAGGCCCGGACGACATAGGGCTCACCGGCGCGGAACCCGCAGTCGGTCCGGTTGACCGTGGTGGCGTGGACCTTGACGAGGACCTCGTCGTCCGCCGGCACCGGCTTCGGCACATCAGCCAGCTCCAGCACCTCGGGGGGCCCATACCTCGTGTGGATCACCGCGCGCATCGGTTCACGTCCTCCTCGTGGGGGCCGGGTCGCCTCTCGTACGCTATCCACCGGAACCCTGCTGGGGACAACTCGGCGCCGGAGGGAAGAGGGGCCCTGGGGTGACTGCCGCTGACGTGGACGCCTACCTCGCCACGGTTCCTGCGCCGCACCGGGAGGCCCTGACGGGCCTCCGGGCGATGCTCGAGGCGGTGCTTCCTGACGCCGACCAGCTGATCTCGTACGGGGTCCCGACGTTCAGGGTCAACGGGAAGGGTGTGGCGGGTTTCGGCTTCGCCAAGGGTCACTGCAGCTACTACCCGATGAGCGGGACGGTCACCGCCACGCTGGCCGATCAGCTCGCCGGCTTCGTGACCTCCAAGGGCTCGATCCGGTTCTCGACAGAGGAGCCGTTGCCCCGCACGCTGGTCGAGCGCCTGGTCGGCGCGCGTCTGGCCGAGCTCGCCGGAGGCCGGTTGTCCTGACCCGGCACCGAAGGTGCCTGCCGGTGAGCCCCACGCTTCGAGGTCAGCCGGCCCGCTGCCGGTCGCTCCACAGGGTCGATCCAGCAGCTCTGATCCGGTGACCTGGCTTGGGTCCCGACGGACAGCGCAGGCCCACCCGGCATACTCGCGGGGTGGACAGCGGGGACCAAGAGCTGGGCCTGCACCGATCGAGGTGGGGCTCTCGACCGGCGGTCACGGCCTATGTGGCAGTCGCTGTGCTGGTCGCCGGTGCTGGTGTCTGGTCGGTACGTCACGACGCGGCCGCCGCCCCCCAGCAGCCTTCGGCACCGAGCTCGCCGAGGCCCTCGGTCTCGCCCGGTCCGGGGACGCCGAAGTTCACGATCACGTTCACTCCGACCTGGGAGAGCGCCGTCGACGCCTCGGTGACCGAGCAGGCGACCCTGCAGTCCAGCCCTGACCGCAAAGGGAAGGAGGTGCTCCTGGCGGGATCGGGTTCGGACGCGGGTGGCTACGCACGGCTTGACTCCTCCGGGGGGACCTGGCTGTGGACGGCGGCCACCGGCGGGCGTCCCTGGGCCGGGTGGGCCGGCACGACAGCGGTCTTCTCGGGGCCGACGGTCACGCCTGACGCCTCTGCCGTCGCCACGACGCTGGCCGTCGACGCGTCTGGGGCGCGGTCCGGCGCTCCTCGCGCTGGCGCCTTCGTGGCCTCGACCCGGGAACGCCTGCTCCTTGCAGCCGGGCGTGACCTGACCGGGCTCGCGACGAGCGGAGGCGTGACCTGGACGGCTTCCCTTCCCGCCTCGGTGACGCGCCCGGGCACGGTCACGGGCAGGGCGTCGAAGGCCGTTTTCACGAGCGTGCGCGGACCAGGACGGGTGAGCGTCGTGGACCTCGACACCGGCGACGTGACCACCCACCGCGTGCCCGAGACCAGACCGGTCGCCTGGGCGACCGAGGCGGGCGTCGTCGTGACCGACGCCGTACGCCCCGCCGCCATCACCTTCTACGACGCCGCGTGGAGACCGGTCTGGGCGTTGGCCGGCGCGTCGAAGGTCGAGGACGTGGCCCGTGGCCACGTCCTGGTGACCGACGCCGGCGCCGCGACGGTGAGCATCTACCGGCTGCTCGACGGCCAGCGTGTCTGGACCTCCCGCCCCGACGATCATCAGTTCGTCGGCGGCTCGCTCGTCGCCACTGACGACGGTGGCACGTTGATCGCCGTGACGTCGTCCTCCGACGCCTCGGGGGCCGTGAACCCCGTCCTGTTCGGAATCGACCCGGCGACCGGCGCACCGCGCTTCACGACCAGCGACCGGCAGTACGTGGGTACCTGGAACGACTTCGTGCTTCTCTGCGAGGTCGGGAAACCGGTGCTCTCGGCCATCTCCGCGACGGACGGGATCTCCTACGCGACCTTGAACATCGGCAGCCCGGTATCGGCGAGCACCGGCATCGTCACCCGCGACACCCTGGTCTACCTCGACGCCACGAAGGGGACGGCTCGCGCGATCGAGCTGTCCGACCGGGCCTGACGCGTCCCTCCCCGCCGGCACTCGGCAGGCCCGACATGACGCGACCCCGCCCGACAGGGGACGATGGGGTCTGTGCGCCTCCTCACCCTCGCTGAGCTGTCCGGCACCTTCGCGAACCTGAGAGGCTCACCGCGGGTGGTCGCGAGCGGCAACTTCGCCACTCCGCTCGTCGCGCTGAAGGCGCTCGACGAAGCGGTGGCCGAGTACAAGCTCTTCGTGCTGAACGCACAGCCCGGCCTCCCCGACCGCGAGGGTGTGACCCTCGAGACGGCCTTCGTGGGGCCGGGCATGCGTCGTAGCCCGCGGTTGCGCTACATCCCCTCGCGGCTGTCGATGGTCCCCCTGCTGTTCTCCCACAAGGCACGACCGGACGTCGTCCTCCTGCACACGAGCACTCCCCGCGACGGCCGCGTCTCGATGGGCACCGAGGTGAACATCCTCCCCGCGGCCGTGGAGGCGGCGCGCGCCCGCGGAGCACTCGTCGTCGCTCAGCTGAACCCGCGGATGCCGTACACCTTCGGCGACGGTGAGCTCACGCTCGCCGACATCGACGTCGCCATCGAGGTGGACGAGGTGCTCCCCTCTCCGCCCGCTGGTGCTCCTGACGACGTCTCCGCGGGCATCGGTGCCCGGGCCGCCGAGCTCGTGCCCGACCGGGCCACCCTGCAGATGGGGATCGGCGGCGTCCCTGACGCCGTCCTGGCCTCCCTCACCAAGCGTCGTGGGCTGCGGATCTGGACCGAGATGTTCAGCGACGGTGTCCTCGGACTCGACCAGGCGGGAGCGCTCGACCCCGACCACGAGCTCGTCGCCTCGTTCCTCTTCGGGTCGGCCGAGCTCTACCAGTGGCTCGACGGCAATCGACGGGTCCGGGTCCTGCGTTCCGAACGGGTCAACGACCCGGCCGTGATCGCCCGGAACCAGGCGATGATCTCGGTCAACACCGCCCTGCAGGTGGACTTGTTCGCCCAGGCGAACGCCTCGCGGATCAACGCACGCATCTACTCGGGCTTCGGCGGCCAGACGGACTTCATCGTCGGGGCGACGCACTCTCCCGGCGGGCTGGCGATCATGGCGCTGCGGTCCTGGCACCCGAAGGCCGACGTGTCCACCGTCGTGCCCATGATCGACGAGCCGGTGACGTCGTTCCAGGCCAGCATGATCGTCACGGAGCAGGGTGTCGCCGAGCTCTGGGGCGGCGCTCAGAACGAGCAGGCTGCTGCCATCATCGAGAACGCTGCGCATCCTCGCGTGCGCGACGAGCTCTGGGAGGAAGCCGCAGAGCTCGGGCTCGCCTGACGGCTGCCCGGTCGGCGGGCCGGCGCCAGGTGGTGGCGTGGCTCTGGGGGCCGCAGGACGTTGTGCCCGGGGCTGCCGGGCACTCGGGACCTTGTGCTCCCCAGCCCGGCGAGGAACCGTGGCATCGACTGGTCCGAAAGGCCCGGGACCACTCGGGCCGTGACGAGGGGAGCGGGTCATGCTCACAAGCACCGTCTCGACGAGCACTCGGCTGGCGGTCGTTCTCCTGGCAGGTGTCACGGCACTGGCGGTCGCGACGCCGACGGAGGCGGCCCCGGTGCAGGCTGTGTCAGCCGCACCCGTCTGCACCGTGGATCCGTCGACGGACCTCGTGGTCGGGCTGCCCTCGTACGACCTGAGCCCGAACAAGAAGAACTCCGGCGCCGTCGTCATCCTGCGCGGCGTTCTCGGCGGGCAGGGGCTGGGCCAGCCCACTGGTCGGCTTCTCCTGACCGCCAACGACTTCGATCAGCCGAACTACGCCGGCGCCCGCTTGGGAGCACGGGTCGTGGTCAAGGACCTGGGTGGGGATGCTTGTCCGGAGATCGTGGCGAGCGCACCCGGCGTGGACTCCCGGCGGGGCGCTCTCTACACCTCCTGGGGGGAGAAGCTGACCTCCGTCGACTTCGGTCGTGCGCGTCAGGTGGACGCCCGCTTCGGGGCAGCCCTGCGTCCGATCGAGCCGATGGGACGGTCCTTCGACCTCGCCGTCGGTGAGCCAGGGGCCACGGTCGACGGAGCCACCGGCGCTGGTCGGGTGTACGCGCTGTCGCACGTTCTCGATCCTGCGACCCGAACGGCGATCGTGTACGAGCAGGGGCACGACGGGGTGCCGGGCGCTGCTGAGACCGGTGACCACTTCGGCTCGGTGCTGACGAGCGGCTTCAGCGATGCCTACTCCGTCGACGACAAGGCCTACCTGATGGTTGGCGTACCCGACGAGGACATCGGCTTCCACAGCGACGCCGGAAGCGTCGTCGTGATCGGCGAGACCGCGATCACCGGCCTGAGCCAGAACACCCCGGGCATGCCCGGGGCTGCCGAGGACGGCGATCACTTCGGGGCGGCCGTGGAGCTGGATGGCTACGAAGGCGTGGTCTGGATCGGCGTTCCCGACGAGGACCTCGCCACGGGATTGAGGAACGCGGGAACGGTCATGGAGGCCATCGTCCACCAGGACGGCACCGTGACGCCCAGCCGGACCGTGCGTCAACAGGACTCCCCGGGAGTCGCTGGGACCTCAGAGGACGGAGACCGGTTCGGAGCCTCTCTGTGGTGGCACCTCACGGGGTCGCCTGGTGAGACCGTCGGGTCGGTACGCGAGGCCGGAGCGTTCCTCGCCTTCGTCGGGGGTGGGGACCGTTACTCGCAGGGCACCGGGGTTCCTGGGATCCCGGAGCGCGCCGACCACCTCGGCGCCCAGCTTGGCGGGTGGCCCTACCCCGGGTGGACCGGCGTGGACCAGGGCACCGTCGTGATGGTGACGGTGCCCGGTGAGGACATCGGCGCGGTGCGTGACGCCGGGATGCTGGTCGTCCAGGCCATGGCGCCCGACCGTCGTTCGGCCGTCATCCAGATCAACGTGCTCGGCACTGCGCAGGTGGGCGCGGGCCTGAGCATGGCTCCCGCACTCGTGACGAGCCAGCCCTGGGTGACCAGGACCTAGCGGGCCGAGCGCCGGCCCCGGAGGAGCACGCCAGACGATGGTCGGCATGAACCCGGCCGTGTCCGCCTTCTAGAACGTCGTCCTGCCGCGGCGTACCCTGCAAGAAGGGCCGTCGAGCCGTGGAGGAGGTGCCGTGGTCGTCGTCTCGTTGGCGCGCTGGCTGCGGCCCAGGGTCGCGCCGCCCGACCCGTTCCGGGTTCTCGAGCTGCAGGCCCGGCTCACCAGGCTGTCCCGGGAGTTGGAGCTGTTGGATCAGCCGGCCCGAGCAGGTGCTCGTGGTTTCGCGCCGGCGTTCCATCTGCGCGCTGCTCTGCTCGCCTACGAGCGGACGCTGCAGGAGTCCTGCTGGCTTGCGGAGATCCCTGTGGCGGTCGATGGAATCGCCGGTCGGTTGCTGGCCGAGCTCGAGCTTCGCGAGGCCGGCTGGACCTGGTAGGAGAGGCCGCTAGCCCAGCACCCGGAGGCGGGCTGCTCCGCCGATCACGACCAGGGCCAGCAGCCCCAGAGTCACCGCGGCGCCCGGTCGGCAGGCCGGCGCCCTCGGGGGGTGAGACGGCCCCGGTCGCAGGCTGTGTCGAGCTCGTGACCCCGTCGACGATGAGCGGCGCGCCCTCGCGCAGGACGCGCGTCAGCCTGGATCGGTAGGGCTGGGATCTCGCGCGGCCCCTCCTGAGCAGCTCGTGCGGGCCTTCGTCGGCCCGCTCTTCGCGGGGGGCGCCTTCTTGGCAGCCCTGGACTTGGCGGCCGGAACCGGTGGCTCGGTGGGCCCGCTGGTGGAACCAGGCGACTTCTTCGGCGCGCTCGCCGGCTTCTTCTTCGGCGCTGCGCTCGCGCTCCCTCCCGACCCCGAGCCCGAGGTCTCGCCGGACGGGCGGCGGAAGACCTCAGCCACCCACATGACGTGGTTGCGAACCACGACTCCGACCCCCACCTCGGTGTACTTCGCGTTCAAGATGTTGGTGCGGTGGCCGGGGGAGTTCATGAACGCGGTGTGGATCGCAGCGACGTCAGGGCCGTACCCCACGTTCTCCGCGAGCGCCGACCAGTGGGAGACCGAACCGCCCAGGTCGGGGTTGTGGAAGAGGTCGGAGCGGTCAGCCATCCGCTCGGCCTGGACCTGCGCGGCGGCGGCGAGGTCACCCCGCACCGGCGAGAGCCTTCGCGCCGTGCGACTGCCGGGCGGCGTTGATCTTCGCCACGAAGTCCGACGACGACGAGGCCTGCGCCCCGGTGGGCACCACAGCGACCATCACCAGGGCGGCGATCAGGACTCCGATCCACCGCGCCGGCCCTCGGTGTGACACGACGGATCGACCCATGACTAGGGCTTCGACCGTTACTCACGGCGCTGCGCAGTGGGCCAATCGGGTGACGCTGGGTCAGAACGGCTTGCGGAAGACCTCGACGACCCAGACCGTGCCGCCGGAGTCCTTCACCACTCCCACGCCGATCTGGGTGAACGTCGTGTTCAGCAGGTTGGCGCGATGGGGAGGGGAGTTCATCAGCAGGCTGTGGGCCCGCGGCACGGTCGAGGTGTAGGCGACGTTCTCGCCGACCGCTTGCCAGTTCTTCACGTCGGTCGTGAGGTTCGGGTTGTGGAAGAGCCTTCGCTGGTTGGCCATCCGCTGCGCCTGCTGCTCGGCGATCGCGGAGAGCGTCGGCGAGACGACGTATGCCTTCAAGCCGCGAGCCGTCCGGTCGGCGTTGACCAGCCGGGCGAGCCGCTGTTCCCGCGTCTCGGTCGGGCTGGTCGGGACCGCCGCGGTGGTCACGGACTGGATCTGGGTCGTCGTGACCGCTGCCGTGGCGGAGGTGTACCCGGCTGCGAGCGCGCCCGCGCCGACCATGACGCCGACGAGCAAGGGGACAGCGCGGCTACCGCTGCGGCGGCCGGCGCGATGGGCGCGGGTCGGAGGCGGCACGGAACTGGTCACGCTGTGTTCTCGGCGGGTCGGGCTGCGGGACTGTTCGCCCGAGCGGGTGACCGGTGGGGACCGGCATGCCATCATGCGGCATGGCCCGTGAGGTCGAGACGGTGATCATCGGCGGCGGGATCGCCGGTCTCGCCTGCGCTCGCCGGCTCCACGACGGCCAGAGACCGTTCCTGCTGATCACCGAGGACGTCGGTGGCCGGATTCGCGCGTCGCGAGACGGCGCGGTCAATGTCGGCGCCTACTACGTGCGAAGCGACTACACGCACGTCAACCGGTTCGTCGACCGGGGCCGGCGGATCAAGCGGCGCCACCTGCTGCGCGGAGACGTGGACGGTTCCTTCACGCGTTCGGACGTGCCGCTCCTGCTGCACCTGCCGGAGGTCTTCCGCTTCCTGCGGCTCATGCGGAGGTTCCGTCGCCACTACGAGGCCTTCAAGCGGGACTGCCTGCTGGTGTCGCAGGCCCAGGCGATCACGGCGGATCCGGTGCTCTGGGACCTCTACCACGAACCTGCGTCCCGGTTCGTGGAACGACACCGGATCGAGGAGGTCACCCGGTCGTATCTGGCTCCCGCAGTCCGCGGGAACAGCCTTCACCCCCGTGGACAGACTGACCGCCTTCACCCTCCTGGTCGGGGTCCTCGACTTCGTCCTCCCCCTCTTCGAGTTCACGTTCCGATCCGACGTCATCACCCAGGGCTTCGACGATGCCCTGCTGTTCGACTCGGTCACGGAGGTGACGCCCACGACTCAGCGCTACTCGGTGCGCACGACGTCAGGGCGTCAGCTGTCACGGCCGACAACGTCGTGGTCGCCACCCCCACCGACGTGTCTGCCCGGTTGCTCGACCTGGGTACCGTGAAGAGCCCCGTCCCGGCGCACATCCTCCTGGTGAGAGGCGCGCTGCGGCGGCCCTGGGCGGGCGCCAGGATCAGCCTGTTTCCCCCGGGCGACCCCGTCCTCGCCCTCGCCCAGCAGTCAGGGGGGTCGACCATCGTCTCCGCCACCTGCGAGGAACCGGACCTCGCACGGATCTTCACGAGCTGGGAGGTCGTCGAGCATCATCATTGGGACCCCGCGTTCCATCTCGTGGGAGATGCCCTCCTGGAGTGCGAGCAGGGGGCCGGCCTCTATCTCGTCGGCGATCACAACGTGTGCGACCTCGAGGATGCCTGCATCACCGGCATCCACGCCGCCAACCGCATTCTCGCCGCTCCCGCCTGAGTCGTCGCCTCGAGTCGTCGCCCTGGGCGGCCGCCGCCGCGGGTTCTAGGCTGGCTGGATGCCTGAGCTCCCGGAGGTGGAGGCGCTCGCCGAGTTCCTGCGGGAACGGGTCGTCGGCCGGGTCGTCGCACGCGTGGACGTCGCCGCGATCTCGGTGCTCAAGACCTACGACCCACCCGTGACCGCCCTCGCCGGGCTCACGGTCACCTCGGTGTCGAGGCACGGGAAGTTCCTCGACCTCGACGTCGACGGCCTCCACCTGATCACGCACCTGGCCAGGGCTGGCTGGCTGCGGTGGAAGGAGCAACAGCCGACCGCTCCGGCGAAGCCTGGGAAGAGCCCACTGGCGTTGCGCCTGCACCTCGACGACGGGTCCGGCTTCGACCTGACCGAGCAGGGCACGAGGAAGAGCCTGGCGGTGTACGTCGTGCGGGAACCGTCGACGGTTCCCGGCATCGCCCGGCTGGGGCCCGACCCCCTCGATCCCGCCTTCGACCAGGCGACCCTGGACGGGTTGCTCGACGCGCACGCGCGTACCCAGATGAAGGGGATGCTGCGCGACCAGTCCGTGATCGCCGGGATCGGCAACGCCTACAGCGACGAGGTGCTCCATGTCGCACGGATGTCGCCGTTCAAGCTGGCCGGGTCACTCGACCCCGACGAACGAGCGACCTTGCACGAGGCGATCGTGTCGACGTTGACCGACGCGGTGGACCGCTCACGCGGACTGGAGGCGGCCGCGCTCAAGGGGGAGAAGAAGTCGGGACTGCGCGTGCACGCCCGGGCGGGGCTGCCCTGCCCCGAGTGCGGGGACCTCGTTCGTGAGGTCTCCTTCGCGGACTCCTCCCTGCAGTACTGCGCCACCTGCCAGACCGGCGGCAAGCCGCTGGCAGACCGGAGGATGTCCCGGCTCCTCAAGTGAGTGACGGCGTCCGGACGCCGAACGGCCCCCCGCTTCGTGCGGGGGGCCGTTCGCGGGGAAGCTCTCAGGTGAGGGTCGCGCGCACGGTCGCCGTCCCGAAGAACAGGTCCGTGGTCTCCGGGAACGTGGTCGTGTGCAGGACGTCGTTGAGGATCCCACTCACTGCGGCGGGCAGGATCACCTTGACGCCGGACACCTTGGCCCGCGTCCCATCGGCGTTGACGACGACCTCGTCGGTCGTCGGGACGAGGTTCAAGATGTCGGCCCGTGCGCCGAGCGCGGAGACGTAGGCGTTGATCCTGGCGCCGTCCTTGTCGATCAGCACGCGGAAGTTGCTGATCGTGACCTTCTTGCCGTTCTTGGCGTTGACGAAGGTGATGCCACCGGAGTGGGCGATGTCCGCGCCCTTCAGGCGGAGAACGCCGTTGGCGTCCGCGGACACGGCGACGCTGGCCGGGTCGACGATCGGGAAGCCGTAGCGCACCGCGAGGCCCTCGTTGTAGGCCAGGCCGAAGCTGGTGCCCTTGGCGGGCAGCGGAAGGATGCCGCCCTTGAGCAGGACGCCGGCGACACCGGGGGCGGTGACGACCGAGGTCACGCCGCCGGTGAGCGGGACCACCGAGACGGGGGCGGGAACGGCGTTGGCCGGCGAGGCAGCGGCGCCCGCACCGATGACGAGGGCACTGGCCGCGAGAACGGCGCCGAGACGCGTGCTGAGCTTCATGACGATGCCTTTCGGTGGCTTTCAGGAGGTCGGGACGTGACCTGGATGTACTCGTGTCTTCCCCTGCGACCGAGGTCTTGGATGCACCATTCATGACTCGATCGGGTGAAGGTCGCGTGCGGTTGGATCGGGGGGTGGCACCCGGAGACCTCAGCGCGGCCCTCGCGGGCGTGGTGGGCGCCGAGCACGTGCTGGTCGACCCCGACTTGACCAGGCCGTACGGCACCGACTGGACCCGCCGGTGGGCGTCCCTCCCGATGGCCGTCGTCCGGCCGGGCAGCACGGCCGAGGTGTCGGCAGCGGTCCAGGTCTGCGCCGACCGCGGGATCGCGGTGGTCCCCCAAGGCGGCAACACCGGCCTTGTCGGCGGCTCGGTGCCCCACGCGGACCGCCGCGCCGTCGTTCTCTCGACCCGGCGGTTGACCGACCGGGGGCAGGTCGAGCGCGCGACCCGGCAGGTGGTCGTCGGGGCGGGTGTCACGGTCGGGGAGGTCCAGCGGCACGCCCGGTCGGCCGGGCTCCGCTACGGGGTGGACCTCGCCGCGCGCGACTCCGCGACCGTGGGCGGGACGGTCGCGACCAATGCGGGCGGCGTGCACGTGCTGGCTTTCGGTGACAGCCGGCGGCAGGTCGTCGGGCTGCAGGCCGTCCTCGCCGATGGCTCGGTGGTGTCGAGACTCGGTGGCCTGGCCAAGGACAACAGCGGCTACGACCTCAGCCAGCTGATGGTCGGCAGCGAGGGCACGCTCGGCATCGTCACCGCGGTACGCCTCCGCCTGCTCCCGAAGGCGGTGGCGCCGTCGCGAGTGACGCTGGTGGGGCTTCCCTCGGTGGCCGCTGCCCTGCCGTGGCTGGACGTGCCCGGCCTGACCGCGGCGGAGCTCCTGCTCGAAGGAGGCCTCGCTCTGGTGGAACGCGTGGCCGGGTTGCGGCACCCCCTCGCGGGCCGGCACCCGGTGTACCTGCTGCTCGAGGTCGAGGGTGACCTGCCGGACCGACTCGCCGAGCTCGACAGCGCGGTGAGCCGCGACCTCTGGGCCTACCGGGAGCGGCACACCGAGGCGATCGGGACCCGCGGAGTGGTCCACAAGCTCGACGTCGCCGTTCCCGTCGCGGCAGTCCCCGACCTGGTCGCCCGGCTCGACCGGGCCTGGGCGGGCGCTGTGTCGGAGCCGTCCGGCGCGCGGGAGGCGTACGTCTTCGGGCACCTCGGGGACGGGAACGTCCACGTCAACGTGGTCGATGTGGAGGCGTTCGGCGGGGCGCACGAGGTCGAATCGACCGTCTACCACCTCGTGGCCGAGCTCGGCGGCACGGTGGCGGCCGAGCACGGGGTCGGCGTGGCCAAACGCGGGTGGGTGCACCTCAGCCGGACCGCTGACGAGCTCGCGGTCCAGCGATCCGTCAAGGCAGCCCTCGACCCTCGCGACCTGCTCAACCCCGGTGTGCTCCTGCCCTAGACGCGCACGTCGACCGTGGGTGCGGCACGATGAGCTCTCGTGGAGAGCGCGTCCCCCCGCCGGGTCGAGGTGATCGCCCACCGCGGGTCGTCGGACGAGGTGCCTGAGCACACGCTGGCGGCCTTCCGCCAGGCGATCGACGAAGGCGCCGACACCCTCGAGTGCGACGTGCGGCTCACCGCCGACGGCCACCTGGTGTGCGTCCACGACCGACGCGTGGACCGCACCAGCGACGGCCGGGGCATCGTGTCGACGCTGGAGCTCGCCGAGCTGGAGGAGCTCGACTTCGCCGCCTGGCGCGAGGGCTCACCCTGGCAGTCCGGCGGTGACCACGAGGAGCCGCTGCACATCGACCCGGAACGTCGCGGGGTCCTCACTCTGCACCGGCTGCTCGGGCTGGTGGCCGACAGCGAACGCCCGGTCCGGGTGGCGATCGAGACCAAGCACCCGACCCGGTACGCCGGCCTGGTCGAGCGGCGGCTCGTGGAGACCCTCGACGCCTACGGCTGGGCGCACCCCCGGCTGGGCACCCAGGCGCCGGTCCGGGTCATGTCGTTCTCCTGGCTCTCGCTGCGCAGGATGCGGGCCCTGGCGCCGAGCCTCGAACGGGTCTTCCTCATGGAGCGCATCCCGGTCCGTTTCAGGGACGGGTCCCTGCCCGAGGGTGCCCGGGTGACGGGGCCGTCGATCGAGCTGATCCGCCAGCATCCCCGCTACGTCGACAAGGCCCACCGCCGAGGGCACCCGGTGCACGTGTGGACCGTCGACGACGCCGAGGACGTCGGCTTGTGCCTGGACCTGGGGGTGGACGGCATCATCACCAACCGCCCGGCCGCGGTTCGCGAGCAGGTCGCCGCCCAGCTCGGCGCCTGACCGGGTCCGGAGCCGGTTCCTCGGTGTCGCCCAGGTCACGTCCTTCCCGGGGGTTCGCGGCCGGTCTTCTGGGGCAGACCCCGGGGGAGGGCGCCCGTCGGCTCCTCCTCGAACTGCAGTCCTCGGCCCGTGTGGAGGTGACCATGCCCGTCCCCGCCACCTTCCGACGCAGCACCGAGTCCGTCGTCCTTCCGGCCCGCGCCTCGTCGGTCTCCCAGGCTCGTGCCCACCTGGCCCAGGCGCTGGTCGCCCGGCAGGTCCCGCTCGATCTGGTGGCCGACGCCCAGCTCGTCGTCTCCGAGCTGATGGCCAACGCGATCCGCCACGCGCGCCCCCTCGAGGGCGACACCGTCCGCGTCACCTGGCGGGTGCTCCCCCCTGAACCTCCTCGCACGCACCCGGCGGAGGTCGAGCTCGCGGTGTCCGACGGTGGGGCGCCGTGGCACCCGCGCGTCGAGAGCCCGCCGAGCGACGCAGCCGGTGGCCGCGGCCTAGGGATCGTCGCCACCGTGACCGAGGCCTGGGGCGTCGAGGGCGCCGGCAGCGGCCACCAGCTCGTGTGGGCCGTGCTCCGCTCCAGCTGACCGACACCACCTCTCGACCTGTCCGGTCCCGCCCTCGTGCACTCCCTGGGTTAGCCTCGCCGGTCATGGCCAAGGCAACGAGCACGAGCAAGGCCCGTACGGGCTCCGCCTCCTCCGGTTCCGCCGGTGACCAGGTCCCCGTGGTCGGTGGGCGTGAACCCTGTCCGTGCGGCTCGGGCCGTCGCTACAAGGCCTGCCACGGTCGCGCTGCGGCACACGCAGCCCAGGAGCTCGTCGTCCGGCCGTTCGAGGGCCTGCCGGGGGAGGTCGACTGGGTCATGATGCGCGAGGTCGTGCCTGCGGCCACCGCACGCGTGGTGCTCTCCGAGCCCGGGGAGTTCGGCGGGCGCGAGGCCAAGGTCGCGACGGTCCTGCCCATGGCCTGGCCGGCGCTGGCCCGCCTCGACGGTGAGGTGTTCGTGGGCCTGCAGGTCACCAGTGGGTCCGGCGACCCGAGCCGCGACGTGGCCGACGCCTTGCTCCGCGCGCTGGAGGCCGCTCCAGGGACGCCGGTGCCGCCGGGTCAGCTGCCGGGCGCCGGTCCTCGTCTGCAGGACCTGCTCGATGCCTCGGTGCCCTTCGAGGTGGTTCTCCACCAGGGCTTCGACTTCTGGATCGAGGGGGTCGACGACGTCGATGCCGAGACGCGGGCCTCGATGGACCGCGCCAACGCGCAGGTCATCCCCACGGCCCGGCTGTCGTCGGTGGAGGGTGCCTACTGGGCGCGGGTGCGCGATCGCTGTCACCTGCGGTGGGCGCTGCCGGAGGACGAGGAGCCGCTGCTGGACGCGATGGCGCGCCTGCACGGTGCGGGCGGGCTCTCCCTCGGTGACGGCACGCGCTACGTCGGTGCCTTCCGGGCGCACGGTCTGCTGGTGCCGGTCTGGGACCTGCCGGCGGACCTCGAGGCCGACGCGCTGGAGGGTCCGGCTGCCGGATTCCGCGCCCGGCTCGACCAGGCGCTCGCCTTGACCGGGCCGCTCTCCGATGCCGAGCGGCGGGCCAGGAACGGGTTGCTGAGCCGTCAGCTGACGTTGCGGTAGGACGCTGGTCGCCGAGCCGTCACCCAGCGTCGATGGGCGCACGGTGAGGGGGTCGATCACGTCGCGCGACGACACACCGGGGAGGTTTGCGCGCCCCACCCCCGTCGCTACGCTGGCACCAGCCCGGGCGTCACTGCATCCCCCGTCGGTGTCGCCCGGGCCCTCACTCCCTGTGCCGGCGGTCGCGGGCATCAGCCGCGCAGGGCGTCGCTGAACGCAAGGGCGGCGAGGACGGCGAGCAGCGCCGCCGAGACGAGCCGGATCCGGTGCAGCGGCACGTGCTGAGTGAGCCATCCGCCCACGAGCACGGCGACCCCCGCGACGGCAGCCAGCGCGGCCCAGGCACCGACGAAGACCGACACCGGTTGACCGGTCCGCGCCGCGATGCCGGCCGTCAGCAGCTGCGACAGGTCGCCCCACTCCGCGACGAAGATCAACGCGAACGCGACGCCGAACCCGCTGCGCCGGGTCGCGTCGAGCGCGCCCGGGTCGCCGTCACCGTGCCCCATGTCGTCGGCGACGTCACCCTCTTCCTCAGCCACCTCGGCGGCCCAGGTGCTCCTGGCTCGGAGCCCGCTGCGCAGCATGACGAGCGAGCCGAGCGCGAACAGCACCCCGGCGGCCAGGGCGACGACCCGGTCCGGCAGCAGGGCCAGGAGCCCGCCGGCCGTGACCGCGATCAGGCACTGGACGCCGAAGGCGGCCACGACGCCGAGCCACACGGCGAGCCTGGGGTAGCGGGTGGCCAGCACCAGGCTGGCCACGAAGGTCTTGTCGGGCAGCTCGGCCGGGAAGATCAGCAGGAACGTGGTGGCGACCAGTCCCAGGTCGAGGCCGGTCACGCGCCCGCGTCGAGGGCGCGCGCGGCCGCCATCGCCTCGGCGAGGACCGTCTTCGCCGACCGCCCGGAGGCGCGGGCAGCCGTCACGACGTCGTCGTACTCGGGCTGGGCGTTGACGACGGTCCCGTCGAGGTGGGCGAGCTTGATCCGCACGGGCCCGCCGGTCACCGCGACGACCACCTCCGTGCGCGCCAGCGCGTGCTTGTCCACGGTCTGCTCGCGCAGCCCGATCGCTGAGGTCTCCCGGAACACGACGGCCCGCAAGGCGGGTGACCGGTCGCTTCCGCAGAGCACGGAGAGCGTGTGCGCCGGGCGGCCCTTCTTCATCAGGATCGGGGTCAGCCAGGCGTCCGTGCGCCGGCGTCGAGGAGCTGCTCCAGCACCTGCGGCCACAACCGCGGGTCGAGGTCGTCGACGTTCGTGGAAAGGACGACCGCGTGGGTGTCCGGCCGGGCAGCGGGCCCCGGCGACCCGAGGACCAGTCGGAGGACGTTGGGTCGGCCGGCCAGTCGCCGGGTCCCGGCGCCCACGCCGATCGTGCTCACCGTCATCGCCGGCATCGGGCCGCCGGCGGTGGCGACCCCGACAGGATCGCCGCACCCGTCGGCGTGCACTGCTCGAAGGGGACGTCGCCGCCGAAGGCCGTCAGACCGGAGCCGCGGAGCAGCTCCAGGACCGCCGGCACAGGGACGGGGATCTCGCCGTGGGCCGAGCGGGCGACCCCGGAGCCGAGCGCGATCGGGTGACACGACGACCTCGGCGAGGGCGAGGTGGACGAAGCCGGCCGCGCAGCCGACGACGTCGGCGAGGGCGTCGAGCGCGCCCACCTCGTGGAAGTGCACGTCCTCGGCGCGGGTGCCGTGCACGGTGGCCTCCGCGCGCGCGAGGCGCTCGAACACCCCCAGGGCGAGGTCGCGCGCACCGAGGCGTCGAGGTCGGCCGCCTCGAGGATCGTGCGTACGTCGCCGAACGTCCGGTGCGGCGGCGTCGATCTCGTCCGGGTCGACGAGCACCTGCCACGCGGCGAGCGGGGTGTCGGCGTGCGGGGCGCACCTCCACGCGGACCGGTACCGCGAGCGAAGCGCGACCGCTGCCTGGATCACCTCGAGGGGGACGCCCGCTGCCGACCAGTGCCCCGAGCAGCATGTCGCCGCTCGCGCCGCTGGAGGCGTCCACCCACCCGATCCGTCGTGCGGATCCGAGGGCGCTCCGTCACGAGGCTGCCTCCGCCCGCCCAGCGCGGCGCGCGACGCGAGCCGCGAACACCCCGGCGCCGAACCCGTTGTCGATGTTGCAGACCACGACGCCGGGCGCGCAGGAGTTGAGCATGGCCAGCAGCGCGGCGAGGCCGTCGAAGGACGCGCCGTAGCCCACGGACGTCGGCACCGCGACCAGCGGGACCCCGGTCAGCCCGCCGACCACCGACGGCAGCGCGCCCTCCATCCCTGCGACCACGACGAGGCAGTCCGCTGCGTCGAGGCGCTCGCTTGGAGGCCAGCAGCCGGTGGATCCCTGCGACGCCCACGTCGGTGACGTGCTCGACCTCGGCGCCGAACGCGCGCGCGGTGAGCGCCGCCTCGGCCGCGACGGGGGCATCCGAGGTGCCCGCGGCGACGACGCACACCCGACCGCGCGGCGACAGCAGGTCCCCGACCACGCACGCCCGGGCCACGCGGTCGAGCTGCGGCGGCCGCGAACGCCGTGCCGACGGCATCCAAGGAGCTCTCGGTCAGGCGCGTGGCGAGGGCCGGGCGATCGGGGTGCGCGCGAGCGGAGCGCGCTGAGCAGCTCGACGACCTGGTCGGGCGTCTTGCCGGCGCCGTACACCACCTCCGGGTCGCCGGTCCGTGCGGCTCGATCAGTGTCGAGACGGGCGAAGCCGAGGTCGACGTACCCCGCCTCGTGGCCGGGCTCGAGCGCGTCCTGCATGGGGCGACCCTAGGCCGTCCGACTCCCGGTGCGGCTCCCGGATACCCTGACCCGCGTCGGGGGTGCAGGCTCCCCGCTGGTCTCCCCTTCACTTCCTGACGTACGCGAAGAGGTTGTCCGTGTCGCTCGACACCACCACCGTCCAGTGGCTCGCCCTGGTCGGCGCCCTGACCGGCTTCGTGGCGCTCGTCCTCGCAGTCGTGGCGCTGCTGCGGGTGCGTCGGCTGCACGCGGTCCTACGCCTTGCTGCAGAGCGAGGACGGCGCGGAGTCCTTCATGGACGCGATGGCGCGCAAGACCCAGGAGGTCTCGGCGCTGCGTGGCGAGGTCGAAGGCGTCCAGGGCCGCCTGGACACCGTCCAGGCCGATCTGGCCGACGCCCTGCGCCACGTGGCGGTGGTGCGTTACGACGCCTTCGGGGACATGGGTGGCCGGCTCTCCTTCTCCGCGGCCCTGCTCGACGACACAGGCGACGGCCTCGTCCTCACCTCGATCAACGGGCGCACCGAGACCCGCACCTACTCCAAGGGTGTGAAGGGCGGGACGAGCGAGGCGTCCTTGTCGCCGGAGGAGCAGCAGGCGATCGGCTTCGCACTGCGCGGTCGGAAGAGCGCCTCGTGACGACGTACGGGTTCCTCGGCCCCGTCGGCACCTTCAGCGAGGCGGCGCTGATCGGGTGCGCCCCGGACCCGTCTGCTGCGATGGTCCCGTTCTCCACGGTGGCAGCCGCTCTCGCGGCCGTGCGGTCCGGCGCGGTCGACGGGGCGCTGGTCCCCCTCGAGAACTCCGTCGAGGGCTCGGTCGCGCAGACCCTCGACGAGCTGGCCACCGGCGACCCGCTCGTGGTGGTCCGGGAGGCGACGCTGCCGGTCAGCTTCGAGCTGGTGGCCCCGGAGGGCACCGAGCTCAGCGAGGTCCGGACCGTCGCGACGCACCCGCACGCCGAGGCGCAGACCCGGCGGTGGTTCGCCGAGCACCTGCCCGAGGCGACCGTCGTGCCCGCCACCTCGACCGCGGCCGCCGCGGCGGCCCTGGCGGACGGCAGCGCGAGGTGGGACGCAGCCGTGTCGGCGCCCATCGCCGCCGTGGTCTACGGCCTGACCGTCCTCGCCAGCGAGGTGGCCGACAACCCCGGGGCCGAGACCCGCTTCGTGCTGGTGTCCCGCCCCGTGGCGCCGGAGCCGGCAACCGGCTCGGACAAGACCTCACTGGTCCTCTACATCGGCCAGGACCACCCGGGGGCGCTGCTGGAGATCCTCACCGAGTTCGCCGTACGTGGCGTCAACCTCACGCGCATCGAGTCGCGCCCCACGGGCGGCGGCATCGGCGACTACCTGTTCTCCGTCGACATCGAGGGCCATGTCGACGATGCCCGCGTGGGCGAGGCCCTCATGGGTCTGCGCCGCGTGTGCGCCGACGTGCGCTACCTCGGGTCCTATCCCCGGGTCGACGGGGCCCGCCCGGTGCTCCGCCGAGGCGTGTCCGACCCCGACTACCACGACGCGCAGGCCTGGTTGGCACGCATCCGCGACGGACGGGTCTGACCCGGCCACGCTCAAGGACCGTCCCGGACGCGCCGACATCTCCTAGGTCGAGTAGTCGCCGGGGGGAGAACCGTGAGGCGTTTCGGCCTGACCCGCACGTTCGCCCTGGTGAGCTTGCTCGCCATGGTGGCGCTGGGTCTTGCCCTGGTGGTGGCCAGCAGCACGCTGCTGCGCCGTCAGGCCGTGGCCGAGGGGACGCGGACGGCTCAGGCGTACGCCCTGTTGGCGCTGGAGCAGGAGGCCGGTCTCAAGGCGGCGGTGCTCCAGACGCAAGGCGGCGCGAGCGAGGTGCAGAGCCTCTCCGAGAAGCTCGGTCAGCGGCTGGGGCTGGCGCCGGGGTCTCCGGTCATGCGCGACTCCAACCTGCTCAGCGTGCGGGTCTGGAACCGCGACGGGAAGCTGGTCTACGACTCGACGCCCCCGTCGTCCGATCCCGATGCCGAAGCGGTCGCCGGCTTCTACGACCCGGCCCGCTTCGACCGAGGCCATCACCGACGGCGTCACGGCGCCGACGGTCGCGCGGCGGCTGGTGGGCCCGGACTTCGGGGCCGCCGAGCAGCCGGTGATCGAGGTCTACGTGCCGCTCTTCTTCGGCGGGCAGAAGCCCGCAGCGGCCGCGGAGGTGACCCTGGACTACGCCGACACCGAGGCGGCCGTCAGTGAGTCGATCCGGGTCGTCGCCCTGGTGGTCGTGGCCGGTCTCGGGCTGTTGTGGCTGCTGCTGTTCCGCACGGTGTGGCGGACGTCCAAGACTCTGCGCTACCAGGCCTCGGAGACCGCGCGGCTCGCCCTGCTCGACCCGCTGACCGGCCTGCCCAACCGTCGGTTGCTCAACGAACGCCTCGAGCGGGCGGCCGCCGCGAGCGCGCGCGCAGGGGACGCCGTGGGGTTGGTGCTGCTCGACGTCGACCGGTTCAAGGAGGTCAACGACACCCTGGGGCACCCGCGGGGCGACAAGCTCCTCATCGCGGTGGCCGACCGGCTGCGCGACGTCGTCCGCGACGCCGACACGGTGGCGCGGCTCGGCGGCGACGAGTTCGCAGTGCTCCTGCCGTCGATGGCCTCGGTGGGGGACGCGGAGGTGCTCGCTCAGCGCATCTACTCGATCTTCGCCACACCCTTCGACCTCGACGGGCTCCTCCTGCACGTGGACACCTCGGTGGGCCTCGCGGTCCTCCCGGACCACGCTGACGACATCACCGAGCTGCTCCAACGAGCAGACGTGGCGATGTACACGGCCAAGGCAGCGCAGGCCGGAGTGGCGCTCTACTCGCCCTCGGGCGACGAGAACAGCCCGAACCGACTGGTGCTGCTCGGCGACCTCCGGCGGGCGCTGGAGAGCGAGACCGAGCTGTCGATGCACTACCAGCCCAAGATCGACCTTCGCTCCAGCGAGGTCATCGGCGTGGAGGCGCTGCTGCGGTGGCAGCACCCGCAGCGCGGCTCGATCCCGCCCACCGAGTTCATCCCGTTGGCGGAGCAGACGGGGCTGATCAAGGACCTCACGGCGAGGGTTCTCGGCCTGGTGTTCGCGCAGGCCGCCGACTGGGCCCGCGCCGGCCGTCCGCTGTGCGTGGCCGTCAACCTCTCGGCCCGGAACCTGCTCGAGCCCGACCTCGCCGACGTGGTCGCCACGCTCCTGGAGATGCACGACCTCGACCCGGCCCTCATCGAGTTCGAGATCACCGAGTCCGCCATCGTCCTCGACCCTGTCCGGGCCGGGGAGACGCTGACGAAGCTCACCGCGTTGGGCTTCGGCGTCGCCGTGGACGACTTCGGGATCGGCAGCACCTCGATGAGCCAGCTGCGGTCGATGCCGCTGCGGACCCTCAAGATCGACCGCTCGTTCGTCACCAACCTGGTCACCGACCCCGGTGGTGCCTCGTTGGTCCGGGCGATCATCGAGCTCGCTCACGACTTCGGCCTGATCGCCGTGGCCGAGGGCGTCGAGGACGTGGAGGTCACCACGGTCCTGCGCGAGCTCGGGTGCGACCACGCCCAGGGCTACCTCTGGTCGCGCCCGGTGCCGGTCGCCGAGCTCGACGCGGTGCTCGCCACGCTCACCGCCGCGGCCGCAGTCAAGCCGAGGACGCGCCGCCGTCGCTCGTCGGCGGCGCCGGTACCCTCGGGAGGGTGATCGACCTCCGTCTCCTGCGTGAGGACCCCGAGCGGGTCCGCGCCTCCCAGCGGGCCCGTGGCGAGTCCGTCGAGCTCGTCGACGAGCTGCTGGCTGCCGACGAGAACCGCCGGGCGGCAGGAGCCCGCTTCGACGAGCTGCGCGCCGAGCAGAAGACGTACGGCAAGCGCGTCGCCTCCGCGACCGGCGAGGAGAAGGCCGCCCTCGTGGCGGCGGTGCAGGAACTCGCGGCGGCAGTGAAGGCGGCCGACGCCGAGCGCGCTCGCCGCCGACGCGCGCGCGACCGAGCTCATCGCCGGGTTGCCCAACGTCGTCGAGGACGGCGTGCCAGCGGGCAGCGAGGACAACTACGTCGTGCTGGAGCACGTCGGTGCGGTCCGCGACTTCGCCGCTGAGGGCTTCACGCCGCGTGATCACCTCGAGCTGGGAGAGGGGCTGCGCGCCATCGACACGGTGCGTGGCGCGAAGGTGTCGGGGTCGCGCTTCTACTACCTCACCGGGGTCGGGGCCCAGCTCGAGCTCGCCCTGCTCAACCTCGCGGTGGCGCAGGCGGCCGAGGCCGGGTTCGTGCTGATGATCACGCCGACGCTCGTACGGCCGGAGATCATGGCGGGAACCGGCTTCCTCGGGGCGCACGCGGACGAGATCTACCGGTTGGAGGCCGACGACCTCTACCTGACCGGGACCTCCGAGGTCGCGCTGGCCGGGTACCACGCCGAGGAGATCCTCGACCTGTCCGAGGGACCGTTGCGCTACGCCGGGTGGTCGGCCTGCTACCGGCGCGAGGCGGGGTCGTACGGCAAGGACACCCGAGGGATCATCCGGGTCCACCAGTTCCACAAGGTGGAGATGTTCAGCTACTGCCCGGTCGAGGAGGCCGCCGCCGAGCACCAGCGTCTGCTCGGGTGGGAGCGGGAGATGCTCGCGAAGGTCGAGCTCCCCTACCGGATCATCGACGTGGCCGCCGGTGACCTCGGGTCGAGCGCGGCGCGCAAGTACGACTGCGAGGCGTGGCTGCCGTCCCAGGAACGCTGGATGGAGGTCACGTCGACGTCCAACTGCACGTCGTTCCAGGCTCGACGGCTCGGCATCCGGGAGCGGACCCAGGACGGGTCGACGCGTCCGGTCGCGACGCTCAACGGCACCCTCGCCACCACCCGTTGGCTGGTCGCCCTGCTGGAGAACCACCAGCAGCCCGACGGCTCCGTGACGGTCCCCGCGGCGCTGCGCCCGTACCTCGGCAACCGCTCCGCGCTCGCCCCGGCTTAACGGACGCAAGGTCACCTTGTACCTGCCTCAGTCGGGATTTCGCCACCTTCACGCTGCCGTGGGAGCAGACACCTGGCGCCCGCTGCTCGTGGCGCTGGACATTGACGGGACGGTGGTGCCGTTGGAGAACGACACCGTCTCGCCCGCGGTGGTCGAGGCCGTACGGCGTGCCCGTCGCGGCGGGCGTCCACGTGGTGTTGGCGACCGGGCGCCGCGTCCTCGGATCGGTGGACATCGCCGAGCAGCTGGGCCTGAGCGACCAGCCGGCGGTCTGCAGCAACGGTGCGGTCATCGTGGTGCCCGGCAGCCTGGAGGTGCTGCACGCCGAGACCTTCGACCCCACCTCAGCCATCGCCCTCATGCGGAAGGCCCTCCCTGATGCGATCGTGGCGGTGGAGCGGCCCGGTCTTGGCTACCTCGTGAGCCACGAGTTCCCCCCCGGTGAGATTCGCGGCCCACAGGTCGTGACGTCGGTGGCCGAGATCGCCTCGGAGCCGGCTCTCCGGCTGGTCGTCCGCTGGCCGGAGGCGGAGCTCGAGGAGTTCGTTGCCGCCGTCGAGGGCGCGGGGCTGCACGGCGTCAACTACGCGATCGGCTACTCGGCCTGGCTCGACGTGATGCCGCCGGGTGTCTCCAAGGCCTCAGCGCTGGAGGTGCTCAGAGTGCGGCTGGGCGTGCCCGAGGGGCGTACGGCCGCCTTCGGCGACGGGCTCAACGACCTCGAGATGCTGGCGTGGGCGACGTACGGCGTCGCGATGGGTGACGCCGTCGTCGAGGTCCAGGACGCCGCAGACGAGGTCACGCTCACCGCTCACGAGGACGGTGTGGTCGCCGTCCTCGACCGCTGGTTCGCCTGACGAGTGAAGGTGGCCAAATCCCGACTGAAGCAGGGTACAAGGTGACCTTGCGTCCGTTAACCCAGGGACGGGACCGTGGCGAGGGATGCGGCGAGCTTCTCGTCGCTGAACTCCTCGTCGACCATGCGGCCGTCGAGGTAGGTCTCGTAGGAGGCCAGGTCGAAGTGGCCGTGGCCGCACAGCGCGGTCAGGATCACCTTCTCCTCGCCGGACTCCTTGCACGCCAGCGCCTCCCGGATGCAGGCGGCGAGCGCGTGCGTCGGTTCCGGCGCCGGCACGATGCCCTCGGTCCGGGCGAACTGGACGGCAGCCGCGAAGCACTCCTTCTGCGGGATCGCGATGGCTTCCATGAGCCCGAGCTCGTAGATGTGGGAGATCAGCGGCGACATCCCGTGGTAGCGCAGCCCACCGGCGTGGATGGGGTCGGGGATGAAGTCGTGGCCCAGGGTGTGCATCTTCACGAGCGGCGTCATCCCCGCGGTGTCGCCGAAGTCATAGGCGTACGTGCCTCGCGTCAGCGACGGGCAGGCGGACGGCTCGACGGCTCGGATCACCGGGTCCATGCGCCCGGCCATCTTCTCGCGCAGGAAGGGGAAGGACAGCCCGCCGAAGTTGGAGCCTCCCCCCGTGCACCCGACCAGCAGGTCGGGCGTCTCGCCGATCTTGGCGAACTGGAGCAGGGCCTCTTCGCCGATGATCGTCTGGTGCAGCAGCACGTGGTTGAGCACCGACCCGAGGGCGTACTTGGTGTCCTCGTTCTGGGCCGCCACCTCGACCGCCTCGGAGATCGCGATCCCGAGCGACCCGGTGTGGTCAGGATCGAGGTGCAGCTGGGCGCGACCGGCGGCGGTCAGCGCGGACGGCGAGCGGTGGACGGTGCCCCCGAAGGTCTCGATCATCATGCGGCGGTACGGCTTCTGGTCGTAGGACGCTCCGACCTGCCACACCTCGCACTCCAGGTCGAACAGCGCGCAGGCGAACGCCAGCGCCGTGCCCCACTGCCCGGCACCGGTCTCCGTGGTGAGCTTCTTCACCCCGGCACGGGCGTTGTAGAACGCCTGCGGCACCGCGGTGTTGGGCTTGTGCGAGCCAGCCGGGGAGACGCCCTCGTACTTGTAGTAGATGCGGGCCGGCGTGCCGAGCGCCCTCTCGAGCCGGTGCGCTCGGAACAGCGGTGACGGCCGCCACTGCCGGTAGACGTCCTGAACCTCGTCGGGGATGTCGACGTAGCTGTCGGTCGTGACCTCTTGCAGGATCAGGTCCATCGGGAACAACGGCGCCAGGTCGTCCGGCCCGATCGGCTGGTGCGTGCCGGGGTGCAGCGGCGGGGGCGGCGGGGACGGCAGGTCCGGGATGATGTTGTACCACTGGGTCGGCATCTCGGACTCGTCGAGCATGATCTTGTGCTGGTCGGCCATGGCGACACCCCTTTCGTCGGTAGTCGCAACGTAGCGGGGGCAGTGCCCGGCCGCGAGCCGTCCGGCCGGATGCGAGGCTGGACCCATGTCCGCACCGATCCGGCTGGTCGCCACCGACCTCGACGGGACCGTCGTCGCCCACGACGGATCGGTGTCGGCACGTACGGCTGCCGCACTGCGCGCCGTCGAGGAGGCCGGAGCCCACCTCGTGCTGGTGACCGGGCGACCGGCGCGCTGGATGGCCGAGGTCGTCGGGCAGGTCGGGCATGCCGGGACCGCGGTCTGCGCGAACGGGGCGGTCGTCTACGACCTGCGGACCGAGACGGTCGTGGACACCCGACCGCTCGACGGGCCGACCGTGCAGGAGGTCGTCGCGCGGGTGCGAGACGCGCTGCGTGCTGCGACGTTCGCCGCCGAGACGGTTCACGGGTTCGTGCGCGACCCGGCGTACGTCCCGCGGTGGGACGCGCCGGGCGGCGACGTACGGCCCATCGACGTGGTGGCCAGGTCGGAGGCCGTCCTCAAGCTCCTCGTGCGGGACGAGACCAGCGACGGGGACTCGATGCTCGCGGCCGTGTCACCGGTGCTGCGCGGGCTCGCCGTACCCACGCACTCCAACGTCCGGGACTGCCTTCTCGAGATCAGCGCGCCCGGTGTCGACAAGGGATCGACGCTGGCGTCCCTGGCTACCGCCCTCGGGGTGCGCGGCTCACGAGACGGTCGCGTTCGGGGACATGCCCAACGACGTGCCGATGCTGCGATGGGCGGGGATCGGCTACGCCGTCGAGGGCGGTCACCCCGCCGCGCTCGCCTCGACGCCGCACCGGGCGGGTTCGGTGGGGACCGACGGGGTGGCCCGCGTGCTCGAGCACCTGCTGGCCTCTGGGAGAATCGGCTTGGGGAGCCCGGGCCGCTGAGCGCGTCCGCGCCCCGCCCTGAAGCGGTACAAGGTCACCTTGTGTCGGATTCCCGAGGCGATGAGGAGCACGACGCGCATGGACCACAACTGGCTCAGCCCGCTCGCCCAGGCCCGACCGGTCGGCGACCACGGCTGGGGCAGCTTCGCCCGGGAGCCGATCCCCGCTGGCACCACCGTGGCGGCCTTCGGCGGGTACGTCGCCCCGCGCTCGGTGCTGGAGTCCCTTCCCGCGGACCGGCAGGGTCGTTCGATCCAGGTGGACGACGACCTGTTCCTCATCAGCGGTGCGGAGCCCGAGCCCGGCGACATGCTCAACCACTCGTGTGAGCCCTCCTGCGGGCTCGTCGGCGCCATGGTGGTCGTGGCCATGCGCGACCTGGCCGTCGGCGAGGAGCTCACGTTCGACTACGCCACCTGTGACGGCACCGACTACGACGAGTTCGTCTGTGCCGTGCGGCGCGTCGTCCTGCCGCGAGACGGTCACCGGACGGGACTGGCTGCGCGCTGATCTCAGGGAGCGCTACGCCGGCTGGTTCTCCCCGTACCTCGCTCGGCGGATCGCGGCGCTGCCCGTCCGCTGAGGCCGGCGCAAGCGGGCCGCGTCGTCGGTCCGCCTCGGCGCCCAACCCCGAGAGTGAAGGTGGCGAAACCTCGGCTGAAGCAGGGAGAAGGTGACCTTGCGTCGTGAATTCAGAGGTATTGGCCGCGGGGTGGGTTGTCGTCGGCCACCACGTGGGGGCCGGGGTCGCCGCCGGTGAGAGCCTGGCGACGCATCTCCTCGAACTGGGCGCGCGCGGCCATCTGCTGGGCGAACAGCGCGGTCTGGATCCCGTGGAAGAGCCCTTCGAGCCAGCCGACCAGCTGGGCCTGAGCGATCCGCAGCTCGGCCTCGGTGGGGACGACGTCGTCGGTGAACGGCAGCGACAGCCGTTCCAGCTCCTCGACCAGCTCGGGTGCGAGCCCGGACTCCAGCTCGGTGAGCGAACGACGGTGGATCTCGCGCAGCCGTACGCGGGAGGCCTCGTCCAGCGGCGCCGACCGCACCTCCTCGAGGAGCTGCTTGATCATCGACCCGATCCGCATCACCTTCGCCGGCTGCTCGACCAGGTCGGCCACCGTGCCCGTGTTCTCGTCGGGGAGGGCCAGTGCCGTGCCCGTACCGTCCGACCCGGGGCTGCCGTCGACGCTCAACGGACGCCCGTCGGGTCCGACGATCACCACGTGCGGGTCGACGGCCGAGCCGTCGGGGGAGTCGCTCATGCCCCCATCCAACCCGATGCCTCGCCGCTGCGTTCCCGGGCGCACGTCGGGTAACGGCTCGCGACGGTACCGGTGGACCGGGTCCGGCGCGGCATGCTCACGGCTGTGACCGCTCTCCGACCCGTGGACCCGACGGCTGACCTCGACGCGCTCGTACGTCGTCGCGCGGCACGTGCGAGGCGGCCGTCGTGGACGAGCCGCGACTCCACCGCGCCGACATCGAGGGGATGTTCACCTCGCCCGAGGCCGACCTCGTCGACGGCACCCGCGTCGCCGTCGACGAGGCGGGACGGCCCGTCGGGTTCGTCGTCGGTCGAGGTCGACGAGACCGGGACGGCGAGGTCGACCGCCGACGCCTACGTCGCCCCGGCGGCGACGACACGCGTGTGGGACCTCCTGCTCGACCACGCGCGCACCTATGCGACGGCGCGGTGTGCGCCCTCGACCGCCGGCGAGGCCGAGGAGTGGTCGCTCGCCGGCGGGTGCTACGTCGAGGACGCGCGCTACGCCGCGGCGCTGCCGGCGCCGGGCCTGGCCCCGGTCCGTCGCTTCCACACCATGGGCATCACCTTCGACCCGAGCCGACCCGCCCCGGACGCCCGAGCGCTCCCCGCCGGGGTCAACGCTCGAGGTCGTCGGGAGCCGACGAGGCCGGTCTGCGCACCGCGCACGAGGTCGCCAACGAGTCGTTCATCGAGCACTGGCGAGCACGTCGCACCGACCGCTACGAGGACTGACATGGCCTGGTGCCGGAGTCGGCTCCTTCGACCCGACCCAGTGGTGGATCGCGTCGCGTCGACGGCGTGCCGGCGCGGTGTCTGCCTCGGCAACGACCACCTCGCCGAGCACGGCTGGGGCTACGTCAGCACCCTGGGCGTCCTCGAGGAGCACCGCGGGCGCGGCCTCGGCCGGCTTCCTGCTGCGAGACCGTTCTTCGCGCAGGCGTCACGCCGCGAGGTCGCGTCGGGGTGAAGCTCGGCGTCGACACCGAGAACGCCACCGGCGCACCCGCCCTCTACGCCGCGGTCGGCATGACCCCGGTCGCAGGTCATCGACGTCGTGGGAGCTCCCGCCTCGCCACGACCCGCTCAGGGCGCGAGGCAGCTCGAAGTCGTAGGCGACCACGCGCAGGGTGGCCATCGTCGTGTCGTCCGGACCGTGCACGTGGACACCACCGGCCACGGCGGAGCGCAGCCACCGGACGGCCGCCTCGCTGACCCGCTCGCCCGGCGCCAGCAGCGGGATCCCTGGCGGGTACGGCGTCACCAGCTCTGCGCAGACCCGTCCCGCAGCCTCGTGGAGCGGCACGCGCACGTGGTCGGCGAAGTACGCCTCGCGTGGGCTCACCGCCTGCTCGGGGACCGCCGGCAGATCGGGCACGTCCTCGAGGGCGTACGGCCCCGGGGTCCCCAGCGCAGCCAGGGCGAGCACGAGCCGGCGGACGGCAGCCACGGAGTCACCAGGGCCGACCACGAGATAGAGCCGGGTCGCGTCGGAGCCCTCGACGGCGATGCCGTGGACCTCGCGCAGGAGGCGGTCGGCGCTCAGGCCGTCGACCCCACGGCCGCGCACGTCGACCACGATCTTGCACGGGTCGAGACCCCCGCTCGAGGGACGTGCCGCCGCGTGGTCGTCGCCGTGGGAGAGGTCGAGCTGGTCGGCCTCGAGGACCCGCAGGCCGGGGACCCGGGCGAGCAGCGTGCGCGCCAGCCGCGCGAGGTCCACGGCCCAGCCGACCAGGGCCGGCCCGTCGTCCTCGAGCTGGGCGCGGCAGCTGTCGACCGAGGCGACGAGCGGGAGGTACGGACTGGTCGTCTGGGTCATCCGTACGGCCGAGGCCACGCGATCGAGGGGGAGGCGACCGCCGCGCACCAGCAGGACCGAGCTCTGGGACAGGCTGGACAGCAGCTTGTGGGTCGAGATGATCGCGGCGTCGGCGCCCGCGGTCATCGCGTCGACAGGGAGGGTGGCCCCGAACCGGAGGTGCGGGCCCCACGCCTCGTCGACGACCAGCGGCACGCCTCGGCTGTGGGCCACCTCGACCAGGCGGGGGAGGTCGGAGCAGACGCCGGCGTACGACGGCGACACGACCATGGCCAGCTTGGCCTCCGGGTGGGCGTCCAGGGCTTCGGCCAGAGCAGCCGGGGAGACACCGGTCCCGACGTCCCATCCATGGTCGTGCCCGGGGCTCACCCAGACAGGGTGCGCACCGGTGAGGACGAGCGCGGTGTGCGTCGAGACGTGCGCGTCGCGGGCGCAGACGACGGTGTCCCCGGGGTGCAGGGCAGCGAGCAGCAGTGCGTGGTTGCCGCTGGTGGACCCGTTGACGAGCACGAAGGCGCGGTCAGCACCCCAGAGCGCGGCGATCCGTCGTTCCGCTTCGCGCCGGGCGACGTCGTAGGTCACGGTGTCCAGCCAGACGTCGCCGGCGAAGGTGCCTTCCCCGAGCAGGTCGCGCAGCGCGGGGTCCACCCCGGCGCCGCCCTTGTGGCCGGGGCAGGAGAAGGCGACGGTCCCGCGGCCCACGTGCGTGCGCAGGGCGTCGACCATGGGCGTGGGTGCGCGAGGTGCCAGTCGCCCGGTCGACGTGCACGTCTCGGCGGTCGGCGTGGTCTCGAGGAGGGTCATGACACGCCGCCCGTCGGGGTGCTCGGTCCGAGCACCAGATAGCCCTCGAGGCCGAGGATCACGACCACGGCGACCCACTTGGGGGCCGGGACGTGCACCCCGTGCTGGAAGCGGTCGATGACCAGCACCCCCACCTGGAGGATCACGATCCAGGCGATCGTCACCTCCGCGAGCTCGGCGTAGCGCAGGGCGGAGCCGTACACCCAGAACAGCAGGCCGAACAGCACCAGCCCGCCGCCGAACCACAGCGCGGACCGGTGCTCGGCCCACGCCTTGGCGGCCAGGGCACCGGCCAGGTCGAGGCCCGCCAGGACCAGGGCGGTCCCGAGGAGCAGGACCGGGGCGGGCACCCGGCCCGGGACCGGCAGGAGGGGTACGGCCGTCGGGACACCGGACGGGAAGGGAAGCGTCAGCAGGTTCATGCCTCGACGGTGGCGGACCGAGCGTCGGGCGCGGATCGGGCGGAGTCCTTAACCGTGCGCCTGCGACCCCTCAAACTCCCCGGGAGCCCCGGCGATCCCGGGCGCCGCCGGTGGTCAGGGTCGGGCGAGCAGGACCTTGCCGACGTGCTCGCCGGCCTCCACGACCCGGTGGGCCTCGGCCGCCTGGTCCATCGGCAGCACGCGGTCCACGATCGGCCGCACGCGGCCGTCGGCCACCAGCGGCCACACGCGCCCGACGACCGAGCCGACGATGGCCGCCTTCTCCTCCTCCGGGCGAGCGCGCAGGGCCGTGGCATGGATGGCCCCCCGCTTGGCCAGGAGCTGACCGAGGTCGACCTCGCCGACCGTTCCGCCCTGGAGGCCGATGACGACCAGCCGCCCGTTGACGGCCAGGACGTCGACGTTGCGGGCCAGGTAGACCGCTCCCATGTTGTCGAGGACGACGTCCGCACCGCGGCCCCCCGTCGCCGATCGGACCTCCGCCACGAAGTCCTGCTCGCGGTAGTTGACGAGGATCTCGGCACCGAGGTCGGCGCAGCGCTCGAGCTTGGCGGGGGAGCCGGCGGTGACGGCCACCCGGGCGCCGAGCACCGAGCCCAGCTGGACGGCCATCGTGCCGATCCCGGACGCACCGCCATGGACGAGCAGAGTCTCCCCGGACTGCAGCCCCGCGAGACCGAAGACGTTCGACCACACCGTGCAGCAGACCTCCGGAAGCGCCGCCGCACTGACCAGGTCGACCCCCGTCGGCACCGGCATGAGCTGACCCGCAGGGACGGCGACGCGCTCGGCGTATCCCCCGCCGGCCAGCAGGGCGCACACCTCGTCGCCCGCTGCCCAGCCGGCGACCCCAGCTCCCACCTCACGCACGGTGCCGCTGCACTCGAGACCGAGCCAGGGAGGAGCTCCCGCCGGAGGCGGGTAGAACCCCTTGCGCTGCAGGAGGTCCGCGCGGTTGACCGCGCTCGCGACCACCTCGACGACGACCTCGCCGGGGCGGGCGACCGGGTCGGGGACCTCGGCCCACACCAGGGCCTCGGGACCACCGGGGACAGGGACGGTGATGGCGTGCACGGCCCCACCCTGTCAGGTGCCGCCGCGCCCCGCGTTGCGTCTTTGAGGGGTCCTCGGGGGCCTGATGAGGGGTTCTCCCGATGTGGCCCCCCGGGTAGGGCCGTGACCGTGGACCGCATCGCTCCCTCCGACGCCCTGGAGACCACCGTGCGCGACATCGCTGCCGCCCTCGCCCTCAGCCACCACATCCCCCCGACTCCCGGCACGGCACCCCCCTCGTGGCCCGCCGGGACCGCCCTGCCGTACGGCGCGCTCACCGCGGGGGAGCGCGCCGTACGCCAGGCCTACGTCGCCCGCGAGCGTTCGCGCCGAAGCCTTCGGCGGCGCAGCGCCCTGGCCCGGACCCTCCAGTCGGTGATCCCGGTCCAGCGCCCCGCGCCCTGACCCGCCTTCCGCGCTCGCCCGGCGCGGTGCTCGGCTCCTGCTGAACGGCCTCGCCGGGTGTCGCTGGGCGACCGGGCGCCCTACCGTGATCCTCGAGGGCGCCGGACCGGCCGGTGTCCCTCGGTGCGGGGCCCGGGAGGCTCGGCGGTGGCAGGTCGCAGCGGTGTACTCGTGGGCCGCGCCCGCGAGACCTCCGACCTGCGCGCGGCCCTCCTCGACGGCCTCCGGGGCGATGGGCCTTCGCTCGTCCTCGTGCTCGGTGCGGCTGGCGTCGGCAAGTCCCGGCTGGTCGCCGACCTGGTGGGTGCCGGTCCGGGCCTCGACGGCGTGGTGGTGTGCCGGGGTGCCGCGATCCAGGACGGTGCGACCAGCCCGTTGCTGCCGTGGGCCGACGCGCTGCGTCAGGCGGTCGCTGCCTACGGGGTCGACGCGGCCACCCGGGCGGCTGGTCCCGCCCTGGTCGACCTGGCGGTCCTGGTGCCCGACCTCGACCCCGGGGCGGCGCCGGCCTCGGCCGGCCGCGCCGCCGACCTCCTTCCCTGGTACGTCGGACGCCTGGCGGCGGTGCGGCCCCTGGTCGTGGTGCTCGAGGACCTGCACCTCGCTGACGTCACCACGGTCAGCGTGCTCTGCCGCCTGGTCGCCCAGCCCGCACCCGGGGTGGTGGTGGTCGCCACCGCCCGAGCCGAGGGCGAGCGGCGCGACCCCGACCTCGACGCCCGTTGGGTGGCCACGTCGGTGACCTTGAGACGGCTGGCGCTCACCGTCGAGGTGGGTCCCCTGGCGCCGGACGATGCGGCCGTTCTCGTGGCTGAGCTGGCATCCGCCGCCGGTGCCACCCTCGACCCCGTCACCGTCGAGGACATCGTCGAGCGCGCCGAGGGCAACCCCTTCTTCCTCGAGGAGCTCGTCTCGGTGCGCGCCTCGGGGCGAGGCACCGTCCCGCCGGCCGACGTGCTCGGCGTACGTCTGTCGACTCTCAGCGGGCCCGCCCTGGCGGCGGCCCGTGCCGTGGCCGTCCACGGGGGTCAGGTCCCGCACGGGGTCGTGCGGGAGCTCGCCGCCCTCGACGAGGCGGTGCTCCTCGACGCGTTGCGCGAGCTGGTCGCCACCGACCTCCTGGTCGGTGACGACTCCGGCGAGTCCTACGCCTTCCGTCACCTGCTCGTCGGGGATGCGGTCCGCGACGGGATGCTCCCCGTCGAACGACGGAGGCTGCATGCGGCCAGCGCGCGAGCCACCGAGGCCCGACTCGACGGAGTGACGAGTGACGAACGACGCAGGCTGCTCGGCACGTTGCCGAAACACTGGACCGAGGCCGGCCGTCTCGACCTGGCGCTGACCGCCGCGGTCCGAGCCGCGGAGGCCAGCGCAGTGGTCGCCCCCGATGTCGCCGCGGCCCACTACGCGCGCGCCCTCGAGCTGGACGCCCTCGTGCACGGGCCGGAGGACTCCTCGCTGCCGTCCGGCCGCGCCCATCTCCTCGAACAGCTCGCCGAGCAGCACGGAGCTGCGGGGGACGGGAGCGCAGCGACGGCTTCGGCGCGCGCTGCCCTCGCCATCGTCGAGGGCGACCAGGAAGGACCGGTGGCCGAGCCGGCCCGGGCCGCCCGACTGCACCGACTGGTCGCAGTCCACGGCGAGGGGGTGCTGGACGACGGTGAGGTGATCGCCTCCTTCGAGGCCGCCGTGGCCGCCGCCGAGCAGCTCGGCCCCTCACCGGAGCTGGCTGCAGCCCTGGCCGCCCAGGCGCGCCACGAGCTGGTGCTGGACCACAACGCCCGGGCGGTCCCGCTCTCGAGGCGGGCCCGGGAGATCGCCGTGGCCGTGGACGCCGTCCCCGAGGAGGCCCTGGCCGCAGCGACGCTGGGCGCGTCCTTGTGCTACCTCGGGTCCTTCGACGAGGGGCTGGCCACCCTGAGCTACGCCGTGCCGGCTCTCGAAGCAGCCCAGCGGCCGTACGACGCGGCCCGGGCGCTGCTCACCTTGGTCTGGGCCCAGTTCCACGGCGGGGATCCGTTGACCGGCCGGGCCTCGGCCGAGCGCGCGTCGGCCGCCCTGCGCGACGGAGGGGGGCCGCGAGACGTCGCGGCGAGGCTGGAGGCCGCCGCGTTGGAGATGGCGGTCGCGAGCGGGCACTGGGACCACCTCGACGAGGCGCTCGCCGTCCTGGACGGTCCCGGTGTCGACGACCCGGGCGCTGAGGTCGGGTCAGTGGAGGGCGCCGTCCTCCGGTCGGTGCGCGGAGAGCTGGCCCTGCGGCGGGGTCGATGGGCGGAGGCCGAGTCGTCGTACGCCGCGGTCCTCGGTCACTGGGAGCGTCTGGGCCTGCGGCCCTACGACGCCGGGTCGCTGTCCCGGCTGGCGGAGATCGCCTCGCTCCGGGGCGATCTGCCGGCCGCCCGGGCCTTCGTCGAGGAGGGGCTGGAAGCCGTCGAGGCGGCGGACACCTGGGTCGCCTCGCTGGGCTACGCCCGGGCTGGTCTCGCGGTGGAAGCCGTGGCGGCGCGAGGCGGACGTGCGATCGACCAGGACCAGGTCGCGCGGTTGGTGACGCTGCTCGAGCGTGGAGCAGAGGGGCGCCCCCGAGGGCACGGTCGCAGCGGCCGAGCTGGCCGAGGCACGGGCCCAGCTGACCCGCATCACCGGGCGCGACGACCCCGAGGCGTGGGGGCGCGCGGTGACGGCGTGGTCCACGGTGGGCTTCCCCTGGTGGCGCGCCTCGGCCCTGCTCCGGCGTGCCGAGGCGTTGGTCTCTGAGCGCGGGGCCAGGGCTGAGGCAGCCACCCTGGTCGCGGACGTGCTCGCCACGACGGAGCTGCTGGGTGCCACCGCTCTCGCCGCTGATGCGCACGACCTGGCCCGGAGGGCAGGACTGGTCGTCCAGCCCGCCCAGGCTCTGCCGGTGGACCCCACCGACGAGCCGGGCCGGGGGTCGGCGGCGCGTTCGGTGCCCCAGCAACGTTCACCGTCCGGGGGACCCGATCGCGACGCAGACCCGCTCGAGTCCTTGACCAGCCGTGAACGCGAGGTGGTGGCCCTCCTCGCAGCGGGGGCCAGCAACCGCCGGATCGCCCAGCAGCTGTTCATCAGCGAGAAGACCGCGAGCGTCCACGTCTCCCACATCCTCGCCAAGCTCGGCGTCAGCAGCCGTCTCGAGGCCGCCGCCGTCGCCCACCGCGCCTCCCGTTAGCAGACGCAAGGTCACCTTCTACCCGCTTCAACCGAGGATTCGGCACACTCATCAGCTCGCTGGTGACGGTGGGGCCCTCCGGACGACGACGATCCGGTCGTCGGCGTTGAACACCTTGACGGCGCGTTCGTCGAAGCGGTGCACCGTGCCGCCACGGATGACGGCGAGCACCAAGTCCGAGCTGTCCTCGGGTCGCATCCCCAGCTCCCGGGAGGTCACCCCGCGCTCGACGATCTCCAGGCCTTCTCCGGGTGCCAGCAGGTCCGCGATCACCTCGCCCGCCACCGGGCTGGTGGCGGCCAGCCCGAGGAGCTGCCCGGCGGCGGCCGCCGAGGTGATGACAGCGTCGGCCCCGCTCTGTTCGAGCAGCGGCCCGTTCTCCGCCTCGCGGGCGGTGGCGACGATGCGCGCCGAGCGGTTCAGCCCTCGGGCCGTCAACGTCGCGAGCACGGACGTGTCGTCGCGGTCGGTGGCCACGATGATCGTACGGGCCTCCGCGAGCCGGGCCCGCTGGAGCACCTCCGACCGGGTCGCGTCGCCTTGCACGGCGACAAGACCGATCCTGTTCGCCTCGTCGATGGCGGTGGGGCTCGGGTCGATGACCACGATCTGACGACTGGGGACCCCGTTGTCGAGCAGGGAGCGAGCAGCCGCGCGACCCTTGGTGCCGAAGCCGAGCACGACGGTGTGGTCCTGCACCTGGTTCCTCCAACGGCGTGCGCGATAGTCCATGCGGGACTGGGTGGTCAGGGCCTCGATCGTCGTCCCGACCAAGACGATGAGGAACAGGATCCGCAGCGGCGTCACGACGAGGACGTTCGTCAGTCGTGCAGCGTCGCTCACCGGCGTGATGTCGCCGTACCCGGTCGTCGACAGGCTGACGGTGGCGTAGTAGACCGCGTCGAGGAACGTCAGGCTCCCGTCGGCGTTGTCGGTGTAGCCGTCGCGGTCGAGATAGACGAGGACGCTGACCGCGACGAGGATCCCCAGCGCGATGAGCAGCCGGCGGGCGATGACGCCGAGGGGTGACCGGCCCGTGCCGGGGAGCCGGATGCCGAGGGTGTCCGCCACGTCGGGCAGCCTAGAGCGATCCGGCCCGCACCTCTTGCCCGGACACGTACTTGACGCTAACGTCAAGTACGTGCAGCCCCTGCGCAGCCGGGTCGACCCCCGTGAGGCGACTCATCGCGCGAATCGCGAGGCGATGCTGGACGCCCTCGCCGAGATCGCCGCCCTGCAGGCGTCCGTCGTGGCAGGCGGGGGCGAGCGTCAGGTGGCTCGGCACCGATCACGGGGCAAGCTGCTCCCGCGCGAGCGCATCGAGCTTCTGGTCGACCGCGACTCCCCACTCCTCGAGCTGTCCCCCTTGGCCGGTCACGGAACCGACGATCCGCTGGGCGGTGGCCTGGTCACGGCGCTCGGCGTGGTGAGCGGGGTCGAGTGCGTCGTCGTCGCCAACGACCCGACCGTCAAGGGTGGTGCGCAGGGACCGACCTCGGTGGCCAAGGGACTCCGTGCGATGGAGATCGCTCGGGCGAACCGGCTGCCCGCTGCTGAGCCTCACCGAGTCGGCGGGTGCGGACCTCCCCAAGCAGGCGGACATCTTCGTGCCGGGCGGCGCCAGCTTCAAGAACTTGACGCAGCTGTCAGCCGCCGGGATCCCGACGGTGACGATGGTCTTCGGAAGCTCGACCGCGGGGGGCGCCTACCTGCCGGGGATGAGCGACTACACGATCCTCCAGCGTGACGCCGCCAAGGTGTTCCTGGGCGGCCCGCCGCTGGTCAAGATGGCGATCGACGAGGACGCCGACGAGGAGGAGCTCGGGGGCGCCGACATGCACGCGCGCACCAGCGGGCTCGCCGACTACCTCGCGCTCGACGAGGTCGATGCGATCCGGCAGGCCCGTGAGGTGGTCGCGCACCTGCGTTGGCGCAAGCGCGGCCCGGCGCCGATCACCTCGACCCCCGACCTGCCGACCCACGACCCCGACGAGCTCCTCGGGATCGCCAGCGCCGACGTGCGGATGCCCTTCGAGGTGCGCGAGGTCATCGCCCGCGTCGTCGACGGGTCCCGCTTCGAGGAGTTCAAGCCGCTGTACGGCTCCACGCTGGTCTGCGGGTGGGCCGAGCTGTGCGGCTACCCCGTCGGCATCCTGGCCAACAACGGGATCCTCTTCTCCGAGGAGGCGCAGAAGGGCGCCCAGTTCATCCAGCTCTGCAACCGCAGCGACACCCCGCTGTTGTTCGTGCAGAACATCACCGGCTTCATGGTCGGCACCCGCTACGAGCAGGGCGGCATCATCAAGGACGGCGCCAAGCTCATCAACGCCGTCTCCAACTCGACCGTGCCGCACCTGACGCTGATGGTCGGCGCGTCCTACGGCGCCGGCAACTACGGCATGGCGGGCCGTTCCTACGACCCCCGGTTCGTGTTCAGCTGGCCCAACCACCGCATCGCGGTGATGGGGCCCAAGCAGCTGGCCGGGGTGCTGACGATCGTGGCGCGGCAGAAGACCGAGAAGGCGGGGGAGGTCTTCGACGAGGCGGCCTTCGCCCCGATCCGGGACGCCTTCGAGGCCCAGGTCGAGGCCCAGTCCACGGCGCTGTTCGCGACCGGAAGACTCTGGGACGACGGCATCATCGACCCGCGCGAGAGCCGTACCGTCCTGGGCATCGCGCTGTCGGCCTGTCACTCCCAGGTCGTGGAGGGCGCCACCGGCTACGGCGTCTTCCGGATGTGAGGCGGCGATGAGCCCGATCCACCGGCTGCTCGTCGCGAACCGCGGCGAGATCGCCTGCCGCATCATGCGGACGGCGCACGCCGCAGGTCTCGCGCACCGTCGCGGTCTACTCCCCAGCCGATGCCCGGGCCAGGCACGTCCGGATGGCCGACCTGGCCGTACCTCTGGTGGGCAGCTCGGCCGCCGACACCTACCTCGCCGGCGACCAGCTGATCGCGGCCGCCCAGCTCTCGGGCGCGGACGCGATCCATCCCGGATACGGGTTTCTCGCCGAGAACGCCGACTTCGCCCAGGCCGTGACGGACGCCGGGATCATCTGGGTCGGTCCGTCGCCGGAGTCCATCCGCCTCATGGGTTCGAAGGTCGCCGCGAAGCAGGCGGCTGCGGCCGCCGGGGTCCCGCTGCCGCCTTCTTGCGAGGTCGACGGCGAGGACGCCTCGGCTCTGGGCCGCCGCAGCCGAGACCGTGGGATTCCCCCTGCTGGTCAAGGCGTCCGCGGGCGGCGGCGGCAAGGGCATGCGGCTGGTCGCCGGTGCCGACGCGCTGGCTGAGGCCGTACGGTGCTGCGCGCCGCGAAGCCGCGTCAGCGTTCGGCGACGCCACGGTCTTCCTCGAGCGCTACCTCGCGGGTGCTCGGCACGTCGAGGTGCAGGTCTTCGGTGACGCTCACGGCAACGTGATCCACCTCGGCGAGCGCGAGTGCTCGATCCAGCGTCGGCACCAGAAGGTCATCGAGGAGACCCCCTCGCCCGGGACCACCCCCGAGACCCGGGAGCGGATGCTCGGCGGCAGCGGTCGCCCTGGCCCGGTCGGTGGCGTACGTCGGGGCGGGGACGGTCGAGTTCCTCGTGGCTGGGAGCGGGGCCGACCAGGAGGTGCACTTCCTGGAGATGAACACGCGTCTGCAGGTCGAGCACCCGGTCACCGAGGAGGTCACCGGCCTCGACCTGGTGGACCTGCAGCTGCGCGTCGCCGCGGGGCACCCGCTCGGGATCACCCAGGCGGAGGTGAGCGTCGTCGGCCATGCCGTCGAGGTGCGGGTCTACGCCGAGGACCCCGCCGCGGGACACCGGCCGTCGATCGGTCTCGCTCGCCCGCTGGGACGAGGCCCCGGGGGTCCGCTGGGACTCCGGGGTCGAGGCCAGGGACGAGGTGTCCGCACTCTACGACCCGATGCTCGCCAAGGTCGTGGCCCACGGCCGTGACCGCGACGAGGCGGTCGCTGTGCTCGCGCGGGCTCTGCGCGGCAGCGCGATTCATGGCGTCACCACGAACCTGGCAAGCCTGACCGCCGTCCTGGAGTCGACGGCCTTCGCCGTCGGCGACACCCCGACCGACTTCCTCGAGCGGCATCCCGACCTGCTCGATCCCGTGGTGCCCGAGCTCGTGCGGCGCTCCCACCTGGTCGCAGCCGCGCTGCATCGCGGCGCAGCAGCGTCGCGCCACGGCCCCGGTTCTGACCTTCGCACCAGCGGGCTGGCGGAACGTGAGGTCGGCCCCGCAGTCGATGCGGTTCGAGGTCGCCGGCGAGGAGACGGAGGTCACCTATGCCGTCGCGGCCCCGCAGACCGCTGACGTCGCCGGTGGACGGCGTGACCGCTGTCGCCACCTGGACGGCGCACGACGGGGACGTACTCGATCTGGAGGTGGACGGCCTGCGGGCCGTCCACACGGTCACCCGGGTGCCTGGTCCGGGTGGGGCCGACGCCGACGAGGTGTGGGTGAGCGGCGGCGGGTGGACCACGAGGTGCCTCGAGCTTCCCCGCTTCCCCGTGCTCGCCGACGCGGCGGCGGCGGGCGGGCTGACGGCATCGCTGCCCGGCACGGTCACCGCAGTGATGGTCGAGGTCGGAACCGTGGTCGCAGCAGGGGACCTGCTCGTGCTCCTCGAGGCGATGAAGATGGAGCACCGGGTGACTGCGGTGTCTGCCGGTGTGATCACCGACGTCCTGGTGGCGCCGGGTGACTCCGTGGAAGCGCACCAGGCACTGGTCTCGGTGGAACCGCTCGAGAGCTCCGCCGTCCGGGACGGTGAGGAGTGACCGACGTGGTGCGCATCGCCAACTGCAGCGGGTTCTTCGGTGACCGGCTCTCCGCCGCCCGCGAGATGGTCGAGGGCGGACCGATCGACGTGCTCACCGGGGACTGGCTGGCCGAGCTGACCATGCTGGTCCTGGCCCGGCAGCGGCTCAAGCACGGCCCAGGCAGCGGCTACGCACGCACGTTCCTGACCCAGATGGAACAGGTGCTCGGCACGTGCCTCGACCGCGGCATCACCGTGGTGTCCAACGCGGGCGGCCTCGACCCCGAGGGGTGCGCCGGCGCCGTTCACGAGCTCGCCGAGCGGCTCGGGCTGCACCCGCGGATCGCCTTCGTCGACGGTGACGACCTGATGCCCCGGCTGGACGAGCTGGCCGCGGCCGGCGAGCGGCTGGTCAATCTCGACACCGGCGAGGAGTTCGCCTCGGTCGGCGTGCCGGCGCTCACGGCCAACGCCTACCTCGGCGGCTTCGGCATCAAGGCGGCGCTGGACGCCGGCGCGGACGTCGTGGTCACCGGTCGGGTGACCGACGCCGCTCTCGTCGTGGGCCCGGCTGCTCACGCCTTCGGCTGGGGAGCCGACGACCTGGACGCGCTGGCCGGTGCGGTCGTCGCCGGGCACGTGATCGAGTGCGGGACCCAGGCGACCGGCGGCAACTACGCGTTCTTCCAACGAGTGGCCGGACTCGAGCACCCTGGCTTCCCGATCGCCGAGGTCGGCCGCGACGGGTCGTCCACCATCACCAAGCACCCAGGCTCCGGCGGGGCCGTGACGGTCGGCACGGTGACGGCCCAGCTGCTCTACGAGGTGGGCGGTCCGGCCTACCCGAATCCTGACGTCACCGCCCGGTTCGACAGCGTGGAGCTCGCTGACGGCGGGCCCGACCGGGTGCACATCACCGGGGTGCGGGGCGAGGCGCCGCCGGCGACCGCCAAGGTGGCGCTCAACTACCTCGGGGGCTTCCGCAACACGATGACGCTGGTCCTCACCGGGCCTGACATCGAGGCGAAGGCAGAGCTCGCGGAGCGAACGCTCTGGGCGCGCACCCCGCGCGAGACCTACGACGAGGTCGACGTGCAGCTGGTGCGCGGCGACCGTCCTGACCCGCGGACGGCTGCGGAGGCGCAGGCCCACCTGCGCTTCACCGTGAAGGACCGTGATCCGGCGAAGGTCGGTCGGGCGTTCAGCAACCTGCTCGTCGAGATCGGGCTGGGCACCTACCCCGGGTACTTCCCGACGACGGTCCCGGGCGACGCCAGCCCGTACGGGGTCTACTGGCCCACCTCGGTGCCGGCGACGTCGATCACCCAGCGCGTGGTGCTCGACGGCGTCGAGCTGGCTCGCGTGCCCGCTCCCGCGACGCCCTCCCGCCCCCGCCGGTCGCCGAGTCTCTCCTCCGGCTCCCGCCCGAGGGAGCCAGGGCTGCCGACGAGGGGAGCGCCAGGACGGCGTCGCGAGCGTGACCAGCCAGCGGCTGTACGTCGGGTCGCGCTGGGCGCCGTGCTCGGGGCACGCTCGGGCGACAAGGGCGGCGACGCCAACGTGGGCCTCTGGGTCCCCGAGTGGGTCGAGCCGTCGCGCCGGGAGCGGACCTACTCCTGGCTCGCCGGGTGGCTCACCCCAGACCGGGTGCGCGAGCTGCTTCCGGACGCCGCCGGCCTGGAGGTTGACGTGCACGCCTTCCCGCACCTGGCGGCGGTCAACGTGGTGCTGCACGGGTTCCTCGGGCGAGGCGTGGCGGCCAACACCTTGCTCGACCCCCAGGCCAAGGGGTTGGGCGAACGGCTGCGGGCCCGCCTCGTCGACGTACCCGCTGACCTCCTCGACGACGAGCCGGCCGTCGAGTGACGACGATGACACCGACCACGGCGCGCGGTCGGCGGACCCGTGACGCCCTGGTGAGTGCGGCCCGAGAGGTGTTCGAGCGGCGCGGGTTCAGCGACACCCGGATGTCGGACCTCGCCGAGGCAGCCGGGGTCAGCCACGGCACGGTCTACACCTACTTCGCCTCCAAGGAGGCCGTGCTCTCCGAGGTCTGCAACGCGATCGTCGGCGAGGTGTTCGCAGCGGTACGGGTCCCCGACGAACGCCGCGCCGATCCGGTGACCTGGATCGAGGAGGGCAACCGCCGCTACCTGCTGGCCTATTCGCGCAACGCGCGGATGCTCGAGGTGGTGGAGCAGGCGGCGACGACCGACCCCCACTTCCGCGAGCTCGTCGACGGGCTGCGCGCGGTGTTCGTCGACAAGTCCCGCGCCACCCTGACCCGATTCCAGGCCGAGGGCCTCGCCGACACGAACCTCGACCCCGACCTGGCCGCCCCCGCACTGGTGGGCATGGTCGAGAGCTTCGCTCGGCGGTGGCACGCCCGCGGCGAGACGTACGACACCGAGCAGGTGGTCGGAACCCTGACCCGGCTGTGGACCCAGGCCGTCGGGCTGCAGCAGCGAACACCTGAGGCATCGAGGCGAGGAGACGTCACGTGAGGTTCACCGAGGAGCACGACCAGCTGCGCCAGGTGGTGCGCAAGGTCGTCGAGGACGAGCTCAACCCCCACGTCGACGCCTGGGAGGCGGCCGGGACCTTCCCGGCGCACGAGGTCTTCGCCCGGCTGGGTGGGCTCGGTCTGCTGGGGCTCGAGTACGACCCGGCGTACGGCGGCGGCGGGGTCGACCACTCCTTCACCGTCGTCCTCGGGGAGGAGCTCGGTCGCACCGACTGCGCGGGTGTGCCCATGGCGATCGCCGTCCAGGCCTCGATGGCGACCCCGGCGCTGGCCCGCTTCGGGTCCGAGGAACTCAAGCAGCAGTTCCTCGCTCCGGCGATCCGCGGCGAGCAGGTGTGCTCGATCGCGGTGTCCGAGCCCGGCGCTGGGTCGGACGTGGCGGGCCTGCGCACCCGCGCCCGGCGGCACGGCGACGACTGGGTGATCAGCGGCCGGAAGCTGTGGATCACCAACGGCGCCCAGGCCGACTGGCTGTGCCTGCTGGCCCGCACGTCCGACGAGGGCGGCTACCAGGGCATGTCGATGATCGTGGTGCCCACGTCCACGCCCGGGTTCACCGTGGCGCGCACCCTCGACAAGCTGGGCAACCGGTCGTCCGACACCGCCGAGCTGGTCCTCGAGGACTGCCGGGTGCCGGTGGCCAACACCATCGGCGAGATCGGCCGCGGGTTCCAGCAGCAGATGGCGCAGTTCCAGGACGAGCGGCTGATCGGCTGCTACATGGGGGTCGCCGGCGCCGAGCGGGCGGTCCGGCGGACCATCGACTACCTGCGCGACCGGGAGGCTTTCGGCAAGCCCCTCCTCGCGAACCAGGCCCTGCAGTACCGCTTGGCCGAGCTGCTGGCCGAGATCGACGTGGCCAGGCACTACAACTACGCGGCGGCCGAGGCCGCTGTGGCCGGCGAGGACGTCACGCGGTTCGCCACGATCGCCAAGCTCCGGGTCGGACGGCTGATCCGCGAGGTCGCCGACGTCTGCGTCCAGTACCACGGCGGGATGGGTTACGTGGAGGACTACTGGCCGGCCCGCTACCTGCGCGACTCGCGTCTGATGTCGATCGGCGGGGGCGCCGACGAGGTCATGCTGAGGGTGCTGACGATGCTCGAGGGGATGGGGAAGCGATGACGTCGGACATTGACGACGCCGGTACGGCGGCTGTCCCGGCGCTCGCCCCGGTGACGTGGAGCCTGACCAACCGGGGCGTGATGACCATCACGCTCAACGACCCCGAGGCGCGCAACGTCCTGAACAACCGTTCGGTCCCGATGCTCATCGAGGCCTTCGAGCTGGCGGCCTCTGACGACCGGGCTCGCGTGGTGGTGCTGACGGGCACCGGGAACACGTTCTGCGCGGGCGCCGACCTGCGCGGAGCTGTCACGCCGGACGGGGCGTTCGACGACCGCGCGCCGGCGGCCGTTGCCCGTCTGCTCGCGCTGATGCTCGACTGCCCGAAGCCCGTGGTGGGCCGAGTGCAGGGCCACGTCGCCGGAGGGGGCAACGGCCTGGTGGCGGCGTGCGACCTTGCCGTCGCGGTCGAGGGCGCGAGGTTCGCCTTCTCCGAGGTTCGCGTCGGTGTGGCACCTGCGGTGATCTCGACGGTGTGCCTGCGCCGGATGCCACCGGCGGCCGCGGCCGAGCTCTTCCTGACGGGCGAACGGGTGAGTGCCGAACGGGCCCGCGAGGCGGGCCTGGTGCACCAGGTGGTCGAGGAGTCGGCCCTCGACGCGGCCGTGCAGGCCTACGTCGATGCCCTGCTCCTCGGCGGCCCGAAGGCGCTGGCCGCGACCAAGGAGCTGCTCCGTCGGGTGCCGACCATGACCCGGGAGGAGGGCTTCGCCTGGACGGCGAGGCTCTCTGCCGAGCTCTTCGCCTCCGCCGAGGCCACCGAGGGGATGACCGCCTTCGTCGAGCGCCGGCCCCCCGCCTGGGCCCCGGGATAACCGACGCAAGGTCACCTTCTACCCGCTTCACGCGGGGTTTCGTCACCTTCACTGGCCCGGCACAGCGAAGGGGCGGAGGCCAGCGCCACCGCCCCTTCACCGCCTCGAGAGGCGTACGGCTGGTCAGCCGGCGTCCTGGCCTCCTGGGGCGTCGCGCTTCGCCGGGCCGGGCGCCGGGTCCGGCTCGTCCTCGGCGAGCAGCCGGTAGAGCGCCTTGCGCGTCTGGGTGAGAATCTCCTCCGCGCGGGCGATCTGCCCGGGCGTGCCTGCCTGGGCGACCTGGCCGGTCGCCCCCATCACCTGGCCGAGCCGGTCGCGCAGCTGCAGGGCGCCGGTGTCGGCGTCTGCGGCGAGCTCGTCCCAGGGGGCGCGGCGACCGTGCTTGCCGGACTCGGCGGCGGCCGCGCGTCCGGACTCGGTCAGCGAGAAGACGCGCCGCCCGTCGGACTCGGCGGAGACGACCAGGCCCTCGTCGGCCAGCACCTGCAGTGTCGGGTAGATGGACCCGGGGCTCGGGCGCCACACGCCACCGCTGCGCTCGCCGAGCTCGGTGATGATCTGGTAGCCGTGCATCGGCTGCTCGGAGAGCAGCCGCAAGACGGCCAGGCGTACGTCGCCGCGACGCGGACGAGGCCCGCGTCCACGGCCGCCACGGTGGCCGTGCGGCCCTCCACCTGACCCGAATCCGGGTCCGAATCCGGGTCCGAAGGGCCGGGCCTGGCGGTGGTCCTTCGTGCCGCCGCCCGCGCCCTCGGCGTGGCTCGCCCTCGATCGGGCTGACCGGGTCGACGCCATTCTCACCGCGCGGCTCGGATGACGGGTAGGGCCCGTACGGGCCGAAGACGGGGAACTCGACGCGGAGGCTCCGGCGTCGGTGCCCGCGCGGGCCACGGCGGGCCCAGTCGCGACCTGCGGGCCACGGCATCGGGCCGTTCGCGCGCGGTTCTGCGGGATCAATCGGGGGAAGTGCTTCGGGGCTCGACATGAGGTCGGCCTCCTTTCGATCGGTTGAGACTACATCACGATATATCGCGTACTAGCAGAGGTCAACCCCCGAATCCCGTGCGCGTGGACGCGCGACGGTCTGCCACGCTGCGTCACGTGACCGACTCCCACGTCGACCTGCTCGTCCTCGGCTCCGGTCCCGGGGGGCAGAAGGCGGCCATCGCCGCGGCGAAGCTCGGGAAGCGGGCGGCCGTGGTCGAGCGTCGGCACATGATGGGCGGCGTCTGCATCAACACCGGGACGATCCCTTCCAAGACGCTGCGCGAGGCGGTCCTGTATCTCACCGGCCTCAACATGCGTGACCTGTACGGCCAGAACTACCGGGTCAAGGAAGACATCACGGTGCAAGACCTGCTGGCCCGCACCACCCACGTGATCGGACGCGAGACGGAGATCATCCGCAGCCAGCTGTTCCGGAACCGTGTCGAGCTCCTCCACGGCACCGGCCGCTTCCTGGATGATCACACCGTCGCGGTGCGCAGCCACGAGACCGACACGGACAGCCGCGTGACCGCCGACAAGATCGTGATCGCGGTAGGGACACGCCCGGCTCGGCCCCCGAGCGTGGACTTCGACGGCAAGCGGGTCGTCGACTCCGACGGCATCCTCGACATGAGCGAGGTCCCGCGCACGATGGTCGTGGTGGGCGCGGGCGTGATCGGTATCGAGTACGCCTCGATGTTCGCCGCACTCGGCTCGAAGGTCACCGTCGTGGAGTCCCGCGAGCGGATGCTCGAGTTCTGCGACTCCGAGGTCGTGGAGGCCCTGAAGTTCCACCTCCGCGACCTTTCGGTCTCCTTCCGGCTCGGCGAGACCGTCGAGGCGGTGGAGGCCGACGACCTCGGAACCGTCACCACCCTGGCCAGCGGCAAGCGCATCCCGGCCGACACGGTCATGTACTCCGCCGGCCGGCAGGGATCGACCGACGCCCTGGACCTTGCCGCTGCCGGGCTCAGCGCCGACTCCCGCGGCCGGATCAAGGTCGACGAACACTTCCGCACCGAGGTCGAGCACATCTACGCCGTCGGCGACGTCATCGGCTTCCCGGCACTCGCCGCGACGTCGATGGAGCAGGGCCGACTTGCGAGCTACCACGCCTTTGGCGAGCCCGCCAACTCCCTCATCGCGTTGCAGCCGATCGGTATCTACACGATCCCCGAGGTCTCCTACTGCGGCGCATCCGAGGACGAGCTCACGAACTCGTCGATCCCCTACGAGGTAGGCGTCTCCCGATACCGCGAGCTCGCTCGCGGCCAGATCGTCGGTGACTCCTACGGCATGCTCAAGCTCCTCGTCTCGACCGAGACTCGCCACCTCCTGGGGGTGCACGTCTTCGGCACCGGCGCCACCGAGCTCGTGCACATCGGCCAGGCCGTGATGACCTGCGGCGGCACGGTCGACCACCTCGTCGACACGGTCTTCAACTACCCGACCCTCTCAGAGGCGTACAAGGTGGCCGCCCTCGACGTGGTCAACAAGATGCGCGCCGTCTCCCGATTCGGGGCCTAAGGAGGCGTCAGGGGGAGCGAGTCCAGGAAGAGACCGACGTCGGCGCGGGACCGGAGCCGTACGACGTCGAGCCCGGACCATCGCGGGTCCGTGCTACGGCGTTCGTAGCGCTCGGCGTACATCGCGTGCCGGGTCCACGCCCAACGGATGATCGACTCGTGCGGGTCGGGGTTGAGTACCGCTCGAAGGCGTTCGCGATTGCCGTTCCACAGCTCCTCGCGGCGCCATACCCGACGGGCGGTGCGCCCGATGATCTGGCGCATCACGAGCGATCGTGGGAGGTCCAGCCAGACGACGGTGTCGGCGCGCGACCACACGAGGTCGAGGGCGTCGGAGTAGTTGCCGTCGACCACCCACCCGTCACCGGACGTACGGCTGTCGACGGCGGCGACGAGCTCGTCCGCGGGCAGCTCCTTCCATCCCGGCTGGTGGTAGAGGGCGTCGATCTCGACGTACGGCACCGCGAGCGCGACCGCGACCGCGCGCCCGATGGTCGACTTCCCCGAGCCTGAGTTCCCCACCATCGAGACTCGACGCACGCGACCGAGGATGTCATGCGCTCGCCCTGGCGAGTGAGGGTGGCGAAACCCCGACTGAAGTCGGCTCTGCGCTCGGTGAGTTACCGGGGCTCGCCGTTGACCTTGCTCGGTGTCCGCGTCGAACTCGAGGGGTTGGCCTGAGCGCTGGGGGCACCGGCAATCGACCGGAAGCCGGAACTCACTGAGCCCGCGGCTCAGACATGAAGGTGACGAAACCTCGGCTGAAGCAGGTACAAGGTGACCTTGCGTCGCGCAACCGGGCCAGAGCCGTCAGTCGTGGACCGGACGGACGACCATCACCGGGCAGTGGGCGTGATGCAGCACGGCGTGGCTGACGGAGCCGAGGAGCAGGGTGCGGAATCCGCCGCGCCCGCGCGAGCCCACCACCATGAGCTCGGCCCCAGCCGAGGCCTGGCTGAGGACTCCTGCCGCGCTGCCGTGCGCGACGACCTGGCGGACGTCGACGTCGGGGTACTTCTCCCGCCACCCCGCCAGCTGCTCGGACAGCCAGCGCATCTCCTCACCGGCGAAGGTCTCGACCACGACGTTCTCCGGGAGGGGCGCGCCCTTGCCCGGGTTGTCATAGAGCGGGTGTGCCCAGGCCTGCAGGGCCGTGAGGCCGACCCGGCGCAACGACGCCTCCTCGAAGGCGACCCCCAGTGCGCCCTCGGACGGTGGCGATCCGTCCACCCCGACGACGACTCGCGAGGCCTCGGTGCCCTCCTGCACTCCTTCGACCCCTGGCCGGATCACGACGACAGGGCAGGGGGCCCGGGAGGCGAGCTCGAGGCTCACCGAACCGAGCAGCAGCTCGGAGAAGGTGCCGAGCCCGCGACTGCCGAGCACGACGCGGTCGGCGTTCTCGAGCGTGGAGAGGAGACCGGACCCGGGGAACCCGTTGACCAGCAACGTGGACGTCGTCACGTCGGGTGCCTGCTCCTCAGCCATCACCTCGGCCTCGTGCAGCAGCTGGCGGGCGAAGGTGGTGTACGTCTCCGGCGCCGGTTCCGACACTGCCCCGTACCCCGGCATGATCGCCGACGGGACGGCCAGCACGTGGACGACGAGCACGTTGACGCCGCGCTGCTCGGCGCTGTTCAGGGCCCACCGAAGGGCCTCGACGCTGGTGTGGGAACCGTCGTACCCGACGACGATCGACTTCCTCGTCATGGTGACCTCCAGGGACGCGCTGGCGGCTGCCAGCACCCCAAGGCTGGCCCACCGGGCCACGTCTTGGCAGGGGAATAAGTCCCGACTTGCCGGCGACCTCGGTGATCCCGGCCGGGTGACTCAGCGGTGCGGTCGCCGAGGCTCAGGCGTGCGCACCCGGCGGCTGCGAGGCCGCGGGACCGCGGTACGTGGAGCCCCCGAAGGCCAAGATCATCAGGAAGATCCAGCTCAGCAGGATGAGGCCGATGGTGAAGCCGGCTCCATGGCCGAAGCTGCGGGCGAGGTCGTAAGCCACGATGATCCAGATGATGAGTCCCACGAACGGGATCAGGAAGAGCAGCAGCCACCACCCTGGCCGCCCGACCACCTTCAGCATCACGTAGATGTTGAAGATCGGGATCAGCGCTGCCCATTCGGGCTGTCCGGCCTTCTTGAAGATGAACCACAGCGGCAGAACCGTGAGCAGGTAGCTGGCGACCAGCCAGGCAAGGAGGAGCCCGCCGTTGACGCTGGTGTCCGCGCTCGTCGTGGTGACCTGCGCCAAGGCGCCGATGCCGCTCATGGGTGCTCCGTCTCGCGATGTCGGGGGTGCGTGCCGGACCAGCGTGCCGTACGGCCACTCGAGGGCTTGGGATGCGTGGACGCGTGTCGAGGTCTCAAGGACGAGGGCGTGGGAGAATCGGCTCCCGCTCCGCAGGCCGGAGCGGGATGGAGGGCTCGCATAGTGGCCGAGTGCGGCGGTCTTGAAAACCGCTGGGACGGGTGACCGTTCCCCAGGGTTCGAATCCCTGGCCCTCCGCTCTGACCCGCGCGCAGGCCCTTCCGGTCGCCAGGCGCCCCGTGCGAACCTCATGAGCCGCCGCTGTCGATCCTGGGCTCGCCCGTTCGTGTGGAGGGTGGACCGGGAGCACCGGTCCCCACGAGAGGAGAGGCCATGCCGCTGTACCTGCTGTCGGTCTGCTACCCCGCCGGGGCGGTGCAGCCCCCACCCGAAGAGCTCGCCGCGATCATGCGCGATGTCGGCACCGTGCGCGACGAGCTGGTCGAGGCCGGCGCTTGGGTCTTCGGTGGTGGGCTCGCCGACCCGTCGTCCGCCACCGTCGTCACGGCGGACAAGGCCGAGGATGCCGTGCTCACGGACGGTCCCTTCATCGAGACCAAAGAATGGATCGGCGGTCTCACGGTGATCGAGGCGGTCGACCTCGACGCCGCCGTGGGGTGGGCCGCCAAGCAGGCGGCCGCTCTGACGGTGCCGGTCGAGGTGCGTCCCTTCGTGCACGGCGGCAGCGCCTGAGATCCTGGGTCGCTTCGACCCGCAGAAATGTCGAGAACGGCCGGCGCTGTTCGTGTGAGTGGTGTCGACCGGGAACGCCGGTCTCACCCTGAATGAGAAGGAGCACGGTCATGCCCCAGTACCTGCTGTCGGTTCACAACGACGGCGACAGCCCCTACGCCACGAAGGAGCAGAGGGAGCAGGCGTTCCATGACACCGGCGTCCTCAACGAGGAGATGCGGGAGCAGGGGGTCTGGATCTTCGCCGGGGGCCTCCAGCCTGCGACCACGGCACGGGTGGTGCGCGTGCGCGACGGTGCGCTCGAGCACACCGACGGTCCGTACCTCGACAGCAAGGAGCACATCGGCGGCTTCTGGATCCTTGACGTGGTCGACGTCGACGCCGCGCAGGTGTGGGCCGATCGCGCCACCATCGCGTGCCAGGGAGCGGTCGAGGTCCGACCGTTCCAGGTCTAGTACGACGACTGATCTGCGCCGCCGAGCCGCATGACCACGGACCCCGCCACCGCCGCCGAGATCGAGCGTGCCTTCCGCGCCGAGTCGGGGCGGGCGGTGGCGGTCCTTGCCCGCATCACCGGCGACCTCGACGTTGCCGAGGAGGCCGTGCAGGAAGCGTTCGTTTCGGCTCTGCGCACCTGGCCGGAACGCGGCGTACCGCCGAGCCCGGCCGGCTGGATCATCACCACCGCCCGCAACAGGGCCATCGACTGGCTGCGGCGCGAGTCCACGCGCGACGAACGGCACGAGCAGGCTGCGAGGTTGCTCGCCCAGGAGGATCCCGTGCTGCAGCCAATCGGCGCCGTCGAGGACGACCGGCTTCGGCTGGTCTTCACCTGCTGCCACCCGGCCCTGGCGCCAGCCGCCCAGGTGGCGCTGACCCTTCGACTCGTCGCCGGGTTGCAGACCCCGGAGATCGCCCGGGCCTTCCTGGTGCCGGAGGCCACCATGGCGCAGCGGCTCGTGCGCGCGAAGAACAAGATCCGCGACGCGCACATCCCTTACCGCGTGCCCGGCGCAGCCGAGCTGCCCGACCGGCTCCGGCCCGTCCTCGCGGTGGTCTACCTCGTCTTCAACGAGGGGTACGTCTCCACTTCCGGTGACTCTCTCGACCGGGCCGAGCTCACCGGGGAGGCGATCCGGCTGGGACGGCTGCTCGTCGAGCTGATGCCCGACGAGCCCGAGGCCGTCGGACTGCTCGCGCTCATGCTGCTCACCGAGTCCCGGCGGCCAGCCCGCACCGCGGCTGGCTCGCTCGTGCGCCTCGCCGACCAGGACCGCACCCGGTGGGATGCGGCCCTCGTCAGGGAGGGGCAGTCGCTCGTGCGCGCGTGCCTGCGCCGCAGCCGTCCCGGGCCGTACCAGTTGCAGGCGGCGATCGCGGCTGTGCACTCCGACGCCGCGACGGTTGAGGCGACCGACTGGCATCAGGTGGTGGCGCTCTACGACCAGCTCATGGCCGTCGCCCCGAGTCAGGTGGTGGAGCTCAATCGGGCGATCGCCGTAGCCGAGGTGCACGGACCCGGGGCGGGGCTCGCGCTGGTGGACACGCTCAACCTCGACAACTACCACCTGTGGCACGCGACGCGCGGGGACCTGCTCGCGCGCCTCGGGCGTCGCGCGGACGCGGCGGCCGCGTTCGCTGCGGCGCTCGAGCGCACCGACAACGCCGCGGAGAGTGCGCTGCTGGCTGCGCGCATCGAGGAGCTGGGCGGCGGGCGGGCGGCCGAGGCCGCGATCGACGACATTGACTGACGTGGCGGTGGACTTCTCGGCCCCAGTCCAAGCCGGGCCCACGATCTCTGGCCCTCCGCGTCGTCCGTACGCGACCTGATCGCCTGAGCCGGCCGCGCGTCAGAGGTCGAGCAGCGTGCGGAGCGCCTCGACCGACCCCTCGGGATCCGTGGTGTCGAACCGGAAACCCTGCAGCCCCGCGGCGCGGGCTCCGTCGATGTTGGCCGTGAGGTCGTCGATGAACAGCACGCGCCCCGCAGGTACGCCCAGCAGCTCGACCGCTGCCGTGTAGGCCGCCGCCTCGGGCTTGCGCACACCGATGTCGAGGGAGTCGACGACGCGCTCGAAGTACCCGGCGTACTCCCAGGTGTCGCGCCAGCCCTCTCCGAGGAACTTCGTGGCGTCGTTGGTGAGCACCGCCTGCCGGTAGCGATCCGGGATGTCGCGGAGCAGGCCGAGGACGACGGGGCGGCCGCGGCCGTCCCACCCGAGCTCGCGCAGGGCGTCGTAGATGTGCAGGCCGGGCACCGACTGACGGGCCAGCGACTCGATGTCGCGCCAGTAGTCGGGCTCGTCGCGCGCGCCGGAGTCGACGAGGTCGTAGGCGGCATCGCCCCCCTCGACGAACGGGCCGCGGGGCAGCGTGCCGCGTGCCATCCCGGTGTGGTCCTCGAGCTCGTCGAAGCGTTCGAACGGGCTCTGGTAGACGACCTGGCCGATGTCCCACAGGACGAGGTCGATGTCGGTCACGCTCAGGCTCCCATGGTTCGCAGTTCTCGGACGGCCACGGACGGCAGGTCAGCCTTGGTCGTCGTGGGGTTCGGGGCGCGAGGCTCGCGCGGCGGCGAGCAGCGTCTCGCGCATCGACCTCGGCGCTGCGAGCTCGGGCAGGTCGATGAGCACCAACGCTCCGTCCTGCCGGACGTCGTAGCGGGGCAACGGCTCACCCGAGGCGTCGTCTCGCTCGCCGGTGCGCAGGTCGTAGCGCCAGAAGTGCCCGGGGCAGGTGACGACGTTGTCGCGCACGTAACCGTCGGCGAGCGACGTGCCGCGATGGCGGCACCCGTCCTCGTACGCCACGACCTCGTCCCCGACGAGCACCACGAGCACTGCGCGAGTGTCAACCTCGAGACGCAGCGGCACTCCGGCGCGCAGCTCGCCCCGCGGCACCGAGACCGTGACGGTCATCCGCGGCTCACGACGGGAACTGCAGGACGACGGCTTTGGACTCGGTGAAGAACTCCTCGGAGTAGGCGCCACCTTCACGCCCGATGCCGGAGTCCTTCATGCCACCGAACGGCGCGCGCAGGTCGCGGATGAAGAAGCAGTTCACCCACATCGTCCCCGTGCGGACCTCGCGCGCCACGCGGTGCGCGGTGTTGAGGTTGGTCGTCCAGATCATTCCGGCGAGGCCGTAGCGGTTGGCGTTCGCGAGGGCGATGGCCTCGTCGAGGGTGTCGAACGGTACGACGACCTGCACAGGACCGAAGATCTCCTCCTGCGCGATGCGCCAGGAGTTGTCGACGTCGGCGAACACCGTCGGGGCGACGTAGTTGCCCTTCGCGCAGTTCTCCGTCGGTGACGCGATGCCCGCCGGTCATGAGCTTGCCGCCCTCGGCCTGGCCGAGCTCGATGTAGGAGAGCACCTTCTCGAGGTGCTCGGTCGACACCAGCGGCCCGATCTGCGTGGTCGGGTCACGCGGGTCGCCGACCACGAGGGCCTCAGCCGCGGCGACGTACCGCGCGAGGAAGTCGTCGTAGATCTCGCGCTGCACCAGCAGCCGCGATCCCGCCAGGCAGACCTCGCCCTGGTTGCGGAAGATGCCGTCGATGGTGCCCTTGACGGCGAGATCGAGGTCGGCGTCGGCCATCACGATGCTGGCGCTCTTGCCGCCGAGCTCGAACGAGACCCGCTTGAGGGTCTGCGCGGCGTTGCCCATGATGATGCGACCGGTGGCGCTCTCACCGGTGAAGGTCACGAGGTCGACGCCCGGGTGCGTGGTGAGCCGCTCGCCGGCTGCTCCCGGACCGAAGCCCTGCACGACGTTGAAGACGCCGTCGGGCATGCCCGCCTCGGCAAAGCACTCGGCGAGCAACGACGCGGTGATCGGAGACTGCTCCGCAGGCTTGAGCACCACGGTGTTGCCGAACGCGAGGGCGGGGGCGACCTTCCACGACTCGAGCATCATGGGGAAGTTCCAGGGTGAGATGCAGGCCGAGACGCCGACCGGCTCGCGCAGGGTGTAGGTGAGCACCTTGTCCCAGGGTCGCGGGAACGCCTCGGTGTGCGCCTGCTCGGCGTAGTCGGCGAAGAAGCGGAAGTTGTACGCCGTGCGCGGCACGTCCTTGGTGCGGCACTCGCTGATCGGCTTGCCCATGTCGCGGGTCTCCCACGACGCGAGCTCCTCCAGGCGCGACTCGATGAGATCTGCAGCGCGGTGGATGATGACGCGCCGCGCGGCCGGCGACATGCGAGGCCACGGGCCCTCGTCGAACGCCCGCCGGGCCGCCTCGACCGCTCGGTCGGCGTCGGCGGTCTTGCCCTCGGCGACGATGGCGACCACGGCGTTGTCGATAGGAGAGATCGACTCGAAGGTCGAACCATCGAGGGAGTCGACGAACTCGCCGTCGATGAAGTGGCGCACCGTGATCGGTTCGGTCATGACGGGTCTCCTGTCTGAGGGGCGCGGGCCTCGGAGAACGGGACACCGCCGATGCCCCACTCATCGGCGGTGACCTCGTAGAGGGCCACCCGGATACGGTCCCTGGGCGTGCCGATCGACTCGACCATCGCGTCGGTGAGCGCGGCGATGAGGGCGTGCTTCTGCTCGACGGTGCGCCCTTGCACCAAGGTCACCTGGATCAGCGGCATGGATGGGACTCCCTCTCAGCGGCAGGCGATCTCGACGGAACCCAGACGGTCGAAACGGGCGACGACGGTGTCGCCGGGGGCGACGGCGATGGCCTCCGTCATCCCGCCGGCCATGACGACGTGGCCGGCCCTGAGTCCTTGGCCGCGACGTGCCAGCGCGCGGACCAACCACGCCACCGCAGCGGCAGGGTGCCCCATGACCGAGGCGCCCGCCGCGGTGGCGACCAGCTCACCGTTCTTCTCCAGCACACAACCGGTGAGGCGGAGGTCGACCCCGACCGGATCGAGAGCCGTCCCGCCGAGGACGAATCCGGCTGACGAGGCGTTGTCGGCTGTGACGTCGTTGAACGTGAACTTGTAGCCGGCATACCTCGAGTCGAGGACATCGATCGCTCCGAAGACGGCCTCGGTGGCGGAGAGCACGTGCGCGGCGGTGACGGTGGAGCCCTCGAGATCACGTCCGAGCAGGAACGCGATCTCCGGCTCGACGCGCGGCTGGATGTAGCGATCACCGTGCAGCGCAGCACCGGTGTCGATCGCCATGTCGGCGGTCAGCCAACCGTAGAGCGGCCGGTCGACGTTCATCTGCTTCTGCTTGGCCGCGCTCGTGAGACCGAGCTTCGCGCCGACGATGGGGTGGCCCGCGTCGACGCGCGCCTGCACGACGGCCTCCTGCACGAGCAGCGCGGTGTCCTCATCGAGCTCCATCGAGTCGGTGAGGGGCGCAGTTCCCGCGCGATCACGGACGGCAGCGAGGAGCCGGTCGACGAACGGGGCGAGGTCGTCGCTCATGCCGTGACCTCCTGCGCCGCGTGCTTGCGGGCGAGCTCGACCGCGACGTCGATGATCATGTCCTCCTGGCCGCCCACGACCTTGCGTCGACCGAGCTCGAGGAGGATGTCGGCCTGCGAGACGCCGTAGCGCTCGGCGGCCCGCTGAGCGTGCAGGAGGAACGAGCCGTAGACACCGGCGTACCCCAGCAGGAGGCCCGCCCGGTCGACCACCTGTTGCCGGCTCATGAGCGGCCGGGTCACCTCTTCCGCGACGTCCATCAGCGCGAGCGGGTCGACCCCGCTGACGATGCCGTTCTTCTCGCACACGGCGGCAAGGATCTCCGTGGGGCAGTTGCCGGCGCCGGCTCCCAGTCCTGCGCTGGTGCCGTCGAGGTTGCGCGCCCCCTCCTCGTAGGCCGCGATGGAGTTCGCGACGGCGAGCGAGAGGTTCTGGTGGGCGTGGACGCCGAGCGGGACGTCGAGCCCGCCGACGAGCTCGGCGACGCGGGCACGCACCTCGTTGGTCGTCATCGCCCCCGCCGAGTCGGCGATGTAGACCGTGTCGGAGCCGTACCCCTGGAGCAGCCGTGCCTGCTCGAGGAGCCCCTGCGGGGTGTTCATGTGCGACATCATGAGGAAGCCGATGGCCTCCATGCCGAGGTCCTTGGCGGCCTTGATGTGCTGCTCGGTGATGTCGGCCTCGGTGCAGTGCACCGCGATGCGGGCCACGCTCACGCCGAGGTCGCGCGCGTCGCTTGAGGTCGTCGACCGTGCCGATGCCCGGTACCAGCAGGACGGCGATCTGGGCGTTCGTCGTCGCCTGGACCGCGGCCTCGATGAGCGTCAGCTCGTCGACGGCGCTGAAGCCGTAGTTGAACGACGATCCGCCCGACACCGTCGCCGTGGGCGACCTCGATGACCTGGACTCCCGCGGCATCGAGGCCCTTCACGACCGCGACGACCTGGTCGACCGTGTACTGGTGCGAGATCGCGTGCGATCCGTCACGCAGCGTCGAGTCGATCAGCCGGAAGTCGCGCTTCAGCACCGTGGCGTCAGGGGTGGTGTCGACCGCGGTCATGCGGAGACCTCCTGGTGGGCTGCGATGGCCTCGCCGACGCGGACGGCCGCGGCGGTCATGATGTCGAGGTTGCCTGCGTACGTCGGCAGGTAGTCGCCCGCGCCCTCCACCTCGAGGAGTACGACCACCCGGTGAGGCACCACGCCGCCCGGAGTGTTGAAAGGGCCCTCCTCGATCACGGGTGGCTGCTTGAGCCGGTAGCCAGGGACGAATCGCGCGACGTCGTCGACCATGGCGCTGACCGAGGCGATGACGGCGTCGTGGTCGGTACCCTCGGGCAGACCGCAGAAGACCGTGTTGCGCATGAGGATCGGCGGTTCGGCAGGGTTGAGGATGATGATCGCCTTGCCGATCTCGGCGCCCCCGATCTCCTCCAGGGCGCGAGCGGTGGTGCGCGTGAACTCGTCGATGTTCTGCCGCGTCCCGGGGCCGGCCGACTTGGACGACACGGTCGACACCATCTCGGCGTACGGCACGCGGGTCACTCGGCTGACGGCGGCAACCATCGGGGTCGTGGCCTGCCCACCGCAGGTGACCATGTTGACGTTGGGCGCGTCCAGGTGAGCCTCGAGGTTGACCGACGGGATCACCTTGGGACCACGGGCAGCCGGGGTGAGATCGACGGCGGTGATGCCGAGCTCGGCGAGGACCTTGGCGTGCCGAACGTGTACGTAGGCACTGGTCGCGTCGAACACGATGCGCACCGCGTCGGGGTTCTCCTTGACCCAGTCGATGCCGTTCGCCGGCGCACCATGGCCGCGGTCGCGTGCACGCGCGAGGCCGTCGCTGCTCGGGTCGATGCCGATGAGCGCGACGAGGTCGAGCGTGGGCGAGCGCTCGATCTTGTACATGAGGTCGGTGCCGATGTTGCCGGATCCGATGATGGCGACGGGCAGTCCCACGGTGGCGCCTCTCAGACGATGCGGACGGTGACGGGACCGAGCCGGTCGAACTCGGCGCGGTAGGTCTCGCCGGCCACCACGGGCACGGCGGCGTGCAGGGCTCCGGTCATGAGCACGGAGCCGGCGGTGAGGGAGGCCCCCAGCGGGTGCAGGGTGCGCACCAGCCAGGCCACGGCGGCAGCCGGATCACCGAGCGCTGCGGCACCGGCGCCCGTGGCGACCACCTCGCCGTCACGGGTGAACACCATGCCCAGCACCCGAAGGTCGACGTCGGCCACCGGCACGGAGCGTCCGGAGAGCACGATGGCCCCGCTGCTCGCCATGTCAGCGACGGTGTCGGGGAGCTTGATCTTCCAGTCGGCGATGCGTGAGTCGACCAGCTCCTGGGCGGCGACCACGCCCTCGACCGCGCGGAGCACGTCCAGCGGGGTGCAGTCGGGCCCGGCGAGGTCGTCGCCGAGCACCAGGGCGATCTCGGCCTCGAGGCGTGGCGCGATGTAGTCGGACGCCGCGACCGCGGACCCGTCTGTGAGCACGTGCGAGGCCATGACGGGCGCGAAGTCCGGGGACCCCACCCCGAGCATCTGCTGCATGGGCTTGCTGGTGAGACCGAGCTTGTAGCCGACGATGCGGTCGCCGTCGTCGAGATAGCGGCGCACGACACCCTGCTGGACGAGGTAGCCGTCCTGCATCGTGAGGTCGGGATCGGAATCGGTGAGCGGGGGGATGGCGACACCTGTGCGGCGGGCGTCGTAGATCGCCGCGGCGAGCACGTCGGCACGTTCGGCGGACAGGGTCATCCGGATCCCTCCCGGGCAGGGTCGCGCCAGCCGAGCCGGCGACTGATCGCGTCGGCGGCCTCGACGGCATGTCGGGTGAAGCGGCGAAGGTTGGCCCCGTCGAGACGCTGGACGGGCCCGGCGACCGACACCGCCGCGACCACCGTTCCCCGGTGATCGCGGATCGGTGCGGCGATCGACGCCACGCCGACCTCGAACTCGTTGACGTTCTCGGCCCAGCCCTGGGCCCGGACCTGCACGAGGTGTGCGCGCAACGTCCCGATGGTCGGCGATCGTGTAGGGCGTGTGCCTCTCCAGCTTCCAGCCGGCGAGGGTCGCGTCGAGATCCTGCGGCGGGAGATAGGCGAGCAGGACCTTGCCGGTCGACGTGCAGTAGGCGTGGTTGCGGTGGCCGACCCGGCCGAAGAGCCGGATGGTCTGCGGGCTCTCACGACGCTCGATGTAGATGACGTGGCGCCCGTCGAGGACGGCGACCTGGATCGTCTCCTTGGTCATGTTGCGCAGCTGGTCGAGCACCGGGCTGGCTGCGGCGTGCAGGTCGGTCGAGGCCTGCACGCTCGCGCCCAGCTCGTGCATCGCCAGGGCGAGTCGGTAGAGGCCGGTGTCCGGGTCCTGCTCGAGGAGCCGCTCCTCAGCGAGGGTGTTGAGCAGCCGGTGCGCCGTGCTCTTGCCGATGCCGAGCCGGCGGGACAGCTCCGTGACACCGAGCTCCCGGTCGGCTCCCCCGAACTCCTTGAGCAGGCGCGCCGCGTTGCGCACGCTCGACAACGTCGAGTGCGCCCGCTTGGTCGTCTTGAGGTCATCGGTCATCGTGGCCCCACCTCGCCGGCCGGGACGGATCGGTGTGCCGGGCGCACCGCGTCCAGGACTGCGCGTCGCAGCGCGACCGGGTCGGGTGTGTCCGCGTCAGCGAGAGCCGCGATCGCCGGGTCGGTCGGTGCGATCCGCACGGCGAGCGCGGCGACCGCGAAGCGCAGACCGGCCAGGTCGGCGCCGGCGAGGTCGTCGACGAGCCGTTCGCGGCCGCGGGCGTGGACCCTGATGGTCTCGTAGTCGCGCGCCGCCGCGGCGTGGGCGTGCGCCAGGCCGGTGCCCGCGTGCTGGGCGTGGTGTGCCGTCAGGTCGCCGCCCGGTGCCACGGCGAGGTGGTAGAGGTGCGTGCGCAGCCCGAGGAGTCGGCGGACCTCCTCCTGCGCGGGCCCGGACGACTCGTCGAGCAACCCGACGGCGGGGAGCACCACGGGGTCGACGAAGCGGAGGGTCCACCGGACGCCGTCGAGCTCGTCGTCGAGCGACACCTCCTGACCGGTGGGTGCGGGCAGGGTCTCTCGGGTTCCGACGACGTGCAGGTACGGACGTTCCGACCGCGACGACGGTCAACGCGTGCGGGGTCGAGCAAGGGCAGCCGGGCGCGTTCGGCCGGGGCGAGCAGCGCCGACGCGTCGAGATAGGCGCCGTGCACCGCGCGCACGTACCCGGCCAAGGCGGCTCGCATGGCCTCGGGAGCGGGACGGGTCGGTGCGCTCATGGTTCGCGGAACCTAACACCCCCGTCCCGCGGACGGGAACATTGGTCTTGTATGCGGGACAGGTCGGGCCTACCTTGCGATCACGTCATCGGGCCGAGTCGCGTACGTCACACGACCAACCCCCGGGGGCGATGACCTGGAGGCTGACGCATGGGCATCCTGCGCCTGGCGCACGTCGACGTGACGGTGGTCGATCTCGACCTGGCCGTCGCCTACTACACCGAAGTGATGGGCATGCTCGTCGTCGCGCGTGACGACAGCTCGGTCTACCTCAAGTGCTGGGACGAGGCCGACCACCACTCGCTGCGCCTGGTCTACGCGCCACGCACCGGCATCGAGCAGATGTCGTTCAAGGTCGAGCGGGAGGACGACCTGTCCGCACTCGAGAACGCGGTCACCCGGTACGGCTTCCCCGTGTCCCGGGTGTCCAAGGGCGAGTCGGTGGGGCAGGGCGAGTCGATCCGCTTCGAGACGCCGTCCGGCCACACGATGGAGCTGGTCCACGACGTCGAGCGGGTGGGCCGCTACAACGGCTTGCTCAACCCGCGGCCGTTCGTGGACGGCATCCCGGGCATCGCACCGCCCCGGATGGACCACCTGCTCGTCACGGCCGAGGAGGTGGGCGAGGCGACGTCGTTCTACATGGACGTCCTGGGGTTCCGCATCACCGAGCAGCTCCTCGACGGCGACGGCCATCAGGTGGCGACCTGGCTCGAGCGGTCGCACTCGCCGCACGATCTCGCGATCGTCAACGGCCAGAACGGCGGGCTGCACCACTTCGCCTACTGGCTCGACGACTGGGACCACGTGCGCCGGTCGGCCGACATCCTGGCGTACAACGGCATCCAGATCGACGTCGGTCCGACGCGTCACGGGATCACGCGCGGCAACACCATCTACTTCTTCGACCCGCTCGGCACGCGCAACGAGGTGTTCACCGGCGGGTACCGCCCGGACCCGGACTTCCCGACGATCACCTGGACCGAGGACAACGTCGGGCGTGCCGTCTTCTACTACGAGGGCGAGCTCAACGATCGCTTCATGAAGGTGCACACCTGATGGGCATGCTGCGTCTGTCGCACGTGGAGATCCGGGTCCCGGACCTCGAGCTCGCCGTCGCGTACTACACCGAGGTCCTCGGCCTGTTCGAGACGGCTCGCGACTCCGACCGCGTCTTCCTCAAGTGCTGGGACGAGCACCAGCACCACTCCCTCGTCCTCACCTTCTCCCCGTCCTACGGGCTCGGGCACGTCGGGTGGAAGGTGCAGCACGCCGCGGACCTCGACCTCTACCAGGGTCGCCTCGAGGCGGCCGGCATCGTGGTGAAACGGCTCGCGGCGGGCGAGTGGGGTCCGGGTCACGGCGAGGCGATCCGCTTCGAGTCTCCGACCGGACACCAGATGGAGCTCGTCCACGGCATGCAGCAGGTCGGCAACCTGCTTCCGCTCACCAACCCGCCGCCCCGTCCGCTCAACCTCGTGGGCATCGCCCCGCCGCGCATCGACCACGTGTTCCTCACGGTCGAGGACGTCAACGCGGGAACCTCCTTCTTCACCGACGTGCTCGACTTCCACCTCACCGAGCAGGTCGTCGGTGACGACGGCTTCCAGATCGCCACGTGGATGGAGGTCTCGCACTCCAGCCACGACCTCGCACTGGTCACCGGACCGGACGGCGGCTTGCACCACTTCGCGTTCTGGGTCGACGACTGGAACGACATCCGCACCGCGGCTGACGTGCTGGCCTACCACGGCGTGCGGATCGAGACGAACCCGACGCGGCACGGCGCCACGCGAGGGCACTGCATGTACTTCTTCGACCCGGCCGGCCACCGCAACGAGGTCTTCACCGGCGGCTACTGGGTCGATCCCGACGAGGACCCCGTGATCTGGACCGAGGGTGAGATGGGGCGCGCCTTGTTCTACTACGACGGCGTGGTCAACCAGCGCTTCCTCACGGTGCACAGCTGATGACCGCGCTCGAGGACGCCGGGACGTCCACCTCCGAGCAGGCGGAGCTGCCGCGCACCGAACGTCCTGACGCCCCGGCGTACCTGCAGCGCTACTACGAGCGAAGCAAGGGCGGGGGCAAGCAGCACGAGGTCGACGACCGCGACGGCGGCGACGGTCCGCTCTACCTGCGACGCTTCCGTGAGCGCCAGGAGCAGTCGACCCTCGGGTCCGAGGTTCCGCCCTACGAAGGGCAGGAGATCGCTGGGAGCCGCGCGTGGGCCGAGGTCACGCGCACCAAGGAGATCGTGCTCGAGCGCCGCGACCAGGCGGTGTCGGTCACCACCGATGTCTACTTCGTCCGGCACGGCGAGACTCAGGGCTACTCCACCGAGTCCGGGCTCACGCCTCTCGGTTCGTGGCAGGCACATCGCCGCGGGCAGGAGCTCGCACGCCGGGTCATGGACGGGCACACCGTGGTCTTCGGCAGCGCCGACACCAACCGCGCGCGTCAGACCGCGGAGCACCTCCGCCGCGGGATGCTCGATCAGGTGGCATTGTTCGGCCGCGAGGCGACGATCTCCGAGATCACGCCGATGGAGGAGTTCCGCAACTTCCAGGTGTCGACGCCCGAAGGCATGCGTGACGTGACGCAGGCATTCCGGCTCTACCTCAAGGAGATGGAGCGTTACGAGCGGACCTCGCTCGGCGAGCGCCCGCACTGGCTGGTCGAGGTCGACCGGTTCTGGGGCATCCAGCAAGGCGGGGGAGACCCGATCACCCACTGGCTGACCATGCCGCTCATGCACTTCGAGCCGCCGGTCGCCTGCGTGCGAAGGTTCTGGGCGGGGCTGCTGCGCATGCACCGCGAGACGCCGGGCGAACTCGGTCGTCGTCACGACGCACTCCGGACCCATCCGCGCCTTCGCCACGTGGGCGTTCGGCTACGACCCGGGCGAGCCCTTCAACACCGAGGCCGTACGCGTCCGTCTCATCGAGGGCGGTCACACCGCTCTCGTGCTGTACCGGAATCGCGTCCAGGAGGTGCACGTGCCGGACCTCGACGCGCTGCCCGACTGGTGGGCCGCACTCCCGGACACCGCAGTGCCTCCGTCCGTGCGCGACACCCGGGAGACCCGATGAGCACCGTCACGTGGTTCGAGAGCTACTGGGCCGGCATCAAGCACGAGGTGGGCGGCAAGGCCGCGAGCCTCGGCGAGATGACCGGGGCCGGGCTACCGGTTCCTCCCGGTTTCGCGATCTGCACGCCGGCCTACCGTCGCAGCCGTGACGAGGCCGATCTCGACACCCACCTCGGGCGGATCCTGCACGGGATGGACATCAACGACACCGACGACGTGTCCCGGCGCTGCACCCAGATCCGCGACCTGATCCGCACCATGCCGATCCCGGAGGGCGTCGAGCTGGTCATCCGGGGGTCCTACGAGGAGCTCTCGGCTCGCTGTGGCGTCAAGGACGTACCGGTCGCCGTGCGCTCGAGCGCGACGTCGGAGGACTCGCCCGACGCGTCGTTCGCGGGCGAGCACGACACCTACCTCTGGGTGCGCGGTGCCGACGACGTGATCGACGCCGTGCGACGGTGCTGGGCGAGCCTGTTCACCGACCGGGCCACCTGCTACCGCGTCGAGATGGGCTACGAGCACCGCACGGTGGAGATGTGCGTGGTGATCCAGAAGATGGTGCGGCCCAAGGCCGCGGGAGTGGCGTTCACCCTCAACCCGATCGACGGTGACCGGTCGCAGGTGGCCATCGACTCCGCGTGGGGGTTCGGGGAGTCCGTGGTCTCCGGCGAGGTCACCCCGGACAACTTCCTCGTCGACAAGGTGATGAAGGAGATCGGCCGTCGCATCATCTCGGTCAAGGAGTGCGAGTTCCGGCTCTCCGACCACGACACGGTGGAGAAGGTGCCGCTCGATCCGGAACGTGCGGCGGCCCCGAGCCTCACCGACGACGAGATCCGGGCGATCGCCACGCTGGCACGGACCGCGGAGAAGCACTACGGCTGCCCGCAGGACATCGAGTGGGCCGTCGACGCCGACCTCCCCGACGGCCAGAACATCATCCTGCTGCAGGCGAGGCCCGAGACGGTGTGGAGCCGGAAGACCCCGACTGTTCCGGTGACGGCCAAGAGCGGTGACTTCATGTCGAGCATCGTCTCGACGCTCATGTCGCCGCTGTACTCCAAGGACAAGACGACGACACCCGACGTGCTCTCGCACGAAGGACACGACCATGAACACGGGGGTCACGCGCACCACTAGGCCCCGCGCACGCGTAGGACTGCACCGCCGCACGACAGCTCGCCGCACCACCCGCTCTGCCCCTCACCTCACCGCTCCCGGGCGGTGCCGGTCCCGAAGAACCACTGGCGGTTCGAGAAGGAGTACAGATGGCCGACCGTTTCCCCAGCCCGTTCGACACCCCCACCCCTGAGGGTGCCGAGGGCTGGCAGGAGCTCTACGCGTACTCGTCGTTGTTCAGCGAAGACCGGCGCGAGTACGAGGAGTCCATGTTCTGGTTCCAGGACGGCGTGCACTGGCCCGCAGTCCTGACCCCCTGGGACGCGACGTTCTTCGAGTACGCGATCGTCTCGCTCTCGCAGTACAACACGCGTCACCTGCTCGTCCCGCCGGCCAACGGAATCGACTACCGGATCCTCAACGGGTACGCCTACCTCACGCCTGTGCCGGCCCCCGAGGCCGACATCCCGGCTCGCGTGGAGGCGTTCACGCAGCGCGCCGGCTTCTACTTCGTGAACTGGAACGACCTCTACGACAAGTGGATGGTCAAGATCCGCGACCTCGTCGGCGAGATGGAGGCGGTCAAGCTCGACGCACTCCCGGACGTCGAGGACTTCGACGCCGTGGTGGCGTCCGGCCGCGGCCTCGGTTCGGGCTACGACCTCGTCGAGGGCTACCACCGGATCCTCGACAGCGCGCTGAAGCTGTGGAACTACCACTTCGAGTTCCTCAACCTCGGCTACGCCGCCTACCTCGACTTCTTCGGCTTCTGCAAGGGCGTCTTCCCCAACATCCCCGATCTCGCGATCGCGAAGATGGTTGCCGGCGTCGAGGTCGACCTCTTCCGTCCCGACGAGGAGCTCAAGCGCCTCGCGCACATGGCCCGCAACTCAGGCGTGTCGGCCGCGTTCGACGCCGGGAAGCGTCGACGCCACCTGCGAGGTCCTCAAGGGCAGCGACTCGGGCAAGGCATGGATCGCCTCGTTCCAGGAGGCCGCCGAACCGTGGTTCAACTTCTCGACCGGGTCGGGTTTCTACCACACGGACAAGATCTGGATCGAGCACGTCGAGATCCCCTTCGAGTTCATCCGCAACTACATCTCCAAGCTCGACAACGGTGATGACCTCGCACGTCCCATGGAGGCCATCCGCGCCGAGCGCGACCGCATCGTCAACGAGTACTCCGACCTGCTCACCAGCGACGAGGACCGGGAGGCGTTCCAGGCGAAGCTGGGCCTGGCCCGCGTGGTGTTCCCCTATGTCGAGAACCACAACTTCTACGTCGAGCACTGGAGCCACTCGGTGCTGTGGCGCAAGATGCGGGGCCTCGGCGAGATCCTGGTGAAGGAGGCCTTCCTCGAGGAGGCCGACGACATCTTCTTCCTCAAGCGCAACGAGGTCCCGGACGCGCTGTGGGACATGTACCACTCGTGGGCCACGCCAGCCCCGGCCCGCGGCCCGAAGTACTGGCCGGCCAAGGTGGCCGAGCGCAAGCGCATCGTCGAGGCCCTGCGGAAGTCGAAGCCCTCCCCGGCGCTCGGCGTGCCGCCGGAGGTCGTGACCGAGCCCTTCACCGTCATGCTCTGGGGCATCACGTCGGACTCGGTCGCGGCCTGGCTCGGCGGAGGCAGCGCCGACGGCGGGATCAAGGGCTTCGCGGCGTCTCCGCGGCGTCGCCGAAGGTCCCGCCCGTGTCATCTTCTCGGCCGACCAGATCAACGAGGTGCAGCAGGGCGAGATCCTCGTCGCGCCGCTCACCGCGCCGAGCTGGGCACCGATCTTCGGCAAGATCGGCGCGACGGTCACCGACACCGGCGGCATGATGAGTCACGCGGCGATCGTCTGTCGCGAGTACGGGCTGCCGGCCGTGACCGGCACCGGATTCGCGACGTCGAACATCAGGAACGGCCAGCGGATCCGGGTCGACGGATCCAACGGCACCGTCACCCTTCTCGAGGACTGACACCAGCTCGTCCGGAGCGTGCACCCTCTGCGCGCTCCCGCTCGGGGGCCGGTTCCGGCCGGCCCCCGAGCACCCCTCGCGGCACCGATCGACGGAAGGAACCCGCCATGCTCACCGTGGAGCAGAACAACGAGCTGACCCAGGTCGGCCCAGGCACGCCCATGGGCGAGCTGCTGCGCCGTTACTGGTACCCGATCGCCTTCGAGCAGGACTTCGACTCCGTGCCGTCGCGCACCGTGCGCCTGCTCAGCGAGGACTGGACGCTCTACAAGACCCCGAGCGGCAAGTACGGGATCATTCAGGAGGCCTGCGCCCACCGCCGTGCCTCGATGACGTACGGCGTCGTGCACGAGGACGGGATCCGCTGCGGCTACCACGGCTGGAAGTACGACTTCGACGGCCAGTGCGTCGAGCAGCCGGCCGAGGCGGAGAACCAGAACTTCAAGGACCGCGTGAAGATGAAGGCGGGCAAGGCGCAGACCATGGGCGGCATGGTCTGGGTCTACGTCGGTCCCGACCCGGCGCCCGAGCTCCCCCGCTTCGACGTCTTCGTCCAGGACGGCATCCGTGACGTCGGCAAGGCGACGCTGCCGTGCAACTGGCTGCAGATCATGGAGAACTCGGTCGACCCGCACCACGTCGAGTGGTTGCACGGCTACTACTTCGAGTTCCTCGGGCAGACCAACGGCTTCGAAGCGCCCAAGGCCTTCCAGCGCAAGCACATCAAGACCGCGTTCGACGAGATGGAGTGGGGCATCCTCAAGCGCCGCGTGCTCGAGGGCTTCACCGAGGAGAACGACGACTGGAAGATCGGGCACCCCCTCGTCTTCCCGTTCTACATGCGCGTCGGCGGTGCCGGGATCGACCAGATGCAGATCCGCGTGCCCATCGACGACACGACGACCTGGAAGCTGTTCTACTCGCTGCACCACCCCGAGGGCGGGGAGTGGGAGCCGCAGGACCGGCCCACGGTCTACGACTACATCTGGCGCGACGAGCACGGCCGCTTCGTGACGGACTACATCGAGGGCCAGGACGTCATGGCCTGGGTCTCGCAGGGCCCGGTCACCGACCGCACCCAGGAGCACCTCGGTCGCTCGGACGCGGGTGTTGCGATGCTGCGCAAGATGTTCAAGGAGAACATGCGCAAGGTCGCTGCCGGCGAGGACCCGCTGGGCACCGTGCGCGAGAAGCACGACGTGATCATCCTGCCGTGCGAGAAGGACAAGTTCGGCGCCGAGCGTGAGTTCGCAGCGGCGTGGATCAACGGCGGATCGATGCGCTACAGCCCGATCAAGCAGACCCTGCTCGACCTGCACGAGAACGCCTGGGCCAGCCGGGAGAAGGCCGGCTCGGGTGCCTGAGGACCGCTCCGAGGTGGTGGCGCGGGCCGCGGAGTCCGCGCCGCTGCCGGTCGACCCGCACGAGCTGCCGCCTCCGGGGGCATGGTTCGCGCGGGACGCGGAGCGGCACTACCTGGACCGGCCCAAGTTCTGCCCGATGTGTGCCGCGTCGATCGGCGAGCACGGCGGCATCACCACTGAGTACTGGACCGGAGACACCCGCAACTTCATGACCTGGTGCGGGGAGTGCGGCTGGTTCGGCGAGGTGGTGCGCTTCGACCGCGTGACGATCATGGAAGAGGAGCACTGAGCGGTGCCGCGCTCCGGGGTCGACGTCGAGGAGACGGCGACGGTGATCGACGGTGCCCGCCTGGCCGGCACGACACTCACGGCGGACTCGCTCGACGTCGGTGACCTCGCAACTGCGTACGCCATCCAGGATGCGCTGACCGCTCGCCGGATCGCCCGCGGTGCCCGGCCGATCGGCTGGAAGCTGGGCTACACCTCCCTCGCGATGCGCGAGCAGATGGGCATCGACGAGCCCAACCTCGGGCCGCTGCTCGACACGATGTGGTGCAGCAAGGGTGCGACGGTCGGCGCCGGGCTGCTGCAGCCACGCGTCGAACCCGAGGTCCTGCTCGTCCTTGCCCGCGACGTGCGCACGCCGCTGACGCCGAGGGAGTCCCTCGAGGCGTGCCGCGAGGCGTTCGCGGCGCTCGAGGTCGTCGACTCCGTGTGGACGGCGTACGCCATGGATCTCGAGCACAACACCGCGGACGGCTCGTCCGCCGCTCACGTGGTGGTCGGACCGCCGCTGCCGCTCGACGCGCTCGACGAGATCACGGTGACGCTTCGGCGCAACGGTGCGGTCGTCGGCTCCGGGTCAGGCAGCGCCGCCCTCGGCCACCCCGCCGCGGCGCTCGCCTGGCTGACCGAGGCGGCGGCGCAGCGCGGAACCCCGCTGTTCGCCGGAGACCTCGTCCTCACCGGTGGGCTCACGGCCGCGGTGCCTCTCGAGCCGGGAGACGTGGTTCATGCCGAGTTCGAGCACCCGACCATGAGCGAGCGGCGCGTGGCGGTCCGCCGATGAGGGCGGTCGTCCTCGATTTCGGCGGCCCGGTGCTGCGCACGCCGTTCGAGCTGCTGCGGACCGGCGAACGTACGGCCGGCCTCGCTCCCGGCTCGTTGGACTGGCGGGGCCCGTTCGATCCCGAAGCCGACGAGGACTGGCGTCTCCTGCAGGCCGGGGGGATCACCGAGCGCGCCTACTGGCAGCGCAAGGCCCACCGGTTCGCCGAGCTCACGGGCCGAGAGGCGACCTTTCAGGGGCTCATGGAGGTGCTGTTCGCACCTGACGAGACCGAGCTGGTGCGTGCCGAGGCGTCGGCGCTGGTGGACGACGCGCGCGCCGCCGGACTGGCGGTGGCGGTGTGCACCAACGACCTCGAGGCCTTCCACGGCCGCGCCTGGATGGAGCGGATCAGCATCCTCAGCCGCCTCGACCTGCTGGTCGACGGCTCAGTCGAGCACGTGCTCAAGCCGGACCCGCGCATCTACGCGCTCGTCCTCGAGCGACTGGGGCTTCCCGCGCAGGAGTGCCTGTTCGTCGACGACCAGCCGGCCAACGTGGAGGGCGCACGCGCCGCGGGGATGCAGGTCGAGTGGTTCGACGTCACAGCACCCGGGGCGAGCTGGGCCGTCGTACGCCGCCGGCTGGGGCTCGAGGCCTAGCCACGATCAGCCGTCGACGGCGGCTGGCTCCTCCTCTCTCGTGCCTGGCGAGCCGTGCGGCAGGTCCTTGGTGAAGGCGAGCGACAGCAAGGGCGAGGAAGGCAGCGGCGAGCAGCCCAGCCTTCAACGACTGGATCTGCGCTGTTTGGTAGTTCTCGACGAGTGCGTCGGTCGTGGCTTCGTCGAGCCCGGCTGCGTCGGCCGCCCCTCGGACCTGCTCGGTCGTCAAGAAGTCGATGCCTGGCTCCACGGCGACGGTGACCTGGGACGCGATCGTGTCGTTGATGCGCTCGTCGTCCTGGACCTGGGCGACGAAGACGCTGGCGAGCCCGCTGAGGACGATCGCGCCGATGAGGGCGACGCCGAGGGAGGACCCGAGCTGCTGACCGGTGTACTGGAGGCCGCCGGCCTCCCCTCGTCCTGAGGAGTCCACCGACGACTGCACGATGTTCCCGAGCTGGGAGGCGAGCAGGCCCATGCCGACCCCGAGGACGGCCATCCCGAGCGCGAAGGCTCCGTCGACCAGCTCGGGTTGGATGGTCCTGAGCAGGATGACGATGGCGAGCGCCGTGGTCCCCAGGCCGGCGCGGACGATGCTGCGCACCGGGAACCTCGCGGACAGGCGCGAGCCCATCGCTGACGCGAGAAACATCGTGATCGAGACGGGAAGCATCTTGATGCCGGTCTCCAGGGCATCGAGGCCCAGGACCAACTGCAGATAGAGCGGCACCACGAAGAAGATGCCCATGAGGATGAGGTTCTGGCTGAACAGGCCGATCAGTCCGGCTCGCAGCGGGGGCACCTTCATGAGGTCGAGGTGCACCAGGGGGTCGCTGCCGATCGACTCCCGGTGGCGCTGCCAGGCCACGAAGGCCCAGACCAGTCCTGCCCCGGCGCCGATGACGAACAGGGTGAGCGAGAACCCGAACGGCTCCACCGGGGAGTCCTTGGGCCGCACCCACCCCCAGGTGCTCGACTGCAGCGTGCCGTAGACGATCAGGCACAGAGCCGAGGCGGACAGGACCGTCCCGACCCCGTCCAGGCGGGGCGGGGCACCGTCGCGAACGGCATCTCCGATCAGCCGGCTCATGGCCAGGATGATCAGGACGAGCACGACCTCGCCGGCGAAGACGACGCGCCAGCTGAGCTCCGTCGTCGCCCAACCCCCGAGGATCGGCCCGATCGCGATTCCGGCGCCCGCGACACCGCCGATGACGGCGTAGGCGACCTTGCGATCCTTCCCCTCGTAGTTGCCGGCGATCAGAGCGGCCATCGCTGGCAGGACCAGCGCCGCCCCCAGCCCCTCGAGGACCGACCAGCCCAGGGCCAGCGTCGTGACCGTCTGCGAGACGGCCGTGAGCGCCGAGCCGCACCCGTAGATCACCAGCCCGATGACGAAGGCTCGTCGGCGCCCGATGATGTCGCCGATCTTGGCCCCGGTGAGCATGAACATCGCCATCACCAGCGAGTAGAGGGTGATGACGGCCTGGATCGTGGTGACCGTGGTGTCGAAGTCGTCCACGAGCGCGCTGATCGAGACGTTCATCACCGACTGGTCGAGCACCATGACGAACTGCGCGGTCGCGAGCGCGACCAGCGGCCACCAGCGCTTCATCGGGCAAGCTCCTCAGGTCGACGACGGACGAGCTTCGCCGAGCAGGCCGAATGTAGTGGACCGACCGCAGCTGACGGCCTTCGCTGGGCATCCCGTGAGGGGGGTGGCCAGGACTACCATGGGAGCGAGCGAGCGCGGACGACGACGATCCCCGCCGCCGTCCGCCGGGCGCTCGATGGAGGGCTTCCGTGGCGACAGCGGCGATCCGCACCCAGGGTCTCACCAAGCGCTTCGGGCGCGTCGTCGCCCTCGACGGCCTCGACCTCGAGGTCCAGCCGGGGGAGATCTTCGGCTTCCTCGGCCCGAACGGGGCCGGCAAGTCCACCACGATCCGGCTGCTGCTCGGGCTCCTGCGGCCCACGGCCGGCGAGGCCTGGCTGGCCGGCGTCAACGTGGCCGACGTCGAGCGCGCCCACAGGTCGGTGTCGTACGTGCCCGGCGACGTGTCCTTGTGGCCGCAGCTCACCGGCGCCGAGGCCTTGGAGCTGCTGGGCAACCTCTCCGGTGGTGTCGACGTCGCCTTCCGCGACGAGCTCGTCCAGCGGTTCGACCTCGACCCCAGTCGCCGCGCGCGGTCCTACTCCAAGGGCAACCGGCAGAAGGTCGCCCTGATCGCCGCGTTCATGACCCGACCCGACCTGCTCCTGCTCGACGAGCCGACGTCCGGCCTCGATCCGCTGATGGAGGCCGAGTTCCAGGCGCTGGCTCGCGAGGCGGTCGAGCCGAGGACAGACCGTCTTCTTGTCGTCGCACCTGCTCGACGAGGTCGAGGACCTCTGCCACCGCGTCGCCATCCTGCGCGAGGGAGTTCTCGTCGAGGTCGCCGCTCTCGATGACCTGCGCCGGCTCACCACGACGATCTTCGAGGCGTCTCTGACAGGGCCCGTTCCGGCCTTCTCCGACCTCGCCGAGGTCGTCGGCGTCGAACCGATGGACGGCGGGGTGCGGGTGACCGTGAGCGGACCGCCTGGTGAGGTCCTCACCCGGCTGACAGCTGCCGGTCTCACGCGCCTGCACAGTCAGGCACCCACCCTCGAACAGATCTTCCTCACCTACTACGAGACGACTGCGTCGCAGCGCGAAGCGGTCGCTGCCGCACACGGCGACGCTGGAATGTCCAACGGCCGCAACGGGCCGGACAAGACATGACCCGAGTCACCGAGCAACACCAGGGGCCACGCGGATCGGCGGCCGACGCGGCAGCGCCCGGGGCAGCTTCCGTCAGGACCTCAGCGACCCCACCGCGATCCGGCGCACGTCCGCGCCGGGCGGTCGTCGCCCTCTCGACGCGTCTGATCCGGCGCGGCGCCCTCGCGCTGTCGCTGGCCGTGTCGGCGTACCTGGCACTGGAGGTCGTCAGCTTCAGGGTCACCTACCCCGACGGGGTCCCGCCGCAGCAGTTCTCGATGTTCGAGGACAACCCTGCGGTCCGGATGATGCAGGGCGTCCCCCAGGCCATCGAGACCGCCGGCGGGTTCACCGTGTGGGACGGGGGCTGGATCATCCAGCTCATCCTCGCGGTGTGGGCGCTCCTCGCCACCACGCGCCTGCTGCGCGGCGAGGAGGACCTGGAGCGCACCGATCTCATCCTCGCCGGGCCGATCAGGGTGACCAGGGCCACCGGGCTCGCGGTGACGGTGCTGTTCGCCGCCGCGCTGCTGGTGGGTCTGGTGGCCACGGTCACGATGGTGGTGTCGGGTACGGCCCTGGACGGCTCGCTCTGGTTCGGGCTCGGCCTGGTCGGCGTCACCGCGACGTTCGTCGGGGTCGCGGCCGTGACCTCTCAGCTGGTCCAGGTCCGTCGTCGCGCGGCCGCCCTGGCGGCGGGCGTTCTCGGCGTCGCGTACGTGCTCCGGATGGTCGGCGAACAGCACCGATGCCAGGCTCTGGGTGCGTTGGTTCAGCCCGCTGGGGTGGATGGACGAGCTCAACCCGTACGGCGACGCCGACCTGCGGGCCCTCGCGGTCATGCTCGTCGTTCCTCTGCTGCTCGCGGCTTTGGCAGTCTTCTTGCGCGGGAGGCGGGACACCGGTGGGGCGCTGCTCGTGACCGACGAGGGACGGGAGGCGCACCTGCGCTCCCTGGGCGGACCGACCGCCTTCGCCTGGCGGAGCAACCGCGCCGTGCTGCTGGCCTGGGTGGTCGGCCTCGGCACGTACGCGGCCGTGATGGGAGCGATCCTCAGCAGCATGATCGAGTGGCTGGGGCAGGACGAGGACTACCAGCGGATGATGGCGTCGCTCGGGTCTCGACCAGGCGCTGACGACGCTCGGCTTCCTGTCCCTGATCGGGGTGGTCCTCGGCGTCGCCGTCTGTCTGCAGGTGGCCTGGCGGATCGGTGCGGCGCGCGGGGAGGAGGAGGCGGGCCGGCTCGAGGCGATCCTGTCGCGCCCGGTGTCGCGACGCCGCTGGCTCCTCGGCCATGTCTGGTTGGCCCTGCTCGGAGGTCTCCTGCTTCTCGTGGTGACGGGTTCGTCGTTGTGGCTCGGGGTGGTGGCGTCCGGGTCGGACGACATCACCTGGAACGAAGCGATGCGCGCGATGCTCAACGTGCTGCCAGTGCTGGTTCTGGTGCTGGGGGTCGCGGTGGCCTCCTTCGGGGCGGTCCCGCGTCTGACGGTGGCCGCTCCGGTGGCCCTGACCGTGATCGGCTACATCGTCTCGCTGCTGGGCCCTGCCTTGTCGTGGCCCGCCTGGGTGCTCGACCTCTCGCCGTTCACGCACCTGGCGTGGGTCCCGGCCGCCCCGTGGGCGGCTACCGCGGGTGTCGTCATGATCGGGGTGGGGGTGGTGCTCGTGGTGGTCGGGTTCCTCACCTTTGACCGTCGAGACGTCGTCGGCGCGTGACCACCAGCCGTGTCCGCAGGAGTCTGCTCGTCCTCTGGCTGGTCTGCTGCCTCATGGCGTCAGCCTGCTCGTCCGATTCTCCGGCGGCGGCTCCAGCGCCCTCGCTCCTCCCAGGAGGATCGGCTTCCCCTGCGGCGTCGGCCGAGCCTCGACCGGTCGGCCACCCCACGCTGTGGCTGTGCCGTCCCGGCCTGCCGGACAACCCCTGCGAGGGCGGCTTGGACGCGACAGTGGTCGGCGCTGACGGGTCCCGCACCCTTGAACCCTTCATCCCGGCTGTCGACCCGCCCGTGGACTGCTTCTACGTCTACCCGACGGTCTCCGAGGCGACGACGACCAATGCCCCGTTGCGGGTGACGCCCGCCGAGGTGAGGGTCGTCCGCGCGCAGGCGGCACGGTTCACAGCCGCCTGCCGCCTCTTCGCGCCGGTCTACCGACAGATCACGCGGAAGGGACTGTTCTCCGGAGGACTTCGCAGCGCGGAAGCGCGCGACCTGGCGTACTCCGACGTGCTCTCCGCCTTCAACGACTACCTCAACACCTTCAACGACGGTCGGCCGTACGTCCTGATCGGCCACTCGCAGGGGACCACCAACCTGGTGCGGCTGATCCAGTCCGAGATCGACGGCGACGCCGCCCTCCGCGACCGCCTGCTGTCCGCGCTGCTGATCGGCGGCAGCGTGACGGTGTCCCCTGGCAAGGACGTCGGAGGTTCCTTCGTCAACATCCCTGCCTGCACGACGGCGACCCAGAACGGCTGCGTGGTCGCCTACAACAGCTACGCCGGCGACCCTCCCGTCGACGGCATCTTCGGTCGATCCACGCCGACTCGTCAGTCGCTGTGTGTCGACCCCGGGGCGCTGCTGGGGCAGGGCGACGCGGCTCCGGCCGTACTACCCGACGACCCTGCTGGTCGGTGAGGCACCGCGGACGACGCCGGCTCCGACCACCGGCTTCGTCACCTATCCGGAGGCGGTGACGGGCGAGCTGTCGGTCGACCCCCACCTTCGGCTGGCTCGACGTGTCGATCGACGAGGTGGGTCGTGACGTACCCCCTGCGGCCCCGTCGCGGCTCGGTCCCGCGTGGGGACTCCACATGATCGACGTCACGCTGACCCTCGGTGACCTCGTGCCGCTGGTGGCCGCCCAGCAGGGCGGTCGATCGGCGAGTCGGTAGCGACCGGTCCGGCATGGACTCTGGAGAGGTGTGCGGCACGCGATCGCCCGCTCCGATTAGGCTCTGCTCGAACGAAGCAGCTGCCCGCCCGCTTCACCGATGCGTGACAAGAGGAGCCTGAACATGACCGAAGAGATCGAGATCGGACCAGTCGACTACATCGTCGTCGAGTTCCCTGGCAACAAGATGACCGGTGAGGGCATTCCGATCCTGCGTCGACCTGCACGAGAGCGGCGTCATCCGCATCCTCGACCTCGCCTTCGTCACCAAGGACGCCGCCGGTGCGGTCGACGCCTTGGCGCATCGCCGACTTCGACGGGGACGGGGTGCTCGACCTCGCCGTGTTCGTCGGCTTCTCCACCGGGTCTGCTGGACGACGACGACGTCGCCGAGGCAGCCGCGTCCTCGAGCCCAACAGCTCGGCCGGCATCCTCGTCTTCGAGAACTCCTGGGCCGCACCCTCTCGTCGGCGCCCTCGATCGCGGGTGGCGCGGAGCTCGTCGCGAGCGGCCGCATCCCGGCGGCCGACCTGCTGGCGGCCGTCGAGGCCGCCAGACGCGCGCGACTGACTCGCGAGCACCAGAGCCACCCACCCGCCGATCCACGTCAAGGACAGGAAAGGACCGATCACCATGCCAGGACTCATTCGCGGGGTCGCCCGCACGGCTGCCGTCGTCGGCACCGCTTCTGCCGTCGAACGGGCGCGTCCAGCGCCACCAGCAGCAGAAGTTCGACGCCCAGGACCAGGCGGCCTACGACGCGCAGCAGGCGCAGGCCGCCCCGCCGCCGCAGCAGTACGCACCCCCGCCCCCCAGCCGGCAGCCGCCCGCCGCCCGCGGACGACGAGGACGACCCGATCGAGCAGATGACCAGCGTCTCGGCGAGCTGAACGAGCAGGGGCTCCTCACCGACGAGGAGTTCGCGGTCGCAGAAGGCCAAGCTGCTCGGGATCTGACGGCGGCAGCGGCTCAGCCGGGGAGGTGTGCGACCCACAGCTCCTCGGCCGGCCAGCGCGCCGCCCACTCGGCGGAGACGATCGCGTAGTAGACGTGGTCGGCCGAGTCGGCGGGCGCGTACAGCTCGTGCAGCGCGTCGACCACGAACCCGTTGCGGCGCAGCACGTCGATCCAGTCGCCGTGGGATGGGTGGTGCTCGACGCCGCCGCCGGGCCAACGGATGCGGGACACCTCGCGCTGCCCGCGCTGCAGGTTGGCCGTCGCAGGACCGTCGGCCTCGGGCACGCACAGCGCCGAGAGCAGGCTGTTCGTCAAGAAGACCAAGCGCCCACCGGGTCGCAGCAGTCGGGCTGCCTCGGCCACCCAGCGCTCGGGGTCGCACCACGCGCCGACGCCGTGCTCGCTGAGCACCAGGTCGAACGCGCCTCCGACCAGGGGCACGTGCTCGCCGTCGGCCTGGACGAGCGGGAATGACGGGCCCTGCTCCTGCTGACAGCGTCTGGCGGTGCCGAGCTGGGCCTCGCTGAGGTCGACGGCCATGACTCGGGCACCTCGCCGGGTGAGCCAGGCGGAGACGTACGCCGTGCCGCACCCCAGCTCGACCACGTCGAGCCCGTCGACGTCGCCGAGCACGCCGAGGGCGGAGTCGGGGATGCCGAACAGCCCCCACGCTAGCCTCGGAGCTGGCCCAGGCTGCGGCGGCACTGGCATCGGTGAACTGCTCGTTGACGAGTGCCCAGAGGTCGCGGTTCATCGCGAGGTCGTCCGACGCGTGACTGGCTGTCCATCGCGCCAGGCTAGGCGCCGGCCGTCGACGAGCGCGGCTGCCCTGCGATCGGTCACACTGGTCTCGTGATCAGCGTCGACCTCGCTCAGCGTCTGCGGGCGGCCGGACTCGCGTGGACGCCGGCGGCCGGGGACCGGTTCGTCGTGCCGGGACGCGGCATCGACGACCAGGCGTTCGTGCTCAGCGACATGACGGTCGAGGTCCACGACCTGCCCACCGGGCCGATCATCGGTTTCAACGGCACCACCGAGTGGGCCCTCGACAGCCTGGAGATGCGCGAGGTGGTGTGGCTGCCCCGCGAGGCGCAGCTGAGGGAGGCCCTCGGCGGAGTCGTTCCTCCGGCTGGACGCCGTGCCCGGTGGCTTCGCCGTCGTCACCTGCCGAGGGGACAGGCGGGAGTGCGCAGCAGCGGTACGTCGACCTCGACGCCGAGGACGCGTACGCGCGGGCGCTTGCTCGCCACGGCTGGAGACGGGACGGCATCGGCCGGGGCCTGACGAGGGCGGTCAGGGCAGCGGCGGACCATAGGTGAGGCAGACACCCGCTGCGGTCGCCACCAGGAACATCGCGGTCAGCCCCACGGCCACGATCCGCTGCCAAGGACGTCGCGCGCCCGGCATCGAGGGCGGCATGTATCCCGCGGGGAGGGGAGAGCTGCCGCGGAGCTCGACCCAGTGCGGGTCGAGCTCGGCGTCGTCCTCGGCGGCGGGTACGTCCGCGAACCGGCTGTCGCCGAGCGGCTCGAGGTCGTCCGTCAGGCTCGCCCGCAGATCGTTCATCCTGCGAGTGTCGCGGGACCGGGGGGCTGCCGCAACGACGCGGCCGTCCGGGTGAGGATCCGTGACCGGACCGTAAGGCCGGGTCACACTGTCGGGATGCGTTGTCGCCGGCTCCGCCTCGTGGTGCTCGCTTCGGTGGCCTGTGCCGCCTCTGCGGCGGTCGTGCCTGCGCCGGCGGCAGCGGTGCTTCCTCCCGGGCCTGGTCCGACGGGGGCGTCGGGTGCCCTCGACCTCGACCGGCGGATCAGCGGTCTGCTGCCCTCCCGGCTGACCAACCCCCGGCTCGGCACCGACGTCGCGATCCAGGTACGGGGCGTTGACGGTGCCCAGGTGCTGTTCTCCTCGCAGGCGACCGAGGCCCAGATGCCGGCGTCGAACATGAAGCTGGTCACCGCCCTGGGCGCGCTCACCTCGCTCGGCCCAGAGACGCTGCTCCCTACCCGCGTCACCCTGCGGGCCGGTGGACCGGGAATCGTCCTGGTGGGCGGCGGCGACCCGCTGCTGAGCAGCTCCGGCCTCGACGTTCTCGCAGCGCGGACCGCCACCGCCCTGGCGGCACAGGGGGGTGGGGTCGCTCCCAGGTCTGTCCGGCTCTACGTCGACGACAGGCTGTTCTCCGACCGGACGCTCGCGCCCGGGTGGCGGAGCACGTACATCCGCAGCGAGGTGACCTACGTGCGGGCGCTGGGTCGCCACGGGGTGCTTGCGACAGACACGGCGAAGGACGCGGCGACGTACTTCGCCGGGCGGTTGAGGGCGCGCGGGATCGCGGCCAGCTATCAGGGCCGGGGTGCCGGTCCGTTGGGTGATGAGGTTGCGCGGCTCGGCGGGCACAGCGTTGCGGCGGCCGTGTCGACGATGCTCACGGTCAGCGACAACCAGGTGGCCGAGACGCTGTTCCGGCACGTCGCTCTGGCGCACGGGATGCCCGCGACCTGGGCAGGGGGGTCGGCCGCGGCTGCTGAGGTGCTCGGCAGCTACGGCATCCGTACCGTCGGGGTGACGCTTCGCGACGGCAGCGGGCTGTCGCGTGCGGACCGGTTGAGCGCGACGGCGGTGACCGACCTGCTCGCCGTCGTGCGGTCGGGCGCGACCCCTTCGCTGGAGCGGTTCGTCGACTGGCTGCCGGTGGCCGGGCGGTCGGGCACGCTCGCCGCATCGAACGGGCGCTACACGACCAGCCCCAGCCGCTGCGCCGTCGGGCTTGTCCATGCCAAGACCGGCACCCTGACCGGCGCGCTCGCGCTGTCCGGGGTCGCCGTCGGCCGTGACGGCAACAGCCGGGTCTTCTCGATCATCGTCAACCACCCGCCGACCTCGCGCTACAGCGTGCTGACCGTGCGGCAGGCGATGGACGGGCTCGCCGCGACGCTCACCGGCTGCTGGTAGCGGATTCTCGTTCCGAGCGCGCGCTGGCTGAAGTCGGAGCCGTCCGTCGCCGATCTCCTGAGGGGGATCGGAGGCGTGGCGTGCTCACCTGGATCGGTGTCGGCTTGGCGTTGTGCGCGGCGGCCGTCGTGGTGCGCTGGGTGCTGCACCGCTACGACGCGTTGGGCCGACCGGCACTCGTTCCCGACGCTGGCGGTCGCGGTGCTCATGGTCCCCGCGATCGGTGCAGCGACCCCGGGGATGATGCGGTGGCGCGAGGAGCGTGCGCTGGAGCGGGCTGCCTCGGCGCTCACCGGGTTCGACGTCCGGGTGGAGTGCCAGACGCTGGGCGGTGCGTTCCTCGACGCGGGGTCCGAGCTGGGCTTCGTCCGGTACGGCGCTGACGGGGTGCCCGAGCGACGCACGCTGATCAAGTACGAGCCGTGCGCCGACCTGCGGCGCTACCTGCGCTCGGACCATGCCGCGCCGAGCCTCGACGAGGTGATCGCCGTCCACGTGCTGGCCCATGAGGCCATGCACATGGCCGGGCTGACGTCCGAGGCGAAGGCCGAGTGCGCAGCGGTGCAGCGGGACGCCACCACCGCCCGGATGCTGGGGGCCGACCCGTTCGAGGCGGCGGCGCTGGCGGAGACGTACTGGCGCTCGGTGTATCCCCGGATGCCGGAGGCCTACACGACGGCGGACTGCCGCCGGGGCGGCGCGCTGGACGAGGGGCTCCCCGACGCGCCGTGGGCCCTGCCTGCCGGTTGATGAGTGCGGCGTTTCCCCGGCTGAAGCAGGTACAAGGTGACCTTGCGTCTGGTCAGACGCCGCCGGGGATGACGAGGACGGGGGCGAGAGCGTCCCAGCGGGCGATCTCGCAGCCGTTGGTGCGGTCGTACGATGCGTCGACGGGCTCGCCTGCGTAGGTGCCGACGATGGTCGCGGTCTGGTCGCCGCCGTAGATCTCGGTGCAGGCCACCTTCGGGGACACGGGCGTGAACGGCGCGGGGACCGCGGCGAGGGCGGAGCACGCGGCCGCCGGGTCGGGGTGGGTGCCGCCCGTGGGGTCGCAGGTGAGGGTCCACGACTGCGGGGCGGCGCCCTTGGAGTCGAGCACCGTCACCGTGAGCGATGTCGGACCAGCGGTGGCCGACGGTGACGCCGACGGAGAGGTGCTCGTCGCCGGTCCGGCGGCGCTCTCGGTTCCGCACGCGGCAAGGGCGAGCAGGGCGACCACGGACATCCCGACCAGCGGCACGGTTCTCATGCCCCTGAGACTCCCTTCATCGCGATCCGGTTCCGCGCCCTCCCCTCGCAATGGGTAACTCGTCCGGGTTCTAGACCGGACGAGTTACCCCATTGCGGGAAAGGGGGTGGTGGTCCAGACGTGGTGGTGCCAGGGCGGCAGGTCGACGTACAGCCCGTGCTCGGCCAGGTCGTCACCGTCGCGGTCGTACGTCGTCCCGTCCAGGGCGTCCACGAAGGTCCACGCTTGTGCACCGGAGGTCGGCGACGACCAGTCCTCCCCGAGCAGGACCAGGCCCTGCGCGGGTGCGTCGGACAGGTTGATCACCACCAAGGAGCGGTGCGTCGGCGGTGGCCCAGGTCCACGCCAGCAGCGCCTCGTGAGTGGAGTTGTCGGGCCAGCCGCCGGTCTCGAGGAGCTGCCAGGTCGCCTCGGGGGGCCGGACCGCCGGACCTGCGGCGATCAGCCGGGTCAGGAACTCCCGGGTCTGCGCGGACGACGGCTCGTCCGGACGCCGGGCGAGGAACACCGGCAGCCGCACCTTGCGACCGTCGACCTGCCCCTCGTGCCACAGCGCAGCGCCGGGCAGCGTGCCCAGGGCCACCGAAGCCGCTCGCGCGCGGCCGTCGGGGTGCAGCGTCGCCGCAGCACGCGGCTCGTCGTGGTTCTCCAGGAAGCGCACCGTGCGCGGCGTTGGTCGCCGCCAAGCCCGGCCAGATGGCCGTTCACGTCGAGGGCCGTCCCGGCGACCAGCCGGTCGTACAACGTCTTGTCGTAGCAGGCGTCGAAGCCCTGAGCGAGCAGGTCGGGCTCGCGCCCCCAGTACGCCTCGGCCACGACCACGAAGCCCGGGTGGTCGAAGCGCACCGCGTCGAGCACCTCGATCCAGAGCGGGGTGTGCAGGGGCTCGCCGGCGCGCTCGCCCCAGGTGCTCGCGAAGACGTCGTCGAGCAGCAGCATCGCCATGTCGCAGCGCACCCCGTCGGCCTGGTCGGCGATGTCGCGCAAGGTCCGCGCCAGGAAGGTCCGCGCCGCCGGGGCGAACGCGTTGAGCTGCACCACGTCCGGCCAGGGCGGGAAGTACGGGTCCCGCGCCCGGGCCACGATCACCGAACGGTCGCCGGCCGTGACCTCGAGGAACCCGGTCGGGTCCTGAGAGAGGTCGTCGGCGCTGCCGGTGATGAAGGCATCCGGACGGGAGGTCACCAGGGGGTGGTCGGGCGCCACGTGGTTCGGCACCAGGTCGACGATCAGCCGGGCGCCGCGGTCGGCGAGAGCCGTCCGGGCTGCCGCCAAGCCCGTCACGTCCGCCGAGGTCGTCGGCGCAGACGTAGTCACGCACCGAGTACGGCGACCCGAGCACGTCGTCCTCGGTCCAGCCGGGGAGGGCCTCGTCCCAGGAACGCCTCAGACCGTCGTCGCCGAGCGCGACGGCCCGTCCGGCCGGGCTTCGCTCCCACACCCCCATGAGCCAGACGCAGTCGACACCTTGCGGGCACGAGCGCATCCCACTCCGACGCGGGCACCTCACCGAGCGTCAGCCGCCGTCCGGCCCGCTCGGAGACCTCGCCCAGCCAGACCCACGTGTTGACCTCGTGGATGCAGGCAGGGAGCACAGGTCCAAGGTCAGGGGGGCCGGGCGCGCGGTGTCTCACGCCTCCATCATGACCCGGCTCGCGGTCGCCGCAGGATCAGGTCCGCGACGAGCGCCGTCCACCCGGTCTGGTGGGAGGCGCCCAGACCGTAGCCGTGGTCCCCGTCGAAGTACTCGAAGAACGAGATCCCTTCCGACCACCGGGGGTCGGTGCGGAACCGCTCGATGTTGCCGTAGGACGGGAGCCCGTCGGGGCCGGGCAGGAACAGCGACACCAGCCGGGTGCGCAGCTCAGCAGCGACCTCGCCGAGGTTCATCTCGCGCCCTGAGCCGGTCGGGCACTCCACGACGAAGTCGTCACCGAGGTAGCCGTAGTAGCGCTCCAGGGCCTCGACCACCAGGTGGTTCACGGGGAACCAGACCGGCCCGCGCCAGTTGGAGTTGCCGCCGTACATCGAGGTCTGCGACTCGGCCGGCTCGTAGCCGACGGTGAAGGTCTGGCCATCGACGTCGACCGAGAACGGTTCGTCCTTGTGCCGCTTGGAGAGGGACCGGATGCCGTACGGCGACAGCATCCCGTCCTCGTCGAGGACCTCGGCCAGCACGCGGCGCAGCCGTTCGGGGTCGACGGTGCTCAGGAGCACGGTGTCGCGGTCGGGCATCCGCTGGATGAACCCGCAGGAGTCGATGTTCGCCTCGTCGATCCCTCGCCGGGCGAGGAAGTCCGCGAACCGCTTGCGCAGCCGGGTGCCGGGCAGGGTGCGCGCAGCAGGGACCTCGATGGCGGCGAGGACCGGGATGACCCCGACGAGCGACTTCACGCGCAGCGGTGTGCGGGTCCCGTCGGCGGCCACGAGCTGGTCGTAGAAGAAGCCGTCCGAGGGGTCCCAGAGACCGCTGGCGTTGATGCCCTCGGTGATCATCACGAAGTGCTCGAAGAACTTGGTCGCGAGGTCCTCGTACACCTCGTCGTGCTCGGTCAAGGTCGAGCGCGATCCGCAGCATCGTCAGGGCGTAGAACGCCATCCAGGCGGTGCCGTCGGTCTGGTCGAGCCGGGTGCCGGGTGGGAGGTGCGAGCGATCGACGGCCCCGATGTTGTCCAGCCCCAGGAACCCGCCCTCGAAGACGTTGTTGCCCTCGGGGTCGACCCGGTTGACCCACCAGGTGAAGTTGAGCAGCAGCTTCTGGAAGACGCGCTCGAGGAACGCGTGGTCAGTTGCCCCGTCGATGCGGAACACCTCGAGCGCCGCCCAGGCGTGCACCGGCGGGTTGACGTCGTCGAAGGACCACTCGTAGGCGGGGATGGCGCCGTTGGGGTGCATGAACCACTCGCGGCACATGAGCAGCAGCTGGTACTTCGCGAACGCCGGCGCGATGTGCGCGACGGCCACGGTCTGGAAGGCGAGGTCCCAGGCCGCGAACCATGGGTACTCCCACGGGTCCGGCATCGAGAGGATGTCGTAGGCGTCGAAGTGCCGCCAGCCCGCGTTGCGGCCGTGCCGGTGACCGTCCGGCGGGGGCGGCGATCCCGGGTCGCCGTCCAGCCAGCAGCTGCAGGTCGTACCGGTAGAACTGCTTGCCCCAGATCAGGCCGGCGAGCGCCTGCCGCACGACCCGGGCTTCGGCCGCTGAGGTTCCGGCGGGAACGAGGTCGGCGTAGAACTCGTCGGCCTCGGCCTTCCGGTCGGCGAGCACCTCGTCGAAGCGGGCTCCGGACCAGTCGGTGAGGTACGGGTCGCCATCGGTCGGCGACCAGAGGCGCAGCCGGAGCTCGCGGGTCTCCCCGGCTGGTACGTCCAGGCGGTACCACCAGGCGGACTTGGTGCCGGTCTGCTCGGGGTTCACCGTCGCCGCACCGGAGACCACGTGGTCGTTGATGCCGTCCTTGGGGAAGGCAGGCCCGTCCTCGCGCCCGAAGACCCGCTGCGCGTTGGTCACGTTGTCGCAGAACAATGCGATGGGTTGCGTCGCCGTCTGGGCCCGGCGCGGCGGCGAGCCGGTAGGTGCCCGCGCGCGGGTGCTCGGCGACGATGTCGCCGTCCGGCCCGCCGTCCACCCGGATCTGCGGGGTCTCGGTGCGGACTCCCCACGACCAGGTGTCGCGGAACCACAGGTGCGGCAGCACGTGCAGCGTCGCTGCGTCGGGTCCCTCGTTGGTGACCCTGATCTGCAGGTAGAGGTCGGTGGCGTCGGCCTTGGCGTAGGTCGCGTCGATCGTCCAGTAGCGGTCCTCGTCGAAGGCTCCGGTGTCGAGCAGCTCGTACTCCGGCTGGCCACGGTCGCGGCTGGCGTTCTCGCGGACGAGGTCCGCGTAGGGGAACTCGCCCTGCGGGTAGTGGTAGCGCCAGTGAAGGTAAGAGTGGCTCGGTGTTGCGTCGAGGTACCACCAGTACTCCTTGGCGTCCTCGCCGTGGTTGCCCTCGGGCCCGCCCAGGCCGAAGATCCGCTCCTTGAGGATCGGGTCCTCGCCGTTCCAGAACGCCAGGGCGAAGCACAGGTCCTGCCGCATGGTCGACAGACCCGCCAGACCGTCCTCGTTCCAGCGGTAGGAGCGCGAGCGCGCGTGGTCATGCGGGAAGTAGTCCCAGGCGTTGCCGTCGGCGCTGTAGTCCTCGCGCACCGAGCCCCACGCCCGTTCGGACAGGTAAGGCCCCCAGGTCCACCAGGGGCCGGCCTCGTCCAGGCTCGCCTCGGGGTGGCCGACCGTCTCCATGCGCCGAAGCTCGGCTCCATGCTCCACGGTGCTCTCCTCCGGTCGTCCGCGCCGCTCCAGCGCGTCCTCCTGCCCAGCCTGCCGGTGCGAGGAGACGGTCGGCCAGCCGTTCACCTGATGTTCGCCGGCTGACCAGGGACAGTGACCGCCCCGTACCGTGGCAGTCATGACGACTGAGGTGGCTGTCACGGGCTCACCCTGGCGTTCTCCACGGTGGTGGGGGACGACGGTCCTGGTGTTGCTCGGCGTCCTCGCTTGCTTGGTGCTCGGCGCTTGGCAGTTCGACCGGGCCCGCACGCGGGACACCCCAGCCGACATCGGGGGACCCGATGGCGACGGCCGCCGTGCCGATCACGGACGTCGTGCCGGCCGACGGCAGGGTTCCGCAGGGTTCACCACCGCGTCGCCGTGACGGTCTACCGGGACGCTACGACGTCGACCATCAGTTGCTCGTGCCAGGCCGTGAGCAGGCCGGATCGCCCGTGTCGTACGTGGTCACGCCGCTCGTCCCGTCGATCGGGGCCAGCCGTGCTCGTGGTCCGGGGTTCGGTCCCGGCGTCTCAGCCGTCCGCACCAGCCCCGCCAGCACCGGAGCGTGGAGGTGACGGTGACCGGCTGGCTGGTCCCGTCGGAGCAGCTCGAGGCAGGGATGGTCGACCCGCTCACGTTGACCGACGGGGAGGTGGCCACGGTCACGGCTGCCCGCATCGCGGGCTTGCTGCCCTACCCCATCGTCGACGGCTACGTCGGCCTCGTCGAGCAGCAGCCTCTCGCTGAGGACGGACCGACACCTCTGGCGGTCCCGACGGTCGTCGCGCCGGTGCAGTGGTCGATCCGCAGCCTGGCCTACGCCCTCGAGTGGTGGTTCTTCGCCCTCGTCGGGATCTGGATGTGGGTGCAGGCGTTGCGCCTCGAGCGGCGCAGGGCGTCGTCCGGGGAGCCGTCGACGGCTCAGCCCGACGGCGCCTCCGCCGCCTCGCCGCCCGCCCCGCCGGGGTCCTGACCGGACGTCTCGGCGGCCCGATCGGCGCGCTCGGTGCGCACCACCTTCGGCTCGACGAAGAACACGGCCAGCGGGATGGTGCCCGCCAGCGCCACCCCGAGGATCTTGCCGATCGACCAGTGGGCGATGAAGCCGAGGACGAGCACGAGCAGCACGTAGAGCATGTAGAGGAAGCCGTGGGCGGTCCCGACGACGGCGACGACCTCAGGCTTGTCCGCGAGGTACTTCAGCGGCATGCCGACGAAGAAGAGGATCGCGAGCAGCACGCCCGTGACGTACGACATCACGCGGTAGCCGACGAACACGAACTCGCGCATGGTGCGGGCCTCTCAGCCAGGGTCGGGACCGTCTGAGTATCCGTGGTCGACGCCGGACGCGCAGGGCCGGGGTGGTCCGGCCTCGGCCCTGCGGCCGTCGACGCGAAGAGAGCGGGTCAGGCCGGCCCGAGGCGCTCGCGCGCCGCCGCGAGGTCAGCCTGGGTGTCGACGTCCGTGGCCGCCCCCCACCGGTCCTCGATGGTCACCGGGGTGACGCCGTCGAGCAGGGCGGTCAGCGCTCGCCCGGCCGTGGGGCTCAGCTCCGCAAGCCGTTCGACCAGCACGGCACGACGCCACGCACTCAGCAACGGCTGCGCGCGCCCGGTCAGGTCGAGGGTCACCGCGCACGCCGGCCCCGCGGCCGTGCCCCCCTTCTGGTCGTCGCCCAGCGCGGCCAGCAGGTGCGGGACTGCTCGCCCGGCACCAGGCATGTCCCCGCCGACGAGGACGACGAGCGGTCGCGTCGTCGGGGAGTGCCTCGACGCCCGCCTCCACGGCGGCGAGCGGACCACCGAACTCCGGCGACTCCCGGACCCAGACGACGGCCCGGGTGGTGCTGACCTCGGGTCCCACGCAGACGACCTGCGCATCAGCGGGGAGCCCGTCGAGGGTGTGGTCGAGGAGGGTGCGCCCGGCGACCTCGGCGGTCAGCTTGTCGCCGGCGAGCCGGCTGGACCGCCCGCCGGCCGCGACGACCACGGCGACCCGGGGAATCGGGTCAGCCGTGTGCCGCTCGGTGCCGGCCATCAGGTGCGGGCGACCACTGCTCGGGCGTGGCCGACAACCCGCTCGTGCAGGGCGTCGAGCCAGGGCTCGTGCTCGGGCTTCATGAGCACGCTGCGCAGGATCCGGCCGCTGTCGACATCGGGTCGGACGGACGGCCGACGTTGAGCCAATCGCCGAGCCGGTGACCCCGAAGGTTGCGAGGAAGACCGGGTCCGGATCGGTCATGGCCCGCTCCATGATCGCGGCGCTGGCCGCGTCGACCTGGCTCAGCGTCGGCAGCCGCGGGAGGTAGGAGACGATGTCGAGCTGAGGCGCCTGGTAGGTCTCCAGCACGTCGGTGGCGTCGAGGAGCCCCGCCCACCGGCGGGCCGCGCGCAGCCCGGGGCGCAGCACGCCGCCGAGCCCGTCCGTGGTGAGCGGCAGCACCTGCAGGGTCGCCCACAGCGCGGCGGCAGCAGCGCCGGCCCGTGAGCACTCCAGCGAGATCTCGCCGAGGTGCAGCTCGTCGGAGGTGAAGTAGGTGTACGGCGAGTCGTGGGCGTAGAACCGCCCCACCGACGGATCCGCGAAGAGCACCGCGCCGCAGCCGTACGGCTGGAGCCCGTGCTTGTGCGGGTCCACGACGACAGAGTCCGCGAGGCGTACGGCTCCGAACGGGCGCTGACGCGACACCTGCGGCCGAGTCGTCGGCGACCAGGCTGAAGAAGCCGCCGTAGGCAGCATCGACGTGCACCCGCACCCCGTGCGCCCGGGCCAGCGGGACGATCGCCTCCACGGGGTCGACGGCGCCGAGACCCGTGGTCCCGAGGGTGGCGACCACGGTGCCGACACGGCCCTCCCGGAGCAGGTGGTCCAGCGCGTCGAGGTCCATCCGGCCGGTGGCGTCAGCGGGAACGGCGTAGCCCTCGACGCCGAGTACGTGGCACATCCGGGCGTGCGTGTAATGGGCCTCGGCCGAGTAGGCGACCCCATGGTCGGGGTGCAGCTCGCGAGCCACGAACAGGGCTTCGAGGTTGCCCGTGGTGCCGGAGGAGGTCAGGTGACCGAGGTGACCGTCGAACCCGAACATCGTGGCGAGCCCGGCGACGACCTCCTTCTCCATGGCTGCCGTCGCAGGGCCGCCGTCGAGGGCGTGGTTGTTGGGGTTGATCAGCATGGTCGCCGTGTAGGCGACCACGGCCACGGGGTGCGGCGGCTTGAGCATCTGCCCGGCATAACGGGGGTGGTGGAAGGGGTAGTTGTCCCCGAGCCTGACCCCGAGCTCGGCCAGGGTCGACGACACCAGCGCCGGGTCGACGGCCACGCTGGGGTGCGCCCCGACGGAGCCGTACGTCTCCTGCCAGGCGCGCACCGGCTCGATCGCCTCGCGCAGCATCCCGAGCAGCTCGTCGGCTTCGTCCACGGACGCATCCTTGCGCCTCTGCGACCGGGCGACGCTACCGGTGGGGCATTACATCAGGGAGGCAGATTGTGCGATGCTGTGTCACATGTTCAACGAGGCCCAGCTCTACGCCCCTGTGACGGTCGGTCCGGACGCCGAGGTCACCGTCCATCTCGGCGCCGACCACCCCGGCGTCGACGACCCGGTCTACCGCGCCCGCCGCAACGCCATCGCGGCGCTGGCCCTCGACTGGACGCCGGGGGAGCCCGTGCCGCACGCCGAGTACACCGACCAGGAGCACGCCGTCTGGGCGGAGGTCTCGCGGGAGCTCGCGGTGCTGCACCAGCGGCTCGCCTGTGGGCCCTATCTCGAGGGCGCAGCGCTGCTTCAGCTGCCCACCGACCGGGTCCCGCAGCTCGACGAGGTCACCGCTGGTCTCGCCGATCTGACCGGGTTCACCTATGTCCCGGCGGCCGGGCTGGTCGACCTGATGACCTTCTACGGCTCCCTCGCCGACTCGCGCTTCCACTCCACGCAGTACATCCGGCACCACTCGGTGCCGCTCTACACCCCTGAGCCCGACGTCATCCACGAGGTCGTCGGGCACGCGAACAGCCTGGCCCACCCGCGGTTCGCCGCGCTCTACCGCTCGGCGGGAGGGGCGGCTCGCCGGGTGGAGTCTGCGGAGGCTCTCGAGTTCGTCTCCAAGGTGTTCTGGTTCTCCTTGGAGTTCGGGGTCCTGCGTGAGGACGGCGAGGTCAAGACGTACGGCGCCGGGCTCCTGTCGTCCTACGGTGAGATCCAGGAGATGGCGCGGGCCGACCTTCGGCCGCTCGACCTGTCACGCATGGGGACCCAGACCTACGACATCACCCACTACCAGCCGCTGCTGTTCTGCGCGGAGTCCTTCGACGAGGTCGAGGACGTCGTCGGTGGCTTCTTCGACACCGTGGACGACGACGTGGTCGCGCGGCTGATGCCCGCGCACGCCTCCTAGAGAGCGCGTCTCACCCGTCGGCTGGCGGTCCGCCCTACTGCACGCGAGGGATCGTGTGCGTCGACTCCAGCTCCGGGTCGACGCCTCGGGGCAGCACGGTGACCGGCACGGTGGCGGCCCGCAGGATCTTGTTCGCGGTGGCACCGAGGAAGACCCGGCTCATCGGACCGTGCTCCGCCGAGCCCACCAGCAAGGACTCGCCCGGCAGCCAGTCGAGGGAACCGAGCGCCGAAGCGATGTCCTCACCTTCGGCGATCTCGGCTTCGGCGTCGGGGACGCTGGCCCGGACCTGCTCGAGCCACAACCGCGCGTCCGCCCGGATCTCGTCGAGGGCCTGGGTCGCCCCGGGAAACCGGCGCGGCGGGTACTGGACCAGGGTGACCAGTCGGATCGGAAGACCGGTCCGCTCGACGAGCTGTCGAGTCGCGACCAGCGCAGTGTCGGCGTCAACGGTTCGGGCGTACGCCACGCTGATCCGGTCGAGCGCTGGTACCTGCCTCCCCGCGAAGCCCTCGGGGACGACGGTGACCGGGCACGGGGCGCCGTGCAGCAGCTGGTCGCCGGTGCTGCCCAACCGGATCGACCCGGGTCGGGCGTCGGGTGCGGACCCGATGACGACGAGCCGGCCGTCATGCGCAGCCGCGACGCTGGCCAGTCCCCTCCCGCTGCCGCCGTGCTCGCCGATGACGTACCGCGCCTCGACGTCGTCGGGCACCAGGGCGCGTGCCCGGTCGAGGGTCCCGGCCGACTCCGAGCGCAGGTACGCCACCCACTCGGCGTCCACCGAGCCGGGCCCGTGCGCGGGCCACGGCTGGGGCATCACGTGCGTGACGACCAGGGTCGAGCGCGCTGCCCGGGCCCACAAGACCGCGAACGCCAGCGCATCCAGGCTCCGAGCGTCGCTGCTGACGCCCACGACGATCTGCATGCGGGTCACGCTACTCAGCCCGGTCGCGCAGGTGGGCCGATTCTCCTGACGACCCCAGGCGGACTCGGTAGCGTCCCGCCATGGCCAGTGGCTTCGTCGGTGAGCTCCTCAGGGTGCGGTCGGTCGACGACATCGTCGCGGACGCCGATGCAGCCGAGCACCACGTCACCGTCGAGGGTGGTGTCCACCTCAAGCGGACGATGGGCCTGCTCGCGCTGACGTTCTTCAGCGTCGGCTCCATCATCGGAACCGGCATCTTCGTCATCCTCGGAGAGGCCGTTCCCAAGGCCGGTCCGGCGGTCCTGCTGTCCTTCGTCCTCGCCGCCATCACCTGCGCCTTCTCGGCGCTGTCGTACGCCGAGCTCGCCGGGACGATCCCGGTCTCGGGTTCGTCGTACTCCTACGCCTACGCCACGCTCGGCGAGCTGGTCGCGTGGGTGTGCGGTTGGTGCCTCATGCTCGAGTACGGGGTGTCCGTCGCCGCCGTCGCAGTCGGTTGGGGGCAGTACCTCAACGAGTTCCTCGCCTCCTTCGGCCTGGAGATCCCGCCGCAGTTCGCGAACCCGCCGGGGGAGTACGGCGGGAGCGGCTGTCCCACCGACTTCGACCCGTCGACGTGGGTCGGTGACCTCCCCGCGAACTGTGCCGTGGGCGTCTTCAACATCCCGTCCTTCTTCGTGGTGCTCATGTGCGGGCTGCTTCTGCTCCGGGGTGCGAGCGAGAGCGCCCGGGTCAACACGATCATGGTCTTCATCAAGCTCGGCATCCTGGCGTTCTTCTGCGTCATCGCGTTCTCGGTCTTCGACCCCAGCAACCTCACCCCGTTCATGCCGCTGGGCATGGCCGGGGTCTCCGCCGCCGCGTCGCAGGTCTTCTTCTCCTACATCGGGTTCGACGCGGCGTCGACCGCCGGTGAGGAGGCGGTCAACCCCCGACGCGACCTGCCTCGGGCGATCCTGCTCTCGCTCGTCATCGTGACCATCTGCTACCTGCTCGTGACCCTGGCGGCGATCGGCGCGCGCCCGTGGGAGGAGTTCGCGGGATCGGGCGGCGACGCGGTGCTCGCGAGCATCGCCCGGGAGGTGACCGGGTCCGACTGGGCGCCGGCGATCATCGCGCTCGGCGCAGTCGTCTCGATCTTCTCGGTGGTCCTGACCGTGATGTACGGCCAGACGCGCATCCTGTTCGCCATGGGCCGCGACGGGCTGCTGCCGAAGATCTTCACCAGGGTGAACCCCCGCACGCAGGCGCCGAGCGCCAACACCTGGATCGTCACCGGCGTGATCTGCCTGCTGGCCGCGCTGGTCCCCCTCGGTCAGCTCGCCGAAGCCACCAGCATCGGCACGCTGTTCGCCTTCGCCATCGTCAACGTCGGCGTCATCGTGCTCCGCCGCAGCCGGCCCGACCTCAAGCGCTCCTTCATGACGCCGCTGTTCCCGATCACGCCGATCCTCGGGGTGATCTTCTGCGTCTGGCTGATGCTCAGCCTTGCCGCTGTGACGTGGGTGGTCTTCGGGGTCTGGATGATCTTCGGCCTCGTCGTCTACTTCACCTACAGCTACCGGCACTCGAACCTGCGGCACACGCCGAAGGAACCTGCCAGGGTCTGACCGACCGTCCGCCCCGGGCGTCGTAGGCTTCGGCTCATGTCACCCAGGGTCCGCGCCGTGGTCTTCGTCGCGATCACGCTCGCGTTCTGGGGACTCGCCGCCGCGAACCTTGCCGTCGGGCGTTGGCTGATCGGTGCGCTCTACGTGGTGGTCGGCTTCGTGACCGCCTTCTTCGCCTACCGCTCGACGCACCCGCGCCAGCCTGCCGGGCCGGCCAAGCCCTTGCGCGCTCCTCGCCCGCCCCGCTGACCGGCCCCTTCCTCACTGGGCTCCGAGGGCGATGAGCCCCAGGGCGGCCTCCTGCCGGCCGTCCACCCGCAGCAGGTCGTTCAGGCTGTCGTCCAGGAACGCGCCGACCATGCACGCTCCCAGGTCGGCGGCCTCCGCAGCCAGGTAGACGTTCTGGGCGATGTGTCCGCCCTCCCAGCAGACGTATCGGTAGTGCCGTTGCCGGTACTTCCACCGCGATCGCTGGAAGATGCCGGTCAGGACGAGCACCACGGGTGCTTCCCGTAGGAAGCTCTGACCGAGTCCGGCGAGGAGCAGGTCACCAGCGACCGAGCCGGCGCGCACCAGCTCGAGCGCTTGGTTGCGGACGTCGACGTGGTAGAGACCGGCATCGACGCCCGTTACCCGATCGACGGCGACGTAGGCCTCGATGGGATAGAGGGCACCCGCGGATGGTGCCGTTCGGCGACCATCTCCTGTGGTGACGGCGGTAGCCGCCGAGACGACCCAGGCGAGCTCCTCGAGGGTCAGCTCGCGGTCGGCGAAGGACCGTCGGGACCGGCGACGCACGAGCGCCTCAGCCACTGCCATCTCAGGCGGGCTGCTCACTCGCGGCAGGGCGACCGGCGTGGCATCCGCGATCTCCTTGTAGGGGGCTGGTCGGCGCCCCCACTCCAGCAGGTCACCGAGCAGCCCTCGCACGCCGAGGGAGCTCTCGCGGTGGTAGAAGAGCCCGACGTCCCCCCCGGGGTAGGGGTTGGGTGCGGCGGCAGTCCGTGCAGTCCAACCGAGGGCGACCCCGGCGGCTCCAGCGCCAGCGACCACGAGCGCAGATCGCCGAGACGGCAACGGGTGAGTGCCATCGCGGTGGACCGGGCGAGGTCATCCGTGTGTGGCGGAAGCGTCTGCGGCGGTCGGGGGTGGCGCAGACGACTGTCCGGGAGACGTCATCGGCACCCCTGGCCGCTGACTGGCCCGCTGCCCCAGGGCCTTCCCTGGCAGCAGCCACCGCCAGTGCATGGCGACGTGCAGGGTCGCGAGGACGACGAGCGCGTAGCCCGACCACCGGTGCGGGGTGAAGTCGTGCAGGTCGAGCCGGTCGACGACCAGGCCGGTGATCCCTACGGCCACCACTGAGAGGAGGAGCAGCAGGTTCGCGACGTAGCGGAGGGTTCTGCGGTTCATGTCCTGCCCCTCGTCCGACAAGGGCTGGGTGGCCGACAGATCCAGAGTACGACCTGTTGGGGCGCGCCGGCTCGGTCAGCTGCGAAGGACGTCGAGCACCACGTGGACCACTTCCTCGGGTGCGAAGGGGTCGCTAGCCTTGATCGACATGGCGGGACGCCTGAGGACCGCGACGCCACGAGCCGACTACGCCGAGCTCGTGGATCGGCTGCGCGCCGAGTACAGCGCCATCCCGGACGGCGAGCCGGTCCGGCTCGCCAAGCGGACGTCCAACGTGTTCCGCACCAGGCAGCCGACGAGGCGCCCCGGCCTCGACGTCACTGGCTTCGACGGGGTGATGGGGGTCGACGTCGACGCGCGCACCGCAGACGTCCTCGGCATGACCACCTACGAGCACCTGGTCGACGCCGTGCTGCCGTACGACCTCATGCCGCTCGTGGTCCCTGAGCTCAAGACCATCACGCTTGGGCGGCGCGGTCACCGGATTGGGCATCGAGTCCTCGTCGTTCCGCAACGGTTGCCCGCACGAGTCGGTGCTGGAGCTTGACGTGCTCACCGGCGACGGCCGCGTCGTCACGGCGCGGCCGGAGGGTGAGCACGCCGATCTGTTCGCCGGCTTCCCCAACTCCTACGGCACCCTCGGCTACGCGCTGCGGCTGCGCATCGAGCTGGAACCCGTGCGTCCCTACGTGATGCTCACCCATACTCGCTATCGCGACGCCGAGGCGCTCGCTGGTGCCATGGCGGCGGCCGTCGAGACCCGACGGCAGGGTGACGTCGATGTGGACTTCCTCGACGGCACGGTCTTCTCGGCGGAGGAGATGTACCTGACCGTCGGCACCTGGGCGCACGAGGTGCCCTACACGTCGGACTACACCGGCAACCACATCTACTACCGCTCGATCCAGCAGCGGGCCCGGGACTTCCTCACCGTCCGCGACTACCTGTGGCGCTGGGACACCGACTGGTTCTGGTGCTCCAGGGCGATGTATGCGCAGAGGCCATGGCTGCGCCCGCTCCTACCCAAGCGGCTGCTGCGCTCGGACAACTACTGGAGGGTCGTCGCCTTCGAGCGCCGGCACGGCTGGAAGGCTGCACTCGACCGCAGGTTGGGCAGGCCGGAGCTGGAGGCGGTGGTCCAGGACATCGAGGTGCCCGTCGCTCGCCTCCCCGAGTTCCTCGACTTCTTCCAGCGTGAGCTCGGCATCGCTCCGGTCTGGGTGTGCCCGCTGCGTCAGCGAGACCCGGCCCGCACCTGGGACCTCTACGCGCTGGACCCGACGACCACCTACGCCAACGTCGGGTTCTGGTCGGCCACGGCGTTGCCGGTCGGCGCCCCCGACGGCCACCACAACCGGCGCATCGAGCAGGTGGTGGCCGAGCTCGGCGGCCGCAAGTCCCTCTACTCGACCTCGTACTACCCCGAGCACGAGTTCTGGGCGACCTACGGCGGAGCCACGTACGACCTGCTCAAGAAGAGCTACGACGCGGACGGGCGACTGCTCGACCTGTACGAGAAGACGGTGCGGCGGAGGTGACGACGATGCGGCTGGCAGAGGTTCTGGAGAACGCCCTCGGGGGCGCCAGTGCCGTGGCATTCAAGGCCTACGACGGCTCGGTGGCCGGACCCAGGGATGCAGTGGGTGTGGTCGAGGTGCGCTCGCCGCTGGCGATGCGTTACGTCGTGGGCTCGCCCGGCGACCTGGGCCTGGCGCGCGCCTACGTCACGGGGGCCCTGGAGGTCCACGGACCGCTGTTCGAGGTGCTGCTGGAGCTCGACAACGCCTACGCAGGCAACCTGCGCCGCGACCAGAAGCTCACCATCTTCAAGGCGGCCGGGGGCCTCGCCGCGCTCCGGAGGCCGCCGCTGCCCGCCGAGGAGCTCCGCGGGCTCAACGGGCGGCGACACTCCCGACGCCGCGACGCCGAGGCGATCAGCCACCACTACGACGTGTCCAACCAGTTCTACTCGTGGTTGCTCGGGTCCTCGATGGCGTACACGTGCGCCTGCTTCCCTCGTGAGGACGCGACGCTGGAGCAGGCCCAGGCGGAGAAGTTCGACCTGGTCGCCCGAAAACTCCGGCTCGAGCCAGGGATGCGGCTTCTGGACGTCGGCTGTGGGTGGGGCGGGATGGTCATCCATGCGGCGCGTGAGTACGGCGTGCAGGCCCTGGGCGTGACCCTCTCGCGCAACCAGGCGGACTGGGCGGCGAAGGCGATCGCCGAGGAAGGTCTCTCAGGAGTGGCCGAGGTGCGACATCTCGACTACCGCGACGTGACCGAGACGGGGTTCGACGCCGTGTCGTCGATCGGGCTCACCGAGCACATCGGGCTCGCCAACCTGCCCGCGTACTTCACCTTCCTCCGGTCGCGGCTGCGTGACGGCGGTCTCCTGCTGAACCACTGCATCACCCGACCGACGAGCACCGAGCGGGTCCGAGCCCGGGGGTTCATCGACCACTACATCTTCCCCGACGGGGAGCTCGAGGCAGTGGGGACGATCGCCTCGGCCATGCAGGACAACGGCATCGAGATCCGGCACTCGGAGAACCTCCGCGAGCACTACGCCATGACGCTGCGCGACTGGAGTGGCAACTTGGAGAGGCACTGGACCGAGTCGGTGCAGGAGGTTGGCCTCGGCCGGGCGAGGGTCTGGAGGCTCTATCTCGCTGGCTCACGGCTGGGCTTCACCACCAGGCGCGTCGAGCTGCACCAGGTGCTCGGGGTGCGGGCGGCCACCGGGGGGGCGGCCGACCTCCCGCTGCGCCCGTGGTTCTGAGGACGAACCCCCGGGGACTCCCAGGTCCGAGGAGTCAGCTGGGCATCTCCGCACCCTTGCGGGCGTAGAACCAGTACGTGATGGCGGTCCCCATCAGGGCGAAGACGGCCAGGCCGACGAAGAACGGCACCGGGGCGATCGAGGCGAGCAGCACCCCGAAGATGAACGGGCCGAAGGCGGCGATCGCTGCGGTCCAGCCGATCACGCCGCCGGCCTGACGCTGCGGGAAGATCATCGGCATCTGCTTGAAGGTCGAGGCGTTGCCGACACCGGTGAAGAAGAAGATCGTCACCATGCCCCAGAAGAACGTCGAGAAGTCGTCTGACGAGGTCGGGTTGACGGTCGTCGAGGTGTACGCCGCTGCGAGGGCGATGCCCAGGGTGGCCACCAGGGTGACCTTGGCACCGCCGACCCGGTCGGCGATGGGACCGGCGATGATCCGGCGCCGCGGAACCGATGAGCGCACCCCAGAAGACGTACGTGACCGCGTCGACCCCGGTGGCCCCGAAGACGTCGGCGCCGAACTCGTTCTTGATGATGAGCCCGAACTGCGCGGCGAGGCCGGAGAACGTACCGAAGGTGACGACGTAGAGGATCGTCATCAGCCAGGTGTGCTTGTTGGAGAAGATGTCGAACTGGTCGCGCACGCCGCGTGCCTGCACGGGGACGCTGCGCAGCAGCGTCCAGGCGAGGACGGTGCCGACGATGATGAACGGCACCCAGATGTAGCCGGCGTTCTGGTACCAGACCTCCTTGTCGACGCCCTTCTTGACGTCGACGAAGCGCTGCGAGGCGCCGATGATCGACAGGCCAACGACCCACGGGGTCACGAACTGCACCAGGCTGACGCCGAAGTTGCCGAGACCGGCCTGGAGGCCCAGTGCGGTGCCCTGCTTGGACTTCGGGAAGAAGTACGACGTGGACGGCATGAAGCCGGAGAACGCGCCGCCACCGATCCCGGCGAGCGCGGCGAGGAAGATCAGGACGCCGTACGGGCGTGTCGGGGTTCTGCACTGCCAGACCCCAGCCGATGGCCGGGAAGGACCAGCAGCGCGGACGTGATCGTCACGAGCTTGCGGGTGCCCATGAGCGGCGGCAGGAAGGTCCAGACCAGCCGAAGCGACCCACCGGCGAGCCCGGGGATGGCCACCAGCCAGTAGAGCTGGCTCTTGCTGAGGTCGAAGCCGATCGAGTTGAGCTTCGGAGCGAGGGCGGAGACGAGGAACCACGTCGCGAAGGCGAGGACGAGGTTGAACGTGGTGACCCACAGGGTCTTCCACGCCCGGCCGGAGTCCCAGGTCGCGGCGTCCTCCGGGTTCCAGCTGTCCAACCAGTCCGCGCCGTGTCGGGGCGCCGGCGCCAGAGGTGCCTGCGGTGTTGCCATGTCAGTGAACCGTCCCGTCCGTCAGTGAGGTGCCGACCGAGACCGGTTCGGCGGGGGGGTCGAGCTCGATGTTCCTGGTGTTCTGAGGGCTGGCGGCCTGCAGCATCCGGTGGATCGTGAGGTGCATCCAGATGAGGGCGATCGCGGTCACGACGAACAGCACGAGGAAGGTCGACTGCGGCATGCCGGTCCAGTCCGTCGCGTAGGCGAACAGCGGGGGAAGGAAGAAGCCGCCGAGCGCCCCGAGGCAGCCGACGAGCCCGCCGACAGCCCCCACATCCCTGGGGAAGTACTCGGGGATGTGCTTGAAGACGGCAGCCTTGCCGATCCCCATCGCACAGCCGATGACGAAGAGCAGGGCGGTGAAGGTCCAGAGGCCGACGCTCCACGGCAGCACGTCGTTGGTGGTGCCGTCCGGGAGGGTCAGGACGATGTAGCCGTACGGCATCATCAGGACTCCGCACGCCAGGAGCATCGTGAGGAAGGTGCCGTACAGAACGCGGCGGGCTCCGATCCGGTCACTCATCCAGCCACCGAGCGGGCGGAGCAGCGAGGCAGGAAAGATGAACAGCGCGGTCAGCAAAGCGGCGTGCCACAGCTCCTGGTCGTAGACGTCGACGTAGTACTTCGGCATCCAGGCGGCAAGGGCGACGTAGGCGCCGAAGGTGACCACGTAGTAGTAGCTGAAGCGCCAGACGCGGGGCTGCTTGAGCGGCTGGAGCATGGCTCGGGTCGTGCGGCCGGAGCCGGGCTTGTGGTCGTGCCTCGGGGAGGCGAACCAGGTGATGGCCGCCATGCCCACGAGGAGTCCTGCGTACAGGAAGGCGACGAAGCGCCACCCCCCCGGGACGAAGCCACCGAAGTAGCCGGCAGTCGGGATGATCGCGATGAGCCCCGGCCCGATGAACTTGGTCACCGACGCGCCCACGTTGCCGGCGCCGAAGATGCCGAGTGCCAGGCCCTGATGGTTCCGCGGCCACCAGGCGGCGACCCAGGCGATGCCGACGCTGAACGCGTTTCCCGCGAATCCCACCAGGAAGGCGTAGACGAGGAGCATCCAGTAGCTCGTGGCCGTCGACACCAGGTACGCCGGGATCGCAGTGGCGGCGAGCATCGCGGTGAACACGCGCCGGCCACCGACCCGGTCGGTCAGGATGCCGGCTGGCAGTCGCCAGATCGCTCCGTTGAGGATCGCCACCGCGCTGATCCAGGACAGCTGCACGTCGGTGAGGCCGAACTCCTTGCGGATCGGTATGCCGAGGACTCCGAACATCAGCCAGACGGCGAACATCAGGGTGAACGCCACGGTCGAGATGACCAGGACGCGGATCTTGCCGGGTTCCTCGACGGTCACCGGGGTCTCGTCCGGTGCCATGACTGCGGTTGACATGACTCCCTCTCGCTGGGTCCTGGAGGAACCGTACACCAATAAACAACAGCGAGACTATTGAACCCGTGAAAAAGGCAAAGAAGCGTGTTTATGTGATAGACGTAGACGCATGAGCTCCTCGGTCCCGCTGCCCTCGGTCGGCCGCGCCCTCGCACGGATCAGCGTGCTCAGGGGGGAGCGGGACTCAGGCGCCCCTGTCGGCGGCGGCGACTCCCGGTCGGCGATCCTGGCCTTCATCGAGGCAGCCGGTGGCGTCGTCCGCGTCGAGGAGATCAGCGAGGGGGTCGGGCTGCACGTCAACACCGTGCGGGGGCACCTCGACGCTCTCCTCGCCTCCGGGCGCATCACGCGGATCCCGGACCAGCGGTCGAGTCGTGGACGCCCGCACTGGCTGTACTCCGCGACCTCGGCCGCCTCGATCCGGGAGCTCGGCCGCGCCCTCGAGGTCGAGCTGGACAGCTCGACGGCACCCGAGGTGGCCCGCCGAGCGGCCGCGGGCTGGGCCAAGGCGTTCCCGGTCCCGGAGCCGGCTGCGTCGATCGACGAAGCGGTCGAGCAGGCGACGACCGCACTGTCGGCCTTCGGCTTCGACGCGGTGCGCAACCCGGTCGGAGACGAGGTGACGCTTCGCGCCTGCCCCTACGCCTCGATGGTGGAGGAGCAGCCGGTCATCTGCGACATCCACGCCGCGCTGCTCACCGAGGTCCTCGCCCGCACCGAGCAGCCCGTGACCCTCGACCGCTTGGACGTGTGGCCGCGCCCCGGGCTGTGCGTGGCCCATCTGACCAGACCCGACACCGACCCCGCCTGGTCGGTCGGCCTTGCTCCAGCGCCCCGGTCGAAGCGGCGGAAGCGCGGCGCGTGAGGGGCCCTGTCCTGCCGCCCCAGCACGGCGCGTGGGCGTTCCTGCTGGTGCCCCTCCTGGTCGGCTTCGCCGTCTCCGGCTGGAGCGCGTGGGCGCTGCTGTTCGCCGTGGCCTGGGTGGTGGCCTACCCGGCGACGTACTTCCTCGGGCGCGCCCTCACCACCCGAGTGCGCCGTGGGACTTGGTCCCGGTTGGCCCGCCGGGAGGCGGAGCGCGCGGCGCCCTGGGCTGTGCTGCTGCTGGGGCTCGGCCTCCCCCTGCTGGTTGCGGCACCGTGGCTGCTCGTGGCTGGCGCGTTCCTCGTGCTGCTCTGGCTGGTGAGCCTGGCCCTCGGGTCCCGGTTCGGAGAGCGCAGCGTCATCAACGACGCGGTGCTGGTCGGGCAAGCCGTGTGCGCCGTTCCTCTGGTGTGGGCGGTGTCCGCCACGACAGGGGTCGCTGCCGGCGTCTCGACAGCACCGTCGTTCGGCGATGCCCCGGCCGGCCTCTGGGAGGCGACGCTTGCGGTGGCGCTCTTCCTGGCCGGCTCAGTACTCCACGTGAAGTCGTTGCTGCGCAAAGCCGATGACCCTCGGTACCACTGGGCGAACGTTGTCTATCACGGCGTGGTCTGTCTGGCGCTGGCATGGGTGTCACTCGGCTGGCTGATCGGCTTCGGACCGGCGTGTGCCCGGGCCGTGGTCCTCCGGCCTGGCCTACGGCCGGCTGTGATCGGGGCGGTCGAGGTCGTGGTGTCGGGTGCGATGGTGCTCGCCGCCTTCGTCGTGGTCTGACTGACGGTCGTGGCGCGGCTCAGCCGTGGCGCGTCAGGTGCTCCACGCCATCCGGGTGCGCCACGTAGACATCCGTGGCCAGGCCCAGGAACAGCCCGACCTCGACGACGCCCGCGCGGTGGACCAACGTGTCGAGCAGGCCGACCTTGTCGGAGATAGGTCCGGTGGCGGCGTCGAGGATCCAGTTGCCCTCGTCGGTGACGTACGGCTGCCCGCCGCGGTGGCGCCACTCGACGGCGAACCCGAGGCTCTCGAGGAACCGAGTCTCCGGCACCCGACCCATCCTGACCACCTCCACGGGGAGGGCGAAGTGAGTACCCAGCGTCAGGCTCAGCTTGGCGGGGTCCACGACGATGGCCAGGCGACGGCTGGCCTGGGCCACGAGCTTCTCGCGTAGGTGCGCTCCGCCGCCTCCCTTGATCAGGTCCAGCGCCGGGTCCACCTCGTCCGCGCCGTCGATGGTGACGTCGAGGACGGGGTGGTCGTCGAAGGTCGTGAGCGGGATGCCGCAGCGGTTCGCCTCGACTGCGCTCGCCTCGCTGGTCGCGATCCCGACGACGTCGACGAGCCGGCCGGAGGCGAGGTGCTCGCCGATCCGGCGGATCGCCCAGACGGCCGTCGACCCGGTGCCGAGCCCGACGGCCGTACCGCTGATCACGCACTGGTCGACGGCGGCTTCGCCAGCGGCCCGCTTGGCTGCGGTCACGTCGGGTGTGTCGGTCACGTCGGCGAGCGTACGGCCCGCGCGGGGTCGCCGGGAGCGCCACCGGCGCCGTCGACACGGCACGGCTTTGCCCGGCCTGTCGGCGCACGGGTACCCTCGACCGGCGGTGACCCGGGATGCTCCGGTCAGCCGTGGGGAGGCGTCGCCTAGTCCGGTCTATGGCGCCGCACTGCTAATGCGGTTTGGGTCTCAAGCCCATCGAGGGTTCAAATCCCTCCGCCTCCGCCCCAATCACCGAGCGGCGCCGTCGCGTCGCTGCGGGTTGGCCGATGGGATTTCCGGCGCGGCGCGAGCGACCGGTACGATGGCGGTTCGCCTCGGCGATGCGCCCGTAGCTCAACGGATAGAGCATCTGACTACGGATCAGAAGGTTAGGGGTTCGAATCCCTTCGGGCGCGCTCAGTGGCAGTGGCACCTACGGGTGAACTCGGGCCGCTCCGGGAGAAGCCCCTGCCATGGCCCGTATCGCCTCGGCTCCCCAGGTGCGAAGCCAGGCCCTCTCCCGGGCATGCTCGCTACTCGGTCGCCCTTGGGGGGGTGGCGTTCAAGGGCTTGCGGAACCACAGGACGTCAGCACCGGTGGGGAAGTCCTTCACCTGCCCGACGAGCTCGTAGCCGGTGGCCTCGTAGAGCCGCCGGGCTTGGAAGTCGTAGGTGAGGTGCACCGTCTGGGTGCACCCGCGTGCTGCTGCTTCGGCCTCTGCGGCGGCCAGCAGCCTCGCTCCGAGCCCGTGACCCCGCAGGCTGGGATGAACCCACAGGTTCTGCAGCTCGCAGCTGTCACCCCGCGTCCAACCCGTGATTCCCGCGACCACCTTGCCGGCGTCGCGCACGAAGATGCCCAGCTCGATCTCGTCACCAAGACCCAGAACCCCCGCCACCTCGCGGTGGATCTGGGTCTCGAGGAACTCGATGTCGAGCGGGTCCGGATCGTCCTCGATCAGGAACTCCACAGCGCCGGCACGTTCCGTCAGGCGCCGATGATCTGCTCCAGCAGCGACATGTCGTCGAAATAGGTCCGGAACGACCGGATCTTCCCGTCGCGGAAGTCCGCCACCGTGACGCCGGCCAGTTGCACGCGGCGTCCCGTTCCTTCGACTGCGACGTCCTCGTCCAGGAGGAACGGACCCGTGTGGTCGGCCTCGATGACCCATTCCGCGAAGGCCTTGTTGCCCACCTCGTCGACACCCCGGAACAGGACGGCCACGTTCGAAAAAGCCATCTGGTGGATGGCCGCCAGTGCGCTGAGCCCGGTCAGTCCCGAGACCGCCATGTAGGGCGACCACCCGTTCACATCGTCGGTGAAGATGGAGTCGAACTCAGCTGCCTCACCGCTGATCTCGGCCTCGATCGCCTTCACCAGCACGTCCTTGCGGGATCCACTCACGTCAGCCACCCATCCATGCGGTTGTCGAACATGTCAACGTCTCCTTCTGGGGATCCGAACCGGGTCACATCCCCAGGGCCTTCGCCTTGGCTGCCGAGAACTCCTCGTCGGTCAGTACGCCGGAGGCATGTAGCTGCGCCAGGTGCTCGATCTCATCGGTCGGGCTGGGCGGCGGCGGGGCATACGCCGCTGGCTCGGGCGCGTACTGCTGCGGCTCCTGGTAGTCGTCCTGCTGCGGCTGCCTGCTGCTCGTAGGCCTTCTTGGTCTCGTGGTGAGCAATCGCGGCCCCGGCGACGAGCGCCCGACGCCGTGTGCGTCGCCTGAATCCCATAGCGAACTCCTTCGGTCGATCGGGGCCAGACCGGTTCAGGTTCCCCACGCCGAGCGGTTGGCCAGGTCTTCTTACACTACTCACGTGCGAACGCCCATTCGGAATCCTGTCGACCCGATGTACGCAGAGCTCGAGGTGCATCGGTCGATGATCTGCGACCGAGTGCGCACCGAGGCCTTCGAGCGTGCGATCAAGGCGGTCGTCCGTCCCGGCGACGTCGTGCTGGACGTGGGGGCCGGAAGCGGGATCCTGAGCCTGTTCGCAGCGCAGGCCGGAGCCACCCGGGTCTACGCGGTGGAACGCACGACCGTCGCGGTCCTGGCTCAGGACCTCGCTGAGGCGAACGGCTTCGGCGAGGTCATCGAGGTGATCCAAGGCGACCTCATGGACATCGACCTTCCCGAGAAGGTCGACGTGATCGTCTCGGAGTGGCTCGGAGGCTTCGGGATCGACGAAGGGATGCTGGTCCCGGTCATCGTCGCCCGTGACCGGTTCCTCAAGCCGGGTGGGGCGATGATCCCCGGATCGGTCACCGCGTGGACAGCTCTGGTGCACGACCAGTACCTCAGCGACACCGTGGACTGCCTTCGTGACCACCCGTACGGGCTCGACCTCGGCCTGCTCGTCGAGACCACGGTCAACGAGATCTCCTACTCCGGGGGCTTCCGCCACCTGACCGCCGCAGACAGCCGCTCGGAGCCCGGTCGGCTGTGGACGACGGACGCGCACACCATCCCTCTCGACCTGGCTCAAGCACCCCACGAGGCCGATGTCGAGCTCGAGGTCCACGAGGCGGGAACAGCCAACGCCTTGGCGCTCTGGTTCAGCGCGGACCTCGCACCCGGCATCCCCCTGTCCGTGGGGCCCGGCGACCGACCCACCCACTGGGGGATGACCACAGCCCCGTTGCGGGGTCCCGTCGAACTCATCCCCCCGATGTCGGTCGGGGCCAGGGTTCGCACGACACTCGCCCGGCCGATGGGGACGTGGACCCGGTGGGCCGTCGCGATGCCCGGCGGCGCCTGGGAAGACCACGACGAGCAGTCAGTCTGGCAGGAGATCGACGACTGAGAGCGCGGACAGGAACCCTCTTCGTGCACCGTCGCGAACCAGTCTGATCCATTGCCTCGCGGTCCCGAGCGCGACCAGCAGAATGCCACGAGGTTCCTCGCGAGGGGTCGGAGGATCGACCCCCGTCCCGAGGCCCAGCGTCGTACGGTAGGTGTGAGCGTGGTGTCGAACCCGAGGAGTGCCATGAACGAGCCTGATCGCACCAAGCTCCCGATCCGGCGCCCGGCCTTCGGCGGGACCGCGGCTCGGACTCTGCAGGGTTGTGAGCCGGACTGGGCACAGATCGACCATGTCCACCCACCGGCCGGCGCACCCAACGTCCTGGTCGTGCTGATCGACGATGCGGGGTTCGGCAACCCGAGCACGTTCGGCGGGCCGATCGACACGCCCAACTTCACGCGGATGGCCGAGGGCGGCGTGCGCTACAACCGCTTCCACGTGACCGCGCTGTGCTCGCCGACCCGCGCGGCCCTGCTGACCGGTCGCAACAGCCACACCGTCGGCTTCGGGTCGGTCGGGGAGTTCTCGAACGGCTTCCCCGGCTACACCGCCGTGCTGCCGCGCGACTGCGCGCCGCTGCCCCGCGTCCTGCGCGACAACGGGTACAGCACCGCGGCGTTCGGCAAGTGGCACCTGACTCCGGACGGCCAGCAGGGACCGGCCGGCCCCCTCGACCGGTGGCCGAACGGGTGGGGCTTCGACTACTTCTACGGGTTCCTCGGCGGCGGCGCCAGCCAGTGGGACCCGGTCCTGGCCGAGAACCAGAAGATCATCGGCACCGACCCGGCCTTCTACGACGAGGACAACCCCTACTACCTGCCCGACGCGATGGCCGACAAGACGATCCAGTGGCTGCACGGCGTGCGGGCGCAGGACGCGACCAAGCCGTTCTTCGCCTACTTCGCGACCGGGTGCAGCCACGCGCCGCACCACGTCGCGGACAGCTGGGCCGACAAGTACAAGGGCCGGTTCGACCAGGGTTGGGACCGCATGCGCGAGGAGGTCTTCGCGCGGCAGCAACAGCTCGGCGTCGTGCCGCGCCGACGCCGAGCTGACGCCGCGGCACGAGGCGTTCCCGGCTTGGGACGACGTCCCCGAGCCGCTCAAGGCGTTCTACGCCCGGCAGATGGAGGTGTACGCCGGGTTCTCGGAGAACGCCGACCACAACGTGGGCCGCGTCATCGACGCGATCGACGAGCTGGGCGAGCTCGACAACACCCTGATCTTCTGGATCTGGGGTGACAACGGCGCCAGCATGGAGGGCTCGCTGACCGGCTCGTTCAACGAGCTGACCATGCAGAACGGCATCCCGCTCACCGACGAGATGCAGCTCCAGCTCGCCGAGCGGTACGGCGGGCTGGACGCCTGGGGCGGCGACGATGATGGACCCGCACTACTCGGCGGCCTGGGCGTGGGCCGGGAACACGCCGTTCCAGTGGGGCAAGCAGGTCGGCTCCCACCTCGGCGGCACGCGGAACCCGATGGTCGTCCACTGGCCGGACCGGGTCACCGACGCCGGCGGGCTGCGGTCGCAGTTCACCCACGTGACCGACCTGGCGCCGACGATCCTCGACGTGTGCGGCATCCCGTCGCCGGACGAGGTCGACGGCATCGAGCAGGAGCCGCTGCACGGCGCCACGCTTCGCCGACTCGTTCACCGACGCGGCCGCACCGGAGCGGCCACACGCAGCAGTACTTCGAGAGCGTCGGCAACCGGGCCATGTACAAGGACGGCTGGTGGCTGGCGATGCGCACCGAGCGGATCCCGTGGGTGCTCACGCCGGCCGCCTTGCAGCCGTACGCGCCAGGGGTGTGGAACCCCGACGACGACCCCGTCGAGCTGTACTACCTGCCCGACGACTTCAGCCAGGCCCACGACCTCGCCGCCGAGCATCCCGAGAAGGTCGAGGAGCTGCGCGCGCTGTTCTGGGCCGAGGCGGAGAAGTACAAGGTGCTGCCTCTGCTGGCCACGCTCGGGGTGTTCTTCGGGATCGCGCCCCCGCTGCCGGAGGTCTCGACGTTCGAGTTCCGCGGCGACGTCGAGAACGTCTTGGCGGGCATGGTCCCGCGGATCTACAACCACTCCTACACGATCAGCGCCGACCTCGTCATCCCCGAGGGCGGCGCCGAGGGTGTGATCGTGGCCGAGCGCCGACCACCTCGGCGGGTTCTCGCTGTTCGTCGACGGCGGACGGCTCACCCACACCTACTCGATGATGGGGGTGTTCGTCTTCCGCCAGCAGGCCGAGGAGCCCCTGCCGACCGGTGAGGTGACCGTGCGGATGGAGTTCGCCGCCGATGCTCCGAAGCCGGCCACGGGCGGTGAGGTCACGCTTGTTCGTGAACGACAGACCCGTCGGGAAGGGACGCATGGAGCACACCGTGCCCGATCCGCTTCTCCGGCTACGCGGGCATGGACATCGGGCGCGACAACGGCGGCGTCGTCGACCTGAGCTACGCCGACCGCAAGCCGTTCGCGTTCACCGGGACGATCAAGAAGGTCGTCTTCGACGTCAAGCCGCACCTCGCGGGCGAGGACGAGCACGCCGTGCACCTGGCCGGTCACCACGGCCAGGCGCTCCACGCAATCACGGCCTGACCGATCGATCACCGGAGGGAGTCGGCACATGGCGTTCGACGACGAGACGATCGACGTGCTCATCGGCGGCTACCTGTCGAAGGACGCGGCCATGGAGGACTACGAGTCCGTCCTCGCCTGCGGTGGCTACCTGCACGGCGCGGTCGTCGTCACCAAGAGCCTCGAGGGCGAGCTCGAGGTCGAGCAGACCGACCACATGGTGCGTGAGGGTGCCGAGGGCCTTGGCGCTGTCGGCTTCGTCGTCGGCCTGTTCGCCCCGCCGCTGCTCGCGGCGACGGCCGTCGGCGCCGTCCTCGGGGCCGGAGCGGGCAAGCTCGCCCACGGTCGCGTGGCCGACAAGCTGGAGGAGCAGGCCGGAGAGACGATCCCGATCGGGGGCGCCGGGCTGATCGTGGCCTACCCGCACTCCGCTGCCGACACTGTCGAGCCTGCCGTCACGCGGGCCGTCACCCGGGCGGTCGGCGAGGCCGAAGGACACCACGTCGAGGCTCTCAAGGGCGCCATCGCCGACGCTCAGACCAAGCTCGCAGAGTCCCAGACCTGAAGGCGGTGAGCGCCATGGCCTCGAAGAAGGTCGTGCATCGCACACTCGACGAACGCAGAGCCGCCGGGCAGGCAGCCAGGAACCGGACGCCGCTCTCGAGTCACACGGGCTGGGAACCGGTGTTGGACCGCCCCGATCCGGTCGCTCTGCTGGAGGAGCAGGACGCCACTCGGGAGGCGGATCTGGTCCCCGTCCGCCACGGCCGCATGCTGGTATCTCCGTTCACCTTCTACCGCGGCGGCGCCAAGATCATGGCCGCGGACCTCAAGGACACACCCAGGGCGGGGCTCAACGTGCAGCTGTGCGGCGACGCGCACCTGTCCAACTTCGGGTTCTTCGCGTCACCGGAGCGGCGCCTGCTGTTCGACGTCAACGACTTCGACGAGACACTGCCCGGACCCTTCGAGTACGACGTCAAGCGGATGGCGGCCAGCTTCACGGTCGCATCGCGGAACAACGGTCACACCAAGGCGGAGACGAAGGGCGCCGCGAGGGCTTCGGTGGCGGCCTACCGCACGGCGATGGCCGACTTCGCCCAGATGCGGACCATGGACATCTGGTACGCCCATCTCGACGAGGAGGACATCGACGCCGCGATCCACTCCATGGCCAAGGGCAAGGACGTCAAGAGGGAACTCAGGCGCGGCGAGAAGAACATCGAGAAGGCTCGCACGCGGGACAGCCTGCAGGCCCTCTCGAAGCTGGCCGAGAAGGTCGACGGGACCCATCGCATCGTCAGTCGAGCCGCCGATCGTCGTCCCGGTGCGCGATCTGGCGGCGACGTACGGCCTCTCGCCCGACGTCGTCGAATCCGCTGTCCACGAACAGTTCAGGGCCTACCGCGCGACCCTGCAGGCGGACCGGCGGGACCTCCTTCGAGCGATTCAAGGTGGTCGACGTCGCCCGCAAGGTCGTCGGAGTCGGCAGCGTGGGGACGCGGGCGTTCATCGTGCTGCTCCAAGGCCGCGACGACGGTGACCCGCTGTTCCTGCAGGTCAAAGAGGCCACCGCCTCGGTCCTCGAGGACCACCTGCCGAAGAGCCGGTACACCCAGCACGGAGAGCGGGTCGTCCAGGGCCAGCGAAGGATGCAGGCCGCCAGCGACGTCTTCCTCGGTTGGACACGTGGGCGGGACACGTCGCGGTACTTCTACTGGCGCCAGCTTCGTGACATGAAGGGCTCCGCCCGCGTGGAGCTGATGTCTCCGACCGCGATCGAGTTCTATGCAGGGTTCTGCGGATGGACCCTGGCACGAGCGCACGCGCGCTCCGGGGACCCAGTCGCCATCTCCGCCTACCTCGGCGACACCGACGAGTTCGACCGAGCGATCGTTGACTTCTCCAAGCGGTACGCAGACCAGAACGAGCGCGACTACGCGGCGTTCGTCGAGCGCATCGAGTCCGGCCGGCTGTCAGCACTCGAGGGTGTCTGAGACGGACGACACGCCCGAACCTCGATTCTCGGCAAGTGAGGCGGCGGCGTGAGTCGGTGTGTCTTTGTCTGGCTCGTCAGCCGCCGCGCTGGGGGCTGCCTCGGTGTGGTGCGTCAGCCGGCACCTGTCCCGAGGCGTACTGCACGCCTCGGTCGAACGCCTGCTCGCTCAGCTGGATCGACGCGGGCTTGTGGTGGAGGGCATCGGAGATGGCGGTGAGGAACGACGCCCTCGGGAAGAGCTGCGTCGCGCCGCTGAAAGCGCCCAGGGCGACGATGTTCTTCATCTTGTCGGCGCCGAGGTCTCGCGCGACCTGGGCGAACGGCACCCCGATGACCCTCACGCCCGAGGACAGGCCAGCAGGCACGGTGTCGATCATGGAGCTGTCGTAGAGCACGATTCCGCCTGGTCGCACCATCGGCCCGAACAGGGTGAGGCTGGGTGCGTTGAAGGCGACGAGCACGTGGGGGTGCGGCACGGCCGGGGACATGACTTCACGCAACGCCACGTGCACGTCCGCGTAGGACGTACCGCCGCGCGACTGGGGGCCGTAGCTGGGGATGTGGGTGGAGTCGAAGCCCTCGTTGATCGCGGCGCGGGTGATGACCATCGCCGCGGTCTGGGCCCCGTCACCGCCTGCGCCGGCCAGCTTGATGCTGACGTCGTCGGGGTCGAGTCCGGTCGGGAACCCGTCGGCGAACCGGGGAGGGCGCGAGCTGGCCGCGTCGATCGCGTCCAGCAGCTGCTCAGGGTCGAAGGTCGGCGTGGGGATGTCCGGGAACGGGGCCTCCGCCGTCGCGTCCTTCAGGATTCCCAGGGGGTACGTCTTCGTCATGACGTCACGCACCCACTCCTCGGCAGCCTCCGGCTCCAGGCCGAGGTACAGCGGGCACTCGGACAGGACCTCGATGAACGCGAAGCCCGTTCCTTTCACCTGCAGCTCGAGGGCTTGCTTGATGGCGCGCTTCGCGTGGACGCGCTGCTTGTTGTTGAACAACGCCACCCGCTCCACGAAGACCGGTCCGTCCAGCGTGGCGATGAGCTCGGCGACCTTGATCGGCTGACCGGCCAACGCCGACCGCCCCAGCGGTGTGGTGCTGGTCCGCTGCCCCATCAGGGTCGTGGGCGCCATCTGGCCGCCGGTCATCCCGTAGATCGCGTTGTTCGCGAAGATGACCGTGATCGGGATGCCGAGCTGCGCCGTGCTGATGATCTCGGCGAGACCGATCGAGGCGAGGTCACCGTCGCCCTGGTAGCTCACCACGATGGAGTCCGGGTTCGCCATCTTGTGCCCGAGAGCGACCGCGGGCGCTCGCCCGTGGGCCGCCTGGGTGTTGCCGACGTCGAAGTAGTAGTAGGAGAACACCGAGCATCCGACGGGGGAGACCAGGACCGTCCGGTCCTGGACACCGAGCTCGTCGATCGCCTCGGCGAGGTACTTCTGGGCGAGCCCGTGCCCGCACCCCGGGCAGTAGGTCGTCGTGTGCGCCTTGACGCCCGCCGCGTGGGCGTTGCGTTCGAACTGGCGGTAGAAGACCGACGTCGTCATCAGTGCACCTCCTCCAGCTGCTCGACGTGCGCGACGATCTCGTCCTGCGACGGCAGGACACCACCCATCCGGCGCACGTGACTGATCGGCGGCGGGGCGTGGACGTCCGCATGGCTGAGCGCCAGTCGCAGCTCGTCCTCGAGCTGCCCGCTGCTCGCCTCCACGACGACCACGTGCTGGACCCGGTCGAGGCCGGCGACCAGCGCGTCGACCGGGAACGGCCACAGCGTGATCGGACGGAACAGTCCCACGCGGAGGCCGCGAGCCCGTAGCTCCTTCACCGCGCCCTTGGCGAGCTGAGCGGGCGTGTTGCACGCGACGAGAAGCACATCGGCGTCGGAGCACTGGTAGAGGTCGGCCCGCTGCTCCCGCGCTTGCATGCGCGCGTACTTGTCGTTCAGGTGGATGTTGTGCTGCTCCAGGTCGCCCTCGGCGAGGTTGATCGAGCAGATCAGGTTTCCGCGGTGCGACCGGTCCCCGACGACCGACCACTCCGGGACCCCAGGCACGCGCATCCGGTCGGGCAGACGGACCTGGCCGGTCATCTGGCCGAGGTAGCCGTCGGCGGCGATCACGACCGGGTTGCGGTACTCGAAGGCCAGCTCGAAGGCCGTGATGGTCAGGTCGAGCATCTCCTGCGGCGAGGCGGGAGCCAAGACGACGGCGTGGGTGTTCCCGTGGCCGAGACCACGGCACACCAGCTTGATGTCGGACTGCTCGGGCGAGATGTTGCCGAGCCCCGGTCCGCCGCGCATGACGTCGAGGAACACGCCTGGCACCTCGGCCCCGATCATGTAGGAGATGCCTTCGAGCATCAGGCTGAACCCGGGCGAGCTGGTGAAGGTCATGCACGGCCGCCCGGCGCCGCCGGCGCCGTACATCATGTTGACCGTCGCGACCTCGCTGACCGCCTGGACGAACACGCCACCCAGACCGGGAAGGACCTTGGCCATCAGCTCGGCGCCTTCGGTGGACGGCGTGATCGGGTAGCCGAACACGTGCCGGCAGCCCGCGATGAGGGCGCCGATGGCCACGGCGTACGTCCCCTTGATCACGAGGGGTTCGCGCTGCGGCAGGGGGAGGCTGGAGTCCGGGTGCGGTTCGGGCTCGGGCACGTCGAAGGGCCGAAGCCCGCCGAGCAGGGCCGGGTCGACCGGCGCGAACCCCGCCTCATCGCCCAGCGGACGGAGGCCGAACGGCTCCGGACAGGCGTCGAAGCACAGGCCGCAGCCGTTGCACGCGGACAGGTCGACGACGATGGGGACGAGTCCGGTCGTCGGGTTGATCTCGGTGCCCAGCGTGAAGCACCCCTTGGTGCAGGAACTGATGCACCGGCCACAGCCCTTGCAGTACTCGTCGAGGAGGAAGGGCTTCGCGCGTTCGGCCATCCTGGTCACGGGGACACCTCCCTCGACGGGCGCTTCGACCCGCCTGGGCACTGAGCCCGGGACGGGCGGGGCGCGATCGACCGCCGATGTCTTGACCGTGCCCGGTTCCCGGGCGGGTGGGTAGGGGCTTCCGACCTGATCGACGGGTCGGAAGGACCTGTCCCGCCCGGACGGACGTGAGGATCATGGGCGCGGTGCCGCTGGATACGGAGGACGGACGTGGGAACCCAGCTCGGACACTCTGGTTCGCCGCAGGAGGAGCTCGACGCCGTCTTGCAGGGCAGGGCCACCGCCGTCCGCGCCGGGCTCGACGGCCTCCTGCGCCCGCGCTCCATCGCCGTCGTCGGCGCCAGCTCCGACCCGCGCACCATCGCCGGGATGCTGTTCGGCAACCTGATGGCCAGTCCGTTCACCGGACCAGTTCTGCCCGTGAACAGCAGCCACAGCTCGGTGCAGGGTGTCCCGGCGTTCCCGGACCTGACCTCCTGCCCCGTCGTCCCGGACCTCGTGGTCGTCTGCGTCCCGGCCCGCGCGGTGCCGGACGTCGTCACCGAGGCCGGTGCTCTCGGCGTCGCGGCTGCCTGCGTGATCTCGGCCGGTTTCGCCGAGACCGGTCCGGAGGGTGCCGCGCTCGAACGTGAGGTGCTGGCCCGCGCCGCGGTCCATGGGATGCGCATCCTTGGCCCGAACTGCACCGGGGTGCTGGGCGGTTCGGGCGACACCCGGTTCAACGCCACGTTCGGCCGCGTCGTCCCGCAGGCTGGAGGGACGGTCCTGCTGAGCCAGTCCGGCGCGCTGGGGCTCGCAGTGCTCGAGGCGGCCCAGGACCGTGGCCTCGGTGTCGGCGGGTTCGTGTCCGTGGGCAACTGCGCCGACGTCTCGGCCGCGGACCTGCTGCAGTACTGGGGTCAGGACCCCGCGGTCGACCTGGTGCTGCTCTACCTGGAGTCGGTCCCCGACGCTCGCTCTCTCGTCCCGATCGCCCAGCAGGTGAGCAGCCGGATCCCGATCGTGGCCGTGAAGGCCGGCCGTTCGGAGGCCGGCAGTCGAGCGGCCGCGTCGCACACGGCGGCTCTGGCGTCCGGTGACACGGTGGTGTCGGCCCTGCTCGAGCAGGCGGGGATCATCCGTGCTGACTCCATCGCGGAGATGCTCGACCTGGCCAGCGTCCTTCGGTCGCACCGGACCTTCCGCGGTCGCCGCGTCGCCGTCGTCACGAACGGGGGTGGGCCCGGCATCCTGGCTGCCGACGCCTGCGAGCTGAACGGCCTGATGGTCCCGCCGCTCGACGAGGCCACGGCGGCGCGGTTGCGTCCGCTCTTCCCGCGGGAGGCCAGCCTCGGCAATCCGGTCGACATGATCGCGAGTGCCGATGCCGACCAGTACGGCCGGGCCGTGCGGGTCCTGGCAGACGATGCGGACATCGATGCCCAGCTGGTCGTGTTCAACACCCCGCTGCTCACGTCGTCGGAGGAGGTGGCCGCCGAGCTCGTCGCCTGCCGCCCGGCGCTGCCCTCCGACCAGCCGATGCTCGCGGTGTTCATGAACCGGGACGGGCCGCCCGCGATGCTGCGCACGGCCGGCATCCCCTCGTTCGTCTACCCCGAGAACGCGGCCCGTGCCCTGGCTCGATGCATCGGATGGGCGTCCCGTCGTGAGCGCGGGACGGGCGCGGTGTGCCGCCCCGACGTCGATGCCGGCCGCGTGACGGCGCTGCTGACCTCGGTCGAACCGAACGACGACGGCTGGCTGACGACACGCGACGCCCAGGAGCTGATCGGGGAGTACGGGATCGCGGTCTCCCCGTTCTCGGCTCGTGGCGACCCAGGAGGAGGCCGCGGCCGCCCAGGCCGAGCTCGGAGGGCCCGTGGTGGTGAAGGTCGCCGCCGCGATCCACAAGAGCGACGTCGGCGGGGTCCAGGTCGGGATCACCACACCGGCCGGGGCAGCCGACGCCGTACGGCGCATCCGGGACGACCTCGCCGCCGCGGGGATGCCGGTCGAGGCGGCCGGCTTCCTCGTCCAGGAGCAGGTCGAGGGCCTGGAGATGATCGTGGGAGCCCGTCGGGACCCCGCGGTCGGGCCCCTCGTCCTGGTCGGTGCCGGCGGCGAGCTCGTGGAGCTCCTGGGTGATGTGGCGGTGCGGCTGGCGCCCGTCACGGACCACGACGTCGCGGACATGCTGACGTCCCTCCGGTCGTACCCGCTGCTGACCGGCTACCGGGGCCGTCCGGCGGCCGACGTCCACGCGCTGAGCCGCGTCGTCCATGCGGTGTCTGCGCTCGTGGACGACCTGCCCCAGGTCGTCGAGCTGGACCTCAACCCCGTGTTCGTCCTGCCCACCGGCGCCGTCGCCGCCGACGTGAGGATCCGGCTGGTGGAGGCAAGGCGATGAACAGCAGCGTCGCACTGGGATACTACGGTCGGCCCATGATCGACGAACCGTCCCCAGGGCACCCCGGAGCGGCAGAATCGTGAGCGTGGAGACCCAGGGCGAACGGCGGATCGTCTCGGTGCTCATCACCGACGTCGTCGACTCCACGGCCATCGCCGAGCAGCTCGGGACGGAGCGGTCGAAGCTGTTGTTCGACGAGGTGGCCAGGGTGACTGGCGAGCAGGTCCTGCTGTACGGCGGCACGGTGGCACAGCACACGGGTGACGGCGTCCTGGCCGTGTTCGGCGCCCCGCTCGCGCACGGCGACGATGCCGAGCGGGCAGTCAGGGCGGCGCTCGGCGTCCACGACTCGCTGCGGGCGCTGGCCGAGGAGATCTCGTCGGCGTACGGCGTCCTGTTGGCGGCGCGTGCCGCGGTCAACACGGGGCCCGTGGCCGTCCTCGCGGGCGAGCAGCCCCCGGACGTCCTCTACAACGCCCTGGGCGACACGGTGAACGTCGCCGCGCGACTGCAGTCCTATGCCCTGCCCGGAGGCCTCGTGGTCGGTCCGGTGACCGCCGACGAGGTCAGGGGACGGTTCGACTGCGAGCCGATCGGCGCCTTGGAGATCAAGGGTCGGGAAGGCCTCGTGGAGGCGTTCCGGGTCCTGGGGGCGCGTGAGGAGTCCGCGGTCCCGTCCACCCCGTTCGTGGGCCGGGCCTCCGAACGCGGCGCCGTCGTCGAGGCCTTCGAAGGCGTGGCCGAAGGCCGCGGCGCCGTCGTCGTCGTCACCGGTGAGGTCGGGATCGGCAAGACCCGCTTGATCGACGAGGCGCTGCACGAGCTCGGCGGGCGGGTGCGGGTGCTCGAGGGGCAAGGCGTCTCCTATGCCGAGAGCTTCCCGTACTGGCCGATCCGCGGCCTCCTCCGCGACTGGCTGGACCTGTCCACCGACGCACCCGAGGCGCAGGTCCGGCTCGAGCTTCGTACGGGGCTCAACCGCGTCCTGGGGGAGTCCGGCGCCGACCTCTACCCGTTCCTGGCGCCGGTGGCCGGCGTCCCGCTGGAGCCGGTCGCGTCGGCGCGGCTGCGCGAGCTGTCGAGCGACAGCGTGCGTCAGCGCACGGTCGACGCGCTGCGCACCCTGATCGCGGAGCAGGCGCGGGGGAGGCCGCTCGTCATCGTCCTCGACGACCTCCACTGGGCCGACGAGGCCACCCTCGAGCTCGTGTCGGAGCTGTTCGCCGTGGCCGACGAGGAGGGCCTCGGGCTGGTGCTCGGCTATCGCAGCTATCGCGACCACCCGGCCTGGCGGCTGGGCGAGCAGGCCCGCCAAAGGGTTCCTCACCGATACCTCGAGATCGAGCTGCAAGGGCTCGGGTCTGCTGATTCCCGAGCGCTCACCGCGGCACTCGCCGGCGCCCCGGTCCCCGCAGCCGTCGACGACCTGCTGTCCCGAAGGGCCGGCGGGAACCCGTTCTTCCTCGAGCAGTCGCTCTACGACCTGATCGAGGGAGGCTGGCTGCACCGGGACGGGGACAGCTACCGCCTGGTCAGGCCGCTCGACGGCACCTCCGTCCCTTGGGCGGTCCAGGAGACGATCCAGGCCCGGCTCGACCGACTCGCCCCCGACACCAGGGCCGTGGTCGCCGCCGCCTCCGTGGTCGGTCGCGAGTTCTCGCGTCCCTTCCTCGAGGACCTGCTGGGAGGCGCCTCCCTCACCGGACCGTTGTCCGAGCTGCAGCGACGAGACCTCGTCACCGAGACCCGCCGCCGCCCCTCCGCCGAGTACCGTTTCCGGCATGGGCTCGTGCAGGAGGTGGCCTACGCCAGCCTGCTCGAGAACCAGCGCCGCGCTCTCCACCGGCGGACCGCCGAGCTGCTCGAACCACTCGTCTGCGACTGCGACGACGACCTCGGCCTGCTCGGTCACCACTGGGCGGAGGCCGGGGACGCCGCACGCGCGGCGCGCTACCTGGTCGAGGCAGGGGACGTGGCGCGGCGCATGTATGCCGACGTCGAGGCGTTCGAGCACTACGAGCGGGCCCTGGCGTTCCAGCGGCAGCTGCACGACGACTCGGGGGCCCGCAGCACACTGTTGCGGCTGGCCCTCGCACGGCACCAGGCCTTCGACTTCGTCGGGGCCGACGCCGCCTGGGCTCAGGCCTTCGACCTCCCGGAGGATCTCGCGCCGCGCGCCCAGCCGTCCCAGACGATCGAGATCCCGGTGCTCGAGCCGGACAGCCTCGTCCCGGGGGTCACCGCCTTCGACAGCACCACCTGGGTGTCGCGGCACCTCTTCACCGGTCTGCTGCGCGCAGCCCCCGAGCGCGGCGCTGTCATGGACGGAGCCGTCCGGGTGTCGGTCTCGCCGGATGGCAGGGTCTACCGCTTCGGCCTGCGTCCCACGTCGCGCTGGCACGACGGCACGCCCGTCACGGCGGGGGACTACGTCTTCGCCTACGAGGGGATCGTCGCCGGTGGGCTGTTCGGGACGACGCTGCTGGGTCACGTGGAGTCGGTCGCCGCGATCGACGACCTGGAGCTCGAGCTGCGCCTCAACCGTCCGCTCACGCACCTTCCGCACATGTTGTCCTTCGCCATGCTCTTCCCCTGGCCACGTCACCTGTGGTCCGCCGGACCGCCGACGGGGCTGACACCTCACGAGCTCGTCGGCAACGGGCCGTTCCGGCTGGCCGAGGCCGACACCGGGCAGCTTCGGCTCGTCGCCGCCGACACCTGGGACCTCCCACGCGGCAACGTGGCCGAGGTGCGCATGCCGATCGTGCGGGCAGGTCCCTCTCTCGCGGACGTCGCCCGGTCGTGGAGCGAGGGGCGCTTCGACCTCGCGTTCAACGTGACCGCTGGACCGGACAGCGAGGAGGCGGCGGACACCGTGCGCCAGTTCTTTCCCAAGTCCGGAGTGCAGTCCCTGGCGTTCAACGGTCGTGGTCCCCTGTCCGACCAGCGGCTGCGCGTCGCCCTCGCCCGTGCACTCCCCGTGTTCGAGGACTACGGATCGTCGGTCCGAGCCGTCGGTGGACTGATACCGCCGGCCGTCCTGGCCCACACGCACGACCTCGGGGTCGAGCGCGACGTCGACCTGGCCGTGCGACTGCTCGCGGACGCCGGCTATCCGGGCGGCGCGGGTCTTCGACCGCTGCTGCTCGCGCTCCCCGCGGAGCTCGAGGGACCGGTCGGCGATGCTTCGCGCTACGTGGAGGCGTGGGCCGAGATCGGCGTGCGGCTCGAGGTCGTGCGTCCGGCGTACAACACGATGTCCGCGGTCCTGGCCGCCGACGCCACGGATGCGTGGGTCTTCGGCTGGGCGGCGGACTCACCCGACTCGGTCGGCTTCCTCGAGGCCTACCTGGCCGCCTACCCGACGCTGACCCAACCGGACGAGACACTGCGCGCCTTGCTCGACCGGGCCGCAGCCTCCACAGACCGCGACGAGCGGAACGCCCTGTGCCGGGCCTTCGAGCGCGGGTGGATCGCGGAGCAGGCTGCTCTCAAGCCCCTGATGTACGTCGGCTCGGTGGCCGTCACCCGTCCGTACGTCCACGGCTTCTGGACGTCGTTTTCCGAGGCGCCGACGGCGGACCAGCTCGACATCGTCCGCTCCTGAGCACCATGCCTGGCTCTCCCCGCACGTCGAGTGGGCACACACGGGCGTGCTCGACCACGTCACCATCGTGGCCCCAGCGAGTGGCTGCGTCCTCCGACGAGGTGAGCGGGCGACGCGTTGCGGTGGCGCGGTGGCAGAGGAGGGACCAGCATGCACAGCGTGACCATCACCGAGGACCTGGCAGACGTCTATCGCGATCTTCACAGGCATCCTGAGCTGGCCTTCCAGGAAGCCCGCACCGCGGGCATCGTCGCGCAGCGGCTGACGGCTCTCGGCTTCGACGTGACCACCGGGGTGGGCGTCACGGGGGTCGTGGGCATCCTCCGCAACGGCGAGGGACCGACCGCGTTGCTCCGGGCCGACATGGACGCTCTCCCTGTGGAGGAGAGCACCGGTCTCGACTACGCGAGCACTCAGCGGGGGACCGATGTCGACGGGCACGACGTACCGCTGATGCACGCCTGCGGACACGACGTGCACGTGACCTGTCTGCTCGGTGCGGCGGCCGAGCTTGCCGGGGACACGAGCTCGTGGTCAGGAACGCTCATGCTGGTGTTCCAGCCCGCTGAGGAGAGCGGTGGCGGGGCTCAGGCCATGGTTGCTGACGGCCTGTACGACCGGTTCGGCCGACCTGACGTCGTCCTCGGCCAGCATGTCGCCCCTATCCCGGCGGGCCTGCTCGCCCTTCACCCGGGAGTTGCTTTCGCGGCCGCCGACGCTCTGCGCGTCACGATGTACGGCCAAGGAGCGCACGGCTCGCGCCCCGAGGCATCCATCGACCCCGTGGTGATGGCGGCGGCCACCGTGCTGCGGCTCCAGACGGTGGTCTCTCGCGAGATCGCCGGTAACCAGACCGCAGTCGTGACGGTCGGCGCGCTGCGGGCGGGCACGAAGGGCAACGTCATCCCGGGCGAAGCCGAGCTCCTGCTCAGTGTGCGCACCTTCGACGACGAGGTCCGGACTCGGGCGTTGGCCTCGATCGAGCGGATCGTCCGCGCTGAGGCTGCTGCCTCGGGTGCCACGCGTGAACCGGAGATCACGCCCCTGGAGTCCTATCCCGCCGTCCGCAACGACGCGGCCGCGTCTGCGCGGATCCACGCCGCGTTCAGCGAGGTGTTCGGAGCAGCCCAGGTGATCGACCCTGGGCCGGCCACCGGCAGCGAGGACGTCGGCATGCTCGCGACTGCCGCGGGCGCGCCGATCGTCTACTGGTTGTTGGGCGGCGCCGACCCGGCACCGTTCGCGGGAGCGGCCGTGGCCGAGGACCTCGTCCGGATCATGCGCGACGTCCCGTCGAACCACTCGCCGTTCTTCGCCCCGGTCATCGAGCCGACGCTGTCGACCGGGGTGGCTGCGCTCGTCACGGCAGCCCGCACCTGGCTGGCCCCCTGAGGGCGGCATACTGAGGCATCCCCACGCGGGAAGGCGGACAGTCCTGCCTCGAACGTCGCTCACCAACGAGGAGCAACGATGAGCCGGTCCAAGCCGATCCTGAAGGGGATACTCCTGGCCGCGCTGACGGTGGGGGTCGTCATGCTCGTCCTGAAGCTCCGCGACATGCGGCAGGTAGCCACCGAGACCGCTGACGACATCGAGGCGCAGCTGGGCGCTCTCGACCCGGTGACCCGGGCGGCGGTCGTAGGGAAGCTCTCCGCGGACGCAGCCAAGGACGTCAAGGCCCACTCGGCCTGACCCACCGCGGCTGTGTCCGAGTTCAGGGCAGGTTGATCGCGTGGGCGTGCCCGACGGGCGGGTTGACTCGCGTCGGTGGGTGCCGGCGACGCGACCACGACCACGGTCGGCGGCAGGTTGATCGCGTGGGCGTGCCCGGTCGGCGACTTGGCCCGCCGAGGGGTTGACGAGGCCGTCGTGACGACGGTCGGCGGCAGGTTGATGGCGTGGGCGCGCCCGACCGGCGCGGCCGCGCGGACGACAGACCCGACCGGGACGTTGGCCGGAACGGGCACGCCGCCCGTCGCAGCGGTCGCCGACGTGTCCTCGAGCGAGGTCGCGGACTGCGAGGGCTCGTGCGCGCGGTAGCCGACGGTCGCGGCCGCGGCGGCGATGACGACGAGCAGCGCGCCGCCAGCGACCCAGCTGGCCTTGCGATGGGTGAGTCGGGGGGTCTTGGCTGCACCGGTCGGGGGCTGGCTCGGGTCGCCGCTGGGGGCCGGGGACGGGGAAAGCGCGTTCTTGGTGGCGGCTGTCGTGGTGCTCATGGCGGGCTCCTTGGCCTGGTCGTTGTTCGGGCTGTTCGGCCACCGTCTGGTGACGTGGCAGGACTCTTGCGAGGCACGCTGGCAGCCCCCTGGCAGGACAAGGGGCGCCCACCCGGTTCGGCTGCAAGAACCCTGCAACCTCCGAATCTGGGGATTTCTCCCCTCACGCGAACGAGCCTGCGCTGCCTACCGTCGACGCCATGGAGATCTGGGTCCTCGGCACGCTCGAAGTCAGTCACGACGGCCGCGCGGTCGACGTCCGCGGGCCGATGCCGCGGCGCCTGCTGGCGCTGCTCGCTCTCACGCCGGGGCGGGAGATGAGCACCGACCGCCTGGTCGACGGGTTGTGGGGCGAGGAACCGCCGGCCGCCGCCGCAGCGACGCTGCAGTCGCACGTCGCCCGCTTGCGCCGCGACCTGTCGGTTCCCGACGTCGTCCGACGGGGGAGGCACGGCTATGTCCTCGACCTCGATCCCGCTGCCGTCGATGCTCACGCCCTCGAAGGCCGCGTGACGCGCGGCAGCACGGCCCTGGTCGAGGGGCGTCTCGACGAGGCCAGCAGCGTGCTGACCGAAGCGCTGAGCCTGTGGCGAGGGACGCCGTACGCCGAGTTCGTCGACTGTGAGCCGCTCGAGGCCGAGGCCGAGCGACTGGGGGCCGTGCGGCTCGACGCCCTCGAGCACAGGATCTCCGCCGACCTCGGCCGGCCCGGCCTGCACGCCACCGCTGGCAGAGCTCGAGGCGCTGGTGCGCTGGCACCCGATGCGCGAGTCGTTCTGGGCCCTGCTCATGGCAGCGCAGTACCGGGCGGGGCGTCAGGGAGATGCGCTCGCGTCGTACCAGCGTGCGCGCACGCTGCTCGCCGACGAGCTCGGGGTCGACCCCGGCCCGCAGCTGCAGGAGCTCGAGCGGCTGATCCTGGCGCAGGACCCGTCCCTGGAGATGCCGGGGATGGCGACGTTCCTTCCCGCGCGGAGCGCCCGCGCCTACCCTGACCCCGTGGCACTCGTCGAGCGGGAGCACCTCCTCGAGACCTTGACGGGCCTGCACGACGACGCGCTTGCCGGTTCAGGCCGCCTTGTGCTCGTCCACGGCGAGGCTGGTGTGGGGAAATCGGCACTGGTGAGGGCCTGGAGCGCACGGGCGGATCAGCGTGGTCGGGTGCTCTGGGGGGCGTGCGACCCGCTGTCGTCCCCGCGTCCGCTCGGTCCGCTCGTCGACCTCGCACCGCACCTCGATCCACGCGTCGGGGAGCTTCTTCGCTCGGGCGAGCGCGACGGCCTGTTCGAGGCGACCATCGAGTCCCTCGGCGCAGAACCGACCGTCGTCGTCATCGAGGACCTGCAGTGGGCCGACATGTCCACGCTCGACCTCATGCGCTTCCTGGCACGCCGCCTCGAGGTGACGAACACCGTGGTGGTGGCGACCTACCGCGACGATCACCTGCAGCCTGTCGGATCCGTTGCGCGTCATGCTCGGCGACATCGCCTCTCAGCCGGTCGTGCGCCGCCTCGGGGTGCCCTTGCTGTCGGCTGCCGCGGTGGCTGAGCTCGTCGGCGACTCCGGCATCGACCCGGAGGCACTCCTCCTCGAGACCGGAGGCAACGCCTTCTTCGTCACCGAGGTCGTGGCTTCGGGCGGTCAGCACCTGCCCGCGACCGTGCAGGACGCTGTGCTGGCTCGGGTCTCCCGTCTCTCACCCCTGGCACGGCTCGCGCTGGAGTCAGCGGCCGTCATCGGCTCGCGCATCGAACCCTCGCTGGTACACGCCATGCCCGATGTGTCGGCCGACTCCGTCGACGAGTGCGTCAGCGCCGGGATGCTTCGCTTCGAGGCTCCGGCGTACGTCTTCAGGCACGAGCTGGTCCGCCAGTCCGTGCTCTCGGGCGTGACACCGGGACGGCTCGGCGCCCTGCACTGGCAGGTGCTCGACCGGTTGCGCGCGATGCCGATGTCTCCACGCCCGCTCGCGCGGCTCGCGGAACATGCCGCGATGGCAGGCGACGGTCCGGCGATCCTCGAGTTCGCTGTGGCTGCTGGCGATTCCGCCGCCAGTCTCGGATCGCACCGCGAGGCGGCGTTCCAGTACGGCCGAGCGATGCCCCACGCCGACCTCCTCGACCTCGATGCACGGATCAAGCTGCTGGGGCGACGAGCGGAGGAGTGCGCCATCGCCGACCAGCACGAGGGCGCGATCAACGCGTGGACTCGCCAGATCGAGCTCCTCCGGAACCGCGGAAGGGACCTCGAGGTGGTCGACGCCCTCATGGGTCTCGACGAGTCGTACTTCACGATCGGCGACAACTCGCACGGCACGGAGTTCGTCGACGCGGCGGTCGAGCTGCTCGAGGGCACGAATCCGAGCCCGCAGCTCGCCCTGACCCTCGCGCGCCGCGGCGCGCACTTCTTCCGGGCGTCGGAGAACGCGAAGTCGATCCCCTGGCTCGAACAGGGTCTGGCGATGGGGCGGGAGGTCGGCGCCCCCGCCGTGGTCGCGCGAGCCGTCCGGCCACCTCGGGCTGGCGCGCTTCCTCCTCGGCGACCACCAGGCGGGGATCGCGACGGTCGAGGAGGGACTGCAGGTCGCTCTCGAGAACGACCTCGAGGACATGGCCGGTCGGATCTACCAGATCGCTCGCCTACCTCCCCTGGCTGGCGTTCGATCTCGCTGGAGGGCATGCCCGCATGGAGGAGGCGGAGCGCTACACCGCCGAGCGCGACCTCCACGGCCACCTCATGTGCGTGCTCGCCACGGAGATCACCTGGAAGCTCGAGCTCGGACGTTGGGACGAGGCGCTCGAGCAGGCCCATGACCTCCTCTACGTCCGCAACACCGGCCGGGCGAGCCGCATCGACCCGCTCACGGCCATCGGTCTGCTCGGGGCGCGTCGCGGTGACCGCGACGACGTCTGGACGCTACCTCGACGAGGCGCGCGACTACATCGCCAAGTCGCAGAACCTGGGCTACCAGGGAACCATCGCGATCGCGCGGGGTGAGGCCCATCTCCTCGAAGGCGACACGGAAGCGATTCGGGTCGAGGTGCTCCCGTGGTACGAGGAGTCCGTGCGGCTCTGGGACGAGGAGCTGTTCCCCGACCTCACCCTGCTCGTCTGGCGTGCGGGACTGATCGACACCCCGCCCGACGGCATGCGCGAGCCCGAGATGCTGGTCGATGACCGGCCGCCATCGGGAGGCTGCGCAGTTCTGGTCCCGTGCCGGCGCGCCCTACAAGGCCGCGTGGGCGCTGCTCGACAGCGACGACGAGATCGACATCCGCGAGGCGCGGGCTGCTGTTCGACCGGCTCGGCGCGGCCGTGCTCGTCGAGCGCATGCGACGACAAGCTGCGGTCGATCGGCGCGAAGGTGCCGCGGGGCGCACGCGCCAGCACCCGGGCCAACGTCGGCGGGCTCACCGACCGCGAGGTCGATGTGCTCGACCTGCTCGACGAGGGACTGCGCAACGCCGAGATCGCCGGTCGCCTGCACCTGTCCGAGAAGACCGTCGGGCACCATGTGTCGGCCATCCTCGCGAAGCTCGGCGCGTCCTCGCGCACGGAGGCCGTACGCCGCGCCCGGGACCTCGCCGCAGTCGGCTGACGGCCGCCCTGCCGCCGACATAGGTAGTCCCTGCGCGCAAGTTGGGTAGCGCTCCCGATGTGGCCCAGACTCCGCCCTGGCTGACTGGTGCTCGACGGACCGACCCGCGGTCCGACGAGCTCGGAGGAGTCCCGATGCCCCGCTACCTGGTCGAGCGCACGTTCCCCGATGGCCTGGCGATCCCCACGACCGACGACGGCGCCAAGGTGTGCCTTGGCGTCGTGGGCAACAACGCCGACGTCGGAGTGACGTGGGTGCACTCCTACGTCAGCGACGACAAGAAGAAGACGTACTGCATCTACGACGGCCCGCACCCCGAGGCCATTCGTGCCGCAGCCACGAGTAATGGACTGCCGGTCGACTCGATCTCCGCGGTCAGCGTCCTGGACCCGTACTTCTACCACTGACCCGCCCACCCCGGCGCCGGTCGCCTCCGTCGCCCCCAACACCGAGGAGAACAGTCATGCGCCACAAGAAGCTCGTCGGAGCCGTTGCCGTCATGGCGGCCGCTCTCGCACTCACGGGTGCGCCGGCAGCAAGTGCGGCCCCCAGCGATCTCCGAGTGATCGCCTCCGGGTTCGCCGGTCCTCTGCACCTCGCCTTCGGCCGAGGTCATTCTCTCTACGTCGCTGACGCATTCGCCGGGTCGGTCGTCAAGGTGGACCTCAGGACTCACTCCACTCGCACCATCGCCGACGGTCTGGGCTTCTCCCCGGGTGTGGACGTGGGCGGCAAGGGCAAGCTGTTCGCTACCTCGACCCTCGGAGCACCCGGCACCCTGCCGGTCCCCGAGGCCCGCCTGGTGCGCGTGCACCATGACGGCCGGGTCACTGTGAAGGCCGACATGCTCGCCTACGAGTACGCCAACAACCCCGACGGGCAGTCCCAGGATGTCGACGCCATCTCGAACCCGTACTCCGTTCTCGCTCTGCCCGGTCGCACCTACGTCGTGGATGCGGCGGCCAACGCGATCGTTCGGGTCGGGGCCAACGGCTCCATGCGCACCTTGGCGGTCTTTCCCAACATCACCACTGGCCAGTGTGCGGATGCAGTCAACAACGACCCCGAACACCCAGGCTGTGACGCAGTTCCCACGGATGTCGAGCTCGGGCCTGACGGCTACCTGTACGTGTCAGGGCTGGGCGCTGAGGTCGAGGGTCACATCTACAAGGTGCACCCGCGCAGTGGTCACATCGTTCGCACGTGGGGTGGACTTCCGCCTCTGACTGGGATCGCCGTGAGCCACGAGGGCACGATCTATGTCGCCTCCCTGCTTAGTGACCAGGTGTTCCGCATCTGCGGCCGACACATGACGGCGGCTTCGGTGCCCTCACCGTCCGACGTCGAGCTGGGTCACGGGATGCTCGTCGCCGCGTCCGCCTACACGGGCACGATCTTCGAGGTCCCTCGAGGAGCCTTCGGCTGATCGGTCACCGGCGACGCCCCACGCGTGCCCCCGTCCTCCTCCTGGGCGGGGGCTCGCGCCGTCCGTGGGCATGGTCCACCCCGACGTTCGTCACTAGCCTTCCCTCACCTGCAGGAAGAGGGATCGACATGAAGGCGAGCGCAGCATGAGCGACC
>CAVTPM010000016.1:0-11559 GCA_963736655.1 uncultured Actinomycetota bacterium
TTGTGCTCTCATCTACTTCGACTCGTCGTCTTGCTCATCCACTACGCGGCGAACCTCATGTCCGTGTGCCCCAAGAGCAGCTGGCGCGGCGGTCAAGGCCCTGCTCCACTCGGTGTACGACCAGCCCGACGCCAAAGCCGTCCACGCCCAGTACGACAAGATGCTCGACACCCTGGACCGGCAAGCTGCCCGACGTCGTCGACCACCTCGACGCCGCCCGCGCCGACATCCTCGCGTTCACCAGCTTCCCCAAAGAGCTGTGGCGACAGATCTGGTCGAACAACCCCAACGAACGCCTCAACCGCGAGATCCGGCGCCGCACCGACGTCGTCGGCATCTTCCCCGACCGCGACAGCGTCATCCGGCTCGTCGGCGCCGTCCTGGCCGAACAACACGACGAATGGGCCGAAGGCCGCCGCTACCTCGGCCTCGACGTCCTCGCCCGATCACGCGTGAAGCCCGTCCCCGCCACCACAACCACCCAGGTCACCCTGCCCGAACTCGAGGAGGCCGCAGCATGACCCGCCCACGCAGACCTCTATGGACCCGGCTACACCCAAGCCGAATACCTCGCCACCCTGGCCGCCGGCATCGAAACCGGCTGGTGGGACGAACACGGCATCCCCGCCCCCTGGCCCGACGAGACCCAACACCGACTGGCCCGGCCGCCCGGCACCGGCCACCCCGACCCCCTCAACCCAGGAGAACAACCCTTCTGAACCCAAGCTCTCGAAGGATCAGCGGCTACACCACTTCCAGGGACTTGACCGTTCTCGGCTGCGCGGAGGCTACTGCTCGGTCCCATGTCCACCGAGCGATCGCCCTACTCCGTGCCCGTCACCTGAAAGGTGAGCATCATGGATGATTCGCGCTACGAGCAGGCGCTCCGCGACGCGTTCGCTCACGTCGCGGCCCAGCCGCGTCCAGCGGGCACGGGTTTGGTCGCTGAGGCTGTCATCGCCAGAACGGCGGGCGTCAGCCGCGCCGGCGGGTGGCTGGGGTCCGATGGCTGGCTGCAGTGGCTGTGCTTGCGTTCGTCGGCCGGCGTGTTGTGGTCGGTGCTAGTTCCGGCCCGTCGATCGCGGGAATCCCGAGCCCGGCGCCGAGCCCGTCGACGATCATCGGCGAGTCCACCGCCGATCTGAACTTCACCGTCGACGAGTCCCTGCCTTACGCCTAGCGCAGCTCGGTGGCCCGTCACAACGAGACGCTGACGATTACCGCGAGCGCCGCCAAAGACGGGAAGGCCGCCGTGGAGCTGGGCCGGTTCCGGGGCCGCGCAGGCGTCGTGTGGTCGCTCAAGGTCGACAAGGATCTCCAGTTGGCACTGCTCCCCGGCAGCGCGGAGGAGGTCATCAGCCCCGCTGGCGGGCTGGTCCACAGGGAGTACCTCGGCGGGGTCGGCATGACCGCGGTCGCCGTCGAACACGGCCCCGACACCGCGCAGGGGCTGATCTGGCGTGGCGACGACGACCAGGTTCGCGATAGCTCGGGCAAGTTGCTCCCCAGCGCGACCCTCACAGCCCGAGGGTTCCCCGTCACGGTGTTCGAAGACCACAGCCTGAATCTTTGGGGCTACTTCGACCCTGGCAACGACGACCGGGACACTGCTCCCCTCGACACCGAACCGGTTGGCACGCTCAAAGGACTGGCAGCCACCTCCAACGGTGGTTACCTCGAAGAAGCCACCTTTGTCGGCGTGCTCCCCACCGGCGGAACCGATCCACACCTGGACACCCAGGAAGGAGTTGTGTGGGACTCAGCCCCATCGGCAACACCGGACGGATCGCGCTCCTGGTCTACGCCGACCGGGTGAAGCCAGGCCGAACCGGGGTCCCGTCCATCACCTACACCGACCACGCAGGGCAACGTCAAACCTACGAACCCTGACCGCGCACAGGGCACCACCCACGATCGGACCGTGGGGTCGGAGCGGACCCACGAAGGGTGCCGTTGGGTTCAACGCTGGGCTGGAGCGGACCAACTCCCTGTTCACCCGGGTCACCGGCCGTGGAGCCTGGCGGGCCAATCAGAACAAGGGCTGCCGAGCAACCGTTTGCGTAGCGCTGCCCCTTCCACACCAGGATCAGGCGGATCTGGCGGCACTCGGGGCGGTCGGCTACGTCCGCCCCGGGGTCGGGCTGGGCTGTCCACATCTGGCGGTGGTCGCGGGCGAACTGGGCGAACGTGGTGGCAGGGGTGCTGGTGAGCGTCCGCACGGCCCGGTTGGGAACGGCTGAGATGTTCAGCCGGACAACCCGGTAGATCATCTTCTGGACCGCGACGTAGTCGGCGGGCCTGTCCTGCTCGACCAGGGCGGCAAGGTAGTCGTGTTCACTGGGCCGGGTGTAGGTGATCGGCCGGTCGAGCACCCCGGTCAGGATGCGGGCGACGTCGGTGTAGGTCAGGCTCTGCTCGCCGGACAGGGTGTAGGCCCGGCGCAGGTGCCCGGGCTCGGTGAGCACGGTGGCGGCGACCCGGCCGACGTCGCGGGCGTCGATGAACGCCGTCCGGGACCAGCCCGCCGGAACCACGATCTCGCCGCGGTCGCGGATCTCGCGGCGTAGGTGGTGGACAGGTTCTGCATGAAGAAGTTGGGCCGCAGGAACGTGAACGGCACCCCCACCTCCCGCACATACGCCTCGACCGCGTGGTGAGGGGTGCGCCGATTGGCCTGCACCCCCTGCAAAGACAAGAACGCCCACCTGACGCATCCCAGCCGCCTTCGCGGCATCCACAACCGGGAACAGGTGGGAGCGCACGTCGGCGATCGCCGGGGGACGCATCAAGAACAACCGGTCACAACCGGCAAGGCTGACCCCGGAGTCCCAGGCGGGGCATCGAAGCCGAACAGGCGCGGCTCTGCCCGGCCGGAAGCCGGACGGCGTCCTCCGGGCTGCGAACCGCCGCGACCACCCGCTCACCACGAGCCAACAGGTGACTCACCACCGCCGACCCCACAGTGCCGGTCGCCCCGGTCACGAACACGGCGCTCACGACGGTCCCTTCGTTCGAGTCAGCAACCCCACCAGAACCATCCAACTCGGCGTCATCCACCGAGTCGACGCGCGAATCCGGCAGTATCTGGATCAATCACATCGATGAAAGTTTCCACAACGACCAGTAGTGTTGCGTTGTGGACGTCAAACTGTTCCAGAAGGCGCCGTTCGGTAAACTCGTCCCGATCAGCGGCTCGCTCCCCGGTGGCGGCGCCTGGGAACACTGGGCCTTCCTCCCGAGCCCGTTGTCGGATGACAGCCCGGAGCTGAGCGGTCGCGCGTACCGGCACGTCGGCGATGCGCGCGCAGCTCTCGCCGCACTGGACTCGACTGCCCAGCGGCTGCCCAACCCGAGGCTGTTCAGGAGTTCGACGCTGCGCCTGGAGGCCCAGTCCACTGCCGCGCTCGAAGGCACCTACGAACCGCTGGCGCGCGTCCTGGCCGCCGACTCCGACGACGTGCAGGATCCTTCGCTTCGGGAAGTGCTCAACTACGTGATCGTCGCCGAGACCGCGTTCGGCTGGGCGGAGGAGGGGCGGGGCTGGAGCTCGTCCGGCCTGGCCGATCTGCAAGGCATGCTCGTGCGAGGGACGCCATCGGAGCGCGACCACTCCGGACGGGTGCGGCCCGTGCCGGTGGTGATCGGCCGCAGGGAGGGCGTGCCCGCGAGCGAGACCCCGATCAAGGCGGCGCGTTACGTACCGCCACCTCCCGGAGCCGATCTCGACGCCAGGCTCCGCGACCTGGTGACCTGGATGCAGGCCGACCACAGCGATCAGATCGATCCGGTCGTGGCGGCGGCGATGGGGCACTACGCGTTCGAGGCCCTTCACCCGTTCCACGACGGCAACGGACGACTCGGACGACTGCTGATCGTCCTGCAGTTGTACGCGTCCGGCGTGCTCACCGAGCCGACCTTGTCGGTGTCCACCTGGTTCGAGGCCCGGCGGACGGAGTACTACAACGCCCTGCTCGGAGTCTCCACCGACGGCGACTGGTCCGCCTGGATCGAGTTCTTCGCGCTGGGGCTGGCGGAGTCTGCGAAGGCGGCACGGAGCAGGATGTTGGACCTGGCTGCTGTCCAGGCAGAGCTCAAGGAGCATCTCCAGTCGACGCCGATCCGAACGGGAAACGCGCGGCTGCTCATCGACCTCGCCATCGGCCAGCCGACCTTCACCGTCGCGCAAGCGGCTCGGGCACTCGGCATCGGTAAGGCCGGGGCCAACAAGCTCATCGACTCATCGGTGACGAACGGCATCCTCGCTGCCTACGACGAGCGTGTGTATGGGCGACGCTTCCATGCCCCGCGTGTCCTTGAGGTGTTGCTGGCTCAGTAGCGAGCGTGCCGTCCGCGCGGGTCATGCGCGACGGCGGCGGTGAATGACAGGCCGGTGGGAATCGGCCGGACGAGACGGTCGAGATCCTCGGCTCGGACTCGAATGAGCCGCTCGTCAAAGCGGGAGGCGGGCAGGCGGCACGCCGCAGCGCGGCCTGGTCGTTCAGGTGTCGAGCAGTGCGATCTCGAGGTCGTAGGCCAGGACGATGGACCTGGCCAGGAGCTTCTCCTGTTCGGAGGTGAGGAAGCCTACGGTTCGTCCGAGAAGGCTGGCCGGGATGGTCACGACGTTGTCCAGGGAGATGACGCTGTCGTGTTCGAGTCCGTTCCCCGGCCCGACCGGGACTTCAGTACTGAGTCCCTTGGCGGTCGATGTGATCGGGGCGACCGTGACTTTGGTCATCACAGCGCGGGCGGCCTCGCGGGTGAGGACTACAACGGGTCGGGTCTTGTCCAGCCGCGCCAGGCAGATTTCGCGCACGCTAGTCGGGGACGTCGATGTGGTTGGTGGTCCAGTTCACGAGGGAGTCCAGGTCATCGGCAGCGCCCGCCTTGCGGAGAATTGAGGCGTCGGTCTCGGCAGCTTGGCGGCGCATCTCGCGTTCTACTGCGGCACTGACCAGTGCGGCACGGCTGGTGGCCTTGCCGTCGGCCACGGCCTTGTCCAGGAAGGCCACCATCTCTTCGGGTAGCCGGACGGCGATCTGAGTGCTCATGAGAGCAAGCATACAGCCATGCATCCCAAACTGGGATGCTTCTCGTGCCGCAGCCGAGCGAGTGATCTCGGTGGCTGGCGGCGGCAGAGCGAAGCGGGAGTCCGGCACCAACTGATGCTCATCCGCGGCCGGGCGGCGACTCGTGAGCGGTTGGTGCGGGCCGGGTGTGACCGGTTCGAGGTCGCTCGCTACCTTGTGCTCGACTACGACACCGTAGGTGTCTCGCCGCCGCGGGGCGCGCTCGGTGGGTCGATAAGGCACGACCCTCACCGACGCGCAGTGTGCACGGCGCGGGTTGCGGGCGGGGAGCATCATTGAGCTATGAGTTCACAGCGGGTTACGAAGCCGAAGTCCGCGCGCACGAGGACCCTGGCACTGGTTGCCGCAGGAGTACTCGCCGCAGCAGGCATCACTGGCCTCGCCGTCGGCGGCGCGGCCGCCGATCCGACGCTGCCCCCGCTGACTCCCGCAGAGCTCCTCGGCAAGGTTGCCGCAGCCCGGGTGGACGGCCTCAGCGCGACCTTCGAGCAGCGCAGCGACCTCGGCCTGCCCACCCTTCCGGCCGACCTCGGCGACACGGGCGACGAACTCAGTTCGGTGCTGGCACTGCTGACCGGCACCCACACCGCGCGGGTCTGGCTGGCCGAGCCCGCCAAGGCGAAGGTGGCCCTTGTCGACGGCACCGCGGAGAGCTCCATCACCCGCAACGGCCTGGAGGTCTGGGCGTGGTCGAGCACGAAGCAGGAAGCCGTGCACTCCACGCTGGCGGCGAACAGCAAGCCTTCGGGCACGCCGACCTCGCCGACCACCGCCATCAAGGACCTGCTCGACAAGCTCAGCCCCACCACCGACGTCGCCACTTCCGGCACCGGCTACGTGGCCGGCCGCGCGGTCTACCAGCTGGTGCTCACCCCGAAGGATGACGACAGCCTGGTCGGCCAGGTGCGCGTCTCCGTGGACGCGGAGCGCTTCGTGCCGCTCGGCCTTCGGGTGATCGCCGATGATGGCCAGGACGCCGTCACCGTCGCAGCCAGCTCCATCGACTTCGCCGTGCCCGCCGCGTCCGTCTTCGACTTCCAGCCACCGGCCGGCGTGACCGTCACCGAGCGCCAGGCGGACGCGACCAAGCCGTCCCCGCCGGACGCGAGCACGGACCCAAAGCCGAAGACCTTCGGCTCCGGCTGGGCGACGGTCGTGGTGGTGGACATGGCCGAAACTGACCAGCCCGACGAGCAGGCCAAGGCACTCCTCGACTCGCTGCCGGTCGTCTCCGGCGCCTGGGGCACCGGACGGCTGGTCAGCACGAGCCTTGTGAACGCCGTGATCACCGACGACGGTCGGGTGGCTGTCGGCTCGGTGGTTCCCGAACGGCTCTACCAGGCGCTCGCGGCCAAGTGAGCCCTGCTGCACCGACCGCTGAACCGCGGGCCTCGGACGACGCGCCTGCCATCGCTTCCTCGGGCCTGACCAAACGCTTCGGGCGGCGCACGTGGTCGCACGCCATCGACCTCGACGTTCCTCGCGGGGCTGTCTATGGGTTCATCGGCCCAACGGGTCCGGCAAGACGACGACCATCCGGATGCTGCTGGGTCTCGTCCGCCCGGACGGTGGTGAGTGCAGCCTCCTGGGGCAGGCGATGCCCTCCGCCGCCGCCGACGTGCTTCCCAGCGTCGGCGCGCTCGTCGAGGGCCCGGCCTTCCATCCCTACCTCTCCGGGCGTGCCAACTTGATCCGCGTGGACGCCGCCGACCGGCGCAGCGATCCGCGACCGCGTCCGCTCGGGTCGCGGCGGCGCTCGACCGTGTGGGCCTGAGCGTCGCGGCCACCAAGAAGTACCGTGCCTACTCCCTCGGCATGCGTCAGCGGCTGGGAATCGCCGCAGCCTTGCTGCAGCCCCGGACGCTGCTGGTGCTCGATGAGCCCGACCAACGGCCTCGACCCGCAGGGGACGCGGGAGGTGCGCCACCTCGTGGCTGAACTGGCCGCCGACGGCATCACCGTCTTCGTCTCCAGCCACCTGCTGGCCGAAGTCGAGCAGCTGTGCACCCACCTCGGCGTGATGCGCGCGGGCGCGCTGGTGGCCCAGGGTCCGATGAGCGAGCTCAGGGCACTCACCGCGACCCGGTTCCGCCTGCGCACCCGTGACCCGGTGCCCGCTCTCGCCGTCCTGACCACGCTCGGTGTGACCGATGGCATCGAGGTCGAGGGTGGCATTGCGGGCAGCCTCGGTGAGGTCGCGCCCGAATCGATCGTGCAGGCCATGGTGCGGGCAGGGATCCCGGTCGCCGAGTTCGTCCAGGTCACCCCGACGCTGGAGGACCTCTTCGTTCAACTCACGGGGGAGGGCTTCGATGTCAGCGGCTGACGCGGTGACCGCGCCCCGCTCCCGGCCGGTGCGGGCCTGGTTCCGGCTGCTCAGCTCAGAGCTCGGCCTCGTATTCGGCCGCCGCCGCAACCGCGTTGGTCTGGCCGTCCTGTTCGGGCTCGTCGTGCTGGTCGGGATCGCGTCGAAGGTGTCGGCCGTCCGCCATCCCCGCTCGCCGGCCGGCGACCTGATGTCCTCCGTCGCCGGCAACGGGATCTTTCTCGGTTTTGCAGGGCTGAGCATTGAGATCGCCCTGTTCCTGCCGTTGGCCGTGTCCGTGCTTGCGGGGGACGCCGTCGCAGGCGAGGCCAACCAGGGCACGTTGCGCTACCTCCTGATCGCCCCGGTGGCCCGCGGTCGCCTGCTCGTGATGAAGGCGGTCTCGCTGGCGATCGGCAGCTTCGTCGGTGCCACGGTGGTAGCGCTCAGCGGTTTGCTCACCGGGGCCGTGCTCTTCAACGTCGGGCCGCTCACCACCCTGTCCGGCACCCGCCTCGAGGTGGTTGACGGGCTCCTGCGGCTGTTGCTCGCTGTCGCCTATCTGTCCGCAGGGCTCATTGCGCTGGCCATGATCGGGCTGTTCATCTCCACCCTCACCGAGCAGCCGATCGCCGCCACCGTGGCCACCGCGATGGTGAGCACGCTGCTCTGGATCCTGGACGCGGTCCCGCAACTCGACTGGTTGCACCCGTGGCTGCTGGTCGACCGGTGGCCGTCGTTCATCGACCTGCTGCGCGACCCGGTGTTCACCGACCGGATCGTCGCCGGGCTGGGGGTGGACGCGGCGTACGCCGCAGTGTTCCTGCTGCTGGCGTGGCTGCGATTCCGCAACGCCGACGTCACCAGCTGAGGGCGCGCCGGCGCCGGTCACTCCCTGCCGTCGCGAAGCAAGCACCAACGTGACGCGGCCTGCAGGGCGGCTCTTCGATGAGGCTCGAGGCGGTCCGAGCTCGGACCTCACCCGTTCGCGGCCAGGGCCCCACTCAGCAGTGAGCCGGAGGATGTTGCACCGTTGATGGTGGAAGATCCTCCGACTCGGGCCAACGCCGGGGCTGTCACAGCCGACTGTTGCGTCGCGGACCGCTGATCTGCCTCATCGGAACGGCGACGCCCGGCGATGGGGGGCCGGCGGAGTTCAACCCTTCCGGTACACCCGAACCGCGTCAGCGTCGACGAACATCAGCCACGGGCGGGAGTCGCCGTAGCGCACGCCAACATGCGAGCCGCCGCCAGGATCGGACGCGCTGGAGGGATCGGGGACACTGTCTGCCGAGCTCACGCGGCCTTGGCGGTCGACCGTGAAGAACCCGGCGACGGTCTTGGCCTGGCCCGGGACACGCTCGACGAGCCCGGCGATGAAGACGCCGAGGGACCCGTCGGCCCCCATGGCCGCCTGAACCCAGGGATGGACCTCGACATCTGGCTGATCGAACGCGCGTACCGGCAGCGTTCGCGAGGACGGCCCGCGGCTGACCGTCAACTGGTCGTCCCCGGCCGCCAGCGCGAAGCTGTCACCGGACTGGCCGGTGAACGCCGACACGTGTTTGACCGCACCGGTGCGCGGATCGACCCGCACCGGCCGCTGGTCCGGATCAAAGCCGTACAGCCCGTGGCCGTCGGTGGTGAGCAGCGATACCCATTGGGTCAGGGGCACCCGAGTGAAGCTCCGCTCGGGGGACATGCGCAGGAGGCTCGGGCCGGTCAGGCTTGTGCCGACCAGCACCAGGGACCCGTCCGCAAGCGCGAAGGGGTCCGCCCACTGGAAGTACTGGCCGTTGGCCAGGAACTTCTTGGGAAGCAGGACTTCCGAAAGGTAGCTCCCCGCGTCACTGAACTGCGCCAGACGCAGGTGCGCCGCGTCCAGGAACCACCAGGTGCCGTCAGGCAGTTGCGTTCCGTATTCGGGTCCCCACATCACCCCTTCGCCGTCGCCACCGGGTGAGGTGCCCAGGCGATCGGGGCTGTCACCGTAGGGGAGGGCCATCACCAGCGACCAGCCCGCCCCGATGACGGACGGTGGGCTCAAGACGAGCTCGTCCACGAAGGTGGGCGACGCGGTGGGCGTCGGAGCTGGCGTCGCGGTCGGTGACCCGGCCGGCGAAGACGTGCTTGGCGACGGTCCGCCGGAGGGCGTGCCGTCGGCGATGCAGGCTGCCTGCCCCAGAAGGAGGACCACGCCCAGGACGAGGGCACAAAGCTTCATCGGGAGTCTCCTTCCCCCGTCCCATTCTCCCGCTTCGGCTCAGTTCGCCGCACCCGATCACCAACCCGTCGACCCGTTGTCCCAGCAACTGCCGCGGGCGATGCTGCCTGCTGCGGTCTGCGGTCTGCGGGCCGAACCGGGTGCGGGCATAGACTCCGGGCATGGCGGTGGGGCGGCTGCTCTGGGTGGATCGGACCAGCGGTGAGGTCACTCGTCGCGGCCAGGAGGAACTGGCCGCGCTGCTTCGTGACGACTCGGGGTGGGCGTGGCTTGATATCCCCGAGCCCGACCCGGCAGCCGGTGTGTTGCTGTCCGAGGTGTTCGGTGCCCACCCGGCCGCAGTGAAGGACGTTCTCGAGCGTAATCACGTACCCCGGCTGCACGTGTACGCACCGCACGTTGTTGCTCGTCCTGCATCGTCCCGAAGCGGGCGAGGGCGGGCACATGCACTACCTCGAACTCGACCAGCTGATCGGGCCGAACTACCTGGTGACCACCCACGGTCCACGCAACCCGGCGGTGCCCCTGGAACGGCTGCTGCAAGAGACCGACGAGCTTGCGGAGCGCATGCTGTCGGGCCGCTTAGTGCCCAGCGGCCCGTGGGACGCATCGCACCGGATCGTCACAGCCCTCGCGGTGGGCGAGGAACGCTTCGTCAACCGGCTCGCGCGCGAGGTGGGGCTTCTGGAGCAGCAGGTGATGAGTCACGGCGGTGACACCAACCCCCAGGGCTTTCTGGAGGACCTGTTCCGCGCCCGACATGCGCTGCTCACCGTGCGGACGATGACCAGCCAGTCGGCTGAGATCTACGGCCGCGCGATCGCGCTGCTGGGCGGCACCGACGACGCGGTGGACAAGGCGTTGAAGGACAGCAGGGACGCCTACAACCGGCTCAGCCGCATCACCGCCAGCCAACTGGACTTCCTCGCCGGCGTCACGGATTACCACCGGGCCAGGACCGACACCAAGATGACCATCGCCGCCGAACGGCTTGCCGTGATCGCCGCGATCACCCTCCCGGTGACGGCCATCAGCTCGGTGGTGGGCATGAACGTGATCGTCAACGATGCCACCCAGTGGTTCTGGTTGGTTCTGCTCCTGGTGCTCATGGGCGGCCTGTCGCTGGTGCTGCTGCGTTGGGCCAAGCGCCAAGGCTGGTGGTGACTCCGCGCCCGCGTTCGTGGCCTGGCCCGGGTCGATGGCGGCAGACGGCTGCAATGGCCGTCAGCGCACCACCTTGATGTTGAGCATCGCGGTGCCGAGGATTCCGCGGGTCGCAGCCGAGGGGGAGGTACATCTCAGCCCCCCGGGCCGTGGTGATGTCGCCGAGGTCGATCACGCGGAGCGCCCGAGGCTTCGCAGCAGCGTCGTCACCCTCGTCTTGGCCTCCGCGTCGTTGCCACTCACGAACACGTCGTGCTCGCCGTCGCGAGTAGCGCCGGGTTGCCTTCACCTCGCGGTCATCGTGTTGAGCGTCTTCACCACTCGGGCATCCGGGAACGCCCGCTGGATCTGCTCGCCCAGCGAATCGGTGTCCCTCACCAGCAGCGTCGGCGGCATCCCGTGCGAGAAGTCGAGCGGGTTGGAGACGTCCACCAGCACCTTGCCTGCCAGGCTCTTCGCTCCCGGCCAGCGTCAGCGCCTCGACCGACCGGGCGCCGTTGGTGGCGTTGACGACCAGCTCCGCAGCCACGGCGGTGTCGGCGAAGCTCCCCAGCCTCAGGTCGGGGTGGGCTTCGAGCCAGGTCGGAAAGGCCGGGCCTCCCCAGGCGTCGGGCTTCGTGCTGGCCATGGTGGCGGGCGTCCCGGGTGCCGATTGCCACTTCGTGTCCCAGCGCAGACAGTCGTGCGGCCAGCGTCCGTCCGACGGGGCCGGTGCCCAGTACTGCAATATTCGATCGCGCGTCACTCTCGATCGGGGTCAACCCGATCATCGCCGA
>CAVTPM010000017.1:0-32672 GCA_963736655.1 uncultured Actinomycetota bacterium
GACGGCACCGGCCGCGTCGGACACCTTCACGATGGTGAGGTCCGCGCAGCCGACGGACAAGGTCAACTTCTCGCTGTCGCTGCTGCCCTTGGACGAGTAGCCGTAGAGGAAGTCGACGGAGGAGGAGTTCGAGAACGTGGAGCATCCGGTGGCCTTGCCGCTCACCTTCACGGGGATCGTGATGATCCGGCTCTCACCCGGGCTCAGGCTCCCCAGCTTCACCACGACCGGGTCGGCGGCGGGCTGGGTGTCGAGCACCGTGGCGATCGTGGCCACGGTGACGTCACCGTCGGGCACCACCGAGGAGGGAAGGTCGTCGGTCACCACGACCTGGCGAACGGCGACCGAGCCGGTGTTCGTCAGGGTCAGCACGTAGTCGAAGGACTCGCCGGGCACGAGGGGCGTCGAGGCGTCGAGGGGGGTGCTGCCCTGGACGGCGGTCTTGACGATGTCCACGGCCGGCTGGTCGTAGCCTGAGGCGGCCGCGCTCCCGGGCCAGGCCAGGGCGAGCCCTGAGCCGAGGACGAGGGCCACCGAGGCGCCGACGGCCGCGAGCCGGCGGCGCGGGTGGTGGGTGACGGACCGGACCGTGGACATGAGGCTCCTTCGGGACACAGCTGCGCGACGGAGCGGCGCTTGGCCTCTCCGGACGACAGGGCCGGTTTCGCTGTGGCTCCCCCCGGGCGGTGCGCGACCAGCTGCACCCGGGATTCGTTGCCTCCCCTACGACCGGCACCAGTCTGTCGGTCGTCGTGACTCGTTGTCGACCCGTGCCTGCAGGTTCGTGGGCGATCGGCCACAACGAGGCGACACGAGGTCACAGGACGTCCGGTAGGAGCTACTCAGGGTCACCGATCGACGCCACTAGGCTCTGGCGAGTGACTGACGTGACCGACGCGGCCCCCCGGGCGGACCCCGCTCCGCGGCCGGTGGTCGGGGTCCCGGTGGTCGGTGTGGTGGGGGGCGGTCAGCTCGCCCGGATGATGCAGCAGGCGGCCATCGGTCTGGGCATCACCGTGCGGCTGCTCAGCGAGACGGCCACGTCGTCGGCCGCCCAGGTCGTCCACGACGTCGTCGTCGGAGATCACGACGACCTGGCCACCCTTCGCGCCTTCGCTGCGGGCTGTGACGTGGTCACCTTCGACCACGAGCACGTGCCGACCGAGCACCTTCGTGCCCTGCAGGCCGACGGGATCGCCGTTCGCCCCGGCCCGGACGCGTTGGAGCACGCCCAGGACAAGCTCGTCATGCGACGCAGGCTCAGCGCGGCGGGCGTCCCCTGCCCGCGGTGGGCCGAGGTGCGCACCCGCGAGGACGTCGACGTCTTCGGTGACGAGGTGGGCTGGCCGGTCGTCCTCAAGACGCCACGCGGCGGCTATGACGGCAAGGGGGTGCGCCTCGTCGAGTCGGGGGAGGACGCGGCCGACTGGCTCGACCGGTTGGCGCCCGGGGCGCCGGGTCTGCTGGCGGAGGAGCGCGTCCCCTTCACGCGAGAGCTGGCCGCCCTGGTCGCCCGCTCACCGTCGGGTCAGGCGGCCGCCTATCCGGTGGTCCGGACCCTGCAGGTCGACGGGGTCTGCCGCGAGGTCGTGGCGCCTGCTCCCGGCCTCGCCGACGACCACGCCGTCGCCGCCCAGGAGGCCGCACTCCGGGTCGCGGGAGCGCTCGGCGTGGTCGGCCTGCTGGCCGTCGAGCTCTTCGACACCCCGGACGGGGTCCTCGTCAACGAGCTCGCGATGCGGCCGCACAACAGCGGGCACTGGACCATCGACGGCGCGGTCACCTCCCAGTTCGAGCAGCACCTGCGTGCCGTCCTCGACCTTCCGCTGGGTTCCCCGGCGGCGCGTTCGCCGTACGCCGTGATGGTCAACGTCCTGGGCGGGGACCTGCCGGACCTCTACCCCGCCTTCCTGCACTGCCTGGCACGGGACCCGTCGCTGCGCGTCCACGTGTACGGCAAGGAGGTGAAGCCCGGCCGCAAGGTCGGCCACGTCACCGTCTGCGGCGAGCACCTCGACGATCTGCTCGACCGTGGTAGGCATGCTGCGGCCTACCTCCGAGGAGACATCGATGAGTGAAGTTTCGCGTGCGGTGGTCGGCGTGGTCATGGGCAGTGACTCGGACTGGCCGGTGATGGAGGCCGCGGCGCAGGCGCTGACCGAGTTCGACGTGGCGTACGAGGTGGACGTCGTGTCGGCCCACCGGATGCCCGAGCAGATGCTCGAGTACGGCCGACAGTGCGTACGACCGCGGGCTGCGCGTGATCATCGCCGGGGCCGGCGGCGCGGCTCACCTGCCGGGGATGCTGGCCTCGGTGACCCCGCTGCCGGTGATCGGCGTCCCCGTCGCGCTCAAGCACCTCGACGGTCTGGACTCATTGCTGTCGATCGTCCAGATGCCGTCGGGCGTCCCGGTCGCGACGGTGTCCGTGGGTGGTGCCCGCAACGCGGGACTGCTGGCCGTCCGCATCCTCGGCGCTTCCGACGCGGCGCTCGCGGACCGGATGCGCGACTTCCAGGAGGCGCTGCGCGGCGAGGCCAGCGGCAAGGGGGATGCGCTGCGGCGTCGGCGCGCAGGGACGACCGGCTTCGGCCCGACCTGACCGGTCGCGTCAGGGGCGGCCCAGCGCACGGTAGGTCCAGCCGGCCGCGCGCCAAGCCGCCGGCTCGAGCACGTTGCGACCGTCGAGGATGTGCCGCTCGGCGACGAGCGTGCCGCTCGCCTCCGGGTCCAGGCTGACGTACTCCGGCCAGTGCGTCAGAAGGAGGACGGCGTCCGCACCGCGGAGCGCCTCGCTCGCGCTCTCGACGTAGGTCAGCTCGGGATGGCGACGACGGGCGTTCTCGATCGCCTTCGGGTCGTGGACCACGACCACTGCCCCTTTGCGGTGGAGAGCAGCGGCGACATCGAGTGCCGGGGAGTCGCGTACGTCGTCGGAGCCGGGCTTGAAGGCCGCACCGAGAACGCCGAACCGGACTCCGACCACGCTTCCGCCGACGACCTCGCGAGCGAGGTCGACCATGCGTTCACGTCTGCGGAGGTTGATCGCGTCGACCTCCCGGAGGAACGTGAGGGCCTGGTCGACCCCCAGCTCGCCGGCGCGCGCCATGAAGCCGCGGATGTCCTTGGGCAGGCAGCCACCGCCGAAGCCGAGCCCGGCGTGCAGGAACTTCCCGCCGATCCGGTCGTCGTAGGACAAGGCGGTCGAGAGCATCGTCACGTCGGCGCCGGTGGCCTCGCAGACCTCGGCCATCGCGTTGATGAACGAGATCTTCGTGGCAAGGAAGGAGTTCGCGGCGACCTTGACGAGCTCGGCGGTCGGATAGTCCATGACCACCATCGGCACACCAGCGTCGGTGAGGGGTCGGTAGACCTCGCGCACCCTTCGCTCGGCCTGCCCGGGCCGTGCCGGGTCGAGGCCGAGGACGAGTCGGTCGGGGTGGAGCGTGTCGCGGACGGCGAAGCCCTCGCTGAGGAACTCGGGGTTCCAGGCAAGCTCGACCTGGTCCCCGGCCGGGGCCGTGGCTCGCAGCCGCTGCGCGAGCCGCGCCGCGGTGCCGATGGGGACGGTGGACTTCCCGACGACCACCGCGGGGGCGAGCAGGTACGGGGCGAGACCGTCGACCACGGCGTCGAGCGCTGAGACGTCTGCGGCGTACTCCCCGACCTTCTGGGGTGTGCCGACGCACACGAAGTGCAGGTCGGCGAACTCGGCGGCCTCCTGGTAGGACGTGGTGAACCGCAGTCGACCCGAGGCGAGCCCCTCCTTGAGCAGGTCCTCGAGCTCGGGCTCGTAGAGGGGGAGCTGTCCGGCCGAGAGTGCCGTGACCGTGGCGGCGTCGATGTCCATGCCCAAGACGTCGTAGCCGAGCCGGGCCATGCAGGCGGCATGGGTCGTGCCGAGATAGCCGGTCCCGAGGACCGTGAGGCGGAGGGGCACCTGGGTGAGGCTAGCCGTCCCAACGCATAGCCTGGTGCGGTGGAGGAGCGGACCGAAGGGGCACCCGTCGCGCCGACGGTGGCACCAAGGGTTGTGGCCGTCGTCGTCGCCTACAACCGACGTGACCTTCTCGTCGACTGCCTCGACGCCTTGGCTGCCCAGACCCGGCCCTGCGACGCCGTGGTCGTCGTGGACAACGCCTCGACCGACGACTCGGGCGAAGTCGGCACGGGAGCACCCCGTGAACGCCGACGTGCTGGTGCTGAGCCGGAACACCGGTGGCGCAGGGGGGTTCGCGGCCGGGATCGCGCACGCTGTCGTGGCGCTCGACGCCGACCTGGTCTGGCTCATGGACGACGACACCATCCCGGCGCCCTCCGCGCTCGACGTCCTGGTCGCCGCACGCTCTCGGCTTCGATGGGTCAGTCGCCGTGGCGGGCAGCCGTGTCGTGTGGGTGGACGGGCGGGACCACCCGATGAACACCCCGCGCCGCCGTCCGGCGGCGACCTCGGCCGAGGTCGTCCGCGCTGCCGAGGTGTCGGCGATACCGGTGCGGTCCAGCTCCTTCGTGTCGATGCTCGTCGACGCCGGTTCCATCCGTGAGCACGGCCTGCCTCTCGCGGACTACTTCATCTGGAACGACGACTTCGAGTACTCCTGCCGGCTGCTCCGGGACGCGGTGGGCCTCGCGGTTCCCGGGAGCGTGGTCGAGCATCGCACCAAGGTGTTCGGAACCACCGACGCCGACCCGGGGGAGCGGTTCTTCTTCGAGGTTCGCAACAAGGTCTGGCTCCTCACCCGTTCGGCTGCCCTCGCGCCCCACGAGCGAGTCCTCTACCTGGGGTCGAGCCTTCGCCGGTGGACGCGCACGGTGGCCAAGTCCCGCCAGCGGGGGGTCCTGGTGCGCGCCGGCGGGAGGGGGCTGCGGGACGGACTGCGCCGAGGACCGCGGTCCACCGTGGAGGTCCTTTCGGGGCTGCGGACCGGTCTCGGACGAAGTCGCGTCACTGGAGGCCGCCGCCCGTGCCTGACGCGGAGTTCTCGGTCCTCCTCCCGGTCTACGCCGGTGACCGGGCGGACTTCCTCCGCCGAGCCCTCGACTCGGCGACGGTGGAGCAGCACCTACCACCCGCTCAGCTGGTCGTCGTGGTCGACGGTCCGGTCGGCATCGAGCTCGAGGACGTGCTCCACGAGCGCTCGGCTCTGCCGGGGTCCGACCTCACGGTGACCGTGGTTCGGCTGCCGCACAACGTCGGTCTCGCCCGAGCCCTCGACGCCGGGCTCGACTACTGCCGGCACGAGATCGTCGCCCGGGCGGACGCCGACGACGTCAGCCTGCCCGAGCGTTTCGCCGCCCAGGTGCCGCTCGTCGTCGACGGCCTCGACCTGCTCGGCTCCGCCATCGTGGAGTTCGGCGAGGACGAGGCCGAGCGGGGTCTCGTCCGCGTCCCTCCGCTGGTCGCTGAGGACATCGCTGCCTACGCCCGTTTCCACGACCCGTTCAACCACCCCTCGGTCGTCTACCGACGCAGCGCGGTCCGGGCGGCCGGCGGCTACCTCCAGCTCGACCTGATGGAGGACTACTGGCTCTTCGCTCGGATGATCGCCTCTGGTGCGCGGGTCGCCAACCTGCCCGAGCCGCTGGTGCTGTACCGGATCGGGGCCGGGTCGTACGCCCGCCGAGGGGGCCTCCGGCTGCTGCGCTCGGAGGTGTCGTTGCAGCGTCAGCTGCGGCGGGAAGGCTTCACGAGCCGCCGTCAGCTCGCCCGCAACCTGACCCTGCGGGGCGGCTACCGCCTGGTCCCCGAAGGGGTGCGAACGGCGGCGTACCGCCGCCTCGTGGTGCGTGGCGACCGGTCGGGCACCCCCTAGTCTGGCCGTCCGTCCGAGGACAGTTCGCGAAGGAGCGTGAGGTGGACCCCGATCTGGTCGTCGTCGGTTCCGGGTTCTTCGGGCTGACCGTCGCCGAGCGATGCGCGACCGAGCTGGGGCTCCGCGTCCTCGTCATCGACCGGCGGGACCACATCGGCGGGAACGCCTACAGCGAGCGCGAGGCCAGCACCGGCATCGAGGTGCACCGCTACGGGGCCCACATCTTCCACACGTCGAACGAGCGGGTCTGGGACTACGTCTCGAGGTTCACCGCGTTCACCGCCTATCAGCACCACGTCTACACGACCTTCGGCGGCGAGGTCTTCCCGATGCCCATCAACCTCGGGACGATCAACCAGTTCTTCCGCTCTGCCCTCGGCCCGGCCGCGGCCCGGGCGCTCATCGCGGAGCAGGCCGCCGAGGTCGACGGCGACGCCGCGGACTCGATGGAGGCCAAGGCCATCTCCCTGGTGGGCCGACCGCTCTACGAGGCGTTCATCCGTGGATACACCGCCAAGCAGTGGCAGACCGACCCACGCGAGCTGCCGGCCGACCTCATCACGCGCCTGCCTGTCCGTTACACGTACGACAACCGGTACTTCAACGACCGCCACGAGGGCCTCCCCGTCGACGGCTACACCGCCTGGATCGAGCGGATGGCCGACCACCCACGCATCGAGGTCCGGCTCTCCACCGACTTCTTCGACGCGACCCAACCGGTGCACAAGGACGCGGTCGTCGGACAGGTTCCGGTGGTCTACACCGGTCCGCTGGACCGCTACTTCGACAGCGCGGAAGGCGACCTGGGGTGGCGCACCCTGGACTTCGAGGTCGAGGTGCTCCCGCTGGGAGACTTCCAGGGCACGTCGGTCATGAACTACGCGGACGCCGAGGTCCCGTACACCCGCATCCACGAGTTCCGGCACTTCCACCCCGAGCGCGACCACCCGGCGGACCAGACCGTGGTGATGCGGGAGTTCTCCCGCTTCGCCGGACCGACCGACGAGCCGTACTACCCCGTCAGCACACCCGTCGACCGGGCCCGCCTGCTCGCCTACCGGGAGCAGGCCCGCGCCGAGGCCGGCGTGGTCTTCGGCGGCCGGCTCGGTACCTACCAGTATCTCGACATGCACATGGCGATCGGCTCGGCGCTCACGACCTACGACACTCGGCTGCGTGCGATGTTCGGGGCGGAGGAGGCGTGAGCGGGGCACGAGACGACACGTTGCGCAGGAGGGCCAGGAGGACGGCCGTGCGAGTGATCCGTCGCTCGGGGCTCCTCCCGTCGACGATCCCCGACCGGCTGGGCGACGACGAGCGGCTCGCTGGCACCTCCCTGAGCCAGTCGGTGATGCTCTACTTCCCGGACACCCGCGAGAGCCTGTACCAGCTGCGACCCTGGTACGCACCGCTGCGGGCGCTCGACGCGAGGCACCCGGTGATCGGGGTCTTCCAGGACTCGCGGACCGCCGCCGTCGTCCGGGAGGAGCTCGCCCTCCCCGTCATCACGATCGCCAGGTACGGCGCGCTCGACGAGCTGCTGGCCCGCAGCGAGGTCAAGCTCGCGCTGTACGTGAACCACTCACCGCAGAACTTCTCCGCGCTGCGCTTCACCTCGCTCGCCCACGTCTACCTGACCCACGGCGACAGCGACAAGGGGGTCTCCGTCTCCAACCAGAGCAAGGCCTACGACTTCTCGTTCGTCGCGGGACAGGCGGCAGTCGACCGGATGGCCTCGCGGTTGATGTTCACCGATCCGAACGCGTGGTGCATCCCGGTCGGACGCCCCCAGCTGGACTCGGCGCCGATCGTCACCTCCGGCTCAGGTCGCCCGGAGCGCCCGACCGTCCTCTACGCCCCGACCTGGGAGGGAGCGCAGCCGTCGCTGGCCTACGGGTCGGTCGCCACCCATGGCGCGGCCCTGGTGCGACGGCTGCTCGACAGCGGTCGCGTGGTCGTGGCCTACCGCCCGCATCCGCTGTCGGGGGTGACGAGCCCGAGGTACGGCTCCGAGGACGCCGTCGTGCGGTCGCTGATCGCCGAAGCAGCGCGGCGCGACCCCGGTGCTGGGCATCGGGTCGAGGTCGATCGCCCTCTCGAGGCCTCGTTCGCAGCCGCCGACCTGCTGGTCTGCGACGTGTCAGCGGTGGCGATGGACTGGCTGCCGTCCGGGAAGCCGCTGGTGGTCACCGAACCTGCGTCCGGGGATGTCGCTACGGCTGGCACGCGCATGCTCGAGGTCGTCCCCCGGCTGGCTCTCGCGAACCTGCCGGACGTGGTCACTTTGGTGGTCGACCAGGTGACCGTCGACCCGGACCGGGCGGAGCGCCTCGCGCTCGTCGACTACTACCTGGGTGACACCTCCCCGGGGGCCGCCACCCGCCGCTTTCTCGACGCCTGCACGGAGGTGATCGCGCGTCGCGACGAGCAGTGGGCGGCGATCGCCGCGCGGGGCCCGTCCGGTCCCTGAGGCTGAGGTCGGTTCGCCTACGCTAGGCGGCAGGCGAGCCGAAGGAGTCCCGTGTCCGACCTGTTCCGACCGACCGAGGAGCACGCGCTGCTCCGTGACGCCGTCCGGTCGCTGGCCGACGACAAGATCGCTCCGCGCGCCGCGGAGATCGACGAGACCGGCGAGTTCCCCTGGGACGTCCTCGCGGCGCTGGTGGCGGCCGAGCTGCACGCCGTGCACGTGCCAGAGGCCTACGGCGGGGTGGGTGCGGACGCTGTCGCCTCCTGCATCGTCGTGGAGGAGATCGCTCGCGCCTGCATGGCGTCCTCGCTCATCCCGGCGGTCAACAAGCTGGGGACGACCGGCCTCATCCTGGCCGGCTCGGAGGAGGTGAAGCAGAGATACCTGCCTCCGCTGGCGCGTGGTGAGGTGATGTTCTCCTACGCCCTCTCCGAGCCCGAGGCCGGCAGCGACGCTGCGGCCATGCGGACCCGGGCGGTGGCTGAAGGTGACAGCTGGGTCCTCAACGGGGGAAAGCGCTGGATCACCAACGCCGGCGTCTCCCGTTACTACACGGTCATGGCGGTGACCGACCCCGAGGCGCGGTCACGGGGCATCTCGATGTTCGTGGTGCACGACGACGACGAGGGGTTCACGCTGGGCGCCCCCGAGAAGAAGATGGGCATCAAGGGCTCACCCACCCGGGAGCTGTTCTTCGACGACGTGCGGCTGGGTGCCGACCGGATGGTCGGGGAACCGGGCACAGGCTTCTCGACGGCACTGCGTGCCCTCGACCACACGCGGCCGACGATCGCGGCGCAAGCGGTCGGCGTCGCCCAAGGTGCGCTCGACTACGCCCTGGGGTACGTCAAGGAGCGCAAGCAGTTCGGTCGGGCCGTCGCTGAGTTCCAGGGGATCCAGTTCATGCTCGCCGACATGGCGATGGCGCTCGAGGCGGCCCGCCTCCTCACGTATGCGGCAGCTGAGAAGTCCGAGCGCGGCGATGCTGACGCGACGTACTTCGCCTCGGCGGCGAAGACCTTCGCCTCCGACACAGCCATGAGGGTGACGACGGACGCCGTCCAGCTTCTCGGGGGCTACGGCTACGTCAAGGACTACCCGGTCGAGCGGATGATGCGCGACGCCAAGATCACCCAGATCTACGAGGGCACCAACCAGATCCAGCGGGTCGTCATGGCCCGACACCTCCTCAGGGACGCCGGTCGGCGAGGCTGACCCGCGTGAACCCGGGGTCGCACGTCGCTGGCTCACTCGTCCTCCACGTCGGCCTGCACAAGACGGGAACGACCTACCTCCAGGCGCTGTGGCGCGCCAACCGCGACGCCTTGGCTGCGCAAGGCGTCCACTTCCCCGGGGGCCCAGGTGAGCCTTCCCAGCGGCTGGCCGCCTACGACCTGCTGGGGCGCCGCCCAGGAGGGGGTCAGGATCGACGGCTGCCCGGGCAGTGGCACGCCCTGGTCGAGACCGTGGCTCGGTCACCTCACCCCACGGTCCTCCTCTCGGAGGAGGGCCTGAGCGTGGCCACTCCCCGACAGGCAGCGGCCGTCGCCAGCAGCTTCCCTGATCGTGAGGTGCACGTCCTGCTGACCGTCCGTGACCTGGGCCGCGTCCTGGCGTCGGCGTGGCAGGAGGACGTCAAGCGAGACCACACCTGGACCTGGGACGAGTTCGTCCGCGGGGTGAGGGACCCCGAGCGGCGCGACCTGAACCCAGGCCGCGCGTTCTGGCGCGCCCAAGACCTCCCCGCCATCCTCGCGCGGTGGGCGGACGTGGTCCCGGCGGCTCGCGTCCACGTCGTGACCGTCCCCCCGACCGGGGCGCCGCGCGACCTGCTGCTGCACCGGGTCGCCGAGGTCGTCGGGTTCGACCCCCGGTCGCTGTCCGAGTGCCCTCAGCGGGACAACACCTCCCTCGGCACGTCAGGCACCGAGGTCGTACGCCGGCTCAACGTGGCCCTCGGGCACCGGCTCAACGAGCGGCAGCACAGCCACGTCGTCAACCGGACGGTCGTTCCCGCCCTGGCGCGCAGCGGAGACTCGGCCTTCGGGCTGCCGGACGAAGATCTGCCGTGGGTGTCCGAAGAGGCGCGCCGGCAGGTCGCCGCGATCCAGGCCGGGGGTCACACCGTGGTCGGCGACCTCGAAGACCTGGTCCCACGGGCGCGCGGGTCGTTGCGGCGACCGGATGAGACCACGACCGACGAGCTGCTCGCTGCCTCCCTGGCAGCGCTTGCGGGTCTGGCTGAACGGCACGCTCACCTCTGGTGGCGGCGCCGCAAGGACGACGAACCCCTGGTCGAACCGCCGTCGCGTCGTGTGCGCTGGGGCAGCGAGGCGCGAAGCCTCGGCTATCGGACCCGTCGGGCCACCGCGGAGCTGGCCGACCGCAACCAGGCCGTCGCAGGGATGCTGGGCGCTCTACCTCAGGGCGACGCGGCGTGAAGCCTCACCTGGTCCTGGGGGCGGCCCCGACGCTGGCCCGTCGTGGCCGGGGTGAGAATGGGGCTCCCCAGGACCCCGAGGAGAGCGCGTGACGGACGACCTCCTCCTCCCACCGGGCACGCGACTCGTGCACATCGGACCGCAGAAGACGGGAACGACCGCACTCCAGGGCGCGCTCATGCTCGCCCGCCCCCAGCTCGCCCGGCACGGCGTGGTCTATCCGGGGCGCTGGAGACAGCACGCCTTGGCGGCGCGCGCGATGACCGGCGCCCCCGGACCTCGCGGCCACAGTCGTGGATCCATGCGCGAGTGGAGGTCCTTGGTCCGGGAGGTGACGGCCGCAGGCGACGACCGGGTGATCGTCAGCGCGGAGGCGTTCTCGATGGCCGACCTGAGTACCGCCACCACCGTCGTCGAGCGGCTCGGCGGGGACCGCGTGCACGTGCTCGTGACCTTCGACCGCTCTCCGCGATCTTGCCGTCGGCCTGGCAGCAGTACGTGCGGGCCGGACTTGAGCGTCTCCTACCGGCGCTGGCTGCGCGGGATGCTCTCCGAGGCGCCCTACGACCGCCCGACCCCCGAGCTTCTGGCAGCGCCATCACCACGACCTGCTGGTGGAGCGCTGGGCCTCGATCGTCGGGCCCGAGCGGGTCACCGTCCTGGCGCTGGACGGCTCCGACCCCGGCCTCCTGACGCGCACCGTCGAGCGGCTGGCTGGGTTGCCCGCCGGTCTCCTGAAGCCCGAGCCGCGGTCGCACCAACCGGTCGCTCACCTACCCCGAGATCGAGCTGGTACGTGCGCTCAACGCCGAAGCCAGGCGCCAGGGTTGGTCCGACGAGGAGCACCGGCGCTACGTGCAGGACGGGATGATCCTCCGGCTCCAGGCGCAACGGGACCCGCAGCCGGGGGAGCCGAAGACTCGTCCTCCCCGAGTGGGCGCTGCAGCGTGCCGCGGAGATCGGCGCCGCGGCAGCAGCACGGATCTCCGCCCTCGGGGTGCGCGTCGTCGGCGACCTCTCGGCGCTGGGTTCAGCCGAGCCAGCCGTGGGCGCCACCGGGACCGAGTCCGTGACGGACATCCCCTTGTCGCTCGCGACCGAGGCACTGGTCGGGTCCATCGCGGCCGGGGTCGCGCCCACCACCGTCTCAGAGCGGTTGAGGAGCGGCGACCTGACCGCGGGGGCACGGGCGCGGATCGTGCACCGCACCCGGACGTCCGGAGCGTTCCAGCGGCTCCGTCGACGGCCGGCGGGGGGCCGTGGGGAGTAGGAGCGGCCGAGTCCCACTGAGCTCAGTCGCCCTGCCGAGACGGGTCGCTCTCGCCGTCGAACGGATCATCGAGAGGGTCGCCGACCACCCAAGCCCTCCCATCTCCCTTGCCCTGCGCAGTCGCTACGATCCGGTCGACCGCCGACCGCCAGCGGACGATGGAGTCAGGCTCGGCCGGGCCCAACAGGTAATCCCTGAGCTGCGCACGGGCACCGCTGGTCGGATCGTCCCCTCGGACCGCCCGAAGGATCTCTGCCAAGTCGTCGCAGGCTGGGTCGAGCAGATAGGCGGCACCCGTGCTGGGGTTCTCCCGTCTGAACGTGGCCGGGTCGATGCCGCGAGGGTTGGCGCAGACATAGGGCTTGCCGCTGAAGAGGAAGTCGGTGACGACGCTGGAGACGTCGGCGATCAGCACGTCAGCGTGGTTGAAGCAGTCGAACAAGGTCGGCAGCGAGCCGGTGACGACGAGGTGGCCGTGGGTGGTCGGCAGCCCCCAGTAGGTGCTGCTCCACCGTTGTCCGAGCTCGTCGAACTCGGTCGCACTGACCGACGGGTCGGACAGCTGGGAGCGAAGTGCCGCGAGCCCCGGTGACTCGGGGCCGAGGCCCTCGGATCCGGTGGCGTCGCCGAGCAGCCTGACGATCCGCTGATGCGCCTGACGGGCGCGAGGGTCTCGGAGGCCGGTGAAGGGGTGGGGCTTGTAGATGATGCGCCAGGGGGGCGTTGCGGCGAGGAGCCTCTCGACGAGCACCGGCCCCATCTCGGTGATCGACGTGCCGAAGTCCTCGTCGGTCCAGCCCTCCCAGGTCGGGGCGTAGAGGACGGTCCTGCGCTCGCGAGGCGGACAGCTCCCTCGCTCGATGGATGCCAGCTGGGGACGTCCCACCTCGACCACCGAGGCGTCGTGCACCCCGACGTCAGCGTTGGCCCAGCGGTCGCGCGCAGCGGGTCCTGCGACCCAGAGCTCGTCGTAGGCCTTGCCGAAGGGGTTGACACTGCTGACCTTGTCGCTGTCGCCGTGCCCGATGAAGACGTGCGAGGGGCCGGGCTCGCGCAGGAAGTGGATGTTCTTGCCCGTGTGTGCGGCGTAGAACGCCACTCGGACCGAGGTGAGCTTGGCGTTCATCACCGTCACTGCGTCGGGCATGCAGGCCACCGGGAGGTCCGTGGGCGCGAGGGACTTCAGCAGGTTGCGCTCGCGCAGCAGGACCAGAGCGGGGCGGCCCAGCTCTGCCAGGGGCTTGAGCCACATGTTCGCCTGATAGATCGAGTCGGGCGACCCGCTGAAGTACAGAACCACCTCGGGCTCGAGGGCGCGGACCCTCTCCAGCGCGCGCTCCTCCCACGCGGTGTTGGCCAGCTGGCCACCTCGCCCCAGCAGAGGTCCCACCAGCGTCCCCGCGGCGGCGACCAGCGCCACGGCGTAGGCGAGGGTCACGGTGACGAAGGGCCAGAGGAGGTTGAGTGCGACGCCTGTGGCCGAGACCACAAGGACCACCGATCCCAGCCAGACGAGCTGAACGTCGTCGACGTTCGGCCCGGCCGCCCGGGGGGTTGTGCCAGCCAAGGAACCGAGCTCGATGTTGCGCGTCTCGACCGGGCGTTGCATGCGGGTGCGCCAGGCGAACCGGGTCAGGAGGAGGGCAGCTCTGCTCGCCGGCATCAGGAGCAGCAGCAGCGCGACGGCGGCGTACGCCGGTGTGGTCCAAGAGAAATGGACCGCGGCCAGGAGGCCGAACGTGAGCAGCTGGAGCAACCCTCGAACGCTCGGGTCGAGGCCGGAGGCGAGCAGGACCCGCCTCAGGACCGGCGAGCGTCGTTCGACCAGGACGTCAAGAAGCAGCGCGCCGACGAGCAGAACGGTCCAGGCCCAGGGCGCGTCGAGGGCCGCGGAGACCGCAAGGCCGACATAGATCAGGGCAGTGGCCGCGACGAGCAGGACGAGCCGGTCGTCGAGTCCGCCCAGCCCCCTTGGGCTCCACCTCACGGGCGTCCCTCGGCCGCGGACCGCTCCTCCGCCTCGGCCTCGGCGAGCCTCAGTGCGCGTTCGATGCTCTCGGCCGGGGAATCGTCATCAGTCTCCTCGCTGCGCGAGAGTCGTACGTCCATCACATGCCCTGTCTCGTCCGACATCAGGACGTCGACCGAGGAGAGCGCAACCGTGCGGGCGCTCAGCAGGGTGTCTTCTGGCTCTGCCCCGAACGCGTTGGTCCGCATCGGGGTGCTCGTGCGCTCCGGGTTCACGCAGTTGACCCGGATCTCGAGGGTCTTCCACTCCTCCGCGAGGGCCTGGGTGAGGTTCACGACCGCGGACTTCGTGGAGGAGTACAGGCTGTAACCGGCTCGACCGCGCGTGTAGGAGCTCGAGGTGAACAGCAGCAGCTGGCCCTTGGTCTGCGTCAGGTAGTGCGCGCTCGCCCGGGCGATGAGCATGGGGCCGGTCAGGTTGATGTCGATGCTCTCCCGGATCACCTCCTCGCTGGACTCGGCCAAGGCGCTGCGGTGGAGCACTCCCGCCGTGACGACCACGTAGTCCACCCGACCCGTCTCCTCGAAGGCCTGGGCCAGGGCTGCCTCCACGGCGGCCGGGTCCTGCACGGCTGTCCCGGTCTGCGAGCGGCTGAAGCTGAAGACGTTCGCGCCGAGCTCTCGCGCCACGTCTGCGATCTCCGAGCCGATCCCGTAGCTGCCGCCGAAGACGACGAGCGTGCGGTCCTTCATGCGCTCGAGGGAGATCGCCGGGTCGTTGGCGCGTGGCGTCGAGTGCGATCCGAGGCGGAACAGCTGGTCGACGAGGAAGACGTCGATGGGGTGGGTCACCTTGATGTTGCGTTCCGAACCCTCGACCACGTAGATCGGCTCGTCCGGGAGATAGCGGAGCACCACCGAGCAGTCGTCCGTGGCCGCGAAGTCCGGGTCCTTGCGCGCGTGGCTGTAGGCGCGTCGAATGGTCGACGCGCGGAAGCCCTGAGGCGTCTGCCCCCTGCGGAGCCCGTCCCGTGGGGGGATCGTCGTGATCACGCCGTCAGCCACCTCGATGATGGTGTCGGCCGAAGGGATGGCGACGTCGACGGCCCGGTACGAGCCGAGGGCCTCGACGCACTCGCGGATGATGCGCTGACCCACGAGCGGTCGGACCGCGTCGTGGAAGAGCAGGTTGCAGTCCTCGTCGCCGACCGCACCGAGGGCGATCATCGTGGTGTCGTTGCGGGTCTGTCCGCCGGCCATGACCCGGGTGACCTTGCGAAAGCCGGCCTTCTCGACGATCGCGGTGGCCTCCGGAACCCAGCCCGGTGCCATCAGCACGATGATCTCGTCGATGAGTGGCGAGTCCTCGAACGCTTCGATCGTGTGCTCCAGGATGGCTTTGCCCGCGACCTTGAGGAGCTGCTTCGGGGTCTTCAGCCCGACGCGCGCGCCGGTTCCTCCGGCCAGAACAACGGCGATCGTGCGCAGACCGTTGGGTGTCGTCGTCACGCGCTGCCTCCCGAGGCCCCGCGACGGTCGGCCGTGTCGGCCGGCCGAGGGTAGGTGACCGCGTGGGTCGGAATCAATCTGGCTCCCTGCCTCGTGACTCGGGGCACCAGGTGCCGCCTTCGGATGCGGGCTTCACGGTACTCTGGCCCCCGTTGCGAGCCCGCCATCGGACCGGGCGTGCCGAGGTCAGGATGTGGAGGCTCCACGCGTGGGCGACCTGCTTCTCCCCCGGGGACCGTCCTGCTGCACGTCGGTCCGCACAAGACGGGGACGACCGCCTTGCAGGGCGCGATGCATCACGCGCGACCGCAGCTGCGGGCCCAGGGAGTGGTCTACGCCGGGCGGGTCCGCCAGCACGCCGACGCAGCCCTCGCCCTCACCGGGCACCGGGGCCTCCGTGGTTACCCCCCGCCCACCCGGGTGGAGTGGGACCGGCTGGTCCGTCAGGTGGGTCGGGCCACCGACGACCAGCGCGTCGTGGTGAGCAGCGAGTTCTTCGGGGAGGCCGACGTCGACACCGCGCGCGAGGCCGTCGCGGCCCTCGGCGGTGACCGGGTGCGAGTCCTGATCACGTTACGTCCGCTCACGAAGATCATGCCGTCCGCCTGGCAGCAGTACGTGCGCAACGGGCACGTGACCACCTACGACGACTGGCTCGAGGGGATGCTCAGGCGGCCGCCGTACGACAGGCCCACCCCCAGCTTCTGGCGTCGGCACCATCACGATGCCCTCGTCGAGAAGTGGGCGTCCGTGGTCGGACCGGAGAACCTCACCGTTCTCGTCGTGGACGAGAACGACAAGGACCTGCTCACCCACTCGGTCGAAGCCATGCTCGGGCTGCCCGTCGGCATGCTGCAGCCCGAGCCGGGTCGAAGCAACCGGTCGCTGACCTGGGGAGAGATCGAGCTGGTCCGGCAGCTGAACCTCGAATTCCGGGCCAGGAAGTGGCCGGACGCGCTCTACCGGGCCTACGTCTTCCCGATGACCCAGCACTTGCAGGACTCCTATCGTCCCGGCCCTGACGAGCCGCGCATCACGACACCGCAGTGGGCGCTCGAGCGAGCGGCGGAGATCGGAGCGGCTGCGGCAGAGAAGATCGCCGGTCTCGGCGTCCGCGTGATCGGCGACCTCGAGGTGCTCGGCGCGCTCCCCGCGCAGCCGCAGACCGACTCGGTCGAGATCGAGGCGCAGCGGGCGCACCCCGACGTCCCGGCGGGCGCCGCCAAGGATGCGGTCGTCGGCGTGATCGCCGCTGCGGCGGCGTCGCGACCGGCCGCCCCGGCATCATCCGCGGCCACCCCTTCCTCGCGTGGCTCGGAGCGGATGCGGGGCCTGCTGCGCAAGGCGCGGACGACGAGCGCGGTCTCCCGGCTGGAGGAACGCGTCCGTCCTCTGATCGGCCGGTAGTGCTGTGAGCACCGCCGCCGCTGCGCGTCCCCCCGCTGCGTCGCGCACGACGCTCAGCCGCATCATGGGCGTCGTGGACACCAACCTGCTCGGCACCGTGCACGGCGGGGTGGTGATGAAGTTCGTCGACGACGTGGCCGGCGCCGTTGCCGCTCGGCACAGCGGCGGACCGGCGGTGACGGTCGCGATGGACGAGATGGCTTTCGTCGTCCCGGTCCGCGTCGGGGACCTGGTGCACGCGCACGCCCAGGTCAACTGGGCGGGGCGCAGCTCGATGGAGATCGGCGTGCGCGTGGTCGCCGAACGGTGGGACGAGGTGGGGGAAGCGACCCGCGTGGCCACGGCCTACCTGGTGTTCGTGGCCGTCGACGACGAGGGCAACCCGCGTGACGTGCCTCCGCTGGACCTGGAGGACGAAGGCGACCGCCGTCGGTTCCATGAGGCGGAGATCCGCCGCACGCACCGACTGGCACGACGCGACGCGATCGTTGCCTCCCGCGAGGAGTCGGACTAGGCGCAGCGCTTGTTGGCGGCCGTCTGCACGTCGGTGGTCGCACCGTCGCTCTTGGGCGTGACGACCGGTGTCGTGGCACCGGCGTAGTCGGCGCCCAGGATCACCTGGAAGGTGGCCCCCTGACCGGGTACGGCCTTCAGCTGGGCACCGGGCAGCGCCGCCGCGAGCGTCTTCACGGACTCGTCGTACTTCGGGTCGTAGGCGATGACGGTGCGTGGCGCGCCGGTGGTCGCCGCGTTCGCCGGCGCCCCGGCGATGGCGAAGCCGATGCCGGCGAGGTCTTCCGCTGCTGTCCGGGCCAGTCCGGCGATCCCCGCACCGTTGAGCACCTGCACCTTGATCTCGCCCGGTGCGACGCTGGGTCCAGCCTGTCCGACCGGCGCGGCAGGGGGAACGATCTCCTCGTCCGCCTCGATCTTGCGGAACAGCTCCGCCGCCGCCGCAGCGTCCCACCTCAGTGACGAACCGTGAACGCCGTCGCGGTAGTCGTAGTCCGCGATGGGTGGTGTGAGGAAGGCGACGTTCCCTGCGGCGACCTGCCGTAGGCGTGCTGCCAGCGCGAGGATGTCGTCGCGCGTGATCCCCTTGTCGGTCTTGACCGACTTCAGGGCCGCGTCGAGGAAGGAGCTGAGCTCCACGGGGTTCAGGAGCATCTCGCTCGCGGTGGCCTTGCGGAACATCGCCCCGAGGAACTTCTGCTGGCGCTCGATCCGACCGATGTCGGCCCGTGGGTCGAAGTACCTGGCGCGGACGAAGGCGAGGCCCTGGGCGCCGTCGAGGGTGCTCGTCCCCTTGGGGAGGTCGAGGCCGGACTTGGTGTCTTTGACCGCCTTCTTCATGCACACCTCGACGCCACCGAGCGCGTCGACCATCCCGGCGAAGCCGGCGAAGTCGACCTCGACGTAGTGGTCGATGTGGACCCCGGTGTTGGCCTCGATGGTGTCGATGGCCAGGGCCGGACCTCCGAAGGCGAAGGCCGCATTGAGCTTGTTCTTCTCGGCACGGTGCTGCTTGCCCTGGCTGTCGGTCCAGGCGGGGATCTTGACGAGGGAGTCGCCGGGGCAGACTGACCATGGTCACCTGGTCTCGCTCCTTGGACAGGTGCATCAGGATCATCGTGTCCGAGCGACGTCCGGCGCCGTTGGTGGTGCTCCCCGCTCCCACGTGGAGCTCGCGGATCTGCTTCTTGGTGAGACCTTCGCGGTTGTCCGAGCCTACGAGCAGGATGGTCTGTGCGGAGTCGTCGATCCGCCCGCCACCACCAGCGATACCGACGTCGACCTTGTCCAGGCGCCGGTCGATCTGGTCCAGCGCCAGCCAGCCGCCGCCGCTGACGACGAGCACCAGCGCGGCCGCGACCCCAGCGGCCACCATGGGCAGGCTCCGGGTCCGGGCAGGCGAAGATCGGCGGTTGCCGCGCGGGTCGAGCTCGGGCGGCAACGCAGGAGTGCCGGGGACGTCAGTCATCGCCATCCAGGGTTCGACGCGTACAGGAACCGCGGGTCCGGTCCCTGCCGTCTCAGACGTACGGGGAGGCCGATCGGTGCGCCGTTGCGGGTCGGAGTGAGAAAGGTCACGTCGAGGCTAACCCGGCTCCCACGGCCCGAGGGGCGGACGCGCCGGGGTTGACTGGGCCGGCTGGGCGCCGAGGAGGGTCCTGGCACAACTACGCTGAGCGCTCACCCGCGGACGCTGAGGACCCGTCACCCATGATCTCCAGGCTCAAGGCTGTGATCGAGCAGCGTCGGATCCTGCGGCTCCTGGTGGCCCGTGACCTCAAGGTGAAGTACGCCGACTCGTACCTCGGCTACGTCTGGAGCATCCTCGACCCGCTGCTCATGGCCCTGGTGTTCTGGTTCATCTTCACGGTCGTCATCTCGCGGGCCTCGATCGGGGCGGAGCCCTACATCCTCTTCCTCGTCGTCGGCCTGCTGCCGTGGAACTGGTTCAACGGTGTGGTGGGGATGTCCGCCCGGGCCATCACCGGCGAGTCCAAGCTCGTGCGCTCCACGAACCTCCCGCGGGAGATCTGGGTGCTCCGGCTGGTGGGGAGCAAGTTCGCCGAGTTCCTGCTCAGCATCCCGGTGGTCCTGCTCTTCATGATCGTCTTCCGGGTCACGCCGAGCTGGTACCTGCTCGCGCTCCCTGTCGCCGTCCTCATCCAGGCGCTGCTGCTCACGGGGCTCGCCCTGCTCATCGCATCGGTGACCGTGCTCGTCGGTGACCTCGAGCGGCTCATCCGGATCGTCTTGCGCATCACCTTCTACTTCTCGCCCATCATCTACAGCGCGCAGAACGTCTACGACGCCCCGCGCGTCTCAGAGACGGTGAAGATCCTGTACTCGCTCAACCCGCTCGTCGGGATCATCGATCTCTACCGGGCGGTGCTGTTCCCCGAGCGAGTTCGTCGGCTGGTGGGTCGTCGGCGTGGCCGCGCTCGTCAGTGCGCTGACGTTCGTCGTCGGTCTCAGGGTCTTCGCCCGGCTCGAACCGGCCGTCCTGAAGGAGCTCTAGGTGACGACCGAACCAGCGATCCTGGCCGAGGATCTTGGGATCCAGTTCTACAAGAGTCGCCGCCGCCGGGCCTCCATCCGCAACCGGCTCTTCCGCCGGGACCAGGTCCGACCGACCGAGCAGTTCTGGGGACTCCGGCACATCTCCTTCAGCGTCCCTCCCGGCCAGGCCGTGGGGCTGGTCGGTGCGAACGGTCAGGGGAAGTCGACCCTGCTCAAGCTGGTCGCTGGCGTCCTGATCCCGGACGAGGGGCACGTCGTGGTCCACGGCGGCGTGGCCCCGCTGATCGAGGTCACCGGCGGCTTCGTCGGCGACCTGACGGTGCGGGACAACATCGTGCTCACAGCAGGGCTGCACGGGCTCAGCCGGGCGGCGATCGACGAGCGGTTCGACGACATCGTCGCCTTCGCGGCGATCGGCGACCGGCTCGACATGCCCTATCGGCACCTGTCGAGCGGCATGAAGGCGCGCCTCGGCTTCTCCGTCGTGACCCAGCTCGACGAGCCCGTGGTCCTCGTCGATGAGGTCCTGGCAGTCGGAGACCCCAAGTTCAAGCGCAAGTGCTACCGCCGCATGGAGGAGATGCTCGGCGACGGCCGGACGCTCTTCTTGGTTTCGCACAACGAGAACGACCTGCGGCGCTTCTGCACCAGGGGTCTCTACCTCCGGCAGGGGGAGCTGATGGAGGACGGCGACCTCGACACCGTGCTCGCGGCGTACGCCCTCGATCTGGACGCCTGAGCGCTCGGCGCCCTCAGCAGCGGGTGCTGCCCCAGGCGACGCAGGCGAACCGTGCGTTGACGAGGTCTCGGACCACCACGGAGCCCCCCGTGTTCCCCAGCATCCCGTGGTCGACGCCCATGTACACCGACATGATCGAACCGGTGACGTTGTCCTTGCCGATCCCGCTCCTGACCCGAAGCGTGGGGTGCTTGGCGTCCAGGACGGTCCCGGCCGGAAGGATCCGGTTGTAGGGGTACCGCTCGACGACGTAGCCGGCGAGGCTGACCGAGCTGACCCCGCTCGCCCGCTGGATCTGGACGTACTCGCCGTTGGGGTTCTCGGCGTCGTTGCCTGGCGCGTCGTACTGCACCGTGACCGTGATCTTGTCCTTGACCCCGGAGGTGCACGTGGTGACGCAGGGATAGAGCATGTAGCTGCGCACGTCGCCGTCGGGGTCGAGCAGGTAGAGGCCGTCGCCGGGGTAGGCGACGCTGTACACCGGGTCTGGGAACGGGTTCTTCGTTCGCCCCATGTAGAAGGTCGTGCCGGAGGCGGTCCCCTTGCCCGCCCGTACGACCACGCTGCTGTGGGCCTTGACGACCGCGCCCTTGGGGAAGGTGAAGGTCATGACGTGGCTGGAGTCGCGGATCGTCCAACCTGCCAGCGAGAGAGCGGTGTCACCGCCGTTGCGGACCCGGGCGTACTCGCCGTTGACGTAGTTGCCGTGGACCGGGCTGTATCCGTTGTACTTGAGGCTCAGCGAGACCGGCGTCGACTGGGCCGGGCCTTCCTTGCAGGGCCCGAGGTGGTAGTTCGGGTTGTAGAGCGGCCCGCCCGCGCGCATCCCGACCTCGGCGGCCACGTGATAGCTCTCGTTGTGAGCAGGCTCCAAGGACTCCGGCTTCCACCAGACGTAGCCCTCCTCGAGGAGGACCTGCTGCACGTCCACCCACGTCTCACCGGGACCTGGCGTCGTGTCGACGTCGACGTAGCGCATCAGCCGTCCCTGGCTCAGGCTCGAGGCGGAGTACGCGGAGAGCCGGACCGTGCGGTTGGCACCGAAGACCAGCTCGGTCATCCGGGCCATCGCCTCCCTGCTGTGGCACTCGTCGACCAGCTCGCCCTCGTCGGGGTGCTTGATCTCGGTCGCCTGGATGCCCGCGTTTCGGACCTCGAGCGCCGGCTTGCCGTCGCCCGCGATGTCCACCCAGAGCGTGTCCCCGTCGGACGACCTTGGTGACCGTCCCCGTCCAGTACTGGAGGGCCGGTGCGGCATCGACCTGCTGGGGGGCGACGAGCGGCGCGGCCGTCAGGGTGCCGAGCGCGAGCAGGCTCGCGAGAGCACTTCGCAGCAGGGTCACGACTTCCTCTCGTCGGGCGGGCGGCGGCGCTTGATCACCCGTCCGGGCGAACGTCGCCGGTCAGCCGCCCACGTTCATCACGAGGGGCACGGCCGGCACCTGGACCGCCGGGCCGGTGGCGGACCGTATGTCGTCCACGGTGACGCCAGGAGCCGTTTCGCGCAAGACGAGGCCGCCCGGTGTCACGTCAAGTACACCCATATCGGTGATGATCCGGTGGACGACCTCACGGCCAGTGAGCGGCAGCGTGCACTCCGTCACGATCTTGTGGGACCCGTCCTTCGCGACGTGCTCCATCATCACGATGACCCGCTGCGCCCCGTGGACGAGGTCCATGGCGCCGCCCATGCCCTTGACCATCTTGCCGGGGATCATCCAGTTCGCGAGGTCGCCGGCCGCCGACACCTGCATGGCGCCGAGGACGGCCGCGTCGATGTGCCCGCCGCGGATCATCCCGAAGGATGCCGCAGAGTCGAAGAACGAGGCCCCTGCCAAGACGGTGACGGTCTCCTTGCCCGCGTTGATCAGGTCGGGGTCCTCCTCACCCTCGAGCGGGTAGGGCCCCACACCCAGAATCCCGTTCTCGGACTGGAGGACCACGGTCACGTCGGCCGGGAGGTAGTTCGGGACGAGGGTCGGCAGGCCGATCCCGAGGTTCACGTACTGACCGTCCTTGAGCTCCAGGGCGGTTCGGGCAGCGAGCTGTTCACGGGTCAACGCCACGGCTCAGGCCTCCTCGGTGACGGCGTGCTGCGCACCCGGACCGTGCGGCGCTCGACGCGTTTGTGCGCAGCAGGGTCGTCGGCGCCGACGACGACGACGCGTTGGACGAAGATGCCGGGCGTGTGGACGTGGTCGGGATCGATGGCTCCCGGCTCGACGAGCCTCTCGACGGTCGCGATGGTCAGGCGACCCGCCGCGGCGCAGAGCGGGTTGAAGTTGCGGGCCGACTTGTTGAAGACGAGGTTGCCGTGTCGATCACCGACCTCGGCGTGCACCAGGGCGACGTCCGTGGTGATCGCCTCCTCCAGGACGTACGCACGCCCGGCGAACTCGCGGGTCTCCTTCGGCGGGGAGGCCAGGGTCACCGAGCCGTCCGGTGCGTAGCGCCAGGGGAGGCCACCGTCTGCCACCTGGGTGCCGACCCCCGTGGCCGTGTAGAACGCCGGGATGCCGGCGCCCCCGGCCCGGAGGCGTTCGGCCAGAGTCCCCTGAGGCACGAGCTCGACCTCGAGCTCGCCGGAGAGGAACTGGCGCTCGAACTCCTTGTTCTCCCCGACGTAGGAGGACGTCGTCCGGGTGATGCGGCCGGCGGCCAGGAGGATGCCGAGCCCCCAGCCGTCGACCCCGCAGTTGTTCGACACGACCCGGAGGTCGGTGACTCCCGAGTCGTACAGCGCCTGGATGAGGGCGCTCGGGATGCCACACAGCCCGAACCCCCCGACGGCGACGGAGGCGCCGTCGACGATGTCGGAGACCGCCTCGGCGGCTGAGACGAAGACCTTGTCCATGGCTCCCGACCCTAGTGGCCCGAACCGGGATGTGGAGCCCGCTCGGAAGGAGCCGACGGGTCAGCTGCAGATCGGTGCGTCGGCAGCCCGGAGCGTGAAGCTCGGCCGCGACGATGGCGACGCCTGGGGTCCTGTGACCTTGACCTTGGTCGCTCCCGCGTAGTCGGTGCCCACGACGAGCTCGACGACCTGACCGAGGCCCTCGACCTGCCGCGTGCCCGTGCTCGTCGCCGCGGCGAGGGTCCGAGCCGACTCGTCGCGCGGGACGGACCAGCGGACCACGCTCGTGCTGCTGACGCGCGGGGCGGTGTCGTAGCCGACGACCTGGTAGCCCAGGGCGGTCAGCTCGGCCGCGGCGGACTTCGCGGCCCCCGGGGTCCCGGTGGCGTTGAGCACGCGCACCAGCACCGACCGCGGCGCGGTGACCAGCGGCTCAGCCGTCGGGGACGGCGAGCCGGCAGGGCCGGCGACCGGCTTGGGCTTGGTCCCGGGCAGCGGCTTGTCGGTGCGGAGGGCCTTCCAGACCACGTCGGCGCTCGGCGCCCACTGGAGGCGGTTCGGGTCCGGCGGGTAGGCCTCCACCGGGATCGTCATGAAGCGGATCTGGTCGAGACCGACCTCCCGCATGTCGGTGGCGAGGCCGGCCAGCTTGCCGACGGTGTTCAGCCCCTTGTCGGTGCTCATGGCCTTGGTCGCGGCGTTCAGGAACGAGTAGAGCTTCGCAGGGTTGGTGAGCGTCCCTTTCGAGGTGACTTTCTGCATCACCGAGGAGAGGAAGGCCTGCTGCCGCGCGAGCCGCTCCGGATCGCTGCCGTTCCCGATGTGTCGCACTCGGACGTAGTCCAGGGACTCCTTGCCGTCGAGGGTGTTGCAGCCGGCTGGGAGCGTGATGCCGTGCTCGCTGTCGTTGACCGCCTCGGGCAGGTAGACCTTCACGCCGTTCAGGGCGTTGACCATGTCGCGGAACCCGGAGAAGTCGACCACGACGAAATGGTCGATCCGGATGTCGGTCAGCTGCTCCACCGTGCGTCGGACGCAGGAGGCGCCGCCGATCGTGTAGGCCTCGTTGAACTGACGAAGGCCGGCGCTCGACGTCGCGCCGGTCAGGGTCTTGCAGGAAGGCATGTCGACCATGGAGTCCCGCGGGATGCTCACGGCCAGGGCGCTGGAGCGGTCCGCGGACACATGAAGGAGCATCGTCGTGTCCGAGCGTCCCGCATCCTCGGGACCACCGATGAACGCGTTGTCCCCGCTGCGGGTGTCGGACCCGATCATCAGGATGTTCAGCGGTGCCTTGGCCGCGGCCGCGGAGGCCTGGATGCCCTCGGGTCGGTCGGTCTGGTCCTGGGTGTCCTCGATCGTGGCGATGTTGGAGCTCAGGTGGCTGTACGCGTACACGCCGAAGCCGACGGTTCCGGCGACCAGGACGGCGAAGGCGATCCCCACGGCGATCAGGGCCCGCTTCTTCCGGGAGCGGTGCGGGCGCCCGGGCACGACCGTCTCCGCGGACGGCTCCTGCTCGCTCATCGGGTCTGCCTCGACACGTCGTGCTCCTTCGAAGGGATCCGGACAGTGTAGAGACGGCCGGTCGCACCTGTGACGTGCGACGACTGCGCACGGTTCCGGCGCGACGAAGCGCAGGGACTCGGTGGCTCAGAGGAGCCGAGGCACACCGGGGACCTGCACCCCCGCGGTCGCGGTGACCCGCTCGACCGCGCACAGCCGCTCGAGGTCGGTCGCTGCGGGGTCCCCCCGGACGAGCAGGACAGACCCTCCGGCGACCAGAGGGACCACCGCGGCCGCGAGCCAGCCGTCGACGCTCGTCAGCGGGAGCGTCGTGAGCAGCACGGCAGGGCGTCGTCCCCGAGGGAACGGCGAGCGCGGCGGCTTCCACCAGCCGGCTCGCGGTGGTGAGCTCGCCGACGTCGTCGAGGGCGGGGCCGATCCCACCGCTGTCGACAGGCAGCGTGTCCGGCTGGGCGCGCAGCAGGAGGCTGAGGTCCTCGAGGGGATAGGGCGGAGGGGGGTCGAACGGCAGGCCGAAGGGGTGGAGCCGCGCGGCCCAGGTGACGTCCGGAACGTCGTCCGAGGGGCGGGCGGACGCCTCGGGGCCGATCACGAGCACGTCGGCGGACGCACCCGCGAGCCCTCGGCCCACGCAGGAGGACGGCGCCGGCGGCCCAGGCGCCGAGCCCCAGGGTCACCGCCTGCCAGTGGAGGGGCAGTCGAAGGTCCACGCGCGGCGCACGTCCGAGCTCGTCGGCCACCGCGGACAGTGCGTGCGCAGCCTTGGCGACTCCGTTGGCAGCACTCGCGACCGAGAGCTCGACCCGCTCGCCGGTGCGCAGGTCGACATCGGTGAGGAGGGGTTCGGCCGGGTCGCGCTCGAGCCGAGTGAGGAGGGCGGCGTAGGGGGTGCTGGGACGGGTCACGCCGACACCCTCGCACCGCGTCCCAGCAGACCTCGGCCGGGGTCGCGGCTCAGGGTCCCGTCCCGATCGTCCGATACGGCTAGGGATGGGGCCCCCAGCCCCCCTCCGTCACGCCCGACGCCCAGGAGCCCAAGACATGCGCCGTTCCGTCGCAGCACTCCTCGTGACTGCTGCCGTCCCCGCCCTCATCGTCGTCCCGACGATCGGGGGAGCCGCAGCCGCGCCGCACCCCGTGACGCCCGGGCTGACGACGATCGCTCTGCGGGGCGTGGACGCCGGGGCGTGGGTCGCGGAGCGCACCCACCCGGCGGCCGCCGACGAGCACTCCAAGCACCAGGCCGGGGACGCCCCGGAGATCCTCACGGCGCGCCTGGCGACCGCTTCCTACAGCCTGGTGGGCGTCACCTGGGACTCCGACCAGCCGATACCCGTGAGCCCCGAGGATCTCGTGATCTCGGTCCGCACCCGCAGCGGAGGGTCCTGGCAGCCGTGGACGGCTCTGGCGACGGACTCCGACGACCGACCCGCCGAGGGGGAGGGCGCAGAACCGGTCGAAGGCGCGGCCGACGGCGTCGGTCGGCCATCACGCGTGGGCAGCTCCCCGTACTTCGCTGGCCCGTCCGACGGCGTTCAGGTGCGTGTCGATGCCCTGCGCGGCCGGCTGCCCCTGGGGCTGCGCGTCGATCTCGTCGACCCGGGTGCGTCCGAAGCCGACCGCCGGCTCGTCGCCACCGCCCCGTCCGCTGCGCACGCCGCAGAGGGCATGCCGGCGGTCATCACGCGCGCTCAGTGGGGTGCCGACGAGGCTCTGCGCAACGCTGCACCGACCTACGAGCCTCGGGTGCGGGTGGCCTTCGTCCACCACACCGCGACGTCGAACTCCTACACCAAGGACCAGGCCGCCGCCGCGGTCCGCTCCATCTATGCCTACGACACGAACAGCCTCGGCTGGTCCGACATCGCGTACAACGTGCTGGTCGACAAGTACGGCCAGGTCTTCGAGGGCCGCTACGGCGGCCTCGACCGTGCCGTCCGGTCGGGCGCCACGGGGGGGTTCAACGCCGAGAGCTGGGCTGTCTCGGCACTGGGCAACTACGTGTCCGCCGCGCCGAGCGCCGCCCTCGTCTCGTCGATCTCCAAGGTGCTGGCCTGGAAGCTCGGCATCGAGCACCGCAACCCCACCGGCAAGGCCTCGCTCACCGCAGCCAACGGGTCGGGCACGACGGCCAAGTTCCGCGACGGGACCAAGGTCTCCTTCGACGTCATCTCAGGGCACCGCGACGCAGGCGCGACAGCCTGTCCGGGCGCGAAGCTGTTCGCGAAGCTCCCAGCGATCCGGACGTCTGTGAAGGCGCTGATGGGGGCTCAGCTCTATGCCACCTCCGCGACTCCGTTGGTCGTGCTCAAGGGCGCGACCACTCCTGTGGTCGTCCGCGCGTCGGCGATGACCGCCCAGCAGTGGCGCCTGGAGGTGAAGGAGCAGGGGACCAGCACCGTGCTTCGGGCCTTCAACGGGTCGGCGGCCCCGGCCGGGCGCATCGAGGTCAGCTGGAACCTCGAGGACTCCGCGGGCGACACCGTCCCGGCGGGTGTCTACACGGTCACGCTCCAGTCCTGGAACGACACCTCGGTCGCGGTCCCGTACGCGGTCAACGTCGCGCCTGTTCGCTGATCCTGACGTGTACGACCGTCCTGCCGACGGCGTGTTCCGGCTGGAAGGTCGCGGCTACGGTCACGGGCACGGGATGTCGCAGTTCGGGGCCGAGGGAGCGGCCAGGAAGGGCCTGACCGCCCGCGAGATCCTGGCCTTCTACTACCCCGGGACCACCATCGCCCAGGCGCCGGCCACCCAGACCATGCGGATCAACCTGTCCCAGGGCGTCCGCCCGACCGCGACCGGCCCGGACATCCGCGTCCGACCCGCGGCCGGCCTGCAGGTGTCGCAAGGCAGCACCGTCCGGGTGCTCCCGACGACGCTCGCCGGGAAGAAGGTGACGGTCTGGCGTACCCGGCTCTCCGGCGGAGCGCTGGGCCTCTACGGCTGGACGGGTGCGGCGTACGAGCCGCTGACCGGTTGGACGGGCCAGCCCGGGCCGTTCCGCTTCACCACAGCGCCGGACGCCTCGACGACGTCCCGGGTGACCCTGCTCCGCAACGGTGGCGGCGAGGTCGTCTACCGGGGGGTCCTCGAGGCTCGACGAAGTGCCGCGCGGGACAAGCTCCGCGCCATCTCGGCGGTGCTGGTGGACGACTACGTGAAGTCGGTCGTGTCGGCCGAGGTCCCGGCAGGGTGGTCCACCGCGGCGTACCAGGCCCAGGCGGTCGCCGCGCGTTCGTACGGTCTGTTCAAGCGCACAGCCGCCGTGGCTGCGGGCAGCGCGTGGCACATCTGCGACTCGACGACCTGCCAGGTCTACAACGGGTACTCCGGCGAGACCTCGGCCGAGGCGAAGGCCGCCACCGCGACTGCCGGTCAGTACCTCAGCTACGGAGGAGCGCCCGATCTTCGCCGAGTTCAGCTCGGCCAACGGCGGCTGGAGCTCCGACGGTGGCAAGCCCTACCTGGTGGCCAAGGCCGACCCCTACGACGGCGTCGTGACGGGCACGGCCAACTGGGGTCACCTCTGGACGAAGGACGTCGCTGCGGCGACCGTCCAGGCCGCCTATCCCGCGCTGGGCTCCCTTCGGCGCATCGTGGTCGTCGACCGGGTCGGACAAGGCGCCTGGGGAGGGCGGGTCACCAAGGTGCGCCTCGAGGGCTCGAAGGCTGACGTCACGGTCAGTGGGACCTCGTTGCGCAGCGCGCTCGGTCTCAAGAGCGAGTGGTTCCGCGGGCAGCTCATCCCGCCCGCTGCTCCGCCGGTCGTGATCCCCACCACGCCTCCGGTGACGGGGGCGTCGCCGAGCACGGTCAGGGCGGTTCGGGTCTCGGCAGCGGACCGCTCCGCAGGCCTCACCTGGTCGGCGCCGGCGTCTGCCGGAAAGAGCGCGATCGCCGGATACCGCGTCGCCGTCTCGCCGGGCAACCGAGTGATGTCCCTCCCCGCATCAGCCCGGTCGGCCGACGTCGACCGGGCTGGTGAACGGCCGGGCGTACACCTTCTCGGTGACCGCGCGCAACGCCAGCGGCTCCTCACATGCCGCCACCGCTGTCGCGACCCCGACCTCCGCGTTCGGCTACCAGGTGGACCTCCCCGCCCGGTCGGTCTGGAGCGGCGCGCTTGCCGGCTCGACCGACCAGTCGGTCAAGGTCCTCGGGGTCGCCGGTGTGCCGACGAAGAACGTCTCGTCGGTTGCCGTGCGCATGACGGCGACGAGCTCCAGCGCCCGACCCGGCTGGGTCCGGGTGGGTCCGACCGGAGTGGACCCGACCATCGCCCAGCAGTCCGTCCCGGCCGGGTCGAGCTCGGTCAACGTCGTTCTCGTGCCCCCGGGGACGGGCGGCACGATCACGCTCCGCTCGGCGGCGGACGTGCGTCTGTCGATCGACGTGGTGGGCTACCAGACGACCGCCGGGGCGGTCGGCCGCCGCCTGATCGCCGTGCCACCCACGCTGGTCGGATCCGGCCCGGTGTCCTCCGCGGTCCCGCTCACCGCCTTGGTGGCTGGCAAGTCCGGAGTGCGGGTCGGGGCCCCCGCCGCACTCCTCCAGGTCACGGTGTCGGCGGGAGTCACCGCGACCTCGGTCCGGCTCGTCGCCGGACGGCTCGGCCACCAGGGCCGTACAGGCCGTCACCGTTCCCGCAGGGCGTACGCGGACCGTCCCCGTGGTGGCACCGCTCGGAGCCGACGGCAGCGTCCGGGTCCTCGCGTCCGGGATGGGCGCGAGCGTGTCGCTCGACGTCCACGGCTACTACGTCGTCGACGACGGCCTCGCGTCGAGCGGGCGAACCAAGGCGCTCCCACCGACGCGCATCTTCTCCAGCGCAAGCACCTCTGCGGTCCAGCCGAAGGCAGGGTCCACCCTCACCATCCCCGTGCTCGGCCGCGGGGGTGTTCCGACCACCGGTGTCTCAGCAGTGGTGCTCAACGTCATCGCCTCGGCGCCGACCGCCTCCGGGTCGCTGCGCGTCTTCCCTGCTGGAACCGTCACGACGTCGACGCGCTCCCTGTCCTACGACCTCGGGAGCACGGTCCGTACGACGGTCGTGGTCCGGGTCGGCACGGGTGGCGCCGTGCAGGTCTCCCTGCCCTACGGCGGGACCGGCGTGGTCGTGGACGTGGCCGGGTACGTCACGGGCTAGCGGGCTCCCGTCGGTTGCGGATGACCGATCTCGGCGCCCGGCTAGGCTCCGGCGTCATGGACGGAGTCGAGGCGGTCCTGCTCGTCGGCGGGTTGGGGACCCGGCTGCGGCCGCTGACGTTGGGCTGCCCCAAGCCGATGCTGCCGGTGGCCGGCGTGCCGTTCGTGCTTCACCAGCTCGCTCGGGCGCAGGCGGCCGGGGTGACTCGCGTCGTGCTCGCCACGTCCTACCGGCCCGAGGTCTTCGCCGCGCTGGGCGACGGCTCCGACCTGGGCCTCGAGCTCGTCCACGTGCACGAGACCGAGCCGCTCGGCACCGGCGGGGCGATCCGCCATGCGGCCGACGCCCTGCTCAGCGGGCCGGACGACCCGGTCGTCGTCCTCAACGGCGACGTGCTCTCCGGCCACGACCTCGCCGGCCAGCTCGCGGCGCACGAGGCGGCCGGTGCCGCGGTGACGCTGCACCTGGTCGAGGTCGAGGACGCCCGCGCCTTCGGCTCGGTGCCCACCGACGCGCACGGCCGGGTCACCGGGTTCGTCGAGAAGTCCGACCACCCACCGACCCGCCAGATCAATGCCGGGCTGCTACGTCTTCCGCCGCTCGACGGTCGACGACGATCCCGACCGGACGTCCGGTGTCGGTGGAGCGCGAGACGTTCCCCGGGCTGCTGGCCGCCGGGGCCGTGGTGCTCGGCTACCTCGACTCGGCCTACTGGCTCGACCTGGGCACCCCGGAGGCGTACGTCAGCGGCTCGGTCGACCTCGTGTCGGGAGTCATCGCCTCCAGCGCCCTCCCCGGGCCGACCGGTGAGCGTCTGCTGCTCCCCGGTGCCGTGATCGCTCCGGATGCACTGGTGTCCGGCGGCACCGTCGTCGGGCGGGACGCCTCGGTGGGGGCTGGGGCAGTCGTGGATCGGTCCGTGCTGCAGGACGGAGCCGTGGTCTCCGCTGGTTCGGTGGTTCGGTCCTCGGTCGTCGGCGCGGGTGCCTCGGTGGGCGAGCGGACGGTGCTCGACGGCGTCGTGGTGGGCCACGGTGCGTGGATCGGAGCCGACTGCGAACTGCCGCCGGGGGCCCGCGTGTGGGCGGATGTCGTGCTGCCCGACAAAGCTGTCCGGCTCTCCCCGGACGCGTGACCGCGACACGGGTCTGGCGGCCGGCGTGGCCCGTCGACCTGCAGGGCGACGCTGGGGCCGTTGCTCCGGGGTGGGGGTGACCCCACCGCCGTGATGGAGGCGACGCCGGGCCTGTGGCGCACCGCTCGGACACCCGTGGGGCCGGGGACCCTGCACCTGCGGGTCGACGCAGCGCAAGGGGCGCTGGTCGGGACCGCATGGGGCGACGGGGCCGACTGGCTGCTCGAGACGCTGCCCGACCTGCTCGGGGCCTCGGACGTCACGGCGGAGGAGTTCGACCCCGTGCACCCGGTGGTCCGGGCTGCCTGGCGACGGCATCCGGGCTGGCGGGTGCCCCGCTCTCGCAGGGTGTGGGAGACGCTCGTGCCGACGGTCCTCGAGCAGAAGGTGACGGGGGCCGAGGCCCGGAACTCGTGGCGTCGGCTCGTGCACGCCTACGGCGATCCGGCCCCTGGGCCCGAGGGCCTCGTGCCCGCCCGGCTCCGCGTGGTGCCGTCGCCGGAGACGTGGGCACGGATCCCGTCGTGGGAGTGGCACCGGGCAGGAGTCGGTCCGGAGCGCGCGCGGACCTTGGTCGGTGCGGCCTCCCGCGCCGTCGCGATCGAGCGCACCCTCGACCTCCCGCTGGGGAGGGTCAAGGCGGCGCTGCGCGTGCTTCCCGGGGTCGGTGCGTGGACGGCCGCCGAGGTGCGCCAACGGGCGTACGGCGACCCGGATGCGGTCTCCGTCGGTGACGTCCACCTGGCCGGGCAGGTGGTGTTCGCGCTCACCGGGGATCCGGACGGCGACGACTCCCGGATGCTGGAGCTGCTCGAGCCCTGGGCAGGGCACCGCTACCGCGTGGTGCGGATGATCGAGCTGTCCGGGGTGAGCCGGCCGCGGCGTGGGCCGCGCTACGCGCCCCTCGACCACCGGTCCCGGTAGCCGAGGGACCTGTTCAGTCGGCGCGACCGCCAGCGCCGCTGGGAGTCGAAGAACGACGTCAGGTCCCAGGCCATCGCCCGCTGCGCGGTGACCGCGACGATCGCCGGGTCGCCCATCTCAGGATCGTCCGGCAGGTAGCCCTGGTCGCCGGGATCGGTGTACTTGGCACGGTAGGCAGCGACGACCTCCGGAGTCCCGGACGACGGACCGAGACCGCGCGCCACACCGTGGACGATGAGCACCTGCTCGCCGCTCTCCAGGTGGAGCACCACCCTCGGGTCGGCTGCCAGGTTGCGGGATCGGACCGACCCCGCGTCGCCGTAGAAGCACAGGGCTCCTTCGACCGCGACTCCCCACACGGGCACGGCGTGCGGCCCGCGCGGTCCGGCGGTCGCCACCCACCAGTTCCGAGCGACGGCGAACCGCTCGGCCACCT